>NZ_CM003769.1 GCF_001547525.1 Burkholderia anthina
GAACTGCTCGCGAGCGCCGGCCCGTGATCGCGCACGCCCGTGCCGTCCGCACCGTGGCAACGTGCACAGAACCCGCATACACACCGGCCCCGGGCGCTTGCTGGCCGCTTTCCGGGCGCGGGCCGGCGGGCGTCAACCGCGGCACGCCGACGCCCAGCGGATTCGTCGCGGCGGTCGGTTGCGCGGGCAACGATTTGAGGTACACGGAGATCGCCCGACGATCGTCCTCCGTCAGCAATGCAGTGCTTTCGCCGACGACCGGGGCCATCGCGCCGAACACCGAGCCGCGCGCCGCATGGCGCTGCGCAGGAACGCGGCCGATGTCGTCGGTCCGACCAGCGGCCGAGGCCGTCCGAGTCCGCGCCGGTCAGGTTCGGCGCGAACCAGTGATCGTTGATACCGCCGGTCAGGAACGCGGGGGCTGCGTTCGTCGTAGCCGCGTTCGTTGTAGGCCGGCCCGCGCGGCGTATGGCATGCGCCGCAATGGCCGAGCCCCTGCACGAGATAGCGCACCGCGATTCCATTGCGCTGATTGCGACGGCTGGGCGTGAACCGGTCGCGGTTCGCGAACGCGAGGCTCCACAGCCCGAGGGCCCAGCGCTGGTTGAACGGAAACGGGAGTTGCGTGAGCTTCGCCGCGTTCGGGGAAGGCGCGACGCCGCGCATGAAATACGCGTACAGCGCGCGCACGTCGTCGTCGGTCAGGTGCGCGAGCGACGGGTACGGCATCGCCGGATACAGCCGGCTGCCGCGCGCACGCCGCGCCGCAACGCGTCGTCGAACTGGCGCAGCGTGTAGGCCGATCCCGTGCGTCGGGTCCGGCGTGATGTTCGGCGCATAGATCGGCCCGAACGGCGAATTCACCGGCTGGCCGCCCGCGTACGGCGTATGGTCGGCCGCGTCGTGGCACGCGGCGCAATCGCCGGCCAGCGCGAGATAGCGGCCGCGCGATCGTCGCGGCGTCGGCGCTCGCCGCCGCCGCAGCAATGACCGGGCGGGCGGGCGGTCGACGCGGGAGCGGAGTCCGGCGGCGGGGCGGCAAGCGCCGGACGCTGCCGCATTGGCGACACTCGCCTTCCGCTTGCGTGAAAGCCGCGGATCCTCTCTCGCACGAGCGGACATCGACGCACCGGCATCGGCCGCCGACGCGTGAATCCGCACGAACCGCCAGCCAGACGCTGGCTCGGGCGCTTCGGCCGCCGACGCGGCGTCGGCCGTATCGCCGGCTGCCGCTGCGTTGTCGTCGGGCTGCATGTCGCACGCGCCGAGCATGACACCACAGCGCGAGCGCGACACCCGCACGGCGGCCGGGAACGCAGCACGAAGCGAACGAGATCAGCGCCATGGACTGCAAGGCCCCACGAAAGCCGTGACGATTCCCGTGAACACGAGACCGATCACGAAGCCGAGCGCGGCGAGCATTCCGCAGCGCGCGAGAAAGCGCGTACTATCGTCGCGCGTCACGGCGGGCGCATCGGCATCGCGTCCGATATCGGTGCCGCCACGCCCGCGCGAGCCACGTCGCGCAGGCCGCGGCCAGTGCGAACGCGCCCGCGGCGATCAGTGCGAGCCACACGCCGACATGCGTCCAGCGCGGCGCGGCCTGCGCGACGCCGAGCGGATAGCATGCGGTGGACGCGAGCGTTTCGGACACGAGCATCTGCGCAAACCCACAGCGCGGGCGCGCCGACGAGGCCGGCCGCGATCGCGAGCAGCGGGGTCCACGCGCGTCGGGCGTCGCTCATCCCGTGCTCCTCCAGCCAGAACGGCGATACGTACAGCGCGGTGAAGATGAACAGCCACACGATGTCGACGAAGTGCCAGTAGAGCCCGCCGACCGTCCAGCGCGACGCGTCGCTCGCGGCTGAAGAAACCGGCGGCCGTCCACCCCCGCGAGCAGCGCGAGGATCGCGAGGCCGGCCACGACATGCGCGAGGTGGAACCCGGTGATCGTGAAATAGAGGCTGCCGTACAGGTGCGCGGTCGGGCCGTACGGATGGTCGCGCCATTCGTGAAGCTGGACCAGCGCGAACGCGGTGCCGAGCACCAGCGCGACGACGAGCATCGCGACCGCGCGGGCCTGCCGCTCGGCCCGCACCGCGCGCTCGGCGAGCCACACGAACACGCTGCTCGACAGCAGCACGACCGTGTTGACGGCCGCGAGCCCGATCTTCGGCATCCCTTCGGGCGGCCACGGCGCGGACCATTGCGACTGCAGGTAGAAATAGCAGAACAGCAGATAGCCGAACAGCCCGGCCTCGGTCACGATCAGCGTGAGCACACCCGACCAGCCGCCCCGCGCGTTCGCCGCAACTGCCGACCGGCAGCGGGTCGATGCAGCCGGCCGGCGCGCCGGCCGGTACCGTGGCCGACGGCGGTTCGGCCGGCTGCGGCCCGGCGGCCGCGGCAGGCGTCTGCGTGTTCGCGCGGGCGGGCAGGTGAGCACGTTGCCCGAGCGCGCGGCGCGGCCACAGCCACACGGCGGTGGCGACCGCGCAACCGGCCGCGGCCACGCACACGAGCGTCGGCGAGCGCACGAGCATCGCCGCGAACACGGCGGTCGCCAGCAGCGCGAGCACGAACGGCACGCAACTGTCGTCGGCATCTTCAGGATCGCGCTCGGCGCCGCGGCGAGCGGCGTGACGGCGAGCGCCTCGCGCCCGTGTGCGAGCCGGTAGCCGACCCGCAGGCTGGTGCGCGTCGGATCGTCGCGCGTTTCCCACAGCGGATGCCGCGACGCGACGAGCGGGAGCACCGCGAAGTTGTACACGGGCGTCGGCGACGCGACCGACCACTCGAGGCCCGCCGCGCCCCACGGATTGTCGCCGGCGCGCACGCCGCGCCGTGCGCTCACCAGCGCGTTGACGACGAACATCACGATGCCGATCCCGAACACGAACGAGCCGATCGTCGTCAGCAGGTTAGACGTGTCCCAGCCCATCCCCGATGGATACGTATAGATGCGTCGCGGCATCCCGAGCAACCCGGAAACGTGCATCGGGAAGAAGCCGAGGTTGAAGCCGATCAGCACGACCCAGAAGGTCCAGCGGCCGAGCCGCTCGTTCATCATCCGCCCGGTGAACTTCGGGAACCAGTACGCGACGCCGCCGAGCACCGGGAACACGTTGATGCCGAGCAGCACGTAATGCAGGTGCGCGACGACGAAGTACGTATCGGTGAGCTGCCAGTCGAGCGGCACGGCCGCCGTCATCACGCCCGACACGCCGCCGATCACGAACATCAGCACGAAGCCCGCGAAATACAGGAACGGCGTGCGAAACACGGGGCGGCCGGTCCAGATCGTCGCGATCCACGCAAACACCGCGACCGCGCTCGGAATCGAGATCAGCATGCTCGCGGCGCCGAAGAACGCGAGCGCGAGCGGCGCGATGCCGGTCGCGAACATGTGGTGGACCCACACCTCGAAGCCGATCAGCATCGTCGCCACCGTCGATACCGCGACGGCCTCGTACGCGACGAGCGGCCGTCGACAGAAGGTCGGCAGGGCGTCCGACACGATCCCCATCGCCGGCAGCACGACCACGTACACCCACGGATGCGCGAACATCCAGAACAGGTGCTGCCACAACAGCGGCCGGCCGCCGTGCGCGACGTCGAAGAAGTGCGTGCCCGCATTGCGGTCGAGCCACAGCAGCAGGAACGCGAGGCTCACCGACGGCACCGCCACCAGGTTCGCGACCGACGCGGTCAGCGTGCCCCACACGATGATCGGCACGCGGTCGATCGACATGCCGTGCGCGCGCATCCGCAGCAGCGTGACGACGAAGTTCGCGGCGCCGCCGGTCGTCGAGATGCCGAGCAGGATCATCCCGAGCGCATAGATGTCGATGTTCGCGCCGGCGCTGTAGTCGAGCGACGTGAGCGGCACGTAGTTGAACCAGCCGCCGTCCGGCACCGCGCCGAGCGGAAAGCTCGCGTACAGGAACAACCCGGCGAACAGGAACGACCAGTACGAGAACGCGTTCAGCCGCGGGAACGCCATGTCGCGCGAGCCGAGCATCAGCGGCCACAGGTAGTTCGCGAAGCCGGACAGCACCGGCAGCGCGTACAGGAAGATCATCGTGACGCCGTGCATCGTGAACAGTGAATCGTATTGCGCGGGCGTGAGCAGCGTCGCGTTCGGTCGTGCGAGCTGGATGCGCATCACGAGCGCCTCCACGCCGCCGAGCAGCAGGAAAGCGAACGCGGTGACGATGTAGCGCAGCCCGATGCGCTTGTGATCGACGGTGCCGAGCCAGCCGCGCCAGCCGGGTTCCGATTCCCACAGCTCGGCCAGCGCGCGCTCGTGCGCGGAACCGGGCGGCGCTTCGCCGAGATCGGGTACGCGGTTGAGCGGGGCCGGCGTGTCGCGGGCAATGGCCATCGGCATCCTCGATTCAGTGCAGCGTCGCCAGATACGCGGCGAGATCGTCGGCGTCGCGCGGCGCGAGCGCGATCGACGGCATCAGCGACTGCGGCTTGATCTGCTGCGCATGCGCGACCCAGCGGCGCAGGTTGTCGGGCGTGTTGTCGAGCGTGCCGGCCGCGAGCAGCCGGCGCGTGCCGACGTGCGTGAGATCGGGGCCCGCGTCGCCCGCCGCGTCGGTGCCGCGCACCGCGTGACAGCCCGCGCAGCGCGCGGCGAACACGCGCTGGCCGCGGCGTTCGGCGCTCGCCGCGGGGGCCGGAGCCGGTTGGCGCTGCGCGGCGAGCCACGCACGGAACGCGGCCGGCGGCTCGGCCACGACTTCGAACGCCATGTGCGCGTGCTGCGCGCCGCAGTATTGCGAGCACTGCCCGCGATAGACGCCCGGCCGGTCGGCCTGCAGCCATTGGCGATTGGTCTGGCCGGGTATCGTCTGCGTCTTGCCGGCGAGTTGCGGCACCCAGAACGCGTGGATCACGTCGGCGCTCTTCAGTTCGATTGCGATGGGTTCGCCTACCGGAATATGGATCTCGTTCGCCGTGACGAAGCCGGCCCCGTCAATATCGTCCGGATAACGCACGGCCCACCACCAGTCCTGCGCGGTCACGGCGATCGTCAGCGCGGGCGGACGCGGCGGCGCCGCGACGGCACCCAGCACCCGCAGCATGTAGACGAGCGCGCCGAACAGCAGCACGATCGAGATCGCGGTGCCCACGGTCACGATCGTCAGCCCGCTGCCGTGGCCGGCGCCTGCCTGCGCGCGACGGCGAAACAGCGCGATCAGCAGCAGCACCGCGATCGCGACGCAGACGAACGTGCACAGCGCGAGCAGCGCCCAGCCGAGCACGAAGACCGGCTGCGCCGCAGGGCCGGCCGCGTGCACGACGTACGCGAGCGGCAGCGGCGCGGACGGATTGCCGGGCTCGGCAGGCGCGGCGGCCGCGCGCGCGACGATCGGCACGATCGTCCACGCGACCGGTGCGATCCATGCGGCATGACGGGTTTTCAGGAACGGCGGAACGGGCAACGCGACTCCTTGCCGGGTTGGGCGGCATGACGACGGCCGTTCGCGGCGGAGCAAATTTCATGCGCACGCGGCTCGCACGCATGCGGCTGTGGAAGGGCGGGATGACGTGCACGACGGCCGGTGCGTTACAGCCGGCTTGTAAATTGGGCGGCCATTCACGTCGCCGAACGCGCTTTTCCGCGGCCGGCTTCCGGCTCGTGCAGGTGTACCGGATACAGCGGCGCGACGACGCGCACGCGCTGTTCGAACGGCCACTCGGCTTCCGTGACGATGTCGGGCTGCGATCCGAGGAGTACGACGTGAGGGCGCGGCCCATGTGCGGGATTTCCCGTTCACACTCGCGCAAGTCAGGCGTCGTAAACGCGGTGCTCGGCGGTGCTCGGCGGTGCTCGCACGGCCGGGCGACGGGCGAGACGACGCCGACATCGGCCAGCACCGTCCCGCGCGCTTGCCTTACGATTCGCCTTTGCCGCGCTTGTCGCCGTGTTCGCCGTTGCCGGGCAGCACGGCCGACAGCACCTGCCGCGCGGTCTCGACGATCACGTTCGCTTCACGCGGGTCGCCTTTCGCCAGCGTTTCGGCAAAATGCTTCGCCTGCTGCAGCGTCACGTGCGGCGGCAGCGGCGGCACCTCGGGGTCGCTCTTCACTTCGAGCACGACCGGCCGGTCGGACGCGAGCGCTTCGTCCCACGCGGCGCCGAGCTGTTCCGGATCGTCGACGTAGATGCCCTTGAGGCCGAGGAGGGTCGCGAAGCGGTAGTACGGCACGTTCGGGATCTGCTGCGACGCGTCGAACTTCGGGTCGCCCTCCATCACGCGCTGCTCCCACGTGACCTGGTTCAGGTCCTCGTTGTTCAGCACCATGCAGATCCAGCGCGGGTCGGGCCACTGGCGCCAGTATTTCGCGACCGTGATCAGCTCGGCCATGTTGTTCATCTGCATCGCGCCGTCGCCGACCATCGCGATCACCGGGCGCACCGGGTGCGCGAACTTCGCGGCGATCGCGTAAGGCACCGCGGCGCCCATCGACGCGAGGCCGCCGGACAGCGATCCCATCATCCCGCGCCGCATCATCAGGTCGCGCGCATACCAGTTCGCGCAGGAGCCCGAATCGCTCGTCAGGATCACGTCGTCGGGCAGGCGCGGCGACAGCTCGGTGAACGCGCGTTGCGGATTCACTCCGCGGCCCGCGCTGGCCTTCGCGGCCGCGCGGGCGGCGAGCGTCTCGCGCCAGTCGCGGTTCCATTTCGCGATCCGGTCGCGCCATGCGGTGTCGCGCCGCTCGTTCAGGAGCGGCAGCAGCGCGCGCAGCGTCTCGGCGCTGTCGCCGACCAGATTGACTTCCATCGGATAGCGCAGGCTCAGCATGTCGGCCTTCAGGTCGATCTGCACGCCGCGCGCCTGGCCTTCCTTCGGCAGGAACTCCGAATACGGAAAGCCGGAGCCGACGACCAGCAGCGTGTCGCATTCGGTCATCAGCTCGTAGCTGGGCTTCGTGCCGAGTAGCCCGATCGAGCCGGTGACCCACGGCAGGTCGTCCGGCAGCGCGGCCTTGCCCAGCAGCGCCTTCGCGGCGCCGGCGCCGAGCCGGTCGGCCACCGCGATGACTTCGTCGGTCGCCTTCAGCGCGCCGGCGCCGACCAGCAGCGCGACTTTCGATCCCGCGTTGAGCACGTCGGCCGCGCGCCGCAGGTCGTCCGCGTACGGGACGACTTTCGGTGCCGTATAGCCTACCCCCGAATGCACGGTGCCGTGCGCGCGCTTCGGTGGCGCGTAGTCGAGCTCCTGCAGGTCGTTCGGCAGCACGAGCGCGGTGACCGTGCGCGCGCCGAGCGCGGTGCGCACCGCGCGGTCGACCAGGTGCCGCACCTGGCCCGGTACCGTCGCAAGCTGAACGAATGCGCCCGCAACGTCCTTGTAAAGGGCCGGCAGATCCACTTCCTGCTGGTAGTGGCCGCCGAGCGCCGCGCGCGCCTGCTGGCCGACGATCGCGAGCACGGGCATGTGGTCGAGCCGCGCGTCGTACAGGCCCGTCACGAGGTGCGTGGCGCCGGGGCCGGAGGTCGCGACGCATACGCCGAGCTCGCCTGTAAATTTTGCATGCGCGGACGCCATGAAGGCCGCCATCTCCTCGTGGCGAGCCTGGATGAATTCGATCTTGCCGTCCGCGCGGTTCAGCGCGCCGAAAAAGCCGTTGATGCCGTCGCCCGGGTAGCCGTAGATGCGGCGCACGCCCCAGTCGTACAGCCGCTGGACGATGAAATCCGCCACTGTCGCCATGCCGTTTCTCCTTGGTTCGGGATGAGCCGATGCGGGGCTGCCGCGCAAGGCACGTGCCGCGCCGCGTGCGTCGGGCACGGCGGTTGCACGCGGCATCCGCGAGCAACGAGCAAGCTGACCGGAGCGCAACGATGGCCGCATTCGCACGCTGGTCGCGCCCAGCGACGCGCGTGCGTGGTGGCGGTAACGCGGGTCGCGCGGCCTCAGCCGTTTCAATGCGTGCGAACGGAAGGGGGATGACGCACGCGGACCGTTCACTTTCTTGTCGAGGATTCGTCTCATGCGTGCATTCAACCGTTCATCCATACGCCGTTGTGCCGCCAGCGCGCTGCTCGCGGCGTGCGCGTCGGCGCTGCCCGCGGCCGCACAGTTGCGCCCGGCCAATCCGGTCAGCGTGCCCGACACGTCCACGCAGGCGTTCAAGCGCGCCGACCGAAAAATGATGGAAGCGATGGAAAGCGCGCCGTATACGGGCGACGCCGACCGCGATTTCGTCGCGCACATGGCGCCGCATCACCAGGGCGCGATCGACATGGCGCAGGTCGAACTCAAATACGGCAAGGACCCGACGCTGCGGCAGCTCGCGAGCCGGATCGTCGCCGCGCAGCGCGACGAGATCGCGTTGATGGAGCGCTGGCAGAAGGAGCACGGCAGCACGCCGTGAACCGCGATGCGAGACGGCGATACGCGGGCGGCCGTACCGGTGGTTCCGCATCCGGCAAGCGGCGACGTCGGACGCGCGCCGAGTCGATGGCCGCGTGGACGGGCAGGCGCGACGGGAGGTGCGATGCATGGACGGTAAGCGCGAGAGCACAGGCCGCTCGATCGACAGCGTCGCCGACTACATGACCATGATCGGCGCGCAGCGGCAGACGATGGCGCTGCGGCTTTTTCGCGGCCAGTGCAATGCCGGCTGGCCGCTCGCGCCGGGCATCGCGCGGCAGCACGCGTCGCCCGACGTCGAAGCGCGGATGCTCGACGAATTCACGCGGCGCGCGCTGCCGCATCTCGAACCCGGGCAGAACCTCGAGGCATGCGACTGGCTCGCGCTCGCGCAGCAGCACGGGATGCGCACGCGCCTGCTCGACTGGTCCGGCAACGCGCTGGCCGCGCTGTGGTTCGCGGTCAGGCGCGCGGGCGAATCGGGCGGCGACGGCGTGGTGTGGTGCCTGTCGCACGACGCCGACGACATCGCGACCGCCGCGGACCGGCGCGCGCCGCTGGAGGTCACGCGCACCAAGGTGTTCCGGCCGCGTCACGTCATGCCGAGGATCACCGCGCAGGACGGCTGGTTCACGATTCACCGTTATGACGCGCGCGGCGGGCGCTTCGTGCCGCTCGACGAGGACGCGGATCTCGCCGGCCGCCTCGTGCGCATCGCCGTGCCGGGCGCCCGGTTCGCGTCGATCAGGCAGGAGCTTGCCGGCGTCGGCGTGAGCATCGCGACGATCTTTCCGGATCTCGACGGCATCGCCCAACTGACCGACACGCGCTATTTCCCGGACGACGAGGACACGCACGCACCGCGCTGAAGCCGGCGCTGCGTGGGCGTACGGGGCGGGCACGCGTGATGCTTCTCCCGACGGCGCGCACGCGGGACCGAACCCCGAGTGGCCGCTGGCGTACGGTTCGCGGCGGGCGGCGAGGCGGCTCATGCGCGCATTCAAACAGTCTATCGATCCGGGAGGCATTCATGCGCGAACTCAACGAACCACCGAGCGACCGTCGCGGCACGGCGTGCAAGCGCGGCGCCGGTTCCGGGCCGGCCGGGCACGCCGTTACCCGTGCGTTCGAACGTTTTGCGTCGCGCGTGACCACCTGGGCCGGCTCGCCGGTCGCGTTCGGCAGCGCGGTCGCGATCACCGCGATATGGCTCGTGAGCGGGCCGGTGTTTCACTACTCGGACGCGTGGCAGCTCGTCATCAATACCGGCACCACGATCATCACGTTTCTGATGGTGTTCCTGCTGCAGCGCAACCAGAATCGCGACAGCGTGGCGTTGCACCTGAAGCTCGACGAACTGCTCGCCGTCACGCGCGCGGCGAGCGACCGGCTGATCGGGATCGAGGATGCGTCCGAGGAAGAATTGCGCGCGTTGGCGCAGACCTACGTCGAAATGGCGCAGCGCGCGGCCGAGCGCGGCGACGACGAGCCGGGCGGAAAACGGGCGGAAGCGGCCGACACGAAAACGGCCGACACGCCGCCCGAATCCTGATCTCGCGATCGAGCGATGCGCGGCCCGATGATTTTTCAAACGCTTGTCGTTTCCGGCGCCGCATCGCGGCGCGACGGCTCGTACGCGCCGCTCGCGGCGGGGAACGGCACGTGCTGCATGCCGACACGAAGCCCGGTCGTTCCGGGTATAGCCCAGGGTGCCGCCATGAACTCCAGAGTCCCGTCGAATCCGTTGTTGAATCTTGCGGTGGCCGTCGCCTGCGGGGCGGCCGCGATGTACTTCCTCGATCCTGCGTCCGGCCGGCGCCGCCGCGCGTATCTGCGCGACAAGGCGGCCGCGGGCCGGCACGACGTGGCCGATTATGCGAATACGCAGGTGAAGCGGGCGGCCGACCATGCGCGCGGCGCGATCGCCGGGCTGCGGGCCGACTGGCTCGCGGGCGACGCGAACGACGTACAGGTCGCCGAGCGCGTGCGTGCGGCGCTCGGCCGGCTCGTCGCTCGCCCGCGCGACATCGACGTGAGCGTCGACCGCGGCAACGTGTGCCTGACCGGACAGGTCGACGAGGCCGAACGGCAGGCGCTGATCGACGGTGTCGCCGCGCTGCATGGCGTGCATCGCGTCGAGGACGCGATGGGCGCGCGCAGCGAATACAAGGCGCCGACCGACGGTCATTCGCAGTGACGCGGCCGCGGCTGCCCGCCCCGGCGGGGGCCGGTGAACGAGTACGACATGCATTCGGCGCACGCACGGCTGCCGGAACGACGGCAGCCTGGCGCCTCAACCGGAGCCACCCATGACCGAACGCCAGCCTCCCGACACGACGTCCGCGCATCCGGAGCCGGGCGCGCACGACGCGCTCGAACATCTGCTCGGCAGCCTGCATCGGCACGGCTTCCTGCGCTTCGCGAACGAGGTCGTCAGCGCGAACGCGCGGCTGGCCGACACGTTCGTCGACGCGCTCGACAAGCCCGGCATGCAGAGCGGCATGCAGAATCTCGCGATGCTCGTGACCGCGCTCTCGCGCATTCCGCCGGAACAGTTCGGCCGCGCCGCGTTCGCGGCGGCCGACGCGCTGCATCACGTCGGCGCATGGCAACCGGCGCAGCACCCGCACGTCGCGCCCGGCGTGCGCGGCGTCTACCGCTTGCTGCACGACGAGGCGCTGTGGGATGCATTGACGCCGCTGCTCGAAGGGCTGAAGGTCTTCGCACAAGGGCTTGCGCGCGATCCGCAGCCGCCCGTCGCTGGGCTCAGCGAGACGGCGAAAGACGCATGACCGCGCCCGGTCGCGGATCGCTCGCCACGCACAGGCCCGCGAACTGACGGATGATGCGCTGCGTCGGCGCGCTCGCCGGCCAGTGCGGCACCGCGTCGATGCCGACCCAGCGGCACAGCGCGATTTCCCGGCCCGGGCAAGCGTGCGCGCCGCGCGGCAGGCTCGCGACGAACACGTGATGACGCTTCACGCTGCCGTCCACGTAGAAGAAATACGCGAGTTCGAGACCGGTGAGCCCGGTTTCCTCGCGAAGTTCGCGATGCGCGGCGTCGAGCGCCGATTCGCCGCGCCGGATCACGCCGCCGGGCAGCGTCCAGCGCGACGATCGCCCGCGGGCGACCAGCAGCACGCGCCGGTTGCGATGGCAGACGATCGTGGCGCGTTCCTTCGCCAGCGGCGCGAGCGGTACCGCGCGAACGGGGAAATCGGACGGGTCGGGTAGCGTCATGCAGGGCAGGCGGCAGATGGGCGAAAGATCCATGCGCCGCCTGCCGCAACGTGCGTTCCCGCTTCGCTGTCGCATGTGCCCTCGTGCGAGTGTTTCGGGCCCTGCTGGCCAGCCTTCGTCCGCGATTTTTCAACGGCTTGTCATTTCTGCCGCCGCCCGCTGCGGCCGTTTCGCGCGAGTGGGACGGCGGTATGGCGCGACGCGCGTCGATCACGCGTCGCCGGGTTCGGCAGAGGGCGTGCCACGCGGCGGCGTCCCGCTTGGCGGTGCCGCCGGCTTGCCTTCCGCAGGGTCGTGCGCGCTGCGCGGCGGCGGCGTGGCGGTGCCGCGGCGCTTGCCTTCGGGGCCGGGCGTGCTGTCGCCGCGATCTTCGTCGCGTGTGTCGGTGTCGAGCGGGGTCGAGTGTGTCATGGTTCGCGAGTCCTGTCGGGGCGGTCGAGGCGTACACGTCGCGCATCGCGCATGCCGCGGTGGACGACGCGCGTTGCCGGGCCCGCTGTTTGCTCGATCGCGCGTTTGAGGTCGGCGCGGGCAATGGCGCCCGCGGCCGCCGCCTGGAGCCCCGTTTCATGTCCGATGCGATCCTGTGCCCGTGGTCCGTTCGTGAGCGATCTTGCGTCGCGCTGCGGCGCACGTCGACACCAGGACGGCGCGGCACCGGCGCGCCGGACGCGTTCGCGCCGGCGGTGGCCGGCGTCGTACTGTCGACGCCGCTGCCTACCCGCTGGCCTGCCGTCCTCGCCCGCGCGGGCGACGACCCGTCCGGCGGCGGCAGCGGCTCGGGAGCGGCGCCGGGCCGCAACGGCGAGCACCCGACCGACGCGCCGGGCGGCGGTGGCGGCGACGGCCATCCGCACGACGATCGTGGCGGCCGCACCGGCGGCGACGGAGACGGGAACGGCAACAACGGCGAAGGCGAACGCAAGCGGCCCAGTAAGAAAACGCTGATCATTCTCGGCGCGGTGCTGGTCGTGCTGCTCGTCGGCGGGCTCGTCTGGTGGCTCGCGACGCGCAACCAGGAAAGCACCGACGATGCGTACACCGACGGCAACGCGATCGCGGTCGCGCCGCACGTGTCCGGCTACGTGACGCGGCTCGCGGTCGACGACAACAGCTTCGTACGGCGTGGCGACCTGCTCGTCGAGATCGATCCGCGCGACTACCGCGCGCAGGTCGACGCGGCGCAGGCGCAGCTCGGTCTCGCACAGGCGCAGCTCGACGCGGCGCGCGTGCAGCTCGATATCGCGCGTGTGCAGTATCCGGCCCAGTACCGGCAGGCACGCGCGCAGATCGAATCGGCGGAAGCCGCGTACCGGCAGGCGCTCGCCGCGCAGGCGCGGCAGCGGGCGGTCGATGCGCGCGCAACTTCCCAGCAGGCGATCGATGCGGCCGACGCGCAACGCGCGACCGCCGACGCGAACGTCGCGATGGCCCAGGCGCAGGCGCGCACCGCGAGCCTCGTGCCGCAGCAGATCCGGCAGGCCGAGACGGCCGTCGAGGAACGCCGCCAGCAGGTGCTGCAGGCGCGCGCGCAGCTCGAGACGGCCAACCTGAACCTGTCGTACTGCGAGATGCGCGCGCCGTCCGACGGCTGGGTCACGCGGCGCAACGTGCAATTGGGCTCGTTCCTGCAAGCCGGCACGTCGATCTTCTCGATCGTCACGCCGCGCGTGTGGATCACCGCGAATTTCAAGGAGTCGCAGCTCGAACGGATGCGCGTCGGCGATCGCGTCGACGTGTCGGTCGACGCGTATCCCGATCTCGACCTGCATGGCCACGTCGACAGCATCCAGCTCGGCAGCGGCTCGCGCTTCTCCGCATTCCCTGCCGAGAACGCGACCGGCAACTTCGTGAAGATCGTGCAGCGCGTGCCGGTGAAGATCGTGCTCGACGGCCCGCTGCCGACCCGTCCGCCGCTCGGTCTCGGCCTGTCGGTCGAGCCGACCGTCCATCTGAAATGACCGGCCGCCGTGCCGCGGCCGGCGTCGACCGGAGCGATCCGATGCCCGATACCCGCATGCCGTTCCCGCCTCGCGAGGTCCGCCGATGAACCGGCCGCCCGACCGCGGCGGCGCGTCCGGCGGCGCATGGCGCCCCGCCGCGAACCCGTGGCTCATCGCGATCGTCGTCACGCTCGCCGCGTTCATGGAGGTGCTCGACACGACGATCGTCAACGTCGCGCTGCCGCACATCGCCGGCACGATGTCGGCGAGCTACGACGAGGCGACCTGGACGCTCACGTCGTACCTCGTCGCGAACGGCATCGTGCTGCCGATCTCGGGCTTCCTCGGGCGCCTGCTCGGCCGCAAGCGCTACTTCCTGCTGTGCATCGCCGCGTTCACCGTGTGCTCGTTCCTGTGCGGCGTCGCGACCAACCTCGGCGAACTGATCGTGTTCCGCGTGCTGCAGGGGCTGTTCGGCGGCGGGCTGCAGCCAAACCAGCAGTCGATCATCCTCGATACGTTCCCGCCCGAGCAGCGCAACCGCGCGTTCTCGATCTCGGCGATCGCGATCGTCGTCGCGCCGGTGCTCGGACCGACGCTCGGCGGCTGGATCACCGACCATTTCTCGTGGCGCTGGGTGTTTCTGCTCAACGTGCCGATCGGCGCGCTGACCGTGCTCGCGGTGATGCAGCTCGTCGAGGATCCGCCGTGGCGGCGCGGCGCCGAGCGCGGGATCTCGATCGACTACATCGGCATCGGGCTGATCGCGATCGGGCTCGGCTGCCTGCAGGTGATGCTCGATCGCGGCGAGGACGAGGACTGGTTCGGCTCGACCTTCATCCGCGTCTTCGCGGTGCTGTCCGCGCTCGGGCTGATCGGTGCGACGCTGTGGCTGCTGCGCACGAAGAAACCGGTGGTCGACCTGTCGTGCCTGCGCGACCGCAATTTCGCGCTCGGCTGCGTGACGATCGCGACGTTCGCGGCGGTGCTGTACGGCAGCGCGGTGATCGTGCCGCAGCTCGCCCAGCAGCATCTCGGCTACACGGCGACGCTCGCGGGGCTCGTGCTGTCGCCCGGCGCGCTGCTGATCACGCTCGAGATTCCGCTCGTGAGCCGGCTGATGCCGCACGTGCAGACGCGCTATCTCGTCGGGTTCGGCTTCGTGCTGCTGTGCGGCGCGCTGATCTATTCGCGCATGCTGGTGCCGGACATCGACTACAAGCACCTCGTGATGATCCGGTGCGCGCAGTCGCTCGCGATCGGCTTCATGTTCGTGCCGATCACGACGCTCGCGTACCTGACCGTGCCGCGGCGGCTCAACGACGACGCGTCCGCGCTGTTCACGATGTTCCGCAACGTCGCGGGCTCGATCGGCATCTCGGTGTCGACCGCGCTGATCCGCGAGCGCACGCAGGCGCGCATGGCGCACCTGTCCACGCACATGTCGACGCTGTCGCAGAACTTCCAGGATGCGCTGCGGGAGAACGCGCGCGCGATCGGCGCGCTGACGGGCGCGCCGCCGCCGGCCGCGTTGCAGACCGCGACCGGCCGGCTCTACGAAACGTTCGTCTCGCAGGCGACGATCCTCGCGTATATCGACGTGTTCGCGATCCTCGCGGTGTTCTGCGCGTTCAGCATTCCGCTGACGTTCCTGTTCTCGCCGGCGAAGGCCGCGCGCGGCGCGGGAGGGCATTGACATGCGCATGCGCCGCGACAATCGCAGCCACCGCCTGATTCGCCGCATCGTGTGCGGCGCGATGACGACGATCATCGCCGGCTGCACCGTCGGCCCCGATTACCAGCCGCCGCAAGCGGACGTCCCGGCCACCTGGCATGCGATGCAGGCGGACGGGCCGGCGGCCGCCCCCGCATCCGGCGTGGCCGCGCGGTCGTCGCCCACGATCGACGCCGATCCCGATCCGCGCTGGTGGCGCGCGTTTGGCGATCCGCTGCTCGACCGGCTCGTCGAGCGCGCCGCGCACGACAACCTCGACGTGCAGGCGGCCGTGCTGCGCATCGCGCAGGCACGCGCGCAGGTGCGCGCGGCCGCCGCGCAGGGCTTGCCGAACGTGCGCGCGAATGCGAGCTACCAGCGCGAGCAGCTCGGCCTGAAGGGCATCGTCGAGGAGCAGGGCATCGACCAGCGCGTCGATCGTCTCGGCGCGCCAGGCTCACCGCTCGACCGGTTCGGGCCAGGCACCGGAGCAAGCGTGCAGCAAGGTGCGCGCGGCGCGCTCGATGCCCTCGAATCGCCGGTCAACCTGTGGCAGGCCGGGTTCGACGCATCGTGGGAACTGGACCTGTTCGGCCGCGTGCGCCGCTCGGTCGAAGCGGCCGGCGCGCAGACGAGCGCCGCGGTCGCGAGCCGCGACGACGCGTTGCTGTCGCTCGAGGCCGAAGTCGCGCAGACCTATCTGCAACTGCGCGGCGCGCAAGCGCAGCGCGCGCTGGCCGACGACCTGCAACGCGCGCAGCGCGAATTGCTCGACCTGACGCGCGAGCAGGCCGCGCACGGTCTCGCGAGCGATCTCGACGTGCGCAGCGCCGACGCGCGGCTCGCGCAGATCCGCGCGCAACTGCCGCAGTTCGACCAGCAGATCGTGCTGCTGCGCAACGGTCTCGCCTATCTGGTCGGCGGCGCGCCGGGCGCGCTCGACGACTGGCTGGCCGCCCCGCGCGCGTTGCCGGCGGTGCCGCCGACCGTGCCGGTCGGCCTGCCGTCGACGCTCGCGCGCCGGCGCCCCGACATCCGCCGTGCGGAGGCCGAGCTGCATGCGGCCACCGCCGACGTCGGCGTCGCGGTCGCGCAGTTCTATCCGGACATTTCGCTGACGGGGCAGGTCGGCCTGCGCGCGTCGCACGTGCGCGAGCTCGCGCACTGGTCGCATCTGTTCTACGCGTTCGGGCCGGCCGTGTCGCTGCCGATCTTTTCCGGCGGCGCGCTCGTGTCGAACCTGCGGCTGTCGCAGGCGCGCCAGGCCGAAGCGGCGCTCGCGTACCGGCAAGCCGTGCTCGTCGCGCTGCGCGACGTCGACAATGCGCTGGCCGTATACCGCACCGACCAGGCGCGCGCGGCCGCGCTCGACGACGCGGTGAAGGCCGAACAGGGCGCGCTGGACCTCGCGCGCGATCGCTACCGGAAGGGCCTGTCGCCGTTCCTCGACGTGCTGGATGCCGAGCGGCAATGGGCGGAGGGCCGGCAGCAGGCCGAGCAGGGCGCGTTGCAGACGACCACCGATCTCGTCGCGCTGTACAAGGCGCTCGGCGGCGGCTGGCAGGCGGGGCCGGCCGCGAATGAGGATACCGGCACGGCGCGCGCGCAGTAGCCTCGCGCGCGCGGCGGGCATCGGGTGCCGCGCTCGCGCAACGCCGTCCGGCGGCCCGCGCGCGGCCTCAATCCCATGCGTGCTTGCTGAACTGATAGCCCCTGGAGCGGATGGTCTTGATCCGTTTCGGTTCGTTCGCGTCGTCGCGCAGCTTGCGGCGCAGCTTCGAGATGCGGCCGTCGATCGAACGATCGAGGCCGTCGAACGCGATGCCGCGCAGCAGCAGCGTCAGGTCTTCCCGGCTCACCACCTCGCCCGCGCGGCACACGAGGGCCCACAGCAGATCGAATTCCGTCGACGTCAGGCGCGGCATGCTGCCGTCGGGCAGATGCACGCGGCGATCGGCCCGGTCGATCGAGAACTTGCCGAACACGTATCGCTGCGGCGAATCCGGCACGGCGTCGCCCGCCGGCACGCGCGTGCGCCGCAACTGCGCCTTGATTCGCGCGAGCAGCAGACGCGGTTCGAGCGGCTTGCGGAGAAAATCGTCCGCGCCGAGTTCCAGGCCGAGCAATTCGTCGAACGGCTCGTCGCGGCCCGTCACCATGATCACGATGCCGTCGTACTGCATGCGCGCCGCGCGGCAGATCTCGAAGCCGTCCTTGCCGGGCAGGTTGACGTCGAGCAGCACCACGTCGGGGCGGCTCCCGACGATCGCCGCTGCCGCGCCGGCGCCGTCGCACAGCGTGTCCACCTGGTAATGATGCGTGCGCAGGTACTCGGCGATCAGCGCGGACAGCGGGACGTCGTCTTCGACGATCAGGATTCGGATGGGCATCGCTAAACGAAGGGGCAAAACGGGAAGGTGGCGAGCGGTCAGGCCCAGTCCGAGCGTGTCGTGGCCGAAGCGACGTGGATGATACTGCGCAACATTCCGATGGAATGTGGGGAAATCTGAATCGTTCGGTGAGCTTATCTACGCGCCAATCGCCGCCATCGGAGGAAACGCGCGGGGCGAGCGACGCGAGGCCGCGCGTGAGGCTGAAACGGTTCGACGCGAGAGCCGGCGCGGCGCTCGGGACGATGCGCGCCCGCGCATCCGTCAGACGAAAACGTTTGCGCCACTTCGACGCCGCGCACCGTTCCCGCACCGCCCGACACCAGGCCGGGCAAGGTTAGTCGACATATCATTACAAAATATTACCGACGTCCGCGTTCCGCTCCCTACAATCCACACACCTGATTCGCGCGTCGCGCATTGCGCCTGTTTCGCGATCGTATCGGCTACCGGTCTCGGCGAAGCGTCAAGTCATGTCGCTCACGCGCGAGTCGGGTCGCCGCCGCGGCGGCTCCCGATGGGCAGTCGGGCGGATGCGATCGATTACTGACGGGGGAAGCGAAATGACGCCGTTGCAAGTCGTCCAGAGTCTCGACGCACTCACGCATGCGATCGAAGCGGCGGTGGCGCGCGCCGACTGGAGCGAGGCCGTTCGGGCCGCCGAGACGCGTTCGGCGTTCATCGTTGCGCTTGCACCCGATCAACCGGACGAGGTCGTGTCGGCGCTGATGAAAGTGCAGGAGATCGACGTCCGGATTTCCACCGTCGCGCGCGACACGCTGGAGGCGCTCATCGCGGAGGGCTGGATGGCGCTGCACGCAGCCCGCACGACGACGAACGCGCTGAGGGCGCGGCAGCGGTCGCTCGATGCCGGCGCCGCAGCCACGCGACACTGAAATCCGTTTCCTTTGGTGATGGCATGAAATTCAGAGAACGCGCCAGTCAGGTCGATGCAACACGGTGGTTCGCCGAGGGCGACCATGAACGGGTAGAGCGCCGTCACGGCCTGTGGGCGATCGCGACGCCGGAAGGCTGGCGATCCGTGAAGCCGGGCGACTGGATCGTGCGCGACGAATCCGGCAACTGCTGGCCGATGGACGACGGCCTCTTCATGCATCGCTACGAACCGGTCGCCGACTGACTTGGCCGCCGGTTCGACGCGCCTACCGGCGCTTGCGTGAAAACAGCAATGAATCTGCGTCGTTGAAACGGATGCGCCGCGGCTCGCCGTACCCGGCTTTCTCCGCGACCCGGATCGACGCGACATTCGTCGGCGCGATCAGACACACGCTGCGCTCGAACCGCTGTTGCGCGTCGAGCCATGCGAGCGCGGCCGCGAGCGCCTCGGTCGCATAGCCGTTGCCTTGCGCCCACGTCGCCAGCGCCCAGCCGGCTTCCGGCACGCCGCGGATCGGCGGGTCGATGTTGCGGTGGAAATCCGCGAAGCCGAGATCGCCGACGTAACGCCCCGACGCCTTTTCGCGAATCGCCCAGTACCCATAGCCGAGCAGCGGCCACAGCCCGCGATACGCGAGCATGCGCATCCACGAGTCGCGCGGCGTGGAAGGCGTGCCGTTGAAGATGTGCGCGACGACGCCCGGTTCCGCCCACATCGTGGCGAGTGCGTCGAAGTCGCCGAGCGGGTGGCCTTCAAGGATCAGACGGGGCGTGTCGAGAACGGGCGGAGACGAGACGGGGGGCACGGCGCTGAATGTCATCGGGCGTTCCATGAGGAAGGGGCGGCGACGCAGGGCGCCGCGCTCGGGTCTCGTACGATACCGCGTAAACGGCGACGTGGACGCAATTCCCCGCCCGCATCGGGGCATGCGGGCGCATCGCGCGGACGGCGCCGGCCGGCGGTGCCCGCATGGACCGGCTCGCGTGACGACGTCGCGGTCGGACGCATCGCGCGGGGCGTTCGACGAATGCGGCTGTTCGTCGCCGTGTGCGAACGCCTGTAGCGAACCCCGACAGCGGCGAGCGGTCGGCCTGCTTCCTGACGGTGGTCATCGCCGCGCCCGCGTGCTGCGCGCAACGCGGGATCGCGCCCGTGCCGGACGGCGTTACTTGCGGCTTTTCAGGAACGAGCGCCCTTCGGCCGTGATCGATGCGCCGGAGCGGCCGTGCGGAGGATGGCTGACGAACCCGGCGTTGACGAGCTCCCGCGCGATCGACCAGCCGAGCGCCGGCGCATCGCGGCCGTAGCGAACATCGGCGAGGCGTTCGAGCGCCCAGATCGCGGAGGCCGACAGGTTGGGGGTGTTGGACGTGAGCGTATCGTTCATGGCTTCCTCGGGAAATAGCGTTTCGGGGTGGGCGGCACACGGCCGGACGGGAGGAGGTGCAAGCATCAGCTTGCCTGCAACAACGGCAGCAGCGCGTGCAGCGCCGCTTCCTCGTCGGGGCCGGTGGCGAGCACCTGGGCCGACGTGCCGCCGTGAACCTGCAGCGACGCGATCGCGCCGCTGTCTTTTGCGTTGCTGCCGTGCCCGTTCGCGATCAGCTGGATGTCGCTGTCGAAGCGGCGTGCCGCGTCGACGGTCGCATCGCGCGCGGCGCGGCCGCGATTGCGGTTCCATGCGGGGCCGATTTCAACGTACACAACGGTTGCCACGATGCTGGAAAGCCTCCGGACAAGTGGGCGGGGCGGCGCGCGACATGCAGGGTTACGCACGTGTAGCGGACATCGGGCGGCTGGCATGTCACGAATTCCCGCAGGGGCGCGGGTGCCGGCCGGGTGCATTGTACGCGCCATTCGGCGCGAACATGCCGACATCCGCTGCAAAGGCGTATTCAAATTCGCGGATTGTCGGAAAGTGGGGGATTATAATGCATCGGCCAGATCATGTGAATTACATTATAATGCCGTGTGCGCCGATGCCGGCCCGCGGCGTTGCCGGCGGGCGAGTCTCGGCGTATCCGGGCGCGCAACCTGCTCGCCCGGCATCGTCGACCGACCCGAACTCCTCCTGAATGGAAGTTGCAATGAATGCCCCCGCCTGCCCGCAATGCGCGATGGAAAACACTTACCCCGACGGCGCGCTGACCGTGTGCGCGGACTGCGGCCATGAATGGTCGGCCGACGCCGGCGCCGACGCCGGTGACGAACCGGCGGGCGACGTCGTCAAGGACGCGAACGGCAACGTGCTGTCGGACGGCGATTCGGTCGTGCTGATCAAGGACCTGCGCGTGAAGGGTTCGTCAATCACGCTGAAGATGGGCACCAAGGTCAAGAGCATCCGGCTCGTCGGCGGCGATCACGAAGTCGACTGCAAGACCGACATGGGCGGCTTCATGCTGAAGGCGTGCTACTTGAAGAAGGTCTGAGCGCACGGTCAGGCGACCGTTGCATCCGCGTTTTCAGCCGCTGTCTTTTTCATTCGACTACCCGCACATGGCCGAGGATCGCACTGCCTACGACGCGTTCGTCAGGTTCCTGGCGACGCCGCTGAACGACGGCCGGCCGTTCGTGCTGGAGACGCAGCACGCGGTCTCGCTGCACTTCGATCATTTCGGCACCCAGAGCTTCATGTCGCTGCATGATCCGGTGCGGCTCGCACTCGGTTATACGCGCGTGATGATGGGCTTCCTGCTGCTGCTGGCCGAGCCCGCACACATCTGCATGCTCGGGCTCGGCGGCGGGTCGCTCGCGAAGTACTGCTACCGCCACCTGCCCGGCACGACGATCGATGCGGTCGAGATCAATCCCGACGTGATCGCGCTGCGCGACACGTTCAGGATTCCTCCCGACGATGCGCGCTTCACCGTGGTGTGCGCCGACGGCGCGGACCATCTGGAGCGGGCGGACGTCCGCACGGACGTGATCCTGCACGATGCGTTCGTCGCCGACGGCATGCGCGGCCGCTGTACGGGCGCCACGTTCCTCGATGCGTGCCGCGCACGCCTGAGCGAATCCGGCGTGCTCGCGATCAACTTCATGGACGACGATCCGGCGTTGCCGCAGCACCTCGAGCAGTTGCGATCGGTATTCGGTTCGTCGTATGCGCTGGTGTCGTGCGGCGACGACAACAACTTCGTTGCATTCGCATGGAAGGACGGCAGCCTGTTGCCGTCGTTGCGTATCCTGCTGGAGCGGGCGCTCGCGTGCCCGCAGGCCGGTGAACTGAAGCTGGCCGCTACCGCGAGACGCATGAAGCGCGGCGAGGGCATCGATTCGCGGCGGCTGGTCTGGCGCGCGCAGTCGCACGAACGTTGGGAGATCGGCGCGTAGCCGTACCGAGGGGGGCGGGCCGTGCTCGGCCTGTGCGGCCGTGCTTACTTCACGCGCTTGCCGATCGCGCTGCGGGTCTTGTACGTGACGCCGTGCCGGTCGAGATAGTCGCGGATCAACTGCCGCACGACTTGCGACGGCGTAAGATCCTGCTCCGCGCAGAGCATCTCGAAGGCTTCCTTCTTCGCGGGATCGATCAGGACGGTCAGGCGGGCGGTTTTTGTTTCCATGACGGGGCGAGGGTGGTCGATATGTTAATCAAATTATAATCGATCCGCTTTCGGCGTTACCGCGGCGAGCGCCGCACGATCAGCGTTTGCTGCGCACCAGCGCGAGCAGATCGTCGATCACCGGCACGACGGCGAGCGTGACGAGCACCGCGGCGAGCGGCACGGTCGACACGTAGCCCACGTGCTTGAAGCCGATCGCGCCGGCCAGGCCGCCGACGAAGAACGACGAGAGCATCGTCGCGTGAATCCGCAGTTTCGACCGGTTGGCGATTACCGCGTGCGCGTCGACTTCGATGGCCGAGCGGTTCCAGTAGAACAGCTTGCCGAGCTCGATGCCGAGGTCGGTCACGATGCCCGTGATGTGCGTCGTGCGGATTTCCGCGCCGGAGAGCTTCGTGATCGTCGCGTTCTGCAACCCCATGATGAAGCACAGCAGCGTGACGGTCACCGGCACGAAGAACGTTTCCCACAGCGCGAGGTGGCTGCCGAGCAGCCCGAACAGCAACAGCAGCGCGGCCTCGACCAGCAGCGGCAGCATGAACTGGCTGTGCAGCCCGCGGCGGCGGCCCCAGTTGACGAGGATCGCCGAGCAGCCGGCGCCGATCAGGAACGACCCCAGCGAACTGATGCCGGCGAGCGCGAGCCGCACGTCGCCGAGCGCCGTCTGGTCGGCGATCGCCGACACGATGCCGCTCATGTGCGACGTGTATTGCTTGACCGCGAGAAAGCCGCCGGCATTGGCCGCGCCGGCGACGAACGCGAGCGAAAACCCGAGCTGGCGGTTCGCGTCCGCGCTGCGGTGTTTTCCGGTCAGGTTTCGAAAGTACTGCGCTGGCATAGGGGCTTCGCTCGATCGTCGCGGATTCGCGGGTACAGGCGGAAAACCGGTGCCGGAGGGCGTGGCGGGCCCGCCCCTTGCACCGGATGCCGGGGCTGTCGAATCATGTGATGGACATGATAATGTCATTATCATACTCTGTTGGCCGGATGGTGCATTCAGTACAATGACGGAAGGCGCCGCCGGCCGGCTGTTTCGCCGCCGCGCGGCGCTGATCACTTCTGCCCACCGCTTCATGACCCCGATCAAGTTCATCCTTCGCTACACGGCGATCCCGTTCACGGCCATCGTCGCCGTGGTGGTCTGGACCGTCATTCCATCGACGAAAGAGATCGATGCGAGACAATATGCGGCGCTGTCGCGTGCGTACGCGAGTTTCCCGCTGCCGTTCCGGCGCGAGATCTCGGACACGATGGCGCACGGCACGATCAACGACCGGCGCTACCAGACGCTCGTGCGCGATTCGCTGGGCAACGGCGTCGCGCTGGACTGGCCGGCGTCGGGCGTCGGCGGCGTCGCCGACGAGCGGCAAAAACTGGCCGAACTGATTCAGGCCGATTCGGATCTTCAAAGGCAACGGCAATGAAAACCCTGCTGGTTTCTGTGGCATTCGCGATGATCATCGCGAGCCTGATCGTCGCGCTGTACTTCATGAATCACGATCGCGGCAAGTCCAAGCGGATGGCGTGGTCGCTCGCCGCGCGCGTCGGATTGTCGGTCACGCTGTTTCTGTCGCTGCTGATCGCGTACAAGCTCGGCTGGATCGAGCCGACGGGGTTGCCGATCGGGCGGTGAGGCGCCGTCGTGTCAGGGCGGGCGGCGTGAGCGGGCGACGTCGCGTTGCCTGACCCGGAGCGGCGTTAGCGCGTGCGCGCCGAATCCGTCGATGTCGTTGGTGCGCGTGCGTTCGTCGCCGGGTTGCACCGGCAGGCAGCCGCGTCCGGTCGCGGCGATCGGCCGCCGCTCGTGATGAACGCGTTTCATTCGGTGACCGGCGAATCCGATGCCGACGTCGCGCGGCGGTTGCGTGACAAGCATGAGCGGATCGATGACGAACAGGGCGGGCTGAAGCTCGTCGACATGCCGGGCGGCGGCGTGGACCTGCGCGGCCTGGTGCTCGACCGGCCGCAGCGGGCGTTGCGGCGCGAGGCCACGGCGGCGTGAGAGGATGACCCGCGCACCGTGCGCGGGCGCTGGCCGGCGCGCGGTGCCGTGCATATCGCGCGATCAGATATCCATCGAAAAAATAACCATTTGGTACACGCGTCGGCGCGCATTACAGTCTCGCCTTCCGCCGGCTGCAACGCCGGTCGTTCCGACGTTATTCCAGATAATCGCCACATGAATCGTTCGATGCGTTCCAGGGTCCGCCGTGCCGCGGCCGCGCTGTTCGTGCTCGGCCTCGCGCCGGTTTCCCATGCGGCCCAGCCGACGTTGCGCGTCGGTATCGACGCCGAGTCATACCCGCCGTTCTTTTCGAAGGACGCCGCCGGCAAATGGAAGGGCTGGGAAGTCGACGTGCTCGATGCCGCGTGCGGGAAGCTGAACGTGCGCTGCGAGCTCACCGACATTGCGTGGGACGGCCTGATTCCGGCGTTGCAGAACCGCAAGATCGACGTGATCTGGTCGTCGATGACGATCACCGGCGAACGGCAGAAAGCGATCGATTTCAGCCGTGCGTATTACGAATCTCCGACGGTGTTCGTCGGTGCGAAAAGCGACCGGCGCCGCGTCGATTGCGCGGTGCCCGCGACCTTCAAGGGCCGCGTGATCGGCGTCGAGGCCGGCACCAACTTCTCGGCGTTCCTCGATGCCCGCTTCAAGCAGGACGCGCAGATCAAGGCATTCGACAAGTTCGACAATGCGCTCGCCGATCTGGTGTCCGGTCGCGTCGACTACGTGCAGGAAGGCAAGGGGCTGTTCACGGCGTTCCTCGCGTCGCGCGACGGCAAGGACTTCGAGGTCAAGGCCACGTGCGCGGACGATCCGGTGCTGGGCCTCGGCATCGGCGCGGGCGTGCGCCACGGCGATGCGCTGCGCGGCAAGCTGTCGACCGCGATCGCGCAACTGCAGCAGGACGGCACGTGGGATGCGATCACCGCCCGCTATCCGAACCTGAAGGGCACGATCGAGAAAGGCCGCTGACCCGATGGCCGCGGACGATTCGCTGCTCGCGCTGCTCGCCTTCGGCGACGGCGGATATGGCCGCGTGTTCGCGAGTGCGTTCGCGCTGACGTTCGGCGTTGCGGCCGCATCGTTCTGCACCGGCGTGCTGCTCGGCATCGCCGGCGCGCTCGGCATGCTGTCGCGATATTCAGCGCTTGTATGGCTGGCGCGGCTCTACACGATGCTCGTGCGCGCGCTGCCCGAGCTGTTGTGCCTGCTGCTGGCGTTCTACGCGGTCGCACCGGCTATCGAGAACGCGCTGCGCGTCAGCGGCATCGTGTCCGGCGACTTCGCGTTCGACCCGTTCGTCGTCGCCGCACTGTCGCTCGGTTTCATTCAGGGCGCGTATCTGACCGACATCTTCCGCGCGGCGCTCGTCAACGTGCCGGTCGGCCAGATCGAAGCCGCGCATGCGTACGGGATGACGCCATGGCTGACGTTCGCGCGCATCCGGCTGCCGGCCGCCGCGCGGCTCGCGCTGCCGGGCGTCGGCAACGTGTGGCTGAACGCGACGAAGGACGCGTCGTTCATCAGCGTGCTCGGTTCGTTCACGGATCTGCTGAAGGCGAGCCAGCTCGCGGCCGGCGCGACGCGGCACTACGTATTCTTCTATGTGGTCACGGCCGCGCTGTTCCTGTTGCTGAGCGTCACGTCGGCGGGCATCTTCGCGGCGCTCGAACGGCACGCGAATCGCGGCACGAGGCGTGCGACGACATGATCTTCTCGCTGCCTTTCCTGCTCGACACGGTAATGCCGAAGCTGCTCGCCGCGGTGCCGACGACGCTGGCGCTGACGCTATTGTCGGGTGCGGCCAGCATATTGCTGGGCGTGCCGCTCGCGCTCGCCGCCGGCGCACGCCATACGCCGGTGCGCTGGTCCGCGCGCGGCTGGCTCATGCTGATCCGCGGCACGCCGCTCCTCGTTCAGCTCTATCTGCTGTACTACGGATTCGGGCAGATCGTCCCGCGCGAGTGGATGCGCGACAGCTGGGCGTCGCCGCTGCTGCGCGACGCGTTCTGGTACGCGATCGTCGCGTTGAGCGTGAACGAGAGCGCGTATGTCGCGACGATCCTGCGTGGCGCGATCGCCGGCGTGCCGGCCGGCGAGATCGAGGCCGGCCACGCATACGGGATGACGCGCGTGCAGGTGCTGCGCCGTATCGTCGGCCCGCGAGCGTGGCGGCTTGCGCTGCCCGCGCTCACCGGAGAGGCGATCCTGCTGCTGAAATCGACCGTCCTCGCGTCCACCGTGACCGTGTTCGACGTGATGGGCACGGCCAATACGCTGCGCTTCGAGACGTTGCGCGTGTACGAACCGCTGGCCGGTGCGGCGATCGTCTATGTCGTGCTGGTCGCGCTGCTGACCATTCCTGCCGCCCGTCTCGAGCAGCGCGTCAATCGCTACCTGACGCGCGCACCCGACGAACGCATGCCCGCCCGGCGCCGCCGCGCGTCGTCGGGCGCGTGGGCGGCGCCCAACTGATTCCTGCCCTGGTAACGAGTTCCACGATGTCCGATCCTCGCCCCTTGCTGTTTTCCCTGTATGAACAAGCCAGCGTCGGCTGCGGCGGCGCGCCCAGCCTGTGGACCCATCCGGCTGATGAACGGCTGCGTGCGAATACGCTCGGGTTCTGGTCGAACCTCGCGCGCACGGCCGAACAGGCCGATCTCGACATGCTGTTCTTCGCGGACGTGCTCGGCCTGTACGACGTCTATGGCGGGTCGGCCGACGCGGCGCTGCAGTGGGCGGTCGAGGCGCCCGCGAACGATCCGATGATGCTGATCCCGGCGCTGGTCGCGCAGACGGAGCGGCTCGCGTTCGGAGTGACCGCGAGCACGACCTACGAGCATCCGTTCGCGCTCGCGCGCCGCTTCAGCACGCTCGATCATCTCAGCAACGGCCGGATCGGCTGGAACATCGTGACGTCCTACCTGACGAGCGCCGCACGCAACTTCGGGCTGGACCGGATGATCGGCCACGACGAACGCTACGCGCGCGCGGAGGAATTTCTCGACGTCGTGTACAAACTGTGGGAAGGGAGCTGGGCGGACGATGCGGTCGTCGCCGACAAGCACGCGCCGCGCTATGCGCGTGGCGACCGCGTGCGGCCGATCGCGCACGAAGGCGCGCACTATCGCGTGCAGGGGCCGCACGTCTGCGCGCCGTCGCCGCAGCGCTCGCCCGTGCTGATCCAGGCCGGCTGGTCGGGGCGCGGACGCGAGTTCGCGGCGAAGCATGCGGAGGTGGTGTTCGTCGCGAAGTCGAACCCGCACGAGATCCGTGCGGGCCTCGACGAGATTCGACGACTCGCGGCCGAACGCGGCCGGGCGGCGGACGACGTGAAGTCGCTGACGGTGCTGCGGATCGTGACGGCGCGCTCGTCGAGCGACGCGAAGGAGAAATATCACACGCTGCAGCAGCACTATCACCGGCACGCGCAACTCGTCAGCTATGCGGGCGACACCGGCATCGACATCGACCGCTATGCGGACGACGAGCCGCTGACGACGTACACGGAAGGGCTGACGTCCTACGTGGTGCGGCCGGACGGCAGCGGCAAGCCGCTCACGGCCGGCGACGTGCGGCGCAAGTTCGCGAGCGTCACGCGGGGCACCGACCTGATCCTCGTCGGCTCGCCCGACGAAGTCGCGGACCAGCTCGCCGAGCATGCGCGGCAGTCGACGACGAGCGGCTACATGCTCAATCCGCTGGTCAGCCCCGGCACGCTCGACGATTTTGCCGAACTAATCGTGCCGGAACTGAAGAAGCGCGGCCTGTACCGGACGACGCCGGCGAGCGGCACCTTCCGTTCGCGGCTGAGCGGCCGCGACCGCCTGCCCGATACGGCCTACGGTGCTTCATTCCGGTTTCCCGTGCCGGAAGCGGGCTGACGAGGCGATCGATGCCGGACGACCCTCAGCGGAGTTGCATGACATGACCGACGACGTACTGTTCCTGCTGCAACTGCCTCGTGCCGACCGGAATCTTCGGGCATGAATGGCGCGACGAACGAAACCATGGACGCGCCGCGGCGCGAAGATCGATCGCATCGATCGGCGTCGCCGCCCGTCCTGAGCGCCGACGGCATCGCGAAACGCTTCGACGCGACCGTCGCGCTGGCGGCGCTCGATCTGTCGATCGGCGCCGGAGAAGTCGTCGCGCTGATGGGCGCGAACGGCGCGGGCAAGTCGACCTTCGTCAAGATCCTGAGCGGCGCGCTGCAAGCGGACGGCGGCACGCTGACGCTGCACGGCGAACCGTATCGGCCGGGTTCGCCGCATGCGGCGAAGCGGCTCGGCGTCGCGACCGTGCACCAGTCGGTGGCCGATGCCGTCGTGCCAACGCTGTCGATCGCCGACAACCTGCTGCTGGACCGGCTGTGCGATCCGGCCTCGCCGTGGCACGTGCCGCCGGCCGCGCGGCGTGCCGCGGCGCGATCGCTCGCCGCGCGGGTCGGGCTCGACGTCGATCTGGCGGCGCCGCTGGCCTCGCTGTCGCTGGCCGACCAGCAGCGCGTGACCTTGGCGCGCGCGCTGGCCGGGCAGCCGTCGTTGCTGATTCTCGACGAGCCGACCGCCAGCCTGTCCGCAGCGGAGGCCGAGCGGCTGTTCGTGCTGGTGGACGCGTTGCGCCGAGATGGCGTCGCGATCCTGCTCGTGTCGCATCGGCTCGGCGATTTGCGTCGCATCGCCGATCGTGCGGCGATCGTCCGCGACGGCCGGATCGTTGCCGATCTGGCCGCGCCGATCGATTTCGACGCCGCGGTGGAAACGATGATCGGCCGGCCGCTGCCGCGTACGCGTGCAGCGGCGCCGGAGCGTGCCGGTCTGGCCGGGCTGGCCGGATCCGGGGCCGAGGTCGGTTCAGGCTTCAGCGTGCGGCAGATCCGGCTGACGCCGACCAGTACGCCGTTCGACCTCGATGTCCGGCGCGGCGAGATCGTCGCGATCGCGGGCCCGGTCGGCGGCGGCAAGTCGCGCTTCGCACGGACGATCTTCGGCGCGGTGCGGGCGGCGGCCGGCGAGATGACGCTCGACGGCCGGCCGTGGCGGCCACGTTCGCCGGCGCACGCGATTCGCGCCGGCGTATTCCTGGCCGGCGAGGATCGCTGGCGCACGTCGCTGTTTCCCGACAGCGTGCCGTTCGCGTCGATCGCGGGCACGATCGGCTTTCCGTTCCTGGCGCGCTGGTTCGCGAGCGGCGCGGTGCGCCGAGCCCGCGAACGCACGGCGGCCGCGGCAGCGATCGCGCGGTTCGGCATTTGCTGCGAGGGGCCCGACGATCGCGTCGCGCACCTGTCCGGCGGCAACCAGCAGAAGGTCGTGCTCGCGCGCTGGCACGCCGAACCGGCGCGGCTGCTGCTGCTCGACGAACCGTTCCAGGGCATCGATGCAGGCGCGCGCGCCGATATCGTCGATACGCTGCGCCGTCATGCGCATGAGCGCGCGACGATCGTGTTCGTCAGCGATCTCGAGGAAGCCGCCGAGATCGCCGACCGTATCGTGCGCTTCGATCGCGCGACGCTCGATGGCCTGCCTCCGACTTCTTCCATCGTGGGTGCTTGCTCATGAAACCCGTGACTTCTTCCGATGTACGTCATGCCGCATCCGTCGAACGGTCGTCGCGCGCCGGGCCGGCGCGCATCCGCGATGCGCTCGAACGAACCGGCATCCTGCTCGTGCTGGCCATCCTCGTCGGCGTATTCGCGCTCGAGGAGCCCGCGTTCCTGAACCTCGACAATCTGTTCAGCATCCTGCAGGCGGTGTCGATCGTCGCGTTGCTCGGCGTCGGCGTGACGGTCACGCTCGCGGCCGGTGGTTTCGACCTGTCGGTCGGCAGCGTGGCCGCGACCGCGCAGATGGCCGCGAGCTACGTGCTGGTCGTCTGGCACGGCAGCGCGTGGGCGGCCGTGATCGCCTGCGTCGCGCTCGGCGTGGCCGCCGGATTGTTCAACGGCGTGCTGATTACGCGGCTGCGCGTGCCCGACCAGCTCGCGACGCTCGGCACGCTGTTCCTGCTGGCCGGCCTGCAGTTGATCCCCACCGGCGGCCGTTCGCTGGCGACCGGCTCCGTGCTGCCCGACGGCACGGATGCGACGGGCGTGTTCCCCGACGCGTTTCTCGCGCTCGGCCGGCTGCGCGTGTTCGACGTCGTACCGTTGCCGGTGCTGGTGCTTGCGGCCGTGACGGTGCTGGCCTGCATCACGATGGAAGCGACGCGCTGGGGGCGCGTGATCTATGCGATCGGCGGCAACGAAACGGCCGCGCGGCTGGCCGGTGCACCGGCCGCGCGCTACCGCGTCGCCGCATATGTCGTGTCGGGTGCGATCGCGTCGCTGGGCGGCGTGCTGATCGCCGCGCGGGTCGGCCGCGGCGACGTGAGCGCGGGGCACTCGCTGCTGCTCGACGCGGTGGCCGCCGCGCTGATCGGTTACGCGGTGTGGGGCGCGAAGCGGCCCAACGTGTTCGGCACGGTCGTCGGCGCGGTGTTCGTCGGCGTGCTGCTCAACGGGCTGACGATGCTGAACGCGCCGTACTACATGCAGGATTTCATCAAGGGCGTGCTGCTCGTGCTGGCCTTGGCGTTTACGTTCGGCATCGGTCGCCGTGCGGACGCCCGGGCGTGACGGGTGAGGTCGCCGAGACTCGGATCAGGCATGGACGGGTTCGAAGAATCTTCAGGCTGGACTGTTTGTTATCCAAAGTAATATCGATTGCCGAATCGGTCGGTTTGAGTTTGCGTGTCGCGCTGATAGATTGAACCGATATCGTTCTATATGGGGACAGACGCGCCATGTGCTCATTGCTTCGCCGAAAGTCACGCATCGAACCGAAACTCGGCGCGCTCGCGCTGGGCGTCGCGCTCGTGCTGGGTGTGTCCGCGGCGTACGCCGGCCCGCTCAAGGGCGCGCCGGCGCCGTTCGACAAGGGCGGCGTGAAGATCGCGCTCGTCAACTACCTGTCGACCGGCGATTTCTTCCAGGCCTACGAAGCTGGCGCGCAGAAGCAGGCACGTGCGCTCGGCGTCGATCTGCGCATCTACGAAGGCCGGCAGGACGCGGCCGAGCAGCGCGAGCAGATTCAGCAGGCGATCAGCATCGGCGTGTCCGCGATCATCGTCAATCACGGCTTGCCGGAATCGCTGAAGGACGTCGTTCAGCGTGCGCTGGACAAAGGCATCAAGGTCGTTGCGTTCGACGTCGATCTCGCCAATCCGAAGGTGCCGCAGATCGAGCAGAACGATCGCGACCTGGCGAACCTGCTGCTCGATCAGGCCGTGAAGGACAACGGCGACGCGTTCGCGGCAGGGTACGTGTACGTGGCCGGATTCGCGCCGCTCGACCGGCGCGATGCCGCGTGGCGCGATTTCAAGCGCGCGCACCCGAAGATCCGGGAAAAGGCGCGCTGGGGCACCGTCGACAATCCGATCGCGCAATCGGTCGCGAACCAGGCGGCGGCCGTGTATCGCGCGAATCCCGACATTCGCGTCGTATTCGCGCCGTACGACGAGTTCGCGCGCGGCGCGAAGCTCGCGGCCGACGAGGCCAGGCTGTCGTCGAAGCTGCGCATCTACAGCGCGGACGTATCGACGGCCGACATCGAGGCGATTCGCGCGCCGAACAGCGCGTGGGTCGCGACGGCCGCGACCAATCCGGCGGTCGTCGGCGCGGTGTCGGTGCGAGCGGCGGCGCTGCTGGTGGCCGGGCAAAACCCGGGCGCGCGCATCGCGGTCAAGCCGACGCTGATTACGCGCGACGATCTCGTGAAGAACGACATTCATACCGTGGCGGAACTCGGCGCGAAGTTTCCGGCGTTCCGCGCGAGCGATGCGGCGACGGCTGCGTGGATTCCGGCGGTCGACTGATCGCCCTGGCGCGCAACGAACCGATCGGTCGCCTGCGTGCCGCCTACCCATGACTCGACCATGACGACCCTGAACGACTATCTTGCACAAAAGCGCGACGCCTGGCGAGCGAAGCAGCAGGCCGCCCGCAACGATCCCGATCTCAAGGCGACGCCGCTGAAGGCGACCGTGCGCGCGCTCGGTCGCAGCGGCGTGCGCGAGATCCGGATTCGCGACTTCCAGGTGATCAGCGACAGTCCGCCCGATTTCGCGGGCTACAACCTCGGGCCTGCGTCGCCGGAACTGCAACTGGGCGTGCTCGGCAGTTGCCTCACGCACATCACGTTGATCCAGGCCGCGGAGCGGGGCCTGAAGATCGACGCGATCGAAGTCGAAGTCACCGGCGACCAGCATCCGCTCGCGCAGCAGCCGGGGTTCGAGCACGTTCCGGTATTCCCGCACAACATCCGCTATACGCTGGACATCGTGTCGCCGGAGCCGCCGGAGGTCATTCGGGCGTTGCATCAGGCGGTCGAAGCGGTGTGCCCGATCTTCAATTTGCTGAGGTCGCCGCAGCACATCGACGGGGAATTGCGGCATACGAGCGGGTAGGGCACTGGCGCGGTGACGCGTGACAGAGTTTTGCGGAGAAATCGATATATTGTGATAAGAATACTTATCCAGATGGCCGTAATTCAAGTGGCGAGCGTTGGCGTATTCGGACCACCGCGTGCCCGACGAGGGCCGTAACGACGCTAGTTGCCCGGTTCCTTCGTCACGTCATGACGATAGGCGCGCGGCGAGCAGCCCACGATGCGTTTGAACGCATGGCCGAACGCGCTATCCGAGTCGTAGCCGAGCCGCTGCGCGATCGCCGAGATCGACGCCGTGGAGTGGCGCAGTTCGCGCATCGCCAGCTGTATCCGCCACCGCAACACGTATTCGAGCGGCCCGAACCCGAGCCGCCGCTTGAAATGCAGCGCGAACGTCGAACGCGACACATGGCAGCAGGCCGCCAGCGCGTCGACGGTCCAGCGTCGCTCGGGCGCCGCGTGAATCGCGGCCAGCGCCGCGCTGACTCGCGAATCCGCGAATCCGGCCAGCCACCCGACGTCGCCGTTCGCGCCGGCGTCCACATAACGCCGCAGGATCTGCACGAGCATCATGTGTCCGAGATGCCGAACCATCAGCGACCCGCCCGGCGACGCCGCGACGAACTCCCGTGCGAGTTGCTGCAGCGACCAGCGCAGGACCGCCGCCGGTTCGGAATCGCCGCTCACGATCACCACGGGCGGCAGGCTGCCGAGCAGCAGCGGCATCCGTTCCTCATAGGCGAAGCGGCCGCCGATCAGAAAGCAGTCGGCCGGTTCGCCATAGTGCGCGATACCGTGGTCGACATGTCGGTACACGTCGGCGGCGGGCACCGGCGCGACCGACGGATCGCTCGCCAGCGAAAATGCCCGCGGCGCGGCGAGCAGGAAGCAGTCGCCCGTGCGCAGCCGGACGGGTGGCCCTGCACCGTCGACGGTCAGCCAGCAACTGCCTTCGACCACCGCGTTGAACTTGATCCCGTCGGGCGGGGGCAGGTCGACGGCCCATGGGCCACCGGCCCGCAGGCCGGTGAAAAACGAGTCGCGCGTTTCCAGCAGCGACAGCACTTCCGATAGCGGGTCCACGCGCAATCCCGGACGATCTCGACGAAAAACCGGATTCTATTGCATTCACAGTCCGGATGCGCGGCCGGAGAATGGGCTCGTGCAGTGACGCGGCCGATGGGCGGCCGCGGGCTTCGCACGCCGTTCCTGGAGCTTTCAATGACGAGCAGGCAGCAACCCCTTCATTCCGGATTCGACGCTGCATCGACGGCGAGCGACGTCCTGGCCGGTCTCGACCTGCGCGGCAAGACCGCGATCGTGACGGGCGGCCATTCGGGTCTCGGGCTCGAAACCACGCGTGCACTGGCGCAAGCCGGCGCGCGCGTCGTCGTCGGCGCGCGAAGCGTCGCGGCCGCGCGCGAGGCGACGCGCGACATCGCCGGCGTGGAGATCGCGACGCTCGATCTGGCGGACCCCGCGAGCGTGGATGCATTCGGGGCCCGGTTTGTCGACGCGCGGCGCAACGTACATATCGTGATCAACAGCGCGGGCATCATGGCCTGCCCCGAGACCCGCGTCGGCGACGGTCGGGAAGCGCAGATGGCCGTCAATCACCTCGGTCACTACGTGCTCGTCAACCGCCTATGGCCTGTGCTCGCGCACGGAGACGGCGCACGTGTGGTCGCGGTGTCGTCGCTCGGGCACCGGCTGTCGCCGATCCGTTGGGACGATATCGCGTTCACGCGCGGTTACGACAAATGGCTGGCGTACGGACAGTCGAAAACCGCCAACGCCTTGTTCGCGGTGCAGCTCGACGTGCTCGGTGCGCCATTCGGCGTTCGCGCATATTCGCTGCATCCCGGCAAGATCGCGACGCCGCTGCAGCGCCATCTGACGCGCGAGGAAATGATGGCGCAAGGTTGGGTGGACGAGCACGGTGTGCCGATCGATCCGACTTTCAAGACACCTGAGCAGGGTGCTGCAACCCAGGTATGGGCGGCGACGTCGCCGCGCCTGGCCGATCTCGGCGGTGTTTATTGCGAGGATTGCGACGTCGCGACAGTGACGCGCGGCAACGAGGAATCAGGCGTGCGGCCGCATGCGATCGATCCGGAGGAAGCCGCGCGGCTGTGGGCGTGGTCCGCGGCCGCGACGGGCGTCGATGCCTTTGCCGTGCGGCGCTGACGCCCAGGTATGCGTCGGGCCGGGTGCCGCGCGGGTATCCGGCGGCGGCACGACATCCGCGCGCGGCAGCCTATCCGCACGTCTACCGCAGCGCCCGCCCCATCTCCGCGATCGGCATCGCGACGATCGAATTCAGCAATCGCATTTCCCCGGCGTCCGGATGCGCGATGTGCCGCACTTCATCGAGCGCCTGAACGACGAGACGGTCGAGCGGTTCGAGAAAGCGCCGCAGTTCGCTGGCGGCCGCTTTCTCCCTGAGCCCGAGCGCCTGGCCGAACGCGACCAGTGCGTCCATGTCGATATCGGCGAACCGCGTGGCATGCCCGAGCGGCATCGTCAGCTCGCAGTGCGGCCAGTGATCGCCGCGATGGTCGGGCCGGTGCGTCGGCGTGTGATACACGACCGTGCTGACGATGTCGTAGAACGGCGCGAGCCGGTAGCCGCGCGCGTCGACGAAGAACGACAGGTTCTTCAGGTGCGCGTCGGCATTGCCGACCACCACGTTGAACACGGTCCAGCGGAACACCGACAGGCGCGTGAGCGCTCTCGTGCTGGTGCGCTCGATCGCGCGGGCCAGTTCCTGTGCGTTCGCCCGCTGATATTTGAAACCGCGGTCGTAGTTGAGCAACTGCATCGCGTCGATCGTATGCACGCGCCCGGCCGGTTCGGACGCGACGTCGCGGTCGAACCGGTCGATTACGTAACACGCGGACGGCGCGCGCAGGAAATGCACGTCCGGTACGTCGAGCCCCATCTTCTTCGCGAGCCGCATGCAGAAGAACTCGTTGATCGCCGAATGCGGATAGCCGGCCGCACGCATGTCGGGTTTGAGCAGGTGCATCGACGGTTCGCTGCCGACCGGCTCGAACAGCGCGTAGTCGGGCGCGTCGCCGCGCAGCACCAGCAGCAGCTTCTGCTGCGCGCCGGCCGCCGACATGCGCTTGGGTGCGGTCGCCGTCAGCGCGCGTTCGGGCATCGCCTGGATTCGCCGTTCGAGCTCGTCGAGCGGCAGCGGCTGCAGGCCGCCGGGCGCTTCGTGTTCGCCTTCGGCCAGCAGCGTCAGCGCGCCGGCCGATTCGCGGCCGAAGTACGCGAGCAGGCCCCACGCGTCGGCCGCATCGACCTTCGCCTCGCGCGCGAGCGACGTGCGCATGCCTTCCTCGGGCAGCAGGTTGTCGAAGAACCACTGCACTGGACGATCGGTCGACGTGTCGGTGAACACGCCCGCGCGCAGCGGGAACGCCGGCGACAGCGGATACGCGGCGGGTGACGCGAGCCATTGCGGGTCGTACGCGAACGACCAGATGCCTTTATCGTCGGTCAGCGTGCCCATGCGCACGCCGTTGGCGGACGCGATCAGCGTTCTAGCCGCCATGGCTGCTCCTGCGGCGTTGCGCGGCTTTCAGCGCGGTGGCTTCGGATATCTCGACCGACGACTCGGCGTACAGGCGCACGCCGAGCTCGCCCAACAGCAGCATGACCTTGCCGATTTGCGCGGTTGGCTTGCCGGCTTCCACCTGACTGATGAATTTCGGCGACAGGCCGGTCGCGTTCGCGAGCTCGTCCCGCGTGAACCCCTGCTGGATCCGCGCGGAACGAATGAGGTGGGCGAGCGCGCCGATCGTGTCGACGGACTGGGACTCCGACATGACGTTCTCCGTGCTTCGTATCTGAGCGGGAACAGTATCGCATAACTCGCCAAGTCGAGCGGTAATTCGTATTCGTACGGGAACGAACAGATGCTTCCGAGGCCGGGGGACGGCATTTCGTACCCGTTCGGGAACAGATTGTCTGGAAACGGCCGTTGAGAGCCGTCCGCGTATCTGATCGGATACGGAGCGAGGGGCGCCGGGCGCCTTTGCATGCGCGTCCGACCCGCCACGCCGGGAAAGGCACCCGGCGGATGTTCGCGGGCGGCGGGTCGGTTCGTCGCCGTCTGCGCCCGGCGTGGCGACGCACGATCATTCCGCGAACGGGCGCCGACCACCTTCGCCACGGTGGCACGGTGCGCGCCGAACCCCCTTTCTACAATTCCGTCCGACGTACTACAGGCGCCGCCGCACCCGAAAAGCAGGCCCGGTCCTTGCGCCGGGCAGGCGTCGGCGGCGGCGTTCGCGCCCCGCCACATGACGATTTGCACGGGAGTCGCGCATGGAACCGATGCCGGTCGTACTGCTGTGGCACGACGTTCTCGTCAGGATCGTTCTGGCGCTCGTCGCGGGCGGGCTGATCGGCCTCGATCGCAGCGAATCCGGCAAGCCGGCCGGGCTGCGGACGACGATCCTCGTCTGTCTCGCCGCATGCCTGTCGATGCTGCAGGTCAATGCGCTGCTGCTGCAGGCGGGCAAGCCGGAGGGCGCGTTTTCGGTGCTGGACCTGATGCGGCTGCCGCTCGGCATCCTGACTGGAATGGGCTTCATCGGCGGCGGCGCGATCCTTCATCGCGATGGCCTCGTATCCGGCGTCACCACGGCCGCGACGCTGTGGTTCGTCACCGTCATCGGGCTGTGCGTCGGCGGCGGCCAGTTGTCACTCGGCGCGCTCGGGCTGGTGCTCGCCTTGCTCGTCGTCTGGCCGCTGCGGCTGGTCGAGCAGCGCTTGCGGCGCGTCCGGACCGCGCTGGTCACGATCGAATATCCGCCGGGCTCGGTTGCGCGCGAACAACTGATCGCGAAATTGTGCGGGGCGGGATTCACGTGCCGGACGAAAAGCTTTTGCGAAACGGCTGCACGCGCGGTGCGCGAGGAAGAACTGTTCGTGCAGTGGCGCGAAGCGGCCAGCGCCGACGTGATGCTGAAGCAGTTGATGCGGATCGTCGAATCCGCGGGCCTGACGTCGGTCCGCTGCGCGACGGAGAACTGACGCGCGCCGCCGCTGGAACGCGCGATGCTCGTGCAGCAGGCCGCCGTGGGCGGCTTACCGAGGAGCGAAACATGACATGTGTATCGGAGGTGATGACACGCGACGCCGCGACCATCGGCCCGACGCAGAGCCTGCGCGAGGCGGCCCGGCTGATGAGCGAGCTGAACGTCGGCGCGCTGCCCGTTTGCGATGGCACGCGGCTGATCGGGATGCTGACGGACCGCGACATCGTCGTGCGCGCGGTGTCGATGGGCGTGCCGCCGAACGAGTCGATCGAGGGCGTCGTCAGCGGACCCGCGAACTGGTGTTATGAGGACGACGACATTTCAGTGGTGCAAAAGAAGATGGAAGATGCGCAGATTCGCCGCGTGCCGGTGGTCGACCGGCAGAAGCGGCTGGTCGGCATCGTCGCGCTGGGCGATCTGGCGACGGCCGCGGACGGCGCGATGTCGTCGACGCTCGGCGCGGTGTCGGCGCCGGCGCGCCCGGATCGGTGAATTGCCATGACAGACACGGAGAACGACATGAACGAAGACAGGGAAACGCAGGTCCGCGAGCGTGCGTACCGGCTGTGGCAGGCAGACGGCGCTCCGGACGGTCGGGCCGACGAATACTGGCAGCGGGCCGAGCAGCAGCTCGATGCCGAGGGCAGCAGCGCGGACGGGCGCGCCGGGCAGACGGCCGATTCGCCGGCCGATCAGTCCGCGAAGCGCCGCATTCCGGGCGAGCCGCTGCAGGACGTCGATGCGGTGCCGACCGGCGAGCTCGCGCATGAAAGGCGGCGTACGCGGTGAAGCGCGGGTAAGGCCGAGCCGGAAGGAGGACGAAGATGACGGCGCATGCGGGCGAAAAGGCGGAAAAGACCGGTAACTTTCGATGCGAGAAATGCAATCGGTCGACGCACGTGCAGGCGGGGCACCCGATCCCGACGTGCCCGCATTGCGGCAACGACACGTACGGCGAGCGAACGCGCGAACCGGGCAACAAGCAGTAAGGTGATGCGGGCGGCGCACTTCGCTTCGCGCGACGCGCAGACCGGCAACGCGCGCCGCGGCGACACGCGTGCTAACCGTCCTCGCCCACTTCGGTCGGGTCCGGCAAGTCGGGCAGGTCGTCGTGACGGTCGTCGCGCTCCGGCGGCGGAATGTCCGGCGTGTCGGTCATATCGTCGTCGTTCGGTGTCGCGTTTGTCGCGGGCGTCGTGATCATGATCGTCCTCCTCGGTGTCGAAAGGGCACCGGCGCGCAGCCGGCATGTCGCTATCGAGCATCGCGCGTGCCACGGGTATTGCCGTTCCTGCATCGGGTGATGCGTCGCTTGTAATTTCTTCAGCGGATTCATCCGCTGGCCGTGCGACGAGGCAGCCCGATAACGGCATGTCGCTTGCTGGAAGCGTTGCAGGCTGCCGCACCGCCCGTCGCCGCGTGGCGCGGCGCAGTCAGCATCCGGACAGGGAGAACGTCATGACGCAGGACACTCAACGACAGCACACCGCGTCGCCCGATGCGGCACGCGAGACGACCGACGCGCCGGACCGGCGCAAGCCGGCGCCCGGTGGCGAATCGACCGCGCGCCGCGGCCATGCGCCCGGTGGCGGCGAACTCGACACGATTCCGGAGGACCAGGCGCGCAAGGTCGTGCCCGACGATCCGCGCCAGACCGAGGTGCGCGATCCGGCCGGCAAGCCGTGGCCCGACGAGCACGACGCGCCGGACGATTCGGGCAGTCGGCCGCGGCCGCTGTAGCGCGGCTCGCGGTGCAGGCCGACGCGGGATGAACCCGGGTGGAGTCTCCGGTCAACGGCACCGGCTGCACGATCCCCCGAGCGGCGCCGTATGCGCGAGCAGCGATCTTTATCACCGCAGCAGATAAACGTATCGGAATCGCTTCGTTGACGCACGCCGGCACGGCCTCGTAGATTCGCGTTTTGACCGAATCAGGGGCCGTGCCGTGACGACTACCGCCATCCGCGACGCCGCAACGCTTTCCGCCGGGCATCCCGCCTTGCGGCCGGACGGCGCGGCGCAGCATTTCGACATCGTGCCGTTCGACGCGCCGCTCGGCGCCGAGGTGATCGGCGTCGACCTGTCGAAACCGCTCCACGACGACGATTTCGCGCGCATCCATCGCGCGCATCTCGATCATCACGTGCTGGTGTTTCGCGACCAGCGCATCACGCCGGACGAGCACATCGCATTCAGCCGCCGCTTCGGGCCGCTGCAGATTCACGTGCTGCATCAGTTCGCGCTGGCCGGCCACCCGGAAGTGCTGATCGTGTCGAACATCGTCGAGAACGGCAAACCGGTCGGGCTCGGCGACGCCGGCCATTTCTGGCACTCCGACCTGTCGTACAAGGAAAAGCCGAGCCTCGGCTCGCTGCTGCACGCGCAGGAATTGCCGGCGGAAGGCGGCGACACGCTGTTCGCGAACATGCACCTCGCGTGGGACACGCTGCCGGCCCACTTGCGCCGCGCGGTCGAAGGGCGGCGCGCCGAGCATACGTATCTCGCGCGCTATGCGGAGCTGCAGGCGCGTAGCCCGTGGCGTCCCAACCTGTCGCCCGAACAGATCGCGCAGGTCGCGGCAGTCGTTCATCCGGTCGTGCGCACGCATCCGGAAACCGGCCGCAAGGCGCTGTTCGTCAGCGAGCATTTCACGACGCGTATCGTCGGGCTGCCCGACGACGAAAGCCGCGCGCTGCTCGACGAATTGTTCGCGCACAGCGTGCGCGCCGAGCACCTGTATCGGCACGCGTGGCGCGACCACGATCTGGTGTTCTGGGACAACCGTTCGCTGATGCATCTGGCCGCCGGCACGCCCGACCACCTGCGCCGCAAGCTGTACCGCACGACGATCGAAGGCGACGCGCCTTTCTGAGCCGCGCGCCGCGTCCTTCATTTCCGTCCCTTTCTGACCGGAGTTCCGATGTCGTTTTCGTTCTTGCCGGCGCGCCGCGCGCTGGCGGCCACGCTCACCGCCGCGCTCGCCTTCGCGGGTGCGGTGATCCCGCAAGCCGCGCACGCGGAGGGCCGCATCCGTATCGCCGAGCAGTTCGGCGTCGTCTACCTGATGCTGAACGTCGTGCGCGACCAGCAACTGATCGAGAAGGAAGGGCGCAAGGCCGGCCTCGACATCAAGGTCGACTGGGTGCGGCTGTCGGGCGGCGCGGCCGTGAACGACGCGCTGCTGTCCGGCGCGGTGGATGTCGCGGGCGCGGGCGTCGGCCCGCTCCTGACCGTGTGGGATCGCACGCGCGGCCGGCAGAACGTGAAGGGTGTCGCATCGCTCGGCAATTTCCCGTACTACCTCGTGAGCAGCAACCCGAACGTGAAGACGATCGCCGACCTGAGCGCGAAGGACCGCATCGCGGTGCCGGCGGTTGGCGTGTCGGTGCAGTCTCGCGTGCTGCAGTACGCAGCGGCGAAGCAGTGGGGCGACAAGCAGTTCGACAAGCTCGACTCACTCACCCAGGCGATTCCGCATCCCGACGCGACGGCCGCGATTCTCGCGAACAGCAACGTGATCACCGGCCACTTCGGCAATCCGCCGTTCCAGGAGCAGGAGCTCGCCGGCAATCCGAACGCGCACATCGTGCTGAATTCGTATGACGTGCTCGGCGGCCCGAGCTCCGCGACGGTGCTGTACGCGACCGAGAAATTCCGCGACGACAACCCGAAGACGTATCGCGCGTTCGTCGCCGCGCTGGCCGATGCCGCACGGCAGATCGCGGCCGACCCCGAGCGTGCGGCCGATACCTACGTTCGCGTGAACGGGTCGAAGATCGATCGCGCGCTGCTGCTGAAGATCCTGCGCAATCCGCAGGTGCAGTTCAAGACCGCGCCGCAGAACACGCTGCCGCTCGCGCAGTTCATGCATCGCACCGGGGCGATCCGCAACGAGCCGAAGTCGTGGCGCGACTATTTCTTCGACGATCCCGCGACGGCAGGCGGCAGTTGAGCGGAGCCGATGCCGCGGCGCCGCGATCGACGCTTATGCGTCGGCGCGGTTTCGATATGCGCAATCGATGGTTGGTCCGCACGGTGCCCGGCCGTATGTTGATGCTTTTCCCGCAAGAGATTCGATCGTGAACGCCACTTCTCCCCGAACCTGGTTGCCGCCGTATGCGGCACGTGGCGGCGTGTCGCCGGCCGCCTCTGCCGTGCCCGATACACGTGCGGAGGATCGCCCGGCCGCGCACGCCGCACCGGCCGGCACGCACAGCGAACGCCTGCTGGCGATCGACCAGGTCAGCCTCGAATACCGCAGCGGCACGCGGATCGTTCGCGCGACGCATCAGGTGAGCTTCGACGTATACGGCAGCGACCGCTTCGTGCTGCTCGGCCCGTCGGGATGCGGGAAGTCGACGCTGCTGAAGGCGATCGCCGGCTTCATCGAGCCCGTGTCGGGTTCGATCGCGCTCGACGGCCGGCCCGTGCGCGGGCCGGGCCCCGACCGCATCGTCGTGTTCCAGGAATTCGACCAGTTGCCGCCGTGGAAGACGGTCGTCGAGAACGTCGCGTTTCCGTTGCGCGCCGCCGCGAAGCTGTCGCGCGCCGAGGCACGCGAGCGCGCGCTGCGCTATCTCGACAAGGTCGGGCTGAGCACGTTTGCCGATGCGTATCCGCATACGCTGTCGGGCGGCATGAAACAGCGCGTCGCGATCGCGCGGGCGCTGGCGATGCAGCCGCGCGTGCTGCTGATGGACGAACCGTTCGCCGCGCTCGACGCGCTCACGCGCCGCAAGATGCAGGAGGAACTGCTGCGGCTGTGGGATGAATTCCGCTTCACGCTGCTGTTCGTCACGCACTCGATCGAGGAGGCGCTCGTGGTCGGCAACCGGATTCTGCTGCTGTCGCCGCATCCGGGCCGCGTGCGCGCGGAGCTCAACAGTCACGAACATTCGCTCGCGAACGTCGACACCGGCGACTTCCGCGACAACGTCGCGCGGATCCACCGCGTGCTGTTCGACACCGACACATCCCGGGCACCCACGACGGAGGACGCCGCATCATGAGTACGATCGATCCGGTCCTGCCGCCGCTGCCGCCCGTGCGCGCCGAATATACGCGCACGCTCGACACGCCGCCCGATGCCGAGCGTGCGGCGCCGGCGCCGTTGCTGCGCCGCGTCGCCGGCGCCGCGTGGTTTCGCCGCGGCGTCATCGCGCTCGTGTTGATCGCCGCATGGGAGATCGTCGCGCGCATCGTCGCGAACGATCTGCTCGTGCCAACCTTCGGCGCGACGCTGGCCGCGTTCGTGCAAGGCATCGAGTCGGGCGAACTGCTGGTCAAGACCGGCATCTCGATGTCCGTGCTGCTGCGCGGCTATGCGCTGGGCGTCCTGCTCGCGTTCGCGCTGACGTCGCTCGCGGTATCCACGCGCATCGGCCGCGATCTGCTGACGATGCTCACGTCGATGTTCAATCCGCTGCCGTCCATCGCGTTGCTGCCGATCGCGCTTCTGTGGTTCGGGCTCGGCACCGGCAGTCTGCTGTTCGTGCTCGTGCACGCGGTGCTGTGGCCGCTCGCGCTCAGCATGTATACCGGCTTCGCCGGCGTGCCCGCCACGCTGAAAATGGCCGGGCGCAATTACGGGCTCACGGGCCTGCGCCAGATCGCGCTGATCCTCGTGCCGGCCGCGCTGCCGTCGATCCTGTCGGGGCTGCGCGTCGGCTGGGCATTCGCGTGGCGCACGCTGATCGCGGCCGAGCTCGTGTTCGGCGCCAGCGCGGGGCAGGGTGGGCTCGGCTGGTACATCTTCCAGAACCGCAACGAGCTGTATACGGACCGCGTGTTCGCGGGGCTTGCGGCCGTCATCGTGATCGGGCTGCTGGTCGAGAACCTCGTATTCGATACGCTCGAACGCGCGACCGTGCGGCGGTGGGGCATTCAGCACTGACGCGTCCGTTCGCGATCAATCCCGGCGCGGGCATAACGTAAGCTGAAATCGGTTTTTCACGCGCGGTGGGCGCGTCTCTATACTTTGCGGACGCGTGTAACAGACGCCGTGTAACGGACGCGTGTAACAGACGCCGTGTAACGGACGTGTGTAACGGACGCCGTGTCGCGCGTTGCCGCGACGCTCCCCATCTCCCCAAACAAGGACCTGCCGAATGACTGCCCGTGACGCCGTCGATCCGCGTGAAGCATTGCGCGACGCGCTTGCCGCGCTGCCCGATCTCGCGACCGCGATCGGGCAGGATGCCGCACAGCGCGAGGCGCGTCGCGAGTTGCCGTTCGAAGGCTTCGCGATCTTCCGGCGCTCGGCGCTGGGCGCGCTGCGGATTCCAGTCGCGCGCGGCGGCCTGGGCGGCACGCTGGTCGACCTGTTCGATACGATCGCGACGCTGGCGGCCGCCGATTCGAATCTCGCGCACGCGCTGCGCATCCACTACGACCAGACCGAGACGCTGCGGCTGTCGCCTCGCACCGCATTCAACGACGTGCAGCTCGAGCGCGTGCTGGCCGGTGCGATCTTCGGCGGCGCGTCGACCGAGCGCGGCACGTCGCGCCCGGGCGAGAACACGACCGTGCTGCGCCGCGACGGCGATCACCATCGCGTGACGGGCCGCAAATACTATGCGACGGGCACCGCGTTCGCCGATTTCGCGCGCATCAACGTGGAGAACGAGCAGGGGGACGCGCTCGCCGTGATCATTCCCGTGGCGCGCGACGGCCTGCAGGTGCTCGACGATTGGGACGGCATGGGGCAGCGCATGACCGCGAGCGGCAGCCTGCTGCTGAACGACGTGCAGGTGTTCGCGGACGAAGTGGCCCCGCGCGACGGATCGACGCTCGTCGGCCGTCATTGCGGCGCGCTGCGGCAGCTTCATCTCGTCGCGACGGGCGCGGGCATCGTGCGCAACGTGGTGGCCGACGCGCGCCGCTATGTGCTCGCGCACGGCCGTCCCGCGCTGCACAGCCCCGCGCCGACCGCGCGCGACGATCATTTCGTCCAGCAGATCGTCGGCGAGCTGTCCGCGCACAGCCACGCGATCGATGCGCTCGTGCGAGAAAACGCGCGCGCGCTCGACCGCTCCGCCGACGCAATCGAAGCGGGCGCCGCCGATGCGGATGCGCTCGTGCTCGACAGCGCGCTCGCCACTGCCCGCACGCAGTTGATCGTCAGTAAGCTCGCGCTGCATGCGGCCGAGCGGCTGTTCGAAGTGGGCGGCGCGTCGGCGACGGCGCGCACGCACAACTTCGATCGCCACTGGCGCAACCTGCGCACGATCTTCAGCCACAACCCGCTGCTACACAAGGCGCGTGTGGTAGGCGATTACGAATTGAACGGCGTGACGACGCACCTGACCGAAGGGCGCGTGTTCTGACGACGGCCACCGCCGGCTATGGCGGTGCCGGCACGCCGGGCTTCGAATCCGGCTTCAACGCCGCAAGCCGGCTTCGCGCAGCAGCGGCAGCACGCGCTCGCCGAAGAAGTCGAGATCGGGCTTGAAATCGTAGAAACTCAACTGGATACCGTCGATGCCCGCGCGGTGCAGCCGCACGATGGTATCGGCGACTTCGTCGGGCGCGCCGGTGATCGAGATGTTGCCGCCGATCGCGCGTGCGGCGGCCTGCGCACGCTGCTCGAAACCGCCGCGCCACGCATGTGCGTCGCTGTCGAAGCGGTGGAAGCTGCCTTCGTCCGCATGCGCGACGATCGCGTCGCGGTACGCGCGCGCTTCGGCCGCCGTCTCGCGGCAGATCACGAGCGGATTGAGCAGCGTGCGGATCGTGCGGCCGCGCGCGGCGGCGGCGGCCTTCACGCGTGCGGTGTGCGCGGGCAGCGCGTCGATCGCGCGTTCGGCGTCGGGGCCGGCCGGGCTCGTGACGAACACGATGTCCGAATAGCGTGCGGCGAACGCGATGCCCGCGTCGGAGCCCGTCGCGTTGATCAGCAGCGGGCGGCCATAGCGCGGCTTCGGCGTCACGAATGCGCCGCCCAGCCGCCAGCTCGACAGTTCGGGCGTGTAGCTGAAATTATCCGGTTGCGCCCACAACTGCTGGACCGCGTCGAGGAATTCCGCGGCCATCTCGTAGCGCCGGTCGTGTTCGATCCGGTTCCAGCCGAACATCTCGTGCTCGATCGCGCGATGGCCGGTCACCACGTTGATGCCCCAGCGTCCACGCGAGATGTGGTCGAGCGTCGCGGTGAACTTCGCGAAATGGAGCGGATGCCACGGCCCGTAGAGCACGTGGCTCGTCGCGACGAGGATGATCCGCTCGGTGCGCGCGGTCAGCGCGGCGAGCGTCATGAACGAGTCGAGCGCCTGACCGTCGAACACGCCGCCGTAGCCGCCTTTCGGCAGCCACTGCGACAGCGCGAACACGAGATCGAAGCCGAGCGCTTCAGCGCGCGCCACGAGATCGGCGTTGTAGTCGAACGTCCAGTCCGTTGTGCGCGGCAGCGTCGATGCGCTCCATCCGCCGGCCTGGATCGGCAGGAACAGCCCGAGCATCAACGGCTGCGCGAGCGTGCGCGACACGGGGCTGTCGGGGAAATCCGCCGGCGAACGCACGTCGACGAACGGCGACGGCGCGAGCGGGGCGGTGACGGAGGAGTCGCTCATCACGGGGTCCTTGCTGAAAGGTGCGGCGCGACGCACGCGGGTGCGCGGCTCGATGCGGCGGCAAGCGGTGCGGGACGCGTCATAGCTTGCCCGGCCTCGGATCGGGCACGAAGCCGTCGCGGTTCGGCATCCGCACGCGCGGCAGCGTGCGCGCGTCGAGCCGGGCGTCGCCGGGCACGATGCCGTTCAGGTGGAGAACATACGCGGTGACCGCATAGACGTCGTCCGCGCTCAGCGATTGCGGCGCGTTGTACGGCATCGCCCGGCGAATGTAGTCGAACAGCGTCGTCGCGTAGGGCCAGTAGCTGCCGACCGTCTTTCTGGGCTTCGCGCTCGCGAGCGAGCCGATGCCGCCGACGAGCGGATCGCCGACGCCGCCTTCGCCGCCGGCGCCGTGACACATCGCGCATTTGTCGGCGAACACATGGCCGCCGCGTACGACCGTGCCCGCGCCGGGCGGCAGGCCGCTGCCGTCCGGCGCGACGTCGATGTCCCACGCGGCGAACGCCGCGCGATCGGCCGGCTGCCCGAGGCCGAAGCCGGCGCCGAACGCGCCCGACGTCATCATGCAGGCCGCCAGCAGGCAAGCGAGCGGCTTACGCATTGCGCACCTCGCCGTCCGTGCCGACACGCCAGTTCTGGATGCCGTTGTAGTGGTACTGCGAGTTCAGGCCGCGCGCGGCGACGAGCGCGTCGCGGGTCGGCTGCACGTAGCCGGTCTCGTCGGTCGCGCGGCTTTGCAGGTCGGCCGGCTCGCCGCGCCATACCCAGTCGGCCTCGAAGCGCGTCAGCGCACGGTCGCGTACGTCGCCGGCGAGCCGCGCGGGGCGCCACGTGCGGCCGCCATCGGTCGACACGTCGACGGCGCGAATCCGGCCGCGGCCCGACCACGCGTAGCCGCCGATCGCGTAATAGCCGTGCGCGGCGAGCCGATGGCCGGCCGACGGCCGCGTGATCACCGACTTCGCGTCCATCTCGAACACGAACTGCCGCGCGCAGCCGTCGGGCAGCAGGTTCGTGTATTTCGACGTTTCCTCGCGCGTCATCTCCGGCGCACGCACCAGCTTCAGCCGTCGCAGCCACTTGATGTTCGTGTTGCCTTCGAATCCCGGCACGATCAGCCGCACCGGGTAGCCGTTCTCCGGACGCAGCCGTTCGCCGTTCTGCGCATAGACGACCAGCGCGCGCTCGAGGATCCGGTCGAGCGGCAGGCTGCGCGTCATCGCCGCGCCGTCCGCGCCTTCGGCGAGCAGCCAGCGTGCGTCGGGATCGATGCCCGTTTCGTCGAGCAGCGTCGACAGCCGGACGCCGGTCCATTCGCAGCACGACAGCAACCCGTGCGTGAACTGAACGGGCAGCCCGCTCGGGCCGTTCCATTCGCTGCCGGTGTTGCCCGAGCATTCGAGGAAGTGGATCCGCGATTCGGACGGGAAGCGCAGCAGGTCGTCGAGCGTGAAGACGCGCGGCTCGCGCACGAGGCCGTGCACGACGACGCGATGGCGTTGCGCATCGATGTCCGGCACGCCCGCGTGATGACGCTCGTAGACGAGCCCGTTCGGCGTGATGTCGCCGAACAGGTCGGCGAGCGGCGTCATCGACGAGCCGGAACCGGGTAGCACAGGGGGGCGGGCGCTGCGACGGATCACGTCGCGCTCGTGCTGCCCAGGCATACCGTACGGTGGCGACAGCAGCGGCGCGCCGGGCGCGCGCGTCCACGGCGGCACGTCGAGCGGCGGGCTCGCGAGCGCGCCGCCCGCAGGCAGCATCGCGGCCGCCCAGCCGCCGGCGAGCTGACGCAGCGCCGCGCGTCGGCCGGCGCGCGGCGCACGGGGAGGGAAACGGGAATCGGTCATGGTCGAACGCGTGTCGCGCGCGGGGGCCGCGCGCAGGGAAACGATCATTTTCGGCAACCGGGCGCGGCGCGGCAAACAACGATTCCCGCTTTGCTTATCGTGACGATTGCGCCGCGCCCGATGCACATGCCGTCAGAACTTCACGCGCAGCCCGCTGACGAATGCAAGCTGACGATTCGTCGACGATGCGCTGCCGATGTTCGAGATCGCTGCGATCTTGCGATAGCCGCCCGAGGTCGAGGTGCTCGCATCGCCGGCCGCGAGCTGGTAGATGCCCGACACGTAGATATCGGTGCGCTTCGACAGCGCATAGTCGAACCCGAGCGTGAACTGGTGCCAGCGCGGTTTCAGCGTCTGGCCGCTCGTGCCCGGCAGGCCGCTCGCGCGCCCGTCGGTAAACGTATAGACACCGATCAGCGTGGCCGCCGGCGTGAGCTGGTAGCGCGCGTTCACGTCGTAGTTGTTGAACTTGCGCGACGAGCCGTCGAGATAGTCGAGCTGCGTGTGGCTCCACGCGAAGCCGAGCGTCGCGCGGCCAAGCGCGTAATTCGCGCCCACCGCGCCGATCTGCTGCTTCAGTACGCCGCCGTTCAGCCCGTAGAAAAACGCGCCGCTGTAGTCGTTGCCGGTGGTCGAGGTCGCACCGCCCACCGCGCCGCTCGTATTCGACGCCGCATTCGGATGATTGAACCGCACATAGCCGCCGCCGAACGACAGCGGCCCGTTCACGTAGTTCGCCGATGCACCCCACGCGTTGTTGTTCGAGAATCCGGTGCCCGCGCCGCCATTGGCCTGGTTGCTGAACGCATAGAGTAGGTCGGCCGTGAAGCCGGCGATCGTGTCGCTGCGGAACTTCACCGCGTTGTTCAGCCGGAAGCTCTGGTTCAGGTTGTCGTTGTCGCCCACGTGCGTGGCCGGCGACCAGAAACCCGGCCCCGAGTACGGCGCGACGAGATCGGTGATCGGCTCGTACTGACGGCCGAACGTCAGCGTGCCGAGGCCTTTCTTGCCGAGGCCCACGTACGCTGAGCGGCCGAACAGGCGGCCGCCCTGGCCGAGCCCGCCGTCGCTCGGGCGGAACCCGCTTTCGAGCGTGAAGACCGCCTGCACGCCGCCGCCGAGATCTTCCGCGCCTTTCAGGCCCCAGCGGCTGCCGCTCAGCTTGCCGCTCGTCTGCTGGATGTTGCTCGCGCCGCCCTGGTTGTTCGTATACGCGATGCCGGCATCGACCACGCCGTACAACGTCACCGAACTCTGCGCATGCGCGCCGACCGAACCGATCGAAACCAAACCCAGTACCACCGTTTTTTTGATCATGACCATCCTCTGTTTTTATCAGTACGTTTGTGAGGATCACGATGCTATTGACGATGGACGCGCCGATGAACGGCCGATCCGTGGTTTGTAATTCGCTGCGCGGCCGATTTGTAATGTGCGCTGTCGTCGGCCCGGCAGGTGCGCCGCGATCGCGTCCGGCGCGCCTGCTGCGGCGAACGCATCGCGCCGACCGCGAACGTCGCTCGCCGGAAATGCACGTATGCGGTCATATCGATCGATGAAATCATTCGATATGCGCAATACCCGTCGTTTGCACGGCGATGCGTTTACGCAACGACCGCTAGGCGGCGACCGGACGATGCGCTATGCGCGTTCGCATATCGATTTCGCAAAACGTTGGTAGGGCCGCGCGGGGCGCAACGGTAGAGTCTGGCATCCGGCCGCGGGCCAGCATGCCTCGTGAGCGGCAGGGCGCTCGGCATGCGCGCTTGCCGATTGGGCCGATCAACGACAAAGGAGCCGTTTGACATGAGTCGCGATGTACTGTTTCTGCTGGAACCGGGCTTTGCCGATCCGAAGCATCCGGGCCGGCGCTTCGTCTGTCCGCATGGACTGCCGATCGAGGGGCTGCTGGCGAGCGCGCCCGATCTCGCGGCGCGCCTCGACGTGGAGCGCGTCGGCTTCGAGCGGCCGCGGCCTGCGGTGATCGACGCGCTCGACGACGCGCACCAGGGTCTGCCGGTGCTCGTGCTGGGCCGCGACCGGCCCGCGCCGGACGATGCGCAGACGCTCGGCGACGTGCGCTTCGTCACCGACGCGCGCCGCATCCTCGAACTGCTGGCCGAGCGCCACGGCTTTCCGGCGCTGCATTGACGCGGCGGTTTCGCTTTCCATCCGATTCCATCCGATCGACAGGAGCATCCGATGTCGTCAATGTCGGCGGTACGTCGCCGCCTGCTGCTTGCCGGCGCCGCAGTGGCGGCGCATCCATTGGCCGCGTTCGCCGCGCCGGCCGCCGACGCCGATCTGGCCGGCACGACGTTGCGCGTCGCGACCTACAAGGGCGGCTGGCGCGCGCTGCTGCAGGCAGCCGGGCTCGGCGACACGCCGTACCGGATCGAGTGGCGCGAGCTGAACAACGGCGTGCTGCATATCGAGGCGCTCAACGCGGACGCGCTCGATATCGGTTCGGGTAGCGAAATTCCCGCCGTGTTCGCCGCGCGCCAGAAAGCCAATGTGAGATTCATCTCGCGTGTGCGCGAAGACCTGAACAACCAGGTCACGCTCGCGCGCAAGGACACGCCGATCCGCGGCATCGCCGATCTGAAGGGCAAGCGCGTCGGCTACGTGCGCGCGACGACCTCGCACTATTTCCTGTATCGACAACTGGCCGAAGCCGGCCTGAGCTTCGACGATATCCAGCCGATCAACCTGTCTCCGACCGACGGGTTGTCCGCGTACGATCGCGGCGACATCGACGCGTGGGCGATCTATGGCTACAACGGCCAGCTCGCGCGCAATCGCTACGGCGCCCGCGTGCTGAAAACGGGGAAGGGCTATCTGTCGGGCAATTTTCCGGTGTACGCGAATCCGCGCACGCTCGACGACGCGCGCCGCCGCGCGGCAACGGGCGATCTGCTGCTGCGGTTCCGGCGTGCGTATGCGTGGGCGAACGGGCATTTCCGCGACTACGCCATCGCGCAGAATCGCGAGACGCGCGTGCCGGTTGCCGACCTCGTCACGATGTTCGACCAGCGCAGCGAGGACTACGCGCTGCTGCCGGTGACGCCCGACGTGGTCGCCCAGCACCAGCAGGTCGCAGACGTGTTTGCCCGCATCGGCGTGCTGGACGGGACGGCCCATGTCGCCCCGTTGTGGGACACGTCGTTCAATCCGCTGGTTGCGGCGGGATGATGCGAAACCCGCGCGGCCGCCGACCGCCTGCGCGTACAGGCGGCCGGTTGGCACATTCCCGTCATTCACTCGAGCGCCGCGTGACCATGACCGAATCGCTCTCCTCCGAAGCGAGGCCCCGCCACGCCACGTTCGGCGTTCGACGCGTTCACCCGCACGCCGTCAGTTCACCCCGACCGCGCTCCACGCGCGCGCGACCGTCGCGCTTTCGGCCGAGTTCACGCCGTACAGGTCATTCGCCGCCTGGATCGACGCACGCCGCGCGTTCGGGTAGCTCGAGTTGGCGTTCAGGTACACGGTCAGCGTCCGGTACCAGATCTTGCCGGCCTTGTCGCGGCCCAACCCGCTGAAGGTCGTGTCGCCGTTGCAGACCAGTTGCGTCCTCGACAGGCCGGTGTCGGTGGACGGCACCGTCGGCCCTTCCGACAGCAGGTAGAAGAAGCGGTTGCCGACACCCGACGTGAAATGCGGATCGTGGCGCGGATTCGACCACGAGAAGCCGCCGGACGGATAGCAGCTGTACGACCGGCCGTCGAGATCCTGCTTGTACATCTTCCGCAGGCCGCCGCTCACGACGCGCGCCCCGATCACGTAGTTGCCGGGATCGTTCGGATTGTTCGCATAGAACTTCACCAGCGTGCCGAAGATGTCGGACGTCGCCTCGTTCAGGCCGCCCGCGTCGCCCGAATAGTTCAGGTTGGCGGTGGCCTCGGTCACGCCGTGGCTCATTTCGTGCCCGGCAACGTCGACCGACACCACGGGTTTCGGCAGGCGCGTGCCCGGCTCGCCGTCGCCGTATGCCATCACGCGCGACGACAGCCATGCCGCGTTCGCGCCGGTCGTGCCGCTGCCGGTATTGAACACCACGTGGGCGTAGCTTTTCACGCCGCGGCCGTCGTTGAAGATGCCGTTGCGGTTGTGCGTGGTCTTGTAGTAGTCCCAAGTCAACGCGAGCCCGTAGTCGATGTCTGCCGCGACGGTCTGCCGGTCGGTGGTCGTATTGTTGCCCCACACGTTCGTGCTGCTCGTGAAGATCGGCAGGTCGGTCGCCTGTTCGACTTCGTCCGAGCTCAGCCCGCGGCCATCGTAGACGGAACCGCCGCCGCGGCCCGGGTCGAGCATCCGGTACGCGTTCGTGCCGGTCTGGTCCGTCGTGAGCGTCAGGTTGCCGTAGTACAGCGAGCGTCCGGTGCCGGTCGCGGCGGCGGTCTTGATCAGGTCCTGTGCGTCGAGCACGGTGCCGGTGCGTGCATCGACGTAGTACAGCACGGCGTCGCCGTGCGTATCGGTCGCCTTGCCGTAGACGCGCACCGCGTAGGCCAGCGTCGGCGTGATGTCGCGTGCGAACACGACGAGTTCCGGGTCGTCGACGCGGCGCACGTCCGAGTTGAAGCGTGCGGCCGCGATGTGTCTGGCCCGCGTCGCGCCTACGTCGGGTGCGTTGCGCACCACGGCGCGGTTCCCGACCTTGCCGATCGTGCCGGCGAGATTGATCGGTGCGAGCTGGGTCACGCTGGCCTGCTTCAGTTGCCCCTTGCTCGAGTGGACCACCACGTCGCCGCCTATCACGGGCAGGCCCGCATGGAACCGGTCGAAGCGCACGTGCTCGGTGCCGTCGGGATCGACGATCACGTCACGTACCTGGAACTGATCGCCATCGGTCGGTGCGGTTGCTTGCGGCCCTGCGAACTTCAACGTGCGTGCCGTGCCGCCGGTAGCCACACTGAAGGCGGCCGGGTTCTGCTGGATCAGTTGCAGCGCCTTGTCGACTGCGGCCGGCGGGTCGCCGGCCTGGGCAAAAGCGCTGAGACTCGCGATGGTAATCGCGGTGATGGGCAGCAGTCGAGACAGTTTCTTCATGTAATTCCCCAGGTTATGAATGGGTTTGTTCGAGGAATGCATCAAGTGATGACTTTTAAACAAGACATGTCGCGAACAGCAGGGGGATGCTAGGAGGTCGTTTTTATAATTACAAGATATTTTCTTTATTATTAATTTTTCATTTCGCTGCCGTTAATCAAGTCGGTATTTGGTGAGGAATTTTAAATGGTTATTTCGGGTGCGGCGGGAATATCGGAGGCGGCCCACTGCGGTGGATAACGTCGAAACTTTGTGATATTCGGGCGAGGCAGGTGTGATCAGATGAAGTACCCGGTGGCGTTTGCGCGGTTGGCCGTCGGTGCATCAAAAACGACCTATTTAGAGAGAGGCCGGCGGGGAGGGGACTGCGATTTCCGGGCGCGGGGTCGGAGGCTCGTGCACCTGCCCCGGCCCCTAACCCCGACGTCCGCCGCTCTGCTAGGCGTGCGGCCTCACAGGAATACCCGAGACCGCCCCAACGGCCGGCGGCGCCAGCGGCCTGCTATCGCGTCGGGGGGGAAGCAGATAGCACATTTTGCTATCATTCACCCGTCTGGTGATATCAATTTCTGATATCGCCCACCCATGAAAACGAAACGCGCTCGCACGCTGACCGCGATCTATACGAAGCCAACCTTCGGCGGCATCGTGTGCGCGGATATCGAAGCTTTGGTTGTCGCGCTGGGCGGCAGCATTCACGCAAGCGCCGGGTCGCGCATCGCCTTCAAGCTGAACGGGGGGGCGCCGATACCTGCATCGCCCGCATCCACGAGGCAAAGCGCTATCAGGTGGAGGATGCGCGCGACTGGTTCAACGAATAGGGGATAAAGCCATGACCAACGCAATGACGTACAAGGGCTATTACGCTCGCGTCGATTTTGACGGCCGCGACAATATTTTTGTCGGGCACGTGCTCGGCGTCGACGACAAGATCAGTTTTCACGGTGAGACGGTCGCCGAGCTGACGCAGGATTTTCATGCGGCCGTCGACCACTATCTCGAAGAATGCGCACGCATGGGGCGATCACCGCAAAAGCCTGCGTCTGGAAAGCTGATGCTGCGACTCAATCCTGAGACACACGCGGCCGTCGGTGTCGCGGCGGCCGTTGCAGGCGAGAGCGTGAATCAATGGTCGGAAGAGGTATTGGGGCGCGCCGCGCGCGAAGTGCTCGAACGTGCTGCACACGCCTGATAGAGGTTGTTGGAAATATGACGTATCGGGTCGATGGCTCTCGCGCGATCTGATGGCCGAAACCAGCGTCACGCAATCTTATTATCGACGACAAAATCGCGCGGCAGACCGACGAGCGCGGGTGGACGGATAAAGAGGTTCAGGCGACCGTTGACGATGGCCCTGCAGGGACGACGATGGACAATCGGGGGGCATCGAAGACTCCGGATGGTATTCCCAGAAATGACCCGGCGACTGTGTATGGGTCACAGGATGGTTATGTCATAGTAAATGACATAACCGGAGAAGTTCTCCAGGTGAGCGGGAAGAATGATCCAACATGGATTCCCGATGGTCGGATCAAATGGAAATGAACACAATGAATATCGATCATCACCGCGTATACGATTCATCGAATGATTTTTTCTCCCTTGCTGGCAGTATTGTGATGAAACTCACGGCAGAAGCGGCAATCGCTGTTTGCGAGCAAGCAGCCAAACATGGTGTGGTTGTCGCTCGAATCGAAGGTGGAATCTGGCGTAACCCCGGATTCGAAGCGAGAGTCGATTGTATTTGGGATGGCGCTGATCCTCCCATTGACTTGGACACTGCCCAACAAAATAACAAAAGGGCAGCCGAGTTCATTCGGTCGGAGAGTCCTCCTCATGACGTTTTCTTGGTGACGGCCCCGCCGATGACAGGCTGGAAACCCAGACGGCACGCCGATCCTTGACAACCTATGTTGTTCCTACTCGACGCTACCCCTTAGATAAAACATTGAAATCTAGGGGCGACGGAGGTGCAGAAAGCTTTGTCAGGACTCGCTTTCTTTGAATGGACTCGCGTCCGGTCGCAAGAATGCTAGTTAGCTCCACAATTCATCAATGGTTCTCGCAATTTTACATAATAACGTTTATCAATTTAAAAGGGTCGAGTCCAAAACCAACCAGAGCCCCCATCCCCGTCGAGAAGGTATGCATATTGCACCGCAGCCTCGTCTTTCCCGACCAAAACAGGAGAACCGATGAGCGATCCCACCGCAAACTCCCGGACGGCTGCAAAAGCAGTACCGTCCCCACGAGATCCCCATCTTCGCGCGTTGGCGAACTGTATCCGCTTCCTCGCCATGGACGCAGTACAGAAAGCCAACAGCGGCCATCCTGGTGCGCCGATGGGGCTGGCCGACGTCGCGACGGTCCTGTTCAAGGAGTTCATGCAATTCGATGCATCGGCGCCCCACTGGATCGATCGCGACCGGTTGATCCTTTCAAACGGGCACGCGTCGATGCTGCTCTACAGCCTTCTCTATCTCACCGGCTACGCCGACATGACCATTGACGAGCTGAAGCGGTTCCGGCAAGTCGGCAGCAAGACGCCGGGTCATCCGGAGTACTCGCACGCCGACGGAATCGAACTGACTACCGGCCCCCTCGGACAAGGCATCGCGGAATCCGTCGGCATGGCGTTGGCCGAGCGTGTGATGAATGCGCACTTCGGCGACGATCTCGTCGATCACTACACATACGTATTTCTCGGTGACGGTTGCCTGATGGAAGGCATCAGCCACGAGGCCATTTCGTTGGCCGGCCACCTACGGTTGGGCAGACTGATCGCGTTTTGGGACAACAATTCGATTTCCATCGACGGCGCCACCCGGCTCGCGGTCTCGGACAACGAGATCGAGCGCTTTCACTCGGCGGGATGGCACTTCCTGGAAATCGACGGTCACGACACGGATGCGATCCGGAACGCTATCGCGACCGCCCGCGCAACGCCTGACCGGCCGACCCTGATCGCATGCAAGACGATCATCGGGTTCGGCTTTCCGACGAAGGCTGGAACCGAGAAAGCCCATAGCGATGCGCCGGGCGAGGATGAAATCGCGGGCGCACGCCAGGCCCTCGATTGGCATTCGCCGCCGTTTGAAATCCCGGATGACTTGCTGAAAGCATGGCGGGAGATCGGCGCGCGCGGCCGCAAGACGAGACTCGCGTGGGATGAGCGTGTCCGCCGGGCGCCGCAGGCGCTACGCACCGAATTCGACCGGCGCAATGCCGGAAAGCTCCCGGATAACTGGCAGGCGGCGATCGCGGCGGCACGGCAGGCATTTATTGCCAGTGGCAGTGCAATGGCCACCCGCAAGGCCAGCGGTGCGGTGCTCGATCATCTCGTCGACGCGATTCCGGAATTGCTGGGCGGCTCCGCGGATCTGACGCAGTCCAACAATACGAGGACGAAGAACCAGATCGCGATCGACCCCGGCCGGTTCAAAGGTTCATACCTCCACTACGGCGTGCGCGAACACGGCATGGCCGCGGCCATGAACGGCATCGCGCTTCATGGAGGCCTCATTCCGTACGGTGGCACCTTCCTGTGTTTTTCGGATTACTGCCGTCCGGCGATCCGGTTGAGCGCGATGATGCGGGTGCGATCCATCTTCGTGATGACGCACGATTCCATCGGTCTCGGAGAAGATGGCCCGACTCATCAACCCGTCGAACACCTTGCCGCCCTTCGGGCCATTCCCCAACTCGCCGTCTACCGGCCGGCCGATCCGGTCGAAACGGCAGAATGTTGGGAGCTGATTCTCGAACAGCCCCGCCGGGCTGCACTCCTCGCATTGTCGCGCCAGCCGGTGCCGCTTCTGCGCAACGAGCCTGGAAACGAAAACAAGTCGGCGCGGGGCGCCTATATCTTGCGGGAGGCCGAGGGCGGGCCGCGCCGACTCACGCTGCTCGCGACAGGTTCGGAGGTCGACCTCGCCGTCCAGGCACGCGACATCCTGCAACAGGAAGGAGTGCCGACGGCCGTTGTATCGATGCCGTGCCGCCTGCTCTTCGAGGAACAGTCACGCGATTATCAACGGGCCGTGCTCGGCACGTCTCCTGCGAGAGTCGCGGTCGAGGCGGCCGTCGAACTGGGATGGGAGCGGTACATCGGTCCGCAAGGCCGGTTCGTCGGAATGCACAGCTTTGGCGAGTCCGGGAAAATCAAGGACGTGTACGGGAAGTTCGACATTACGGTCGACGCGGTTGTTCGCGCGGCGCATCAGGCGTTATCCGAAGCGTGACATTGCCGCGATCCGCCTGAGATGCGATGACTTCGCAGGGCGCGTAGACATGCCTGGAGAAGTGGGCGGCCTCCATTTTCGGTGGATTCTCGCGTAGCGTTAGAATAGCGCCCCTTCTCATGGGAGACGACAATGTCCTGGTTCGTTTATGAAGTGCCCGAGTACCACGAAGACGCCGCGCGCATCGAACCCTTCAGCGACCTGCGTAGCCGCGTGCTGAAAGTCGGCGGCCCGGCCATGGCAGACGACCTGGAAAGCGTTCGCGAAAACGCCGCGGCGACGGCGGACACGCCGGAGCGCCCGCTGCGTACACCGGAAAATCCGCAGGTCTTTCCGATTCCTTACGCCGACTCGATGATCCTGGTCGGATTTATCTTCGATCTGAAACGCGAATTCCGGCAACTGGTCGTGTCGCCCGTGGAAATGCCCTGGCTGAAAGACGCGTAAAGCATGGCTCCGGCGTGATGTCGTACACGGCGATTCGTTCGCGGATCGTCGTGACGATACTGTCCGGATCGGCACGCGCGCAGGCCGGTGCGCGCCGTTCGTACGCTAGAAGCGATGCCGCAGCCCTGCCAGCACCGCGATCTGACTGCCGCCCCCACGTACGAGCTTTATCTGCACTGGCATCCGCGCTTTCATCACGAGCCGGCCAACCGCTGGATCCGCGACGCGATGAGCGAACTCGTCAAGGGGCCGATGCAGCACGCGCCGTTGCCGAATACGAAGCGGATGCGGACGACGGGGGCGCAATAGCCCGCGCGGTGGCGGCGGGCCGCGGTGATCGCCGTGCGGCTCGCGCCGCGTGGCCGGAAAGGAGCAGGCGCGACCCGACCTCCACGATGGACGTAATCGCCGGCAGCAGTCCCTGGACCAGCGGCGTCAATTTTCGGCGACAACGAATGGGGCCGTACCGCTCGGGTCGGGATCCGCATGCGCGTGGCCCGCGCCTTGCTCACTGCAAGGTGCGCAACATTCCCCGTTGCGACAAGGAGCGCAAAATGACACGTCAACAGCAACAGCCGGACAAACAGGACGGCGACGCGAAACCTGCCCAGAAACCCGACGACGGGCAGTCGACCTTCGAAACCGATATTTCAGAAACCGGCGACGACGGTACCACGGTGCGTCAGGCCGAGGTTCGCGAGGACGACCTCTCCGAAGTGAAGCCGCCGTCGGGCCCGGCGCGTTGAGCGCACGAAACCGGCGCGACGGCGTAGCCACGCCGCCGCGTCTATTCGCATGCGTTGCAAATTCCGCCTTTTCTTCCTCTCCGTGTCCCCTCTCTCCACCAGCCGCCAATGCGCGGCAGCGAGCCGGCTACGCGCCACGTGACCGACTACATGCGGATCGCGTGCGCTCCCCTCTTGAAATTCGCTCGACGCATCCTATTTTAGGTATCGCTCAAGGCAGTCGCGGTTTACGCGCTGCGTGTTTCGATTTGTTAGTCAGCGACCCTCATCGCGGATGGACGAACTGGAGCGCGTGGTCCGGTTCATCCCCCGCAGGGGTACAACAGGAGCGAGTCATGAGCGATATCTTCTTCCCCTCCGATCTGCTGGCGGAATTCGACCGCCTGCAACGGCAGATGGCCGGCATGTTCACGGGTTTTCCGGCCAGCCTGCGCGCCCCGCGGCCCGGTGCGTTTCCACCGGTCAATATCGGCAGCACCGACGATACGGTCGAGATCGTCGCGTTCGCGCCGGGTCTCGACCCCGCGAAGATCGACATCTCGGTCGATCGCCGGCTGCTGACGATCAGCGGCGAGCGCACGCCCCCGGACGGCGCCACGGCCGACGACGAGCGGCGCGTCTACGCGAACGAGCGGTTCATGGGCGCGTTCCGCCGCGTGGTCGAACTCCCGCCGCATGCGGACCCCGACAAGATCGAGGCCCGCTATACGAACGGCTGCCTGACGATCACCGTCGGCAAGTCGGAAGCATCGAAGCCGCGGGCGATTACCGTCCAGTAAACAACAGCGCAACGTCACGAACGCATGACGGAGGACATCATGAGTGACACCAACACGACTGAATTGACGACCCGTTCGGCCGATACCGGGACGGCCGTGACGAGCCGCGAACCGGCTCAGCGCGACACGCCGCGCACGCGGATTGCGCCAGCCGTCGACATCGTCGAGGATACGCACGGCATCACGTTGTACGCGGACTTGCCGGGCGTGCCGCGCGAAAAGCTCGACGTCCGCGTGCATGACGGCAGCCTTGCGATCGAAGCGGAGGCCGTCATTCCGACGCCACCGGGGCTGCGCCTGCAGCACGGCGAAGTGCAGCATCCGCACTTCTCGCGCGCCTTTACGCTCAGCCCGGACTTCGACGTGTCGCGCATCGACGCGCAACTGCGCGACGGCGTGCTGAAACTGAGCATCCCGCGGCGCGAAGAAGCGAAGCCGCGGCGCATCCAGGTGACGGCGGCATAAGCGGACGCGCCGGCCGCGTTTCATCGACCGGCGCGACCCGCGACGCTTGCCGGCATCCCGCGCTTGCGCTCGCGGCATGAAGTGCTGGCGCCCCGCTTTCGCGGCGGCGCCAGCGCGTCGTCACACCTGTCCAATTTTCCTGCAGGAGGCACCCGATGCATACCAACAGGACGCTCGAACATGGCGGATATGAGGTCCGGGCCGTGGTGACCGACACGGAGACGGGCCGCTACTCGGCGGCGGCGATCCTCACGGATCGCGACGGGGAAACCCGGACGCTCGGCGTCGACGGCGACTTCGCCGATACCCGCGAAGCATGCGACCAGGCGCTCGAACTCGCCGTCGCGTGGATCCAGCGACGGTCCGTCGTGTCGGACCGGTATGTCAGACGTAATCGAGCCGGGTCAAGCAGCGATTCGGATCGCGAACGGCGCACGCGACGCCAGGACGGTCGGCCGATCATCCGAGCCACGACCTGATAGTCGCTCGCATCGCGCCGACCGAGATCCCGTACCGCTCGTGCAACGTCGGCAACGCGCCCGCTGCGAGATACGCATCCGGCAGTGCGATCTGCCGAAATGGTACGGTAACACCGGCCCCGAGCAACGCGGTCGCCACCGCTTCGCCAAGCCCGCCGATCGCCGTATGGTTCTCCGCGACGATGACCATGCGCCCTTTGCGCGCGGCCTCGCGGACGATGGTCGCCGTGTCGAGCGGCTTGATCGTCGGTACGTGCAGCACGGCGACGTCGACGCGGTCGGCTTCGAGCGCCTTCGCGACCTCGAGCGCGCGCATCGTCATGATGCCGGACGAGATCAGCAGGACGTCGTTGCCGTCGCGCAGCAGCTTGGCCTTGCCGAGTTCGAAACGGTAATCGTATTCGTCGAGCACGGCCGGCACGTTGCCGCGCAGCAGACGGGCATACACCGGCCCGTTGTGCGCGGCGATGGCCGGCACCATCTGCTCGATGTCCAGCGCGTCGCACGGATCGATCACGGTCATGTTGGGCATCGCGCGCATCAGCGCGAGATCCTCGGCGGCCTGATGGCTCGGCCCGTAGCCGGTCGTGAGCCCCGGCAGCGCGCAGACGAGCTTCACATCGAGATTGTCCTCGGCAATCGCCTGATGAATGAAGTCGTACGCGCGGCGCGTTGCAAACACCGCATAGGTCGTGACGAACGGCTGCGCGCCTTCGTGCGCAAACCCGGCCGCGGCGCCCATCAGCAATTGCTCCGCCATGCCCATCTGGTAGTAACGCTCGGGAAATGCCTTCGCGAAGATGTGCAGGTCGGTGTATTTGCCGAGATCGGCCGTCATGCCGATCACGTTGCCGTTCGTGCGTGCGAGTTCGGTCAGCGCATGGCCGAACGGCGCGGCGCGGGTCGCCTGCCCTTCCGCCGCGATGGAGGCGATCATCGCCGAGGTCTTCAGGCGCGGCTTGTTGTCGACGGTGCTCATGCGTGTCTCCCTGCTTCGAGTGCGTCGAGCGCGAGTTGCCACTCGTGCGCATCGACCCGGATGAAATGGCTTTTCTCGCGTGCTTCGAGGAACGGCACGCCGCACCCCATCCTCGTGTCGCAGACGATGATGCGCGGCTGCGGCGCGTGATGCAGGCGCGCGTGGTCGAACGCGCGCTTGACCGCATCGATGTCGTTGCCGTCCACGCGTTGCACGTACCAGCCGAACGCCTCGAGCTTGTCGACCAGCGGCTCGAACGCCATGATCTGGGTCGACGGGCCGTCGGCCTGCTGGTTGTTCACGTCGACGATCGCGATCAGGTTGTCGAGCTTCCAGTGCGCGGCCGACATCAGCCCTTCCCAGATCGCGCCTTCGTCGAGCTCGCCGTCTGAGAACAACGTATAGACGAACGCATCCGAGCCCTTGCGCTTCAGGCCGAGACAACGGCCGACCGCGATCGTCAGCCCCTGCCCGAGCGAGCCGCCGGACATTTCCATGCCGGGCGTGTAGCTCGCCATGCCGGACATCGGCAGGCGACTGTCGTCGCTGCCATAGGTTTCGAGTTCAGCGGCCGGCAGGATGCCAGCTTCGAACAGCGCCGCGTACAGCGCGATCGCGTAGTGCCCGTTCGACAGCAGGAAGCGGTCGCGCCCTTCCCATTCGGGATCGTCGGCGCGATAGCGCATCGCGCCGAAATACGCGACGGCCAGCACGTCGGCGATGTCGAGCGCCTGGCCGACATAGCCCTGCCCCTGCACTTCGCCCATCAGCACGGCATTTCTTCGGATGCGGTACGCGCGCTCGGCGAGCGTGACCGGTTCATGAATGGTTTCGGTATCCATCGATATCTCCAGTATCAGGTGGGAAGGAATACGAATCGAATCAGCGGTTGACGGATCGGGGCACGAGGAACACCAGCAGCGCGCCGGCCGTGATCGCGATGGAGATGAACACGAGTCCCGCGGTCGACTTGCCGGTCAGGTCGTTCAGCCAGCCGACGATCGCCGGCGAGAAGAAACCCGCGAGGTTGGCAAAGCAGTTGACCGCGGCGATGCCGGCTGCCGCCGACATCCCGCCCAGCAATGCGGTGGGCAGCGACCAGAACTGCGACGACGACGCGAGGATGCCGGCGGACGCGATACTCAGGCACACGATCGACGCGCCGACGCTACCGAGCATCGGCAACGTCGCAAAGCCCGCCGCCGCGACCAGCATCGGCACCGCGAGATGGAAACGGCGCTCGCGGCGGCGATCCGCGCTGATGCCGATCAGCGGCAGCGCGACGATCGCGCAGGCATACGGAATCGCGGTCAGCAGGCCGACCCACAGCGGATCGGCCACGCCCGCCTTGCGGATGATCGTCGGCAGCCAGAACGTGAGGCCGTATTGCCCGAGCACGACGCAGAAGTAGATCGCCGCCATCAGCCAGAGGCGACGGTCCGCGACGAACGTACGGATCGATGCATGGGCAGTGGTGTGCTCGGCGTCGGCCGATACGTTGCGTGCGAGCAAGGCCTTTTCGGCGTCGGTCAGCCATGTCGCGCCGGCGATGCCGTCGTCGAGATACAGCAGGATCGCGAAGCCCAGCACGAACGACGGCAGCGCCTCGAGCAGGAACAACCACTTCCAGCCGGCCAGCGACATTGCGCCGTGCAGCGCATGCATGATCGCGCCCGACAGCGGCCCGCCGACGATCCCGGCGAGCGGAATCGCCATGAAGAACAGCGACAGCGCCTTCGCGCGCCGCGCGGACGGGAACCAGTACGTGAGGTACAGGATCACGCCCGGCGCAAAGCCCGCTTCGGCGACGCCGAGCAGAAACCGCAGCGCGTAGAACGCGGTGGGCGACTTGACGAACACGAAGCTCGCCGAGATCACCGCCCACGTCAGCATGATGCGCGCGAGCCAGCGGCGCGCGCCGACGCGATGCAGGATCAGGTTGCTCGGCACCTCGAACATGAAATAGCCGAGGAAGAAGATGCCCGCGCCCATGCCGTAGACGGCCTCGCTGAAACGCAGGTCGTTGAGCATTTGCAATTTCGCGAACCCGACGTTGACGCGGTCGAGATACGCGCCGAGGTAGCACAACATCAGGAACGGGATCAGCCTGCGCGCCACCTTCGCGTACGTGGCGGTCTCGAAGGTCTGCGCGTCGTCCCGTTGCAGCGTCTCGCCCTGAACCGGCGATGCGGGGTACTTTGCTCTCATGTCTGTCTCCTGCCATGGCCCCGGGTTGTCCCGGGTGCATAATGGTCGGCGCCACTTATCGGGCGACGCCGTTCTCAGTGAATCAGCATCCCGCCATTGACGTCGAGCGTGACGCCCGTCAGGTAGCTCGACAGGTCGCTCAGCAGGAACAGGCACGCATTGGCGACATCGGCGGCATCGCCGAGCCGGCCGAGCGGAATGCCCTTGATGATGTCCTCGCGCATGTCGGGCGTCAGCTTGTCGCCGGTGATGTCGGTCTGGATCAGGCCGGGCGCGATCGAATTGACGCGGATACGGTCGGCGCCGAATTCGCGCGCCATCGCCTTCGCGAGGCCGAGCACGCCGGCCTTGGCGGCGCTGTAGTGCGGCCCGCCGAAAATGCCGCCGCCGCGTTGCGCGGAGACCGACGACATGCAGACGATGCTGCCGCCGCGCTGCGCCTTCATCGCGGGCAGCACCGCTTGCGACATGTACAGCGTGCCGCGCAGGTTCACGTCGACGATCGCATCGAAATCGCGCGCCGAGATATCCAGCGTGCGCACGGGCTGCGTGATGCCGGCGTTGTTCACGAGGCCGTCGATGCGGCCGAAGCGCTCCAGCGCCGCGCGGGCGGCCGCCACGCATGCGTCGCGGTCGGTGACGTCGCATGCGAGGCCGAGATGGTCGCGGCCGAGTTCGGCGGCGGCCGCTTCCGCGTCTTCGCGGCGAAGGTCGAGGATCGCCACGCGCGCGCCCTGCGCGGCCAGCGCGCGGGCCGTCGCCTTGCCGATACCGCGTGGCGACGCGGCGCCGGTCACGATGATGGCCTGGTTGTCGAGCAACATCGCTTGTCTCCTGTGTTGATGTGTTGTCCGGAGTGTCGGCTCACCGGGCACCCGCATCAACGCGGAAACGTTCAGCCATAGTTGAGAAAATTTCAGATATCGGCCGGCTGCCGGTGCTGCACCGCAATATCGGGGGCACGCCGCCGGACGTGTCGTTCAATCCGCCCGCTCGTGAGCGGCGACCTCCCGCTCGATCCAGGCAAGGAAGCGCTTCACGCGCGGCAGTTCCGCGTTCTGCCGCGGGTATACGAGATGATGCGCGCCGACTTCGACCGCGTGGGCCGTGCCGAAGACCGGCACCAGCAGCCCTTCGCGGATCTTCACCGACGCGAGCATCAGGCTTTCGAGCGCGATGCCGAGGCCGAGCGCGGCGGTTTCGAGCGACATGTACGAACGATCGAACGAAAAATCGAAGGTCTTCTGGGCCGCAAGCGGGACGCCGGTCCGCCCGAACCACTGTTTCCACTGGACCAGCGGCGTTTCGGAATAGATCAGACGATGCGCGAGCAGGTCTTCCGGCGCGTTCACCGGATGCCGTTCGAGATAGCGCGGCGACGCGAGCGGCGCGATGAACTCGCCGCGCACGGTCCGGACCTCGAGATTGTCCCAGTTGCCGTAGCCGTGCCGGACGTCGATGTCGTAGAAGCCGTTCGAGAACGACACGTTTTCGTATGAGCACGCGAGGTTCAGCTGGATATCGCCGTTCGCCTCCTGGAACGACGACAGTCGTGGCAGCAGCCACATCAGCCCGAAGCTCGGGCTCGAATGCACGCGCAGGATATCGACTTCCGTGCGGCTCGACGCGCGCTCGGTCGCGCGGCTCAGGTCGGCCAGTGAGCCGGTGACGTCGGCCAGATAGCGCTCGCCGGTCGGCGTGAGGACGAGGCCGCGCCCGGCGCGCTGAAACAGCGGCTGACCGATCTGCGATTCGAGGTTGCTGAGCTGATGGCTCACGGCGGACGCGGTCAGGCCGAGCTCTTCCGCCGCGCGGTTGACGCTTTTGGTCCGGGCGACGCTTTCGAACGCGATGATGGCCTTGAGCGGTGGAATGCGCATGCTGGAATCCGTTGAAGAGAGCGGCTCGCCCGAATGGCCGGCGCCGCGCTGAAGCATTGCCCGGCCAAAAGCGATACGGTACATCAGGAAGGGGCTCGGAACGATCGATTCGCGGCGCGGCCCTCGGCATCGTGACCGACCCGGCGGCGCACCGCGCGGCGCGATCGCCGCCGCACGGGCGACGCCGCACGCATGATGCCGGCGGAATCATGCAAAATGCTGCGCATCCTGAGTGGCGGAGATTCACCCGTGAGCATCAACTTCGATTTGACGGACTTGCAGGCGTTTCGCGCGGTGGTGGAAACGGGCAGTTTCCGCAAGGCCGCCGATGCGGTCAACCTTTCCCAGCCTGCGTTGAGCCGCCGGATCGACAAGCTCGAAGACGCGCTCGGCGTGCGGCTCTTCGAGCGCACCACGCGCCGCGTCGCGCTCACCACCGTCGGCCGCGTGTTCGCGCAGAGCGCCGAACAACTGCTCGACGATCTCGACGCCGCGCTGCTCGGCATCCGCGACGTGTCGTCGAGCCGCCTGGGCCATGTGACGATCGCCTGCGTGCCGTCGGTCGCCTACTACTTCCTGCCGCCCATCATCGCCCGCTATCATCAGCGCTTTCCGCGCATCCGGGTGAAACTGCTCGACGCCGGCGCGAACGACGTGCTCGGCGCCGTCATCAGCGGCGAGGCGGATTTCGGCGTGAGCTTCCTCGGCAGCCAGGAGGCCGAGATCGAGTTCAAGGTGTTGCTCCAGGAACGGTTCGTCGCCGCCTGTCGTCGCGACCACCCGCTCGCGCGCCGGAAGCGCGTGACCTGGAGCGAACTCTACGAGCACGATTACGTGTCGGTGGACAAGACCTCCGGTAACCGCCTGCTGCTCGACCAGGCGCTGGCGGCCGTCGCGCCGCGTAAGCCGAGCGTGTGCGAGGCGCGCCACGTCACGACCCTGCTCGGCCTGATCGAGGCGGGGCTCGGCGTCGCCGCGGTGCCGTCGATGGCGATGCCGGGGCATGACCATCCTGTCCTCACGAGCGTGCCGCTCGTCGAGCCGGCCGTGAAACGGCGCGTGGGCATCGTCAAACGGCGCGGGCGCTCGCTGACGCCGGCCGCCGAGGCGTTTCACCGGATGATCGTCGACGCGAAGCGCGGGGGCGCCGCCGGCAACGGCACATCGGCATGACGACGACGGCACGCAAAGGAAGGAAGACGGCATCGTGAGGTGGGCCCGGCTGTTCAAATCGCTCTACGTGCAGGTCCTGCTCGCGATGATGCTCGGCATCGGCATCGGTCACGCGTGGCCGGCCGCAGGCGCGATGTTCAAGCCGCTCAGCGACGCGTTCGTCGCGCTCGTGAAGATGACCATCGCCCCGATCGTCTTTTGCACGATCGTGTCGGGCATCACGTCGTTGTCGGACGGGCGGGCCATCGGCCGCACGATCGTGCGGGCGCTCGCCCTCTTCTATCTGTTGACGGCCGCCGCGCTCGCGTTCGGGCTCGCCGCCGCGTACGTGCTGCAACCGGGCGCCGGCATGCACATCGACGTCCATCATCTGGATGCGAGCATCCTGGCGCCGTATGCGAGGCATGCGGAGCCACGCAGCCTCGTGGCGTTCGCGCTCGGCGTGATTCCGGACACGATGCTCGGCGCATTCGCGACCGGCGAAGTATTGCCGGTGCTGCTGCTGTCGCTGTTGTTCGGTTTCTCGCTGAATGCGCACCCGCGCGCCGGCCGGCCCGTTCTTGCGCTGATCGACGGCATCGCCCAGGTCGTCTTTCGCGTGCTGGCGATGATCATGCGGCTCGCGCCGCTCGGCGCATTCGGCGCGATGGCGTTCACGGTGGGCCGCTTCGGCATCGGCTCGGTCGGCTCGCTCGCGAAGCTGATGGTGTGCTTCTACGTGGCCTGCGTGCTGTTCGTCGCGCTGGTGCTCGCGCCGCTCGCGCGGCTGCACGGCTTCGCGCTGTGGCGGCTCCTGCGCTACCTGCGCGAGGAATTGCTGATCGTCCTCGCGACGTCGTCCACGGAGCCGGTCCTGCCGCGCCTGATCGTCAAGCTGGAAGCGCTCGGCTGCGACAAGGGCGTGGTGGGGCTCGTGCTGCCGGCCGGCTATTCGTTCAATCTGGACGGTACCGCGATCTATCTGACGCTCGCGGCATTGTTCATCGCGCAGGCGTGCGACATCCCGCTTTCCGCGCCGCAGATCGCGACGATGCTCGCGATCATGCTGCTCACGTCCAAGGGAGCGGCCGGCGTGTCCGGCAGCGGGCTCGTGGCGCTGGTCGCGACGCTTGCCGTGATGCCCGACCTGCCCGTCGCCGGCGTGGCGCTGCTGGTCGGCATCGATCGCTTCATGTCGGAGGCGCGCGCGCTGACCAGCGTGATCAGCAATGCATGCGCGGTAATTTTCGTGTCGTCGTGGGAAGGCGCGTGCGATCGTACGCGGCTGGTGCGGCGGCTCGCCGTGGCCGGGCCGGCATCGGCGGACGCGGCCGATGAAGACGGTGCCGCCGCGAACGGCGGCGGTGACGGGAAGGCGGTCTGACGCCAAGCCTTCCGTCGATCGGGCTCAATGTGCGGAAACGGAATCCAGGCCGGTCGCTTTCACGTCGGCCTGCACGTCGGGCGACGCAAGATAGTCGAGCAGCGCCTTCGCTTCCCGCGGGTGCTGCGCGCCGACCGGGATGCCGGCGGCGAAGCGCGTGACGGACTGCAGCGATTCGGGAATCTTGCCGACGAAGGTCGCGCCCTTGACGGGCAGCAGCTCGCTGACCTGCTGGAAGCCGATTTCGTAGTCGCCGTTCGCGACGACCGACGCCACCGGAATCCGCGGAATCATCTTCGCCTTCGACTTCACCTGCTCCTCGATGCCGAGCTTCCTGAACAGCTCGCGCTCGACGTACACGCCGCTCGCGCTGTCCGAATAGGCGATCGATTTCGCGTGCAGCAGCACCTGCTTGAGGCCTTCGGCGGTGCTGATGTCGGGCTTCGCCGCGCCGTCGCGCACGACCATGCCGATGCGCGAATCGGCCAGCTCGACGCGGGATTCGGGGATGACCTTGCCTTGCTTGATCAGATCGTCCAGCGCGTAGCCGACCATGATGACGGCGTCGGCGGGCTCGCCGCGCGCGAGCCGGTTCGGAATCGCTTCGGGCGACTTGCCCATCGACGGGCCGAGCGCGGTCGCGAGCGTGTTGCCCGACGTGGACGCGAACCGGGGGCCGAGCACCTTGTAGGCGGCGGTGAAGCCGCCCGAGCTCATCACGTGCAGTTCGGCGGCCTGTACGTTGTGGACGTTGGCCGCCACCGCCGCGGTGGCGACGAGCGCGGTCGCGCAGAATTTCAGAAGCGGATTTCTCATGGTCGTGGTCGTGCGGATTCGTGGGTACGAGTGAACGTTCCGGATGAGCGGGACATCAATGCGCGGGCGTCAACGTCGCCGCGTGGCGACGATAGAGCGCGAACGTCGCGAGCAGCGCGCACACCGCGGCGAAGCTCATCCAGTAGCCCGGTGCGGCCTTGTCGCCCGTCATGTGAATGAGCCCGGTCGAAATGGCCGGCGTGAAGCCGCCGAACACGGCCGTCGCGAGGCTGTACGCGAGCGAGAAGCCCGCGACGCGCACCTGCACCGGCATCACTTCGGTGAGCGCGACGACCATCGCACCGTTATAGATGCCGTACATGAACGACAGCCAGAGCAGGACGAGCAGCATGTTCGCGAACGACGGCGCGTGAGCGAGGAACGACAGCGCCGGGTAGGCGGTCACGACGGCAAGCATCGTCATGCCGACCAACAGCGGCCGGCGGCCGATCCGGTCGGACAGCGCCCCGCCGATCGGCAGCCACACGAAGTTCGACACGCCGACGCAGAGCGTCACGAGCAGGCTGTCGGCGGTGCTCAGATGCAGCACCGTCTTGCCGAAGGTCGGTGCATAGACGGTGATCAGGTAGAAGCTCGTGGTGGTCATCGCGACCAGCATCATGCCGGCGATCACGACGCCCCAGTTCTGGACCAGCGTGCCGAACACTTCCTTCATGCCCGGGCGATGCTTGCGCGCCTTGAATTCCCGGGTTTCCTCCAGGTTGCGGCGCAGCATGAAGATGAACGGCACGATCATGCAGCCGACGAAGAACGGCACGCGCCATCCCCAGGTGGCGATCTGCGCCACGCTCAGCGACTGATTGAGTGCGAAGCCGAGGCCCGCGGCAACGACGATCGCCACCTGTTGGCTCGCCGATTGCCAGCTCGTGAAGAAGCCCTTGCGGCCCGGCGTCGCCAGCTCGGCGAGATAGACCGACACGCCGCCGAGTTCGGCGCCCGCGGAGAAGCCCTGCAGCAGCCGGCCGATCAGCACGAGCACCGGAGCCAGCAGGCCGATCGTCGCGTAGCCCGGCACGAACGCGATCAGGATGGTGCCGCTCGCCATGATGGACAGCGTGACGATCAGGCCCTTGCGGCGGCCGACCTCGTCGATGTACGCGCCCAGCACGATGGCGCCCAGCGGCCGCATCAGGAAGCCGGCGCCGAACACGGCGAAGGTCATCATCAACGACGCGAATTCGCTTTGCGCGGGAAAGAAGACGTTGGCGATCTGCGTGGCGTAGAAGCCGAACAGGAAGAAGTCGAACTGCTCGAGAAAATTGCCGGCCGTGACGCGAAAGATCGCGGCGGCCTTCGAACGTTCGGCCGGAAGGCTGGACGAGGGATGCATCGGGGTGTCTCCTGAAAATCCTGGAATACGCGGGAGGGGCGGGTCGATTGTCGTTTTCCGGCATGTTGGCGCGGTATTGATGAAACGATAAGTGCGATTTTCGGAATGATTGATGCGATATGGTTATCAATCGACCGGAATCTCCACCGCTCCGGGAGTGGCCGCACGCGCCGCCGCGTCTCGCGATGCCGCGGCCGTCCGCCGGCGGCCATGTCGGCCTCGATTTTCCGTTACCCGTGCCGTTAACCCGGATTTGCCCGGCGCAATTGCAGCCGGAATCGGAACACGCACGCGAGCATGCCCGCCTTCACTTCGATCGAGAAAATCGCCGACTGGGCCGGACGCCACCCGCTCGTCGTCGGCGCGCTGGGCACGCTGATGTCGCTCGCGGCGCTCGGGATCAGCGCGGTGACGCTGTGGGCCGCGCGCAGCGAAGTCGTCGTGCACGCGCACGAGACGTCGCGCAACGTCGCGGCCGTGCTCGCGAGCCAGATCGCGCGGACGGTCGAAACGTCGAACAACGCGCTGATCGCGCTGGCTGCCAATCTCGGGCAACCGGCCGTGCAGCGCATGGACGCGGGGTTGCGGCACGACCTGCTGTTCGAGCGCACCGCGGCGCAATACGTGACCGGCATGGGCGTGACCGACAGGCGCGGCCGGCTGATCGACGGGTGCTGCGGCACGACCCGGCAGTGGGACTTCGGCGATCGCGACTACTTCAAGGTCCATCGCGATGCGGACAACGTCGGCCTCTACGTGTCCCAGCCTTATCGCGCACGCTCGCGCGACGGCAAGGAATCCATCGCGCTGTCGCGGCGCATCGAGCGGCCGGATCATGCGTTCGACGGGATCGCGGTCGTCGCGATCGATCTCGCTTACTTCGAGCAGCTCCTGTCCCGGCTCGACGTCGGCCCGAACGGCGTCAGCGCGATCGTGCGCGCGGACGGCACGATCCTCGCGAGAAACCCGTCGTTGAACGACGGCCAGATGAACCTCCTGCGTCGCTCGAAATCGTTCAAGCGGATGGTGAACAGCGAATCGGGCTTCTATCCCGCCCGTTCGAGCATCGACGGCGTCGTGCGCTTGTATACGTACCAGCGGATACCGGGCACGCCGCTGATCGCGGTCGTCGCGCCGGCCGAACACGACGTGCTGGCCGGCATCCGTCGCCTGTCGTGGACGGTCGGCGTGTCGGCCATCGTGATCAGCACGCTGTTCTGCGCGGTGGTCTGGCTGCTGGCGTTCGCGTTGCGCGACAACCTTCGCAAGCAGACGCTGCTGACCGAGCTCACGCGGACCGATCCGCTCACGGGGCTGCACAATCGCCGCGCGCTCGATACCGCGCTGGCCGACGAATGGGAGCGGCTGCAACGGGGCGGCGACGGCAGTCTCTCGCTGCTGTTCATCGACGCCGATCACTTCAAGCAGTACAACGACCGGCACGGCCACGCGGTGGGCGACACCGCGCTGCGCTTTCTCGCCGAATGCATCCGCGCGCATACGCGGCGGCGCGGCGACCTCGCCGCGCGCTACGGCGGCGAGGAATTCGTCGCGGTGTTGCCCGATACGGACGAAACCGGCGCGGCGCAGGTCGCGGAGGCGATTCGCCGCGAGGTGGAACGCAACCGGCTCGACGGGTTTGCGGATGCGGTGCCGCCCTTTACCGTCAGCATCGGCTGCGCGACCGGCCATCGCGCACGCCCCACAACCGTGCACGCGCTGTCGCATCAGGCGGACATGGCGCTCTATCGCGCGAAGCGCGAAGGCAGGAATCGTGTGTGCCGTGCGCAGGCGGAGCCGGTCGCGCAGCCGGCGTGAAAGCGCCGGTTCGATTCCGAAAGGGCGACGGCATCCGGCTCACGACATCGCGACGCGCGTGCGCTGCCGCGACCGTTTCACTGCCCCGGTTCGATATACGCAGCCAGTTCTTCCGGCTTGCCTGAAGGAAACGCCTCCTTCAGGTGATCGAGAAACGCGGAAACGCGCGCGCTCAACAATCGTCTGGACGGATACAACGCCCACAGCGCGATGTCGGGCCCCGGCACGTCGCCCCAACTGACGAGTGTGCCGGCCGCCAGGTCGCGGCTCACGAGCGACACCGGCAGGCACGCGGCGCCCAGGCCGAGGCGGACCGTATCGCGCACCATGCTCAGCGACGACAGCCGCGCCACGGGTTCGACCGGTATGCGCGCCGTACCGTCCGGGCCCGCGACCTCCCATGCCGCAGGGCCGTCGCTTGTGCCGCGAACCACGGCCGGTGCGGGCGCGTCGCCGCTCGGCCGCGCCAGCTCGGGCCGCGCGACGACGACCAGCCGGTCGCGCAGGAACACGCGCCCGATCAGGCTTTCGTCAGCGGCCGGGTTCACGCGGATCACGAGGTCGTAGCCCTCCTCGATCATGTCGACGGGCCGGTCTTCGGTCGTCACCTCCAGCCGGACGTCAGGGTATTTCAGCGCGAACGTCGCCACGAGCCGCCCCATCGCGAACTGGGAAAAGACCATCGGCGCGCTGATGCGCAGCCGGCCACGCGGCCGTTCGCTTCCCGCTGCAATGGCCGACGCGCTGTCGGCGAGTTCCGCGAGCAGCGCGCCTGTCCGCTCGTAGAGCGCGCGCCCTTCCTGCGTGAGCTTCACGCCGCGCGAGCCGCGCTCGAACAGACGCAGCGACAGACTGTTCTCCAGTTCCGCGACGCGGCGCGACAGCGTCGCCTTCGGGCGATCGGCCACCCGCGCGGCCTCCCCGAAACTGCCATGGCGGGCGACGAGATTGAAATCGGCGAGTGCGAGCAGGTCCATGTGTTCCACCAGTGAGACGAGACGTCTATTTATCACATCTTCCGGATCGAATGTGGATCACTTAACTTACGTGGGCAGTCAACCCTATCGTTATCTCAGGAGCGAACATCATGACCATTCTCGTTACCGGCGCCACCGGCCGCGTGGGCCGCCAGGTCGTCCATCAACTCGTCGATCGCGGCGCCGACGTGCGCGTGCTGGTGCGCGATCCCGCCAAGGCCGATTTTCCGGCGGCCGTGACCGTCGCGCAGGGCGACATGCTCGACGTCGACGCGCTTCGTACGGCGTTCTCCGGCGTCCGCACGCTGTTCCTGCTCAACGGCGTGGCGGGCGACGAATTCACGCAGGCGCTGATCGCGCTGAACCTCGCCCGCGAAGCCGGTATCGAGCGCGTCGTCTATCTGTCGGTGCTCCACGCCGACCGCTTCGTGAACGTGCCGCACTTCGCGGTGAAGTCCGGCGCCGAGCGGATGATCGAGCGAATGGGCTTCAGCGCGACGATCCTGCGGCCTGCGTATTTCATGGACAACGAGTCGATGGTCAAGGACGTGATCGTCGGCCACGGCGTCTACCCGATGCCGATCGGCGGCAAGGGCGTCGCGATGGTCGACGTGCGCGACATCGCGGAAGTCGCGGCGATCGAGCTGATCCGCCGCAACGACGCGCCGGGCAAGCTGCCGCTCGAGACCATCAACCTCGTCGGGCCCGACACGCTGACGGGCGAACAACTGGCATCGATCTGGTCGGACACGCTGGGCCGCGCCGTTGCCTATGGCGGCGACGATCCGACACCGTTCGAACGCAATCTGGCGCAGTTCATGCCGAAATGGATGGCGTACGAAATGCGGCTGATGGCCGAACGCTACGTGAGCGACGGCATGGTGCCGGATGCCGGCGACGTCGAGCGGTTGACCGCGATCCTCGGCCGCCCGCTGCGGACGTATCGCGCCTTCGCGGCCGCGCTGCTGCGTTGAACGCGATGCCGCGCCTTCATGCTCCGTGCGGGAGTGCAGGCGGTCGCCAGGCGGTTGAACCGGCATCGCGCGTGACCGGTTCGCCGCGATCGCCGTGCCGCCGCCGGCGACGGCGATCGCGCAGCGGCAGCGCGGAACACGTACCGGATGGCCCGGCATTCGGATGTCGGGCAGCGAAGCGGCGGCGTCGATACAATCGGTTTTTCCCGCCTGCCGCCAGATCGCCTATCCAGCCGATGGCCTACAACATGGCCTGACTGACGAGCCCGTACAGTCCGACTATCGGGTGGGGCGCGCCCTCGTGTGCCGCGGCCGGCGCGTTGCGAACCATCTTCGAACAGGTATCCACGTGTTTCAGTCCCTGTTCGCTCAACCACTCCGGCAAACTGCTCCCGTCAGGCACATCGATACGAACGAATTCACCGTCTCGTTTCGTCAGCCAATAGCCGATCAGCGCCTTCGCACGCGCATCGTCGCTCGAACGCGGCGCGGCCACCGGACCGATCACGTAACCGCGGCCGAAGCGCCGCAGCACCGAGAACCCGACGATCTCGCCGTCGCGTTCGAGCACGACGCTTTCGCCCCGCGTCTGCAACACGGACAACAGCGCCTCGCGCTCGAGGCCGGACGCACGCGCGTCGAGTTCGACCAGGCGCGGCCAGTCGGCCGGCGATCCGGCACGCAGCCGCTCGCCGTCCGGCACGACAACGGCGGCAGGCCGATCGACGTCCCCCTGATATTGGCTCAGCGAGCCGCACACGGTGAACCCCAGTTTCTCGTAGAGCGGCCGACCGGCCGGCGTCGCGTGCAGAAACGTGATGCGCGGCCCCAGTTCGTCGAGCAGCGTTTCCATCAGTTTGCGGCCGATGCCTCGCCCCTGATGCGCGTCGGAAACGATCACATGCCCGATTGCCGCGCGATCCGCACCGTACTTCCAGCACATCGCCGTGCCGATGACCTCGCCGTTTTCCTCGGCCGCGAACGCGACCGACGTTTCCGCGGAAAACTGCCAGTCTTCCTCCCGGAACGGCCAGCGAAGCGCCATGGAAAGAGCATGGGCGGCGGGGACGTCCGCCGCTGTGAATCTGCGGTAGCGAAGCGCCGACGTCGCGCCGTGCTCCTTCACTTCATGTTCGTGGTTCATTCAGCAATCCTTTCAAATAGTGTCGTTGTGCGACACGGCACATCATATAAATGCACGGCGATGACATCGAAGCGGCTAAAAATTGCACGGCGCTCCCCGGCTGGCATGAGTGCACGACGATCAGGAAGCACGCCGTTCCCGGACCTGACGCCCGATCGACCCAAAGTCAGCCGGTGTCAACGCCGCCCCGACGCATTACGGCGATCGCGAGAAATAATGCTGCGCCAACGCGACCCAGTACCGGACGCCGGCCGGAATGATGTCGTCGTTGAAGTCGTATTTCGGATGATGCAGCGCCGGTGCGCTCGTGCCGTCCTGCGCATTGCCGATCAGCACGTAAGCGCCCGGCCGCTCCTCCAGCATGAAGCCGAAGTCTTCGGACGTCATGTTCGGCGGTACGTTGGCAGACAGGCGTTCGTCGCCGAACGTGTCGCGAATCACCGCTTCGCACAGCGCCGTCTCGGCCGGCGTGTTGACCGTCGCCGGGTAGTACTGAAAAAACTCCACGTCGACCTGCGCGCCGTAGGCGCCCGCGAGCCCTTCGCACGCGAGCCGGACGTCGTGCTGCAGCTTCTGCTGCAATGCCGACGACAGCGTGCGGATCGTGCCGCGTAGCTCGGCGGTGTCGGGAATCACGTTGTCCGTCGTGCCCGCATGGAACATGCAGACGGAAATGACCGCCGGGTCGACGGGATCCTTGTGCCGCGCGGCGATGGTCTGACACTGCAGCACCATCGAGCATGCGAGCGGCACCGGATCGATGCCCAGATGCGGCTGCGCCGCGTGCGCGCCCTTGCCCGTCACCGTGATCCTGAAGCGCGAGCCCGCGGCCATGATCGGGCCCGTGCGCAACCCGAAATGCCCGGCCGGCAACCCGGGCCAGTTGTGCATGCCGAATACCGCTTCCGTCGGGTATTGCTCGAACAGGCCGTCGTCGATCATCCTGCGCGCGCCCGCGCCGCCCTCTTCGCCCGGCTGAAACACGAAATGGACGGTGCCCGGCAACTGCGGCAGCGTCTTCAGCACGCGCGCGGCGCCGAGCAACATCACGGTGTGGCCGTCATGGCCGCACGCATGCATGATTCCGTGCGTGCACGACGCATGCGCGAAGTCGTTCGCTTCGTGGATCGGCAATGCGTCCAGATCGGCGCGCAGCACGATGCCGCGACGCGGGTCCGCACCGGGCAGGCTCGCGACCACGCCCGTGCCGCCCAGCCCGCGCGACACCGCGTAGCCGAGCGCCTCGAGCTCGCGGGCGACGACGTCGGCCGTCCGGTGTTCTTCGAATCGCAACTCGGGATGTGCATGCAGGTCGCGACGCAGCTTCGCCCAGTGCGCGTGATGCGTTTGCAGCGATGTGTCGGAGATGACGGGGTTGTCCAATTTCGGCACCTTCGGAATGTAGCGGGCTTCCCACTGTACTGCCGGCGCGAATCGCGGCAGCGGTTGCGTCAATCGTAAAAGCCGACGATCGACTTGACTTCCATATACTCCTCCATCCCTTCGATCCCGTACTCGCGGCCGTTGCCCGACTGCTTGTATCCGCCGAACGGTGCTTGAGGATCCCATGCCGGATAGTTCAGGTGCACCTGCCCCGCGCGGATGCGTCCGGCCACCGTGCGCACCCGCTCCATGTCGGTGCCCTGCACGTGCGCGCCGAGCCCGTACACGGTGTCGTTCGCGATGGCGATCGCTTCGTCGACGGTGTCGTAAGGCAGGATCGCGAGGACCGGCCCGAAGATCTCCTGCTGCGCGATTGCCATGTCGGTGCGCACGTCGGAGAAAATCGTCGGCCGCGCATAGAAGCCCTTGTCGAAACCCGCGGGCCGGCCGGGGCCGCCGGCGATCAGCTTCGCGCGTTCGTCGATGCCCACGTCGATCATCTGCGCGACCCGTCGGAATTGCGCGCGATTGGCGAGCGGCCCGTGCGTCGTCGCCTCGTCGAACGGATCGCCGACGACGAGCGTTTGCGCGGTCGCGACGGCCAGCGCCTCGACCTCGCCGAGCGCGTCGCGCGGCACGATCATGCGGGTCGGCGCACTGCACGACTGGCCCATGTTCCGGAACGCGGCGGCGACGCCCGGCGGCACCGCACGCTGCAAATCGGCATCCGGCAACACGAGGTTCGGCGACTTGCCGCCCAGCTCCTGCGCGACGCGCTTGACGGTCGGCGCGGCCGCCTGCGCGACGAGCACGCCGGCGCGCGTCGAACCGGTGATCGACACCATGTCGACTTCCGGATGCGACGAAAGCGCGGCGCCCACCGTTTCGCCGCTGCCGCTCACGAGGTTGAATACGCCGGCGGGCACGCCCGCGTCGGCAATCACTTCCGCGAACAGCAGCGCGCTGAGCGGCGACAGCTCGCTCGGTTTCAGCACCACCGTGCAGCCTGCGGCGAGCGCCGGCCCGACCTTCGCGGTGATCTGGTAGATCGGCCAGTTCCACGGCGTGATCAGCGCACACACGCCGATCGGCTCGCGCGCGACCGCGGTCGTCCCGCGCCGCTCGACGAACGGGTAGCGCGCGAGGTTGTCGCGTGCGACGCGGATATGTTCGGCCGCGAGCGGCACGTGTGCGCCGCGTGCATAGCCGATCGGCGCGCCCATCTCCAGCGCGAGCGCCGTGGCGAACAATTCGGCGCGCTCCAGCATCAGCGCATGCACACGATCGAGCAGCGCCGCGCGTTCCTGCGGCGACGTCGCGGACCAGCGTTCGAACGCGCGGCGCGCGGCCTGCACCGCGCGGTCGGCGTCGCGCGCGCTGCCGAGCGGAATCTCGCACAGCGTGTCTTCAGTCGACGGGCTGACGACCGCGAACCGGTCGCTGCCGTCGGGCTGCACCCAATCGCCGTCGATGAAAAAGCGATCGAGCCTGCCGGCTTGCATCAGGTGAACAACTGGGGAATTCATTGCAGAGTGTCCTTGAGTCGATACCACGCGCCGACGAACGGAAGGAACCACGGTTTGCCGAAGTGGCCCGGAATCGCGGGCCAGTCGAAACCTTTCCACGGGTTCAGTTCCGCGCGTCCGTCCATGATCTCCGCCATCAGCGTGCCCATCAGCGTGGCCATGTGCGTGCCGTGGCCGCTATAGCCCATCGAGTAGTAAACGCCGTCGCGCTCGCCCGCGCGCGGCAGCCGGTTGGCCGTCATGTCGACCATTCCGCCCCAGCAGTAGTCGATGCGCACGTCGGCCAATTCGGGAAACACCGCGGCCATCTGCTGCCGCAGGATCGCCCCGCTCTTTGCGTCGGAATGCGGGTTCGACGCGGCAAACCGCGCGCGCCCGCCGAACAGGATCCGGTTGTCGGGCGTGACGCGAAAGAAATTGACGAAGTTCTTCGTGTCGGTCACCATCCGGCGCGTCGGCAGCAACCGGTCGAGCAGGTCGTTCGGCAACGGCTCGGTGACGATGATGAACGCACCGACCGGCACGATCCTGCGGCGAATCCAGCCGAACGGCCCGACCTGCGAAATGCCGCTCGCGAGCAGCACCTGGCGCGCGCGGATCTCGCCGAGCGGCGTGTGCACCGCGTAGGCGCCGCCTGCTTGCCGCTTCAGGCCGAGCACCGGCGCGTGCTCGAGAATATGCGCGCCGCGGGTTTGCGCGGCGCTCGCCAGCCCGCGCACGTAACGGCCGACATGCATCCCGGCACTCTTGCCGAAAAGCAGCCCGCCGTGATAACGGTTCGAACCGATCTCGTCGCGGAGTTCGGCCTTCGTGACCATGCGCGTGTCGGGGTCCACGCTCGCCGCGAGCAGCGCCTGGCTGCGCACGAGCTTGTCGTAGTGCTCGGGCTTCGCCGCGAGCTTCAGCTTGCCGCGGCGCGCGAAATCGCAATCGATCGACTCCTCCCTGACCAGCCGTTCGACCGTGTCGACGCCCGCGTCGAACGCGAGATAGAGCCGGTTGGCCAGCTCCGTGCCGATGCGCTGCGACAGCGACGCGTAATCCTGCGCGAAGCCGTTGTTGCACATGCCGCCGTTGCGTCCCGATGCCGCCTGCCCGACGGTGCCCGCCTCGCAGACGATCACGCGCGCGCCTTTTTTGGCCAGCGCCAGCGCGGCGGCCGAACCGGTGATGCCGCCGCCCACCACCACCACGTCGCAACTTCCGCCGGGCAACGCCGGCGAGCGGCTCACGAATGGCTCCGACGTATCGAGCCAGTAGGAACTGAAACGCATCTGGAACTCCCAAGCTGTCGCATCGCATCACGCGCGCGCTGACGAGCCGGCGAACGTTCGCCGCCCCGACCCGGTCGCGCGTGCGATCCGGACCGGCGCGACGGCCTTGTACTAGAAATCCGCGACCTTGCCCCACGCGGACTCGCTGAACCGCCCGGGCCGGTACGGCGTCGGGTCCACGAACGGCTGCGCGCCGGATGCGAGATCGGCGATCAGATGCCCGGCGCCCGGCCCGATCCCGAAGCCGTGCCCCGAAAAGCCCGCCGCGAGGATCAGCCCCGGCACGCCCGGCACTTCGCCGATGCCCGGCACGCCGTCCGGCGTGCTGTCGACGAAGCCGGCCCATGCATGCGTGATCGTCGCTTCGCGCAGTTCCGGCAGCAGTTCGGCCGCGCGGCGGTAGGTTTCGGCGACCGTCGGCATGTCGGGCTTCGGATCGAGAATGCGCACCGCTTCCATCGGCGTCGGCGCATCGAGGCGCCAGCGCTTCAACGTTTCATGGCCGCCGCGCACGCCTTCGAGGCCGCCCGGCAGCAGGTTGCGCCAGCGCTTCGCGAACATCGGCACGAATTGCGGCGCGAAACGCAGGAACTGCGGCGTCGGGTCCACGCGCGCGCGGCCGCTGATCGCCAGCGCGTAGCGTCCGTCGCTGCGGCGCGTCACCGACACGCCGGACGTGTACATCGCATCCGGCAGCGGCGTTTCGACGGGCGACACGCTCAGGATCGACTGACGGATCGACGCCTGCGGAAACCGGATGCCGAGCTGGCGGCAGAACGACGACGCCCATGCGCCGCCGGCCATCACGGCCGTCCTCGTCCTGATGACGCCGGCCTCGGTGACGACGCCGGCCACGCGGCCGCCCTCGAGCTCGATGCCGCGCGCCGCGCAGTACTGATGGACGCTGCCGCCCAGCTTCATCAGCGCGGCGGCCACGGCCGGCGCGGCCTTGCCAGGATCGGCCGTGCCGTCGGTCGGCGAGAACACGCCGCCCTTCCACTGCCGCCCGGTCGCCCGTCCGCGCTCGGCGGCCTGCTTGCTGTCGAGCATGTACGTGGTTACACCCGCGGTCTTCGCGAATTCGCCCCAACTGGCCCAGCGGGACAGCTCGGCCTCGTCGTTGCTGAGATACAGCAGCCCGCAGCGATGAAAGCCCGTGTCCTCTCCCGATTCGGCGGCGAACCGTTCCCACAGATCGATGCTCTTGCTCGCCATCGGCAACTCGCGCGCATCGCGGTTCTGCTGCCGGCACCAGCCCCAGTTGCGGCTCGATTGTTCGGCGCCGATGCGCCCTTTCTCGACGAGCGCGACCGACAGCCCGCGCCGGGCCAGATAGTAGGCGGTGAAGACGCCGATGATGCCGCCGCCGATCACGACGACGTCGGCCGCGGCCGGCGGCGTGGACAAGGTTTCGATATGGCGCAGCGGAGGGGACATGCTCAGTCTCGTTCGGTGGAGGGTTTGACGTTCTGCATCACGTAGAACTTCGCCACGCGTTCGCTGCTTTCCCACCCGATCGACGCGCCGCGCGGCACGAACAGCGCATCGCCGGCGCCGAGCGACAGTACGCTGCCGTCGGGCGCCGCGAACCGTACGCCGCCGTCCAGCAGGAACATGAACTCGTTGGCGCGATGCGGCCGGACGATCCGGTGATACGGTGTCGAATCCCACGTGCCCGCGCAGTATTCGGCGCCGTCGTCGGTGAACACGTTGTCGCTGCGGCATTGCGGCGCGGGGCTCAGCAGCACCTCGGCCGGCAGCGTGGCGGACGGCTTGAAGTCCGCGTCGGCGCGCAACTCGAACAGGCCGCGTTTCGTCGGTGTCTCGCACGCTGCCGCGCAGAACGTCAGCAGCACCGGCGATTGCGCGGCGATGCGCAGCGCCGTGCCGGCGCCGATGACGGCGCCTTGCCCCGGGCCGAGCACCAGCGGCGCGGCCCCGGCCGCTTCGAGCGTCAGCTCGCCCTGGACGACGACGAGGGTTTCGATGTGCGGAAAGCTCGACACGTCCAGCTCGCCGACGAAGCCGATGCGTCCCGCGGCCATCGCGTCGGGGCCTTCCCATGCGATCTCGCGATGCGACGCGAACGGATCGCTCGCGCCGAACGCCTGCCGGCGAAACGCGGTGGAAGAAGGTGCGCCGTCGGCACGGTGCAACACGAAAGCTGCGGTCATTTCTGCTCCTGTGCAATGCGTGGCGGTCTGGTTCAATGCCGTCACGCGATATCGGAAATCGTCGTTCGCCGGCTCGTCTGCCGGAAAATCCTCAGCGGGGCATGTCGTCCATGCCGGTGCTTACGCCGCGTGACACGACGCATCGCGGTGTTCGGCGCGCAGGCGCGCCGATGGCGTTCGCACCGGCGCGCCGCCCGTTCGGGCGACCACGTAATCGCGCGGCGTGATCCCGAGCACGCGCCGGAAATGCCGGCACAGATGGCTCTGGTCGAAGAAGCCGACGTCGGTCGCGACGACCGACGGCGCGAGACCGGCGCGCAACAGGTCCTGCGCCCGGCGCACCCGCACGAGGCACAGATACCGGTGCGGCGACAGCCCGGTTTCGCTGCGAAAGCGCGCGGTGAAACGCGACACGCTCAACCCGGCCACGGCCGCGAGCGTGTCCAGGTTCAGCGGCTGCGCGAACGACGCGTCGATCGTGCGCAGCACGTCGTCGATCGCCGGCGAGACCGGCCGGGCGACACGAGGCGAGCCAATGAATTGCACTGTCATATCGGATTCTCCGGGGCGCTCGCTTCAATGCAGGAAATCCTGCATCCGGTAATACGCGCCGACGAGCGGCAGGAACCACGCGTGCCCGAAATGGCCGGGTATCGCCGGCCAGTCGAGTTCGCGCCACGGGTTCGACGCGGCCGCCCCATACAGCACGTCGGCCATCACGCGGCCCATGTGCACCGACATCTGCACGCCGTGGCCGCTGTAGCCCATCGAGTAATAAAGCCCGTCATGCTGGCCCGCGCGCGGCAGCCGGTCGGCGGTGATGTCGACGAGCCCGCCCCAGCAGTAGTCGAGCCGCACGCCGGCCAGCTCGGGGAAATAGCCGGCCATGCCGGCGCGCAGGATGTCGCCGCTCTTCGCATCGGAGCGCGGGCTCGACATCGCGAAACGCGCGCGGCCGCCGAACAGCAGCCGGTTGTCGGGCGTCACGCGGAAGTAGTTGCCGATCTGGCGCGACGTCACGTACGCGCGACGGTGCGGAAACAGCCGGTTCAACTGCGCGTCGGGTAGCGGCTCGGTCACGACGATGAAGCTGCCGACCGGCGCGATGCGCCGCCGGAACCACGCGAACGGCCCATGTTGCGACGCGCCGGTCGCGACCAGCACGCGGTCGGCGACGATCGTGCCGCGCGTGCACGTGATCGTGTGGCGCTCGCCGTCGAGCCGCTCGATCTGCGTGACGGCCGCATGCTCGTACACGCGTGCGCCCGCCCGCACGGCCGCCTGCGCGAGGCCGACGCCGAACTTGCCCATGTGCATCTGCGCGCCGTTGCGCTGCAGGAGCCCGCCGTGGAAACCGTCGGACGCGATTTCATCGCGGATCCGCGACGGCTCGATCAGTTCGATGTCCGGATCGACGTCGCGCCGCAACGCATCGAACGTCTTCGCGAGCCCAGCAAAGTGCTGCGGTTTCGCGGCGAGCTTCAGCTTGCCCGCGCGCCGGAAATCGCAGTCGATCGCATGGTCGGTCACGATCGTCTCGACGCTCTTCACCGCGCTTTCGTACGCGAGATAAAACTGCTTCGCCTGCGCGGCGCCGATGCGCGCGGCCAGCGACGCGTAATCCTGCGCGACGCCCGTATTGCACTGGCCGCCATTGCGGCCGGACGCTTCGCCGGCGACCTGCGCGGCTTCGAGCACGACCACCGAGACGCCGCGCTGCGCGAGCGCGAGCGCTGCCGACAGGCCGGTGAAACCGCCGCCGATCACGACGACGTCGGCCCGCCCCTCGACGGGGTCAACGCTTGCGTCGCGAAACGCGGGGCGGGTATCCAGCCAGTACGATTCCAGTTTCATCGGATCCTTCACGAGCATGCCGGCAACGACGATCGGCGACCGTTCAATGAGAATCATTTAATCACCGTCAAAAACCGCAGTTGCCGCGTATTCGCGCACGGCACGCGTACAAATTGCCGTTTTGCACGACCGCCGCGGCAGACTATGCGGCGGGCCGTTCACCGCACCGCGCGATGAACGATTCGCGCGCCACGGACTACAACTGCACCGGCGTGACACCGGCTGACACCGGCTCTGCCTGGAAGCGCGCGAGATCTTCCTCGCTGCGATGGCACAGCACCTGCGCGCCGTTGCCGAGCGTGCGCAGCGACGGGGCCGTCCGGTTGCACACGCCGTCCACGCGCATCGCGCAGCGCGACAGGAACGGACACAGCTCGGCCTCGTTCTCGCGCTCGCCGATCGACACCAGCGGCCGGTGGCAACGCTCGGCCGCATCGTCGAGCCAGCCCGCGCGCAACTCCGGTGCGGACGACACCAGCAAGTGCGAATACGGGTGATAAGGCGGCGCGCACAGCGCGTCGCGGCTGCCCGTCTCCACGCGGTGGCCCGCATACAGCACGACGATGTCGTCGCTGATCGCGCGCACCTTCGCGATGTCGTGCGTGATGAACACGTACGACACGCCGAGCTTCGCCTGCAGGTCGCGCAACAAATCGATGATCGCGGCGCCGACGACGGTGTCGAGTGCCGACGTAACCTCGTCGCACAGGATCAGGTCGGGCTCGGCCGCGAGCGCGCGCGCGAGGTTCACGCGCTGCTTCTGTCCGCCCGACAGCTCGCCGGTACGGCGCGCGGCCACCGCCGACGGCAGCCGCACGAGCTCGAGCAGCTCCGCGACGCGCTGGCGTGCGCGCGCGCCCTTGATCCCGTGATAGAACGCGAGCGGCCGCGCGAGCGTGCGCTCGACGGTATGCACCGGATTGAGCGCGGTATCGGCGTTCTGGAACACGATCTGCACGCGGCGATGCTGCTCCTTCGTCCGTTTGCCGATATCGCGGGCGAGCGGCTCGCCGTCGAGCAGGATCTCGCCGCCGGTCGCCGGCACGAGGCCCGCGATCACCTTGGCGAGCGTCGTCTTGCCGGAGCCCGATTCGCCGATCACGCCGACCGTCTGCCCGCGCCCGATGCGCAGGTCGACTTCATGCAGGATCACTTTCGCGGGCCAGCCGTTCGCGGCGCGGCCGCCGTAGCCGGCGATCGCGCCGCGCACGTCGAGCAGCGGCGCCGGCTCGGCCGGCGCTTGCGCCTGCGCCTGCGCATCGCGTCCGGCATCGTTCGGCGTGACCGCCGCGATCAGGCTCTGCGTGTACGGGTGCGCCGGCGCATGCAGGATCTGTTCGGTCGCGCCCGCCTCGCGGATCACGCCATCGCTCAGCACGACGATCCGGTCGGCCATCTGTGCGACCACGGCCAGGTCGTGCGACACGTACACCGCACTCATCCCGTAGCGCCGGATCACGTTCTTGAACGCCTGCAGCACGTCGATCTGCGTGGTCACGTCGAGCGCGGTGGTCGGCTCGTCGAGGATCACCAGCTCCGGATCCGTGATCAGCGCCATCGCGGCCATCAGCCGCTGCAACTGCCCGCCCGATACCTGGTGCGGATAGCGCTTGCCGATCGTCTCCGGCTCCGGCAGCGCGAGCGCGCGAAACAGCTCGATCGCCTTCGCCTGCGCGTCGCGCTTCGTCATCGTCCCGTGGATCAGCGCGCTCTCGATCACCTGATCGAGAATCGTGCGCGACGGGTTGAACGCGGCGGCCGCGCTCTGCGCGATATACGCGACCTTGCGGCCGCGCAGCGCGGTCAGCGCCGGTCCGGAAAGCGTGCACACGTCGGTGCCGTCGAGCTTGACCGAGCCGCCGGCGATCCGGCATCCGGCGCGCGCATGGCCCATCAGCGACAGCGCGATCGTCGTCTTGCCGGAGCCCGATTCGCCGATCAGCGCGAGCACCTCGCCGCGCCCGATATCGAAATCGACGCCGTGGACGATCGTCGTTTCCTCGCCGCCCGGCCGGCCGCCGACCACGCGCAGCCCGCGCACCTCGACGAGCGGGTTCGATTCGTGTCGCATCAGTGTCCTCCGGCGGCGCCGGCCGCGCCCTTGCGGCGGCCGCGATGCGGCAGGCCGTCGATCAACAGGTTGACGCCCACCGTCAGGATCGCGATCGCGACCGCGGGCATGATCGCGACGGCCGAGCCGTCGCCGAGGCTCGCGATGTTCTCGCGCACGAGCGAGCCGAGGTCCGCATACGGCGGCTGCACGCCGAGCCCGAGAAAGCTCAGGCCGCTCAGCAGCAGCACGACGAACGTGAAGCGCAGCCCGGTGTCCGCCAGCATCGGGTGGATCATGTTCGGCAGCATTTCCACGCACGCGATATACAGCGCGCTTTCGCCGCGCGCCCTGGCCACCTGCACGAATTCGAGCGTGCTGATGTTGACGGCGAGAGCGCGCGCGATCCGGTACGAGCCCGGCATGTAGCTGACCGCGGCGGTAAGGATCAGCAGCGGCAGCGATGAGCCGAACGCGGCGACGAACATCAGCGCGAACATCTTCGACGGAATCGACGTGAGCGCGTCGAGCAGCCGGCTCATCGTCTCGTCGAGCGCGCGGCCCGACACGGTCGCGAGCAGCCCGAGCGTCGTGCCGGTCACCGCGGCGAGCAGCACCGCGGCCAGCGCGAGCAGCACGGTCAGCCGCGTGCCGTACAGGATCCGGCTCAGCATGTCGCGGCCGAGGAAGTCGGAGCCGAACGGCAGCTTCGCGCTGAACGGCGCGAACACGTCGGGCGTGACGATCGCGCCGACGTCATGCGGCGCAATCAGCGGCGCGAACAGCGCGACGAACAGCATCAGGCCGGCCATCGACAGGCCGACGCGGCCGCCCGTCGTCAAGGCGATGCGCGCGGCGCGGCGCTTGCGCGGCTGGTCGGGGGCAGGCGCCGCAGGCGGCAGGCCACCCCGCCCCAGGGGCGGATCGCCGGATGGCGGCAGCGCGCTGCTGCGTTGAACGGGTTCGATCGGTTGCATGGGCGGCATCTCGGAAGGAAGACGAAACACTCAGGTGCGCAGTCGCGGGTTCGACACGATCGAGCACAGGTCGGCGAACAGCACGAGCGTCAGGTAAGCGACGCAGAAGATCAGCGTGCACGCCTGGACCAACGGGAAATCGCGGTTGCTGACGGCGTCGACCATCAGGCTCGCGAGGCCCGGATAGTTGAAGATCGTCTCGACGACGATCACGCCGCCGAGCAGATACGACAGGCTCAGCGCGATCGCATTGGCGATCGGGCCGATCGCGTTCGGCAGCGCATGGCGCAGCACGACGCGCGCGGGGCTCGCGCCTTTCAACACGGCCATCTCGACATACGACGCGCTCAGTTGCTCGATCACCGCGGCGCGCGTCATCCGGGCCATCTGCGCGATCACGACCGCGCACAGCGTGAGCACCGGCATCGCATACGCACGCAGGAAATCGTGCAGGCTTTCGATCGGGCCGCTGTACGACAGCGCGGACAGCCAGTGCAGCTTCACCGCGAACACGAGCACGGCGACCGTCGCGATCAGGAATTCCGGCGTCGCGACGAGCGACAGCGTGCCGAGGCTGATCACGCGGTCGACCACCGACTCGCGCTTGACGGCCGCGAGGATGCCGAGCAGCAGCGCGATCGGCACCGACACGGCGGTCGTGATCGCCGCAAGCGTGAGCGACTTCGGCAGGCGCCCGCCGATCAGCTCCGACACCGGCATGTCGCCGGACAGCGACCGGCCGAAATCGCCGTGCGCGAGCCCCGCGAGCCAGTGCGCGTAACGTACGTGCGCCGGCATGTCGAGACCGAACTGCTGGCGCAGCGCGGCGACCGTCTCCGGCGTCGCCGACTGGCCGAGCGCGGCCTGCGCGGCGTCGCCCGGCAGCAGGTTCGTGATCGTGAAGATGATCGCGGACACGATCAGCAGCGTCAGCGCGGTGACCGCGATGCGCCGGCCGATCAGCCCGATGAGGATTCGGTTCATGGTGCAGCACTCCCGAAAAAACCGCGCGTGGCCGGCGCGGTGGCCCGCACCGGCCGCGCGACGGCGGCCAGCCACAACGTCATGCGTTCCACCACACGTTCTCGGCGAACATGAAGCCCATCATCCCGCCGGTCGGGATCGAACCGAGGCCCGCGAGCCGCTTGTCGTATCCGTCGAGGAAGCTGATGAACGCCGGGATGCCGAGCCGGCCCTGCTGCGACACGATCACCTGCATGTCGCCGTACATCTGCTTGCGCTTCGCGTCGTCGGTTTCCGAGCGCGCGGCGAGCAGCAGCTGGTCGAACTTTGCGTTCTTCCAGCCCGACTCGTTCCACGGCGCATCCGACTTGAAGAATTGCGTGAACAGCACGTCGGCGCTCGAGCGCGGGTTGATGTTGCCGAAGGTGAGCGGGTGCTTCATCCAGTGGTTCGACCAGTAGCCGTCGGGCGACGCGCGGTTGACCTGCAGGTTCAGCCCGATCTTCTGGCCGACCTGCTGCAGCAGCACGGCCATTTCGATCGACCCGTTCGCGTCGGACGTCGCATAGATCGGCGGCAGCGTCGCGCCGAGCGCGCCCGCCTTCTGGAGCAGGAATTTCGCCTTGTCCGGATCGTGCGGCCGCTGCGGCAGCGACGCGTTGAAGTAGCGGTGCCCCGGCGGAATCGGCTGGTCGTTGCCGATCACCGAGTAGCCGCGAAACACCGCCGAGCGGATCTGCTCGCGATCGAACAGGTATTTCATCCCTTCGACGAAATCGGGGTTCGCGACGATCGGGTTGTCGCTGCGCATGATCAGGTCGGTGTAGAGGCCCGACTTGGTTTCCTTCAGCGCGTAGCCCGGCGTCGACGCGACCCGCTGCGTCGAGCGCGGATCGATCGCGTTGATCAGGTGCACGTCGCCCGACAGCAGCGCGTTCAGGCGCGCGGCACTGTCGCTGATGCCGATCATCTCGATCTCGTCGAGATACGGCTTGCCCGGCTTGAAGTAGCTGTCGTTGCGCACGCCGACGGTTGACACGCCCGGCTTGAACGACTTCAGCTTGTACGGGCCGCAGCCGATACCGGTCGAGAAATCGGTCGTGCCGTCCTTGACGATCACGAGCTGCGGTGTCGCGAGGATCACCGGCAGATCGGCGTTCGCGCTCGCAAGCGTCAACGTGACTTCGTCCGGGCCGGTCGCCTTCGCATCCGCGAACTGTTCGGCAAGCGTCTTGACCTTCGACGCGGTGGCCGGGTTCTTGTGGCGCATCAGCGAAAACACCACGTCGGCCGGGCCGACCGGCTTGCCGTCGTGGAACGTGACGCCCTTGCGCAGCTTGATGATCCAGGTCTTCGCGTCGGTCGTCTGCAGCGATTCGGCGAGATTCATTTGCGGCGTCAGGCTCTGGTCGAGCTGCGTGAGGCCGCTGTAGAACATGAAGAAGCGGGTGTAGTCCGCGCCCGTCGAGCCCTTGGCCGGGTCGAGCGTATCGGCCGTCGAGCCGGATTCGTTCGCGACCCGGATCTTGCCGCCGCGCTTCGGCGCGGGCGCGGCGAACGCCGGCTGCGCATCCACCAGCAGCCCGCCGCCGACGGCCATCATGCCGCTCGCCGCCATGACCTTCATCATGTCGCGGCGCGTGAAGCCGCCCTTGCCGTCATTGTCGATATCGTCGCTCATCCGAACTGCTCCTGACTGTGGGAAGTGGGTCCAAGGGTCCAGCGTGGTTGTTCAATCCCGCTACGTCCGCTTGCTGGTGGCGGGCGCGACGTCGTACACATGCAATTCATTTAAGCATCGCCAAAATGCGGTTTGTCGCGATTCGGGCCGCCCGCACGATACGAATCGACCGTTTTGGGCCACCCGCGCAGCATGAATTGCTGCGTGCGCGCACGTGTCGCCGTTGGCCCGGCGGCGTGTCGCGGCGGTTGCCGAACCCGTGTCGATGCAGGAAATCGTAAGGCCGCAGCCGCCGCAGATTGCGCCGACAAAATTGCCCATTCGGCATCCGGCGCGCGTTTGGCTCACCCAAACCGCACGTTTGTATCGAATGGGCGTGCGCGCGCCGAGCGCGGTCGAAATGCGCGGCACGTTGCGGCAGATCGCCGCATGCACGGGCGTCGGCGGTGGCGGTCGCGACGGTGCGTCGCGCAGGAAAGTTCAGAAGAATGCCGCGCGATCGGAACGGCGCTGGGAGAAGACGGGAAGATGACGGGACTGCCCGGGAACCGGGCCCGTGCGGCCGTCAGGCGCCGCGCCCGCGTGCCGCGGCGCGTGCGTCACCGGCATGTCGGCGCGCACGCCGGCGCGGCGCACGGGAGGCGGGAGATGCGCCGGCTGCCCGCGGACGGCGCGAAGCCGTCAGGCCGCCAGCCGGAATACCGATACGGCGGCCCGCAGGCGCGCGGCCTGCTCGTCCAGCGACGAGGCGGCGGCCGCCGCCTGCTCGACGAGCGCGGCGTTCTGCTGCGTGACTTCGTCCATTTGCGCGACCGCCAGCCCGATCTGTTCGATGCCGGTGCTTTGCTCGGCCGACGCCGCCGAAATCTCGCCCATGATGTCGGCCACCCGGTCGATCGAGCGGACGATCTCCGTCATGCGCTCACCGGCCGTCTCGACGAGCCGGCTGCCGCTGCCGGCCCGCTCGACCGACGCGTCGATCAATCCCTTGATGTCCTTCGCGGCCGCGGCGCTGCGTTGCGCGAGCGAGCGGACTTCCGATGCGACGACGGCGAACCCGCGCCCCTCCTCGCCGGCCCGCGCGGCTTCCACCGCGGCGTTGAGCGCGAGAATGTTGGTCTGGAATGCGATGCTTTCGATGACGACGGTAATGTCGGCGATCCGTACCGATCCGTCCGAAATCTGCCGCATCGTTTCGACGACCGCCTGCACGGCGGCGCCGCCGAGCTCGGTCGCATCCTTCGCCTGAGCCACGAGCGCATTCGCCTGGCGTGCGTTGTCGGCATTCTGTTTGACCGTGGACGTGATCTGCTCCATGCTCGCGGCCGTTTCCTGCAGCGACGCGGCCTGCTGCTCCGTGCGCTGCGACAGATCCAGGTTGCCTTGCGCGATCTCGCCGGTGCCGGTGGCGATCGAGTGGGTCGTGGTCTGGATTTCGGCGATGGTCTCGGTCAGCCGCGCCTTCATGTCGCCGAGCGCGACGAGCAGGCTGCCGGGCGCGGCGCGCGCCGTATCGAACTGCACGTCCAGATCGCCGGCGGCGATACGGGCGGCGATCTGCGTCGCGTGCGCGGGCTCCCCGCCGAGCGTACGCCTGACGCTGCGCAGCACGCCCCATGCGATGGCCGCGAGCGCCGCGGCGATGACGAGCGCGACGGCGCCCAGCACCATCGCGAGCCGGGTAAACGCCGCATTGATGTCGTCGTAGAAAAATCCCGTGCCGATCCACCAGTTCCAGTCGGGAATCGCGACCACGCCCTGGAGTTTCGGCTCCAGGTCCGCATCGGGGCTGCGCTTGACCAGCACGTCGACGAGCGCGAAATGCGCCTGCGCCATGCCCGCGCGGTACGCCTCGCTGTCGGTCAGGCCGCTGGTCGTGCGGTTGCCTTTCGCGCGCGTGCCGATGAATTTCGCGTTCGGGTGCACGAGGTTGACGCCGTCGGACGTCGTGACCCAGAAGTAGCTCTTCGAATTCGCGTTGAGCGCCGACAATGCGGCCTTGGCCTGCTGCTGCGCCTGCTCCTGCGTGAGCGTGCCGTTCGTCTGCATCGCGCGATACGAATCGACCAGATGCTCGGCCTTGGTCAGCAGAATGACGACCTCTTCGCGGCGGCTGTCGATCAGCGCGTCGCGCAGCGTATGCAGCGACAACGCGGCGAGCAGAACGACGCCGAGCAGCGCCGCGACGACGAGCATCAGCAGTTTCGTGGACAACTTCATGCGGGGGCCTCGCAATATTAACCGTTCGGTACATATATCGGCCCGGGCGGGCCGGCCTTGAACGATTCAATATCGGTAATTACCCTCGCTTCGTGCGCTGAACGAACGCGCGACGAGACGCGACGGGCCCCTGCGGCATCGCGGCCGCGTCCCGTCGCGCGTTCGATGGATCTGCCGGCGCCGGCGGCTTACAGCCCGAGCTGCGTCGCGAGATGGCCGATGTCCGACACTTCGTAATAGTTGTAGAACGGCGTGCCCGGCTCGTGGCCGCGGTTCACGAACGCCTTGTGCTTGATCCCGAGATCCTCGGCCGTCATCAGGTCGTAGCGCAGGCTCGACGACACGTGCAGCACGTCCTCCGGCTTGCAGCCGAGCTTGTCGAACATGTATTCGAAGCCCTGCATCCGCGGCTTGTACGATTGCGCCTGCTGCGCGGTGAACACGGCATGGAACGGTGCGCCGAGCTTGTCGACGTTGCTCATGATCTGCTCGTCCATCGCGTTCGACAGGATCACGAGCTTGTACTTCGACGCCAGCCGCGACAGCCCGGCCGGCACGTCCGGGTGCGGGCCCCACGTCGGCACCGCCAGATAGAAGCGCTCGGCCTCGGCTTCGTCGAACTTCACGCCGATCCGCGCGCAGGTGCGGCGGACCGCGTTGACGACGACGTCGCGGTACGGCTTCCACGCGCCGAGCACCTCGTCGAGCCGATAGGCGGCGAACGCGCGCACGAATGCCTCCATCGCGGCCGGCGTCAGCCGGTCCGCATAGATTTCGCGCGCCGTCTCGGCCATCCGGAAATGGGTCAGCGTGCCGTAGCAGTCGAAGGTGATGTACTTCGGTTCAAACTGGATCATGGTGACGTCCTGTCGGTGTGAAGCCCCGGCAGGGCCGGGGGCGGGCTGGGTTGTACGAAATTGAATCAGGGCAAAAAGTCGTTCGCGCGTCGTTCGGCGCCGCTCAAAACGCAGAATCGCCGCGTGTTGCGCGGCACATGCAGCACGATCTGCGGTGCGATCCGGCGGGCGCCGCGGAGCCGGCCGATGGGCGCCGCGCCACCGCGGCCGGCTCGCCTGCCGGTGAGGCCCTTCCGCAGGCGGCACTGCCGCCGTGTATTCATCGTAGCGGCATTCCCACAGCACGAATGGTCGGATCGACCGGCCGCGCCGGCACGATCCGCGCGTTCGTGCGCGCCGATCGCGCGGGTTTGCGTCGATCGCGCGCCAGCGCCCGCCGGCGCGGGAAAACAGGCGAATCGTCCTATCCGCGCCGCCACCGCGCTGGCAGAGTGAACGAGTCATTTCCACCCATCCGGAGTCCGGCGTGTCCGACCTCAATCCTTCCCGCACGCTTACCTATCGCCCGTTCGCCGAAACGGACCTGCCCGCCGCGCATCGTCTGTCGGAGGCCGTCAAGTTGCCGCACCGGCTCGATGACTGGCGCTTCGTGTTCCAGCTCGGCGGCGGCTTCGTCGCCGAAGACGAAACCGGCGTCGTCGGCACCGCGCTCGGCTGGCGCTTCGGCGAATCGCACGCGTCGCTCGGCATGGTCATCGTGTCCCCCGAGCGCCAGGGCCGCGGCATCGGGCGCGAGTTGATGACCCGCGTGGTCGACAGCCTCGGCACGCGAACCATCTTTCTGCATGCGACGCCGGCGGGCGAGCCGCTGTACGCGAAATTCGGATTCGACGTGATCGATACGATCGATCAGCACCAGGGCGCCGCGTTCCAGCCTCCGCTGATCTCGCTGCCGCCCGGCGAGCGCCTGCGCCCGCTCGGCACCAACGACGGGCCGCGCCTCGCCGCGCTCGCGTCGCGCGCCGCCGGCTACGAACGCGGCGCGGTGATCGATGCGCTGCTCGACGCCGCGAACGGGATCGCGCTCGACCGCGACGGCGAGCTGCTCGGCTTCGCGCTGTTCCGCCGGTTCGGCCGCGGCCACGTGATCGGCCCGGTGGTCGCACCCGATGCACTGCGCGCGCAAGCGCTGATCAGCCACTGGCTCGCGCTGAACGAGGGCATGTTCGTGCGGCTCGACGTGCCGGGCGACAGCGGGCTGTCCGACTGGCTGCAAGGGCTCGGGCTGCCGCGCGTCGACACCGTCGTCGCGATGGCGCGCGGCGCAACGCCCGCGCGTGACCCGGCGCTGCGCACGTACGCGATCGTGAACCAGGCGCTCGGTTGACAGGACGCACGATGAGCTTTCTCTACAAGGCCGACCCGGTGCGCGGCGCGCAGTGGGCGGCGCGCTTCGCGCAACAGGCGCCCGATCTGCCGTTCCGGATCTGGCCGGACCTCGGCGACGCCGAAGCCGTCCGCTATCTCGCCGCATGGCAGCCGCCGGACGATCCGGTCGCGTTGCTGCCGAACCTCGAAGTCGTGTTCTCGGTCGGCGCCGGCATCGACCAGTTCGACCTGTCGCGCGTGCCTTCGCACATCCCCGTCGTGCGGATGATCGAGCCGGGCATCGTCGAAGGGATGGTCGAATACGTGACGCAGGCCGTGCTGACGATCCATCGCGACCTGTTCGACTATGCGGCGCAGCAGCGCGACCAGGTGTGGCGCGAGCATCCCGTGCGCGCGGCTGCGTCGCGGCGCGTCGGCGTGCTCGGGCTCGGCACGCTCGGCCAGGCCGTGCTCGACACGCTGCGGCGCTTCGGTTTCCCGTGCGCCGGCTGGAGCCGCACCCCGCGCACGCTCGACGGCGTCGACTGCTACGCGGGCGACGCGGCGCTCGATGCGTTCCTTGCCCGCACCGACATCCTGATCTGCCTGCTGCCGCTGACCGACAGCACGCGCGGCCTGCTCGGCGCGCGCGTGTTCGATGCGCTGCCGGCCGGCGCGTCGCTCGTGCAGGTCGGGCGCGGCCCGCAACTGGATTCGGCGGCGCTGCTCGCGGCGCTCGCGAGCGGCCGCCTCGACAGCGCGATCCTCGACGTGACGGATCCCGAACCGCTGCCGGCCGGCCATCCGTTCTGGACGCACCCGCGCATTCGCATCACGCCGCACATCGCCAGCGCGACGCGGCCCGACACCGCGGTCGACGCGGTGCTCGCGAACCTCGCCCGCCATCGCGCGGGCCAGCCGATGATCGGCGTCGTCGATCGCACGCGCGGCTATTGACCCGACGCGCGCCCGGCCCGCCGGGCGCGCAGCAGAAAATGCCGAAGCGCCCCGTGCAAACGCCGCGCGCGTACGTTTCGGGCCTCAAATTGAAGACGCATGCGGATTTCTCGCCCGTTAGCATGAACTCACCGCTGACACCTGACGAGAGTCCTGCCCTTCCATGAACCAAGCCGCGCTGATCGAAGCCGATCGTCAACACCTGATCCACCCCGTCGTCAATTACCGTGCGCACGAGGCGCGCGGCGTCACCGTGCTGGAATCCTCGGACGGCGTGTTCCTGCGCGACGCCGCGGGCCACACGCTGCTCGACGCGTTCTCGGGCCTGTGGTGCGTGAACGTCGGCTACGGCCGCGACAGCATCGTGAAAGCCGCCGCCGACCAGTTGGCGAAGCTGCCCTACGCGACCGGCTATTTCCATTTCGGCTCGCAGCCGGCGATCGAGCTCGCCGAGCGGCTCGCCGCGCTGGCGCCGCCGTCGCTGAACCGCGTGTACTTCACGCTCGGCGGCTCGGACGCGGTCGATTCCGCGATCCGTTTCATCACGCACTATTTCAACGCGACCGGCCGCCCGTCGAAGAAGCAGATGATCGCGCTGGAACGCGGCTATCACGGCTCGTCGTCGATCGGCGCCGGCCTCACCGCGCTGCCGGCGTTCCACCGTCATTTCGACCTGCCGCGCGCGGACCAGCACCATATTCCGTCGCCCTACCCGTACCGCCATCCGCTCGGCGACGATCCGCAGGCGCTGATCGCCGCGTCGGTCGCCGCGCTCGAGGCGAAGGTCGCCGAACTCGGCGCGGACAACGTCGCCGCCTTCTTCTGCGAGCCCGTACAGGGCTCCGGCGGCGTGATCGTGCCGCCGGCCGGCTGGCTGAAGGCGATGCGCGACGCGTGCCGGCGCCTCGGCATCCTGTTCGTCGCCGACGAGGTGATCACCGGCTTCGGCCGCACGGGCCCGCTGTTCGCATGCGAGGCCGAACAGGTCGATCCGGACCTGATGACCGTCGCGAAGGGACTGACCGCCGGCTATGCGCCGATGGGCGCGGTGCTGATGTCCGACGAAATCTACGAAGGGATCGCGGGCGATCGCGCCGATTCGCCGGTGGTCGGGCACGGCCACACGTATTCCGCGCATCCGGTGAGCGCGGCCATCGGCCTCGAGGTGCTGAAGCTCTATCACGAGGGCGGGCTGCTCGCGAACGGCCAGGCGATGGCGCCGCGCTTCGCGGCCGGGCTCGATGCGCTGCGCGCGCATCCGCTCGTCGGCGACGCACGCTCGATCGGCCTGCTCGGCGCGCTCGAACTGGTGACCGACAAGGCGCGCAAGACGCGCTTCGACCCGGCGCTGAACGTGCCGGACAAGATCGCGGCGGCCGCGTACGCGAACGGCGTGGTGTTCCGCGCGTTCGGCGACGGCGTGCTCGGCTTCGCGCCGGCGCTGAGCTTCACCGCAGGCGAATTCGACCTGCTGTTCGAACGTGTGCGCAAGACGCTCGACGACGTGCTGGCCGACGCCGGCGTGCAGCGCGCGCTCGACGCCGCGCATGCGCAGCCGGCCTGACGGGCCAAGGGAAAGCCGGGCTTGTGGTGGCCATCGTTCGACTCTAAAGTAACCGGACATTCCATTTTTCCGACTCACGTGAACATGACGGACAGCAAGCTGGATCGCATCGACCTGCGCATCCTCTCCCAGTTGCAGAAGCGCGGCCGCATGACCAACGTCGAACTGGCCGACGCGGTCGGGCTGTCGCCCAGTCCATGCCTGATCCGCGTGAAGCGGCTCGAGAAGGCCGGCTACATCGGCGGCTACGGCGCGCACATCCAGCTCGAGAAACTCGGCGACGTGCAGGTCGTGTTTACCGAGGTCACGCTGGCCGACCACCGCCGCGAGGATTTCGACCGGTTCGTCGCGGCGATCCGCAACGTCGACGAGATCGTCGAATGCCACCTCGCGAGCGGCGGCTACGACTACCTGCTGAAGTTCATCACGCGCAGCGTGAGCCATTACCAGACGATCGTCGAAGGCCTGCTCGAGCAGAACATCGGCATCGAGAAGTATTTCAGTTACGTGATCATCAAATCGCCGTTCGTCAAACGGCACTACCCGCTCGAATCGCTGTTCGGCGAACGTCACTGACGCACGGCCGCGTCACCCCGGAACGCGACAGCCCGCTGTTCGCGCAGGGGGCGTCGCGCCCCGCCGTGCCGCCTTCGTCACCGAACCGCCTCATCCAAGGACCTGCCATGCCGCTTACGCTGACCCGCACCGAACTCCTGCGCTCCGCCAACCTGATCGACGGCACGTGGCGCGACGCGCACGACGGCCGCCGCTTCGACGTCACCGATCCGGCGACGCTCGAGACCGTTGCCCACGCACCCGACAGCGGCGCCGCCGACGCACACGCGGCGACCGATGCTGCGGCACGCGCGCTACCCGCATGGCGCGCGACGCCCGCGCGCGAACGCGCCGCGATCCTGCGCGCCTGGCATGCGGCGATCGTCGCGCACACCGACGATCTCGCGAAGCTGATGTCGCGCGAACAAGGCAAGCCACTTGCCGAAGCGCGCGGCGAAGTCGCGTACGGGGCGTCGTACGTGCTGTGGTTCGCCGAGGAAGCGACCCGCACGTATGGCGACCTGATCCCGCAGCAGCAGCGCGGCAAGCGGTTGAGCGCGGTGAAGGAGCCGATCGGCGTCGTCGCCGCGATCACGCCGTGGAATTTCCCGCTCGCGATGATCGCGCGCAAGATCGCACCCGCGCTCGCGGCCGGCTGCACGGTGGTCGCGAAGCCGGCGGAGGACACGCCGCTGACCGCGCTCGCGCTCGCGTTTCTCGCGCAGGAAGCCGGCGTGCCGGCCGGCGTGCTGAACCTGATCACCGCGTCGCGCGAACGCGGCATCGACGCCGCGGCGGACTGGCTCGCCGACGGCCGCGTGCGCAAGATCACGTTCACCGGCTCGACGCCCGTCGGCAAGCTGCTCGCGCGCGAATCGGCGGCGACGTTGAAGAAGCTGTCGCTGGAGCTTGGCGGCAATGCGCCGTTCATCGTGTTCGACGACGCCGAGCTCGATGCCGCGGTCGACGGGCTGATGGCTGCCAAATTCCGCAACGGCGGGCAGACCTGCGTGTCGCCGAATCGCGTGTACGTGCAGGCCGGCGTCTACGATGCGTTCGCGCAGAAGCTCGCCGCGCGCGTGGCCGCGCTGAAGGTCGCGCCGGCGACCGATCCGGACGCGCAGATCGGCCCGATGATCAACGCGCGTGCGGTCGACAAGATCGCGCGCCACGTCGGCGATGCCGTCGAACGCGGCGCGCGTGTGCTGACGGGCGGCAAGCGCCTGACCGAGCTCGGCGCGAACTTCTATGCACCGACGGTGCTCGCCGACGCCACCGCCGACATGCAGCTCACCTGCGAGGAAACCTTCGGCCCGATCGCCGCGCTGTTCCGCTTCGATACCGAGGACGAAGCGGTCGATGCCGCGAACGACACGCCGTTCGGGCTCGCCGCGTATTTCTACACGCAGGACGTGCGGCGCATCGCGCGCGTGTCGGCACGGCTCGAAACGGGCATCGTCGGCATCAACGAAGGCGCGCTCGCGAGCGAGGCCGCGCCGTTCGGCGGCGTGAAGGAATCGGGCTATGGCCGCGAAGGCTCGCGCTATGGCCTCGACGATTATCTGTCGATCAAGTATCTGTGCCAGGGCGGGCTCGACTGAACCGGGGTCGCCGCGCGTTCCGCTCCCGTTGGCGTGTCCTTGCGGGTGTGGGTGCAACGAGGCGGCCGGTGCGAGCGCCATGCCGAATCATGCGTGCGCGACGCGTCACCCCGTCGTCCCCGGCGGAGTCGTACCCGCCGCCCCGGGTAAAAACGCATTGCCAACCGGAATTTGTGTGCGCATTGTCGGCGGACGCCTCGTCCACCGCCGCACTCGCCATGCATTCCGCTCCGCTGTCGTCCGCCGCAAGCCTTGCCGACACCGCGCCTGACGCGCTGCCGTTGATCCGGCGCTTCGCCAGCGAGGATGTCGATACCCACGCGGAATGCACGCACGGCTGGTCGATCCGGCTCGATCAGTTGTCGCCCGGGCCGTTCCGCGGCACGCTGCACGAAATCCGCTTCGACGGCATGCAATTGCTGCGCGAACGCGTGAACCGCGCGCTGCTCAAGCGCGGCAACCAATGCGCCGGCAGGACGTCGTTCAGCATCCCGCTGGAAACCGCTGGCGCCGGCTTCTGCGGCGGCGCGCCGCTGCGCGACAAGGCCCTGCTCGTCTCCGGCGGCACCGCGCTGCCGGAACTGCGCACGCCCGACCATCAGGACGTGGTGCTGTTGACGGTGCCCAACGACACGCTGCACCGACTGGCGTGGCTCGGCGATCGGGACGAAGACGGCGACCGCGTATCGTCGGGCGACACCCGCATCCTGCGGGTGCCCGCCGCGCGCCATCACGTGTTGACCTCGTTGCTGATGGCCGGCTTCGACGCGGCCGATACGCCGGAGCGCCCGCTCACGCGGCCGCACACAGGCAAGTCGCTGCGCGACGCCATTCTGGTCGAACTCGTGCACGCGATGGAGGCGGCCGGCCGCCCCGTCCGGCTCGAGCCGTCCGCGCGGCACCGCGTCGTCGATCGCGTACGCGAACTCGTCGCGGCGCGGCCCGATGTTCCGTTGACCGTGCTGGACGTATGCCGCGAAGTCGGCGCGAGCCGGCGCAAATTGCAGTATTGCTTCGAGGAAATCCTCGGCACGCACCCCGCGTGGTACCTGCGCGTGCTGCGGCTGAACGCGGTGCGCCGCGAACTGCGCGAACATTCCCCGGCGAGCGCGTCGGTCAGCGATGTCGCGTGCCGCTGGGGCTTCTGGCACCTGAGCCGGTTCGCGTCGCACTACCGGGAACTGTTCGGCGAACTGCCGTCCGACACGCTCAAACGCCCACCGCGATAATTACCAAAAGCGGATAACGCCCCGGATTTTGACGTTCCTAGACTCCGTACACATTTCAACTGTACGGGGAACGGCACGATGGAAATCCTCAGACGTCCGCACGGCGTGCGGCGCTGCCGCACACGCACCACCGCCGTCGCGATCGGCACGTTGGCGGCCACGCTCGCCTGCCAGCACGCCCACGCGCTCGAAAACGACGGCCCGATCACGCCGTTCGGCGTATTCGATTTCGGCGCGGGCATCACGCCGCCGCCCACGCCGAACGGCACGCTCGCCACCCGCTTCGCGTACTACTCGACCCGCACGATCCGCAACGGCGGCAATGCCGACTTCTCGCTGACGGTCGCGTCCTGGAGCCTGGCGTACATCCGGATGACGAACGCGAAACTGTTCGGCGCGAACGTCGGCTTCGGTGCGGTCGTGCCGTTCCTGAACCTGAACGGGCACGTGAACGTACCGACGCCGGCCGGCACGCTCGCGATGTCGGCCGATCCGACCAACATCGGCGATGCGGACTTCCAGCCGCTGATCCTCGCATGGACCTCGCCGAACCTGTTCGTCAACGTCGCCCTGCAAGTGCAGGCGCCGACGGGCGCGTATCGCGCCGCCCGCCTCTTCAATCCCGGCGTCAACCACTGGACCTTCTCGCCCATCATCGGCGCGACGTACATCACCGATAGCGGATTCGAAATCTCGACCAGCATCGAGATCGATCAGAACACGACGAACCGCGCAACCAACTATCGCAGCGGCACCGGATTACGCCAGGAATTCGCGCTCGGCCAGCACATCGGCCCGTTCACGGCGGGCTTGGGCGGCTACATCGAGCGGCAGTTGAGCAACGACCACGGCCCGAACGTCGACGGCAACCGTGCGCGCGTGAATGCGCTGGGCCCGGCGATCAGCTACGTCGAGCCGGGCAAGCCCGCGGTCTGGCTGCATGCGTACAAGGAATTCGGCGCGCAGAACCGCGCGCAGGGTTACCAGGTCGCGCTGCGTGCCGCGCTGTCGTTCTGATGTTCCGATTCGGGAGCCGTCGATGAATCCGCTTTCCTCAACGCAATCCGCGCCCGCCTATACGCATACCGCCCGACAGGCCGGTACCCGCCAGGGCGCCGTGCTGCTGCTCGGCAGCAGTCTCACCGTGATGGGCGCAGTCATGATCGCACCGATCCTGCCGAAACTCGCGGCGGAATTCGTGCCGGCCGACCCGCGGCTGGCCGCGCTCGTCCCGCTCGTCGCGACCGGCCCCGCGCTCGCGATCGCGCTGTGCGCGCCGCTCGCCGGCTGGCTGGCCGATCGCGTCGGACGCAAGATGTTGCTGTTGCTCGCGACGCTCGTGTATGGGCTCGTCGGCGCGGCGCCGGCGTGGCTCGACAGCCTCGCCGCGATCCTTGTGTGCCGGCTCGCGCTCGGCGCGGCGGAAGCGTGCGTGATGACCTGCTGCACGACGCTGATCGGCGATTACTGGCATGGCGAACAACGGGTGCGCTACGTGAACCGGCAGGTCGTCACGATCGGGATCGTGGGAACGGTGTTTTTCGTGCTCGGCGGCGCAGCCGGCGAGCACGCGTGGCGCTATCCGTTCTATCTGTACCTGTTGCCGATCCTGCTCGTGCCGGCGATTGCGACCGTGCTGTGGGAACCGCTACGCGACGGCCTGCCCGCCGAGCCGGCCGACAGCGACACGCCGCCGGCCGGCAACCGGCTCGCGCCGACGCTCGCGGTCGGCTACGGGCTGATCTGCATCGGCATGGTCGGTTCGTTCGTGGTGCCGGTGCAGATGCCGCAGTTGATGGTCGACATCGGTCAGCGCTCGTCGACGATGATCGGTGCGGTCGCGGGCGTCGGCCTGCTGTCGACGCTGGCCGGTTCGATCGCGTGGCCCTGGTTGCGCGATGCGCTCGGCCGCCGCTTCGTCAACGTCGTGCTCCTGGCGCTGCTCGCGGCGGGCCTGTTCTTGCTGGCCCGCGCGCATACGGTGCCAGCCATCGTCGTGGCGGTCGTGATTCACGGCTTCGGCGGCGGCATGCTGGTGCCCAATGCGATTCTGCCGCTGATGCGCACGCTGTCGCTCGCGATGCGCGGCCGCGGCCTGGGCGGTTTCACGGCCGCGCTCTATCTGGGCCAGTTCGTCAGCCCGCTCGTCGTGCTGGGCTGTGCGCAGGCATTCGGCGGGTTGCGCGCGGCGGTGTGCGCGATTGCGTCGGGCACGGCCGTCGCCGCATTGTCGTGGTTGTTGCCGGCGCTTCGCCGTCGCGACGACGCATGACCCATTCACGTTTTCCCGTTCCCGAACCCTAGACCCATGAAAGATTTTCAGGCGCTCATCGCCACGCACGACGGCATCGCCCTCGCGGCGCTCGTCCGTGCAAAAGAAGTACGGCCGACCGAATTGCTGGACGCCGTGCTTGCCAGTCTCGATACGCTCGACCCCGCGCTGAATGCCGTGGCGGAACGACTCGACGACCCGGCGAGACAGGCCGCGTCGTCCGTCACCGGGCACGAAAGCGTGCTCGCCGGCGTCCCGACGCTGATCAAGGACCTGTTCATGCCCGTGCGCGGCGCGCGGATGTCGAACGGATCGTTTTTGTTCGGCGACTACCGGCCGGACTTCGACGGCGAACTCGTGGCCCGTCTGCGGCGGGCCGGCATACCGATCGCGGGAACCTCGTTGTCGCCGGAACTGGGCACGTCGTATTGCACGTCGTCGGCGCGTTTCGGCGTCACGCGCAATCCGTGGCATCCGCACGTGAGCGCCGGCGGTTCGAGCGGCGCCGCGGCGGCGCTCGTCGCCGCCCGCGTGCTGCCGTTCGCGCACGGCAACGACGGCGGCGGCTCGCTGCGGGTGCCCGCGTCCTGCTGCGGCGTATTCGGGCTGAAGCCGACGCGCGGCCGAACGCCGAATGGCCCGATGATCGGCGAGGGATGGGCCGGCATGGGCATCAATCACGCGATCACGCGCTCGGTCCGCGACAGCGCCGCGCTACTGGACCTGACCGCCGGCGCCGATATCGGCGCGCCCTATGCGTCGCCGCATCAGGCCGACACGTTTCTCGCGGCCACGCAGCGCGATCCGCGGCCGCTGAGAATCGCCGTGATCGAGCAGGCGCCGCCGTGGCCGCTTCATCCGGCATGCCGGACCGCACTGGACCATACCGTCGCGTTGCTGCGCTCGCTCGGACATGACGTCGAACCGCTCGACAGTCCCGTCGATTCGGCCGCATTCTATGGCCACGTGTTCACGATCATCGGCGCGCAAACGCGCGCGCTGCTCGACACGATCGGCGCTCAGCGAAACGCGCCGGTACGCGACGACGAAATCGAGGCGCGTACCCGCATCATCCTGCGCGAAAAGGGCAACGTGAGCGGCGCCGAATACGCAAGCGCGGTCGACTGGATCCATGCGTTGGGCAGGACGTTCGGCCGGTTGATGGAACGCTACGACGTGTTGCTGACGCCGACGCTCGCGATGCCGCCGCTCGCGCCAGCCGCCCTCGCGACGGTGGACGACGCGCAATCGTTGAGCGACGTCATCGATCGGTCGCATCGGTTTTCGCCGTTCACCGCGTGGTTCAACGCGACCGGCCAGCCCGCGATGTCGGTGCCGCTTTATTGGGACGAACAAGGTTTGCCGATCGGCAGCCAGTTCGCGGGGGCATTCGGCGCGGAGTCGCTGCTGTTCTCGCTCGCCGCTCAGCTCGAACGCGCCGCGCCGTGGGCCGATCGAGCCCCGCCGGTGTGCGTCGGGCTGTCGGGCGCGTGACCGGTTCGGTGGCGAGCGGCAGGTGCACGGCAGCCGGGTTTGAGCCTCGCGTGCGACGATCATCGGTGGTCGAAGCAGTCGGTGTGCCAGCCGCGGCCGAGCGTAGCGTCGCGCGAACGCGCTACCGCCCCACCGGCGGCGGCGGCCGTGCCGGAATCCGTGCCAGGGCGGGCTCGACTGATCGGATGAATCCGCGCCGCCCGCGAGGACGGCCATCGCCGCACCCGGCCGACATACACGCGTTGACATCGGAACCGATCGGTCCATATAATGAATCCAACTTCAGGCACCGCATCGTTTGCGAAACCGATCAATGGCAAAACCCGCTGGCGTGGGCCGTCCCCGCGAATTCGAACTTGGCGATGCCGCGCGCGACGCGATGGACGTTTTCTGGGATCGCGGCTATGAAGGCGCGTCCCTGCCCGACCTGATCGCCGGCACCGGCCTGTCTCGCGGCAGCCTGTACAAGGCGTTCGGCGACAAGAAGGCGCTGCTGCTGGCGGCGCTCGATCTGTATATGGCCGACGGGCTCAAGGCGACCGCGGACATCCTGTCGCAACCGGGGCCCGTGAAGAATGCGATTCGCGACTCGCTGCTGCGCTATGCGCGGCTCTCCGTCGGCGACGCAGGCCGGCGGGGATGTCTCGCCGTCGCGATGACCACCGAACTGGCCGCACGCGACGCCGATGTCGCGGAACGCACGGGGCGCCTGTTCCGGCGCCTGCAGCAACTCTATGCGGGCGCGATCGTCCGCGGCCAGGCGAGCGGCGAGATCCCCGAGCAGGACGAACAGGTGCTGGCACGTTTGCTTGTCTGCCAGATCGAGGGCATGCGCGTGCTGGGGAAAACCGGCGTGGCCGAAAGCGACATGCTCGCGCTGGTCGACCGCACGATGCGCATCCTCGACTGATATTTTTTTACCCAATTTGGAACCGAATAGTTCCGTATGGAGAGCCGTCCATGTCACGGAATGACCCCGTATCACCCGACCCGCGTCGCTGGGCCATGTTTTCGGTTCTGCTCGTCGGCGCGTTCCTGCCGCCGCTGGATTTCTTCATCGTCAACGTCGCGCTGCCGTCGATTCGCGCGGAACTGGGCGCCTCGTCGTCGGCCGAGCAACTCGTCATTTCGTCGTATGCGGGCCTGTACGCGGTGACGCTGATCACCGGCGGGCGATTGGGCGACCTGTTCGGCCGCGGCCGCGTGTTTTTTCTCGGGTTGATCGGCTTTGCGATCGCCTCGACGCTGTGCGGTCTCGCGAGTTCGCCGTCGACGCTCATCGTCGGTCGCGCGTTGCAGGGCGTGACGGCCGCGATCATGGCGCCGCAGGCGCTCGCTTCGATCCAGGCGATCTTCCCCGAATCGGAAAAGCCGCTCGCGCTCAGCTTGTACGGCGCGGTGTTCGGCCTCGCCGCCGTGGTCGGGCAGGCGCTCGGCGGGATTCTGATCTCGCTGAATCTGTTGAATCTGGGTTGGCGCACGATCTTCCTCGTCAACCTGCCGCTCGCGATTCTGGTCGTCCTGTTCGGGATTCCGCTGTTGAAGGAAACGCGTGCGCAGCACGCGCGCAAGCTCGACCTCGGCGGCACCGCGCTGTCGATGCTGACGCTGGGCGCGCTGATCGTGCTGCTGATCGAGGGGCGCGAAGCAGGCTGGCCCGTATGGGCATGGGCGTCGCTGCTCGCGGTGCCGGCCCTCGCGTGGTGCTTCTGGCGCTACGAGCGCCGGCTGGGCGGCCGCGGCGGCGCACCGCTGCTCGACCCGGCCGCGCTGCGCGCACCGGGGTTGGGCCGCGCGTTGCTGATCGCGCTGGTGCTGTATTCGATCGGCGCGTTCTTCCTGCTGTTCTCGGTGTATCTGCAGAATGCGTTGCACGTCGACGCGCTGAGCGCGGGCCTCGTGTTCTTGCCGTTCGGCGTGGGGTTCCTGCTCGGCCCGTTGTCGACGCCTTTCTGTGCACGTGTCATCGGCGCTTACGTCAATCCGTTCGGCATCAGCCTGGAGATCGTCGGGCTCGTCGGCCTCGCAGGGTTGATCGATGGCACGCCGGTCGGGATGCCGCTCGCTGCCGCACCGCTCGCCGCCGCTCTCTTCGTCATCGGTTTCGGACAAGGGCTCGCACTGCCGACGCTGATGCGCATGGTGACCGGGCGCGTCGCACCGGCGCTGTCCGGCATGATCGCCGGCATCGCCAGTTCGACGCTGCAGGTCAGCACGTCGCTCAGCGTGGCGATCATCGGCGGCATTTTTTATGCGACGCTCGGCACGCACGAGGATCCGGCGTCCATCGCGCACGCGTTCATCGTCGCACTCCTGTCGATCTCGTTTTTCCTTGCTGTCGGCGCCGCGCTGGGCATCTCGCTCGCACGCGCGCCCGCCGCGCACACGTCGATGCGGGCTGCTCCCCGGCCGGCATTCAGCGCCGAACGCGAACGGCCGTAGTCGCCCGTCGTCGCCCGTATCGGCACTCATCGCTGTGGCAGTCCGACCTGGAGGTTCCGCATGTATTTCGTCGTTTCCTATCGCCGAGCCGCGGGCACGCGGTTCGATTCACGTTACTACGTCGAGCAACACATTCCACTCGTGGAAAAATCCTGGAAACCGTACGGGCTCGAATACGTCGACGCTTTCTTTCCGGCACGTGAGGATAGCGAACTGATCGTCGTGGCGATGTGCCGCTTCACGGATCGAGCCGCGCTGGACGCCGCGTTCGCATCCGCGCGGACGGCAGACGTCATGGCCGACATCGATGCGTTCACCGATATCGAGCCCGATCGGCACATCGCGGACGTGTTCTCGCGGGTGCCGTAACGGCGATCGCGCGCTACCGTGCATCGGTTCCGGCCGGCGCTATCGGTCACTTGTCCGATAGCGCCGCGAACGACCGGGTGTCAGGATAGGCAACCGTCACGCGAATACATGAACCGGGAGGATGACTGCAATGTCGGTACGTCAAATCTTCATCGTTGAATTGGCGAGCGGCCTGCCCCGTGCGTTCGGCGTGCTCGCCGTCGTGACTGGCCTGTTTCGGATCGGCATCGCGGTGCGTCGCGGAAAGCACGCGGGCGCGCCGTCGCGAACGATCTCATGCGGGGCGCGGACCGCGCTGGCCGGCGCGCTGCTTTCGTGCGAAGCCGTCGGTGCCGTCTACTTCGCGATCGCGGCGTTGGGGTACGGTTGGGCCGACACCGACGCAACGGCCACGACTCGGCGGAAACGGGTGAACGACTGGCCGACTTGAACGGCGCAACCGCCGTTTTCGACACGCGGGATAAACCATCGGACGAGCGGGCTTCAAAGGCCGCACCGGCCGGGCCGTCTGTCCGCGCAAACACACGCAAGCGTCCGCATCGCGGATCGCGTCAGAGCAGCCCCAGCGTCGATGCCTTGAGGGTCGCCGCGGCGCGCGTCGAACATTCGAGCTTCCGGAATGCCTTCTCGACGTGGGTGCGCACCGTGCTCGGGCTCATCGCGAGCGCCTGCGCGACCTGCTTGTTGCTCGCGCCGCGGGAGATCGCCCGCAGGACGTCGATTTCCCGCGCGGACAGGCGCGGGCCGGCGGACGACAGGCGCGTGGCGGTACGCCGGAGCGCGGGCCGCTCGCCCGTCACGAGCGCGGCCACCACTTCACCGCATAGCCGGCCGCACGCCGCTTCTTCCTGCAACTGGCCGGCGGCGGCCGCATCGCTCAGCGCCGCGCGCCACGGACGCGCCGAGCGCAACGCGACCCACGCGAGCGACGCCGCCAGCACACGCGCTTCCAGCGTCAGCGCCGCATCGCGCGCGCCGCGAAAATAGCCCGAACCGTCCTGCCGCTCGTAGGCATACGACGCAAGCACCGCGGCTTCGCCGAGTGCGCCGGTCTGCCTGCCGGCGCGCTCCGTCCAGTACGGCACGAGTCGCACCTTTTCCCACGCGCTCGCGGGCAGCCGCGTCGGCAGATTCCACACGTCGTTCGGCACCGCGGCCCTGCCGATGCCATGAATCAGCCCGGCGCGGTACACGCGTTCGCGCCCGGCCTCGTCCGGCGAGAGCCGGCCGTAACAGGCGGCCGCCGTCGCGGCGACCGACCGCGAAAAACCCGTCATCCACGGCAGTTTCAGATCGATGACGTCCGCAATCAATTCGGCGGACGTCGCGCCCTGCATGTCCGGCGTGGCCAATGCTGCTTCCAGGTCGGCGGGCGCCATGTGTTCGAGCGCCGCCAGCCAGCGCGATGCGTCGCGCGCAGCCGTCTCGACGAGCACGGACGGATAGCGTGACCCCGCGCGTTGGCCGATCAATTCGAGGGCCCGTTCGATGCCGTACGTGCGGCTGAACACGTCGAGGTCGCCCGCCAGCGCGACGATCGACACGGCGGGCGGCACCTGTTCGCGCACGAGCCGTGCGGGCAGCCCGTTGCCGTCCCAGGTTTCGAAAATGTGGCGCAGCGCGGTTTCCGTTGCGCTGGACAGACCGAGTATTCGCGCGACCTCGCCCGAGACTTCGCAATGAATCTGCGCGAGCGGGATCAGCGCGACACCCGCGCCGCCGATCGCTTCGGCCATGCCGGGCCGGCTCTCGAGCATCGCGGCGCGGATCGCGACGTCGTCGCCGAATACCTGCGCGAAGCCCGCCGCGTTCGCCGTGCAGCCCGACCAGCGCAACAGCGCCACCTCGCGAGCCGTGTCGCACACCGATGCGTCGAATCGTGCTGCGTGCGCGAGCTGGGCAGCCAGCCAGCCGGTGCGCGGCGAATGGTCGGTCGGTTGGCCCATGCTGAGATCGCCGATGAAGGCCAGCGCGCGTACGGCGTCGACTATGCGCAGCGGGGCGTGACGGGCTTCGGCGTCGGACATTGGGCAGGTGGAGACATTCGCGAGGGCGGGAAAACGATCATACGCGACGGTGTGGCGGCGTGCATGCGCTCGCACGTCGGCGGCTCGCCGCGGCGAGCCCGGCGCGAGGTCCGCCCGTATCGGTGCAAACAACCGGCAGCGGACTTCGCTATCGGACATCTGACCGATGGCGGCGGGCCCTGGCGATTGCGATACTCGGCGCACTGGAGATCCGGTCGGCGCCGCATCCCAATCCGCATGGCGGAAACCCTGCATGCCGGCCGGAACGACGATTCAATGTACGAAGGAGTGCAAATGGCTGACCGCTACCCCGAATTTCATCCCCCTGCCGACGAACAATGGCTGAAACGGTACTACTTTTCCAGGGCGGTGTTCTCGCTGATCTGGGTCGCGCTGGCGTTTTCCGTCGGCCGGCAGAGCGCGGCCGGCGCGGCGGTCCTGCTGATCGTTTATCCGGCCTGGGATGCGCTCGCCAATTTCGTCGACCTTTCTCACAGCGGCGGGATGGCAGAAAACCGCACGCAGGCGGTCAACGTCGCGATCAGCGCCGTCACGACACTGGCGGTATTTCCCGCGTTGAATGCGGGCATGCCCGCGGTACTCGCGGTGTTCGGCGTCTGGGCGATTCTCTCCGGCGCGCTGCAACTCGGCACCGCCGTGCGGCGCTGGAAGCATGCCGGCGCACAGTGGGTGATGATCCTCAGCGGTGCGCAATCGGCGCTGGCCGGGTTGTTCTTCATTGTCCAAAGCCATGCGGCGATGCCGCCCGCGATCGTCAAGATCGCAGGCTATGCGGCAGTCGGTGCGCTTTATTTTCTGATATCCGCGATTTGGTTGCAGGTGCGGGGGATGCGGCGCAGTGTGTCGTGAGCCGGCGGTCGGAAGGAAGATGTCGTTCCACAGGTCGGCATCGCTGTGCCTGCGGTCAAGGCCACGCGTTGTGGAAAGCATGAGGTCGGCCAGATGGCCGCAGTGGTGAAAACAAGCGGCAGAGAACGGCAGTTGTGGCGCGACGCGAGCGGGTCTGAGCGACGTGACCCGCTGCTGGCGTCCATTCGGCAACGCCTGGCAGCTATTCGCTAAGTGCCAGAAACCCCGGACATTCAGCCATGCTCTGCACACTACGCCTAAGAAGGCGCACCGTATCTTCAGCGCTAAAGGCGGCAACCTCGCCGACCCTTTCCCCTTCGGGGGCAAACAATACGGCCCAAAAACGGAGTTGACGTAGCAACGTGATCAAGCCGAGTTCGAGCGGGACAAATGCCGCGTCGTCGTGGTGTGCTTTGCTCCAAAATGCGTAACTGCTCAAGGCCGCACCGGTCATCCACGCGTACTCCAGCCTTGCAGACCTTTCATTTGCAGGCAACTGGCTCCGAATAAAGTCGGTGACCGGATAAATCTGGAATTCGACACCGTCGAGACCCGGAAATGCATAGCGATCGGGTGTGTCAACCTCCACGACCTCATCGCCCCAGGTTCTTGTCTCACGAGGCAACCGTCGCAGCGTCGATTCCCGCTCGCTTTTATGAAGAACAATACCTAGATTTGCATTCATGACGTAAGGCTTGGCTGACTGAGGTTGCTCAGGACAGGTCTTTCCGCTACACCCCGCAACGTCTGTGGTTTCGCCGACCGCGCTTGGCCGAATATTGCCCGACGGGGTCGGCTGTAGCCAACCCGCTTGGGTCATTCAGCGTCGCGCATAACGGACCTTCAAACGAACAATTCTGCCCAACTTCAAAAAGCGACGTTGGGAGGCGTTCAACTACGGCCTCGTTGGCCCAACGTCCTCGGGCACCAACGTTCCGACTCTCCAGTTCCGTGCGATTTCCTCGGCAGCCGACAGTGAGTCGCCGGACAGTTCCGGACGATAGCCCAGAAGCCCGACTACCGATCCAGGATGCGTAGTTTCAGCAATCTTTAACCAGGCATATGCCGCAATCAGATTTTGCGGAACGCCGAAGCCATTTTTTAGCATCAAACCCAGCTTTGTTTGAGCACTCTCATCGCCTTGTATGGCGGCTTTGCGAAGCCATGTCGCCGCCTGAGCGTCGTCTTCGTGCACACCGATTCCGAGGAAGTACAGATTGCCCAGTTCTGACTGGGCCATGGCCTGACCTTGATCGGCCGCTTTGCGGAGCCAGTACGTAGCTGTTACCTCGTCACGTTGGACGCCGTATCCATGGAGGTACATCTCTGCCAGATTGAACTGCGAGTGTCCATAGCCCTGTTCGGCCGCCTTGTGGTACCAAGCTGCGGCTTCGACAAAGTCGCGCTTCACGCCAATTCCGCACCAGTAGATGACACCGAGGTTATGTTGCGCTGTCGGATCACCTTTCATAGCGGCGTCTTTGGCGTTCTCGAAACTGGCGATCGTCGCTGTGCTTGCCGCACAAACTGGGTCGACTCGCTGCTTCACCGCAACCGAACCAGAGTCTCGACCGCCATCAGAAGAATTAACGGAAACTGTCTGAGCTGATGCAGATGGGCATTGAGCTGTGAGGAGGCAAGAGGTCCACACGGCAATGAGGTTAATACAGGTTTTAGTCACGCGAAATTGCATACCGTATCTGCCAAGCGGAGGGACCGGGCCTATGTAAGTTGTATCAGGACATCCACCCAAATCAAGGCGTTCCAGTTCGCGAACGCACTCGACTATGAGCGTGATTGTCGACCATCTGAGCCTCGGCGTCGAACGTCCGAAAGTGCCCGAATGCCGCCCGACGCGTTTAACTATAGCCACCCCGAGGAAACGCCAGCCATTCCCCAAACTGGCCTTTCGGACCGGTCGACGCCCCCCTCCCCCGGCTCGACCCACATCCCTACCGGCTCCGCAACGCCTGAGCCAGCGCATCCCCCGCAGCCAGAATATGCGCGGACAGGGCCGCACACGCCGCATCCACATCCCCCTCGCGTATCGCCCGAACGATGTCCCGATGTTCGTCGTTCGAGCGATCCTGCCACTCAAGTCGCTGCCACGTCGCATACAGATGCCGCGAGCTGGCCCGATGCATGTCGCCAATCGCGGCGATGAGCCGCGGCATCCCGCACCGCGCGGTCAATGCGCGATGAAACCTCAGATTCAGCGTGCCGAGCACGGCTATGCCATGCGCCGCCGACTCCTGATCGAGGATCGCATCGAGTTCCTCCAGCGCCCCTGCGTCGAGAGCGGGAATCGACTCACGCAGCGCCAGCGCCTCGAAGGCAGCGCGCATCTTTGCCATTTCGATTACATCCGCCGCCTCGAGCGGCGCCGCCCGCACGCCTCGTCGTGGTTCCACCACGGCCAACCCCTGCGCTTCCAGCCGTCTGAACGCCTCGCGTACCGGCACATGACTCGCGCCGAATTCAGCGGCGATGTGGTCCTGACGCAGCCATTCTCCCGGCGCGATGGCACCCGAAATGATGCGGTCCGCCAATGCGGCAGCGATCCGATCGGCCAGCGAGCGATCCTCCTTGACTTCGAAATTCATCCCGACCACCATGCATATATTATCTATTAAATTGTAACAAAATCGGAGGCCCGATGCGCCACCACCGCCCTGCCCGTCTGCAGCACATCGCCGGAATCGGCGTCGATCGCATGGGTTCGATCGCCGATCATGCCGGCGTCGACCTTCTGCGACTCGAAAATCTCGATACCGACATCCCACCCACTTCAGAGGCACTCGCCTTCACCCGCGCGGCAATCCAGCGAGACTCAGCCAACTCCTATTTGCCATTCGTCGGTCAGGATCGGCTGCGCGCGAGCGCTGCTGCCCACGTGTCGGCGCTTTCGGGGCAGCACTTCACGGCCGACCAGGTGGTGGTGTCGGCGGGCGGACTCTCCGGCATTCTCAACACGCTGCTCGCCACCGTCGAGACAGGCGACGAAGTCATCGTCACCGATCCGACGTACGCGGGTCTGCTGAATCGCGTCCGCCTCGCAGGCGGCGTACCTCGGCAAGTACCGTTCGCCTTCACGCCGGGCGGCGAATGGAAGCTGGACCAAGCCGCGCTGCGCGCAGCGATCGGCCCGAAAACGCGAGCCATGCTGCTGATGTCTCCGTCGATGCCGTCAGGCGGTTTCTTCGATGCGTCCGACTGGCAACTGATCGCGAGCCTGTGTGTGCAGAACGATCTGCTGCTGATCCTCGACAGCGCGATGGAACGGCTGCTCTTCGATGGCCGCACGGTGATCCATCCCGCAGGCCTGCCCGGCATGGCCGAGCGCACGGTCACGGTCGGCGCGGCGTCGAAAGAGTTGCGCATGATTGGCTGGCGGGTAGGCTGGATCGTCGCGCCGGAATGGCTGATTCCCGACCTTGTGGCCGTGTCGCTCGCCAATGTCGTGGTGCCGGTCGGCATTGCCCAGGAGGCTGCGGCGGTTGCGCTCGAACATTCCGCATCCGATCTGCCTGGCTACGTGAGCGAACTCGAGAGGCGGCGCGACACGGTCGCCGCCGAACTGTCGGGGCTTCCGTTCGGCATGCCGGCGGGCGGCTGGTCGATGCTGCTGCGCGTCTCCGACTTCGGCCTGACCGGATCGCAGATGTCGGAGCGGTTGCTGAACCACGGTGTATGTGCAACGGCCATGACCGGATGGGGCGTTGCGCACGGCGACGCGTATGTCCGTTTCGTGTTCGCGAACGAACCGGTCGAGCGCTTGCGCACGCTCGGCGACAAGGTGCGCTTCGCACTGGAGGGCGCATGACGGCGCCCACGAGAACGCTGCATAGTGCGCCGAGCGTCCCTGGCGGGAGGTATCACGGTTTCCGTTTGTAACGGTCGCACGGACTCACATGAGACACCGTCTTTTGCGAAAGTACCGCTCGTGACAATTCGCGTGGCGTGATGCATCCGGCGCCGGGGCGGCGCGATGCCCCCCTGGCCGGACGTCACATCGAGCGAACGCCCTACCGCCCCGCCGGCGGCTGCAGGATGTCGCGCGGGATCGCCGCGATCAGTACGCAACTGACCAGCAGGCAGGCGCCCAGCGCATAGGTACCGTTGTTGATGTTGCCGGTCATTTGCTTGGCGACGCCGGTGATCATCGAGCCCGTGAACCCGGACAGGTTGCCCACCGAGTTGATCAGCGCAATGCCGGCGGCCGCGGCCGTGCCGGACAGGATCTGCCCCGGAAAGGTCCAGTAGATCGGCATCAGCGCGAGAATGCCGCAGGTGGCAATGGTCAGGAATACGATCGATAGCGCGACGTTCTGCGCGAACGCCGCGCTCAGGATCAGGAAGACGCCGCCGATCAGCGCGGGAATCGCCGCATGCAGGCGGCGTTCGCCGGTCTTGCGCGAGTGCGATGCGTTCCACACCATCGCGAAGATGGCCGTCAGATACGGAATGGCGGTCAGCACTCCGATATGCAGCGGGCTTTGCACGCCCGACGCGCGGATGATCGACGGCAGCCAGAAAGCCAGCCCGTAGAAGCCGGTATTGAACGTCAGCAGGATGAAGGTGAGCAGCCAGACGCGCGGGCTACGCAGCGCGGCGCCGATGCTGTGGGACTTGTGCACGGCCTCGGATTCGAGGTTGCGCGACAGCACCGCCTTTTCGTCAGCGGACAGCCACTTCGCCGACTGCGGGCCGTCGCCCAGGCAGGCCAGCACGATGAACGCCACCACGATCGACGGCAGCCCTTCGAGCAGCAGCATCCATTGCCAGCCGCTCATGCCCGACAGGCCGTGCGTCTGCTCCATCAGCCAGCCGGACACGACGCTGCCCAGCGTCAGGCTCAGCGGGATCGCGACCAGGAAGCCCGACATCGCCACGCTCTGACGCCGCGCCGGAAACCAGTAGTTCATGTACAGGATGACGCCCGGGAAAAATCCCGCTTCGCACAGCCCCAGCAGGAAGCGCAGCGTGTAGAACATCGTGGTCGTCTGCACGTGGAAGAACTGCGCGAGCGGCACGATGAAGGCCATCGACGACGACACGATGCCCCACGTGATCATGATTCGCGCAATCCAGAAGCGTGCGCCGTAGCGGTGCAGCAGCAGATTGCTGGGCATCTCGAACAGGAAATAGCCCCAGAAGAAGATACTGGCGCCGAGCGCGTAGACGCCGTCGCTCAGGCTCAGGTCGTCGAGCATCTGCAGCTTCGCGAAACCCACGTTGACGCGGTCCAGGTAGGCCACGACGTAGCACAGCAGCAGCAACGGCAGGATGCGCCGCATGACCTTGCGGTACAGCGCGTCCTCGGACGAATCGGCCGCGGCCGGTGCGGCAGCGGCCTGCGTTAGGGATGGCATCGGTCTGTCTCCAGTTTGTGTAGGTCTTCTTCGTACCGGCGAGTGCGTTTGACGCATCGATGTTACCGATAACATTCCGTGGCAAAAAAAAGCCGACGAGGCGATGGGAGCGATCGGCAAGCTGATACCGGTAACAAATTCGAAGGTAGCACGCGGCGATACGCACGTACAAGTGCCGCCGAACGCGTGGTTTCCCTAGTACGGGCATGGCGGCGACGTGCACGCGTGGGCTGGCCTGCACGGTATGCCGCACCGGTATGATGTAGCCTTTCCAGCCTTCTCCCGACCGCGATTCCGATGCCCAGTCCTACCGCCGTCCGGCCCGCCGGGCCGCCCCGCATGTCCGACGTAGCGCGCCTTGCCGGCGTATCGAAGATGACGGTGTCGCGTGTGCTCGCCGGCCACAGCGTGGCCGCGGAGACGCGCGCACGGGTCTGCGAGGCGATCGACCAGCTCGGCTACGTGGCCGACGCGGCCGCCGGTGCGCTGTCGTCGGGGCGGTCGGAATTCGTCGCGGTGCTGGTGCCGTCGCTGTCGAGCTCCAACTTCTCGGATACCGTGCGCGGCCTGACCGATGCGCTCGAGCCGCATGGCCTCCAGTTGCTGCTCGGCGACACCGACTATGATCTGGAACGCGAAGAGCGGCTGGTGCGCTCGATGCTGAGGCACCAGCCGCGCTGCATCGCGCTGACGGGGTCGCAGCACACCGATGCGACGCGCAAGGTATTGGAGCGCTCGGCGATTCCCGTGGTCGAGATGTGGGACCTGCCCACGCGCCCGATCGACACCGCCGTGGGCTTCTCGAACGTGCGCGCCGCCCGTGCGATGGTGCGCCACCTGGCCGAGCGCGGGTACCGGCGCATCGGCTTTCTGGTCGGCGCCAGCGAACTGGATCGCCGCGGCCTCGACCGGCTCAAGGGATACCAGGCGGAGATCAAGGCGCAGGCGCTCGGCGAGCCGCGCGTCGTGCGGCTGGGCGAATCGCCGATCACGATGAGCCACGGCGGGCCCGCGATGGCCGCGCTGCTCGAGCGATGGCCGGATACCGATGCGGTGATGTGCGTGAGCGACATGTCGGCGTTCGGCGCGATCATGGAATGTCACCGGCGCGGGCTGGCGGTGCCCGCCGACATCGCGGTGGCCGGCTTCGGGAATTTCGAAGTGGCGACATGCTGCCATCCGACGATCACAACGGTATCGGTCGACGCGTACGGCATCGGGCGACGCACGGGCGAAGCGTTGCTGGCGGCATTGCAGGCGCGCGACGGCGGCGCGCCGACCGGGTCGAAAAGCATCCGGATCGACTACACGATCATCCCGCGGGAAAGCGCCTGACCGGCCGACGGCCGGGCGCGTGCCGACACGCGACATGCGCGGCTTCGCACCGATCCCCTGCCCCACACCTTCGCGACGGGCGCACGAAATCCCTTCCGCGACGCAAAAAACCCGTGCTAACATCCAGGCGATGTTACCGGTACCATCCGGCACGCAAAATCAAGAAGGCCCTTCGGAGACAGCCTGCCATGTCACACACCCCCCGCCGTCTGCGCAGCCAGGAATGGTTCGACGACCCCGCGCATGCAGACATGACCGCGCTCTATGTCGAGCGCTTCATGAACTACGGGTTGACGCGCGAGGAGCTGCAGTCGGGCCGCCCTGTCATCGGTATCGCGCAAACAGGCAGCGATCTGGCGCCATGCAATCGTCACCACATCGAGCTCGCCGAGCGCACCAAGGCCGGCATCCGCGACGCGGGCGGCATTCCGATGGAGTTCCCCGTGCATCCGCTGGCCGAGCAAAGCCGCCGGCCCACCGCCGCGCTCGACCGCAACCTCGCCTACCTCGGGCTGGTGGAAGTCCTGCACGGCTTTCCGCTGGACGGTGTGGTGCTGACGACCGGCTGCGACAAGACCACGCCGGCCTGCCTGATGGCGGCCGCCACCGTCGACCTGCCCGCCATCGTGCTGTCGGGCGGCCCGATGCTCGATGGCTGGCACGAGGGCAAGCGCGTCGGCTCCGGCACGGTGATCTGGCATGCGCGCAACCTGCTCGCGGCCGGCGAGATCGACTACGAAGGCTTCATGCAGCTGACCACGGCATCGTCGCCGTCGATCGGCCATTGCAACACCATGGGCACGGCGCTGTCGATGAACAGCCTCGCCGAGGCGCTGGGCATGTCGCTGCCCGGGTGCGCGAGCATTCCCGCGGCCTACCGCGAGCGCGGCCAGATGGCTTACGCGACCGGCAAGCGCGCGGTCGAACTCGTTCGCGAAGACCTGCGCCCGTCGAAGATCATGACGCGCGCGGCGTTCGAGAATGCGATCGTCGTCGCGTCCGCGCTCGGCGCCTCGACCAATTGCCCGCCGCACCTGATCGCCATTGCGCGCCACATGGGCGTCGAACTGAGCCTGGACGACTGGCAGCGCTTCGGTGAAGCCGTGCCGCTGCTCGTCAACTGCATGCCGGCCGGCGAATACCTCGGCGAGAGCTTCCATCGCGCCGGCGGCGTGCCTGCCGTGCTGCGCCAGCTCGATGCGGCCGGCCTGCTGCGGCGCGACTGCCTGACCGTGTCGGGCCGCGCGGTCGGGGAAATCGCCGACACCGCGCAGGACGCCGACCGCGACGTGATCCGTACGCCCGACGCGCCGCTCAAGCACGGCGCCGGCTTCATGGTGCTGTCGGGCAACTTCTTCGACAGCGCGATCATGAAGATGTCGGTGGTGGGCGACGCGTTCCGCCGCACCTACCTGGCCGAGCCGGGCGCGGAGAATACGTTCGAGGCGCGCGCGATCGTGTTCGACGGCCCGGAGGACTACCACGCCCGCATCAACGATCCCGCGCTGAACATCGACGAGCACTGCATCCTGGTGATCCGCGGCTGCGGCACGGTCGGCTACCCGGGCAGCTCGGAAGTCGTGAACATGGCGCCGCCTGCCGAGCTGGTGAAGCGCGGCGTGACGTCGCTGCCGTGCATGGGCGACGGGCGCCAGAGCGGCACGTCGGCCAGCCCGTCGATCCTGAACATGTCGCCGGAAGCCGCGGTGGGCGGCGGCCTCGCGCTGCTGCGCACGAACGACCGTATTCGCGTGGACCTGAATCGCCGCAGCGTCGACGTGCTCGTCGACGAGGACGAACTCGCGCGCCGCCGCGAAACCGCAAGCTTCACCGTGCCGCAAGCGCAAACGCCGTGGCAGGAACTCTATCGCCGGTTCGTCGGCCAGTTGTCCACCGGCGGCTGCCTCGAACCGGCCACGCTGTACCTGAAGGTGATCGAGCAGCGCGGCAACCCGCGCCATTCGCACTGACCCCGCCGCCCCCAAACCTTGCCGAGCTGATCATGCGTACTCCTTCCGTTTCCGATTGCCTTCCGCACGACCTCGCCCACGCGCTGCTGATCGGCCGCGTCTGGCGGGATGACGGCGCCCACGCGGGCCCGAGCGTCGTCGCCGTACGCGGCGGCGAAGTGTTCGACATCACGCGCACCGCGCCGACCACCGCCGACCTGTTCGACCGCCCCGATGCCGTTGCCGTCGCGCGCACCGCCCCCGGCGAATCGCTCGGCCGCGTCGAGCCGCTGCTGCAGGCGGCGCTGGACGGCACGCCGGGCGCCACGCACCTGCTCGCGCCGTGCGACGTGCAGGCCGTCAAGGCGTGCGGCGTCACCTTTGCCGTGAGCCTGATCGAGCGCGTGATCGAGGAACAGGCCGGCGGCGATCCGGCCAAGGCGCGGGAGGTACGCGACACCATCGCGTCGACCATCGGCACCGATCTGTCGAGGATCGTGCCCGGCTCGGAAGCGGCGATGCGCCTGAAGGCGGAACTCGAGCGCCGCGGCGCGTGGTCGCAATACATGGAAGTCGGTATCGGCCCGGACGCCGAGGTGTTCTCCAAGGCGCAGCCGATGTCCGCGGTGGGCTTCGGCGCGGACGTCGGGCTGCTGCCCGTGTCGGTGTGGAACAACCCGGAACCGGAGATCGTGCTGGCCGTGGCCAGCGACGGCAGGCCGGTGGGCGCGACGCTCGGCAACGACGTGAACCTGCGCGACATCGAAGGCCGCTCGGCGCTGCTGCTCGGCAAATGCAAGGACAACAACGGTTCGTGCGCGATCGGCCCGTTCGTGCGGCTGTTCGACGATGGCTTCACGCTCGATGGCGTGCGGGAATGCAGCGTGTCGCTGCGCGTCGAAGGCGCGGACGACGGCTTCGTGCTCGACGGCATCAGCCACATGCGCGAGATCAGCCGCGACCCGGCCGACCTCGTCGCGCAGACCTGCGGCGCGCATCACCAGTATCCGGACGGCTTCATGCTGTTCCTCGGCACGATGTTCTCGCCGATCCAGGATCGCGACGCGCCTGGCGGCGGATTCACGCATCACCTCGGCGACCGTGTCACGATCTCGACACCCGCGCTCGGCGCGCTCGTCAACACCGTGCGGCTTTGCACGGAGATCGCGCCGTGGACCTTCGGCGTGCGCGCGCTGTATGCGAATCTGGCCGCGCGCGGGCTGCTTGCTGCGTGAGGCGTCGAGACAGGCCATGCGAGCGGCGCGCTGCTCGCGGTGACGATATCGCGGTCAATGATCCGCCCTTGAAGCGGTCGCGCAATGTCATGTGCGATAGAACGCGCGTCACGTGCCGTTCGCCTGCTCCGACGCATCATGTCGCGTGTAAACCGCGAGGCCCCACGTCAACAGCGCGGCCAGCGAGAGCGACACCGACATCGCGAACATGCCCGGCGCATACGAATGCGTCGCATCCTTCAGCACGCCGACCATCCAGGGTCCGACGTAGCCGCCGAGGCTGCCCATCGAATTGATGAACGCCATGCCGCCCGCCGCGGCGACGCCGGTCAGATATCGTGACGGCAGGCTGTAGAACGCCGGTCGGGCCGCGCTCAGCCCGATCACCGCGAACACCATGCCGACGAGCGCGGGTAGCAGCGACGAAAACGCGACGGCGAACATCAGGCCCGCTGCGGAGACGACACACGCCAGCGCGAGATGCAGCAGGTGCCGCCCTTGGCGCTCCATCAGCCGCGCCCACGCGATCATGACGACCGCCGCGACGAGGTACGGCACACCCGACAGCAGCCCGACCGCGAACGTCGAAAGCCCGTGCCCCTTCAGCATCAGCGGCAGCCAGATCGCGATGCCGTTGATGCCGATCCAGTAGCAGAAGAGAATGCCGACCATGATCCACACCCGCACGTCGCGAAGCACCGCGCCGAAGTTCCGTTGCGGCAACTCGGCCGATTCGCGGGCAAGCACGTCCGACAGCGCCGCGGATTCCTCTTGCGTCAGCCATTCCGCCTGCTCGGGCCGATCACGCAAGAGCCGCAGGGTCAGCAGGCCGAGCACGCACGCAGGCAACCCTTCGACGATGAACAGCCATTGCCAGCCCTTGAGGCCGCCGGTTCCGTCCAGTTGCATGATGAACGCCGCCAGCACGCCGCCCACGACCGACGACAGCGGGATCGCCACCAGAAACCACGCGAGCACCCGTACGCGCCATGCCTTCGGAAACCAGCACGACAGGTAGAACAGCACGCCGGGAAAGAAGCCCGCTTCGGCCGCCCCGGTCAGTACACGCAGCACGTAGAAGCTGGTCGGCCCCTGGATGAACGCGCACGCGGCGGACAGCAGCCCCCAGCTGATCATGATCCGGGCCAGCCAGCGCCGCGCGCCGAACCGGTAGAGCGCGAGATTGCTCGGCACCTCGAGCACGCAGTACCCGATGAAGAACAGCCCGGCCGCCATGCCGAACTGGCTGCCGGTCAGACCGAGATCGCTGTTCATCGTCAGCGCCGCGAAACCGATGTTGGTCCGGTCGATGTAATTGAAGAAGTAGCCGATTGCCAGCAGCGGGACGAGGCGAACGAGGTTCTTGCGCAATGCACGCTGGAGTGCGGCGTCGTTCGTCACATCCGGCTGGTCGTGCGCAATGGAGAGCGTCGATGCCATGGGTTCACCTGAATCCGAAGAAATGGGCGGGATTGTCGACCAGCATCCGGATGCGGCGCGTCTCGTCCGGCACGATCCGCTCGATCAGGTCGACGAGGTCGCCGTCGTCCGGCATCGGATGGCCCAGGTTCACATGCGGCCAGTCGCTGCCCCATAGCACGCGTTCGGGCGCGTGCTCGGCGAAGCGGCGCGCGACGGGCAACGTGTCCTCGAACGGCGCACCGGTTTTGGACATCCGGTCCGCGCCCGACAGCTTGACCCACACGTTTCCGGTATCGAGCAACGCACACAGGGCACGCACCGACGGGCTGTCCGCTCCTTCGTCGATATCGACCCGCGCCATGTGGTCGATGACCACCGGCATGTCGAGCGAACGGATGAACGGGGAAAATTCGGCGATGTCCTGCCCGGACACGTGAATCGCCATATGCCAGCCGAGCGGCCGGATGCGGGCGGCGACCGTCCTGACCGCGTCCAGGTCCGGACGGCCGCCGAGATGCGCGAGGAAGTTGAACCGTGCGCCGCACACCCCGTTCGCGTCGTACTCCGCAAGAAGCGCGTCCGGGTCGCCCGGCCGAACGAGCGCGACGCCCTTGTAACGCCCGGCTCCATTGCGCAACGCATCAAGCATCGCGCGGTGATCGAACCCATGTCCCTGGCTCTGCACGATCACGGCACGCGAGAAGCCGAGGCGCTCGTGCAGGCGCCGCAACGCCGTTTCCGGCGCAGCGGACGGATCGAAGCTGCGATCGTCAGGCAACGGGTAACGGTCGAACGGCCCGAACACATGGCAATGCGCGTCGCAGCTGTTGGCAGGCAGGCGCAAGAGCGGCCGGCGTGGTTCGGCCAGCGGCGGTGGCGAAAATCGGCGCGTGGACCCGGAGGTAGCCGGGGAAGTCGTGGTCATGTCGGTGGATTCCTCGAGCGTAAGCGATGCTCTGCCGGCGAACGGCGTCGAACCGGCGGCCCGAACGAGCCGCCGTCGACGAATCTTCACTGCGTGCTCGCGATCTTCCGCGCAAACGCTGCGATGGCGTCGGCCATTGCGGCCGGCTGCTCGGGCGCAAGCGCATGACCGGCATCCGGAATCCTCACGATCGTCACGCGGTCGCCCAGCATCGACTTCAACACGTTCGAGAACCGACGCGGCGCGACGGCGTCGTGTTCCGCCTGCAGGTCGAGAATCGGCGCGGTGCCGGCCGCGAAATACGCATCGACCGGCGTCGTCTCGCGCGCATGCGATTCGGCGTCGTGCGTGGCGGCATGCCAGCCGTCCAGCCAGACCCGCGGATCGTTGCCCGGGGCGAAGAATGCCTTCTTCAGGTATTCGATTCGCTTCGCTTCCGGCAGCGACAGATCGCCGGCGCCGTCGATCGCCTGCCGAATCTCCGCGCTGATCGGCTTCTCCGTCGAGCCGGGCGGTACCTTGCCGGCGGACGCGGCCGCGAGCACGACGCCGCGAACGAGGTCGGGCCGGTCGACGGCAAGCATCCGTGCCGGGAAATTGCCCCACGCGTGGCCGACGACGATCGCCGGGCCGCGATGCTCGTTCTCGATCACCATCGCGACGTCCGCCGCGAAATCGTGAACCGACAGGTTCTCCATCGGCCCCTTGCTCTGCCCGATGCCGCGCGGCTCCGGGCGCAGCACGCGAAAACCATCGGCCGCGAGCCGCGCGGCGACCGCGTCATAGTCCCGGCCCGAGCGTCCGAGCGACGGCAGAATCACGATCAGCGGCCCCTGCCCCTCGCGCATCACCTCGATCTGTACATCGCCGTGCCGGACGATTTCCCGGTCGACCGCGGCCGCGCCGGACGATGCAAAGGCGGACACCGCCCACCACAACACGCATGCGGCTACGATGCCGCGCTTCGAACCCTTCATCATGTTTCGCGTCTCCTGATTGATTGACGAATCCATTTGCTACTTTCCGCGCGTACCGCTGCCGATCAATTCGCGCCGTAGACCTTGCGCGCAAAAGCCGCGATCGCATCGCTCATCGCGCGCGGCTGCTCGGGCGCCATCGCATGGCCCGCATCGTCGACGACCTGCACGGTCACGCGATCGCCGAGCCACGGCTTGAACACGTTCGGCACGACGACGGCGTCGTACTGCGCCTGCAGATCGAGCATCGGCACCATACCGCCGCCGAAGTACGCATCGATCGGCGTGACGTTGCGCGCATGCGCCTGCGCCGCATGCACCGCTGGATACCAGCCGGTCAGCCATGCGCTCGGGTCGTGCCCCGGCGCGAAGAACGCCTGCCGGAGGTAGACCAGCCGCTGCGCTTGCGGCACCCGCGGGTCGCCCGCGCCGTCGATCGCTTCACGCAGGCGGCCGTAGGGCTTCTCCGTCGATCCCGGCGGCAGCTTGCCCGCCGAAGCCGCGGCCATCACGAGGCCGCGCACGAGATCGGGGCGGTCGACCGCGAGCATGCGCGCGGGCTGGCTGCCCCATGCGTGCCCGACGATCACGACAGGCCCGGCGTGCGCGTGATCGAGCACGAGCGCGACGTCCGCTGCAAACGCATGCAGGTCGAGACCGGCCATCGGCCCCGTGCTACGGCCGATGCCCCTCGGTTGGGGCCGCAATACGCGGAATCCGTCTCGCGCGAGCAGGCGCGCGACTTCGTCGTAATCTTCCGCGCCGCGCCCCAGCGACGGCAGGATCACGATCACCGGCCCGCGCCCTTGCGCGAGCGTTTCGATCTGGACGTCGCCCTTCGACACGAGCGTGCGCCGAACCGCATTCGCGTCGACAGGATGCGTGGTACAGGCGGCGACCGACGCCGCCAATGCGGCGGTCAGGGTGAACCGCGTCAGGATCTTGTTCGCTTTCATCGTCTCCTCATGGGTCGATACGGACCATTGCGTCAAAGCGGGTCGAGGCCCGTCTCGTGCAGCACCGCGGTAGCCGGCGCCGTCTTCAGGAACGCCGCGAACGCGCGCGACGCGTCGGCGGCCGGCGCATGCACGGCGATCGCCGCCGATATCACGCTGGTTTTCTGCACGTCGGCAGGCAGCGGACCCGCGAACTCGATGCCCGGCGTCACCTTCAGCTCGCTGATCTGCTGCAGCCCCAGCTCGGCGTCGCCGCGCGCGAGTGCGGCGCCGACGAGTTCCTTGCCGCGAATCAGCACGCTCTTCGATTTCATCTGTTCGGCAATGCCGAGCCGCTTGAACAGCGTGCCGACGATGTAGGTGCCGCTTGCTCCTTCGGAGAAGGCAACCGATCTGGCGGAGAGCAACGCACGACGCAGCGCGTCGTCCGTACTGACGTCGGGCACGGCGAGTCCCTTGCGCACCGCGACGCCGATTCCGCTGGCGGCGATATCCGACAGCGATGCGCGGTCGAATCGGCCGGCGTCCACTTCCTGCTGAAGGGCTGGCTTGATCATGAAGCAGATGTCGACCTGCTCGCCGTTGCGCAAGCGCATCGGCAATGCCTCGGGCGACGTGCCGTACGACGGCCCCCAGGCGATCTCGAGACGATGCCCCGACGACTTTTCGAACATCGGCACCAGTTGCTCGAACGCGCCGTGCAGCGCGCCGGTCGCCAGTACGCGAATGTCGTCGGCATGCGCCGCAGGCGACGCCGCACACAGCGTTACCCATGCCACGGCGGCCAGCCAGGCCCGCCTGCTCGTTTTTTCCTTCATGTCTCCTCCTCGAGGTGCACTCTGCATGTTTTCGTTCGTCCGCCGGGCAGCGATTCGCCGACGGCTTCGGCTCAGCCGTAAAGCCTCAGCGGATTGCCGGCCAGCACGGCGTCCGCAAGCGCGTCGTCGCCGCACAGGCCGCGAACGAACGTCAGCAGCGCGAAGTCGTCCGGCGGCGTGCCTTCGATGTTCGGATGCGGCCAGTCCGATCCCCAGATCGAGCGGTCCGGCGCGGCATCGAGCAGCCGGCGGGCAAGCGGCTGCGCATCGGGCCATGCGCGCGCGTCGCCGCCTGCGAATCGATCCACGCCGGACAGCTTGATCCAGCGATACGGATCGCCGAGATGCGCGAGCAACGCGTCGCGTTCGTCGTCGGTCCACGGTGTGTCCAACGACGGTCGCGCCATGTGGTCGATCACCATCGGAATGTCGACCCCGGCCCACGTATCGAGCACCGGCAGCACTTCGGCGAGCCGGCCGTGCAGCAACACGTGCCAGCCGAGCGCCGCCACGCGCTCCGTGGTACGCAGCAGCTTGCCGGTATCGCGCTCGCCTGGCAGGTGCCCCATGAAGTTGAAGCGGATACCACGTACGCCGCCCTCATGCAGCGCGCGCAGCGTCCCGTCGTCCATCGTGTCGTCGACGAGCGCGACGCCGCGATAAGTACCGCCGGTCGCGGCGATCGCCGCCAGCAACGCGGCGTGATCGTGCCGATAGCACGCGGCCTGGACGATCACACCGTGCGTGACGCCGAGCCGTTCGTGCATCGCGAGCAAGCGCGTCATCGGCGCCGCCTCGGGCTGGTAGGCGGCGTCGGCCGGCACCGGAAACTGGTCCCACGGCCCGTAGACGTGCGTGTGGCAATCCCATGCGCTGCCTGTCGGGCAGCCCGGTCGAGCTTGCACCATCAGTCGCACCGTGCCGTCATGCCGCCGTCCACGACGATTTCCGTCCCGGTGATGAAGCGGGCTTCGTCCGAGGCCAGGAACAGCGCGGCGTTCGCCGTGTCACGGCCGTCGCCCATGAAGCCGAGCGGAATGCGGGCGAGGCGGCTCTCGAGCAACTTGTCGACATCGCCGCCGGCGCGTTGCCCGGCGAGACGCGCCTCGACCATCGGCGTATGCAACTGCCCCGGCACGACCGTGTTGACGCGTATCCCCTTCTTCGCGTATTCGACGGCCACCACCTTCGACAGCTGAATCACGCCGGCCTTGCAGGCGGCGTACGCGACCTGCGCGGAGCCGGTCCAGCGGATGCCGGAGGTCGACGCGGTGTTGACGATCGCACCGGCGCCCTGCTGCTCCATGATCGGCAGCACGTGCTTGCAGGTCAGGTAGACGCTCTTCAGGTTGAACGCGACCTGCTTGTCCCACGCCTCTTCCGACAGAGCGACCGGGCCACCCGCAGACGAACCGCCAACGTTGTTGACGAGAATGTCCACCCGGCCATAGGTTTCGCGGCATGCGTCGACCATCGCCGCGACGGCGCCACTGTTCGTGACGTCGCACGTATGCGCGGTAATTTCGCCGCCAAGCTCGGTGACGCGACGGACCGTTTCCGTCATCGCCTCCATGTTGATGTCGACGGCGAAGATCTTCGCGCCCGCGGCCGCGAACAGTGCGGCCACGGCGCGGCCGTTGCCCCAGCCGGGGCCGACGCAGCCCGCGCCGGTCACGATCGCGACCTTGCCTTGCAGACGGCCCGCGCCTGCTTCATTGATGGATGTGTCGTTCATGATGTGTGTGTTCAACCGTGTGTTGCGGGAAGTTCGGGTGCGACGCCAGCGGGCGGCGGCACGTTGAAAACCTTGATGGTCATCGAGATCAGCGTGTAGTAGCCGGCAATGCCGACGAGATCCACGACCGCGCCTTCGCCGAGCGTGTCGACGAGCGCCGCATACAGGGCGTCGCCGATTTCGTGCCGTTCATGCAACTGCGTCACGAATGCGTGGACGAGCTTCTCGTCGTTGCGGACGAACGGCGGCTCGACGCCGTCGCGAATCGCATCGATCACGTCGATCGAGAGCCCGGCCGCCAGCGCGAACGGCTTGTGCGCGGCCCATTCGTACTCGGCCAGCCAGTGGCGCCCCATCGACAGGATGACCAGCTCGGAAAGCCGCGGCGGCACGCTGCTGTCATATCGGCAGTACTGGCCGAGGGCCTGTGCGCAACTGGCGAGCTTGGGGCGATGCAGCCAGACGGCCAGCGGACCGCGCACGCCTTTGCGAGGCCCGCTGGCGATGGCGTCGTACACGTGGCGCTGTTCGTCGGACAGTTGCTCGTGGGCGAGCGGTGCAATACGTTCCATGAATGACATCACCTCGACAGAATTCAGTTGGCTTCGGCGGCCGTGCCGGACCGTTCGGTCCGTGCATCGGCAGGGGTGGCCGCGGCGCGCGAGCGCAGCATCGACCGTCGCGCCGTGCGGCCGGTTTCGCGGTTGAACGCCGCGGCATCGAACAGGCCTTCCCAGCGGGCGATCGCGAATACCGCCATCGTGTTGCCGACCACGTTCACGAGCGCGGTCGCGGTCGCCATGATCCGGTCGATGCCGAACAGCAGGCCGAGCCCGGCGAGCGGCAGCGAGCGGACCGACTGCAGCGTGGCGGCGAGCTTGACGAACGCGCCGCCGGCAACTGTCGTGCCGCCCTTGGACGTCAGGCTCAGAATCGCGAGCAGGCCCAACTGCTGCCAGAGCGAGAACGGCGTATCGGTTGCCTGCGCGATGAAGCCGATCGCGATCGCCATGTAGATCGCGGTGCCGTCGAGATTGAAGCTGTAGCCGGCCGGCAGCACGAACCCGACCACGACCTCGTCGCAGCCGGCCCGCTTCATCTTTTCGACGAGGCGCGGAAACACCACTTCGCTGGACGCCGTACCGAGCGTCAGCAGAAGCTCGTCGCGAATCAACCGCATGATCCCGCCGAACGGCAGGCCGATCGACCAGCTGATTGCGCCGAGCACACCGAACACGAAGATCGCGGACGTCGCGTAATAGAGAACGATGACCTTGAACAGGTACAGCAGCGTCACACCGCCGTAGCTTCCGACCGCGGCCGCCATCGCGCCGAACGCGCCGAGCGGCGCGAGCCGCATGATGAACGCGAGCATCCGGAACAGCACCTTCTGCGTCTCGTCGATGCCGCGCAGCACCACCGAATCGGCGCCGACCGATACGTTCAGCGCGAGCCCGGCCAGGATCGAGATGATCAGGACCTGCACGATGTCGCCTTTCGCGAATGCATCGACGAGCGTATGCGGAATGAGGCTCAGCAAATACGTGACAGCGGAGATCTCGCCGGCATTCGACGTCGTCTTCAGCGCTTCGGCGCTCTCGGCGATGTTGGCGGCATGGAGGCCCGCTCCCGGCGGGAACATGTTGACCATCGCGAAGCCCAGCACCATCGCGATCGTGCTGACCACTTCGAAGTACACGAGCGATTTCACGCCCATTCGACCGAGCATCCGGAGGTCCTTCACGTGGGCCATGCCCTGCACCAGCGTGCAGAAGATGATTGGCGCGAGCATCATCTTCAGCAGCGCGATGAATCCCTGCCCGAACGGCTTCATCGCGATCGCGGCCTTGGGCGCCAGCAGGCCCAGCACGATCGCGCATGCCAGCCCGATCAATACCTGGACGTGAAGTTTCTTCAAACTTTTCATCAGCATTCCTTCCTATATCGTTGTCGATGATTCGTCGGCGGAGCGGGAAAACGCTCAGCAGCGGCGCAGCCGCGAACGAGGCGAACGTGGAATGGAATGGATGCGAGAACGGGGCGGCATGGTGTCTCCGGAATCGTTATAGGTCGATTTGCTATCTGTTCTCAGCATAGAATTCGCCGACTTTTTTGACAAAGACCTTATGAACATGTATTTCTATGCCAAGACGGCATAGCTTAGGGTCTGTTTACATACGGAACGCACATGCGAATGCCCGAAATCGCTCGTAGGGCAAGGAGGAAGGAGCGCCGTTTGGCCGAGCCAAACAAGCGACGCGCGACGCCGCCATGCGGGCGATTTCGGGCATTCCCCTGGAATGATTTTTTAATTTGGGGTTGCCACGAGAACGGCCGCTCGCCGCGTTGTGCTCCTTGCGAATACGTCCAGTATTCGCGGCGTCGCACGCCTCGCGAGCGGCCGTTCTCGTGGCAACGCATGTGTGTTCCGTATGTAAACAGACCCTAAGATCGACATGGACATTCGAGAACTGCGCAGCTTCATTCACGTCGCGCGCGCCGGCAGTTTCAGCCGCGCGGCTGCCGAGCTGTATATCGCGCAACCGGCCCTGAGCCGGCAGATCGCCAAGCTCGAGGAAGAAATCGGCGTGGCGCTCTTCACGCGCTACGGCCGTGGCGTACGTTTGACGGCCGCGGGATCGCGCCTGCTCGAGCATGCCGAAATGATCACACGAATGGTCAGTGAAACGGCGGACCAGGTACGCGCCAGCGCCGATGCCGAGCGCGGCTATCTCGCCGTCGGGTTGCCGCCGACGATCGGCCGGCTGATCGGCACCGATCTCGTTCGCGACTTTCACGCGCACTGGCCGGGCGTATCGCTGCACGTTCGCGAGGGGCTCAGCAACTCGCTGCAGGAATGGGTACTCGACCGGCGCGTCGATCTCGCGGTGGTCTACAACCAACCGCCGCTCGATGCGTTCGACATCGTGCCGCTCTTCAGCGAGCCGCTGATCCTCGTCGCGCCGCCCGATTCGGTGCTCGCGACCCGGAACATGCAAATTCGCGATCTCGCCAACGTGCCGCTGATCCTGCCCGGCCTGCCGCACAGCAACCGGCGGCTGATCGACCAGGCCGCCGTTCAGCACGGCGTCCGGCTGCGCGTCGAATTCGAGATCGACAGCGTCGCGCTGACCAAGCAGCTCGTCCGCGCGGGCGTCGGCTATTCGCTGCTCACCTACGTCGCGATCCAGGAAGAACTGGCGAGGGACGAATTGAAGGCGATCGCGATCGAGCGGCCGGCGATCCGCTCGACCGTGTCGATCAGCACGTTGCGCGAAAATCGTCCGTCACGACTGGTCGATGCGTGGATCCGCCTGCTCAAGGACACACTGTTCCGCTTTACGCGCGACCAGCCCTGGAGCGATCAGGTCGTGTGGCTCGCTGCCGGCGCAGGCGAATAGCCCGCCCGACACGATGGGATGGCGTTGCACACGTCCGTGCTCGACGCCGGCCTCGGTGTACTCGCGGCGGACGGCGTCGCCGTGCTCCGGCGGCGCGGCCCGTGAAGCCGGTGCTCGCCACCCCCGTCACGCTGACCGTCAAGCCGCCACTGGCCGCTCCGCCAGCTTGAACTCGCCGACCGTCTGCGCGAGCCGGGCCGCCTGCTCGCGCAGCGACGTCGCCGCGGCCGCCGATTGCTCGACAAGCGCCGCGTTCTGCTGCGTCGTGTCGTCGAGCTGCGACACCGCCTGATTCACCTGCTCGAGCCCCGTGCTCTGCTCCTTCGCGGCGACGCTGATCTCGGCGATCACGCTCGTGATGTTGCGCACGCCGTCGACGATTTCGTCCATCGTCGCACCGGCTGTCTGGACGAGCCCGGAGCCGCCCTCGATCTTCTCGACCGACGAGTGGATCAGCTGCTTGATTTCCCGTGCGGCCTGCGCGCTGCGCTGCGCGAGCGCACGCACTTCGCCGGCGACGACCGCGAAGCCGCGGCCGTGCTCGTTCGCGCGCGCCGCCTCGACGGCGGCGTTCAACGCGAGGATGTTGGTCTGGAACGCGATGCCGTCGATCACGCCGACGATGTTGGCGATCTCTGCCGACGCCTGCGTGATGTCGTTCATCGTCGAGACGACTTCGCGCACGACCGTGCCGCCCCGCAGCGCGACATCCGACGCCGATTCCGCCAGACGGTTCACCTGGCTCGCCGCGTCGGCCGAGTTGCGGGCCGTGCCGGCGATCTCCTCGAGCGCGGCGGCCGTTTCCTGCAGGCTCGACGCCGCGTGTTCGGTGCGGGCCGACAGATCCTGGTTGCCCTGGGCGATCTCGGCGCTCGCGAGATTGACCGACGCGCTGAACGCACGGATCTGCAGCAGGATCGCACTGATCTTCTCGGCGAACGCGTTGAACGCGTGCGCGATCTGCGCGGCTTCGTCCGCGCCGTCGGCCGGCAGCCGTTTCGTCAGGTCGCCGCTGCCGCTCGATACGTCCGTGAGCGCGTCGCGCACCATCAGGATGCGCTTGAAGGCCGCGTTCGTCATCGCGCCGACGAGCGCGGCCGCGATGACGGCGACGATCACGATCGCCAGCAGCGTGGTCGTCGCGACCGCGCGCATGCCGGCCGTCACGTCGCCCTTGTCGAGCGCGAGCACCAGCGACCAGTCGGTACCGGCGATCGGCCGGGCACGCATCAGCTTGGCGGCGCCGTCGATGTCCACCGCGACGGGCGCGGACGCCGTCTGCAGCGCGCCGAGGCGATCGGCATCGAGTTCCGGCGACAGACCGGTGGCCGGCTTCATGATCAGGTCGGTCTTGGCCGACGCGATCACGCGAGCGCCCTTGTCCACCAGAAATGCGAAGCTCGCCGGCGTCGGGTGAACGGAGGTCACGATCGAGCTCACGTTTTCCATGAACAGGCTGGCTGCCAGCACGCCCTTCACCACGCCGTCGCGCACCACCGGCACCGCGAACGCGACGGCCGGCTTGCCGCTCGTCGCATCGCGGTAGAGCGCCGTCACGACCAGATGGCCCGCGCCGACGGCCTGCTTGTACCAGGGCCGCGCGGTCGGGTCGTAGCCGGGCGCGAGCGGCACGTTCGAGAACGCCGTCTTGTCGGGCAGGCCGAGCGTCAGCACCTCGAAGCCGCCCGACTTGCCGAGCAGCTTCAACGCCGGCACCGGGTCGCCTTCGCCGATCGCGATCGTATCCGCGAGCGCCTGGGTTTCGCGCGACCGGCTCGCCACCCATTCGTCGATCGCCAGCGCGTGGCCGGCCAGGATGGACTTGTGATTCTGGTCGATGGCCTCGTCGTTGTGGGTCTTGACGACGTAATAAACGAGCCCTCCTGTTACGGCCAGCGCCGTCACGACGATGGCGACACATGTCGCCAGTATCCGTGCGCGAATTGATGACAGCATGATGACTTCGGTCTCCGTTGCCGCGTGATTGAACTGGATCGATGAACGAGCCGACCCTTATTCACTTAACGGCACCGACGGCAGGAAATTGAGTCGTGCCGAATGGCCGGCGCGGAGGCCAACCATAAGGACAAATTCGCGGCCGGCAGCCGATACGATGCGTGGCGACGCCGCCAGCCGCTTCGGCCGCACACGTTTGCGTCGCAGTGGGCGGATCGCGCGCGCCGACGGGGTCGCCCGCGGGCCTCGATTTTCGGTTAACCATGCCGTTAACCCGGATTTGACCCGCGCCGACGCCCCGGCAGCCGGCTTCCCCTATGAGCGCGAGCATGCCCGCCTTCACTTCGATCGAGAAAATCGCCGACTGGGCCGGACGCCACCCGCTCGTCGTCGGCGCGTCGGGCACGCTGATGTCGCTCGCGGCGCTCGGGATCAGCGCGGCGACGCTGTGGGCCGCGCGCATCGAAGTCATCGAGCATGCGCACGAGACGTCGCGCAACGTCGCGGCCGTGCTCGCGAGCCAGATCGCGCGGACGGTCGAAACGTCGAACAACGCGCTGATCGCGCTGGCTGCCAATCTCGGCCAACCGGCCGTGCAGCGCATGGACTCCGGGTTGCGGCACGATCTGCTGTTCGAGCGCACCGCGGCCCAGTACCTCACCGGCATGGGCGTGACCGACCGGCGCGGCCAGTTGATCGACGGATGCTGCGGCACGACCCATCGCTGGGACTTCAGCGATCGCGACTACTTCAAGGTCCATCGCGACGCGGACAACGTCGGCCTCTACGTGTCCCAGCCTTATCGCGCACGCTCGCGCGGCGGCAAGGAGTCGATCGCGCTGTCGCGGCGCATCGAGCGGCCCGATCATGCGTTCAACGGGATCGTGGTCGTCGCCATCGATCTCGCTTACTTCGAGCAGCTCCTGTCCCGGCTCGACGTCGGCCCGAACGGGGTCAGCGCGATCGTGCGCGCGGACGGCACGATCCTCGCGAGAAACCCGTCATTGAACGACGGCCAGATGAATCTCCTGCGTCGCTCGAAATCGTTCAAGCGGATGGTGAACAGCGAATCGGGCTTCTATCCCGCGCGTTCGAGCATCGACGGCGTCGTGCGCTTGTATACGTACCAGCGGATACCGGGCACGCCGCTGATCGCGGTCGCTCGCGCCGGCCGAACACGACGTGCTGGCCGGCATCCGCCGCCTGTCGTGGACGGTCGGCGTGTCGGCCATCGTGATCAGCACGCTGTTCTGCGCGGTGGTCTGGCTGCTGGCGTTCGCATTGCGCGACAACCTGCGCAAGCAGACGCTGCTGACCGAGCTCACGCGGACCGATCCGCTCACGGGGCTGCACAATCGCCGCGCGCTCGATACCGCGCTGGCCGACGAATGGGAGCGGCTGCAACGGGGCGGCGACGGCAGTCTCTCGCTGCTGTTCATCGACGCCGATCACTTCAAGCAGTACAACGACCGGCATGGGCACGCGGTGGGCGACACCGCGCTGCGCTTTCTCGCCGAATGCATCCGCGCGCATACGCGGCGGCGCGGCGACTTGGCCGCGCGCTACGGCGGCGAGGAATTCGTCGCGGTATTGCCCGATACGGACGAAACCGGCGCGGCGCAGGTCGCGGAGGCGATTCGCCGCGAGGTGGAACGCAACCGGCTCGACGGGTTTGCGGATGCGGTGCCGCCCTTTACCGTCAGCATCGGCTGCGCGACCGGCCATCGCGCACGCCCCACAACCGTGCACGCGCTGTCGCATCAGGCGGACATGGCGCTCTATCGCGCGAAGCGCGAAGGCAGAAACCGCGTGTGTCGTGCGGAACCGGAGCCGTTCACCCGCTCGGCGTGACGCACGCCGGGCGCCGTCTGAAATTTTTTTGACGGCGGGTCACTCGCAAACGATTGCCGCGCGCAGCGTTCCTAAACTGTTCATCCAGGGTTCCGATAATCAGGAAATCTATTTAATAACACCCCGGGATTCTTGCTATGAATGATCGACGGTTAACGGTTCGCATGAAGCTGATCATGGCTTTCGGACTTCTTACGTGCACGGTCGTGCTCGTCTCGCTCGTCGGCATCGTGTCGCTCGGCAACGCGAACGCGGCATTCGACGACTATGTCAACGGCATCAACGCCCGCGCGACCCTGGCGGACAAGGTTCTCGCCGCGGTCGACCGGCGCGCGATCGCCGCCCGCAACCAGGTCCTGGCGTCCGGGCCACGCGATGCGGACATCGAGAAGGAAGCCGCACTGCAGGCCGACCGCGAAGTCGGCGCGCTGCTGGGTGAACTGACGAATGCGGTCCGCGTCGGCAGCGGCGCGACCGACAAGGCCGCGAACTGGTTCGGCAAATCGGGGCGATCGAGGCGCAGTACGGCCCCGTCGCGCGCGCCATCGTCGAAGCGGCGGCGAACAACCGGCGCGATCAGGCGATCACGATGATCAACGAACAGTGCCGACCGTTGCTGGCCCGGCTCGTCGCGGCCACCGACGCGTATGCGACGTTCTCGCGCACGATGGCCGCCCAACGGGTGAGGGAATCGGACGACCGTTACACGTCGCGACGACTGATGCTGATCGCGATCTGCATCGCCGCCGCGGCCGCGGCCGCGATCTCGGGCCTCTTCATCACCCGCGGCCTGCTGCGCGCGCTGGGCACGGAGCCTGCCGCGCTCAGCGATATCGCCCGCCATATCGCCGCCGGCGATCTCGGCGCCGAATCCGCGACCGGCGCCGCGCCGGCCGGCAGCGTGCTGGCCTCCATGCGCGACATGCAGGCGAACCTGATCCGGCTGATCTCGGAAGTCCGTACCGCCTCGGGCAACGTCGCGACGGGGGCCGGCGAAATCGCGTCCGGCAACCAGGATCTTTCGTCCCGCACCGAACAGCAGGCCGCGTCGCTGCAGGAAACCGCGTCGAGCATGGAGCAACTGACGTCCACCGTGCGCCTGAACGCCGACAACGCGCAGCAGGCGAGCGGCCTGGCCGACAACGCATCGGAGGTCGCGCAGCGCGGCAGCTCGGCCGTCGGCCTGATGGTCGACACGATGACGGACATCAGCGCGAGTTCCGCCAAGATCGCCGAGATCACCGGGATCATCGAAGGGATCGCGTTCCAGACCAACATTCTCGTGCTCAACGCGGCCGTCGAAGCCGCGCGCGCCGGCGAACAAGGCCGCGGCTTCGCGGTGGTGGCCAGCGAAGTCAGAAGTCTTGCGCAGCGTTCGTCGAGCGCCGCGAAGGAAATTCGCGAACTGATCTCGCAATCGGTCCGGAAAATCCAGGACGGCTCGCAGATCGCGAACAACGCGGGCGAGACGATGAGCCAGGTCACGCACGCGATCTCGCGCGTGACCGACATCATGGGCGAGATCGCCGCGGCGTCGAGCGAGCAGAGCCGCGGCATCGAGCAGGTCAATCTGGCCATTACGCAAATGGACGAAGTCACGCAGCAGAATGCGGCGCTCGTCGAGCAGGCCGCCGCCGCGTCGAAGTCGCTCGAGGAACAGGGGCTGCGGCTTGCCGAGGCCGTCTCGCTGTTCCGGCTGGAGACGCGCACGGCGAGCGCGTAGGCCCGCGCCCGCCGCCCCGTATCGGTGACGGACGACGCATGGATTCCGGCGTCCGTCATGTTCAGCACAGGAAATTAACCAAATAGTGGGAATTTCCGCCCGCTGCGTACGACACGAAACAATTCCGTAACGACCGCGTAACGATCGCTCACCACAATCCTCCATCTTCTACCATCAGGATGGAGTCTTGCATGTTTGCGTCACGAAGCCGTTTCCCGCTGCACGTCGCGGCATTGTCGAGTGCGATCGTACTGGCTGCCTGCGGCGGCGGCGACGACGTCGCGTCGACCGGCACGATCGCCGCGGCCGTTCCGGCGCCGCCCGCCGACCCCGGCTTCGTCGACAGCGCGCCGATCCCGAGCGCGCCGGCTTTCGTCGACAACGTCGCGACCAACCAGCGCGGCGACGCGCGCTATGCGACGCTGTCGACCAACGCCGCGGTGCGCGTGCTGGGCCGCTTCCTCGATCTCTGGCAACCGGCGACGATGCTGGTCGACGCCGGCGTGAGCGCGCCGGCGAACGGCGCGTTCCCCGCCATCTCGCCATCGCCCTGCTCCGGGCTACCGAACAGCGGCGTGCCGTGCGGCACGATCCTGAACGACGCAGTGCTGACGGCCAACGTGCAGTACGTGATCAACGCGACGACCGCCCGTACGCCGCAACAGGCCGACGCCGCGTACTACGACGACCGGCGCGGCAAGGGATACAGCGTGACCGACGGCATGGGCCCGCTCACCGCCGCGTGGCGCACCGCCGCCCAGCAGACGACCAGCATCACCACCGTGCCCGCCGATGCGACGACCGTGCTGTACAACGACGCCGGCAACAACGTCGGCGTCGGCAGCAGCAGCGGCAACGCCAGCTTCGGGAAGGTCGTCGACCTGCTCAACGAAATGGGCAACAACGCGTCGACCGAACCGTCGAAGCGCTTCTTCAAATACGCGCGCCCGTACCGCTGGAGCACGAGCGTGGTCGTCGCGCCGACGCTCGTGCCGGCCGAAAGCGCGACGCCCGCGACCGACGGCGGCTTCATCAGCGGCCACACGGCCGAAGCGATGCGCGATGCGACGACGATGGCGTGGCTCGTGCCGGAACGCTTCCAGGAGATGATCAGCCGCGGCCTCGAGCTCGGCGAGAACCGGATCCTCGCCGGCATGCATTCGCCGCTCGACGTGATCGGCGGGCGCATGCTCGCGCTGGCCGTCAGCGCGGCGAACCTGACCGCGTACGCCGGCGACGCGCAGGCTGCCTACACGCAAGCCCATCAGACGCTGCAACAACTGACGGGAACGAGCGCCACGACGTTCTCCGCATTCGCGCACTCGGGCACGACGGCCACCGACCGCTTCGCAGACTACGCGGCGAACAAGGCCGCGTTCCTGCGCCGCATGACGTTCGGCTTCGGTGCGATCGAATCGACGAACGCGCCGCCGGTCGTGCCGAAGGGCGCGGAGATCCTGCTGCAGACGCGCTTCCCGTACCTGAGCCCCGACCAGCGGCGCGTCGTGCTGAAGACCACCGAGCTGCCGTCCGGCTATCCGGTGATGGACGACGCGGAAGGCTGGGGCCGCCTGAACCTGTTCGCGGCGGCCGACGGTTACGGCGCATTCAACGGCAACGTGATCGTATCGATGGATGCGTCGCAGGGCGGGCTCAATGCCGCCGACGTATGGCGCAACGACGTTTCAGGCGCCGGCAAGCTGACGCTGCAGGGCAGCGGCACGCTGACGCTGGCGGGCAACAACGGCTACACGGGCGGCACGCAGGTAAGCGGCGGCACGCTGGCGGCCGCGTCCGCGACGGCATTCGGCAAGGGGGACGTGTACGTCGGCCCGGGCGGCAGCGTGCGGATCGCGGCCGCCGCGCCCGTGACGGTCGCCACCCGCTACACGCAGCTCGACAACACGACGCTCGAACTCGACATCGACGGCAACGGCGGCGGACGTCTGCGCGTGGGCGGGCCGCTCACCATCGCGGGCGGCACGCTGCACGTGAAATTCGTGAACGGCTACACGCCGAAGGCGGGCGACACCATCGCGCTGATCGACGGCGCGGCGGCCGCCGCGAAGTTCGCGACGGTGACGGTCGACGGGTTCAAGGCCACGCCGGTCTACACCGCGGCGGGCGTGTCGATCACGCTGTCGGCCGCCTGACCGGCACGGAAGATCGATCCTGCAACGGCGCCGCCCACGGGCGAGACTGGCTACCGAAGCGCCGTTGCAGTTCGATGATCGTGGGCAGGTTGAAATCGTGGACGTCCGGCGCGGCGCCGCCCTGCCGCCGGCTCACCTCGACGCAGAGCTCCAGCGCACGCGCGCGGGTCTCGGCGAGCAAGCGCAGCGCCTCGTCGAGCAAGCCCTTCTCCAGTTCCGACAGCGAGCCGTCGTGGCCGGTTTCTCCGATCGCCGGCTCGCTCATGCTGGTTTCCATCGCGGATTTCTCCTTCGCTGTCCGATTGCGCGCAAGGCCGCACACCGACTCTAGCGTCACATGACCGCGCCGCGCAGCCACGGCACGAACTCGCGTTCGCCGATGCCGTTGTCCTCGCTGCGCGATCGTCGTCCGGACGCGACGTCGAGCATCAGCCGGAACAGCCGCGCGCCCGCTTCGTCGACCGTGAGCGAACCGGCGACGATCCCGCCGCTGTCGAAATCCATGTCCGATTGCATTCGCTCGAACAGGCCGCTCGTCGTCGCGATCTTGATCGTCGGCACCGGCTTCGAGCCGAACACCGAACCGCGGCCCGTCGTGAAGCACACGAGATTCGCGCCGCCGGCGATCTGCCCGGTGGCCGACACCGGGTCGTAACCGGGCGTATCCATGAACACGAGCCCCGCTTGCCGCACCGGCTCCGCATAATCGTAGACGGCGCGAAGCGGCGAGCGGCCGCCCTTCGACACCGCGCCGAGCGACTTCTCGAGAATCGTCGTGATGCCGCCGGCGAGATTGCCGGGCGACGGGTTGTTGTTCATTTCTCCGCCGTTGTCGGCGACGTAGCGCTCCCACCATTGCAACCTGCCGAGCAGACGCCCGGCCACGTCGCGCGACGCCGCCCGCGCGATCAGCAGATGCTCGGCGCCGTAGATCTCGGGCGTCTCCGACAGAATCGCGGTGCCGCCGTTGCGAACCAGCAGGTCGACGGCCGCGCCGAGCGCCGGGTTCGCGGTGATGCCCGAGTAACCATCCGAACCCCCGCATTGCAGGCCGACGGTCAGCCGCGATGCCGGCACGGTGCTGCGCCGCGCGCCGTCGGCCGCCTCCACCAACTCCCGCACGATCGACACGCCGCGGGCGACGGTGTCGCGCACGCCGCCCTCGTCCTGGATCACCAGCGTGCGCACCGTGCCGGGCGCCGCCGCGTCGAGCCGTTGCGCGAGCGCCCCGACCTGGTTGACCTCGCAGCCGAGGCCGACGAGCAGCACGCCGGCGAAATTCGGGTTGCGCGCATAGCCGACGAGCGTGCGCCTCAGCAGCTCGATGCCGTCCCCGGTCGCCGACATGCCGCAGCCGCTCTGATGGGTGATCGCGACGACGCCGTCGACATGGCCGAATGCATCGAGCGCGCCGTACCGGTATGCATCGGCGATCGCATGACAGACGCTCGCCGAACAGTTGACGCTCGCGATCACGCCGACGTAGTTGCGGGTGCCCACGCTGCCGTCGGGCCGCACGAATCCGTCGAAGGTGTCGCGGCGATCCGCGGGAACGTCGTGTGCGTCGCCGGCGGGCCCGTCATCGTGCGCATGCCGCTCGGGCATCCCGACGTTGTGCACGTGCACGTGCTCGCCGGCGGCGATGTCGCGCAGCGCGATGCCGATCGGCTGCCCGCATTTGACGATCGCGTCGCCGCGCCCGATCGGCGCGGTGGCGACCTTGTGGCCGGCCGGCACCGCGTCCGCCAGCCGCAGCGGTGCGCCGCGCACGTCGATCGGCACATCCGGCGCCAGCGCGTCGAGTGCGACGGCGACGTTGTCGTCGCCGTGAAGGATCACGATTGCCGGTTGCTTCACGATGCATTTCTCCCTGTCGTTGCGATGCCGGCCGCCGGAGCGCCGGCCGCCGGTTCATGGCGGGCGACGAGTTGCCGCAAGCGCGGTTGTTCGGCCGACAGCGCCAGCGAATCCGCGAGCGCGAGCAACGGCTCGATCCGCCGCGCCACCTTCTCGCGATGATTGACGGCGATATCGGCGATGCGATGCGCGAGAAACGGATTGAGAAAACGCTCGCGCACGCTGTCGACGTAGCGTTCGGCCGTTTCGCGCAAGCCCAGCGCCACGAATACCGGCGCGACTTCATCGCGCCACACGGCCTCGAGACCGTCGCGTAGCCGCGCATCGTTCATCGCGTCCAGCACCGTCTCCGATGCGTCGCGCCCCGCCTCGAGCCACTGCTGCGCGAGCCAGCTGTGCCCGAGATTGAGGAAGAACAGCTTCAGGCGCTCGTGGCTGCGCAAATCGTCGGTGACGACGATCTGCGCGTGCCGGCACGGCAGCGCCATGCCGGCACGCCGTTCGATCGCCCACAGCGCGTACGGCTCCGCGACCGCGCCGACCGGATGAAGCGGCTCGGACACGATGCGGTCGACGAGCGAGTTGACCCACACGCAGCGGTTGCACAGATAGTCGGCGAACGCGTCGGGCAGCCGCCACGCGCGCGCGAGGCCCAGCACGATGTCGCGCAGCGTGTCGCCGTTGTTCGTCACGAGTTCGCACGGCAGGATGGAGACGCCGTCATCGGGCCGCGCCTGCCAGCACGCATGCAGCAGCGCCAGCAGCTTCGCCGGAAAACCGCGCGGCGCGCGCTCCGGCCGGGCCAGCACGTCCGCGGCGTCGCGCGGATCGGCACGATAGCCTGCGTCGCCGGTATTCGACACGATCACGCGCACCGTCTCGATCGCTGCGCCACGTATTTCCGCCCAGTCGCGCTCGGCATCCCACGCGCGATGCACGGCGTGGCACTCGACGATTTCGTCGACGACACCGCCGCGCTCCCGCCCGCGAATCCGCACCGGATAGCGACCGGTGGCGCGCAGCGCGTCGATTCTCGCGCGGCTGGCCGGATTGCCGGTCGTCTGCACGATGCCGATGCCGCCCATCGCGTGGCCGTCGTCCAGCGCCTGGGAGACGAACAGGTCGACGTGCGCCAGCAGGAAGCGGCTCGTGCCGAACTGCAGGATCGGCGGTGTCATCGCGTGCGCTCCGCGTGCCCGATTCGATCGCTCAGCATTCGACGAGCGCCTTCACGACGGTCTGCCCCGCTTCCAGCAGCCGCGGAAGCGCGTCCGGCACGTCCTCGAGCCGCATCCGGTGCGTGTTCAGCGCGCGGTCGGGAATGCGCCCGGCACGCATCGCGTCGAGCACCGTCGCGAAATCCTCGGCCGTCGCATTGCGGCTCGCGAGCAGCGTGGTCTCCCGCTTGTGGAATTCGGGATCCGAAAACGCGACGTGCCCGCGCACGATCGAGATCAACGTGTATTTGCCGCCGTGCGCGACGAACTCGAAGCCGCGATTCATCGCATCGAGGTTGCCCGTCGCGTCGAACACCGCATCGAAATACTCGCCGTTCGTCAATTCCGCGAGACGCGCCGTATCGTCCGCGCCCACCTCCACCGTCGCGTCGACGGCCAGATGCTGCCGGCAGAACGCCAGTCGATCCGCCCGCGTGTCGAGGCACGTGACGTCGGCGCCGCGCAGTTTCGCGAAGATCATCGCGGCCATGCCGATCGGCCCGGCGCCGACGACCAGCGCCCGCTGCCCGGCGCGAACGTCCGCGCGGCGCACCGCATGCGCGCCGATCGCGAGGAATTCCAGCATCGCCGCCTGATCGAGCGAAATGCCGTCGGCCTTGTGCACGAATTGGGCTGGTACGCTCAGGTATTCGGCCAGCGCGCCGTCGCGATGCACGCCGAGCACCTTGATGTTCACGCAGCAGTTCGTGTTGCCGTGACGGCATGCGACGCAGTGTCCGCACGACAGATACGGCATCACGTACACCGCGTCGCCGGCGCCGAGCCCCGACGCCGGTTCCGCCTCGACGACGACCGCGGAAAGCTCGTGACCCATCACGCGCGGATATTCGAGGTATGGCTGGTTGCCGGTGAAGATGTGCAGGTCGGTGCCGCAGATGCCGACCCGTTGCACGCGCAACAGCACTTCGCCGCTGCCGCGCACGGGCAGATCGCGCTGCTGCACGCGCAGCACGCCGGGGGATTCGCAAATCACGCTGAGCATGTCGGGTTCCTTTCGTTCGGGTTCATTCGTCGTGGCGTGCGGTGTCGATCCGGTAGAAGCGGCATGCATTGCCGCCGAAGAGGCCGTCCAGCGCCGCGGCGCCGAGCCACCGCGCGCAATCGTCCTCGCACGCGGCCAGCCATTCGCCGTAGGCGCCGCACGCCGACGCCAGCCGCAGCACCGGCCAGTCGCTGCCCCACATCAGGCGCGTCGGCCCGAACAGGTCGGCCAGTGCGTGGACATACGGCCGCGTGCGCGCCCGCACCACGTCCGGGCCGGCAGACGGCCCGGCCTCTGTCCAGAGGCCGGACAGCTTGCAATGAAGATTCGGCAGGCTCGCGAGCCGGCGCATCGCCGACAGCCACGGCTGCAATTCGCCGCGCTCGATGAACGGCTTCGCACCGTGATCGATCACGATCGGCAGATCGGGATGGCGTCGCGCGAACGTGTGCAGCGCATCGAGATGGCGCGGCATCACCAGCGCATCGAAACGCAGCGCGTGCTCGAGCATCGCGGCGACCGCGCGATCCAGCCGCGGATCGTCGATCCATGCGTCGTCGGGCAGATCCTGCAGCATCGGGCGCAAGCCGCGCGCCTTCGGCGCGGCCGCGAATGCCGCGATCCGCGCCGCTGCGTCGTCGGCCTTCAGGTCGACCCAGCCGACCACGGCGCCGACCGTCGGGGTGTCGGCCGCGAGATCGAGCAGAAAGCGCGTGTCGGCTTCGCTCGGCAGCGATTGCACGAGCACGGTGGTGTCGATACGCGCGGCGTCGAGCAGCGGCGCCAGGTCGGCGGGGCCGAAATCCCGGTGAATCGCGTCGAGCTCGGCCGGCGGCCAGCAGCCGGCCCGCGCGCCGATTCGCCAGTAGTGCTGATGGGCGTCGATGCGCATGGTCATGCGTGGGCTCCCGGAACCGGCGCGCGCGCGTCGAGCAAGCCTTCGTCGCGCAACGCAGCCCACAGTTCGGCCGGCGCGGTGCGCTCGAGCCATTCGATGTTCTGCTTCAACTGGGCCACGCTGCGCGCGCCGATCACGCACGACACGACGGCCGGATGGCCGAACGGAAACTGCAAGGCGGCGGCGGGAAGCGGCACGTCGAAGCGCCTGCACAGCGCGCCCAGGCGCGTCGCCTTGTCGATCACGTCGGCGCTCGCGTCCGCATAGTTGAACTTGCCGTTGCCGGCGAGCACGCCGGAATTGAACACGCCGCCGATCACGATCGCCGTCCCGTCACGGACGCACGCGTCGAGCAGCGGTTCGAGCGCCGTCTGTTCGAGCAGCGTGTAGCGTCCGGCCAGCAGCACGGCGTCGAGCGCCGCTTCGTTCAGCGCGTCGGCCGCGACTTCCCACTCGTTCACGCCGAGACCGAACGCGCCGATCTCGCCGCCCGAGCGCAGCGCCTCCAGCGCGCGAAACCCGCCGCCGCGCGTCAACTGTTCCCAGTAGTGCGCGTGACGATCGCCATGCGTCATCGCACCGATGTCGTGCACGTACAGCATGTCGATCCGCGCGAGCCCGAGCCGTTGCCGACTGTCCTCGTACGAGCGCAGGATGCCGTCGTAGCTGTAGTCGTAGACGGGCCGGAACGGCAGCGGCTCGGCCCAGCCGTCGTCACCCGGCCGCACGCTCGGGTCGGCGCGCATCAGCCGCCCGACCTTCGTGCTGAGCGTGAAGCCGCCGCGCTCGCGTGGGGCGAGCCCCGCGCCCACGCGCCGCTCGGACAGCGTGTAGCCGTAGTACGGCGCGGTGTCGAAATAGCGCAGGCCGGCCGCCCACGCGGCGTCGACGAGCGCGGCCGCGTCGGCCGCCGACATCGGCCGATACAGGCCGCCGAGCTGCGAGCAGCCGAGACCGAGCGCGGACACCGTCAACCCGCTGCGCGGCAAGGTGCGCGTATCGTTCGCGTTCATGCGTGACGACTCGATGCGGGAAAGCGGCACGGGCGATCAGTACAGGACATTCTTCGCCGCCTGCGAATCGAGGTTCTGCTTGTCGACCATCACGACGCCGGTATCGATCAGCTTCGGCGCGGGCTTGCGCTCGATCACGTCGAGCGCCGTGCGCACGCCCTGGTTCCCCATCTGCCACGAACCCTGCACGGCGATCGCCTGCACGGTGCCGTCGCGCACGAAGCCCTGCAGGTCCTCGTTGCCGTCGAAGCCGATCGCCACGACCTTGCCCGCCTTGCCCGACTGCTTCAGCGCGCGGCCCATGCCGACCGCGGTCGGCTCGTTCGCGCCGAAGATGCCCTTCAGGTCGGGGTTCGCCGACAGCACGTCGGTCGTCTGGTTCAGCGCGGTCGCCATTTGCGATTGCGAGTAGTACGGGCCGACGATTTGCAGCTTCGAATGGCTCTCGATGTACTTGCGGAACCCGCCGACGCGGCTGACCTCGGACCCCGCGCCCGGCACGTACGACATGATCGCGATCTTGCCGGACTGCCCGACGCGATCGATCAGCGCTTTCGCGCACAACGCGCCGGCCTTCTCGTTGTCGGTCGACAGGAACGCCTGGTAGTACGGCTTGCCGGCATCCGAGATGGCCGAGTCGATCAGCACGACGGGAATATGCGCTTCCCACGCCTTCTTGATCGCGGGCACGAGCGCATCGGGATCGGACGGCGCGAGCACGATGCCCGCCACATGACGCGTGACCGCGTTGTCGACCATGTTGACCTGCCCGCTGATGTCGGACTCGGCCGCCGGCCCCTGGAACGTCATCGTGTAGCCCTTGGCGCCGTCGAGCGCAGCCTTCGCGCCTTTCTGCACGTTCTGCCAGTAGTTCGAATTGACCGTCTTGACGATCACGGCGATCTCGCCGCCCGCCGCATACGCGCCGCTGTTGCACGCCGCCGCGAACACGCACGCCGATGCCGCCAGCAGGATGGATTTGTTCATGTCTCGCTCCGCTTCTCGTTGGTAGGGACTGCTTGCCGCCGGTCAGGGCCGGCGATTGCGCAACTGGTCGATCCACACCGTGCCCAGGATCACGACGCCGATGATGATCTGCTGGATGAAGCTCGACACGCCGTTCATGTTCAGGCCGTTGCGCAGCACGCCGATCACGAACGCGCCGATCGCCGTGCCGGAAATCGTGCCGACGCCGCCCATCAGCGACGTGCCGCCGATGACCGAGCTCGCGATGGCGTCGAGTTCGTACATCACGCCCTCGTTCGGCTGCCCGGTGACGAGCCGCGACATCAGCACGCAGCCGGTCACGCCCGCGAGCGCGCCGGACAGCACGTAGGTGAACAGCTTCACGCCCTGCACGTTCACGCCCGACAGCCGCGCGGCTTCCGCGTTCGATCCGACCGCGTAGATATGACGGCCGAGCGACGTTCTCGACAGCAGCACGGACACCACGACGAACAGCACGACCATGATCACGACCGGATACGGGATGCCGGGAAACGTCGTGTCGGGGAAGCCGTCCGCGCCGATGCGCGAGATCCGCAGCAGCGCGCCGTTGCCGAGCGCGCCGAACGCGTCGCCGAGATCGGAGACGGGCCGCGCGCCCGTGATCTGCAGCGCGATGCCGCGCGCGACGAGCATCATGCCGAGCGTCGCGATGAACGGCGGCAGGCCCATGCGCGTCACGCAGATGCCGTTGACGAGCCCGCATAGCGCACCGACCAGGATGCCGGCCGCCATCGCGGCAGGCACCGGCACGCCGGCCTTGACGAGCAGCGCCGCGCACACGCCGGCCAGCGCGAGCACCGAGCCGACCGACAGGTCGATGCCGCCCGTGATGATCACGCAGGTGGCGGCCACGCCCAGATAGGCGATGGACGTGACCTGCAGGCCGACGGTCATCAGGTTGTCGACCGAGAAGAACGCCGCGCTCGATATCGAGAACGCGAACACGAGCACGACGAGGCTGCCGAGCGCCGCGAACTTCTGGATCAGGTCGCGCCGCCGCTGTCGCGCCGCCCGCTCGTCGGCCTGGCTTCGATCGGATGTCATTTCAAGCATGGGAACGCCCCGACGCGTAGTGCATGATCTCCTCCTGACTGGTGTGTTTCGTGTCGAGCAATGCGGTCATTCGACCTTCGTGAAAGACGGCGATCCGGTCGGTCATGCCGAGCAGTTCGGGCAATTCCGAGCTGATCAGCACGACGCCGACGCCATCGGCGGCGAGCCGGTCCATCAGCCCGTAGATCGCGAATTTCGCACCGACGTCGATGCCGCGCGTCGGCTCGTCGAAGAACAGGATCTTCGAGCCGCGGTACAGCCATTTGCCGATGACGACCTTCTGCTGGTTGCCGCCGGACAGGTTGCGCACGCGCTGGTGCACGGACGGCGTTCGAATCGCGAGGTCCTGCACGTAGCGGCGCGCCACGTCGAGCTCGTCTTCGAAGCGCAGGAATCCGAAGCGTGACGCGATGCCGCGCACGTTCGCGAGCGTGAGGTTCGCCGCGACGGGCATCGGCAGCGCGAGCCCCTCCTTCTTGCGGTCCTCCGACAGATACGCGATGCCGTGCCGGATCGCCTCGCGCGGCGAGCGGATCGTCACGGGCCGGCCGTGCAGCGCGATCGTGCCGCCGTCCGGGCGATCCGCGCCGAAGATCGCGCGGGCGATCTCGGTGCGTCCGGCACCCATCAATCCCGCGAAACCCAGGATCTCGCCGCGGCGCAGCGCGAACGACACCGGCCCGAACACGCCGTCGCGGCGCAGGTCGCGCACGTCGAGCAGCACGTCGTCCGTCGGCACCGACTGCCGCGACGGATACGCGTCGTCGAGCGTGCGTCCGACCATGCGCGCGACGATGTCGTCGATGCTGACGTCGGCGAAATCGTCCGTCGAGATGTGGCGCCCGTCGCGCAGCACCGTCACGCGATCGACGATCTGCGCCATTTCGTCGAGCCGGTGCGAGATATACAGAATCGCCACGCCGTCGGCGCGCAGTTCCTCGATGATGCGAAAGAGCTGCACCGTTTCCGCTTCCGTCAGCGACGACGTGGGTTCGTCCATGATCAGCACGCGCGCATCGAGCGACAGCGCCTTCGCGATCTCGACCATCTGCTGCTGCGCGATGGACAGCACGCCGACCTTCGTGGTCGGCGCGACGTTCAGGCCGATTCGCGCGATGCAGCGCGCCGCATCCGCATTCATGCGTTTCGCGTCGACGAACGGCCCGCGCCGCGGCTCGCGTGCGAGGAACAGGTTCTCCGCCACGCTCAGGTGCGGGACGAGATTGAGCTCCTGGTGAATGATCGCGATGCCGGCCGCCTGCGCTTCGGAGGCCGAACGAAACCGCACCGGCGCGCCGCGATAGTGAACGACGCCCTCGTCGGGCAGGTACTGGCCGCTGATGATCTTCATCAGCGTGGATTTGCCCGCGCCGTTTTCGCCGCACACCGCATGCACCTCGCCGCGGCGCAGGTCGAGGCGAATGCCGTCGAGCGCGACGACGCCCGGAAAGCGCTTGCGAATCCCTTCCAGGCGCAGGATCTCCCGGTCCGCTTCGTCCTGTGCGGCCTGACCGGGCAGATTGCGAGGCATTGCCATTACGTCTCCTTGAGGCGGATCGACCTCGGCTTCGCCTGGTCAGTCCAATTTGGATGAATTACAGCAATCAAACCCGTTTTGGTCAAGCCAATTTATCTATTTCAATCTGATCTTACCAATGGTAAAAACCCGGACATTATGATGAACGGGCCGCTGCACGGGGCGATGAGGCAGGCGTGATAGACTCCGCGACACGCGCTTGTGCCGAAAGCGCATTGACCTCAATCGATCGGATGAAATCGACAGAACCCAAGCGGCTTTACCAATCGGTCGCGGCCCAGATCGTCGCGTTGATTCGCCAGGGCGAATTCGCGATCGGCGAGCGGCTGCCGCCGGAGCGCGAGCTGGCGCTGACGCTCGGCGTATCGCGTCCGTCGCTTCGCGAGGCGCTGATCGCGCTGGAAATCGGCGGCCAGATCGAAATCCGGATGGGCTCCGGCGTCTATGTCCGCGACACGGCGGCCGACGCCGTCGGCCCGATGGCCACGCTCGGCGACAGTCCGTCGGAATTGATGCAGGCCCGCGCGGCCGTCGAAGGCAGCGTGGCCGCGCTGGCCGCCGCACGGATGACGGCCGCGATGCTCGAACGCCTGCGCCGCACGGTTCAGCGCATGAAGCGGCTCGCGGAGGCCGGCAAATCGCCCGTCGAGGCCGACCGGCAGTTCCACATGCTGATCGCGGAAGCCGCCGGCAATTCGGTGCTCACGCGCTTCGTCGGCGAGCTGTTCGACAGCCGCCACGACCCGATCGCGGCCGCCATGCGCGGCCACGCGGAAAATCCGCAGACGTGGACCGCCGCCGTGCGCGAGCACGAGGACGTGCTCCTAGCGCTACAGGCCGGCGATCCGATCGCGGCCCAGACAGCCATTCGCGCGCATCTTCGCGCGTCCGAAGCGCGGTGGATCGAGGGCGGGCTGAAAGCCGAGCCGGATTCGGAGCCGGATTGACCGGCGCACGGGCGCCGGCAACGCGCTATTCAACGCCCTGCAACACTGCCCGATCGCTCGCCGTGCGGCGCGGCGGCAGCGTGCGCGGCACCAGGCTCGTCACCAGCACCGAGCCGACCACCAGCAGCCCCGCGACCACGCCGAACCCGGCATACGGCGCGCCGGTACGCACGAACAGGGCACCGACCAGCCACGAACTGAACGCGCCGCCGAGCGAACCGAGCATGCTGATCACCGCGATGCCCGCCGCCGCCGCGCGGCCGGTCAGTTGGGCCGCCGGAATCGTCCAGAAAACGATCGGCACGGTGAACGCGCACAGCTGCGCGGTCGCAAGCAAGGTCACGGTGATCCAGACGTGGCCGACCGAGAAGCGCAGAAGCAGCAAACCGCACGCGGTGACGAGCATGCAGGCCACCGTATGCCATCGGCGCTCGCCGTATCGGTCGGAACTCCATGCGATGGCCACGTTGCCGATCATCGTGAATACGGAAATCAGTCCGGACAACCAACCGATTCCGGAGACGCTCGACACCCCGGCCGCCTTCAGCACCGTGGGCGACCAGAACGTCACCGTCCCCATCCCGACGTAGACGCAGAAATAGATCGCGGCAAGCCCGAGCACGCGACCGTTGCGAACGATGTCGAGCACGCGGGCCCCATCATGGCCGACCACTGCCGCGGCCCGATCCGCGTCGAGATCGCGCAACAGCGCCCGCCGATCCGCAGGCGACAGCCATGCCGCCTGTTCCGGCCGGTCGCTCAGCATCAGCGGCGCAACCAGCCCGAGCGCGATGGCCGGCAATCCCTCGATCAGAAACAGCCACTGCCATCCGCGCAAGCCCATCGCGTCCTGCATGTGCGCCATGATCCCGCCGGACAGCGGCCCGCCGATCATGCCGGCGACCGGCACCGCGAGCAGCAGCACGCTGTTGACACGGGCGCGCACCGTATCCGGAAACCAGTACGACAGGTACAGGATCAGGCCCGGAAAGAAGCCGGCCTCGGCGGCGCCGAGCAGAAAGCGCACCACGTACAGCGAGACGCTGCCGGTCACGAACATCTGCGCCACCGTGCAAAGACCCCACAGCACCATGATTCGCATGAGCGTGCGGCTCGCGCCGATGCGCGCGAGCACCAGATTGCTCGGCACCTCGAACGCGGCGTAACTGATGAAGAAGATCGCCGTCGCGGAGCCGAATACGGCTTCGCTCAAGCCAAGGTCCTGCAGGAACTGCAGCTTGGCGAACCCGATGTTGACGCGATCGACGAAGTTGACGACGTAGCAGAGGAACAGAAACGGAATCACGCGCAGCGCGATCCGACGATACAAGACGGCAGGGGGTGACTCGGACATGGACCGCTCCCGGTATGTGGACATGCGTCGGCCGTCGCGTGGGTCGCTCGCGGCCGCGATCGGTGGCGCCGCCACGCGTTGCGCGCACAGGGGCTGCGCGAAGCGCCGCGAGGGAATTATACGAATCTCACAATTCGGGATTTATTGGTAGTTAACACGAGAAAACGCCTCGAACGCCCACCGTGTCATGACTTCAATCCGCATTCGTCATATTTTTAAGAAAACACCGTTTATATGCTCAGCCAATCGCTGCTTTGCCCTTACTGCAAGGTATCGCGTCGCACCCTATGTAAACCCGACCATAAAGATAAATTCAATCCCTTATAATGAGATTTAGAAAAAACTCCTTCAAGTGAGCGCCGATCGGGTTTCGATCGCGTCACCCGGTGTTTTTTTCTGGATATGATCGTCGGCGGGACTGGCCGCGTGGCACGGCGCCTTCGGAAGCCGTCCATCCGTGCGAGTCCAGTCGACCCGCGCGCATGGCGCGAGCGCGCTGCCCGCGCCCGGGCAACATGGGCCGGCTTCGGCCGGCATCGAATTTCAGACGGAATGCGTTAGCCACGCCATGAACCTGCACGCTGAAACACTGTGCTTCTCCGATGTGTTCCTCCATTCCCAGGCGATCGTGAACTGGTCGCAGCACTACGACCAGATCAGTCCGGGCACCGCCACGACCACGCTGCGTCAGGTCGCCGGCCAGCGTTTCCACGTCTTTCGCGAACGCATCAACCAGCGCGTGATGCAGCACGGCCTCGCGCCGCGCGGCCGGCTCTGCTTCGCGCTGCCGATCGCCAGCGCGGTCGCGCCCGTGGTCCAGGGTCGCACCGTCGAGCGACCGAGCCTGCTGACCTTGCGCGGCGGCGAGGAATTCGTCGCCCACCTGCCGTGCGACACCGAGGTGCTCGCCTTCACGATCGACCGCACGCTCACCGCCGATCGCGAACTGGACGAACTCGCGAACCTGCCCGCCCGCATCCTGAAGCAGCCGGTGCTGCCGATCTCGCCCGCACGCTACGGCAATGCGCTGGACGGCCTCGAGCGCGTGCTGCGCCAAGCGCTCGACGGCGACTCGCTCACCGCGCGCGATGCGTTCGACGAACGCGTGCTCGCGCACAGTGTGGTCGGCATCCTGCTCGACCTCGTGCAGCCCGACGACCCGGATGCCGGTGCGCTGCCGTCGGCGTCGACGCAAAGCTACATCGTTCGCCGCAGCCAGGAAATCGCGCTGGAGTGCGACGACGTGCCGACGGTCATCGATCTCTGTCACCACCTCCGAATCAGCCGCCGCACGCTGCAATACAGCTTCCAGAACGTGGTCGGCACCACGCCGACCGCCTACCTCCGCTCGATCCGGCTGAACGCGGTGCGACGCTTCCTGATGACGACGCCCGAGACGATGCGGATCGGCGACGCGGCAGCGCAATTCGGCTTTTGCCATTTCGGGCGTTTCTCCGCGTATTACCACCAGCATTTCCACGAGCTGCCGTCGCACACGCCGCGGCTGAGCTGAGCGCACCGGACGCGCCGCCTCATCCGGGTAATCCCCTGCCGCGTGGTGCATGCGGATTGCCGATAACGGACAACGCCCGTGTTTTCGGCACCGTAAATTTTGTCGTCGGCTCCGCTCGCATGCCCGCTGCACCGCATCGAGCGGCCGTCCAAGCGCATACCCGTGTCGTCGACGAACGTCGGCAGCGATTGCCGGCTCGTCAGCATCGGCGCGCGGCACGGGGATATCGATCAGGCATGCCGGTGTCGATTCCTGACGGACGATCCGGCCAGCGGGACTACTCATGAACGAATCGTCACCCCGGTCCGAAGCGGGGCTCGGCAAGAACGCCGTCGGACTTTCACAAATCGTTTTCTTCGTCGTCGCCGCGGCCGCGCCGCTCACCGCGATGGTCGGCGCGACGCCCGCGGCGTTCTCGCTCGGCAACGGCCCCGGCGTGCCCGGCGTATTCGTGCTGGCGGGCGTCATGTACCTGATCTTCAGCATCGGCTATGCGGCGATGAGCCGGCACATCTCCAATGCGGGCGCATTCTATGCCTACATCGCGAACGGGCTCGGGCGCCCCGCCGGCGTGGGCGGCGCGTTCGTCGCGATCGTCGCGTACAACGCCGTGCAGATCGCGATCTACTGCATGTTCGGCTTCTTCCTGAACGACAGCATCCAGCGGCACTACGGCGTCGACGTGCCGTGGTGGGCATTCGCGCTCGCATGCGTCGTCGCCGTGCACTTCTGCGGTGCGCGACGCATCGAGTTCAGCGGCCGGCTGCTCGGCATGCTGATGATCGGCGAGATCGCGATCGTGATGCTGCTCGATCTCGCGATCATCGCGCACGGCGCGAGCGCCGGCGGCTTCAGCGCGAAACCGTTCAGCCCGGCAATGGTGTTCGCGCCCGGGCTCGGCACCGCGCTCGTGTTCGTGCTCGGCTCGTACATGGGCTTCGAGGCCACGGCGATCTTCTCCGAGGAGGCGCGCGACCCGAAGCGCACGATTCCGCGCGCCACGTACGTGGCCGTGATCCTCATCATGGCGTTCTACGCGCTGTCGTCGTGGGCGATCGTCGAGGCCTGGGGCGAGCGCGCGATCGCCGCGCAGGCCGCACGCGATCCGGCCAACCTCTGGTTCGCCGTCAGCGGTCGGCTGCTCGGCGGCATCGCGACGGACGCGATGAACGTCCTGCTCGTCACGAGCCTGTTCGCGGCCATCCTGTCGTTCCACAACACGATCACGCGCTATTTCTACGCGATGGGCCGCGAACGCGTGCTGTGGCACAAGCTCGGCCATACGTGCCCCGTGCATCGTTGCCCGGACGTCGCCGGCAAGGTGCAGACGCTGATCGCGCTCGCGGCCATCGCCGGATCGGCGGCCTTTCGCCTCGACCCGTTCGCGGTCGTGTTCTCGTGGATGAGCGCGCTGGCCACGATCGGCATCATCGCGGTGCAGATCCTGGTGGCGGCCTCGGTGATCGCGTTCTTCGCGCGCGACCATCGGGACGCCAGCCTCGTGCACCGCCTGATCGCGCCGCTCGTCAGCGTGATCGCGCTCGGCGCCTGCCTCGTGCTGGTCGTGCGCAACCTGTCGGTGCTGAGCGGATCGGATTCGACCTTCGTCGCGATGTTTCCGTATTTCCTCGCCGCCGTCGGCGCGCTCGGCATCCGCGCCGCGCTGCGGTTGAAACGCAGCGACCCCGACCTGTACCGCGCACTCGGACGCGCCGTTCAATAGCCGCCGCCCGGACGGTGCCGCACCGCCGTCCCGTCGCACCCGCCCCGACGCTTTCCCGCCGCCCACGCGCCATGCGACGTGTCGCGCCGGCACGGGTATTCCCTATCCCGATCGCGCCGCAACGATTGCCGATAGCGGACAAGGCGCGCGATTTCATCGACATACAGTAAAGGCGACGTCGAAGCAGCACGGCGGCGGCCGCCCTCGCCGCCGCCCCGTTCCGCCCGACGATTCGCCCCTGGAAACACGGACACCATGATGAAAATTCAGAATCTGATCGACGGCAGGCATTGCGACGCAGCGGCCGGCCGCACCTTCGACAAACTGGCGCCGGCGACCGGCGACTACGTGGCCGCCGTGCCCGCATCGACCGCCGAGGACGTCGATCGCGCGGTGCGCGCCGCGCACGCGGCGCTGCAAGACGACGCCTGGGCGCGCGCGGGCGGCGCGGCCCGCGCCCGCTGGCTGCTTCGGCTGGCGGACCTGGTCGAACGCGACGCCGATGCGCTGACGGAATTGCTGGCCGTCGAACAGGGGCGTCCGCTTGCCGAGATGCGCATGATGGACCTCCCGATGTGCATCGACACGCTGCGCTACTTCGCCGGCTGGGCCGACAAGCTCGAGGGCCGCACGATTCCGACCGACGGCTTCATGGGCCGCCCGACGCTCAGCTACACGCGGCGCGCGCCGGTGGGCGTCGCCGGTCTGATCATCCCGTGGAACGCGCCGTTGATGATCGCCGTGTGGAAGCTCGCGCCGGCGCTGGCGGCCGGCTGCCCGGTGGTCGTCAAGCCGTCGGAGGACACGCCGCTGGCCGTCGCCCGGCTCGGCGAACTCGTCTGCGAAGCCGGCCTTCCCGCCGGGGTCGTCAACATCGTCCACGGCGTGGGCGCGGAAGTCGGCGCCGCGCTGGTCGCGCACCCGCTCGTGAGCAAGATCAGTTTCACCGGCAGCACCGAAGTCGGCCGCGCGATCGCGGGCGTGGCAGCAAGGACCTTCAAGCGCGTCACGCTCGAACTCGGCGGCAAGGCCGCGCAGATCGTCTTCGCGGACGCCGATCTCGACCGTGCGATTCCGTCGCTGATGGCCGGCATGTTCGCGAACCAGGGGCAGACGTGCGCGGCCGGCTCGCGCGTGCTCGCGCACCGCTCGATCGCCCAGGCGCTCGAAGAACGGCTTGCCGACGCGGCCCGGGCGATGCGCGTCGGTCCGCCATCGGAGCCCGGCGTGCAGATGGGCGCGCTCATCAACCCGCGGCACCTCGCGCGCGTGCGAGCGCTCGTCGACGGCGCGCTCGCCGAAGGGGCGGTGATGCTCGCCGGCGACGAACAGGTGCCGCCACGCGGGTGCTTCATGCGCCCGACGATTCTGGGCGGCGTCCATCCGGGCATGCGGATCGCCGGCGACGAGGTATTCGGCCCGGTCGGCATGGTCATGCCGTTCGACACCGAGGACGACGCCGTTCGCATCGCCAACGACACGCCGTTCGGTCTCTCCGCCTCGGTGTGGACGCAGGACGTCGGCACCGCGCACCGCGTCGCCGAGCGGCTCGACGTCGGCGCGGTCGCGATCAACGCGTGGAGCCCGATCGACGCACGCCTGCCGTGGGGCGGCACCAAGCAAAGCGGGATCGGGCGCGACCTGTCGAAGGCCGCGCTCGATGCGTACCTCGAGGAAAAGATCGTCACCGCAGCCCTGTGACCCGACGGCGCGCACCGCGCCACAACCCTGTTCAAGCACTTCGCAAGAGAGACGAGAGACACCATGGACTATCAAAAGCGTCAAAAACGATTCTGGCACCCGATGAGCTCGGCGGCCGCCGGGCATACGACTCCCACCGTGATCATCGCGCGCGGCGACGGCAACTACGTGTACGACGTCGAGGGCCACCGCATGCTCGACGGCGTGGGCGGACTGTGGAACGTCAACGTCGGGCACAACCGGCCGGAAGTGAAAAGCGCGATCGCCCGGCAGATGGATGAGCTGTCGTACTACCAGACCTTCGACGGCGTTGCCCATCCGCGCGTCTACGATCTGGCCGACCGCCTGTGCGCGATGTTCGCGCAGGAGGACATGCAACGGGTGATGTTCGGCAGCGGCGGGTCCGACGCGATCGAGACCGCGCTCAAGATGGCGCGCCAGTACTGGGTCGCCGCGGGTGAGCCGTCGCGCACGAAATTCCTGTCGCTGCGCAACGGCTATCACGGCGTGCACATGGGCGGCACGTCGATTGGCGGCAACGGCGTCTACCATTACAATCACGGCCCGCTGCTGCCCGGCTGCGTGCTGCTCGACACGCCGTGGCTCTATCGCAATCCGTGGAATTGCGACGATCCGCAACAGCTCGTCGAGCACTGCATCCGGCAGCTCGAGGAAACGATCGCGTTCCACGGCCCGCAGACCATTGCCGCGTTCGTCGCCGAACCCGTGCAGGGCGCCGGCGGCCTGATCGTCCCGCCGGCCGATTACTGGGCTCGCGTGCGCGCCGTATGCGACCGCAACGGCATTCTGCTGATCGCGGACGAGGTGGTCACCGGCTTCGGCCGCACCGGCAGCCTGCTCGGCAGCCGCGGCTGGGGCGTCGCCGCCGACATCCTGTGCGTCGCCAAGGGCATTTCCGCCGGCTACGTGCCGCTCGGCGCGACGCTGTACAACGGGCGGATCGCCGACGCGATCGAACATGGGGCGGGCTTCTCGCACGTGGTCATGCACGGCTATACGTACAGCGGCCATCCGCTCGCCTGCGCCGCGTCGCTCGCGGTGCTCGACATCGTCGAGGCCGAGGATCTGCCGGGCAATGCGGCGCGGGTCGGCCAGCGCCTGCTCGAGCAATTGCTGCCGCTGAAGGCCGACTTCGAGACCGTCGGCGACGTCCGCGGCAAGGGGCTGATGCTGGCGCTCGACCTGGTGACCGACAAGGCCAGCCGCACGCTGCTCGATCCGGGCAAGGGGTTCGCCGCCCGCGTGGCCGATGCCGCGCGCCGGCGCGGCGTCCTGGTCCGCGCGATCGCGAACAAGGTCGTGATGTCGCCGCCGCTGACGCTGCGGCAGGACGAAGCCGACTTCATCGCGGTGACGCTGCGCGAAGCGCTGCAGGAATGCTGCGCGGATTCGCTGGCGATCGCCTGAGCGCGAACCGGCCCGGCGCACGGGCTTTTCGTCGAAGGTCCGTGCGCATCGCCGTCCGGCCTCGGTTCGACGAAGATCGCCGCGGGGCGCCGAAGTCGACGATCGGCATCCCGCCTGTTCCCGTTTTGTTTTAAAGGAAGACAAGTCAAATGGAAAACCGGGCCGTTGCATTCACGGTGGAGAAATACCCGCTCGCGCTTCGACTGCTGCACTGGGTCAGGGCGATCCTGATCGGCGCGCAGCTCTGGACCGGCTGGACGATGGTCCGGCTCGACGACAACCTGCCGGCCAAGTTCGACTGGTACTACCCGACGCACAAGGAATTCGGCGTGCTCACGCTGCTGGTGGTCGTCATGCAACTGGCAATCCGTTCGATGAAGCCGTTGCCGCCGCTGCCTTCGACCCTGCCGACGCTCGACCGCAAGCTCGCGAAGATCGGCCACTACCTGCTGTATGCGCTGGCGATCGTCGTGCCGCTGATGGGTTATTCGATGTCGAGCACGTTTACGCAGAGCGACGGCGTGCCGTTCTTCTTTTTCCGCGTACCCGAGCTGCTGCCGAAGAACGACCACTGGTTCGAGGCGTTCCAGTGGTTGCACAGGACGCTCGCCTACACGCTGCTCGCGCTCGTCGTGCTGCATGTGTTCGGCGCGCTGAAGCACCGGTTCTTCGACCGCAACCCGGAAAACGACGTGCTACGGCGAATGCTGTAACGCCGCCACGCGGAAACCTCGCGCCCGGTGAGCTTCCGCATCCGGTCCGCCCGATCGCGGCGGGCCGATCTTCTTCACCATAAATATTTCGTTTTACTAACGACAAGCGGACCCGCCGCACGCGTCCGGCGCCGTCGCACGCCGTCGGAAACCGCGCCGCGTGGGCCGCCCACACCTAGAGATCGACGATGAAAAAGATGATGGCGGCCGTATCGGCCGCGAGCGCCATGGGTTTCGGCCTGACGGCCCATGCGCAAGGCACGGTGACGCTGTACGGCCTGATCGACGAGGGCGTCAATTTCACGAGCAACGCGGGTGGCAGCCACGCTTACCAGATGGTCAGCGGCGATACCGTCGGCAGCAACTGGGGCCTGAAAGGAACCGAGGACCTTGGCGGCGGGCTGAGAGCGCTGTTCCAGCTCGAGAACGGTTTCGACGCGAGCACCGGTGCGCTCGGCGTCACGTCGCGGATGTTCGGCAGGCAGGCCTACGTCGGGCTCGATTCCGATCGGTTCGGCACGCTGACGTTCGGCCGCCAGTACGATCCCACGCTTGACATGTGGAGCCCTTTCACGGCCACCGGAAACTGGCTCGGCGACTTCGGCGCGCATCCGTACGACAACGACAACGCCGACTGGGACTACCGCATCCAGAACAGCATCAAGTACGTGTCGCCGACGTACGGCGGCTTCAAGGGCGAAGTGCTCTACGGGCTCGCGAATCAGGCGGGCGGCTTCGCGCGGAACCGCGTGTACAGCGCCGCCGTGCAGTACCAGGCGGGCGCATTTTCCGCTGCCGTCGCGTACCTGAAGGCCGACAATGGCGGCGCAACCGCGGGCGGCGCGTTGTCGAGCGACGATACGGTTTTCAGCGGCCGCTCGCAGCAGAACATCGATGCCGGTGCATCGTACAAGTTCAGCGACAAGCTGACGCTGTCCGCCGCGTATTCGCATGTCGACGTGACCAACCCGGAATCGAATCTCTACTTCGCGAACCAGCCGGCGGCAGGCTCGCAGCACGCGTGGAAATTCGACAACTTCGAGGTCAACGGCCAGTATTTCTTCCGGCCGGACGTCTGGCTCGGCGCGGCCTATACCTACACGCATGCACATGTCGCGACGGCGGCGGGCGATGCGTCGCCGAGCTGGCACCAGCTATCGATGATGCTCGACTACGATCTCAGCAAGCGGACCTCGACGTACATTCAGGGCGCGTATCAGCATGCAACCGGCAATACCGGCACCGACTTCGACTACGCACACGTGCTCGGCACGGCCGGGCAGTCGTCGGGCCGCAATCAGCTGGCGTTGCGCGTCGGGATGATGCATCGCTTCTGAACCCGGCGGACCACACGGGCTCGCAGCGTGCGCGGCAGCCCGTGCTTTCCCGAACCGTCAGAACTGATGCCGCACGCCGAGCCGAACCGCCGTCTGCGCCGCACCGGACGCCGGCCCGCCAAGCGCCGCTTCGACCTGGGCGCCGTAAGCACCGTCGTGCCCGCGTGCGAATACCGCGTACAGGCCCGTACGTTTCGACAGCGAATAGTCTGCGGTCAACGTGACCTGGTTGGCCGAGCCGACGTCGCCGCCGCGCTGCTGGTACTGGAACCCGCCGCCCAGTTGCAACGACGGCGTGACGGCATAGGTCAACCCGGCGTCGCAAGTGGTGGCCCGCAGCGGCGCGGCGGCGCTGATCCGCACGTCCGACACCATGCCGAAGACACGGAGCGGACCGACGTTGTAGCCGGCCCCGACCGAGAAATTGCGCAGATTGCCGCCGGCGGTCACGTCGTGCTGGCCGAAATAAGCGAGGGCGGCACTGAACGCGCCCTGTGCGTAGGACAGCATCGCGCTTTGCACGCTGCCGCGCGCGACCGTCCCGGGCACGTTGCCGAACCCCCACATGCCGCCGAACGACAATCCGCCGAACGACGGGCTCACGTACTTCACCGCGTTGTTCACCTGGACGCCCCATACACGGTTGTCGAGCGCGCCGCCCGCCGACGCGTTCGCCGGCAAGCCCCACGCGAGCAGGCCGGCCGGCGTGTTCGCACCGATCGCGAACGCCGGCAGGAGATCGCCGACGAAATCGAACTGCCGCCCGAGCGTCACGGTCCCCCAGTCGCCGCCGAGCCCGACGTACGCTTGCGAACTGAACGCGGAGCCCGGCACGGTCAGCGCGCCGTCTGACGTCTGGAACTGGCTTTCGAGCCGAAACACCGCGTAGCCGGCACCGCCGAGATCCTCCCTGCCCGTCAGGCCCCACACGTCGTTGCGCGACACGCCGGCCTGCAACGCGACCTGACGCCCGCCATGCGGGGCGGACGCCACGTCGCTCGTATAGGTCACGCCCGTGTCCAGCGAACCGTAGAGCGTCACGCTCGATTGCGCCAACGTCGGTGCGACGGTTCCGTAGCCGCATAAAGCCATCATCCGAAACCACCCTTTCATCGTCTTCTCCTCATCGAAACTTCCCGGCCGATGCGCGCGCGAACCGACCGGCTCGGCGGCAACCTCGACCTGGTGCGATTGCTTCCATTAAAATAGGAATCCGTATCATTCAAGGTGAAGCGATCCTCCCCGACGCGGCCGGCCCGCACCGCGCCCATTCGCCGCCATGGTCCCGGTCGCCGCCCGCACGACATAAGTTAGACTACGGCCTGTCGCCCGCGGCGGCGCATGCCGTGCCGCACCCCGGCAGCCCGCAGCGCGTGCGTCCTTCCCGTTCCATTGCCGCAAGCCGTCTGAATCCCGGATCACGTCATGTCGAGCCTCACCAAAATGCTGTCCATCCTCGACGTCTTCTCTTCGTCCGCGACGTCGATGACCGCCGAGGAAATCGCCGAACACATGGGCTTTTCGCGCACCACGTGCTATCGCTACGTGAAGGAACTGGCGTCCGTCGGCCTGCTCGTCGGCACCAACGGCCGCTATACGCTCGGCCCACGCATCATCCATCTCGACTACAACATGCGGCAGTCGGACCCGACGCTCACCGCCGCGAAACCCGTCATCCAGAAACTGGTTCAGGTCACCGGCGGCGATGCGCTCGTCTCGACGCTGTTCGACGAGCAGATCATCAACGTGATGCATGAAACCGGCGCCGAGAATCTGCAGTTGGGCTTCGGCCGCGGCCGCATCATGCCGTTGTTCCAGGGCGCGTCGTCGAAGGTGATCGTCGCCGCAATGTCGCGCGCGCGGCTGAAGCGCCTGCACGAACGGCACAACGCCGAGCTGGGCGAGTTCGCCGCCGACTGGACGCAGTTCTGGCGCGCCTGCCAGCAGATCGTCGAGGCCGGATACTGGATCTCGCGCGGCGAGCTCGACGCCGGGTTCGTCGGCATCGCCGCACCGATTCGCACGGCCAGCAGCGGCGACGTCAACAGCAGCCTGTCGCTGATCTTTCGCGCCGAACACTTCGCGTTGTTCGACGAACACGTACTCGGCAAGCTCCTGATCGACGCCACCGCACGGATCGGCGACGCCACCTGAGCATTCGCGCGGCATCGCATCGCGAACAATGCCGCACCCGAAACGCCCACGTGCGCGGTCAGTTCATCTGCGTGATGAACTTGGTGACCAGGTAGCCGTCGAACGTCTCCGTTCCGCCCTCGCTGCCGAAGCCGCTGTCCTTCACGCCGCCGAACGGGATCTCCGCCGGCCCCATGCCGAAGTGATTGATGTTGACCATGCCGGCTTCGAGCGCACGGCCGATCCGGTGCGCATGGCGCGCCGACGTCGTGAACGCGTACGACGCGAGGCCGAACGGCAAGCGGTTGGCTTCGTCGAGCGCATCGTCGAGCGCGTCGAACGGCACGATCCCGACGATCGGCCCGAACGGCTCTTCGTTCATCAGCCGCGTGTCGCGCGCCGGCCCCAGCACGACCGTCGGTGCGAAATAGTGCCCCGGCCCCGCCGTCGGCAGGCGCGCCCCGCCTGCGGCAATCTCCGCCCCTTTTGCCTTCGCGTCGGCGACGAACGCGTCGATCTCGGCTACGCGTCGCGCATGCGCGAGCGGCCCCATCGTGGTCGCCTCTTCCAGCCCGTAGCCGACGCGGATCTTGCCGACCGCCTCGAGATACGCAGCGACGAACCGGTCGAACACCGGGCGCTGCACGAAAAAACGCGTCGGCGATACGCAGACCTGCCCGGCGTTGCGAAACTTGTACGCGGCCAGCATCGTCGCCGCGCGTTCGACGTCGGCGTCCGCACAGACCAGCACCGGTGCATGGCCGCCCAGTTCCATGGTCATGCGTTTCATGTGCGACGCGGCAAGCGCCGCCAGTTGCTTGCCGACCGGCACCGAACCCGTGAACGAGATCTTGCGCACGAGCGGCGACTCGATCAGTTGCCTGGACACGTCGGCCGGCACGCCCCAGACGATGTTCAGGCAGCCCGCTGGTAATCCGGCGTCGTGGAAGATGCGCGCGAGCGCGACGATCGCGCTCGGCGATTCCTCCGGCCCTTTCAGCACCAGCGTGCACCCGGACGCAAGCGCCGCCGCGATCTTGTGCATCGCCTGGCTGAACGGGAAATTCCACGGCGAGAACGCCGCGCACACGCCGATCGGTTCGCGCAGCACCGTCTGGGCGACGTCCGGGGAGCGCGACGGCACGACGCGGCCGTACGTGCGACGCCCTTCCTCCGCGTGCCATTCGAGCTGCTCGGCGGACGACACGACCTCGGCGATCGCCTCGCGAAGCGGCTTGCCCTGGTCCATCGTGATGTGACGTCCGATCGCGTCGGCGCGCTCGCGCACCAGCGCAGCCGCGCGGCGCAGGATGTCCGAGCGCGCGAGCGGCGACTCGCGGCGCCACGTCGCGAACGCGCGATGCGCGGCGCGCACCGCGGCGTCGATATCGGCCGGCGTCGCATGCGGCAGGTCGCCGAGCACGTCGCCGGTGCCCGGATCGAGAACGGGCTGCGTGCGCCGGCCGTCGGCCTGGCGGAACCGGCCGTCGATATACAGATGGAGCGACGCGTAATCGCGCCGCACATCGGGCGCTATGTGGGAGGTCAAGGGCGTAAACGGAATCAAGACGGATACCTCGGTAGAAACTGCACGATGGGCCGGACAACGCGACGATCGCATCACGTGGCCGATGGCGGTGCGCGCAGCAGGCCGCCGATTTCCTGTCGGAGGATCTGGTTTTCCTGCCGGACGAGCAGATGCCGGACCTTGCCGCGAAACGTCCTGAATTCGGGATCGGCCATCAGCACCGCGCGACGCCGGGCACGATCGTCCAGCGAATCGAACGCCCACAGATAGACGAGCTGGTTCAGCGGTCCGATCTCCGTCGCGAAACACCCGACCATCGTGCCGAGCGCGTGCTCCTGCGGCACGCGACCGCATTCCGCGTACAGCCGCAGATACTCGGCGACGCCGCCCGGCACCAGCGTGTACGTGCGTTGCTCAACAAACATGCGCGCTCTCCCGTTGTCGCGCCGCAAACGCCCGGAACGCCGCGGTCACGCCCGCCATGCCGGCGGCATCCGTCTGCGCCGCCACGTAGCGGTCCGGACGGACGACGACGAGCGACCCCGCGTGCCTGTCGAACCATTCGGCCATCGCGTTGTCGACGTCCTCGACGCACTCGCTGCCGTGCGCGCTCGCGATGCGCTGCTCGCGGCACGTTCCGCTGCGCGAACGGACGATCTGCACGAATTTCGCGCCCAGCGCGGCCCAGAACGCGCGATCTTCGTCGCTCAGGCACGCCTGTGGATCGCATCGCCAGCCGATGATCGAAAACCACGGGCCGAGCACGTCGTCGAGCTTGCGACGGGCGCCGTCGGCCGTTTCGACGTCGGGCTGGACGATCATGCGCCCGACGGCGTCCGACGCGCCGGTGACCACGATCCCGTGCGTATAGCTCGGCATCGGCTTGAAGCGCATCTGCAGCACGTAATCCTTCAGGCCGGGCGCATGGCGCGCGAGCCCGAGGAACCGGTCGCGCAGGAACGCGACCAGACGGCTGGTCGGCATCAGCATCGCGCCGAAGGTGTCCGCGAGATCGATCATCGCCTTCGCGTGATCGCGGCGCTCCGATTCGTACGTCGAGATCACGCTCCGGTGCAACGTGCCGTTCACGACCCCCGCGAGCTTCCATGCGAGATTGCCCACGTCGCGCAGCCCCGCGTTCAGCCCCTGGCCGATCCACGGCGGGCTCAGGTGCGCGGCGTCGCCGATGAGCGCCACGCGTCCGGCGACGAAACGTTCGGCCACGCGAGAGTGATGCGTGTAGGTGCGCGCACGCACGATCTCGATGCGATCGACGTCGTCGACGTACGGTTCGATCAGCGCGCGGATCGACTCCGGTTGCGCGATCGCCGCTTCGTCCTCGTGCGGAAACACGAGAAATTCCCAGCGTCGGTAGTTGAACGGCAGATAGATGCAGACGTTCGGGCGTCGCGGGTCGCAGTTCAGCGCGGTGCACGGCTGGTCGAGCTGCGCGTTCTTCACGTCGACCACGACCCATTTGATCGGATGCGTCGTACCGGCCAGCCTGATGCCGAGCATCTCGCGCACGGGGCTGCGTCCGCCGTCGGCCGCCACCACGTAGTCGGCATCGAGTTCGTATTGCCGCCCGTCGGCGGCACGCACCTGAAGCGTCACGCCTTCGTCGTCCTGCTCCAGGCCGACCACCTCTTCGCCCGTGCGCAGGGACACGTGCGGATAGCGCGCCAGTGCGTCGCGCAGCGTACGCTCGGCCAGGTGCTGCATGAAGATGTTGCGTCGCCACCAGCCGAACTCGCGTATCGACGGACGGATGTCGGCGAAACATTCGCCGTTCGCCTTGAACATGCGCAGCGGCACGTTCTGGATGATGTCGCGGCTCAGCTCGTCGGCCAGACCGGCCGTCTGAAACAGCCGCAGCGCCTCGTCGTCGATGCCGACCGCACGCGGGAACTCGACGATCCGCGCCTCGCGTTCGACGACGATCGTATCGACGCCATACAGGCCGAGCAGGTTGGCCATGGCCGCACCATTCGGCCCCGCGCCGACGATGGCGACCGAGGTCCGGTTCCGGTTGTTCGCTTTCATTCGCCCGCGCCTCCCGCGCGCCATGCGGCGTCGTCGAGACGATCGAGCCAGGTGCGCAGCGCGTGATTGAATGCGTCGGGCCGATCGTCGTGCACGTAATGCGTCGCGCCGGGTATGTCGATCCGTTCGATTTCCGCATTGGCGGCCGCCATTTCGGCCGCCACGTCCGCGGACAGGAAATCCGAGTCGCCGCCGCGCAACAACAACGTGGGCACGTGCAGATTGAGGATCAGCGGCCAAAGATGGACGAGTTGCGCCGGTGTCGCGGCCAGCCGGGCCGCCGCGATCCCTTGCGCGTCGTGCCGCCATACGATCCGGCCGCGCGCGTCCGCCTTCAGCGAGTGTGCGAGGCGCGAGTCGAGCGCGGATTCCGCGACGTTCGGCCGCTGGCGTCGCCAGAACGCGCGCGCGTCGTCCCACGACGCGAACGCGTCCGGCGTGTCCCGCAGCTCGCGCTTGATGCGCTCGGAACCCGGCGATCCGGCCGACGCACCGGGACCCATGTCCTCGATCACGAGACCGGCGAGCCGCTCCGGTCGTGCCGCCGCGTAGACGAACGCGTTGGCCCCGCCCATCGAGTGCCCGGCCAGCACGAACCGTCTCAGGTCGAGCGCCCGCACCAGCGCGTCGAGATCGCGCACGTAGGCCGCCGCGTAGTAGTCCCGCCGAGGATCCCAGTCGCTCAGCCCGCGCCCGCGCTGATCGAGCGCGACGACCCGGTAGCGGTCGACCAGCGCATCGGCGACGCTCGCCCAGGTATGCGCGTAACTGCGCAAGCCGTGCAGCATCACCACGGCCGGCGCATCGTCGCGCCCCCAGCTCACGTAGTGCAGCCGCAATCCATCGTTGTCGATCCATCCATCCCTGGCGGATGCCGCGTTCATCATGTGCTCCCCGGCCGGCATGCGCGATCAGACCAGACCGTCGCGACCGACGATCTCGCTCGCCTTCAGGCCGCCGAGCCGCGCATGCAGCCGGCCGCGCGTCGCGAACGCGAAGATCACCAGCACTTCGTCGTCGTTGGGCGCATCGGGAAACAGGCACGTCACCGTGTCGTAGTGCGAGCGCACGTAGAGCGCATCCTTGTGCGCGAGCGGCACGTCGATCACCGTATTGATCGGGCCGCGCTTGCCGCTCGACGGCACCCACGCTTTCCCGCCGCCCAATGCCGCCCGGATCGGCTCGGCGAAGATCGACGTGAGGAACGCGTTGCCGTGTTCGTATTCGCCGGCCGAGCCGACCAGGCAGGCCTTGCCGTAGCTCTCGATCGCGCGGCCGGCGGCGAGCGATTCGATGCGTCGCGCGAATTCCTTGCCGAGCGCGGGCGACGGGCGCACGAGATCGTCGAGGTTTTCGCTGAATCGCCCCGCGTACGGGTTGTGAACGGCCGCGGCGATCACGATCTTGCGCAGCGGCTCGCCATCCGCGAGCTGGCCGGTTTCGTTCGCGAGCGAATCCTCGATCTGCGTGTACCACTTGCGGATATGAAAGCCTTCGAAATTGGCGGTCTTGCTCATCAGTATTCCTTTATAAAACGTCGATGATGCGGATTGAGACGCGGCGCTTCAGTCGAACAGCGGTTCGAGCTGGAACGGATCGCTCGGCGCGTTGTATCGATGCAGCACGCGCTTGCCCTCTTCGTCGTCCGTGACGGTCTCGCAGAAGAATTCGAGCCGGTTGCCGTCGGGGTCCGTGAAATACACGCCGATCCCGACCTTGTGATCGGTGATCTTGACGATCGGCACGCCGCGGCGAAGCAGCATCCCGTACAGGCGACGCAATTCGGTCAGCCCGCCGGCGATCTCGAGGCCGTAGTGCTGCAGGCCGATCGTGCCGAGCTCCGCATCGGACGCCGCGCGAATCAGCGCGATGTCGTGGTGCTTCTGGCCGAACGACATGAACACCCACTGCTCGCCGCGCGCGGTTTCCGTCATGCCGAGCACCTCGGCGTACCACGTGCTCGAACGGTCGGGGTCGCGCACGAACAGCGACAGGTGCGTGCGCTGCACGCGCGGCGTCGGCAGCGGCAGGCCGCTCGCGTTCGCGCGCTCGGCGTGTTGCCGGATATCGGACGGTGTCATCGTTCGCTCCGCTCAGTGGGTCGACTGCGCGTGGGCGGCCAGCGGCGCCTCGAACGGCGTCCACGCCACCGCCGTGATCTCGCTGAAATCGCGCCATTCCTTGATCCAGTTCCGGCCGCCGTCGCTCGAACGGAACAGGTGCCCATACTTGGTGCCCGCATAGACGAGCGCCGGCCGGGCCGCATGCACGCCGAACGCCCAGAACGTGGAGTTCGGCGGCGTGTGCAGGTCCGTCTCGCGCCACGCGTGGCCGCGATCGGCCGAGCGGTAGATTCGGCTGCGGGTGCCCGGCGTGCCGTCGCCGATCGCCATCAGCAGGTCGCCGTCCGGCTCCGGCAGTTGTACGACGGTGCGCGTGTAGTACAGCCCGTCGAAGCGGTCGCGCGACAGCTTGCCGTCCCAGGTCCGGCCGTCGTCCTCGCTCACGTACACGGCGTTGACCGTCAGCAGCACCGTGGTCTTCGGCCGGTCTTGCGCGGCGGGCAGCACGGCGATCGCGTGAATGTCGCTGTTGCGGATCGCGCTGCCGGGGCCGTCCACGCGCGCCCAGCTCGCACCGGCATCCCGGCTGCGCCACGCGCCGCCCTCCTCCACGCCGTACCAGACGTTGTTGCTGTCGTCCGGATCCACGCAGATCGTCAGCAGCCGCGGACGGTTGACGCCCGAGCAAAACTCCGGCAGCTCGGGGGCCGTTCTCGCCCAGGTCAAACCCGCGTCGCTCGACTTGTAAAGCGCGGCACGCGACGGCGCGCCGGTGCCGGCATAGAGCACCGCCGGGTTCGCCGGATCGATCGCGATGGACCAGACCGTCTGCCCGTTCAGCAGGTTGTCCGGCCGAAACCAGTGCGCGCCGCCATCCTCGCTGATGCACAGCCCCGAATCGGCGCCGGCATAGACGCGCGACGGCGTCGCGGGATCCACCGCGAGCGAGCGCACGATGCCGTCGAACTCGATCGGTTCGGCGAGCCCGAGGCGATGCCAGGTCTTGCCGTCGTCGTTCGAGCGCAGGATGCCTTGCCCCGCGGTGGCGACCAGTACGGTTGCGGTCATGAAATGCTCCTCGTGTCAGAGAAAAATGCCGCGGGTGAGCCCGCCGTCGCAGCCGATCGATTCGCCGGTGATCGAGCCGGACTTCGGCGACGCGAGAAACGCGACGATCCACCCCATTTCTTCCGGCTGCAGCACGCGGCGGATCGGCGTGACCTTCACGTAGTTGGCCTCGACCTCCGCGGCCGTGAGCCCCTGCTTGCGCGCCTCCGTCTCGTAGAGCTCGTGGATGTGCGGCGTTTCGACGACGCCCGGGTGAATCGTGTTGACCGTGATGCCGAACGGGCCGAGCTGGTCGGACAGCGTCTTGGTCAGATGCACGATCGCCACGTTGCGCATGCCCGACAGTTGCTTGCTGCCGCGGCCGGTCAGGCCGCCGATATTGACGATCCGGCCGAAGCCGTTGCGCCGCATGTACGGCGCGGCCGCCTTCGCGCAACGCAGGTAGCCGACCACCTTGATATCGATGTCCTGCAGCAACCCTTGCGGATCGGCATGCTCCAGCTCCGCCCGCACGAGCCCGCCCGGGTGCGCCGCGCCGTTCAGCAGGATGTCGAGCCGGCCGAAGCGCTCGACGCTCGCTGCCATCGCCGCTTCGACCGACGCCATGTCGGTCGTGTCCACCGTGACGGGCACGATGGCGCCGGCCGCGCTGCCCAGCGGCGCGAGCGCCGCGCGAATCTCGGCGGCCGCGACTTCGAGGTGTTCGATGCGTCGCGCGGCGATCGCGACGTTGACGCCTTCGCGCGCCAGTTCGAGCGCGACGGCCTTGCCGATGCCCATGCTGCCGCCGGTGATGAACGCGGCTTTTCCGTGCAGTTGCAGATCCATGTCGATGAAAGGTGAGAGTCGGGATTGAGGAAACGAGCGCGTGACGCGATCAGGACAACTGCATTTCGACGAGCGTCGGCCCGTCGGTGCGCGCGAGCGCGCCGTCGAGCGCCTGCACCAGCGCATGCGTGTCGCTCACGCGTTGGGCCGGCACGCCATAGCCGCGCGACAGCGCGAGCCAGTCGATCGGCGGATCGTCCAGCAGCGTCAGGCGGCTGGCGTGCGGCGTGTCGGCCGGCAGGCCGCTGCGCGCGAGCTCGGTCTGCAGGATGCCGTAGCGCCGGTTCGATGCGATCAGCATCACGATCGGCAAACGCTCGCGCGCCATCGTCCACAGCGACTGGATCGTGTACTGCGCACTGCCGTCGGACTGCAGCGCGAACACGCGGCGCGCCGGGCACGCGACGGCGGCGCCGAGCGCCACCGGCAGCCCCTGGCCGATCGCGCCGCCCGTGTTCGTGAGAATGGTGTGGCGGCGCGCGCGTGCCGACGCGGTCACGAACGGGTAGCCGCACGTGCCACCCTCGATCGACACGATCGCATCGTCGGGCAGTGCATTCGCGAGCACGCGGCCGACGGCCTGAGGTGTGAGCGGCCCGTCCTCCACGCGCCAGCGCTCGACGCGCACGCCATCGTCATTCGTTGCCGCCGCGCCGATGCGATCGGCCAGCGCCTCCAGCGCGTCGTCCGCCGCGTCGCCCGGCGCCGCCAGCGTCACGATGTCCTCCGGCCGCGCGAGTTCGCCCGGAATGCCTTCGTAGCCGAAGTAAGTGACGGGCGCGAGCGCGCCGGCCAGCACCACGCGCCGGCCGGCCAGCGCCGCGAGCGCCGGCTCGGGGAAATACGGCAGGCGGTCGATGTCCGGCAGGCCGCCGCCGCGCTCCGCCCGAGCGGGAAACGTCTCGCTGAAGCAGGTCGCACCGGTTGCCGCCGCGATGCGCGCCGCCGCACGCTGGCCGCGCGCGGACAGCGCGCGGGCGCCCATCAGCAGGACGGCGCGATGGCCGCCGAGCAGCAGATCGGCAACCTGTTCGACGCGAGCGGCATCGAACGACACCGCGGCCGGGCGCACGACGGCGGGCCACGCGGCGCCGCGCACCCTGGCCGACTGGAGATCGACGGGCAGCACGAGCGTCGCGACGCCGCGCCGCGCGCCCATCGCGGCCGAAATCGCGTCGGCCGTATCCGTCGCGAGATCCGCGTCGCGCGCCACGCTGCGATACCACACGGACACCGGACGGGCGAGCGATTCGATGTCGGACGTCAGCGGCGCGTCGTACTTCAGATGCTCGCGCGTGTGATCGCCGACGATGTTCAGGATCGGCGTGCGGGCGCGGCGCGCATTGTGCAGGTTGGCAATGCCGTTGGCGTGGCCGGGCCCGAGGTGCAGCAGCGTCATCGCGGGCTTGCCGGCCATGCGGCCATAGCCGTCCGCGGCGCCGGTGCACACGCCCTCGAACAGCCCGAGGATCGAGCGCATGCCCGCCACGGTGTCGAGCGCACCGACGAACGGCATCTCGGTCGTGCCGGGATTGGCGAAACAGACGTCGACGCCGGCATCGCGCGCCGTGGTGAGCACGACGCTCGCCCCGCTTGTTGCTTCGATATCGCTGTTCAACGCTGGAATGTTCATGCGGCTGCTCGACGGGTTTGGCTGAAGTGTTTTTACTGTAATCCCGAATTACGGGATTTGTCAAACAATCCAGTTTCAATTTCGCACTCCATCGAGGCCAGCGTTTACCCGGAATCACATCGTTCAATTCTGGAAGTAACAAGACAGGCGAACTGTTCAGCCTCCATCAGCCAACAATTTATTTCCCACAATTCGGAATTTAACGAAATCGACACATCAGATCGATCGCGTCCGTGGGGCGCGCCGTTTTGCTTCCCTCACTCAATCTCAAAATTACGATTGCAAATGCCTCTCATTTGCATTAAATTGCCGCGCGAATGTACTGTTTGGAACACAGATGTCGGCGCAAGGCCGCCCGCCGTGCCCGAACGCGAAGCACATCAAAAGGGAGGAGTATGAGCAGGAGGAACTGGGCGGCCGCACCGATGGCCATCGTCGTCGGCACGGCCGGCATGGGCGCCGCCGACGCGCAGGAAACGGCGCTGCCGACCATCGAGGTGTCCGCGCAACGCGCGACGGCGCCGTTCCGCACGCGCGAATCGACGAGCGCGACGCGCAGCGAGGCGGACGTGATGGAGATTCCGTTCGCGGTCAGCAGCGTCGATACGAAGCTGATCCAGACCGTGGCCGCGACGCGCGGCGACGATCTTTACGACTGGGTCGCGGGCGTCTCGCGCCAGAACAACTTCGGCGGCCTGTGGGACAACTACGCGGTGCGCGGCTTCGCCGGCGACGGCAACACGTCCGGCACCGACTACCTGGTCAACGGCTTTTCGTGGAATCGCGGCATGAGCGTGCCGCGCGACACCGTGAACCTCGAGCGCATGGAAGTGCTCAAGGGGCCGGCGTCCGCACTGTATGGCCGAGGCGATCCGGGCGGGATCATCAGCTATACGACGAAGCAGCCGCAGTTCGCCCGCGCGAACACCATCGGCGTGTCGGCCGGCAGCTACGGCGCATTGCGCCAGACGCTCGATTCGACCGGCCCCGTCACGAAGTCGCTGGCGTACCGCTTCGTCGCGATGAACGAGAACAACGGCAGCTTTCGCGACACGGTGTCAAGCAAACGCTACCTGTTCTCGCCGTCGTTCACCTGGGACATCGGCGCGGACACGACGGTGCACTACGAGTTCGAGAGCGCGCGTCAGCGCGCGCCGCTCGATCGCGGCGTGCTGGCGGTCAACGGGCAGCTCGGCGTGATCCCCGCGTCGCGCTTTCTCGGCGAGCCGCGCGACGGCGACTACGACGTGCGCAACACGGGCCACCAGTTCACGCTCGAGCATCGCATCGATTCGGCCTGGTCGATCAACGCAGGCGTCGCGCAACGCAATACCGACCTGTCCGGGCGCTCGTCCGAGGCGTTCGCATTGCAGCCGGACGGCCGCACGCTGTGGCGCCGCTACCGGCAAGTCGCGTTTCATTCGAACGACCTGCAAGGCCGCCTCGAGACGACCGGCTCGTTCCGCACGGGCGGCATCGGCCATACGCTCGTGATGGGCGTCGACGCGTACCGCTTCAACTACGACCAGTTCGTCACGCGCTCCACGCCGAGCGCCGCCGCACCGTATGCGATCGACATCTTCGATCCGGTCTACGGCCAGCCCGCGCCCACGCCGCGCACCGCGACCAACCTGCTCGAGCGCGACGACGGTCAAGGCGTCTACGCGCAGGACACGCTCGCGTTCGGGCCGCACTGGAAAATCCTCGCCGGCCTGCGCTGGGATCGCTTCCACCAGTCGATCGACAACCGCCTGAAGGGCGTGACGACGAGCCAGTTGCAGACCGCGCTGAGCCCGCGTCTCGGCGTCGTGTACGAAATGACCCCGGCGTTGTCGCTGTATGCGAACACCGCGTATTCGTTCCGGCCGAACAACGGCGCCGACGTCGGCGGCCGCGCGTTCGATCCCGAAAAGGGCCGCGGCTACGAAGCCGGCGCGAAATGGGCGGGCGCTCGCTCGCTCACGACCGTCGCGGCGTTCTACGTCACCAAGCGCAACGTGCTCACCGCCGATCCGGCGAATGCCGGCTTCTCGCGCGCGGCCGGCGAAGTACGCAGCCGCGGCATCGAATTCGAATGGAGCGGCGACCTCGGTCACGGCTTGCGCGGCATCGCCAATCTCGCGTACGTCGACGCGGAGGTCACGCGCGACACCGTGCTCGCGCCCGGTTCGCGCCTCGTCGACGTACCGCGGCTGAGCGGCAGCGCGCTGCTGATGTACGAGACGACCCTGCCGTTCGCGGACAAGGCCGGCGCCGGCGCCGGCGTGATCTACGTCGGGCGCCGCGCCGGCAACACGGCCAACACGCAGGACGGCTTCGAGCTGCCGGCCTACGCGACCGTGCAGCTCAACGGCTATCTTCAGGTCAACAAGCACCTGCGTGCGTCGGTCGTGCTGAACAACCTGTTCAATCGCACCACGTACGTCAGCTCGTACAACAGCCTGTGGGTCACGCCGGGCGCGCCGCGCAGCCTGTTCGCGTCGCTCGCCTACTCGTTCTAGCACCGCCAGGACGGCTGACGCGACGCGCATCGCGCGTCAGCCGCCGACCACGAATCGCGCGCCCAGCGCGAGCAGCAACGCAGGCGGCATCACGCACGCGCCGATCGCGAGAAATGCGCGGAAACCGACCTGCAACCCTTCGCGCCGGATCGCCGCCAGCCACAGGATCGTCGCGAGCGATCCGGTGACCGACAGGTTCGGGCCGAGATCCACGCCGATCAGAATCGCGTCGATCACCGTTTGCGGGCTGTGCGCGGCCTGGATCGTCGAGCTTGCAATCAGCCCGGCAGGCAGATTGTTGACCCCGTTCGACACGAGCGCGACCGCGACGCCGGCCGCGGCGGAGGCAATGTGCTCGCCGCTTTGCATCAACGCGTGCAGCAGCCCCGCCAGTACGCGCACCGCGCCGGTCCGGTCGAGCGTCTCGACGACGACGAACAACCCCGCGACGAGCAGCAGCACGCTCCATGAAATCGCGCGAACGATCGGCACGCCGGCCGCGCGATCCCGTATCAGCACGCACGCGACCGTGACGACACCCGCGAGCGCGGTCGGCAACCCGAGCGGGCGATCGAGGACCGACACCGCCATCAGCGCGACGGCCGTTGCGGCGATGCCCACGAGCGCGATGCGCCCGCCGCCCGTCAGCGGCTGCACCGGCAGCCCGGATTCGCAGTGGCCGGCAAGCGCCCGTCGCTGCACGATCCTCAGCATCACGAACGTACAGGCGATCGACGCGACGGACGGCGCCGCGAAATGCGCGAGCCATACGCCGAGCGCCGGCATGTGCGCGCCGTACAGCACCAGGTTCGCCGGATTCGAAATCGGCAAAACGAAACTCGCGGCATTGGCGACGAGCGCGCAGCTGTACAGCAGCGGCATCGGGTCGGCCTTCGCGCGGCGCGCGGCGGCAAGAACCGCGGGCGTCAGCACGACGGCGGTCGCATCGTTCGACAGGAACACCGTGGTGACGACACCGACCCCGTAGATCAGCGCGAACAATCGCCGCGGCGAGCCCTGCGCGAGATTGACGACGCGCGTCGCGACCCAGTCGAACAGCCCTTCGCGACGGGCCGCCTCGGACAACAGCATCATGCCCGTCAGGAACAGGTAGACGTCGCCCCCTTTCGCGACGGCGTCCAGCGCCTGCGCGACGGGCAACAGGTTCAACACGACCAGCAGCAGCGCGCCGCTCACGGCCCACGTGGCCTCGGGCCAACCGAACGGACGCGTGATGACGCCCGCGGTGGCGAGCGCGGAAATCAGCCAGGCAAGCGAAACGGGATTCATGGGCAAGTCGACACAGGCATGGAAATCGAAATCGCTTTCACGATGATGTCGCCGATAGATCGGCGGGCTTGCCGCACACGCCGCTCAGCGATCGCGCATGACCGAGCCACAGCGCGAGCGAGCCCGTCGACACGGCGCCCAGTACGACGAACGCGGCCGGATAGCCGAAGTGCTGCGCGAGCACGCCGCCGAGCACGGGGCTGAGCGCCGCGCCGATCCCCTGCGCGGTCGCGACGGCGCCCTGCCCGGCGTTCACGCGGCCGGAGCCATGCAGCAGACGAACGACGAGCGCGGGCACGACCACGCTTTGCAGGCCGGCGCCGATGCCGTCGAGCATCTGCACCGGCCATACACCCGCTTCGCTCATCCACGCCGCGGCGACCGCCCCGCGCACCGGCAGCACGAGGTACGAGAACAGCAGCACGCGCCAGTAACCGTGCGCGCGAATCAGCCGGGGCGCGAGCCAGGCCGCCGCGATCATCACGCACTGCGCGATGACGATGGTCTGCGCGGTGAACGCGCTCGCGTTGCTGCGATGCGTGACGACGACGCCCATCCCGTAGAGCGGCAGCATCGCGGCGTTGCCGAGATGAAACAGCGCGAGCGACGCGCCGAGCAGTACCAGCGGCCGGTTTTCGGCGAGCGTGCGCAGGCCGCCGACGCGCGACGTCGACGCCGCGTCCAACGCATGCGGATGCGCAGCATCCGTTCCCGGTGCGCGGCCATCAGGCTCGAGACCACGTGCGCAAGCATGATCGATTGCCTGCCCGGGAATCGCCAACGTGCTCGCGATCGCAAGGACCGTGAACACGCCGACGAGCGCGAACACCGCGTCGAATCCGACATGCCAGCCGAGCCACCCGGCGAGCGCCGCGCCGGCGACGTTGCCGGCATGGTTCGCCATCTGGTTGCGCCCGAACTGCCGATCGAAACCCTGCCGACGCACGATGCCGAGCGTCACGCCCGCGACTGCGGGCGCGAGCACCGCGCCGCCGACCGCCGCCAGGATCTGCGACGCCGCCACCGCCGGATAGCCGCGCACGAACATCAGCGCCAGCGACGCGAGTGCCGTCGCCGCGGTCGCCGCGACGATCAGCGCCCGCTTCGCACGCACCGCGTCGACGAGCGCGCCGGCCAGCGGCGTCGCGGCCATCGCGGCGAGCCCCGCCAGCGTCATGACCGAGCCGATCGCATCGGCGCCCCAGCCGCGCGACAGCAGGATGACGCCGATGAACGGGCCGATGCCGGCCTGCACGTCGGCCACGAAGAAGTTGAGCGCCTCGAGCGCGCGTGCCGGTCTCACGGTCGCCGCACCGTCATGCGACATCCGCATCGACGAGCTCGGCAATGTCGCTCACGTCGAGCGTCGCGCCGTGCGGCGTGACGACGCCGTGCCCCCACGCCTGCACATGGATGCCGGCCTGCAGGTAGTCGTGCAATGCTTGCGCCGCATGCGGCGGCACCCGCAACGCGACGCCGCTCGTCAGCAACGCGCCGTTCAACTCGCCTTTCGGGCCGTACAGCCCGAACGCGACTTCTCCGCTGAATTCCATCGGCCGTCGAACCGGTCGCGGCGGCTTCGGGACAGCGTGCTCGGGCCCGGCGTCGACGATGTCGACGCCGCCACGCCCGGTCAGTTGCACGGCCGCGATCATCGCCGCGCGACGCGGCTTGACGCCCCGCACGCGGATGCGGTCGCCGACCGCGACATGGCGCACCAGTTCGCGGCCCAGATGCGGCGGCACGTGAACCTGCAGGTCGCCGTTCAGGATCAGGCCGTCGATTTCTCCGTGCGGATCGAGCAGGAACTGCGTGACGCGGCCGCGCGTTTCGGGCAGGCAGGCGGGATCGATCCAGTGCATGACAGGACTCCTTTCGATGGATTGCGGAACGGCGCCGCGCATTTCAGCGCGCGACATCGTCATAGAGATTCACGACATGGCCCGGCGCGCCGAACGCCGTGGCCTGCAGCGCTTCGCCGTATGCGTTGCGCGTGCCGTAGCCGACCGCGGCCACGCGCTCGCCGGGCGCGAGCAGCGCGCCGAATTGCCGGGCGGCCGGCACGGTCAGCTTGACGATCGCGCCGCCATCGAGCATCACGCCGTCCGGCTCGCCGCGCGGCGCGTGCGTCACGCGGCGCACGACGCCGGACACGCTCAGGCGCGCGAGGTTGACGCCGCGCAGCATGGCAGGCACGGGCGCGACGGGCGCGGGCGGCTGACCGGACAGCGACGCGCCGGTGCCGTCGTTGCGGACCACGCGTGCATGGATTTCATCGTCGAAGCGCCGTTCGCCGGCCACCGTGACACGCTCGCCCGACCGCACGAGCGCAGCCAGTTGCGAACCGAGATGCGGCGGCAGACGGACGAGCGTGCCGTCGGTCAGCACGAAGCCGTCGACGGCCCCTTCCGGATTGATCGTCAGGCGCGACAGCGTGCCGGAAACCAGCGCATCCGATCCGGTGTCGTTGCCGGGCCCGACGGGCAAAAGCGCACGCGGCCCGGACGGAGGCGGAGGTGGAGGCGGCATGGCGCCCGCCGGATCTTGCGCGCGCGGTGCCGGCGGCACCTGTGCCACGCTGACCGTTGCGACGGCAACGAACGCGGCGGCGCAGAGCATGCGAGACGAACGGCGAACGGCGGCGCGGCCTCGCGGCCGCGATCGAACGACAGGCGGGTACGGCTTCATGACGGGTTCCGGCAACGGGTTGCGATGCATCGATATCCGCAATACCCGTGCCAACCTGCGACGCACCGCGCGGCCGTGCGCCTAGCGCCGATGTACGCCCAACGTGTCGGGTTTTCCGACACGTGGCTTCACCGGCTGTCGGCCGTTCCGACAGCCGAAACCGCGCGACTCGACGCCTAGTCGTCGCGCTCGATCCCGAGATTCGCCATGCGCGCATAGAGCGACTGGCGGCCGATCCCGAGCTGCCTCGCCGCTTCCGCGCGATTGCCGTTCGCGCGCTCGAGCGCACGCAGGATCGCCGCGCGCTCGACCGTCGCCAGCGCATCGGGCAGCGGCATGTCGAGCAGGTGCGCCGGCACCGCATCGGCGCCCGGCTGGCGCGCGGGCACGGCGGGCAGGCCGAGATCGGCCGCACTGACGGCCGGCCCGGGAGCGAGCGCGGCCGCGCGCTCCATCACGTTGCGCAGTTCGCGGACATTGCCCGGCCAGCGGTGATCGAGCAACGCCCGTTGCGCATCGTTCGTCAGGTGCAACGGCCGCATGCCTGCCGCGCTACCCAGGAAATGCGCGGCGAGCGGAAGAATGTCGGCCACGCGATCGGCGAGCGGCGGCAGGTGCAGCGGAATGACGTTCAGCCGATAGAAGAGATCTTCGCGGAACGTACCGTTCGCGACGGCCGCGGCGAGGTCGCGGTGCGTCGCGGCCACGACGCGAATGTCGATCGCCGTCGCGCGATCCGCGCCGAGCGGCGTCACCTGGCGCTCCTGCAGCGCGCGCAGCAGCTTGGCCTGCATCGCGGCGGGCATGTCGCCGATCTCGTCGAGAAAGAGCGTCCCGCCGTCGGCCTCGACGAGGCGCCCCGCGCGATCGGCATGCGCGCCCGTGAACGCGCCGCGACGATGCCCGAACAACTCGCTTTCGAGCAGGTCGGCCGGGATGGCCGCGCAGTTGACGGCGACGAACGGCCCCGCGTGCCGCGCCGATGCGGCATGCAGCACGCGGGCCGCCACTTCCTTGCCCGTACCCGTCTCGCCGGTCACGAGCACGGTCGCGTCGCTCATCGCGGCCCGGCCGACCTGCTTTTGCACGTCGCGCATCGCGGCGCTCACGCCGAGCAGTCGCGGCCGGTCCGCCGAAGGTTCGCCCGCGAAACCGCCTTCCACCGGCGCGAGCGCGGGCGGCTGATTCGCCGACACGATGCGTTCGAGCAGTTGCGCGATGTCCCGGCGCCCGATCGGCTTCGTCAGATGATCGAATGCGCCGAGCCGCATCGCTTCGATCGTGTTGTCGCTGGTCGCGTGGGCCGTCAGCATGACGACCGGCATCGCGGCCAGGGCAGGATCGTCGCGCAATTGCGCCAGCACGGCCAGCCCGTCCAGGTCCGGCAGGCGGAAATCCAGGAAGACGCATTCGATGTTGCCGCCGTCGCGCAGCGCGCTCAGCGCGGCCCGGCCGGATGCGGCCTCGACGGCCCGATGGCCGAGATCGGCGAGCGTTTCGGCGAGGCCGTCGCGAAATGCCGCGTCGTCGTCGACTATGAGGATGTTTGCCATGGAATTTCAATCACGAATGCGGCGCCGTCGTCGAGGCGCGCGTGCCCGCCGTGCGCCGCCGCCACTTCGCGGACGACGGCGAGACCGAGGCCCGTTCCGTCCGCGCGCCCGGTCACGAACGGCTCGAAAATCCGCTCGCGCTGCGCGGCCGGCACGCCGGGGCCGCTGTCCGACACGGTGATGCGCAGCCAGTCGCGCCCGGCGAACGGATATCGTTCGGCCGCGAGCGTGACCGCGCCGCCCGCGCCCGCGTGGTGCAGCGCGTTGAGCAGCAGATTGTCGAGCGCGCGCCGCATCTGGTCGGGATCGAAGGCGGGAAAATCCGACGGCCACGCGAGCCGTTCGCCCTGCCCCGCGAGCGACAGCGTCAAGTCGATCGCCTGCCGCTGCGCCAGCTCGCGGTGCGCGTCGACGACCTGCGCGAGCCACGCGTCGACGTCGACACGCGTCGCATGCGGACGCACCGGCTGCGTCAGCGCGAGCAGGCTCGACAACTGCGCATCGATGCGCTCGATCTGCGCGAGGATCACGCGCAGCGCATCCTGCTGCCGCCGGCCGTCGCCGGCCAGCGCGTTTTCCGCCTTCAGCCGCATCGCGCCCATCGGATTGCGAATCTCGTGCGCGACCTGCGCAGCCAGTTTGCCGAGCATCCCGAAGCGTTCGGCCTGCGCGAGGCGCGTGCGGAGCTCGGCGGCCTGCTGTTGCAGCAGATCGGCGCGCCGCGCCCGCTCGTTGAACGCATCGATGACGCGGTCGAGATCGGGTTCGCCGACGTACGGCAGGTGATGCTCGCGACCGTCGGGCCCCAGCCCGCTCTCGATCCGTGCGAGATTGCGCTTCCATCGGCGCAGCGCCACGGCCAGCGCCGCCGCGATCGCGAGAATCACCGCGAGCACGGCGGCGAGCCCCGTTGCCAGCAATTCCCCGTGCCGGCCCAGCGGTGGGCGCGCGCGTGTCAGCATCCACACGTACAGCCCCGATCCGCCGCGCACCGGACACGCCGCCGCGATCACGGCGTCCTGCGCGCCTTCGACGACGTTCGCGGTCGCGGCATGCGTCGCGGCCGCGGCTCGCAGCGTGCGGAGAATCAGCGGCGTTTCCGCTTCCGGAACGTCGCGTTTGACGCCGCTGCCCTGATAAGTAGGAAACGAATACGCGAGAAAGCCGCTCGCGGCAGGCGCGGCGCCGGGCATCCAGAACCCGCCCTCCATGTCCGCGGCACGCGAGAGCACGATGTCGAGGATCGCGTGCATCAGCTCGGGGGCAGGCTCGGCGCCCGCCGACGCGGAAGCGCCGTAACGCGACGCCACCGCTTCGCACGCCGACGCGCCGGCGGCCTTCGCGCTGGCCACCTGCTGGCTCTCGGCGGAGCTCGCCGTGACCCAGACGACCGCGACCAGCGTCGCGCACAGCGCCGCGACGAGTGCCCAGAGCATGACGAGTTGGGTGGAAAACGACGGACGCTTCATCGGATCAGGCTGGCGGTCGAGGACGACAGCATAGCGTATTGCATGCGACGTGAAGCCGCCACGGCCGCCATGCATCGTACGGGGCGAGCCGCCGGATCGGCCTCGAACGAGGAGCGCCCGATCCGGTTGTTCGCGGTGGGACCGAGCCGCCAGGGAGAGAAACGCGTCGATCGTGCTGCCGAACGGCCGCACCGTCGACGTCACGGGCGGCCGTCGGCGCGCACCCGCGGATACGGCAGCGCGCTTCTACGCGCCGTCCCGCTCGATCCGCTCGACGATGCGCGCCAGCCGAATGATGTCGGTCGGCGCGAAGTCGGCCGCGTCGGGCCGGGGACGGCCGCACTGGTTGGCGACGCGCATCGCGAACGGCCCGGCCGTCCGCACGGAAACACCCGGCACGCGCATCGTGTTTCGTTCCATGGTCCTCCCCTTTTCCGGCACGCGACCGGCCGGCCCGTCATCGCCGGTTCGACCGCGACACCACGTCGATCCACACCGCCAGCACCAGCACCGCGCCCTTGACGATCATCTGCCAGTACGCGTCGACGTCGAGCATCGACATCCCGTTGTCGAGGCTCGCCATCACGAGTGCACCGATCAGCGCGCCGTACACCGTGCCCGACCCGCCGCGCATCGACGTGCCGCCGATGAAGCACGCGGCGATCGCGTCGAGCTCGCCCATCGTGCCGGCGGACGGCGACCCGGCCGCGAGCCGCGCCGTGTTCACGAGGCCGGCAAACGCGCACATCAGCCCCATCAGCGCGAAGATCGCGAGTTTCACGCGATCGGTATCCACGCCCGACAGCCGCGTGGCCTCCAGGTTCGAGCCCACCGCATAGATGCGTCGGCCGAATACCGTCTGCGTCGCGATCCACGAGAACACGCCGAGCAACGCGAGCAGCAGCAGCACCGGCACCGGAATGCCGCCGTAGCGGTCGAGCGTCGCGACGAAGGCGAACAGCACGGCGCCGGCGCCGACGATCTTCGCGACGTCCTGCCACAGCGGCGCGACCGCGAGCCGGTAGCGATGCCGCGTGCCGCGCTGCCGCACCACCAGCAGCGCCGCGAGCGCGAACAGCAGGACCGCGAGGCCGTCCCCCGCCACGCGCGGCAGATAGCCCTGCCCGATGAACACGAAGCCGTCCGACACCGGCGCGATCGTCGAGCCGCCCGTGACGCCAAGCAGGATGCCGCGGAACGCGAGCATCCCGCCGAGCCCGACGATGAACGACGGCACGCGCCGATAGGTCGACCACCAGCCGTTGAAGAGCCCGATCAGCACGCCGAGCGCGAGCACGGCCGGGACCGTCGCCGCCACCGGCCAGTGGCGGTTGACGTCGAGGATCGCGGCGACGCCGCCGAGCAGCCCGAGCAGCGAGCCGACCGACAGGTCGATCTCGCCCGCGATGATGACGAACACCATCCCGCACGCGAGCATGCCGGTTATCGACATCTGCCGCAGCAGGTTCGACAGGTTGCGCGGCGTGACGAACGCGCCGTCCGTCAGCACCGAGAAGAACGCCCAGATCGCGGCCACCGCGAACAGCAGCGCAAGGATTTTGTAGCGCACGAAGATGCGTCGCAGCGGATGGCCGCGCGCGACGCGCGTATCGGTGTCCGGCGACACGGGCCGGGAAGACGAAAGTTCGGTGTTCATGTCGTGCTCGCTGCAATGGGTTCGGCCGGACGCCGCGCGGGCGTCAGCGCGGCGCCGAGAATCTGTTCCTGCGTGAGGCCGTCGTTGACGAAGTCGCCGCGCAGCTCGCCCTCGCCGATCACAAGCACGCGATCGGCGAGCCCGAGCACTTCCGGCAGCTCCGACGACACGACGATCAGCGCGACGCCGCGCTTCGCGAGCGCGAAGATCAGCCGGTAGATCTCCGCCTTCGCGCCGACGTCGACGCCGCGGGTCGGCTCGTCGAGAATCAATACCTGCGGGTCGGCCAGCAGCATCCTGGCCAGGACCGCCTTCTGCTGATTGCCGCCGGACAGGCTCGCGATCGGCAGGAACGGATGCGCGGCACGCACCGACAGCCGCTGCATCTCGGTGCGGATCGCGTCGAGTTCGGCGGCCGCGTCGATCCGGCCGCGCGCGGCGAACCGGCGCAGCACCGCCAGCGTGATGTTGTGGCCGACGCCGAGCTGCGGCACGATCCCGTGGCGCTTGCGGTCCTCCGGCACCATCGCGATACCCGCGCGGATCGCATCGGCCGGCGAGCGGATCGCGAGCGGCCGGCCGTTCATCCGCACGCTCGCCGTGCAGTCGCCCGGATACGCACCGAAAATCGCCTGCATCAGCTCGGTGCGGCCCGCGCCGACCAGCCCGGCGACACCGAGAATCTCGCCGCGCCGCACGCTGAACGACACGTCGTCGACGCGCTTGCGGCGCGGGTTCGTCACGTCGTGGCAGGTGACGCGATGCACGTCGAGCACGACGTCGCCGATCTCGTGCGGCTCGCGCGGATACAGGTCGCGGATCTCGCGGCCGACCATCATCGCGATGATCCGGTCGGTGGTCAGCGCGGCCATCGGTTCGGTCGCGACGTGGCGGCCGTCGCGGATCACGGTCACGGTGTCGCACACCGCGTCGATCTCGTCGAGCTTGTGCGAGATGTAGACGCACGCGACGCCGCGCCGCTTCAGGTCCCGCACGATGTCGAGCAGGATGCGCGTTTCCGACGCGCTCAGCGACGACGACGGCTCGTCGAGGATCAGCAGCTTCGCGCGCTTGTTCAGCGCCTTCGCGATTTCGATCAGTTGCTGGTGGCCGCCGCCGTAGTTCATCACCGGCTGCGCGACGTTGATCGCGTCGATCCGCAGCTCGCGCAGCAGCGCTTCCGAGCGTCGCACCATTTCCGCGTAATGCATGCGCCCGCCCGGCAGCGTGATCTCGTTGCCGAGGAAGATGTTCTCGGCCACCGACAGCTCGGGCACGAGCATCAGCTCCTGATGGATGATCACGATGCCCGCGCGCTCGGTGTCGCGCACGCCGGACGCGACGAGCGGCGCGCCTTCCCAGCGGATCTCGCCGTCCCAGGTGCCGTGCGGGTACACGCCCGACAGCACCTTCATCAGCGTCGACTTGCCGGCGCCGTTCTCGCCGCACAGCCCGACGCATTCGCCGGGGCGCACGCTCAGGTCGATGCCGTCGAGCGCCTTCACGCCGTCGAAGGCCTTGACGATGCCGCGCATCGTCAGCAAGGGTTCCGTCATTCGTTCATTGCCTCGCAGTAAACGCGGCCGCCGTCGCGGCGGCCGCGCGTCGCGTCCGACGCCCGCTTACTGGCTCGCCAGCTGGGCCTGGGTATAGAAGCCGTCCTTCACGACGACGTCGACGTTGCGCTTGGTCAACAGCGTCGGCTGCAGCAGCACCGTATCGACCTTCTTCTTGCCGTTGTCGTATTGCGCGTTGAACGCGGGCTTCGTGCCCTTCGCGAGATCGACGGCAAGCTTCGCGGCTTCGCTCGCGATCAGCTTCAGCGGCTTGTAGACGGTCATCGTCTGCGTGCCGGCGATCACGCGCTTGACCGCTGCCAGGTCCGCATCCTGCCCGGACACCGGCACCTTGCCGGCCAGATGCTGCGCGGCGAGCGCCTGGATCGCTCCGCCGGCCGTGCCGTCGTTCGACGCGACGATCGCGTCGATCTTGTTGTTGTTCGCGGTCAGCGCGTCCTCGACGATCCGCAGCGCGGTCGACGCGCTCCACTCGGGCACCCACTGCTGACCGACGACCTTGATGTCGCCGCGGTCGATCGCCGGCTTCAGCACCTTCAGTTGCCCTTCGCGCAGCATCTTCGCGTTGTTGTCGGTCGGCGCGCCGCCCAGCAGGAAGTAGTTGCCCTTCGGCTTCGCGTCGAACACGCCCTGCGCCTGCAGCTCGCCGACCTTCTCGTTGTCGAACGAGATATACGCGTCGACGTCCGCGTCGAGAATCAGGCGGTCGTACGACACGACCTTGATGCCGGCCTTGCGCGCTTCGGCGACGACGTTGCCGAGCGTCTTCGAGTTGAACGGCACGATCACGATCACGTCGACGCCGCGCGAGATCAGGTTCTCGATCTGGGAAATCTGCCGCGCCTCGCTCGCATCGGCCGACTGCACCGACACCTTCGCGCCGAGCTTGGTTGCGGCTGCAACGAAATAGTCGCGGTCGCGCGACCAGCGCTCGACGCGCAAGTCGTCGATGCAGAAGCCGATCTCGGGCTTGTCCTTGCTCGCGTGCGCGAGCGGCGTGCCCAACGCGAACACCGCCAGCGCGGCGGCGCCGGCAAGGGAATTCAGTACGGTACGACGCGTCACGGATTTCATGTCTCCACTCCTTGTTATGGAACCACCTCACGAACCGCGGGCGGCCGCCGGATTGCACCGCCCGCATCGAGTCACTGCCGCGCGCGGGTTCGCGCCGGCGCACCGCCGGTCAAGCGCCCGTCGCGAATACCGGTTCGAGCGCACGGTACAGCGCGCGAAACGTCGGCCGCCGCACGTCGCGATACCACGCGTGCCGCCCGGGATCGGGCTCGCGCACCGCGACGACGCTCGGCTGCGGGCACACGTCGGCAAGCGCCGCATCCGGTTCGAGCGCGAGACGGGCGAGGCGCGCGGCGCCCAGCGCCGGCCCGATCTCGCCGCCCGCGCGCAGCGTCAGCGCACGGCCGCTCAGGTCGGCGAGCATCTGCGTCCAGTACGCGCTGCGCGAGCCGCCGCCGATCACCGTGATGCGCTCGGGCGCGAGCCCGGCCGCATGCAGCGCGTCGATGCCGTCGAGCAGCGCGAAGCCCACGCCTTCGAGCGTCGCGTTCGCAAGATCCGCGCGCCGCGTGTCGGGCGTGAGCCCGTAGAACACGCCCTTCGCGTTCACGTCGTTGTGCGGCGTGCGCTCGCCGCTCAGGTACGGCAGGAACCACGGGCGGCTCTCGCGTGCGTTCGTCCGCGCATCGTCGAGCAGCGCCGCGACGCCGTCGTAACCGGCCAGTTGCGCGGTGAAGTCGACGCAGCCGGCCGCGTTCAGCATCACGGACATCAGGTGCCACGTATCGGGCAGCGCATGACAGAAGCTGTGCACCGCCGATTCGGGATTCGCGCGAAACCCGTCCGACACCGCGAAATACACGCCCGACGTGCCGAGCGACAGCAGCGCGTCGCCGGGCCGCACGATCCCGACGCCCACCGCGCCGGCCGCGTTGTCGCCGCCGCCGGCCACCACCGGAATCTCGCGCAATCCGAGCGCGCGCGCGACGGCCGGCAGCAGCGTGCCGGTCACCGCGTTGCCCTCGAACACGGCCGGCATCTGCGTGCGCGACAGCCCGCACGCGGCGAGCAGCGTGTCGTCGTAGTCGCGCTTCGCGACGTCGAGCCACAGCGTGCCGGCGGCATCCGACGGATCGGTCGCGAACGCGCCGGTCAGCCGGTAACGCAGATAATCCTTCGGCAGCAGCACGTACGCGATGCGCGCGAACACGTCGGGTTCGTGCCGACGCACCCACAGCAGCTTGGGCGCCGTGAAGCCCGGCATCGCGACGTTGCCGGCCACCGTGCGCAGCGCGGGCGCGAGCCGTTCGAGCTCCTCGCACTCGGCGTCCGCCCGGCCGTCGTTCCACAAGATCGCGGGGCGCAGCACGTCGCCATGCGCATCGAGCAGCGTCGCGCCGTGCATCTGACCGGTCAACCCGAGTGCGTGGATCTCGCGCGGGTCGATGCCGGCCGCGCGTGCATCCGCCACGAGCGCGGCGAGCGCGCCGCATGCGGCGTCCCACCAGTCGCGCGGCGCCTGTTCGGACCAGCGCGGCTGCGGCCGGCTCACCGTCAGCGGGCGGTTCGCGCTCGCGCGCACCGCGCCGTCGCGGTCGAGCAGCACCGCCTTCACGCCGGACGTGCCGAGATCGAGTCCGATGTACATGGCGTCAGCGCAGCCCGTAGATCGCCTGGTTCACGATGTTCTCGAGCCGCTCCTGCGCGCCGCTCACGTGCCGCGGGTCGACGCCGCGCGCGAGCGCGTCGGCCGCGAGCGACTCCAGCGTATAGCCGCCGGACAGGATCTTGCGGCCGAACGCGTCGTCCCACTGCGCGTAGCGCTGCCGGCGCAGCGCGTCGAGCCGGTCGTTCTCGACCAGCACCGCCGCGCGTTCGAGCGCGAGCGCGAGCACGTCGATCGCGCCGACGTGACCGTAGAACAGGTCTTCCGGGTCGATGCTCTGGCGGCGCACCTTCGAGTCGAAGTTCATCCCGCCGGTCGTGAAGCCGCCGTGGCGCAGGATCTCGTAGAACGCGAGCGTCAGCTCCTCGACGCTGTTCGGGAACTGGTCGGTGTCCCAGCCGTTCTGCGGATCGCCGCGGTTCGCGTCGACGCTGCCGAACACACCGAGCGCGAATGCGTTCGCGATCTCGTGATGGAACGAATGGCCCGCGAGCGTCGCGTGATTCGCCTCGATGTTCACGCGGATCTCGTTCTGCAATCCGTACTGCACGAGGAAGCCGTGCACGGTCGCGACGTCGTAGTCGTACTGGTGCTTGGTCGGTTCCTGCGGCTTCGGCTCGATCAGCAGCGCGCCCTTGAAGCCGATCCGGTGCTTGTGCTCGACGACCATCGACAAAAAGCGCGCGAACTGCTCGCGTTCGCGCTTCAGGTCGGTATTGAGCAGCGTTTCGTAGCCTTCGCGGCCGCCCCACAGCACGTAGTTTTCGCCGCCGAGCCGGTGGGTCGCGTCGAGCGCATGGCACACCTGGGTCGCGGCCCACGCGAACACGTCGGGGTTCGGGTTCGTCGCGGCGCCGGCCGCGAAGCGCGGGTGCGAGAACAGGTTCGCGGTGCCCCACAGCAGCCGCACGCCGCTCGCCTGCTGGCGCTCGCCGAGATAGTCGACCATGCGCGCGAAATTGGCCGCGTATTCGCGCAGGCTGTCGCCTTCCGGCGCGACGTCGGTGTCGTGGAACGTATAGAACGGCGTGCCGAGCTTCGTGAAGAACTCGAACGCCGCATCGGCCTTCTGCCGCGCGCGCTCGAGCGCGTCGCCCGGCTGCTGCCACGGCCGCTGGAACGCGGCCTGCCCGAAGATGTCGTGGCCGGGCCACACGAACGTGTGCCAGTAGCACACCGCGATCCGCAGATGCTCGGCGAGCGTCTTGCCCAGCACGCGCCGCTCGGGGTCGTAATGGTGATAGGCGAGCGGGTTGTCCGACCGCGGGCCTTCATAGCGAATCGCGGGAATGTGTTCGAAATACGACATGGCGTCTCCGTGCAGGTTCTTGTTGCGGCGCAACGTGCATCGCGACGACGCACGCGGCCGAATTCGGTTGGCTGGATCGTGCCCCCGCGCCTGCCGCCCGGCAATTGCGAAATTGCGCAGCACGCTTGATGTTTCTTGCCAGCCGCTGCGTGCGGCGCGCGTTCCGTCCTACAATCGCCGTACACCAACCCGCGCGCCGCCGTCCCGGGCGCACCCCGGAGACAATGGCACCGCGCCCGCAAGGCGCGCGCCCCGACACCGAGATGACACGCGCCCCTTCCGCCCAGACACCGCACCGCATCGCGCTGCTGTTCAACGCGAACAAGGTCTACGACCGCGAGATCATCAGCGGCATCGGCCAGTACCTGCACACGACGCGCGTCGTGTGGGACCTGTTCCTCGAAGACGATTTCCGCTGCCGGCTCACCGGCATCGAGCGTTTCGACGGCGACGGCATCATCGCCGACTTCGACGATCCGGCCGTCGCCGACGCGCTCGCCGGCTCGCCGCTGCCGATCGTCGCGATCGGCTCGTCGTACGAGGACCCGGCGCAATACCCGGACGATGTCCCATATATTGCGACGGACAACGCGAAGCTCGTGTCGCTCGCGTATACGCACCTGATCGGCGCGGGACTCGCGCACTTCGCGATGTACAGCCTGCCGGTCGCGCAGGAGAACCGCTGGGCGCAGCAGCGCGAGCTCGCGTTCGACCGGCTCGCGCGCGCGGACGGGCTCGACGCGCCGATCTATCGCGGGCTGTCGACGAGCGCGTCGGGCTGGAATCACGCGATCGAGCAACTGATCGGCTGGCTGCATGCGCTGCCGAAGCCCGTCGGCGTGATCGCGGTGACCGATGCACGCGCGCGGCATCTGTTGCAGGCCTGCCTGATCGCCGGCATCGCGGTGCCGGAACAAGTCGCGATCATCGGCATCGACAACGATCCGCTCACGCGCACGCTGACGCGCATTCCGCTGTCGTCGGTCATCCAGGGCACCGAGGAAATGGGCCGCACCGCCGCGCACCTGCTGCACCGGATGCTGCGCGGCGCGCGCTTTCCCGGGCAGCGCATTCTCGTGCCGCCGGTCGGCATCAACGTGCTCGAATCGACGCGCCACCAGCCGCTGGCGAGCCCGCACGTGATGCGCGCGCGGCATTTCATCCGCCAGTACGCGTGCCAGGGGATCAAGACCGAACAGGTCGCCGACTATGTCGGCGTGTCGCGCTCGCTGCTCGAGGAGCACTTCCGGCGCGAACTGCAGCGCACCGTGCACCAGGAGATCCTGCGCCACAAGCTCGAAGCCGCGCAGGCGCTGCTTGCCGGCCGGCAGGCGTCGAGCGCCGAAGTCGCGATCCGTTGCGGTTTCACGTCGCTGCAATACATGTACGCGGTGTTCCGGCGGGAACTCGGCTGCACGCCGCGCGAATATCAGGAACGCGCGGCCGCCACGAACTGACGCCGCCGCCCACCCGACCTCCACTCATGCATATCGATACCGATTCCTCATACCTGACGCCCGGCGTCGCACGCGTGCACGCCGAGCCGTGGGGCACGTTGCCCGACGGCGAGCCGGTGCGGCGCTATACGCTGCGCAATGCGCATGGAATGCGCGTCGTCGTCAGCGATCTCGGCGCGACCGTCGTGTCGTGGCTCGCGCCCGACCGCACGGGGCGCTTGGCCGATATCGTGCTCGCGCACGACACGCCGGCCGAATACCTCGGATCCGGCGCCTATCTCGGCGCCACGGTCGGCCGCTGGGCGAACCGGATCGCCGGCGCGCGCTTCACGCTCGACGGCGTCGACTACCTGCTCGACCGCAACGAGAACGGCAACCTGCTGCACGGCGGCGCGAACGGCTTTCATCGCGCGCGGTGGGACGTGCTCGACGATGGCGGCGGGCTCACGCTGCGGCTCGATTCGCCGGAAGGCGACGCGGGCTTCCCCGGCAACGTGAGCGTGCAGGTGCGCTACACGCTCGACGACGACGGCACGCTGACGATCGACTACACGGGGTGGACCGACGCGCCGACGCCGCTGAACCTGACGAATCACAGCTACTTCAACCTGAACGGGCGCGCGGGCAGCGACGTGCGCGGCCATCTGCTGCACATCGACGCCGACGCGTTCCTCGAAGTGGACGACGCGCTGATCCCGACCGGCACGGCCGACGTGACGGGCACGGCGTTCGATTTCCGGCAAAGCGCGCCGCTCGGCGCGCGCCTCGACTGGCCGCATGCGCAACTGGCGCGGGCGCGCGGCTTCGATCACTGCTACGTCGTCGGCAACGGCGCGCGCGAAGTCCGGCCCGTCGCGCGAATCTACGATCCGGAAAGCGGCCGCGAGCTGACCGTATCGACCGATCAGCGCGGCCTGCAGCTCTATACGGGCAATTATCTCGACGGCCTGCGCGTGAGCGGCGGCACGCCGTGCGTGCGGCACGCGGCGCTGTGCGTCGAGGCGGGCGGCTTCCCGAATCAGGTCAACATGGACGGCCTGCGCGACGACGTGATCGTTCATCCGGGCGACGTGTATCGACAGACCACGCGGTATCGGGTGGGGGTGCATGCATAGCGGGCGGGCTGCATCGCCGGCGCCCGGGTAGCGCCGTGCGAATTCCGGCCGACCGCGATGCCGTGCCGCCTCGCGTGACATTGCGACGGCAGGAAAATGCTTTCTACGATTCGTTGGTTTGAGCGGCGCGGCGCAGCCCGTAGCATGGGCGCGTCACCCATCCTCCAGCATCGGAATGTCCGCGCAAACAGACAAGGTCGTCCATTGGCTGCTGTCCAGCCTGGAGCCGAAAAGCCAGCTTTTCCACGTCGGCCAGTATTGCGGCGACTGGCAGGCGTCCACCGCCGGCCGTGCGAAGGCGAGCTTCCACATCCTCCTGCATGGATCGGCATGGCTTCACTTCGCCGACGGGCGGGACAGCATTCCGGTTGCCGCCGGTGAAGCCGTCTTTCTGTTGCGCGACGTGCCGCACGGGCTGTCGCCGAGCCCGGTCAACCCGCAGGCCTGCGCGGTCGCGGGCAGCCACCCGCTCGAGCGGCGCGGGTCGATGCAGCCGCTCGACGCGTCGGTCGACGGCAGCGTCGGCCTTGCCTGCGGTTTCATCGAATTCCACTCTACCGTGTCGCGCGCGATCGTGTCGCTCTTCCCCGAGTACCTGATCGTGCGGCGCGGCGACGACGCCTATCGCGGCATCCACGGGCTGTTCGAGCTGATTCGCGCCGAAGGCCGTCACGGCGTCGACGCGCCGTCCCCGCTGATCGACAAGCTGGTCGAACTGCTGCTGTTCTATGCGGTACGGGACGCCGCCGGGCACGATACCGTCGCCAGCGGGCTCGCGTCGCTGATGCAGCGGACCGGCTTCGGCACGCTCGTCGCCGCGATCATCGACGCGCCCGCCGACGCGTGGACCACCGACTCGATGGCCGCGTTCGCGAACATGTCCCGCACCGCGTTCTGCAAGCACTTCAGCGAAGCGTCCGGCCATCCGCCGATGCAGTTCGTCACGCTGGTGCGGATGCGGCTCGCGGCGGACCTGCTGGAACAGGGCCTGCCGATTTCGCGTGCGGGCGAACTCGTCGGCTATCAGTCGGAGTCGGCCTTTGCGCATGCGTTCAAGCGCACGATGGGCATGCAGCCCGGCGCGTGGCGGCGCGGGCGCGACGACGCGTCGCAATCGGCGGCGCGCCTGCACTAGCCGACGGGCCGGCGCGCCGTCGAAACGCACGACGCGGGACGAACGCACAGGAATCGCGGATGTTCGCGCATTGTCCGGCGACGGCGCCGCCTCGACAATGATCGCACTGCCCCTCCGGAGAATCCTGTGAGTCGCCTGCCCTTGCCTACCGTCGAAACCGCGCCCGCACCCAGCCAGCCTTTCCTGGAAAAATCGCAGCGCGCGAACGGTTTCCTGCCGAACCTCGTGCGCTCGCTCGCGAATGCGCCGGTCGCGCTCGAAACCTATCTGACCGTCGCGGAGATCAACAGCCGCGCGGGCCTCACGTTCGCCGAGCGCGAAGCCGTGCAGATCACCGCGGCCGCCGTCCACGGCTGTGCGTTCTGCGTGGCCGGACACACCGCCGCCGCGCTGAAGAAAGCCCATGTCGATCGCGCCGACGTCGACGCACTGCGCGACGGCGAGCCGGTTGCCGATCCGCGGCTCGACGCGGTCGCGGCCTTCACGCGCGCCGTGATCGCGACGCGCGGCGGCGTGACCGACGACGCGCTCGACGCATTCCGGGCCGCCGGCTTCACCGAAGCGAACGCGCTCGAAGTGGTGCTGGGCGTGAGCCTCGCGACGCTGTGCAACTTCGCGAACAACCTGGCGCGCAACGAACTCAACCCCGAACTGGCCGCATACCGATGGAAACCCCGGACACAGGCCGCCTGACGGCGCCCGCACTCGACGCGTCGCTCGCCGACTGGCTCGACGCGAACGCCACGCAGCTCGACACGAGCGCCGCGCTGAAGGCGGACGTCGTGCCGCGTCTCGCGGCGGCCGGCCTGTTCCGGACCGGCGTGCCGGCGAGCCTCGGCGGCGCGGGCGGGACGACCACGGACGCCATCGCGGGCATCGCGGCGGTGGCCGAACGTTCGCTGACCGCGGCCTTCGTGCTGTGGGGCCAGCGCAGCTTCATCGAATACCTGCTGCAAAGCCCGAACGCCGCGCTGCGCGAGCGCTGGCTGCCGGCGCTGCTCGACGGCCGTTGCGCGGGCGCGAGCGGCCTGTCGAACGCGATGAAGTATCTGTCCGGCATCGAGTCGCTTCAGATCGACGCGACGCCGCACGCGGAAAGCGCCGACGACTGGCGGCTGACGGGCAGGATGGCGTGGGTGACGAACCTGCGCACGGAACGGTTCGTCGTGGCGGCCGCGGTTGCGTTCGGCGATGGCAGGCCGTCCGCGATCGTCGCGATCCCCGATGACGCGCCCGGCCTGACGCGCAGCACGGATCTCGACCTGATCGCGCTGCGCGGCAGCAACACCGCCGCGCTGCATCTCGACGACGTGCCGAGCGACACCGCGTGGCTGATCCATCCGGATGCGCAAACGTTCCTGCCCGCGGTGCGACCGGCCTTCCTCGGCTTGCAGTGCGGGCTGTCGATCGGGCTCGCGCGGCGCGCGCTGGCCGAAGCGCGGCGCGCGGCCGAGACGACGCGCGGCATTCTCGGCCCCGAAGTCGAATCCTGCGCGGCCGGACTGGCCGCCGCATGCGCGCAACTGTCGTCCGGCATCGCCGACGGCAGCCTGCGCCTGCACCCGAACCGCCTGTTCGAGCTGCGCATCGCGCTCGCGACGCACGTGGCCACGGCCGCGAACCTCGAACTCGAGGCGAGCGGCGGCCGCGGCTATCTGCGCGATGCGGGGCTCGGGTTCGAGCGACGCTGGCGCGAAGCGGCGTTCATTCCGATCGTCACGCCGAGCGTCGTGCAACTGAAGGCGCAACTCGCCGCGCGGACGCGGAGCATCGCCGCATGACGCCGCCGCTGCTGGACGCGCGCCATCTGACGCTCGGCTACGGCGGCGAGCGGCGCACTCCCGTGCTTGCCGATGTGTCGCTGTCGGTCGATCGCGGCGAAATCGTCGCGCTGATCGGCCCGAGCGGGACCGGCAAGTCGAGCCTGCTGCGCGCACTGGCCGGGCTGGAGCAACCGCAATCCGGCACCGTGTCGCTCGACGGCACGACGCTGCGGGGCCCGCACCCGCGGATCGCGATCGCGTTTCAGGACCCGTGCCTGCTGCCGTGGCTGTCGACCGAAAAGAACGTCGCGTTCGGCCTCGCCTTCGCGCATCAGGCTCGGCTCACGCGCGATCAGCAACGTGAGCGCGTCCGCGCGGCGCTGCGCGCGGTCGGGCTCGAAGCCGCCGCGTCGCTGCGCCCGGCCCAGCTCTCCGGCGGGATGGCGCAGCGCGCGGCGCTGGCGCGTGCACTCGCGCGTCAGCCGCACGCGCTGCTGCTCGACGAACCGTTCTCGGCGCTCGACGAAGTCACGCGCGCCGCGATGCAGCAGTTGCTGGTGAACATCGTGTCGACGACACGCTGCGCGACCGTGCTCGTGACCCACGACATCGACGAAGCGCTGCTCGTGGCCGATCGCATCGTGCTGCTCGGCACGCAAGGGCGCTTCATCGACGCGTGGCGGGTCGATTTCCCGCATCCGCGCGACGCATTCGTCAGCGAACTCGGCACGATGCGCATCGACATCCTGAAGGCGTTGCAGGCCGGCATGAAGCGCCCGCACGCGTCCGAACTTCATTCCCTGAACTGACTGACCTGACCCGCCTATCCATGTGCCAGATTCCGATGTCGCGCCGCGAATGGCTGAAGCTCGCGGCCCTGTTCACCGCGACGGGCGCCGCTCCGTTGCTTTCGATGGCGAACGCGCACGCCGCGGCCGAACCGGATGCGCCGGTCCGGATCGGCTATCTGCCGATCACCGACGCGGCCCCGTTGCTGGTGGCCCACAACAACGGCTATTTCGCGTCCGAAGGCCTGACCGTCGAGCAACCGAAGCTGCTGCGCAGTTGGGCGCAGCTCGTCGAGGCATTCCTGTCGGGCCAGGTCAACGTCGTGCACCTGCTGTCGCCGATGACGCTTTGGGCGCGCTACGGCAGCCGCGCACCGGCGAAGGTGGTCGCCTGGAACCACGTGAACGGCTCCGGGCTCACGGTCGCGCCCGACATCGATTCGCTGCGCGATCTTGGCGGCAAGACCGTCGCGATTCCGTTCTGGTACTCGATTCACAACGTCGTGCTGCAGGACCTGCTGCGTCAGCAAGGGCTCGTGCCCGTGCTCAAGCGGCGCGGCACGCCCGCGGCGAACGAGGTCAACCTCGTCGTGATGGCCCCGTCGGACATGCTGCCCGCGCTCGCCGCGCGCCAGATCGCCGGGTATATCGTCGCGGAGCCGTTCAACGCGACCGCGGAACTGATGAAGATCGGCAAGATCCTGCGCTTCACCGGCGATGTCTGGAAGAACCATGCATGCTGCGTCGTGTTCATGCACGAGCACGATCTGACGCAGCGCCCCGCGTGGTCGCAAAAGGTCGTCAACGCGATCGTGAAGGCGCAGCTGTGGGCGCGCACGCATCCGCAGGAAACCGCGCAGTTGCTGTCGAAGGACGGCACGCACCGCTATTCGCCGCATACGCTCGCGTCGCTCGACCGCGTGCTCGTGCCGTCGGCGTCGCTGGCCGACACCTATCGCGCGAGCGGCGCGATCCGCCATGCCGACTGGCACGCAAAGCGGATCGACTTCCAGCCGTATCCGTTCCCGAGCTATACCGAGGCGCTGGTTCAACGGCTGAAGCGCACGGTGGTCGACGGCGACGGCGCCTTCCTCGCGTCGCTGGACCCGGCGTTCGCGGCCCGCGATCTCGTCGACGACCGGTTCGTGCGCAAGAGCATCGACGCGGTCGGCGGGCTGAGCGCGTTCGGTCAATCGGGCGCGTTCCAGCGCGAGGAGATCATCGTTGTCTGATGCGCTCGCCTCCCGCCGTTCGTCCGCACCCGACACGCGCCGGGCCGGCGGCTCCCGCTACCCGGCACGCGCGGCCGCGCGATGGCTCGGCGTGGCCGGGCTCGTCGCGACGATCGTCCTCTGGTGGGCCGCGATCCACGCGTTGACCGAGCCCGGCTCGCTCGGCCGGCAGTTCGCGCCGGACAGCGCGCTCGCCAGCCTGCGGTCGCTGTGCGCGGACGATCATCTGCTCGAACACGCGCTCGTCAGCCTGCGACGCATCGGCGTCGGGCTCGGCGCGGCGCTGCTGGCCGGCGTCCCGCTCGGGCTGTTGCTCGGCCGCGTGCGATGGGTCGAGCGGATGCTGTCGCCGACGTTCCAGTTTCTGCGCATGGTGTCGCCGCTGTCGTGGATGCCGCTCGCGGTCATGTCGTTCGGCATCGGCGATCGCGCGATCTACTTCCTGCTCGGGTTCGCCGCGCTGTGGCCGGTGCTGATGAGCACGGCGGCCGGCGTCGCGCAGATCGACCGGCGCTGGCTGCAGCTCGGCGCAAGCCTCGCGGCCACCCGCCGCGAACTGCTGGTGCATATCGTGCTGCCCGCCATCGCGGGGCCGCTGCTCAACGGCATCCGGCTCGCGATCGGCATCCTGTGGATCGTGCTGGTGCCGGCCGAGATGCTCGGCGTCAACGCGGGCCTCGGCTACCTGATTCTCGATACGCGCGACCGGCTCGCGTATGCGGAACTGACCGCGGTGATCGTCGTGATCGGCACACTGGGCTTCACGCTCGACGGCATCGCGCGGGGGTTGACCCGCGCGCTGCTGGCGTCCGACCGCTAACGCGATGCGCGGCGGCCGGACGAGCCGCTTGCCGCCCGCGTGTCAATTCCACGCATGGCGCGCCGGGCGTGCGCCGTTCAGATAGTAGTTGCCGACCAGGTGATATTTCCAGCGCACCGGATCGTGCAGCGTGTGCGTGCGCGCGTTGCGCCAATGGCGGTCGAGGTTGTGCTCGGCAAGCGTCGATTGCGTGCCGGCCAGCTCGAACAGCTTCTCGCCCGCGAGCAGCGCGACCTCGGTCGTCAGCACCTTCGCTTCGCCCACCGCCACCGACGCCCGCGCGACGTCGTCCTCGGTCACGTCGCCCTTTGCCGTGATCTCGTCGAGCGTGCGCGCCGCGCGTTCGAGCAACGCGTCGGCCGCATGCAGCTGGATGTGCAGGCGGCCGATTTCGCGAATCGTCAGCGGGTCGTCCGCGGCCCGCTCGACGCCGCTGTCGACCCACGGCCGCGCGCGGGTCCGCACGAACGCGAGCGTATCGTCGATGGCCGCCTTCGCGATACCCGCGTCGATCGCCGCCTGGATGATCTGCGACAGCGGGCCGTTGAGCGTCGGCACGTCCGACACGCGCTGCGCAGGCAGCACGTGCGACGCCGGCACGCGCACCGCGTCGAGCACGACCGTGCCGCTCGCGGTCGTGCGCTGGCCGAAGCCCGACCAGTCGTCGATCACGGTCAACCCGGGCGTCGGCTGCGGCACGTACGCAAGCCATGCCTGCCGCGCGTCGTCGAGCCCGAGCACCGGCACGTAGTGCGCGAACAGCGCCCCGGTCGAGTAGAACTTGGTGCCGTCGACGACATAGTCGTCGCCGTCGCGGCGCACGCGCGTCTTCAGGTCGAGCACGTGCTTCGTGCCCTTCTCCGAGAAGCCGTTGCCGAACCGCTTGCCGCTCAGCACTTCGGCGAAGAAATGACGCTTCTGCGCGTCGGTGCCGACGAGCGCGATCACGTCGACGAGCCCGAAGTGATTCTGCGGAAGCTGCCCGAGCGACGCATCGGCCGCGGCGACGATCTTGATCACCTCGGTGAGCGTCACATGCGATACGCCTGCGCCGCCGTATGCCTTCGGCACCGTGATCGCCCACAGCCCCGACTGCGAGAACCATTCGATTTCCTCGCGCGGCAGGCGGCGTTCGCGGTCGCGTTCGGCGGCCCCTTGCGCCAGACGTTGCGCCAGCGCATGCGCGACCTCGATCGCCTCCGCATCGTCGGCGATCACGCGGGCCGCCTGCGCTCGTGCATCGGCCGGCCGTTCCTGAATCGTCGCGCTCGTGTCTGACATCAGGCTCTCCTGTCGAATGGTGAAAGCGCTCAATCTAGCAGCGCCGCGCGGGCGGGAAAACCGAGCGATTCTCGAAACGATATTCCTTTGGATAACAAACGATGCGCGAATGGCGAAGGCGATTGCGCGTTTTGACGTCGCAATCGATGCCGGAACGTCGATACGCGTCGCGCAGCGACGGTAATACGCAGCGACGATAACGATCCGAGAATCCGTTATTGGAACGCCCGCGTCGCGCTTCCTATACTGGGCTCCCGGCGCAAACGGCCACGCCCTTCGAGGAAATCCGCATGACTTCATCGCACGCAGTTCCCGACCTTTCCACCGGTACCGATTACGATGCGCTCGCGCGCCGGTTCCGGCCGATCTTCGAGCGCATCGCCGCCGGCACCGCCGAACGCGAACGCCGCCGCGAACTGCCGCACGAGGCGATCGGCTGGCTCAAATCGGCCGGCTTCGGCGCGATACGGTTGCCTGTGAGCGCCGGCGGCGCCGGCGCATCGCTGCCGCAGTTGTTCCGGCTGCTGACCGAGCTCGCGGCCGCCGATTCCAATTTGCCGCAGGCGTTGCGCGGGCACTTCGCGTTCGTCGAGGACTGGCTCAATGCGCCGGCCGGGCCGCGGCGCACGACCTGGTTCGACCGCTTCGCGAGCGGCCAGCTCGTCGGCAATGCGTGGTCGGAAGCCGGCGACGTGCCGCTCGGCCAGACCGTCACGAAGGTGTCGGAGCACAACGGCCGGCTCGTGCTGAACGGCCGGAAGTTCTACAGCACCGGCAGCCTGTTCGCCGACTGGATCGACGTGTTCGCGCAACGCGCGCACGACGGCAGCGACGTGATCGTCGCCGTCGCGACCGCGCAGCCGGGCGTGATCCGCGAAGACGACTGGGACGGCTTCGGCCAGACCACCACCGGCAGCGGCACGACGCGTTTCGAGAACGCGGCGGTCGATGCGGACAACGTGATCGATTTCGCGCGCCGCTTCAAATACCAGACCGCGTTCTACCAGTTGTTCCACGTCGCGACGCTGGCCGGTATCGGCCACGCGATCGTGCGCGACGCGGGCGAGCTCGTGCGCAACCGCACGCGCGTGTACAGTCACGGCAATGCGCAGCGTGCCGGCGACGACGCACAGCTGCAGCAGGTGATCGGCGAGATCGCGTCATGGGCGTACGCGGCCGACGCGCTCGCGCTGCGCGCCGCACAGCCGCTTCAGCAAGCCTATGAAGCGCGCTTCGGCGGCGACGAAGCGGCCGAGCAGGCCGCGAACGTCGCGGCCGAAATCGAATCCGCGCAGAGCCAGCTCGTCGTGTCCGAACTCGTGCTGCGCGCGGCGACGCGCCTGTTCGACGCGCTCGGCGCGTCCGCGACCCGCAGCACGACCGCGCTCGATCGCCACTGGCGCAACGCACGCACGGTGTCGTCGCACAATCCGCTCGTGTACAAGGCGCGCATCGTCGGCGACTGGATCATCAACGGCCGCACGCCGCCGTTCGTGTGGCGCGTGGGTAACGGTGCGGGCGGCGGTGCGGAAACCGGAGCCGCGCGATGAGCAAGACCATCCGCTTCAACGCGTTCGAGATGAACTGCGTCGGTCACCAGTCGCCCGGCCTGTGGGCGCATCCGCGCGACCGCTCGTGGCAGTACAAGGATCTCGACTACTGGACCGACCTCGCGCGCGTGCTCGAACGCGGGATCTTCGATGCGATCTTCATCGCGGACGTGATCGGCTACTACGACGTGTACAAGGGCAGCAACTATCACGCGCTGCACCAGGCCGCGCAGATCCCGGTCAACGATCCGCTGCAACTGGCCGCGCCGATCGCGATGGCGACCGAGCATCTCGGCATCGGCATCACCGCGTCCACGACGTTCGAGCACCCGTACACGTTCGCGCGCCGGCTGTCGACGGCCGATCATCACACGAAGGGCCGGCTCGCGTGGAACATCGTCACGTCGTATCTGGAGAGCGGCGCGAAGAACGTCGGCGATCACGGGCTGCGCACGCACGACGACCGCTATGCGGTCGCGGCCGAGTACGTCGAGGTGCTGTACAAGCTGTTCGAAGGCAGTTGGGAAGACGGCGCGGTGGTGCGCGACCGCGACGGCCGCGTGTTCACGCATCCGGAGAAAGTGCACGAGATCGGCCACAAGGGCCGCTTCTTCGACGTGCCCGGGTATCACCTGTGCGAGCCGTCGCCGCAGCGCACGCCGGTGCTGTTCCAGGCCGGCGCGTCGGACCCCGGCAAGGCGTTCGCCGCGCGGCACGCCGAATGCGTGTTCGTCGCCGCGCCGACCCGCGACCAGCTCGCGCGCTACGTGGCCGACGTGCGCGCGCAGGCCGCGGCCGCCGGGCGCGACCCGGCGAAGGTGCTGATCTACAACCTCGTCACGGTGATCGTCGACGAGACCGACGAGAAGGCGCAGGCCAAGTTCGACGAGTATCGCCGCTACGTGTCGTACGACGGCTCGCTGGTGTTCATGTCCGGCTGGACCGGCATCGACTTCGGCCAGTACGCGCCGACCGATCCCGTCCGGCGCGTCGACACGAACGCGATCGTGTCGGCGGTCGAGCACCTGTCGGGCGGCGACACCGCGTGGACGATCGAGGCGCTGGCCGCCTGGGGCGGCATCGGCGGCATGGGCCCGGTGTTCGTCGGGTCGGCGGCGACCGTCGCGGACATCCTGCAGGAATGGGTGGCGGCGACCGACGTGGACGGCTTCAATCTCGCGTATGCGGTCGCGCATGAAACCTTCGAGGACATCGTGCGCCATCTCGTGCCGGAGTTGCAGCGGCGCGGCGTGTATCCGAGCGCGTATGCGCCCGGAACGCTGCGCGAAAAACTGTTCGGCGGCACGGCGCGGTTGCCGGACGAGCATCCGGCCGCGCGGTTTCGCGATATCGAGCAGGTCAAGCGCGCGGCCGAGCGGGAAACGGTCGGCGCTTAACGGCACGTCCAGCAACGTCGAAGCCGGGCTGTCCGCATTCGCGCGGCGACCGGCTTCAGCTTCGGCACAAACGGCTTCGTGCAGTCCGACGAAGCCGTGCGTATTTTCCGGGGCAACGGCGAGCGCCCCGGTCAGCGCTTACGCCGCGCTTTCGTCGTCGACGTCGTGCGCCGTCGGTTCATACCTCACGATCAGCAGGAACACGATCGGCGTGACCGCGCTGATCGCGACGACCCAGAACATGTCGGTGCCGAGGCGGGCTTGCAGGATCGGCAGCACGAACAGCGCGAGCGCCTGGCCGATGCCGCACAGCGACCGCCCGAAGCCGACACCGGTGCCGCGGATCGCGGCCGGATACGACAGCGTCGGATAGATCATCATCTGCGCACCGGGCCCGAAGCCTTCGGCGAACAGCCACGTGCCGAGCATCAGCAGCACGACGCCCACCGCCAGTGCGCCGTGCGGATGGCCCGCCAGTGCCAGCGCGACGAGCGCGACCGTTTGCAGCGCGAAACCCGCGATCGCGACGTGGCGCGACGCATGGCGATACGCGAGCCGCATGCCCAGCAAGCCGCCGGTGAACGCGAACAGCACGTTCAATGCGAGCGATGCCGCGATCGTCTCGAACACGCCCGCGCCGAGAAATTGCGACAGGATCGACGGCAGGAAGAACGCGATCGCCGTGTATTCGAACGGGATGCACAGGTTCATCACGCTGGCGACGATCGTGCGCCCGAGATACGGGCGCTGGAACAGCACGCGAATCCGCACCGGCGGCGGGCCCGGCTCGCGTCGCACGTCCTGCGCTTCGTGCGCGTGAATGCCGTACGACTGGCGCAGGATGCGCGCGGCGTTGGCCAGATCGCCCTGATTCGCGGCCCACAGCGGCGATTCGTTCATGAAGCGGTTGCGGAACAGGATGATGACGAGCGCCGGCAGCGCACCGAAGATCAGCGACGCGCGCCACAGCCATCCCGCATGCTCGGCCGGCAGCAGGAAGTACAGGCCGAAGATCAGCAGGAAGCACACCGACGACGCGACGTACCACATCGGGCACCACGCGGCGAGCCGCGACGCCTTGTTGCCGCGGCCGTTGAACTTCGAGAATTCCGCGAGAAACGCCATCGCGACCGGCAGGTCGATGCCGACGCCGAGCCCCATCACGAAGCGGGCGGCGATCAGCACCCAGACGTTCGGCGCGAGCCCGGCCGCGATCGCCGCGACCACGAAGAACAACATGTCGGCCATGAACACCTGGTAGCGGCCGATCCGGTCGGTCAGCCAGCCGCCGATCAGGCTGCCGAAGATCGTGCCGATCATGATCGCCGACCCGACGAGCCCGGTCAGCGCGGGCGTCAGCCCGAATTCGCGCGTCACGTCGTCGATGCCGTAGGACAGCGTCGTCAGGTCGTACGCGTCGAGAAACACGCCGCCGAGCGCCAGCAGCACGATCATCCGTGCATGGCTGACCGAACTGTCGACCGTGTTGATCAGGCGCGCGACGTCGCTGGCCGAGCGGATGGGGGAAGAAACCGGCGTAACGGGGCTCAGGTCGATCGAACTCATCGGATTCCTTAATGTATCGCCGGATGGCCGGCGAATGAGCGGCGAAGTTTGCAGGATGCCGGGCGCCGCGACAGGGGCATCGCGGCCCGGGCCGTCGAACGAATGCGTTCCGGCCGTCGTCGAATGCGTCGCTTGCCGGCACCGGAAATTCTGTTCTCCAGACCCGGCAATCCCAAGCGATATAAACCGATAAATTAATCGGCGTGCGTCATAAAGTTGCGCGGGCCGTGCTTAGCAGCGACACGCATGTGCAATCTCGGATTTCTTCGTTAACGGATCGCCCGCGCTTCGTTACATTAGCCGGTCACCTGCCTGTTCGCGGCGCGTCGCCGCTCTTCCGGAGAATCCCCCGATGAAGCCGTTCTGGTCCCGCGCGTGGCAATCCGCGGCCCTCATCGTTGCCGCGCTTGCCGGCCTCGCATCGATGCAGGCCCACGCGGCGGCGCCCGCCGAAATCCGCGTCGACTACGCGTACTACTCGCCCGAGAGTCTCGTGATCCGCCACTTCGGCTGGCTCGACGACGAATTCAAGGCCGACGGCACGGCGATTCGCTGGGTGCTGAGCCTCGGCAGCAATCGCGCGCTCGAATACCTGAACAGCGGCGCGGTCGATTTCGGCTCGGCCGCGGGCCTGGCGTCGGTGCTCGCCCGTGCGAACGGCAACCCGATCCATACCGTCTACGTGTTCTCGCGCCCCGAATGGACCGCGCTCGTGGTGCGCAAGGATTCGCCGATCCGCTCGCTCGCCGACCTGAAAGGCAAGAAGATCGCCGCGACGCGCGGCACCGATCCGTTCCTGTTCACGCTGCGCGCGCTGCACACGGTCGGCCTGACGCGCGACGACGTCGAGATCGTCAACCTGCAGCATCCGGACGGCCGCACCGCGCTCGCGAACGGCCAGGTCGATGCGTGGGCCGGGCTCGATCCGCACATGGCCGCCGCGCAGCTCGACGACGGCGCGCGCCTGCTGTACCGCAACGTCGCATTCAATACGTACGGGTTCCTGAATGTTCGCGATGCGTTTGCCGGCCAGTATCCGCAGGCGGTCGCGCGCGTGCTGAAGGTGTACGACCGCGCGCGCCAGTGGATCGTCGCGCATCCGGCCGAGACCGCACGGATCGTCGCCGACGAATCGAAGGTGTCGCTGCCGGTCGCGAAGCTTCAGCTTCAGCGCAACGACTTCAGCGACCCGGTGCCGGGCGACACACAGCGCGCGGCGCTGAAAGCCGCGGCGCCCGTGCTGACGGCCGAGCAACTGACCAAGCCGGGCGTCGATCCCGCGAAGATCGTCGATACGCTGATCGACCCGTCGTTCGCGCGCCCGATCGTCGCCGCATCGCACTGAGCGTGCTGCCGATGACCGACACCACCGCGCGCGGCGACGCACTTGCGTCGCACCCGCCGGCCTCGCCGCCTCGCGCGGCCCGGCGCGACCCGCTGCGCGCATGGCGTATCGCGGGCCTCGCGCTGCCGTTCGTCGCGCTCGTGCTGCTGGAGGTCGTGGTGCGGCGCGGCTGGCTGCCGGATCATCTGGTGCCGGCACCGAGCGAGATTCTCGATACGCTGGCGCGGATGGGCGCCGCGCGGCTCGCGCGCCATATCAGCGCGAGCACGCTGCGCGTGGTGGCCGGGTTTGCGGTTGGCGCCGGGCTCGCGCTCGTCGTCGGCGCGGCGATGGGCCTGAGCCGGCGAGTCGACGCGCTGTTCGAACCGACGTTCCAGGCGCTGCGCGCGATTCCGTCGCTTGCATGGGTGCCGGTACTGCTGCTGTGGCTCGGCATCGACGAAGCGCCGAAGATCACGCTGATCGCGATCGGCGCGTTCTTTCCGGTTCACCTCGCGGTGGTCGCCGGCATCCGCGACGTCGACCGCAAGCTCGTCGAGCTCGGCGCGGTATACCGGCTCGGCCCGCTCGCGCTGTTCCGCCGGATCCTGCTGCCGGCCGCGCTGCCGCAGATCGTCACCGGCCTGCGTACCGGCCTCAGTCTCGCGTGGATGTTCATGGTCGCCGCGGAACTGATCGCGGCCACGCGCGGCCTCGGCTTCCTGCTGAGCGACGGCCGCGAAACCGGGCGCCCCGATCTCGTGTTCGGCGCGATCCTGCTGCTCGCGCTGCTCGGCAAGCTGACCGACGGCGCGATGCGCCGCATCGAGTCGCGCTGGCTCGGCTGGCGCGACCCGTTCGACGGCGTGCCGCGCGAGGGCGTGAAATGAGCACATCTCCTTCCGGCCGCCCGGCGGCCGGCCTCGCCGCGCCGCTGCTCGACCTGCGGATCGCCCGCAAGCTGTATGGCGATCGCACGATCCTCGCCGACGTCGCGTTGCAGGTCGCGCCAGGCGAGATCGTCTGCGTGGTCGGCCCGAGCGGTTGCGGCAAGAGCACGCTGCTGCGGATCGTCGCCGGCCTCGACGCGGACTTCCGCGGCAGCGTGACGCTCGACGGCAGCGCGCTCGCCGGGCCGTCCGCGCGCGTCGGCGTGATCTTTCAGGAGCCGCGGCTGCTGCCGTGGCTGTCGATCGCCGACAACGTCGGCTTCGCGGCCGGCGCGCGGGGCGGACGCGACCCGAGCGTCGCGCGCTTGCTCGACGAAGTCGGTCTGGCCGGCGTCGCGCGGCAACTGCCGGCCACGTTGTCGGGCGGAATGGCGCAGCGCGCCGCGATCGCGCGCGGGCTGTTCGGCGAGCCGGATCTGCTGCTGCTCGACGAGCCGTTCAGCGCGGTCGACGCGATCACCCGGATGCGCCTGCAGACGCTGCTGCTCGATGTCGTCCAGCGGCACCGGATGGCCGCGATCGTCGTCACGCACGATCTCGACGAGGCGCTGTATCTCGGCGATCGCGTGCTGATGCTTGCGCCGAACCCGGGCCGCGTCGACGACGAACTCCACGTCGACGTCGCGCGGCCGCGCGATCGGCGCGATCCATCGCTGGCCGCGCTGCGCGCGCGGCTGCTCGATGCGTTCCAGCGCTTTCACGATCGCGCGGCCGGCGACACGGCGGGGATCCCGGCCACGCCGGACTGACATCGCCGGCCCGCACCGCACACGACTTCATCGGGCGGACACCGATCGCACGAACGCAGCCAGATCGCGATTGAACCGCTCAGCTTCCTCGATGAACGGCGCGTGCCCCGACTCCGCATACACCTTGCTGGCGATGCGCGGATTCAGCTCGGCCGCGCGAGCCAGCGTCGTGGGCGTATCGACCAGTGCATCGCGGCCGCCGTAGATGAAGAGCAGCGGCACGCGCGCGTGGCCGAGCCCCGCCGCGGCGAATACCGACATCGTCGGGATGGCCTTTTGCATGTCCCACGACGCCATCGCGGCATTGGCGAGCAACCGCTCGAACGTGGCGGCATCCGGCCGGCGGTTGAAGCACAGACCGACGAACGTGCGCTCGCCGTCGAGATGCGTTTTCAGGTCCGGCGCATTCATGTCGCGGTACACGTCCGGGTGATCGACGATCTGGCCCGGCGCGAGCTCGACCACGCCGTCGACGTACACGGCGCCCGCGATCGCGCGGTCGCCGTATCTGGCGAGGTAGTTCGAGATCACCACGCCGCCGAGCGACCAGCCGACCACGACGGGCTTGCGCGCATGCGCGCCGTCGATCACCGCGGCGAGATCGTCGCCCCAGCGGGTTCCGTCGCGATACGGCCGCGCGCCGGACGGCTTGTCCGACAGCCCGTGGCCGCGCAGATCGTACGTGATGATCCGGAACCCGCGCAGCTCGGGGCTCTCGAGCTGCGCGTCCCAGTTCAGGCGGCTGCCGAGCAGGCCGTGAATCAGGATGACCGGCAGGCCGTCGGGGTCGCCGCTTTCCTGGACGGCCAGCTTCACGCCGTCCGTCGACGTCACGGTATAGCTGAGCGGCGCGGCCGCCGCGTCATACGCCAACGCGAACGGCGTCGCCCACCAGACCACGGCCAGCAGCCAGCGGATCAGCACTCGGGTAGTCACGATTTTTCCTCCAGGCATGAACGGACGCACAGTCTCAACCCTCACACTGATGTGAGAGTCAAGCGAATCGTGCTAACCTGCCGTGCATGAAAAACCCGCCTCCGCAGCCCCTGCTGACCATCGGCAAACTCGCGCAGCTCACCGGCGCGAGCGTGCGCTCGATCCGGCACTACGACGAGCACGGCCTGCTCGCGTCGGTGCGCGCGGCCAACGGCTACCGCCTGTTCCCCGACAACGCGGTGACGCAGGTCAGACAGATCCAGCGCATGATCGCGACCGGTTTCACCCTCGACGACATTCGCGGCTTTCCGGACTGCATGCTGCTGATCGAGGGCGCGCGTTCGTGCGATCAGATCACCGAGGTTCAGCGCGAACGCCTCGAAGCGATCGACCGTCAGATCGCCGATCTGGAAAAGCGGCGTGCGCGGCTCATCAAGACCTTGCAGGATGGCGCGGTGCCGCCGCTCGATTGAGGCGCCGGCGTTCACCGGCACGAAGCAGCCCCCGCGTCGCCCTTCGGGCACCCGCTTCACATCGGCATCGTTCGAGAATGCGCGACCGGCGACGGCGCGCACACCACGCCCGCCGATCCACCGAAAAAACGGGCATATTCAATTACCGCCGATTACGAACGCTTTTCATAAACGCATCCTTGACATGCCGAATCGCGTGGTATTTACTGCCATTGCAATCGATGCAATACGAAAAACCGCACGACGAAAAACAGGACTGAGAGTTGCATTTGCAGCGGCGCGCAGCAATACGCGTCGGCGAAATGCAAGACCGAGAAGTAAAACAGGCTTGATCCGACCGGGGGCCACGTCCATGTCCGCTACCACCAAACCGCCGCCTGGCGGTTGATTCCCGCCATTCAGCCATCCGACCCCGCAGGCCTGCCGCCGGTTTTCCGATAGAACCGGGGCGGTGCCGTGACGCGCGTCGCCCACCCGAATCGCATCGCTCATGCGTCGGGTTTCAATGCGAGACGGCATGTTCGCGGAATATCCATTTTAAAAATCCGGTGGATCCCGAATTTCACCGGCGATGCATTATCAATTCGGGATTTTCTTAAATCTGTCGCTTCGATATTTCATATATTGATGAAGGAATAAAAATGAGTACCACGACGATCGAAAGTGCCGGTTACGGGGTCTACAACTCGACCATCGATGTCACGAGCCAGGTGGCGGCGGCCTACCAGAACGGCCAGCGCGTATTCACGGCCAGCAACCAATGGGGCGATCCGGCCCCGGGCGAGCGCAAGTACCTGTACATCTTCTGGACCCGCAACAGCGAATCGCAGTCGGGCGTGACCGGCGAGAACGATTCTCACGGCGTCACCCTGCCCTGAACCGCGTTCCGCGCGCGGGACGGGCCGCCGCGCCGCGGCAGTTGGCAATCGGCAGTCGCACGGCCCGTGCGCGTCATCCGGCGCGCAGCGTGTCTTCCCCACCTTACCGATCGACAGGAGTCTTTCATGCCGTCCGTCTACGTGCAGAACATCTCGATTCCCCTGAGCGACGCCAAGCCGTCCGATTCGGGCGTCATCACGGCCCAGGCCACCTACAGCTTCCCGACCAACGTGATTGCGGCCGGCGCGTCGGTGGCCAGCTACTCGGTCTCGTTCGGCAACACCGACCACCACCTGCGCACGGTAGGCGCGAGCGTGCAGGTGCAGACGCAGAACAATTCGCCGACGGTGACCATCACGGGCTCGCTCCAGTTGATCGACAACAGCAGCAACGAGCTCAATCCGAGCAGTTGCTCGCTGATCGCGTCGGTGATTGCCTGGGCGCAATAAGCGGCGTTCGCCGCCGCGTCGCCGCGATGGGCGGCGGCGTCGTTTCCATTGCCCGGTTTGCGGTCGTGCCTTTCGTGGTCCTCCGCCCGGCGTTCGGGCCGGGGACCATTTTCTCGAGGAGTCGCCATGTCCACCAGCGCCAGCCAGCAGGCCGACATTCCCGCCCTGGGCGTGCTCCAGTTCGACGCCGGCAGCTTCGGTTCCGCCGTGAACCTGTTCCGCGGCAATCTCGCCTTCCCGCTCAAGCTGCTGACGCTGCCGGCGCGTGGCGGGCTGGCGTTCGACCTGACCCTGCTGTACCAGAGCAACGTCACCGACCAGGTCTCGCAATGGAACCTCACCAACCCGAGCGGCGCGCTCGGCGTGGGCTGGAGCATGCCGCTCGAGCGCATCGTCTCGGAAACGCAGGGCACGGGCAGCCCGCTCGACGTGCAGTATTACCTGATGAGCCAGGGCCAGGCGATGCAGCTCGTGCCGATCCCCACGGCGTGGGGCCGCGGCACGCTGGCCGCCGACGCGTTCGACGACGCCGCGAGCGCGGCGCCGTTCGCGAGCGAGCGGGTGCCGGCGGCACTCGCGTCCGCGCTGGAGCGACACGGCTGGCGCCCGTCGGGCGACGCGCGTGTCTCGCCCACCGGCCGCCCCGGCGAGTGGCGTCTCCACGATGCGCCGCTGCGCCGCTCGCATCTGCTGCGCCGGCAAGCGGACGGCACGATCGCCGTGACCACCGACGGCCAGTCCTATGAAACGGCGCCCTACCAGTTCTGGCAGATCACGCACTACCCGGCCTGGGACAGTTGGGAAGTCGTCCGCCCGGACGGCACGGTCGCCACCTACGGCGGCTCGGATGCGGCCGCCGCCGCGCGCAACCTGATCCAGTGGGGCATCCGCTGGGGCAACTGGGTCGGCCCGAGCCGCCGCGCGGAAAACCAGCAGCGCTATGCGGTGGCGTGGAATCTCGCGCAGTTGCGCAACACGCTCGGGCACTGGATCGAATTTTCGTACAGCACGATCGAGCAGGCGGTCGGCGACGGCACGTTGACCTACACGCGCGAATGCCAGATCGCGAGCATGGAAAACGATCTCGGCTGGTCGTGCCGGTTCGCGTGGCAGCCGATGACCTACGACACCCGCTCGCTCGACGCGCCGAAGGAATACCTGGCCGCGCACGGCGACCCGACCCAGGTGCCGGGCGACAAGCCGAACGCGTGGCAGGACCGTTACGAGACGCGCTATCTCGACCACGTCGACGTGATCGACGGCTCGGGCGCGCAGCAGACGCGCCTCGATTTCGACTGGTACGACCTGACCCTTCTCGCGCCGCGCGACGCCGCCAATCCGCTCGCCACCGGCGCCTGCTACAAACGCTATCTGAAAAGCGTGACGGACACCTTCAGCGGCGGCGCGGCCCGCCCCGGCATCGCGTTCGACTACAACTTCGATGCCGGCGGCGCGCCGAACCCGGGCGCGATGACGTCGATGACGCTGCCCACCGGCGGCGTGCTGCGCTACACGTACGCCGAGATCGACGTGGGCGCGGACGAGAACGTCGATCCGGGCTCGCGCAATCTCACCGTCGACAATCCGTTCGGCGCGAGCCGGCCGGGCGCGCCGCGCATCTGGTACGGCGCCGACTACGTGGTCGTCGCGTGGTACGAGGCCAGCGAGAACGCGCTGCTGTTGAACGTCTACACGTGGCTGGGCCGCTGGATTCCGGCCTGGACGGACTGGCAGCGCTTCGACGGCGCGCTCGATCTCGACCGGACGGTGGCCACGACCAGCGCCGACAGCTTCGTGCTCGTGCTGGCGAGCCTCGACGACACGCAATCGACGCTCTATCTCGCGTCGCGCCGGCCGGTCGCGAACGCGGACTGGCGTTTCGCGGGCGAGCCCGGCGCGCCCACGCCGTACCGCTACGCCAGCAGCCAGTTGCGTATCGCCAACGGCGCCGACTTCTTCGTCGTGATCGACAACGACGATCGCCGCGTCGACCGCTACGCGCTGAACTGGCAGACGCGCGGCTGGGACGTCGCGCCCGCGCTCGCGAGCGGCACGTGCTGCCCGTCCGGCAGCATCAATACGCAATCGTACGTGGCGGCGGCCACGAATCACTATCTGGTGTTCTGCTATGACGAGGACACGGCGCGCGGCCGGTTCAGCCTGATGGTCCGCGATGCGGCGACGCTCGCGTGGCGGCTCGGCAGCACGCTGGACACCGACGCAATCACGATCCCGGCCGTCGGCGCCACGTCGTATTTCCAGCTGTCGATGGGCCAGGGGTTCGCGGCAGCCGCGTGGATCGACCGCTATGCGTCGTCGGGCGGCGTGGTGAAGGCCTTCGACTACCGCCTGGCGGTGCCCGCGTGGGACGACGACTACGGCAACCTCGCGTTGCGCCCGCTGCCCGACGTATTCGACGGCCCGGGTTTCACGAACCTGTCGCCCGCGTTCATGCAGACGCTCGGCCCCGTGATCACCGGCAACAGCCTGATCGGCTCGGGCCCGAACGTGCTGGTGTTCGACGGCGTGAGCTGGTCCTACCACTTCGCGGGCATCCAGTACCCGCCCGGCAGCGACGCGAATCGCCAGTTCTACTGGTACGCGTGGGACCCGCTCGGCGTGCTGAAGACGGAGAACACGACGTCGGCGCTCTACTCCGCGCTCGACAGTTTCGATCCCGATGCCGACACGCCCTGGGTCACCCAGGTGCTGCAGGACGAGGATCCGGCGCCCGCGGATCGCGAGACGCAGGGCTTCCCGACGCTGGCCGGCGAATTCCTGTCGCAGAACCGCGACCTCTACGGCCGTTCGGTCTGGCCCGCGTGGAACCCGCTCGCCGGATTCCGGCTGGGCGAAATCACCGTCGATCGCTTCGACAGCACGACCGTCATCAACCAGGCGCCGGATTTCCTCGCGTTCATGACGCTCGACGCCGACGGCGCGCCGCTCGACACGCAGGTGCGCTTCTTCAGCAACGGCGGGCTGCTGCGGGACGCGCAGGGCGAGCCGGTGGTCGAGCGGTTCCCCGGGCAGCAGATGTTCCGCCTGCTCAACAGCACGCTGCAGTACGAGACGGCCATCTCGGGCAAGCTGCCGGCGATTCCGTCGGGCTTCGTGACCTTCCCGTCGGGCAACGAGATCGACGCATCGACCCACGTCACGCTGCACCGCTATGCGAATCACTCGCTGCATGCGCCGCTCGCGGCCTTCGTCGTGACCGCGCTGGCGATGGACAGCGGCTACGACACGATGCTGCGCTGCTATGCGTACGCGGACGTGTCGGCCAACACCGATCCGTCGGGCAGCATCGTGCAATTCTCGACGGTGTCCGAATACCAGGCGTGCGAGACGCCGCAGGCACAGCGCTACGGCTGGACCACGAGCCATTTCTACAACGGCCTGCCCGCGCGCACGCTGCAGTTGCCGGACGATTGCCGCGTCCGTGCCGGCGCATGCGGTACGGCCGCGCCCGTCGACGACGCGTATTCGCTCGCGGCCGGCCTGCTGTTGTCGACCTCGGTGTACGACCGCGACGGCACGCTGCTGTCGTCCACCACCAGCGACTGGACCTACACCGACCAGGTCGCGAGCGACGCGAACGGCACCGCGCTGCGCAATCTCTACGACGCCGTGCCGCAGATCGCGACGTCGATCGAGAGCCTGCAGGGCGTCGAGCGCACCATGACCTATGCGTACAACGCGGCCTCGGGCTATCCGGCCACGGTGCAGACCGCCTACTACGACAGCCGGGGCGAGCTCAACGTCACGCAGCGCACGTCGCTGTTCGGTTTCGAGGTCTACCCGGCGATGTGGAGCGCGCACATTCTCGCGCCGGTGGCCAGTGCGTCGACGCGGGTGCAGGCGGACGGCGGCTGGCTGTTGCAGGCCGCGAAAGCGCAGACCTTCCGCAGTTGGGCCCGCGACGACGGCACCACCTATCTGGCGGAAGCCGACAGCTGGGTCGCGGTCGACGCGGATGCGCCGCCGTTCGCCGCGTGGAACGGCGGCCAGCCCGGCGCGGGCTGGCTGCTGCAAGAGCGTATCGACACCCGCGACGGCGAAGGCAACGTGCTGCTGTCGCACGACGTCACCGGCCGGCCGATGGCTTCGCTGTTCGACGACGCGGGGCGTTTTCGGATCGCGGGCTTCGTCAATTCGGCCAGCGGCAATGCGTACGACAGTTTCGAGGATTACCAGCGGCCGACCTGGAGCCTGCCGGCCGGCGCGGCCGTCTATCGCGACGACGCGGCCAGCGGCACCGCGTGCCTGCAGATCACCGCGTCGGCGACGCTCACCCGCGCCGTGACGTTGACCGACGGCCGCGCGCGGCAGTTGTTCGGCCTCTGGTTCAAGAGCCCGCCCGGCGCGACCGCGCGCGACTTCACCGTGACGCTGACGCTCACCGCGCCGGGCGGCGCGCAGGTGAGCCGGCGCCTCGCGCCCACCGCCGGCCAGTGGCAACCGCAGCAATGGACCGTCGATCCGTCGTCGCTGGGCCTCGGCGCGAACGCCGCCGTCACGCTCGGCATTCAGGCGGAACTGCCGGCGGGCGGCGCGGCCTGGCTGCGGCTCGACGACGTGTTCTTCACGCCGCTCGACTGCCAGTTCCAGTCGATCGCCTACGACGGCGCACGGCTGCGCACGCTCGGCACCACCGCGCCGAACGGCGTGCGCTCGCGCACGCTTTACAACCCGTTCGCCGAGCCGTCCGTAACGGTCGGCCCCTGGGACAACCCGAGCCTGATCAGCATGACCTGGTTCGCCGCGCAGGACACGACGATCGGCCCGGCCGCCCCGTTTCCGCGCGCCACGCCGAACGCGGCGATCAACGTCACCGGCCAGGGGACCGGCGTGTACGACGGCTTCTGCAACGGCGCGCTGGCGTTCTACACGGCCGCGTCGGGCAATGCGGCCGACTGGACCGCGGGCGGCGGCCTGCTCAGCTATCACGGCGAGGCCGGCGGGCCGCTCGGCGCGCGGCTCGAACGCACCGGCTTCGCGGCGACGAGCATCGCCGCGCGCGTGCTGGTCGATCGCGCCACGCTCGGCGACGCGGTGCTCGGCACCGGCACGTGGTTCGTCGGCTTCAGCCAGGCGCAGGGCTGGCGTCTGTGGCGGCTCGACGGCGCGAACGCGGTGCTGCTGCAATCCGACAGCGGCGCGTCCGCCGCACGGGAATGGCTGCTGGTGGCCGTGACGGGCCGCGTGCTGTTCTTCGCCGACGGGCGCAAGGTGTTCGAATATGCGGACGCCGCGGTCGCCGCCCCGTTCGGCCTGCAGCTCGGCATGACGGCGCCTGGCAGCTTCTCGGCGCTGGCCGTGGCCGAGGACGTCGGCCTGAGCGTCGAGTACCGGGACGGCCTCGCGCGCAGCCTGCAGACGCTCAAGCTCGAATCGGCCGATAGCGCCGTGCTCGACACCGGCGTGTACGACGAGCGCGGCAACAGCGCGATCCAGGCGCTCACGAGCCGCGTCACGGTGTCCGGCGCCCAGGCGCTGTTCGTCTACCAGGACGGCCTGGTGACCAACGGCGGCGCCGGCGGCAGCCTCTGGGAAGGCGCGCCGCTCGAGGGCGCGCTGGCTGCCTGGCACCCCGATGCCGGCGGCTATCCGTTCTCGCGCACCGCGTACGAAAACGCGCCGCTCGGCCGGCCGGTGGCGTTCGGCCAGCCCGGCTACGACTATGCGATTCGGCCCGGCAACACGCATTACGCGACGCGCGGCTACGGCGTCAATACCGATGCGGGGCGCTTCGCGTACCCGTTGCCGCTCGGCGAATACCACCTGACGGTGGACGTCGATCCCAACGGCGCGCTCACGCAAACCTGGTCGGACACGGCCGAGCACCTGATCGGCCGCGTCGTGCAGAACTCGGCGACCGACGACAGCCTCGACTGGCGCATGAGCCAGATCCACGACGCGCAGGGCCGCACCGTCGCGTCGGTGCCGCCCGCGTCGTACGCGGCGGGTGGCGCCGGCACGAAAACCGTGCCGGCCGGCAGCAGCACCGCCGAATACGACTTCGCCGGGCATCGGCTCAGCTCGACCGACCCCGACAGCGGCACCACGCAGATCGTCTACAGCAGCGCCGGGCTGATGCGCTTCCTCGCCGACGGCAATGCGTTGAACGGCGGCTACGTCGCCTATCGCAAATACGACACGCTGAGCCGCGTGATCGAGGAAGGCACCTTCGCCGTCGCGTGGGATCGCACGCAGCTTCAGCAGCATGCCGACGACCCCGACTGGCCGCCGTCGCCGCCCACCTGGAGCGTGCGCCGCCACTACGACGGCGACGGCTCGGATGCGACGCAGGACGACCATCTCGTCGGCCGGCTCTGGAAGGTCGAAGTCAACCAGGGCAACGCCGGGCTGGCCGCCTTGACCGAGACGGTCGCGTACGACCGGGCCGGGCGCGTGCTCGCGCGGCGCCGGCAATTCGCCGGGATGCCCGCGGGCGACTGCGTCATCGCGAATACGTGGTCGGCCGGCGGCAACCTGCTGTCGAGCACGGATTCGGCCACGGGGCTCGTCAGCCTGCGCCGTTACGATCCGCTCGGCCGCGTGCTCGAGGTCGCGGCCGACACCGGCGGCACGACGACCGTGCTGATCGCGCACGAGTACGAGCCGAACGGCAAGCCGGCGCTCACCCGGCTGCTGCCCGACGGCAACGGTTCGGCGATGTTGTCCCGGCGCTTCGCGTACACGCCGCCCGGCTGGCCCACCCTCAGCGATGCTGGGGCAGTGCTCAGGGAAACGCTCGGCTACGACACCGGCGCCTGTCAGGGCGGCGGCTACTACAACGGCGAAGTCGCGAGTCAGACCGTCACGGCGGACGTGCCCGGCGGGTCGCTCGGGCCGGCCTGCACCACCATGGATTCGCTCGGCCAGTTGACCGCGTTCGGTGCCGGCACAGACGCGCAACGCTGGGACATCGACCTGAACGGCAACTTCGAGCGGCACACGCGCGGCGCCGATTCGGCCGGCTACACGTATGCGGCCGGCACCAACCGACTGACCGGCTACACGGCCGCGCAAGACACCACCACGTTCGCGTACGACCATGCGGGCGGGATCGTCGGCGCGAGCGACGGCGCCGGTGCGGCGCGCTGGCAGATCGGCTATGACGCCGGCACCGGGCGCCCCGTCAGCTACGCCAATCCGGGCGTGTCGCTGTCGATCCTGCGCGACGCGGACGGCAATCGCGCGGCGCTGACCCGCACGAGCGGCGGCGCGACCACGCAGCGCTTCCAGATGTCGATGCCCGACGGCGAAGTCGTGATCGATACGGCAAACGGCGCGATCGAGCCGACCCGCTTCATCGCCGCGCTCGACGTCCAGGTGGCATGGCACGACGGGCGCTTCTACTTCGGGCTGCTCGACCATCTCGGCAGTGTGCGCGTGCTGCTCGACGCGAGCGGCGAGACCGTCGGCGCGTGGCAGTACGACGTATACGGCCAGCCCACCGTGCTCGTGGCCGCGCCGCTTGCGTGGCCGCGGCTGTTTACCGGCCACAACTACGACGCGGATTCCGGTTTCTATGACTGCAACGCGCGCTTCTACCACCCCGGATACGGCCGTTATCTCAGCGTCGATCCGATGCTGGAAACGCCGTCGCCGTACGTCTATGTCGGCAACAACCCGCTCGTCTTCACCGATCCGAGCGGCATGAACGTGTGGGGCATCATCGTCGGCGCGCTGGTCACGCTGGTGGTGGGCGTGGCCGGCGTGGTGCTGCTCGGCACCGGCATCGGCGCGGCGATCCTGGTGGGCGTGGTGGCCGGCGCGGTCGGGTCGATGGCCGGCGACCTCATGAGCATGGCCACCGGCGACCAGATCAGTTGGAAGCAGTTCGGCATCGACGCGCTGGCCGGCGCGGCGGCGGGCGCGGCCGGCGCGCTGGCCGGCGGCGGCGCCGGCGCACTGACCGCGCGCGCGGCGCTCGGCTTGAGCGCGGGCAAGGTAGCCACCACGCTGTCGGTGTCGCTCGTCTCCGGCATCGCGGGCGGCGTGGCCGGCGGGGCGGCCGGGGCCGGCGTGACGGCCGGCATGACCGGGCAGCCGTTCTTCAGCCGCGCGACCGCGCTGAACATCGCGATCGGCGCGGTGGCGGGCGGCGGCGCCGGGCTGATGGCGGCGGGCGCGCACCTCACGTTCTTCACCGGCAAGGAATCGCTCGGCGTCAACCCGACGCCGCTGGAGAACGCCGGCGAAATCCCGAACTATCCGCCGCCGAACACGCCCGGCCTGCCGAGCGAGCCCGGCCAGAGCGGCCTGGTCGGGAAGGTGCGGATCCTGATGCCGAACGATCCGGTCACGACCAGCGTGAAACGCAGGTGGGATGCGTTCACCACCGATCTGCAGCGACAGCAGTTCGCGCAGAATCTCACCCGGATCGGCAACCTCGACGTCGACGTCGTGGCGACGCATGGCATCTCGCGCAGCGCGATGGTCGAGTGGACGGGCAACAACGGCGTGCAGATCAACCGGCCGATCTCCGCGTCCACGCTGGCGCGGTTCCTGCGCGCGCAGGGCTACGGCGCGGCCGATACGAACTTTCCCGCGGCGTCGGGCAGGCCGATCAAGCTCGTCACCTGCTTCGCGGGGATGGCAGGCCGCTTCGGTTTCGCGCAGGCGCTGGCCAACGAGCTGCGGGTCGACGTGTACGCGCACTGGTGGGTGGTCTATCCGACCAACAACTCGACGCCATGGATCCGCTTTCAGCCGCGCTGACGGCGCGACACGTCGCGACGAGCGACGAGCGACGACGGCCGCTTAGCGGCCGTCGCGCATCGGGCATACTGCGCGGCTTCACCTTCTGCCCGTGGTCACGCCCATGCGCGGCCGCAACCGCGTCGCGTCAGTCGTCGAAGGTGTCCTGATATTCCGGCGCCGCATCCGCGCGCGTGTTCAGTTCGAACATCACGCCGCCCGGCGCGCGGCAAAAGAAGCGCGAGCCGCGCCCGTTGTTGAAGACGTCCGTCTCCATCGCGACGCCCTCTTCCTTGAAGCGCGCGAACAGCGCTTGCACGGCATCGAGGCTCGGCAGCTCGAAGCCGACGTGGAAATTAGTCGGCCACGCGGGCACGCCGTCGCCGACGTGATCGATCACGACGTCGAACCCCGGGCGCTTGAGGATCCAGGATTTGTCCCAGCTTCCCGCGATCGTGAAGCCGAGGTATCGCTCGAAGAATCGGGCCGTCGCGAGCGTGTCGGCGGAGGGAAAGCTCAGGTGGTTGAGCTTCATCGTCTGTGTGGTGTCGGTCATTGTCGCGTGCTCCGATGCGGTGATGGGCGCAGGCCCCATGCCGTGCCGCCCGAGGACTTCAGAATACGAGCGCAAGCTCGCATTCCACAACTCGCATTGGACGTTCCGCCGCGGGCGCGCGAAACCCTTGCGGGGCCGGGCGTTGCGGGATGGCGACGAGCACGGGGGAAGGCGCTGCTCGCATTCGCGACGGCATCGTCGGTGCGAAATGCGCGATCGGCCGGCGACGACGAACGGCGACGGCCCGGGATTCGCGAACGAATCCCGGGCCGCGGATCGACAGCGGATGCCGGGCGTCGCATGCGTTGCCCGGCACCGCGCATCGCTCAATGCGATGCAAGCCGCATCAGAACTGATAACCCGCGCCGACCACCGCGCCGAAGTCCGACCGCGCGTTGCCCGTCACCGACGCCTTGACGACCCAGCGGTTGCTCTCCGTCACGTACGAGTAGCCGGCCGCGAAGCCCTGCTGGCCGTGATAGTTCGACGTCGCCGCCGACACCATCGAGCGCCCCGCGCCGGTCGGCTGCGGCAAGCCGGCCACCGCCATCGCCGACGCGACGCCGCCGTACATGTCCTTCTTCAGGTCGTTGAACGCGTTGTACACCTGCCCGATGCGCTGGTCGGTATACCCCTTCGCCTGCGTCGACGCCGTCGCGAGGTTGTCGTTCAGTTGCTGCACGTTCACCGCATCGGTCGGCGCCGTGCCGGCCGCGACGTTCGTGATCTGGCGCTCGCTGCCCTTCGCGCCGACCGAGAACGAGTTGTCGCGATCGGCGACCGAACCCTGGCCGACCGCCACCGCGTTCTTGCCGGTTGCCGTCGCCGTCGAGCCGATCGCGCCCGCATCGGCACGTGCGATCCACGTGGTGTTCGCATCGGTCGCGACCGCGCGGATTCGGTCGTTGGCCGCCACGTTCTTCAGCGCGTTGTTGAACTGGCCCACGTTGACCGCGTCGTTGTCGTTCACGCCCGCCGCGACACCGGTCAGCACGCGGTCGCCCGCCGTGCCCGAGAAGTTCACGCCCGTGCCGCCCGCGTCCTTGCCGACCGTGATCGCGCCGTTCGGATCCTGCTGCTGCACGAGGCCGGCCTTGCCGTTCGCGATGTTGGTCACGCTCCCTTGCAGGTTCGAGATGTCGGTGGTGTTCTTCGCCACCTGCTGGTTGGTCGCGTAGAGCTGCGAGCCGTTCACCGCGTCGGTGCTGGTCGCGCCGAGCGTGCCGGCCTGCACGTTCGTGATGCGCGTGCCGCCCGCGCCGCCGAGCGTGATCGTGCTCTTCGAGCTGTCGTCGTACTGCACCGCGAGCGCGCCGAGCTGGTTCAGGTTCGACTGCACGTCCTTCAACTGCTTCACGTTCACCGCGTCGGTATCGCTGGTGCCCGCCGCGACGTTCTTCAGCACGACCGCCGACGTGGCATCGCCGCCGACGAGCGACACCGAATTCAGCCGGTTGCCGCTCGGGTCGACGTCGTACTTGACGACGTTCTTCACCGCTTCGCCGGCCTGGTTCGACACGTTCGTGATCTGCTGTTCGAGCGCGGTCTTCACGCCCGACAACTGGCCGCCGTTGACCGCGTCCGTGCTGCCCGCGGCGAGGTTGCCGTCGGCCACGTTCGTCAGCTTCGTCGGCGCACCGCCGCGCGCGGCGTTGAACGCGCCGAGCGTCGGGTCGAATTGCAGCGCATCCTGTTGCAGCCCGGCGATCGCGGCCGTGTTGCCCGCGATGTTCGTTTCGGCATTGCCGAGGCGCGTTTCGTGATTCGCGAGCGTCGTCGTGTTGCTGCCGACGCGGCCGTCGAGGTTCGTCAGCGCGTCGCCGACGTTGTTGAACGCGTTGCCGCCGATCCTGTAGTCCGGTGCGCCGATCGAGCCGTCCGCGTTCGCCGTCGCGCCGCCGCCGAGCGCGGCCGCGACGCCGTCGGTCGTGCGACGCAGTTGCGCGCCGTTCACCGCATCGGTGCTGCCGGCCGCCACGTTGCCTTGCGCGACGTTGGTCACGCGCACCGGGCTGCCGCCGTTGCCCGCGCCGAGCGACACCTGCTGCTTGCTCGCATCGTCGTACTTCACCGCCAGCGCGTCGAGCTGGCTCGTCCCGTCGTGAATCGCCGCGGTCAGCTGATCGACGTTGACGGCATCGGTGCCGCTCTTGCCGGCCGCGACGTTGCTGATCAGTTGCGGGCCGTGGCCGCCGTGGCTCGCATCGTACGCGCCGAGCGCCGGGTTCCACTGCAGCGCGTCCTGCTGGAGCGCCGCGATGTTGCCGGTATTCGTCGTCACCTGGTTGCCGACCGCCGTGATCGACTGGTTCAGTGCGTCGGTCGCCTTGCCGAGCTGGCCCACGTTCACCGCGTCGTTCGCGGCCACGCCGTCCGCGACGTTGTGCAGGCCGACCGGCGCCGTTGCACCCGTGCCGCCGAGCGTGACACCGCCGTGCGCATCGTCGTCGTACTGCACCGCGTTCTTCGTCGCGTTGCCGATCTGGCTCGCGATCGACGTGCTCAGGTTGCCGAGCGTCGTGCTCAGGTTGTTCGTCACGCTCGTGCTCAGCGACGCGAGGCCGCCGTTCAACTGGCCGACGTTCACCGCATCGTGCGCGTCCTTGCCGTCCGCGACGTTGCGCAGCGTGGTGCCGTCGGGGCCGGCGAACGTCACCGAGTCGAAGCCGCTCGCGCCGTCGTACTTCACGTTGCGCGTATCGGCCGCCTGCAGGCCGGCGATGTTCGATGCCGCCGTGCTCAGCGATCCGTTGATGCCGGTCACGCTGTTCTGCAGGTTCGTGATGTTCGACGCCGCGGTCGAAAGAGACGTCTGCAGCGGCGCGATGCCGCCCTTCAACTGCCCGACGTTGACCGCATCGGTATCGGCGACGCCGGCGGCCACGCCGCCGATCGTCGTGCCGGTGGCGCCGTCGAGCGCGATCGCCGCATGCGAGTCGTCGGTGTATTTGACGACGTTCTGCGTCGCCGTGACGATGCTCGTGCTCAAGCTGTTGCCGACGCTGGTCACGCGCTGGTCGACGTTGGAGATCGTGGTCGACAGCGCATTGCCGACCGACGTCACGCGTGCGTCGACGTTGCCGATGCCCGTGCTCAGCGTACTGTTCACGTTCTTCAACTGCTGGACGTTGACGGCGTCGGTATCGGCCGCGCCCGCCGCGACGTTCTTGAGCTGGCGTTCGCTGCCGAGCGCGCCGAACGAGACCGCCCCGCCGACCGGCGCGGCCGTGCCGCCGAACACCGGCGTGCCGCCGTTGTTCGCGCCGATGCTGCCCGAGCCGATCGCCACCTGGTTGTTGTCGTTCGTCTGCGCGCCGGCGCCGATCGCCACCGACTGCGTGCCGCCGGCGCGCGTCTGCGTGGCCGCGTCGTACGATGCGCCAGCCGATACGCCGTCGCTCGACGTCGGATTCGCACCGCCGATCGCGACCGAGCGGTCGCCGCTCGCGAGCGCCGAGTGGCCCAGCGCGATCGAGCTCGTGCCGTGCGCATCGGCGACGTTGCCGAGCGCCATCGAGAAATCGCCCACCGCCGCCGACTGGCGGCCGACCGCCAGCGACGTATTACCTTGTGCCACCGCCACCGTGCCGATCGCAGTGGCCGAGTTCGCCAGCGCCTGCGAGCCGACCCCGATCGCGATCGCGCCGCCGCTGCCGCTGCTGCCCTTGCTGCCCGCGTTCGACTGGTCGCCGATCGCGATGCCGCTGGCGCCGGCCTTCGCGTTGGTGCCTTGCGTCACGTTGGTGGTGCTGACGGCCACGTAGCTGCCGTTCTTCGTCGCCACGCACAGCGGGTTGGTGCCGTCGATGCACTGGCCGTTCAGCGCGTTGTCCGGGTTGCCGCGGTCGACGAAATTGTCCGCGTGGGCGGCGCCGGCGATCAGCACGCCCGCGCCGGTGAACATCGCGGCGGCGAGCGCCGAAATCTGCTTCCTCTTCATGGTCTTCTGCTCCGTTGTGTAGCGTCTGGTTTGAATACGGACTACTTACTTTTATTGACAGCTTCGACTTCGATTGCGACTTCGGTTCTGAAACGGATTCCGCCGCCGGGCCGGCCATGTCGACACGACGCGTATCGAGCACAGGTTTCGGCAGGGCGTTCGAGGGCCCCGGGCATGACGCCGGATCGATGCTCCGTTCCGTTAATTCGACAACTTCATCAGGAATACATATTGATTATTGTGGACGAGCTTTTCCCCGACTGAATCCCGAGATTCAATCCGCCGTCGTGACATCTCCGATTTTTTGCCGCGCCGACCGCGACCTACCCCGCTTCTTTTATTTCATCTCCGGAAACCGGAGTTTCATTGCCGTGCGGCGAGCCCTTGCCTGGACCGTCATCAATCGATGCGCAGCCCCCGGGTCGGGCAACGTCCGTCACCGCTTGCGCTGCCCTGCTCCACCCGTCATTCAAAGTTCGGACGAATTATGAGACACGAGCCTGAATTATTAAAGGCGACATTCTTTATAGATTGTAAAATTCAAAACATTCAATGAGTTACGATAAATACACCCATTCCGCAAACGATTTCGCGACAATGCAATTAATCCAGATCTTTTATCGGGCGGATAAATACTTTGCTCAAGCGGATTCAAATGATGTTTTTTCTGAAAGCGACAATCGGCAAGCCGGCCGCAGGTGCGCATTCACGATGAAAAATACGCGTAAACCACGAGGCTCGACGCGCATCGACGCTTCATGTTTCCTGTCGGAAACCGCCATTTTCGATAATCGAAAAGGAGGAATTGCGAGAATGGCGCCGCCATGGCTGGTCGGATTCGAAATATGCTCCTACAATTCCGCTCGCACCGATTCCGGCAGCCGCGGCCATCTCGACGCGAGCACGGCAATCCCTCGCGTCCCGACCGGCTCGGCGATCCAGACAGCGAACGCCGCGCGATACGTCGAACGGTTGCGTGCCGCGCGGGTCCGCCCGTGCCGGAATCGATGCGAGCGTGCGATGCGACGGATGCATCGCCACAGAGCGGGCTCCGACGTTTCCTCCGCACCGGGCAGGCCACCCACGGAAACGCAGCCAACCGCCTTTTCACCACAGGTGCACGATGCCTTCATCGATCTCCGCATTGAGCGACGCGCATATCCTGATCGTCGACGATCAACCCGACCAGCTCCGGTTGCTGACCGACATCCTGCGCAGCACGGGATGCCGGATCAGCATCGCATTCGATGGCGCGCAGGCGTGCCAGCGCGCGCAGGCGCTGATGCCCGACCTGATCCTGATGGACGTGCGCATGCCGCGCATGGACGGCTTCACCGCGTGCCGCCTGCTGGCCGCCGATCCGCTGACGTGCGCGATCCCCGTCATCTTCCTGACCGTGGCCGGCGCATTGCACGAGCGGCTCGAGGGGCTCGAGATCGGCGGCGTCGACTACGTGGTGAAGCCGTTCGAGCCAGCGGAGGTGATCGCGCGGATTCGCGTGCAGCTCTCGCGGACGCGACGCGAACGGCCGGCCGACCCGGAACCGGCGGAAAACCCGTTCGCCGGCGGCAAGGACGACGACATCATCGTGCGCGCGGCCATTCGCCACCTGTCGCGCCGGCTGAACGATCCGCCGACGGTGGAGGAACTGGCGCGCGCGGTCGGCACGCACGAGAAGCGCCTGTCGCGTGCGTTTCGCGACAATCTCGGCCAGACGGTGTTCGAATATCTGCGCTACGAACGGCTGCGCATCGCGCAGGATCTGCTGGATTCGACCACGCTCAGCATCGCCAGCATCGCGAAGGAAATCGGCTTTTCCACGCCGGCCAATTTCGCGACCGCGTTCCGCGAACGGTTCGGCATCACGCCGACCGAATGGCGGCGCCAGCGCGATACGGGCGCGCGCGCCGCTACCCGGCAGCCGCAACGCCGCGCGTAGGCCCGATGCGGCACGGTCACGCCTACCAGTTGTACTTCGCGCTGGCCAGCACGGTCCGCTCGTTGCCGAACACGCATACGGCATACGACTGACAGCCGCTCACGTAGCGCCGGTCGAACAGGTTCGCGACGTTCACCGCGAAACGCCAGCGCGGCAGGTCGTAATGGATCGCGAGGTCGTAAAGCGTCGCGCTCGGCACCGTCAGCGAATTGTCGGGTGCGCCGGCCGACGCGCTCTGGTAGCGCACGCCGCCGCCGACGCCGAGGCCCGCCAGCGCGCCCGTGCGCCAGGTCCAGTCGGCCCACATCGACGCCATCTGCCGCGGCAGCGGCACGGACACCGGCCAGTGGTTCAGCGACGCGTCGTTCGCCTGCACGTTCTTGACGTCCTGATACGCATACGACGCGACGATCGACAGCTCGCGCGTCACCTTGCCGACCGCGCTCAGCTCGATGCCGCGCGAGCGCACCTTGCCGGTCTGCACCGACGTCGTGGCGCTCGGGTCGAGATTCACCGGCGTCGGCGTCACGACGTTGGTCTGGTCGATCTGATACACGGCCGCATTCAGCATCAGGTTCCGGCCGGGCGGCTCCCAGCGCAGCCCGGCCTCCGTCTGCGCGCCGCGCGTCGGCTTCGGCAGGCCGCCGCCGAACATCCGCACGCCGATGACCGGATCGAACGACGTCGAATAGCTGACGTACGGCGACAACCCGGCGTCGCCGCGATAGGTGAGCCCGACGCGCCCGGAGAACGCACTGACGTCCTGCTGGGCATGCGTGCCGGCGGTGCGGTCGTCGAAGCGCGCATTCACGAAATCCTCGCGGCCGCCGAGCGTCAGCGTCCAGCGCCGCCAGCGGATCTGGTCCTGCGCGTACACGCCAACCGAGTTCATCGCCGTGTACTGATCGACGTGGCCGAGCGACGTCGGCCCGGCGAAGATCGCAGCCGTCACCGGCCGATAGACGGGGTGATACAGGTCGAGCGACGGGGCGAGCGCGAGCCATACGCTGTTGGTCGTCGTCTGCCGGTCGAATTGCACGCCGAACAGCAGCGTGTGTTCGAGCGGCCCCGTGCCGAAGCGCGCCTGCGCGTGATTGTCGACGTCGAGCCGGCTGTAGTTGAGCTGGAACAGCCCCGCGAAACGCATCATGTTCGTCGTGCTGCGCGGCGCGAGGCCGTTGCCGAACACCGTCGCGTCGTCGAGCGACAGGTGCGACCAGCGCACGTCCTGATGCAGCGTCCAGATCGCGTTCACGCGGTGTTCCAGCGCGTAGCCGAGCGACCATTGCTTCTTGCGATAGTCGTTGAACGACGGGTCGCCCATGTAGAGGTCCTGCGACAGGCGGCCGTTCGGGTTCGGCAGCACCGTGCCCGACGCGGGCAGGAAGTTCGACGAGATGTCGCCGCTATCCTGCAGGAACGTCGCGGAGAACGTCAGCGACGTGTCGGCGTTCGGCCGCCACCGGAACGACGGCGCGAGCGCGACGCGCCGGTCGCCGTTCGGGCCGGTCACCGCATTGCCGTCGCGCGCGACGCCGACGAACCGGTACGCATACTTGCCGTCCGGGTCGAGCCTGTCGCCGACGTCGAGCATGGCCTGCTTGCGCGCATCGTTGCCGATCTGCACGCCGGCTTCGCGCACGCGCTCGCCGTTGGCCAGCTTCGTGTGCGCGTCGACGATCGCGCCCGGCTCGCCTGCGCCGTACAGCACCGACGTCGGCCCGCGCAGCACCGCGATCGAATCGATCGTGTACGGATCGACCCGCCAGTTCGCGATCACGGCCGTGTCCGGCGCCGGCAGCCCGTCGACGTACAGCGTCGGCGTGAAGCCGCGCAATGCCGCATACCAGTCGGTGCGGCTGTCGGCGCCGAACGTCGCGAAACCCGGCACGTAGCGCAACGCCTGGTTCAGGTCGGCCGCGCCGGTCATGTCGATCTGTTGCGCGGTCACGAGGTTGATCGTTTGCGGAATCTCTTCGATCGGCGTGTCGGTCTTCGTGCCGGTGGCGGTGCGCCGCCCGACGAGCCCGACGGACGAAGCGTCCGTCGGCCCTCGCACGTCGATGGCCGGCAGCACGGCCGCCGCCGCGGCGCCCGGCGCCGATGACTGCGCGTGCGCGCCGCCCGCGGCGGCCACGCACAATGCCCCGCCGGCCGCGATCGCCCGCGCGCGCCGCCGCGCTCCTGTCTCCGTCCACATCGTGTCGATACTCCGTCGTGCTGGGTTGGCCCGTTCTGCCGGATCGGCGGACCGTATGTCGCCGGAGGGCCGCCCGATGATGTCGTGATTGTCGTGCTCGCGATGCCGCTGCCGCGTCGCCCGGCAAGCACGGGCCGATCGCGTCGTTCGCGAGCGCAGCGATCATACCGGCCGAACGTGGCGCGGTCTTTAAAAAATAATCCGGTCGGCACTCCCCGCCGGTTCAAAGTGGCGCATTGTCGATCGCGCGGGCGGCGGCGTCATCGCGGTCGCCGGTTCGCGCCGGTGGCCCGCCGCACCGGCCGCCGGCGCAACCCATACCCCGTCGCGCGCAGGCGGCCCGCGCCGCGGCACGCATCTTGCGCCTCGCCGCGATCGCATCAAGCACCCCGGCGCAGCCGGGCATCGACGTGACACGCACATCCGGCAAAATTCACATCGGCATTTCGGGCTGGCGCTACGCAGGCTGGCGGGGCACGTTCTATCCGGACGACCTGAAGCAGGCGGCCGAGCTGCGGTACGCGTCGGGCCGGATGCAGACGATCGAGATCAACGGCACGCACTACAGCCTGCAAGCGCCCGACAGTTGGCGGCGCTGGTACGCCGACACACCGCCCGGATTCGTATTCAGCGTGAAAGGCTCGCGCTACCTGACGCACATGCTCCGCTTTCGCGACGAAACGGCCACGATCGCGTGCGCGAATTTTTTCGCTCAGGGCTTGTTCGCGCTGAAGGAGAAACTCGGGCCGCTGCTGTGGCAGTTCCCGCCGTCGCTACGCTTCGACCCGGCGCACATGGAACGCTTCCTGAGCCTGCTGCCGCACGACACGGAGGCCGCGCTCGCACTCGCCCGCCGGCACGACGGGCGGGTGCGCGAGCCGTATTTGCGGATCGACCGCAAGCGGCCGTTGCGTCATGCGGTGGAAGTCCGCCACGACAGCTTCGTGGACCCGGCGTTCGTGAAGCTGCTGCGCCGCCACAAGGTCGCGCTCGTCGTGTCGGATTCGACCGAGGCGTGGCCGCAGTTCGAGGATCTGAGCGCGCGGTTCGTCTACATCCGGCTGCACGGCACCGAAACGAAGTATTCGGGCGAATACGCCGATGCGGCGCTCGAACGATGGGCGCGCAGAATCGAAGCGTGGAGCCGTGGCACGCAGCCCGACGATGCGCGTCTCGCCGCACCGGCGCTGCAACCGCCGCGTGCGCAGACGCGCGACGTGTACTGTTATTTCGACAACGACACGAAAACGCAGGCGCCGTTCGATGCCGGGCGGCTGATGGCGCGGCTCGGGCTGCATGCGCATGATGCGGTAATCGAATGAAATGCTCGGCGCGCCGCGGGCATCGGGCATGCCGTCCGGGCACCGCGCGGGCACCGCGCGGGCAGGCGCGCAATATGCTCCGGTTCTGCCGGCTCGCGCCCTTCATCGCGCCCGCCGTGTGCGCCCGGTAAATCTTGCATGCCCGGTAACCGGCGCCATGGGCCAACACTGCAAGGAGAAAAGCGATGACCCTGCTTATCTATCTGGTGGGATGGATCATTTTCATCGGCGGCGTCGCCTGGGGTTTGATGACGCTGCATGTCGCGCAGTACGTCATCGAGATCGTGGCCGTCATCCTGTTCGGCATCGCGGTCATCACGGGCGCGACGCGCGCCCGGAATCGCGACCGGTCGTAGCGCGGCGCGCATGCCACGCGCTCGCCGATCGCGGTGACCACGCTGACCGCGTGCGGTGCCCGATGCACGCCGACGGCCGCGTCCGCGCCAAACGTTCCATGCGTCGGGCCGCGGTGCGATGAGGCGCGGTGCGCGACGGCGCGCGCCAGATAGTAGGCAACGCGTGCGTTCTTTGCATCGGCGGCGACAGGTGCGCTACGCTCCATTCGACCTCGTATCGCGGGTCAGAATTTAAGCGCTTAAACACCCAGAAGCCGACCCCGCGTCCGATGGGGTCCATCACACGGAGGATGACGATGAACAGACGATCGATGCTGCGCTGGAGCATGTCGAGCGCGGCGCTTGCGTGCCTCGACCTGGCTGGCCCGCTGCCCGCCTTCGCACAACCCGCACCGCGCCGTGCGGCGGCGAGCCCATTCGCGATGGGGGCCGACATCTCGACGTTGCCGGAACTCGAAGCGCATGGCGCGGCCTTCTTCGACCGCGGCGGCGCGCCGCGCGACTGCCTGAAGATTCTCCGCGCGCACGGCGTCGACTCGATCCGGATCAAGGTCTGGAACGATCCCGGCAATCCGGATTTCTTCCCCGCGAACCAGAGCGCTGCAGCGGGCTACAACAATGCCGCGCACGCCGTTGCGCTCGCGCAGCGCGCAGCCGCGCTCGGCATGCGCATCCTGATCGACTTCCACTACAGCGACTGGTGGGCCGACCCCGGCAAGCAGTATCCGCCGCATGCATGGGCCGGCAAGAGCCTGACCGAAACCTGCGCGCTGCTGTCGGCGTACACGACCGACGTGCTGCGCCGGCTGCAACGCGCCGGCGTGCGCCCGGAGTGGGTGCAGATCGGCAACGAGATCACGGGCGGCATGCTGTGGCCGCTCGGCCGCTACGACCAGTGGGACAACCTCGCGCAGTTGCTGAAAACCGGCCACGACGCGGTGAAGGCCGTCGATCCGCGCATCAAGGTGATGCTGCACATCGACAGCGGCGGCGACAACGGCAAGAGCCGCTGGTGGTTCGACAGCGCGACGCAGCGCGGCGTCGCGTTCGACGTGATCGGCCTGTCGTACTACCCGCAATGGCAAGGCGCGCTCGACGATCTGCGCAACAACGCGAACGATCTCGCGGTGCGTTACGACAAGGAGCTGATCGTCGTGGAGACCGCCTATCCGTGGACCACGAGCGACGGCGATTCGGAGCCGAACGCGATGACGAACACCGGATCGACGACCTTCCCGCCGTCGCCGGCCGGCCAGGCGCAATTCCTCGCGGCGGTCGTCGATATCGTGAAGGGCGTGCCGGGCAATCGCGGCAAGGGCGTATTCTGGTGGGAGCCGGAATGGATTCCGACGCCGGGTGTCGGCTGGAAGCTCGGTGCGGGCGACCAATGGGACAACAACACGCTGTTCGATTTCCACGGTCACGCACTGCCGTCGCTCGACGCGTTCCGGCAGCGCTGACGCGTCACGGCATCGCTGCTTCACCGCACCGGCGCATGCCGCGTCAGTGCGGTGAATCGAAGCCGCGGCGCGCACTGCCCGTACCGCTCTCACCGTCGGCGCCGCCCCGCTCGCCGTACGCATCCACGGCGAGCAGCGCGCACGCCACGAGCGCGATCCCGCAGCATCCGGCGAACGTCGCGCGATAGCCGAACAGATCGACGCACGCGCCCGACAGCACCCCCGATGCGATCGAGCCGACCCGCGCCGTGCTGAAGAACATCGCGGTCGCGGTGCCGGGGCGCGTGGGCATCAGGTCGCACACGCGCGTCATCCCGAGACACGACGTGATCGCGACCACGCATGCGCTCAGCAGTTGCAGCGGCAGGATCAGGTTCGCGCGCGTCACCGCCGCGAGCCCGATGAAATATGCGGCATGCACGAGCGCGCACGCGGTCAGCCAGCGCGCCTTGTCGAGGCGCGTCGAGCGCATGCCGAGCCACAGCATCATCGGAATCTCGAGCAGCGCGGCCAGCCCGAGCGCGGCCGACACGTTCGCCGGCGTGCCGCCGAGCGCGCGCACGATATAGAGCGGCAGCACGATCATCGTCGCGTTCGCCGCGAGCCCGATCAGCGTGAGCGCGACGAGGGTGCGCAGCACGCTGGCGCGCGGCGCGACGGCCATCGCCGCACGCGCATCTTCAGGCGGTGGCCCGGCGCGGTCCATTGCCCGCACGTGCACGGCCGCGGGCCGCCGCGCCGGCTCCGGAATCCGTGCGACGATCGCCGCGCATGCGACGAAGCCCGCGGAAGCCGCAAGAAAGAGTCCGGTAAAACCCGTCTGCGCGAGCATCAGCGCACCGAGCGCGGGACCGAACACCCACGCGATCGACAGCATCGTGCGCAGCGCGGCCGATGCAAGCTCGCGCTGTGCATCGTCGGCGACGGGCAGCACCGCGCGTGCGAACGAGAAGATCTGCGACAGCGACACGGCGCCCGCGCCGAGCAGGATCGTGCCGGCGGCGATCACCGGCCCATGCGCGCGCAGCACGCACAGCAGCGCAAAGCCGAGCGCGGCAGCCGCGAGCGACACCACGAGCAGCGGCCGGTGCCGGTCGCGACGATCGGACCAGCGTCCGGCCCACGTGCTCGCGACGACGCCGCTCGCCGCGATCAGCGTCAGGAAGACGCCGGCCAGAAACGGCGACATCCCCACCGCCTCGACGCCGAACAGCGACAGGTACGGCGCGGTGAACGACATCGCGACGCCGAGCATCAGCGCCGCCGCGGACAGCGGCACGAAGTACGCGATTCCCGCAAGGCGCGCGACATGCAACCGCGGCGACCGCAACGACTGCATCGCGTCAGTCCGGCTCGACCCAGGCGGCCACGTCGACCGCGCCGAGGTCGCGGCTGCCGAGCACGAAGCGCGCACCGCCCGGCGCGGGCAGCATGCATGGCGTGTCACCGTAGTTGAACGCGAACGTGACGCGCCCGCGTCGACGCAACCGCACACCGTCCGGCAGCGCGTACGCTTGCAACCCCGCATCGCGTGCGCAGCGGGCAACGATCGCGCGCAACAGCGTCCGATCGAAACAGGCAGTCGCCATCGTCACGTGAGCGCGCCGCACGAGCGCCGGCACACCGTCGTCGCATGCGGCCAGTACGTCGACGCCCGGCGCCGCGTCCATATCGACGTGATCGCGCCATTTCAGCGCATGACCATCGACGCCGTCGAACGACACACGCGGCGCGAGCGACGGCCGCAGCGACTCGACCTGGCCAATCCGCACCGGTAGCACGTTGCGCAGCTTGCCGGGTGCGAGACCCGGCGCGATCGCGAATTCCGCGGTGCGCGAACCCGTGCGCGGCCCGAACAGCCAGTGGGCGTGTCCGCTCGCGGCCTGCTCGACGATGCGATCCGTGACGACCGGCAGCGTCGGCGCGACGACGAACGCATAACGCGACACATCGGCGCCAGCCGCGACGATATCGACGTCGAGGCCCAGCTCGCGCAGCGCGCGATACCAGTCGAACACGTGCTGTTGATAGTCGAAATCGGCGCCGTGCGGCTGGATCCGGATCATCCAGTCGGCCTCGTAGTCGAACAGCAGCGCGACGCGGGCCGTGTCACGCTCGCCGGCGACGAGCGCGGGATCCAGCGCGGCGATCTCGCGTGCGACGCGCGCCACTTCGTGACCGCCCGGCGACAGCCGGTCGTCCGGCGCGTTGAGTCCCGAATGCAGTTGCTCCTGCGCATGCGGATACTGCCGCCACCGGAAATACGACACGAGCTCCGCGCCGTGCGCAAACGCTTCCCACGTCCACAGCCGCACCGCGCCCGCGTGCGGCACCGGGTTGTAAGGCCCCCAGTTGACGGGCCCCGCCTGCTGCTCCATCACCCACATCCGGCCGTTGCCCACCCCGCGATACAGGTCGTGCGAGAACGCCGACACGTCCGGATGCCCGGTGCGGGCCCAGCGTTGCTTGTCCGCTTCATCGAGCGGCAGCACTTCAGTGCGCGGCACCGGATAGCTGTCCCACGCGGCGACGTCGAGGCCGCCGCGTGCGAACGCGTAATGATCGAACTCGGCGAAAAAACCCATGAAGTTATGCAGCACGTCGCGACCCGGCGCGTGCGGACGGATCGCGTCGACCTGCGCGGCATGAAACCGCGCGACCTCGTCGGACTGATAGCGCCGGAAGTCGAGCAGGTGGGCGGGATTCGCGTCGGTCGGCGTATGACGCGGCAGTTCGATCTCGTCGAAGCCGCGATATTCCATGCTCCAGAACACGTTGCCCCACGCGCGGTTCAGCGCGTCGATATCGCCATGACGCGTGGCGAGCCACGTGCGGAAACCCTGGAGTGCCGCCTGTGTATAGCTCGGCAACGTGTTGTGACAGCCGAGTTCGTTGTCGGTCTGCCACGCGATCACCGCCGGATGCGCGCCGTAGCGCCGCGCCATCGCGTCGGCGATGCGCACGCAGTGCTCGCGATACACGGGGCTCGCGATGTCGTAATGGCGACGCGAGCCGAACTGCCACACCGCGCCATCGACACCCACCGGCAGAATCTCCGGATGACGATCGACGAGCCACTTCGGCGGCGCGGCGGTCGGCGTGCCGAGTACGATCTTCAACTGCTGGCGTGCGAGCGTGTCGATCGCGTCGTCGAGCCATGTCCAGTCGTAGCGGCCGGGCTCCGGCTCCATCCGGCTCCACGCGAATTCGGCGATCCGCACGCGCGTCAGGCCCAGTTCGGCCATGCGCCGCGCATCGCGATCCCATTGTTCGCGCGGCCAGTGTTCGGGGTAGTAGCAAACGCCGAGGTGCATCGTGGATTCCTTGGAGAAAGAGGATGGACGGGTCAGCCCTTGGTCGCGCCGAACGTGAGCCCTGCGACGAAGTGCTTCTGCATCGCGAAGAACATCAGCACCGACGGTAGCGCGGCGAGCACGGAGCCTGCCGACACGATGTTCCAGGCGGTCGTCCACTGCCCTTTCAGCGCGGCGACGCCGACGGTGATCGGCGCCGCGTCGTCGCCTTGCGTGAGGCACAGTGCCCAGAAGTAGTCGTTCCACACGAACGTGAACACGAGGATCGCGAGCGCCGCGAGCGCGGGCCGCACGAGCGGCAGCACGACGCGCCAGTAGATCGCCCACTCGGACGCGCCCTCGACGCGCGCGGCCTCGATCAGCTCGAACGGCAGCTCGCGGATGAAGTTGCGCAGGAACAGCGTGCAGAAGCCGGTCTGGAACGCGGTGTGGAACAGCACGAGCGCCCATACGGTGTTGTACAGGCCGACGGCGAGCATGATCTGCCGCACCGGGATCATCAGGATCTGGATCGGCACGAAGTTGCCGGCGACGAACAGCCCGAGCAGCACGAGATTGCCGCGGAACCGGTAGTTCGCGAGCGCGTGCCCGGCGAGCGACGCGAGCAGGATCGACGCGGCGACCGACGGCACCGTGATCAGGAGGCTGTTCGCGAAGTAGTGGAGCATCGGCGTCTGCGTGAGCGCGGCGCCGTAGTTGTCGACGAGCGCGAACTGCTTCGGCCAGCTCCAGTAATGACCGGCCATGATCTCGTCGGTCGAGCGGATCGACGTGACGAGCACCGCGAGCAGCGGCACGAGCCACAGCGCGAGCGCACACGGCAGCGACAGCCGGTACAGCAGGCGGGCGGGACGTCCCCAGCGGGACACGGGCATCGGATACATTTGCGATCCTTACGATTCGACGCGCACCAGCTTGCGCAGCTGCCACACGATATAGACGAGCATGATCGCGAACAGCACGACCGCGATCGCGGCCGAATAGCCTTCGCGGTAGTACTTGATCGCCTGGTCGACCATGAAGTACGCGAGCACGGTCGAGCTGTCGAACGGGCCGCCGCCCGTCATCACCGAGATCAGGTCGAAGCTGCGCAGCGCGCCGATCACGGTCAGCACGACCGCCATGAACGTCGCGGGCCGCAGTTGCGGCAGGATCACGTGCCACAGCAGCGTGAAGCCGCGCGCGCCTTCCATCCGCGCCGCTTCGACGATCTCGCCGTTGATGCCGGTGAGCCCGGTCAGGTACAGGATCATGCAGAACGGGATCTGCGGCCACAGCGCGGCGACGATCACGCCGTAGGTCGCATAGCGCGGATCGCCGAGCACCGGGATTCCGTGCCCGACGATCAGCTTCAGCAGCCCGAACGTCGGGTCGTAGAACCACGAGAACACGAGGCCAACGACGACGCCCGGCAGCACGAACGGCGCGAAGAACAGCGACTTCACGAGCCGGATGCCGAACACGTTCTGGTTCAGGTACAGCGCGAGCGCGAGGCCGAGCGGCGGCGCGGCGAGGAACAGCGCGAGCCACAACACGTTGTTCTTCAGCGCGACGGTGAACGTATCGGACTGCAGCAGCTCGCGATAGTTGTCGAGTCCGGCGAACGTCATCGGCGTCATCCCGTCCCACTGATGGAAGCTCAGCCAGATGCTGCTGACGATCGGGTACAGCACGAACACGGTGAAGAGCGCGAAACCCGGCAGCACGAACCACAGGGCCGCGCGATTGCGCCGCCGCGCGAGCGACGCGCGCGCAGGCCGCCGTGGGCCGGCATCGCGGCGCGCGGCGCTTTCGGACAGGCTGATTGACATGAGATGACCTTCGATGAAACGAACGTGACGGTGACGACGCAGCACGGGGCCGACATCCTCGCCGGCCCGGCCGCGCGGCGCATTACTTCCGGTAGATGCGCTTGCGGGTCTGCTCGAGGCGCTGCAGGATCGCATCGAGCTGCGTCGGGTCGGACAGGAACTGCTGCATCGCCTTCATCCCCTCGTCCGCCATTTCCTTCGTCATGTCGCGATCGTAGAACTGCGCGATGCCGCCCGGCGTCGTCGCGAGCGTATGGAATCCGATCTTCGAGATCGGGTCCTGCGGCTCCGGCGCCTTGTTGTTCGACGGCAGTTGCCCCATCCCCTTCGCGAACTCGCCGCTGACCGCCGGCTGCCCCATGAACGCGAGGAAGCGTCGCGCATCGGCCTTGTTGTGCGCTTTCGCCGGCACGATCAGCACGTTGACCGGGCCGTCCTCGGCAAGCGGCACCGACGCGTCGATCACCGGAAAGCGGAAGAAGCTGATCGGGTTGCGCGTCGCGCTCAGCAGTCCTGCCGAATACCAGGTGCCCATCAGCGTCATCGCGGCCTGACCGTTGACGATCAGCGGGCTCAGCGAATCGACGTCGTAGGACAATGCGTTGTCGATGAAATACTTGTCGTCGATCAGCTTCTTCCATGCTGCGTACACGGCCCGCACGCGCGGATCGGTATAGGCGACGTCGCCGGCCATCAGCTTCTGGTGGAACGCATAGCCGTTGATCCGCAGGTCGAGGTAGTCGAACCACGCGGCGAGCGTCCATGCATCGCGCGCGGCCACCGCGATCGGCGCGATGCCGGCCGCCTTCAGCTTGCGGCACGCGTCGAGAAACTGCGGCCAGTCGGCCGGCTCGCCGTGAATGCCGGCCTTCTCGAACAGGTCCTTGCGATAGAACAGCCCGTACGCGTCATAGCCGAGCGGCAAACTGTAGAGCTTGCCGCCGTAGGTCGACGACTGCTTGACGGACGCATACGTGTCGTTCCAGCCGTTCTTCTGCCAGTCCGCGCTCAGATCCTCGATCAGCCCACGCTTCGCGAAATACGCGAGCCGCTCGCCGTTGTTCCAGCTCAGCACGTCCGGCGGATCGGTCGCGAGCCAGCCGGACATCTGCACCTTGTACGCCTCCTCGCCGACGTAGCTGACCTTCAGGTCGATATCCGGATTCGCCTTGTGGAACTGGTCGAACGCGGCCTGCCACGTCGCGCGCTGGTTGCCGCGCGCGGCAACGTTCACTTTCAGCGTGCCCGCGTCGGCCGCGCCCGCGGCGCACGCCGCGGCAGTCGTCAGGGCAAGCAGCAGTCGGCTCGCACGAAGTCTCATCGTTGTCTCCTGATATTGGTGTGTTGAATGCCGCGTCGCACGCGGCCGGTCGGCATGGCGCCGCTACGCGAACGCCGCTTCGGCGTGAAGGGCCGGCAACGCGATGCCGGCTTCGTCGAACAGATGGCAACTCGACGGCGGCACGAGAAACGCATGCCGTTCGCCGCGCCGCAACGCGGCCTGCCCCGGCAATTTCGCGAGTAGCGGCACACCGTCGGGCTGGTCGAGATGCACGTATGCGGCTTCGCCGAGCTGCTCGACGAGCGCGATGTCGCGCACGATCGACGGCAAGCCGGCATCGGCGGACGCGGCGAGCATCAGGTGCTCGGGACGAATCCCGAGCGTCACGCGCGCACCGCGGCCGACGTGGCGCGGCAACGCGCGATCGCGCAGCGTCAGCGTTTCGCCGGTGCCTTCCAGCGTCAGCCGGCAGCCGTGCACCTCGCCCGCCTCGACGACGGCCGGCAGGAAATTCATCCGCGGCGAGCCGATGAAGCCCGCGACGAAGCGGTTGGCCGGCCGGTGATACAGCTCGAGCGGCGCACCGGCCTGCGCGATGCTGCCGAAGCGCGCGACGTCGTCGCCCGCATGCAGCAGCACGATCCGGTCGGCCAGCGTCATCGCCTCGATCTGGTCGTGCGTGACGTAGACCGAACTCGATTGCGTGAAGCGCGCGTGCAGCCGCGCGATTTCGACCCGCGTCTGGCCGCGCAGCGTCGCGTCGAGATTCGACAGCGGCTCGTCGAACAGAAACACGCGCGGTTCGCGCACGATCGCACGGCCGATCGCGACGCGCTGCCGCTGCCCGCCGGACAACGCCTTCGGCTTGCGATCGAGCAGCGCTTCGAGCTGCAGTACACGCGCGGCCTCGGTCACGCGGCGGCGGATCTCGTCCTTCGGCGTGCCGGCGATCCGCAACCCGAAACCGATGTTGTCGAACACGGTCATGTGCGGAAACAGCGCATAGCTCTGGAACACCATCGCGACGCCGCGCTCCGCGGGCGGCGTGTCGTTCATCCGTGCGCCGCCGATCCGCAGCTCGCCCTCGGTCACGTCCTCGAGCCCGGCGATCATCCGCAACAGCGTGGATTTTCCGCAGCCCGACGGACCGAGAAACACGCAGAATTCGTGCGACGCGATCTCGAGGTTCACGTCGCGCAGCACCGGCGCATGGTCGCCGTAGCGCTTCGAGACGTCCTTCATTGAAATGGCGGTCATCGCGCTCTCCTGTCGTCCGTCACACGCATCGGATCGGAAAATTTAAACGCTTAAATTTTGATGGCGCGATTCGCCCGCTTCGCCGTACCATGTCGTCTCCTTCCTCTGATGTGTCGAGAAATTAGCGTATTGGCTGTCCCCGTGCAACTTGTGGGACGCACTCCCAGAATATGAGCAGACACTCTCCCGCTTCACTTCCGCTGCATCACGCCAGCCGGCCGATCGGAGGCCGCGTATGGTGACGCTCGCGCAAGTCGCGCAGCGCGCGAACGTCACGGCGGCGACCGTCTCGAACGTGCTGCGCAATCCGCAGAAGGTGAAGCCGGCGACCGTCGAACGCGTGATGGCGGCGATCCGCGAACTCGGCTACCGGCCGAACCTGACCGCGCGCGCGCTCGCCGAGGGCCGCACGTCGACGCTCGCGCTGATGCTGTCGAACATCACGAACCCGTTCTATCCGGAATTCGTGCTGGCAGCCGAGCGCGAGGCGCGCAAGCGCGGCCATTACCTGCTCGTGTCCAATACCGACGACGATCCGGCGATCACCCGCAACTACCTCGAGCGGATCGCGGGGACGCTCGCGGCCGGTGCGATCGTGATGAACACCGATCTCGCCGAAGCGGAACTCGCCGACATCGCGCGTCACGGCGCATCGATCGTGCTGTGCATGTGGGAACACGTGCATGCGTCGCGTACGCTGCCGTGCGTGACCGTCGATTTCGCGGCGGCGGGCGCGCTGGCGGCCGCGCATTTGTCCGGGCTGCGACATCGCGCGTTCGGCGCGCTCGTCGGCAAGGGGTCGGGCGGTCCGCAGTCGGTGCGGCTGCGCGGTTTCGCCGACGAACTCGCGGCGCGCGGCCACCCCGCGAATGCGCTGACGACCGTATCGGCGCACGACTCGATCGAAGGCGGCTACGAAGCGGCCGCCGCGTTGCTGCGGCAGCAGCCTGGCCTCACCGCGCTGTTCGCGACCAACGACCTGATGGCGATCGGCGCGATGCAGGCCGCCGCCGATCTCGGCCTGCGCGTGCCGGCCGATCTGTCGGTCGTCGGCATGACCGATATCCAGCTCGCCCACCAGTTCCGTCCCGCGCTGACCACGGTGCGGTTCCCGACCGCGCAGATCGCCGCGCGGGCGATCGCGCTGACGCTCGACATGATCGACGGAATCGAGCCGGCCGTGGCCGTGCATACGATCGGCGCGCCCGAGCTCGTCGTGCGCGAATCGACCGGGACGGCGCCGGACTGACGGTTCGATACGCACGCGCTTGTGCATGCGGCGTGCGGCGTATGCGTCGGGAATGAACGACGTGGCGTCGGTCGCATCACGAAACTTCTGTAATGCGAATCTGAAAACCCACCATCATCGAACCATCGACAAACGATCGGCCGCTCACGACGACTTCATCGCAAGCGGCCGCCGCCCTCCCTTTAGAACTTCCACAGCAGATTGCCGTACAGCGCGTGATCGCTGATGTTGCCGCCGAGCTGGCCGCTATACGACAGGCCGATCGACAGGTTCTTCGTCACGGCCGCATCGACACCGACCTCGAGCACGGCCGCATCGCGCGCGATCGGCACGCCGACCACGCTGAACGGTGCGCCGCCGCTCGCGAACGACAGCGTCGAACCCGGCTGCGTGTTGCCGAACGCATGCCGCCAGCCAATCGTGCCGAAGGTCGTGATCTTGCCCTTCGTCGTGACCGCGACGTCCGTCGACGCCCGCACGCCGAGCGTCGAGAAGCCGAGGCCGGTCGTGTCGGAATCGCCCTGCAGCGCCGCCGCGCCGCCGTTCTCCTTGAAGCCGCCGGCGTGCAGGCTCGCATACGCGAGCCCGACGAACGGTTCGAGCGCGACGTTGCGAATCGCCGTCGAGTAGCCGATCTCGGTGAACACCTGCGTCGCGCTCGCGTCGTAGCTCGCGGTATCGTGATCGGCGAAGCTGCCGAACGACGGATTGCGCGCGCTATGCACGCGGTACCACGACTGCGACACGCCGCCGCGCACGTTCCACGCGTCGTATCGGCCGCTGGCGTACAGCGCGATCGTCCCGCCGTTGACCTTCGCCGACTCGTTCTGGTCGGTATTGAGCTGGCTGCGCGACGCGCCGCCCGCGATACCGACGCGCCAGTGGCTGCTGACTTCCGCATCCGTACCGACGATGAAGCCGTACAGGTTGCGATCGATCGAAGCGACGCCGTCGCCGTCGAACCGGCTATGCGAGCCGTACAGCCGGCCCCACACCGCGGGCTTGTACGACTTGGCCGGCGTGCAGCCGTTCTCCGCGGCCATGCGCCGGTCGAGCGCCGCCGCGTGATCGTCCGCCGACACCGGCGCCTCGCATCCGCAGAGCGCCCCGCCCGGCTGCGAACCGAGCCGTGCACGATCGAGCACCGCGTCGCGCACGTAGCGGCTATCCGACAGCAGCACGCTTCGCGTACTCGGATACAGATCGCCGGCCAGTTGCGTGAACGCGCGGTTCGCGGTCGGCGCATCCGACGTCAGCACCGTATCGAACAGCGGGTTGCCGGCGCCGAGCGTGCCGACCGCGCCCGCCACCGCTTGCCCGTCGGGCGTCGTCGCGACCGACGAGAACGGCGTGCCGTTCGGCGCCAGCGACATCAGCACCTGCGCCGGGTTGTACGTGAGCGTCGGCGTGAGGAACGCATACGTCGAGTTCACCGCGCTGAACTGCCCTTGCACGCCCGCGCCGGCATTCACGATGGTGTAGAGCTTGCCCGGCTGGTATTGCCCGGTCGCCGCGACGACCTGTACCGACCCACCGTTGAGCGTGGCGGAGCCGGTCACGTCGAGGCCGCCGCTCTGTTGCGGCGTGGCGCCGACCTGCAGCGTCGAGCCGGGCTGGAAGGTCGCGTTGCCCGCGACCTTCAGCGGCTGCCCGAGCTGGAGGACCGATGCGGTGCCGCCGCCCGATACGACCAGGCCGCCGATCGTGCCCGTCCCGGTGACGGTCGCGCCGTTGCCGACCGTCACCGGCGAGTTGGCCAGCGAACCGGTGACGGCGAGCGTGCCGCCCGTCACGGCGGTCGGCCCCGACAGCGTGTTCGTGCCGCTCAGCACCTGCGCGCCCGTGCCGGCCAGCGTCAGCGGGCCGGTACCCGACAGCGTGCCGGCGAACGTGCTGGTGCCGGCGGTGTTGACCGTCAGCGGTGTGCTGCCGAGATTCACGTTCGAGCCGGTCGTACCCGACAACGTGCCGATCGCCTGCGGCGCGGCCGCAGCCGCCAGGTTCAGCGTCGCACCGCTGCCCGCGAGAATCACCGGGCTCGTCGGCGCGAGACTGCCTGCGCCGGCGAGCGCGAGCGCGCTGCCGCTGCCGATCGTCGTGCCGCCGGTGTACGTGTTCGCGCCGGTCAGCGTCTGCGTGCCGCCGCCCTGCACTGCGAAGCCGCCGGTGCCCGCGATCGTGCCGCCGAAGGTGCCACCCGTCGGACCCGCCACGGTCAGCGTATTGCCGCCGAGATTCACGGTCGAACCTGCCGCGCCCGACAGCGCGCTCGTCGTCTGCGGCGTCGTGGCCGCGCCGACGTCGAGCGTCGCGCCGTTGCCGGCCAGCGTCAGCGCGCTGCCGGCCGACAGGCTGCCGCTGCCGCCGACCGCGAGCGTGCTGCCGTTGCCGATCGTCGTGCCGCCCGTGTACGCGTTCGCGCCGCTGAGGGTCGTCGTCGACGGGCCGCTCACCGCCAGGTTGCCGCCGCCCGAAATCGGCCCGCTCAGGCCGAGGCTGTTCGCGCCGCCCACCGTCAGCGTCGAACCCGTGCCGAGATTCACGGCATTGGCGAGCGTCGTGCCGGGCACGCTGGTCCCGAGCGTGCCGCCGTTGCCGCCCACAGTCAGCGTGCCGCTGCCAAGTGCGGTCGACGTTCCGGCCACCAGCGTGCCGCCGCCCGTGACGCTGGTGCCGCCGGTGTAGGTGTTGGCGCCGGAAAGCGTCGTCGTCGCGGGGCCGCCGAGCGCGAGCGTGCCGCTGCCCGAGATCGGGCCGCTCAGGCCGAGGCTATGGGTGCCGCCCACCGTCAGCGTCGACCCCGTCCCGAGGTTCACCGCATTGGTCAGCGTCGTGCCCGGCGTGCCGGCGGCCAGCGTGCCGCCCGCGCCGCCGGTGTTCAGCGCGCCCGTGCCGAGCGCCGTGTTGCTGCCCGCGATCAGCGTGCCGCCACCCGTCAGGTTCGTGCCGCCCGTGTAGGTGTTGGCGCCCGTGAGCGTTTCGCTGCCCGTGCCCGCCAGCGTGAGGCTGCCGCCCGCGCCGGCGATCGTGCCGCCGAACGTGCCGCTGCCCGCCCCGCCGAGCGTCAGGTTGTTGCCGCCGAGGTTCACCGTCGAACCCGCGACGCCCGACAGCGCGGTCGTCGTTTGCGGCGTGGTCGCACCGCTGACGTCGAACGTTGCGCCCGCACCGGTCAGCGTCAGCGGGCTGCTGCCGGACAGACTGCCGCCCGCGCCGATCGCGAGCGTGCCGCTGTTGATCGTCGTCGCACCCGTGTACGTGTTGGTGCCCGTCAGCGTTTGCGTGCCGCTGCCCGACAGCGTCAAACCGCCCGTGCCGGCCACGGTGCCGCCATACGTTCCGTTACCGGAACCGGCCAGCGTCAGCGTGTTGCTGCCCAGATTCACGGTCGAGCCCGACACACCCGACAGCGCACCCGTCGTCTGCGGCGTCGTCGCGGCACTCAGGTCCAGCGTGGCCCCCGCGCCCGCGAGATCGAGCGCGCTGCCCGCCGACAGGCTGCCGCCCGCGCCGACGGCCAGCGTGCTGCCGTTGCCGATCGTCGTGTTGCCGGTGTACGTGCCGGCGCCGGTGAGCGTCGTCGTCGACGGGCCGTTCACCGCGAGATTGCCGCTGCCCGAGATCGCGCCGCCAAGGCCCAGATTGTTCGCACCGCCGACCGTCAGCGTCGAACCCGCGCCGAGATCGATCGCGTTGGTCAGCGTCGTGCCAGCCACGCTCGTGCCCAGCGAGCCGCCCGCGCCACTCGTCGTCACCGCACCGGTGCCGAGCGCCGAGCCGTTGCCGGCCAGCAGCGTGCCGCCGCCCGTCAGACTCGTGCCGCCCGTGTACGTGTTCGTGCCGGTCAGCGTTTCGGTGCCCGTGCCCGCCAGCGTGAGGCTGCCCGCGCCCGCGATCGTGCCGCCGTACGTGCCGCTGCCGGAACCGCCGAGCGTCAGCGCATTGCCGCCGAGGTTCACGGTCGAACCCGACACGCCCGACAACGCACCCGTCGCCTGCGGCGTCGTGGCCGCGCTCAGATCGAGCGTCGCGCCCGCACCGGCCAGATCGACCGCGCTGCCGCCCGACAGGCTGCCGCCCGCGCCGACCGCCAGCGTGCTGCCGTTGCCGATCGTCGTGTTGCCGGTGTACGCGTTGGCGCCAGTAAGCGTCGTCGTCGACGGACCATTCACCGCGAGGTTGCCGCTGCCGGAAATCGCGCCGCCCAGGCCCAGGTCGTTCGCACCGCCAATAGTCAGCGTCGACCCCGCGCCAAGGTTCACCGCGTTGGTCAGCGTCGTGCCGGCCACGCTGGTGCCGAGCGTGCCGCCCACGCCGCTCGTGTTCAGCGTACCCGTGCCGAGCGCCGAGCCGTTGCCCGCGATCAACGTGCCGCCACCGGTCAGGCTCGTGCCGCCCGTGTACGTGTTGGCGCCATTCAACGTTTCGGTGCCCGTGCCGGCCAGCGTCAGGCTGCCGCCTGCGCCGGCGATCGTGCCGTCATACGTGCCGCTGCCCGTGCCGCCGAGCGTCAGGTTGTTGCCGCCGAGATTCACCGTCGAGCCGGCCACGCCCGACAGCGTGCCCGTCGTCTGCGGCGTCGTCGCGCCGCTCAGGTCGAAGGTTGCGCCCGCACCCGTCAGGCTCACGGGTGTCGTTCCCGACAGGCTGCCGCCCGCGCCGATCGCCAGCGTGCCGCTGTTGATCGTGGTGGCGCCCGTGTACGTATTGCTGCCCGTCAACGTCTCCGTGCCGGTGCCCGACATCGTCACGCCGCCCGTGCCGGCGATGTTGCCCGCGTACGTGCCGCTGGCCGACCCGCCGAGCGTCAGGTTGTTGTTGCCCAGGTTCACGGTCGAACCCGCCACGCCCGAGATCGCGCCCGTCGATTGCGGCGACGCGGCGCCGCTCAGGTCGAGCGTCGCGCCGGCCGTCGTCAGGCTGACCGGGCTGCTCGACGACAGGCTGCCGTTGCCGCCGATCGCGAGCGTGCCGCTGTTGATCGTCGTCGCGCCGGTGTACGTGTTGGTGCCGGTCAGCGTTTCGGTGCCGGTGCCCGACAACGTCAGCCCGCCCGTGCCGCCGATCACGCCCGCATAGGTGCCGCTGCCTGCGCCGCCGAGCGTCAGCGTGTTACCGCCCAGGTTGACGTTCGTGCCCGTGCCACCCGACAACGCGCCGGTCGTCTGCGCCGAAGTGGCCGCGCTCAGGTCGAGCGTGGCGCCGGTGCCGGCGAGGTCGATCGCACTGCCAGCCGACAGGCTGCCGCCCGCGCCGACCGCGAGTGTGCTGCCGCCGCCGATCGTCGTGCTGCCGGTGTAGGTGTTCGCGCCCGACAGCGTCGTCGTCGACGGACCATTCACCGCGAGGTTGCCACTGCCGCCGATCGCGCCGCCGAGGCCGAGATCGTTCGCGCCGCCGACCGTCAGCGTCGAGCCGCTGCCGAGATTCACCGCGTTGGCAAGCGTCGTCCCGGGCGTGCTCGCGGCCAGCGTACCGCCTGCGCCGCTCGTGTTGAGCGCCCCCGTGCCGAGCGCGGAACCGCTGCCCGCGATCAGCGTGCCGCCGCCGGCGAGAGTCGTGCCGCCCGTGTACGTGTTGTTGCCGGTCAGCGTTTCGGTGCCGCTGCCCGACAGCGTGAGGCTGCCGCCCGCGCCGGCGATCGTGCCGCCGTACGTGCCGTTGCCCGTGCCGCCGAGCGTCAGGTTGTTGCCGCCGAGGTTCACCGTCGAGCCGGCCACGCCCGACAGCGAGCCCGTCGTCTGCGGCGTGGTCGCGCCGCTCACGTCGAACGTCGCGCCCGCACCGGCCAGGTTCACCGGGCTGCTGCCCGACAGGCTGCCGCCCGCGCCGATCGCGAGCGTGCCGCTGTTGATCGTCGTCGCGCCCGTGTACGTGTTGTTGCCGGTCAGCGTTTCGGTGCCGGTGCCCGACAGCGTCAACCCGCCCGTGCCGCCGACCGTTCCGCCGAACGTACCGTTGCCCGAACCGCCGAGCGTCAGCGTATTGCCGCCGAGATTCACCGCCGAACCCGCTGCGCCGGACAGCGTACCGGTCGTCTGCGGCGACGTGGCCGCGCTCACGTCCAGCGTCGAGCCCGCGCCGGCGAGATCGATCGCGCTGCTCGACGACAGGTTGCCGCCCGCGCCGACCGCGAGCGTGCTGCCGCCGCCGATCGTCGTGTTGCCGGTGTACGTGCCGGCGCCGGTGAGCGTCGTCGTCGACGGACCAGTCACGGCGAGATTGCCGCTGCCGCCGATCGCACCGCCGAGCCCGAGGTTGTTCGCCCCGCCGACCGTCAGCGTCGAGCCCGAACCGAGATTGATCGCATTGGTCAGCGTCGTGCCTGCGACGCTCGTGCCGAGCGTGCCGCCCGCGCCGCTCGTGTTCAGCGCGCCCGTTCCGAGCGCCGAACCGCCGCCCGCGATCAGCGTGCCGCCGCCGGTCAGGTTCGTGCCGCCCGTGTACGTGTTGTTGCCGGTCAGCGTTTCGGTGCCGCTGCCCGACAGCGTGAGGCTGCCGCCCGCGCCGGCGATCGTGCCGCCGTACGTGCCGTTGCCCGTGCCGCCGAGCGTCAGGTTGTTGCCGCCGAGGTTCACGGTCGAACCCGCCACGCCCGACAGCGTGCCCGTCGTCTGCGGCGTGGTCGCGCCGCTCACGTCGAAGGTCGCACCCGCACCGGCCAGGTTCACCGGGCTGCTCGCCGACAGGCTGCCGCCCGCGCCGATCGCCAGCGTGCCGCTGTTGATCGTCGTCGCGCCGGTGTACGTGTTGGTGCCGGTCAGCGTTTCGGTGCCGGCGCCCGACATCGTCAGCCCGCCTGTGCCGCCGATCGTGCCCGCATAGGTGCCGTTGCCGGTGCCGGCCAGCGTCAGCGTGTTGCCGCCGAGGTTCACGTTCGTGCCCGTTACGCCGGACAGCATGCCGCTCGTTTGCGGCGTGGTCGCCGCGCTGATGTCGAGCGTCGCGCCCGTACCGGCGAGATCGAGCGCGCTGCCCGACGACAGGCTGCCGCCCGCACCGACCGCCAGCGTGCTGCCGCCGCCGATCGTCGTGTTGCCGGTATAGGTGTTCACGCCGGTGAGCGTGGTCGTCGACGGGCCGCTGACCGACAGGCCGCCGCTGCCCGAGATCCCGCCGCCCAGCCCGAGATCGTTCGCACCGCCAACGGTCAGCGTCGATCCCGCGCCGAGATTCACCGCATTGCCGAGCGTCGTGCCTGCCGTGTTCGTGCCGAGCGAGCCGCCCGCGCCGGTGACGTTCAGCGCGCCCGTGCCGAGCGCGCTGCCGTTGCCGGCGATGAGCCCGCCGCCGCTCAACGTGGTGCCGCCGTCATAGGTGTTCGTGCCGGTGAGCGTCGTGGTGCCCGCGCCGGTCTGCGCGAGGCCGCCGCTGCCGGAAATCGTGCCGCTCAGCCCGAGATCGTTCGCACCGTTCAGCCCGAGCGTCGCGCCCGCGCCGAGCGTGACCGCGTTGCCGAGCGTCGTGCCGCTCACGCTCGCGTTCAGCGTGCCGTTGCCGGTCACGTTCAATGCGCCGGAACCGAGCGCCGTATTGCTGCCGATGCTCAGTCCGCCGCTGCTCAACGTCGTCCCGCCGCCATAGGTGTTCGCACCGCCGAGCGTGGTCGTGCCCGAGCCGGACTGCACCACGCCCCCTGCGCCGGAAATCATGCCGCTCAAGCCGAAGTCGAACGCGCCGCCGAGATTCAGCGCAGAGCCGGCGCCCAGATCGACGGCATTCGCCAGCAGCAGGTTCGCCGTGCTCGCGTTGAGTGTGCCGCCGCTGCCGGTGACGCTGAGTGCGCCCGTGCCGAGCGCCAGGTTGTCGCCGACCGACAGGCCGCCGGCGCTCAGCGTCGTGCCGCCCGTGTAGGTGTTCGCGCCGGTGAGCGCGGTCGTTCCGCTGCCGGTTTGCGCGAGGCTGCCGCCGCCTGCGATGATGCCGCCGAGGCCCAGATCGTTCGTGCCGCCGAGCGTCAGCGCCGAGCCCGTGCCGAGAGTCACTGCGTTGTTCAGCGTCGTGCCCGCAACGCTCGCGGCCAGCGTGCCGCCCGCGCCGGCGACGTTCAACGCGCCGGTACCGAGCGCCGCTCCGCTGCCGGCGACCAGCGTGCCGCCGCCGGTCAGGTTCGTGCCGCCCGTATACGTGTTGGCCCCGGTCAGCGTTTCGGTGCCCGTGCCCGCCAGCGTCAGGCTGCCGCCCGCGCCCGCGAGCGTGCCGCCGAACGTGCCGCTGCCGGCGCCGCCGAGCGTCAGGCCGTTGCCGCCGAGATTCACCGTCGAACCGGCCACGCCCGACAGCGCGCCGATCGTCTGCGGCAGCGCTGCACCGCTCAGGTCGAACGTTGCACCGGCTCCGCCCAGATTCACTGCGCCGCCCGCCGCGAGGCTGCCGCCCGCGCCGATCGCCAGCGTGCCGCCGTTGATCGTCGTGCCGCCCGTGTAAGTGTTCGCGCCGGTCAGCGTCTCCGTGCCGGTGCCGGACAGCGTCAGCCCGCCCGCACCGCCGATCGTGCCGCCGAACGTGCCGTTACCGGCGCCGCCGAGCGTCAGCGTATTGCCGCCGAGGTTCACCGCCGCGCCGGCCGTGCCGACCAGCCCGCCCGTCGTCTGCGGCGACGTGGCCGCGCTCAGGTCGAGCGTCGCCCCCGCGCCGGCCAGATCGAACAGGCTGGCGCCCGACAGGCTGCCGCCCGCACCGACCGCCAGCGTGCTGCCGTTGCCGATCGTCGTGTTGCCGGTGTACGTGCCGGCGCCGGTCAGCGTCGTGATCGACGGGCCGTTCACCGACAGATTGCCGCCGCCCGAGATCGCGCCGCCGAGGCCCAGATTGTTCGCACCGCCAACCGTCAGCGTCGCGCCCGCGCCCAGATTCACCGCATTGCCGAGCACGGTGCCGCCCGCGCTCGTGCCGAGCGTGCCGCCCGCGCCCGTCACGTTCAGCGCGCCGGTGCCGAGTGCGCTGCCGTTGCCCGCGATGAGCCCGCCGCCGCTCAGCGTCGTGCCGCCCGTGAAGGTGTTCGCACCAAGCAGCGTCGTCGTGCCGGTGCCGGTTTGCGCAAGACTGCCGGCGCCCGACAGCACGCCGCCGAGGCTCAGGTCGGCCGCGCCGTTCAGCCCCAGCGCCGCGCCAGCGCCGAGGTTCACCGCATTGCCCAGCACGGTGCCGGCGACGTTCGTCGCGAGCGTCCCGCCCGCGCCGCTCACGTTCAGGGCACCGGTGCCGAGCGCGCTGCCGTTGCCGGCGATCAGCCCGCCGGCGCTCAACGTCGTGCCGCCCGTGTACGTGTTCGTGCCGCCGAGCGTCGTCGTGCCCGAGCCGGTTTGCGCAAGGCTGCCGTTGCCGGCGATCGTGCCGCTCAGGCCGAGATCGTTCGCGCCGTTCAGCCCCAGTGTGACGCCGGTACCGAGATTGATCGCGTTGCCGATCGTCACGCCCGGCACGCTCGCGCCGAGCGAAGCCGAACCGTCGACATCGAGTGCGCCGAGGCCGAGCGCCGCGCCGCTGCCGACGAGCAGGCTGCCGCCCGTCAGCGCCGTGCCGCCCGCATACGTGTTGTTGCCGGTGAGCGCCTGCGAGCCGGTGCCGGAAAGCGTCAGCCCGCCCGCCCCGCCGATGTTGCCGGCGAAGACGCCGCTGCCGCTGCCGGCCAGCGTCAGGTTGTTCGCGCCGAGATCGATCGCCGAACCCGCGACGCCCGACAGCGTGCCGATCGACTGCGGCGTGGTCGCGCCGGCGATGCTGAACTGCGCGCTCGCACCGGTCAGGTTCACGGGGCTCGACGCGGCGAGACTGCCACCCGCGCCGATCGCCAGCGTGCCGCCGCCGATCGTGGTGCCACCAGTGAACGTCTCGGCCGCGGTGAGCGTCGTCGTGCCCGGGCCGTTCACGGACAGGCCGCCGGTACCGGAAATGATCCCGCTCAGCCCGAGATCGTTCGCACCGCCAACCGTCAGCGCCGCACCCGCGCCGAGCTGGATCGCGTTGCCGAGCACCGTGCCGCCGACGGTCGTACCGAGCGAGCCGCCCGCGCCCGTCACGTTCAGCGCGCCCGTGCCGAGTGCGCTGCCGTTGCCGGCAAGGATGCCGCCGCCGCTCAGCGTCGTGCCGCCCGTGAACGTGTTCGCGCCGAGCAGCGTCGTGATGCCCGAGCCGATGTGTGCGAGACCGCCGTTACCGGCGATCGTGCCGCTCAGGCCGAGATCGTTCGCGCCGGTCAACGCGAGCGTCGCGCCCGTGCCGAGGTTGACCGCGTTGCCCAATGTGGTGCCGCTCACGCTCGCGCCCAACGCGCCGCCCGTACCCGTGACGTTCAGCGCGCCGGCGCCCAGCGCCGTATTGCTGCCGGCGAGCAGCGTGCCGGCGCTCAGGGTCGTGCCGCCGCCGAAGGTGTTCGCGCCCGACAGCGTCGTCGTGCCCGTGCCGCTCAGCACGAGGCCGCCGGTGCCGCCGATCGCGCCGCTCAGGCCGAGGTCGTTCGCACCGTTCAGCGTCAACGATGCGCCGTTCAGGTTGATGCCGTTCGCAAGCGCCGCGCCGGCCGCCAGATCCGCGCTCAGCGAACCGCCGAGGCCGCTCACGTTCAACGCGCCGCCTACGCCGAGCGCCGTGCCGCCGCCGACGATCAGGCTGCCGCCGCCCGTCAGGCTCGCGCCGCCCGTGAACGTGTTCGCGCCGGACAGCGTCGTCGCGCCGGTACCGCCGAGCGCCAGGCCGCCCGCGCCCGAGATCGCGCCGCTCAGGCCGAGATCGGCTGCGCCGTTCAGGCCGAGCGTCGCGCCCGCGCCGAGGTTGACTGCATTGCCGAGCACGGTGCCGCCGACGTTCGTCGCGAGCGTGCCGCCCGTGCCGACCACGTTCAGTGCGCCCGTGCCCAATGCCGCGCCGTTGCCGGCGATCAATCCGCCGCCGCTCAGCGCCGTGCCGCCGGAAAACGTGTTCGCGCCGAGCAGCGTCGTGGTACCGGCGCCGGTTTGCGCCAGGCTGCCGTTCCCGCCGATCGCGCCGCCCAGGCTCAGATCGGCTGCGCCGTTCAGGCCGAGCGTCGCGCCCGCGCCGAGGTTGACTGCATTGCCGAGCAGCGTGCCGCCGACGCTCGTCGCGAGCGTGCCGCCCGCGCCGGACACGTTCAATGCCCCCGTGCCGAGCGCCGCGCCATTGCCGGCGATCAACCCGCCGCCGCTCAGCGCCGTGCCGCCCGTAAACGTGTTCACGCCGAGCAGCGTCGTCACGCCCGTGCCGCTTTGCGCGAGGCCGCCGTTCCCGCCGATCGCACCGCCGAGGCTCAGATCGGCCGCGCCGTTCAGGCCGAGCGTGGCGCCTGCATCGAGATTGACTGCATTGCCGAGCAGCGTGCCGCCGACATTCGTCGCCAGCGCGCCGCCCGCCCCCGTCACATGCAGCGCGCCGCTGCCGAGCGCCGCGCCATTGCCGGCGATCAGTCCGCCACCGCTCAGCGCCGTGCCGCCCGAAAACGTGTTCACGCCGAGCAGCGTCGTCGTCCCCGTGCCGCTTTGCGCGAGACTGCCGTTGCCGGCGATCGTGCCGCCGAGGCCGAGGCTGGCCGAACCGGTCAGGCCCAGCGTCACGCCGGTATCGATATTCACCGCATTGCCGAGCAACGTGCCGCCGACGCTGGTGCCGAGCGTGCCGCCCGCGCCGCTCACGTTCAGCGCGCCCGTGCCGAGCGCCGTGCCGGTGCCGACGACGAGCCCGCCGCCGCCCGTCAGATTCGTTCCTCCCGTGAACGAATTGGCGCCGTTCAGCGCGAGCGTGCCGGTGCCGCTCGCGTTCAGCGCGCCGCCGCCGGCGATCGTACCCGACAGCGCGAGCCCGGTCGCGCCGTCCACCGTCAAGCCCGCGCCGAGCGTCACGTCGTTGAGGAGGTTGAGGCCGGCCGCGCCGGCCTCCAGCGTGCCGCCGCCGGCGACGATCGTCCCCACGCCCAGCCCCGCGCTATTGTTGATGATCGCGGTGCCGCCGGCCAGCGACGCGTCGGCCGCACTCGACGCGCCGGTAATGTTCCACGTGCCGCCCTGAACCGCGAGATGCGTGAAATTGCCGTACGTATCGATCGCGATGGCGCCGTTCGCGGGGCTCCCGGTCGCGGTATTCAGTTGCAGGTTCAGCGTATTGTTGCCGCCCAGCCCGGCATCGACGCCCAGCCCGACCGACGATCCGGTCAGCGCATTGAACGTGTTCGACGTGCCGGCGGACGCGCCGAGCGACACGTTGCCCGTCACGGTGCCGGCGTTGGTGAACGTGTTGCCGGCGCCCGGCGTCCCGCTGGGCGCGAGCACCACCGAACCGTTGATCGTGCCGCCGCTCGCGTTGGTGAAGTTGGCCTGCGCTCCGCCCGACGTGGTGACGACCTGCGCGGTGGGCCCCGCGCTGAAGCCCGGCAGGCCGGTCGTGCCGATCGTGCCGGCATTCGTGATGTTCGTCGTACCGCCGATGCCGTTGTACACCGTCAACGCCGGGCCGTTGAGCAGCGAGCTCGTCGAGCCCATCATCACGCCCGAGCTGGCGTTCGTGACGTTGACCGTGCTCGCCGACGCGATATTGCCGACCACCGTGCCGTTCGACACGAGGCTCAAGCCGGACAATGCGGGGTCGATTCTGCCGTTGTTGGTCAGCGTGACGCCGCTGCCCGTCAGCGACAGCGCGGTGCCGCCGATCAACGGCACCACGGAGACGGTCGCGCCGGGCTCGACGGTCAGGTTGAGATTGTTCGCGCCGTTCGAATAGGACGTGCTGGCTCCGCTGCAACTGACGGTCGTGGTTCCGGTGCAGGCCGCCAGCGCGTCGACGGGGACGATCCCGGCGCCGACCAGCGCGACCAGCACGCCGGTCGGAACGAGGAGTTTCGGACGTGCTTCCGCGCGCTTTTTGTTCGATCCCATGCGCATACGCATAATCACACCTTCCCATAAGAGAATCGACGACAGCGGGTATTCCGTCCACGCATTCAAAATGCCGGAGGCAAATACCGGAATACGCCATTCGATGTTTTTTGGAAAAACGCCGCCCCGCCATCAGTCCGATGCGGATGGCCGAATTAAAAACAATCAGGAATTAATCAACCAGCATTATTTAATCGGCATCTTTTACTTTTGACCCCTGCCCGGTAATTTTTTCAGTTATTGGAGATTCCTGCTTCACGGAGGTAAAGCACACGCTGGCTCGTGAATCCGCACGCATGGCATCTGTACCTGTACAGATCAAACGACGAACGCGCTGTTCTCCATTTCCATCAACCCCTTCTGTCGTCGTAAACGAACACTGAATAACCGGACGCCGAATCAACCCTATTGCGAATGATTCGCGTACAGGTTTTCTGGCGCCCAATATTCGGTCCATAAGCCTCCCGGTGTGATCTCGAGACAAATATAGACACGACCCGCAAACGTTTTCCACGCGGCAAACATATTTTTGTCAAAACTCAACAATCTTTCTGGAATATTCATCGATTCGTATGATGGATGTGAATTTCACGCTTTAACCGAAGCAGGGAAATTATTAAGAAAGGAAAAAACCAGTTTCAGGGACGCTGATTTATTCGCCAATCTGCTTTAATGAATTCACATCCGCCGCGCAGCGGTTTGGTTTCTCGAACGATAACGAGGTGTCCAAGGGAGAACTTCACGATGGTGACGTTGAACATCAACGACCGGCCGGCCGAGATCGATGCCGATCCGTCGACACCGGTGCTGTGGGTGCTGCGCGACAATCTCGGGCTGACCGGCACCAAGTTCGGATGCGGCACCGGCGACTGCGGCGCCTGCACCGTTCACGTCGACGGCCGCCCCGCTCGAAGCTGCACGCTGGCGCTGTCGGCGGTGGGCAGCGCGCGCATCACGACATCCGAACATCTCGCCGACGATGCGGTCGGCAAGGCGGTCCTCGACGCGTGGATCCGGCACGACGTCGCGCAATGCGGCTACTGCCAGAGCGGCCAGATGATGAGTGCGGCCGGCCTGCTGCGGAGCAACAAGGCGCCGACCGATGCCGACATCGACCGCGCGATGGCCGGCAACCTGTGCCGTTGCGCGACCTACCAGCGCATCCGCGCCGCGATTCACGATGCGGCCGGCGCGCTTGCCTGAGCCTGCCGGGAGACATTGACCATGCGTACTCGCACTGCCGGGCGCCCGGCGAGCACCGACACCCCCCACTCCGACGCTTCGCCGGCCGCCGGAACAGGTTCTCCGAAACTCGGCCGGCGCGGCTTCCTGAAGCTCACGATGGCGGCAAGCGGCTGCCTGGCGCTGGGCATCGCGCCGACCCGGGCCACGGCCGAAGCGGGCAAAGCCCCGCAGTTTTCACCACCTCAAGCATTCCTGATCATCGCGCCGGACAACACCGTGACCGTTGCCGTCAACCGCACCGAGTCCGGCCAGGGCGTCAGCACCGCGCTGCCGATGGCGCTGGCCGACGAACTCGATGCCGACTGGCGCAACGTGCGCACCGTGCTCGCGCCCGCTGGCGAGCCGTACAAGGACCCTGTAACGGGCATTCAGATGACGGCCGGCTCGACGTCGGTCAATCACTCGTTCACGCAATATCGCGAACTCGGCGCATCCGCCCGCGCGATGCTCGTCGCCGCGGCCGCGCAACGCTGGAACGTCGATCCGGCCACGTGCCGGACCGCGAATGGCGTCGTCACGTCCGGCAGCTACCGCGCGACCTATGGCGAGCTCGCGCCCGCCGCGATGGCGATGCCGGTACCGCGGCGGGTGCCGTTGAAGTCGCCGGACCAGTTCCGCCTCATCGGCAAGCCGACACCGCGCATCGACGCACGCCCGATGCTCGACGGCACGCTCAAGTACGGGATGGACTGGCGCCTGCCGGACATGAAGGTGGCCCTGGTCGCGCGCCCGCCGCGCTTCGGCGGGCAGGTCGCGAGCTACGACGCGGCGGCGGCCCGGGCCGTCAAGGGCGTGGTCGCGGTCGTCGAGATCCCGACCGATCGCGGCGGCACCGGCGTGGCCGTCATCGCGAACGGCTACTGGCCGGCCAAGCTCGGCCGCGATGCGCTGAAGATCACGTGGAAGGACGCCGGCTCGACCGTCACGTCCGCCGAACAGATGCAGGCGTACAAACAGCTCGCCGGCACGCCGGGAACCCTGGTGCGCACGGCCGACGCCGGCGGCGCGCCGCCGGCGGCCACGCGAATCGTGAAGGATTACGAATTTCCGTATCTCGCCCACGCGGCGATGGAGCCGCTCAGCTGCACGGTCGACGTCGGGCCGGCGAACTGCGCGTGCGGGATCAAGATCTGGGGCGGCTCGTCGCTGCAAACGGCCGATCGCGCCGCGGTCGCGAAAGCGCTCGGCGTCGCGCCGGAGAAAGTCCAGATCTTCACGATGACGTCGGGCGGCGACTACGGCCGGCGCTCGACCCCCACGTCGGACTACGTGGTCGAAGCCGCCCGCGTGTCCGCCGCGTATCTCGCGGCCGGCTATCTCGGCCCGGTCAAGACGATCTGGACGCGCGAGGACGATTTGCGCGGCGGCTACTACCGCCCGATGGTGCTGCATCGCGTCGACATCGGCGTGGACGGCAGCGGCGCCGTGCGCGACTGGCAGCACGTCGTCGTCGGCCAGTCGGTGCTGAAGGGCTCGCCGCTCGAGCGCACGACGATGCTCGAGCATGGCACCGATCCCGGCCTGACCGAAGGCGTCGCGAACAACCCGTACGGCTTCCCGATGCAGGTATCGGTCCATCAGACCGACGCCGACGTGCCGGTCCAATCATGGCGTTCGGGCGGCCATACGCATACGGCGTTCGTGATGGAAACGCTGGTCGACGAACTCGCGCACGCGGCGCGGCAGGACCCGGTCGCCTACCGGATGGCGCGGCTGGCCGGCCCCGAGCACGCGCCCCATCGCCAGGCGCTCGCGCTGGCCGTCGACAAGTCCGGCTACGGCACGCGCACGCTGCCGGCCGGGCACGCGTGGGGCGTCGCGATGCACGAAACGGCCGGTTCGGTCGTCGCATACGTCACGGACGTGTCGATCGAAGCGCAGCAGCCGCGCGTGCATCGCGTGACGGCCGGCGTGTATGCGGGCCGCATCGTCAACCCGACCGGCGCGCAAGCGCAGATTCAGGGCGGCGCGCTGTTCGGCCTCTCCACGACGAAGCCGGGCTTTGCGATCGACGTCGACCATGGCGCCGTCCGCAACGCCGGTTTCGCCGACTATCCGCCCGTGCGCATGCAGGAAGCGCCGCCGGTCGATGTCTTCTTCGTGCCGTCGGACGCACGGCCGACCGGGTTGAGCGACGCCGGCGTGCCGCCGATCGCGCCGGCGGTGGCCAACGGTGCGTTCGTGCTGACGGGCGAGCGGCTGCATGCGTTACCGTTCGCGCCGATGCGGGTCGCATCGGCCACCCCCGCGATGCCGGCGGCCCCTGCGGCCGCCGTCGACGAGGACCCATACGGCGACCTGCCGGCCGGCGGCTGCCGGATGCCGCGCAAGGCCAAGCCGGTCGCGTCGAAGCCGAGGACCGATCAAAGCCACGCAGGCGTCGGCCAGGCGAGCACGGTGCCGAAATTCCTGCGGCCGAAACGGCGCGCGGGCATCCCGTGCATCGACGAACTGAAGAAAGGAACGGTGACCTAGGGCGTGTTCACGCTAATAACGGGCTTGCGCTGGCCCCCAGAAGGGCCGAGCGCGAGGATTGCGACGAAGCGAATACTCGACGTATTCGCGAGGAGCATGACGCAGCGATCGGCCCTTCTGGGGGCCAGCCCCACGAATGCATTTTTCAGACAGGGGAACGTGCCTTTCCGCCCACATTGCGGCGTCGTGCGTCGCTTGTTTGGCACGGCCAAACGGCGCTCCTTACTCCTTGCACTGCGGGCGGAAAGGCACGTTCGCAAGCCCGTTATTAGCGTGAACACGCCCTAGGCGGCGCGGCACGCGCCTCCGGACCAGCCGCCGCACCGACCGGCGGGGCGGCGGGGCATCGTTCCCGCCGTTGCGTTCAACTCCGCCCGCGCCGCATCCTGAGCGTCGCCGACGGCGATTCGCCGAACGCCCGCTTGTACTCGATCGCGAACCGCCCGAGGTGCGCGAAGCCCCATTTCAGCGCGACGTCGGTGACCGACGCGAGCCCCGGCGCGTCGCCGGCCAGCAGTTCCTCGCGCACATGTTGCAGCCGCAACTGTCGCACGAAGCCCATCGGCGTGATCCCGTGGCGATGGCGAAAGCCGGCGAACAGCGTGCTCGGGCTGACGCCCGCGAGTTCGGCGAGCCGTTCGATCGTCAGCGGCTCGTCGAGATGCGAGCGAATGTATTCTTCCACGCGCCGCACGTAGAACGGCGCAAGCGCCGTCGGCACGTGTCGCGTGCCGTTGCGCGCGCTGTTCGGGTGGCCATGCAGCAGCAGGTTGAGCAGCGTCGATTCGAGCTGCTCGAACGCGAGCGGATGACGCAGCGGATGCGCGTCCGTCGCGATCGCGCCGGCGAGCACCGGCAGCAATTGCGCGAGACAGGTACCCTGCGGTGACGACAGGTCGAATTCCGGTTCGAATTCGACGCTCGCGCGCCGGTCGTCGCCGAAATGCCGCTGCGCGTGGCGCTCCATCACTTCGCGCTCGATGCGCAGGATGACCTGCGGGCACGCATCGCCCCAGCGCATCTTCAGCGGCAGCGTCGGTGAAAGCAGCGACGCGGTGCCCGGCGACGACACGAAGCGCGTCGCGCCGCATTCGATCTCGGCGTGGCCGCGCAGCGGAATCTGCAGCAGGAAGAAATGTTCGAGCGGCCCCGGCTCGATGCTGACGCCGGCGCCGTAATCGAGCAGATTCAACGACAGGTTGCCCCAGCGCGCATGGTGCATGCAGCTGTGCAGCGCGCGCGATTCGCCGGTCGGCGTGAGCCGGTGCGGCTTGAACACGTCGGCGACGCGCGCGCGCACCTCGTCGACGTCGTTCGACTCCAGCAGCAGCGTGTCGTGATTGAAACAGGCGGCGTCGGCCAGCCAGCCGGTTTCGGAAAATTGCGCCATCGAAGTTCTCCCGTCGTGCTCGATCGCACTCGCGCCGTGCACGCATTCCCGATCTCGGGGAATCCGTCGCACGATCCGGACAGCGCTCGCAGTATCCGGACAGTCCGTCCCGCGAAACACGCAAGTTCAGCCCAAGCCACGCAAGAAGCGGACCGTTCGCGCATCGTAGAAAACTGTGCGGGCTGTCCGCATCCGCACATACCCGCGGTCGGCCGAGGCCCGCCGGCCCGCCGCGGCCGCTGTCGCAGGTTTCCGGAATTCGCGGATAACGGCCGAAGAAAGCGGATAGAAGCGCGCATTTCGTCCGCCAATACTGGGCCCGTCACCGAAACTCACAGCATGGAGGGACACATGAACGGACGTCACATCGAGGTTCCATCGCGGGACGGCGGCGCGTTCCGCGCGTACCTGAGCACGCCGGCCGGCGGAACCGGGCCGGGCATCGTGCTCTGTCACGAAATTTTCGGCGCGAACGCGACGATGCGCGACGTGGCCGATTACTACGCCGAGGAAGGCTATACCGTGCTCGTGCCGGACCTGTTCTGGCGCCAGTCGCTGGGGATCGAGCTCGGTTACGCGGCGGCCGATTTCGAACGCGCGATGGCCCTTTATCGCGAATTCGACGAAAACAAGGGCGTGGACGACATCGGCGCCGCGCTGGACACGCTCCGCCAGCGGCCGGAATGCACGGGCGAGGCCGGCGTGCTCGGCTACTGCCTCGGCGGCAAGCTCGCCTATCTCGCCGCGTGCCGGCTGCCGGGCGTGGCCGCGGCGGTCAGTTACTACGGCGTGGGCATCGAGCATGCGCTGGACGAAGCGGCGCACCTGCGCGGGCGGCTCGTATTGCAGATCGCCGCGCAGGACCGCTTCTGCCCGCCCGACGCGCAGCAGCGCATCGCGGATGCGCTGTCGGGCCGCGACGGCGTCGAAGTGTACGTCTACCCCGGCGTCGATCACGCGTTCGCCCGCGCCGGCGGCGATCATTTCGACAAGGCCGCCGCGGTCATGGCTCACCAGCGCGCGATCGCCGCGTTCCGCGCCGCGCTCGGCCCGCACTACGACCTGTCCGCGCTGTGGGAAACGCACCTGAAGCACGAGTTCGACACGCGCAACGTCGACGCGACGATGGCCACGATGGTCGCCGAGCCGTACGTCAACCATATTCCGACGCTGACGGGCGGCGTCGGCCACGACGAACTCAAGCGCTTCTACACGCATCACTTCGTGCATGCGAACCCGCCCGACACGACGATCACGCCGATCTCGCGCACGATCGGCGCGAGCCAGATCGTCGACGAGCTGCTGTTCCGCTTCACGCACACCACCGAGATCGACTGGATGCTGCCGGGCGTCGCGCCGACCGGCAAGCGCGTCGAGATTCCGCTCGTCGCGATCGTCAAGTTTCGCGGCGACAAGCTCTATCACGAGCACATCTACTGGGATCAGGCGAGCGTGCTCGTGCAGATCGGCCTGCTCGACCCGTCCGGCCTGCCGGTCGCGGGCGTCGACACGGCCCGCAAGCTGCTCGACGAAACCGTGCCGTCCAACGGCCTGATGCGCCGCTGGCACGACAGCGCGCCGTCGACGGAGGCGCGCTGACGCGGCCCCACCCTCACCCCACGATTCCCGGAGACACCCCATGAATGCCCTTGCTGGCAAAGTCGCGCTCGTCACCGGCGGCGCCACGTTGATCGGCGCCGCGGTCGCGCAGGACCTGAGCCGCGCCGGTGCGAGCGTCGCGATCCTCGATCTCGATGCGGACAACGGCGCACGCGTTGCCGCATCGCTCGGCGAACGGGCACTGTTCCTCGCGCTCGACATCACCGACGACCGCGCGATCGAGCGTGCGATCGCGACGATCGTCGAACGGTTCGGCGCGATCGACGTGCTCGTCAACCTCGCGTGCAGCTACGTCGACAACGGCATCCACGCGACCCGCAACGACTGGCTCGCGGCGATGGACGTCAACGTCGTGTCGGCGGCGATGCTCGCGAAGGCCGTGCATCCGCACATGGCCCGGCGCGGCGGCGGCGCGATCGTCAACTTCAGCTCGATCTCCGCGCAGTGCGCGCAGACCGGCCGCTGGCTGTATCCGACCTCCAAGGCCGCGATCCGACAGCTCACGCGCAGCATGGCGATGGATCTCGCGCCCGATCGCATTCGCGTCAACTCGGTGTCGCCGGGCTGGACCTGGTCGCGCGTGATGGACGAGCTGACGCACGGCGACCGCGCGAAGACCGATCGCGTCGCCGCGCCGTTCCACCTGCTCGGCCGCGTCGGCGATCCGTCGGAAGTCGCGCAGGTCGTCACGTTCCTGTGCAGCGACGCCGCGAGCTTCGTGACGGGCGCCGACTACGCGGTGGACGGCGGCTATGCCGCGATGGGCCCCGAACAGGCGGTGCCGGCGATTCCGCGGCTCGCGGAGTGACCGCTTCGCGCCGCCCCTTCACGCAATCATTCCGGCCGCCACACGGCCAACCAAGGACACTCCCATGAGACGCATCGCTATCGTCGGCGCCGGCCAGTCCGGCCTGCAACTCGCCTTCGCCCTGCTCGACCAGGGTTACCACGTCACGCTCGCGACCAACCGCGACGCGGAGCAGATCCGCTCGGGCAAGGTCATGTCGAGCCAGTGCATGTTCCACACGTCGTTGCAGATCGAGCGCGATCTCGGCCTGAATACGTGGGAGGAAGCGTGTCCGTCCGTCGAAGGCATCGGCATCGCGGTGCCGCACCCGGACGGCAACGGCCGCAAGGTGATCGACTGGTCGTCGCGGCTGACCCGCTACGCGCAGTCGGTCGACCAGCGCGTGAAGATGGCCGACTGGCTCGACGGCGTCCGCCGCCGCGGCGCGGACGTGCGGATCGGCGACATCGGCGTGCCCGAACTCGAGGAACTCGCGCGCAGCCACGACCTCGTGCTGCTCGCGGCGGGCAAGGGCGACATCGTCACCCTGCTCGGCCGCGACGATGCGCGCAGCCCGTTCGACCGCCCCCAGCGCGCGCTGGCGCTCACCTACGTGAAAGGGATGACGCCGAGCGAGCCGTATTCGCGCGTGCGCTTCAACCTGCTGCCGGGCATCGGCGAGTACTTCGTGTTTCCCGCGCTGACCACCACCGGCCCGTGCGAAATCATGGTGTTCGAAGGCATCCCTGGCGGCCCGCTCGACTGCTGGGCCGACGTGAAGACGCCCGAGCAGCATCTGGACCGGAGCCTGTCGTTCCTGCAGCAGTACGTACCGTGGGAATTCGAGCGCTGCCGCGACGTCGAGCTCACCGATCCGAACGGCACGCTGGCGGGGCGCTTCGCGCCGACGGTACGCAAGCCGTTCTTCCGGCTGCCGTCGGGCCGCACCGTGTTCGGGATGGCCGACGCGGTGGTGGTCAATGATCCGATCACCGGCCAGGGCTCGAACAACGCCGCGAAATGCGCGAACGCGTATTTCGCGGCGATCGTCGCGCGCGACGCCGCGCCGTTCGGCGAAGACTGGATGCAGCAGACGTTCGAAAGCTACTGGGCCTATGCGCAGCATGTCGTGCGCTGGACCAACTCGCTGCTCACCCCGCCGCCGCCGCACACCCTCGAACTGCTCGGCGCGGCCGGCCAGTCGCCGTCGCTTGCCAAGGTGATCGTCGACGGCTTCGACGATCCGCGTCGGTTCTCGCCGTGGTGGTTCGAGCCGTCGGCGTGCGCGGCGCTGATCCGGCAACACAGCGTGCGAGCGGAGTAACCGTCATGGAAACGACCGTTACCGACCGTCCGGCCCTCGACCCGATGCAGTTGCGCGCCGCGTTCGGACAGTTCCCGACCGGCGTCACCGTGATCACCACGTGCGCGGCCGACGGGCGCAAGGTGGGGCTCACCGCGAATTCGTTCTCGTCGCTGTCGCTCGATCCGCCGCTCGTGCTGTGGAGCCTGCGCAAGGTCGCGCCGAGCCGCCCGGATTTCGTCGCGGCGACCCATTTCGCGATCAACATCCTCGCGCACGACCAGATCGACCTGTCGCGCCGCTTCGCGACGCCCAGCGCCGACAAGTTCGACGGCGTGCCGCACGCGGAGTCGGAAAGCGGCGGCGTGCCCTGCCTCGACGGCGCGAGCGCGCGCTTCGTGTGCCGCAACGTCGGCCACTACGAAGGCGGCGATCATTTGCTCTTCATCGGCGAGATCGAGCAGTTCGACGCGTTCGGCAAGGCACCGCTCGTGTTCCATGCCGGCCAGTATCGCGCGATCGCCGATCACCCCGATCTTTCACGCGCGCTTTGATTAGTACATACAAATAATATCCAGGAGGTGGTGAACATGAAATTCGGCTCTCGCCTGCTCGTCGCCGCAGGCTTCGCGCTCGTCGGTCTCGCCGGCCACGCGCCGGCCCATGCGGCCGACCTGCCGGCGGTCAACCTCGGCATGACCAGTTTCCTCGACGGCATGCCGCCGGCCGGCGCCGGCTGGTACGGCACGCAGTACCTGCAGTACAACACGGCCGGCCGCGTCAACGACAATGCGGGCAACAAGGTCGGGGTGCCGAAGCAGGACATCGACCTGTTCGCGGGCTTGAGCCAGCTCGTCTATCAGTCGCCGCTGACGTTCGCCGGCATGCATCCGGGCCTCGACGTGATCCTGCCGTGGATCGCGTCCGCGCGGACCGACGACGGCATCGGCAACGTCGCGCTGAATGCGCGCGCCGGCTTCGGCGATCTGCTGATCGGCCCGTTCGTCCAGTTCGACCCGGTGATGGGCGCGCAGGGCCCGCGCTTCGCGCAGCGCGTCGAATTCCAGTTCATCGTGCCGACCGGCGCGTACGATCCGTCGCGCGCGATCAATCCGGGCAGCCATTTCTGGTCGTTCGATCCGTACTGGGCGGCGACGCTGTGGCTCACGCCGAAATGGACCGTATCGTGGCGGCTGCACTATCTGTGGAACGCGACCAACCATCGGCCGGCCACGGCACTCGGCCCGGACGTGACATCGACGCAGGCCGGCCAGGCGATCCACGTGAACTTCGCGACCGAGTACGAAGTGCGGCCCGGCCTGCGGCTGGGCCTCAACGGCTACTGGTTGCGCCAGACCACCGACATGAAGGCCAACGGGCAGGACGTGCCGGGCACGCGGGAAGCGGTATTCGCGATCGGGCCGGGGGCGATGGTCAGCTTCTCGCCGCACGATCACCTGCTGTTCAACGCGTACTTCGAGACGTATGCGCGCGACCGGCCCCAGGGGACGCGGATGGTACTGCGCTACGTGCATCATTTTCAGTGACGCACCGCGCGCCGGCCGCCCCGATCCGGCGCACGCCGCTTCAAACGGTTAGCAGTAGGGGGCAGCCGTGAAGGCGGTGGACTACGGCTTGTTCCATGATCGACCATGGGTCCAGGATGCATTGTCGCCGCTATGGTCGATCTGTCTCGCGGCGCCGCCTGGGGAGGGAGCCTCCATGAAGCCTGTCGCGGTGCCGGCCGCCGATTGGACCGGAGGCCGGCACACGTAGCCTTTATCGATGCGAACGCAGCCGCATCCGTGCATCGCTCATTGCGCGATGCCGACGAACGTGGGCAGCAGCACGCGATACACGTGAATCATCGCCGGGCCGAGCAGCACCACCATCAGCGCGGGGAAAATGCAGAAGATCAGCGGGAACAGCAGCTTCAGCGCGATCTTCGCCGCGCGTTCCTCCGCGCGCATCCGGCGCCGCGTGCGCAGCATGTCCGACAGCACGCGCAGCGATTCGCTGATGCTCGTGCCGAACCGGTCGGCCTGGATCAGCATCGCGCAGAACGATTCGATGTCCTCCACGCCGGTGCGCAGCGCGAGATTGCGCAGCGCCGTTTCCTTCGTGAAGCCGGAGCGCATCTCGAGCAGCAGCAGATCGAGTTCGCTCGCGACCACCTCGCTGCGAAACCGCAGTTCCTCGCTCACCTTCATCAGCGCCGCGTCGAGCCCGAGCCCCGCTTCGACGCACACCGTCAGCAGGTCGAGCGCGTCCGGGAAATCCTCGAAGATCTTCTGCTGGCGCACCTTGACCCGCTGCGACAGCACAACGTTCGGGATGTAGTAACCGATGCCGGCGAGCGCGACGAGGATCAGCGACAGCAGCGCGCGCTCGTCGCCGAGCGACGTCGTGATCAGCGCCAGCAGCGCCGCGCACGGCAGGCCGAGCGCGAGCACCGTCTTCGCGGTGAAATACAATGCGGCCGCGCTCTGGTTGCGCCAGCCGGCATTCATCAGCCGGATGCGCAGCGGCGAACTCTCCCAGCCTTCCTTCGGCACCGACAGCTTCGAGATCGGGGTGGACAGCTCGACCAGCTTCGCGACCCAGCGCGACGCCATGTCGTCGCCGTCGCCCGGGCCGGCGACGGCGCCCGCCCCGGCTCCGCCGGCCTGCTCGATCCGGCGCTGGATGCTGCGCGGCGCGAACAGCAGCATCGCGACGAGCACGCCGCCGGCCACGAAGATGAACAAGCCGCCCAGCATCACGGCCTGGACCACGCTCAGGTTTTGCATGACAACCTCGCAACGGTTCGTTATTCGGCGCGCGTCAGACGCGAATGCGCACGATTCGGCGGATCCAGAACAGGCCGAACAGCATCGACACCAGCATCGTGCCGACCATCCGGATGCCCGCGGGATCCTCCCAGAGCACGGACAGGAATTCGCGGTTCAGCAGCGCCATCACCGCCGCGGTGCCGAACGGCAAGAGCCCGAGAATCCACGCCGACAGCCGCCCTTCCGCCGACAGCACGCGCACCTTGTCGAACAGCTTGAAGCGCTCGCGGATCAGCCCGGCGATGCTGTCGAGCAGCTCGGCCAGGTTGCCGCCCGTCTCGCGCTGGATCAGCACCGCGATCACGAAGTAGCGCAAGTCCTGCACCGGCACGCGCGTCGCGAGGTTCATCAGCGCGTCGTGCAGCGACACGCCGTAGTTGACCTCGTCGAACGTGACGCGGAACTCGCCGCCCATCGGCTCGGAAAACTCGTCGCCGACCATCCCGAGCGTGCTCGTGAACGAATGACCGGAGCGCAGCGCGCGCGCGATCATGTCGCAGATGTCCGGCAACTGCCGCTCGAGCTTGCGCATCCGTCGTGCGCGGCAGCGCAGCACGTACGCCATCGGCATCCAGCCGGCGACGAGCGCGATCGGCACCGCGGCCAGTTGCGGCAAGCGCGCGAAACTCGCCGCGAACCACGCGAACGCCGCGAACGTCGCGCCGAGCGTGATCAGCTTCGGCAGCGTCCAGTCGAGGCCCGACTGCTGGATCACGAGATCGAGCGCGTGCACGCGCGGCACGCGCAGCAGCAGCCGGTCGAACGATTTCGACTCGTCGAGCATCCGCTTCTTCAGGATCGACAGCCGCTCCTGCTGGACGTTGCCGCCGGCCGACATCGCGCGAATGCGCGATTCGATCCGGCGCGCGGCGGTGCCGTGCCGCGCGTTCCACCATTGATAGATGCCTTCGATCGACAGCACGACCGCGACGAAGGTAAGAATCACAAAACCGTAAAAGATCGCATTCATGAGGCCTCCCCGGCAGCACACGGCGCCTGTCGTCAGTCCGTCTCGTAACGCACGGACGGGTCGTACAGCGAATCCGGCAGGTTGATGCCGAACGCCTGCAGCCGCTCGACGAACTTCGGCCGCACGCCGGTCGCGCAGAAGTGGCCGCGCACCGAGCCGTCGCGGTCCACGCCCGTGCGCTTGAACGTGAAGATCTCCTGCATGTTGATGATGTCGCCTTCCATCCCGGTCAGCTCCTGGATGCTGACGATCTTGCGCTTGCCGTCGGTCAGCCGCGCCGCCTGAACGACCACCGAGATCGCCGACGCGATCTGCTGGCGCATCGTCTTCGGCGGCAGCGTCAGGCCCGACACGCTGACCATGTTCTCGAGCCGCGTCAGCGCGTCGCGCGGCGTGTTCGCGTGGATCGTCGCGAGCGAGCCTTCGTGGCCCGTGTTCATCGCGTTGAGCATGTCGAGCGCTTCGGCGCCGCGCACTTCGCCGAGGATGATCCGGTCCGGGCGCATCCGCAGCGCGTTGCGCACCAGCGTGCGCTGCGTGATCTCGCCCTTGCCCTCGATGTTCGGCGGGCGCGTTTCGAGCCGCAGCACGTGCGGCTGCTGCAGTTGCAGCTCGGCCGCGTCCTCGATCGTCACGATCCGCTCGTTGCGCGGAATGAAGCCGGACAGGATGTTGAGCAGCGTCGTCTTGCCGCTGCCCGTGCCGCCCGACACCAGCACGTTCACCTTCGCGCGCGACAGCGCGTCGAGCAGTTCGGCCATCGGCGGCGTCAGGCTGTGGAAGCGCACCAGGTCGTCCATCTTCAGCGGGTTGACCGCGAAACGCCGGATCGACATCAGCGGCCCGTCGATCGCGGACGGCGGGATGATCGCGTTCACGCGCGAGCCGTCCGGCAGCCGCGCATCGACCATCGGGCTCGATTCGTCGATGCGGCGCCCCACGCGCGACACGATCTTCTCGATCACCTTCATCAGGTGCGCGTCGTCGTAGAACGTCACGTCGGTCAGTTCGAGCTGCCCGCAGCGCTCGACGTAGACCTGCCGATAGGTGTTCACGAGGATGTCGGAGATGCCGGGGTCGCGCAGCAGCGCCTCGAGCGGGCCGAAGCCGAACATCTCGTCGTACACGTCGATCGCGAGCTGGCGCCGCTCGATGTCGTTCGCCGGCATCCGCTCCTCGTCGAGGATGCGCGCGATCAGCGAGCCGATCTCCATGCGGACCTGATCCTGATGCAGCCGCGACAGGCGCTCGAGCTCCACGCGCTCGAGCACGGCCAGGTGAATTTCGCGGCGCAGCTTCTGGTATGCGTCGCGCACCGACGAATGCGCCGGGCCGGCCGGCTCGCTGCCCGCCGCCAGCGGCTGGGCCCGGTGCAACGACATCTGTTCGCGCAATGACATGATGGTTCCCCGAAAGAATTACATCGACTTGAGCTTCGGCGTGGCCTTGCGGCCGAACAGCCGGGACATCAACGGTTCGCTGTGCGTCGCGCCGCGTCCCGCGCGCACTCCGCCGTCGACGAGTTGCTTCGCGCAGCCCTGCAACGCACGCGCGACCGCCGAGCCGCGCGCGAGCCGCGACACCGGATGGCCCTGGTTGATCGCTTCGAGCACGGTGTCGGCGTCGTCGGGAATCGTGCAGGCCGCGTGCAGGCCGAGCACTTCCTCGAGCGCGGTGCGGGTGCGCTCGCTCGCGCGCGTCGTGCGGTTCACGATCAGCCGCATCTGGTCGGTCGAGTAGCCGAGCGACACGAGAATCTCCAGCAGCCGGCGGCCGGCGCGCACGTGCGGCATCGCGGGCTGCAGCACGATCTGGATCTGGTCGCTGCGATCGAGCGCGACCATCGACAGCGGGTTGATGGCGACGCCGACGTCGAAGATCACGAAGTCGTAGCGCGGCGCGGCGACGCCGAGTATCCATTCGAGCGCGTCCTCGCGCATCTCGGCAGCCTTGACCGGGTCGCCCGCGCCCGCGAGCACGTGGAAGTTGTCCGTCACGTGCGCGACGCTCGCGTCGAGAAACGCGCTGTCGAGCCGCTCGATCTGCGCGCACAGCTGCGGCAGCGTCGACGGCGGCGCTTCGTCGCTGACGAGGAACGCCGCGTCGGCGAACTGCTGGTTCAGGTCGATCAGCAGCACGCGGCGCTTGAAGCCCTCGGCGATCTCGAACGCGACGTTGCCGGCGGCGAAGCTCGTGCCGGCCCCGCCCTTGCACGACATGAACGACACGATGCGCGTGTCGTCGGTATCGCGCGGCGTGCTTTGCGCGGCCGCCCGGCCGAGTGCGTTGCCGAGCGCCTGCGGATCGAGCGGCCACTGCAGCACGTCGCGCGCGCCCGCCCGCATCGCATCGAGCAGCACGTGCGGCGATGCGTCGGCCGTCACGAGGATGCAGGTCAGGCTCGCATGCGCGCGGCAGATGCGCTCGATCGCCGACAGCTCGGACGGCTCGAGCGACGTGCCGTCGATCAGCAGGATGTCGAACGCGTCGAGCCCGTCGGTGCGGTGCTCGATCTGCGACGGACGGCCGGTGGCGCGCGTCGTGCGATAGCGTCCGCAGTCGGCCACGAGACGCGCGATCTGCGAAAGCCGCGCGGTATCGTCGGAAGCTACGAGGATGTTGATCATGTCGTGTGCCTCGTCTTTTCGATTAGTTGCAGGCGGAGCCGCCCGTCGCGGAATTCAGGCTTTCGCGCGGCAGCGTCGTCGTGAACGGCGGCATTTTCACCGTGACGTTCATGAACGGGATCATGGTCTTGACGGTGACGTTCGTGACGCTCACCGTCACGAACGAGCACGTGTTGATGTCGCAGCTCGCCGGCGTGTAGTTCACCGACACGTTCGCGTTCGACAGCAGCGGCAGCAGCGACCGCACGCGCTTCACGACGCCCGCGGCGTTCACGTCGCACACCACCGCGGTGCGCGCGCCGAGGCGCACGGCCTCGCTCGCAGTATTCCAGTAGAACAGCACGCGGCCGAACTCGAAGATGCCGATCAGCAGCATGATCAGCACCGACGCGATCAGCGCGAATTCGACGATCGCGACGCCGCGCTGCGTGCGCCGGCGTGACAGCGGGAAATGGCGCGCATTCATGACACCTGCCTCATCACGGTGACGATGTTGCCGAAGGTGATCGACGGCAGCCCCGGGAACGCGGGGATCGGCTGGTACTGGTAGCCCGAGATCTTCACTTCGACGACGTTGATCGCGCCCGTGGCCGTGCCGCTTGGCGCGTTGTTGTTCGAATCGTAGGTGGGCAGGTTCGCGAACTGCGACGGGTCCGACGCATCGCTGCAGCCGGTCGTGCGCTGTGCGTCGCAGATCGTGACCATCGACGTCGTGAGCCCCGGCACGAGCTCGGTGCCCGACGTGCCGCACGTCGTGCTGCCGTAGACGACGAGACACTGCGCCTGCGACACCGGATACGCGCTGTCGGTCGGCAGCCAGACCGACAGGTAGCGTGCCGCATCGCGCGTGGCCTTGGTCAGCGTCTCGTACTGGTAGATCGCGCGGCCGAATTCGGCCACGCCCGTCGCGAGCATGATCATCGGCATCAGCACGAGCGCGAACTCGACGGCGACGACGCCGCGGGTGCGCGAACGACGAATCGGCGGCTTCTTCATGATCGTCTCTCCGCTATTGAACGAGCATCGGCACCTGCGTGCCCGATGCGCTGCCGCTGCCCGGCAAGCCGTGCGTCGCGCACGGGTTGTTGCCCGACACCGACGAGCCGAGGTATTCGAGGTGCGCGACGACGGCGCCGCTGCCGGCGCTGAACGGGAGCGGATCGAGCATCAGCACGCAATCCCATTGCGTGACGTGCACCTTGCCGCTGCTGCCGGACAGCGTCGAGCAGTCGCCCTCCGGCGCGAGCGCGAGGCGCCGGTCGCTGCCGTAGGTCGCGTAGTTGCTCGCCGCCGCCGTGCCGTTGGTGGCGATGCCGCTGCCCGACGGTGGCGCGCCGTCGCCCTGGTAAGGCTTGAAGCTCGCGCGGTCGGCCACGAACTGCGTGTATGCATCACCCTTGATGCCCGGCGTTCCCGGCGGCCCGTAGTTCGGGCCGACATACGCGTAGCCGGTGAAGTCGGGCTGGCCGCTCGAGCCGTTCGCGCCGTTCGTGTAGATGCCGAAGCGCGTATTCCATGCACGCTGCGACGCCGCCTTCATGCCCGTGGTGGCCAGATCGGGCGGGCTCGTGATGTTGCAGGTATTACCCGACAGCTCGCTCGCGAGCGTCGTCTCGTTCGTCGAACCGTCGAGCGCCGCCCAGCCGAAGTTGCCGGGCCCGTACGTCGACGACGACCCCGACGGCGACGAAATCCAGTCGCCGACCTTGTAGGCCGGGTCGGACGGGCCGCGGCACACGAACACCGGAATCGCGCAAGTCGTCTGCCCGCCGCCGACGGTCGCGATCGCGCTCGCCGACACTTCCGCCGCATTCGCGAGCTTCGTGCCCGGCAGCACGTTCAGCACCTCGATGAACCAGTGCGCGATGCTGCTCAGCGTCGCGGTGCACTGCACGTACTTGATGTTCGCCGGCGTCGCGACCGCGTCCTTGGTCAGGAACGGGTTGGTCAGCGAATCGCTGAACGTGACGTTCGCATTCGTCGACATCTGCACCGACTTCTTCTGGAAAAACACGAAATTCAGATGGCCGGCGGCGATGCCGTCGGCTTCGGCCACCGACAGGCTGATCGCCGAGGTCAGGTCGCGCGCAGCCGACAGCGCGCAGGCATCGGCGCTGTTCTGCAGTTCGCTGCGCGTGACGTACAGCTTGCCGAGATCCAGCGCGAGCCCGACGAACCCGATCATCACCGCCAGCGAGAGGCCGACGATGATCGCGACGGCACCGCGCTGGCGATGCAGGCTGCGACGTGTGAGTTTCGGATAGCGGGCTGCGCGGTTCATGGCGTTCTCCCTGTGCGTGGTGTCGTTACTGCGTGGCCTTGCCGATGCCGATCACGAACGCGTTGGCGGGCGGCACGGCCTGCTTGAACGACTTGTCGTAGTTGTCGAGCGCGGCCGCGGCGGCGTTGCCGTCGACTCCCGATGCCGACGAAGGATGTTCGCCGGCATGCGGATCGATGATCTGGGCGTGCATCACGGTGCGGACCGAATCGCCGAAGCGGCTGTCCCACACCGGGGTCGACGACATGCAGCCGGCAAGCGCGAACGCGAGCGGGACGGCGAGCGCCGCGCGGCGCACGAATACGAGGTAGGCGGATTTCATGAGCTTCCCCTTGGATGGCTTCAACGATCGGTGGACTGCGGTTCCGCGCCGGCGCGCGCAATCTGCGCGTTGGGCGCCGCGGCGATCCGGTGCTTCGCGCGCACCGCCGGCTGGGCCGGCGAATCGGGGCCGGCGGCCGCGAGGCGCGCGGCGGCGGCTTCGATGCGCGCGACACGCGCCGCGGTGGCCGCATCGGGCTGCGGCGCGGCGGCCGCGACCGGCGCCGCTTTCGGCGGCTCGGCCGGCGCCGGCGGCTGCACGTCGGCTTGCGGCGCGCGCGGCGCGGGCAGCGCGGCCGGCGCGACCGGGGCTTCCGATTTCGGCGCCGGAGCGGGCGCCGGCGCCTGGGCCGGTGTCTGCGGCGCGGCGGCTGCGTCGTTCGCGGGCTGCATCGGCTGGGCGCCTGCCTTGCGCACGCCGCGGCGGCCTTCCATGTTGCCGGTCGCATACACGTCGATTTCGTTCGGCTTCGAGAAGCTGTCGGTCGGCAGCGCGACGTCGGCGGTCTGCAGCGGCTTCACCAGGTGCGGCGTGATCAGGAAGATCAGCTCGGTGCGGTCCTGCTGGAACGACGTGCTGCGAAACAGCGCGCCGAGCACCGGCACTTCGCCGACGCCGGGGATCGCCTTCAGCGCGCCGGTCGCGTTGTCCTTGATCAGCCCGCCGATCGCGAACGATTCGCCGTCGCTCATCTGCACCGTCGTCGATGCGCGCCGCGTCGTGATCAGCGGCAGGATCGACGTGCCGCCGATGTTGGTCGCGCTCAGCGTGACGCCCGTCTGCGACAGCTCCGACACTTCCGGCGCGACCTTCAGGCTGATCCGGCCGTTGGCCAGCACCGTCGGCGTGAACTTCAGCGCGACGCCGAATTCCTCTTCCTGCAGCGTGATCGACGACGTGCCGTTGCCGCTGCTCTGCGGGATCGGGATGAAGATCTTGCCGCCCGCGAGGAACGTCGCTTCCTGGCCGCTGATCGTCACGAGGTTCGGCTCCGCGAGGATCTTCACGAGGTTGTCGGTGTTCTGCGCGTCGGCCGCGATGCTGAACGGCTTGTTGTTCGCCTTGTTGAAGATGGCGCCGCTCGTGACACCGGCAAGCAGGTTGCTGACCAGCGCGCCGCTCCACGAACCGAAGCCGCCCTGGATGTTGAACGCGCTGCCCATCTGGTTGATCAGCGTCTTCGACACCTCGGCCACCTTCACCTCGAGCATCACCTGCTGCGGCGACGTGACGTTCAGCATGTTGAGCACGCCGCCGCCCTGCTTGCCGCCGCCCGCGCCTTCGCCCGCGCTGTCGCCGTACGCATGGGCGATCTGCACGGCCTGCTGCGCGGCCTGCGAGCTCGACACGGTGCCGGCGAGCACGATCGTGCCGGCCGCGGTCGACACGTGAATGTCGCGCTCGTTCGGCATCAGTTGCAGCAGCGACGCCTGCAGGCCGCCGGCGTCCGCGCCGACCGCGACGTCGATCACGCGGCACGCACCGCTCCTGCCCTGCACGATCATGTTGGTCGTGCCGACCGCGAGCCCGAGGATGTACAGCGTCTGCGGCGACACCATCGTCGCCTGCGCGACGGCCGGATTGCCGATCGTCCGGTTGCGGACCGGCTCCGGCATCGGCACCAGCAGCGACTTGCCGAGCGGCACCGCGACGCTGGTCGATTCGCGCACGGCGCCGACGCAGTTCGGCCCGCGCAGCGGCCCCGCCGATGCGGCGGGCGCGGCGGCCGGCGCCGGCGACATGCTGATCGTCATCTGCATCGGCCCCTTGCCGACCGCGGCCGGCGCGCTGGCGCCGCCCTTGGTCAGCACCGCCGATTCGATGCCTTCCTGGGCGAGTGCGCCATATACGGTCAGCCATCCCGAACAGAGGATCGCGGCCATCATCGTGCCCCGTGCGACGCGTGTGCGCAGTGGGCCGGTACCTGTGCGTTGCGGTTTGATCTTCATTTCGTCTGATCCCCCGAGAGACCGGCGCCGTGCCGGTTATCGACTTCCAAGGCCGCCGCGCGTTGCCGGCGGCCGGTTTGTTTATCTGGCTGGTTCGATCTGCTTCAGAAACATTCGACGCTGCCCTTCACGCCCGACAGCACGCCGACGCAGTCGCGCCGGACTTCCGGCGCCGCATGCGACGCGACGTGCACGCGCACCGGCCGCGCATGGACGGGCGCCGGCGGCGCTTCCGGTGCGGGCGCCTTGCCGAGCAGCGTCATCTTCGTCGCGCCGCCGGTGGCCAGCGTCTTCTGGTCGACCTGGTTGCGCAGCACGAGCGACAGCGTGCCGACGCTGCGCGCGAGGTCGAGCCGTTCGGCCTGGTCGGGCGTGACTTCCAGCGTCACCGCGTTGACCACCTTCGGCGCCGTGTCGTCGCGGCTGACCTGCTGCGCGACGGCGAGCACGAGGATGTGCTCGAGCACGATCTTCGAGATGCTCTGCCCGTCGGTCTTGCCTTGCTGTTCCTGCGTGTTGACGATCACGTCGACGTAGTTGCCGGGCAGCGCGAAGCCCGCAACGCCGACCACGTCGTTCACGCGCACCGTGATCGCGCGGCTGCCGTCGGCGATCACCGCGGACAGCCCGCCCTTCGTGCCGACCGGCGCGAGCTTCGACTCGATCACCGGCTCGCCGCGCGCGAGGCTGGTGCGCACGACGCGCCCTTCGAGCGCCTTCGTATCGGTGAACGCGCCGGTGGGCACGCTGCCCGACGGCCAGCTCACCATGTGGATCTGGTTCGGCCCGAGCGGCTCGCCCAGGTTGAGGTCGGTGGTGGCCACCGCGACGGACGTGACCGAGCTCGTGGATGTCTGCATCAGCCAGTGGGAGGCGAATACGACCGCGGCAAGACCCGCGATCATCGCGACGACCAGCATCATGACCGCTCGACTGTTTTTCATGGCAATGCTCCTCGACGAATCGTGAAAGAAACCGCTCAACCGGTAACGAACGTACGGCCTCCGCGCTCGATGGGCGGCGGATGGCCGCCGTCCCGTTCGGGCGCCGCGCCGAAATAACTCGCCCACGCGTCGTACAGCGCGTCGTGCGTCACCTCGGGCGGATCGCCGCGGTAACGCGCGCCGGCGGCCACGAGGCGCAGCAGGTCCGCCGGAAAGCACGCGAGAAACGCCTTGCCGGTCGGCAGATGCAACCGATGCAGCAGGAAATCGAAGGCATCGCTCGCCGAGACGAGCCCGAGTGTCGCGCAGGCCGCGTCGTATACCGCGCGGTAGTCGTCGATCGACATCGCACCGACGTGCAGCTTCGAGCCGAGGCGGCGCATGAACGCGTCGTCGCAGAACTGCTCCGGCGCGAGGTTGCTCGAGAACACCGGCCATACGTCGAACGGCATCACGAAGCGGTTGCCGGATTCGAGCGTCATGAAATCGACGCCGCGATCGAGCGGACGCAGCCAGCGGTTGAGCAGGTCGCGCGGCTCGACGCGCTGGCGGCCGAGGTCGTCGACGACGTACATGCCCATGTTCGCCTTCATGTGCGGCGGCGCCTGGTAGAAGCCGGCCGCTTCGTCGCGACGCAGATCGAGCTCGTCGAGCGTCAGCTCGCCGCCCGACATCACGACCGGGCGCTGGCACAGACGCCAGCGCCGATCGACCGACTGGCCGCCGCACGCGGCTTGCGCATCGACGTGCACGAGCGGGTCGTAGACCTGGATCACTTCGCCCGCCGCGCAGATCGCGTGCGGCACCGGCACGCGGCCGTGCATCAGCGAGCCGAGCCGCTCGGCGAGAAAGGTCTTGCCGCTGCCGGCCGGGCCGTAGATCAGCAGCGGCCGGCCCGCATTCAGCGCGGCGGCCGCCGCATCGAGCACCGCCGTGTCGATCACGACGCCTTCGAACGCGGCCCACACGTCGCTCTGCCCGATGTGCAGCTTGCGCACCGAATGCGCGGCCACGCTCGCGAGATACGCGTCGAGCGTCACCGGCGCGGGGCCGCTGTAGCCGCTGCGTTCCCGCTCCTCGAGCGCGAGCACGCGGCCCGCATCGGTCAGGCGGAACGTCACGTCGAGATCGGTCGCGCCGCGATGGGTCAGCTCGACGAGATGCTCGCGCACCAAGAATGCAAAGACGTCGTCGAGCACCGCGAGCGGCAGGCAGTGCCGCTCGACCAGGTCGCCGTACGACGGGCGGCCGAGCACCAGCGTCGACTTCAGCACGAGGCCGGCGACGAACGCCATGCTCAACCCGGTTTCCGCGAGCGAGCGCGGCGCCGGCGGCAGTTGCGCGCCCAGCTTCGTGTGGACCTCCCGCGACGGCAGCGGATCGGGCAGGCGTGCCACCTGCGCGTCGCGTCTCGGTTCGGTGTGGTTCGTGTTCATGATCGTTGCGTCCTCGTTGCGTCCTCGTTGCAGATCCGCCGCGCTATGCGCACGACGCGAACAGCATGCCCAGCGTGCCGGCCGCGATCGCCACGCCGTACGGCAGCGTGCCGACCGACGCGATCTCGACCGGGCCGTCGGCGGCCTCGGCGCGCGCCGCTTGCGAGCGCCGCACGATCAGCGCGCGCACGTTCGCCCACATCCGGCGCATCCGCCCGCGCAGCAGCGCGTAGACGACGGCGCCGATCCCGCCGGCCAGGAACGTGGCCAGCACGATGTAAAACGTCATTTCCGCGCCGACCCATGCGCCGATCGCCAGCATCAGCTTCACGTCGCCCGCCGCCATCCCGCGCAGCAGGTAGAACGGCAGCAGCAGGCCGAAGCCGGTCGCGGCGCCGGCGAGCCAGCCGAGCACGCCCGCGGGCACGCCGTGCAACAGGCACTGCGCAACCAGCGCGCCGGCCAGGCCGAGCAGCACGAGACGGTTCGGAATGCGACGGGTCTCGATGTCGGTGCTGGCCGCGGCGATCGCGAGCAGCGTCACGCACAACGGAACCGGGTAAGGCGGCGCAACGGGAAACATGGCGAACCTCGCGGGTCGAATCGGTGGATCAGGAAGCCATCGCCAGCGCGGTGGTGACGGCGGTGCTCACGGCAGCCGTCACGGCCGCGGCGATCATCTCGTACGCATCGCCGAGCGAACCCTTCAGCGTGACGACGCTGCCCAGTACCGCGATGGCGAACATCGACGCGAGCAACGCATACTCGATCGACGTCACACCTCGTTCGTCGGCGATCCAGCGACGGGCGACACGCACGATGGCTTTCATGATGGTCTCCGGTGTCCGGTTGACGGAATCGCCGGGGACGGCTCGAACGCTGCACCAGCCGAGCCGTCCACGGCACGCTCCATCAGATGCCTGCAACCGCCGAATCGAGGTCGGCCGCGATCGTGCTGAACACGGTCTTCAGATCCTTCCCGATGGTCGACAGCGCGAGGATGATGCCGACTGCGATCAGTGCGGCGATCAGGCCGTATTCGATGGCGGTCACGCCGTCTTCGTCGCGAATGAAACGGCCGGCTTGTTGAATGAACTTGGACATGATGTTCTCCTTGCGTGGTGACTTTCAAAACCCTCGCGCACTGGCTGGTCGGACGACCGTGCATCGATACGTCGAGGAATGTCGTTGATGCCGTGTGGCGCCGACGAACGATCCGGACGATTCGGACGAACCGTTCGCCGTACCGTCCATCAGATGCCTGCTACCGCCGAGTCCAGATCCGCGGCGATCGTGCTGAACACGGTCTTCAGATCCGTACCGACCGTCGCCAGCGCGGCGACGATGCCGATCGCGATCAGCGCGGCGATCAGGCCGTATTCAATGGCCGTCACGCCGTCCTGATCCTGGGCGAACCACGCGATCTTTTCGATGATTCTTGACATGAGCGTTCTCCTTTCGGACTGCTATGAAATACCCTTCGTCGGTCATGACGTCGGGGGTGGGCACCACCGGCACTACTCTGGAAATCGGAAGCCGACGATCAGTCGCGGAAACGGGGCGGGCCACCGCGGTCCGTGCGAACGGGTATCGGCGAGACGGAGCATGAGAGACGCGCGTACGGTGCGACCGGCCGGATGAACCGGGCAGGTCGATCGAACTGAACGGCACGACGGCCGTCCGACGCATGGAATCCGGTTGAACGGGAGATGAATTCCCGGCAAAGCCGCAATGTGTCTTTAACGCGGCTTGCGATCCGCGATGTGCTGTGGTCTTTCATTTTTATTCCCCATGTACTGCCATGCCGATTTCTTATTGCCCTGAAGCGACCGGGTCTCTCGGGTCGTTCGACGACGGTTGCCGCGGTGGATCGAACGGGAGCTGCGTGTACCCCGACGCGCTCCGGCCCGACTTTTTCCGCAGGTGATTCGCGAGCCGGTTCCGCTGCCTGTTGCCCGAACCGCCCGGTCGTCACATCGTCGACTGCCGTGCCAACGCTTACGCAAAGAGCGGACCATCCCGGGCGAAATCGAGGCGCACCAAGGGTTTCGGCGATCCACCCGGCCTCTCGCCAATCGCCCGGCCGCCGAAATGTTTCAACTTTGATATATGCGGCGCCGGCGCATGTAGCCGGCATGAAACCCCGTCATCGCGCTGCACAAAGGTCCAAAAAAATTTTCTCGGGATTTTCCCGGACGCGGCGGCGCGCCCAGGCGTCGCGGGTTCCACGGCATGCCCGGCCGCTAAAAATCGCGGAATGTTTCAGGCCAGAAACACGAATGCCGGCGGCGGCGTTTTCTCATACCAGAAACGGCGGTTTTCACCCGAATCGCTGAACACATTCAATGTCGGCCGGCCGTGCGCGGTTTGCATCACGCGATTTTTTCTTCAACAATGAATTCACCGGACAACGCCAATTCAGCGCGATTCGATCCGCAGGCACGACAACATCGAACGGCCGCGACAGACCACGCGGCCAAACCACAGACGGGGCATCATGTACACAGCCAATCGTGAAACGCGCGATCGCGCCATACGCTGTGCTCAATGGCTGACGGCCGACCGGATCATTCCGTACAGCTGCATCATGCTGATGCTCTTCGTCGCGCTCCTGATCGTCTGGGGTGTCGTGACCGAAGGCTTCACATCGAACGCCACCGCCCGACCCGGCACCGACTTCTCGGTCTTCTGGACCGCATCGCATCTCGTGTTGCAAGGCCATGCCGCGGCGGCCTACGACACGTCGTCATTCCTGCAGGCCGAGTTCGCGCACTTCGGTGCGTATCTGCAAAACCGGCCGCTTCCCTGGCTCTATCCGCCGACGATGCTGCTGTTCATCGCGCCGGTTGCCCTCGTGCCTTTCCTGCCCGCTTATTTCCTCTTTTTCGCGGGCAGTCTTTTATGCTACGCGTTCGCCGTCTCGCGCTTGTCGGGGCTGCGCGCGCATCTTCCCGTGCCGCGCGCCGCGGCGCTCGTCGTCGTCGCGTATTCGGCGGTGTGCATGTCCGCACTGTTCGGCCAGAACAGCATCCTGACCGCCGGCCTCGCCGCGCTCGCGCTGCATCTGCTCGGCAGGCGGCCGGTGCTGGCCGGCGTGCTGATCGGGCTGCTCGCGATCAAACCGCAACTCGCCGTCGTGTTCCCGTTCGTGCTGATCGCGACGCGTGCGTGGCGCACCTTCGCGGCGGCGGCGCTCAGCGCGACGCTGTTCGCGGCGGCCGGCGTCGCGCTGGCCGGCCCCGCCGCGCTGCACGGGCTGAGTCATGCGATGTCGACGGTACGCGCGCAGCATTTCATGCTCGCGTCGTACTGGCTCGCGTCGCCGACGCCGTTCGCCGCGCTGCGGCTCGCGGGCGCGCCGGTGGCGGCCGCGCTGGCCGCCCAGGCGGCGGTCGCGCTCGTCGCGCTCGCCGCGGCTGTCAACGTATGGCGCCGCACGCGCGACATGCGGTTGCGCGGCGCGGTGCTGGCCGTCGCCACGCTGCTGACGACGCCGTACCTGTGGAACTACGAGCTGACGTGGCTCGGCATCGCGCTTTTCTGCCTGATCGCGCACGGCCTCGACGAAGGCTGGCTGCCCGGCGACCAGGGCATTCTCGTACTCGCGTGGCTGCTGCCGATCTTCGAAATGCTGAACCGGCTGATGAAGCTGCCGCAGATCGGGCCGGTAGTGCTGCTCGCGGTGCTGTTCGTCGTCGTGCGCCGTACGGCGCTCGCGTCGCGGAGCGCACGATGAAAACGCCGTCGTTCGCCCGTCACGCGCACCCGAATGCCGATCTGCATCCGGAACTCCCGATCGCCGGCCCGCGCCGCCATCCGCACTGGCTCAATCGCGATCGCGTGCGGCTCTATGCGGCCGCCGTGCTGCTGACGGAGCTGCTGTTCATCGCCATTTACCTGATCCGCGTGCACCTGTCGCACGGCGGCGCGCTCGAGCCGCTGTCGCAGGATTTCTCGCCGGTCTGGAGCGCCGCATGGCTCGCCGCGCACGGGCACGGCGCCGACGCGTGGCATTACTCCGCGCTGTTCGCGGTCCAGAAGCTCGCGGTCCCGACGATGACGCTCGCGGACGGCACGCTGCCATGGCTCTATCCGCCGACGATGCTGCTGCTCGTGGCGCCGCTCGGCTGGCTGCCGTACACGCTGGCGCTCGTGCTGTGGCTCGGCATCGGAATCGCGCTGTTCGCGGCGGCGATGCGCGCGACCGTGCAGCGCGATGTCGCGTGGCTGTGCGCGCTTGCGTTCCCCGGCGCGTTCCTTACGGTGATCGTCGGGCAGACGAGCCTCTTCACCGCGACGCTCGCCGCGTTCGGCCTGCTCGCGCTGAACCGCCGCCCCGTCTGCGCCGGCATCTGTTTCGGGTTGCTGACGATGAAGCCGCAGCTCGCGGTGCTGTTCCCGCTCGCGCTGCTGTGCGCGGGCCAATGGCGCGCGCTGGCCGCATGGGCCGCGACGATCGCCGTCAGCGCCCTGCTCGCGACGCTCGCGTTCGGCGTCGCCCCGTGGATCGCGTTCACGCACCTGATCGCCCACGTCTACACGATCGTGGGCACCGGTCATGCGAAGCTCGCACGCATGCCGACCGCATTCGCGCTCGCGACGATGGCCGGCTGGCCCGCGCTCGTCGCGCGCGGCCTTCAACTGCTGTCGGCGGCGGTTGCCGCGGTCGCCGTCGTCTACGCGTGGCGCGGCGCGTGCTCGTATGCCCTGCGCGCCGCGACCCTCGCATGCGCATGCCTGCTCGTCAGCCCCTATCTGTACGACTACGACCTGACGTGGTACGGCATCGTGATCGCGTGGTACGCACGCTATGCGTCGACGCGCGGCTGGCGGCGCTTCGACCGCGAATGGCTGATGCTGCTGTGGCCGATGCCGCTCGCGGGCCTCGCGATCGTGCCGCACCTGTCGTTCCAGTTCATGCCGCTCGCGACACTCGCGTCGCTCGCGCTGCTCGTCAGCCGGATCGCCCGGGAAAGACGCGACGTGCCGTCGATGCCCGACGCGCGCGACACCTCGACCGAGACCGGGTTCACCCACCGGCTCCGGCCACACCACCGCCCGGCGCACGGCATGCGCCGCACCGGTCGCCCGACGCTCGGCGCCGGCAGGTAAAGCGACATCACAAGGGGAATCATCATGCGGGAATCCATCTACACGCCGCTCGTCTCGCTGGTCGTGCCGTTCTACAACGAAGGCGAAGCCGTCGAGCGCTTCTTCGACGTCGTGATTCCGTTGCTGAGCGCGATCGACGCGATCCGCTTCGAGATCGTCTGCGTGAACGACGGCAGCCGCGACGACACGCTGGAACGCCTGGTCCGGATCGGCGCCGCCGAGCGGCGCGTGCGTGTGATCGACCTGACCCGCAACTTCGGCAAGGAGGCCGCGCTGACGGCCGGCCTCGACGAAGCGGCCGGCGATGCGGTGATCCCGCTCGACGCCGACCTGCAGGACCCGCCGAGCCTGATTCCGGTGATGATCGAACACTGGCGCGACGGCGCGGAGGTCGTCGCGGCCAAGCGCAGCAACCGCGCGTGCGATTCGTTCGCGAAGCGCACCGCCGCCGCGATCTACTATCGCGTGCACAATCTACTGTCGGACGTGAAGCTGCCCGAGAACGTCGGCGATTTCCGGCTGATGGATCGCAAGGTCGTGAACGCGCTGCGCAACCTGCCCGAGCGGCACCGCTTCATGAAAGGGCTGTTCGCGTGGGTCGGCTACAAGACCGTGATCGTCGAATATCAGCGCGATCCGCGCAGCGCCGGGCACTCGAAATTCTCCGGCTGGAAGCTGTGGAATTTCGCGCTCGAAGGCATCACCAGCTTCAGCACCGTGCCGCTGCGCAGCTGGACCTACATCGGCATCGGCATCGCGGCGCTCGCGTTCGTGTACGGCGCGTTCATCATCCTGCGCACGCTGCTGTTCGGCAATCCGGTGCTCGGCTATGCGTCGCTGATCTCGGTCACGCTGTTCATCGGCGGCATCGAGCTGATCGGGATCGGCGTCGTCGGCGAATACGTCGGGCGCATCTACGACGAATCGAAGCAACGGCCCGTCTACCTGATCCGCCGCCGCTACCAGGCGCACGGCAAGGTGATCGAACTGCCGGTCGCGCGCGATGCACGCCGCCAGCCCGCACGCCGGCGCGTGCAGCCGGCCCGGCCGCGCATCGGCGCGCGCTGAACGCACCGGCGCCATGATCGGCCTGCTCCAGGCCGAGCGCACGCGGCTCGTGCGCTTTGGCGTGTCCGGGCTCTCCTCGACCGCGATTCACGCGCTGGTCGCGACAGCGCTGTTCGCGCTGCGCGATGCGACGCCGGTGACCGCGAATGCGGTCGCGTTCCTCTGCGCCACCGTGTTCTCGTATCTGGCGAATACGCTGTGGAGCTTCTCGTCGACGGTACGCACCCGCAATGCGACGCGCTTTCTCGCGGTCACGCTCGCCGGGTTCGTCGAAACGCTGCTGCTCGCGCGCGCCGCCGAGGCGCTGGATGCGTCGCGCACGATGAGCGTCGTCGCGATCGCGCTGCTGATCCCGCCGACGACGTTCGCGCTGCACCGGCTCTGGACGTATCGGTAAGCCTCCCTTCCCGGCCCCGCCAACGATCGGCCAATCAATTAACAGATTCAATGTCGCGATATTTTTGTCACGCATCGATTCGATTGATTCCGATTTTCAAATTAACCCGATAAATCACTTTATCGACCTGTTTACTTTTACAGCTTCCACAAGCAATCAAACGGGATAATCTGCATTCGCCGTCGCTTCCGCACGTGTCGATATCGGTGAAAAGCCTTGCTGCACAAGGCGATGGTGGCCGCACGAAGCAATTCGCGCAACGATAAGTCCCATTACTTCAAACGGGAGCTTCTATGTCACGCGTTACCGATGTGCTCGTTTCGTTCGATACCGAAACCATCCTCAAAAAATATCCGAATCCCAGCAAGAATCCGGCGGCGCCAACGCTGATCGACTGGCACTATGTCTATATGGTGACCAACCAGGACAACGTCATCTCCGGCCAGGCGGGCGGCGAGCTCGACCTGAAGGCGCAGGTCGGCGACCTGATCCGCTGGCGCGAAACGAGCCTGTCGCTGGGCTTCGAGAACCAGGTGGTGTTCTACAAGTTCATCGGCAACGTCGGCAACGACCTGATCTCGACGCCGACGCCGCGCGTCGCGGAGGCGTCGATTCCGGTGCCGAACACCAGCAAGCCCGAAGTGCCGACGTGCCAGAAGGTCGCGAACTACTATTGGTCGTCCGAATGCCTGAAGGTCGGCCGCGTGACCTACCATTTCCTGTTCCAGATCATCGATCGCAATTGCCAGAGCCAGGGCTGCTTCTCGTGGGATCCGTTCATCTCGATCCATAACTGATCGCGGCACGCGGGCGGCCGCACGACGGCCGCTCGTCCCGCCCCTTGTTGCGGAGGACGTGCTCATGTCTGGTGTACGTTGCGATGCGCTCGCGATCGTCGACGCCGTCACGCTGCTGGCGGCCTATCCCGATGCGAGCCGGGACGCCGACGCGCCCACCGTGATCGACGGCCGGCACATCTACGTGTTGAGCCCCGGCGACGCCGGGCAGGTCAGCCACCACGACAACCGGCTCTTTGCCGGCCTGTCGCCGGGCGACCGGCTTCATCTGCGCGAAACCGCGCTGGCGCTGCGCGCGGAGGTGACCGTGCTGTTCGTCCGGTTCGCGCTGAAGGACGCCGGCATCGTCACGCCGATCGAAGCGGAGATCCGCGACGCCGCCACGGCGGTGCCGAACGGCGACGACCTGCTGCATCCGTCGTGCCAGCAGATGAAGGACCATTTCTGGCGCGGCGAGGTGCTGGCCCCGGGCGCCACCACGTGCACGGCCGATTTCGCGGTGCTCGATCGCGACGGCGCCGTATCGGGCTATTTCCGCTGGGAAACGACGATCGAGATCGCCGGCAGCGGGCCGGACACGAAACAGCCCGGCGCCACACCGTAGCCGGATCGCGACGGCCGTTTCACGTTGCCGGTGAGATCGGGGCAGAGGACGGCTACGACGACGCTCACGTGCGCCCCGCCGCGTGCCGTACTCAGGTACGCGGCAACCCCGGCGGATTGGTCTGCGACCGGTCGATCGCCTCGGCATCCAGCCGCCAGTGGTCCAGCGCCTTCCGGTAGCTGCCGTTCGCGATCAGCGCATTGATCGCGAGCGTCAGCGGCTCGGCGAGGCCGCTGCCCTTGCGGGTCGTGATCGCGATATCCGCGGTGCGCGGCCAGCCGCCGCTGACGGTGCCGATCAGCTTTGCATCGCCGCGCAGCGACGCCTGGTACGCGAGCATCGAGTTCACGCTGAAGATCGTGTCGACCCGGCCCGACTGCAGCGCGACCCAGCGCTCGGCCGCATCCGCGTAATACTGGATCTCGACCGGCGCGAGGCCGCGCGCGACGTTCTGCCGGTTCCATTCGAGCAGGATCTTTTCCTGGTTCGTGCCCGAATCGGTCACGACGCGCAGCCCCGCGACATCCTTCGGTTCGCGGATCGCGGCAAGCTTGCTGCCGGTCTTCACGTAGAAGCCGAGCTGATCCTTCCGGTAGGTCGAGAAGTCGAACTTCTCCTTGCGCTGCTCGGTCACCGTCACGTTCGAGATCACCGCATCGACCTTGCCGGACTGCAGCGCGAGCGGCCAGTCGGCCCACGCGAGCGGCACGATCTTCAGCTTGCGGCCGATGCTGTCCGCGATCAGTTGCGCGAGATCGGGATCGAAGCCGACCACCGTGCGCGCGTCGGTCGCATAGGTGCTGAGCGGCGGCAGGTTCGGCGCGATGCCGATCGTCAGCGTGTTCGCCTCGGCGAACCGGAAGCCGGCCGGCAGCGCCTGCTCGACCGCCGGATTCACCGCGCCGCGCTGCCGGGCCGGCTGCTCGGGACTCAAGTCGAACGACGCGGCGTGTACCGCGACGGCGTTCGCGGCGATCAGCGCGGCGGCCAGCACGCGGGCGAGGCGTGCAACGGGAAAAGCGTTTCTTCTCATGTCTTGTGGAATCCTGTTTTTATTCGGGGATGCGCGAAGCGGGCGCGGGCAGCGGGCCGGCAACGTCCGACGCCAGTCGCTGCCCCGCCGGCTCGGTCACGCAGGCGTCGCGTCCAGTTCGACCACGGCCGCACGCCGCGGCACCGGCTGCACGACGGGCGACGGAGGCCTCGCGTGCGCCGACTCGCCCGCATACAGCGCCTTCGGGTCGAACACGCGTGCCTGCAGCGGCGTGAACGCACGGAAATTCCACAGGCTGCGCGCGACGAACACGCGCTGCACCCAGCGGAATGCGCGGTCGTTCTCGTCGTACTGCGGATCGAAGCGGTCGCGCGAATGCAGCGTGAAATGGTTGTTGATCAGCACCAGCTTGCCCGGTGACACCTGCACGCCGAACGAAACCTCGCGCACCGCGCGATACAGGTTGGCCAGCGCTTCCTGCGCGCGCGGGTTGACGGCCAGCACCATGTCCGGATAGAACGCGACCGTCACGCGCGGCGCGTCGAGCGGCCCCGACAGCACCGCGCTCAGGTCGGTGTTGTCGCGCGGCGTGGGCGTCGCGCCGCGCCACCGGTACGGCACGCGGATGATGTAGTGCTCGCCGTAGAGTTGCGCGATATCGTCCGGCGACAGCAGTTGCAGCGCGCGGCGCGCATCGGCGAGCCGCGTGTACGGGCCGCCGCCGGCCTCGCTGCGCACGCCGAGCAGCAGCAGCGCGAACGGCGACGTGTCGCCTTCCGGCATGTGCGCCTGCGCGGCGTTCTCGATATGGAAGTCGAGCTCGACCTCGGAGCCGAGGCCCGTGTAGTCGCGCGCGGTCGCCTTGTGCGGCGTCAGGTTGTTCACCAGCTCGCGCCCTTCGTGCGCGATCGAGTACGGCTCGCCGGCGAGCGTGCTCAACGCGACCAGCACGTTCTCGCTCAGCACGCCGGCCTTGAACGAACGGCCGGTTTCCTCGAATCGCGGGCTGCCCGTCACGCCGTCGTCGATCGGCAGGTTGTCGATCTCGATCGAGCCGTGCGCGTCCGCCGTCGGCGCCTTCGCCCGGTCGAATGCGTCGACGATCCGGTCGGGAAACGCGTTGTAGGCCAGCTTGCGAACTGCGCTGATATAGCCTGCGCCGCCGGCCGGGTCGTAACCCAGCGCGCCGAGCGTCGTGCGGATGTGAGCGGATTCCGCTGCCGTCAAAGCGATGCGTGCATCTGCGAGATAGGTCATAGGTCTCTCGTATAAAGATCTGGTTCGAAGAGCGGCATGGCATCGCCGCCGCGCGCCGCCGTCCTCGGGGCGAAGCGCTCGACAAGACTAGGAGACCGTCATTGCATTTCGAAATGATATTAATTCGATTGCAAACAAAAATTATCGATATAAGTTCAGCAATGCGGACGGAACCGGTTCACCGCGTTTTGCGCCGACCCTTAACACGAATACTTGTTAAAAAATCGTTGCTTATTATTTGTATTCGCCAATGGGTCGATGCTAGTTTTCTGTCGGATTCGACGCCGCGGCCGGCGCCCGACGGGCAGCCGGCTCCCTTGATGCGCCATACGGAAACCCGCCAGATGAATCGATACCGCCTGCCGTCCCGCACCATCCACACGTCCCGCATGCACCGGGGGCCGCGATGAGCGACCGTGCCCCGGCGCTCGACCGCGTCGACCGCGCGCTGACCGCCACCGCCACCACCGGTTCGCCGCGCACGTCGCTGCGCGCCATCTTCCCGACCGTCGCGGCCGCGAGCCTCGGCTTCGCGATCGTCCAGCTCGACGTGACCGTCGTCAACGTCGCGATTCCGAGCCTCGGCCATGCGTTCGGATCGAGCGTCCACGGGCTGCAGTGGATCGTCGATGCTTACACGCTGTCGTTCGCCGCGCTGCTGCTGACGTCGGGCACGCTGGCCGACCGCTTCGGCAGCCGCCGCCTGTTCGCGTACGGCCTTGCGCTGTTCCTGCTCGCGTCGCTCGGCTGCGCGCTCGCGCCGTCGCTGGCGGCGCTGGTCGCCGCGCGGGTCGCGCAAGGCGTCGGCGCCGCGATGATCCTGCCCACGTCGCTCGCGCTCATCACGCATGCGTGCGCCGACGATGCCGCCGCGCGCGTGAAAGCCGTCGCGTGGTGGAGCGCGACGGGCGGCGCGATCAGCGCGGCCGGGCCGACGCTTGGCGGCGTGCTGATCGATTCGCTCGGCTGGCGCGCGATCTTCTTCATCAACCTGCCGATCTGCGCGTTCGGGCTGTGGCTCACGCTGCGCCACGTGCAGGATTCGGCCGCCGCGCGCACGCGGCTGTTCGATCCGGCCGGGCAGATCGTCGCGGTGCTCCTGCTCGGGCTGCTGACGGGCGGCATCATCCGGGCCGGGGCGCACGGGATCGGCGACCCTTACGCGGCCGGCGCGTTGATCGCGACGGTCGCGCTCGGCGCGTCGTTCATCGCGATCGAACGGCGCGTGGCCGCGCCGATGCTGCAACTCGCGTTCTTCCGGATCGCGCGCGTGCCGGGCGTGCTCGCAATCGGCGCGATCACGAATGCGGCGTTCTACGGGCTGATCTTCTCGCTCAGCCTCTATTTCCAGAACGCGCGCGGCTTCACGGCAACCGAATCGGGGCTCGCGCTCGCGCCGCTCACGATCATCATGCTCGCCAACATCGCGAGCGCGCGGCTCGCGGTCCGCCACGGATTCCGCGCGACCGTCATCGTCGGCCTCGCCGTGTCGCTCGCCGGCTACGTGTGGCTGTGGCGGACGCTCGCCGCGCACACGCCGTACGCGCTGCTGGCGCCCGGGCTCGTGGCGATGGCGATCGGCGGCGGCATCGCGATTCCCGCTCTGACGTCGACGATGCTCGGCAGCGTCGAGGCCGGCCGCTCGGGCACCGCGTCCGCGATCCTCAATACCGCGCGTCAGGTGGGCGCCGCGATCGGCGTCGCGGCGCTCGGCGCGCTGGTCGCCGGCCAGGGCGCGGCAATCGTGGCCGGCGCGGCGCGCGCGTTCGCCGTCGCGGCCGTGCTCGTCGCACTCTGCGTCGTGCTGGCCGTGCGCTGGCCTCGCGACGCCCGCGATACCGGCACGCGGGCCTGAGCACCTTGCCGCACGCACTCCTTCAACCGATTTTCCATCCGAGCGAGAGGAATCCATGCAGCATCGCTTCATCGATACCGTCCTGATCGTCGACGGCGCGTCGACCGCCGCCTACCTGGCCCCCGCGTTTCGCGCATACGGCATCCGTTGCGCGCACGTGATCAGCGACCCCGACCTGCCGGCCATCTACCGCGACCAGTTCGTGCCGTCCGACTACATCCGGCAGGTCCAGCATCGCGGCGACATCGACGCGACGCTCGCGCAACTGGGCGACCTGCGGATCGGCGCGGTGCTGCATGGCCTCGACGCGGCGCTCGAGCTGGCCGACACGCTGGCCGAGCGGCTCGACGTGCCGTATCGCAACCCGCTCGCCACCTCCGCCGCGCGACGCGACAAGTTCGCGATGAACGAACGCATTCGCCAGGCCGGGCTGCGCGCGCCGGCGCACTTCCACAGCACGTCGGTCGATGAAGCGCTCGATTGGGCGCGCGCGCAGCGCACGCTGCCGCTCGTCGTGAAGCCGGCGCGCAGCGCGGGCGTGGCCGGCGTGAAGATCTGCCGAACGCTCGAGCAGGTCGAGGCCGCCGCGCGCGACGTGCTGAACACCCGTTCGCTGTACAACCAGCCGAACGACGACATCGTGATCCAAAGCTATTCCGAGGGGCAGGAATACATCGTCGATTCGGTATCGTTCGAAGGCCGCCATCGCGTGGTCAGCCTGTGGGAAGTGCATCGCGACCGCACGCACGCGCCGCGGCTCGACAAGATGCTGGTGCTGAACCATGCCGACCCGCGCTACGCACCGCTGCTCGACTACGCGGCCGACGTGCTCGATGCGCTGGACGTGCGCTTCGGGCCGACCCACCTCGAGCTGTTCGATACGGCCGACGGCCCGACCATCGTCGAGCTGAACGCGCGGTTGCACGGCAGTCTCGATCCGCGGCTGACGAGCGCGGTCAGCGGCGAGAATCACGTATCGGCCACCGTCGAAGCAGTGCTGCATCCGGAGCGGCTGTTCGGCGACGTCGCCGCGCCGACGGATTTTCGCGGGTACTGCGGTCACGTGCTGCTGCTGTCGTCGCGCAACGGCGTGCTGCGGCAGGATTTCACGTGGCAGGCGATCCAGGCGTTGCCGTCGTTCGTCGGGCTCAAGCAGTGGATCAAGGTCGGCGACACGCTGCGCGTGACCACCGACCTGCAAACGGCGCTCGGCACGGTCGGCCTGTACAGCCCGACCTTCGAACGGCTGCTCGAGGATTGCCGGCGGATTCGCGAAATCGAGGCCGATTTCTTCGCGGACGAAGGCGCGGTCGCGCCGGTCTAGGGTCGCGGCGTGCCCGTGTCAGCGCGCGAGCAGCGCACCGGCCTGCCGGCCGAGCACCGCACGCAACGCGTCAAGTTCGGGCAGCGCGGGCGCTTCGTCGGGCGTGACGAGATAGGTCGTCACGCTGTCGAGATCGTCGAACGCATGCGCGCGCAGTTCCTTGCGCGCCACGTGCTCGGTCGTGATCCGCTTCGGCAGGATCGCGACACCCATCCCGGCCGCCACGCAGCCGAGGATCGCGCCGAACGTGCCGAACGACGACACCGATTCGATCGCGACGCCGCGCGCCTTCAGCCAGTGCTCCGCGACCGCGCGGTACGGGCAGCCGTCGTGAAACGCGAGCAGGCGCACCGCGTTGTCGGCCAGCAGTTGCCGGCGCGTGACGGTCGCGGCGCTCACCAGCACCATGTCCTCCGCGAACGCGGGCTCGTAACGCAGCCCGGGCCGCACGACCGCGCGTGCGGTGAGCGCCGCGTCGATCCGGCCGCGCAGCAGCGCATCCGCCAGATCGGGCTCGCTGCCGATCTGCACCGCGAGGCCGAGCGCCGAGTCGCGCTCCTTCAGCGCGGCGGCCAGCGCAGGCAGCCGCGTGGCGGCCGTGCTTTCCATCGAGCCCAGCCGGAAGCGACGGGCAACCGGCGTTTCGCGCACCACCTGCGTCGCTTCGTCGACGAGACGCAGGATGCGGTCGCAATACGGCATCAGCCGGCGCCCGGCATCGTTCAACACCAGCCGCTTGCCATGGCGGTCGAACAGCGGTGCGTCGAGCGATTCCTCGAGCTGACGCAGCCGCGCCGTGACGTTCGACTGCGTGCAGCCGAGCCGTTCGGCCGCGCGCAACGCGCTGCCTTCCTGCACGACGGCCCGGAAAGTTTCGAGCAATGGGATGTTCATATCAGTTTCTCTTGTTACCGATTCAGTTTATATCATTTTACTTCGCCCACCATCCGGATTAGCCTAGCGCGTATTCCGTGCCGGCCCCTTCCGAGGAATCCGCATGCCATTCGCTGCCTGCTTCGGCTTCACTCCCGTTCGCCGCCGGCCCGAGGTTCGTCCGTGCGCGCACTGATCGCCGCGCTGGTGCGGCGCGGCCCGACCGTGCTCGCGTGCGGCGTCGGCCTCGGGCTGCTGGTGCCGCCGCTCGCGGCGCTCGCGCGGCCGCTGATGCCCGTTACCGTGTTCCTGTTCGTGCTCGGCACGCTGCTGCGCGTCGAGCCGAGCGCCGTGCGCGCGGTCGCGCGGCGCCCCGCCGTGTCGCTGCTGCTGCCCGCGCTGACGATGATCGCGTGCCCGATCGCGCTCGGCGTCGCCGCGCGGCTCGCGGGTTTGCCGTACGACTGGGTCGTCGCGCTGGTGATCGCGTACTGCGCGCCGCCGTCGAGCGGCACGTCGACGATTGCGCGCATGCTGTCGCTCGACGCCAGTGTCGCGCTCGTCGCGACCCTCGCGTCGATGGTGTTCGTACCGCTGACCGCGCCGCTGCTGACGGCCTGGTTCAGCCACGACGCCGCGGTGTCGATCTCGCCGTCGAGCCTCGCGCTGCGGCTCGCGCTGCTGATCGGCAGCGCCGAGGGCGTCGCGCTGCTCGTGCGGCGCCTTGCCGGCGCGCGGCTCGCGCGCCATGCGACGCCGATCGACGCGACCGTCGTCGTCGCGCTGCTGATCTTCGCGCTCGGCACGATGGCCGGCATGCAGCAGTCGATCATCGACGCACCGCACCGCGCACTGGCCGCGATCGCGCTCGCATTCGCCGTCAACGCCGGTTTCCAGATCGTCGCGTACGGGCTCACGCCCGGCGATGTCCGCACGCGCCTGAACGTCGCACTGATCGTCGCCAATCGCAACGTCGGGCTGATGTGGGCCGCGCTCGGACTGGCCGCCACGCCGACCATGGCGCTCGTGTTCGCGTGCGCGCAGTTGCCGATCTATACGTTGCCGCGCGTCGTTCAGCATCTGCTGCCGCGCCTCGAAGCGCAGCGCCTGCGCCGGCGCGCACGCTAGCTCTCCCGTCCTCGATCAAGGATTCACCATGAAGCGACTCATCGTGATCGGCGCACGCGCCACCGGCAGCAGCGTCGCGCTGGTGCGCGCCGCCCTCGCGCGCCAGGTGGCCGTGACCGTCATCACCGCGCCCGGCCATCGTCTCGACGGCGTGTTTCCCGCGGGCGTCGAGACGGTCAACCTCGCGCCCGACGCCGACCAGCTCGCCGGTTGGCTGCGCGCGCGCTTTCCGGACGAACTCGACACGCTGCGCGTGACGACCGCGCACGACACCTATGCGCGCACCGCCGCGTGGGTCGCCGATGCGCTCGGGCTGCCCGGCCCCGATGCGCGGCACGTCGCGCACGCGGTGTCGAAGTCGAACCAGAAGGCGTTGCTCGCCGCGCACGGCATCCCGGCCGCGCAGTTCGTGTCGGGTACGCTGGCCGCGCCGGCGGCGCTCGCGGCGGCCGCCGCCCCATTGCGCTTTCCGGTCGTCGTCAAGCCGTCGGAAGGCTCCGCGAGCGACGGCGTGCGCCGCTGCGAGGACATCGCCGCCGTGCGCGCGCAGCTCGATGCGCTCGCCGCCGTGCAGGCCGATGCACGATCGCTTGCGACCGAGCGGATCGTCATCGAGGAATTCCTGGAGGGCAGCGAATACTGCGTCGAGTATTTCGACGGCCGCTACGTCGGCGCGCTGCGCAAGCTCAAGCGGCATGGCGCGGGTTTTCTCGAACGCGGGTATACGTCCGAACTCGATCTCGACGCCAACACGCTGCGCGCGCTGATCGACGTCGGCACGCGCGCGACCGCCGCCGCCGGGCTCACGTGGGGGCCCGTGCATCTCGACTGCATCGTGCACGACGGCGTGCCGCACGTGATCGAACTGAATCCACGCATCGCGGGCAGCTTCATCTGCGACATCGTGCGCGACGGCTACGGCTTCAACGTGGTCGAAGCATTGCTCGACAGGCTCGACGGAAAAACGTTGACGATTCCCGAGCTGTTCGAGCCGCACGCGTATGCGCGCGCCGAATTCCTGCTCGACAGCGATCCCCGTGCGTGGCGCTTCGCGCAGGCCGGCGAGATCGACGACGGGGCGGTAAGGATCAGCTACGGGCCGCAAGTGCTGCCCGATCGCGAACGGCGCGCGTTTCTTTATGTGCGGGTCAAGGTGCCGGCTGTGCACGGTTCGGCGCGCGACGCCGGTTGTACGGCCGGGCGTGGCGATGTCGCGCAGCCTGCGCGCATCCCCGACTCCTCTGCCTACCCGACGCTACCGGCCGGAGAAGTGCCTTGACATATGCGCGGGGTTATCGATCGGGCATAGCCGTATCGCACTTCGAGCGCGGTCGCGCGCCTCTGCTGAAAAGTCGCAACGAACGCATCCTTACGACCCGCTTTTCATCTCGCGAAGCACGGACGTAACGATAGCGAGCCAATCCGCTTGCTATTGCGATTCGAGATGAACTACCGGGTCAGCCGCACTTCGGGTGAGCGCGGTCTGCCTGCGCTGGCGGGAGGCATCCCGCGCCAGAAGAAAAACACGAGCGCGCCTGCGAGCGCCTGTGCACCGACGACGAATGCGACGCAGCCCACCCAGCCCCAGCGATTCCACGCGGGAACGGGCAGGACTGAGCCGAGACTCCCGCCGAAGTAATAGAAGGAAAGGTAAATGCCGATCGCCGTCGATCTTGCACCCCGCGCCACCCGCGAGATGAACGCGTTGGCCGACGCCTGCTCGACGAACACCGCGGTGGAACTGAGCGCGAGGCCGGCCAGGATCGCGATGACGCTGCTCGACAGTGTCAGCAATGCACCGACGATCGCGAGCCCGGTCGCCGCAAGGGCGAGATCGCGCGGGCCGCGTTGCGCCGCGACGCGGCCCGCGAGCGGCGTGACGATGACCGCGACGAGAAATACCGCATAGATCGCACCGATCTCGACCGTATCGAAGCCAAATGGCGCACGCGCCAGCCGCAGTCCGACGAAGGTGAACGTCGCGACCTGCGACGCGAGCACGCATGCGCCGACCAGGAACGACGCGAGCAGCGGGCCGCGCGTCAAGAGCGTCCAGCGAGATGCCGACGCACCTTCGTCGTCCGGACGCGCGGCGCCGGCGGCCGGCAGGCACGCATGGATCGCGAGGCCCGTTGCCAGACACAGGAACGCGATGACGTCGAGCGCGTGACGCCAGCCGAACGCGGACGTCAGGCTATTCGTGACGAAACGCCCGGCGAATCCGCCGAGTGTCGTGCCGGCGACGAAGAACGCACTGACCTCCGTCGCCGCGTCGTGGCTGAAGACCTCGCCGATGCACGCAATCGAGATCGCGAAGATGAACGGCATCAGCACGCCCGCGGCAAAGCGGGCGGCGAGGAACGATGAAAAGCTCGCCGCGTGCGCAGACCAGAGAACGGGAAGCGCACACGCGACGGCGGCGCACGAAATGACCGTTCGGCGATCGAAGCGGGCGGCCAGCGCGCCGACGAACGGAGCGATAATGGCGACCGCCAAGGTGGTGGCGCTGACGCCCTGGCCGGCTTGTTCCGGGCTCACGTCAAATGCCGCGGCAAGTTCGTGCAGGATGCCCTGAGTCGAATAAAGATTGAGAAAAGCCGCAAACCCGCACAGGAAAAATGCGGATCGAATGGTTCTGTTGCCCACTGGTGACGCCCTGTCTGGTTTGTGTGACAGTCTGACGAGTGGGCGACACGCGCGCCAATACTGTTTTCGTGGCCATTGATACCGAAACGACAAAAATGCTCGACCTACGCCGCCTCCGCTATTTCGTGACCGTCGCCGACGAATTGCACTTCGGACGCGCGGCGTTGCGTTTGCGTATTGCCCAGCCGCCTTTGACGCGCCATATCGCCGCGCTGGAAACCGACCTCGGTATCCGGCTGTTCGAACGATCGACGCGCGCGGTCCAGCTCACGCCGGCAGGCGCGCTGTTTCTCGAACACGCGAGGAGCGTCATTCATGCCGTCGACGAGGCGGAGGCAACGGCGCGCAAGATGGCGCAAGGCATGGTCGGTCGCGTCGTGATCGGCTATGCGAGCTCCATTCCGATGTCCGACGCGTTTTCGGACATCATCCGCAATGCAAGCCGCAGCATGCCGGAAGTGGAGTTGGCGTTTCGGGAAGTATCGACCGCGAGTCAACGCCAGCAGATCGCCGCCGGCACGATGGACGTCGGATTCGGTTGGGCCGCGGCAAAGACGTCGGAAGCGTGCATCGGGTCCCTCGTCGTGTCGCGCGAGCCGCTCGTCGCCGCGGTTCCCGCCCAGAGTCGATACGCGGGCAAGGCGACGATCGAGTTCCGTGAACTCGTCAACGAGAACTTCGTCACGTTCCCCGCGGGCTACGGTTCCGCGCTGAACGCGGCGCTCGACGATCTGTGCGCCCGCGAGGGCGTTGCGCCGCGGATCGGGCCTACCGCGTCGCAGATCACGACGCTGGTGTCGCTGGTGGCAGCGGAACGCGGCGTCGCCATCGTGCCCAGCTTCACGTCGACGTTGCAACGCTCGGGTGTCGCTTACGTGCCGCTGGCGACGCCGCATGTTCTCGAATTGGTCGTCACGTGGTCCGAACCGTTTTCGTCAACCTGCGTCGAGCAGTTCATCGAGTTCGCGAGGTCGGTCGCAGCCGGCTAGGACAGGCGCTATGCTTCCAGGCCCTTCTGCACGTACCACGACGGCGGCGTGAGCAACGCGGTCGGCACGCGCGATTCGCCCCGGGGCAATCCTGGCAGACGACAAGGTCCAGCGACGGGACGTCGCGTCCTTCCCCGGGGAACCGGCCGAGCCAGAGCCGGGCCATGGCAAGCAGATGATTTGCGTCGCCCACCGCGCCTTCAACGCAACGGCGACCACGCCTCCGGCAGGCCGATCGTCGACGTCGCCCTTTCGATCTGCTCCGGCCCCCCTGCCGGCGGCCACAGGCCCGCTGCATAGTGTTGCTTTCGCAACGCCATGCGTGCTTCCAGACTCGGGAATCCCCAGATGTGCGTGATGCGCGGCGGCCCATCGAGCGCATACATGTTGCAAACGAGATGCGATGTATAGGCTTTGGCCGGGCCCACCGCACGTTCCCACGCGGAAAGGGTCGGCGCAATTCCGCCGGCTTTCAGCCAGTAGCGGCGAATCTCGTAGAAGCCGCCCAATGCGCCCGGTTCGATGTCGGGTAGAAAAGGAAACAGCGCATAGCTTTCCATGTCCAATCGAACGGATGCGCTTTCAATCCCGAAAGGTCGCTCGGCATGCAATGCCCGATCGCGTTCATGCTGCAATTCATCCCTCGTCTCGAAGCCGCGCAGCACGACGATCCGCGATAGCTCGCCAATTTCCGTGCGCCATGCGCCAAGCAGCCTTCCTTGCGCGTCGGCATTCGATACCCACCGATGCGCACGGCGGGACACCGTATCCTGGTCCAGCAGCGGACACGACAACGTCGTGAGTTCGTACAGCATTTCTGCCCTCCTTTCGCTTGCATGTCGCAATGTATTTCCAAAGCGATGGCCGATAAACGCGCATCACCTTGAAACAGAATCCAGTACCATTGCGCAATGGATCTCCTCAAGGCGATGGCCGTATTCGTCCGCATCGTGGAAACGGGTAGCCTGACAGCGGCCGCGCAAGCGTCCGGTCTGTCGCCGACCATGGTCGGCAATTACCTTCAGGCCTTGGAAACCCGGCTCGGCGCGGTCCTCGTTCACCGCACGACCCGCAAGCAGAAAGTCAGCGCGTTCGGCCACGCTTACTACGAGCGCTGCGTCGAAATCCTCGGGCTGGTCGACGACACGGAACGGCTCGCGCTCGATCATCTCCAGCAGCCACGCGGGCGTTTGCGCGTGACCGCGCCCGTCGTGTTTACGAACGAGTGCCTGATTCCCGCGCTCGCGGACTATTACCAGCGCTACCCGGAGATCAAGCTCGATATCGTCGCCACCGACTCGCTTGCCGATCTGTTCGATGAAGGTTTCGAGGCAGCCATTCGCATCGGCGCGATCGCCAACCCCGATGTCGTGGCGCGTCCGCTGGCGTCCTATCGGCTGGTGCTGTGCGCGTCGCCCGCTTACGTTCACGCACATGGCGCGCCCACCACGCCGAACGCGCTTGGCGAACATCACTGCCTGACGTACGCGTATCCGCCTCGATCGGCGTGGCACGCGGCACAAACTCAATGGATGCTGGAAGGTCCGGATGGACCGATGAGCGTCGCCGTGGACGGCAGACTGAAAATCGACAATGCGGAAGCGTTGCGCCGGGCGGCATTGAGAGGGCTGGGTATCGCGATGCTTCCTTCCATGTTGATACGCGAGGACATTCGCGAGAAGCGCCTCATCGAGATCATGCCGGACTTCGCCGCCCCCGAAAGGTCGATGAATCTGCTGTATCTGCAAGAGAGGCAGAAATCACCGAAGCTTCGTAGCTTTACTGAATTCGTGGTGGACCGGTTCGGCGCCGAAACGGTCCACGGGATCTGATCCGGCTGCGGCCGATCGCGAAAGATGCCGTATTGCATCGGCACCTCGCGATTTCGATCCGATGTGCGTTTCCGTTCTCGCCCACCGCGAGCGTTGATCCACACCGGCCCGCGAGGCAATAGCGCCGAGGCGATGGTGTTCGAATCGGATCGCGCCGCCGCTCGCGTCTGCCGGGCGTTGCCCTTAGCCGCGCGTATCGACCCAGTGGCGTGCCCACCGTGCCGAATGCGCGAGCGCCTGTGCTTCGCTCGCGAAGTAATCGAGCGAATAGAACTGGTAGCGGCCTTCGTCGTGCATGCTGTCGACGCGTTCGAGCAGCAGGTTGGATGAAAAGCTCCCGTCGGGCAAGCGATGCGTCGAGGGTTGGACGGCATAGCCGTTGTATTGTTGAATTCGTTTGTCGTGCATTTTAATTTTAATGATGTTCGAGTGCGTGCGGGCCGTGCGAGCGGCACACGGGTACGCCGATTCAAAAGCCATTGCGGACCGAATCTGACGCAGTCGGAAAGCGGAAATAAGGCGTTGCGGCCGGAGGGGAATGAAGTGCAACGAGACGTGTGGCGCTTGGCAAGCTGCTAACCCAATCGATGCAGCTGCAGGCAATCGCGCCAACTTGAGGAGACGAAGCTCCGTGGGGATGTCGCTGCGGCCCGGCGTCCGTCGCGGGAGGCCGGGCCCTTCAAACTTTACAGCGGCTTGATGTTGGCCGCTTGCAGACCCTTCGGGCCTTGCTTCGTTTCGAAGCTCACTTTTTGGTTTTCAGCCAGCGTCTTGAAGCCGTCGGCGCGGATTTCGGAGAAGTGAGCGAACAGGTCGTCACCGCCGTTGTCCGGAGTAATGAAGCCAAAGCCTTTGCTGTCGTTGAACCACTTGACGATACCGGTATCCATGAAGATTCCTTGAGAAAAAAATACGAAAATTTGCTCTGTTGAAGAGCGCTTGAAGCGTCAAGGAGGGAGAGGACAACGAATACCGCCGGGGAGGAGCGAGCAATTGATGAACAGCAATCGGACTTCTTGGACTTCGGTGCATACACTAACGGCCAGCAACCGCCACGTCAATCGTTATCTTGTAACTGTGTACCGGATAGCCGCTTGGAGGACGAGACCGGGAGATGCGCTACGTCGCCTCGCGCATGGGCCAGCGTCGAAAGAGAAGCGCTCCGACCCCGAGTCGTCACGACGAGATCCAAAGCAGTCCACAAGATTGGACGAGGAACGTTCTCGGTCCAGAGCGTGTTTCGATCGTCGCGCGCATACGGCTCGACTCATCGGAGCGCGACGCCCCAATCGAAGGCAGCCGGAAGCTGTCGTCAACCCTGAACCGCACCGCCCGCCTGCTTCACTCCTTCGCGAACGCGAGCAGGCGTTCGCCGAGTTTCTCCGGTTGCTCCTGCTGGATCCAGTGACCTGCGCCGTCGATCAGTTCGATGCCGCGCATGCTCGTCGCCGCCTTCGTTCGCATCAGATCGAGCGCGCCCGGCGCCGAATAGGTGCCCCAATCGCGCTTGCCGCCAATGAAGAGCGACGGAACGTCGATCGTTCTGCCCGAAAACAGGCGCAACTCCGCGTTCAGGTCGGGATCGGACAGCACACGATAAGCCTGAAGCGCACCCTGAAACCCGGTGCGGCCGTACTCCGCCGTGTACACGCCCAGTTCCGCGTCGGTCAGCCATTTGCAGGCAAGGGCTTCCGCGGCGGACGGCTGGAATGGCGCGACGGTTTCGGGCATCGTCTTGCCGAGATCCATCACGTAATACGTGGGCATTTGCGCAAGCTCCGCGGCGGTGAGCGCCTTGAGCGGATGCGGCTTGTTCCCCGGCCAATCGGCGCTCTTCACATGGAAAAATGCACGAAGAAACGCGGACAAACCTTGGGGTGGATGCCACATGTCCCGGTTGGCGTTCCGTGTGCTCAGGTATTGCTGGTAATACGCTCTCGGCGGATCGAGCGCGGCAAGCGCCGCCGCCAGCTTCCCGCTTTCACTGTTCGGGCGAGCCGACGATGTCTCGTTTCGCGCCGTGTCGAACGGAAGCGCGGGCGGGCCGGGGAACGGTGCGCTCATCAGCACCACCGACGGAAAGACGTCAGGCCGCGCCAGCGCACAATACGCGGCCACGGGCGAGCCGAGGTCGTGTCCTGCCAGCATCGACGTATGCCGATACCCCAACGCCGAAACTAGTCCGAGGGCGTCGCGCGCCATGTTCAGGAAGCCGAAGGACCCGAGCGGGGCGTCATAGTCGTTCGCCCAGCCGGTGGTGCGTCCATACCCCCGCTGGTCGGGTGCGACGACGTGGTATCCCGCGTCGGCCAGGATGGGCATCAGATGCCGCCAGCCGTAGGCCAGATCCGGAAAACCGTGCAGAAGCAACGCGAGCGGCCGGCCGGCGCTTTCATGACCGGCTTCGAGAATATGGACATCGAGGCCGTTCACCCCGTGAATCATGCGCGAGCGCACCCCTTTGGGAAGCGTTCCTGCGGCGTAGGTCGGCATGGCCAAATCGCCTTCTCCTGTCGGGTTTGCGCGGGCAGGACGAAGCCACGCGGCAACCAGGCCGGCCGCGCCCATCGCGAGGACGGCTCGTCGCGGCGCCGATGGCTTGCTGTTGTCGACGGGCATCGTGGCGCTCCGTAATATGGTGATCACCATAGTATGGCGATCGCCATAGCCCGGTCAAGCGAAACGTGGTACGTTTGCCGCATGACACGCAAGACTGACGCTCGCGCTCGCGCGATTGCCACGGCGGAACGGCTGTTTCGCATCCAGGGCTACACCGCGACCGGACTGACCCAGATCCTCGAAGAAAGCGGCGCCCCCAAAGGATCGTTCTACTTCCACTTCCCACGCGGCAAGGCGCAGCTCGCGGAGGAAGCCATCGATCATTACGTCACGAATCGAATTGCCGTCTTGCGGAACATCTCGGCTGAGACGACCGGTCATGCGCTGAATTTTGTTCGCCGGATCCTCAGCACATTTGCCGCCGAAATGGTCGCCACCGATTTCCAGTACGGGTGCCTGATGCAAAACCTGGCGAACGAACTGCCCGCGCTCGACGCCGAACTCACCCAGCGGGTCGCGCGCGGGTTTGCCGATTCGACCGAGGTCATTGCGGCGCATTTCCGGGGGTGCGGTTTCGCTTCCGCACGCGCATCGTCAGCCGCGGCCGCGCTGGTCGCCGCGCTCGAAGGCGCCCGCACGATTGCGCGTCTGGAACGCTCGCCGGCCGTGTTCGACGCGCTGGCGGAGGTCAGCGGCCAAAGGTGGGCGGCTTCAGAAGGGTGATTCGGCCCGATGTTCCCGTGACGAGTCGTCCGTGACTTCTGCCGATCACGGGGCATCGCCCGTTGCCGAGATGCCGCGAATGCTGTCGACTGCGTTCGCTCGAATGGCGCAGCGGTAACCGGGCAACATGAACGGTGGGGAAACTGGCATGCAGACGCATTCAAAGAAAACCGAACAGGTCGGCCTCCCCGCGCACTCGAGGCTGAGCCGCTCATACGGCACGGCGGATTTCGCCGACGCATTTTCGGTGGCCTTGCCGGCCACCGCCTGTAACGACGCGGCGTCTCTCGCCCGACACATCTTTACCGGGCAACCCAAGTGGATCGCGCTGCTGCTACGCATCCGGGACCTGGTCGTGTGGCCGTTCGGCCTGAAAGGAACGGCTGATTTGAAAGCCGCGAACGGCGACCGAATCAGCATTTTTCGCGTGTTCGAACGACACGACGACGAGATCATTCTGGGCGAGGACGACACGCATCTCGATTTCCGTGTGTCGGTGCTCGTGCAGCCCGCATCCGATGGCCTGCCCCGGCGACTGACGCTCACCACCCTCGTTTTCTACAATCGTCCGTTGGGCCGGGTTTATCTCGGCGTCATCGCGCCTTTCCATCGCCTCGTCGTGCGATCCTCGCTCGACCAGGCACAGGCGCTCGGATGGCCGGGCCGATAGCCGCCGGAAAGCCCGGCGCCGCCGCAGGCGCCGTCACGGCGACATCGACGGTCGCGACGGCGTTTTCATTTGCCGGTGGTCTGAACGACCGGCCTTCCTCGCGACGCCGAGGCCGCGGATCAATGCGAAGCACCGAACAGTCGAATCACGACGCCGCGCAGCCACCGGTTGCCGGCCTCGTGGTGATAGCGCGCGTGCCAATGCTGCCGTACCGCGAAGCCTTCGACGGGAATCGGGCACGCATGAACCGCCAGATCGTTGGCCTGCGCCAGCGTCTCGCCGATATGACGCGGTAGCGTCGTGATCAGGTCGGTCGTCTGCACGATCGCCCCCAACCCCAGAAAGCCCGGCAATTCCAGCACCACGTCCCGCTCGATACGCGCCTGCCGCAGCGCCTGTTCGAGGAGTTGTGCCCCCGTTCCCGCCGTAATGGCGACATGCCCCTCCGAACGATATTGCTTTACCCCAAGCCGGCCGCGAATCCGCGGGTGATGCCGGTTCACCAGACAAATCCAGTCCTGGTCATACAGCTTCTGCTGGTAAATACCGCCGCCAAGCCACGGCACGTAGCCGATCGCGAGATCGGCTTCGCCGGATTCGAGCGCCCGCTCCGTATTGCCGTCGATCCGTGCGGCTTCCAGCCGGACGCCCGGCGCCTGCGCGCGGACATGGGCCAGCAGCCGCGGCAGCAGCGTCACGTGGCTCGCGTCGGTCATGCAGATGCGAAAGCGCCGCTGCGCGGTCGCCGGATCGAACGCGATCTCCCACGCCGTGAAGCGCCGCAGCGATTCGAGGATTTCCCGGCATGGCCCGATCAGTGCGTCGGCTTGCGGTGTCGGCGCCATGCCGCCGGGCGTGCGAATGAAGAGCGGATCGTGCAGATGTTCCCGCAGGTGCCCGAGCCAGATGCTGACGGTCGGCTGGCTCTGGCCGAGCTGCTCGGCGACGCGCGTGACGCTGCGCACGTCGTACAGGAGATCGAATAGCTGAAGCAGCTTCAGGTCCGGCAGATCGGCGGGCATCGTCGCATTATTGTCCGTGGCAATGACGCCATTGTATCCATTGCATTGTCGACATGAGCGGCGGCTCCTATCGTGAGGCCATACGTCAAGGAGACACCATTGAAAATTGCAATTCTGGGTGCTGGCGCGCTGGGCTGTGCGATCGGCGCCACCCTCACTGAAGGCGGTCACGAGACCTGGTTGATCGACCGCTCGCCCGCGCACGTCGACGCGATGTGTCGCGACGGCCTGCGGGTCGACGACGCCCGCGGCACGCGCCAGGTACGCGTCCATGCGACGACGCAGGCCGCCGAAGTCGGCGTGGCCGACTTGGTGGTGGTCCTGGTCAAGTCGTTTCACACCGATGCGGCCATCCGCGGCGCGCAGTCGCTGGTGGGGCCCGATACCGTCGTGCTGTCGCTGCAGAACGGCCTCGGGCACGAGGACATCCTGAGCGACGCCGTCGGCCGCGAACGCGTCCTCGCGGGCAAGACCTACGTCGGCGGCGTGCTGCGCGGGCCGGGCCATATCGAATCCGGCGTGATCGGCAAGCACACCTACATCGGTGAACTCGACGGACGCATCACGCCGCGCGTGCAGGCGATCGCCGCCGCGTTCGATACCGCCGGCCTCGCGACGACGATCAGCGACAACATCGTCGGCACGATGTGGGACAAGCTGCTGGTGAATGTCGCGACCGGCGCGCTGACCGGCCTCACCGGCCTCACCTACGGGCAGCTTTACGACGAGCCGCTGCTCAAGGCGACGTCGCTCGCGGCCGTGGCCGAGGCGATCGCGGCGGCGCAGGCAGCCGGCGTCAGGCTATCGATGACCGATCCCGAACAAGCGTGGACGCTCGCCGCCGAGGGGCTGCCGGCAGCCTTCAAGACCTCGATGCTGCAGAGCCTGGAGAAAGGCTCGATCACCGAGATCGACTTCATCAACGGTTCGGTCGTGCGCGCCGGGCAGCGCCACGGCGTGCCGACGCCGGTCAATGCCACGCTCGTCGCCTGCATCAAGGGGCTGGAGCGCGCGATGGCCGATCGCCAACGCGAGGAGGCAGCCGCATGAGCGCCACGAAAGCCTATCTCGAACACGTTGCGATCTGGGTGAAGGACATCCGCTGGCACATCCGTTTCTTCGAGGAAGTCCTCGGCATGACGCTGCGCGAAGTGGACGGCACGCTCGACGCACCGCGGCAGTACTGGACGCTCGGCGGCCTGCAGTTCATCCACGCGCCGGAACATGACGGCCCGGAAGGCCGGCTCGCCCATCTCGGCGTGATGTGCGAGGACCTGGAGGCCGCGCTGGCCGCCGCGCGGCGGTTCGACGTGACCGAGATGCCGCAGGGGCGCAACTGGATTCGCCTGCCCGACGGGCTCGCCGTCGAGCTGATTCAGGCCCGGCCGGCTTGCTGCGTCGCGCAGGCGCTGGCGATCAACCCGCGCGCGGAGGCATGACCATGACGATCGTCGAGAAATACTGGGACGACGCGCGCGAGGGCGACACGTGCACGAGCCCGACCTACCGGGTAACCAAGGAGCGCATTCTCGCGTATGCCGACCTCACCGGCGACCATACGCCCGTTCACGTGGACGAGGCATACGCGAACGCCAGCCATTTCGGCTGCCTCGTCGCGCACGGGCTGTTCGGGCTATCCATCGCCGACGGTCTGAAAACGCAGAGCGACTATCGCTTCCTGCCGGGCATGTCGCTCGGCTGGACCTGGGATTTCCTGCTGCCGATCAAGGTCGGCGACGTGCTGCACGTGACGTTCCGCGTCGGCTCGATGCGGGCCAGCAAGAGCCGCCCGGACTGGGGCATCGTCGTGCTGCCGTCGGAGCTGATCAATCAGGACGGGCAGGTCGTTCAACGCGGCGAACATCGTCTGATGGTGCCGCGCCGTCCGGAGGCACTGTGATGCAGGCCCGTCCCCTCGAAGGCATTCGCGTCGTCGACTACAGCCATTTCCTCGCCGGCCCGTATGTCGGGCGCTGTCTCGCGGCGCTCGGCGCCGAAGTCATCAAGGTCGAGCGTCCCGGCACCGGCGACGCCGGGCGACAGCACGCAACCGTGCTCGACGACCAGCAAAGCGGCTACTTCCTGCAGCTCAACATGGGCAAGCGCGGCGTGAGCGTGAACATGAAGGACGCGCGCGGCAAGGCGTTCATGCAGCGGCTGTGCGACTCCGCCGACGTCTTCATCGAAAACTATCGTCCGGGTGCGCTGGACAAGCTCGGGCTCGGCTATGCCGAACTGTCGGCGCGCAATCCGGGCCTCGTCTACTGCTCGATTTCGGCGTACGGTCACACCGGCCCCGATGCGCATCGCGCGGGCTTCGGGCTGATCGCCGAAGCGAAGAGCGGGATCATGCAGATGGTCGGCACGCCGGGCGAGCGCCCGCCGCTGCTGCGCATTTCGCTCGGCGACATGTACACCGGCATTCATGCGGTCGCGGCGATCAACGCCGCGCTGCTGGGGCGCGTGAAGAGCGGCCGCGGTCAACACGTCGACATGGCGCTGTACGACACGCTGGTGTCGATGCACGAATACGCGGTGCAGTGCTACACGCTCAAGGGCGTGCTGCCCGAGCAGACCGGACACGACATGCCCACCTCGACGCTCTATGGCGTATTCCGCGCCGCGGATGGCGATCTCGTGATCGCCGCGCAGGTTGACGACGCATGGAAGCGCTTCGCCGAACTGATCGCGACGCACGGCGGCCCGGCGGGCTTCGGCGCCGACACGCGGTTTCACGACAGCACCGGACGCAACGCGCACCGCGCGGAAATCCTGTCGGTGGTCGAGCCGTGGGTGGCCGTGCGTTCCGTCGCGTCGGTACTGGATCTGCTGGACGGCATCGACGTGCCCTGCGCGAAGGTGCAGCGCATCGACGAGGTGTTGAACGATCCGCAGATCCAGGCCCGAGGCATGGTCGTCGAGCAACAGCATCCGCGCTACGGGACGCTGCGCCTGCCCAACTTGCCGTTCCGGTTCTCCGATTGCGATACGACGATTCGCGACGTCGCGCCCGATCTCGGGGAGCACAACGCGGTAGTCGCGCGTTCCCTCGGGTTCGATGCGGCCGAAATCGACGCGATGCAGGCCGACGGCGTCCTCTATTCGAAAGCGAGCCAATCATGACCGACCAATACGCGGTGATCGGCAATCCGATCGGACACACGAAATCTCCGCTGATTCACGGCCTCTTCGCGCAAGCGACGCGGCAGGACCTCCGCTATACGGCGATCGAGGGTCCGCTCGAGCCGGCAGGCGCCTTTGCTGCCGCGGTGCGTGCGTTTTTCGACGGCGGCGGCAAAGGTATCAACGTCACCGCGCCGTTCAAGCTCGACGCGTTCGCGATGTCGGACGAACGCAGCGAGCGTGCGCGGCTCGCGGGCGCGGCCAATGCGCTGAAGTTCGACGGCGGCCGCATCCTGGCGGACAACTTCGACGGCATCGGGCTGGTTCGCGATATCGAAGCGAACCTCAATCTGCCGATGGCCGGCAAGCGTGTGCTGGTGCTCGGTGCGGGCGGCGCGGCGCGCGGCGCGCTGTTGCCGTTCCTCGAAGCCGGCCCGGCGGAACTCGTGATCGCGAATCGCGACGTCGACAAGGCGCGCGCACTGGCCGCGCAAGTCGCCGGGCGAGGCCCGCTGGTTGCCGGCAGCTACGCGGACCTCGCGCGGATGGGACGTTTCGACCTGGTCGTCAATGCGACGTCGGCCAGTCTGACGGGCGACCTGCCGCCCGTCCCGCCGAGCGTGTTCAGTCCGAAGGGAACCGCCTACGAACTCGCTTATGGCAAGCGTCTCACGCCGTTTCTCCGCCTCGCGAAAAACGCCGGCGTGCACGGGATCGCGGACGGCGTCGGCATGCTGGTCGAGCAGGCGGCCGAAGCGTTCGCATGGTGGCGCGGCGTGCGCCCCGAGACCAGCGCGGTGATCGATCGGCTGGCCGTGCCGTTTGATTGAACAGGCGACGGGACCGGCATGCGGGCGATCCCGATGCGCGACGGCATCGATTGCGACATGCTCGGCAGGCGCGAGACGGCAGGCCCGGCGCCTCCCCGGTGAACGACCTGCGGCGAGCGAACGCGCAACCGGTCGACAATGCCGAATACGATCGGTTGCGCGTCGCACGCAAGCCCATGCCAGCATCATTGCGCGGCCAGCCGGCGATCGATGCGCCGGCGTGTTCGGCACCGCTTCCACCCCGCATTTTTTCAGCTTGCCGCCGCAGTGCTCGCACGCTGGGCGCCCTTGCCTTGCCGCTGCCTTCACCGCACGCCCGATACCCTGCCGAACACCGTCATGCCGGACACCACGCGCCCCGCTCGCCTGAACTTCGCGCTCATGTTGCCGCTGCTGCTCGCGGCCCAGCCGGTGGCGACCGACAGTTACCTGCCGGCGCTACCGGAAATCGCTGCAACGCTGGGATCGGCCAGCGTCAGCCTCACGGTTTTCGCGTTGATATTCGGTATCGGACAATTGCCGATGGGCAGTCTTTCCGACCGGTTCGGCCGCCGTCCCGTCTTGCTGACCGGCCTTGCGCTCTATGCGCTGACCGCATTGGCGGCGGCGCTCGCGTCAACCGCCGTGATGCTGGTGGCCGCGCGTGCGATGCAGGGCTTCGCGATGGCCGCGATACTGGTATGCGCCCGTGCGGCGGTGCGCGACCGGTATTCGGCCGGCGACGGCCCATACGTGATGGCGCGCGGTTTCATGGGAATGGGGATGATGGCGTTCCTTGCCCCGATTCTCGGTGCGTACGTCACGCAGCACGCCGGTTGGCGATGGGTACTCGCGGGGATGAGCCTGTATGCGTTCGGCTTGCTCGTCATGTGCTGGTACGGCTTCGAGGAAAGCGCCGCCAGTATCGCGCCGCGCCGGAACTCGACCGGGGACGTGCGCGAGATATTCGGCAATGCCCCATTCAGGGTATGGACGCTGCTGGCCGCGTCGACGTACACCGGCATGTTCTGCTTTCTGCTGCTTTCTCCGACGATCTATATCCGGAACCTCGGCATCTCGCCCCAGCGATACGGCTGGATACCGGCGAGCGGGACGCTCGTCTATGTCCTGAGCACCTACGGCTGCCGCCGGTTGCTCCGACGTCAAAGCATGCTGCGAACGGTGCGCCAGGGCGCGACGTTGAGCCTTTCCGGCGCGGTGATCCAGGCATTGGGGTGTGCGCTGCTTCCCGGCAGCATCTGGCCGCTGCTCGTCGGGCATGGCGTGTATTGCCTCGGCCACGGGATCCATCAGCCATGCGGGCAGGCAGGGGCGGTCAGCGGCCTGCCTCACCTCGCCGGCCGCGCGGTATCGTGGTCCGGCTTCATCATGATGTTCTTCGCCTTCAGCGTGGGACAGACGGCGGCGGTTTTCACCGATCCGCGCTATCAATCGGGGGCGTGGCCGATGGTGGTGCCGATGCTCGTCGTCGGCGTCACGCTGGTCACGATCGCGTTTGCGTGGTTGCCGAAAATCGGTGGCACGACGTTGGTCGCGGCAACGGTTCCGGCGCGGGCGGTGGATGGTCGATGAGGTGCTTCGGGCAGTTGGCTGGCGAAGCAACGCGAACGCCTGCCCGACGTCGCGTCGATCAGCCACGCTCAGATCTGTTGCTGCCCGCCATCGACGAACAATTCGATGCCGTTCACGAAGCTCGCATCGTCTGAAGCGAGGAACAGCGCCGCGCTCGCGATCTCGGCGGGCTCGCCGAGGCGTCCCATCGGAATCTGGGCCGCCAGATAATCGGCCAACCCCTGACGCTGAGCCGCATCGTCACCGGCAAGATCAAGCAGGCCGGGCGTGCGGGTCGCGCCGGGGCTGATCGTGTTCACACGAATGCGGCGCTCCTTGAGGTCGAGAATCCAGCTGCGCGCAAACGCGCGCACCGCCGCCTTCGAAGCCGAATACACGCTGAACGCAGCGGTACCCGCGCTGCCCGCCGTCGAGCCGGTCAGAATCACCGATGCACCCTCGGCAAGCAGCGGCAGCGCCTTCTGCACGGTGAACAGCACGCCCTTTACGTTGCGATCGAACGTTTCGTCGTAATGCGCCTCGGTGATGCTGCCGAGCGGCAGCATCGAACCGCCGCCGGCGTTCACGAACAGCACGTCCAGGCGCCCGTGCTCTTCCTTGATTTGCGCATACAGCGCGTCGAGTTCATCAAGCTTCGTGGAATCGGAACGCACGCCGGTCGCGTGGCCGCCGGCTGCGCGAATCCCTTCCACGGCGGCATCGAGTTCGGCCTGGCGGCGGCCCGTGAGATAGACGTGCGCGCCGTCAGCCGCGAAGCGCTGGGCGGTGGCGAGGCCGATGCCGCTGGTGGCGCCGGTGACGAGTGCGATCTTGTTGTCGAGCTTGCGTGCCATGGTATTGCTCCTTTGGATCAGTGGTGTTTGCGTCAGGTGTCGCGTAGTGCGATGTGAGGAGAATATCGACGGCCTGATCTTTTCGAAATAGAATTGATCGCAATCAAACGTTGCATAAATGCAAGGATGAGGCGCAATGGCGTACCTACCCGACTTCGAAGGGCTCGCGATGTTCGCGAAGGTGGCCGAGCACGGGTCGTTTGCGGCCGCGGCGCGCGCGACCGGGGTGTCGGTCGCCACCGTCTCGCGCGGCGTGGCCCGCCTGGAGGAACGGCTCGGCGCGCGGTTGTTCAATCGGACGTCGCGCCAGCTCTCGCTGACCGAGTTCGGCCGGACGATCAGCGAGAAAGCCGGCGAGATCTATCGCCAGGCCGAGGAGGCGGAAAGCTCGGCGCGCGAGATGTCGGTGCAGCCCCGCGGGCTGGTGCGCCTGACCGTGCCGATGTCGTTCGGGCTGCGCTGGGTCGCGCCATTGCTGCCGGGCTTCTTTCGCGCGTATCCGGAAGTGTCGATCGACCTGCATTTATCGGATGCGTCGGTCGATCTGATCGCCGATGGATTCGACGCCGCATTGCGTATCGCCGCGCTGCCGGATTCGTCGCTGGTCGCGCGGCGGTTGTGCGCAGTCACGCAATTCGTGGTGGCGTCGCCGGAATATTTGCGTCGCGAAGGAAAACCCATGCATCCGCGCGAACTCGCGGATCGCCCCTGCCTCTCGTACGCCTATCGCGCGCGTAGTGCCGTCTGGCGTTTCACGAACGACGCGGGCGACGAGGAGTCGGTCATGCCGACGGGCCCGCTACGCGTCACCAACGCCGATGCGCTGTTGCCGACGCTGCTCGATGGTCTCGCGATCGCCGAGCTGCCGGAGTTCATCGCCTACGACTATCTGGCCGATGGCCGTCTCGAAGCCATTCTCACCGACTGGTCGCTGACGAAGGGTGGGCTTTATTTCGTTACGCCGTCGGCACGGGCGCGCCCCGCGAAGGTGACGGCATTGTCCGACTACTTCGCCGAACATCTGGGCAATCCAGTCTGGCGATGGCCAACGTGACGCGCGCGGAAAACGCTGGGGATACCTGATCTTCAAGGACTTGATCAGGTTCGACTGATCGACCTCTACGGCCCCCAGAGAAGGCCGTCGGCCGACCGTCTGCGCGAACGACTTCAGATACTTCACGCCCGTGTCGCACATGATCGCGACGACGTGGCGTCCGGGCCGAGGCGTTCGGCGAACCGCAACCCCGCCCGTCTCGCCGGCCATCCGATGCGTCAGACCGTACGCGACACCAGTTCGCCCAGCACCGTGTCCAGCGCGACGCGGCCACGCAGGATTTCGTCAGGATCACTTTCGAAATCGATCCAGCCTTCGTTGAAACCGTCCAGCATGCGCATGCGCGGGAGCGGATGCTTCATGCCCTGCGCGCGAAACAGCGCTTCCCACGTTCGCCTGTCGACGGCTTCCGCGCGCATCTGCCGGCCCAGAACGCGAGCGAAGGCCTGTGCAAGATCGTCGGGACTCACCCGGCGCGGCCCTTCGAGCTCGACGACACGCACACCGCTCCACGTCTGCTGGAGCAGTTCCGCCGCCACGCGGCCGACGTCCGCGGTGGCCACCATCGGCACGGGCTTGTCGAGCGGCTGCAGGTAACTGGCGACGACGCCATCGTCGCGCGCGGACGCGACATCCCACGCGGCGTTCTCCATGAACCAGCCGGGCCGCAGGAACGTCACCGGCATCGGCAGCTCGCGCAGCGTCTGCTCCATCAGCGTGAGTTGCGTGAGCAGATTGGTCTCGTGTGCCTGCGCGCCGATCGTCGACAGGCATACGACCTTTTCGGGGCTCGCCTTCAGCAGCGCGGCGGACACGGCCTCGATCACCTTCCGCGCTTCGGGAAACCCGGGCGCCGGATCGAACACCGGCGGCAGCAGGATGAAAACGCCCGTCGCGCCGGCGAACGCGGCGGCGAGCGACGAAGCGTCTTCCATGAAAGCGGTCGCCATCTCGCACCCGCGCGCCGCCCACGCCGCGGCCCGCGTCGCATCGCGCACGACCGCGCGCACGGGCCGACCCGAGGCCAGCAGCTCACGGGCCAGCGCGCCGCCGACCTTGCCGGTGATTCCAGTGATTGCATACATTGCTCGTTCTCCATGTGTGAATGCGTGGGTCGCATTGTGGACAAACACAGAACGAAACAAAACGACATGGATGGCATCAGATTAGTGACAACGCGTCATCAATTCGGCATGATCGATGCGCACGCCCGGCAATGGGCATCATGCGGCGTGGGCGTGCCGGCCTTCCGGGGGGCGCTCGCGATCCGCCAACCGTATTCATTCGAGCAACCATGAGATCCAGTAGCGAGAAACTGTCCGGCGGCATCAGCGTGTTCGCCGCCGTGGTCGACGCCGGGACGTTCGCGGCCGCCGCCGACGTGATCGGCATGACGCCGCCGGGCGTCAGTCGAGCGATTGCGCGGCTGGAAAGAAAGCTGAACATCCGGCTGTTCAACCGCACGACGCGGTCGGTGTCGCTGACCGAAGAGGGCCGCCGCTTTTACGAGCAGGTCATGCCCCATCTCGCCGGGCTGGAGGAAGCAGCCGCCGCAGCCGCGGGTGGCGCCGCCGCGGTGCGCGGCAAGCTGCGCATCAATCTGGATCCCGTCGTCTATCGCGCCATTCTCGGGCAACGGCTCGATGCGTTCATGGACGCCCATCCCGAACTCGAAATCGAGCTCATCGCGCGAGACAGCCTGGGCGACCTCGTGACGGACGGCTTCGACCTCGCCGTACGATTCGGCGAACCGCGGGCCTCCAGCCTGATCGCGAGAAAGCTGCTCGATACCGGCGTCGTGACGGTCGCGGCGCCCTCGTACATCGCGCGCCGGGGCCGGCCGGAAAAACCCGAGGACCTCGAAAACCGCAACCACCGCTGCCTCGAATTCCGCAACCCGGAGACAGGCAAGCCGTTCGCGTGGGAATTCCATCGCAAGCGCAAACGCATCGTGGTCGACACCCGCGGGCGCCTCACGGTCAACGATCCAGGCGCCCTGCTCAACGCATGCGTCGCCGGTTCCGGCATCGCGCAGATGCTGCTGCTCGGTGCCGAGCCGCTGATCGCCGACGGCCGGTTGATCAATCTCTTTCCCGAATGGGCGGACGAGCGGTATCCGTTATACGCGTACTACCCGTCCCGGCATCACGTGCCGGCCAAGACCCGCGCGTTCCTGGATTTTCTGGTCGAACTGTCGGGCATGCACGGGGGCGTCGGCACGCGCTAGTGCTCCGGCGCCGGCTCGCGAGCGCGCGGCGGCCCGCCGGCGAGCGCCAGCTACACTGTCTGCGCGAGGGCAGGATCGATCTCGCGCGCGGTCAGTCCGAATCTCGCCATGCGGGCGCGATGGTCCGGCGAGCCGAGATAGGCGCGAAGTTGCCGATCGCACACGTCGAGAAGACGCCGGTTTTCCCGGTTGAATGAAAACGCGCCGAGCGCAGGCGCTCGCCGTGCGCCGTTGACGCCCGGCTCGTGCGCGACGGCCTCGATCATCGCGCTGCCTATGCGGCTCGCAACGATTCGATTCCCCAACGCCGTGCTCGCATAGGCGTCGATCACGCCGGAGAGAACGGCCGCGATCGCGTCGGCTTGCTGTTCGAACACGACGATTTGCCGCCGACTCACGCCTGACGCCATCGCGGAATCCTGCTGGACCTGTCCGGCAATGATGCCGAGGCGCGCATCGGGACGTTCGGCGATCGACGCATAGCTCGTCAGCGCTTTCGGGTTGCCGGGACGCACCAGAAAGCCGTCCTCGATGCCCCACACCGGCACGCTGAACGCGACGGTATCGGCGCGCTGCGGCGTCACGAACAGCGGCACGTTCATGTCCCAGTGACCCGATGCGACGCCGGGTAGCAATTCGCTGAACGTCGTCGGGCAATACTCGATCCGGGTAACGCCGATCTGTCGCAGGATCGTCGCCGCGAGCTCCAGATCGGCACCCATGGCGGTGCCGTCCGCTTCGGTCCAGCCGAACGGCGGTTCCTCGATGTACGCAATGGTTACCTTCATCGCATTGTCCTGCAGGCCGAAGAATCGATCAGGAGTTCATCAGCTTACCGTGGGAAGTCGAGATCCACGAAGAGCGGACAAAATTAATTCGGGTGTAAGCAAATTGACGACATTATTTTGGCGAGACCGTCAGGCGTTCCAGAATGAACTGGCTCCACGCTATTCGACGTTGTCCGCCACGTCCGTCATCCGGATCATGTGCGGCTTGATGCCGTCGTCTTCGGCCGTCGCGGCCTCCTTCGGATGAATCAGCGCTTCGAGCCGCGCCTTCGTCGCGATGAACTCGGGCGTATTGACCTGCGAGTAATCGCGCGGCCGCGGCACCGGCACCTCGATCAGTTCCTGCACGCCGCCGGGGTTCGCCTTCAGCACCAGGATCCGGTCGGCCAGAAAGATCGCCTCGTCGAGGTCGTGCGTGATGAACAGGATCGTCACGTCGATGTTGCGCCAGATGTCGAGCAGGTGCGTCTGCATCCTCGCCCGCGTCTGGGCGTCCAGCGCGCCGAACGGTTCGTCCATCAGCAGGATGCGCGGACGGTTCGCGAGCGCACGGGCGATCGCCACGCGCTGCTTCATCCCGCCCGACAACTGGTGCGGATACACGTCCGCAAAACGCGTCAGCCCGACGAGATCGAGCCACTGCAGCGCCTCGCGCTCGGCCACGCCGCTACTGCTGCCGTTCATTCGCAGACCGAACATCACGTTCTTCTTGACCGTGAGCCACGGAAACAGCGTATAGCCCTGGAACACCATCCCGCGATCGGCGCCCGGCCCGTCCACCGGTTTGCCGTCCAGCAGCACGTCGCCGCTCGTCTGCGCGTCGAGCCCGGCGAGGATCCGGATCAACGTCGATTTGCCGCAGCCGGACGGGCCGATCACGCACACGAACTCGCGCCGGTGCGTGCGGAAACTGATGTCGTCGAGCGCGACACACTCGCCCTGCGGTGTCGTGAAACGCTTGCCGACGTGCCGCACGTCGAGTATCACGTCGCGGGCCTTCAGTCGCGCGAAGCGCTCGCGCACCGCGTCGGATTGAATCAGGTAATCGGGGACGGCTTGCGGGTTCTGCATGATGCCCTCTGCTGAAATCGGTCGATGGATACGTGCGGGCGGCGCTCACGCTTTCAGCGTGCGGTCCCACGGAAAGAGCCGGCGGCCGAGCAGCGCGAGCACGATATCGGTGCCGAGGCCGATGATCCCGATCATCAGGATCGCCGCATACACGTTGTCGAAATGCTGGTAGCGCGCCTGCTGGCTGATGTACCACGTGATGCCCGAACTCGTGCCGACGAGCTCGGCGACGATCAGGTAAGTCCACGCCCAGCCGAGCAGGATCCGCTGATCGCGATACAGGTCGGGCAGCACGCCCGGAATCACGACGTGCGTCAGCAGCTTCAGTTTCTTCGTGCCGAGCGTCATCGCGGCCTCGAACAGCCCGTATTCGAGCTTGCGCGTGGTGTTCGCGACGATCAGCACCTGCTGGAACAGCGTGCCGATCACGATGATCGCGATCTTCGGCGCGTCGTAGATGCCCAGGATCGCGACCATCAGCGCGCCGAACGCGGGCGCCGGCAGATAGCGGAAGAACTCCAGGAACGGCTCCTGCAGCCGCGCGAGCGCACTGAAGGTGCCGCAGACGATGCCGAGCGGCACGCCGATCGCCGACGAAATCACGAAGCCCCAGAAGATGATGCGGATGCTGTGCCACAGGCTTTCGTGCAGCCACACGCCGTCGCGCGACGCGGGCGGTGTCGTGAACGCCGTGTAGAACGCGCGCAATACCTGGTGCGGCGCCGGCAGGTAGACCGGATTCGCGCGCTCGCCCTCGGGCACGGCTGCGTGCGCCGCACGCGCATGCGCGAGCTCGTCGTCGAACACTTCGCGATCGATCTGCATGCCGGCCTGGAAATAGTCGACGCTGCCCGGATTCGTGATGCGAATTTGCGGATGCCAGACGAACGGGACATAGCTGATCAGGCACCAGACGGCGAACGGCAGCAGGAAGGACGCCAGCCCGAGCGTCCATTTGCCGCGCGTCGTCAGCTCGCGCCGCACGGCGAGCCAGCCGGTCGTGTTGCGGGTCGTTGTCATCGGAATCTCCGTATCGTTTCGGGTGCCGGTCGCGCGAATGCCGCGGCATCGCGCGACCGTGCGGTCATTGCCGTGCGTCGCTCGCGGCCTGCGCGCGGTACGCCCGCCAGCCGCCGAACCGCGTGATGTCCTGCGCATCGTCGAGCGCCACGTGCTCGCACAGGAAGCCTTGCACGGGCGAACCGTCGGCGAGCGTCAACGTGCCGATGCCGAGCGGCGCCGCAATACCGGCGACGAAGCTGCCGTACGCGTCGACCGGCATCTCCCAGATTTCGACCGCGATCGGCGCGCCGCCGTCCCGCACGCGCACGAGCCCCGGCTTGGCGACGCCGCCGCTTGCATCGGCGGACAGCGCATAGAGACGATAGGCCGGCGCGGTCGTGGTCGCGCCGACGAAGCGCGCGCCGCGCTGCGTGAGCTGCCCGTTCAACGGTTCGCCGCGCAGATGCGCGCCGACGACGGTCACCCGCACGACACCCGCCGATGCGGCGCCCGGCGGCATCGCGGCCGCAGGCGGCCGTACGTCGCCGCCCGCCGCCACGCCGTCGCCCCATGCCTGCGCGAGATCGAGCAGCCGCGCATCGTCGTGCGCGCGACCGACGAACGTGATGCCGAACGGCAAGCCCGCATGCGGCCCGGTCGCGCACGTGCCTGCCGGCACCGCGATCGCCGACAGGTCGAGCAGGTTCACGAAGTTCGTGTAATAGCCGAAGCGTGAATTGATCGCGATCGGATCGGCTTCGAGCGCATCGACGGTCGCGGTCGTCGCCGAGGTCGGCATCACGATCGCGTCGAGGCCGTCCCACGCGCGGGCCGCATCGACGCGCAGCGCCGCAAGCCGGTCGAATGCGGCGAACGCATCGGCGGCGCTGAAGCGCGACGCGCCGCCGAGGATCTCGCGAATCACCGGATGCAGCGCATCGGGCTCGCGCGCGGCGAACGGGCCGATCGCGGCGAGCCGCTCGGCGACCCACGGGCCTTCGTACAGCAGCCGCGCGGCGGCCAGGAATGGGCCGAAGTCGATCTCGACGATCCGCGCGCCGGTCGCGCGCAGCCGTTCCAGCGCCGCACCCCATGCCGCGCGATACGATGCGTCGCCGAAGAATTCGAGCTGATCGGCACGTGGCGTACCGAAACGCAATTGCGCGAGCGGCCGCGCCGGCTGCGCGCGCAAGCCGTCCGCGCCCAGCAGCGGCTGCCAGGCGCGCCCGTAAGGATCGCCTTCCGTCACGCCATGCGCGGCGGCGAACACGGTGCGCGCGTCGTCCGCCAAGCGGGCGAACACCGACACGCAATCGAGCGACCGGCAGGCCGGCACCACGCCGAGCGTGCTGAGCACGCCCCGGGTCGGCTTGAGCCCGACGAGCCCATGAAATGCGGCGGGTACGCGCCCGGAGCCCGCCGTGTCGGTGCCGAGCGAGAACGTCGCGACGCCGAGCGCGACGGCCACGGCCGAGCCGGAACTCGAGCCACCCGACGCGTAGCGCGGGTCGAGCGCATTGCGGCACGCGCCGTATGGCGAGCGCTGCCCCGAGAGCCCGGTCGCGAACTGGTCGAGATTCGTCTTGCCGACGGGAATCGCGCCGGCCGCGATCAGCCGCTCGACCACGGGCGCGCTGCGTTCGGGCGTATATGCGTAGGCGGGGCAGCCCGCCGTAGTCGGGATGCCGGCGACGTCGATGTTGTCCTTGACCGCGAACGGCACGCCGTAGAGCGGCAACGACGCGATGTCGCGCCCGGCCAGTGCGTCGGCATACGGCATCATCTCGTCGCGCGTCAGCGGCCGGATCCACGCATGGTGCGGGTCGCCCGCGTCGAAGTGCGCGGCGATCGCGTCGACGAGCGCATGCGGCGTCAGGCCGCCCGCCGCGTAGCGTGCGCGCAGCGCGGCAATCGAGTGCAGCCCGGGCAGGATCGAGCGTTCCGTCGTACTCATGCGACCTCCTCGGCGGCGCCCGCCTTCATCACCATCAGCCGCTGGCCGGCCACCACCGCCGCGCCAGGCGCGCAATCGATCGTTTCGATCGTGCCGTCTTCCGTTGCCGTCACCGCCACCTCCATCTTCATCGACTCGACGATCGCGACGACCTGCCCTTCGGTCACGCGCTCGCCGGCTTCCACCAGCACTTTCCACACGCTGCCCGACACGTCCGCTGCGATCGCCCGCTGCGTGTCGTCGAGCGCGGCCGCCGCCCGGTCCGCTTGCGGGTCGCCCTGCTCCGCGTCGCCGACGTATTCCGCATGGCCGGCCGCGCGCCACCGCTCGCGCTCCGCGTCGAACGCGGCCTGCTGCGTCGCCTTGAACGCAGCGATCGAATCCGCCTCGTCGTGCAGGAAGCGGTTGTAGGCACGCAGATCGAATACGGATTCCTCGATCTTCAGCGTCGCGCGGCCCGCGATGAAATCCGCACGCAGCGCAGTCAGTTCGGCCTCGCTGACTTCGTAGAAGCGGATCTCGTCGAAGAAGCGCAGCAGCCACGGCTTGCCGGCTTCGAATTCCCGCGTGGTGCGGTGGCGATTCCACATCTGCACGGTGCGGCCGACGAACTGATAGCCGCCCGGCCCTTCCATCCCATACACGCACAGATACGCGCCGCCGATGCCGACCGCGTTCTCCGGCGTCCATGTGCGCGCGGGGTTGTATTTCGTCGTCACGAGCCGGTGCCGCGGATCGATCGGCGTCGCGACGGGCGCACCGAGGTAGACGTCGCCGAGCCCCATCACCAGATAGCGCGCGTCGAACACGATGCGCTTCACGTCGTCGATGCTCGCCAGGCCGTTGATGCGCCGGATGAACTCGATATTGCTCGGGCACCACGGCGCATCGGGCCGCACCGACTGCATGTAGCGCTCGATCGCGACGCGCGTCGACGGGTCGTCCCACGACAGCGGCAGATGGACGATGCGGTTCGGCACGCGCATGTCGGCCACGTCGGCCAACTCGCGCTCGGCCGCCTGCAGATGCGCGAGCAGCGCATCGAGCGGCAGCGTCCGCGCGTCGAACTGCACCTGCAGCGAGCGAATGCCCGGCGTCAGGTCGAGCATGCCGGGCAACCGGTGCGCGTCGAGCCAGCACATCAGCGCGTGCACGCGAAAGCGCAGGTTCAGGTCGAGCATGAGCGGCCCGTATTCGACGAGCACGTTGCGATCGCCCGAGCGCCGGTAGACGACGCCGATGCCGCCACCCGCGGACGGGTCGCGGTGCAGCACGCAATCGTCGGATGCGCCGGATGAAGCCGTTGCCACGTCACGCGTCGCATCCACGATCGCGGCAGCCGGCTTCCCGGCCGATATCCCGGCCGACACGCCCGCGCGCACGAACCGCACGGTGTCGCCCGGCCGCAACTGCCCGAGCTTCCACAGCTCATCGCGCACGACCGTCACCGGGCACACGAAGCCGCCGAGGCTCGGCCCGTCCGGTCCGAGAATCACGGGCATGTCGCCGGTGAAATCGACCGCGCCGATCGCATACGCGTTGTCGTGGATGTTCGACGGATGCAGCCCCGCCTCGCCGCCGTCCGCACGCGCCCATTGCGGCTTCGGGCCGATCAGCCGCACGCCGGTGCGGCTGGAGTTGTAATGGACGGTCCACTGCGTGCCGTAGAGCATCGCGATGTCGTCCGGCGTGAAGAAATCCGGCGCGCCATGCGGACCGTCGAGCACCCCGAGCGTCCATGCATGGGTCAGCGCGGGAATGTCGGCCGCGGCCAGCGTCGCGCCGGCGTCGCCGCGCCCGGCGTCCGCGTGCAGATGCAGCACGTCGCCCTTGCGCAGCGCGCGGCCGGCATGGCCGCCGAACTGGCCGAGCGTGAAGGTCGCCTTGCTGCCGAGATAGTCGGGTACCTGCAGCCCACCCTTGACGGCGAGACACGCGCGCACGCCCGCGCCCGTCACGCCGCCCAGCTTGAGCACGGCACCCGCCCGTGCGCGCACGACCTGCCAGAACGACACCGCTTCGCCGTCGAGCGTGGCCGCGAGCGGCGCACCGCCGAGCACGAACAGCGTCGCGGTATTGAAGCGCAGCGTCGCGCCGACCATCGTGAATTCCAGCCCGGCCGCGTCGCGCGCGTTGCCGAGCAGCGCGTTCGCGAGATCGAACGCACGATCGTCCATCGGCCCCGACGGCGGCACGCCGACGCTCCAGTAGCCGACCCGCCCGGGCGCCTGCTGCACGGTGGTCTGCACGCCGCCGTCGAGCACGTCGATCGTGTGCGGCGCAAACGCGAAGCGCGAGAGGAAGGCAGTGGTCGGCGCACCGCGCGCGAACGTGTCGGAGCCGACGACGGCGCGCAGGTAGTCGAGATTGGTCTCGATCCCGTACAGCTCGGTCTGGTCGAGCGCGGCACGCAGCGCGGCGAGCGCGTCGCGCCGCGTGTCGCCACGCACGATCAGCTTCGCGAGCAACGGATCGTAATGCGCGCTGATCTCCGTGCCCGCGTCGATCCAGCCGTCGACCCGCACGTTCTCCGGAAACGCGACGTGCGTAAGCAGCCCGGCGCTCGGCTGAAACTGCTTGTGCGGATCCTCCGCATAGAGCCGCACCTGGATGCTCGCGCCGCGCGGCGCGACGGCAAGCGTGTCGAGCGGCGGCAGGTCGCCTTCGGCCTGCAGGATCATCCATTCCACGAGATCGACGCCCGTCACTTCCTCGGTCACGCAATGTTCGACTTGCAGCCGCGTGTTCACCTCGAGGAAATAGAACCGCCGCGCGGACGCGTCGAACACGAATTCGACCGTGCCGGCCGATGCGTAACCCACCGCGCGCGCGAGCCGCACCGCGCTCGCGTGCAGCGCGTCACGCTCGGCGTCGGTCAGGTCGGGCGCGGGCGTTTCCTCGATCACCTTCTGGTTGCGGCGCTGCACCGAGCAATCGCGTTCGCCGAGCGCGATCGCGCCGCCGCGGCCGTCGCCGAAGATCTGCACTTCGATGTGCCGCGCGTGTTCGACGAACTTCTCGAGATAGACGCCCGCATGTGCGAAATTCGCGGCGCCGAGCCGCACGACCGATTCGAAAGCCGCGCCGAACTGCGCGGCATCGCGACACAGCGACATGCCGATGCCGCCGCCGCCCGCGGTGCTCTTGAGCATCACCGGATAGCCGATCGCGTCGGCTTCGGCGAGCGCCGTCGCCACGTCGTCGAGCAGCCCGGTGCCGGGCAGCAGCGCGACGCCGTGCGCGGCGGCGAGTTCGCGCGCGGTGTGCTTGAGGCCGAACGCGCGCATGTGATCGCCGCGCGGCCCGATAAAGCGCAGGCCTGCCGCTTCGCATGCGTCGGCAAAGCCCGCGTGCTCGGACAGGAAGCCGTAGCCGGGGTGCACGGCTTGCGCGCCGGTCTCGCGCGCGGCGGCGAGGATGGCCGCGACGTTCAGATAGCTGTCGGCCGCCGGCGCGGGCCCGACCCGCACGGCTTCGTCGGCGAGCGCCACGTGGCGCGCGTCGCGATCGGCATCCGAATAGATCGCGACCGATGCGATGCCGAGGCGCTTCAGCGTGCGGATCACGCGGCAGGCAATTTCGCCGCGGTTCGCGACGAGGACTTTGGCGAATCTCATGTTGCCTCCCGCCGGGCCGCCCCAAGGAAGGCAACCGCCCCCTTGGGGGGCAGCGAACATGTCGGCCCGGAGTCGCGCTTCAGCGCGTACTCCGGCCCCATGCAAAGCAAGTGAGCGTGGGGGCAGGTCATTGCGCCTCCCACACGATGAGGCGCACGGGCGTCGGGTTGTAGCCGTTGCACGGATTGTTCAGTTGCGGGCAGTTCGAGATCAGCACCGTGACGTCCATCTCCGCGCGCATCTCGACGTATTTGCCCGGCGCGGAGATGCCGTCCTCGAACGTGAGCCTGCCGAGCGGCGTGACGGGCACGTTCATGAAGAAGTTGACGTTGCCGACGAGATCGCGCTTCGTGAGCCGCGCCCCGGCGCCGCACGTGCAGTGCGCGATCGCGTTGAGGAAGCTGTCGCGGCAGTTGTGCATGTAACGCTTGTCGAGCGCATAGCGCACCGTGTTGCTCTCGGCCGCGCATGCGCCGCCGAGCGTGTCGTGACGGCCGCACGTGTCGGCGACGATCGTCGCCATCGGGTTGCCATGGCTCGACACGAGCACGCTGCCCGCGCTCAGGTACAGGTTGCGCTGCGCGCGGATCGTGTCCTGCGCGCTGTAGCGTTCCTCGGGAGCGTCGGTGCGGTAGAACAGCGTGTCGACGGCCTGGTTGCCTTCCAGGTCGAGAATGCGCAAGGTCTGCCCGCACTTCAGGTCGTGCAGCCACGGGTCGCCCGCGTTCAGCGTGATGTCGTGGATCGCGTCGCGCGGGTCGAGTCGGCTTTCGATGATCGGCATGGTCTCGCTCCTTACGCGAACAGACGGTCGGTGTTGGCGAAGCCGCGCGTGTTCTCCGCGCACGCGCGCCGGCACGGGTCGTCGTCGGGCGCGGCGCCGTCGGCCGGATACGCGCGGTACGCGATCAGCTTCACCGCTTTCGGCGCGTAGTCCGGACGCGGGTCGAGCGGATGCGGCGCGGTCGAGAACGCCGCGAGCGTATTCATCTCGAAGCGCAGGTCCAACGCGCTGCCGGCCGGCGAATGTCCGGCGACGAATTCGAGCGCGCCGTCGTCGTGCGTGCTCAGCTTGCTGAAGAAGTTGACGTTCGCGGCGAGGTCGCGTGCCGATAGCCCGTATTTCGCGAGCTCGAGCACGAGGCTGTCGCGGCCGTTGCGGATCATCGCGTTGCGATCGGCCTGATACGACGACGTGCCGTACTTGTGCGCGAACAGCCGCGCATCGCCGACGCCGCCGAGCGGATCGTGCCAGCCGAGCGTATCGGCCGTGATCGACGCGATCACGCGCCCCATGTCCGTGTACAGCGCATGGCCGCGCGTGAGATGCGCGGTGTGCTGCGCCTTCAGCGTGTCGGCCATGTTGTAGCGCTCGAGCAAATCTTCCTGACGATGAAAGACGGCGGACAGGTTCGCGCCGCCGTCGACATCGACGATGCGCAGCGCGAGACCGCGCCGCAGAATGCCGGACCAGTGTGTTCCGGCGGGAATCAGCGTTTCCCACGCGACGTGCGACGGTGGGGCGAGGACGGCTTGGGGGCTCGGCGACATGGCGGCTCCGTGGGTCGGTTGGACAAAAGGCGTGAGAGGGCGACCGAACGACATCGCGACCTCCCGGGCTTTTATCCCTCCGTGGAGCCTCGCCGTTTCCTCGTATCGAGGCGAAGGCAAGACCGGATTGCTCTCGGACCAGGCATCGCGCGGCGCACGCCGCACGACCGGAACCCTAGCGATCCTGAAGATGATGCAAATTGCTTCGCACCTCTCGGGCATCGAACAAGCGAGTTACGTGCCAGCCATCGCCCAATCGCCGCACGACACGGCCCGACGGCGCGATGCCGCACGGCATGCGGATGGCGGACGCGTCTGCTTGCCCTCGCGGCGGGCGCGCGGCGCACCATGCACACGCAACCGCGCACCGGCGCAGTGCGCGTCGCGCGCTCGCGCACCGGCCGATCCGCGATGGCATGGGCATTGCTGAATCCATGCACCGCCACCTCATCCCCGATCCTTCATGAACAAGCTCGACCTGCTGCGGCGCGTACTGCACGCGCTGTTCGCCGCCCGCTTCATCGAACTTCAGCGCACCATGCGCCGCCGTTGAATCGCGTTGCCGCGCGCCGTTGGCACGCTTCTCGCTCGGCATGACGCCGAGAGGTGCGGCGGCGTCGCATCTTAGGGGTGCTAGGGTTCCGGTTCATCGAACGTCTGGTCCGAGAGCAGCCCGGCGCGGGTTCATCCGATCGCAAGAGCGGGTGCACGCGTGCTACACGGCGGGACAAAAGCCCGGGAGATTGGCGATGGCAACGGCCGTCGCGCCTCTCCGTGGCCGCCCCGTTCGTTGCACATCTGCAGGAACCGGTCACGCAGCCGGACCGTGCGCTCGCGCACGGTCCGTATCGACGATCCCGATCCCGGTCTCCTGGAGAACAACGATGACCCGTCCCGCCTCGGCGTTCCGCCGCCTGTCGTCCTTCCGTTTCATCCGTCACGCACTGGGCGCCGCCGCCGCGGCTGCCGCGCTATGGGCGGCGCCCGCCGCACAGGCTGCCGCACCGCTGAAGATCGGCTACAGCGACTGGCCGGGCTGGGTCGCGTTCCAGGTCGCGCTCGACAAGGGCTGGTTCAAGGAGGCCGGCGTCGACGTCGATTTCGAATGGTTCGATTATTCGGCGTCGCTCGACGCGTTTTCCGCGGGCAAGCTGGACGCGGTCGCGGCGACCAACGGCGATGCGCTCGTGACGGGCGCGTCCGGCGCGAAGAACGTGATGATCCTGCTGACCGACTATTCGGCCGGCAACGACATGATCGTCGCGAAGCCGCCGCTGCGCACCGTCGAGGCGCTGAAGGGGAAGAAGATCGGCGTCGAGCTCGGCCTGGTCGACCATCTTCTGCTCGAAACCGCGCTGCAGAAGCACGGGCTCAAGGACAGCGACGTCACGCTCGTGAATGCGAAAACCAACGAGCTGCCGCAGGTGCTCGGGTCGTCGGCCGACATCGCGGCGGTGGCCGCATGGCAACCGAACGCCGGCGAGGCGTTGAAGCGCGCGCCGGGCGCGCGGGCGATCTTCACGTCGGCGGATGCGCCGGGGCTGATCTACGATGCGATCACCGTCGCGCCGGCGAGCCTCGCCGCGCGCCGGGCCGACTGGGCAAAGGTGGTCAAGGTCTGGTATCGCTGCGTCGCGTACATCAACGATCCGAAGACGCAAGCCGATGCGGTCAAGATCATGTCGGCGCGCGTCGGGCTCGCGCCGGCGCAATACCTTCCGCTGCTGAAGGGCACGCATCTGCTCGACGAGGCTGCCGCGAAGCGTGCGTTCCGCAAGGGCGACGGGCTCGATTCGATCTACGGCTCGACGCGCAACGCGAATGCGTTCAATGTGCGTAATGCGGTGTACAAGCAGTCGCAGGACGTCGACGCGTATATCGATTCGCGGTTCATCGACGCGCATTGATCGCGGGAGGCTTGCCGGCGCGCGCGGCGACGCGGTGCGACGCGCCGGTGGGCTATGCCGGGGCGGTCGCGGTGTGTGGGCTTCTATCCCGCCGACGGCGATACCGCCGTCTTCGTTTCTGGGCGGCCTGACGGCGTGTACCACGATGGGCAAGCAAGATCCCGGACCTTTCGCATCAACGAACAGACGCGTAGACCTTCGTGTTTCGAAGGCGTCCGCTCGGATCGATTTGCGCGTGCTGCTGCGTTCCTTCGAAACCCATGCCGACGCGCTCGCAGAGCCGCCAACTTTTCTCATTCAATTCGTCCACCAATGCTTGCACCCGCCGCGCGCCCAGATCTGAAAACGCGAATCGAAGCAACGCATTCACACCTTCGCTTATCAGGCCTTGACCGAGATAGGGCCTGCGGCCCCACCATCCGATATCGAACGCTGGAATCGACCAGACAGGTCTGTGTACGCCTCCGCAGCCGACCACTGTTTCGGTATCGCGGAGAAGCATGAGGAAAGAGAAGTCGCGTCGGGCAGAGAAATCGGCGAATCGCGTGCGGCAGTAGGCTTCGGATGCGTCGATCGACGGTGGCTCGATCGCCCATGGAAGCGACGCGGGAAATTCCCGCAACGCATCCAGCGATTCAATCGTCGCGTCGAACAGCTTTTGCCCATCGCCAGCTCTGGGGCAGCGAATGGTTAGTCGTTCCGTGAAAAGGGTGTCGCTTACATCAAGCAGAACGGGTTGCATGTCCATGTGCGCTGCCCGGTTTTAGCGGCAACGGGCAGCAGTGGCCTGAACAAGACGCAGGCCCCATCCAGTTTGCAACGTACCGTCTTCGCTTTGCATGGACGCGAACGCCGACAACAGTTCTCTTTTGAACTGTGCGCGCGCGGCTTCCGACATCCGGTCGGCATCGTAGGTGTCCAGCATGTCCAACCACAGCTGCTCGGGTGTAGGCGTCCAGTCGATTTCGATGTCCTCAAAAGCCACATCGACAAAATCGGGCTTGAGTAGTTCTTGCCAACCCGCTTCACTGCGTGTGCGCGCGTCACCGAGTCGCAACTCCGTGAGCTGAGCCTTCGCGATTGGCTTGAAGATGTCCAAAAAGACTTCGCCGACCTTGCCGGTCAAAAAGCTCCGCCCGACGATAGCGGAAAAGCTGCCGCCGTCGCGCAATACCCGACGAATCTCTCGAACAACTTGTTCGATATCGCCCATCAACATGAGCGCCATGTGCGACAGCACGTAGTCTACCGAGCCGCTATCGAGCGACAGCTCTTGTGCACGCTCGTTGAGCAATCGTATTTCGCGCGGCAATATTTCCCGAGCCACGCTTAACTCGCCATCGCTGATGTCTATGCCGATCAGCTTCGTTGCTGCATGGCCCCTGTCGTTCAGAATTTGCAGCAATGGCCCATCACCACATGCCAGATCGAGCACAGTCCGCGACATCGCTTCATTCGGTACACGATTCGCCAGTGCGTGATAGGAAGACGGGTAGGTTGCCTGCGCAGATCGTGCAGGTCGATTGCCATAGGCCCGACGCGTTGCTCCTGCCCTGCGGCGGTGAAAATCTTTCAAGTATGTTTCTGCATGCGAGGTCATTCTTGCGCCATTCGATCGTTCGCTAGTTGGGAGCGCTCGTGACTCCAGCGCGTGAACCCCAAGCGGATTGTCGACGAACCAGACCACGATGTCGAACGTCTCAAAATGGCCGACCGCCGCCCGACGTGATTGGCGGCACTCGACCCTGAAGAGACGGTCCCGGAAGCCCAATGCGGACATCCGCAGACACCACTGACCGCTGGTCTACGTATGGCACAATTGCATCATTTGCGTTGATGGCGAAACGGTATGGCAAACATCCGGGAAGCGAGTAAAGGCGTTCAAACCAGTCCTTTGGCGACCGCATTTCCCGCAGTGCTTGGCTCCGAAGTGGCCGTCGTCACGGAATTGATTCGACCCAGCATGGCGACTCACCCCGGATCGCCTGTCGTTGTTCAAGGCGAATCACTAAACATCCCGTATCGAATTCACCACGTAAGCGATGACACGTTATTTCCTCGGCTGAACGAGGTTCAAGTGACGATCTATGCGTGCGTGCTAACGCGGCACCTTGACGGACATGTGCGCCAGCGCCACATCGCGCGGCTCGTCACCTCACGCGAGCCTTGGATCGCACCGTTCGTCGTGCACCTCTGCGGCGAGTACGTTATTGAAATCCTCGCTGAGATCGAAGCGAACATGCCATCAATGGATCAATGCGTTTACGGAGCGTTTTTCCGGGAGAACCCGGTTTTCTTGAAACGGACGCATGATCGAATGATCAGTTATTGGGATTGCTATTACCGCTGGCTCTACAAGCGAAAACTCGATTACGTTGGGTTTCGGGTATTTGAGCAGTTTCGCGAATGGTGCGCTTCCGCCTAACGACCATTGGCGCATCGACCTTGGTCACGACGAGCGATTGTGAACAATTCGGAAGCTCGCGTCGGGTGTCCGCTTCTGGCCGACCGCCGCCCGACGTGATTGGAGGCACCCGACCCTGAGCGGACGATCAACGCGCCCTAAAGTAGACATTCATTGGTTACTCGGGCGACAGTTTGATATCGGCGTTTGCATAGCCGCCTAATTGGTCGCATCGAAGCACGCGATAAGCACACTCAAGCCATTCCGGAAAAACTGCGGCATCCATAGGTGCTCCCTGCCCATTCGGTTCACCCCAGAGTGCAAGGTTGCCGAGAAGTGCGCCTAGTACATCGGGTCTATCGAGGCACTCCCACTCCCGTTCGAGAAACTCAAACATGACCAGATACGCTTGGCGCAGCGTAACGGTAGATTGCATTGACGGCTTTTCCATTCTGTTCGGGTTTCGAAGAAAAACTGGGAGTTTATCGCGACCGCCTGTTCATGGCCGTACGGAGTCCCAGGACGGTGCGTGACGGCCCGGATGCAATCACTGTTGAAGCCAATCCTCGCGACCGATGCCATAGACGCAATCACATTCGTCGTATGCCTCGTCGATTGACATATATAAATGATCAGAGGTCGGAAATGGCGCGTCCATGGATTCGTATCGCATCAGTAGAAAGACTCCATCGTCGAGTTCTTCAATCGCGACTTTCACGGTCGTGCCCTGGCTTTCCCCTCGGCCATCAAGGGATCTCCGTGTTGGCGCCCAAATCAGCATAAGTGGCTCGTATTTGTTGAACGTGGTGTTTTCAGGTGCATCGATCAGGGTTGTTCACTTGCCTCCCGGGATTGTCGACGCTCTAGGCAATCGTGTCGACCGACCTGAACTGGCAGACTCGCCTCCGTCCCAAAAAATTCGGTTCACTGCAGATGTATCGACTACCGAGCTTGCTGATTCCTCGTGAATCGTACGTGTAGCGCGAACGCGCGATGCCGCAGCCTCTGCGGAAAACGTCGGTTCTGGGAAATTTCTTGCAGTATGTCGCATATCTCGTCGTCAACGGCCAACCCTTGTTCCAACCAGCCGACCGCGAGGTGACACCAATATGGAGTTGGCCAGCGTAGTCCTACCACAGCGACGTCGCGAGCAGAATAGATGTTCGACGAGAATGTAGCCAAGGGGTGTTCAAGTGGCTTGACTATCGTGGGCGATTTCATCTGTTCAGCTTGGCAGGGGATGTCAGGGGTAAGGTGAGTCGATTGTCATCAATATAGGCGCCTCCGGCGACTAACCGCTCTTGGCCGGCTGCAGCCCGATGCGTTCCGGCTGCGGCCGACCCGAAGCGGCCCCTCGAATTTGCCCAAAACCGCCATTCAAAGGATGAGTCGAAGCATTTGGCCCCTGTAAGATCAGCGGGCAACGTCCAAATAGTTGACGCGCAGTGATGTCCCCTCAAACCAACGTTGATCATTGGCATAGCGCCGCATTGTGCAGAATTGTCCTGGCCGTCGACTGATAGTCAATCACATTGGCAGGTGGCAGCCCGAAAGTGTCGCCATCGTCGAGGTTCTGCATTGCTCTCGTCGGCGCAAGTGTCTCGAGGCATTTCGCCTTGTCGCCCAGATGGTATTGGGTCACAGCAAGTTCGCTGCGCACGCGATCGACTTCGATCCAATTCATGTAGATCGAACATTGGTCGATCAAGGACGTGAAAACCGTAGCCGCTACATCATAGCTCTTCCTCGTGTACGCTGCCCGCGCCTCTTTGATGCGTCCCGTGCGCGCACGATCGGTACACGCCGCGGGCGGTTTTCGATACAGCCCGTCGAACCATGCTCGTGCACCACAATACGATCGGCAAGCTTCGGTGTCGCTCAAGGTGATTTGCAAAGCCCTCTGTTTTTCCGAGAAAGCAAGGCGGCATGTTTCGCCGCCATCACTCACTACGCCCGTATTCTCTTTGATCGAGCCTGTTAGCGAGCATGTGTGGTCGTTTGCACCAATCGTGTCAATCGTAAAGTTACCGTCTTTAACAACCAGCCTTCCGTGCTCGTGACCACCTTCAACATAGAAGTATTCACCGGGCTCCATAGCCAGCACATTTGCTGCGCTAAAGGTACCTGCAACACAAGTGAAGGTGATGAACCGCAGGATGAGATGAATCGTTCTTCGGTGCGATGTCATCGTGGTCCTTAGAAAATAGTTAGCTTTGGCTTGCGATCCCTCATACACCCCGCAAACCGGGGCATCATCAATTGGGGTCTCATGGCAAGAGATAGTTGACGTTCTATATCCGTCTGTTGAAGGTCCGTTCGTAGCCGACAGCGATTGCAGCCATTGGTGCCATTAAATGTCGCGCGACAAGTGGGCATTCAGGGCGTTTTCGTTTGTACGCGCTGCTTAACCGCGGCATTCATCGCGTGGAACTTTAGCCGAGTTTCTTCGATTACGTCTTTCGTCAACCGCCCAACGACTAATCCCGAAAAAGACTCCGTTTGCTCAAGATGGGTGCCGCCGGTTACGGCCATGAGGTGAATGCAATGTGTGCCGTCGAATACGCCGCGAATCCATAAACTGCCACGCCAGCAAAGGTCTTGTTCCGGACGAACGACCAGGACAGTCGGCTTGAACACCATTGAATCCGGTCCAGTGCCTAGCACAATGCGGATTGTCTCTCCCTCCCTAAAGTCGCCGTCAACACGAGTAATGAAAGGGTTCCAATCCGGATACGCTGTGCTGTTCGATACCACGTTCCAGACAACGGCAGGCGGCCGATCAATGAGAATGTCAGCACGCACGCTGCTATCTTCGTGCAAGACCCAAAGGGTTCCAGTCACGCCGACAATAACGACAACGATTCCTTTCAGCAGTAACCCCCGCAAGCCCATATTCGACCCGTAACCGGTTTGGAATTGTACTGCCGCACAGTTTGAATGTATGGATTGTTGACGATCTAGCCAGCCACGTCGAGCGTCTGAACTTGGCCGGTGACGGCCTGTCGTCACCGCCGGCCGCAAGCTGGATGGCGAACCGCGTGAAGCCGCGTCCCCCCAGTTCCCCCACTTCACGCGCCTCTCGGCAACCGCACCGTGAATACCGTTTCCGTCCGGTCGGACCGCGCATCGATCCAGCCGCGATGCGCCTTCGCGATTTCGTTGGCGATGAACAAACCGAGCCCCAGGCCGCCATCGTCACGCTTCCTGTCCGGACGGTCCTCGCCACGCTGCAGCGGATCGAAGATACGGTCCAGCGTGAGCCGATCGATCACCGGCCCGCGATTGCCGACCTCGACGAACACTTCCGAATCGTTCGCCGCGGCCGTCACCCGCACCGGGGTCCCGGGCGTTCCGTACTTCACGGCATTGCCCACCAGATTGCTCAGCAACTGCTGCATTCGCTGATCGTCCCAATCGCCGCGGAGGTCGCCACTGATATCGACGTCGATATCGCGATCAGGGTGCCCCGCCCGCAGTTCGTCCACCACATTGGCGAGCACGTGAGCGAGATCGACATGGCGAGGAACGACGTTGATGCCGAGTCCGAGCTGCGTCCGGTTGAAATCGCAAAGATCGTCGAGAAGGCCCTGCATGCGCCCCCCGCTCCTGATCAACCGGCCAGCGGCCTCGGACACTTCCTCGCCCGCATTGAGTGCGGAGAGATACGACGCCGTGACCTGAATCGTCTGCAACGGCGTGCGCATGTCGTGGCCCAGCATACCCAGCAGCAAGTTACGCGACTGCTCGACCTGTTCGGTAAAAAAGGCGACCGACTCCACCACCGCCTGATCGATCGCTTCATTGAAGCGAATCATGTCGTCCAGATGAGGCGGGCTCGGCTGACATGCGTCGATCCACAAGCGCAGCACGCTGGCGCGCAGTGCGCGATACTCGGCCACCAACTGGTTGATGTTGAAGCCGCGCCGCGCACGCAGCACGGCATGCGTCTGCGCGGCCGTCTCCGCGGTATTCGCCGGCTCGGCCGCGCGCCCCAACGATTTTTCATGTTGTGCCTCCCGCGTTTGCGGAGCGGCGATGTCCTGGGCTACGGCGGTCAGGATCTCGCGCGCGTGATCGCGCAGCCCATGCGAGTTCATGTGCCGCGCAGCCGGTAACAGCGTGGCGGCAAACGCCTCCCACTGGACCAGTATCGGCTCCATGTTTCGTATGATGAAGTCAGCTAGGCGCATGTCGCCCCTCACAATGGAATGAACGGTGGATGCTGCTGTCGAACCGCACGATATCACGTGAAGCCCGGCGGGCGAGCCGATCGTCGCCTCCACGCGGAATCGCCAGCCGGGACGGGAAAGGGAAGCCCACTGCAACGTGCGTACCAGTCGAGTCGCGCAAGCGGCGTACTTCGATCAACCTGGCATCGCCGATAGCGGACACGCGTCGACCCCGTTTTGCAGGAAGGCGCAGCACGAACCTTGCTCCCCGCCCCATTCGACTTTCACCCGGCGGCGGATCCGGCCGCCGCTACGAGATTGCACATGCCCAGGAAAAAATCCAGCATCTGGTTGCGGCATCTTGAACTGTTTTCCGCTGCGGCCGGCGCGCGTCCGAAGAAACGGGCCGGCAAGCCGCGGCCGGCCGCAAAAAAGGCCGCCACGAAGGTCGTTCAACGAACCGGCAAGCCGACCGTCGCCGCCCCTGCCGCCAAACGGACGGGCATCGTGCCCGCCGTCCGCGCTCCGTCGGCCCGGCCGGCCGGCACCTGGCTCCGCTCGTTTCATTCCGCCGGCCCGAGCGCCGGCCGGCTCGTGAACCATCTTGCGTATGCGCTGTACCTCCCCGCGGCACCTGCCAGCACAGCGGGCATGCCGGCCGTCGTCATGCTGCACGGCTGCAAGCAGACGGCCGAATCGTTCGCCGCGGGCACGCGCATCTGCCGTCTCGCCGAGCGGTCCGGTTTCGCCGTGCTGTTTCCCGAGCAGGCCAAGACGGCCCATGCTCATCGCTGCTGGCACTGGCACGGCGACGCGACGCAGTCCGAAGCCGCGGCCGTCGCATCGCTCGTCGACGCGATCGTGAAACGCCACGGCTTCGATCGCGACCGAATCTACGTGGCCGGCCTGTCCGCCGGCGCCGGGCTCGCCGCGGCGCTGGCGCTACGGTATCCCGACCGCTTCGCGGCCGTCGGACTGCATTCCGGCCCGGCCATCGCGCCGCCGTCGTCGACGATGGCCGCGATGAGCCTGATGCGTCGCGGCATCCGCGACGATCCGATCCACGCGCTCGACGCGTGCGCCGACGTCGCGTCCTATCCCGGCATGCCGGCGCTCGTCGTGCACGGCGCGCTCGATACGGTCGTGACCGACCGGAACGCGGCGCAGCTCGGCATCGCGTTCGCGCGGCTCAACCGGCTCGTCGACGAACATGGTGCGATCCGCGTCGGCGAGCAACGCAGCTACGCGCAGGGCGATGCGGACTTTATCGATTATCTGAAGGGTGGACGGTTGATCGTCCGGGTGTGCATCGTGCGCGGGCTGCCGCATGCCTGGAGCGGCGGAGATCCCGGCGAGCCGTTCCATTCCGCCAAGGGGCCGGACGCGACGGCGATGTTCTGGCAATTCTTCCGTCGTCAGCGCCGCAAACGACTGGCGTGACGCACGACACCCGCACCGCCGGCCGTCGCGTCGTCACGCCCGTTGCTCCAGCGCGGCCGCGGCCGCGCGGTCGCCGGCGCGCCGAACGGGCAACCGTATCCGGAACGTCGTGCCGCGCCCCGGCTCGCTCGTCACGTCGATCATGCCACGATGACGCTCGACGATGCCGTGCGAGACCGACAACCCGAGCCCGGTGCCCTGCCCGACCGGCTTCGTGGTGAAGAACGGATCGAAGATCCGCCGGACGACGTCGGATGTCATGCCCGCACCGGTATCGCTGATCTCGATCGACACCTGATCGCCGTCGCTCGACGTGCGGATCGTGATCACGCCGCGCTCGGCAATCGCCTGCGCCGCGTTGACCAGCAGGTTCATGAAAACCTGGTTCAACTGCGACGGCAGGCATTCGACGTGCGGGAGATCGCCGTAATCGCGCACGATGTCGGCCTTGTACTTCAGCTCGTTGTGGACGACGTTGAGCGTGCTCTCGAGGCCCGCATGCAGATCGACCACGCTCCATTCGTCGCTGGCCGGGCGCGAGAAATCGCGCAAGTCCTGCACGATGCGACGCACGCGCAATGCGCCGTCGATCGACTCGTCGATCAGCGGCGCGATCTCGCCGCGGACGTAGTCGAGATCCGCGGCACGGTGCACGGCCGTCAGCGCGTCGCGGGTGGCCGGATCGAGTTGCGGCAGCGCGGCTTCATGCGCGGCGACCACGTCGAGCAGGCTGCGCACCCACGTCTTCAACGTGTTGAGGTTCGCGCTGACGAAGCCGATCGGATTGTTGATCTCGTGCGCGACGCCGGCCGCGAGCTGACCGATCGACGCGAGCTTCTCCGATTGCAGCAACTGTTCGTGCGTTTCCTCGAGCGCATGCAGCAGGCGCCGCTGTTCGTCCTTCTCCTGTTCGAGCAGCGCGTGCGCGGCCTTGCGTTCGTCGATCTCGGTCGCCATGTTCTCGCGCGTGCGTTGCAGCATCCGCGTCGTCTGCTCGTAGCTGTGCAGCGCGCGTTCGAGTTCGCCGGTTCGCAACCGCACGAGCCGTTCGAGCGTATCGGTCATCCCGCGCAGGAAAGTTGTGCGCGCATCGAAACGGCACACCAGCAGCGTGACGACCAGCGTCGCCATCGTAAACAACGCGACGGTCGTCGCGAGCCACGGCGCGTCGACGCCGTTCGCGGCGCCGCACCGCGCATCCGGCGCGAAGTGCGCGGCCGCCATCGCCGTGTAGTGCATGCCGGTAATCGCGACGCCCATGATGACGGCCGCGCCGATGCGTTGCGCGGTCGCGTGATGCGCCTGCCGCATGCGCAACGCCTGCGCGATCCACAGCGCGGCCGTCGACGCGATCACCGCGATCCCGATCGACGCGGCGAACAGCGCGGCGTCGTAGCGAATGCCGGGCTGCATGTGCATCGCGGCCATCCCCGTGTAGTGCATGCCGGCGATCCCGCCGCCCATCAGCACGCCGCCCGCGCACAGCCGCCGCCAGCCCAGCCGCGCGCGCGTGACGACGTTCAGCGCGAAGTACGACACGAGCACCGCGATCGCCAGCGAGGCGCCGGTTTCCTGCCATGCGTAGCCGAGCGGCACCGGCAGCGAAAACGCGAGCATGCCGACGAAATGCATCGACCAGATTCCGGTGCCCATCGCCGCGGCCCCGCCGCCGAGCCATGCGCGCTTGAGCTTCGGATTGTCGAGCAGCGAAATGAACGCGGCGAGATCGAGCGTCGTATAGGAGGCCAGCGTCGCGATCGCGAGCGACAGCAGGACGAGCGGAAGATTGTAGATGCCATGCATGATCGGACGCCCGGAACGGGTTGAATGCATCGCCGCGGCGCGGGCGGTCGCGCGCCCCGCGGCCATCAGGCCGACGTTCGATGTCAGGCCGGCGGCGCGCCTGCGTGGGGAGCGCGCGTCTGGCCGGCCGGACGCGCGAGCACGAGAATGTCGAACGGCGTGCCCTCCCGCGTCTCGAAGCGGCGCACGAGCTCGATCTGGTGGGCGGACATCACGCTTCCCTTCGTCATCAACAACACGCCGCGATGCGTGCGCAAATCGTCGGCGAGCTCCATCCCTTCGCGCAGTTGAGCCGACCGGATTTCCGCGACGGACGCCGCGATGCCTAGACTCGCCGGATCCCGCATCAACTCGATGAAGTCGGCGACCAGTTGCGGGTCGTACCGCACGCTCGCCTGCGAGCGCAACACGTCGATCGCCTGCTCGATCGAATGCGGTGCGCCGATTTCGCCGTGGCGCAGGCCTTCGAAATCGCGCGCGATCGCGACGATCCGCGACCCGATCGGGATCGCGTCGCCGACCAGCCCGTCCGGCGTGCCGCGGCCGTTGAAGCGCTCGTACTGGTGCAGCACGATCGACGCGACCTTGTGCAACTGGGCGACGGGCGTCAGCACCATCTGCGCCCGCAACGGATGCTCCTGGAACACGCGGTGCTCGTCCGTGGTCATCTTCGCGAGCGGCTTGTGCAGCAATTCGTCCGGCAGCGACAGCTTGCCGATGCCGTGCAACAGCCCCGCGAAATAGACGTCCTGCGCGTGCAGTTCGCTCATTCCGGCGGCCAGCGCGAGCCGCCGCGCGATCTCGCCGACGCGCATCGCATGCCCGCTCGCGGCCCCGCAGCGCAGCTCGATCATGCTCGCGCACACCTGAACCATCGCCGTGAAGCTGCTTTTCAGGTCGCCTTGCGCCGCTTCGAGGAACATCACCGTCTGGCCAAGCTCCTCGGTGCGCGCGCGAACCTGCGTTTCGAGGTCCGTATTGAAACGGCGCAGCGCTTCGTTCTGCGCCTCCGTCAGCGCCGCCAGCCGCGCCGCTTCGCGACGCAGACGGCGCTGCTCCAGCGCCTGCTCGATGGTCAGCAGCAGGTCGTGATCGTCCCACGGCTTGTTCAGGTAGCGATAGACGCCGCCTTCGTTGACGGCCTGCACGACCGACGCGATCTCCGCATAGCCGGTCAGCAAAATGCGCATCGTGTCCGGGTACAGCGCCCGCGCGCGCGCCAGGAATTCCGCGCCGCTCATGTGCGGCATCCGCATGTCGGACACGATCAGGTCGATGTCGGTCGACGCGAGGATGTCGAGCGCGGCCTCGCCGCTGTCGGCGGTCACGATGTCGTAGCCGGTGGGCCGGAATACGCGCCTGAGCGCGGACAACACGTTCGGTTCGTCGTCGACCAGCAGGATCGACGCCGCTTCGCCGGATGCCGCCGCGGTGTCGGACGTTTCGGGCGGCACGGCATTCACGCCGTTTGTTGCAGATGTCGTCATAATCGGCCTCGGATCAATTATTTACGCCCTCTCTGCAACATCGGCCGGCTCCGCGTTTTCCACATCGGGGGAAACGCTAATACGTGCGCGTCGATTTCAACCGGCATGCATCGCGCGAACGCGACGTCGTCGCCGTGGCCGGTTCGCGCCGGTAGTAGATGTCCCATCGCGCTTCGGCGGTTCGCACGAAACCGTGCCGTTCGTAGAAGCGGTTCGAGTCGCTGCCGCGCAATGCGCCGACGCGAACGGGCATCCGGTGTTCGTCGGCTTCGGCGAGGATCCGGCGCAGCACGGCGGCGCCGATACCCTTGCGCTGATGCGCGGGCAGGATGTACAGGTGGTCGAGCAACCAGTGGTCCGCCATCGGGCGAAGCGTGTAGAAGCCCGCACGCGAATGGCCGGCTTCGATGAAACGGCATTGCGCGGGGTCGAACGACGCGAGAAACCGGTCGCGCGCACGCTGCGGATCGAAACGGCCGATGCGCTCGAGGCTGTCGCGCATCGCGGCGATGCGGATCGCGACGAGCGTGTCGGCGTCGGCGTGCGTGACGGGGACGAAGGTCAGGGACATTGTCTTTGGCTGGCGGAGGATGCACGGAGAAGCAAGCGCCCGGCCTGGCGGCGCCGCGCCACCGGGCATCGAGGACGGACGACGTCGCCCGTGCGCCTCGCTGCGTCGCGCTCGCGTGGCCGGAAATCCTTCGCCGATTATCTCGCGCTTCACCGACGAATGAGGCCAACCGAGCCCGGGCGTCTTCGTTCGACGCGGGCTTCGGCGCGGCACGTCACCCTCTGGTCGGTGAGCGCGAAGCAAACGAACCGATGCAATCGGCTCAATGGAATAAAAAGCGCTGGCCGGTGAACCGGCCAGCAAAAAGGTCCTGGCGATCCGAGGTTGGTGTGTGCCAGAACCACATGCATTGAACGGCGCGCGGTGTGACGGGCGGGCATGTCAAACGATCGATCAGGCCGATCGGAGCGTTGCCCGCTCGAAGCCGCGCAATAATCTGTGATCGCAGTTCAGGCCAGGCTAACCGATGCGTTCAGGTTTGCGCTCACGCCCGCGAACCTGAACGCATTGTCGGGCGTCAGTACTTCCCATGTCGCGATCATCTCGTCGGTCGGCAGATAGTCGGGATCGGCCGACGCGACCCCGATCCATACGCCTTGGGATACCTGCCTGCCATGGAGATAAAAGTGCAGCTCCCGGCCTGCGCGTTCGCACGTGCACCGGATCCTCTCCACCGATCGGCCCAGTTTTCTGATCCGTGCGACCTGGTTGCGATCCAGCTCGAACGTGGCGCTCATCACCCCGTCGCAATCGCCGATGCCAAGCATGTTGCTGTCATCGGTGAACATCCACGACGGATGCGGCGTACCCAGGCGCAGCATGAAAAAATCAGCGGACTCTGAACCAATCATCCTGTTTCTCCGGCAAAAAATACGTCGTTCCACTCACTGAAGCTTGATCGGAACGCACATCCATCCAACCTGTTCCCTTCGCCCTGCCTGAATGCTCGAACGGACGTGCGCCAGCGCCTGATAATCGGCGGGCTCAACATCGCCACGCGCGGCGTCCGTCGCTTCCGAAGCACCTACACGCTTGCCTGACCCGTGACGGGTTCCGCGGCGATACTGTCGGAACCGGAAAGTCTCACCGCAACAGCGGCTGCCGCCGTGCTCCCGTAGACGTTGAGGGCGGTTCTCCCCATGTCGAAAAACGCGTCGACGCCCAGGAGGAGGAGCACCGCATCGGCCGGCAACCCGATCGACGTCAGAACGATGGTGATGGCGACGATCGCCCCGGAGGGCACGTTGGCTGCGCCGTCGATGGTGATGATCGTCAAGATCAGAATCGTGATCGCGAGCGGCCAGGACCACGCAAGGTGATAGGCGTCGGCCAGATAGCCGACCGCAAGAGCCGTGTAGAGCACCGCGCCGTCGCGGTTGAAAATATAGGCGAGAGGCAAGATCGTCGACGCCACGCCGTACGGAACGCCCAATTCAACGAGTTTCTTCAGATGCAGCGGGTAGGTAATTTCGGAAGAGCGCGTCGTGAAGCCGAGGATCAGCGGTTCCCTCACCTTCCTGAGCACGGCCAGAGGCGACTGACCGGCGACGCGAATGACGGCCGTGAGTACAACCGCGAGAATCGCCATGCCGAGATAGGCGACGCCCAGAAGCTCGATAAGCGAGTGCGCGCCCGCAAAGCCCTTGGCTGACAGCAACTGCGCGATCGCGGCGAAGATCGCGAGCGGCGACCATGCGATTACCCACTGGACCATCTTGAACAGCCCCGACAGCAGCGCCTCGAACACGGCGATCGCAGGCTCGGCGCGCTCGGGGGACGCCGCCAATGCCGCACCGAAAATGACGCCGAAGACGAGCACCGGCAGCGAATTTCCCGCCGCGAGCGCAGCGACGATGTTTGCGGGAATCAGATCGACGAGAAATTTCGTCCAGTCGATGCTCGACGCGAGCGCCGCGGGCATCGATCCGGATTGCGTCATGCTCGCACCGAGGCCCGGTCGAAATGCAAAGTTGAGCAGCAAGCCGAGCGACGCGGCCAGGCCCGTCATCAACACGAAGAAGCCGATACTGGACAGGGCGACCTTTCCGAGCCGCTCGCGAAGTCTGCCGGCCCGAAAGACTCCGACCGTGACCGACAGGAAGATCAGCGGCATGACGACCATCTTGATCGCGTGGCCGAACATCGCGCTCAGAAAGCCGAGCTTCGCGGCAAAGCCCGGAGCAAACACGCCGCACGCGGCGCCCAGGACGAGTCCGCCAAGCATCTGCATCGGGAGGGAAAGCCCCTTATTTTTCGTGTTCATGCCGTGCCTTTAACAGTTTGATCCGTGCCGGCGTACCGTCAACGATGTGATTCCACATATGCTGACGTGCAAGCTCGCCGTCGTTCGCTTCGATTGCGTGAAAGATGTGCAGGTGCTCGATCGTGCCGCGCCGAACGGTTTCGGCGTCGCCGCGCGGGAGTTCGTTCAGGGCCAGGGTCTGGGCCCGCAACAGACCATACGCCGACGAGATCCGGACGTTCCGTGCGGCAGCGAACAACTCTTGATGAAACACCCAGCCGATACGTTGTTCGAGCATGATGTCCGAGACGTCCCGCTCAACCAGTTCCTGCATTTTTACCGCGGCCTCGCGAAGCCCTGCCGTTGCGCCCGACCTCGCTGCAAGAAACGCCGCGGTACTCTCCAGCGCCAGCCGCATTTCAAAAATTTCGCGGAGATCGCTCGTGGTCGGCGAAGCGACATAGGTGCCGCTCTTTTCGATCACGACGACCAGCCCTTCGGACTCGAGCAAATGCAATGCGCTGCGCACCGGCATCTGGCCGAAACCCAGTTCATCCGACAGGCCTCGATGAGATACTTTCTGTCCAGGCGCAAGCCGGCCGTCAAAGATCCTCGATCGGATCTCGTCGTAGGCAAGCTCTGCATCTGTCGAGACTTTCGACGTCATCTGTGATCGCAGTTAGCGTATGATTGAAAAGAAGTCGCGGATAGGAAATTACCCTTACTCATAACGCACGGCAACTGCTAATTTTGCGAGTGGGTATACCGAAAGAGAAACGGAAGAAAATCCGCGTCACGAAGAGAGCCGATAATTATATGATTTCACAAGATGTGCGCTTTACCATCTGTGCCGTCCGTGCGGAAGAAACCTATCCCCTCAGAGCCGCAATCCTGATGGCGGGAGACGAGGAGGGAAGCGCCCTGCATGGCGACCTCGCCCCCACCACGATGCACTTTGCCGTTCGCGACCACGACGCCATCGTCGCCGTCGCATCGGTTTGCAAGGAAGGACACGCCGGCGTTTCGGGCGCCGACGCGTGGCGCCTGCGCGGCATGGCCGTCCATCCGTCGGTACGCGGCCTGGGATTCGGACGCCTGCTGGTCAATCTGTCCATTCGCCATGTGCGCGAACAACGCGGCATTCTGCTCTGGTGCACGGCGCGCGAATCGGCATACCGGTTCTATGAAATCCTCGGCTTCGATCGCGATCCGATTCCGATTTCAATGCGCGGGCGCGACGACATGAAATTCTATCTAATGCAGCGCCGGATCGAGCGCTGAGTTTCGTCCGCGGCTGACGTTCGAGCTCGGTCGGCGTCAGTGTCCGGCACCGGCCGGCCCGGACAGATATTCAACGATCGCCTCCTCCATTTCAATTATTGCAATCGGGGAGAAAATGGAACGGTTATCCAGAATGACCCTGGCGACCGGGTACTTTCCCTCCTGATGGCTGATCGTCGTGGCGGCCCGCAACTGAATATCGCGTTCACATCCCTTCTCCGCCTTCGCTTGCCGTTGTCGACATTCGGCGGCGCGACGGCGCGCACCTCCATACACCTCGGTTGACGCCGATTCCTATAAGGGAAACCCCGTGCGGCGCGACGTTATCAAACGAGATTAACTTATATCAAACTAATTTTGACGGGAATTTATGTTCCTGATATGGTCTTTCCGCCTGCAAAGCGCGACGACACAGGATAGCTGGAGCGGCAACGAAAGCAAGGAAGCCGCTTTCGTTCAGGTTGGGGCGCCGCGATCGTTCTGATCGGGGGTGCAGGAAAGGTCGAGCAGCGTCGCGTTCCCCGCATCAAATTGTAAGGATAACGAAATGGTCGAATGTGGCATGCCGATCGGATCGAGCGAGTATATGACGCCGGCCGGCGCGACCGGAACGACGCACAGGCCGTGCGTCGTCATCTGCATTCGAATGCGACACAAGCCGTTTCAATCCGTCCCGAAACTTCTCCTCACAGTGAAATGCAGATGAAAAACAAGAAGATCAACATCAGCGTTATCGCCGTTGCCGCCTTCGCAGCATCGTCGGCAGCAATGGCACAGTCGTCGGTCACCCTGTATGGCATGCTCGATGCCGGTATCGGCTACACGTCGAACGTCAATGGCCACAGCAGGTACGGCCTCGATGGCGGTGCCGCCGGTTCGAACAAGTGGGGCCTCAGGGGGCAGGAGGATCTCGGCGGCGGCCTCCAGGCGGTATTCAAGATCGAGAACGGTTTCAGTATTGGGACGGGCGGCATAGGCGGCCAGGGGCCCATCGGTAACACGCGTTCGCTGTTCAACCGCCAGGCTTACGTCGGCCTCGCGTCCAATCAGTACGGCGCCTTGCGCTTGGGGCGCCAGCTCGACGCCGTGACGGAAATGGTTCAGGTCCTGACGGGCGACGCCATTTCGGCGTCGACCTTCTCGACCCCGGGCGACGTCGACAACAACGACAACACGACGAACCAGAACAACGCGGTGAAGTACATTTCGCCGATCATCCACGGCTTCCAGGCCGAAGCCGCGTACTCGTTCGGCGGCGTGGCCGGCGCAACGGGTTCGGGGCAATCGTGGTCGGCGGCCGCGACCTACGCGCAAGGCGGCCTGACGGTCGCCGGCGGCTACTTTCGTGCGGTCAACCAGGGCGAGAACGGCTGGCTGAACGCAACGGCACAACCGAGTTTCGGCGGCGCGCTGGGCTATCCGAGTTCGGGCTACAACGGTGGCAATGCGTTCAAGAGCGCGGGCATCGCGCAAGTGGCCGCGCAATACGAGGTGGGGCCGTACACGGCTGGCCTGCGCTACTCGAACGCCCAGTACAAGGGCAACGATGGCCAGCCGTCGATCCACTTCAACGTGCTCGGCGCGCTGCTGCAGTACCGGGTCACGCCGGCGCTGTCGCTCGCGACCGGCTACACGTATGTCTACGGTTCCGCGGCCACGCCCGCGCAAGCCGCCGAAGGTCGCACGATGGCCTCGATCAACCAGGTGTCGCTGGGTGCAACGTACTCGCTGTCGAAGAGCACCGCGCTGTACGCGATGGGCGCCTACGTGCATGCGAAGGGCGCGCAGGCCTCGGCCGCCGACTTCGGCAACACCTCGTCGGGCGGCAACCAGGTTCAGGTCAACATCGGCATGTTCCACGGCTTCTGATCGCCGACCGGCAACACCGGCGCAGTGGCGGCACGACCCCGGCGTCGTGCCGCCCGGCCTGATCGGCGAACCTAGCCGCCTTCCTGACTCGCCATGCGTTCCATCCATTCCTCGAACGCGGACACGGCGGCATCGTCGGCGCGATCGGCGTTCGTCACCAGCATGTAGTCGTCGGCACGCCATACCGGCGCCGCGATGGGACACACGAGGCGCCCCTCGGCGAGATCGCGGCCGATCAGCGGCAGCGAGGCCAGCGCCACGCCGAGCCCCTCGATGGCCGCGCCCAACTGAAGATTCACGTGATCGAATTCGACATGGCGCGCGGCCCGCAGATCGGAAGCGCCCGCTTCCTTCAACCAGTGCGACCACGCGGAGCGCGTCGTGGCCGAATGCAGCAGGACGTGATGGCGCAGGTCGGCCACGCTCTGGATCGGATGCTGCCGCAGCAAGGCGGGATTGCAGGCCGGCACGCGCAAATCAGGCATCAACGAGCGCGACACGACGCCCGCGCCCTGCTCGGGACCGGAGCGGACACCGATATCGAACGCGTCGGCGACATAGCGCAGCTTGCGCGACGTCGTCGACACCCTCACGTCGATGTCGGGGTACCGCGAATGAAAATCGGCGAGCCGCGGCAGCAGCCAGCAAAGCGCGAAGCTCATCGGCACGTTCACCCGCACGACGCCTGATATCCGGTGCGTGAACGGGTTGTGGCGCAGCCGCCCCACCGCGGTACCGAGGCGCTCGAACGCGTGGCTGACGTCGTTCAGCAACGCGGCCCCTTCGTCGGTGAGCACGACGCCGCGCGGACGACGGTCGAACAGCGGCAGCCCGAACCAGTCCTCCAGCAACCTGATCTGCTTGCCCACGGCCCAGTGGGTCACGTGCAGTTCCGCCGCGGCAGCCGCGAAGCTGCCGTGCCGCGCGACCGCATCGAAGGCGCGCAGCGCATTGAGCGGGGGCAACTCGCCCCGGGGCTTCGGGGCATCCCGGTTTTCGTTCATGACGTGACTTTTTCTCCCGACTGACGCGATTTTAGCTCAATTGAAATGGCTGTCGCGGCGGCCATAAAATCGACGCATCGAGCGTGAAAGCGATGCCACGGGCGGCTTCCATCCCCCGCTCGCACGGAGCGAATGACGATGCGCCTGCCGGTTTTTTCCCCTCCCGTGATGCAGGAGACTGCGCCACCCCGACGGCGCGTGCTGTGGCTATCGTGCATTGCGCATGCCATGCACGACGGCTATACGGACATGATCTACGCGCTGCTTCCCGTGTGGCAGTCGGAATTCGGGCTCGACTTCGCGGCCCTCGCCATCCTGCGCGGCGTCTATGCCGGCACGATGGCGACGCTGCAATTGTCGGCCGGGCGCCTCGCGCAACGCCTGGGCAGCCGCCCGACCCTCGCAATCGGCACGCTGCTCGCCGCGCTCGGCTATGCGATCGCGGGCATGTCGGGCGGCCTGCTCGGCTTGGGCGTCGCGCTCGCGATTTCGGGCGGCGGCTCCAGCACGCAGCATCCGATCGCGTCGGGCGCCGTCTCCCGCGTCTATGGGCGCGACGCAAGAGGCCCGCTGAGCATCTACAACTTTTCCGGCGATCTGGGGAAATCCGCGCTGCCGGCCGCCATTTCGCTGCTCGTGACGACGATGCCTTGGCGTCATGCGCTATGGATCGTCGCCGGAGTGGGCTGCGTTGTGGCCGCCGTCATCGCGCTCTGGTTTCCCGCCGTGCCACGCACCGCCGCGAACACGACGGTCAAAGACCAGGCGTCCGCTCAACGCAGCGGCACCGGGCGAAGCGGATTCTCCGCGCTGTTTTCGATCGGCGTGCTCGATACGGCCGTACGCATGGGACTGCTTACCTTTCTGCCGTTCCTGCTCAAGGCCAAGGGGGTCTCGCCGCAACTGCTGGGCACGGCCCTTGCGCTCGTTTTCATCGGCGGCGCGGCCGGCAAATTCATGTGCGGCTGGCTCGGCGCGCGCATGGGCATGGTCAGGACGGTGCTGCTCACGGAGGGCGGGACAGCGGCGTGCATCATCGCGGTGATGTATCTCCCGTTGGCGCCGACCATGGTGCTACTGCCCATTCTGGGTATGATGCTCAACGGCACTTCATCGGTGCTGTACGGGACCGTGCCGGAGATGTCCGCGCCCGAACGCACCGAGCGCGCATTCGCGATCTTCTATACCGGGACGATCGCGTCGGGCGCGCTGTCGCCCGTGCTCTACGGTTTCCTGGGCGACTGGATCGGCGTGCACGGCGCCACCTATGCGACCGCGTTGACGGCCCTCGCGATTTTTCCGCTCGCCCTCGCGCTGCGCCCGCATCTGGCGGACGACTCGACAGGATGAACACCATGACGAAACCTGACTACCCGACCGTCGCCCTCGTCGGTCCGGGCGCAATCGGAACGACCGTCGCCGCGGCCCTTCATGAAGCCGGCCGCACGCCGGTGATCTGCGGCCGCTCGGCGCACGCGCAACTGAAGTTGCGCTTCGACGGCGGCGAAATCGTCGTGCCCGGGCCCGTGCTGACCGATCCGCAAGCGATCAAGAACCGGTTCGATCTGGTGTTCGTTGCGGTCAAGTCGACGCAGATAGCGAGCGCGGCGCCCTGGGTCTCCGCGCTCTGCGACGCGAATACCGTCGTCTGCGTGCTGCAAAACGGCGTCGAGCAACAGGCCGCGTTCGCACCGTATGCGGCCGGCGCCGCGGTCGTGCCATCGGTCGTCTGGTTTCCCGCGCAACGCGAATCGGGCGAGTCGGTGTGGCTGCGCGGCAAGCCCCGGCTCACCCTGCCCGATACGCCGGCCGGCAACGTGGTGGCCTCGGCGTTGCGCGGCACGCGCTGCTCGCCCGAGGTGGCGGACGATTTCATCTCGCTCGCGTGGCGAAAGCTTTTGCAGAACGCGGTGGCGGGGCTCATGGTGCTGACCGGTCGCCGCGCCGGCATGTTCTCGCGAAGCGACATCACCGAACTGTCGCTCGCCTACCTGCGGGAATGTCTCGCGGTCGCGCGTGCGGAGGGCGCGAAGCTGGGCGATGAAGTGCCGCAGGAGATCATCGATGGATTCCACGGCTTTCCGCCCGATTTGGGAACGTCCATTCTGGCCGACCGGCAGGGCAACCGCCCGCTCGAATGGGACTGCCGCAATGGCGTCGTGCAGCGATACGGACGAGCGCACGGCATTCCGACGCCGATCAGCGATCTGGTCGTGCCGCTGCTCGCGGCCGCGAGCGACGGGCCGGGCTGATGCCGGACCGCCACAAATACCCTGCGCCAAAAGGCGGCACTAACGTCTGACAAAAGATGCTTGCTGCCGCTCCGTACGAATCAATCGCCGTCGCCAGCCGCCCGGCGCGCGCCGATGCGACGTCAATTCCGGTAAAAATTGACCGGCCGAACAAAATGTTACCGTTCGTTTCAAAGATGTCCAGATAGTGAGTTGCCGTCCGGCTATTCTTCCGTCACCCACAATAACAATCCCATCTGGGGGTGACATATGAACACCATCATCAAGAGCGCCCTGTGCGCCGCCTTCGTGCCGTTCGTACTCGCTGGCTGCGGCGGCGGCGACGACGGCGGCGGCACGCAAACCGGTACGCTGCACGTCGCGATGACGGACGCGCCTTCCTGCGGCTTCGACCATGTGTACGTCACCGTCTCGCAGGTCCGGGTCAACGCCAACGCGAATGCCTCCGACAACGATGCCGGCTGGTCGACCGTTTCCCTCGCGACGCCGCAGAAGATCGACCTGCTGTCGCTGACCAACGGCGTGCTCGCCGATCTGGGCCAGACCGCGCTGCCCGCCGGCCAGTATCAGCAAGTCCGGCTGGTGCTCGCGCAGAATCAAGGCAACAACCTCGCGAACTCGGTCGTCCCGACCGGGGGCTCGGAACAGGCGCTCGCCACGCCGAGCGCGACGCAAAGCGGCTACAAGATCATCCAGCCGTTCACGGTCCAGCCCAACACGCTCGTCGATCTCGTGCTCGACTTCAATGCATGCAAGTCGATCGTCCAGCGCGGCAACGGCTCGTATGCGCTGAAGCCGGTCGTCACCGCGATCCCGACCGTCGTGAGCGGCGCGATCTCCGGTTACGTCGCATCGGCCGAAGCCGGCTCGACCGTCTATGCCGAACAGGGCGGCAAGGTCGTTCGCGGCACGGTGGCCGACAGTTCCGGGAAGTTCGTGCTGTCGCCGCTGATCCAGAGCTCGACGCAGGGCAACTACGACGTCGTGATCGTGAAGAACAACTTCGCGTCGGGTATCGTCCGCTCGGTGCCGGTGGTGGTGAACACGACCACGGCGGTGTCGGCGTCGAGCGCACCGATCACGCTGCCTGCGTCGACGATGAGCACCGTCAGCGGTACGGTCACGGCCAGCGCGAACGCCTTCGTGCGCGCGCTGCAGACGATCGATGCGAACGCGTACGAGATCACGTCGATCAACGCGAACATGGACACCGGCGCCTATTCGCTGTCCGTGCCCACTGGCGCGCCGATCGTCGGCACCTACTCGGGGTCGCTGCCGGTCGCGCTGGCCGCGGCGCCGGCCGCCGCAGGCCAATACACGATCGAGGCCGACGCGGCATCGGGGGCGACCCAATCGGCAAACGTCAACGCAACGACCAGTCAGTCCAACGTCAACTTCAGTTTCTGACGCGCTGACGGCATCATCGAAAGGGCCGAACGGCCCTTTCCTTCCAACGGGAGAACGAAGTGAAAAAAGGGATGATCGCGTTGCTCGCGGCGGCGAGCATGGTGGGCGCGCTCGGCGGGTGCGTCGCCTATGTTCCTGGCGCACCGGTCGTGGTCGCGCCGCAAGGCGGGCCGGGGAATGGATTCTGTCCGCCGGGACAGGCCAAGAAAGGCAACTGTTGATGTAAAGCCTGCGGCAGCCGCGGGCTTTTTTTCATCCATCGCGCGAGCGAGCCGGCGCCCATGCCCGACGGCTCGGCGAATCCCGGTTCCCCGCCGCGTCACTCCGCCATCTTCGGCGGCCACGCATGGCCTTCGGCCTGACAATGCCTGCACCACGCATACAGCGCGTCGTACATGACGAGACCGTGTTCCAGCATGGCGTGATCGTCGGGAAACATGTCCGACAGTCCGAGCGAAATCGCATGAAGCCCGCTCGACTGCGGCGTCAGGTCGAGCCGCGACGTATCCGCGCCGCGGATGATGCGGGCCATGTGCTGCAACGCCTGATCGTCGGCCAGACCGTACTTGTCGAGAAACGCGTCGAAGCTGCATTGCTCGCCGACGTGCGTCAATTCCACGCCGGGAATGTCGTACGGGATCGCGCCGGTCTCGCCGGCGATGCGCAGCACGTCACCCGGCGCAACATAGAGAAATTCGGGCGTCTCGTCGATAAAACGGGCAATGAGCCAGGGACACGCTATCCGGTCGATTTTCGGACGTTGGCGAGTAATCCATTGCATGGCGGCCTCCACGGTCAGTGATGCAACAGCGGATACACGATCAGGCCCATCACGGCGGCTCCGCCGACGACCATCGGCTCCGACAGCTTCTTGAACCTGACCAGCAGCACGATCGTCGCGAGCGCCACCAACGCGGTCGGCACGTCGACGATCGAGCGTCGGGCCAGCACGATCACCGACCCCGTGATCGCGCCGACGGCCGCGGCCGTCACGCCGTCGACGAACGCCAGGATCGCCGGCAGCCTGCCGTATTTCTTGAAGTACGGCGCCGGCAACACCGTGAACAGATAGCACGGCAGGAACGTGCCGGCCGCCGCCACGCACGCGCCGGGCAACCCCGCCACCAGATAGCCGATGAAGCCGACCGTGATGACGACCGGGCCCGGCGTGATCATCGCGACCGCCACGGCGTCGACGAACTGCTTCTCGCTGAGCCAATGGTGCTCGGTGACCACGCCCCCATAAAGGAACGGCACGATCGCGAGCCCCGAGCCGAACACGAACGCGCCGGCCTTCGCGAAGAAGGCGGCCAGTTGCACAAGCTGCGGCCAGTCGACGATACCGAGCCATGCACCGGTGGCGGAAACGGGCCACGCCACGACCGCATCGACGCGCCGCTGGCGTAACCACCGGGGCGGCGCACGCGTGAGCCAGACGAGCACGCCCGCCGCGAGAAACAGCCACGCCACTTCCGATTCGGTGATCACCGTCACGGCCACCAGCGCGAGATAGATCGCCCACAGCAGCGTGTCGCGGCCGATGCTTTTCGTGGTCAGCTTGCGCGCGCTGATCGCGATGATGCCGATCACCGCCGCGCCGACGCCGTAGAACACCGACTGCATCCACGTCAGGCCGCCGAATCGCGTGTACGCGTAGCCGAGCAGCACCACCATCAGAAACGACGGCAGCACGAACGCGATCCCGACCATCGTGGCGCCGACGATACGGTAATGCACGTAGCCGAGATAGATCGCCAGTTGCGCGGCGAGCGGGCCGGGGGCGAGTTGCGCGAGCGCCAGGCCTTCCTTGTAGTCCGAGTCCGCGATCCATCGGCGCGTATCCACGAGGTCCCGATGCATGTAGCCCGCGAGCGCGACCGGCCCGCCGAACCCCGTCGCGCCGAGCCGCGCGAAGTACCCGATCAGTTGCCACAGCGTATAGGCCGGGCGGTCGCGATGTGTATTCATGTTGGCGCGAGCAGCATGGTCAGGGTTGGCGGTTGCCGCGGAAATGCACGTACAACGAATCGAGTACGGTGCCGATCTCCGTCAGCAATGCGTCATCGTCGGCGACGCGCTTTCGGGCGCCGGCGAGAATGGCCTCGAATCCGCCGGCTTCCGGCACGGTGGCGCCGCCCACATCCAGCGCATGCACCATGGCGCCCAGCCGGGCGAGTCCGTCGTGGTCGCCCAGCCCGAAGCTGGCGACCAGCACCTCGAACGACACGCGATCGCCCACATGCGTGAACGGCGCGCCGTCGAAGTCGAAGCCGAGCGCGTCGGCCGGGCAATCGGCGAGATTGTCCAGCCACACGAAGCGTGCATGCGGATCGATGAAACGCTGAATCAGCCACGCGCTGGCGACGCGATCGACCCACAGGTGACGGCGCGTCGCCCACAGCCTGCCCTGATACTGCGCACGGTCGCGACGCGGAATGCCGCGCTGCGCGGCATGCGGCTCGCCGGGCGAGCGCAACGCTTCGACCGCGGCGGTGAAATCCCGCCATTGCGCCTGCGCGCGCTGCGAAGTTTCGCCGGGAAAGAAATCGATGCTTCGAATCGCCTCGTACGTGCGAGCATGGCGGCGTTGCAGGCGGTTGAGCTCGGCGACCGCCAGATCGGGCAGCGTGCTGCGGGCCGCCGAAAGCTCGGCGAGCCAGCCTGCGTAATCGCCCGCGCGATCGAACAGCGACTGGTACGCGTCTTCGTCGGCAGGATCGTCCGCCCGGACATCCAGCAACCACGCCTGCCCTTCGCCGTTGCGCGCCTCGTCGGCGAGCTCACGCAACTGCGCCGCCTGCTCGGCATGCGCAGGCAACAGATAGGCGCCGTCCCGCAGTGCACCACAGCCGAGCGCCTTGACGGTACGCCAGATGCGCATGCGGGCAGTCGCGCCGGAGGTCGGCAGACTGACGATCAACAGGAGCCAGGAAGTCGGGACGGCATTCATGACGGCAGCATAAGTGGCCGTCACGAACACTGCAATTCGGTAGATATCGCTACACCATTTCGACGGCAGGCAGCCATGCTCGACGCGTGGAACAGGAAGGCAAAAACAACGACCGTCAAACGCGCCCGGGCCGCCTCGTCGCCAGCCGCGCAACCCGATGCGGGCCCGATATGCGGTCGACGCCGCGGCACATCGTGACGATATCCTGCGAATCGGGCGGTTCTGCGCATAAACTGAAAGCACGCCACGGCAGGCTGCCGTCGAGCGATCGAACGCTTTTCCCCGACACCGCGCAGACTGCAACTGAACGGCAAACGCAGGCCCGCACATGAAACCGCCCCATGAAAATTGATCCCAGCGTCATTCCTCACTATCTCGTCCTGCGTGCGGGCTGCCCCCCTTATGTGCTGAATTCGGATCGTCAGGTGCTCCGCCGCCAGGCGAGTCGGCTCTTGCTGGCATTCGCGCGAACGCGTGGAGCGATCGCACATGTCGACGGCATCGCCTGGAACGTCTTCTCCGACAGCGAGGGGCTCACGATAGTCGAGCGTCGCGAGACCGGATTCTTCTCGTTGGTCGCGGGAAACGAGACCGAACGTCAGTTGCATTTGCTGACGACCCTCTGACGTCGTCGCCGGGACGGCGTATCGCACGGGCGACAGGCATGCCGGCAAGGGACCGATCGGGACCCAGGCGTCACGCGTTCCGCCCCTGCCGATAGCGCTTGACACGCTTCGTGCCGACGCGTACTGTCGGCCGCGGAAGTATTCAAGAAGCGCGATTGCTGCTCATCATCGACCGCAGCCTGCGGTATTCGTTGTCCTCTCCCTCCTTGATTCCTTTTCCTCGTCCATACGAGGCATATGCGCTCGTTCATTTTCAGGAGATCCAACATGGATACCGGTACCGTCAAGTGGTTCAACGACAGCAAGGGCTTCGGCTTCATCACCCCCGACAACGGCAGCGACGATCTGTTCGCCCACTTCTCGGAGATCCGCGGCGATGGCTTCAAGACCCTCGCGGAAGGCCAGAAGGTCAGCTTCGAAACGAAGACGGGCCCCAAAGGGCTGCAGGCGTCGAACATCACCCCGCTGTAATCGCTGAACCGTCAGCCCCTGTTCGCGAAGCGGCACATCGCTGCCGCTTCACGTGCCGCGCCCTCCGTCGCAGTCAACGCGACTCGACGCAGGCACGGTCATCCGCTTCGCATCCGGCCGTCGGCCCGTGCGTATGCCGACACCCGACCCTCACTCGCCGCGCCGCACGGCCGACCGCGCGCGAGAGAGCGGCGCACGTCATGCTTACCGAACCGCGCAAGCGGTGCAGCAGGAGAACCCGCATGACCCGAAACCAGCCTCGCCGCAACAAGGCGCCTCCGCGTGCCAGCCAGGCCATCACTTTGCCGAAGCTGGGCACCGCATTGAACTGGGTGCCGCCCAAACCGCCTGCGGTCACGAAATCGCCCGCGAAGAAACGCCCGCCTGCTCCACAATAACCCGCCTGAAACCGGGCGACGTCCTCGACGAAGTGCGTGCGCCAACCCGGAATAAATTGGACGTTCGACGAAGGATGCGCGTATGATGGGCTCATCCGAACGATCGGCCGCCCTCCGACGTTCGCCCCTCCACCCGCCCGCTTGCTGCATCGCCCCTCCTTCGCGCTGCAACGTTGTCCCCTTCACCCACCGGCCCGCCCTGCAATGGGAATACTGGCCGAACGTGTTCGCCCATGCGACTCGCCGTGGCCGAACGCCAGGAGTTCGTCATGAGCATGCACGTCTATCGTGGTTTCGAGATTTATCCGCTGATTTACCCTCACGTGGCGGCGCCGCATGGCTGCCCGCACAACTACGACGCCGGGTTCGACGCGGCCGTCAAGATTTGCCTGCGCGGCACCACCGATACGCTGACGCAGAGCCAGACCTTCCGATTGCACGACATCTCTCCATTCGACAACGCCGGCGACGCGCGTCGTGCGTCGGTGCGCTTTGCCGAGAACATCATCGACGACAATCGGGACAAACAGGGCTTCTTTTCCAGCGCGCGCTGACGCGCGCTCGTCGGCACAACGCAATTTTTCGGTATTTTGGAGGACGAAATGATCATCGACGAACTGCTCGGCTTGATCGAACGGCATGAAGTCACCCGGATCGACACCGTCGTTCCCGCCAGAATCGCCGATTCAGCGATGTGCCACCAACCCGAGCTGCACATGTTCATGGCGGTACGTGCGCTCTCGATCGGAGCAGGATATTCGGAATTCGAATCCGACGAGATAGCCAGCGCCGTCATGACGCGGCTCGGCTAGCTTTCCGTTCCAGCCTTTCCCGACAGGATCTACATGACGACAATTACGCTGAAGCTCAACGAACCGATCGATGTCGCGCTGCGGCGATTCCGGCGCGGCATCGAGAAAACCGGGCTGATTCGCGAATTGCGCGCCCGCACCGGCTACGAGAAGCCCACGACGGAGCGCAAGCGCAAGAAGGCCAGCGCCGTTGCCAGGCAGCGCCTGCGGGCCAAGCGCATGTTGCCGCCCCGAAAAATGTACTAGGAGGGCATCGTGCACAACATGCCGGCCGAGGCGCCTCCGTTCTTCCCGCTGACGAAATGCGAAGTCGACTTCGATCAGCAGAACGACATGGTGACACTGCTGCCGAGCTTCTACGCATTCGGGTGCGAGTACACCAGCCGCGGGCTTCTGATCGGGCGAAGCGATGCGTTCAAGCTGATTGCCGCGATCGAGAAGGCGCTCAGCGTCCAGCAGTAATCCGACACCGGCGCACTCGCAAGCACCGACAACCCCAAAAAGGACCATGCGCGGCCGGACCCAGTACGTCGATCTGCTCTACTTCCTCGTTGTCATGCAACTCGTCACCCGCAGGCAGACGCGCGCGTGGCTTTCGCCGTTCCAGCTCGCCGAATCGCTGCAAGCGTGGCTGGTCATCCATCGTGCGAAATGCGAGTGGCGCGATCGCGTCTGGATAGGCCACGCTTCGCTTCAGATCGCGAAATCGGCCGGCCGGGCCGACAGCGCCGCACTCGCGCAACGGCTCGCGCATGCCGAACCGGCGCCGACGCCCGCTTCTCCGGACGCCTCGACGGATCGGGCGGGCCTCCGAATGGCGTGCATCCGTTACCTTCGCGAGCATGTCTGACCTTGATCCCCGTTGACGGGGCGACATGCAATCCGGCGACGGCGACCGACAGGCAGGGTCGATGCGTCAGTGACATGCGAACGCGGTTCGCGTTCGTGCCGACATATCGGGTCACGACCGATTAAAAAAGTCGCGTGCCGGCTCGGCGTTTCGACGCGGCCACGCCCGCGGCATGCTACATCGGGCGTCCCGATGATAAGCTCGGCATCGACGCGCTGTCGCGCACCCGTCACCCGACCGACCCCAAGCCTCCCGCGAGTCCGCTCATGCCCATCGCTCCTGCTGTCGTCTCCGCCTTCACTCCCACCGGCAAGCTCCGCGCATCGATCAACCTCGGCAACCCGATCCTCGCGAACCGCGACCCGGCAACGGGCGAACCGTTCGGCGTCTCGATCGACCTCGCCCGTGCATTCGCCGAGCGCCTGTCGGCCGACCTGGAACTCGTGGTGTTCGACGCCGCCGGCAAATCGGTGCAGGCGCTGACCGACGAACGCGCCGATTTCGGCTTCTTCGCGATCGATCCGCTGCGCGGCGAAACCGTCGCGTTCACCGCGCCGTACGTGCTGATCGAAGGTTTCTATCTCGTGCCCGACGCCTCGCCGATCCGCACCCATGCGGACGTCGACCAGCCGCACAACCGCGTGGCCGTCGGCAACGGCAGCGCGTACGACCTGTTCCTCACCCGCGAATTGAAAGCCGCGCGGATCGTGCGCGCGCCGACGTCGCAAGCGGTCGTGTCGACGTTCGTCGAGCAAAAGCTCGAAGTGGCGGCCGGCGTGAAGCAGCAGCTCGAAGCCGACGCCGCGAAAACGCCGGGCCTGCGCCTGCTCGACGAGCGCTTCATGGTGATCCGGCAGGCGATGGGCGTGCCGAAGAGCCGCGGCGACGCGGCGGCCGCGGTGCTGAACGCGTTCGTCGAGGAGATGAAGGCGTCGGGCTTCGTCGCCGATTCGCTGCGCCGGCACGGCATCACGGGCGCATCGGTCGCGCCGGCTGGCTGATCGACAGCCGCGCGGCGACGCGCCGAACGCGCCCATCCGCTGATCGACGGCATCTTCCGGCTCGCGGCTCGGGCATGCGATTTCAGCACGCGCCGGCTCGGTCCTCGCGCGCGTGACGCGTGCGGGATCGCGGCAACGCAGCATCGCCGGGCACAGGACACGCGCAAATGGCGGAGCGGCGCCGGACTTCGCGACCCCGCGACCGCCGAATGGGGCAATGTGCTGCTCCGCACAAACCCGTTGCGGACCGCGCCGGCTTCGGCCACGAAGCGCCACCGGCGCAATCGCCGAGCCCGATCGGCCTCGTCCCCGCGCTAGCGCAAACCCGGACCCGGTTGCACTGTTCATCGTCATTCTGGTCCTGTATCGTCCTTCCATCCCCGATTGCGAAACCGGTGCATGGGAGGCTCTCGATGCGAAAAAAGAATGCTGCAGCCGTCTGGATCCTGATCGCGATGCTGGCAGGCATCGCAATCGGCTACATGGTCTTCGCGAGCTTTCCCGACAAAAAGGCCGCGACCGAAATCGCCGGCTACATCTCGCTCGTCTCCGACGTGTTCCTGCGGCTGATCAAGATGGTGATCGGGCCGCTCGTGTTCTCGACGCTGGTCGTCGGCATCGCGCACATGGGCGACGCGGCGTCGGTCGGGCGCGTGTTCGCGAAAGCGTTCGGCTGGTTCATCACCGCGTCGCTGGTCTCGCTGCTGCTCGGGCTGCTGATGGCGAACCTGCTGCGGCCCGGCGACAACCTCGGCCTGCCGCTGCCGGACATCGGCGCATCGGCGAACCTCGCGACCTCCAAGTTCACGTTGAAGGATTTCGTCGGCCACATGGTGCCGAAGTCGATCGCCGAGGCGATGGCGAACAACGAAATCCTGCAGATCGTCGTGTTCTCGATGTTCTTCGGCGTGGCGCTCGCCGCGCTCGGCGAACGCGGCAAGATCCTCGTGGCCGCGATCGATCAACTGTCGCACGTGATGCTGAAGATCACCGGCTACGTGATGAAGCTCGCGCCGCTCGCCGTATTGGCCGCGATGGCCGCGACCGTCGCGGTGAACGGGCTGTCGGTGCTGCTGAAGTTCGCGGTGTTCATGGGCGATTTCTATCTGAGCCTGTTCCTGCTCTGGGCATTGCTCGTCTGCGCCGGGTTGCTGTTTCTCGGGCCGCGCGTGTTCAAGCTGCTGGTGCTGATCAAGGAAGCGTTCATGCTGTCGTTCGCGACGGCGAGCTCCGAAGCCGCGTATCCGAAGATCCTCGACGCGCTCGATCGTTTCGGTGTGCGCCGCAAGATCTCGAGCTTCGTGATGCCGATGGGTTATTCGTTCAACCTCGACGGCTCGATGATGTACTGCACGTTCGCGTCGCTGTTCATCGCGCAGGCGTACAACGTCCATCTGTCGCTCGGCACGCAGATCACGATGCTGCTCGTGCTGATGCTCACGTCGAAGGGAATGGCCGGCGTGCCGCGCGCGTCGCTCGTGGTGATCGCCGCGACGCTGCACCAGTTCGGGCTGCCGGAAGCCGGGCTACTGCTGATCCTCGGCGTCGACACGTTCCTCGACATGGGCCGCTCGGCCACGAACGCGGTCGGCAACTCGATCGCGAGCGCGGTAGTCGCGAAATGGGAAGGACAACTGATGTCGGAGGCGGAAGCCGAGGCCAACGCGGCGCGCATCGAAGCGGAACAGGAAGCGACGATCGCACATCCGACGGAAGTCTGACGGAGGCCCGCCGATGAAGATGCAGCGATTCCGGCTTGCGCTCGCGCTCGCGAGCCTGCTCGCCGCCAGCGCGTCCGCGCGCGCGGACGATCTGCCCTCCCCGCCGCCGCGCGTCGAGCCGTTCGCGCCGGCGCAACTGACGGGCACGCTCGCGAAGGTGCGCGGCACCGGCACGATCGCGCTCGGCTATCGCGACGCGTCGATACCGTTCTCGTACCTGAATGCGCGCCGCCAGCCGATCGGCTATTCGATCGAGCTGTGCAAGGCGCTCGTGTCGTCGATCGAGGATGCGGTCAACAAGAGCCTGACGATCCGCTGGGTGCCCGTCACGTCGGACAACCGCATCGACGCGGTGGTCAACGGCCAGGTCGATCTCGAATGCGGCTCCACGACGAGCAACCTCGAGCGCCAGAAGCGCGTGGCGTTCTCGCCGATCATCTTCGTGGCCGGCACGAAGGTGATGGTGAAGCGCGGCGCGCCGATCCGCTCGTTCCGCGATCTCGCGGGCAAGAAAGTCGCGGTGACGGCCGGCACGACCAACGAGAAAGCGTTGCGCGACCTGGACCAGCGGTTCAGGCTCGGGATCCAGCTACAGGTGGTACCGGACCATGCGCAAGGCTTCGCGCTCGTCGCGAACGGCGGCGCCGACGCGTTCGCGACGGACGACGTGCTGCTGTACGGCCTGATTGCCGAGAATGCGGGCAAGGGCGGCCAGTACGACGTGGTGGGCGATTACCTGTCGTACGACCCGTACGGCATCATGTTCCGTAAGGACGATCCGCAGCTCGCGCAGGTCGTGAAGAACACCTTCGTGGAACTGGCCGCCGACGGCGAGATCGCACGCCAGTACAAGCGCTGGTTCCTGCGCCCGCTTCCGTCGGGCCTGAGTCTCAACCTGCCGATGAGCCCGCAACTGGAAACCATCATCGAGACGATCGGTATCAAGGGCGAATGAGCGCGGCGGCGAGCCGATCGCATGGGCGCATGGGCAAGCGGCCCCGGTGTCTCGCCTGACATCGGGGCCGCTTGCGACAAGCACCGCGTTCAGCCGACGCGCGCTTCGCCCTGCCGCTCGGTTTCGCCGTCGGGCGATGCCGTTCGCGCCAGTACGGGCTTCAATGCCCGCCCCGTATGGCTCGCACTCACCTTCGCGAGCGCTTCCGGCGGCGCCGCCGCGACGATCGTGCCGCCGCCCACGCCGCCTTCCGGCCCGAGATCGATGATCCAGTCGGCTTCCGCGATCACGTCGAGATCGTGCTCGATCACGACGACGCTATGCCCCGCATCGACGAGCCGGTGCAGCACGCGAATCAGCTTCGCGACGTCGGCCATGTGCAGGCCGACCGTCGGCTCGTCGAGCACGTACAGCGTGTGCGGCGCCTTCTGGCCGCGCCGCGTGATGTCGTCGCGCACCTTCGTCAGCTCGGTGACGAGCTTGATGCGCTGCGCCTCGCCGCCGGACAGCGTCGGCGACGGCTGGCCGAGCGTCAGGTAGCCGAGCCCGACGTCCTTCATCAACTGCAGCGGATGCGCGATGTTCGAGATCGGCGCGAAGAATTCGACCGCCTCGTCGATCTCCATCGTCAACACGTCGCCGATGTTCCGGCCGCGCCACGTGACGGCGAGCGTTTCCGGATTGAAGCGCTGCCCGTGGCACACGTCGCACGGCACCTTCACGTCGGGCAGGAAGCTCATGCCGATCGTGCGCACGCCTTGCCCTTCGCAGGCCGGGCAGCGCCCGTCGCCGGTGTTGAACGAGAAACGCGACGCCGTATAGCCGCGTGCGCGCGCTTCGAGCGTATCGGCGAACAGCTTGCGGATCGTGTCCCACACGCCGATATAGGTGGCCGGGCACGAGCGCGGCGTCTTGCCGATCGGCGTCTGGTCGACCTCGAGCACGCGATCGATCTGCTCCCAGCCGCTCAGCGACTCGCAGCCCTGCCATGCATGCGTGACGTTCAGCGACGGCCGCGGTGCGCTGCGCGCGAGCACGCTCGAACGGCGGTTGGCGGCCGGCGCGTCCTGCTGCGCCGCCTTGCGCGCACGCCGCGTGGCCGGCGACGACAGCACCGAGCGGCCGACCGCGTCCAGCAGGTTCGTCATCAGCACGTCGCGCGCGAGCGTCGACTTGCCCGAGCCACTGACGCCCGTCACCGCGACGAGCCGCGCGAGCGGAATGCCGACCGTGACGTCGCGCAGGTTGTGCAGCGTCGCGCCATGCACGGTCAGCCAGGCTTCCGGCACGGCCGCGCCGCCCTTCTTGCCCGGCAGGCTCACGCCGCGGCGCGGCTGCAGTGGGTGCGTCATCGGCTGCGCGAGCAATCGGCCCGTGACCGAATCCGGCTGCGCGGCCAGATCGGCGACCGCGCCCTCGGCGACCAGCGTGCCGCCGCGCTTGCCCGCGCCCGGGCCGACGTCGATGATGTGATCCGCGCGGCGGATCGTGTCCTCGTCATGCTCGACGACGACCAGCGTATTGCCCTTGTCGCCGAGCTTGCGCAATGCGTCGAGCAGGATCTGGTTGTCGCGCGGATGCAGGCCGATCGTCGGCTCGTCGAGCACGTAGCAGACGCCCTGCAGGTTGCTGCCGAGCTGCGCGGCGAGCCGGATGCGCTGCGCTTCGCCGCCCGACAGGCTCGGCGCCGCCCGATCGAGACTCAAGTAGCCGAGCCCGACTTCCTCGAGAAACGCGAGGCGGCTGCCGATCTCGCTGACGATGTCGCGCGCGATCTGCGCATCGCGCCCGCTGAGTTCCAGCGCGTCGATCCAGCGGCGCGTGTCCGATACCGTCCATTGCGCGACCTCGACGATCGGGTGCGCGTCGAACGTGACCGCGCGCGCGGACGGGTTCAGCCGCGTGCCGTGGCAATCGGGGCACGGCTCGTTGCCGACGCCTTCCCGTTCCTGCTCGTCCGACGGCAAGGTTTGCTCGCGGCCGCGATCGTCGCCGGCGAGCACCGTGTCGTCGTATGCGGCGCGCTGTTCGCGCGTGAGCGTGACGCCGGTGCCGACGCAGGTCGTGCACCAGCCGTGCTTGCTGTTGTACGAGAACATCCGCGGGTCGAGCTCCGGATAGCTCGTGCCGCACACCGGGCACGCACGCTTGACCGACAGCACCTTGACCGCGCCGACCCGGGCGGTCGAACGATCGTTGCGCATCGCATCGTGCAGCCCGTCGAGCGGCGCGAGCAGGTGCATCACGCCCTTGCCGAGCTCGAGCGTCTCGTCGAGCCTGCGCCGCAACTCGGCTTCGTTGTCCGGCGACACGACGATATCGGCCACCGGCAATTCGATCGTGTGCTCGCGGAAGCGGTCGAGCTTCGGCCACGGGTCGACCGTGACGAACTCGCCGTCGACGCGCAGATGCGTGCTGCCGCGCGCCTTCGCCCATTTCGCGAGATCCGTATACACGCCCTTGCGATTGACGACGAGCGGCGCGAGCAACCCGACGTGTTCGCCGCGATGGTCGCGCAGCAGTTGCGCGGCGATCGATTCGACGGATTGCGACGTGACCGGCGTGCCGTCATGGATGCAGTGTTGCAGCCCGAGCTTCACGTACAGCAGCCGCAGGAAATGCCACACCTCGGACGTGGTCGCGACCGTGCTCTTGCGCCCGCCGCGCGACAGCCGCTGCTCGATCGCGACGGTCGGCGGAATGCCGTACACGGCATCGACCTCGGGGCGGCCGGCCGGCTGCACGATCGAGCGCGCATACGCGTTCAGCGATTCGAGGTAGCGACGCTGGCCCTCGTGGAACAGGATGTCGAACGCGAGCGTCGACTTGCCGGAACCCGACACGCCGGTGATCACGTTGAACTTGCCGTGCGGGATGTCGACGTCGAGCGCCTTCAGGTTGTGCTCGCGCGCATTGACGATGCGCACGACGTCCTCGCCTTCGATCGCCCGGCGCGCGCGCGCCGCGTTCAGCACGGCCTGCAACGGCTTGCCTTCGTCGGCATGCACCGCGCCGGTATGCACCGCGCCGACATCCATCGCGCGGTCGTACTGCAGCAGCGCCACGCCGGTATGCGATTCGGCGCAGGCCTTCACGTCGTCCGGCGTGCCCGCGCACAGCACGAGGCCGCCGCCGTCGCCGCCTTCCGGGCCGAGATCGATCAGCCAGTCGGCCGCGCGGATCACGTCGAGGTTGTGCTCGATCACGATCAGCGAATGGCCGGCCGCGAGCAGCTTGCCGAATGCCTGCATCAGTTTCGCGATGTCGTCGAAGTGCAGCCCGGTGGTCGGCTCGTCGAACATGAACAGTTTCGCGCGTGCGATGCGCGCCTCTTCCGTCGCGACCCGGCGCCCGCCCGCCGCCGCCGCCGACTCGGCGAGGAAGCCGGCGAGCTTCAGGCGCTGCGCCTCGCCGCCCGACAGCGTCGGCACCGGCTGGCCGAGCTTCACGTATTCGAGGCCGACGTCGACGATCGGCTGCAGCACGCGCAGCACCTCGGCATCGGTCGCGAAGAACGCGGCCGCTTCGCTGACGGTCAGATCGAGCACGTCGGCGATGTTCAGCGCGCGGCCGTCGCGCTCGATTCGCACTTCGAGGATTTCGGCACGGTAGCGGCTGCCGTCGCAATCCGGGCAGCGCAGGTAGACGTCGCTCAGGAACTGCATCTCGATGTGCTCGAAACCCGAGCCGCCGCAGGTCGGGCAACGGCCGTCGCCCGAGTTGAAGCTGAACGTGCCCGCGCCGTAGCCGCGCTGCAGCGCGAGCGGCGCCTTCGCGAACAGCTTGCGGATTTCGTCGAACGCGCCGACGTAGCTCGCCGGGTTCGAGCGCGTGGTCTTGCCGATCGGCGACTGGTCGACGAACACGACGTCGCCGACCTGGTCGGCGCCCGTCAGGCTGCGGTACGCACCCGGCGATTCGGTCGCCTTGCCGTGATGCCGCGCCATCGCCGGATACAGCACGTCCTGCAGCAGCGTGGATTTGCCGGAGCCGGACACACCCGTCACGCACACGAGCCGCTGCAGCGGAATTTCGACCGTGACGTCGCGCAGGTTGTGCTCGGTCGCGCCTTCGAGCACGATACGCGGCGTGTTCGCGTCGACCGCACGGCGCGCCCAGTTCGACGCATGCGCGACCTGCTTGCGGCCACCGAGATACTCGCCCGTCAGCGTGTGCGCGGAACGGATGTCGGACGGCGTGCCGTCGTACACGATCGTGCCGCCGCGCTCGCCCGGGCCGGGCCCCATGTCGATCAATCGATCGGCCGCGAGCATCACCGACGGATCGTGCTCGACGACGACCAGCGTGTTGCCCGCGTCGCGCAACCGCTGCATCGCCTCGACGATCCGCGTGAGATCGCGCGGATGCAGCCCGATACTCGGCTCGTCGAGCACGAACAGGGTTTTCGTGAGCGACGTGCCCAGCGCGGTGGTCAGGTTGATCCGCTGCACCTCGCCGCCCGACAGCGTGCGGCTCTGCCGGTCGAGCGTCAGGTAGCCGAGCCCGACGTCGCACAGGTATTTCAGGCGCGTGCGCACTTCGGCGAGCAGCAGCTTCAATGCGTCGTCGAGCAGCGCGCTCGGCAGCACGATTTCGTCGAAGAAGCGCCGGATGCGCTCGATCGGAAGCAGCATCAGATCGTGCACCGTCAGGCCGGGCAGCGCTTCGAGCTGCGCGCGGCTCCATTCGACGCCGCGCGGCATGAAGCGGTCGGCCGGCGCGAGCACGGCGTCGGCATTCTCCTTCGAGCCGAGCCGCCATTGCAGCGATTCCATCTTCAGGCGCGCGCCGCCGCACACGTCGCACGGCGTATAACTGCGGTATTTCGACAGCAGCACGCGGATGTGCATCTTGTACGCTTTCGATTCGAGGTAGCCGAAGAAGCGCTTCACGCCGTACCACTGGCTCTGCCACTTGCCGTTCCAGTCCGGCGAGCCGTTGACGACCCAGTCGCGTTCGGCATCCGTCAGCTCGGACCACGGCACGTCGCGCCGGATGCCGGCTTTCGCCGCGTAGCGCATCAGGTCGTCCTGGCACTCTTTCCACGCGGGCGTCTGCATCGGCTTGATCGCGCCGCCGCGCAACGTCTTGCGCGCATCGGGAATCACGAGCCCGAGATCGACGCCGATCACGCGGCCGAAGCCGCGGCAGGTTTCGCACGCGCCGTATGCCGAGTTGAACGAGAACAGCGCCGCTTGCGGCTCCGCGTAACGCAGGTCGCTATCGGGATCGTGGAGCCCGGTGGAGAAGCGCCACACCTGCGGCTCGGCCGTCGCGTTTTCCGCGTCCGCCGCCAGCACGTACACGTTCACGCGGCCGCCGCCGCGCTTCAGCGACGCCTCGATCGCCTCGACCACCCGCACCTTGTCGGCCTGCTGCACGCGGAAGCGGTCGGCCACCACGTCGAGCATCTTGCGCGGCCCGGTGGGCGACGCGACTTCGCGCTGCGCCTGCACGCGCGTGTAGCCGCTCGCCGACAGCCACTGCGCGATTTCCTCGTCGGACACCGCTTCCGGCAATTCGACCGGGAACGTGACGACCACGCGCGGATCGTCTGCCTGCGTGCGCGCGACGAGCTCCGCGTAGATCGTCTCCGGCGTGTCGTGCCGTACCTGCCGCGCGGTCTTGCGGTCGAACAGCTCGGCCGCGCGCGCGTACAGCAGCTTCAGGTGGTCGTTCAGCTCGGTCATCGTGCCGACGGTCGAGCGCGAACTGCGGACCGGATTGGTCTGGTCGATCGCGATCGCGGGCGGCACGCCGTCGACGCGCTCGACCTGCGGGCGGTCCATCCGGTCGAGGAACTGCCGCGCGTAGGCACTGAAGGTTTCGACGTAGCGCCGCTGGCCTTCCGCGTACAGCGTGTCGAACACGAGACTCGACTTGCCGGAGCCGGACGGGCCGGTGACGACCGTCATTTCGCCGGTGCGCAGGTCGAGATCGAGATTCTTGAGGTTGTGCTGACGTGCTCCGCGAATGCGGATCAGATTGCTGGATGACAATTTGCCTGCCCGTCTGAATGAGTTAGCCAGAGTTCACGGTACCGAAACGCTGCGGCGGATGCCCGCATGCGCGGCGCACGGGCCGCACGGGTCATGCCCGCGCCGCTCGAGTTCGACGGCTACTATACTGTATATTCATACAGTTTTCCATGACGACCCTGCGGGCTTCATGGGCAGGCGGCCAGGGCGTCCAGGCCGGCATCGACTGGCCGGAAATCGTGCGCCTGCAATCCGGGATTGAAGCAGCGCGCGGCTTCGATGCCCCGCCGGCACACTAGCCGCGCTTGCGCAACGGGTCCAGCAAGCCTCTCAGGCCGTTGTGATCGATTTCGTGCATCAGTGCGAGCTGCCGGCCGAGCTCGCCGCGCGGAAACCCTTCACGGGCCAGCCAATTGAGGTAGTTGCCCGGCAGGTCGGCAAGGAGTCGGTCCTTGTATTTGCCGAAGGGCATGGTGACGGTCACGAGGCATTCGAGGTCGGGGGATCGCATGCGGGTATTGTGCACGGCTTTCCGCTTCGCGCCTGCTAGACTGGAACTTCCCCCTGCAAACCATGGAGGGAATCATGATGTCCATCTATGTCGTGAAGACCGGCGAGCAGTTTCTCTGCACCGCCGAGGACGGCGATATCGGCATGGCGCCGGCCATCGAAGACGCGACCTCCTTCGGTTCGTACGACGAAGCGGAAAAAGCCGCGAGCGCGCATGCCGACCCCGGGTACGAGATCGTGGCCGTCTGCATGATCAGGCACTGAGCGCCGATCCGCGGCCCGGTGCGCAGGGCGATCCGCGTGCCGGACGCCAGTCGCCGCGCGTCGGCGGCGTCGATGCGACGGGCCCTGCGTTCGCACGCCGCGGACGGGCGGTTCGCGCCACGCGTCGTCCGCGCCGAGCATCATTGCCGCAAGCGAGCCGTCCGGCTTCGACGGCCACGCTTGCGGCAACCGGGTCGCAGCGTCCTACTTCTGCAGCGAGATTTCCACGCGACGATTGCGCGCGCGTCCTTCGGCGGTATCGTTCGATGCCGCCGGATTCGCCTCCCCGTGGCCGACCGCGGCAAACGCATCGGCCTTCAGCCCGTGCTCGCGCAGATAGCCGGCGACCGCATCCGCCCGGCGCTTCGACAGCGCCTGATTGTGCGCATCCGAGCCGGTCGCGTCGGTATAGCCGTCCACTTCCACGCGCGCGAAATGCTTGTCGCTCTGCCGGCTCAGCAGCGCGTCGAGCGCGGCGGTGGCGGCAGGCGTCAGCACGGCCGAGTCGGTCGCGAAGTATGCATCGCCGGTCAGGCTCACCTTTTCGGCCGGCACGGGCGCCGGCGTAACGGCCTCGGCGGCCGGCGCGGGCGCCGCGCCGCACTGGAACACGATCGAATGCGCATCGGCGCCGTCGCGGTACGGCGTGGTGGTGTCGACGAGGCGGACGGCCTCGTTGCCGCACATGCGCGTCGCGACCTTCATGCAGGTCTTCGCGCTCGACAGGATGCCGTGGCAGTCGACCTGGAACGTCCGGATGCCGTTTCGCGGCTGCAGTTCGTACGCGTTGTACGTCGGCCCCGACGCACTCGAACAGGCCGCGAGGGAAACGACGGACGCCAGCAGGGCAAGATGGATGTTTTTCACTTGATGACTCCGAGAATGCGATGAGCACGGCGCGTGCGGCGCGATGTCGCGACGCATCCGCGCGTGTTTGCGTTCGGCGCGGCCCGCTCCGGCAACGCGTGCCGGAACAAACCGCTGCGCGCGATCACTTCCACTGGTACAGCATGCCCGCGCCGACCACGCGCTGGCTGCCGGCGAAGCCGCCGTTCAGCGTCGCCTTCAGGTTCTCCGTGATGCGCGCCTGCACGCCGACCGCCATGGCCTTCTGGCCCTGGAACGTCGCCGTGCCGACCCCCATCGCGAAGTTCGAATCGCGGTCCATGTGCGGGATCGACGCCATCGCGGCGGTCGCGGCGATCCCCTCGCGGGCCATCGAATCGGTCTGCTGGATCTGCTGCTGCATCTGCGTGAGCTGGTTGTTGACCGTGTTCAGCGATTGCGTGAACTGGTTCGATACCGCGTTCAACTGGTTCACGTTCACCGCATCGGTGCCCTGCGTGCCCGCCGCGACGTTCACGACCTGCCGCGCCGAATCCGCCGAGCCGACCGCGACCACGTTCGAGCGCCCGCCGTCGTTGCTGCCCGTGCCGATCGCCGTCGAGTTGTTGCCCGACGCGGTCGAGCCGACGCCGATCGCCGTCGAGCCGTTGCCCGACGCCGTCGAACCGTTGCCGACCGCCGTGCTGTTGGAGCCCGACGCGACCGCGCCCGAGCCGCCCGCCGACGAGTTCGAGCCGCTCGCCCCCGGCGGCACGTTGCCGCCGGTCGGGTTCGTCGTGTACTGCCCGCCGAGGTTGGTCGTGCGCTGGTCGATCAGCGTCGTCAACTGGTTCGCCACCGAATCGAGCTGCGACACGTTCACCGCGTCGGTGCCGTTCTTGCCGGCCGCGAGCCCGGTGATCTGGCGATTACCGATGTTTACTTCGCCGGCCGACGATTGCGGGCTGCTCAGCCCGTACGCGACGTAGTTCGTCAGTGCGCCAACCGTGGTCAGCGAACCGGCGCCCAGCGCGACGCTGTTCGCGAACGTCGCCGATGCGCCGGCGCCGAGCGCGAGCGCATCGGTCGCGCTGCCGCGGGCCCCCGAGCCGAGCGCGACGCTGCCCACGCTGACCGCCACCGCATTCGCGCCCTGCGCGACCGACTGCGCGCCGGTCGCCGTCGCGCCGCTGCCCAGCGCGATCGCGTCGGCCTGCGCGGAACTCGCCGCCTGGCCGATCGCGACCCCGCCCGGCGCGGTCTGGTCGACGATCGCACCGTTGCCGATACCCACGCCGTTGTCGCCGTTGACGACCGTCGTCGGCCCGACCGCGATCGATTCCGCGCCGACGGCCAGCGAATCCCCCGCCGTCGAATTCGCGTGGAAGTACTTCTGGCCCGTCACCGCGAACGATTGCAGCGCGCCGGTCAACTGCCGCACCGTTACCGCATCCTGCTGGCCGGTGCCGTCGGCGACGTTGGTGATCTGGCGGTAGGTCCTGTTCGTCGCATCGCCGACCGATACCGCGCCGAGCAGCGTCTGGTCGGTCGTGTCGAACGGGATCGACGCGCTGCCGTTGCGGATGATGCCGGACGACGGCGCCGTCGCGCGGTCGGCGACCGAGCCCGAGCCGAGCGCGATGCTGCCGTCCACGCGCGAGATCGCGTTCGGGCCGATCGCGACGCTGTCCAGGCCGAGCGCCTGGCTGTCCGGCGCGGTCGAATTCGCGTGGAAGTACTTGATGCCGTTCGCGTTGATGTTGTCGATCGCCGAGCCGACGTTGTTGTTGATCGTCGTGGAGCCGTCGCTGTTGTACGTCACGTACGACGGCGCCGAGATCGTGCCGGTGGTCGGATCGTAGGTGGCGCCGCCGCCGATCGCACCGGCCGTGCTGTTGCCGAGGTTCGTGTTGTTGTTCGTGATCGAGCTCAGGCTGGTGGACAGCGAGCCGATGCCGGTCGACGTGGCCGTGGACAGCGAGGTCAGGCTGCTGTTCGTCGAGCTCAGGCCCGTGGACAGCGAGCCGACGACCGTCGACGTCGACGTGGACAGCGACGTGATCGTGCTGTTGGTCGAGCTCAAGCCGGTGGACAGCGAGCCGGCGACGGTCGACGTCGAAGTCGACAGCGACGTCAGGTTGCTGTTCGTCGAGCTCAGGCCCGTGGACAGCGAACCGACGACGGTCGAGGTCGAAGTCGACAGCGACGTGACCGTGCTGTTGGTCGAACTCAGGCCAGTGGACAGCGAACTGATGCCCGTCGACGTCGACGTGGACAGCGACGCCACCGAGCTAATGGTCGAGCTCAACCCGGTGGACAACGAACCGATGCCGGTGGACGTAGACGTGGACAGCGACGTGATGCTCGACGCCGTCGACGTCGACAGCGAATCGAGCGCGGTGTTCGTCGCGGCGAGTTGCGATCCGTTGATCGCGTCCGTGCTCGACGAACTGATTCGCCCGGCCGCGACGTTGGTGATCTGGCGCTCGCTGCCCGCTTTACCCACGCTGACGACGCTGGTCGGGTTGATGCCGTTGAAGTTGTACGTGACGCCGCCGATGACCGCGCTGGCCGTCGGATTCGGCGCGGCCGTCGTCGACCCGGAGCCGAGCGCGACATCGTTTGCGTTGTTCGCCACGGCCGACGCGCCGAATGCGACCGCACCGGCAGCGGCCGCCGTCGACGTATTGCCCAGCGCCAGGGACCCCGTGCCCTGCGCATTGTTGGTATTGCCGATCGCCACTGCACCGTCGCCGTTCGCGGTGTTGTTCGACCCCATCGTCACCGCGCCGGTGCCGATCGCGGTGCTCGGATCGCCGATTGCGACCGCGCCGTTGCCGCTCACCGTCTGGCCGAAGCCGAGCGCGACGGCGCCGGTGCCACCCAACACCTTCGAGCCGTAACCGCCCGCGACCGAACCGGCACCCGCCGCCGCGGCAACCGAGTTGGAATCGCCGATCGCGACGGTCGACGTAGCCGCCGCGACGCTGTTGATGCCGACCGCTGTCGCGTTCGTGGCCGACGCCGTCGCACCAGGCCCCAGCGCGCTGGCGGACACGCCGGTCGCAAGCGACAGATTACCGAGCGCGGTCGCGAACTGCTGCGTCGCGCTCGACTGTACGCCCATCGCGATCGAACTGAGGCCCGACGCATTCGCGTTCAGGCCGAATGCCAGCGCATTGTCCGCGCCGGCCGTCGTATTCGAGCCCATCGCGATCGAGCTCGTGCCGAGCGACTGCGTGCCCGAGCCGGGCACACCCGCGGTGCCGCCCCAGCCGATCGCGATCGACGACGTGCCCTTCGCGCCGCTGTTGACGCCCATCGCGACGCCGGAATTACCGGAAGCCAGCGCGCCGCTGCCCACCGCGACGCCGGCCGCTCCCGAACTCGTCGACTGATTGCCGAGCGCGACCGAGCCCGTATCGGTTGCATTCGACGCATAGCCGAGCGAGACGCTTTGAGCGCCTACCGCACTCGCGCCGAGACCGAGCGCGGCCGCATACTGGCCGGACGCCAGCGCGTTGTTGCCGAGCCCGATGGCCGAAACGCCGGTCGCAGCCGCGCCGCTGCCCATCGCCACCGCGCCGTTTTGGGTCGCGCTCGAGAGATTGCCGACGGCAACCGAGAAAGTGCCGCTGCCAATCGACTGCACGCCCAGCGCCACGCCGTTGAAGCCGGTCACTTGCGAATTGATGCCGATGGCCGTCCCGCCATCGGCCATCGCATGCGCGCCGGGGCCGATCGCCGTGGACGACAGGCCAGCCGCCGTCGACAGATTGCCGTAAGAGGTCGCATTCACCTGCGACGCCACGGAACCGTTGCCGATCGCCGTCGAGCTGGCGCCCCCGGTCGCGGAGCCGCCACCCGCCGAATATTGCGCATGCGCACCGGCCTGGAACAGCCCGAGATACGCGGCCGTCATCATCACGACGAGCCGTCTGGGCGAGAGCGCCGGCTTCGTCGCGATGCACGCGTCTGCCGCATGCACGGACGCGCTTCTCGACGACGCAACACGCTTGCCGCGCGCACGATCGAGCTCCGACGCCGCAACCCAGGCGCCCAGTGCTTCGTTCCAGATCGACTTGAACGACTTGTTCATCTTGTGTTCCCTCGGTTCTCATGTGCTGGATGACACAACAGCGAACGCGGCGCCAGGCGCGGCGCGGACCTGCTCCGCTTGCGCCTGTCTCGCGACGCCTCGCTTCTCACTTCGTATCACTAATCAAAACTACGAACAGCGTTGCCCGACACGCTCGCCCCATATCGCGAGTGCGCGACCGACCGCCGCGCATGCCCGTTCGGCACGATGCGCGATGGCGATCGCCGGTTATCGATTCACGGAAGTCGACATCGCCCGCCCGGCGGCGACACGGCGCACGACGCGCCGCGAATCCGCACGCGCGCACACCGCCGCACCCGCCGAAGGGCGACTTCGAATCTCATTGGAAAAGCGTCGCTCGGACGCTGGACGAACGGATGCCGGCCCGCGTCGCGGGCGGCCCGTCATGTGTCATTCAGGCGGTGAAAGGCGCCATGCAGTCCCCGGATCTGACGCACGCGCCGCCGGATCGCCGACGCTGACAGCCCGCACCGGATCGATCGACCCGGCGCGCTGACCTGCCATGCTTGTCGTATTCATGTTTTTCGTATCCGCCTGATTCGAAGAGCGCCGCGCGCGGCCCCCGGGATCGATACAGCGCCCGGCGGCTCACACGAAGTCGCTCACCCCTTTTCCGTCCGGCGGGCGACCGGCTTTTCCGGATCTCCCGGAAAAGCCGGCTACTCACCGCACGGCCCCGGCATCGAATTAATCGATCGAATTTACTTGACGATTTTCTTCTCGCTCGACGCCTTGCACCCAGCCCAACCCGTCATTTCTCGATTCGCGCTGTATGTCGAAAAATCTCGCCAATCATGACGTTTTCATTACCCTCGTGCCCGTTATTCTTTTGTTACCGACTTCCCAACATCCGGGAATGCCATCATTCAATTCGCCATCGAATGTCGGCTGCCCTGAGAGCGACGGCGACAACAATCCTCACGGCGACCCGAAGCGGTGAAAGAACCGATTCCAGCCGCACCGGGGCTAGTGTGCAGGCATTCGTCCAAACAAACCTTTTCCGCAGCGGAAAAACCCTTTTCCGGAGCGGACGGCATTTACATTCATACAGATCTTCAGGAAACGCGATTTTCCAGAAACAGGAATATCGAGCCGATATCAACGAAAACTTAACCGGGATGACGAGAAACGAACGGATTCGATTTACGCCGACACAGCGAATTTCGATATCTCGCGCGCGAATTCATCGTCCGGGCCACTCCGGCTCTTCAAATCATTAAATCGGAAATAAAGTCCGAAACCCGCGAAATCGGTTCGGCACATTTTTCCGCTCCGTTTTGTCCAGGGCGGACAACACCACCGCGCTGCCGCCACTACGCCCGTGCGACAAGCCCACACGCGCCGCACGGAATCCTCACAATCGAGGTTGCCGTCGGCATATAATTTTTTGCAACAATCGTGCAGATAGCACTGCCCCCCGACCTGACAGGCCACTCCTTCCCACGCGTTCGCAACCATGCCATCCCGCCTGCCCAGTCCGGCATCGCCTCGCATCACGCCGGATCTCGCTGGCGCGCATATTCTCATCGTCGACGATCGGCCGAACGACCTGCGGCTCCTGACCGAAATCCTGCGCACCGCGCAGTGCCGGATCAGCGTCGCGTTCGACGGACTGCAGGCCTATCACCGCGCGCAAGCGATCGCGCCCGATCTGATCCTGATGGACGTGCGCATGCCGCGCATGGACGGTTTCGCCGCGAGCCGGCTGCTGGCGTCCACACCGTCCACGCAATCCATTCCGGTCATCATCCTGACGGCCGCGGGCGACCTCGAGGATCGGATCGCGGGGCTCGAAACGGGTGCGATCGACTACATCGTCAAGCCGTTCGAGCCGGCGGAAGTGATCGCGCGGGTTCGCAATCACCTGAAGCGCGTGCGACGCAGCCAGCCGTTCGCGCACCTGCCCGAATTGCCCGACAACCCCGATGCGGCGCTCGTGCGCGCGGCGAGCGACGTGCTGCTGCGCAACCTGCGCCATCCGCCGGCGCTCGAGGATCTCGCGAAGCAGGTCGGTACGCACGAGAAGCGGCTGTCCCGCGTATTCCGCGATCATCTCGGCCAGACCGTATTCGAGTACCTGCGCGACACGCGCCTGCGCGCCGCGATGCACTTCCTGGCGGAAACGTCGATGGGGATCGGCGACATCGCCGAGGAAATCGGCTTTTCCACGCCCGGCAATTTCGCGACGGCGTTCCGCGAACGCTTCGGCATCACGCCGTCCGACTGGCGGCGCCAGCGCCACGCGGTCGACGCGCCGGCCGCACCGGCGGGGCGCCACGGCGATGCGTAGGCAATACGCGGCATGGACGGCCGGATGTCGCGCGGTACTCCTGCTTCTTGCGGCGCTGGCCGTCACATGCGCGACGGCCCGCGCCGCGACGACGCCGAACGCCGCGGGACTCGAAGCCGTATCGGTTTTCGAGGACGCCGGCGGGACGCTGTCCGTCGACGCGGTCGCCGCCCGGCTCGCCGACCCGGCCCGCCATGCAGCCATGGCAACCGCGCCCTCGTTCAACGTGATGTTTTCGCGCTCGGCATGGTGGGTGCGCGCGACGCTGGTCAACCGCGACAGCGAGACGCGCCCGCTGGTGCTCGCGATTCGCGATGCGCGCGTCGACCGGGCCGACTTCTATGTCGCGCCGCACGGCCAATGGATGCTCGAGCGCAGCTTCCCGGCCGATCGCGGCGATGCGCGCGACGCGCCGTCGCGCTACCCGACCCTCGACGTCACGCTGCGCGCGGGCGAACGGCTCCCCGTGCTGATCCGCATCACGTCGCGCAAGGAAATGCGGCTCGCGCCGGTCGCGTTCACCCGCGACGCGTGGACCGCGCAGGAATTGCACGCGTCGATGTGGAACTTCGGCTTCTTCGGCGGGTTGCTCGCCCTCGTCTGGTGTGCGCTGCTGATCGGCTTTTTCTCGCGCAGCGGCGTGTTCCTCGTGCTGGCCGTGCTGACCCTGAACACCGCGCTGTTCGAGGCCGCGTATCGCGGCTATCTCGCGATGGCCCTGTCGCCCGGCGCGCGCGAGTGGTCGACGCGCGGCGAAACGATCTTCGTGTACCTGTCGGTCGCGTGCTTCATCGTGTTCATCCTGATGGTCGCGCATCGCGAGAAGGCGAGGATGCCGATGCGCGCGGTGTACGTGGTGTTTCTCGCGCTCGAATGCGCGGGGATCGCCGGCGCGGCGTTCGGCGATCTGGCGACCTTCGCCCGGTTCTGCCTGTGGCTGAACACCGTGCTCGCGGTCGTGAACATCAGCCTGGCGCTGACGCTTGTGATCCGGCGCACGCCGACGGCCCGCGTGATGTTGATCGCGGTGGCGTTCGCGACGTTCAACATGCTGATCCGCATGCTCGACGGCCGCGATGCGCTGCCGCCGCTGCTCTCGTGGATCCGGTCCGACGTCTTTCCGAACCCCGTCATCGCGATCATCGGGCTCGCGACGCACCTGCTGGTGCTGGCCGCCTGGATCCACCACGTGGGCCGGCAGCGCACCGAGGCGCGCAAGCGGCTCGAGCACTGGCAGCTCACCGAGCAGGACCGGCTGCGCGACGAAGTCGCGCGGCGCACGGTGGCGCTCAACGATGCATTGCAGCAGTCGCAGACGCACATGCAGCAGAAGATCGAGACGCTCGGCTATGTCAGCCACGACCTGCGCGCGCCGCTGTCGACGATCAACGGCTATGCGAAGCTGCTGCTGGAAGGCGCGACGCACGGCCAGGCGCGGCTGATCCGGTCGATCGACCGCAGCATCCGCTACCAGCTCACGCTGATCGACGAATTGCTGGCGTTCACGAAGGCCGAACTCCAGCCGCTCGGCGTCGCGCCCGACCGCACCGATCTGCCCGGGCTGCTGGACGACATCGGCCACTACGCGGTCGCGCTGTGCGCGCAGCAGGACAACCGGTTCGTCTACCAACCCGTCACGCCGCTGCCGCGCACGGTGCTGATCGACGGTATCCGGCTGCAACAGGTGCTGCTGAACCTGTTGTCGAACGCATCGAAATTCACGCGCAACGGCACGGTCACGCTGTCGGTTCACGCGGCGCGCGAAGGCGATGCATGGCGCCTGCTGTTCGAGGTGGCCGATACGGGCATCGGCATCGACATCGGCGCGACCGCCGACATCTTCCGCGCGTACCAGCAGGTGCAGGCCGTGAACGGCGGCACCGGGCTCGGCCTGTTCATCGCGCAGCGCATCGTCGCCGCGATGGGCGGCGAGCTGGCCGTCGCGAGCCAGCCGGGCATCGGCACGACGTTCTCGTTCGCGGTCGTCGCGCCGGCCCTCGGCCATGCGCTCGCGCCGGCGTCGGGGCTCGTCAGGCGGTTCGATCCCGCCGACGAAGCGGCGCCGGCCAGCGCCGCGCCCGCGATGCGCAGCCCGCCCGCCGATGCGCTCGCGGAACTGATCGTGCTCGCCGGCGAAGGCCGGCTGACCGATATCGAGGAATGGCTCGGCCGGTATGTGGCCGAGCCGGATCATGCGCCGTTCGTGCAGGAAATGCGCGAGCACCTCGATGCGCTGGATCTGCACGCAATCGAAAAACTGGCCGGCTCGCTGAAGCGCACGCGCGTCGCGGATACGTCGTTCGACACCGAGGCGGACGCGACGGGGCCGGCCTGACGGCGCGGGCGGCCATGCTCGCCGGCCGCGCATCGGCCACGCCCGTCGCCGGATCATCGCGCTTCATTTCGCACTCCCCGCACGAGGGTGGTCGAGCGCGCTACGACCGCCGCATCGTGGAGACCAGCGCGACGTCCTCTTCGGGCGGCGCCGGCCGCGCGGGCGCGGCATCGCGCGCCGGCCGCCGCGCGCCGAGCCCGGTGCCGCCGGTGCGCCGCCGCGTCGCGTGCCGCTCGATGACCCGCTGCAGCACGCAGAACACGCACAGCAGCGCACCGATCACGATCCGCGTCCACCACGAACTCAGCGTGCCGTCGAACGTGATCAGCACCTGGATCGTGCCGAGGATGCCGACCCCGAACACCGAACCGATCACGTAGCCCACGCCGCCCGTCAGCAGCGTGCCGCCGATCACGGTCGCGGCGATCGCGTCGAGCTCCATTCCCTGCGCCTGCAGCCCGTAGCCCGACAGCACGTACAGCGTGAACACCACGCCGCCGAGCGCCGAACAGAAGCCGCTCAGCGCATAGACGCCGATCTTCGTGCGCGCGACCGGCAAGCCCATCAGCAGCGCCGAGCGTTCGTTGCCGCCGACCGCATACACGTTGCGGCCGAAGCGCGTGAAATGCGCGACGTAGATCGCGACGGCCAGCGTCGCGAGCGCGATCAGCGCACCGGCGCTCAGCGTGCCGCCGCCGACCGGCACGCTGATGCCCGCGATCGCATGGAACGCCGGCGCGTTGATCGTGATCGACTGCGTCGTGATCAGGAAGCACGCGCCGCGCGCGAGGAACATCCCGGCGAGCGTGACGATGAACGGCTGCAACCGGAAATAGTGGATCAGCGCGCCCATCGCCGCGCCATACAGCGCGCCGAACGCGAGCACCAGCGGCACGATCACCCACACGGGCCAGTGCAGCCGTTCGGCGCCGACCGCGCAGAAGATCGTTGTCAGCGCAACGACGGAGCCGACCGACAGGTCGATGCCGCCGGACACGATCACGAACGTCATGCCGATCGCGACGATCAACAGGAACGCGTTGTCGACGAGCAGCCCGGTCAGCACCTGCATCGAGAAAAAGCCCGTGTACATCACGGACCCGAAGCCGAACAGCGCGACGAACAGCACGATCGTCACGACGATCGGCAGCGTGCGCGGATCGGCGAGGCGGCCAAGGATACGGGTCATCGCGGCGTCGCTCCGGTGGTGGTGGCGCGCGATCGCGCGAAAGGCAGCAGCCGCGACGCGTGCCGCACCAGCAGCGCGCGCGCCGCGTCCGACTGGATCAGCGTCACGACGATCACGACGACCGCCTTGACGACGAGCGTCGCCTCCGGCGGCACGCCGATCGAATAGGTCGTGTAGGTCAGCGTCTGGATGATCAGCGCGCCGAGCACCGAGCCCGCGAGGCTGAAACGGCCGCCGAGCAGCGACGTGCCGCCGAGCGTGACCGCGAGGATCGCGTCGAGCTCGAGCAGCAGCCCGGCGTTGTTGCCGTCGGCGCTGCGCACGTTCGAGCTCGCGAGAATGCCCGCGAGCGCCGACATCACGCCGGAGCACAGATACACGCCGAACACGATCGCGCCCGAGCGTAGCCCGACGAGCCGCGTCGCGACCGGGTTCACGCCAATCGCGCGAATGAACAGCCCGAGCGCCGTGCGGTTCACGAGCAACGCGATCGCGCCGATCGTCGCGACGGCGATCCACACCGCGCACGGCACGGTCGCGAGATAGCCGCCGCCGAGCGCGAGATAGCCGGGCGCGCCGATCGGGATGATCTGGCCGCCCGTCAGCAGTTGCGCGACGCCGCGCCCGGCCACCATCAGGATCAGCGTCGCGATGATCGGCTGCATCCCGACGAACGCGACGAGCAGCCCGTTCCACGCGCCGGCCAGCAGCCCGACGCCGAGCGCCGCGGCCAGCGCCGCGCCGACCCGCGACGGGTCCGCCTCGAGCACGGTCGCGGCCGCGGCGCCGGCGATCGCGACGATCGCGCCGACCGAGATGTCGATGCCGCGCGTCGCGATCACGAGCGTCATCCCGAGCGACACGATCACGAGCGGCGCCGCGCGATTCAGGATGTCGATCGGCGCGCCGAACAGGTGGCCGTCGAGCAGCACGATCGACAGGAAGCCCGGACGATGCGCGACGTCCAGCGCGAACAGCAGCGCGAGCGTCAGCACCGGCCACGCGAGCGGATGACGAAACAGCGTGCGCAAGCGCGTCATGACTGACCTCCCGCGATCAACCGGTAAACCTGCTCCTCGGACGCATCGGCGCCCGTCAATTCCGCGACCTTGCGCCGGTCGCGCAGCACCGCGATCCGGTGGCTCACGCGCACGACCTCGCCGATCTCCGACGAGATGAACAGGATCGCCAGACCCTGCGCGCACAACGCCAGCACGCGCTCCATGATGTCGAACTTCGCGGCGACGTCGATGCCGCGCGTCGGCTCGTCGAGAATCAGCAGCTTCGGGTCCGTCGCGAGCCAGCGCGCGAGCAGCACCTTCTGCTGGTTGCCGCCCGACAGCAGCCCGATCGGCTGCTCCGCGTCGCGCGCCTTGATGCCGAGCCGCGCGATATACGTGTCGGCGATCTCGCGCTGGCGCGCCCGCCCGATCAGACGCCACCAGCCGCGCCGCGCCTGCAGCGCGAGCACGATGTTCTCGCGGATCGACAGCGCGGCGACGATGCCCTCCTTCTTGCGGTCTTCCGGGCAGTACGCGATGCCGTTGCGCACCGCGTCGTGCGGCGACGCGAGCCGCTTGCGCGCGCCGTCGATCTCGATCGCGCCGGTATCCGGGCGCGCCGCGGCGAACGCCAGTTGCGCGGTTTCGGTGCGGCCCGAGCCGAGCAGCCCGGCCAGCCCGACGATCTCGCCGGGGCGCACGTCGAGATCGAGCGCGCTCATCATCCCGCGCCGGCCGACCTGCCGCATCGACAGGAACGGCGCGGCGGCCGCGGCGTCACGCTCGACCGCCGCCGCGCCCGCCTGCAGCGTATCGGACATGCGTTCGCGGCCGGTCATCTTCGCGACCAGCACGTCGACCGGCAGGTCGCGCGCGAGGTACTCGCCTTCGCGCTCGCCGTTGCGCATCACGGTGATCCGGTCGGACACCGCATAGGTCTGCTCGAGAAAATGCGTGACGAACAGGATCGCGATGCCGGACGCCTTCAGCCGGCGCAGCACGTCGAACAGCCGCGCGACCTCGCCGTCGTCGAGGCTCGAGGTCGGCTCGTCGAGAATCAGCACGCGTGCGTCGACCGACACCGCGCGCGCGATCGCGACCATCTGCTGCACGGCGATCGGATACGCGTCGAGCGAGCGCGTGACGTCGAGCGACAGGTCGAGTTCGGCGAGCGCCGCCCGCGCACGCGCATGAATCGCGTTCCAGTCGATCGCGCCGCGCCGCATCGGCTGCCGGCCCGCGAAGATGTTCTCCGCGACCGACAGGTTCGCGCACAGGTTGACTTCCTGGTAGAGCGTCTGGATCCCGGCCGCCTCCGCCTCGCGCGGCGCGGCGAAATTCACCGGCGCGCCGCCGACGCGAATCTCGCCCGCATCGTGCGCATGCACGCCGGTGAGCACGTTGATCAGCGTCGACTTGCCCGCGCCGTTCTGGCCCATCAACGCGTGGATCTCACCCGGAAACAGCCGGAAATCGACGCGCTGCAGCGCGCTGACACCCGGAAACGACTTGTCGATGCCGATCATCTCGACCACCGGCGGACTCTGCATGCACCCTCCCTCGAAGCGTCGCCGGACGGCGGCCGCCAGGCCGCCGCCCGTGCGGACAGGTCAGTACTTCCGGGTCGGCAGCACCTGCGCCGCGACGTTCATCGGGAACACCGTCTCGTTGGTCACGATGCGCTTGGGCACCGGCTTGCCGGCGACGACGTCCTTCACCGCGCTCATCAGTTGCGGCCCGAGCAGCGGGCTGCATTCGACGTCGACGTTGATCTTGCCCGCGATCATCGCCTGGAAGCCGCCCTTGGTCGCGTCGAACGACACGACGCTCACGTCCTTGCCGGGCTTGATCCCGGCTTCCTCCATCGCCTGGATCGCGCCGAGCGCCATGTCGTCGTTGTGCGCGTAGACGACGTTGATCTGCTTGCCGTAGGTCTTCGCGAACGCTTCCATCACCTGCTTGCCGCCGGCGAGCGTGAAGTCGCCGCTCTGCGAGGCGATCACCTTGAATTTCGGATTGTTCTTGATCACTTCGAGCAGGCCCGCGCGGCGATCGTTGGCCGGCGCGGAGCCGACCGTGCCCTGCAGCTCGACGATGTTGACCGGGCCCGGGTCGTTCTTGTAGCGCTCTTCCATCCAGTGGCCCGCGCGCCGCCCTTCCTCGAGGAAGTCGGAGCCGATCATCGTCACGAACAGCGACGGGTCCTTCACGTCGACCGCGCGATCGGTCAGGATCACCGGGATATGCGCGGCCTTCGCTTCGTTCAGCACGGGCTCCCAGCCCGATTCGACGACCGGCGAGAACGCGATCACGTCGACCTTCTGCGCGATGAACGAGCGGATCGCGCGAATCTGGTTCTCCTGCTTCTGCTGTGCGTCGGAAAACTTCAGGTTGATGCCGGCATCCTTCGCCGCGCTCTTCACCGACACGGTGTTCGCGGTGCGCCATGCGCTTTCCGCGCCGACTTGCGAGAACCCGAGCGTGATCGGCTTTTGCTGCGCGTGCGCGCCGCCTGCCAGCACCGTCGCCGCGGCGACGATCGCGCCTGCCGCCAGCTTCCTGATGAATGTCATGGTCCGTCTCCGATGATGTCGTTGTGTGCCGCGGCGCTGTTGTGTTTCTGCGTGGCGCTGGCGCGGATCGGGCTGCGCCGGCCGGCGTGTCCGGCCGGCGCGGTATACATGCCCCGCATCAGTCTAGGAACAAGTCCGATAACCTTCCAATGAAATGTTGGATTGGGCCGATATCGGAATCGGCATACGTATAAACACCTAACCGCGCTGGCCGCCCCGCGCGGGGCGGCGCACGGTTCTTGCTCCCTCGCCATGGCTGTTCGCACCCCATGCCGCACGCCCGCCCTTCACGCGAACCCAAGGAGACAAGCATGATCGCTGCACGTGAACGCGGGTCGCCGCGCACCGCCGCCGTCGCCGTCGCCGGCCGGCGCCCCGCGGCATGAAGCAGCACGCTTCTGGCACGGTCGCCGCACTGCGCCATGTCGACGACCGCCACCCCGGCTACACGCGCCGCCGGCTGCGCAACGGCTTCGCGTACTACGCGCAGGACGGCACACGCATTCGCGATGCCGCGGAAATCGCCCGCATCGACGCGCTCGCGATCCCGCCCGCCTATACCGACGTGTGGATCTGCGCGGATCCGCTCGGCCATCTGCAGGCGACGGGCCGCGACGCGCGCGGGCGCAAGCAGTATCGCTATCACCCGCAGTGGCGCGCGACCCGCGATGCGAACAAGTACGCGCGGATGGCCGCGTTCGCGCGGGCGCTGCCGCGCATCCGCGCGCGCGTCACGCGCGATCTGGCGTTGCCGGGCATGCCGCGCGACAAGGTCGTCGCGACGATCGTCCGCTTGCTCGACACGACGCTCGCGCGGATCGGCAACGCGGAATACGCGCGCGAAAACGGCTCGTACGGGCTGACGACGCTGCGCAAGCGCCATTTGAAGATCCAGCCCGGCCGGGTGCGCCTGCGCTTCGCCGGCAAGAGCGGGATCGAACACGACGTGACGGTCGACGACGCGCGGGTCGCGCGGATCGTGCGGCGCTGCGCGGAGCTGCCCGGTCACGAGCTGTTCCAGTATGTGGACGACGACGGCGTACGCCATCCGGTCGGGTCGTCCGACGTGAACGACTACCTGCGCGAGGCCGGCGGCGCCGATTTCACCGCGAAGGATTACCGGACGTGGGCCGGCAGCGTGCACGCGCTGGGATTGTTGCGGCGCACGCCGCATCGCGGCGTCACGCATGCGCGCAAGCAGATCGTCGAGACCGTGCGCGCGGTGGCCGACCTGCTGCGCAACACGCCGGCCGTCTGCCGGCGCTGCTACATTCATCCGGCCGTGCTCGACGCGTTCGAGTCCGGCGCGCTCGCCACGCTCGCGGTCCGGCGTACGCCGCGCGGCCTGCGCGCGGACGAAGCGGCGTTCGTCGCATTGCTGGTTTCCGCCAGCACGCGCGCGGCGAGATGAGCGTGCACTTCGGGCCGATGCCCGACCACGCGCGACCGGCGCGGCTGCCCGCGTGTCGTTTACCACCGGGTTCCGGGCGCATGACCGATAGCCGCTCGCGCGCGTTTCTCTAAACTGGTTCGCACAACACGCCTGCCCGGTGTCGTCCGCTGCGCGCGTCACGCCACCGGCATCGAGGCATCCCCGAGATATCCGCCTTCGCTGTCCGTCGGCCCGCACGGCCCCGCTGCGCGCCTGCCGGTTGCCAAGGCAATTCCAGGAGCGTTCATTGAGTTCATCGCAAGCGCACCCCGCGAAAGCCCGGTCTTCGCGCAAGGCCCTCAAGCTGGATGACGTCACGATCGTCGACCCGGCCGTCCTCAAGCGCGCGGTTGGCGCGATGGCGTTCGGCAATGCGATGGAATGGTTCGACTTCGGCGTCTACAGCTATATCGCCGTCACGCTCGGCAAGGTGTTCTTCCCGTCCAGCAGCCCGTCCGCGCAGTTGCTCGCCACCTTCGGCACGTTCGCGGCCGCGTTCCTCGTGCGCCCGCTCGGCGGCATGGTGTTCGGCCCGCTCGGCGACCGCATCGGCCGCCAGCGCGTGCTCGCCGCCACGATGATCATGATGGCCGTCGGCACCTTCGCGATCGGCCTGATCCCGAGCTATGCGTCGATCGGCATCATGGCCCCGATCCTGCTGCTCGTCGCCCGCCTCGTGCAGGGCTTCTCGACCGGCGGCGAATACGGCGGCGCCGCCACCTTCATCGCCGAGTTCTCGACCGACAGGCGCCGCGGCTTCATGGGCAGCTTCCTCGAGTTCGGCACGCTGATCGGCTATACGCTCGGCGCGGCCACGGTCGCGCTGTTGACGGCCACGCTGTCGCAGGAAGCGCTGCTGTCGTGGGGCTGGCGCGTGCCGTTCTTCATCGCCGGCCCGCTCGGCCTCGTCGGCCTCTACGTGCGGCTCAAGCTCGAGGAAACGCCGGCATTCAAAAAGGAAGCCGAAGCACGCGAAGCGGACGAGCGCGCGCAGCCGAAGCAGCGCTTCGCGACGCTGCTCGTCGAACAGTGGAAGCCGCTGCTGCAATGCGTCGGCCTCGTGCTGATCTTCAACGTGACCGACTACATGGCGCTGTCGTATCTGCCGAGCTACCTGTCGGCGACGCTGCACGTGCGCGAATCGCTCGGGCTCTTCATGGTGCTGCTCGTGATGGTGCTGATGATGCCGATGACGCTCTACGCCGGGCATCTGTCGGACAAGGTCGGCCGCAAGCCGGTGATGATGGCCGGCTGCGTGGGCCTGCTCGCGCTGTCGGTGCCGGCGCTGATGCTGATCCGCACCGGCGGCATGCTGCCGATTTTCGGCGGGATGCTGATCTACGGCGTCCTGCTGTCGACGTTCACCGGCGTGATGCCGTCGGCGCTGCCCGCGCTGTTCCCGACGCGGATCCGCTACGGCGCGCTCGCGATCGGCTTCAACGTGTCGGTGTCGCTGTTCGGCGGCACGACGCCGCTCGTCACCGCATGGCTCGTCGATCGCACCGGCGACCTGATGATGCCCGCGTATTACCTGATGGGCGCGTCGTTCATCGGCATCGTGTCGGTGCTCGCGCTGCGCGAGACCGCGCGCCAGCCGCTGCCCGGTTCCGGGCCGTGCGTCGCGAGCCGCGCGGAAGCGTTGAGCCTCGTGCGCGGCGGGGCCGACGAAGCGCGTGTGCGCGATCGCAAGTTCACGCCGGTCAGCGAGCGCGCGTGACGCGGATCGATGCGACGCCGCGCGGCCTGCGCGGGCGTCGCCGTTCGCGCGATCGTCAGTTCGCCTGCAGTTGCTGCGCGTCGAACCAGTCGAGCAGCGCGCGCGTGACGAACGCGGGATTTTCCAGGTTCGAGATATGGCCGGCGTCGGGCACAAGCGTATGCGCACAGCCGATCACGTTCGCCATCTTCACGGTTTCCGACGGCGGGCGCGCCATGTCGCCCGCGCCGCACATCAGCAGCGTGCGCGCGGCATCGAGTTCGGCGAGTGCCGCGAGCGTATCGGGCCGGCCGAAAATCAGCCGGCCGAGCGGCGCGATCGATTGCCGCAGCCGGTCGGCGGGCAGGTTCGCGAGCGCTTGGCGAAACGCGGCCGGCACCGGGCCCTCCAGGTTGACGTCCGGCCGGAAGAACAGCGGCACGATCGCGTCGAGCAACGGCGGCGCGATGCGGCCCGCGGCCTCGATCGCATCGAGCATCGCGAAATAGCGGGTGCGCGTCGCATCGGGCTCGGCTTCGAGCGACGCGTCCATGATCACGAGCGAGCGCACGCGCCGCGGCTCGCGCAATGCGAGCCGCGCGCCCCACATGCCGCCGACGCTGAGCCCGACGACCGCGCACTGTTCGATGTCCAGCGCGTCCAGCAGCGCGCTCGCGTGCGCGGCGAGGTCGTCGAGCGTGTGCGTGCCTTGCGGCAGCGCGCCCGATTCGCCGTGCCCCCACAGGTCCGGCACGATCACGCGATACCGGCTCGACAGCGCATCGATCTGCGGCGCCCACATCGTGGCGTCCCACAGATAGCTGTGCCCGAGCAGCACCGGAAACCCGGTGCCATGATCGTGGTAATGCAGGGTACTGCCTTGAATGCGCTGTGCGGGCATGCTGCCTCCAGAGTGTCAGGGCTCGGCGGCAGCCCGGAAACGGGCGCCGCGATGGCGGCGTTCTGTGACGAACGCGAAGCGGCGCATCATCGCACAATTTGCAGCGGCTGCGCATGACGCCGCGCACCGCGCATTCGCCGTGCCGCGCTATCCGACGCGATACATCGGCAGCACGTTGCTGCCGGCCGTGTCGTGCTCCGACACGAGCGGATGGCATGCTTGTTCGAGCAGCCAGTTGGTCAGCACCGCGATATCGAATTCGTTGCACGCATCGGGGTTCTGCACGAGCACATAGCTGCCCGATGCAACGGTGCAATGCGGGAACAGCTCGACGAGCCGCCCCTGCTTCAACAGCCCGTCGACCAGCGGCCGCCTTCCGATCGCGATGCCGTGCCCGTCGACCGCCGCCTGGATCAGTTGATCGTACTGGCTGAAGTGCAGCGCGCCGGCCGGCCGCAGCCGCGGCACGCCGAGTTCCTTCAGCAATTGGCTCCACCCGTGCCACGGCCATTCGCCGCGCGGGTCGTCGAGATGCAGCAGCACGTGCTTGTCGAGATCGGCCGGCTTCATCGACGCGGCGTCGCCCGCCGCCGTCATCAGGCTCGGGCTGCATACGGCCACGACACGCTCGCGAAACAGCACGTCCGTATCGTCGGTCGACGTATACGGGCCGGCATAGCGCACGGCCAGATGCAAACGTTTGCGCTTGAGATCTTCGATTTCGCTCGTGGCCGACACGCGCACGTCGATGTCCGGATAGCTTGCGCGGAACGAACCGAGACGCGGAATCAGCCAAAGCGCGGCGAACGAGACGGTGGTCGACAACGAGATGGCGCGCTGGCCGACACTCGACGACAGCTTGCCGACCACGGATTCGAGATCGGACAACGCGAACGAGATCGCGTCGTACAACTCGCGCCCCTTGTCGGTCAACGTCAGCGAACGAATGTGCCGATGAAAGAGCTCGATCCGGAGCTGCTCCTCGAGCGCCTTGACCTGGCGGCTCACGGCCGACTGCGTGACGTTCAGTTCCTGCCCCGCACGCGTGAAGCTCAAATGGCGCGCCGCGCATTCGAAGCCTCTCAGGAAATCCAGCGAAGGCAAACTTCTCAATCTCTTTGCCAATCTCACATTAGCCATACCGCCGCCTCAAAGTTGCACCCACCGACAGGCAAGTTGCCGTTCGTCTCCCTGAATCGTCTCTCCTATTTGGATTCTGAAACAATTTTATAGTGAAAGCATGGATGCATTCCATTCTTATTTTCAATCGTGACACTTGTATTTATCTATCGAATTTCGTTGCATCGATATTTTCTTACACAAATATTATCGGGTAGTGATTTTGTAAATCGATATGCAGTGAATTGAAGGCTCGAAAACAGCGGGCAAATTCTCGCCAAAACAGGCATTTACCGGCGAAATCCGCCGCTGCCGCGGCGATTGCGTCACACCGGAAGAGCTGGCGCCCGACGCATACAATTCAATTTCAATCAGCCGACTATTCATTTTGTTTTCCGGATTGCGAAAAAACAAACCGCCCGCAACGAACGAACAAAATGCCGTTTAAATCCGGAATTCAACGTTTATTGAAAAATACTAAACACATGACATTCAAGCTTGCCATGCGGGTTCAAGAAACTGATGAGCCGATTATTTCCGGATACGAATAACCCGCCGGCCGGCAACGCCGGTCAGCGTGCATCGGGTTCGCCTGTCGGCCGGAATCCGGGGGCCGCGGGTCGCCGTGCCGCTCGAGGGCTAATTCACTACGCGTTGCCCGGCACCCCATTCGCCCGCGCCGTCACTTCGCGGCGATAGCGGTTCAGTTCCTGCGCGGTGGCGAACGTGCGTTCGAACAGGATCGACAGGTTGTGCAGGATCCGCTCGACCACCTTCTTCTCCCACTCGCCGTCGAAACGGATCTGGTCGTCGAGCCAGCGCTCGAGCCATTCCGGATCCGGCAGGCGCGATTGCACGGTGTCGCGCGGGAACAGCGCCTGATTCACGTGCAGGTTGGTCGGGTGGAGCGGCTTCTCGGTGCGGCGCGCCGACGCCATCAGCACGCCGATCTTCGCGAAGGCCGCACGCGCGACGTCGCCGCAGTTGTTCAGCGCCTTCTTCATGTAGCGCAGGTACGCGCCGCCATGACGCGCCTCGTCGCGCGAAATCGTTTCGTAGATCTGCTTGATGACGGGCTCGGTGTGCCAGTCGGCCGCGCAGCGGTACCAGTGGTTCAAGCGGATCTCGCCGCAGAAGTGCAGCATCAGCGTCTCGAGCGGCGGCGCCGGATCGAACTGGAAACGCACCGCGTGCAGTTCCTCCTCGGTCGGCACCAGTTCCGGCTTGAAGCGCCGCAGGTATTCCATCAGCACGAGCGAATGCTTTTGCTCCTCGAAGAACCACACGCTCATGAACGCGGAAAAGTCGCTGTCGTGCTGGTTGTCGCGCAGGAACATTTCCGTCGCGGGCAGCGCCGACCATTCGGTGATCGCGTTCATCTTGATCGTCTTCGCCTGCTCGTCGGTGAGCAGCGAAGCGTCGAACCTGTCCCACGGAATGTCCTTCTCCATGTCCCAGCGGACAGCTTCGAGCGACCTGAAAAGTTCCGGATAGAGCATCGTCGTCACCGTCGTCGCCATGCAATCCGCACCGGCGCTCATGCCGACTGCGTCGACGCCGGCGCGGCGGCTTCCGCATCGGGCTCGCGATCGTCCCGATCGTCGTCCACCGAACGCGGCGCGAGCCGGCCGCGCAGCAACGCATGGTAGAACTGCCGATACGAGCGGTGGTAATAGCGGATGCGCGGCGCGATCGCGCCATGCAGGTCGTGCAACCGCTCGATCGGCAGGTTCGGCATCATGTGATGCTCGACGTGATAGTTGTTGCCGTTCGTGAACCACGTCATGAACGCGTTGCTCTCGATCGTCCGCGTGTTGCGGAACGGGTCGGTGCTCGTCAGGTCGCAGCGGTAGTGCTCGGGCATCTCGACCAGCGCGTGCACGGGCGCCGCGACGAACACGAGCGGGACGACCCACACCCAGACGACGAACCACGTGTGCAGCACGAACGACAGCGCCGCGAGCAGCGCGATCGCGGCCGCCATCAGCAGGTAGTCGCGGCGGATCGCGCGCGACACGAGCGCATTGTCGCCGAAGCGCGCACCCGGCACGACGAGCTTCACGACGTTCCTCGCGAACTGGATATAGTGCGCGGCCATCGACAACCGCCACATCCACAGCCCGACATTGACGACGGGGCTCGCGCCGTACTGGTCGCCGTAGTCGAAGAACTCCTTGTTCTCCGGCGTGCCGAGCAGCCGGTGGTGGCGCAGGTGGCTGTCCTGGTATGCGTGGAACGACACGAGCATCGGCATGCCGAGCAGCACGCCGAACACCATGTTCAGGCGCTTGCTGCGGAATCCCTGGTAATGCAGCGCCTGATGCTGCAGCTCGACGCCGTGCGCATACATCGCACCGATCAGCAGGATGCCGACCGCCTTCAGGATCACGAACGCCGACAGCGCGAACATCATCCCGTGCGCGACAAGCGCAACGTATACAACCAGCTTCAGCGAGAAGACCACGCCGCTCGGGCGGCTCTTCATGTCTGTAACCGGTTTCGGCCGGGCGACAAGCGATGAGGTGACGGACAAGACGCTCTCCTTGGGCCGGGCTGCCCGGCACGATGACGCGGCGACGCTGGCGCGCTGCCGGGTTGCCATTCTTCTGTGAGTCGATGTTTCGGACAAACGAATTTTCCGAACGCATTGCATGACGCCCGCGCATGAGCGCACCACATCGTGAACTAGACGACCGGTCGAATGAGACCGACCAGTCACCTCGTGGATGCGTCCCGCTCATGCATAGCCTGCATAGATTCCGTTTGTCGCCGCCGATCGATCCGGCAAGAATCCTCCTCACTCGACGAACGGCGCCGCCGGCACCGTGGCGCGAGCGGCCGTGTTCCTCAAGGGGAGAACCCTCGTGACGAAGTACGCATCCACCATTCATCGCCTGATCGAATCGCTCGAGGACGTCGCGGGCGCCATGCATCGCATGACGTTCGTCGACGATGCGGGCCGCGAAGCGGGCATCACGTACCGGCACTTCGCGCAAGAGGTGTTTCGCCAGGCCGGCGCGCTGCGCGAGCTCGGCGTGCGCGAGAACGATCTCGTGATGCTCGCGCTGCCCGCGTCGGTCGAGCACGCGGCCGCGATGATGGCCTGCGTGATGACGGGCGCACTGCCCTGCACCGTGCCGGTTCCCGTGCGGCGGCCGACGGCCGCGCGGCAGGTGGCGGACGTCGCGTGCGAGCTGTACCGGCCGCGCCTCGTCATCGCCGCGGATGCGCAGGCCGCGGCCTGGCGCGACGACGCGTTTTCGGCGGCCGCCACGCGCGTCGTCGATCTCGCGACGCTGTCGAGCGCCGCGGATGCCGGCGCGCGCGCGCCGATCAGCGCGAAGAGCGGCCACGATCCGCATCATGTCCAGCTCACGTCGGGGTCGACGTCGCACCCGAAAGCCGCGGTGCTGAGCCACGAGAACGTGATCGCGAACGTGCTCGGCATCGGCGGGTCGGTGCGCTTCGATATCGCGGCCGGCGACGGCACCGCGTCGTGGCTGCCGCTCTATCACGACATGGGGCTGCTCACGCTGCTGTCCAACCTGCATTACCGTGCGCCGCTGCTGATGATGCAGCCGAACAGCTTCATCCGGAATCCGCTCGGCTGGCTGAAGCGCATCGCATCGGCACGCGCGACGACGACGTCGGTGCCGACCTTCGCGCTGCGCTATTGCGTGCGCCGCTTCAATGCCGCCGCGATGGACGGCGTCGATCTGTCCGCGTGCCGCAACATCTTCATCGGCGGCGAACGCGTGGACGACGCGACGCTGCGCGATTTCGCCGCGACGTTCGCGCCGTACGGGCTGGCTGCGTCGGCACTGCAGCCGTGCTACGGGATGGCCGAATCGACGCTCGCGGTATCGATGCATCGTGCATGGCACGAAGGCGCGGTCGAGGGCGCACCGTACGTGATCGCCGATACGCTCGACCGGCGCGCGCTGATCGAGCGCCGCGACGCGCAGCCGGCCGCCGCGAACGACGGCCGCGAGACGGAGACCGAAACGGTGCTCGCGATGGGCACGCCGATCGACGGGATGGCGTTCTGCATCCTCGACGACGGCGACCATGCGCTGGGCAACCGCGCGGTCGGCGAAGTCGCGATCCGCGGCACGTCGGTGATGCTCGGCTACCTGGATCCCGACGACGGCACGATCGCCGCGCCGCTGACGGCCGACGGCTGGTTCCGCACCGGCGACATCGGCTACGTCGCGGACGGCCAGCTGCATATCCTCGGCCGCAAGAAGGAAGTCATCATCATCCGCGGCAGCAACTATTTCCCGCACGAGATCGAGGAAGCGCTCGCGTCGCACAGCGCGCTGCGCAAGAGCACGTGCATCGCGTTCGGCCTGCCCGACCCCGAAACCGGCACCGAGCGGCTGGTCGTCGCGATCGAGGCACGGCCCGTCGACGCGACGCCGCAAACGCGCACCGAGTGCCAGCAGTTGCTCGCGTCGCGCATCGGCTTCGCCGCGCAGGATTTGTGTTTCGTCGAGCCCGGCTCGCTGCCGCGCACCACGAGCGGCAAGCTGCAACGCCTGAAATGCCGCGATCTCTATGCGAACGGCGCGTTGCCCGTGATCGCCGCATCGGCCGCCGTCGCCGAAGCCGGCCAGGGAGCGTTCGCATGACGCCTGCGTCGCTTTCGCCGGTGCTCGAACTGCGCGACGTCACGCGCGTGTACGAAGGTGCGGGCCACGTCGTCGCGGTGCGCGGCGCGACGATCTCGATCGCCCCGCGCGACGTCGTCGCGCTCGTCGGCCCGTCGGGCAGCGGCAAGAGCACACTGCTGAACCTCGCAGGCTTTCTCGACGTGCCGAGCAGCGGCGAACGCTGGCTCGAAGGCCGCCGGATCGACGACGCGCCGGACACGCTCGAACGGATTCGCCGCGAACGCATCGGCTTCGTGTTCCAGCAATTCAACCTGATTCCGGTGATGTCGGCGCTCGAGAACGTCGAGCTCGGCTGCTTCGCGTGGGGCACGCCGCGCACGCGGCGCGAACGCGCGCGCGCGATGCTCGACGCGGTGGGGCTCGCCGCGCGCGAACGGCACCGCCCCGGCGAGCTGTCCGGCGGCGAGCAGCAGCGCGTCGCGCTGGCCCGCGCGCTCGCCAAGGAGCCGGCGATCGTGATCGCGGACGAGCCGACCGCGAGCCTCGACAGCGCCAACGCGCGGGCGGTCGCCGAGCTGATCCTCGACACCAACCGCACGCTGGGCACCGCCTTTCTGATTGCGTCGCACGACGATCGTCTGTGCGCGCACCTGCCGCGCCGCATCGAGATGCGCGACGGCGTACCGGGAGTGAATCGTGAACTGGTCGACGTTTGCGTGGCGTAACCTCTGGCGCAACAAGCGCCGCACCGTGCTGACGATGGCGATGATCGGCGTCGCCGCGTTCGCGTCGAGCCTCGCGCTCGGCTACGTGATCGCGACCTTCGACGCGGTGCGCGAAGGGTCGATCGACAGCGGCGTCGGCCATGTGCAGGTGCTGCACCACGGCTATCTCGACCTGATCGGCGAGCGGCCGCTGCAGTACGGGCTGACCGCCGACGAGCAGGCCGCCGCCACGCAGGCGATCGCACAGCTGCGTGGCGTCGCGACGACCGCGCGCGGCATCGACTTCGACGGCCTCGTGTCGAACGGCGACCTCAGCTACGGCTTCGTCGGCGAAGGCATCGAGCCGAACCGCGAGCCGCCCGGCTTCTTCGACTATCACACGGTGCTGTCGGGCCGCTACCTGTCGCCGACGAATGCCGGCACCGAAGTCGTCGTCGGCGCGGAACTCGCGCGCAAGCTCGGCGTGCACGTCGGTTCGGTCGTGCAGTTGATGGCGTCGACCGCGCACGGCGGCATCAACGCGACCGACGCGCAGATCGTCGGCGTGATGAGCACCGGCAACAAGGACGTCGACGAGCGGATCGTCGACGTGACGTTCACGGCCGCGCAGGCGCTGCTGCGCACCGACCGCGCGTCGCGCGTCGCGGTGTTCCTCGACGACACCGCCGGCACGCCGGCCGCCGCCGCGACGCTGCGCGCCGCGCTGCCGACGCTCGACGTGAAGACCTGGGACCAGCTCGTGTCGCTCTATCACCAGGTCGTCGCGCTGTACAAGAACCAGTTCTCGGTGTTCGGCGCGATCCTGTGCGTGACGATCCTGCTGTCGATGAGCAACTGGATCTTGATGAGCATCGTCGAGCGACGCCGCGAGATCTCGACGCTTCGCGCGCTCGGCGTGCCGGCCGCGACGGTGCGCGGCGTGCTGATCCAGGAAACCGCGCTGCTCGGCTTGCTCGGTGCGGCCGCCGGCATCGCGCTCGCGCTGCTGACGATGGTCGCGCTCAATCACGCGCAGATCCACCTGCCCGCGCCGCCCGGCCGCGTGAAGCCGATCCTGCTCGAATTCACGGTGTCGCCCGCCGCCGTGGCCGCCGTCGAAGCCGCGTTCGTCGTGCTCGGCGTGGCCGCGGCGCTGCTCGCGACGCTCGGTCTCGCGAAACGCAACATCCTCGAAGGACTCGCCCCATGAATCGCATTCGCCTGACGTTCGCCGCGCTCGTCGCGTGCGTGCCGCTCGCCGCGCAGGCGGCCGACACGCCGACGGCCCAGACCATGCTCGCCCGTGCCGACGCGTACCGCAGCACGGCCGCCGATACGCAGACCAACATCGAGATCACCAACGAGGTCGGCGGACAGTCCGGCGACGCGACGCGCTATCTCGTCTACACGCGCGGCAACGGCGACACGCTCGCGCTGACGCGCAGCGGCGAGAACGACGGCCAGAAGTACCTCGCGACGACGCGCGGGCACTGGTTCTACGTGCCGAACACGCGCAGCGCGGTGCGCATCAACGGGATGCAGCGGCTGCAGGGCGAAGTCGTGATCAGCGACATCACGCGCACGCACTGGGCGGACAGCTATCGCGCGACGGCCGCCCCCGGCACGACCACGATCGCCGGCAAGCCGGCCACCGAGCTCGACCTGAGCGCGACCGATCCCGACAACGTCTATCCGACGATCAAGCTGTGGGTCACGCCCGACACCGACGTGCCGGTGCGCGCGCAGTTCTTCCTCGCGAGCGGCCTGCTGTTTCGCAGCGCCGATTTCTCCGCGCCGGTCGACGCGAACGGCCGCAAGGTGATCCGCAAGATCACCTATCGCAACGAGATCGAGAAGCAGCGCGCGAGCGTCGTCGACATCCTCGACGGTCAGCCGCGCAAGATTCCGTCGGGCTGGTTCAACCCCGACACGCTCGCCGATGGCCAGTGAGTACGACGCCGATGCCGATGCTCATCGTGACCGCCTCAGCTCATCACCCGATCGCGCCCGCCGCGGCTGGCCCGGTGTCGCGCTCGCGATCCCGCTCGCGCTCGGCTGCACGCTCGCGCATGGAGAATCGCTGATGGACCAACTCGGCACGCTCAACGGCATCGGCTACGCGCGCTCCGTCGACAGCATGGACGGCCGCGCATTGCTCGGCCGCCTGATCGGCGACTCGCCGCGCGACCAGCAGGAAGCCGGGCTGCTCGCGCGCATCGACGGCGAGAACCTGTTCGCGAATGCGCGCATCGTCGCGAGCAACCATTCGCTCGGCGCGCAGGCAAGCCGCTTCAACGAAGCCGGCGTGCGCTACGCGTTCGACAACGGCATCACGCTCACGGCCGGCAAGCGGATCGACGCGCTCGACACGTCGCAGGCGTTTTTCCCGCTCGGCTTCTTCCAGAAACGGGCCGCGACGGCCGACATCTACGATCGCTACGGCGACGTCGAAGGCACGCCGCTCGTCGAAGCGAAATGGGCGGGCGAGCAGACCACGCTGCAGTTCATCGCCGGCGAGAACCGCACGCTGCGCAACGACGTCGACAACCGCGACGTAGCAGGCGCGACGCAGCTCGTGCGCGGCGCCTACAACGGATCGGGCGGCTCGGCCGCGCTGCTCGCCGGCCGTCACGCGGGCCGCGGCGGCGCAGGCGCGACGCTGTCGTTCGACGTCGCGCGCTCGAACACCGTCTACGCGAGCGCGTGGATCGAACGCGGCACGACGCGGCCGCTGCCCGCCTTCATCGCGAACGGTACGCCGCTCGATTCGGCGGCGGCCTACGACGCCGTCGATCGCCGCAACGACCGCCAGTACATGTGGCGCAGCGCGGTCGGCATGCAGAGCGCGCTGCCCGGCAACCTGTCGCTGATCGTCGAGTGGTCGCACGACGAAGCGCGTTACGACGCGAGCCAGTGGCGCCGGATGGTCGGCGCGGCGCAGGCGAACAACGCGCTGCTGCCCGTCGCGCCCGGCGCCGCGCTGGCCGGCCTCGGCGGCACGGCCAACTTCGTGAGCGTCGACGGCAACCTGCGCGACTACCTGTTCGCGCGGCTCGGCAAGAAGATCGGCCGCGTCGAGTATTCGCTGCGCGGCGTCTATTCGCCGCAGGACAAGGGCCTGCTGGCGATCGCGCAGATCGTCGCCGACGTGAACAAGCGCGTGAGCGTCGATGTCGCCGTGTCGCACGCGTTTTCCGACAGCAATTCCGAGTACCGGATGGTCGGTCTCGGCACCCGCATCGACGCCGCCGTGCGCGTGCGTTTCTGACTGGAACCCTGCCATGTCCACGCTTTCCGCCCCCACTCCGATCGCACCGCCGCTGCGCCTGCGCGTGGCCGACCAGGCCGCGTATCCGGTGCTGCGCCACCTCGACGCAATCGGCACGCCGCCGCACGCGGCGGCCCGGCTGGTCGAAGCCGCCGCCGTGCGGCTGCTCGACAGCGAGATGGTGATCGCGCTGCGCACCGCCGCACCGGACGTGCTGCCGGATGCGTCCGCGTCGACACCGCTGCGGCACGACGAGGCGCCGCTCACCGAAGCGCTGCTCGAGCAGATCGGCCGCGAAGGATTTCATCACCTGTTCAAGCCGTTCATGCGCGCGTTCATCCGCATCATGTTCGGGCTGTTCTTCTCCGAAGACCAGAACCGCCGCGCATGCGAGTGCATCGACGCCGGCCATCACTTCGCGTTCCTGATGAGCGACGGCGGCGGCCCGACGCTCGCCGCCTGGCGCACGGTCGTGCGCAGCGACGACAACGGGCTCGCGCTGACCGTCGACAAGGTGTGGGGCATCGAGGCGCACCGCGACTGCATGGCCGTCGTCGCGGCACGCCTGCCGGGCGTGATGTTCCCGGCCGCCTATCTCGTGTGGCCCGACGAGTATCGAAAACTGAAACGCACGACCTGCGGCGCGCCGTTCCTCGCGGGCAACCTGCAGCTTGCGAACGTCGGCGGCCAGGTGCGCGTCGCCGCCGAGGATCGCCTGCGCATCGGCGGCCCGACCGTGTTCAACAAATACCTGACCGTCGTGCGGCCGTACTTCGTTCGCGCGCTGATGGCGCACGTCGGCTGGCTCGAACGGACCGGCCGCATCGAGCTCGACGCCGACGCGCGCGCCGTGCACCGCTTCATCGCGGACGCCGCGCGCAGTCAGACCGACGACGCGCACTACAGCTTCGGCAAGGTGCAGCGCGTGCTCGCGATCAAGCTGCTGTCGAACGAGTTCCTGACCGCGCTCGTGCGCGACGGCAAGGTGCAGCTGTTCGACGACCAGCGCGACCTGCTGGCGTTTTCGAAGATGGAAGGCAGTTCGTACCGTTGTTATCACGAGCTTCGCAAGAGCCTGCGCTGCGAAGCCGGCAGTTGACCCACGCGACAGGCCGATCGATCCCGATCAAAACCACTCAACTCCAGGAGCTCCTCTCATGACGACCCAGAACGTTCCGGCCGACGCGCTCGACATCCTGTCCCGCGAAGTCGCGAAGATCCTCAACGTCGAAACCGTCGACACGGACGCCGGCATCGGCGAACTCGGCATCGATTCGCTGAACATCGTCGAGCTGATCGTGTTCTGCGAACAGCTTTACGGTTCGATCGATCCGGAAGCGCTGAACATCACGCAGTACACGACGCTGCAGCAGCTCGACGCGCAACTGCGCAGCCAGCAGCACGCGGCCTGACACGGCGATGCTCGCGCCCCTCGCCCCCATGGCGGCCGCCGCCGTCCAGCCGGCCCCGGCCACCGCGCTGACCGTGCAGGCGCTCGCGTACCGGCGCGTCGCGCCGTCGCGCGACGGCGTGGCCGCGCCGCTCGACGACACGGCCCGCGCGATCGGCACGCTCGCGTGCGCCGAACGCGAGCGGCTGTGCGGCGCGGTCGGCGCGGACGACTACGTGGTCAGCTCGACGATCCTGTCGATGTTGCTGATGAACGATTCGCCACAGCATCGCGTGTTCGCGCAGGCGCTGGCCGGCGCGAACGACTACACGCCCGACTGGATGACCTGCTCGTACGAATGCGCGGGCTGGGGCTACGTGCTGCGCCGCACGCTCGCGACCGCGGCCGAGACGGGGCCGCGCACGCTGCTGCTGCAGATCGTCGACATCGACGTGCACGGCTATACGTACTGGCACGGCAATCCCGCTTGGGGGCGTTCGGGCTTCGGCGTCTGCACGCTGCTCGTCGACGTCGGCCGCGAACCGGCGCAGTCGGTGATCGCCGACGCCGCGCCGCCGGCCAGCGCGGTCGTGCGGCTCGGCCGCGACATCCGCACGTTCTGCGCGGCGCGCCCCGGGCTGCACGCGGCGCTGCCGTTCTTCCCGGCCACGTCGCGCCGCGCGCTGCTCGCGTCGGTCGGCAAGACGCCGCTGCTGCCGGACGGCCACGGCGTGTTCGGGCATGCGTTCGGCAGCGACCCGTGGCTGTCGGTGCTGCTCGCGCACCGCGACGGCGACACGCCGCGTCGCGCGGCCGTCTGCTCGCTCGCGCTGAACGGCTATTACGCGATCGCCGACGTCGCGTTCGCGCCGGACGCGACGTTCTCTCTCGACGGCGAGGCATGACATGGTGCGTCCTGTTCATTTCACCTACCGGATCGAGCGCGACGCGCGGCAGCCGGTCGCGGTCGCGGCCAGCGCGTACCGGATGCCGCTCGACACGCCGGCCGACTATGCGCGCGCCGCGCTCGCGGAAGCGGCCGGCGACGGCTACGACGCGGGCAATGCGTACGACGCGGCCGGCGGCGAGCGCCGCGTGCTGCTCGACCACGTGCAGTATTTCGGATTCCTCGCGGAAATCACCGCGCGGATCCGCGACGCCGTGCATCCGGACGCCCGCGTGTTCATCGAAGTGTGCGCGCCGTATTTCGGCGCGCTGCCGGCCGAACTGCTCGCGCCGCACGTGCTGCTCGGCGTGCACCTGTACGACGAAGCGTTGCGCGACGCCGCGCGCGGCGCACCGGTCGTCTGGATCGGCGACCGCATCCTGCGCGATGCGGAATTCGCCGGCGACAACCGCGTGTGCTGCGCGATCTGGCCCGCGCGGCTCGCCGACGCGTTCGACGCGCAACTGCGCGGCGCGTGGCCGTCGTTCGCGATCCGGCTCGAACCGCATCCGGGCGCGTCGCGCGCCGCCGCCCCGCTCACCGATTCCGCCCATCATTCCGGCGCCGCCGCGCGGCCGGGGAGACCCTGACATGAATGACACGCTTACCGTGATGCAGGACACGGCCGATATCCGCTGGTCGATGCCCGTCGACGCGCTGATGTCGAACGACTACGCACTGCGCGAAGAGGCGCTGAACCGGCTGTACGAGAAGGCGAAGGCCGCACAGTGGGACGTCGCGACCGACGTCGACTGGCGCCACGACCTCGATCCGGCCAACCCGCTCGGCATGCCCGACCCGACGCTCTTGATCTACGGCACCGAGCTGTGGGGCAAGCTCGCCGACGCCGACAAGCGCGAGGTGCGCCATCACGCGCAGGGCTGGCTGCTGTCGCAGATCCTGCACGGCGAGCAGGCCGCGCTGATCTGCGCGTCGAAGCTCGCGTCGGCCGAGAGCGGCCTGAGCGCGCGGCTGTGCGCGGCCGCGCAGATGATGGACGAAGCTCGCCACGTCGAGGCGTACGCGAAGCTCGTCAACGAGAAGCTCGACGTCAGCTACCCGATGAGCCGCTCGCTGAAGGGGCTGCTGCACGACACGATCACGAGCAGCGCGCTCGACATGACGAACCTCGGGATGCAGGTGCTCGTCGAGGGCATCGCGCTGTCGATCTTCCAGAGCGTCGTCGCGTACAGCACCGATCCGTTCATCAAGGACTTGTTCCTGCGGATCCAGCGCGACGAAGCGCGCCACTTCGCGGTCGGCCGGATCACGCTGTGCCGCGTGTACGCGGAAATGAGTTCGCACGAACTGCGCGAACGCGAGGAGTTCATCTGCGAAGGCGCGGCCGTGCTGTACGAACACCTGTGCGCGGACGACATCTGGGAACCGATGGGGCTGTCCAAGCGCGAATGCAGCGCGATGGTGCGCGAATCGCCGGTGTCGAGCTCGATCCGCCGCTCGATCTTCCGGCGCCTCGTGCCGACGATCCGCGAAATGGGCCTGCTCACGCCGACCGTGCAGGCGACCTTCGAAAAGCTCGACGTCCTCGACTACGCGGCGATGCCGCTCAACTGACATGACGATGCCCTCTTCCCACGCATCCCGCGACGCCGGCTTCTGGATCGGCATCGACGCGGTGGCCTACGAGCTGCCGGGCCCGCCCGTCGATATCGAGGCCTGGGCCGCCGAGCGCGACTATCCGGCCCAGCGGGCGGCCGCGATCGCGCAGTCGGGCAGCCGCTATTTCCACATGGCGCTCGACACGAGCGAGACCGATCTCGCGATCGCGGCGGTCGGCCGGCTGCTCGACACCGCGCGCGTGCATCCGTCCGACGTCGGCGCGATCGTGCACGTACATACGCAGCAATTCAGCGTGCCGCCGGCGCCGCGCAGCCTGCCGCACGAAGTGGCCGCGCGGTTCGGCATCGAGCCGCTGTGGCTCGGCTCCGTCGCGCAACTGAACTGCGTGTCGGTCGCGGCCGGCATCGAAACCGTGCGCGCGCTGATGCGCCGCCATCCGCGGCTCGACGCGGCGCTCGTCGTGTCGTCCGACCGCGTGTACGGCGAGGACTACCGGATGCGGCAGATGACGGGCGTGCAGTGCGACGGCGCGGCCGCGATGCTGATCGTGCGCAACAGCACGAAGAACCGGCTCGGCGGCATCGCGATCGAAACGCACGCGAAATGGCATCGCGGGTCGGACACGGTCGCCGCGAACGAGGCCGACCTGATCATGATGGAGTGGCCGTACACGCGCCGGGCGATCGACGCGGCCGTCGCGCTCGAGCCGCACGCGCTCGACGCGTACGACCTCGTGCTGCCGCACAACGCCGACCTGCCCGGCTGGAACGCGCTGTGCCGCGCGATGCGCGTGCCGGCCGAGCGGCTCTATGCGGACAACATCCATGCGCGCGGCCACGCGTGCTGTTCGGATTTCCCGATCAACCTGGCCGACGTCGGGCTCGATGCGCTCGCGCACGGCAAGCGCGTGCTCGGCGTGATGCAGTCGAACTGCGGCGCGTATGCGGCCGCCACGCTTCATCCGGTGGGCCGCCATGACGCCTGAGCGCCCGCTTCCGCCCGCCGCCGATCACGCGTGGATCGCCGACCTGCGTACGCCGTGCTACGTGTACGAGCCGGAGGTCGCGATCGCGCGCTACCGGTCGCTGAAGGCGCGGCTCGGCACGCGGCTGATCGTGTCGCTGAAGGCGAACCCGAACCAGGACATGCTCGCGCGCTGCGCGCATGCGTACGAGGACGGCGTCGAACTCGCGAGCCGCGGCGAACTCGATGCGGTAATCGGCCGGATCAGGACGCCGCGCTACCTGAACAATCCGTCGATGGACGAGATGTTCATGCGTGCGGGGCTCGCGTCGCGCTGCCATTTCGTGCTCGACAACCCGGACGCGGTCGCGCGTTTCGTGCCGCTCGCGCGCGAAGCGGCGGCCGGCGGCAGCACGCCGGGCGCCGTGCTGCTGCGCGTGAACGCCGGCGCGCTGGCCGGCGTTCATGCGCGGGCGCAGTGGCACGACCACTTCGGGATGACGCCGAACGAGGCGCACGACGCGGTGCGCACGCTCGCGGCCGCCGGCTTGCCCGTCGCCGGGCTGCACGTGTTCTCCGGCCCGCATTCGTTCATCCGCCAGGACCCGGCGCAGCCCGACACGCTCGTGCTGCCCGAACTGCTCGCGGCGCTCGCCCGCGATCTCGCGCCGGCCAACGGCGCGCCGCTCGGCTCGTTGAGTCTCGGCGGCGGCTTCGCCGACGATCATCCGGGCGATGCCGCGTTCGAGCGCTATGCCGCCGCGCTCGCGCCGCTGGCCGGCCAGTATTCGCTCGCCCATGAATCCGGCCGCGCGATCTTCGCCGATGCGGGCGTGTTCGCGACGCGCGTCGTCGCGGTGAAGGCGTGGCAGGACCGCACGATCGCCGTCTGCGACGGCGGCCTGTCCCATGCGTTCCTGCTCGCGCAGACCGAATCGGTGATGCGCCGGCTGGCCGCGCCGTCGCTCGTGCGCCGCACGCCCGCGCCGCCGTCGCGCGGTGTGCCGACGCTCTACGTCGGCAGCACCTGCAGCCGCGCGGACGTGATCGGCCGCGACGACACGGGCGCGCCGCCGCAAGTCGGCGACATCGCGGTGTTCGCCCGCTGCGGCGCGTATCACCGCACGTACTCGATGGCGCATTTCCTGTCCCACGAAGCCGCGCACGTGTACGTGCGGCCTGCCTGAACCAGAGGAGCCGATCATGAACGCATTGATCAGCATCGCCGACCTGCTCGAACATGGCGCCGCGCGCTGGCCGCATCGTCCGGCTTATGCCGACGGCGGCGGCACGCTGACTTACGACCAGCTTGCCCACGCGGTCCGGCGCGCCGCCGCCGTACTCGCGGCGCGCGGCGTGCAGCCCGGCGAACGCGTCGCGATCTATGCGCCGAAGCGCATCGAAACCGTGGTCGCGATGCTCGCGGCCAACGCGCTGGGCGCGATCTTCGTGCCGGTCAACCCGCAATTGAAGGAAGCGCAGATCGAACACATCGTCGCCGACAGCGGCGCCGCGCTGTTCGTGACCGGTGCGCAGCGGCTCAAGCGCCTGCCGGCGCTCGCCGCGCTCGTCGGCACGCGCACGCTGCTGATCGAGGAACTGGCCGATGCGATCGATTCGCCCGGCACCGACACGCCGGCGTCGGCGGCGGCCCCCGCCGGCCGCCCGGTCGACGACGATCCGGCCGCGCTGCTCTACACGTCCGGCTCGACCGGCAAGCCGAAAGGCGTCGTCGTATCGCACCGCAACCTGGTGTCGGGCGCGTTCAGCGTCGCCGCATACCAGCAGCTCGCCGACGACGACGTCGTGCTCGGCGTGCTGCCGCTCAGCTTCGATGCGGGCCTGAGCCAGCTGACGACCGCGCTCGCGTCCGGCGCGTGCTACACGCCGCTCGACTTCCTGCAGCCGGCCGAAGTGCCGCGCCATTGCGACGCGTTCGGCGTCACGTCGATCACCGGCGTGCCGCCGCTGTGGATGCAGCTCGCGTCGGCCGGCTGGAGCGACGCCGCGCGCACGCGGATCCGCCGCTTCGCGAACACCGGCGGCCATCTCGCGACGCCGCTGCTGCACCGTCTGCAGGCGCTGTTCACGCACGCGTCGCCGTACCTGATGTACGGGCTGACCGAGGCATTCCGCTCGACGTACCTGCCGCCCGCGGATGCCGCGCTGCGCCCGACGTCGATCGGCAAGGCCGTGCCGAACGCGGAAATCCTCGTGCTGCGCGCGGACGGCAGCGAATGCGCGGCCGACGAGCCCGGCGAACTCGTGCATCGCGGCGCATTCGTCACGCTCGGCTACTGGAACCGGCCCGAGCTGACGGCGCAGCGCTTTCGCCCGCTGCCGCGCCGGCACGGCGAGATTCCGCGCCCGGACGTCGCCGTATGGTCCGGCGACATCGTGCGGCGCGACGCGGACGGCTACCTGTACTTCGTCGCGCGCGGCGACGACATGATCAAGACGTCGGGCTATCGCGTGAGCCCGACCGAGGTCGAGGACGTGCTGTTCGCGCTGCCGCACATCCGCGAGGCCGCGGTATTCGGGGTTCCGCATCCGGCGCTCGGCGAGGCGATCGCCGCATGCGTCGTGTCGACGCTCGACGCCGACGCGTGCCGCATCGACATCGCCCGCGCGTGCCGCGACGCGTTGCCCACCTACATGAACCCGCTCGTCGTCGAGCCGCTGCCGGCGTTGCCGCGCAACCCGAACGGCAAGATCGACCGACCGGCGCTGAAAGCGCAGTATCGCGACGCGTTCGCGCGCCCGAACCTCGAGGAGACCGCCGCATGACCCCGTCGACGCTCGATGAACCCTGTGTCGGCGCGCCGCGCGTCGCCGCGCCCGGCACGCTTGCATTGTCCGGCGGCGTCGTGGTGCTGCCGCCCGCCGTCGTGTTCAGCGCGATCCAGGCGCAGGAGCGCCATCCCGGCTACCGCCATCTGCTGCTGCCGCAGGCGCGCTTTGCGCGGCCGCGCGGCATGGGCGCGCTGACGCCCGACGAAGGCACGCGCCTCGCGCCGGGCGGCCGGCCCGCGCTGCGCGTCGCGCCGCCGGGGCGCAGCCTCGCCGATCTCGCCGCCGATGCGGCGCTCGACCTGCGCGACCAGCTCGGCTCCGGCGCGCTCGCGCGCACGACGCATCTGATCGTCGCCAGTTGCGCGCTCAACGAAGGCATCGGCGACTCGGTCGTCGGCCGCATGCAGTACGAACTCGGGCTCCAGCGCGTGACGCCGTTCGCGCTCGGCCAGAACGGCACGCTCGGCTGGTATTCGGCGCTGATGCTGCTCGACGGGCTGCTGCTCGACGAAGGCGACCAGGCGCTCGTGATCCTCAGTGACAAGTGGCTCTACCCGTTCTTCCGCCAGTTCGGCGATCTGGTCGGTTACGGCGATGCGGCCGCCGCGCTGCTCGTGTCGCGCGCGGGGCCGGCGCCGGAGCCGGCCGCGTGGGGAGGCGTGCGCGCCGTCGCGATGGAGTTCGGGCCATCGGTCGCCGATCCGTGGGCCGATGCGCCGGCCGCGCTGCGCGACACGCTCGCGCCGGTCGCCGCCCGCGCGATCCGCCGCGCGCTCGACCAGGCCAACCTGCGCGCGAACCAGATCGACTGGTGCGTGCCGCCGGGCTTCGATCCCGGCTTCGCGGCACGCGTGGCCGACGCCGCGTCGATCCCGGTCGGCGCGCGCATCCAGCACGACGGGGCCGGCCATCTGTCGTCGGCCGAATCGGCCGCCGCGCTGATCCGGCTCGCGGGCGCGCTCGATGAAGGCGAACGCCGCACGGTGCTCGTCTGGGACGCGGCGCTGCATGGCGCGGCGGCGGCGGCCGTCGTCGATCTGGCCGGCGGCCTCGACGCCGCGCTCGATATCGAAGGAGACGCATGATGAGCGCATACAAAGTCAGCCTGCGCGAGTTGCGCTTCTTTCTGTGGGAACTGTTCGAGGCCGACCGGCACTTTCTCGAACACGGGCCGTACAGCGCGCACGATCGTGCGTCCGTCGACGCGCTGCTCGAACGCGCGCGCGACTTCGCGCTCGACCTCGGGCGCAGCTACCAGCAGGCGGACGTCGAGGGCTGCACGCTGCTCGACGACGGCCAGGTACGGATTCCTTCGCATTTCCATGCGCTGTGGGCACGTTTTCGCGACGAGTGGTCGAACACGCTGTTCGGCACCGCGCACGGGCTGCCGCCGATCGTCACGCAGATGATCTACGAGATGTTCATGGGCGCGAATCCGTCGTTCATGACGTACGGCGGTTTCACGCGCCCCGCGGTCAAGCTGCTGCAGATGCACGGCACGCCGCATCAGAAGGCGCTGATCGCGCCGCTCGAAGCGTACCGCTGGGACGCGTGCTTCTGCGCGACCGAACCGCAGGCCGGCACCGACCTCACCGCGGTCGCGCTGCGCGCGACGCCGCTCGAACGCGATATCTACGCGATCGACGGCGAGAAGGTCTACATCTCGGCCGGCATGCACGAGCTGACGGAAAACACGCTGTATTTCGTGCTCGGGCGCATCGATACCGCATCGCCGGATTCATTCTCGCTGTCGTGCCTCGTCGTGCCGCGCTTCTGGCCGGACGAAGAGACCGGCGAGCTGCGGCCGAACCATGTCGACTGCATCGGCCTGCCGCGCAAGATGGGGCTCAAGGGCTGCGCGAACACGCATCTGGTGTTCGGCGCGAACGGCACGACGAAAGGCTGGCTGCTCGGCGGCCGGCGCAACGTCGGCCTGCTGCAGTTGATGCCGCTGATGAACCAGGCGCGGATGAGTACCGGGATGTTCGGCGTCGGCGTCGCGTCGAGCGCGTACCTGCACGCGGTCGAGTATGCGGGCCGCCGGCTGCAGGGGCGGCCGATCGAGCGCGCGTCGAACACGAACGCCGCGCGCGTCGCGATCGTCGAGCACGCGGACGTGCAGCGCATGCTGGTCGACATGAAAAGCCGCGTCGACGGTTGCCGCGGCCTGCTCGGCAAGCTCGCCGCGACCGCGACGCGCGCGGCGATGCTCGAAGCGACGCCCGACGCCGACCCGGCCGAGATCGAGCGCCACCGCAAGCTGCAACTGCTGCTGACGCCGATCTGCAAGGCGTTCATCTCCGACCAGGCATGGCGCATCTGCGAGACCGCGATCCAGGTGCATGGCGGGCTCGGCTATACCGACGCGAGCCCCGTCGAGCAGAATGCGCGCGACGTGAAGATCCTGTCGATCTGGGAAGGCACGAACTACATCCAGGCGCAGGACCTCGTGCGCGACAAGCTCGGCTTCGGCCGCCATTCGCGGCTGATCCAGTACTACCGCGACGAACTCGACGCGTTCCTCGCGCAGCAGCATCAGGCCGGCACGCAGGCGGAGCTGCGGCCGCTGTTCGACGCGCTGCGCGCGGGCGCCGACCGGATCGCCGCCGCGCTCGACGACATCGCGCGCGACGTGCAGGACGGCCACACGCATCGCAGCAGCCAGTTCTACACGCGCTTTCTGGAGATGTTCGGCGTGGTCACGTCGGCGTGGGTGCTGCTCGAATCGGCGACGATCGCCGCGCGCCGGCTCGATGCGCCGGAAACGGCCGACATGCCGGCCGAGCTCGCGTTCTATCGCGGCAAGCTGAAAAGCGCGCGCTACTACTTCGCGAACGTGCTGCCCGTCGTCGACCAGCACGCGGCCGTGATCGCCGCGATGGCGCACGCGGCGATCAGCGTCAGCAGCGACGAACTCGCCGCGGCGGAATGACATGGACACGACGCTCGATTCCGGCATCCCCGCCGCCCCGACCGCCGATGCGCCGCGCAACCTGCTCGGCCGCCCGACGACGCGCCATCGCGGCACCGACATCGACGGCGCGACGCTCGACCCCGAAGCGCTGCGCGTGCGCGATCTCGACCTGAACGCGCTGATCGGCGCGACGACGTTCGAAGGCGCGCTCGCGCATCTGTGGTTCGACGTCGCGCCCGGCCGCGCCGACCATCGCGCGCACGAGGACGCGATCGCCGCGCGGCTCGCCGCGTTCGCCGACGCGCTGGCGCCCGGCTCGGTCGCCCAGTCGGTCGCGGCCGACCTCGGTGCGGCGGGCGTCGCGCCGGTGTTCGCGGCCGCGTCCGGCCTGCTGCGCGGCCTCGACGACGTGCTCGAACGCATGCGCGGCCCGGCGCCGGACGATGCCGATCTCGACACGATGCTGCTGTGCGCGGCCGCCGCGCCGTTCCTGCTGCACGCGGCGATCGAGGGCCGGCCGTTCGCCGCCGGCCCGCGCGCCGGCGGCGGCACGGCGCTCGATGCAGCACGGACCCAAGCGCAACGCATGCTCGTGCTGACCGGCGCGACGCGCCACGACGCGCCGGCGCAAGCCGCGATGGACATGCTGCTCGTCGCGTGGCACGCCGGCTTCGGCTACATCACACCGACCGTGCTCGCGCCGCGCGTGGCGATCGGCACCGGCGTCACGCTGACGCAGGCGATCGCGTCCGGCTTCCTCGCGAGCGGGCCGTCGCACGTCGGCGCGGCGCTCGAAGCGATGCAGTGGCTCGCGGCGCTCGCGCGATCGGTGCCCGGCGGCGCCGGCGCACCGTCGGCCGCGCTCGACGCAGCCGGGCGCGCGGCGATCGACGCGGCGCTCGACGCGAAACGCACGCTGTACGGCTTCGGCCATCCGCTGTTCGTCGCCGATCCGCGTCCGCCGCACATGCGCGGTCGGTTCGCGGCTTGCGGCTTCGGCGGCGGCTACGTGACGCTATTCGACGCGTGCCGCGCGCAGGCCGACGCGCGCCGCGCGCTGCGGCCGAACATCGATTTCCTGACCGCCGCGACGCTGCTCGAACTCGGCGTCGCCGCGCCGTCGTGGGGCGTCGGTGTCGGCCTCGGCGCGCGCATCGCGGCGATGGCCGCGCATGCGGTGGAACGGCGCCGCCGCCCGGCGTTCGGCGTCAACAGCGCGACCGCGCGACGGCTGCTGGCCGCCGTGCCGGTCGGCTGGCTGTGAACCCTCACCCTTTCGCACAAGGAACGTCATGCTGCTCAAGAACCTGCGCCCGGCGAACGACTACGATCGCTTCGCCACCGAAACGCTCGAACCGTGGGACCTGCTGTTCATCAGCCGCATCCGCCAGCTCGCGCGCGGGATGACGCCCGGCACGATCGCCGACATCGGCACGGCCACCGGCGTCGTGCCGGTGCGGCTCGCGACCGATCCGGCGATGCGCGGCTGGCGCTACGTCGGCATCGACCTCGATCCGGCAATGCTCGACGAAGGCCGCCCGCGCATTCGCGAACTCGGGCTCGACGACACGATCGAGATGCGCGTCGGCGACGCGCTCGCGCTGCCGTTCGACGCCGGCACGCTGACGATGGCGGTCGGCCGCGCGACGCTGCACCATCTGCCCGACAAGGCGTTGAGCCTCACCGAGATGTACCGCGTGCTGGAGCCGGGCGGCATCGCGCTCGTGCACGACATGCGCCGCGACGCGCCGCAGCACCTGCTCGACCGCTTCACCGAGATGCGCGCGGCCGCCGACTATCCGCCGACCCACGTCGAGGAAAAGATCACGCTCGACGAGGCGCATGCGCTGGTGGCCGAAGCCGGTCTGACGCAGGTTGCGTCGATCTACAGCCCGAGCGCGGGGCTCGGCGCGCTCGGCTTCGAAATCCTGCTGAAGAAACCGGCGCTGGCCTGAGCGATGACCGATCTCGCCTTCCTCGCCGCACATGCCGCCGTGCGGCTCGGCGCCGACGACGTGCACTGCGCGCCGGTCGCGCCCGGCGCGACGCTGCCGCTGTGCGTGAGCCCGCGCAGCGCCGAACTCGCGACGTCGCCGGAGACGTTCGTCGCGTGGTACCGCTCGCGGCTCGACACGATCGACACGCTGCTCGATGCGTGCGGCGCGCTGCTGTGGCGCGGCTTCGCGGTACCCGACACCGCCGCGTTCGGCCGCCTCGGCGCGCTCTACCCGGCGCACGCGAACGGCTACACGGCCGGCGCCGCACCGCGCCGGCAGATCGACGGCCAGGTCTACGAGTCGACCCGCATGCCGCCGCCGTTCAAGATCGGGCTGCACCAGGAGATGGCCTACATGCCCGCATTCCCGCGCCTCGTCGCGTTCTATTGCCGGCAGCCGGCCGACGCGGGCGGCGAAACGCCGATCTGCGACATGCGCCGCGTGACCGCGCGCGTGCCGGCCGCGCTGCGCGCGCGGTTTGCGGAACGCGGCGTGATGTACCTGCGCAATTTCGCGGCGCCGGGCGACCGCGCGGACGGCCTCGCCGCCAATCCGAACCTGCCGTTCGCCGCGTACCACCGGCCGTGGGACGACGCATTCGGCACGACGGCGCGCGACGAAGTCGAACGGCTGTGCGCGGAACGCGGCGTCGGCTGCCGCTGGCTCGACGACGGCAGCGTGACCGTATCGCACGTCGGCAGCGCGCTGCGCACGCATCCGCGCACCGGCGAGACGGTGTGGTTCAACCAGGCGAGCGCGCAGCACCCGAACCCGCGCTCGATGGGCGCGCTCAGCTATCGCTACCTGCAGCGCATGTACGGCACGCGCGCCGCGTTTCCGTACGAGATCCGCTACGGCGACGGCTCGCCGATGCCGTTCGACGATCTGGTGGCGATCTACGACGCGCTCGACGAAGAGGAACGGGCGTTCCCGTGGCAGGCCGGCGACGTGCTCGTCGTCGACAACATGCTGGTCGCGCACGGCCGCAACCCGTACCGCGGCGTGCGCGACACGCAGGTCATGCTGTTCGACTGAGGATGCCGACGATGAGCGTTTCGTTTCTTGCGTCCGTGCGCGCGATGTTCGGCCCGCCCGCCGCGTTCGACCGGCCGCGGCGCGCGGGCACGCCGCCGCTGCCCGACGCGCATGCGCCGGGCGCGGCGCTCGGCGCGCGCGCGATCGACGTCGCGGCCGGCGATTTCCGCTTCTCCGCGCGCCACGTGCGGTTCCGGCTCGGCGCGATCACCGCGATCGTCGGGCCGAACGGCTCCGGCAAGACCACGCTGCTCGAAACGCTGCTCGGCTTCCGGCGCGGCGGCAGCGACGTGCGCGTGCTCGACGTGCCGGCCGAACGCTTCATGCGCGATTCGCGCTCGCTGCAGCGGATCGGCGCGCAATTGCAGAAGGTCGAGTATCCCGATCACCTGCGCGTGTCGGAGATCGTCGCGCTGCACCGCGCGATGTACGCGCACACCGATGCGGCGATCGCCGACGCGCTCGGCATCGCCGAACTGCTCGACAAGCCGTGCCGTGCGCTGTCGAAGGGGCAGCGCCAGCGCGTGGACCTCTACGTCGCGCTCGCGCATCGGCCCGAGCTGGCCGTGCTCGACGAACCGTTCACGGGCCTCGACCGCCGCTACGCGGGCGTCGTGATCGACCTGCTGCGCCACCGCGCAAGCGGTACGAGCATCGCGATGATCTGCCATTCCGAGGAAGAACTGAGCGTGGTCGACGATCTCGTGTGGGTGCGCGACGGCGGCGTGCGCTACCAGGGCGACCAGGACACGCTGCGCGCCGAGCTCGTCGGCGATGCGCGCGCGGTCCTGCATTGCCGCGACGAGGCCGATGCGCGCGCGCTGCGCAAGCGGCTCGCGGCGCTGCCCGGCGTGACCGGCGTGCGTGTGTCGGCCGCGCACGTGGTCGAGGCGTTCGGCGATGCGACGCTGCATCCGAACGTGCACCGGATCGTCGGCGAACGGGGCATCCAGCATCTCGCGCTCGCGCCGAGCACGCTGGGCGACCTGCTGCGCCTGTGCACCGAGGGCCCGAGCCATGACTAAGGTGTTCCTGATCCTCGTGCGCAACGAGCTGCTCGGCTACCTGCGCAGCCGCTCGTCGCTGTTCTGGACGCTCGTGTTCCCCGTGTTCCTGCTGAGCGTGATGCTGTTCGCGTTCGGCGGCTCGGGTTCGCTCGGCACGGCCGACATCGCGTTCGAGTTGCCCGGCGGCGCGACGCCGTACAACCAGGCGTGCCAGGCGCAGATCGTCGCCAGCCTGTCGCACAGCGACACGGTGAAGGCGACCTTCGGCGGCCGCGGCGCGCCGGCCGAGCGCGTGACCGTCGTGCTCGGCGCCGACGAGCGCACGCCGGCGACGATCCGCTACGACTTCAACGGCTCGCTCGCGGTCAAGGCCGCGTCACGCGTCGTCGAGATCGCGCTCGCGCGCTGCGCCGCGCAGCGGCTCGGGCTGCCGGCCGCGCAGGCGCGCTTCGAGAACGCGGCGCCCACGCGCCGCCCGTTCGACTACGGCGCGTTCTTCGCGACCGGCATCCTGGTGATGGCGTTCATGGCGATCGGCCTGAACTCGACGACCACCGCGATCGCCGCGCTGCGCGAGCGCAATACGTTCAAGCTGTACGTGTGCTTCCCGGTGTCGCGCGGCGTGTTCCTCGCCGCGCTGATCGTCGCGCGGATGGCGATGATGGCGCTGTCGGCGCTCGTGCTGCTGACGGTCGCGCGCGTCGCGTTCGGCATCGCGCTGCCGATCGCGACGCCGGACGGGCTGCGCGCGTTGCCGATCGTGCTGCTCGGCGCGGCGATGGTGCTGAGCATCGGCGTGCTGCTCGCCAGCCGCACGCGCTCGCTCGCGGCCGCCGAGCTCGCGTGCAACGTCACCTACTACCCGCTGCTGTTCTTCAGCGACCTGACGATCCCGATGCACGACGCGCCCGCGTGGCTGAAGGCCGGGCTCGCGTTCCTGCCGACCAACCAGTTCGCGGTCGCGCTGCGCGGCGCGCTGGTCGACGGCGCGCCGTACGCGCAGCTCGCGCCGCAACTGCTCGGCATGACCGCGTGCACCGCGCTGTTCCTGTTCGCCGCCGCGCGGCTGTTCCGGTGGCACGACGCGTGACGCGTCGCCCCGCTGTTTCGACGAAGGAGAGACACAGATGAAATCGACCCATCCCATAACCGGCTACCTGCTGCACGCGAGCAACTTCCTGCCGGCGATCGTGTTCCTGTTCTACGGCCGGCTCGGCCCCGAACAGCCGGACCTGCGCTGGACCCACGCGTTCCTGATCGGCGGCGTGCTCGCGCTCGTGCACGGCGCGTGGCTGATGCGCCGCGCGGAGCGCAACAGCATCGCGCTCGGCGTCGACCTGTTCCTCGTGATCGGCGCGGTGCTCGCGCTAGTTTCGCCGACAGGTAGCCGTCTGTGGGGCGAGGAACTCGGGCCGGCCGCGATGCTCGTCTGTGTGCTGGTGGTCGGCATCGTGCATACCGCGTGGTCGGACGGCGGCTTCGTCGACGGCACGCTCGTCGATCGCGCGCGGGCGCGTTCGCTATCGCTCGTGCTGCTCGCCGTCACCGTCGTCGCGCTCGCGGTGTCGATCGCGATGCGCCACAGCCCGCTGTGGGGCGGCGTCGTGCCGCTGATCGCGCTGGTCGTCGTACGCGGCCGGCTGCGCAGGCAGCTCACGCGGGCAAGCTGACGATGAACGCGCTGCCCGCACACGCGGCACACGCCGCGCCGCGGCACGCGCTCGCCGCGGCGCTCGGCGACGGCTGGCTCGAAGGCGCCACATGCGAGCCGTATGCGACCGACGTCCTGCATCACGGCGGCGTGCCGCTCGGCGTCGCGCGGCCGGCATCGACCGCCGACGTGCGCGCGCTCGTTCGCGCCGCCGTCGCGCACCGGATCGCGCTCGTCGCCCAAGGTGCGCGCACGGGCCTCGTCGGCGCGGCCGTGCCCGATCGAAGCGGCACGCAATGCGTGGTGTCGTTCGAGCGGATGCGCGCCGTTCGCGCGTTCGATCCGGCCAACCGCAGCATCACGGTCGAGGCCGGCGTGCGGCTGTCCGACATCAATCGCGTCGCGGGCGAAGCCGGGCTCTGCGTGCCGATCGATCTCGGCAGCGATCCGGCGGCCGGCGGCCTCGTCGGCGCGAACGCGGGCGGCAGCCGCCTGATCAAGTACGGCGACGTGCGCCGTCACGTGCTCGGCGTCGAAGTCGTGCTGGCGGACGAAGCCGGCACCGTGATCGACGCGCTCGCGCCGCTGCGCAAGCGCAACGCGGGCTTCGACGTCGCGCAATGCTTCATCGGCGCGAATGGCGCGAACGGGCTCGTCACCGCCGTATCGTTCGCGCTCGCGCCGCTCGAACGGTCGTCGTGCGCGATGTTCGTCGCGTTCGCGTCGTACGACGCCGCGCTCGCCGGCCTGCTCGCGTTCGAACGCGCATTCGGCGAGATGCTGTCGGCGTTCGAATTCATGTCGGCGGCGGCGGTCGGTTGCGTCGCCGCCGCGTTTCCCGCATTGCGCGCGCCGTTCGAGGCCGGCACGGCCGCCTGCTACGCACTCGTCGAGATCGCGACCGGCATGCCGGGGCTCGATGCGCTGCTGGAGGAGCGCGCCGTCGCGACGCTCGACGCGCTCGCAAGCGATCGCGCGGTGCTCGACGCGGCGTGCGCGCCGGCGGAACGGTTCTGGCGGATTCGCGACGCGCTGCCGGCCGCCGTCGCGCAGGACGGCGTGCCGCTGTCGTTCGACGTGTCGTTTCCGCGCGGCGCGCTGGCCGGATTCGTCGCCGATGCCGAGCGGTGGCTCGCCGCCGCGCATCCGTCGCTGCGCTGTCATGCGTTCGGACATTTCGGCGACGGCGGCTGCCATCTCGTCGTGTCGATCCCGCATGCCGACGCGCATCGCTACGGGCCGCTGCAGCAGGTGGCGCTGCGCGGCGCACTGTACGACCGCGTCGTGCAGGCAGGCGGCTGCTTCAGCGCCGAGCATGGCGTCGGGCCGGTCAATATCGCGTACTACCGCAAGCACGTGCCGGCCGCGCAACGGCAACTCGCCGGCGCCGTCCAGCACGCGATCGACCCGCTCGGCCTGGTCGGGCGGGTCCGTTACTGATGCACCGCTTCGACACCCCACGGAGAATTCGCATGATGTCGCCATGCCCGCCCTGCCCAACCGTCGCCGCCGAGCCGGACGACGATCCGTCGTCCGCGGGCATTCCCGCGCTGCCCGACTCGGGGGCGGTGGTCAACGTACGTGGCGTCGCGTATGTCATTGAATTGCCGCCGCGTGACCATGCGCGGCCGGCGCTGTGGCGCGAGCTTGCGCACTGGCGCAACGATCGGTCGGGCGATGACGCATCGGACGGCGATGCCGAGCGCGATGCACCACCGGGTTAGGTGAGCGTTCGCGTCGCTCCGTGCGGTCGTGACGAGCGGCCGCACACGGTCGTCGTCGATGTCGATACAAGCGGGACTGCTGCTACCGGCGCCGATGCCGATGACCCACACCGCTTCACGCGGCGCGCCGAACACGGCCGCGTCGGCAGGCGGCTCACCCCGCCCGCGCCACCCGGAAGACCGACATCGCGACCTGCATCGACCCGGCCTGCTGCTCAAGCGCCGTCGCGGCGGCACTGGCCTGTTCGACCAGCGCCGCGTTCTGCTGCGTCATCTGATCCATCTGCGTGACGGCCTGGCCGACCTGGTCGATGCCCGCGCTCTGCTCGACGGTGGCCGTCGTGATCTCGGTCATGATCGTCGCCACGCGTCGCACCGACGACACGATCTCGTCCATCGCTCGCCCTGCCTGCGTCACGAGCGCGTTGCCGTCGCGCACGTCGTCGATCGACGCGCCGATCAACTGCCGGATCTCCCGCGCGGCGCTCGCGCTGCGTTGCGCCAGCGTGCGCACCTCGCCCGCGACGACCGCGAAGCCGCGCCCGTGTTCGCCCGCGCGAGCCGATTCGACCGCCGCGTTGAGCGCGAGGATATTGGTCTGGAAGGCGATCCCGTCGATCATCCCGGTGATCTCCGCGATCTTCTGCGAGCTCGCGTTGATCACACCCATCATGTCGACCGCGCGGCCGACCAGTTCGCCGCCGTGCTGCGCGAGGTCCGCCGCGCTTGCCGCGAGCGTGCTCGCCTGCTGCGCATTGTCCGCGTTCTGGCGCACCGTCGACGTCAACTGCTCCATGCTCGCGGCCGTTTCCTCAAGCGACGCCGACTGCTGCTCGGTACGGCTCGACAGGTCGAGGTTGCCGGCCGCGATCTCGCGTGCGGCCGTATGGATCGCATCGCTGCTGTCGCGCATGCCGGTGACGGTCGCCGCGAGCCCCGTCTGCATCCGCTTCATCGCCGCGAACAGCTGGCCGATTTCGTTTCGACCGGCATCGGGCACCGTCACGGTCAGGTCGTTCGATGCGATGCAGTCGAGCAGCGCGGCCGCGTTCGCGAGCGGCCGCGACACGATCGCGCGCAGCGCGAAGTGCGTCGCGACGATCAGCGCGAGCGCCAGCGCGACGCCGATCCCGACCATCGCGATGATGCGCGTATAGGCGGCGTTGTCGGCGTCGATCGAGTCTTGTGCGAGCTGGTTGGCCATGCGCTGGAATTTCTCGACGTTCGCCGAATACACCTGGCCGGCGAGCGTGATCTCCTTGTCGTTGATTGCCGCATACGCGGCGGTGTCGCCGTTGCGCAGCGCGTCGGCCGCACGCGCGAGCACGCTCGCGAGATGCGTCGACGACTCGACGAGCGCCTGCTTCAGGTCCGCGCCGAGGTTGCCGACCGGTGCGGCATCCTTGAACGCCTGCGTTTCCTTCGCGGAAAGATCGAACGTGCGTTGCGCGCTTTGCAGCGCCGAGTCGCGCTGCGCCGGATCGTCGTGCTCCTTCAGCGCCGAATACGCACGGACGAGCGCCGAGCGGGTACGCGTGCTGTCCTTGTAAGCGTCGTTGACGAGCGACGTCTGCGTCGCGATTTCGTGCAGGCGCTTCGCGTTCGTGTTCGCGTTGCCGAGCGCGACGATCCCGACGATGCCGCCGACGACGATCATCGCGGCGAACGCGGCGAGCACGGCAAGCAGACTGCTTTTCACTTTCAGATCACGCATGGCGAATCGACTCCCGAAGTTATCCCTTATCGGTTAACGACGGCGGCTGCTCCAACTTGAGTCGATCGACCGGTAGTTCGCGGCGCGGGCGAGTGCGCGAGTGCGGTTGCATTCCGTTCGCGAAACGGGCGGCACGCGATCGATGCCGCCCGTTGCGCCGCATACCGAATCAGTTCGTCCCGTCGTACGTGACGATCTCGACCCAGTTTGCGCCCTTGCCGACCGGATACTTGCCGATTGCGTCGAGATGCCCGGTAACGCGATCGATTCGGTACACGGCCAACGTCGGCGACAGTTGCCCGGCCGCGAGCAGATACCTGCCCGACGGATCGATCGCAAAGCCGCGCGGCTGCGGTTCGGTCGCGAACGTGCCGATCCGCGCGAGCGTGCCCGACTTCGCATCGACGCGATACGCGGCGAGCGTGCTCGACGTGCGCTCCGATGCGTACAGGAAGCGCCCGTCCGGCGTCAGATGCAGGTCGGCGCCCCACGGCTTGTCGCCGTGAAAATCGGGCGGCAGGATCGACACGGTCTGGATCGCCCGCGCATCGGCGCCGCCGTGCGACAGCGCGAGCACGTGCAGCTTGCCGTCGAGTTCGTCGATCAGGTAGGCGAACCGCCCGTTCGACGAGAACACGAAATGGCGTGGACCGGATTTCTCCGGCAGCCGATACGCAGGCTCGCCCGTGTCGGTCAGCGTGCCGGTCGACGCATCGAACGGCAAGCGCAGCCACGCGTCGGCGCCGAGCACCGACGCGAACGCATAGCGGCCGTCCGGCGACGGGCGGATCGCATGCGCCATCGGGCCGGTCTTCACCGTCTGCTGCACGTCGCCGGCCACGCCGTCCGCGCCGATCCGGTTCACCGCGAGCAGGTTGCCGCCATACGACGCCGAGAACAGGTAACGGCCCGACGCATCGGTCGACACGTACGCCATGCTGTCCGCGAGCGGCGCGCGGCCCAGCTCGCTCAGCTGCCCGTCGAGCGGATTGATCGCGAAGCTGACGACGCGATACGGTGTCGAACGCAATGCCGCGTACAGGCGCCGATGATCGGGCGACAGCGCCATCGGCATCACGGCGCCGCCGACCGGCACGGTTTCGATCGCGGTCAGCGCACCGGTCGCCGTATCGACGCCGAACACCGAGATGTCGCGGCTGTCGCTGTTCGACACGTACGCATACGTCGCCGCGTGTGCCAACGAAGCCACCATCGTCAACGCGGCCGCCGCCACGGCGCGCCGCAGGAGAGTCGTTTTCATGGAAGTGACGTGAAGTGAAGAAAGTGAAGCGCGGATGCAACCGCGGCGCCGGACAACCTCGGTCGTCCGGCGCCGCGAAGGGCGAAGCGTGCGATCAGAACACCGCGTGGCCGCTGATCAGGCTCGGCAGCCAGGTCGAGAAGAACGGCATGTACGTGACGATATTGATCGCACTGAAGATCGCGAGGTAGTACGGCCACGCCATCTTCGTCGTCTCGCCGATCGACACGTTGCCGATCGCGCAGCCGACGAACTGCACCGAGCCGATCGGCGGGTGCACGAGGCCGAGCGAGCAGTTCAGCAGCAGCATGATGCCGAACTGCACCGGCCCGACCCCGCACGCCATCGCGATCGGCAGGAACAGCGGCGTCGTGATCAGGATGTGCGCGGCCATGTCGACGAACGTGCCGAGGAACACCTGGATGATGTTGATGTACAGCAGCATCAGCCAGGGCGCGGCGGTCGACTGCTTCAGCAGCCCTTCGATCGCATCCGGAATCTCCAGGTACGACATCTGGAAGCGCAGCATGTTGGACACCGCGATCAGCAGCAGCACGACGCCCGTCGTGCGCGCCGCATGCGACAGCGCGCGGCGCAGCTTCTCGGCCGTCAGCGTGCGGTAGACCACCGCGGTCAGCACGAGCGAATACACGACGGCGATCGCGGCCGCTTCGGTCGCGGTGGCGATGCCCTTCGCGACGCACACGAGGATGATCGCGATCACCATCAGCCCGGGCACCGCGCCGACGAAGCTGCGCAGCACCGCATACCAGCCGGGAAACCGCGGCAGCGCGGACGAGCCGTCCTCGCGGCGCGGATAGCCGTGACGCACGGCCTGCCAGTACGCGGCGGCGAGCACGAAGCCCATCACCCACAACACCGGCAACAGTCCCGAGAACAACAGGTCGCCGATCGACACGCCGCTCACCGGCTGGCCGTGCAGCATCCCGGTGATGCCCTGCGCGGCGAACGCGTAGATGATCATGTTGGTCGACGTCGGCATCAGCGCGCCGGCGAGCGACGCATGCGTCGTCACGTTGACCGCGTACGCCGCGCTGTAGCCTTCGCGCTTCATCAGCGGAATCACCACGCCGCCCATCGCCGACGTATCGGCGGTCGGCGAGCCCGACACGCCGCCGAACAGCGTGCACGCGACGACGTTCGCCATCCCGAGGCCGCCGCGGAAGTGGCCGACGGTCGCCTGCGCGAAGCGCAGGATCCGGTCCGCGATGCCGCCGTGCAGCATCAGTTCGCCGGAGAAGATGAAGAACGGCACCGCGAGGAACGAGAACGCGTTCATCCCCGAGATCATCGCCTGCATCGCGGTCGCGATCGGCAGGCCTTCGACCATGTAGGTCAGTACGCACGCAATGCCGAGCGCGAACGACACGGGCACACCGAGGACGAGAAAAATCAGAAAACTGACGGACAGGATCGCGAGTTCCATGGCGTTATTGTCCCGACGAAGAACGACGAAGCGCGAGCAGGTGCTCGAGCGAGAAGAGGATGATCGCAACCGCCGCGGGCATCGTGATCAGGTAGCGCACGCCTTCGGGCAGCCCGATGATCGGGATGCGGTCGCCCATCGTCTCGGCGGCCATGCTGCCGCAGCCGATCACGATCATGATCGCGAACGCGATCAGGCTCAGGTGCTGAATCGCGATGACGACCGTGCGCGCCTTCGGCGACAGCCGGCGCACCAGCGAATCGAGGCCGATATGCCCGCCGTCGCGCACCTTCATCGCCGCGCCGAACATCGCGATCACGATCACGAGCAACAGCGCGATCGGTTCGACGAAATCCGGCGCGTTGTCGAACACGTAGCGCATCACGACCGCGTAGAACACCAGCACCGTGAGCACCGCGAGGCACGCCGACGCGATTCCCGCCAGCACGCGGAACAGCACGTCGTTCACGCAGCGCAACAGCGGCGCGGCGTGCGGCCGCGCGGGCCCCGCGCCGTCCGGGGCGGCGGCCGGCGAGCCCGCGGCCGCCGCGCCGTTCAGGGAAGTGCGACGCGTCACTTGGTGGCCTCGATCTCGTCGACGATCTGCTTCATCTGCGGCGTCTTCTCATACTTGGTCCACAGCGGCTGCATCGCCTTCACGAACGCCGCGCGGTCGACCTGCGCGGCCGGCACGATCTTCGCGCCGCCTTTCGTCACCAGTTGCTGCGCGGACGCCTCGCGCGCGGTCCACAGCTTCTGGTAGTACGGAACCGAATCGGCCGCCGCCTTCCTGATCGCCGCCTGCTCCTGCGGCGACAGCGTGTCCCAGACTTTCTTCGAGAACACGAGCACTTCGGGCGTCATCGCGTGCTGAGTCTCCGAGTAATCGGGCGCCACTTCGTAGTGCTTGGTTTCCTCGTACGACGGCAGGTTGTTTTCCGCCGCGTCGACGAGGCCCGTCTTCAGCCCCGTGTACACCTCGGCGAACGGCATCGGCGTCGGCGTGCCGCCCATCGCCTTGATCTCGTCGACCATCAGGTCGGACGGTTGCACGCGCACCTTCAGCCCCTTCATGTCGGCCGGCGTGCGCACCGGGCGCTTCGCGTAGATCGAGCGCGCGCCGCTCTCGTAAAACGTCAGCGCGATCATCCCCTTCGCGGTGAACGCGTCGAGGATCTTCTGGCCGGCCGGGCCGTACATCGCCTTGCGGAAATGGTCGACGTCGCGGAACAGGAACGGAAACGACGGGATCAGCGATTCCGGCACGATCTCGTTGAACGACGCGCCGTTCACGCGCGCCATGTCGATCGCGCCGATCCGCACCTGGTCGACCGTGTCCTTCTCCGAACCGAGCGCGCTGTTGCCGAACACCTTGATCGAATCCTTGCCGCCCGTCTGCTTCGACAATGCCTCGCCCATGAACTTCACGGCCATGTTGGTCGGGAAGTTGTCGCCGTGCACGTCCGCCGAGCGGAACACGCGCGCGTGCGCGGACATCGCGAAGCCGGCCATCAGCGCAACGGCCAGGGCGGTACGGGAGCCGGTGAATCGGTGCTTCATGGTGAGTCTCCTTGATGGTCGATCGTTGTTGTGCGGCGATCCGTCGGCACGCGCCTGCGTCGCCGGGACGCTTCGTCGGACCGCGGAGTCATACGTCGTATGATGTGTTGAGCGAATGTACGTCGGTTAATCGTTTAACTCACTCGGTGCATACCCCTATAACCTTTACCATCACGGGTCTTTTGCAGAAATCGGGGAACTGTATTCCCAGTATCTCAATTGTTTCGAGAAACGTTTTCCGGGGGCGAATCAGCAGGCGGTCGGACGCTGGCGCCGCAGCCTCCCCGCCTCCGACAGCCTTCTTTCGCTTCGCATGTCCACGTTATAGGATGACTGATCACGCGACGCATTCGATCGATCCGGCCGGCGCGCCTACGGCAGCGAGGCGCTCGTCGGGCTCCCTGGAATGGATCGGCCGAATCCGTACGGGGTCCACGCGGGAGCGGCGCTATGACACGCGAGCGAGCCGTCGCCGTCGCGCGCCACCCGGCCGGCAGGTACGCGCGATGCTCGCCCGGACAGCGTGCCACGCGAAAGGAGCCTGTGATGTCGACCACGAAGCCATCAGCGACACCCGACCCGGCTACCCCGCCGAACGCCGGCGACGAAGGCCCGGCGGACGCGCCGGGCGTCGGCGAGGACACGTGCCGCGTGTGCCGCGGCACCGGCCGGGTGGAGGGCCAGCCGTGCACCGTCTGCGGCGGGACCGGCAAGATACTGCAGGGAATCGGCGGCGGATAGAGCACGACGCGGCCGCGCCGGCGCGCATCGGTCGCTCAGGTCTGCATGACCAGTGACGTCAGTTGCGCGGCGCGGGCCACGTCGGTTTTCGTGTAGATCGACTTGATCTGCGCGCGGACCGTGCCGATCGACACGCCGCGCAGCGTCGCGCATTCCTGCGGCGAGCGCCCGTCGCAGCACAGCAGCACGGCGAGATCGGCCTCGGCCGACGACAGCCCGTAGAACACCCGCAAGCGCTGCGCGCGCGCGGCCGGCGAGCGCAGGTCGGCGGCCGTCATCAGCGCCGCGACCCCGGGCCGTTCACGCGCGAGGCGCGACTGTTCGGGAACGGGAATCAGCGCGAGGGGCAGCGGCTCGCCCGTCGCGCGCCGCAGCAACAGCCCGCCGCGCGCGAACGCATGCCGCCATTGCGCATCGTCGACGCAGCCTTCCGGCGCAAAGCGCCCGTTCACGATCCGCAGCGCCGGTTCCGCGGCGATCAGCTGATCGGCCGCGCGGTTCGTATAACGCAACTCGCGTCGCGCGCCGAGCAGGAACACCGGCACCGGCACCGCGTCGAGCGCGGATTCCGCGGCGGCCACGCGCGCCTCGAGCTCGCCGATGCGTGCGTGGATCCGCAGCGCCCGGCTGATGTGCGCGCCCATGATTTCGATGGTGCGGCGCTGGTCGTCGGACAGGCCCTGCGCGTCGGGCCCGCTCTGTACGCTCAGGAACGCGCCGGCGCGCTCGCCGTGGTGGATGTACAGGCCCGAGATGCTGCCGAGCCCGAACGGCTGCAGGAATTCCCGATAGAACACGCCATGTGTGCGCTGCCGCACCGACAGGTGCTTGACGTCCTCGAACCAGCGCCCTGCCGGCCAGTCGGCGGCAACCGGCACGACCGGGTCGTACAGGTAGAACTCGGTGTTGTAGCTGCGGTGGCACGCGGCCACCCATGACGAATCGTCGCCGGCCGCCCGCTCGATCGCCGGCACCCGCGCCGCATCGTCGAACGACAGCAGCGTCGCCATGCGTACGCCGACCGACAAACGCAGCCCGTCCAGCACCGCTTCCCATCGTTGATCGCCCAACGCCGCGGCGTAGACGTCATCGATCCATGCCGATGGAATCAACCCGTTCGTCTGCATCTGACCACCCCGCGCCGTGCGTTTATGTCGAACGCCGTTCGCGCATCTTACTCAATCGGTCTGGTTGTTCAAATCGGCGATGCGGGTTTGGTCGAAATACCACGTCTGTTTCCGCTTCTCGTCAGACGTAATGGTCGTTTTCGACACGGCGACGCAATCCGTGTCGACTCAGGCGACTGCCTGCGCGGTGCAGGCCGAGCGGGATGGCGGCCAGGTAAAGCAGCGACGACGACGCGATGGACCGCGTTTCGCTGCCCTGCCCGACGATGTGCTTACTTCATCGCCGCGAACCGCGCTTCCATCGCGTCGATCTTCGCGAGCACGGCTTCGCTCAGCTTTCTGACGTGACGCGGCACGTTAGGCATCGACAGCAGTTCCTCGATACGCCCGCGCCAGTAGCGCGGATGCCGGACGCGCCCCGCGCCCGACATCGACACGTCGTCGACGTCCGTCTCGCTGTCCAGCATCGCCACCATTCTCTGGATGTGAGAGAGCTCTCGTTCCACATAGTCTCGTGCGAGCATAGTGATTGACATTCCCCGAAATACGACATCAGACCTACCGCGATCCATGCGCGATCACCCGCGGCGCCAACCACGCACCGCGCACGTGGCGCATCGGCGCACGCGACGACCGCGTCGATCGACGCGAAACGGCAGGCCTGCTCGATTGTTCTGGTGATATCCGGTCTCCGGTGCCTTGTTGACCATCGTAGGCGTACCGCTCGGCGCCGGCATCCCCAAAAGTGGGGATGCCGGCCGATATGGGCCGGGAACGGCTTCCGGAAATGACCGGGTGGAAAAACGGCGGAAGACGGCGCGTGCGTCACGGCGCGACGGATCGTTTCCCGGCAACACGATGGCGCGCGTTGCGGTGAATCGCGCGGGCTTCACATCTGACGAATGGAGCGCCGGCAAGCCCGGCACGATCCGCTCCTTCCGCGCGGACCTGCTCGAACCCGGATCGTACGCCGACGCGATGGCCGATTGCGGCACGGTGTTCCCTCCCGCGTCGCCCTTCACGGTCACGGTCGGCGATCCGCGGAAGGCGCTGGCCGATCCTGCGGGGCTCGGCACGCGCACCGTCTCGAGACGGCAAAACCGCACGCCGTCGCCTGCGGCGTGTCGTGCCGACCAGCAGTTGCGCCGCGATCTCCGGCGACAACGCCGATCTCGCGGCGACGTCCGATGGTGTGTTCACCGAAGCAACCCGGGAACACCGGTTCGCCGCCGCCCCGTCAACCCTGTTCGTATTCGAAGACGGTTGCCGGGCGCGAAGGATGGACGACCGCCGCGAAGCGGCTCGTTCCGTCGGCCCGGCCACTCCGGATCAACCGGCAGCGGCGCCGCGATTCAGCCCGAAGATGAAATCGGCTTCGACCGCCGCGCCCTTCGGCAATTGCAGCACGCCGACCGACGAGCGCGTATGGACACCGGCGTCGCCGAGCACCGCGTACAACACGTCCGACGCGCCGTCGGCCACTTCGCTTTGCATCGTGAAGCCCGGTGCGCTTCGCACGTACACGGTCATGCGCGGCACCGTCGCGATCGCATCGAGCGTGCCGCACCGGTTGCGGATCAGCGACAGCGCACGTAGCGCCGAGATACCGGCCGCGCGGCGGCCGTCGTCCAGCGAAACGGATTCGCCCACGATACCGACGAAATGCACGACTTCCCCGATTCGCGGAATCTGGCCGGCAATGTAGGCCGTCCTGCCATCGACCAGAACCGGCGTGTACTTTCCGCCAATGCGGATCGTTTCGTCCGGATCGAATCCCAAATCGGCGGCGACCTGTTTCAGTCTGTCATCCCTGTTCATCAGTGAATTCCCCAATCCTTCTGAAAAGAGATAAAGAATAATTGAGTCTCCGAAGCTTGTCCCGCATGAGAGGATCGGACGCAAACGATCCAATCGAACCACTTCTCAGGTGTTCGAAGCAGTCGCGCATTGCCATATCGACAATGGAATTCGTAGTCGGCGCAATTTTCTTCATCATTCGGGCTGAAACCGCTATCATGTATGGACACAACCTGAAGAGTGATATATGGCAACTTACAAGGAACTGAAAGCCCAAATGGATGCTTTGGCCGAAAAAGCCGAAGCAGCGCGCGTCGCGGAATTCCAGGCGATCGTCGACGACATCCGCACCAAAGTCGCGGAATACGGCATTACCGAAAAAGACATTTTCGGTACGCGCCGCGGTCGGCCGTCCAAACAGGCGGGCGCCCCCGTGCAGGCGAAGTATCGCGATCCGAAGACCGGGGCGACCTGGTCGGGCCGCGGTCGCGCGCCCGCATGGATCAAGGATGCGAAGAATCGCAATCGATTCCTGATCCAGGAATAAGATTCCCGCCCTGTGCCGGCGCGCGATTCAACGCGCTGTCCGGCGATTGCGGCATTGATTGGGGCATCGATACCGGCGGTATTCCAAGGCCGCACCGGTAGACGAGGTTTTGCCCGATCGGCATGTCGCGCGCCGGTCTATCGACCGCGCGTGCCGCACGCCAATCCTTTCTTCAGCGTTCGTAATAGACGGCAAGCCAGACGGTTGGCACTTCGTCATGCGTCCACGCGACACGATGGCGGCAATGCGGCTCGATCAGCACGTAATCTCCGGCGTGCATGTCGAGCCGCGTTGCATTTTCTTCGAATTCGAGCACGGCCGCACCGGACAGCAGCACGACCCATTCGGCCCGCGGGTCGTCATACCAGAATCCGTCCGGGCTCGCGTGCCCCATCGATACGATTCGCTCGACATTCACGCGCGAGCTCGTCACGAGCATGTCGATTCGCTCGTCGCCGCCGCGCCGCCCTTCGACGCTGAATAAATTACCGGTTTGAAGTGGCATGGCTTCGTCTCGTCATTGACTGTCGGGTAAAGGATGCGGGTTTAAAGGCGACCGGAAATGTCCGCGGCACGCTGACGTCGCCCGGGTTTGCACGAGTGCCGTTAAAAGCCGCGTCAAAAAGATGAAGAATGACGGCGATTTCACCGGCGCTCATTCGTTGCAGCGATAAAGCACGCACCGGCATTCTTTTAGCGGCGCACACGTCACCACGGGCCATTTCGGTTAAAGCAGGCCGACATCCGGCCGGCCTGCGCAGCGTCGAGCCTGGGCTGTTCACGCGAATAACGGGCTTGCGAACGTGCGTCGATCGACGTATTTTCCGTTCGCTGCCCGGCATGAGCAAGCATCGGCCCGACATTCATTCTTTATTTCGATCCGCGGTTGCGTTTGTTCGATCAGCGACGATATTGTCCGGGCCGTCGATATCGATACGGGCGCGAACGAAGTGCCGGCCCTCGCGGCGCCCGGCATCGATTGGCGCGTCGCGCATCCGGGCACGCGTCTTCGCCGGTCGTTTGAAATCCCGCCCGGCGGCTCGCGTCAGACCATCGCCCTCAACCACCCCAGCAACGCCGCCTGCGCACTCCCGTCCGCCACCGGCGCCGGCGTCAACAGGTAGTAATCCGATCCATCCTCGACAAATCCCATCGGGGCAACCAGTACTCCGCTTTCGATATCGTCGCGCACCAGGTGCCACGGCCCGATCGCCACCCCCAGCCCCGCGACGGCCGCCTGCAAACTGAAGTAGAAGTGATCGAACCGCTGCCCGCGCCGGCCCGCGGCCGGCTGATTCGCGGCCACCGCCCATGCATTCCACGCGTCCGGCCGCGTCCGCGCATGCAGCAGCACTGCGTCGTGCTTCAGCGCACGGGCGCCGCGACGCGACGCAAACCACGCGCCGACCTTGTCCGGCCGGCAAACCGGCCCCACCCGTTCGGCGAACAGATGCTCGGCGTGATACGCCGCCGGCCACGCGAAATCGTTGCGACGAATCGCCATGTCGATACCGCCGTCGAACGAGAACGGCCCGCCCGCGGCGGCCAGATGGATGTCGACGCCTGCATGCCGCGCCTGGAAATCCGGCCAGCGCGGAATCAGCCAGCGCATCAGCAGCGTCGGCTCGCATGACAGGACCGACCGCCGCGTACGGGCGGCCTCGGCGCGCAACGTGTGGGCGGCGTGACGCATCAGCCCCAGGCCATCGTGGACGGCCTGGGCGAGCGTGCGGCCCGCCTCGGTCAGGAACACGCGACGACTGCGCCGCTCGAACAGCGCCACGCCCAGATCGTCCTCGAGCAGACGCACCGCGCGGCTGACCGCGCCGTGGGTCAGGCACAGCTCGTCGGCCGCGCGGGTGAAATTCTCGTGGCGCGCCGCCGCCTCGAAACAACGCAGCGCCATCAGCGACGGCAGGCCGGTACGGATCGATTGTGATTCAGACTCACCATTCCGGTCAGAAATCATCGTTTTTCCCGATGAATCATGGTGGGTAGGATTGTGCCACCAAGACATCGATCGCGGGAGCGACGCCATGACCGAATTGATAGTCGCAGTCACCATTACGCTGCTGGCCGTCATCAGCCCCGGCCCGGACTTCGCGATGGTCACGCGCAACAGCCTGATGCTGTCGCGTCGTGCCGGCGTGCTCACCGCATGCGGGATCGGGCTCGGCGTGATCGTCCACGTGAGCTACACGCTGCTGGGCGTCGGGCTCCTGATCCGTCAGTCGCTGTGGCTCTTCAATGCCGTCAAGCTGATCGGCGCGATCTATCTGATCTACCTCGGCGCAAGAATGCTCATAGCGAAAGCCGGCGATGCGCGAGCCGACGCCGCCGTCGCGCCGCTGTCCGATCTCGCCGCGCTGCGCACGGGCTTCCTGACCAATGCGCTGAACCCCAAAACCACGGTATTCATCGTCAGCCTGTTCATGCAGGCTGTCCGGCCCGACACGCCGTTGATCGTGCAGATCGGCTACGGCGCATTCATCGCGGGTGCACACGCCGGCTGGTTCAGCCTCGTGGCGATCTGTTTCTCGGCCGCGCGTGTTCGCGATCGCCTGCTGTCGCTGCGGCACTGGATCGACCGCACGTTCGGATGCCTGCTGGTGGGCTTCGGCGTCGCGCTCGCCATCGCACGTGGCGCGCGCTGACGCTCGCCCCTCGGCGCATACGCGGCGCCGATTGCCCGACGCGCGTATGCACGGCGCTCGTATGCACGACGCCCGTATGCACGGCGCCGGCAACCTCAGAACGTACGCGCGATCGCCCGTGCTTCGTCGATCGCCCGGCTCCGATCGACCTTCCCGTCCGAGCCGAACAGCGTGCGCTCGACGACGATCCCGGTGATGTCCGTCACGCCCACGAACTTGAGCCACGTTTCCATGTAAGGGCGCTGCAGATCGAACTCGGCGGCCGGCGTAAACGACCCCGGCGACTGATAGGCAAGCCCGCGCGCGTAGACTACCGCCGCCTTTTTCCCGGCCAGCTTGCCGGTAAAACCCGTTTCGTCGAACGTGAACAACACGTCCTTCTGCGAGATCACGTCGATCAGATGCTTGAGCTTGTACGGAATGCTGAAATTCCACAGCGGCACGCCGAACAGAAACCTGTCCGCTTCGTGGAACGGCGCCGCGAGCCGTTCGATCTGCCGCCACGCGGCCGCCTGCTCCTGCGTCAACGCCGTGCCGCTCAATCCCGCATATTTCGCGGCGAGCGCGGCCCCGTCGAATTCGGGCATCGGCAGATCCCAGATGTCGAGCTTCCGGATCTCGTGATCGGGATGAGCCTGCCGGTAGGTATCGAGAAATGCATCGCACACCTCGATGGATGCCGAATAGGCCTTGTTGGGTGAGCCCTCGATATAGAGCACGCGTGTCATGGAGCCGGTCCTTGTCAGGAGTGACGGCGGCGCGCCCCATGCGCGCTCGCCCACCGTGCTTCGCAGCCTAGCGGGTAGGCCTATAATCCGGAAACGATATTAATTGATCGAATTAACCCAAACGGGTGATGAATGAATCCTCCCCTCGACACGGCGCTGCTTCATACGTTCGTCGCGGTCGCCGACGTGCGCAGCTTCACCGGCGCCGGGCGCCGGCTGAATCTCAGCCAGTCCGCGGTCAGCGCGCAGATCGTTCGCCTCGAAGAACAGGTCGGGCAGGCGCTGCTCGTGCGCAATACGCGCAGCGTCACGCTGACCGGGCATGGCGAAACGCTGCTCGGCTACGCGCGCGCGATGCTCAACCTGAGCGAGGAAGCGCGGGCAAGGCTCGGAACGGGTCAAGCGGCCGACGTCAAGCTGCGGATCGGCGTATCGGAGGACTTCGCGGACGGCTGGCTGCCCGCCCTGATGCGCCGCCATGGCGCCGCGCGGCGCGGCCTGCGGCTGGATCTCGCCGTCGATATCGGCGACAGCCTGTTTCGCCGGCACGCACGCGGCGAATTCGATGTCGTGATCGGGAGCCGCTGCTCGCACGCGGGCCACGGCACGACGTTGTGGCAAGAGCCGCTCGCCTGGGCATTCGCGCGCCACGAGCCGCTTCCGGAAGGCGACGTGCCGCTCGCGTGCTTCCCCGATCCGTGCCCATACCGCGGCGCCGCGATCAAGGCGCTCGCGCTGGCCGGCATGCGCTACCGGATCGCGTGCGAAAGCCCGAGCGTGGCCGGCGTGCTGGCGTTCGCACGGGCCGGCATCGCGATCGCGCCGATGCCGCGCAGCGCGATCGACGACACGCTGCGGGAACTGGGGCCGCCCGAGGGCTTGCCGCGGCTGCCCGATATGGAATTCGTGATGATGCACGACCCGCGGATGCCGGCGGCCGTCGAATTCGCCGCGACGATTCTGGACGAGACGGCGGCCCGCACGGGCGCCGGCAAGCGCCGCCATCGTCACGGTGTCACGCCTGCATGAACGCCCACGGGCCGCGGCGCCGGCACATGCGGAAGGCCGCGCGCCGTGCGTGGCGCGGCCGCGGTGCTACCGCGCGGGACGCAACGCGAAACCCGTCAGCGCGCCGGCGACACAGAGCACGCCTACGTACAATTCCGGCGCGTGCGGATTCGTCTTCAGCATCAACGACACGAACACCGGCGTAAGGCCGCCAAACAGCGCATACGCGACGTTGTACGAAAACGAGATGCCGGAAAAGCGTACGGCCGGCGGAAACGCGCGCACCATCGCGACCGGAATGGCCGCGACCGCACCGACGAAGAAGCCGCACGTCGCGTAAAGCGGCAGCAGCAGCGACGCATCGACGGCGAGCCGCGCGGCCATCAACCAGAACGATGCGCCCAGCAACAGGCAGCCGACGAAGATCGTGCGCGCCGTGCCGATTCGCCCCGCGATCGCCCCGGCGACGACGCATCCGATCGTCAGGCAGAACGTCGCGGCCGAATTGGCCTGCAGCGCGAGCGCGGGCGCGATATGGAAGCGCTTGGCGACGAGCGTCGGCGTCATCAGGATCACGACGACGATCGCCGCGGTGAGCGTCCAGGTGAGAATCATCGACGCGATCACCGCGCGGCCGTGGTCGCGCAGTACCGTCTTCAACGGCGCCTCGGCGACGAGCGCCCGGTTCCGCTTCATTTCGACGAATACGGGCGTTTCGTCGAGCCAGCGCCGCAACAGCGCCGACAGCACGCCGAACAACCCGCCGGCGACGAACGGCAGCCGCCACGCATACGCGTCGATCGCGGCCGGCGAATAGTGATGGTTGATCGCGGACGCGATCAGCGAGCCGAGCAGGATGCCGAGCGTCAAGCCGCCCGTGAGCAGCCCGCACGCGTAGCCGACATGACGCGGCGGCACGTGCTCGGCCACGAACACCCACGCGCCGGGCACTTCGCCGCCCACCGCCGCACCCTGCAACAGCCGGCACACCAGCAGCAGCACGGGCGCGGCGATCCCGAGGGACGCGTAGGTCGGCAGCAGGCCCATCGCGAGCGTCGGCAGCGCCATCAGCATCACGCTCAGCGTGAACATCCGCTTGCGGCCGACGAGATCGCCGAAGTGAGCCAGCACCACGCCGCCGAGCGGGCGCGCGAGATAGCCGGCGGCAAAAATGCCGAAGGTCTGCAACTGGCGCAGCCAGTCGGGAATCGCCGGCGGAAAGAACAGCTGGCCGATGACGGCCGCGAAGAACACGTAAATCACGAAGTCGTAGAACTCGAGCGCGCCGCCCAGCGCCGCGAGCACGAGCGTTCGGTGATCGCTGCCGGTCAGCGGGCGGTTCGGTACGGCCGGAAGCGAAAGCGGATGGGTGGAATTCATCTTCTGAAAAAGGTCCGGAGGAAGGGGAAGCGGGAGACGCCGATGGCGTGCTACTGGCTAACAACACCTGAGCAGTAGCGGTCATTCCATTGCGTGGCGATGATTCGGCGCACCGTTCGAGACCGATCGCCGCCCCATCGGGAATAGTTGGCGCGATTCGCGTGTTCTATACCAATGGGTGGGCCCGTTGGCCCGGCCCGTCACATGCGGATACCGCATGCATGACACGTCGACGGTTTCCCCTCTGGAGCAATCATGCAGTTTGCGGTACTCGGCGCCGGCGCGGTCGGCTGCTACTTCGGCGGCATGCTCGCGCTGCACGGCCACGATGTCGTGTTCATTGGCCGGCCGCTTCACGTCGACGCGATCCGCGCCCACGGCCTGCGCCTGCATACGCGCACGTTCGACCAGCGCGTGCCGGTCGACGCATCGATCCAGACCGACGCGGCCCGATCGGCCGAGGTCGTCCTCGTCTGCGTGAAGTCCGGCGATACCGCCGACGCGGCACGCGCGTTGCGCGACGTGCTGGCCCCGCACGCGATCGTGGTCAGTCTGCAGAACGGCGTGGACAACGCCGCGCTGCTGCGCGCCGAGCTCGACCGCCCCGTCATTTCGGCTGCCGTCTACGTGGCGAGCGAGATGGCCGGCCCGGGCTATTTGCTGCACCACGGCCGCGGCGATCTCGCGATCGAGGCGTCGCCGTCCAGCGAACGGCTCGCCCACGTGCTGCGCGAAGCGGGCATTCCGACCCGGATTGACGACGACGTACGCGCCACGCTCTGGCGCAAGTTCATGCTGAATTGCGCGTACAACGCAATTTCCGCGATCGTGCATCTGCCGCTCGGCGAGATGCCGCATCGCGACGCGCTGCGCGCGACGATGGGCGCGGCCGTCGCCGAGTGTCTCGCCGTGGCGGCCGCCGAAGGCGTCCATTTCACCGAGGGGCCGGCGGAGATCGTCGCGCAAATCGAAGCGACGATTCCCGCCGGCCAGTATTCGTCCACCGCGCAGGATCTCGCGCGTGGCAAACCGTGCGAGATCGACCACCTGAATGGCGCGATCGTGCGGCGCGGGCTGGCCGCGGGCATCGATACGCCGGTCAACCGGACGCTCCATCTGCTCGTGAAGATGCTCGAAGCGAAGGCCGCCGCCCGCGCGTGACGGGCGGCGGTCGATGCAAACGCGCTTGCGCCGCGCAGGTTCGCCGCACCGCTCCCCCGTCAGCCCGCTTCGTCACCGGGTCGCGGCGTTTGCCGTTGCGCACGGCCGGATACCGCCGGTCATTCCCGTTCGGCGAACAATCGCTCGAGCGCGGCGGCGATGCCTGCACCGTACGCCGGGTCCGCCCGCGAGCAGTTGTCGATGTGACGCTGCCGCACCGCCGGCGACACGCCGGCAATCTGCCGCGCGGTGGTGTCGAACAAACGCTGCCGCTGCCGCGCGTCCATCAGCCGGAACAAATCGCCGGGCTGCTGGTAATGGTCGTCATCGACGCGATGATCCCAGTGCGCGGCCGCGCCGTCGAGTTCGAGCGGCGGTTCGTCCAGTTGCGGCCGGTCCGACCACGCGCCGCTGCTGTTGGGCCAGTACGCGGGCGCGCCGCCGAGATTACCGTCGGTGCGCATCGCACCGTCGCGGTGGTAGCTGTGGAACGGGCACTTCGGCGCGTTCACCGGAATATGCGCGAAGTTCACGCCGAGCCGGTATCGCTGCGCATCGCCGTAGGAAAAGAGGCGCGCCTGCAACATCCGGTCGGGCGAATAGCCGATGCCCGGCACGACGTTCGCGGGCGAGAACGCGGCCTGCTCCGTCTCGGCGAAGAAATTGTCCGGATTGCGGTTCAGTTCGAATTCGCCGACCTCGATCAGCGGAAATTCGGCCTTCGGCCATACCTTGGTCAGGTCGAACGGGTTGAACCGGAACGCTTTCGCCTGCGCATCGGTCATCACCTGAATGTACAGCGTCCAGCGCGGGAAATTGCCGGCCTCGATGCTGTCGTACAGATCGCGCTGATGGGTTTCGCGGTCCTTCGCGATCAGCGCCTCGGCCTGCGCATCGGTCAGATTCTCGATGCCTTGCTGCGAGCGGTAGTGGAATTTCACCCACGTCCGTTCGTTCGACGCATTGATCATGCTGTAGGTATGGCTGCCGAAGCCGTGCATGTGCCGGTACGAGCGCGGAATGCCGCGCTCGCTCATGACGATCGTCACCTGGTGCAGCGCCTCGGGAAGCAGCGTCCAGAAATCCCAGTTGTTTTCCGCGCTGCGCATGCCCGTGCGCGGGTCGCGCTTGACGGCATGATTGAGATCGGGAAAGCGCAGCGGATCGCGAAAGAAGAACACCGGCGTATTGTTGCCGACGATATCCCAATTCCCTTCCTCGGTGTAGAACTTCAGCGCGAAGCCGCGGATGTCGCGCTCCGCATCGGCCGCGCCGCGCTCGCCGGCCACCGTCGAGAAGCGGACGAACATCGGCGTCTGCTTGCCGATCCCGGAGAACAGTTTCGCCTTCGTATACCGGGAAATGTCGTGCGTCACGGTGAAGGTGCCGTATGCGCCGGCGCCCTTCGCATGCATCCGGCGCTCCGGGATCACTTCGCGATCGAAGTGCGCGAGCTTCTCGATCAGCCAGACGTCCTGCAGCAACGCGGGGCCGCGCGGGCCGGCCGTCTGGATGTTCACGTTGTTGCTGACTGGTGCGCCGTTCGCATGCGCAAGTTCGCGCGGAACCCGATTCTCTGACATGTCCAGTTTCCCCCAACCGTCTGCGGTTTCGATTCGTCGGTCGCGCGCATCCCGCCACGGGTTCAGGTATCGCGCGTCGTGAGGACGGCCGTCGGCCGATCCATGCATCGATTAGAAACGGGCGATGTATCCGGGATTTGTCCGGCGTGTATCCGTTTGTACGCGCCGCGCCGTCACGCCTGTTCGGACCATGCCGGCACGCACCCGCGATGCGGTGAAGCCGTAGCGGCGGCGTCGCGCGCCGCACGGGATCGCCCCATCGCGACATCGCGGTGCCGACAACCTCGGCGTGCCCCTTCGTGTTGCTTACGATCGTTCATCGGCGGCGATCCGCTCGCCGAGCGCGCCGAGGTCCGTCTCGCCGGACGCCGCGATCAGGGCATAGGCCAGGCTGGCCCGGCGCCAGGTCACGACGTCCATGTTGCCGACCTGCCGACGGCCGGGCGCGGTATCGGGTCGTTCGTCCTTCATCACGCACAGCGCGACGGGCAGGCCTTTCTCGGGCAGATAGACGATCTGCACGAGCGGCTTGCGGTTGAAGTTCAGGCGCTGGATGCGCTTGAACGTCAGACCGGCCGCGCGCAAGTCCGGAATCCGGATCGGCAGCCCGTCGACACGGTGAACGCTGTCGACCGTACGCGCGACGGCAGCGAGATTCGATGCGTCGGACGCCACCGTATCGCGCGTGTAAAGCTGCTGGTAGTTCACGGCCGCCGTGATCCATGGCGACATCGTCGCCTGCGCGGTCACGGATTCGCGCTGTGCCGCGACATCGCGCACAGCCGTGTCCGGGGCATAGCGCAGGATGGCGCCGCAACTGAACGCGCCGGCGACGAAGGCCACCGCGAGCCACGGCACCATCGCGCGCACGCGTGAGCGCCCGGGCCGCGGCGACGGCCCGCGGCGCTCGGGCGGCGATGCCGGCACCGCCGCGCGCCGATCGTCTGCGTTCGCGAACGGCGCCGCCGGCGCGGCATGCGCGTGCGCGAGCCCGTCGACCTCGCGGACGAGGCGCGGCGGCACGGGCGGCACCGGCTGTCGCTCGAACGCACGCCGATACGGCAACACCGACGCTTCGAACAACGCAACGCGCGCGGCGATCTCTGCCGACGTTTCGATCGCCCTGTCGACTTCGGCGCGTTCATGCGGCGCAAGTTCGCCATCCACGTATGCCATGAGCAGGATGTCGTCCATTTTCATGCCCCCTGGTCTTCGGCATTCGCCGCGCGCGTTGCACGCGGTGCGCCTTGCTCGCCGAACAGCGCACCGATCGCCTGGCGTGCGCGCGACAACCGGCTCATGACCGTGCCGAGCGGTACGTCGAGCACGTTGGCCGCTTCCCTGTACGTGAAACCCTCGACGCCGACCAGCAACATGACGACGCGCTGCGCTTCCGGCAACTGCTGCACCGCCCGGACGATCTGTGCATCGAGCGCCTGCTGCTCGAAGGTTGACGCCGCGGGATCGGCCACGGTTTCCAGCAGTTCATCGTCCCAGTCCATGCCCGCGCGCCGCCGCACGCTGCGCGCGCGAAGCTCGTTGAGCCACGTGGACTGGACGATGGAGAACATCCAGCTGAGCGGCGCGGTTTCCGGCTGTAACTGATGGGCGCGTTCGAGTGCGCGCACGCACGCACACTGCACCAGATCCTCGGCATCGTGCCGATCGCCGGCGAGGCGCAGCGCGAAAATCCACAGCCGCGGCAGCATTGCAGGGAGCATCGCGGACAGTTCGGCGGCGGTCATCGACGTCGAGCCCCCCGCTGTTGCGCCGGGCCGGCGTCGATCGACTGCAGTATCTGACGTGTGTGCATGGGTGTTGGCGAAATTGACCGGGCAGCGCCCCTCCAGCCCGTAAACAGCTGGACGGCCCGGATATTCCATCTGCATCGCGATGTATCCATGCCGCGCACGTACGCAATACGATACAAATCGGTCGGCACGCGGCCGACATGGGTTCGCCCACGCACAGGTTTTTCCAGGAGAATGGCGCTGCAACGGCGAGCACCCTTTCGCGTGATCGTCCAGGACAACTTCCACGGAGAGACTACCGATGTACCGACATGCACTCGCCACGCTGGTCTTCACCGGCATCGCGATCTCGAATGCAGCGTGCGCGCAGACCATCAAGCCGATCAAGGCGTCGGCCTCCGACCTGGCGGGCGCCATCTTCGCGCGCGGCGACGCGGCGAAGCAGGATGCCGCTCCCGGGCACGGCGCGGATGCCGTGACGTTCACGTCCACCGACACGGCCTTCCAGACCGGCGTGTACCGATCCGGGCCCTCGCACGAGGAAATCGCCGGTCCGCAGGGGCTGCCGTACAACGAATTCCTGTACTTCCTGTCCGGCAGCGTGAAACTGACGTCGTCCGACGGTTCGGTGATGGTCGTGAAGACCGGCGAAGCGGTCACGCTGCCGAAGGGATGGACCGGGCATTTCGACACGCCCGGCTATACCAAGCTCTACGCCACGTACAACCCCGACGACGCGAAACCCGCCCCCTCCGCCTCGCAACCTCCGGCAGCGGCGCGATAGCGCACGGGGCTCAGCACGCCGCCGGCGCCATCCGCTTCCGGTGTTCGACGATGGAAAGTATCAGCGCCGCCAATCCGCATGCGGCGATGAGCGTGAGCAGCATCGTCCGGCCCAGGTTGACCAGCACCAGGCTGCCGAGCGCCGGGAAGCCGAACACGCCGACGAAATAGGCCGCGACGAACCACGTGAGCACCGCGTGCCGGTGCCGCGTGTGCGCGCTGTTGACGGCTTGCGCCTGCACGATCGGATAGATCAGGCCGTAGCCGGTGCCGAGCAGCACGGCGCTGGCCGAGTGAAGCAGCGCGTTGTGCGGCACCGCGAACGTCACCGCGACGCTCAGGATCATGAAGCCGAGGAGGATCTGCGTGGTCGCGTCGACGCGCATCCGGATCACGAGCGCGCCGAGCAGCCAGCGAATGATGACGACCGTCGCCGAATACAGGCCGAAGAACGTTCCGGCCTTCACGCCGGTTTCCGTCGCCATCGACATCTGGAACGTCATCAGCCCCGAGAACACGCTCGAGCCGAGCGCGATGATGGCGATCGGATAGATCGCGTTCGTGCGGGCGATCGCCGCCATCTCGCGAACCCACCGCTCGCGCGCCGGCCGTGCGGCCGGCGGCGACGCCGGCGACAGGCGGCCGAAATACTCGAGCATCAGCGCGGCCATCGCGCACAAGCCGCCGACGGTGCAAAACACGGTGCCGGTCGTCCAGTGCCAGTTGCGTATCGCGAGCGCCGCAACCGCCGGCCCGCCGCCGACGCCGGCCATCTGGAACGACCCGAACCGCAGGAACCAGCGCTCGCGCTCGTGATCGGTGGTGCGCTCGGCGAGCATCATCGGCGCGGCCAGATAGAAGCCGCCCCAGCCGACTCCGACGAGCAGCCCGGGCACGGCGCTCAACGAGCCGGTGCGCCCGATCAGCGCGAAGCCGACGACGCCCGCGCCGACCATGAGCGCGGCCAGCGCGGTGGTGCGGGCCGTGCCGATCCAGCGGGCCAGCCACGCGACGAGCGGCAGGCCGAGCAGCGCACCGACCAGCGCCTGGACGAGCGCGATGCCGGTATCGATCTCGCCCCCGCCCGCCGAACGGAAATGCATCGACAGCAGGAACGTCGCGCCGTATCCGCACGCGGTCAGCAGCGCGCCGAGCAGCACGAACGACGCAACGCGCGGGGACATCGCGTCCGCACCGTCCATCACGCCCCCTGTTCGTTTCGACATGCCGTATCGGCTCACGCGACCGCAAGCGGCAGCGTCACTGTCGCCTCGAGGCCGCCGGTGCTGCGGTTGTTCAATTGCAGTTCGCCCTGCATCGCCTGCGTCAACCGACGCGCGATCGCGAGCCCGAGCCCCGAGCCCGGCGCACGCGCGGCCGTCTGCGGCGCGCGGTACCACGGCTTGAACACCGCCTCGAGCTCCGCCGGCACGATGCCCGGCCCGGAATCCACGACCGTCAGCATCACGCGCCGCGCGTCGACCTGCACGCATACGCGAACGTCGTCCCCATAACGCAATGCGTTGTCGATCAGGTTGACGAGCACACGGCGCAGTGCATGCGGGAAGGTCACGAGCGGAAGGCCCACGCGTCCGTCGAGGCCGATGCGCTGGCCGGCGTCGCGATAGTTGCCGACCAGCGCACCGAGCAGCGCATCGGCGTCGACGCGGCGCGGCGGCTCCGGCACGCTGCACTGCAGCCGTGCGCACACAAGGCTCGCCTCGACGAGCTCATTCATCTCCGCCAGATCGCGCTCGATCGCGTCGCGCAACGCGCCGTCCTCCAGCATCCCGCTGCGCAGCATCAACCGCGTGAGCGGCGTACGCAGATCATGCGCATAGGCGGCCAGCACGTGCAGCAATTCCGTCATGCGCTCGGCGTGCTGGCGGTGCGCGCCGTCGATCGCGCGCGCGAGTTTCGCCACCGACGGCGCACCGCGCTGGATCAACGTGTCGGGCAGCGATTCGATGCCGTTGTCCCCGATCGCATCGGCCAGGCGGCCGACGGTCGCGTCCAGTCTCATCAGGCGGAGCAGCTTCAGCCCCAGTACCGCCGCGACCAGTGCCACCAGGCCCGCGAATGCAGCGGCGATCAACAGCTCGTGCGTCGCCGCCGTCTGCCACGCGCGCGCGAGCATCGCGCGCACGTCGTACATCGCCGCCGCAGCCAGCAGCACACCGGCTGCGAGCATGAAGCGCACCGGCCAGACGACGAACTCGCGCGCATGCGCGAAGATCGTGCGGACGAGGGTGCGCAGCGCGCGCGTGAGCCTGGACTCAAACAAGGCTTCTGACGATAAAGTCGGAAAGTTCGCCATCTTGGTTCTCCTGTCGCCGTCGCCGCGGACGGTACGAGACAGATGAAAACACGCAGCGGGGCCGCGCACCATCAAACAAGCGGCCATTCATCCCCTACGAAGGTTTAGGTTGGCAGCGCGGCACGGCCGCCGATCAGACGTAACCGAGCGCGCGCGCGAGCCACGTTTCGAGCTCCCGCGCATCGAGCGGCTTTTCAAGCAGGCACAGCGCGGTGCTCGCGCGCACGCGCTCGCGTTCGCGCGCCGTCGCGAACGCCGTGACGAACAGCGTGGGAATGCGCAGGCCCAGCGCGTCGATCCGCGCCAGCAGGTCGATGCCGTCCATCGCCGGCATCTGGACGTCGCAGATCAGGCAACCCGCGCGGCGCGACACGTCCGACGCGAGGAATGCCGCTCCCGACGCGAACTCGCACGCGTTCCCGCCCAGCGACCGCACGAGGCTTCTCACGGCGGCGCGCACGAACGGGTCGTCGTCGACAATCGCTACGAGATCGGTGGCTGAGAGTGAAAGAGGCATCCGTGCTGATGGCGAGGGGAACGGACCGGCCCGTCCCACATACTGCGATCCAGATCGCCAGCATACCCGCGCGCTGCCGCGCCGCCACCATATCTACGTATGGGTCGGCCTTGCGCCGACCGCGCTCGGCCCGGGCCGGTTCATGCTAATCGCCGGCGGGCAGCTCGATGCCGAGCGCACTCATCTTGCGCACCAGTTCGGCGACCGAACGGCATTTCATCTTGCGCATCGCCTGGCCGCGATGGATCTTCGCCGTGATCTCCGCAATGCCCATGTTCCCCGCCACCTGCTTGTTCATCAGCCCCGTCGCGACGTGTTGCAACACCTCGCGCTCGCGCGGCGTCAGCGATTCCCAGCATGCGCGCAGGTCGAGCAGCGACTGGCTGGCCTCCAGGCGCTTCGCGTCGCGCTCAAGCGCCGCCACCACTGCATCGATCATTTCCTGGTCGTGAAACGGCTTGGTCAGGAAATCCACCGCGCCTGCCTTCATCGCCTTCACCGTCATCGCGATGTCGCCGTGCCCCGTCATGAAGATGATCGGCATCTGCGGACCGCCGTTCTCGACCAGCGACTTCTGGAACGCGATCCCGCTTTGCCCGCGCAACCGCACGTCGAGCACGAGGCACGACGGGCCGCTGCCCTTCGGCGCCGCGAGAAATGCTTCGGTCGACGCAAATGCGTGCACCTCCAGGTCGATCGAGCGCAGCAGGCCGGTCAACGCGGCCCGCACGAATTCGTCGTCGTCGACGACGTAGACGACACGGCCGCTTTGGTCTTCGGATGAAGGCGCCACGTTTGGCATTCTGATCTCGGGCATTGCAATTCTTCGCTTGTGAATGTGCTGGAGCGGCCGCGGTCGGTTCGACGGCATCGCGACGCACGCCGCGCGGCGCGCGGCACCCTTGAAAACACGCACCCCCCGCGGATTATTCCAGCCGCCCTCCGCTGCGGCAACCGCGGGCCGCGCACCCGCGGTTTATGCCCCGCCTCGACTTCGTCACGCGCGCGGCACTCGCGCGTACGGCGGCGCCAGCGCGCAGACGAACGCGAACGGCGCCTGCCCGACCCGCTCCGCTTGCGCCCGCCGTCGCGCGCATCTGTATCCGCATGTATCGGGTTTTCGCATCGATACATGACCTTGCAAAACGGCGCGCACCGGACACATGCGAGATACCTGCCAGGCGCTCAATACACACACGGCGGCACCTGACGCCAACCACGACGCGGCGGCCGCATTCGGGCGTCGCCATCGGGTGCCGCGACGACGTTCCCATCCATCCCGCTCCAGGAGATTCACATGAATGCCTCGAAAATCACCTTCGTGCTCGCCGCCCTTGCAACCACCGCATCGGTGTACGCCGCGTCCCCCGCCGAGTCGGCCGCCGCCGGTTACGACGCACCGGCTGCCACGCAATGGGCGCCCGTCGCCGCGATGCCGAAGACCCGCTCGGAAGTCCGCCACGAGCTCGCGCTCGCGCGTCGGAACGGCGAGCTCGACGCGCTCAGGAAACTCTATTCCGGGCATTGATCGCCCGTCCTGCCAACCGGCCGGGTACCGGCGCGCACCGCCGGCATCCGCGCCGTCACCGCGTTGCCCCCGCGGCTTCGGGCACGCCGCCTTCCCATGAAGCGAACCGAACTTGCAACGATGCTTCCCGACCTGCTGCCGCGCCTGCGGTCGTTCGCGATGCGGTTGACCGCGAATCGACACGACGCGGACGAGCTCGTGCAGCGCGCCTGCCTTTGCGCCCTCGAACGCGCCCATCAGTTGCGGGCCGGCACATCGCCCGTCAGCTGGGTCTTCTCGATCATCCATTCGATCTGGCTCAACGAACTGCGCCGGCGCAATCATCGCGATCGCCTGCTGCTCGAATGGAGCCACGCAGCGGCGGAGACGGTCGCCGATCCGCGCGCCGCATCCGAGACGCGCGTCGCCGTCGGCCAGATCCTCGCCGCCGTCGAGCGGTTGCCGGCATCGCAGCGCAGCGCGCTGCTGCTCGTCAGCATCGACGGACTCAGCTATCGGCAAGCCGCCGCCGCACTGGACGTCCCGGTCGGCACCATCATGAGCCGGATATCGCGGGCGCGCAAAGCGATTCGCGTCGCGCTCGATGCATCCGGCACGGCGCACGCGCGGCTTGCACGACCGGCCGCGGAATAAACCGCGCGCGTCGCGTGTTCAGTGTAGGCAAGCGCTTCCGCGACGACGGAGGCACCCGACCCTTCACGACTCGAAACCCACATGTCAGCGCTTTCCAGGATGCTACTCGTCTATGACGGAACCGATGAGGCCCAGGCCGCGCTCGCGCGATGTTCGGCGCTGTCGCGCGCGCTGTCCGCGGCGGTCGACGTCGTGGCCGTGGTCGACCCGGCAACCGCGAACGCGCAGTCGGCCGGGCTGCTCAGCGATCTCGCGCACCGTCGTCTCGAGGAGTTCGCCCGGGACGAACTGCAACGCGCGCTCGGCACGCTCGCCGACGACGGCATCGTCGCGCGCGGCTTCGTGCGCTTCGGACGTGCGGCCGATGCCGTCGCCGCGCATGCGATGACGACGCGCGCCGACCTCGTCGTCGTCGGGCACCGGGCCCGCAGCGGAATCGCGCGCTGGTGGCGCGGGCGCCCCGTCCATTTCGATCTGGCCGAGCGCCTTCGCGGCGTGTCCCTGATCGTCGTGACGGTCGATGCGGCGTAGGCCCGTCACGCGGCCGCCTCGACCCTCTCGACCGCGTCGTGCACCGGTGCGTCGCTGCATGGCGCAATGGTCGCGGCGAGGATCATGCGCTGCCGATTGGTACTCAGGCAGACATCGCTCGCGCGCGGACGAAACACGCGGTCACCGCGCTCGATCGCGCGCCCCGTCAACGCGCAGACCGCCGGCGCGCGTGCGCGGCTCCTGCACCAGATCTGCTCGGTGTATCGCCCCGAACGCGCATCGCTCCATGACACGCTGATCAACGACGACGAAAGGCGCTCGATCACCGCGATCGCGGAAAGCGGCTCGTCTCGCGCGAATGCGCGATCGTCGTCGTCCAGGCGCAAGCCGAGGCGACGCGACTTGTATCGCGTGCGCTGCGCCTGCAGGCACACGTCGCGTTGCTCCAGCGAAGGATGGAGGACATTGATCAACGTGCGAATCATGATGTCTGCTTCAGGCAGTGTCGCCATCACCCTTTCTCCCACCGATCGGGTCAGTCGTATGAAAGCGGGCGCACGCATGCCGCCGGCCATGCGCCCGCGCGTCGCTCAGGCGCCGCCTTCCTCGCGCAGCGTGAGCCGGCTGTTGACCGACGTGACGCCGCGCACCTTGCGCGCCGCCTCGACCGCCAGACGATCCTGGTCTTCGCTCGTGATCTGGCCCGACAGCGTGACGCGCCCGGTCGCCGCGTTGCCGAACACCGCGATCGGCATGCCTTCCAGCCCCTTCGTCCGGTACAACGCCTTCTCGACCGTGCGCGAGAACGTGCGGTTGGCTGCCCGTACCGCCTTCTTCGACGTGCCGGCCGCCGGCGTCGACGTGACCGCGGCGTTCGCGCCGGCCGTATCGAGCCGCTCGTCGGCGAACGCGCGCAGGTTGACGCCGGCGATCAGGACGACGGCCAGGCCGCCGGTTACGACGATGTGTCGGAGTTTCATGATGGATTCCTTGGATGTCTGGTATCGAGTCGACCACTACGCATGTGCCGGTGACGTGCATCGTCACGATGCGAACGGATCGCGCGTGCGCAGCTTCGCGCATCGGGCACGACGCATGCCGCGGAACCGTCGCCGTTGCGATCCGTGTACCGGTGGATCCAGCATAAGGGGATGCGTCGACGCGCTCCATAGCATCTGCAGGTGTTCGGGGTGATGCATCGGCATGAGGTATCGCATACGTTGGTATAGGCATCCGGTCCGTTCATGTGCATCCGCTCGCAGTCGAACCAGGCGCGCTCACATCGGAAACAGCGGAAGCGTCACCGTCGCCCGCGTTCCGCCGTCCGGCCGCGGCGTCAGCGCGAGCTGACCGTGATGCGCGTCGACGATGGATTTGCAGATCGACAATCCCATGCCCATTCCGTGCGGCTTCGTGGTGAACAGCGGCTCGAAGAGACGCGCGGCCAGCTGCGGATCGAAGCCGTCGCCGCGATCGTCGATCCGGATGCACACCCGGTTCCGGTCCGACTCGCACGTCAGTACGATGACACGCTCGTGCTCGGGCGTGCGAAGCATGGACTCGGCGCCGTTCATCAGCAGGCTGATGATCGCCTGCTGCAACTGCGTGCGTTCGCCGCGCATCGGCAGCGGCGCCGCGCATCCGTCGATCCGCAAACGCACCTTCATCGCGTCGAGCGTGCTTTCCAGGATGTCGGCCGTCTCGCCCAGTGCATCCGCGAGATCGAACTCGGCGAACACCGGCGCCGCCTGCCGCGCCTTCGCGCGCAACGCGCTGATGATGGTCCGCGCACGCACCGCGCATGCGCAGATGTGCGCGAGCATCTCGCGGGCCGCGTCGATATTCGGCACGCCGCGATCGAGCCAGTTCAGCCCGGCGCGCGCGGACGTGTCGATCGCCGTGACCGGCTGCGCGACCTCGTGCACGATCGACGCCGCCAGCTCGCCGTACGCGGTGAGCCGGCCGACGCGATCCATCTCGGACTGTGCGTCGCGCATCGCCGCTTCCATCGTGGACAGCCGCGCGTGCTGCACGGCAAGCTCGTCGCGCAACCGCAGGTTCTCCAGGACGAACCCCGCGTGCAGCGCGATCATCTCCACGAGCGCGACCTTCGCCGGCGTGAAGATGCCCGGCAAGTCGCCGTGTTCGAGATACAGCGCACCGAGCAATGCGCCGTTGCATCGGATCGGCACGCAGATCACCGCGCGCGGCTTGCGCCGGCGCACGTAGTCGTCGGTGCGCCATTGGTCGGCCGCGCAGGCATCGCGCAGCACGAGCCCGTTGCGCAGGTGCACGGCGGCGGCGACGATCGGAACCGGCAGTCGATCGGCCGGCGGTCGCTCCCGGCGCGGCGCATTCGGCCCGGTCGCGTCGGCGGCCCGCTCCCAGCCGCCTTCGCGCAGGACCGCGATCGCCCCCCACGTGGCCGCCGCGCCGTGCATCGCGGCATCGAGCAGCGCGCCGATGCGCGCCGCCGGCGGCACCTCGTCGGCCATCGCGCGCGACACGTGACGCAACACGTGCATGTCCGGCGCGAGCAGCGATCGACCCATCAGTTCGTCGAGGACCGGGCTCATGTCGGGACCGGCCGCGTCGGCGGCCGATTTCCACACCGTCCGCGCAGCGAAAGCGCTGCAGGAATCGTCGAGTTCGTTGTTCATGCGTCTATCTCCCGCGTACCGGATTTCGGCCTCGTCCGACCTGAATTCTACGTTTCATGTAGTGAGTACTCCACAAACGAATGTTAGCAGCACTTTCTCGAAATAAAAATGTGAAGATACGTTTCCAGTGCGTTATCCGCCGGCCAACCACCCCCAAACCACAACGATAAAGCATTGATTCATATCGATATTTATCTTTTGTTGCGCACCGCTCGCGAGATCAGTAGAATCCTCACATTCATGTAGCGTTCCCTGTATCAAATTCAAGGAATGCCGCCATCTCGGGTATTTTCATGCGGCGTGGCCATGCGGCTGTGCCGGTGTAGGAACGGTATGACTCAGGCAGCAAAAGGCAAGGCGGTGCGCGGAACCGGTGTCCGGGAGGCAGCGGCACAGGAAACCCGCGACAAGATCCTGCGCGCGGCGACCAAGGTGTTCGCGCGCTACGGCTACGAAGGCGGCAGCGTGGAGCGGATTTCCAGGCTGGCGAAGTCCTATGACCGGATGATCTACTACTACTACGGGAGCAAGGAGGGGCTGTTCGTCGCGGTGCTCGAGGGCATCTACCGGCGGATGGACGAGGCGGAGCTCAGGATGGCGCCCGATCCTTCCGATCCCGTCGAAGCGCTGAAGTCCGTGATCCGCTTCAAACTGGACTACTATTGGCGCAATCCCGATTTCATCACGCTGCTCAATACCGAGAACCTGCACCAGGGCAAGCACTTGTCGAAGCTCGAGCGGCGCGGCGAATATTCGTCGCACGCGGTGCAGATCGTCACACGGATTCTCGACAGCGGTGTCGAACAGGGGTTGTTCCGCAGCGGGTTGAACGCGCGCGACGTATTCCTCCTGATCATTTCGGCCGCGTATTTTTATACGTCGAACCGTTATACGCTGTCCGCATTTCTCGGCGAGGAACTGAACGCGCCGGATGCCATGCGCCGCTGGGAAGCGTTCGTGATCGACAGCGTGCTGCGGGTCGTCCGCAAGGATGCATCGACCGGCGATTGAATGCGTTGCGTGCCGAGATCGGCGCGCGTAATCATGAAGATTCCCACACCGTCGTGATGAACTATCTTCGCGCCCACACCCTCGACGAAGTACTCGGCGCGCTCGCCGCCGAACCGCGGCCGCGCATCGTGTGCGGGGCCACGGACGTCTTCGCGGAGCTCGCGCTCGTGCCTGCCCGGTCGTCATGGCTGGACATCAGCCGCATCGACGCGCTGCACGGCATCGCGCTGCGCGACGACGTCGTCCGGATCGGCGCGGCCAGCACGTGGGCCGCGATCGCGCGCACGGCATGGCTGCCGACGGCGCTCACGGAAGCCGCCGCCACCATCGGGCCGCGGCAGATTCGGGTGCAGGGAACGATCGGCGGAAACGTGTGCCACGCGTCGCCGGTCGCGGACGGCATCCCCGCGCTGCTCGCGCTCGACGCGCACGTCGAACTGGCGAGCGTGCGCGGCGTGCGCCGCTTGCCGTTGGCCGAATTCCTGCTAGGCAATCGCGTGGTCGCGCGCGATGCGGACGAACTGCTGGTTGCCGTGCTGTTCGTACAACCGCCCGCGCACGATCGCACGTCGTTCATCAAATACACGAATCGCGACGGCCCGGCGATCGCCGTCGTATCGGCCGCCGCGCGGCTGCGCATCGATGCCGCCGGCACGATAGCGGCAGCGGCCGTCGCCGTGGGCGGCGCATCCGGCGTCGCGCGCCGGATGCGGGCGCTCGAGGCCGCGCTGCCCGGCCGCCGGTGCGACGACGTGGCCGACACGATCGCAGCGGCGCCGCTCGCGGAGCTGACGCCGGTCGACGACTGCCGCGCGACGGCAGCGCATCGCCTTCATCTCGCGCGGCTGGCCGTGTCGCGCGCCTTCACATGCTGCATCGAGGAGAACGCCCGTGGCCCACTCCCCGCCTGACCCGCTTGCCGACGTACGCGATACGACAGCGGACGACAGCGCTCCGGCTCGCCCCGAGCCGGACTGGTTCGAACTCAACGGTACGCGGCGCGGCCTGCCGGCAGACCGCGCGCAGCGGCTGATCGACCACCTGCGCGCCGACCTGCGCCAGTTCGGCACCAAGGAAGGGTGCCGCCAGGGCGATTGCGGCAGTTGCACGGTGATCGTCGACGGCGAGGCGCGCTACGCGTGCCTGATTCCCGTCGCGCAGGTCGCGGGGCGCCGCATCGTCACGGTCGAAGGCCTGGCCGACGGCACGCGGTGCGGCAGCCGCCTGCAGGACGCGTTGCTCGCCCATCAGGCGGTGCAATGCGGTTTTTGCACGCCGGGCATGCTCACCGCGGCGGCGGCCGCGATCGACGCCGGCGAAGTCACCGACCGTGCGAGCGCGCGGGCCGCGATCGACGGCGTGCTGTGCCGCTGCACGGGTTACCAGAAGATCGTCGATGCCGTGACCGAGGTCGGCTGCGGGGCGGCCGCGCGCGGCCGGACGCCCGCGCCGGCCGAAGGGCCGTCCGTCGGCGTCCCGCTCACGCGCCTCGACGGCCCCGGGAAAGTCGACGGCAGCCAGCGCTTCGGCGCGGATGCGTATCCGGCCGACAGCCTGTTCCTGCGCGCCGTGCGTTGTCCGCATCACCGCGCGCGTTTCACGTTCGGCGACCTCGCCGCATTCGTCGACGCGCATCCGGGCGTGCATCGCATCCTCACGCACACCGACGTGCCCGGCCTCAACGTGCACGGCGTCGCGACGCCGTATGCGGACCAGCCCGTGCTGGCGGAGCACGAGGCGCGCCACCATCTCGAAGCGGTCGCGCTGGTGGTCGGCGAGCGCGCGGCGATCGCCGCGCTCGACCTCGATCGCTTTCCGGTGCGGTGGGAACCGCTGCAGCCGGTTCTCGCGGTCGACGATGCGAGGCGTGACGACAGCCCGCAACTGCACGCCGATCGCCCCGGCAACGTGCTGATCGAGGGGCTCGTGCGCCGCGGCGATGCCGAGCGCGCGTTACGGGACGCCCGCCACGTCGTCACGGCCACGTTCGCATCGAGTTTCGTCGAGCATGCGTATCTCGAACCGGAGGCCGGCTGGGCGAGACGCGTGGGCGACACCGTCGAGATTCATTCGTCGACGCAAGCGCCGCATCCGCATCGCGCCGATCTCGCGCGCATTCTCGCGATCCCGCCCGAACAGGTGCGCGTCGTCGCGACCGCGGTCGGCGGCGGCTTCGGCGGCAAGCTGGACATGACGGTCCAGCCGCTGCTCGCGATCGCGGCGTGGCATCTCGGGCGGCCCGTCGCGATGGTGTTCTCGCGCGAGGAATCGATGGCCACGTCGACCAAGCGCCATCCGGCGCGCATCACGTCCAGCATGGCGGCCGATGCCGACGGCCGGCTGCGCGCGGTGACGTTCGACGGCGACTACAACACCGGCGCGTTCGCGTCGTGGGGAACGGCCGTCGCGAACCGCGTGCCCGTGCATGCCGGCGGTCCGTACGTGATTCCCCACTACACGGCGCGCTCGCGCGCGATTCATACCCACGTCACGCCGGCCGGCGCCTTTCGCGGCTTCGGCGTGCCGCAGACGACGATGTCCCAGGAACAGCTGATCGACGAGCTCGCGTTCGCGACCGGCATCGATCCGCTCGAATTCCGCGCGATGAACGCGCTGCGGCCCGGCGACGCGCTGCCGACGGGCCAGGTGCTCGACGACAGCGTGGGGCTCGTCGCGTGCCTCGATGCGCTGCGCCCCGCGTGGCGCGACGCACACGCGCGGCTCGCGACGCTCAATGCGGCGTCGCCGGGGCATCTGCGCCACGGCGTCGGCGTGGCCGCCTTCTTCTACGGCTGCGGCAACACCGCGTTGCCGAACCCGTCGACCGTGCGCTTCGGCATCCGGCCCGACGGCACGATCGTCCTGCACCAGGGCGCGGTGGACGCCGGCCAGGGCGCGAACACCGTCATTCCGCAAATCGCCGCCGATGCACTCGGCGTGCCGGTCGACCGCCTGCACTTCATCGGGCCGGACACCGCGCTGTCGCCGGATTGCGGCCGCACGTCGGCGTCGCGCCAGACCCTCGTCACCGGTCGCGCCGCCTTTCTCGCCGGCACGATGCTGCGCCGCCGGCTGCTCGCGTTCGCCGGCGCGGCTTCCGATGCGCGCATTTCGGCCGATGCGTGCGGCATCGCCGTCGACGGCCGTCCGCTCGATCTGCGTGCGCTGCCGGTCGACGCGCACGGCTACGCGATCGCGGCCGAGGAAAGCTTCGATCCGCCCACCACGTCGCTCGATGCGGCGGGGCAAGGCACGCCGTACGCGACCTACGCGTTCGGCGCGCAAATGGCGGAAGTCGCGGTTGATTGCGACAGCGGGCGCGTGCGCGTGGTGAAGGTCGTGGCCGCGCACGACGTCGGCAGGATGGTGAATCCGACACTGCTCGAAGGCCAGATCGAAGGCGCGGTCGCGCAAGGCATCGGCATGGCGCTGATGGAGAAGTACCGCCCCGGCGAGGGCAACAATCTGCATGACTACGTGATTCCGACGGTGCACGACATGCCCGACGTGCAGTCGATCTTCATCGAGGCGCCGACGGCCATCGGCCCGTACGGCGCGAAAGGCATCGGCGAGCCGGCGCTGGTTCCGACGGCGGCGGCCATCCTGAATGCGATTCATCATGCAACCGGCGTACGCATCCGCGAAGCCCCCGCCACGCCGGACGTCGTGCTGCGCGCGCTCGCCGCCCGCACCTCGGTTGCCGCGCTTCGATAGCGGCGTTCCTACCTGGCGAACAAGAACGATGACGACAACGAGACAAGCCGATCAAGCATCACTGGGCGCCGTACGGCGCTCGTCCTGGTACGCGGAACTCGATCCGGCCGGCAAGCGCGCCTTCAAGGCCGCATTCGCCGGCTGGGCGACCGACGCGTTCGATTTCATGGTGTTCAGCTTCGTGCTGGCCTCGCTGATCGACCTGTGGGGCCTCGATCGCGGCAAGGCCGGGCTGTTGAGCACCGTGACGCTGATCTTCTCGTCGGTGGGCGGGTGGATCGCCGGCATCCTCGCGGACCGGTACGGGCGCGTCAAGGTATTGCAAGGCACGATCCTGTGGTTCTCGGTCTGCACGCTCGCGATCGGCTTCGCGCAGGACTTCGAACAGATTTTCGTGCTGCGCGCGCTGCAAGGACTCGGCTTCGGCGGCGAATGGGCGGTGGGCGCCGTGCTGATCGGCGAGACCGTCGCACCGGCCCATCGCGGCAAGGCGGTCGGCCTCGTGCAGAGCGGCTGGGCCGTCGGCTGGGGCTGCGCGGCGGTGCTCTACGGCATCGCGTTCTCGGTGCTGCCCGAGTCGCTCGCGTGGCGCAGCCTGTTCTGGGTCGGCATCGTGCCGGCGCTGCTCGTGCTGTATGTGCGCAAGCACGTGGCGGAGCCGGAAGCGTTCGTGCAGGCCGACGCCGCGCGCCGGCAAGGCGCGGGCCAGCCGTCGGTGTGGACGATCTTCTCGCGTTCGCACGCGCGCCGCACCGTGCTGGCCGCGCTGCTGTGCACCGGCATCCAGGGCGGTTTCTATGCGATGTCCACGTGGCTGCCGGCCTTCCTGAAGATCGAGCGGCACCTGTCCGTGCTCGACACCGGCGCGTATCTGTTCGTGATCGTCGTCGGGTCGTTCTGCGGCTATGTCGTCGGCGCGTATCTGTCCGACTGGTGGGGGCGCCGACGCAACTTCATGCTGTTCTCGGTGCTGTCGCTCGCGTCGGTGTGCCTGTACCTGACGCTTCCGCTTTCGAATGCGCAGATGCTGTGGCTTGGCTTTCCGCTGGGCTTCTCGTCCTGCGGGATCTTCAGCGGGGTCGGCGCATACCTGACGGAACTGTATCCGTCGACCGTACGCGGCAATGCGCAGAGCTTCACGTACAACTTCGGCCGCGGCATCGGCGCGCTGTTTCCGAGCCTCGTCGGCATGCTGAGCCATTCGCTGGGGCTCGCGTCCGCGATCGCGATCTTCGCCGGCGCGGCCTATGGCGTGGTGCTGCTGGCTGTGCTGCTGCTGCCGGAGACGAAGGCGCGGTCGCTTTGAGTCCCGGGCGGCCCGTCACGCGAGCGCCGCTTCGCGCAGACGGAACTGCGCGACCGCCGCGCTCAGCCGCGCGCCCTGTTCGTCGAGCGACAGCGCCGCGGCCGCCGCCTCCTCGACCAGCGCGGCATTGCGCTGCATCGTCTGCTCCATCTGGATCACTGCGGCGTTCACCTGTTCGATGCCCGACGACTGCTCGTCGAATGCCTGGCTGGTTTCGCCCATGATCGCGTTGACGCGCTCGACCGCCGCGACGAGCTCGGCCATCGCCGAGCCGGCCAGCGCGACGAGGCCGCTGCCGTCTTCGACGCGTCGCGCGGAATGGCCGATCAGCTCGCGAATTTCCTTCGCCGCGGCGGCACAGCGCTGCGCGAGCCCGCGCACCTCGGTCGCGACGACCGCGAACCCGCGCCCCTGCTCGCCCGCGCGCGCGGCTTCGACGGCGGCGTTCAACGCGAGAATGTTCGTCTGAAACGCAATGCTCTCGATCACGCCGACGATGCCGGAGATGCGCGTGGAGCTCTGCGAGATTTCGGACATCGTCTCGACGACGCGCTGCATCGCTTCGCCGCCGCGCGACGCGATGCCGGCCGCGCCCTCGACGTACGTGCGCGCATCGCGCGCGTTGTCCGCGTTCTGGCGCACGGCCGCCGTCAGTTGCTCGACGCTCGCGGCCGCCTGCTGCAGCGATACGGCCTGCTGCTCGGTGCGCGCGGACAGGTCGACGTTGCCGCTCGCGATCGTGCGCACGTCGCCGACGATCGTCTCGGTGCTCGCGCGCACCTGGCTCACGGTATCGACGAGGCCGTCCTGCATCCGCTTCAGCGCGTTCAGCAGATACGCCATTTCGTTCTCGCCCGGCACGACGACCGCGCCGGTCAGGTCGCCTTTCGAGATTTTCTCGAACTGATCGACCGCGAGGTTGATCGGCTCGATGATCGCCTTCGCGAGCACACGCTGCGCAACGAAGCCGACGACGAGCGCCAGCACCGCGACCGCGCCCATCCCCCACACGAGTCGGTGGAAATTGACGCCGGCCGCATCGTAGCGCGCCTTCTGGCGCGTGACCTGGAACGATTCGAGCGCGTCGATCGCCGCCTGGTAGGCCGCGAACAGCGCGGGCGGCGCGGTGCGCTGCGTGTCGAGAAAGTTGAATGCGTCGTCGCCGTCGAGCTGCGACAGCGCCTTCATGAACACGCGGTCGAGCAGCGCGCGACGATGGGTCTGCAGCGTGTCGAACAGCGCCTGTTCGCCGGCGTCGCGCGCGTGCAGCCGCGCGTACGCGTCCAGTTCGTCGTTGCTCTGCCTGAGCAGCGTGTGGAGCTGCGCGACTTCCGCCTTCGCGGGCTGGCCGGCGCTGATGATCTGCGCGACGTCGCTCATGCGTTCGCGCAGCACGAGCATGCGCTCGGAGCTGGTCTTCAGGTGCAGCAGCGACGCGGTATCGTCGCGATACATCGCCTCGAGCGAGCCGTTGCCCATGTAGAGGGCCGCGATGCAGGCGCCGACCACCAGCACGAGCAGCACGGTATAGCCAGCGATGGTCGCGAGGAGGCCACCACGGATAGTGAGTTGTTTTCGCATGACGTTCCCTTGAGCCGGCCGGGCACGGCCAGCGGCGGAGGTGAATTCCGGACACGAACGACGCGCGCCATCGCGCAATGCGCGGCGCGGGGCTGCGAACACGTTAACGGCGCGGGAAACGGGCGGCTTTTATCCGCACGCGACGCGAATCTGGACGATTGCGACAGAGAGAGGCGGAAGCAGCGCGGCTACCGGCCGTCGCCGGACCTCGAACGGATCTCGTCGGCCAACGGGTCGCGCGGGTGGGCGGCGGTCCGCCAAACGTTTTCCCACGCGTCCTTCACCATCGCCCGCCGGTCGCCGGCATCGCGTCACGCGTCGGTCTCGTAAAACAGGCCGTATTCGCCGTTCGTTCTCCTGATTCGCGCGAACCCCGCTTCTCCCAGATGCATGCCGGCGATCAGCAGCCGTTCCGAGCTGACCCGGTCGAGCAGCCGCGAACGCGTCGTCGCCGCCTGCGACGCATCGTGGTCGAACGCAATCGACACGTCCGGCCGCTTGATCTGGATGTGCGGAAAATGCACGATATCGCCCCACACGAGCAGGCCCTGATCGCCGGATTCGAGCACGTATCCGGTATGTCCGTCGGTATGCCCCGGCAGCGGCAGGGCCGCGATTCCCGGCAGCACCTCGCCTGCATCGAAGACCCGGAGCGCGTCGCCGTAAGCGTCGAATACCTGACGCGCGATCCGGAAATTGCCGCGGGCGCGCTCGCTGGCGCGGCTCAGATTGCCGTCGTCACGCCAGAATTCGACCTCGCGCCGATGCGCGACCAGCTCCGCATTCGGAAACGCAACCTGTCCGGCCGCATTCACGAGCCCGCCGACGTGATCGGGATGGGCATGCGTGAGCAGGACGGTGTCGATCGCGGCAGGATCGATACCGGCGAGCCACAAATTGTCCTTCAGGCGGCCGCCCCATTGTTTGATGCCGCCAGCCCCTGCGTCGACGAGAATCGTGCGGCCCGCTCCGCGCACCACGTAGCAATTGATATGCACGGCGGACGGCTGCTGCTGGCCGGCCGCACGCTGCATCCCGGCAGCGTCGGCCACGTCGATATTCGACAGGACATCGAGGCTGGCCGTCAGGTAGCCGTCGCTGATCGCGGTGATCGTGAAATCCCCGACACGCCGGCCGGGAAACGTCATGTTGGACACCATGCTTCTCCGGAGTGGCTAGTTTCGGGCGTGAAGGTTCGGCTCGGCATGACCGAAACAACGGATGCGCGCCGTCAGGCCCGTACGGCGCACGACGGCGCGATCCAGCGCCTCCATGAATGCATGCATGACCTCAGGCGAGCGAAGCGACGCGCCGCGATACTGGATTTCCGCGAAAATGGGATGCCCGCATCCGTGCCGAACCGCCACGTAGATGACGTGGACGTTCCGCGGCTCCGCCTGAAGAACATCCGTACAGAGTTCGATGCAGTCGCCGGACAGTTCGTCAAGGCGCGCGTCAGGCGGCATGCGTTGGGCATCGATATGGAAAGTCACGTTAGGCATCGCAAGCCCCTTTTGCGAGTTGCTCCGTGATCGGTGCGTACAGGTCGAGGCCGGCCGGCACGTTCCCGGCGACGGGGGCATCGCTCCGCGGCAGGACCGCGAGCCAGCGGCGCGCCGGATACCGCTCCAGCGCCACGGCCTGCATGGCCAGCGGCTTCAGGCCCAATCCGATCAACGGGTCGGGTCCGCTGGCGCTCAGCGCGAGCAGTTCGTCGGCATTGACCGCCGGCGCACGACCGATATCGCTGTAGAGATTGCGGTGCCAGTCGGTGATGTGTTGCTGCCAGCGCGCGAAATTGCCGCCGCCTTTGCGCCGATACTCATCGCCGGTCAGCACGCCGAGACCATCGATCGTGTGAACGGCCAGATAAACGGGGCAGCCGGCGCCGATCGCCTTGAAACGCTGCGACGTGTGAAAGCCGCTGACCGAGATGAGGGCCGGCAGCTTTTCGAGGCTGTAGAAGTCGTTCCATTCGGCTTCGCCGGCAGGGTCGGCGAAGGTGCATTCCACGGTGTAGATCATCGGATTGTCCTGTGTGACGGATCGGCATCCCGCGCTTCGAATGCGGGATATTCAGTGCAGTGACGTAATGCTAATCTGCTGTTTTCCGCGCAGATATCGACTTAAAGTCAGCCTTCAGTGATATTTGTTCAAGCTGACGGTCGAACGCGCTCCGACCGCGAGACTCCGATGCGACGCAAGATCCCGAGCAATTCCGCGCTCCTGGCCTTCGAGGCGGCGGCCCGACACGGCAGCTTCGCCCGCGCCGCCGACGAGCTGGCGCGCACCGAGGGCGCCGTCAGTCGCCAGATCGGCCGGCTGGAGGCCTTCCTCGGCGTGACGCTGTTCGAACGCGTCGGCAACAGGGTGCGGCTCGCGCCCAACGGCACGCGATACGCGGTACAGGTGCGCGAGATTCTGGATCGGCTCGAACGGGACAGCCTGTATCTGATGGGGCAGCCCGTCGAAGGCGCGAGCATCGACATCGCCGCGATTCCGACCTTCGCGACCCGCTGGCTGATCCCGCGGCTCAAGCGCTTTCAGGATCGCCATCCGAACGTCACCGTGCATATCGCCGAACGGATGGAGCCCTTCCTCCTGGCCGGCAGCGGATTCGACGCGGCCATTCATTTCGAGCATCCTGCCTGGGCCGGCATGCATCTGCATCCGCTGCTGGACGAGGTGCTGGTGCCCGTCTGCAGTCCGGCGCTTCTCGAAGGCGTCGGCGCGCACCCGTCGCTGGATGCGCTGCCGCGCCTTCACCGGCGGCAGAATCCCGACGCGTGGCAAATCTATGCGCAGGAGACCGGCATCGAGCTGACCAATTCGGCGGTCGGCCCGCGATACGATCTCCATTCGATGCTGATCGAGGCCGCGCTGGCCGGGCTGGGCGTCGCCCTGGTGCCGCGCCTTTACGTCGGGGCCGAACTTGAGCAAGGGCGGCTGGTCGCGCCCTGGCCCGACGGCAACGCGATTACCAAGCACTTCTGCCTCGTGCTGCCCGAGCCGATCGAATTGAGCGCGGCGCCGGTGCGGGCGTTTGCGGAGTGGGTGCTGGGCGAGGCGCGAGGGTTGGTGCGTTGATGCCGCGCCCGACGTTCATCGCGACCCGGATCAGGAAAGCCCTTTACGGATGATGCAGACCGATATCGAAGCCCCGGGGCCCGCCGGCCCGCTGCGCGGCACGCTGTTGTCTCCTGCGACGGGCGATGTTCCGGTGGTGCTGATCGTGCCGGGATCGGGCCCGACCGACCGCAACGGCAACAATCCCTACGGCATTCGGGCATCGACCTATCGTTTGCTTGCCGAAGGATTGCTCGATCGAGGCATCGCGTCGGTTCGCATCGACAAGCGCGGCATGTACGGTAGTGCTTCCGCGGTCGCGGATGCGAACGACGTCACGATCGACGACTACGCCGCGGACGTCCGCGCATGGGTGACGGCCATCCGGACGCGAACAGGTGCACGCCGGGTATGGGTGCTCGGGCATAGCGAGGGAGGATGGGTCGCGTTGTTGGCGGCGCGGCAGACCGCCGATATTTGCGGTCTGATCCTCGTGTCAACACCGGGACGGCCGCTCGGACAGGTATTGGCGCAGCAGCTGCAGTCGAACCCCGCGAATGCCGGTGTACTGAGCAACGCGATGTCGATACTCGAATCGCTCGAAGCCGGGAAGACGGTCGACGCGGCCGACATCGATCCCGCGCTGATGCCGTTGTTCAGGCCGCAGGTTCAGCGGTTCCTGATGAGCGAATTGACCATCGATCCGGCCGCCCTTCTCACTGGCTATACGAAGCCGGTGCTGATCGTGCAGGGCGCGCGCGATATTCAGGTTGACGTGCAGGATGCGCAGCGGTTGAAGGACGCGAATCCACGCGCCCGGCTGACAATTGTCGCGAATGCCAATCACGTGCTCAAAACCGTCCACGCGGACGCGCGGGACGAAAACCTTGCCGCGTACTCGGATCCGGATCTTCCTTTGGCAAGCGGTGTCGTGGAAGCCATTTCGGCATTCGTTCGGGAGCCGAATGGCGGCGGCCTGGGTCATCCTGCGCTTTCGCAACGGAAAAACGCGCGATGACGCACCTGATTCGATTCCGGGTTCGGCCTGTTTATCACGGTAGCGATCTGCTGGTCGAAATACTCGATGACCACCGCGCAGCCGACTTTCCGGATATCGCCGAGATCCTCCCGGATGCGCTGCATGCCGTCCGGCTCCCGCATCCGGACGGCCTCGACGACCCGCACGTCGCCTTGTCGCAGGACCGCTATTTCAGCTATTGGACGTATGATCGCGGCCACTATGAAATCGACGACGATATCTGGGGCTGGTGTGCAACCGCGCCGGTGAACAACCGGGTCATCGTCGCGGACATCGAGCGGGCGCTGCTGACGACTGGAAGATTCATCAACGAACCCGTGGATTTCGGCAAGTTTGCGTGACGCAAAGCGATCGCATCCGCCGGTACTTCGAACCGCCCCTCCCCTCCGCTAATCCAGATAGGGCTCCAACACACCCGCGATCCAGTCCATGAAAGCCCGCACGCGCGGCGAAAGATTGCGCCGATGGCGCAGACGCCGGCCGATGCGTCGCCTGAAGAAATGTCGCCGGGCGATCTCGAAACGGCCCGCCGCTATGGCGCACGCGTCGCGATGATTGCCGGCCAGCTTCGTGCCGGCCAGTCATGCGGCGACTGACGCCAGGCTTCTCCGAATTCGACGAGCGATTCCCGCGTCGCGCATCACTTCGGAAACACGCCCTTGCTCATCGCATCGAGCTGCCGAACGATCTCCGCGCGCAATTCGGCCGACAGCTCGACGCTGTCGAGCAGTTCCGAAATCCACAACCCGTCGGCGGCGAGCCGGCAGATCATCAGCGTCGCGGCCCGCTCGAGCGGCACAGGATCGGGTCGCGTCCATTCGCGCATCGGCACCGACCAGCGCGCACGCGTGTCCTGCTCGGTGATCATCGACGCGACCAGCACGCGCAGCACGTCGATACTCGCAGCCGGATTGGCGGCATCGAGCACCGCGTGCAGATACGCGCGCGCCGCCGCGCCGTCGCCGCGGGAATCGGCCGCCATCCGCGCGGCCAGTTGCGCGCCGAACCGCTCGGTCGCCTGCCCGAACAGCGCATCCAGCAGCCCCTGCTTGTTCGCGAAGTGATATTGCAGCGCGCCTTTCGTCACGCCGGCACGCTCGGCCACCGCATCGAGCGTCAATGCGGCCACGCCGTGATGCGTCGCGATCTCCGACGCGGCCGCCAGCAATTGCGCGCGCACCTGGTCCGGCGCTTTTTTTCTCCGCACGCCCGCCACAGCGGTAGCCGGCGGCGCCGATGATCCTTCAGGCGCGCGTGCACCGGGCGTTCCCGCCGGTTCGACAGGCGCGGACACGTCGCGCGGCGTGGGTTCGAGGCGTTTTTTCATGACGCGGATGGTAGCACCGCCCGTCTCGATATAAACATTCCGTCTGGATGGTATGATCCGCCGCATGAACAAGACTGCCCCCTCTCCCTGGTCCGCGCTCGACACGGCCATCGCGCGCGGACGCGACGCACTCGTGCGTCTTCAGCAGCCCGACGGCAGCTGGTGTTTCGAACTCGAATCCGACGCGACGATCACCGCGGAATACATCCTGATGATGCATTTCATGGACAAGATCGACGACGTGCGCCAGGAGAAGATGGCGCGCTACCTGCGCGCGAACCAGCGGCTCGACACGCATGGCGCATGGGATCTGTACGTCGACGGCGCGCCGGACGTGTCGTGCAGCGTGAAGGCGTACTTCGCGCTGAAGGCGGCCGGCGACAGCGAACAGGCGCCGCACATGATCCGCGCGCGCGACGCGATCCTGAAGCTCGGCGGCGCGGCGCGCGCGAACGTGTTCACGCGCATCCTGCTCGCGACGTTCGGCCAGGTGCCGTGGCGCGCGGCGCCGTTCATGCCGGTCGAATTCGTGCTGTTCCCGAAGTGGGTGCCGATCTCGATGTACAAGGTCGCGTACTGGGCGCGCACGACGATGGTGCCGCTGCTGGTACTGTGCTCGCTGAAGGCGCGTGCGCGCAATCCGCGCAACGTGTCGATCCGCGAGCTGTTCGTCACGCCGCCGGAGCAAGAGCGCCAGTACTTCCCGCCCGCGCGCGGCATGCGCCGGTTGTTCCTCGCGCTCGACCGCGCCGTCCGCCCTATCGAGCCGCTGCTGCCGAAGCGCTTGCGGCAGCGCGCGATCCGGCACGCGGAAGCGTGGTGCGCGCAACGGATGAACGGCGAGGACGGGCTCGGCGGCATCTTCCCGCCGATCGTCTACAGCTACCAGATGATGCAGGTGCTCGGCTACCCGGACGATCATCCGCTGCGGCGCGACTGCGAGAACGCGCTGGAGAAGCTGCTGGTCACGCGGCCGGACGGCAGCATGTATTGCCAGCCGTGCCTGTCGCCGGTGTGGGACACCGCGTGGAGCACGATGGCGCTCGAACAGGCGCGCGGCGTCGCGGCGCCGGAAGCCGGCGAATCGGCCGGCGCGCTGCGCGAGCTCGATGCACGCATCGCTCGCGCGTACGACTGGCTGGCCGGGCGGCAGGTGAACGACCTGCGCGGCGACTGGATCGAGAACGTACCGGCCGGCGTCGAACCGGGCGGATGGGCGTTCCAGTACGCGAACCCGTACTACCCGGACATCGACGACACGGCGGTCGTCACCGCGATGCTCGATCGCCGCGGCCGCACGCATCGCCACGCGGACGGCACGAATCCGTACGCGTCGCGCGTCGCGCGCGCGCTCGACTGGATGCGCGGGCTGCAATCGCGCAACGGCGGCTTCGCGGCGTTCGACGCCGACTGCGACCGCATGTATCTGAACGCGATCCCGTTCGCCGATCACGGCGCGCTGCTCGATCCGCCGACCGAGGACGTATCGGGCCGCGTGCTGCTGTGCTTCGGCGTGACGAAACGCGCGGCAGACCGCGCGTCGCTCGCGCGCTGCATCGACTACGTGAAGCGCACGCAGCAACCCGACGGCAGCTGGTGGGGCCGCTGGGGCACGAACTACCTGTACGGCACATGGAGCGTGCTGGCCGGCCTCGCGCTCGCCGGCGAGGACAAGTCACAGCCCTATATCGCACGCGCGCTCGACTGGCTGCGCGCGCGACAGCATGCGGACGGCGGCTGGGGCGAGACGAACGACAGCTACGTCGACCCGAAACTGGCCGGCACGAACGGCGGCGAGAGCACGTCGAACTGCACTGCGTGGGCGCTGCTCGCACAGATGGCGTTCGGCGACTGCGAATCCGATTCGGTGCGGCGCGGCATCGCGTATCTGCTGTCGGTGCAGCAGGAAGACGGTTTCTGGTGGCACCGTTCGCACAATGCGCCGGGCTTTCCGCGCATTTTCTACCTGAAGTATCACGGCTATACCGCGTACTTCCCGCTGTGGGCGCTCGCGCGTTATCGGCGGCTGGCGGGCGCAAAGGATGCGGGCGCAACCACGTCGTCCGCGTCCGGCGCGCCCGCCCCACGCGCAACGGACAGCGCGCTGGCCTGAGCCGGAACCCCGGCCGACACGGCAACACGCCGGCACGCCCGACGGCGTCCGGCGTGCTCGACACACGTTTCCTCCCCCTCCCCGCTCACGCGTCGCGCGGCGCCCGCATCCGCGCGAACGCGTCGCGTAAATCCGCGCAGAACGCATCGCCGATCATCGACAGCGGCTGCGACGCGGACGTCACCAGGTAGAAGTGATCGGGCACGGCCGGCTCGAACGGCTTGACGGCCACGCGCTCGCCCGCATACGCGGCCGTCACCGGATCGATCAGCGCGACGCCCGCGCCGTTCGCGACGAACGCGACGATCGTCCGTGACAGTTGCGCCTCGATCGACAGCACGCGCGCCACGCCGGCTTCCACGAAAACGCGGTCGATCGCGCTGCGCGCCTCGAAACTCGGCGGAAACGAGATGAACGGTTCGCCGCGCAGATCGGCCGGCCGCACGATGCGCTTGCGCGCGAGCCGGTGCCCGCGCGGCACGATGCAGCGCATCGCGCTTTCCGCGAGCCGCTCGCCGCGCACGGCCGGATGCGGAACGGGCTCGGCGATCAGCCCGACATCGCACTGCCCCGACGCGACCTTGTCGACGACGGTCGACGCACTGTGCGCGAGCAGCGTGATGTCGACGCCCGGATGCGCGTGCGAGAAACGCGTGACGAGCTCCGGCAGCAGATCGAGCGCGACGGCGGGCGAGCCGGCCACGCGCAGCGTGCCGCGCCGCATCGCGCGGATCTGCTCGGCAGCCTGCGCGACGCGATCGAGGCCGACGAACGCGCGCTCGACTTCCTCGTACAGCACGCGCGCCTGCGCGGTCGGCGTGAAGCGGCCCTGCTGCCGCTCGAACAGCGCGAAGCCGATCCGCGCCTCGAGATCGGCGATCAGCCGGCTCACGGCCGGCTGCGAGATATGGAGCTCGCGCGCCGCGCGCGTGACGGTATGGCGCTGCATCACCGCACGAAACGCTTCGATCTGGCGAATCCTGAGCGAGGGCGTGGTCATAACACTGGATTATGGGTCGTTGATCAAGCTGTATTGGACAGCCCATTTTGCCTGTCCGAACATCGGTTCCGCAACGTACATAAAGCAAGGAGCCGCGCCGCCATGGGATATAACACGCAACCGCCTCACCCGCGACACGGGAGCCGCGCATGACCGCGCGCCGCTTCGACGTCGTCGTGGCCGGCGGCGGCCTCGTCGGCATGGCCATCGCGTGGGGACTCGCGCGTCTCGGCCAACGCGTCGCGGTGTGCGACGGCGACGACATCGCGTTTCGCGCGGCGCGCGGCAATTTCGGGCTCGTGTGGGTGCAGGGCAAAGGCGGCCGCTGCCTGCCGTATGCGCGCTGGTCACGCGAATCGTCCGAGCGCTGGCATGCGTTCGCCGCGCAGTTGCAGCGCGAAACGGGCGTGGACTGCGCGTTCGAACGCCCGGGCGGCATCGAGCTGTTCGAACATCGCACGGAACTGGACAGCGCGACCGACCTGCTCGAATCGCTGCGCCGGCAGGAAGCCGCGCTGTCGTACGAAGTGCTCGATCCGGCGACGCTGCGCCGTCTCGTTCCCGCGGCATCGCCGTCGCTCGCGGGCGCGCTCTGGTCGCCGAACGACGGTCATGCGAATCCGCTCGCCACGCTGCGCGCAATGCTGCAGGCGTTCCAGCAGTGCGGCGGCATCTATCTGCCGCGCAGCGAAGTCGCCGAAATCCGCCCGCGCGCCGGGCGCTTCGAGATCGACACGCGCGACGCGCGGCTCGAAAGCGGGCGCGTGGTGCTCGCGGCCGGCCTCGACAACGCGCGGCTCGCGCCGATGGTCGACCTGCGCGCGCCGATCTCGCCGTTGCGCGGCCAGATCATGGTCACCGAGCGCGTCGCGCCGTTTCTCGACTATCCGACGCTCGTCGTCCGGCAGACCTCGGAAGGGTCGGTGTTGCTCGGCGACTCCGCCGAAGACGTCGGCTTCGACGACGGCCAGACGCGCCCGGCGATGGTCGACATCGCGCGCCGCGCCCGCACCGCGTTCCCGGCGCTGGCCCATGCGCGCATCGTGCGCGCGTGGGGTGCGCTGCGCATCATGACGCCCGACGGCTTGCCCGTCTACGAAGCGTCGGCCACGTATCCCGGCGCATTCATCGCGATCTGCCACAGCGGCGTGACGCTCGCGGCGGCCCACGCCGATCTCGTCGCGCCGTGGATCGCCGGCGGCGCCGCGCCGGCCGACCTGTCCGCCTTTACCACCGCGCGCTTCGCCGCGCCCACGGAAGCCCGGCATGTTTGAATCCCTCACTCCCGCCGCCGCGATGCTCGACCACGTGCGCATCCATATCGACGGCACGCCGCACGACGTGCCCGCACACGACAGCGTCGCGGCCGCGATGCTCGCCGCCGGTTCGGCCGCGTGCCGCACGAGCGCCGTGAGCGGCGCGCCGCGCGGCCCGTTCTGCATGATGGGCGTGTGCTTCGACTGCCTCGTCGAAATCGACGGCGTGCCGAACGTGCAAGGCTGCATGACGCCCGTCGCCGACGGCATGCAGGTGCGCACGATGCACGGCAAGGCGAGGCTCGCATGACGCGCCGCCAGTGCGACCTGCTGATCGTCGGCGCCGGGCCGGCCGGAATGGCGGCGGCGATTGCCGCGCGCGCGGCCGGCCTGTCGGTGGTCGTCGCGGACGAGGGCCGCGCGCCCGGCGGCCAGATCTACCGCAACGTGGCCGATGCGCCGGCGCCGCTCGCGCAATGGCTCGGCGCCGACTACACGGCCGGCCGCCCGCTCGTGGACGGCCTGCTCGCCAGCGGCGCGCATTACTTGCCGCGCGGCGTCGTGTGGCAAATCGCGTTCGAGCCGGAACCCGTCGCGATGCTCACGCAAGGCGGCCCGTCGTGCGGCACGCTCGACATCGGCGCGCGCGCGGTGCTGATCGCGACCGGCGCGCAGGAGCGGCCGTGGCCGGTACCCGGCTGGACGTTGCCCGGCGTGATGGGCGTCGGCGCCGCGCAGACGCTGCTGAAAGCGTCGGGGCTCGCGCCGTCGACGGACACCGTGCTCGCGGGCAGCGGCCCGCTTTTGTGGCTGTTCGCCGCGCAATTGCTGAATGCCGGCCGGCGCGTGCGCGCGCTGGTCGATACGACACCGCGCGATGCGTGGCGCCGCGCGCTCCCGCATGCGCTGCCGGCACTGCGCGGTGCCGACTATCTGCTCAAGGGCTGGCGCATGCTGCGCGCGGTGCGCCACGCCGGGATTCCCGTCTATCGCGGCGCGACCGACGTCCGCATCGACGGCGACGAGCGCGCCGAACGCATCCGCTTTCGCGACGCGCACGGCGTCGCGCAAGCGCTCGACACGTCGCTCGTGCTGCTGCATCAGGGCGTCGTTCCGTCGACGCAGCTCGCGCGCTCGCTCGGCTGTGCGCATGAATGGGACGAGTCGTCGGCATGCTGGCGGCCGCGGTGCGACGCGCGCGGCCGCAGCAGCGTGCCGCACGTGTGGATCGCGGGCGACGGCGCCGGCATCGGCGGCGCGCGGGCGGCGGCACTGGCCGGCGAAATATCAGCGCTCGACATCGCCGTGCAACTCGGTGCGCTGGATGCGCAACGGCAGGCTGCACGCGAACGCCCGGTGCTGCACGCATTGCGCCGCCATCTCGCGGTGCGCCCGCTGCTCGATGCGCTGTACACGCCGCCCGCCGCGCTGCGCCGCCCCGACGACGACACGATCGTGTGCCGCTGCGAGGAAGTCACGGCCGGCGAGATCCGCCAGCTCGCGGCGCTCGACTGCCAGGGGCCGAACCAGATGAAGGCGTTCACGCGCTGCGGGATGGGCCCATGCCAGGGGCGCTGGTGCGGCACGACGGTCGGCGAGCTGATCGCCGACGTGCAGCAACGCGGCGTCGGCGACGTCGGGCACTACCGGATCCGCGCGCCGATCAAGCCCGTCACCGTCGGCGAGATGGCGGACGCCCTCGAACTGTCGAACGATTTTCAGCGCGGCGAATTCCCGAGCTGACGCGCATGCCCACTCTTCCCCACACGAACGGAGCCTGACCATGAAGACGCGCATCACGATTCTCCTTGCCGCCGCCGCGATGGCCGTCGCGTCGCCGGCATCGGCGAAGGAATGGACGACCATCCGCATCGGCGTCGATCCGACCTACCCGCCGTTCGAATCGACCGCGACCGACGGCAGCGTGAAGGGCTTCGACATCGATCTCGGCAACGCGCTGTGCGCGAAGCTGAAGGCGAAATGCGTGTGGGTGTCGAGCAGTTTCGACGGGCTGATTCCGGGGCTGCAAGCGCGCAAGTTCGACGTGATCCTGTCGTCGATGGCCGCGACCGAACAGCGGCGCCGGCAGATCGACTTCACCGACCGCCTGTACCGCAACCAGACGCGGCTGATCGCGCGTACCGGGTCGGGGCTGCTGCCGGACGCGGCGAAGCTCGCCGGCAAGCGCGTCGCGGTCGAGCAGGGCACGGTGCAGGAAACCTATGCGCGTGAGAAATGGGCGGCCGCGAAGGTCGAGGTGGTGCCGTATCCGAGCTACGACCAGGCGTACGCGGATCTCGTCACCGGGCGCGTCGACGGCGTGCTGATGGATGCGGTGCAAGGCCAGCTCGGATTCCTGGCGACGCCACGCGGCAAGGGCTTCTCGTTCGCGGGCGGCGTGGTGTACGACGCGAAGATCATGGGCAACGGCGATGCGGCCGGCGTGCGCAAGGCCGACACCGACCTGCGCGACGCGCTGAACCGCGCGATCGCTGAGATTCGCGGCGACGGCACCTATGACACGATCCAGTCGAAGTATTTCGACTTCGACATGTACGGGAATTGACGACGCGCGTGCGCGCGCCGCGTCGTGCGCAGGCAAATGGATCCGGTCCGGATTGCATGAACAAGTTCCTTTAGGACACAATCTTCCAATCTTGAGTCCGATAAGGTCTGACATGCTCGACATCCGCCAGCTTCAATATTTCATCGCGGTCGCGGAAGAGGAACACGTCGGCCGCGCCGCCGAGCGCCTGCACATCTCGCAATCGCCGCTCAGCCGCCAGATCGCGCAGCTCGAGGAAAAGCTCGGCCTCACGCTGTTCGAACGCAGCCAGCAGCGCATTCGTCTGACGCGCGACGGGCGCACGTTCCTCGGCGAAACGCGCGCGTTCCTGCGCCACGCGAACCGGCTCGAATCGCTCGCGCGCCGGCTCGGTCGCGGCGACGAAGGCGGCCTCTGCATCGGCTACCTCGAAACGGCCACGCACTCGGGCGTGCTGCCGCGCGCGTTGAAAACGCTGCGCGCCGGGCGCCCGTCCGTTCACATCGCTTTGTACAACTATCAATCGGCCGCGCAGCTCGAAGGCTTGCGCGAGCGCAGCCTCGACATCGCGCTCGTCACCGAGCCGCCCGCGCCGGACGATCCCGAACTCGATTCGACGAAGGTGCTGGACGATCCGATGCTGCTCGCGATGCCCGACGGACATCCGCTCGCGAAGAAAAAGACGCTCGTCGCCGACGATCTCGCCGCGCAGGCGTGGATCGGCGTCACGCAGCAGGACAGTGCGCCGCGTCACGGCGCGTTCGTCGCGGCCTGCGCGAAGGCCGGTTTTTCGCCGGACATTTCAGTGGAAGCGACCGAGCCGCTCGCCGCGCTCGGCCTCGTCGCGGCCGGGCTCGGCGTGACGATGATCCAGCAGAGCCTGCGTCACCAGGTGCCGGAAGGCGTCGTGCTGCGCGAGCTGCCGTGGTTCAGCTACCGCACGCCGCTGTGGGCCGCATGGCACAAGGTCAATCTGCGGCCGCTGGTCGGAATCTTCCGCGAGATCCTGACCGGCGAGGAAGTCGTCGAGACAGCGGCGAAATAAATGCGCGAACGCGCGGGGCGTCGTTGCATCACGGCGCCTTACGCGCCTGTCGCGAGTGTGGCGATCGCTTCGCAACCCTGACTGTCCTCGCGCCTCGCAGCTTCCGCTTCCGGTCATCGCCTTTCAGGATCGACGATCGGCCGGCAGCGGCGCATTGGCCGCGATCAGACCTTGTTCGCGCATCTCGCGCCAGAAGTCGGCCGGAATCGCCGCGTTCAGCGCCGCCTGGTCTTCCGCGATCCGCTCCGGACGGCTCGCGCCCGGGATCACCGCGACGGTGGCCGGATGCGACATCGAGAACTGCAGCGCGGCGGCCTTGATCGGCACGTCGTAGCGCGCGGCGATCGCCTTGATCCGCTCCACCTTCGCGAGGATTTCCGGCGAAGCCTTCTGGTATTCGAAGTGCGTGCCGCCCGCGAGCACGCCCGAGCTGTACGGGCCGCCGACGACGATCCCGACGTCGCGCCCGGCCGCCGCCGGCATCACGCGCTGCAGCGCGCGCTCGTGATCGAGCAGCGTGTAGCGGCCGGCCAGCAGCATGCCGTCCGGTTGCGGCTCGGCAAGGTCGAGCACCAGTTCGATCGGTTCGACGCGGTTCACGCCGAGGCCCCATGCGTTGATCACGCCTTCTTCGCGCAGCTTGCTCAGCACGCGGAATGCACCCTTTCGCGCCACTTCGAATTGCGCGAGCCATTCGTCGCCGTAAAAGTCCTGCGCGATGTCGTGCACCCACACGATATCGAGGCGGGCGGTGCGCAGGCGTTTCAGGCTGTCCTCGATCGAGCGCAGCGTCGCGTCGGCCGAGTAGTCGTTGACGATGCGGTTCGGCCGGCCGTGTTCGAACAGGCCGCCCTTTTCGCCGAGGTCGCGCGCCGACACGTCTTCGATTTCGTCGAGAATCACGCGGCCGACCTTCGTGCTCAGCACGTATTCGTCGCGCGAATGGTTCGCCAGCGCGTCGCCGAGGCGGATTTCCGCGAGGCCGGCGCCGTAGAACGGGGCCGAATCGAAATAGCGGATGCCGTGTTGCCACGCGGCTTCGACGGTGGCCGCCGCTTCCGCGTCGGGGATGTTGCGGAACATGTTGCCGAGCGGGGCGGTACCGAAACCGAGGATCTTGTTGCCGGGCAGCGCGAGACTCATGATTTTCTCCAGGGAACGAGGGAAAGCGGGTTCAGTCTAGGGAAGCGGGTTAAGTCTGTCCAAGACGGAATTCGACACAGTTGAGTCTCACAAGGTCTGATAGACCGATTCGCGGCGCGTTTCGATCGCGAGCCGCGGCGCCCGTTCGGGCGAGACGCCCGGCCGGCAACGCTGCCGACCGAATTCACGTTCGATTCGTGACTCCGGATCAAAAAAGATCTAGCCCGACAGTCGTTTTTCCCCGACGCCGCCGTACCTATATTGGCTGCACACGCAACGACATCGACGTCGTCGACGTTGGTTGCGGTTCACTCGACCAGACAGGTACCCATGATGAAAACGCTCGTTACTTCCACGCTTGCCGCACTGATCCTTTCCGCACCGGCGTTGTCGTTCGCGCAACCGGCCGACCACCCGCTGACCCGTGCCGAAGTGAAGGCCGAGATGGCGCGCCTCGCGGCCGAGGATTCGCTCGCGCAGGCACGCACCGATGAAATGCTGAGCCAGGTCAGGCTGATGAGCGCGCTGGGGGAGTAGGCGCGCGGTTCGGGTTCGACCGATGCGCGAAGGGCGACGGGTTCGATGTCATTCGAACCCGTCGCCCTGTTCACTGCATGGCCGGTGACGTGCCGTGCCGGTTCAGTCGATGTCGCCGCCTGCCTTCAATTGCGCGCCCACATAGTCGAGAAAGCTGACGATGCGCGACGACAGCGTCGCATTGCGATAGAACACCGCGTGAATCGGCTGGCGGAACTCGACCGTGTCGTCGACGAGCAGTTCGACGAGGCTGCCGTCGCGGCGATGCGTGCCCGTCATGTAGTCGGCGAGGCACACGATGCCCGCGCCAGCGAGCGCGAGCGTCAGCAGCGTCTCGCCGCTCGACGCCTGCAGCGCCGGATGAATGCGGTACACGCTACCGTCCGCGGCGCGCAGCGGCCATTGGTTCAGCGTTTCAGGCTGCACGAAACCGAGCAGCGTATGGTTCGCGAGATCGGCGACGCTCGCCGGCACGCCGGCTTTCTCCAGATAGGCCGGGCTCGCCAGAATTCGCAGCCGGCTGCTGCCGAGCCGGCGCGCATGCAGCGTCGAATCGCGCAGCTCGCCGATCCGGATCGCGACGTCGGTGCGCTGTTCGAGCAGGTCGATGATTTCATCGCTCGTATGGAGTTCGACCGCGATCGCCGGATACGCTTCGCGAAAGCCCGGCATCATCGGCGCGATCACGTGCTGCATGAACGGCATCGCCGCATTGATCCGCAACCGCCCGGCCGGTGCCTCGCGCTGGCTGACGATCTGTTCCTCGGCGAATTCGACCGACGCGATGATCTCGCGCACGTAGTCGAGAAAGAGCTTGCCCTCCTCGGTCAGTTCGAGGCGGCGCGTCGTGCGGCGAATCAGCGTGGTGTCGAGTTTTTCCTCGAGGCGCCGCAGGATCCGGCTCATCACCGAGGTCGGCTGGTGCAGTTTGTCGGCCGCCCCCGTCAACGAACCGGTATCGGCGATGGTCACGAACGCGAGCATCTCGTCGAGGGTCGTCTTCATGGTCGGCACTCGTCAGCGGTATCAGGGACCGTCACGATAGTGCCCACGCACCCGTTTGATAAGCGGGCGCACGCGCGAATGACAGTTGATTTCGATTCAATAATTCCCGCCGAATAGTGTCCAGACAATCGGCGTGAAGCGGGAGGGTTACCGCCTGTCGCCGAGCGCCCCGAGGATACGGTAGGCAACCTTCACGCGATCCTCGATCGGCACGTTCCCGTTCGCGAGCATCACGATCGCGATCCGCTTCGCGGGAACGAACGCGACGTACGTGCTGAAGCCGGCGGTCGAGCCCGTCTTGTTGATCCACGTCGTGGCGCTCGGGGCGAGCGGCGGCTGGATCGCGCTGGCCGGCACCGCATCGAACAGCATCTTCGGCGCATTGCCCGCGAGCAGCGTCGGCAGCACGACCGGGTACGGATACTGTTCCCAGATCAGATCCTGCGTCAGCGGCCCCGCGCGGAAATAGCCGGTGTGCGTGCGTTCGATCGCGCGCTGCAGGCGCGGCGCGGTCTCGATCATTCCCATGTTCGCCTGCACGAAACGCAGCAGGTCGGCCGCCGTGGTCCGCACGCCGTACGCCGGCTGCCACAGCATGCCCTCCGTCATCCGCACGGGCTTGCCGTCCTTCGTGTAGCCCTGCGCATAGTCGGCCATCCGCGCGGCGGGCACGTCGATGTACGTGTGCGTCATCCCGAGCGCGGGAAAGAGCCGCTGCTCCATCAGCGTCGCGAAATCCTGGTGCATCGCCTTCGCGGTGAGCCAGCCGAGCATGCCGATCGCGACGTTCGAATACTTGCGGTGCGTGCCCGGCGCATACTCGGGCCGCCATGCGCGGAGATAGCGGATCAGGCCCGCGTCGTCGCGAATGCTGTCCGGCACCTGCAGCGGCGTTCCGCCGGGCGTGTGCGTGCCGAGCTGAAGCAGCGTCACGACGCCGAACGGTTTGCCCTGCAGCTCGGGCAGATACCTGGCCGCGGGGTCCGCGAGCGACAGTTCGCCGCCCTCCTGCGCGTCCGCGGCGAGCGTCGCGGTCAGCGTCTTGCTGACCGAGCCGATCTCGAACAGCGTGTCGCCGGTCACCGGCTTGCCGGTCTGCTTCGACATCACGCCGTAGTCGAACACGTAGGGCTTGCCGTCGGCGACGACGCCGACCGCCATGCCGGAAATCGCGTACTGCTTCATCAGCGGCGCGATATGGCGGGTGACGGTGTCGTGGAGGTCGTCCTGCGTGACGGCGGCCGCGCGACCGGCCGTGGCGGTCGCGCATGCGGCGACGAACAGGGTCGCGGCGAAGCGTGTCGCGTTGAATCGCATGAGTGCGGTTCCTTTCGATTTCCGATGGTTGCATGGGCAACGGATCCGGCGGCGCCGCGCACAGAGGGCGGCGCCGCCGGCCTGTCGAAGCAGGACTATCCGCTATCGCCCAGCCGCCAACAATCGACGATATGTTGCGCGAGCCGAAAGAAAAACTTATGAGGTACGGCGAATGGCACCTTGTCGAAAATCGACGGAAAAGAGATAAGTCTCGTCAGATCTACAAGCGCTGGCCTGCCGTGCGATTGATTCACCCGCCCGGATCGAGGTCGAACTCGGCCTGCGGGCGGATCTGCCCAAGCGGGAGATCATGCAGCGCGTGCCGTGGATCCCGCCGACAGCTTGATGGTCAGAACGCGCCCGGCAGCGGGCCGCGCGCCGCGCCTGCATATCACCCCGGCAGCCGGTCGAGAAACGCGAGCATCGCCGCATTGAACCGCGCGGGCCGCTGCAGCGGCGCGAAATGGCTCACGCCGGGCAGGATCGTCAGCGTCGCGCCCGGGATCGTGTGCGCCAAGTACGCCGCATGCTCGGGCCGGATGAATTCGTCGTGCTCGCCCTGCACGATCGCAACCGGCACGGCGATCGCCGCGAGATCCTGCGCGGTGTAATCCGGTTGCGTGCGCATCATTTCGCTGACGGCGGCGACGAACGCGTCGAACTGATCCGGTGTCGCCGACAGTCGCGCGTAGTCCTTGCGATGCCGCGCGAAACAGCGGTCGATCAGCGGGCTCGGCGCCATCTCCTTCGTGCCGCCCGGATCCATGTTGCACGCGAAGAAGAACACGCCGGCCGCGCGTTCCGGTGCGCGAGCGGCCAGCACGAGCGCGATGCATGCGCCGTCGCTCCAGCCGACGAAGCGTGCACGGTCGACGTGCAGCGCGTCGAGGACGGCCAGCACGTCCGATGCCATGCGTTCGTACGAATAGGGGCCGTCGTCGCGCGTGCTGCGGCCGTGGCCGCGGCTGTCGATCACGATCGCGCGGTAGCCGGCCGCGAGCAACGCCGGCACCTGGTTGCCCCAGTTGCCGCCGTGGCCAAGGCCGCCGTGCAGCAGCACGACCGCCGGCCCCTGGCCGTACGACGCGTGCCAGATGCGCGCGCCGTCGTGGTCGAGCCATCCTTCGGCATCGGCGGCCGGCAGCGGCGGGCCGCCGTGCGCGTCGAAGCGGACGAGTTCGTCGTCGTCGAGTTCCGCATTCATCGTTCAGCCGTCCTTGAGAAGGAGACGCGCTTGCGATTGTAATGCGTGCGGCCGATGCCGCCGTGGCCGCTCAGGCCTGCGTCGACACCAGCCCGCCCGCCTGCGAGCCGCCGGATTTCGCGAGCGCCGCGGCAAGTTGCGCGATCGCCGTCGCGAGCGCGGCCGAGATCGTGCTGGCTTCCGCGCTCAGCGACTGCTGTTCGACGGCCGCGGACGGGTCGTCCTTCGCCCGCTGCGCCGCGGCGGCCATCTGCCGCTCCAATGTCGCGAGCTGCTTCTGCAGCCGCTCGATCAGCGCCTTCAACTGGGCGACCGCCGGGTCTTCCGACGATGCACCCGCCGCGCCGGACGTTTCGCCGGCGGCGCCGGTGGCATCCTTCGTCGCGGCGGTGCTCGACGTGTCAGTCGCTGCGGCGGCACCTGTCGCGCCCGTTGCGCCCATTGCGCCCGTCGTACTCGCGGCATCCGTCGCGCCGCCGGTCAGCGATCTCGCGGCGGCCGGGTTCGCGGTCATGGCGCTGTCCGCGAGCGGGGATCGCGCGGTCGTGGAGGAATCGATCTGCATCGTGTCGGTCCGTGTGTCGGTTGACGAAGTGACATGGCGGAAATCGCCTTCCAGTTCGTTTACGGCATTCGTCACACGAAACTTGAGTATCGGGGGTCGGGTGGATTACTGCACGATGACCGAAATTGATCGCGAAAGGGCCAGATTCGCGGCATGGCGGCGCTGGTAAAATCGCCGCTTCGCCGGCTGGAGACGCACGTCGGACGCCTCGTTCGGGGCCGATCGCGCGATGCCGCCGGCTTCGACTCCGGCCTGTCGAGGCGCGGCACGCAACGTCTGCCGACGACGCCCTCGCGGCTTCCCGGGTCGCCTTTTCCGCCCGTCTGCATGCGTGCCCCGCTCACCGCCCGAGCGGCGAACGCCGTGCGGCACGCATTCACCTCATCACGCATTCGAGGAACACACGATGGCCCGCATCGGCGCCTTCTGCATCACGACGTGGCTCGCCGCCGCGATTCTCTACTTCGGCCAGCACTCGGTCGCGATGATCGTGCTCAGCGGTGTCGTGGTATTCGGCGGGTTCGATCTGCTGCGTCCGTAACGGCACGGCCGTACCGTCCGGTGCAAGCGCATCGGGCGCTTCTTTCCGCGCGCATCCTCGCGTGCGCGTCGCCGGTTCGCCCGCTCCTTCATCCGTTGAAGAAGCGCGTGCCGTTCACGGCCGAACGGCCCGCGCAGGTTCCGTCGCCACGAGCCGTGAACAAAGCCCGTTCAGCGCGGCAGCGTCCTCAACGAAGACGGCCCGCCCGTCAGCGCGATCCGCTTGCCCGTATCGCGCAGCTTGCCGCCTTCGACCGCATACAGCGCAAGCTGCCGTTCGACGTTGAACTGCACAATCACGTGCCGGCTGTCGGCGGTAAACACGATGCCCTGCGCGGCTTCGCCGCCCGGCACCTCGCTCACCTTCACGGCCTGCCCGTCGCGGATCTCGAACAGCAGCACCTTGCCGAGCTTGCGGCGGCCGGGGTTGTCGGCCGTCAGGTTCGAGCCGTCCATCGCCTGCACGGCGATCCACCTCCCGTTCGGCGAAATCGCGACGCCTTCCGGCAGCGACGGCACCGTCAGGTACTGCACCGTGCGAAACGGCACGCGCGACACGTCGATCAGCGCGACCGAATCGGCATCGCCCGCGAGCGTGCCGGTGTAACCGGGCAGCCCGGCGAGCCCGACGTTGCTGACGACGGCCCAGCGGTTGTCGCTCGACACGTCGATCGTGTAAGGCGCGACGCCCGTGCTCAGCCGCGTGCCGCTGTCGGTCACCTTGCCGTCGTCGACGTTCAGCACCGCGATGCCCTGCTCGTCGCGCAGCGACACGAGCGCATGCTTGCCGTCGTGCGTGAAGCTGATTCCGGCCAGCCGCTTCTTGCCGATTTTCAGGGTGCCGTCGAGCGTCACCTGCGTGCCGTCGATGCGCAGGATCGACACGCTGCCGTCGACGTTGGCGACGAGCGCGAGCCGGCCCGAGCGGTCGATCGCGATCCCTTGCGGATGCGTGCCGAGCTCGACGCGCGTGATCGCGGGCGGCGCGGTGTCGAGATTTACGACTTGCAGGAACGTGTCGAACACGAACTGCTTCGCGGCCGTGTCGTAGCGCGTCGGCGCGCCGACGAGCGCGAGCTTCGCGTCCGGCGTGATCGCGACGGCCTGCGGCGGCCCCTGGATGCCGTTCTCGACGTCGATCTGTGCCGCGACCTTCGGCGGGAACGTGCTGGCGTCGAGCAGCGTCAGCGTGTCGGCGGGCGGGGACGGCAGAAAGGTGTCGCGGCCCTCGACACGCTGGTACTTGCCGTCGTTGCCGGACACGATCCAGTCGGCGGCGTGCACGGCGACGGCCGCCGTGGCGAGGGTCAGCGCGGCGAGCAGGCGCGCGCCGCGCGGGCGGAAAGGATTCGAATGCATGGCGGTCGGTTCTCCGGATCGGTTGCGGACGCAATGAATTGCCCGACCCTGCTGCCCGACGGGCCGGCGCTATCGGATGATGCCCGAAAGCACGCGCGCCCGGCGTCTCGTTCCCGGTTCCGTTCCGTCAATCCGTGCGTCGCGTGCCCGACGGCCACTCGACGATGTCGTCGAGCGGATACACCGGCCGCGCGAGCCGCTCGTAGCGGAACGGCCCGAAGTCCGAGCCGGTCACGCCGCGGCTGTCGCATTCGAGCAGCGCGGACGAAATCGGCACGAACACCGGCCGGCAATGCCCGTCGCGCGAAACGGTTCGCGCCGCACGCTGATCGGGAACCCCATGCCCGCGGCGCGGCGGCGTACCGGGGCGGCACGCGTCAGCGCGGCGGCGTGCGGATTTTCCCGTCGACCTTCAACGTGCGCCGGTCGCGCGCGACCTCGTACTCGACCGTCTGCGCGAGCGCGACCGCGCCATAGGATCGGCCGTTGACGTAGACGACGCCGTCGCGCAACTCGATCCGGTCGCCGTTGACCGTCGCGGCGGCGCTGTCGCCCTGCAATACCGCGCCCGAACAACCGGCCGTCGAAAAGCTGCGGACCGACGCGTCCGCCATCGCGGCGTTTCCGCCGCCCCGATCCGCCGCATGCGCGGCGCTGCACGGCGGCGCGTCCATCGCGCCGGCGGCATGAAGCGGCGCCGCGCCGATGCCACTGCCGGCAAGCAACGCGATCGTCATCGGCAACAGCTTGTTCATCGTGATCTCCGTGGTTCGCGGTCGTCGATCGGGGGGTCGGTCGACGCTCCGGCTCGCAAGTCGGCCCGCTCCGCCAGTATGCGGCCACTTCCGCACGCCGGGCCATCGGCTTCGGTACCCCGCCGTGCCGCGCTGGTCCTCGCGCGTCGATCCGCCTGACCGCCGGGTCGCACGGCGGCGGCGCCTGCGAAACAACCGATCCGCGTGAAAAATCCGCCTTGCATAAGTTGCGACCCGCAACTATTGTTGATTGCGATCCGCAACTTTCGACGAACAAACCATGGACCTCATCGACGTGCCGGCCAAGCCGCGCGACGCGACCATCCTCGAGCTGCGCGACTTCTCGCGCAAGCTGGTGCGCGAGCTCGGCTTCATGCGTGCGACGCTGGCCGACAGCGACTGGGCGCCGTCGGCCGTGCACGCTATCCTCGAGATCGGGATGACGCCCGGCATCAACGCGAAGGATCTCGGCGCGATCCTCCGGCTCGACAAGTCGAACACGAGCCGGCAACTCGCGCGGCTCGAAGCGGCCGGGCTCGTGGAGCGGCGCGTGTCGAGCGAGGACGCGCGCGCGATCGAGCTGTACCTGACCGCCGAAGGCAAGAAACTCCGCAAACGAATCGACACGTTCGCGACCGATCAAGTGTCGAACGCGCTGCGGCGGATGATGCCGGCCGACCAGCAGGCGCTGCTGCGTTCGCTCACGCTGTATGCCGATGCGCTCGCCCAGGACAATGCGGCCAGGGCGCCCGTTGCACCCGCCGAGGCGCCGTCGATTCGCGACGGCTATCAGCCGGGCTGCATCGGCGACATCGCGAGCCTGCATGCGCGCTTCTACGCGGAACACTGGGGTTTCGGCGCCTTCTTCGAACAGCGCGTGGCGACCGAGCTGGCCGCCTTCGCGGGCGCGCTGCCTGCCGACGGCAAGGCGCTGTGGCTGTGCCAGGAAGACGGGCGCACGCTCGCGTCGCTCGCGATCGACGGCGACCCGGCGACGGGCGTCGCGCACCTGCGCTGGTTCATCGTCAACGACGCGTTGCGCGGCTCGGGCGTCGGGCGCCGGTTGATGACGCTCGCAATGCAATTCGTCGACGCGCACCGGTTTCGCGAGACGTACCTGTGGACGTTCAAGGGGCTCGATGCCGCGCGCCATCTGTACGAGTCGTTCGGCTTCGCGCTGACGAGCGAATCCGCGGGCACGCAGTGGGGGACGGAGGTGGTCGAGCAGCGCTTCAGCCGGCCGGGGCCGGCGGGCGGCTGAGGTTCAATGGACCGTCGTCGGTCGCGGCGGGCTTCATGACGCCTGCTACAGAACTGGACACGACACGGCGAACGCGCGCGGTCCATCGGCGTATCTGTCCGGCGCGGCATCGAGCAACGTGACGCTGCTGTAAGCCGATGCCGGCCGGGATTCGCCAACCGGAACCGGCTGTCGGCGCGGTAAAGACAGCGCGTCGAACGGAGGGCGACGGAGCTGAACCGTGGCTGCGGCGGTTCGAGCCGACGTACGTAGCCGCCGACGGTCGCCGAATGGATCGATCGCCCTATCGCAGCGCGTGCTCCGCCGCGAACGCATCGTCGATGAACCGGATCACGTCGTCGAGCGACGACGTGCACACGGCGTCCGCGGCAAGCGACCGAAACGCGCCATCCGGCCCGAAGCAGACGAGCGGCTTGCGCCAGCGCTGCGCGAGCGCGATCTCCTCGGCCGTCCCGTGCCCGCCCGGCAGCGCGACGATCAGGTCGCTGCTCAGCACGTTGACGTAGTTGCGATTGATCGCGCCCGGCGCGGCGCCCGGTTCGCGCCGCGGCAGCGGCGTGAGGATCGGAATGTCGACGAACGGATGCGGATAGCCGTCGAGCGGCACGAAGCCCGCGACCGGATCGGCCCGTGTCGGCAGGATGCCGATCGATCGGCCGGCCCGACCGGGCACGCCGGCGAACGCGCGCGCGACCGCCAGCATCACGCCCTGCCCGCCGCCCGTCAGCAGGTTGAACCCGGCCTGAGCGAGCCACGCGCCGAGCGGTTCCGAAAACGCGAGCCACGGCTCCTTGCCCGAGCCCATCACGCCGATCGTCCTGTTGTTCCGTTGCATCGTGGTTTCCGGTGAAATCGTGGCGGCATGCGCGCGTCCCGCGCTCATTCGAGCTCGACGCCCTTGAGCTCGGGAATCAGGAACACCGTCGCGACCATGTCGAGCACGTAGAGGCCGGCGAGCAGCGCGATGGCCGTCTGGAACGAGTAGTGCGCGGCGAGCGCGCCGACCGCGACGGGGCCGAAGCCGCCGACCGCCCGGCCGATGTTCCACAGCACGTTCTGCGCGGTCGCGCGTGCGGCCGTCGGATAGCCTTCCGACATCAGCGTCCCGTAGCCGCCGACCATCCCGTTGACGAACATCCCCATCAGCGCGCCGGCCCACAGCATCGCCGTCGGGTCCGACAGCTGCGCATACGCGATGACCGTCACGACCGAGCCGAGCTGGTACAGCAGGAACGTCGGCTTGCGACCGATGCGGTCGGCCAGTTGGCCGAACACCCAGACGCCGATCATCATCCCGACGACGGTCGCCGCCGTCCACACGCCCGATTTCGTCAGCGAGAAACCCATCTGCTTCGACAGGAAGGTCGGCAGCCAGATCATGATTCCGTAGTAGCCGAAATTCTGGACCGAACACAGGATCGCAATGCCGACGCTCGTGCGCGCGGTGCGGCCGTCGGCGACGAGCATGCGGAACGCGTTGGACTTCGGCTGCGTCGCGCGCTGCGCGAACGCTTGCGGCTCGTGCAGCTTGTTGCGCATCACCCAAGCGAGCAGCGCGGGCAGCACGCCGACCGCGAACATGCCGCGCCAGCCGATGTGGAGCAGCAGCAACGGCGTCAGGAGCGCGGCCAGCAACACGCCGGCCTGCCAGCCGAGCGCGACGTAGCACGACACGCGGGCGCGCTTGGCTGCAGGCCACGCTTCGGCCGCGAGCGCCATGCCGATCCCGAACTCGCCGCCGAGGCCGATGCCCGCGATGGTGCGATAGACGAGCAGATCCTGGAAGCCGCGCGCGATTGCGCACAGGCCGGTGAAGATCGCGAACAGCAGGATCGTCCAGGTCAGCACGCGCACGCGCCCGTAGCGATCGCTCAGCGCGCCGAACACGATGCCGCCCGCGACCGCGCCGACCAGCGTCCATGTGACCAGCGCGCCGCCCTGCCCGGGCGTCAGGTGCAGCGCCGCCGTGATCGCCGGCAGCATGAAGCCGAGGATCAGCAGATCGAAGCCGTCCATCGCATAGCCGATCGCCGATCCGGCCAGCGCCTTCCACGCGTATGCGCCGACCTGCTCCACGCCCGGGGCCGACGGCCCGCCGAGCGTCGAAGATTTGATGTTTGCCGCCATGGTGTCCTGCCACGAATGTCCGGCGACATTCTAAGGCCTGTGCCCGCGGACGACGCGGGCGGATGCGCGCGGCCCGCGCTGGCCGGACGGCTGGCGGGAAACGACGGACCACGGCGGCAACGAACGGGGAAAGAAAAGGGAAAGGGAAAACGTCGATCCGGTGCGGCGGCGAGGCCGGCGATGCGCGATCAGGCCGGACACCGGATGAAAGACGGCAGGCGGGCGGAATATCGCCGTCCGGCCCGCCTGCGCGAACCGGACGACGCAGGATGGCCCGGCGGCGCGGCGGGCTTCAGCCCTGATCGTCCCCCGGCCACCAGGTTTTGGCTCCGCGGTCGACGGCAAGCGTTTCGAGATCCTTGCCTTCGAGCCATTTCGGCCGCGGGCCGCGCCCCGACCATGAGCGGCCGGTCGTCGGATCGTAGTACTTCGCGGGCGCCTTGCGCTTGCGCTGGACGATGTAGCCGAGCGCGCTCAGCACTTCCTGCTGCGAAATCCCCAGCAGCTCGACCTGTTCCTTGAAGGCCGCGAGCGCGGCTTGCTTCTCCTTCTGCTTCGCCTCCGACAGCTTGATGTTCAGGTCCCGAAGTTGTGCTTCGAGTTCCTGCAGGGCCTGGGTCATGTATTCATCCTCTTTGGGCATGTTTTTGCAAAAAGCTCCGATGGCCGAACCTACCACGAAGTTCCGCCGATCGGGGCTGTCAAATAGGTGAATCGTCCACCTGAGCCGGCATGATTTGCGCGATGAGCACGAAACGACGTCGTGCGTCACTGACAGGCAGCACCGGCCGGCAACGGGCGGCGCGCCGCGAGTGGACGGCGGCCGCAAGTGATTCGCCGCACCTGTCACGGGCGCGGCATGGCGCGAATGATAGCAGTGCGCGGCATCGTGTTGCAGAAGTCGCCGGCCGGGGTCGATGCGAGCCGGCGGTTCAGCAGTCTTCGCCGCCGGCCTCCCATGCGATCCGGTCGAACAGCGCGCGCAGCTTCGCGCCGCGCGCCGCGTTCAGCGCGCTCGCGTGCGCGACGCGCCCGGCCAGATGCGCACGGAAATCCGGATGCGCGTCGCGATTCTGCGACGCCGGGCCGTGCCGGATGCAATTGGTCAGGATGGCCTTCAGGCAATCGAACGCGTCGCGCGCCAGGTTCGGATGACGGTTGACCACCACGCCGGCCAGTTGCTGCCGCGTGCCGCGCCGCATCACGCGGGTCTTGCGCAGTTGCAGCGCGAAGCCTTCCTCGAGTGCGATCGCGGCGACCCGGATCTGCAGCCGCTCGATGTCGCGCGCGAGCGCGCCGCCGCCGGAAAACGCGAGATCGTCCGCATAGCGCGTATAGGTCGCATCGAGCGAACGCGCGAGCGCGGCGAGCCGCATGTCGAGCCGGAACGCGCAGAGGTTGGCGAGCGCCGGCGACGTCGGCGCACCCTGCGGCAGATGCCGTTCGCGATAGCGCTGGCGGCCGATCCAGTCGAACCGGTCGCGCAGGTCCGGCGCGAGCAGCCGCACCGAGGGCACGCGATTGGTGCACAGCCCGGTGAGCGTCCGCGCGACTTCGGCCGGATACCCGAGCGTCACGAACAGCGCGTGAACGCGCGCCGCGCGCACCGATACGAAGAAATCCGCGAGATCGAAGCGCACGACGACATCGCGATCCGCATGCGGCGCCGCGAACGACACGATCCCGTGCCCCTTGCGAAATCCGTGTACCGCGCCGTGCGGCGCAACGCGATCGAGCAGCTCGTGCAGGATGCGGCGCTGCGCTTCGCGCAGCCGCCCCTTCGGGATTTCGACGAGCCGGCACCCGCCGCTGCGCTTGTCGACCGCGACGTACGTGTAGTGATGCAGCGGCGTGGCGCTGCCGCGCGCGTCGACGCGCCAGTGATCGGACAGCCAGTCGAGCTCCGGCACGCTCACGCCGAGCCAGCCGGCGAGATCGCCGGGCGTCGGCCAGTGCGGCACGTCGCAGCCGGCGAGCGGCGCCGGCAGCGGCCGCTGCACCAGCGGCCGCCGCACGATGCGGATCACCGCTGGCCGACGGTCGCCATACCAGGCACGCACGAACGCGGGCGCCTCGGCCAGCACCGCCGCCAGCGCGTCGGTGTCGGTATCGGCCCACTCCGCGCCGAAGCGGACGAGCGCGAGGCCCGCGCATTCGTGCACCCACGGCGGCGCTTCGCCGAGCACGGCGGCCATCCGCGCGACGACGCCGTCGCGCTCGGGCGAACCGGCGAGCATCGCCTCGGCAATCGTGCGGGTGGTGTCGCGCAGGGATGAGTGCATGGACGCAGAGGGGCGGGACGACGAGTCAACGTGACTGGTGCTGCGAGGGGTCATGTTGCGCGACGCGCAACGGATCCCCTTGCGGCGCATCGGCGTCTCGATCCGATCCACGGGGTAGCCCCGTAGTCCTGGAACATCGGCTGCCTGTTCCGGGCGTGTGCTTGACCCGCCGCCCCGCGTCGCGACTTTAATGGGCGGCGACGCCAGGTGTCAAATCGAGCCGGACGACGCACGATGCGCGGTGACGTCGCGACGCGGTCGCCCCCGCTTCCCTACATGTTGCCCGCCAGATGAAACCGCGACGCCGGATGCCACAGCCTCACGGACGTGGCGACCTGCTCGCCGACCCACGTGCGGCGTCGCAGCAGCAGACACGGTTCACCGATTTCCATCACGAGATGCCGCCGCACCTGCGCATTGGGCTTCTCCGCGTAGATCCGGAACTCCGCGCGCTGGATCGGCGCCAGTCGCACCATGTAGTGATTCGGCGTCTCGAGCGTGAAGTCCTGCTCCAGATACGCGGGAAACAAGGCCGGATTGACGTAGCGATCCTCGAACTGGATCGGTTCGTCCTCCTCGTAATGCACGATACGCGAATGAAACACGGGCCCGGCGCGCAGCCCGAGCGCCTCGATCGCGTCCGGATCGACGCTGCGCTCGATCAGCAGCACGCGCGCACTGTGCCGATGGCCGCGCTCGGCAATTTCGTCCGCGATGTTGCGGATTTCCAGCACCGTCGACTCGTAATGCCGACGCTCGACGAACGTGCCGGCCCCCTGGATGCGCGTCAGCACCCGCTCGGCCGTCAGTTCGCGCAGCGCGCGCGACACCGTCATCCGCGCCACGCCGAATTCCTTGACCAGTTCGGCCTCGGTCGGGATCGCGCCGCCGGGCTTCCAGTCGCCCTTCGCGATCCGCTCCACGACGTAGCGCTTGATCTGCTGATAGGCCGGCAATGCCCGCGCCGGCACGGTGTCGGCCGATGCCGACGCCTGCCGTGCGGAAAGTCTGCGTTCCGTTTCGCTCATGCGCCCTCGCCCGAATGAATGTGGGGTGATCGGCCCGTCGTTGGCCGTCGTCACTGCAACGAAGGCGGCACACCCGCGACGATGCCGGCCGCGATCGCGATATCGTCCGCGAGCGGGCGGTCGTCGCGATACGCCGGCACGCGTTCGCGCACATGCCGCCACAGCGCGTCGGTCGATGCGGCCCGCGCCGTTTCGCCCGGCTGCAGATCGTACGCCTGCGCGGCCGCAAGCAGTTCGATCGCGAGCACGCGCGTCGTATTCTCGATGATGTCGAGCGCCTTCAGCGCGGCCGGCGTCGCATGACACAGGTGATCTTCCTGCAGCCCCGACGTGATGCCGCCGTCGAGGCTCGCCGGCGCGGCAAGCCGCTGGTTCTGCGCGACCAGCGCGACCGCCGTGTACTGCGCGATCATGAACCCCGAACAACTGCCGCCCGGCGCGGCAAGAAACGCCGGCAGCCCGCTGACGAGCGGATTCACGAGCCGGTCGAGGCGCCGCTCGGCGATCGCCGCGACCTGCGCCATCGCCGCCGCGAGGCTGTCCATCGCGAGCGCGATGCCCGCGCCGACCGCATGCGCCTGCGAATGTACGGCCGGCGCCTCGCGCGTGCCGGCCACGATCGGATTGTCGGTGACGGACGCGAGTTCGCGATCGACCACCTCTGCCGTGACGTCGAACACGTCGCGCGCCGCGCCATGCACGTGCGGAATCGTGCGCAGGCTGAGCGGATCCTGCGTATGCCGGCCGCTCGCCGCGGCAAGCATGCCGCTGTCCGCCAGCAGCGCACGCAGGCGGGCGCCGACCTGGCCGATACCGGGCGAAATCCGCAGCGCGAGCGAAGCCGGATCGAAGGCGGCGAGTTGCCCGCCGAGGTTCTCGAAACTCGTCGCCGCGATCCAGTCGGCCCAGTCGAGCAACCGTTCGGCGCGAGCCAGCGCGAGCGCCGCCAGCCCCGTCACGCACGGCGTGCCGTTGACGAGGCTCAGCCCTTCCTTCGCGCCGAGCACGAGCGGTTCGCGGCCGATGCGCCGCAGCGCCTCGGCGCCGCGCAGGCGTTCGCCGCGATGGCGCGCATGGCCGTGCCCGACGCAGACGAGCGCGACATGCGCCATGTGGGTCAGATACCCGACCGAGCCGTGCGCCGGCACTTCGGGCAGGCAATCGTGCTCGAGCAGCGCGACGAGCTGGTCGACGACGTCGGCACGCACGCCCGAATGCCCGTGCGCATAGTTGTTGATCGCGGCCGCGATGATCGCGCGCGTTTCGGCCGCGCCGAGCGGCATGCCGACGCCCACCGCGTGACTCATCAGGATGTTGTGCGACAGCATGCTCTGCTGCGCCGGCGACACGATCACGTCGCACAGCGCGCCGACGCCGGTATTGACGCCATACGCGCGAATCCCGCGCGCGACGATCTCGTCGACGAGTTCGCGGGCGGCCGCGACACGCGCGCGCGTCTCGTCGGCCAACGCCAGCGGCTCGCCGGCCGCCACGGCCGCGACCTGTCGCCAGTCGAGCGGCTGCGCCGCACGGAATACGGTCATGGCAGCCTCAGTTCGTCGTGCGGTCGTGGTGGCTCGACACGAATTGCCGGAAGCGCTCGGAGGTCTGGCCGCCGAAGACTTCGTCGGGCGTCCCGTCCGCGTCGACCTCGCCCTGATGCAGGAACATCACGCGATTCGACACGTGGCGCGCAAAGCCCATTTCATGCGTGACGACCAGCATCGTGCGCCCCTCCTCCGCCAGCGAGCGCATCACGCGCAGCACCTCGCCGACCAGTTCCGGGTCGAGCGCCGACGTCGGTTCGTCGAACAGCATCACCTTCGGATGCATCGCCAGCGCGCGGGCAATCGCGACACGCTGCTGCTGGCCGCCGGACAGATGCGCGGGATAGTAGCCGCGCTTGTCCGCGAGGCCGACGCGCGCGAGCAGCGCCTCGGCCTCCTCCACCGCTTCCGCGCGACTGCGCTTCTGCACGCGCAGCGGCCCCTCGACGAGGTTGTCGAGCACCGTCATGTGCGACCACAGGTTGAAGTTCTGAAACACCATCCCGAGCTGCGAGCGGATCCGGTCGACCTGGCGCCGGTCGCTCGGATGCAGCTTGCCGTCGCGCGCACGCTTCATCGCCAGCTCCTCGCCCGCGAGCGCGACGGAGCCGTCGTCGGGTGTCTCGAGCAGGTTCAGGCAACGCAGGAACGTGCTCTTGCCCGACCCGCTCGCGCCGAGGATCGAGATGACGTCACCCTCGTGCGCGTCGAGCGAAATGCCCTTCAGCACATGGTGATCGCCGAACGACTTGTGGATGTTTCTGACCGACAGCGCGACGGGGGCGGCGGTGTTCATCGGATTCTCCTGGAAAGAATGGGCGCGCTCAGGAAGCGACGCGCCGGGCATTGCGGGTCGCCGCGGCTGGCGCACCGGACGGCTTCGGCGCACGCAGGTGCCCCGAGAGCCGCCATTCGAGCGCGCCGAGCAGGCGCACGACGATGAAGTTCAGGCCCAGATAGATCACGGCCGCGCAGACGAACACCTCGGTCGTCCGGTAGGTCTGCTGAATGATCTGCTGCGCGACGCCCGTCACTTCCCACACGGTGACGAGGCTCGCCAGCGCGGTCGACTTGACGAGCAGCACGGCTTCGGTCGAATACGCGGGCAGACACTGGCGCAGCGCGATCGGGCCGATCACGCGCCGCAGCAGCGCGAAACCCGACAGGCCGATCGAATAGCCGGCCTCGATCTGCCCGACCGGTACGGCCATCAACCCGCCGCGCAGGATTTCGGCCGTGTAGCCTGCCGTGCACAGCGCGAGCGACAGCACCGCGCAGACGTACGGCTCGCGCAGCAGCGGCCACATGAAGCTCTCGCGAATCACGCCGAACTGGCCGAGCCCGTAATACACGAGGAACATCTGGATCAGCAGCGGCGAGCCGCGAAACACGAGGATATAGGCCCGCGCGAAGCGGTTCGGCAGCCAGCGCGGCGACACGCGCATCGTGACGATCACGAGCGACAGCAGGCCGCCGAGCACGAGCGATGCGAAGAACAGGCCGAGCGTGGTCGGCACGGCCGCCAGCAACTGGCGCAGCGTGTCGACGAGAAAAGCGAAATCGATGGACATGCCCGTTCTCCGTCAGTTGCGCGCGAAATTGCGGCGGAACGACCGGCCGACGATCGCCTCGGCCCGGTTGAACACGCGGTTCGACAAGCCCGTCATCAGCAGATACAGCGCACCGCCCGCGACGAAGAACACGAAGTACTGGTGAGTCGAATTGGCGGCGATCTGGCTCGTGCGGAGCAACTCGGCAAGCCCGGTGACCGAGATCAGTGCGGAATCCTTCAGGCTCAGTTGCCAGACGTTGCCGATACCGGGCAGCGCGAAGCGCAGCACCTGCGGAACCAGGATGCGCCGCAGCACCATGCTGCGCGGCATGCCGATCGAGCGCGCCGCTTCGAGCTCGCCTTTCGACACCGCGAGCACCGCCGCGCGATAGACCTCGGCCTGATAGGCGCCCGAAATCATCCCGACCGCGAGCGCGCCGATCACGAACGGCGGCACGCCGATGAAGCCTTCCGCGCCGAACCACTGGCCGACGGCCGTCACGAGCGTCGAGCCGCCGAAGTAGAACAGATAGATGACGAGCAATTCGGGCACGCCGCGAAATACCGTCGTATACAGATCGCCGAGCAGGCGGGCGGTGCGGTAGCGCGACAGCTTCGCCGCCGCGATCGCCGCGCCGATCACGGCGCCGACCGCCAGCGCGGCGAGCGTCAGCGCGACCGTCATCAGTGCGGCGAGCAGCAGCACACCGCCCCAGCCTTCGGTGCCGAAGCCGAGCATTTCAAGAATCGCCATGCGTGCCTCCCGGCATGTGTTGAGTGAATCCGCTGGATGCGTGCCGCCGCGCGCCGTTCGACGAACTTACGCGACGGCGGCCGAACACGCGCTTACGGGGTGACGTCGGTCTTGAACCACTTGTCGGCGAGCTTCTTCACGGTGCCGTCCGCGAGCGCCGCGCCGATCGCCGTATCGAACTTCGTCTTCAGGTCGGCATCCTGCTTGCGGAACGCGAGCCCTTCGCCCGGCCCCCAGATCGGCCCGCCGAGCTTCGGCCCCGCGAGCACGATCGATGCGTTGTCCTTCTTCGCGTTGTTCGCCGCGTAGTACGTGACGTCGTCGAACGAGGCGTCGATGCGCCCGGCGACCAGATCGAGATCGCGTTCGGGCGACGTCTTGTACACGCGAATCGACGCAATGTCCTTGAAGCTGTCGTTGATGAATTTCGTGTAGACGGTGCCCGACTGGATACCGATCGTCTTGCCCTTCAACTGCTTGCGCAGCGTGTCGACGGTAGGCTTGTCCGCGTTGGCGTCGCCCGTCAGCTTGACGATCGGCGCGCCGGGCGCGGCCTTCGGCAGGATCTTCGTATCGGTGACGGCGAACGTCGCCGGCGTCGCCGCGTACGGACGCGAGAACAGCAGGATCTTTTCGCGCTCCGGCGTGATGGAAATCGCATCCATCAGGACATCGAACTTGCCGGCCTGCAGGCCGGGAATCATCCCGTCCCAGTCCTGCGCGACCATGTTGCACTGCACCTTGATCCGCTCGCACACGTTGGCGAGCAGTTCCGGTTCGAAACCGCCCAGCTTGCCGCCCGGCAGCGTGAGGTTCCACGGTGCGTAGCCGCCTTCGAGCGCGACCGTCACCGTCTTCCATTCCTTCGCCTGCACCGGTGCCGCGAGCGTGGCCGCCGCAGCCGCGATGACGCCAATCGTCCTGATTGCCCACTTGATGCGCTTGCCGTTCACGAGATTCTCCTTGCGTTGAAGTTCGCCATCCCTTCGGTGCAGCGAGCCGCCTCAGGAATTTGTCTATACAAGCATGCAAGAAGAAAAACAGCGAGACAAGCGGTGATCAATAAAAACGCGTGAAACGCGGGAAATCCCCTAATTTCAGGGCTCTGGCGTGCATCGTCGCGGGGAATTCCGGCACATGTTTGGTGCAATTCGAGCGAGCGAATCTCAAGGATGACTAGACAAATCCTGAATTCGATCGCGAGTGCGCTCAGACGTGAAGCACGTCTGAGGATTCGGGCTCGCACGTGCCTGCGCGTTGCCGGATGCGTTGGCGACGCGCAATACGGCATCTGCATCGGGGTCGGGCAATCCGCCATCGCCAGCGGCGCGGGTGCTGCGTTCGTGCGATGAATATCGGGCGGCAAGTCGCCCGACTGACGCGCCGGGAAGCGCGGCTGTACGCTTCGCGGCGGATTGGCGGGTTGAGAGGCGGGCGGGGGTACCGCGAGCCGCGAAGGACGCCGATCCTACCGCGCCTGAGGCGCGTCGCGCAGCACGGTCCGCAACGCCGTATCGAACGGCGTCGCGTAATCGATTCCGAGCGCGCGCACGCGCGCCGCATCGAGATGGCAGTCGTACGGGCGCGGCGTTGCGTCGGTCGGCTGCGTGATCGGCGCGAGCGACGCGTCGATGCCGAGCGCGGCCGCGATTCGCCGCGCGATGTCGTACTTCGTCATCGGCTCCTCGCTCGACCAATGGCGGATGCCCGTGACGGACTTCCCCGCGAGATGGCGCAGCGTCAGGTCGCGGACGACCTGCGCGACGTCGGGCGTCCAGGTCGGATAACGGATCGCCCATGCGTCCATGCCGACCGCGTCCGCGCCCGGTCGCGCGGACGCGACGACGGCCGGCACGAGGCTCGTGACGGCCGATTCGCTCCAGTCGGCGATCGGGCCGAAGAGCAACGGCAGGCGCAGCACGCACGACAGCGGCGAGGCGGCGAGGAGCGCGGCCTCGCCTTCCAGTTTGGTGCGACCGTAGATGTTCAGCGGGTTCGGAGTGGCGTCCTCGCCGTACGGGGCTGCGTTGCCGTCGAACACGTAGTCGGTCGAGATGCCGAGCGTCCATGCGCCGAATCGCGCGGCGAGCGCGCCGATGCGGGCCGGCGCCGCGACGTTGATGGCGCGGGCCGCGGCCGGGTCGCGTTCGCAGACGTCGGGGCGGCGTTCGGCGGCGCAAATGACGACGGCAGCGGGCCGGCACGTTTCGAACAGGCGCTCGAGAGCCGGCTCGTCGAGGACGTCAAGTTCGGCGATGTTTTCCGGCGGCAATGCGAGCAGTTTTGCGCCGGCGCCTTGCGGGTGCCGGATGGTTGCGAGCAGCGTCAGCGACGGTTCGCGGAACAAGGACGCGGCAACCGCGCGGCCGAGCAGGCCGGACGCGCCGATGACGAGGACGGTGGGACGGTCGATCGGTGAAATCTGGTTTGGCATGGGTGGCGCTCGATCACGGAAACGAATGGATTATCGGGCCTATTGGATAGTATGAACGGCTCGCATCCGGTCGGAACATGATCGCCCGCTTCTTCGCCCCGGTCTTCGCCCCGGTCTTCGCCCCGCTTCTTCGCCCAACTTCTTCGCCTCTTTCTTCATCCATTTCCCGCCGGCCAACGGCTTCGTGCAATGCGTGATCCGCGATGCGGATTCCGGCCGCGAGCGCATGCGCTGCCCGCGGTGCCTGGGCACGACTCCGGTTCCGTCGTCGGCACGCGCGCCGCCCCTGCGTCGCCCGCAAAAACGAAGCCCGGCACGCTTGCACGTACCGGGCTTGTGATACCGAACGGAAACTTCGTCCTGCCTTACTTCCGGTCGACCGAATACCGGCCCGGCCCGCTCAACGCGAGCAACAGCAACCCGCCGATGATGCTCACGTTCTTGTAGAAGTTGATCATCGCCATGTACTGCTCCATCCCCTGCAGCGCCCAGTAGCGATGGCCGATCAGCGCGGTCGCGAGCGTATAGGCGGCGAATGCCAGCGCGAGCGGACGCGTATAGAAGCCGATCGCGATCAGCACGCCGCCCACCAGTTCGACCGCCACCGCGATCGCGGCCGCGAGTTCGGGCGCCGGATTCCCCGTCGACGCCATGTACGCGACCGTGCCCGAAAAGCCGTTCAGCTTCTGCCAGCCGAACAGCACGAACAGGATCATCATCAGCACGCGAGCCGCCAGCAGCAGCTCGTCCTTCTTCGACTCCAGTGAAACGTAACGCATGGCAATCACCCTTGAATTGACGGTTTGATGCATCCGCTGCCGCTGCGCGTCGAATCGGCGCGCGATGCCGGCAACGGACCACTCTTCGCGCAGTCGCGCGGCAAGCCAGGTGGCCCGCCGCCGAAGAATCCATCCGGTGACGCCGCGACTGACGGCGCGCGCCGGATCGGTTCTGGCGAAGCACGGGTGCAGTCTACTGTCCCACGAAAATTCATCAATCCGTCGAAACACGATTTGCTGTCTCGAAATAGTGGACAATCGCGGGAGAGCGGCCCATCCGGTGACGGCCGGCCAGTGCGGATGGCGGACGATTCGCTCCAGACCAGTCTTGCCAACTGATACCGGCAAGGAGAACACCTCTCGCCGAGCGATACGTTCGCTTGCTGCTTGGCCTGTTCAATCCGGAGAACGGGATGATCGACGTGCGGACGACCGCACTGACCGCCGATCTGAAGCGTGTCGCGCAGCAGCAGTCGAATCTGTCCGACTATGCCGCGCAACTGACCCGGCAGTTCGTGACGTCGTGAATGACTGCGAATGGCAGCCGCATCGCGAAGCGGCAGGCATTGCCGCCAGCGACGGGAAGGAAATCGCGATGATGGCGCCGCGACTGCGACGCCTCGCGCAAGACGGGTCGTTCGGGCACGCAGCGGATGTGCCGCATGCACGGCACGGCATGCGATGCGATCACGCGCCGCGCTGCTGGCGGCGCGCGTCCTCCGTTATGACGCCGCGATCCGCCGGCGGAAATGTTCGGTGCCGGCCACGATCTTGTCGAGTACCGCGTCGAGCGCCCAGAAGCGTTCGCGCACGTCGTAGTCGATCGTACGGCATTTGATCGACCCGAACGTGCCGATCCGCTGGTGATAGAGCTTCGCGAGCGCCGGATAGCCCAGCGCCTCCGATACCGCCGAGACGACCAGGAACGTCGAGAGTTCGTCGGCCAGCGCCGGATTCGATTCGCCTTGCGTGCGCAGCCACTGGTAGAGATCGGGATGGAAGTTCGTGAACACGCCGTTGAAACCGGCCGACCCGGCCTTCATCGCGTCCCACGCGATCGCGGCGTTCGCGTTCAGGATCTTCAGCGGCGACCCCGCGGCCAGCGCGACGCGCCGCTTCACCGTCGCGAGATCGCAGCTCACGTCCTTGAGCATCACGAATCGGCCCGTATCGATGCACGCGCGCAACTCGTCATCCGACAGAAGCCGCCGATACGGCGCCGGACATTCGTACAGGCCGAGCGGAAGATCCGACGGCAGCCGCGCGAGCAGCCGGCGCAGATGGTCGAGCAACGCGGCGCTGCCCTTGCGTTGCGGATCGAGCCGGTTGGTCACGAGCACGACGCCCTGCGCGCCCGATTCGGCCGCCGCGCACAGTTCGGCGACCTGCGCGTCGAGGTCGTCGCTGATGTGGCCCGACGCGACGACCGGCACGCGCCCGGCCACGCGATCGACCACGAAACGCGCGAGCGCCGCGCGTTCGGCCAGGCTCAGGAACTGCATCTCGCTCGATTGCGCGACCGCGAACAACGCATCCGAGCCGTGCGCCAGATACCATTCGATGAGCCGCTCGAGCCCGGCGTAGTCGATCGCGCCGGCGTCGTCGAACGGCGTCAGCATCACCGGCACGATCCCCTCGATCGTCACGTTCGATTGCTGCGGGTAGTGCATCTGTTTCTCCTTGCTTCAATGAATGCGGATGCCGGCTGCAAGCTCAAGCCGGCAACGGTCCGGGCGCGGCGTTCGCGGCCTGTTCGGGAATCGGCTTGCGCACGAGCAGCAGGTACGCCATCGCGCCGGCGAACGCGATCGCCGCCGCGGTGAGCAGCGCGGGCACGAACGACCACTTCTGCGCGATGACGCCGGTCAGGATCGGGGCCAGCGCGCCGCCGATGAAGCCGCCGAAATTCTGGATCGCGCCGAGCGACGCGATGCGGCTCGGCGGCGCGGCTGCCGTCGCGAGCGCCCACGAGCACGCCGACGCCGCGTTGGCGAGAAAGATCACGACCGAAATGCATGCGAGCGCAACCGTATTGCTCTGCACGAGCGCGGCCGGAATCGTGAACACGACCATCCCGAGCATCGCGGCCACCACCGCATTGCGCCGGCTCACGACCGGCGACCGGCTGCGGCGGGTGACGAGATCCGACAGCCAGCCGGCGACCAGCGAACCGACGAACCCGCACAGGAACGGCACCGACGCGGCAAACCCCGTGCGGATCAGGCTCATGTGCCGCTCCATCGTCAGGTAGCCCGGCAGCCAGGTCAGGTAGACCCAGTTCAGGTATACGGAGCCGAAGAAGCCGATCAGCATCCCCCACGTCGTGCCGTGCGAGAACAGGCTGCGCCATTCGGCGAAGGTCAGTTTCGGCGCGGCGACCGCGCTCTGCGCATCGGCATCGAGATAAGCGCGTTCGGCGGCGGACAGTTGCGCGCGCACCGGATCGCGATACAGCGCGAACCACACGACGGCGACGACGAGACCGAGCGCGCCGGTCACGATGAACGCCCAGCGCCAGTGGAACGACGCAACGAGCACCGACAGCAGCAACGGCGCGAGCGCGGTACCGAGCGGCGACGCGGCATTGAAAATGCCCGTCGGCGTGCCGCGCGCGCGCAGCGGAAACCAGTTGCTCACCACGCGCGCGGCCGACGGGAATTGCGGCGCCTCGCCGATGCCGAGCACGATGCGCGCGACGATGAACCAGCCGAAGGTGGATACGATGCCGCCCGCCGCCTGCGCGAACGACCAGACGATCAGCCCGATGCCGAGCAGCCGGCGCGGGCCGATGCGGTCGACCACCCCGCCGACCGGGAACTGGCACAGCGCATAGCTCCACGAGAAGGCCGACAGCAGCAGCCCCATCTGCGCGAGCGACAGGCCGAGATCGCCGCGGATCGCGGAACTCGCGACGGCCAGCGTGCCGCGATCGAGATAGTTGACGATCCCGCTCGCCATCAACAGCGCGAGCGCGATGCGTTGACCGCGCCGAATCCGTGGCGGCGCGTGCGGAACAGCTTGATTGTCGTTCATGTCGATTGTCTCCATGTCACTGTCAGCGGCCGGGTTCGGCCATTCCGTCGGATGCGGAATTCAGGTCTCCATACGGTCGACTTCGTCGCGCGTCGGAATCGATGTCTGTGCGCCGCGGCGCGTGACGCTGATCGCGGCCGCACGCTGGGCGAAGCCGATCGCGTCGTCCATCGATGCGCCGCCGGCCCGCGCGACCGCGAACCCGCCGACGAACGTGTCGCCGGCCGCGGTCGTGTCGACGGCCGCCACCGCGAGCGCACGATGGCGGCCGCTCCCTGCGCTGCCGCGCCAGCAGACACCGCGCGCGCCGAGCGTGACCAGCACGTTGCCGACGCCCTTCGCGCGCAGCGCATCGGCGGCGCGCGCGGCCGACGCGTCGTCGCCGACCGCGATGCCGGTCAGCGACTCGGCCTCGGTTTCGTTGACGACGAGATAGTCGACCCGCGCGAGCAACGCATCGAAGAGCGGCTGCGCGGGCGCCGGATTGAGCAGCACCGGCGTGTGGCGCGCGCTTGCGCACGCAATCGCGCGCGCCACGCTGGCGACCGGCACTTCGAGCTGGCACACGAGCAACGCGGCGGCGGCGATCGCGTCGCACGCCGCGTCGATCCGGTCGGCATCGACGCACGCATTCGCGCCGGGCACGACGACGATGCTGTTCGCGCCGCCGTCGTCGACGGTGATCGTCGCCACGCCGGTCGCCGTGCCGGCGATCCGGTGCAAGTGCGTCACGTCGATGCGCTCCGCCGCCAGCGCCCCGTGCAGGCGCGCACCGAACGCGTCGTCGCCGACGCAGCCGATCATCGCGACCGATCCGCCCAAGCGCGCGGCCGCGACCGCCTGGTTCGCGCCCTTGCCGCCGTGAACGGTCTCGAACGTGGTGCCGAGCAGCGTCTCGCCCGGCACCGGCAGGCGCGGCGCCCGCGTGACGAGATCGACGTTGACGCTGCCGACGACGGCGATACGTGGTGTCCGTAGGCCGTTCATTGCTGGATGTAACCGCTTACATTTGCGGTCGACAAAATGACCGGGATGGTCATCGTCTCGGAAAATTTCGCCATACGGATCGAACAAGTGTCTGACATAATAGGGAAGCAGCAGTACGATAGCGCTTACATTCTCACAGGGTTGGTCGGGAATGCAAGCGGGAGCATCACGAATCGAGGGTAAACAATGACGATTTTGACGGCACACGGCAGCGGCACGGCCGCCCTGCCCGGAGACGGCCGATGAGCACGCCCCGCGCACGCCGCGGCAGCGGCCGCTCGGTGCTCGGCGACGTCGCGAAACTGGCCGGCGTGTCGACCGCGACCGTCTCGCGCGTGTACAACGATCCGGGCAAGGTGTCGGCCGACGTGCAACAGCGCGTGCGCGACGCGGCGCTCGCACTCAACTGGATCCCGAACGCCGCCGGCCGCGCGCTGGCGTCCACGCGCACCCACATCACGGGCGCGATCATCCCGACCCTCGACGACCAGGTGTTCGCGTCGCAGGTTGCCGGCATGCAGACGGTCATGGCCGAGCACGGCATCACGCTGTTCCTCGGCTGCTCGAACTACGACCCCGCGCAGGCGCTCGAGCAGGTGCGCGCGATGCTGTCGCGCGGCGTGGAAGCCGTGTCGCTGGTTGGCGAAGCATATCCGCCGGAACTGTTCGAACTCCTTGCGATGCATCGCGTGCCGTACGTCGTCACGTACGCGTACCGCGACGACAGCCCGCACTGCTGCATCGGCTTCGACAACCGCGCGGCATTCGCGCGGCTCACCACGCATCTGCTCGACCTCGGCCATCGCGATTTCGCGATCATCATGCAGCCGTCGACGGACAACGACCGCGTGCAGGCCCGCCTGCGCGGCATTCACGACACGCTGGCCGCGCACGGGCTCGCGGTGCGCCCCGTGCATCAGCACGAAGGCGCGGCAACGATCGCGTTCGGGCGGGCGAGCCTGCGCGCGATTGCCGGCAGCGACGCGGCGACGCGGCCGACCGCCGTGATCTGCGGCAACGACGCGCTCGCGCTCGGCGCGTTGCTCGAGGCGCAGGCGCTCGGCATCGACGTGCCCGGGCAGTTGTCGATCACCGGATTCGACGACGTCGCGCTCGCGCGCGAGATCCAGCCGCCGCTGACGACGATGTGGGTGGATACCGACGCGATCGGGCGCCAGGCCGCGCGTGCATTGCTCGACGCGCTCGAGAACGGCGCGACGGGGCCCGGCCATGCCGTCCAGCCCGAGCTGCGCATACGAGAATCCGCGGCGGCGCCGGCGCGTGCGGCGCGCCGAAGCAAGAAATAGCGGGCAGCGCCGGCTTACTGCATCACGTCGATCGGCAGCGTCTTGTCGAGATTGTCGTGCCACGCGTTGATCGTCTTCGGCACGGTTTTCTTCCACGCCGGCACGTTCGAGTAGTAACGCATCCGGACGTTTTTCTTCGCGTCGAACACCAGCAGCCCGATCCACAGATCGGTGCCGCGGCGCATCACGATCGCCGCGTTCGTCGTCGCGATGCCGCCCGGCAACGTCAGCCGTCGAACGGCACCAGTTCGTAACTCGTGCTCCGGCCGCCGGACGCCGAGCGACGCAGCATGTGCTGCTCGACGAGCTCCGTGATATCGCGCAACGCCGTATCTTGCGAGCATTTCGCGAGGGCGGCCCACTTGGTGGTCGTCAGCTTGCCTTCGAAGCCGTCGAGCAGGCGATTCATGACCTTGACCTGGCGTTCGTTCATCGCGACGCCCGCGCATCGCTGCCAGAAGCGCGCCTTGATCAGCACCGCATCGAGCGTCGTGTGCGCATGATCGATGGCCCGGCCAAGCGTGTTCAGAAACCACGCGAGCCACTCCGTGACGTCGAGCGAGCCGCGCTGCGTGCGCTCCAGCACGTCGTAATACGCGTTGCGCTCGCGCTGGATTTGCGCGGACAGGCTGTAGAAACGTTGCGGGCTTCGATCGGTGCGCGCCAGAACCAGATCCCCGAGCGCGCGCGCGATACGACCGTTGCCGTCGTCGAACGGGTGGAGCGTGACGAACCACAGGTGGGCCAGGCCGGCCCGGATCAGCAACGGCTCGGCCGGCGGCGCATTGAGCCACGCGAGAAAGCGCCCGATCTCGTGCGGCAGGCGTGCGGCCGGCGGCGCCTCGAAATGCACGCGCTGCCGACCGATCGGCCCGGAGACCACCTGCATCGGCCCGCTCGCATCCGAGCGCCAGCCGCCGACCGTGATCCGCGACAGCCCCGAATAGCCGGTCGGAAACAGCGCGGCATGCCACCCGAACAGCCGCGCTTCGGTGACCGGTGCGGCCGAATGAGTCGTCGCATCCAGCACCATGTCGACGACGCCTTCGACGTGGCGATCGACCGGCGCGAGCGCGCCGATGTCGACACCGAGCCGGCGCGCAATCGACGACCGCACCGATGCGACATTCAGGTTCTCGCCCTCGATCGCGCTGGTCTTGACGACGTCCTCCGTCAGCGCGGCCAGGCTCGCCTCGTCGCGCAACGTCAGGCCGACATCCGTCAGTCGGCCGACCAGCATGCCTTGCGCACGGCTGACGTCGGCGAGCGGCGCGGCGAGGGCCGCAAGGTCGAAGCGCCATGCCGGCCAGTCGGCCGATTCCCAGATAAAGGTGTAATCTCCGCTCATCATGCGGAGATTATCCACTCATTCGTCGCACGACTCAATAATCTCCGCAACTCATGCGGAGATTAATCGCCCTATTCACCGCAAGGCGGCCGGCTACCGTACCCGGCCCGCTCCGCTCGCTCCCGTCGGCGCCGGCGTCCCAAGCCGTTCCGCAAGAAACCCGATGAACGTGCGCAGCGTGACGAACCCTTCCCGATGCTGCGGAAACACCGCATTGAGCGTGATCGGCGACGGCGCGTACGCGTCGAGCACCGGCACGAGCGCCCCGCTGTCGAGTGCCGCGCCGACGATGAAGTGGGGCAGCAGCGCGATGCCGAGCCCGGCGATCGCCGCGTCGCGCACCACTTCGCCATTGTTCGCGACAAGCGGACCCTGCACATCGAACGTGCGCGCCGCGCCGTCGACGCGGAATTCCCAGCCGACCCGCCGCTCGCGCCCGTACAGCACGCATGTGTGGCCGGCCAGATCGGCCGGCGTCTGCGGCATGCCGTGCCGCTTCAGGTACGCGGGGCTCGCGCACGCGATCATCCGCCACGCGCCGAGCGGACGGGCAATGAGCGTCGAATCCTCGAGCGAGCCGATCCGCAGCACGAGGTCGAAGCCCTCGCCGATCAGGTCGACGCGCCGGTCGGTCAGGTCGAGGTTCAGCCGCACGGCCGGATGCGCGGCCAGGAATTCGGCGATCAGCGGCGACACGTGCGTGATCCCGAACGACAGCGGCGCGCTGATCTTCAGCGAGCCGTGCAGCTCGGTGCTGCGTACCGACATCGCCTGCTCGGCGTCGGCGATCTCCGCGAGGATGCGCTGCGCGCGCACATAGAACTCCTGCCCCGATTCGGTCACCGCGAGATTGCGGGTATTGCGATGCAGCAGTCGCACGCCGAGCGACGCCTCCAGCGCAATCGTGCGTCGGCTGACGAACTGCTTGGACAGCATCAGCTGATCGGCCGCCGCCGTGAAGCTGCCTGCGTCCACCGTCGCGACGAAGATCCTCAGGTCGTTGAGTTCCATATTGTCCACTCCAGAGCGACAGTCATTATCTCTACAGCGATTTATTTGTCAAATCGATTGACCTAAGATTCATCTCAACGAACGGCCGGGCCCACTTCCGAGGTCCGGCGACTTCAAGGACAGAAATCATGATCGACATCCGTGCAGCAAACCAACGTGGCCGTGCGGAGCACGGCTGGCTCAGCTCCCGTCATACGTTTTCGTTCGCGAATTACTACGATCCGAAGCAAGTCGGCTTCTCCGATCTGCTCGTGATCAACGACGACCGCGTCGCCCCGGGCCGCGGCTTCGGCACGCACCCGCACCGCGACATGGAAATCCTGTCGTACGTGCTCGACGGCGCGCTCGAACACAAGGACTCGATGGGCACCGGCTCGGTGATCGTGCCGGGCGACGTGCAGCTGATGAGCGCGGGCACCGGCGTGCGCCACAGCGAGTTCAACCACTCGCAGGACACACCGGTCCACTTCCTGCAGATCTGGGTCGGGCCGGCCGAAAAGGGCGCCGAGCCTCGCTATCAGCAGACGAATGTCGCGGCCGACGACAAGCGCGGCAAGCTCGCCCTCGTCGTGTCGCCGAACGGCGACGCCGGTTCGCTGAAGATCCGGCAGGACACGCGGATTTACGCGGGCCTGTTCGACGGCGACGAAAGCGCGACGCTGGAACTCGATCCGAACCGCTTTGCTTACGTGCACGTGGCGCGCGGCAGCGTGACGGTCAACGGCGTGACGCTCGGCGAAGGCGACGGCGCGCGCATCCGCGGCGAACACGCGCTGACGATCGCCGACGGCAAGGACGCCGAAGTGCTCGTGTTCGACCTGCGTCCGGTCGAAGTGACGGCCGAATGGGCGTGACGCCCGTTCGGGAAACCGGGCCCCGCCGAAACGCGGGGCCCTTTTAATCGGAGATTCGCAACATGGCCAAGGTTCTCGTTCTTTACTACTCGTCCTACGGGCACGTCGAAACGATGGCGCAGCACGTCGTGGAGGGCGCGAAATCGGTGCCCGGCGTCGAGGTCACGCTCAAGCGCGTGCCGGAAACGATCCCGGCCGACCAGGCCCGCGCGATCGGCGTGAAGGTCGACCAGGCCGCGCCGGTCGCCACGGTGGACGAACTCGCCGACTACGACGCGATCATCTTCGGCACGCCGACCCGCTTCGGCAATATGGCCGGGCAGATGCGCACGTTCCTCGACCAGACGGGCGGCCTGTGGATGAAAGGCGCGCTCGTCGGCAAGATCGGCAGCGTGTTCGCGTCGACCGGCACGCAGCACGGCGGCCAGGAAACGACGATCACGTCGTTCCACACGACGCTGCTGCATCACGGGATGGTGATCGTGGGCGTGCCGTATGCGTGCAGCGGGCTCGTCAACATGAACGAAATCACCGGCGGCACACCGTACGGCGCGACGACGCTCGCCGGCGCGGACGGCAGCCGCCAGCCGAGCGCGAACGAACTCGACATCGCGCGCTACCAGGGCAAGCACGTGGCGGAACTCGCGAGCAAGCTCGCGTCGTAACGCGGCGGGCTCGCGCCTCCCGAGTCGCGCCCACGAACGAACGGCGCCGGTTCGACCGGCGCCGTTCGTGCTGTGCGACGCTGTCGACCGTTACTGGCCCGAAGCCGGCGCGGCCGGCGCCGCGGGCGCCTTCTGCACCGCGTTCTGCGGATAGTTGCTCTGGTCGCCGGTCAACCGGTAGCCGCTGCCGGTGCCGATCGCCTTCAGGTCCGACGCGTGCCGCGCGCGGGCCGCCTTGCGCGCCGCCTTCTTCTGCGCCTTGTCGAGCTGCTTCTGCGTCGGCGCGGGCGCAGCGTCCTGCGCGTATGCCGCCGGCGCGGCGGTCAACAACAGACCGAACGACGCCGCTGCTGCTACTGCCACCGAAACCACGCGAGACTGCTTCATGACCGATCTCCTTGTCGATTGTTGAGTGTGGGTCGGACACCGGCGCGCACGCAACGGCCTGCGACAACGGCACCGATGCAACGTTAGCCGATCGCTGCGCAAATGTCCGTGTGCGTTCCTGAATTCTTCTGATAACGCCAACGATACATGCGTACCGAATGCGCCGCGCGTTCGGCCTGTCGTGCGCGCCATCAGGGAAACCGATAGCCCGTGGCCCGCCGGCGCTCAGATCCAGCGCGACAGCACCGGCAACAGGATCGGCACGACGAATGCCGTCAGCACGCCGTTCAGCCCCATCCCGAGGCCGGCGAACGCACCGGCTTCCTCGCTGACCTGGAACGCGCGCGCGGTGCCGATCCCGTGCGACGCGACGCCGAGCGCGAAACCGCGCACGGCCGGCTCGTCGACCCGCAGCAGATTGAGGATGCCGCGCGCGCACACCGCGCCGAAGATCCCGGTCGAGATCACGAGCACGGCGGTGAGCGACGGAATGCCGCCGATCTCGGCGGCGACGGCCATCGCGATCGGCGTCGTCGCCGATTTCGGCGCGAGCGACGCGATCGTCTGGTGCGACGCCCCGAACAGCGCAGCGATGCCGACCGCCGACACGATCGCGGTCAGCGAGCCCGCGAGCAGGCCGACGAGCAGCGGCAGCGCGGCGCGCCGCAGCTTCGACCACTGGCGGTACAGCGGCAGCGCGAGCGCGACGGTCGCGGGGCCGAGCAGGAAATGGACGAACTGCGCGCCTTCGAAATACGTGGAATACGGCGTATGCGTGAGCGTCAGCAGCACGACGATCATCGCGACCGCGATCAGCACCGGATTCGCGAGCGGATTGAAACGCGCCCGCGCATAGACGGCCTGCGCGAACAGATACGCGACCAGCGTGATGGTCAGGCCGAGCAGCGGGCTCGCGGCGAGATAAACCCAGATCGCGCCGAGTTTCGGGAAGGCCGTCATTGCGCGCCCTCCGCGGTGCCGCCCGCGCGGCGCTGGCGCCGCAGCAGCGCGCGCGTGACGAGGGCCGTCACCGCGATCGCGAGCGTGGTGCTGACGGCCAGCGCGACGACGACCGCGACCGCGTCGCCGCGCACGCGGTCGGCCGACACCATGATGCCGACGCCGGCCGGCACGAACAGCAGCGACAGGTGACGCAGCAGCTCGAGCGCGGTCGGCTCGATCGCGTCGGCCGCCTGCGGGCGCAGCATCACGAAGCCGAACAGCAGCAGCATGCCGATCACGGGGCCCGGCACCGGCAGGCCGAACAGATAGGACACGCCTTCCCCGAGACACTGGAAGATCAGCAAGACCGCGAACGCCTGCAACATGAACCGCTTCTCCCGAACGTGGCCGCGCTAGCGTACGGCTGCGCGGCCGATGAACCGGCGGCTGGCGACGCCGGCGTGAACGATACGCGCGATCGTACCAACAATGCCGGCGGCGCGGCGCGGTCGTGCGATGGCGCGCTCGCCATGCAGCCGTTTCGCACGACGCGCTGCCGGTATGGACGACACACCCCCATGCAAAAAACGGCGGGCACCTGCCCGCCGTCCTGTCGTTCAGCTTCGAACGCCTGCCGATCGCGTTACTTCAACCGCGTCGCGATTTCGTTGGCCATCGCCTTCGTCGCGGCTTTCGTCGGCGCATCGTCGGCCAGCGCGTTCAGCAAACCGAAATCGTGAATCGTGCCGTCGTAGCGCGTGGTCGTCGCGTCCACGCCGGCCGCGTCGAGCTTGCGGCCGTACGCCTCGCCTTCGTCACGCAACACGTCGAACTGCGCGACCTGGATCAGCGCGGGCGGCAGCCCCTTCAACTGCGCGACGCTCGCGCGCAGCGGCGACGCGTAGATCTCGTTGCGTTGCGCTTCATTCTTCGTATAGGCGTCCCAGAACCACTTCATCATCGGCCGCGTCAGGAAGTGGCCCTGCTGGTACGCGTTGTACGAGCCCGTGTTGAAGTTGTGGTCCGTGACCGGCCACATCAGCCCCTGGAAGCGGATCGCGGGGCCGCCCTTGTCCTTCGCCATCAGCGCGACGACGGCCGACATGTTCCCGCCGACGCTGTTGCCGACCACCGCGAGGCGGCTGCCGTCGACGCCGATCTCCGCGCCGTGCGCGGCCACCCATTTCGTCGCCGCATACGCCTGGTTGATCGCGACCGGGTAACGCGCTTCCGGCGACGGCGTGTAGTTCACGAACACCGCGACGGCGCCCGACTGCACGACGAGATCGCGCACGAGGCGCTCGTGCGTCGGGAAATCGCCGAGCACCCAGCCGCCGCCGTGGATGAACACGAATACCGGCGGCGTGCCCGTCACGCCTTGCGGGCGCACGATCGTGACGGGCACCGACAGGCCGTCCTGTTCGATCGTACGATTGGACACGTCGATGCCGGACAGATCGACCTTCACGCCGTTCTGCGCGTCGACCAGCACCTGGCGCGCCTTCGCGGGGCTCAGCGTTTCGAGCCCCGGGCCCTTCTGGCCGTTCAGCGCGGCGAGGAACGCGCTCGTCTTCGCATCGGGACCGACGGCATCGGCGCCCGCGGCGAACGCGGCAGGTGCGGTGGACAGTGCGGCTGCCACGGCGGCAGCGATCAACAGCGGCTTGACGATCTTCATGGTGCAACTCCTTGGTCGAATCCTTGAATGGCGATGGCTGGTTGGCAGTGCGATTGATCAGACGAGCGTGAGCGTGACGTCGATGTTGCCGCGCGTCGCGTTCGAGTACGGGCAGACGACGTGCGCGCGGTCGATCAGCGTTTGCGCGACATCACGATCGAGGCCCGGCAGCGAGATCTTCAGTTCGACTTCGATGCCGAAGCCGTTCGGGATCGCGCCGATGCCGACGCTGCCTTCAATCGACGCGTCCGCGGGGATCGCAATCTTGTCGCGCGCCGCGACGAACTTCATCGCGCCGATGAAACACGCGCTGTAGCCGGCGGCGAACAGTTGCTCGGGGTTCGCGCCCGCACCGCCCGCGCCGCCGAGTTCGCGCGGCGTGGTCAGCTTCAGGTCGAGACCGCTTTCGGGCACCGTCGCACGGCCGTCGCGGCCGCCGGTGGCTTTTGCATGGGCGCGGTACAGCACTTTTTCGATCGACATGACAGACTCCTTTTCCATAAATGAATGAAACAGCCTTCGAACCGGGGGTCCGCGTGCCGGCGGCTTTTCCGCCGGCATCGCGCTTATTTATCTACTCATAGATAGATAAACATCCCCAAAAAATGCAGGTGGAAGATCCACCTGCGCCAATCATCTATCTACTACATGATAGATAACGTGATCCAATAAAAGGCGGCGAACCGCCCGACTGCTTGCGCCGTCCGTCAGGACCGCGTTTTCCAGACGGCCTCGACGTCCTCGAGACGCGCCCGCGTGTGAAACAGCCGGCTGGCCAGCACGCTGCCCTGGAACGCCGCGTACAGCGTGCGCGCCGCGGTTTCTGGCTCGCCGCTGAACTGCAGCGTGCCTTCCTTCGCGCCTTGCGCCAACAATGCCGCGAGCCAGCGCTCGTTGGCCGTGAAGAACGCCTGCACAGCCTGCCGCACGTTCTCCGGCAACGTTTCGATGTCGGACGCGAGCATCCCGCACAGGCAGATCAGGTTGCCGTCGCCGAGCGTGCGACCGAACATCTTCGTGTACAAGCTCAGTTTCACGTCGGCCGGCAATGCCGGATCGATCGCCCGCACGGCCGCGAGGACTTCGTCGCTGTAGGCCGCCACCGCTTCCAGCACGAGATCGTCCTTCGACGGGAAGTAGTAGTGGATGCTCGACGTCTTCACGCCCACCAGGTCGGACAGGTCTCGATAGCTGAAGCCGTTGTAACCGCGCTGCATCATCAGCGTGATCGCGTGGTCGAGAATCTGTTCGCGGACGGTCGGTTTCGTTTCCATGGGTCTAACTTTATCTACTCATAGATAGATAGTCAAGCATTTTTTTAAGGGCGTGATGGCCCCTCCTTCGAGCCCGACGCGCAAGTCCGGCGCCGTTTGCCTGGCCGGCGCGGCTTACAACTGGCCTGCAGCACGGTCGAATCGATGCGACACTTGAAACCGGGCCACGCGATCGCAACGTCCATCCCCGGGACGGACGTGCCGGCGCACGATGACCGCATCGCTTCCGGCCCCGCCATCATCGGCCCACCCGCTGCGTCGGGCCGCACAAGGAGAACAAGTCGATGTATTCGTGGTTCGAACGGCGCCTGCCGACTTTCCCGCTCGAAGATCCCGTCACGCCGCCGAAGGGATTCTTCTCGTTCGTCTGGGCGTGCACGAAAGGCGCGCGCGGCTGGATCCTGCTGATCGCGCTGACGTCGGCCGCGCTGGCCGCTTACGAAGCCGCGCTGTTCGCGATGATGGGGCACGTCGTCGACTGGCTGTCGTCGTCGACACCGGCCGACTTCGGCGGCCGCCACTTCGGCACGCTCGCCGGTTTCGCGGCGATCCTCGCCGGCAGCGCGCTGCTGATCGCACTGCATACGATGGTCAAGCACCAGGTGCTCGCGATCAACTTCCCGATGCGGCTGCGCTGGCTGTTTCACCGGCTGATGCTCGACCAGAGCCTGTCGTTCTACGCGAACGAATTCGCGGGCCGCGTGACGACCAAGATCATGCAGACCGCGCTCGCGGTGCGCGACGCGCTGTTCATGTCGGTCGACGTCGTGATCGGCGTCACCGCGTACCTGATCGGCATCCTCGTGCTCGCCGCGAGCTTCGACTGGCGGCTGATGATTCCGCTCGCGCTGTGGGCGCTCGGCTACGGCGCCGCGTGCGCGTATTTCGTGCCGCGCCTCGGTGCGGTCGGCAGCCGGCAGGCCGACGCGCGCGCGCTGATGACGGGCCGCATCACCGACGCGTATTCGAACATCACGACCGTGAAGCTGTTCTCGCATACGCGGCGCGAAGCCGACCATGCGCGGCGCGCGATGGAAGCGTTCAAGGCGACCGGCGACGCGCAGATGCGGCTCGTCAGCGCATTCGAGATCGTCAACCACCTGCTGTCGACGCTGCTGTTGATCGGCTCGGCCGGGCTCGCGCTGTATCTGTGGCTGCACGGCGAGGCGAGCGCGGGCGTCGTCGCGGCCGTGATCGCGATGGCGCTGCGCCTGTCGAGCTATTCGCACTGGATCATGTGGGAAATGACCGAGCTGTTCGAGAACGTCGGCACGATCCAGGACGGCATCAACACGCTGACGAAGGTGCGCAGCGTGGTCGACGCGCCCGATGCGAAGCCGCTTACGGTACAGCGCGGCGAGATCGTGTTCGACAACGTGCAGTTCGCGCACGAGGACAACGATCGCCCGGTATTCGACGGGCTGAACCTGACGATTCGGCCTGGCGAGCGGATCGGCCTGATCGGCCGCTCGGGCGCCGGCAAGTCGACGCTCGTGAATCTGCTGCTGCGCTTTTACGACGTGAACGGCGGCACGATCCGGATCGACGGGCAGGACATCGCGCATGTGACGCAGGACAGCCTGCGCGGCGCGATCGGGATGGTCACGCAGGATACGTCGCTGCTGCACCGGACGATGCGCGAGAACCTGCTGTACGGCCGGCCCGACGCGACCGAGCAGGAGATGCACGACGCGGCCGTGCGGGCCGAAGCGTCCGAGTTCATCGAGCGGCTGCGCGATCGGCACGGACGCTTCGGCTACGACGTCGAAGTCGGCGAGCGCGGCGTGAAGCTGTCGGGGGGCCAGCGGCAGCGCGTCGCGATCGCGCGCGTGATGCTCAAGGACGCGCCGATCCTCGTACTCGACGAAGCGACCAGCGCACTCGACTCCGAGGTCGAAGTCGCGATCCAGCGCAGCCTCGACAGCCTGATGAGCGGCAAGACGGTGATCGCGATCGCGCACCGGCTGTCGACGATCGCCGCGATGGACCGGCTGATCGTGCTCGACGAAGGGCGCATCGTCGAGGAAGGCACGCACCAGCAGTTGCTGCAGGCGGGTGGCATTTATGCGGCGCTGTGGGCGCACCAGAGCGGCGGGTTCCTCGGGGAGACGGCGGACGCGGAAAGCGTCGCGCAGTAGGTCGGCCGCCCAGGCGACATGGCGGCCGTCGATCGTCGGCGAAGGTCGCCGCGATCGCTTTCCCGCCGGCCGGTCGCCCTCGCGCGGTTTCGTACCGACCGACGCCCCCCAGAAAGCCGCGCCGGGCGCCAACCCGTTGCGCACGCATCCATCGCCGCGCGCCTCATAACGATCCGACAATTTATTGGTTCCCTCGACGATGCGCGGTCCGTATCGTTCACCGATTCGTCAGACCAATTGACCAACGGGGGAATCCAATCATGAAACAGATCCGGTCATTCGCGCTGCTCGCACTGCCCGCCGCGCTCGCCACCGCCGGCGCCCATGCACAAAGCAGTGTCACGCTGTACGGGATCGCAGACGCGGGCATCGCGTACGTCCACAACGCGCAGAACGCGAACGGCAGCAACGCGTCGAGCCTCGTGAAGTTCCGCAGCGGCAATCTGTCGGGCAGCCGCTGGGGGCTGCGCGGCATCGAGGATCTCGGCAGCGGCCTGTCCGCGCTGTTCCAGCTCGAAAACGGCTTCAACATCGGCACCGGCGCGCTCGGCCAGGGCCAGCGCGAATTCGGCCGCAAGGCCGTCGTCGGCCTCGCAAGCAGCACGTACGGCACCGTGACGCTCGGCCGCCAGTACGATCCGGTCGTCGATCTCGTGCAGGGCCTCACGCAGGACAACTACTTCGGCGGCGTGTTCGCGACGCCGGGCGATCTCGACAACTACGACAACAGTCTGCGCGTCAGCAACTCGGTGAAATACACGAGCCCGCTGATTTCCGGCTTCCAGTTCGCGGCGCTGTACGGCTTCGGCGGCGTCGCGGGCGCCACCGGCAGCGGCCGCACGTACAGCTTCGGCGCGAGCTACGCGAACGGGCCGCTGTCGCTCGGCGCCGGCTACTTCTACGCGAACGGCGGCACGACGGTCGCGAACGGCGTGCGCACGTGGTCGAGCAGCTCGGACACGCTGTTCAACACCGTGATCAACCAGGGCTTCTCGAGCGCGAAGTCGATCCAGATCGTGCGCGTGGCCGGCCAGTACGTGGCCGGGCCGGCGACCTTCGGCCTCGCGTATTCGAACACGCAATACGGCGCGGACACGCTGTCGGCGTTCAGCCAGAACGCGAAGTTCAACAACGGTTCGGCGTTCTTCAACTGGCAGTTCTCGCCGGCACTGCGCGCGGGCGTCGGCTACAACTACACGTCGCTAACGGGGCCGGCGTCCGCGCACTACAACCAGGTCAACCTCGGCGCGGACTATGCACTGTCGAAGCGCACCGATCTGTATGCGCTGTTCGGCTATCAGAAGGCGAGCGGCAACACGCTCAACGCGAGCGGGGCGACCGTGAAAGCGGCCGCGTCGGTCGGCTCGTACGGCGTGAACTCGGGCACCGATACGCAGGAACTCGCGATCGTCGGCATTCGCCACAAGTTCTGATCGTCCCGTCGCACGACGCTCGCCGACATCGCGGTCGGCACGCACTTGTACCGGTATTTCGAACGCGATATCGCGCGGCCCGACGTGCCGCATGTCACGGCGGGGTACGAACGATTGAAGGCGCGACCCGCATATCGCACGCATGTGGTGATGCCGTTCGACGATCCGCGCGGCAAGCTTGCCTGAGCAGGCGACACACCGGCAGCGTCGTCGCGTCACGCGCGCCCCGCTTGCCGGCTTCCCGCCGCGGTCAGGCATACCGCGGCGGGTTCGAAGCCGTTACACCGGTTCGCGCCGGGCGAGGTAGTGGACAGCCGCTGCCGCGATCCCGAATACCAGATGAGCAATCAGCGTGATCGCGCCGCGAACCGGGATGAACCACGGAAAGATCGCCGTGAACCCGTACAGGTTCACGCCATACAGGAGGAGCCCGAACGCGCCGCCCGCGAACAGCGCGGCCACGAGCGGCAAACCGCGGATCAGCCGTGCCAGCACGGCCGCATAGACGAGCGAAAACGCCGCATGCACGAGCGTCGCCACGCCCATGACCAGCGGATCGAAGCCGCCGGACGCGCCGAGCACGCTTGGCCCCATCACGATCGCGGCCGTGAGCCGCGCATCGCGCAACAGGTTCCGGACGGCGTCATCGCCGGCGATGGCCCAGAGCAGCAACTCGATGACGGTCGATCCGACCGCCGCGCCGAACGCTGCCCAGAGAACCGGCACCACGCGCGCTCGTTTCAATGCTCGTCCTTATGGCGGGGAAATCGATGCATCGAGCGAAGCCGCCGTGCAAACCGGTCCGCTACGCCCCTTCACAGTCCGACCAGTACGCAAACGGATCGCGATGTTTCGGATAGTGCTCGTCCAGCCATTTCAGCAGCGTCGCCCGCGCATTGTCCATGTCGGCCTTCAACGACGACGTCGTCAGTTCGTGCAATTCGACGGATTTTTCCCGATCGATCACGAAGCAGTTCCAGTCGGGGCCGTCGAGATCCGGATCGTCGGACGCCTTCGACGACTTGCTCCAGCCGAAACGCTTGCGCGCATCGATGTAGTAGCGCGGATGCACCTTCAAATACGACATCTCGCCGCCCTGCAGGCTGCTCTCGGCGCGCAGCACGTCGCGCTCGTCGACGATCTGCGTGACTTCCGGAAGCCGGCGCGAACGCCATCCGGCAGGCAGCGTCGCCACCGCGCGGACGCTGTCGTACGTGCCCCACTCGAGGCCCCACGCTTCGGCCATGCGCTTCATGAACGCGTCGGCGCTCGGATAACCGCGCAACTGGATGCGGGTCGACAACGTGACTTCGACGCCGCGACCGCCGGATGCGCTCGACACCTCGTCGTCCGTTGCGAACGGATTGCCCGGACGCGGCGATTCGCGCTTCGCGTCCGTGGGCGCCAGGCCGGAAAAAAGTTGATCCAGCGCCGCACGCGCTTTCGACGATTTGTCTGGTCTATTCATCGGTTCCCTTTTGTGCAAATTTGAACCCGTATTGCAATAATTGGTGATTGCCCTGCCGTCGGGCAAAGGCTCGATTCCGCTTCACTGTTCCGCTTCACCGCGGCGATCTCGCCGTTTCCGCGGCTGCATTGTAACGATTCGGCGGCTGCGGCCGAACGAACGCGACGGGCGGCCCGCCGCACGCGTGAAGCGCTCGCCTGCGCGAGCCGCCAAGTGCCCCCTACCCCAGCGCCCTGACCATCCGCTCCATCAACGCGAGCACCTCCGGTCGATTCTCGCCCTTCGCATGCACGAAGTGATAGCTGAGCAGCGAATCGACTTCGTGGCGGCTCACGCGCACGAGTGCGCTGCGCCGCAGATACGCATCCGCAAGCGGTGTTCGCGCAAGCGCCACGCCCAGTCCCGCTTCGGCCGCCGCCAGCACGAGGTTGTAATCCTCGAACCGGCGATCCTGCGCACGCGGCTTGAACGGAATGCCGAGCGCATCGAACCACGTGCGCCAGCCGGTCACGTCGGAATCGTGCAGCAACGGCATGTCGAGCAGCGCGGCATCGCCCGTTGCGCGGCGCATCCTGGCCAGTTGCGCGGCGAGCCGCGGATGCGCGACCGGATACAGCCGTTCCGGCATGAACGGGCGGGTTTCAAGCTGACGCCAGTTGCCGCGCCCGTACCGGATCGACAGATCGGCTTCGCCGCCGGCGATATCCACGTTGCGCAGCTCGATGCCGAGCTCGATGCGCAGCGCGGGCGCTTCACGCTCGAGCGCAGGCTGCCGCTCCAGCAGCCACAGCTGCGCGAACGCGGGCACCACGCTCATCCGGACCAGCCGCGGCGTGCGCGGCGAGCGCCACTGATCGGCCGCGCTGTCGATGATCGCGAACGCCTGCTCGATCCGGCCGACGAAGCGCTGCCCGTCCGGCGTCAGGCGCACGCCGCGCGCATGCCGCTCGAACAGCGCCATCCCGAGCCAGTTTTCCACGGCGGCCACCCGCCGGCTGATCGCGCCGTGCGTGACGCCGGAGACGTCGGCGGCCGCGAGAAACGAACCCTCGCGCGCGACCGTGCAGACCGTCTCCAGGCTCGCGAGCGGCGGCCGCGGGCCGGGCATCGGGGCGGCCGCCACCGGGCGCGCATGCGCTGGACCGTCTGCCCGCCGCGCCGCCGAGCTGTGAGCCATATTCATATCCGGGTGTTGATCTGTGCGCTAGCTTAGCATCTCGCCACGCCGCACCATTACCGCATGAATACGCTTTCGTCACCGACGTCGCGCGGCGCGCGACAACCGCTCGTCGCGGCAGCGGCCGTCGCGTTCACGATCGTCTCGTGGGCGTCCGCCTTCCCGTTCATCCGGATCGGCCTGCACGGCCTCGCACCGCTGCAGCTCGCGGCCGCGCGCTTCGCGACCGCCGCGTTGCTCGTGATCGCGTGGCTCGCGTGGCGACGGCCGCCGCTGCCGACGAAAGGCGATGCGTGGCGCTTTCTCGCGTGCGGCCTGCTCGGCATCGCACTCTACAACGCGCTGCTCAATACCGGCGAGCAAACCGTGTCGGCCGGCGCGGCGAGTTTCATCGTGAACACGTTGCCGATCTTCACCGCGTTGCTGGCCGCCGTGTTTCTGCGCGAGCGCTTCGATCGCTGGGGCTGGCTCGGCTCGCTGATCAGCCTGGCCGGCATCGCGGTGATCGCGCAAGGGCAGCCGGGCGGCCTCGTCCTCGGCTCGGGAAGCACGCTGATTCTCGGCGCGGCCCTGTGTTCGGCCAGCTATTTCGTGTTGCAGCGGCGGCTGATTCCCGTGTACGGCGCGCTGCCGTGCACCGCATACACGCTGCTGGCGGGCGCGGCGCTGCTCGCGCCGTGGCTGCCCGGCGCGCTCGTGTCGCTCGGCGGCGGGTCGCGCGATACGGCGCTGGCCGTCGTGGTGCTCGGCGTCTTTCCCGCCGCGCTCGGTTACGCGACATGGACCTTCGCGCTCGGCTACTTCGGCGCGGCGCGCGCGGCCAGCTTTCTCTACCTGACGCCGGCGGTTGCGACACTGCTGTCGATGACGCTGACGGGCGAGCGGCCCGGCATCGCGACGGCGTGCGGCGGCCTGCTGGCGATTGCAGGCGTGACCGTCGTCGCATGGCGCGGACGGTCGTAGGTCGAGATGGCGGCGATTGCGTGGCCGACGCGACGATCCGAAAGCCGAAGCGGGCCGGTCGCGAAAAGCCCCGGTTTCTGCCGAACTGGACGAATGGTGCGGTCAGTGCGATCGGCACCCATTCGTTGATGCTGGCGAACCAGACCGTTAGTTGCATAACGACGACTGTCGCTGCCGATGAAGCATGACCATGCAACCGGATACGCGATTCGCAATTGACCAAACTGTGCAGACAAATCGACCAAACAGTTCCCGATTGACCGCACGTCAGTGTCCATGGCTTCGCCGCGACGACCGGCCGAATAATGGATACGGCCGTAAGGCCGACGACAGCGAATCGCAATCCGCAGGCCGCCGCGGCGCACGATTTCCGGTATCCGGAACCTTCGACATCCGCGCGCCGGCAAGCGCCGCAACGGCCCGCCACACGGGGCACGGCGGCACGCGGAAGCGGGTTCCGATATATTCATACGAATTGCATCGCGTCAGGCGCCGGTCCGCCCGCTCGCCCGGGCGGCAGGTCACCCGGCCGGATGCCATGCAAGCGAGCCCGTGACGGGCAGTGAAAATCGTCCGATCGCGCCGGCCGCGGCCGGCCGGTCGAGACGTCAATAGAAAGACATTCAATTCGGAGATGACAGATGGAACGAAGCACTGTCGGCATGCGCTGCAAACCCCTGATCACCGTTGCATTGGCTGCCGCCGCGTTCGCGGCCGCCTCGGGCGCGATGGCCGATCAAGTGGTGAAGATCGGCAGCGTCGAACCGACGACGGGTGGCATCTCGCACCTCGGCAAGGACAACGAGAACGGCGCGCGCCTCGCGGTCGAGGAAATCAACGCGAAGGGCCTGACGATCGGCGGCAAGAAGATCACGCTGCAGCTCGACGCGCAGGATGACGCGGCCGACCCGCGCCAGGCGACGCAGGTGGCGCAGAAGCTCGTCGACGACAAGGTCGTCGCCGTCATCGGCCACCTGAACTCGGGCACGTCGATCCCGGCGTCGAAGATCTACAGCGACGCGGGCATCGTGCAGATCTCGCCGTCGGCCACGAACCCGACCTACACGCAGCAAGGCTTCAAGACCACCTACCGCGTCGTTGCGACCGATGCGCAGCAGGGCCCGGCGCTCGCGAGCTATGCACAGTCGAAGGGCGTGAAGAGCGTCGCGGTGATCGACGATTCGACCGCGTACGGCCAGGGCCTCGCGAACGAGTTCGAGAAGAAGGCGAAGGCGCTCGGCCTGAAGGTGCTGTCGCACGACGCGACCAACGACAAGGCGGTGGACTTCCGCGCGATCCTGACCAAGATCAAGGGCGAGAATCCCGACGCGATCATGTACGGCGGCATGGACGCCACCGGCGGCCCGCTCGCGAAGCAGGCGAAGCAGCTCGGCCTGCGCGCGAAGATCCTGTCCGGCGACGGCGTGTGCACGGACTCGCTCGCGCAGCTGGCCGGCCCGGCGGCCGACAACGTGCTGTGCTCGCAGGCAGGCGCTGCGCTCGAGAAGATGCCGGGCGGCGCGGACTTCCTCGCGAAGTACCAGAAACGCTTCAACCAGGGCATCAAGTTCGACGCACCGTTCGCGTATGACGCGGTCTACATCGCGGTCGACGCGATGAAGCGCGCGAACTCGACCGATCCGGCGAAGATCCTCGCGGCGATGCCGGCGACGAAGTACGACGGCGTGATCGGCACGACGACGTTCGACTCGAAGGGCGACCTGACGCACGGGATCATCTCGATCTACGGCTACAAGAGCGGCAAGAAGACCTTCCTCGACCAGGTGAAGATGTAACCCCACGCGGCGCCGGCACGACGGGAACGCCACCCGTCGACGCCGGCGCCGCGCGGGCCGAATGCCGATTCACGGAGACGAAGCATCATGTGCGCAATGGCGTATGCGGAATTCCAGCAGGAGTTGAAGAAGGCGCAGTTGACGGCGCGCGAGTTCGCCCGCCTGATCCGGATGAACGAAAGTTCGATCACCAACTATTCGAGCAAGGGCACCGTCCCTTCCCACCTCGCGGTCATCGCGAAACTGATCGGCACGCTGGCCGCGCACGAGATCGACTTCCGGCGCGTGATCCGGCAAATGCGGATCGAGCCGAAACGGCCGCGCGGCGTCGGCGTGTTTCCCGCGGCGGAAAAACCGCGGGCGCGGAAAGCGGCGAAAGCCGACGCCTGACCCACGCCGGCGGCAGTCGACAGCGGCACGGGGTTGCCGCTCGACGCGCGAACGACGCCGCCTCGGCGGCCGCGCGCCCCGCACCGCCCTGTTGTCACCCCACCGCCCGCACATGGTCGAGCAGCGCCTGCAACGGATGGCGCACCTGCTTCGACGACAGGCGTTTCACCTGGCTGCGGCACGAATACCCGGTCGCCAGCGCCTCGCCTTCCTGCTCCGGCCCGTCGACGTGTGCGGCCCAAGACTGCGCATAGATCGTCTTCGACGTCGCGAGATTGCGCGCCTCGTGCCCGTACGTGCCCGACATCCCGCAACACCCGGCCGCCTGCACCTGCAAGCGCAGCCCGCGACGCGCGAACACCTGCACCCATTGCTTGCCGCTGTCCGGCGCATTGGTCTTCTCGGTGCAGTGCGGCAGCAGCCGATATGAAACCGTCGCCCCGCCCGCACCGGCTTCCGGCAACACATCGAGCAGCCATTCCTGCGGCAGCGCGACCTTCGGCACGTCGGTGAGCGCCGTCACCTTCCGGTACTCCTGCCGATACGTGAGCGTCATCGCCGGATCGAGACCGACCAGCGCGACGCCCGAGCGCGCGAGCGCGGCCAGTTGCGTCGCGTTGCGGACCGCCGCCTTTTCGAATGCGTGAAGAAACCCCTGCACGTGCAGCGCCTTGCCGTTCGGCGCGAGCGGCGCGAGCCACACCTGGAAGCCCAGGCGCGCCGCCAGCTCGATCAGCGCCGCCAGTTGCTCGGTATCGAAGTAGCGCGTGAACGTGTCCTGCACGATGACGACGCTGCGCGCGCGCTGCGCATCGCTCAGCGCGGCGAGCGCATGCGGATCGGCCGGCTTCACGCGCCATGCGCGGATCACGGCCGCGAGATCGAAGCGGCTCAGCAGCGGGCTGTCGACCATGCCGACCCGGCGCTCGAGCAGCGTCCGCACCCAACCGGCGCCCATCAGCCCGTTGTACAGCGCCGGCACGCGCGCCATCCACGGCATCGTGAATTCGAGCGAGCCGATCAGGTAGTCGCGCAGCGGCCGCAGGTAGCGCTGGTGATACAGCTCGAGAAAGCGCGAGCGGAACTCGGGCACGTTCACCTTGACCGGACACTGTCCCGCGCACGACTTGCACGCAAGGCAACCGGCCATCGCGTCGTACACCTCGTGCGAGAAATCCGCGTCGCCATCGCGGGCGTTGCGGCCGTTGCGCCAGCGCTCGGCCAGACCGCGCAGGAACGGCTGCCGCGTGCGCGCCGCCGCGACGACGTCGACGCCCGCCTGCCCTTGCAGGCGCAACCATTCGCGCATCAGCGACGCGCGCCCCTTCGGCGACTGCACGCGTTCGCGCGTCGCCTTCCACGACGGGCACATCGCGTCGTCCGGATCGAAGTTGTAGCACGCGCCATTGCCGTTGCAATGCATCGCGGTGCCGTAGCTTTGCCACACGCGCTCGTCGATCTGCCGGTCGTGGTCGCCGCGCGTCGGCACCTCGTCGATCTTCAGCAGCCGCAGCGCGGAGTCCGGCGGCGTCGCGATCTTGCCCGGGTTGAACTGGTTGTGCGGATCGAACGCGGCCTTCAGTTGTTGCAACGACGGATACAGCTCCCCGAAAAACGCCGGCGCATATTCGGAGCGCACGCCCTTGCCGTGCTCGCCCCATAAAAGGCCACCATGGCGCCGCGTGAGTTCGGCCACCGCGTCCGACACGGGCCGCACCAGCGCCGCCTGCTTCGGGTCCTTCATGTCGAGCGCCGGGCGCACGTGCAGCACGCCCGCATCGACGTGGCCGAACATCCCGTACTGCAGCCCGTGGCCGTCGAGCAGCGCGCGGAACTCGGCGATGTACGCGGCGAGGTTCTCGGGCGGCACCGCGGTGTCCTCGACGAACGGCTGCGGACGCGCCTCGCCCTGCACGTTGCCGAGCAGGCCGACCGCGCGCTTGCGCATCGCATACACGCGCTTCACCGCATCGTCGCCGACCGCCAGCGTGTGGCCGAGCCGCGCCACGCTCGTATCGGTGCGCAAATGCTCGACGAACGCACGCACGCGCGCATCGACGTCGTGTTCATCGTCGCCGCTGAATTCGATCAGGTTGATGCCGAGCGTCGGACGCGCGTCGTCCTGCGGGAAATACTCGGCCACGCTGCTCCACACGAAGTCCTTCATCGCGAGCATCAGCACTTTCGAATCGACCGTCTCGATCGACAGCGGCCGGTGTTCGAGCAGCGCGCGCGCGTCGCGCAGCGCGTCCATGAAGCCCGCATAACGCACGTTGACCAGCACCGAAAACTTCGGCATCGGCAGCACGTTGAGCTTCGCCTCGACGACGAAGCCGAGCGAGCCTTCCGCGCCGCACAGCACGCTGTTCAGGTTGAAGCGGCCGTCCGCCTCGCGCAGGTGCGCGAGGTCGTAGCCGGTCAGGCAGCGGTTGAGTTTCGGAAACTTCGCGTCGATCAGCGCCGCCTTGTCGTCGCGGATGCGCCGCGCGGTGCGATACACCTTGCCGACGCGGTCCTGCCGCGCGCAGCGGCGCTCCAGTTCGTCATCGTCGAGCGCGTCGCTGTGCAGCCGCTCGCCGCCCATCAGCACGAAATCGAGTTCGAGCACGTGGTCGCGCGTCTTGCCGTACGTGCAGCTGCCCTGGCCGCTCGCGTCGGTGTTGATCATCCCGCCGACGGTCGCGCGGTTCGACGTGGACAGTTCCGGCGCGAAGAAGAGGCCGTGCGGCTTCAGCGCCGCATTGAGCTGATCCTTGACGACGCCCGCCTCCACGCGCACCCAGCGTTCATCCGCGTCGATCTCGAGGATGCGGTTCATGTTCCGCGACAGATCGACGACGATGCCGTCGGTCAGCGACTGCCCGTTGGTGCCGGTGCCGCCGCCGCGCGCGGCCACCGCGACGTCGCGATGCGCGGGCTCGGCCAGCAGCCGGGCCAGCAACTGAACGTCGTCCGCATGCGCGGGGCAGACCACCGCCTGCGGCAGGCGCTGGTAGATCGAGTTGTCGGTGGCCTGCACGGTCCGGTTCGCATGATCCGCACGGATTTCCCCGGCGAAGCCGGCGGCCTGCAGCGCGGCGAGAAAATCGCGATAAACGTTCGCGGACGGACTCGCGGGGCGGGGCAACGGGACGATCGACATGAGGCAAGAACGCAATGTGGGTGGAACTGGCCGGTTCGCTTGCGCCGAAACATGATTTTTTGGCAAGTTTCCGCGCAACCGGGAATTCCAGTATCTTTGTATATCCCGCCGGAAACAAACGAATTCTCACGCGGCAAATCTTGCATAAAACTCATGAATTACCGTCGCCTCACCCCGTCGATGTCGCTGCTGCTCGCATTCGAGGCCGCCGCGCGGCATGAGAGCTATACGCGCGCGGCCGACGAGCTGTCGCTGAGCCAGAGCGCGATCAGCCGGCAGGTGCAGACGCTCGAGGATCAGCTCGGCGTACCGCTGTTCCGGCGCGAGGGCCGCTCGGTCAAGCTGACTGAAGTCGGCCGCCGCTACTTCGCCGAGCTGAGCGGCGCGCTCGGGCGCATTCGCGGCGCGACGCTGCAGGCGATGTCGCATCAGGCGGGCGCCGGCTCGCTGCGGCTGGCCACCCTGCCGACGTTCGGCTCGAAATGGTTGCTGCCGCACCTGCACGGCTTCTACGCCGCGCATCCGGGCGTGACCGTGCATCTCCATTCGCGCATCGGCACGATCGATTTCCTGAACGACGACCTCGACGCGGCGATCACCGTCGGCGCGGACGACTGGCCGGGCCTGCACGCGCACCGGCTGTACAACGAATTCCTGATCGCGATCGCGCCGCCCGCCGCGGGCCGCGGCCGCCAGGCCGGCGCACGCACGCCGGCCTGGGCCGCCAAGCAGACGCTGCTGGGCGTGACGAGCAATCAGCAGGCCTGGGCCGAGTGGTTCTCGCACTATCGACTCGACCATCGCCAGATGCGCATCGGCCCGAGCTTCGAGCTGACGTCGCACCTGATTCAGGCCGTGCGCGCGGGAATGGGGATCGGGCTGGTGCCGAAGGTGCTCGTCGAGGATGAATTGAGCCGCGGCGAACTCGTGTCGATCGGCGACGCGATTACCAGCCAGCGCAGCTATTACCTCGTCTACCCGCCGGGCAACGAAACGCTGCCGTCGCTCGTCGCCTTCCGCGAATGGCTGCTGGCGTCGTGCTGACACACGGCGCGTAGCGGCCCTCAGACGCGCCATTCGCCGAGAATCTGCTCGGCGAGGTAGTCGCACGGCGGGCGCGCGGACTGCGCGCTGCGCGCGAGCACGACTTCCATTTCGCCGAGCGGCGGCAACCCGTGGCTTTCCGACAGTTGCACGAGATGATCGGGAATACAGCAGCGCGCGAGCGGCGCGACCGCGAGCCCGGCCTCGACCATGCTCAGCAGCCCGAGGTGGCTCGGGCTTTCGTACGACATCCGGTATGGGATCTTCCGTCGATTCAGCGCCCTCACCGCGTGATCGCGCGCCATGCTGCCGCCGTGCGGGAAAAACGCCACCGGCAGCGGCCGCTCTTCCCACACGTTGCGCTTCGGCGAGCCGACCCAGACGAGCGGCTCCATCCGGATCAGCTCGCCCGTCACGCCCTTGATCCGCGTGAGGCACGCGAGATCGACCGTGTTGTCCTTCAGCATCGGCACGAGCGCGCTGCTCGGCTGGCCGATCACGCGCACCTCCACGCGCGGATGCATCGCGGCGAACTTGCCGAGCACCTGCGGCAGCAGCGACGAGATGTAATCGTCGGGCACGCCGATCGTCACGCGGCCGCGAATCTCCGGACGCACGACCGACGCCCACGCCTCGTCGCGCATCGCGAGCATCCGCCGGCCGTAGTCGGCGAGCATCCTGCCGTCGTCGGTCGCCGTGACGTTGCGCGTGTCGCGGATGAACAGCGGCTTGCCGAGCGCGTCCTCCAGCGTCCTGATCTGCATGCTCACCGCCGACGGCGACCGATGCACGGCCTGCGCGCCCTGCGCGAACGATCCGGAATCCGCGACGGCGACCACCATCGCGAGCACATCGAGGTCGAGCTTTTTCATGTCGATTCAGAAAAACTGATCAATCGATTCAGTTTATCCCGTTTTACTGTTCGCCTCCATCGCCGGAGAATGACCTGCGTCGGCACTCACTCGATGCAGGAAGCGGAAAACATGCACACGTCCGGATCGCTCTACGGGTTTCTCGTCATCGGCGGCATGCTCGCGGTCACGCCGGGGCCGAACATGGTCTACGTGATGTCGCGCTCGATCGTGCAAGGGCGCGCGGCCGGCCTCGTTTCGCTCGCCGGCGTGATGATCGGCTACCTGTTCTACATGTTCGCCGCGGCGTTCGGCATCACGACGCTGTTCATGAGCGTGCCCTATGCGGGCAGCGTGCTGGGCGCGGTCGGGGCGGCCTATCTGCTGTATCTCGCATGGCAGGCGGTGCGGCCGGGCGGCCGCTCGCCGTTCGAGGTGAAGACGCTGCCGAACGAGCAGCCGTTGCGGCTGCTCGCGATGGGCGCGACGACCAGCGTGCTGAACCCGAAGCTCGCGATGCTGTTCGTGTCGCTGCTGCCGCAGTTCATCGACTACGGGCGAGGCAGCGTGTTCGGCCAGTCGCTGTTTCTCGGCTCGCTGCTGATTGCCGCGTTCGCGTCGGCCAACGGGCTGGTGGCGATCTGCTCGAGCAGCCTCGCGAGGTTTCTGCACGGCCATCCCGCGCTGCTGCTCGCGCAGCGCTGGGCCATGGGCGCGGTGCTCGGCGGCCTCGGCGTGGAGATGGTGATCGAGGCATCGAAGATGGCGGGCATCACGTAAGCGTCGTGCCGCCGCGCGGGCCCGCACGATCGCGGGCCGCGCGCAGGCGGCCGGTCGGCGTCACGCGGCCACGGCCTGCCGCTGCGCCTCCAGCTCGCGCACGAGCGGCAGCACGCGCTTGCCGAAGTACTCGACTTCCTCGATGAAATGCAGGAACCCGGCCAGCACGAGATCGACGCCGATCGCCTTCAGCGCGACGATCCGCTCGGCGATCTGCCGCGGCGTGCCGATCAGGTTCGTGCGGAAGCCGTCGTTGTACTGCACGAGATCCTCGAACGTCGATTTCGCCCAGTTGCCCTCGCCCTCGGGCGACGCCTTGCCGGCCTGCTTCACCGCATCGCCGAACGCGTGCACGGCCTCGACGTGCGCGTGCCGGATGATGTCGTCGAGCACGGCTTTCGCTTCTTCCTCGGTGTCGCGCGCGATCACGAACGCATTGACGCCGATCCGCACGCGATGGTTGTTCGCGGCCGCCTTCGCGCGGATGTCGTCGATCTGCGCCTTCAGGTTCTCCGGCGTATTGCCGTTCGTGAAATACCAGTCCGACACGCTCGCCGCGTTGTCGCGCGCCGCGCGCGAGCTGCCGCCCTGGAAGATTTCCGGATGCGGCTTCTGCACCGGCTTCGGGCTCAGCGTGTAGTCGCTGAAGCGGTAGAAGTCGCCCTTGAACGTGAAATTGTCCTGCGTCCAGATGCCCTTGAGCGCCTGGATGAATTCCTTCGAGCGCCGATAGCGTTCGTCGTGCTCGAGCCACGGCTCGCCGATCGCGGTGAATTCGCCCTTGAACCAGCCGCTCACGACGTTGATCGCGATGCGCCCGTTCGAGATGTGGTCGATCGTCGCGAGCTGCTTCGCGACCACGGCCGGATGCCACGGCCCCGGCAGGATCGCGGCGAGCACCTTGAGCTTCGTCGTCGCATGCAGCAGCGCCTGGCTGAACGACACCGACTCGTGCTGATACTCGGCGCCGTAGCCGGCCGTGAAGCGGATCTGGCTCAGCGCGTAGTCGAAGCCGGCTGCCTCGGCCGTGCGCGCGAGCTTCTGGTTGTATTCGAGGCTCCAGTCGGTGCGCTGCTCGATCGTGCTCACGACGAGGCCGCCGCTGACGTTCGGCACCCAGTACGCGAATTTGACGCCGTCGGCGGAAGGGTCGGGAAGGCTCATGAAGGTGTCCTGGTCGAAGGGGAAACGAAAAAGCGGCTTACGCGGCCGCGGCGGAACGCACATGCGCGCGCAGTTGCGGCACCGCGCGATTCACCGCGAGCGCGATGCGCTCGCGCAACGCCGGGCTGGCGATCTGGTACGCGTTGAAATCGCTTTCGGACGCATACACGCCGATCGGCAGCGTGCGTGCCTGGAAGAAGCTGAACAACGGGCGCAGCTGATGGTCGATCACGAGGGCATGCCGCTCGCTGCCGCCGGTGGCCGCGAGCAGCACGGGCACGTCGACGAGCGCGTCGTGGCGCACGAGGTCGAACAGGTGCTTGAAAAGGCCCGTGTACGACGCGCGGTACACCGGGCTCGCGACGACGAGCGCGTCTGCCGTCTCGATCGCGCGGATCAGCGCATCGAGATCGGCCGGCACCTGCGCGCGCGTGAGCGCGCCGGCCAGCCGGCTGCCGATCTCGCCGAGTTCGATCAGCCGCGTATCGACCGGCAGCGCGGCGCCGAGCGCCGTGACGATCGCGTCGGTCAGCGCCAGCGTGCGCGACGGCCGCTGCAGGCTGCCCGATATCGCGACGACGTTGAGGGTGTGGCTCATACCATGTGTTCCCGTGGTGGAGCCGCGTGCAGTGCGGCGATACCGGTTCGGGTCAGCAAGGAGCGTGCCATCGGTTCGGGTGCGCGGCGGCAAGGTCGTCTGCATCCCGAAACTTTGCGCCATCGCCCGTCAGAATTGGCGCTCGACCAAATGAGCGACAGTGGCAAGCGTTTCGGTTCGCGCGTCACATCGATATTCCGCAACGAGATGAATCCGGTGCAGCGGGCCCGCTGATGCGCTGCTGCTCAGGCAGCAGTGCATCACGTGCGATAACACCCGATTCGACGTTCGAGCGTCACGGCGCCGCCGCGCTTCCGCGCCATTGCAGGTTCCGCAGCAATCGCGCTTTGGTTATCAGAAATCGATGCTTTTCGCGCGCGGCGAAACATTCAACACTCTGCTGATCACGCAGCAGCAGCCCCGCATCGCCTGGCCTCCAACGGTTCTTCGCCATGACTTCCATTTCCCCATCGCCGCGCCCGCTCAATCTTCGTGTCGTCACCGCGCCCCGCGACCTCGCCGAGCTTCAGGCCGAGGCGCCCGTGCTCACGCGGCCCGAACGTCACGCGCAGCCCTGTGCGCAAGCGCAGGTGTTCACCGATCCGCGTTCGCTCGCGCTGCTCGAACAGGTTCGCCGCGTCGCGCCGAGCGACGCGAACGTGCTGATCGTCGGCGAGACGGGCACCGGCAAGGAACTGATCGCGCGCCGCGTGCACGATCTCGGCGCCCGTCGCGACGGGCCGTTCGTCGCGGTGAACTGCGGCGCATTCTCCGAAACGCTCGTCGACAGCGAACTGTTCGGCCACGAGAAAGGCGCGTTTACGGGTGCGATCAACGCGAAGCCCGGCTGGTTCGAAGCCGCGCACGGCGGCACGCTGTTTCTCGACGAAATCGGCGACCTGCCGCTCGCGATGCAGGTCAAGCTGCTGCGCGTGCTGCAGGAACGCGAGGTCGTGCGGCTCGGTTCGCGCACGGGGATTCCGGTCGACGTGCGCGTGGTCGCGGCGACCAACGTCGACTTGCAGCAGGCGGTCGCGGCCGGACATTTTCGCGGCGACCTGTTCTACCGGCTCAACGTCGTGCAGCTCGCGGTCCCGCCGCTGCGCGAGCGCCCGGGCGACATCCTGCCGCTCGCGCGGCACTTCTTCGACATGTACCGCGACCGGCTCGGCAGCGGCCCGCGCCGCATCGATCCGCGCGCCGAGCGTCGGCTCGAGGCGCACGGCTGGCCGGGCAATATCCGCGAACTGGAGAACGTGATCCATCACGCGCTGCTCGTGAGCCGCCACGACGCGCTGCAGGGCACCGACCTGCACATCGCGCCGCCATGCCGGCCGACCGTTGCCGCACCGGCAGCCGATTCGCCCGCCGACGCACAGGCGGCGCTCGAACACGCGCTGCGCGACCTGTTCGACGAAGGGCACGGTAATCTCTTCGAACACATCGAGGACACGGTCATGCGTGTCGCGTTCGAATTCAGCCACCGCAACCAGATCCGGGCCGCGCAGTTGCTCGGCATCAGCCGCAACGTGCTGCGTGCGCGGCTGATTCGCGCGAAGGCGATCGCCGCGCTGAAATAGCGGCATACGGCGCGCGCCGCCGTTCCGCCCCGGCGCGATCACGTCGCGATCCGTGTCGCGACGTCCGAACCTGATGTATCGTGGCGCCAGGCGTACGCTTCGTTGCCCGCCCCGCATTCGGTCGCCGTTATGCGACCGTCCGCGACCGGCAACAGCTCACGCACGATCCTCCGCAACACGAAAGCCGTCCGGCGCCCGTGCGCGTCCGGCCGAGCCCCGTTCACCCGTCCGGAACCCGTCGCCATGAAAAAGCTAGTAAACCGCCCGTCCGACGTCGTGCGAGAGATGCTGGAAGGCATCGCGCGGCAATCGCCGCATCTCGCGATCCTCGGCGACGAGCACGTGCTCGTCCGCCAGCCGCTGCCCGAGCCGTCGCAGCGGCCGGTCGCGGTCCTGTCCGGCGGCGGCAGCGGCCACGAGCCCGCGCACGGCGGCTATGTCGGCGAAGGGATGTTGAGCGCGGCCGTGTGCGGCGAAGTGTTCACGTCGCCGTCGACCGACGCCGTGCTCGCCGCGATTCGCGCGAGCGCCGGCCCGAACGGCGCGCTGCTGATCGTGAAGAACTACACCGGCGACCGGCTCAATTTCGGGCTCGCCGCCGAGCTCGCACGCGCGGAAGGCATTCCGGTCGAAACCGTCGTCGTCGCCGACGACGTCGCGCTGCGCGGCCGCGTCGAGCGCGGCCAGCGGCGCGGGATCGCGGGCACCGTGCTGATCCACAAGCTCGCGGGCGCCGCCGCCGCGCGCGGGCTGCCGCTTGCCCGCGTCGCGAGCATCGCGCGCGACGCGGCAGCCGAGCTCGGCACGATGGGTGTCGCGCTCGACGGCTGCACGATCCCGGGCGCCGACAAATCGGGCTTCAGCCTCGCCGATCACGAGATCGAGCTGGGCCTCGGCATCCACGGCGAGAAAGGCGTCGAGCGCCGCGCGCCGCTGCCGGCCGACGCGCTGGCCGACACGCTGCTGTCGAGCATCGTCGCCGATCTCGTGCTCGAGCGCGACGAGCGCGTCGCGCTGTTCGTCAACGGCCTCGGCGCGACGCCGGACATGGAACTCGCGATCGTGCTGCGCGCCGCGTTCGACAACCTGAGCCGGCGCGGCATCGTCGTCGCGCGCGCATGGGCCGGCACGTTCCTGTCCGCGCTGAACATGCCGGGCTGCTCGATCTCGGTGCTGCGGCTGAACGACGAGCGCGCGGCGCTGCTCGATGCGCCGACGCAGGCGCGTGCATGGCCGGGCGGCGGCATCGTGAACACACGGATTCGCGTGGCCGCGGCCGCGTCGCAGGACGCGCCGCTGCCACCGCTCGACGCAGCCGGCCGCGCGTGGGCCGCGCGCCTGCAACCGGCGCTGCACGCGGTGGCGCAAACATTGATCGAGCACGAGCAAACGTTGACGGATCTCGATGCGGCAGCCGGCGACGGCGATCTCGGCGCGAGCATGCGGCGCGCCGCGCAGGCGATCCTCGAACTACCCGACACCGCGTACGGCACGCCGTCCGGTGCGCTCGCGGCGCTCGGCGCCGCGTTGCGTCGCGCGATCGCCGGCAGCTCCGGCCCGTTCTATGCGACCGCGCTGCTGCGCGCGTCGCGCCGGCTGGCCGATATCGCCGAGCCGTCGCCGCGCGACTGGTCCGCGGCGTTCCGCGCGGCGGTGGATTCGATCAGCGAACTCGGCGGCGCGCAGGCCGGCGACCGGACGATGCTCGATGCGCTGGTGCCGGCCGTCGACGCATTCGGCCGCGCGCTCGACGGCGATCGCGATCCCGCGAGCGCATGGGCGGCGGCCGTCGACGCGGCCGAGCGAGGCGCGCGGGAAACGGCACGCATGACGCCGCGCGCGGGACGGGCCAGCTATCTCGGCGAACGCGCGATCGGTACGCCGGATGGCGGCGCGGTGGCCGTCGCGTACTGGCTGCGCGCGCTGCTGCCGCACGTGCGGTAACCGGCGCGCGCGGCCGCGCTCAGACGCCCTCGACCAGCACCGCGCGATAGCGCGCGCCCTTGAACCGGTGCTGGACGACCTTCTGGTATTCGGGGCCGTGATACCACGCGTGCGCGGCCGCCTTCGACGGGAACTCGACGATCACGACGCCTTCCGGGCCTTCGCCCTCGAGGGTTTCGTGCGGCCCATAAGCGGCGAGCACCTTCACCGGATGGCCGGCGAGGGTCGCACCGACCTGGCTCGAGTAGAGATCGAGCTCATGCTGGTCCTGCGTGCTTTCCCGTGTAAAGACGATGTAGGTCGCCACGATATGCGCTCCTGATGAAGGGTGAAAAAAGGGACGCCACGCGCCACACTCCGACGAATCCCGCATGGCTGCGCGCAGCTTACCGCCATTCGCCGGCCGGCGCCGCGGCGAGCCGGCCCCGGCCCCGCCGCCCCCCCCCCCCGCCACGGCGCGGGAAAACCCCGATCTCCACATCGTCCTATGACATCGGGCATCGCTAATTGGCGGGATTACTTTGATCCTCGTCGGCGCCCGCCCGGGCGCATGCTGATAGCGAGGACCCTCATGCGATACGTGCCATCGTGGACTTCCGTTTCCGCCGCGTCGTCGATTCCCGACGATACAACCACCCAGCGCGGCGACGAGCCGCACAGCCTGCCGCGGGTCGCGATCACGGCCGCCGCCCTCGGCAACGCGACCGAATGGTTCGATTACGGTATTTACGCGTACGGCCTCGCGTACATTTCCGCCGCGCTGTTTCCCGGCAACACGGCCAGCGCGACGCTGTTCGCGCTCGGCACGTTCGCGATCTCGTTCCTGATCCGCCCGCTCGGCGGCCTGTTCTGGGGGCCGCTCGGCGACCGGCTCGGCCGCAAGCGCGTGCTCGCGCTGACGGTCCTGACGATGTCGGGCGCAACCTTGCTCGTCGGCTTGCTGCCGAGCTACGCGACGGCCGGCTGGCTGGCGCCGGCCGCGCTGATCGTGCTGCGCATGGTGCAGGGCTTCTCGACCGGCGGCGAATACGGCGGTGCGGCGACCTTCATCGCCGAATACGCACCCGATTCGCGGCGCGGCCTGTGCGGCAGCTTCCTCGAATTCGCGACGCTCGCCGGCTTCTCGCTCGGCGCGTTCCTGATGCTCGGCTTCGCGCTGCTGCTCGGCGATTCGGCGATGCATGCGTGGGGTTGGCGCCTGCCCTTCCTCGTCGCGGCGCCGCTCGGCCTGATCGGCTTCTACCTGCGCTCGCGCCTCGAAGAAACGCCGGTGTTCCGCGAACTCGAGGAGCAGGCGCACCGCCGCGAGAAAAGCGTCGCCGCCGCGCTGCCGATCCGGCTGCTGCTGGTGCGCTATGCGAAGCCGCTGCTGCTGCTCGGCGGGCTCGTCGTCGCATTGAACGTCGTCAACTACGTGCTGCTCGCGTACATGCCGACCTACATGCACAAGGAGCTCGGCGTCAGCGAAAACATGTCGCTGCTGATTCCGCTGATCGGCATGCTCGCGATGATGGTGCTGCTGCCGTTCGCCGGCTGGCTGTCGGATCGCGTCGGCCGCAAGACGATGTGGTGGATCTCGCTCGTCGGGCTGTTCGTCGCGGCCGTGCCGATGTTCACGCTGATGACGCACGGCCCGCTCGGCGCGTTCGTCGGCTTCGCGGTGCTCGGCGTGCTCTACGTGCCGCAGCTCGCCACCATTTCCGCGATGTTCCCGGCGATGTTCCCGACCCACGTCCGGTATGCGGGCATGGCGATTGCCTACAACGTGTCGACGTCGCTGTTCGGCGGCACCGCGCCGATCGTCAACGACTGGCTGATCGGCAAGACCGGCAACGCACTGATTCCCGCGTACTACATGATGGCCGCCTGCGCGGTCGGGCTGATCGCGCTGCTGGCGGTGATCGAGACGCGCGGATGTTCGCTGCGCGGCGACACGCTCCCCGGCCAGCCGGGCTGACCCGCGCGCCGGCCGCGCCCGGCTTCCCATAAACGGCAACGATTGCATCGCCCGCCGTCCGGCAACGGACGGCGGGCGACGTGCATTTCGGGCCACCGAAGCCGCGGCCGGATTGTTGTCGTCCGGACAACACGATGTGCCCCCGCGAGGCGCTGTCGGCGTGTGTCGGCCGTCACTACAATCGTTGACACGCTCGACCGGAATCCGGGCGAACCGAAGCGCGACCTTCACGATCGCGCCAGCGAGCCGCGCCGTGCCGCGCGGCTTCCCTCACTCGACGAACAGGATTACTGAACATGAACGCACCCATCCGCAACGTCCGGCCGGTTACCGCCCGCCTGGGCAACGAATCTTCGGGCGAGCTCGTTTCGTCCCGCTACGCGGTGCGCATCGGCGACGTCGATGTCGTGCTGATCAGCGACGGCGTGCTGCCGCTGCCGACTTCCACCATGTCCACCAACGTGAGCGAAGCGGACCGCAACGCGTGGTTCGACGGCCGTTTCCTGCAACGCGACATGTTCGACTGGGCGCTCAACATCGCGCTCGTGCGCAGCGGCGATCGCCTGATCCTGATCGATTCGGGCGTGGGCGACGGTTTCGAATACTTCACGCGCGCCGGGCGCTCGGTGATGCGTCTGGAATCGGCCGGCATCGATCTGGCCGCGATCACCGATATCGTGATCACGCACATGCACATGGATCACGTCGGCGGGCTGAACGTCGACGGCGTCAAGGCGAAGCTGCGCCCCGACGTACGCATTCACGTGTCGGCCGCGGAAGTGGCGTTCTGGAAGCATCCGGACTTCAGCAAGACGGTGATGCCGGAAACCGTTCCGCCCGCGCTGCGCAAGGCGGCAGCGAGGTTCATGGAACTCTACGGCGAACACGTCGTGCAGTTCGATCGCACCGTGGAAGTCGCCGCGGGCGTGTCGGCGCGGGTGACGGGCGGGCATACGCCGGGGCACTGCGTGGTCGATATCGCATCGAACGGAGAAAAGCTGACGTTCGCGGGCGATGCGATTTTCGAAGTCAACTTCGACAATCCCGACTGGCAAAACGGCTTCGAACACGATCCCGAAGCGGCGGTCGACGTGCGTCTCGCGCTGTTCAACGAAGCCGCGGACACCGGCTCGATGCTGGCTGCCGCGCACGTCGCGTTCCCGTCCATCGGCCATGTTGCCCGGGACGGCGACGGTTTCCGGTTCGTCCCGGTCGTGTGGGATTATTGAGTGACGGGCAATAGCCGACGCGCACCGTAGGCGATGCGACGACGGTTTTCCTGAACCGTACCTGCACCCGGACCGGCAAGAAAACACGCCGCCGCACTTGCATGCGGCGGCGTCGCCTCGCGCGCCGGAACGCGCATCAGGATCGCTGACAACTCACGCGACGGCCGAAATATTCCGCTCCGCGACCTCGTCCACCGCATCCTTCACGATCGCGACGATCTCGTCGGCTTCCGCACGCGTCATCACGAGCGGCGGCGCAAAGCCGAGAATGTCGCCGTGCGGCATCGCCCGCGCGATCACGCCGCGCTGCAACGCCGCAGCCGACACCTGCGCGCCGATCTTCAGCGCGGGATCGAACGGCGTACGTGCGTCCTTGTCGGCCATGAACTCGAGCGCGGCCAGCATCCCGACGCTGCGCACTTCGCCGACGAGCGGATGCGCGCCGAATGCATCGCGCAGCTTCGCGCCGAAATACGCGCCGACCTCGGCCGCGTTGCCGACCAGGTTCTCACGCTCCAGAATCGCGAGATTCGCAAGCGCCGCGGCCGCGCATACCGGATGGCCCGAATACGTCCAGCCGTGCCCCATCGGCCCGTGTTCCTGCGAGCCGCGCGCGATCACGTCCCACACCTTTTCGCCGACGATCACGCCCGACAGCGGCGCATACGCGCTCGTCAGCCCCTTCGCGACGGTAATCAGGTCGGGCTCGATCCCGAAGTGCTGCGCGCCCATCTTCGAGCCGAGACGCCCGAACCCGCACACGACTTCATCGGAAATCAGCAGGATGTCGTGCTTGCGCAGCACGGCCTGGATCGCGGGCCAGTAGCCGGCCGGCGGTTCGATGATGCCGCCCGTGCCCATCACCGGCTCCGCGATGAACGCGGCGACCGTGTCGGCGCCCTCGCGCGCGATCAGCTTCTCGAGTTCGTCGACGCAGTACGCGACGAACTGCGCTTCGTTCATGCCGGCCGGCGCCTTGCGGTACCAGTGCGGACACACCGTATGCTTCACGCGGTCGATCGGCAGGTCGAAATGCTGGTGGAAGCTCGGCAGGCCCGTGAGGCTGCCCGTCACGATGCCCGAGCCGTGATAGCCGCGCTCGCGCGAGATGATCTTCTTCTTGTTCGGGCGGCCGAGCACGTTGTTGTAATACCAGACGATCTTGACCTGCGTCTCGTTCGCGTCGGAACCCGACATCCCGTAGTAGACCTTCTTCATCCCCGCCGGCGACCAGTCGATGATGCGCGACGACAGCTCGATGATCGCGTCCGACGCGTGGCCGACGTACGTGTGGTAATAGGCGAGCTGCTTCGCCTGTTCGTGCATCGCGTCGGCCACTTCGGTGCGGCCGTAGCCGATGTTCACGCAGTAGAGGCCGGCGAACGCGTCGATATAGCGCTTGCCCTGGTGATCCTCGATGCGGATGCCTTCGCCGCCGCGCACGATCTTGCCCGGCAGCGCGCCGGTCTCGTGGTCGTACGCGTGCGTCGACGGGTGCATGAAGTGGGCGCGGTCCTCGCGCAGCAGTGCGTCGATCGATTTTTGCATGATGTGCTCCTTTGAATGGGTCAGGCCGTCGCCGCGACAGGCAGGCCGAGATTGCCGAGGCAGAAGTACTTGGTTTCGGTGAATGGCTCGAAGCCTTCGGCGCCGCCTTCGCGCCCGAGGCCCGACGCCTTCATCCCGCCGAACGGGATCGGCGCGCCGGTGAATTTCACGCCGTTGACCGACACCATCGCGAAATCGAGCCGCCGCACGAGCTGGAAGATCGTGTCGACGCGCGTCGCGCATACGTAGGCAGCGAGGCCGTATTCGGTGTCGTTGGCCGTTTCGATTGCCTCGTCGAGCGTGTCGAACGCGCCGACGGCCGAGATCGGCGCGAAGTTTTCCTCGTCGACCACGCGCATGCCGGGTGCGGCGTCCGCGATCACGGTCGGCTCGTAGAACCAGCCGCCGAGCGCATGCGGCCGGCCGCCCGCGACGATGCGCGCTCCGCGCGCCCGCGCATCCTCGACGCGCGCCACGGTCGCGTCGAACGCGGCCTGATGCATCAGCGGGCCGACGTCGACGCCCTGCTCGAACGCGGGCCCCGTCTTCAACGCGCGCACCGCGTTCGCATACCGTTCGACGAACGCGTCGTACAGCGGGCGCGCGACGAGAATCCGGTTCGCCGCGCAGCAGTCCTGGCCGGACGTCTGGAACTTCGCGCCGACGGCGATCGGCACCGCCTGGTCGAGATCCGCGTCCTCGGTCACGATGAACGGCGCGTTGCCGCCCAGTTCGAGCGCGATCTTGCGAATGCCGGCCTTCGCGGCGGCTTCGGTCACGAGCCGCCCGACGCGCGTCGAGCCGGTGAAGCTCACCGCACGCACGCGCGCGTCGCCGACCAGCGTTTCCATCGCCATCTGCGGCTCGCCGAGCACGACGTTGAACACGCCGGCCGGGAAGCCGGCCTCGTCGGCGAGCTGCGCGAGCGCGAGCGCCGAGAACGGCGTTTCGTGCGCGGGCTTCACGACCACGGTGCAACCGACCGCGATCGCGGCCGCCGCCTTGCGCGTGATCATCGCGGCCGGGAAATTCCACGGCGTGATCAGCGCCGCGACGCCGACCGGCTCCATCACGGTGCCGAGATGCGCACCGTCGATATGCGTCGGAATCGTGCGGCCCGCGACGCGTTTGGCCTCGTTCGCGAACCATTCGACGAAGCTCGCCGCATAGCGGATCTCGCCGCGCGCTTCGGCCAGCGGCTTGCCCTGTTCCAGCGACAGCAGCGCGGCCAGATCGTCGACGTGACGCAGGATCAGCGCATGCCAGCGCAGCAATGCCGCGCTGCGCGCCGCTTGCGATGTCCAGCGCCAGGTGCCGTACGCGCGCTGCGCGGCATCGACGGCCGCGACGATCTGCGCGCGTTCGAGCATCGGCACGTGACCGATCACGGCCTGATCGGCCGGGTTCACGACGGCGACCGTCGCGGCGCTGTCGCTGTGGATCCAGCGACCGTCGACGTAGCAGGTCGACTTGAACAGAACGGGGTGTCCGGGCAGCATGCTGCGTCTCCTCGTTGGTGGGCACGGACTTCATTGTGTCGCGCCGGCGCATGCGGAAATTTCGGTTTGCACGGCTGGAAATGCCGGTTTTTTCCGTATTGCCGCGCGCCGGCGCGAACTTTCACAACCAGTCCGGCACGCCGCCGGAGGTGCACTTCACGACCTTCGTCACGATGTACGTGAAGTAGCGCTCGATGCCGAGGTCTTCCATCAGTAACGCATCGATGAAGCGCTGGTAATGGTCGATGTCGCGCGCGACCACGTGCAGCACGTAGTCCACGCCGCCGCCCGTCGCGTAGCACTGCGCGACCTCGGGCGCCGCGGCCACGCGATCCTCGAAGCGCCGCATGTCGGGCGCGGTATGCCGCGACAGCGTGACCTCGACGACGATGCGGCTGCCGGAGCACGCGCCGATCCAGTCGACGTCCGCGCGATAGCCGCGGATCACGCCGCTTTCCTCGAGCTTGCGCACGCGCTCCCATGCCGGCGAAATCGACAGGTTCACGGCTTCCGCGAGCTTCGACTTCGTGATGCGCCCGTCGCGCTCGAGCAGGCGCAGGATCGCGAGGTCGTATCGGTCGAGCTTGATCACGTCGTGCGCGTCCTCATACGGCCACCGGAATGTTGCGCTCGACGATGTCGGCCACCACCGCGATCGTGTCGCCGGGCTGCACGATGCCGGGGAAGTGCCGGGCCGCGAGCAGCCCGCGCCGCCGTGCGACGTATTCGATCGGCGTGACGCCCGTGCGATCGATGTCGTGCACGCGCGCGAGCACGTCGCCGGCGTCGACCTCGGTGCCGAGATCTCGGCATATCTCGAGCAGCCCGCGATGCTCGCTCGTCGTGAAGCACGAACCGTCCGGCATGTCGAGCAGCGTCGTCGTACGCGGCGCGTTGCCGTCGATCACGTCCTTCGCGATCACGCCCGCATGCGCGAGAAATCCATACACGCCGCGCTCGGCGATCGCGACGCTCGCGGCCGTCGACGTGCCGCCGCCGCCCAGCTCGGTCGACACGAACACCTTGCCGGCCTCCTCGGCCGCGCTGTCGTAGAGGCCGACGCTGTCGAGTTCCAGCATGCGCATCGAATACGGCGCGCCGAACGCGCGCATCGCGCGCTCGCACCGCGCTTCCTGGTCGCGGTCCGCCAGCACGTGAATCGCCGCGAACGGCACGAAGTCGAGCGTGCGGCCGCCAGCGTGAATGTCGAGCACGTGCGTCGCGAGCGGCAGCAGGTGACGCTGGAAGTAATCGGCGATCTTCTCGGTCACGGTGCCGTCCGGCCGGCCCGGGAAGCTGCGGTTCAGGTTGCCCGCGTCGATCGGCGACGTGCGGCAACCGGCGCGAAACGCTGGGTAGTTCATGAACGGCACGACGATCACGCGGCCGGTCACGTCGGCCGCCTTCAGCGAACCGGCCAGCTTCGACAGCGCGACCGGCCCTTCGTATTCGTCGCCGTGATTGCCGCCGGTCAGCAACACCGTCGGCCCGTCGCCGCGCTTCACGACGGTCACCGGAATCATGATCGCGCCCCACGCGGAATCGTCGCGCGAGTAAGGCAGCTTCAGGAAGCCGTGCTGTTCGCCGTCCGCGTCGAAATCGACGGTCGGCGTAATCGGGGAAGCACGCATCGCCCTACTCCTTCACGAACAGCTTGCGCGGCACGTTGCAGAACGTCTCGACGCCGGTCTCGGTGATCAGGATGCTTTCCGTGATCTCCAGCCCCCAGTCGTCGAGCCACAGCCCCGGCATGAAATGGAACGTCATGCCGGGTTCGAGCACCGTCCGGTCGCCCGGACGCAGGCTCATCGTGCGCTCGCCCCAGTCGGGCGGATAGCTCGCGCCGATCGGGTAGCCGCAGCGGCTGTCCTTCTCGATGCCCGCACGGCGCAGCACCGCGAAGAACGCATTCGCGACGTCCTCGCACACGTTGCCCGGCTTCGCGGCCGCGAGCCCGGCCTCGATCCCTTCGACCACCGCGCGCTCGCCTTCGATGAAGTGCGCGGGCGGCTTGCCGAGGTAGACCGTGCGCGACAGCGGGCAGTGATAGCGGCGGTAGCAACCGGCGATCTCGAAGAACGTGCCGGCACCGCGCGCGAACGTCGAATCGTCCCACGTCAGGTGCGGCGCGGCGGCATCCGCGCCGGTCGGCAGCAGCGGCACGATCGCCGGATAGTCGCCGCCGAAGCCCTCCGCGCCGCCGATGCCGGTCGCATAGATCTGCGCGACCAGGTCGCTTTTCTTCATGCCGGGCTCGATCGTCTCGACGATGTGCGCATGCATCCGCTCGACGATGCGCGCGGCCACGCGCATGTACTCGATCTCGCGCGGCGACTTCACCGCGCGCTGCCAGTTCACGAGCGCGGTCGCATCGACCCAGCGCGCGGCCGGCAGATGCCGCTGCAGCGACGCGTACGCCGCCGCGCTGAAGTAGTAGTTGTCGAGCTCGACGCCGATGCGCAGCGTGCTCCAGCCGCGCGCCGCGATCACTTCGGCGGACAGGTAGTCCATCGGATGACGGGCCGTCGACTGCACGTAATGATCGGGATACCCGACGATGTTTTCGTGCGCCATGAACGCGGTGCGCTTCGCGCCGTTCGCGTCCTGGCCGCGGCCGAACCACACGGGTTCGCCGTCCAGCGCCAGGAGCACGCACTGGTGCACGTAGAACGACCAGCCGTCATAGCCGGTGAGCCAGCCCATGTTGGTCGGGTCGGTGACGATCAGCAGGTCGATGCCGGCCCGCTCCATCGCCGCGCGCGTCTTCGCGATCCGCGCAGCGTATTCGCTGCGATCGAACGCGAGACGCGGCGCGGCTTCGTAGGTTTCGATGACTGCGGCCATCTGTCTCCTCTCAGGTCGTGAGGTCGTTGTGGAAAATCGTGCCGACTTCCGCCGCGCGGGCGCGTTGCAGCGCAAGCACGGCAATGGCGGTGTCCTGCGCGCCGGTGCCGGTCAGATCGCAGATCGTGATGTCGTCGCGATGCGTGCGGCCGGTGCGGCGGCCGGCGATCACTTCGCCGAGTTCGGGGAACACGGCATCGGCCGGCACCACGCCGGCCGCGATCGCATGCGCGAGTTCGCCGGCCACGCGGGTCTGCTGCAACCGGTCGCAGAAGTAGTGCGCGGCGCCGAACACCGACGGCGCGAGTTCGGTCTTGTAGTCGGCGTCCGAACCCATCGCCGTCACGTGCAGCCCGGGATGCAGATCCTCCGCGTGCACGAGCGGCGCGCGGCTCGGCGTGGTCGTCACCGCGACGTCGGCGTCGGCGAGCGCCGCGTGCACCGAGCGCGCGACGATCGCGTCGATCCCGTATGCGGCGCGCACGTCAGCCGCGAATCGCGTGGCACGCTCGGCATCGCGCGCCCACACCGTTACATGCGTGATGTCGCGCACGAGCATCAGCGCGTCGAGCTGCAACCGGGCCTGCTCGCCCGCGCCAACGATCGCCGCGCGGCGCGCATCGGCGCGCGCGAGCCGGCGCGCGGCCACGGCGCCGGCCGCCGCGGTGCGCACGGCCGTCAGGTAGCCGTTGTCGAGCAGCACGGCCTCGGTCAGGCCGGTGCGCGCGGACAGCACGAGCATCAACCCGTTCAGGCTCGGCAGCCCGAGCGACGGGTTGTCGAAGAAGCCGGGGCTGACCTTGATCGCGAAGCTGTCGAAGCGTGGCAGGTAAGCGGTCTTGACGTCCACTTCGGCGTGGCGCTCCGGCAGCGCGAGATTCAGGATCGGCGGCATCACGACGGCGTCGGTCGCCAGCGACGCGAACGCGGCCTCGATCTGGTCGATCGCGGCGAGATCGAGCGGCACCAGCGCGCGCAGTTGCGCCTGGCCGAGCAACGTAACGGGACGGGCCATGTCAGTTCTCCGAAACGAGCCGGCGATGCGCGGCCATGTCGATGTTCGCGCCGCTCACGACGACCACGATCGGGCCGCCGCGATCGCGGCGTGCGATCCGTTCATCCAGCAAGGCGGCGAGGCCGACCGCGCCGGCGCCTTCGACGACGAGCCGTTCTTCCCGATACGCATGCGCGATGCCGCGCGCGATCGACGGCTCGTCGAGCAGCACGACGTCGTCGGCCAGCGCGCGCGTCATGTCGAACGTGTAGCGGTTGTCGAGGCCGATGCCGCCGCCGAGCGAATCGGCCAGCGTCGGCTGCTCGGCGACGTCGACCGGGCGGCCGGCCGCGAGGCTCGCATGCATCGCGGCGCCGCGCGCCATCGATACGCCGATCGCCTCGACCGCCGGCCGGATCGCCTTCGCGGCAAACGCGACGCCGCTGAACAGGCCGCCGCCCGACAGCGGCACGACGAGCGTCGCCGTATCGGGCAGCGCCTCGAGAATCTCGACGCCGATCGTCGCCTGGCCCGCGATGATGTGCGGATCGTCGAACGGCGGCACGTACGCATAGCCTTCGTCGCATACCAGGCGCCTTGCTTCGGCCTGCGCGTCGTCCTGGCTGTCGCCGACGATCACCACGCGCGCGCCGAGCGCCGCGACCGCATCGACCTTGTTGGCCGGCACGAGCGACGACATGCAGACGGCGGCGTCGATGCCGAGCGCGCGCGCCGCATGCGCAAGCGCGCGACCGTGATTGCCCGTCGACGCGGTGACCACGCGCGTCACGCGCTGCGCCGCGAGTTCCGCGAGCGCGTTGGTCGCGCCGCGCAGCTTGAAGCTGCCGGTCGGCTGCAGCGTTTCGAGCTTCAGGTAGACCGGTGCGCCAACGCGCGCGGACAGCGCGGCGGATGCAACGAGCGGCGTACCGTCGGCGCGCCCGGCGAGGCGGCGGCGCGCGCGGTAGACGTCGGACAGCGACAGGAAGGACATGGAACGCACGCCTCGCGACGAATGTGATGCGATCCAGTCTAATGTTCCAAATCGCGCTTTCGAATGTCCTGATACATTGCGCGCGACGTTGCGGCGGCGCCGCCGGTTCAGTGGAAATCGTTCAGGTGCGGATACTGTTCGAACACGCCTGCGATCGTCTCGAGCGCGGCGTTGCACGCGGCATCGGTGGTTTCGGCGCCGATGCACACGCGCACCGCGTTCGGCCGCTCCGTGCCGCCGACCAGAAACGGATCGGGCGACGTCACCGCGATCTTGCGCGTGCGCAATTCGCGCACGATCCGGTCGGCCTGCCAGTAATCGGGCACGCGCAGCCATGCCGAGAGCGCATTGGGATGCGCGCCCAGCACATACGGCCCCAGCGCGGCCCTCACCATCGCCTGACGCACGGCGAGCCGCCGGCGCTGCAGTTCGACGAGCCGCCGCGCGGTGCCGTCGGCGATCCAGCGCGTCGCGATTTCCGCGATCGGCGACGTCGCCATCCAGCTGCTCACGCGCAGCACGCTCTCGACGCGCAACGCGAGCCGCCGCGGCATCGCGAGATAGCCGGTGCGCAAGCCCGTCAGCACCGATTTCGTCATGCTCGTGCAGTAGAAGCCGAGCTCCGGAATCAGGCTGGCGACCGGCGTGGCCGTCTTCTCGGGCAGCGGACCATACACGTCGTCCTCGATCACGTACACGCCGTAGCGCGTCGCGATACGCGCGATCGACCGCCGCCGCGACTCCGTCATCATCGACACGGTCGGGTTATTGAGGGTCGGCGTGCAGACGAGCGCGCTGATCCGCTCGCCGTCGCACATCTCCTCGAAATGTTCGGGACGGATGCCGTGCTCGTCCATCTCGAGCCCTTTCAGCGTAAATCCGAGCACGTTCGCGGAGCCGATCACGCCGTGATCGGTCAGGCTCTCGCACAACACGGTATCGCCCGGCCCGACGATCGACGCGAGCGCGAGAAAGATCCCGTGCGCCGCGCCGTTCGTGACCAGCAGCGATTCGCGGTGCACGGGCATGTTCAGCGACGCGAGCCACGCGGCGCCGGCGTCGCGGTGCGCATCGAGGCCGGCGATCGGCCGGAACGACCGGATCCATGGCTGATCGTCGGCGCCCGCCAGCGCCGCGCACACGCTGCGCCACGCGGCATCGTGCTCCGGCGTGTGGACGATGCGGGCGATCGAGAAGTCGACCAGTTCGCGCTCGGTCGTATCGAGGATGTAGTTCGACATCGATTCGGTCACGCGCGCGGCCACGAAGCTGCCTCGGCCGACCTCGCAGCGGATCAGCCCCTGGCGCTCCAGTTCCTTGTACGCGTTGGTGACGGTCTGCACGCTGACGCCGAGGCTCGACGCGACGTCGCGCTGCGGCGCGAGCCGTGCGCCCGGCGCGAGCGCGCCGGTCTCGATGTCGCTGGCGATCGCCTTCACGAGCCGCTTGTATTTCGACTCGATGCCGTGCACGGCGCCGATCGCGTCGCGCCAGCCTGCCGATACCTCGGTCCGTCCCATCTCGATGTCTCCGTCATGGCTTCCGCATGGTCGCTCAGAAAGACACCCTGAAAATATTGTCCTAGTGCAATCGCGCGCGAAAGCAGGACGTTGCGGGTCGAATCGGGCCGCGCAATCGGCGTGCCCGGCATGCGCACGAGCCCGGCTCTCTTTATTGATCGGACGAATGCCGGGGGTCGGCTTCGCGGAATGCGGCACGCGGCACGCGGGGGCGTACTTCGCGTTGCCGGACAGTTCTCGTTCCGACTATTCAATATGGTCGCCGCGCCGGATATGCGCGGTTCGCGGGCGCCAGCCTTGCAGCTTGACCACGGCCGGCACGCCGCTAGGATTGCTTCACAGGGGCCGGCCGTGCCGCCTGAGATGTGTCATCCGGTCGGCAAAAACGATAGTTTGCTATCGAATGTTTTTGCCCCTATCATCTCGCCCATGACCAATCTGCACGACCTCCGCCTCGCCGTCAGCAGCCTGCTCGTGCTCACCGCGCGCAAGTGGCGCCGCACCAGCGACGGCGTGCTGACCGCGTACAACGTGTCCGAGGCCTGCGCGACGCCGCTCCTGATCGCCGGGCGCCTCGGCGAAGGCGTGCGGCAAGGCACGCTCGCCGAACACGTCGGCATCGAAGGGCCGTCGCTCGTGCGCCTGCTCGACCAGCTGTGCGCGGCCGGCCTCGCGCGCCGCGACGAGGATCCGCACGACCGCCGCGCGAAGACGATCTCGCTGACGGCCGCCGGCCGCGCGGTCACCGCGAAGATGGAGGAAGACCTGCGCGCGCTGCGCGCACAGGTGCTCAAGGGCGTGTCGCGCGCCGATCTCGAAGCCACGCTGCGCGTACTGAACGCATTCAACGCAGCCGACGCGCCCGCTCCGGCTTCGCCCCCGTCCCACTCAGCCGATTCCGCGTCATGACCTATCCGAGCCTCCGCGACTGGCTGTTCTCGGGCAAGACATTCGCCGCATCGATGCTGGCGCTGTACCTCGGCCTGTATTTCCAGTTGCCGCGCCCGTACTGGGCGATGGCGAGCGTGTACATCGTGTCGAACCCGTTCGTCGGCGCGACGCGCTCGAAAGCGCTGTACCGCGCGCTCGGCACCGCGCTCGGCGCGGCCGCCGCGATTTTCTTCGTGCCGCCGTTCGTCGAGACGCCGCTCCTGTTCAGCATCATCGTCGCGACCTGGTGCGGCACGCTGCTGTACCTCGCGATCTCCGATCGCACCGCGCGCAGCTACGTCTTCATGCTCGCCGGCTATACGATGCCGCTGGTCGCGCTGCCGACCGTCACCGACCCGTCCACGATATTCGACGTCGCGATCGCGCGCACCGAGGAAATCGTGCTCGGCATCGTCTGCGCGAGCGTGGTCGGCAGCACCGTGTTTCCGAACCGGCTCGCGCCGACGCTGATCGAGCGCACCGACGCGTGGTTCAAGGACGCCGCGTTCTACGGCCGCGAAACGCTGTCCGGGCATCTGGCCGGCAAGGCGCTGTCCGCGTGCCGGCAGCGGCTCGCCGCGACCATCACCGGCCTCGAGTTCCTGCTGAGCCAGCTGGGCTACGACCATGCGCATCCGCGCCTGCTCGCGCGGGCGCAGGCGCTCGCAGGCCGGATGCAGCTGTTCCTGCCGCTGATGTCGTCGCTCGCCGATCCGCTGGTCGCGCTGATGCGCGACCTGCACGTGCGCCCGCCCGCGCTCGACGCGCTGCTGGCCGACGCCGCGAAGTGGTTCGACGCGCCGCTGCCGGCCGTGAAGACCGGCACCGACGGCGACATGGCGCACGATCCGGTCGCGGACGACCTGCGCGCGCGCATCGCCGCGCTGCAGCCGCCCGCCAGCGCGCTGGCGAGCTGGGACGGCGCGCTGCTGTCGAATGCGCTGTGGCGGCTGCGCCAGGTCATCGACATCTGGCAGGACTGCCGCTCGCTGCGCGCGCTGATCGCGAACGAGTCGGGCGTGTGGCAGCCGCGCTACCGGCACTGGCGGCTCGGCGGCACCGAGCGCTTCTTCGATCGCGGGATGATGCTGTTCTCGACGCTGACCGTCGTGTTCGCGATCGTGTTCGCGTGCTGGCTGTGGATCTCGTCCGGCTGGCACGACGGCGCGGCCGCCGTCACGCTCGTGGCCGTGTCGTGCAGTTTCTTCGCCGCGCTCGACGAGCCGGCGCCGCTGGTGTTCAAGTTCTTCCTGTCGACCGCCGCGAGCGTCGTGTTCGCCGGCCTGTACCTGTTCGTCGTGCTGCCGCACGTGCACGATTTCGCGATGCTCGTGCTGATGTTCGCGGGCCCGTTCATCCTGATCGGCACGCTGCTGCCGCGCCCGCAGTTCAACATGGTGACGATGCTCGTCGCCGTGAACACGGCTACCTTCATCAGCATCCAGAGCGCGTACGAAGCCGATTTCTTCGTGTTCCTGAACAGCAACCTCGCGGGCGTCGCCGGGCTGCTGTTCGCGTACGTGTGGACGCGCGCGACGCGCCCGTTCGGCGCGGAACTCGCGGTGCGGCGCCTGCTGCGCTCGGGCTGGGAGGACGTCGCGCGCTCCGCGTCGACACAGCCGCTCGACGACCAGCGCAACCACGCGTCGCGGATGCTCGATCGCGTCACGCAACTGCTGCCGCGCCTCGGCGCGTCCGACGATCACCGCCACCCGTCGATCGAAAGCTTCCGCGACCTGCGCATCGCGCTGAACGCGCTCGACCTGCGCCGCTCGCGCCGCCGGCTGTCGGGCGACGTACCCGACGCAATCGATCGCGTGCTGGCCGGCGTCACCGATCACTACGCGCGCTGCGCGGCCGCGAATGCGCGCCAGCCCGTGCCGCCCGCGCTGCTCGCGACGATCGACGACGCGCTGCGGCGTGTGGCCGGCAGCACCCTGCCGGGCGCCGCGCCGCCCGACGGCGCCGCCGCTCCCGCGGTGCCGGCCGCGCACCGCCGGCTGCGCGACACGCTGCACGCGCTCGTCGGGCTGCGCCTGTCGCTGTATCCGGCCGCGGCCGCACAACCGCCGCAGGCGCCGGACGGAGCGCGCGCATGAACCGGCTTTCCACCCTGTCCTTCCGAGCGCGATCATGATCGGCGAAATCGATATCTTCGGCGTGTTCGTGCCGGCCCCGCTCGTGCTGATGCTGATCGCCTACCTGATCAACATCGTCGTGCGCGCGGCGCTCGAGCGTGTCGGCTTCTACCGCCTCGTCTGGCACCGTTCGATCTTCGACCTCGGCATCTACGTGTTCGTACTGGCCGCCGTCGTGATCGTGTCCCACCAACTCGTGGCTACCTAACGTGAAAAAATCCTGGCTCTCGGCAGGGCAAGTCCTGCTCACCCTGATCGTCGTCGTCGTGGCCGGCCTCGTGCTGTGGCGCATCATCAACTACTACATGTTCTCGCCGTGGACACGCGACGGGCACGTGCGCGCCGACGTGATCCAGGTCGCGCCGGACGTGTCCGGCCTCATCACGTCGGTGCAGGTTGCCGACAACCAGGAGGTCAAGCGCGGCCAGGTGCTGTTCGTGATCGACCAGGCGCGCTACGCGCTCGCGGAGCGGCTCGCCGAAGCGACGCTCGCGCAGCGCCGCGCGACGCTGGCGCAGGCGAAGCGCGAATACGCGCGCAACCTGCAGCTCGGCAACCTGGTCGCGAGCGAACAGGTCGAGGAAAGCCGCACGCGCGTCGAGCAGGGCGAAGCCGGCGTCGCCGATGCGCAGGTGTCGCTCGACACCGCGAAGCTGAACCTGCAGCGCACGACGATCGTCAGTCCCGTGGACGGCTACCTGAACGACCGCGCGCCGCGCGTCGGCGAATACGTGCCGGCCGGCCGCGCGGTGCTGTCGGTCGTCGATCGCCATTCGTTCCGCGTCGACGGCTACTTCGAGGAAACCAAGCTGCGCGGCATCCATATCGGCCAGCCGGTCGACATCATCGTGATGGGCGAGCCGCATGCGCTGCGCGGCCACGTGCAGAGCATCGTCGCCGCGATCGAGGATCGCGACCGCACGCAGGGCGCGAACCTGCTGCCGAACGTGAACCCGGCATTCAGCTGGGTGCGGCTCGCGCAGCGCGTGCCGGTGCGCGTCGTGCTCGACGAGGTGCCGGACGATTTCCGGATGATCGCAGGCCGCACCGCGACCGTGTCGATGCGCGGCGCCGACGCGCGCCGCAACGCCGACGCGAAGCCGGCGGCCGGTGCCGGCACGGCGCCCGCGGCATCCGGCGCGGCGGGAGCATCGCAATGAAGCGGCATGCCCTGCGCGTCGCGGCGACGCTCGCGCCCCTGGCGCTTGCACTCGGTGCATGCAAGTCGGTCGGCCCCGACTACACGCTGCCGCAGCAGGCGTACGTCAATGCGCCGCTCGCGAATCACGCGCTCGACGACGCGAACGGCGCGCTGGTGTCGCGCGACGCGGTGCCTGGCAACTGGTGGCAACTGTACGACGACCCGGTGCTCGACGGGCTCGTGCGCGATGCGCTGAAGTCGAACACCGACCTGCGCGTCGCCGCCGCGAACCTCGCGCGCTCGCGCGCGGCCCTGGTGGCCGCGAATGAACAGGGCGGATTCTCGGGCGGGGCGGAAGCGGCCGTGCAACGCGCGCAGGAATCGGCCGAGCAGTACCTGCTCGAAAACAAGCTGCCGGTCGTCAACGAAGGCACGGTCGGCATCAACGTGTCGTACGAGCTCGACCTGTTCGGCAAGCTGCGGCGCGGTGTCGAAGCCGCGCGCGCGGACAGCGAGGCCGTCAAGGCGGCCGGCGACCTCGCGCGCATCACGGTCGTGGCCGACGTCGTGCGCGCCTACGTCGAAGCATGCTCGGCCGGCGACGAACTGGCGATCGCGAAGCGGTCGCTCGCGCTGCAGCAGCAACGCGTCGCGCTGTCGCAGCGGCTGCGCGATGCAGGACGCGGCAACCAGACCGACGTGACGCGCGGCGTGACGCAGGTACGCACGCTCGCCGCCGACATCCCGCGCTTCGAAGGCCGGCGCAAGATCGCGCAGTACCAGCTCGCCGCGCTGCTCGCGCGCGCGCCGGCCGACCTGCCGAAAGCCGTCACCGAATGCGAACGCCTGCCGAAGCTGCGTCAGCCGATTCCGATCGGCGACGGCGCCGCGTTGCTGCGCCGCCGCCCCGATGTACGCGAAGCCGAGCGGCAACTCGCCGCCGCGACCGCGCGGATCGGCGTGGCGACCGCCGCGCTGTACCCGTCGGTCAGCATCGGTGCATCGGCCGGCTCGGTCGGCGTCGCCGCCGACCTGTTTTCATCCACCACGAATCGCTGGTCGTTCGGACCGCTGATCAGCTGGTCGTTCCCCGTCAACGGCCAGCGTGCGCGCGTGCGCGAAGCCGAAGCCGCGACGGGCGGCGCGCTCGCGCACTTCGACGGCGTCGTGCTGAATGCGCTGCGCGAAACGCAGTCGAGCCTCGCGACCTACGCGGCCGACGTGCAGCGCACGGACGCGCTGCGCACCGCGTACGAGTCGGCCCGCAATTCCGCCGCCGAAACGCATCGTCTCTATGCGGCCGGCCGCGAATCGTTCCTCTCCGATCTCGATGCGACGCGCACGTTGACGAGCGTGCGGGCGCAGGTCGCGGCGGCCGAAGGCCAGGTCGCGGCCGATCAGGTGCGGCTCTTCCTCGCACTCGGCGGAGGTTGGGAGAGCGACGGCGCGACAGGCGCCGGCGCCGGCTCCGCCGCCGCAGCACCCGCGAGCGGCCCGTCAGCGCCGTAGCGCCAGCGCCGTCGGCCCCGTCACGCAGGTATGACGGTACACGCGGTGGCGGCGAGTTTTCGCCGGCTCGCGGCGTGGCATCCGCCGGGCGCCGCGCCCCGGCGTTGACGGTACACTCGCCGATGCACTTCCATTCATCTGCCGCCGCTGCCGGCCCGGCCGCGGCACCCACCCGGAGAGTCATCATGCGAACCAGCGCCCGCAACCAGTTCGCCGGCCAGATCAGCGCCGTCAAACCCGGCGCCGTCAACGACGAAATCACGCTGCGCACGCAGGACGGCCTCGAGATCGTCGCCGTGATCACCCACGGCAGCGCGGCGTCGCTGGGCCTCGCGGTCGGCACGAACGCGTTCGCACTCGTCAAGGCGTCGTCGGTCATCGTGATGGTCGGCGTCGACAGCAGCAAGGTGTCGGCCCGCAATTGCGTCGCGGGCACCATCGCGTCGGTCGCGAAGGGCGCGGTCAATTCGGAGGTCGTGATCAAGGCCACGAGCGGCGCGGAGATCATCGCGATCGTCACCAACGACAGCGTCGATCGTCTCGGCCTCGCGAGCGGCGCCGCCGCATCCGCGATCTTCAAGGCATCGAGCGTGATCGTCGGCGTCGAGTGATCGCGTGACGATCGCGATGGCGAGTCATTGTGCGCCGCGCATGCCCGTCAAACCGCGGGCGGGTTGCCGGCGCGCGTTCCGCGCTTCCAACCTGATCCGGCCGCGCGCGGCACGCGGCACGCGCATGCCGGCGCATGCTTCTGCAACATGCCGGCAACCGCCAGGGCCGGACCAATGACCGGCTTTCCGCGCTTCCCATAAACGGTTAGCTTGCGCCCGCCGGCGCGCGTCGCTCACGACACGGTCAATGCCGATGCCGGTGATGAATGTCCGGAAAATGCGCATGGCTGTGCGTGATCGGCAGATGCACGTGCGGATGCGTGTGCGGTTCGTCGCCGTCATACGGGAAGTCGTGCGCGTGTTGGTGATGGTCGTCGTGCCGATGCCGATGCGTATGCTCGAGCCGCTCGTGCGCATGCGTGTGTTCGTGCCGTTCGCGCATATGCAGCCAGATGCCGAGCGCCATCAGCGCGGCCGCGATCCAGAACGTCGCGGGCGGCAGTGCCGGCCAGATCAGCAGCGACAGCACGACCCCGAACAGCGGCGCGATCGAAAAGTAAGCGCCGGTGCGCGCGCTGCCGAGATGACGCAGCGCGACGACGAACAGCACGAGGCTGATCCCGTAGCCGCCGAGCCCCGTCAGCATCGCCGCCGCCGTGACCGGTATCGCGGGCAGCGTCGAGCCGGTCGCCAGCGCGATGCCGATGTTCACCGGCCCCGCGATCAGCCCTTTCAGGCACGCGATCACCATCGCGTCGTTCGCGGCCACCTTGCGGGTCAGGTTGTTGTCGATCGCCCAGCACAGGCATGCGCCGACGATCAGCAGCGCACCGACCGGCACACCGGCGCGGCCCGGTGTCCACGACAACAGCGCGCCGCCGGCGACGATCGCCACCATGCCGACGAACACCTGCGTATCCACGTTCTCGCGGAACACGACCCACGCAATCACAGCCGTCAGCACGCCTTCGAGATTGAGCAGCAACGCGCTCGTCGCCGCCGGCGTGGTCGACAGCCCGAGCATCAGCAAAGCCGGGCCGGCCACGCCGCCCGCCGCGATCGCGCCGGCCAGCCAACGCAGGTCCGCGCGCTGCAGCGGTGCGGCATCCGCGGTTGGCGCGCGACGGCCGTACCAGCCGCGCAACAGGATTCCGATGCCGAGCCCGACGCCACTGCCCAGATAGAAGAGGCCTGCGACCATGAACGGCGACATCGCGCCGATCAGCGCCTTAGCGAGCGGTGTCGCGGCGCCGAACAGCGTGGCGGCGGCGAGCGCGACGAAAATCGCGGAATGTCTCGGGTTCATGATCCGGTTTGAATTGACGTTGAAGAGCCCGGCTTGGCATCCGCCGGCATCGGTTATCGTTCGGCATGCAAGCCGCATGCACGCGCCGAGCGGCCGTAAGCGGACGATCCAATCGCAATTATCGCGCGCCATCATGTCACGACGGCCGGATGGGATCGCACGCACGGAAATCGGCGATTCCCGCCGATCAATTCGGAAACCGAAATATATGACTGAAGCTGCAATTTGCTCGGCTATGCAAACCGTCTACGCGGGGATATGAAAAAGGCGGAGCATCGCGCATGCGGCGACGTTCGACGGACGTTCGTTGTCCGGTCGGGTGGCTCGTTCAACGTGAGAAGGAATGCGTACCGGCAGATCGGACGCCGGTGGAGGGAGTCCCGGCCTGCCTCGGTCGAGCCAGGCCGGTCTGTCGTGTCATGCGCCGCATGCGGCGGGCATGTTGGCATGTGCGGTGCAACGAGCCGCGGCGCGATGCCGATTAGTCGTTGCTGGCCGTTTGCTGTTCGACCTGCGGCGCGGCGTCGTTCTGCACCTTCGCTTCCGCTTCCACTTCGGCTTGCGCCGGCTGCGGCGCGGCAGCGCCCTCGGCCTGCTGCTCGGCCTTCGGCTGCTGCGGCGCACCCTTGGCCGATTGTGCCGCGCCCTTGCCCGGACGGCGAGCCTTCAGCCGGCGCGCGCGCGCCGCGTCGTCGTGCGTCACGCGCCCGGCTTCGTTGCCCTGCAGGTCGACGCGCACCGCGTCCTCGACAAGGCAGGACCAGTAGCGGTTGCCGCGGCACCACGTCGACATCGCTTCGCGCAGTTCGGCTTCGTTGAGACCGATGGCCTGCGCCTCGCGTGCGAGATCGTCCCAGATGCCGACCTTGAGCGGTACTTTGGGGGCCGGATTCTTCGGGAATGCGCGCGGAAACTTCCGCTGCAGTTTGCCGATTGCGACGATGACCGGATCGACCGGGGCCGACGGCTTCGCCGAAGCAGGCTTCGCCCGATGCTGCGCCTGGGCGGCGGCGCCCGGCTTGGCGCCGCGAGACGGCCGGTCGCCGGACTTCGGCTTCGCGCCGGCGTCCGTCGGCGCTGCCGGCCGCTTCGCGTTGCGCTCCTGCTTGGCCTTCGCTGCGAGCTGCGCCCGCAATTCGGCAAGTTGTTCAAAACCCATAAATTCAATCCACCAGGAATATAAGGTGTGGTTCGTGCGGCCCTGCCGCGCGGCTTGCAAGCTTCGCCGCCATGCGTGCGGCCCGTCTGCCGCCGGTGCGGAACACTACGGGGCCGCATCGCGCACGTCACTCTGTTTTCAGGCACCCGGCCTCGATGCCGGACAAGGCAGGAGTGGAAGTATACCGGTACGCGGGACAGCCGGCTGACTCGCCGGTCCGGATTTGCCCGATCCGGGGTGCCGGAAATGCGTCCGCGCGGTCGTGTTGCGCATTATATGGATACGTTTCCGGATGTCACGCCATTAGAGGCCACTACCGGAAATCGGGGCCGGGGCGACATGCGATGAACGGTGTTCCGCGTGACGGATATCGAACCGCGGCGCGTTGCGTCGCCTTCGGACACCGCGCCGCACGCCCGCGCCTCGTTTGCGCCGGCATCGCTGTACGACTCGTTGCGTCCGCATCGATCATGGCGCGGACGAAGATATCGGAAAGTGCGTAGTATGGCCAAAGCAACTTCGCTGGCGGCAGGGCGCGCGTGCTTTTCACCGCGCGCCCGATCGGCCGGGCGCGATCCCGTTGCCTGCGAAAATGCCCGGTGACACGAGATGGAGCGAATGCATGGTTTCCCAAGACGACACGCCGCACGACGGCATCACGCGCGAGGAGATTCACCATCGGCAAATCGACATGCGCGGGTATCGACGCAGCGATGGCCTGTTCGAAGTGACGGCGTGCCTCGCGGACCGCAAGACCAGCGATTTCACGCCGCCCGGCGGCACACGGACGGTCGCGGCGCTGACGCCGCTCCATGATCTCGGCGTGACACTGGTCTTCGACATCGACATGGTCGTGCGCGCCGTATCCACGTTCATCCGTTCGCATCCGTATGCGCAGTGTCCGGGCGGTGGCGACTCGCTGCAGGCGCTCGTCGGGTTGAACATCGGCGCCGGCTGGAACAGCGAGGTGCGCAAGCGCCTGCCGTCCTGCGACACGTGCACGCACCTGAAGGAATTGCTCGGCCCGATCGCCACGACCGCCTATCAGACGATGGTCGGCATGCGGCGCTCGTCGCTCGATTACCGTGACAGCGAAGGAAAGCCGCTCAAGATCGACAGTTGCTACGCATACGGCGCGTCGCGCGATCTCGTGAAACGTCTGTGGCCCGAGTACCATCGATCCGCGGCAACCGCAAAGGACAGTTGAAGCCTTGGCATTCGGCCGATTCGGCGTTGTTTGCGGAATCGGTATTGCGCGAATGGAGCGGATCCGACCTGTGCCGATACGGCAGATCTGCACCGTCGCATCCGTCGTCAGAAAACACCCAGCACGAGCCCCGCGGCAAGACCCGCACCCAGTTCGGCGCAGCGCGCAAGCTCGTCGCCGCCGATCGTCTTCATCGCGAGAATACGCTCCGGCGTCTGCGCATGCGTGCAGACGATCAGGCCGGGCGCGACGCTCTTCAGCCGCCACCCGGTTGCGATCCGGTCGATCTGGCGCAATGCGTTCTGCCCATCGCTTCCGGCGCAGATCATCGCCGCATACGGACGGCCATTCACGCGATCGAGCGCCGCGTAATAGCAGCGATCGAAAAAGTCCTTCATCAGCCCGGACATCGCCGCAAGATTCTCGGGCGTCGCGAACAGGTACGCGTCGGCGGCCAGCACGTCGTCTGCGTTCGTCGCGTCCGCGCGCTGCAACCTGACGTCGACGCCAGGCTGAGCGCGAGCCGCATCGGCAGCCGCTTCGGCCATCTGCTGCGTGCCCCCGGTCATCGTGTGATAGACGATCAACAGCGTCTTCATGGATAGATGCTCACGTTCGGCTTCGGATGCGTCGACGATATCGCTGTTTCGGCCGGCCGCGCGGCCGTCACATGCGGGCGCCATGTTGCGTCGGTTGCCCGGATCGGCGGGTCGGCCGACGCCCCGTCGGCGCGTGCATCGGCCACGATGTCGATTTGACCGCGCCTGCGGATGCTTTCGGATGCGCGTTCAGTCTTGCGTGCGACGCGACACGTCGCCGTCGTCCGGTCGCGCGTAGTACGCGAGGAACATGTCGGCAGCCGACTCAGCGACTTTCTGTTGCTCGTGCGCTGTCAGCGGCGGCTGCCCCATCGTGATCTGCGGCCAGAACGCGAACGCCTTCACGGCGCCATGCAACTGATGCGCGGCGAACACCGGATCGGTCACCGCCAGGCGGCCGGCCGCCGCCGCCGCCCGCACCCACACCGTGACGTCTTCCTCACGCTCGCCGAGGCGTTCGACCATGTCGCGCGCCCGTTCCGGCGAATGGATGGCCGCGCCGATCGCGACGCGCGCGAGCGCGAGAAAGGCCTCGTCGTTCATCAATCGCAATTTGCGGTCGAGGAGCGCAAGCAGTTGCGCGCGCAACGGCACGTCGGCGCGATAGGTCGGCGACTTGCCGGTCCGGGTCGCATCCCACAGCTTGTTCAGGATCGCAGCGAACAGCGTCTCCTTGCCCGGAAAGTGGTTGTAGACGGTGCGTTTCGACACGCCCGCGCGTGCAGCGATGCGATCCATGCTCGTCGCATCGTAGCCCGCCGCAAGAAATTCCTCGATTGCCGCATCGACGATCGCCGCGCGCTTGCGGTCGGTCAGACGCTGAGGAGGAGTACTGGTATCCATACGGAAATTTTACACCGGGCAGTTTACTTATCTCGAAAATAAACTACACTGCTCAGTGTACTTTATTCTCCGGACGAACCGACATGGCATCGCCTCTCGTTTTGATTCACCGCGTGCTGGGTTTCGCGGCCGCCCGGCGTGGCCGGACGCTGTCCGGCGGTTCGCCGCAGCACAATGGCGAACGCTTTGCCAACGTCGCGCCGCGCCCTGCCGAAGGATTGGGCAAGACGCTGGGGATCGCGTGGAACATGCTGGTCAACAAGCCGCGCCACACCGTGCCCGCCGGCGCGCTGCCCGTCGATTCGCTCACCCGCGCGGAACTCGACGCGGCGCCCGATCGCAGCCTGTACCGCCTCGGCCATTCGACGCTGTTGCTGAAGCTGCGCGGCGAATTCTGGCTGACCGATCCGGTGTTTGCGGAGCGCGCATCGCCGTTCCGGCGCATCGGTCCGAAGCGCTTTCATGCACCGCCGATCGCGCTGGAAGATCTTCCGCCGCTGCGCGGCGTGGTCCTGTCGCACGATCACTACGATCACCTCGACCGCGACACGGTGCTCGCGCTGGCCGCAACCACCGGCGTGTTCGTGACGACGCTCGGTGTCGGCGATCGGCTGATCGAATGGGGTATCGACGCGACCAAGGTCCGCCAGCTCGACTGGTGGCAAAGCATCGACGTAGCAGGCCTGACGCTGACGGCGGCCCCCGCCCAGCACTTCTCCGGGCGCAGCCTGTTCGACGGCAACAGTACGCTGTGGGCGTCGTGGGTGATCGTCGACGACGATCTGCGCCTGTTCTTCAGCGGCGATACCGGCTATTTCGACGGCTTCCGCGAGATCGGCGAGCGCCTCGGGCCGTTCGACGTCACGCTGATCGAAACGGGCGCCTATGATGCGCAATGGCCGTACGTGCACATGCAACCGGAAGAAACCGTGCAGGCGCACATCGATTTGCGCGGACGCTGGCTGATCCCGGTCCACAACGGCACGTTCGACCTCGCGATGCATCGCTGGCAGGAACCGTTCGAGCGTGTCACGGCGCTGGCGCTCGTGCGCGGCATCGAGCTGTCGACACCGAGGATGGGCGAACGCGTCGATCTCGATGCCCCGCATCGTGGCGAACGCTGGTGGCGCACGGTCGACGAGCGCGCGGCAGCGCCGGCGGCGAAATCTCGACGCTGGCAGCTTTGCGCGTCGGAGGCGACGAAGTAGTTCGCCAGTCCCGGCACGTGCCTTCCGGAAGCGGGCCGTCGGACCTATCCGCGATTCCGGGCGGTGCGCTCGTTGCCGGCCGCCCCTGCACGTCGACTGCCAGCCCGTCGACCCGATTACCTCAATAGAGAAGATGCATCCGGTACCCCTCCGATACCTACCCGCCCAACGAGACGACGCCGCCACCATCGCGGCGCTCGACCAGGCAAGCCACCGTTCAACCGGCCGCAGCCGCGAGAACGAACTGCGACAGATGCTCGCGGAGCGCGTCGCGAGATGGACCGGTGGTGTCGATCATCTCAACACGGCCATTCCCAATCTGAGCTTTCATCGACGGGAAGCGCCGACGCAGCCGATGGAGTGCATGGTCGAGCCGAGCTTCGGCCTCGTCGTTCAGGGCGCGAAGCGGGTCATGCAGTGCGGGGATGCGTACCTTTACGACGCCGATCGCTTTCTGATTACATCTCTCGATCTGCCCGGTTCGACGCAAATCATCGAGGCCAGCCCCGGCAAACCGTTTCTGGGGCTCGGCCTGAAGCTGGATTTCCGCGTGATGGCCGATCTGATGATGCAGGTCGCGCCGGTTCACGACGATGTACCAGCAGGCCGTGGACTCGTCGTCGGCGACATGACTGAACCGCTGTACGACGCGCTCAACCGGTTAGTCGCGCTGCTGGACGACCCGAACGCCATTGCCGTTCTCGCACCGTACATCGAGCGGGAAATCTACTATCGGCTGTTGACGAGTGACCAAGGCGCCCGCCTGCGCCAGATCGCCTCCACCGGCAGCCAGTGCAACCGCGTGTCGCGCGCGATCCGGTGGTTGCGTGCTCACTATGACGAGTCGTTGCGCGTCGATGATCTCGCGGCACAGGTTCAGATGAGCAGTTCGACCTTCCACCACCACTTCCGTCAACTCACCGGCATGAGTCCGCTGCAGTATCAGAAATGGATACGGCTCAACGAGGCTCGCCGGCTGATGCTGGCGGAGCGGCTCGATGCTGCGTCGGCAGCATTCAGGGTCGGGTATGCGAGCCCGACTCAATTCAACCGCGAATATAGTCGGCTGTTCGGTAATTCTCCCCGAAGGGATATCGACGGCCTGCGAGGTAGAACGGATGTCGCTTTGTCTATCGTCGCGAGTTATTGAGCGCGAGGGGTGGCGGTCGATATGTGCCGACTTTGATGGCATTCATAATGTGCGGGATTAGGTTCTCGCATACGACGTCGATTGGGCTCACGCTGTTCCGAAGACTACGTTGCACCGACCATGCTCGGGACTCCTCCCGCACATTTCCGACGCCGGCTTCTTCTCGTAATGCTCCGTGACTCCGTAAATCGGGGGCCCGCACATGCGTTGTCACGTGACAACTGACGCAAAATGACGGTGTACCTTGCGCCGAATGGGCGGCACGTGACTCAGCAGGCGCGGACTCGCCCGCATAGCAAGGACCTACGGTGCATAGCTCGCCCTTATTCGTATAAAACACTACGAATTACGTGTTATATATGACAAATTGGACAGCGATCCTCCCGACTTTCGATATCGGCGCTCGAAAAAGGTATGCGCCCCCATTTCCTGGGATCAACGCGGTCATTTTTCGTGAAACAACGTGAAGAAGGCAGCGCAATTCGTTGCCACATAAGGGTTTCCAGCCGACGTCGATTTTCTGGGAATGTTTCACGACCCGACCCGTTTGGATTCGGCACAGGCATTCGACGCATGGATTCGGCATCAATTGCGGTGCATACGTCCGGTAATTGCAGATGGGTTGAGCCCTTCAGTGGGGCGCATGCCTCGGAGCCCGCCCTGCCCTATCGGCGACTACGAGAGGCCATGCAAAGCTGTATGTCTCTTGATAAATGGGGACACATCAACCTCGCTACGATATCCGGGTACGCCTCAGCAGTCGCTCGCCGGTATTGCGTCAGTACGTGCGCACACGTGCGACGTATGGAGGCGGGCGGCCAGCGGATCAAATCTGGGACTCGCCATCTCCAACTGTCCCGTTGAAATGCCAACGGGACTCTTTACTTCCCACCGTTTCCTGTCGCTCAAACTTTGGGGCTCTGCTTCCGGTTGTCACGTGACAACTCACCTTCGATTCACGGATCTGTTGACGAACCGAAAGCTATCGTCCACGCCTGTCTTCCCGAGCAATATGTCTCTTAGGCCGTGTAGCATCGACCCATTTCAACGGTCCCTTGACGACGCCAAGGTATCCGCGGGCCCGTTTGGCGCTGTTTGTCACGTGACAACTCATCCCGCTGCCACAGAAGCATACGTAATCACAGGCTGCGCATCTGTAAATTTATTGAAGTGATTTCGTCGCAGCCAACGTCGCAATCGCATCGAAGGCTTCCGCGCGCCGTGCATGCCGAGAAGAGTCGATATCCGGAGACTTGTCACGTGACAACCGGCTGTTTTCGCGATGCCGACGACGACGCCCGCGCGACCGCCTCGATCAGCGTCTATCAACGGCACGAAGTCGTATCAAGTTTCGAGTGAAACCAAAGCACGATGAGGCACCCGGCCTTCGCCTAACCGGGTTCGTTATGGCGCCAAAGAAAACCCCGTTTTTCACTTCGGCGTTCTTTTTTTGCAATGTCAATGGCGTGCTTTTTACGAACCGCTGTTTTGACAACGCTCAGCCATTCGGCCTATTTGTCACGTAACAACCACAGCGATCAATAAAACGTTCCTGACATTGAACGCATTTCTGGACATCCTGCAAATAACTGCATATATTACGCAAAACTCCTTGGAGGAATTTAATGGCTTTCAAGATCGCCGTCAGCAATCAAAAAGGTGGGACGGGAAAGACGACCATCTCCGTCAACATCGCGGCTGCGTTCGAAGCCGGTGGCAACAAGGTTGCGTTGATCGATGCCGACCCTCAGGGCACTTCCGTCCGGTGGGTCACGAGCGGCGAAAACACGCTGCCGATGACGGTGCTTTCGCTGGCTCCCGCCGGCCGCGGCATCGGCGGCGAGATCAAGAAGCAGGACGCGAACTTCGACGTGATCGTCGTCGACTGTCCCGGCAACCTCGAAGACCCTCGTATCGCCTCCGTCCTCGAAGTGGCGGATTTCTGCCTGGTGCCGCTTTCGCCGTCACCGGCCGATCTGTACAGCACCGTCGCGATGATCCGCATGATCGAATCGATGCGCGCCGTTCGAAATCCTCAACTTTCTTCCGCATTAATGCTGAATAGCGTTAATGGAAAAACTAAAATGCGTGAAGAAATTTTAAAAATTTTAAGAGCAGAAGAAATAGGGGAGCATCTGCTCGACAGCCAGATCGCGCAACGCGAGGTCTATCGTCAGACATTCGCGCTCGGCACCACGATCCATCACCACAATCGATACCTGAAGGGCCTGAAGGAAGCCCGCGCGGAAATCGAAAAGCTGGTCACGGAAATGGCCCAATACATCGCGTCGACGCGCGCTACCGGAGCCGCCCATGGCTAAGGACACCTCGAAAGACAAGAAGCCGACCGGCAACCTGCATCTGGCGGCCGGCCTGTTGCGCGGACTCGCGCAGGAAAATGCGGCGCTCGAAACGCGGCTGCCCGAGCCGGCGGCCGCACCGGTTGCCGTCGCCGAAGCCGCGCCCGCCGGTAGCCCGGCCGCGACCACCCCCGCCGGTACGCCCGATCTGGGCGCGCCGCAGAAGGTGCTGGTGAAGGACTGCATCCCGAACCCGTTCAACCCGCGCGTGTTCTACTCGGAATCGAGTCTGCACGAGCTTGCCTTGACCTTGAAACGGGAAGGGCAGATCGAGCCGATCAAGGTCACACTGCTCCCCGAGTTTCCCGGCAAGCTCGTCGTGATCGACGGGCAACGCCGGCTGCGCGCGACGAGCATCAACGGCGACGAGACGATCAATGCGACGTTCCGCACGGATCACACGCCCGAGCAGCTCTATACGATCGCGTATCGGGCGAACCACGACCACGAACGCCAGACGATCTTCGACGATGCGGTCGCGTGGAAACGTCTCCTCGACGAGAAGGTCTTTGCCGACCAGAACACGCTGGCGGAGAAAATCGGCAAGGACAAGGCGTCGATCAGCAAGACGCTGTCGCTGAACGCGCTGCCGAACACGCTGCTGGAGCGGATGGCCGGTGCCAACGACGTGGTCGGCCTGCAGGCGGCGTACTTCCTGAAGCTGATCTTCGAACGCCTGGGCGAGGCGACGGCCGACCGGCTGCTGACGGCCGTGATCGAGCGGAAGAAATCCGTCCGCGATCTCGAGAATTTCCTGCGTGCGCAGAGCGACGGCGCCAAGAAGGCCGGCCGCACGCGCTACAGCGTTCGTCATGACTTTGCGCTCGAATCGCGCGCGATCGGCCAGTTGAAGACTTATCCGGACGGGCGCCTGGATCTGCAGCTCAAGGGCGTCGACGCATCCCACCAGGAAGCGCTCGCCGACAAGCTCAAGACCGTCATCGACACGTACGTCGCCGAGCTGGCGGCAACGGCAAAGTAACGCGCCCCCGGCAAAAGGCCTCGCCCCGCGCGCTGCGTCGCGAAGCCGGACCGCAACACGGCCCGGTGCACGGCGCGCACGATGGCGAGGCCTCGTTCAGTTGCCCGCGAGGCTGCTTTTCAGCAGGAATTCCAGCAGGTCGTCCGAGGTAGGCTCGCCCCACGTATCGAGCGCCAGCCATCGGAAGAAGCTCGTCTGCGCGAGCTTGCTCGCCTTCTTCTTCGGCGACAGCGTCAGGTCCTTCGAACCCGCCACCGTCTCGTTGTAACGCTCGATCAGCTTGGTCTGGTCGTCGATCTCCAGCTCGCGGAAATACGCGCCGGCTTCCTCGACCTTCGCCGCCAGATACTTGTCGCGAATCTGTTCCTGCTTGCTCTGCGCGGATTCCTTCGCCGGTGCGGCCGCTTCGGTTCCCTGCCCGTCGGCCAGCGTGTAACCGTGCGTCAGCGCCTTGCGGAAATACGCGGCGACGTTGTCGACCGGCGCCGCATTCTTCTTCGTGGTTCGATTGAGCGTATAGGCGATCGCCGCCTTGATGCGCTGCACGCCGTATTGCGTGATCAGCCGGCGCGCTTCCGAGCGCGGAATGCCGAACTTCGCGACTTCCTCGACCAGCGCTTCGTTCTTGACGTCGCCTTCTTCGACCGTATCGGTGCTCTGCTTGCGCGTTACCTTGAACTGCACGGCTTCCACGCTGCGGCCGGATTTGTGTTCGATCAGCTCGAGCGTGTGGTCCGATACTTCGTTCACCTCTTGAATGCACGGCACCAGCACCTTGCTCTTGAACAGTTTGTACTCCTTGTACGACTGAGACGCCTTGTCCTGGCCGAGAATCAGGTCACGGAATTTCGGCAGAGGAATCTTCGCGGTGATGCCGATCCCTTCGTAGCGCACCGTGTTTTCCCATAGCGCAAGCGAGTGCGACCGCCGGAACTCGCGAGCGATCCGCATATCGATCAGCGCGTAGATCTCGGGGTTGAGCAGTTCGCTGCGAATCTGGTCGGAGAAGCTGTACTTCAGCACCGATTGCTCGAGTTCGGCGCCGGCGAGCAGGCCTGACGCTTTCCAGACCGTCGAACGGTCCGCGGCCAGGTAGTCCCAGTTGACGACGGTGCTGATCAGCGAGTTGACCGTGTCCTTCACGTACTTGGTGTTGTTGCTGTTCAGCCCGCTCTCGTGCGACAGCGACGCGATCGAGATCGAGAAACTCGTCCGGCCCGGCTCGAATGCCTCCTGCCGAAGCGCGTTCTTGATCAACGAGCTGAACATCTTGCGCTGCTGCAGGCCGATCTTTCCCGACTTCGGCGCGATATGAATCGCCTGGACCGCCTTGCGCAGCAAGTCGGGTGGCTCAGGGGTCTGAAACAGCGAAACCTGTTTGTCTGAGCCTTTGCTTGCGGGCTTGCGCGGCATCGTGGTGTCCGGGTAAGGTTGCCTTATTGAAAGCGGACTTTATACCTTTTCGCGCGGCGGAGCAACGCCCTTGCTCCAGCATCACTTTCACTATCCCGCCTAAGCATCAGATAACAAAGGAAAAATTTCAATTGATAGACTTGTGCAGCGCCCCATATCCGTCTACCTTTTGATCAAAATTCCTCCCAAAAGCCGCTACCTTTCCTGTCGGCACCGGCAAACCCGGCACAAGATTTGCCACGGCGAAGGTAGCCATCCATGGGGGCAAATGAGCGGAATCGAGATCGTCGGGAGGATTCGTGGTGCCCCGCAGCACCACCGCTGTTTTCTCCCATAGCTTGCTACCTTCATCGATTCCCATAGGAGGGTACCTGTAAGCATCCTCGATAGTCTTGCTGTTTGTCCCGAAGGTGGAAATCGCCCCCATAAATGGAAACCATTCCGTTTCCCCATAAAAGGTAACCTGTGTACGGTATCGGTCCTGTCTATGGGAAGGCTTCGTGGAACCGGCGGGCGCTAGACAGCGAATTGACTCCGAAGGGCTCCCATAAACGGGTACCTTCGAGATTCCCCATAACCGGCTACCCGAAGGAAATCGCCGTGCACATATCCGACTACCGGCCGAGAAAAGAACCCCATAAAAAGCTACCTTCACGTGTTCCCATAGACGGCTACCCAACGAGATGGATGGTCGATTTCCCATAACCGGATACGTTCGCCCCATATCCACAACCCTGATTCCCCACAACGCGGTACCCCAAACCCCAAATCCACAGACCTGAAACCCCAAACCCTTCCACCTGTCGTCCCATAAATGGGTACCGAACACGGCTCAAACCCTTGCCAGATAAGGCTGTGAGCCGTCTAAAAGTAGTTAAAGAAGTAAACGTGGTTTACCAAAGATGTAAACACACGTGTGCTTGCACAAAAAACGAACCCCATAAACCGCTACCAATGGCAGCCATCTGTGGGACGCGAGGCCCCTCAACCACTCGGTCCACGCCGCTCGGCCCTGTTCAAGGCGCCGTTTCTGGGAGGCTCCAGGCCTGACAACGCATTCCGAGGAGGTGAGCGCCCACTCACAAACCTCGAAACGTAGAAACTTATGGGAAGAAATCCCGGATTCGGCAGAGAGGTTCCCGTTTATGGGACCCCGAAACCTGTCCCCTGGCAGCCCGCCATCTGCGCTGGACCGGCGGAACGAACGCCGTTACTTTTCCCCACAGCAGTTCGAAATCATCTTGCACCGCCACGCGAGTGGTTTTTTGTCCTCGTGCTGCCTCGTCCATGGACAAGTTTTTTGTCGCGCGCATGGGAAGCCACTCGCCAAATTTAGCCTGTGGACTGTGCGGGAGGGACCGGCGCCGGACTGCTTTTCTTCCGTGCGTCCCGTCCGTTTTTCTACCTTTGGAGCCGGGCACCGTGCGGGACCCGTCACAGGCAAGGAAAGACTCGCGCCACCGCACGAAAACAGGCCCAGCGCCAAAATGCCGCGCACGGATTCCCCGTGCCTGGGACGATCTCGACGGAATTCATCGAGAGCACCCGAGCGAATGTGAACACTTCATCGATGCCGAAGCTCACCGCAATCGAATTGGCCCACTGCTCCCGAACCTGCTCACCTTCCAAAGAACCTGGAATCCCGTAAAAGCTCACCGATCGGGCGGAGCACAGGTATAAGCAGGCTGTGTGGATCGCGGCTCCGTGCAGATAAGGAACCATTGATGGGAGCAAACAGGAAACGATCGGCATCCATGTGCGGCGCCCGACACGTCGACACGCACGGTCGCTCGAACGGACAAGTCTCCACCGCCGTGAGCGCATTTACCCGACAAGCGCTGCTCGTTCATATCGGGTTCCCGTACATTCCTGCACTCAGTCGGACCGACGTCTCGGCCGTTCACGCAACCCCACCTTTCCCGCCAGACCTGCCGATCGACGAAGCGTCTTACCTCCACAGGTACTTTCTGCATCACGATGCCTGCGGGACCCATTACCGCCCGCCGCAACGACGCACCATAGTCGTCTCGATCGCCGACAAACCGAATCGTGGTCGTTTATGGGAGAAACCGCCGCTCGAGCCGCATCGCCCGCTGATGCGACGTACGGATCGACTGCTGTTGCGGTGATCGGGCAAGGACGACGATCTTCACGTCGCGCATGCGCGCATCGATATCACCACCGGTGAAACGGCTGTCGGCGCGTCGCGCCGTATCGCATACGACTCCACCCGTCACCGACCGCGGAAACCGTGTTGTCTCCCATACGTGTATCCCGATTCCGTCGTCACGTTCGCGCCACATTTTTTGCGACACGGTTATGATGCACAGGTCCTGATCGCGACATGACGAATCGATCGGGGCGGGGGCGGTATCTCGATGGTCTTTCAAACCGTGATAGTTATCAAAAAAGAGAGTTCAGCGATGCGAATCCAGATCAGAAAACTCACGTTGGCTGCTACTGCAGCCGCTTTCCTGTTCGGCTCGGCGGTTCCTGCGTTTGCGCAGACCGATGCCGCCAGCGCGCCGGCTGCACAGGACGCGAAGGCAGCGAAGAGCGAAGCGCGCAAGGCAGCCAGGGCCAAACGCAAAGCCGAGCGCAAGGCCGCGCGTGCGAAGAACAACGCCGAACTGAAGAAACTCGAAGACGCCGGCTACAAGCCTGCGGCCAACGATCCGAACTATCCGCAGAACCTGCAGAACGCGGAGAAGAAGGCCGCCGGTGCGGCAAGCCAGTAAGCGTCGTTCGGCGGCAAGCCGCGGTTCGATCCGCGGCTTGCCGCGTGCATCGCGATCACGCGATGCGTGAAGGCAAGAACGTTCGGCAGGTTTATTCCATTTAATTCGGAATCCTGTATGCCGTGACGATGCACGACTCGCAGGCGGATGCGATCAATCCCGCCCGTCCGACGCAGTCGCGCTTCCCGCCACCTTCAGCCAGTCCTTGAACGCGCGTACGGCGTCGTCATCCGCTCGCGCGGACGCCACATACGTGAAGTAGCGCCACGGCGGCAGCGCAGGTTCGCTGAACGGCTGCACGAGCCGGCCTTCGGCGATGTCGTCGGCGACGAGCGCGATCGGTCCCATCGCGACGCCGAGCCCGTCGAGCGCGCCTTGCAACGTCAGGTAGAAATGCTCGAGCGTGAGCGAGTGCCGCGGGACGAGATTCGGATGCCCGGCGGCTGCGAACCATTCCGGCCACATGCCCGGATAGGTCGCCGCGTGCAGCAGCGTGAAGCCGGCGAGATCTGCGGGCGTATCCAGCGACCGGCCCTCCAGCAACTTCGGTGCACACACCGGCAGCCGGACTTCGGACAGGAATTCCTCCGCGACGTATCCGTCGACGGCCTGCGGGCCGCCGCGAACGATCAGATCGACCTTGTCGCGCAACTTTTCGATCGGCTCGTTCGACGTCGACAGCCGCACCTCGATGGCCGGATGCGCGACCTGGAACGACGACAGCTTCGGGACGAGCCAGCGCAGCGAGAACGTTGCGGGCGCGCTGACACGCAACACGCGCTGCTGCGCGTGGCCGAAATGCTGCGCGGTGGCGAGCGCGATCCGGTCGAACGATGCACCGACCTCGGCGAGGTACGCGCGTCCAGACGCAGTCAGTTCGACGCGCCGGTTGTGGCGTTCGAACAGCGGCCGCCCGAGCCACGCTTCAAGTTGCTGCACGTGCCGGCTGATCGCGCCGTGCGTCACGCACAGCTCGTCGGCAGCCTGGGTGAAGCTGCCGAGCCGCGCGGCGGCTTCGAACGCGCGCAGCGAATTCATATGGCACACAAACGGCCGATTCGGCCGAACGAGTGTCTGAATTTCTCACATGGAGTGCGGAGCATGCCGAACGTGGTGGTCGTGGGCGCCCAATGGGGTGACGAAGGCAAGGGGCGCGTTGTGGACTGGCTGGCGGCACAGGCCGATCTCGTCGCGCGCTACAACGGCGGCTACAACGCGGGGCACACGCTCGTCGTCGACGGCAACACGTACAAGCTCGCGCTGCTGCCGAGCGGTATCGTGCGCGGCAAGCGCGGCGTGATCGGCAACGGCGTGGCGCTCGACCCCGAAGCGCTGCTCGCGGAAATCGGGCGGATGGCCGCGCTCGGGCTGCCGGTGACGCCGGAGAACCTGTCGATCGCGGAGAACGCGACGCTGGTGCTGCCGATTCACCGTGCGATCGACCAGGCGCAGGAGCGGCTGCGCCGCGAACCCATCGGCACCACGCTGCGCGGAATCGGGCCGGCCTACGAGGACAAGGTCGGGCGTCGCGGGCTGCGCGTCGGCGATCTCGCGGAACCGCACGGGCTCGCCGCCAAGCTCGACGTGCTGGTCGATCATCACAACGCGTGGTTCCGCGGCCTGGGGCTCGACGAGTACGATCGCGACGCGATGCTGGCGACCCTCGTTGCGCTCGCACCGAAGATCTTGCCGTTCGTGCGTCCGGTCTGGGCCGACCTCAACGACGCGACTGACCGCGGCGAGCGCATTCTGTTCGAGGGTTCGCAGGCCGTGATGCTGGACATCGACTGGGGCACGTATCCGTTCGTGACGTCGTCGGGCACCGTGGCGTCGGCCGCGGCGGCGGGCACCGGGCTCGGTGCGGCGAAGCTCGGCCACGTGCTGGGTGTCACGAAGGCGTATGCGACGCGGGTCGGCGGCGGCCCGTTCCTCACCGAGCTGACCGACGCCACCGGCGAAACGCTGCGCGCGCGTGGACAGGAGTTCGGCGTCAACACGGGCCGGCCGCGACGCTGCGGATGGCTCGACGCCGCGCAACTGCGCCAGGCCGTCAGGATTTCGGGCATCGATTCGCTGGCGCTCACCAAGCTCGACGTGCTCGACGGTTTCGAATCGATCGAGCTGTGCGTCGGTTACGAATTCGACGGCGCGCGCGTCGACCATCTGCCCGCGAGCCTCGATGCGCAGTCGCGCGCGAAGCCGCTCTACGAACGGTTCGAAGGCTGGCAAGGCTCCGTGAAGGGTGTGCGCGAGCGTGCGGCGCTGCCGCGGGCCGCACGGGATTTCATCGCGCGCATCGAGGCCGTGGCGGGTGCGCCGGTGTCGATGATCACGACCGGCGCGGAGCGCGACGACACGATCGTGTTGCGCAATCCGTTCGATGCGGCGGGCGCTGCGTAACGCGCGAGATGCGAACGGCGTCAATCGAGCGGCTGGCGGCATGACGGTTTGCGGGTCGTTTTCGGCGGCCGATGCCGTTGGCCCGTCGGTACGTCCGATACGCGTGTATGCACGGTCCCGATGCCGTCCGGCGAGCCGCCCGGCAGCACGATTCGGCAGCCGGATCACGCCGCCTACGACGAACTGGACACGCCTGCAACGCTGCTGTACTGTTCCGCACAATTCGCGCCGGACCGGCGTGTGCCGGCGTTGTCGGCACCGTGGCTGCACGGCGGTGCGACGTGACAATCCCCGGGAACAGGTCGATGGACACGTTACAGATGATGCGCATTTTCGTCCGGGTCGCGGAGGAGGGCAGCTTCACGAGCGCAGCCCAGCGTCTGGACATCACGACGGCCTACGCGTCGCGCTCGGTCGCGCAACTCGAAACGCATCTGCGCACGCGCCTGCTCAACCGCAGCACGCGCCGCATCGCGCTGACCGACGCCGGGCAGCGCTATCTCGACCGCTGCCAGCGCATCCTCGGCTATATCGACGAAGCGGAAGCCGAGGCGGCCGATGCACAGGCGAAGCCGTCCGGACGACTGCGCGTTCATGCGACGACGAGTTTCGGCCAGTCCTACGTGGTGCCTGCGGTCGTGCGCTACCGCGAGCGCTATCCGTCCGTCGCGGTCGAGCTGACGCTGTCGCAGCACGTGCCCGACATCATCGACGAAGGCTACGACGTGTCGCTGCAGTTGAGCACGACGGAGCTACCCGATTCCGGGCTGGTATCGCAGCGGCTCGGCGACGTGGGCAGCGTGCTGTGCGCGTCGCCTGCCTACCTGAAGGCGCGCGGCACGCCGCGCACGGTGAGCGATCTCGCCGGGCATGCGTGCCTGCGGCTCGTCACGCCGCTCTTTCCGCGCGACCGCTGGCATCTCGACGGCCCGAACGGCCGCGAAACGTTCGAGCTGCCGGTACCGGATTTCGAAGTGAATATCGCCGATGCGCTCGGCGCCGCGCTGCGCGCGGGGCTCGGGATCGGCTCGCTGCCGATGTCGGCGGCGCTGCCCGCGCTCGCGAGCGGCGCACTGGTGCGCGTGCTGCCCGACTACCGGCTGCAGAAGCTGACGGTCTACACGCTGTATGCGTCGCGTCAGTATCTCGATGCGAAGATCCGCACGTTCGTCGATTTCCTGCGGGAGTGCGTGCCCGAAATGCTGGCCGCCGACGAGGCTGCATCGAATGCTTGCTGCGCATCCCGTCATGCCTGATTCGCGTGAGGGCGCAGCCGCCCGACGATCGAGCAGGTGACGAACCGCCGCCTCGCACGCGATATCCATTCACGGTATGACGCGCGACAGCGGCACGGCTTCGTCGCGCAGCCTCGCGACGTCGCGGCCCGGCGCATCGCCGAACAGCCGCGCGTATTCGCGACTGAACTGCGACGCGCTCACGTAGCCGACACTTCGGCACGCCTGCCGCGCGTCCATTGACGCGAGGCACATCAGATGGCGCGCTTCCTGCAGCCGCAGCACCTTCTGGCATTGCAACGGGCTCATCGACGTGACCGCACGAAAGTGATGGTGGAAGGTCGACGGGCTCATCCCCACCTGCCGCGCGAGCGAGTCGACCGCCATCGGGTCGAGGTAATGGTCGCGAATCCAGGCGACGGCGCGCGAAATGCGCTGGGTGGTCGAACCGGCGTCGCCGATCTGCGCGACGCGCGCGCCCGACGGGCCGCGCAGCAGCCGGATCAGGATTTCGTCGACGATCAGCGGCGCGAGCAGATCGAGGTCGTCCGGTTGTGCGATCAGGTGCATCAGCCGGGCGACGCCGTCGACGATTTCCGGCGTCGCGTCGTGCGTCGCGAGTGCCCGGCAGTCGACGGCTTTCGGCAGCCCGCGCGGAAACACGCGCGGCGTGAGCGCCGCGATGCGATGCGGATCGAGTGCGAGCTGCACGTAAAGGAACGGCTCGGCCGGATTCGCGCGCGTCACGCGTCCGGTCACGGGCAGGTCGGCGGTTGCGACCAGCATCCGCGATGCGTCGATCGTGTAGGTATCGTCGCCGACCCGCATCGACTTCGCGCCTTGCCCGACGATGCTCAGGCACGCGTGGTGCACGCCGTGGCTCCACTGCGCCGGCGGCGCGCAAGCACGCGCGATGCGCATGCCGCGCAGCGGGAGGTCGAACATGCCGTCGTGCGGCGCGTACGCGGCGATCAGCGCCGCGAGCCGGGCCGCGGCCGATCGGGCTGGCGACCGACCATCATGATCCGGCGGCGTGCGCGGTTGCGGTGGCGTTCGGGCGTCGATTTCCATGTTGCATGAGCGGTTGACGGAGTGGGCGATGCGATGCGCGGCTGCCGTCCCCTGTCGAGGTGCTGGCACGGCGATCAATCGTACTGTGAAGTTGCGTGCGCGGGATTGCCTAAACCTGTCCGAAATTAGCCCGATCATCCGGACCTGCATGCTCGACGGATGCGTCACGCGCCGTTGCACGGTGTGCGGCGCACAAATTCGGAAATTAAGGCAAAACAATCGCAGGATCGGGCAAGCTATTTCCCGGCGGTTTCCCTACCATTGCACCTGCTGAAGAAATGCGATTCAGCGTGCCCGGATGGCGCGGGCAATACCGTGCGCGTGATGCGCGGTCGCCGCCGGCCTTGTCGCGTGCGTCGCCGCGGCGTATCGCTGGGAAAGACTCAGGACTGCTATTGAATAATCGTGCATCGGGCTTGCCGAGGCCGGTTTGCGTCCGTTGCAAGCCGGATCGCGTCTGTCGCGCACGGGCCGACCGATCCGGATGAGCCGGCGTCGGGGCCGCCGCATTGGCCGGCTCGATGCGGGCCGGCGCGCGGCGCGGCATCGGGTGCAGGGATACGGGCAGTCGTGCGCGCAGGGGAATCCGGAGAAATGGACCAACTTCAATCGATTCGGGCATTCGTGACGGTGGCAAGGGAAGGCGGGTTTCGTCGGGCGGCGACGCGCTTGCGCGTGTCGACGGCGATGGCGAGCCGGCTCGTCGAAGCGCTCGAGACGCGCCTCGGCGCGCGCTTGCTTCAACGCAGCACGAGCCATCAGTCGCTGACCGAAATCGGCGAGCTGTATCTCGCGCGCGTCGAGCGGATCCTCGGTGCGATCGACGAGATCGACGGCCGTTTCGTCGCGATGGGCAGCAAGCCGGAAGGCGTATTGCGCGTGGCCGCACCGGTTGCGTTCGGGCTCAGCCAGTTGAGCGCGCTGCTCGATCGTTTCGTGCACCGGTTTCCGGACGTGCGGCCGACCGTGACGCTGACCGATGCCCACGTCGACTTGACCGCCGAGGACATCGACGTCGCGTTCCTGACGGATGGCATGCCGGTGTCCGGCGCGCATGCGTTGCATACGCTGGCTGCGTACGAATCCGTGCGCGTCGCGGCGCCGGCTTACGTCGCCGCGCACGGCGGCGCGGCTGCGTCGGGCGACTGGCCGGACATCGCGGCCGTGCGGCTGGAGCGGGCGGCGGCCGACGACGACCGCGCGGCCGGGATTCGATCCGGCGTAGCACCCGCCAATACGGGCGTCGGCCATCTCGAGATGGTGCGACGACTCGCCGTCGCCGGCATGGGCGCGGCGGTGCTGCCCGCGTATCTCGTCGATGCCGATCTGGCGGCCGGCACGCTGGTGCGCGTGGCCCCGGTCCACCCGCTCGCGCCCGTCACGCTGAAGCTCGCGCATGCGCGTGCCGCGCGTCTGCCGGCTGCCGCGCGCGCGTTCATCGAATTCGCCTGCGCCGCATTTCGACCCGCGCGCTAGCGGTCTGGCCGAATCCATGGCAACGCGATCCCGCCGGAGGCGCGGGCTCGCCGTTCTTTTTCGGAAGCAGTTCGGCACACGAACGCTCCGCAGGGTGCAACGCACACCCGCAACACGCGTCCGCATCCGCGGCGGGCAGGAAGCTGCAGGTCCGCCGCGCGTCAGGGCCATGAGGAGATCTGATGATTCCCATTGAAGGTCGTCTAATTGTGAGAGGTCGCTCCATGCGCGTCGAACGGGTTCCATACCGCTTAATCACTGCCGCAACGGCTGCCGTTTTCCTGGCTGCCTGCGGAAAAAAAGAATCGGCACCGCCGCCGCAAACACCGGAAGTCGGCGTCGTCACCGTCCAGCCGCAAGCCGTGCCGGCCGTGACCGAACTGCCGGGCCGCACCAGCGCATTCCTCGTCGCGCAAGTGCGTGCACGGGTCGACGGCATCGTGCTGCGCCGTGAATTCACCGAAGGCACCGACGTCAAGGCCGGTCAGCGCCTCTACAAGATCGATCCGGCGCCGTACATCGCGGCGCTGAACAGCGCGAAGGCGACGCTCGCGAAGGCGCAGGCGAACCTCGTCACGCAGAACGCGCTGGTCGCGCGCTACAAGGTGCTGGTCGCCGCGAACGCGGTCAGCAAGCAGGACTACGACAACGCGGTCGCCACGCAAGGCCAGGCCGCGGCGGACGTCGCGGCCGGCAAGGCGGCGGTCGACACCGCGCAGATCAACCTCGGCTATACGGATGTCGTGTCGCCGATCAGCGGCCGCGTCGGCATCTCGCAGGTCACGCCGGGCGCCTACGTGCAGGCGAGCCAGGCGACGCTGATGTCGACGGTGCAGCAGCTCGATCCGGTGTACGTCGACCTCACGCAGTCGAGCCTCGAAGGGCTGAAGCTGCGCCAGGACGTGCAGAGCGGCCGCCTGAAGACGAGCGGCCCGGGCGCGGCGAAGGTGTCGCTGATCCTGGAGGACGGCAAGACCTACTCGGAGCCGGGCAAGCTGCAGTTCTCGGACGTGACGGTCGACCAGACCACCGGCTCGGTGACGATCCGCGCGGTGTTCCCGAACCCGGGCCGCGTGCTGCTGCCGGGGATGTTCGTGCGCGCACGGATCGAGGAAGGCGTGAACGAGAACGCGTTCCTGGTGCCGCAGATCGGCGTCACGCACGACCAGAAGGGGCAGGCGATCGCACTCGTCGTGACCGCGGCCAACAAGGTTGAGCCGCGTCCGTTGACGACGACCGGCACGTACGGCCCGAACTGGATCGTGGAAGGCGGCCTGCAGGCGGGCGATCACGTGATCGTGCAGGGCGTCGACAAGGTGCGCCCGGGCGCGACCGTGAAGACCGTCCCCGCGCAGCTCGCCCCGGCGCCGGACGCCGCATCCGCCACATCGGCGGGCGCCGCGCCGGCAAGCGCCGCGCCGGCGACTACCGCGGCCAGCGCCGCAGCGAGCTCGGCTGCCGCGTCGAGCGCGCAATAACAGGGAGTCCGTTTCATGGCCAAGTTCTTTATCGATCGCCCGATCTTCGCGTGGGTGATCGCGATCGTGCTGATGCTGGCCGGCGTCGCATCGATCTTCAAGATGCCGATCGCGCAGTATCCGACGATCGCACCGCCGACGATCCAGATCCAGGCGAACTACCCGGGCGCTTCCGCGAAGACGGTGGAAGACACGGTCACGCAGGTGATCGAGCAGCAGATGAGCGGTCTCGACAACTTCCTGTACATGTCGTCGACGAGCGACGATTCGGGCAACGCGACGATCACGCTGACCTTCTCGCCGGGCACGAACCCGGACGTGGCGCAGGTTCAGGTGCAGAACAAGCTGTCGCTCGCGACGCCGAACCTGCCCCAGGTCGTGCAGCAGCTCGGCATGCAGGTCACGAAATCGAGCAGCAACTGGCTGATGTGGTTCGCGTTCAACTCCGAGGACGGCCGGATGTCGAAGGAGGATCTGACGAACTACGTGGCGTCGCACGTGCTCGACCCGCTGAGCCGCGTGAACGGCGTCGGCCAGACGCTGCTGCTCGGTTCGCAGTTCTCGATGCGGATCTGGCTCGACCCCGTCAAGCTGACCAACTACAGCCTCACGCCGACCGACGTGACGGCCGCGATCACGCAGCAGAACGTGCAGATCGCGGGCGGCCAGATCGGCGGCACGCCGGCGAAGCCGGGCACCGTGCTGCAGGCGACGATCACCGAATCGACGCTGCTGCGCACGCCCGAGCAGTTCGGCAACATCCTGCTGAAGGTCAACCAGGACGGCTCGCAGGTTCGCCTGAAGGACGTCGGCCGCGCGGCGCTGGGTTCGGAGAACTACACGTTCGACACGAAGTACATGGGACAGCCGACGGCCGGCCTCGGTATCCAGCTCGCGACCGGCGCGAATGCGCTGGCGACCGCGAACGCGCTGCGGGCCAAGATCGACGAGCTGTCGAAGTACTTCCCGCATGGTCTCGTCGTGCACTACCCGTACGATACGACGCCGTTCGTGCGCCTGTCGATCGAGGAAGTGGTCAAGACGCTGATCGAGGGCATCGTGCTCGTGTTCCTCGTGATGTACCTGTTCCTGCAGAATCTGCGGGCGACGATCATCCCGACGATCGCGGTGCCGGTCGTGCTGCTCGGCACGTTCGCGATCATGGGTATCGTCGGCTTCTCGATCAACACGCTGTCGATGTTCGGCCTCGTGCTCGCGATCGGCCTGCTGGTCGACGATGCGATCGTGGTGGTCGAGAACGTCGAGCGGGTGATGGCCGAGGAGGGGTTGTCGCCGAAGGAGGCGACCCGCAAGGCGATGGGGCAGATCACCGGCGCACTCGTCGGCGTGGCGCTCGTGCTGTCGGCGGTGTTCGTGCCGGTGGCGTTCTCCGGCGGCTCGGTCGGCGCGATCTATCGTCAGTTCTCGCTGACGATCGTGTCGGCGATGGTGCTGTCGGTGCTGGTCGCGTTGATTCTCACGCCGGCGCTGTGCGCGACGATCCTGAAGCCGATCGAGAAGGGGCATCACGAAGAGAAGAAGGGTTTCTTCGGCTGGTTCAACCGGACTTTCGATCGCAGCCGGGATCGCTACACGAGCGGCGTGAACCACGTGATTCGGCGCTCCGGCCGCTGGCTCGTGATCTACCTCGCCGTGTTCCTCGCGGTCGGCGTGATGTTCGCGCGCCTGCCGAAGTCGTTCCTGCCCGATGAAGACCAGGGCTACATGTTCATGATCGTGCAGACGCCGTCCGGCTCCACGCAGGCAACGACCGGCAGGACGCTCGACAACATCAATACGTACCTGACCACCGCGGAGAAGGATGTGGTCGATTCGGTGTTCACGGTCAACGGCTTCAGCTTCGCGGGCCGCGGCCAGAACGCCGGCCTCGTGTTCGTGAAGCTGAAACCGTACGAGCAGCGCCAGCGTTCGGACCGGAAGGTGCAGGCGCTGATCGGCCGGACCTTCGCGCACTATTCGACGTACAAGGACGCGATGGTGATTCCGTTCAATCCGCCGTCGATTCCCGAACTCGGTACCGCTGCCGGTTTCGACTTCGAGCTGACGGACAACGCCGGCCTCGGTCACGAAGCGCTGATGGCCGCGCGCGGCCAGTTGCTCGGGATGGCCGCGAAGGATCCGGCGTTGGCGCTGGTGCGCCCGAACGGCCTGAACGATACGCCGCAGTACAAGGTCGACATCGATCGCGAGAAGGCGAACGCGCTCGGCGTGACGGCCGCGGCGATCGACCAGACGTTCTCGATCGCATGGGCGTCGCAGTACGTGAACAACTTCCTCGATACCGACGGCCGGATCAAGAAGGTGTACGTACAATCGGACGCGCCGTTCCGGATGACGCCGGAAGACATGAACATCTGGTACGTGCGCAACAGCTCGGGCGGGATGGTGCCGTTCAGCGCGTTCTCGAGCGGCCACTGGATCTACGGGTCGCCGAAGCTCGAGCGTTACAACGGCGTATCGTCGATCGAGATCCAGGGGCAGGCCGCGCAAGGCAAGTCGACCGGCCAGGCGATGGCCGCGATGGAAGCGCTCGCGAGCAAGCTGCCGGAAGGCATCGGCTATTCGTGGACGGGGCTGTCGTTCCAGGAAATCCAGTCGGGCTCGCAGGCGCCGATCCTGTATGCGATCTCGATCCTCGTCGTGTTCCTGTGTCTCGCGGCGCTGTATGAAAGCTGGTCGATTCCGTTCTCGGTGATCATGGTCGTGCCGCTCGGCGTGGTCGGCGCGCTGCTCGCGACGATGCTGCGCGGCCTCGAGAACGACGTGTTCTTCCAGGTCGGCCTGCTGACGACGGTAGGCCTGTCCGCGAAGAACGCGATCCTGATCGTCGAGTTCGCGCGCGAGCTGCAGGCGGGCGGGAACATGGGGCCGGTGCGCGCGGCGATCGAGGCGGCGCGCCTGCGGCTGCGTCCGATCCTGATGACGTCGCTCGCGTTCATGCTGGGTGTGCTGCCGCTCGCGATCAGCAACGGCGCGGGTTCGGCGAGCCAGCACGCGATCGGCACCGGCGTGATCGGCGGGATGATCACGGCGACGTTCCTCGCCATTTTCATGATCCCGATGTTCTTCGTGCGGGTTCGCGCGATCTTCAGCGGCGAGACGGAGAATGTCGACGACGCATGGCGTCTCGTACAGGGCGACCTGCAGCACGGTCACGACGACGCACACGAATCGAAGGGGCAGTAACGATGCGAAAACATGCTTTGACCGCAACCGCGGTCGCACTGGCTGCCGCGCTGTTTGCCGCCGGCTGCACGATGGCGCCGCATTACAAGCGGCCCGACGCGCCCGTCGCGCAGGCGTACCCGGCCGGCGGCGTCTACGCGACGCAGCCGGGCGCGGCCGGCGCGCGTAGCGCGAACGGGCAAGCTGCGACCGCCATCGGCTGGCGCGAGTTCTTCGTCGATCCGCGCCTGCAGCGGCTGATCGAGATCGCGCTGAAAAACAACCGCGACCTGCGCGTGTCGGTGCTGAACATCGAGGCGGCGCGCGCGCAGTACCAGATCACGCGCGCGGGGCTGTTCCCGACGCTCGACGGCACGGGCACGGGCAGTATCCAGCGCGTGCCGCAGGGCCTTTCGCGGACCGGTGCGCCGTACATCTCGCGCGCCTACAACGTCGGGCTCTCGGCGTCGTGGGAGCTCGACCTGTTCGGCCGCGTGCAGAGCCTGAAGGACCAGGCGCTCGCGCAGTACCTGTCGACGTCGTATGCCCGGCAGGCATCGGAAATCTCGCTGGTGTCGCAGGTGGCTGACCAGTACCTGACGCTGCTGTCGACCGACGATCTGCTGAAGGTCACGGAAAACACGCTGAAGACCGCGCAGGCATCGTACGACCTGACGAAGCTGCAGTTCGACAACGGCACGGGCTCCGAGCTCGAGCTGCGTCAGGCGCAGACGGTGGTCGAGACGGCGCTCGCGAACCAGCAGGCGCAGGCGCGTGCGCGTGCGCAGGCGCTGAACGCGCTGGTGTTGCTGATCGGCGAGCCGTTGCCGGACGACCTGCCGGCCGGCATGCCGCTCGACGCGCAGAATCTGCTGACGGACGTGCCGGCAGGCCTTCCGTCGGATCTGCTCACGCGGCGTCCGGACGTGATGCAGGCCGAGCAGACGCTGCTGGCTGCAAACGCGAACATCGGTGCGGCGCGCGCGGCATTCTTCCCGCGTATCTCGCTGACGGGTGCGTTCGGCACCGGCAGCCCGACGCTCGGCGGTCTGTTCAAGGCCGGCACGGCCGCCTGGTCATTCGCGCCGCAGATCACGATGCCGATCTTCGAGGGCGGGCAGAACATCGCGAACCTGAATCTCGCGAACGTGCAGAAGCGCATCGAGATCGCGAACTACGAGAAGGCGATCCAGTCGGCGTTCCGCGAAGTGGCGGATGGCCTCGCCGCACGCGGCACGTACGACCAGCAGATCGCGGCGCTCGAGCGCAACGAGCACGCGCAGCAGCGGCGCTTCGACCTGTCGGACCTGCGGTACAAGAACGGCGTCGACAGCTACCTGTCGGTGCTGACCGCGCAGACGGATCTGTACTCGGCGCAGCAGTCGCTGATCAGCGCGCGTCTGGCCCGCTGGACGAACCTGGTCGACCTGTACCGCGCACTCGGCGGCGGGTGGATCCAGCGTGCCGGCGAAGCGCCGCGCGCGCCGGATGCACCGGTCGACTACGACAAGGCGGCCGCGCCGGCGCCTGCGTCGGCAGCGGCGAACGGGTAAGCGCAGAGCGGGACAGGCGCGGTTCGCCGCGCTTGCGTGTCGAACCGGCTGTATGCGGAAACGAGAACGCCACGGACGAAAGTCCGTGGCGTTGTGTTGTGTACCGTCGCCCGTGCGAGGCGCGGCATGACGTTACGCTTGCTTCGTCCAGAGTGTCCGGCCGAAGAACGTGAGCGTGCGATCCCACGCCATCTGCGACCACACCGGATCGAACTGCGTGCCGGCGATGCGCCCGGGGCCGACGGCCGTCTCGTTCGCGAACGCATGGTGCGCGAGATAGCGGTGGAATTCGAAACCGACGTTCGCATCGGTCAGCTTCTTTTCCAGTGCGTCGACCTGGTCGATCGTGAAGAACGCATCCTGCGTCGCCCAGTGACCCATCAGCGGCACCTTGAGCTTGGCCGGGTCGAGGTAGTCGAGCGGCGGCAGACCGTACCACGTGACGCCGGCGTCGGCTTCGGCATACTGCAGCGACAGCAGCGTGAGGGCGCCGCCCATGCAGTAGCCCGTCACCGCGACACGCGGCGCGAGCGTCTTCAGGTACGCGACCGCGCCGGGAATGTCCTGCGACGCGGCGTCGCCGAAATCGAGGCCGGTCATCAAGTGGTGCGCTTCTTCCTCCTCGACGGTCGACTTGCCGCGATACAGGTCGGGCACGAGCGCGAAGTAGCCGCAGCGCGCGAGACGATCCGCGACGCCGCGGATCTGGTCGTTCAACCCCCACCATTCCTGGATGACGACGACCGCGGGCGCGCCTTCGGTCCGTGCCGGCGTGGCGAGATAGCCCTGCAGCTCCTGACCGTCCGGGCGGCGAAACGTGATCGTGGAACCGGATGTTTGAGACATGAAACCGCTCCTTTTCGAAAAATGCGCCGAGTGCGACATCGGGCCGGCCAGCGGGCGTCGTGATACCGCTCGCGTTCGTTCCGGCCGGCGCCGACCACGGGCCATTCTATGCGCAAACACCGGACGCCTGCGTGAACGGTACCGCGTCGCGCGACCGGGGGACGGAAGCGGACGACCGGAAAGCAAACACCCCGCCCCGGTGAACGGGAGCGGGGTGTCGCGTGTACGACGTGCGTATCGGAATACGGCGCGAGTACGCCGCGAATACGCGGGCGCGTATCCGGCTTACTGGCCGAAATAGATCGAGTCGCGGCCTTCCTGCTTGACCGCGATTGCGCGGCCGGCACGCGCGCCGGCGGCTGCTTGCGCGCCGTAGCCGGTTTGATCGGCGTTCGCCACGCGGGCCTGGGCGGCCTGCAGCGCACGCGGGTAATACGGATCGGAGACTTCGGGCTTGTAGCCGGCCTGTTCGAGCTGGACGAGTTCCGCTCGCACCTCGGCACGCGTGAGCTGGCCCGACGGGGTCGATTGCGCGGATGCACCGTACGACGCGAACAGGGCAGTTGCGGCGACGACAGCGGTAATGAACGACTTCATGGTGACCTCCGGTTCTGTTGATTTCGCGCTTCGCTCGTTGCGTTCAGCGGTTGATTGCATCGTAACGATCGCGTTACCGGTCGGAAATACGCGTTGCAGCGAATCATTATTGCAACTGGGTAAACGATTCGCGCGGCATGGCGTTTCGTCTGAATATTGCCGGCGTGCCCGAGCACGAGCGGAGCCTTCGGGGGCGATCGAGTCGATCGGCGCGACAGATGCGAGAGGGGCAGTTGAATCGCATTCCGAATTATTTTTTCGAGGCCGTCGGCATTGCCCGTTTCGCATCACGCCGCCAGGGTCGCCTGCCGTTTCCGGTATTCGGCCGGCGTGATGCCGACATGCCGGGTGAACGCTCGCCTGAGCGTATCGACGTTCGCGAAGCCGCATTTCGCGGCGACCTGCTTCGGCGTGTCGTGGCCGTTCTCGAGCAACCGGCGGGCGGCCGAGATGCGCGTCACCTCGACCCACGCGGCCGGCGTCATGCCGACCTCCGCGCGGAACAACCGCGCGAAATGGCGCGCGCTCATGCCCGCGTGCTTCGCCATCTCGGCCACCGAATGCTCGAGCTCGGGATGCGCCGCGATCCAGCGCTGGACCTCCTGCAACACCGAACGCCCGGCGGGGCGCGCTTCGCCCTTGCGGCTGAACTGGAGCTGCCCGCCTGGGCGCTTGAAGAACATCACCAGTTGCGCGGCGACCCGCCGCGCGATCTCGCGGCCGAGATCCTCCTCGACCAGTGCGAGTGCCAGATCCAGCCCGGCCGTGACGCCGGCGCCGGTGCGCAGCTTGCCGTCGCGCACGTACAGCGCGTCGGCGTCGACCGCGAGCGACGGATACGCCTGCGCGAGCGCGTCGGCAGCGGCCCAGTGCGTGGTCAGGTGACGCCCTTTCAGCAGGCCGGTGGCCGCGAGGAGGAACGCGCCGGTGCAGATCGAGCCGTAGCGCCTGCTTTGCACGGCCGCCGCGCGCAGCCACGCGAGGAGGTCGGTGCGCAGCGCGATCTGGCCGGCGTTCGGCGCGCCGGCGACCAGCAGCGTGTCGATGCGCTCGGGGATGTCGGGCGCGATCCAGTCGGGCAGCAATCGCGCACCGGACGAACTGCGGATCGGGCCTGGCCCGGCCGCGATGATCCGCAACGCATAGAACGGTTTCCCGCATTCGGCGTTCGCCTGCGCGAACACGTCGAGCGGCGCGGAGACGTCGAGCAGCTGAACGCCCGGAACGGCGAAAATACCCACGACCTTCGGCATGATCGTTGCGTGTTGTATCGAACGTGATGCGCAGCAGTATAGGGGCGCCGCTTTCGCCGTGCAGGCATCGTGTCCGTCGATCGCGCAAAATGGCAGAATTTGTCGTGACATGTCTATTTAAGACATACGTCGGACTCCGGAGAATCGAGGGTATCTTCCACGGAGGTCGACCATGACTGTGAGTGTTGCCGGCATTACCCTTCCCGCTACGCGACTGACGCGCGAGATTACCGAACTCGTGCGCGATACCGAGTCCGAGCTGTTGTTCCATCACTCGAGCCGCGTGTTTTATTTCGCGGCGCTGGCGGGCCGGCGCCGCGGGCTCGACTACGATCCCGAGCTACTCTATTGCGGCTGCATGTTCCATGACATGGGGCTCACGCACCGGCACAGCAGCGCATGCGAGCGCTTTGAAGTGGACGGTGCCAATGCCGCCCGCGATTTTCTGAAGGGCCACGGGATATCGCAACAGGACATCGACGTCGTGTGGACGTCGATCGCACTGCATACCACGCCGGGCATTCCGCAACACATGCATCCTGTCGTCGCGCTGGTCACGGCGGGCGTCGAGATGGACGTACTGGGCCTCGCTTACCCGGAATACAGCGACGTCGAGCGGGAAGCGGTCGTGCGCGCGCATCCGCGCACGCCGCATTTCAAGGAAGACATCATTCAGGCGTTCTACGACGGCATCAAGCACAAGCCCGGCACGACGTTCGGCAACGTAAAGGCCGACGTGCTCGCGGACAAGGATCCGCATTTCCGTGCGGGCAACTTCTGCAGCGTGATTCGGGCGTCCGCATGGGCCGACTGAGCGGGGGAGGGCGGCCGCGCCTCGGCCGACGTTGATCGACTGCCGGGCGTACGGCGCATTCGGCGCCGACGCCACCCTCGCGGCCTTGGCCGAACCCGGGGGACAAGGGGCGTTCGTTCGACTCGCGTATTGCCGTCGGAAAATTGTTACGTGACAACTTCGGGCAATCAGGGGCGTGATTTTATATACTGAATTTGTGTGCCCACTCCCCGAGGCGAATCTCCGATTCGCGTGTCCCCGAATACCGGCCTGCCAGCCCGACGGGCAAACCCCGATGCTCGGCCGTCCGCAAGCATACGGCAAAACGCCTATAATGATGGGGCAAATTGCCGGAGACAGGTCATGAGCACCATCGCTTTTCATCCTTCGGGCGTCGCCCATCCGCGTCAGGCCGAATTCACGATTCTCGAACAGTTGCTGGCGATCCGCGTTCGCTCGGGCGCGGATCTGGCCGAACTGGCGAGCGCGCGCGTCGACGTGTCGGTGATCGATCGCCTGTCCGAGCGCGGGCTGAAATCGGACGAGCTGGCCTTCATCATCCCGCGCCGCACGCTGAGCCATCGTCGCCAGGCGCACGAACGCCTGTCGCCGGAAGAGTCGGACAAGGCGATTCGTCTCGCACGCATCGTCGCGCAGGCGACAGCCACGTTCGGCGACCAGGACAAGGCGATGGCGTGGCTGCGCAACGGGCTCCAGCGCTTCGGCGGCCGCACGTCGCTCGACATGGCGAGCACCGAGCATGGCGCGCGGCTCGTCGAAGAGGCCCTCACGCAGATCGACGAGGGGTATTTCGCTTGACGACGCTGTGGCGGATCAGCAATTACGCCGACCTGAAAGGTGTCGGCGGGTTGCGGGCCGGTGGGCGCTGGCATTTCGCCGGGCAGCCGGTCGTGTATCTCGCCGAGCATCCGGCGCTCGCGTTGCTCGAGACGCTGGTTCATTTCGAAATCGCGACCGTCGCGCAATTGCCGAGCGGCTACCAGTTGCTGCGTATCGAGGTGCCCGATTCCGTGGACGTGGCCGAAATCGCCGAAGGCGATGCGCCAGAGGACTGGCGAACGAACGTCGACTGGACCCGCAGCGCCGGCACCGAGTGGCTGCACACGCAGCCGAGCGCGCTGCTGCGCGTGCCGAGCGTCGTCGTGCCGCACGCCCATAACTTCCTGTTGAATCCGCTGCATCCGGCCGCGTCCAGTATCCGTATCGCGGAAGTGATGCAAGCGCCGTACGACACGCGGATTCTGCGGCTGGTCCAGTCGAGGCCGGGCGAATAGCGAACCGGGAGGAACACGGTCCGCCCCGGCGGCGCGCGTTCAGCGCTCGCGAGCGGCGCGATCCGCGGCCGCATCGGGCGGCAGCGTCTGCCGGATGCGCGTGACCGTTCGCATGCTGGCGAGGCCGAGCATCGCCGTGACATCGGCATGCGCGTGGCCGGCGAGCAACTGGCGGCGCGCATAGGTATTGCGCAGTATGCGCGGGCTCATGTCCGCTGCGCGAAAGCCGATCGCGTTCAGCGCGTCACGTACGACCAGCAGCAGGAACATGTCGTTCATCGCTCCCCCGCGCGGCGCGGGAAACAGCCGCGCCGACGGCGGCACGTCGGTCGAGTGCGCGCGCCATGCGGCGAGCGGCGCCACCGCGAACGCGGCGAGCGCGATCCGGCGCGCCGGCCGCGCGCGATCGCGCGGTACCGACAATGCCGCCGGTCGCGCGTCGAGATCGAGTGCGTCGCCTGTCGCCGCGCGGATCTCGGCCGACGTGATGCCGCTCGCGAGCAGCAGCGCGACGATCGCGCGATTCCGGCAGTCGGCCGGCGTGTCGTTCGCTCGAGGCTGCACGTGGCGCTGCAGCGCCGCGTCGGCATCGGGCGGCAGGTAGCAGGGCTCGGGCTCGCCGTCCGGCCATGCGAGATCGCGCGTCGATCGGCCGGCCGGATGGACCGTCCGCACACCGGTGTCGACCAGATGCCGACCGAGCCGGTCGATCAGCTTCGCATAGCGCACGCGCGTCGACGTGCCGGGCGCGCAGGTGCGGTCGAGTTCGGCGAGGAAGGCTGCGACGTGGTCGGGCCCGAATGTCGCGAGCGACACGCGGTGTGCGCTCAGGTGGCGCAGGAATCGCTCGAACATCGCGACGTGCTGCACGACCGAGCGCGGCGCGAACGGCCGGCGGCCGGCGCCGGCCGCAGTGGTTTCCTGCCAGGCGCGAAACGCGCCGACGGGGTCGTGAATCCAGCGAGTCGTGTCCATCCCCGCTTTATAGCCGGACGCGGTGACGCCGGCAATCGTCCGGATGCCAGGGCGGAGCGCGGCGATGCCGATCCGTCAGGCTGCGGTACGCGTGCCGTCGATGTCGTCATCGTTCATCGTCAGGCAAACGAGCACGCGCAACAGCGTGATGAAGACTCGGAACGTATCCGGTACGCGGTTCCATTGCTTCGATATCGGGATTCCTGACCATTTGCCGCCGGCCGGCTCGAGCGCGACCTGCCGTGCGGGGAAGCCGAGCTTCAGGCAAGACCGCAGGCGTCGTCGAGCGCGGGCAGCGTGCGCAATGGCGCGGCTGCCGCGCGTCGCGCGAAGGCGCCGCAGCCGTGCCGGCGCGGGCTTGCCTGCCCGGCCGCGCGAGCACGGCGAACGCCATTTGCGTCGCGATGTAAGCCGCATTGCGATGCAGCAGGCAAACCCGCATGCCGGTTCGGTGACGTTGCGTACACAACTTTCGGCTGCGTGACGTGATTTCCCTATTGCCGGAAAAATTTTGTCCGTGCGAGTATCGAACACGTTGCCCGGGCACCGAGGCGGTTGCCGGCAACAGGATGCCCATCGCAACGATCGACAGGAACATCGGCAGACAATGCACAGAACAGCGATTTTTCCGTATGCGTCCGCGTTGCTCGCGGCAGCCCTGCTGACCGCCTGTGGCGGCGACGTCGAGAACGAGGCGGCCCGCACGACCGCGCCTTCCGCCGATGCGAGCTGCCTCGCGGTCGACAACAGCGGCGCGACGGTCGTGGTGGGCTCGAACCAGCCGGGCGACCCGTCGCTGCCGGAAGCGTCGTCGGGCTATCGCACCGGGATGAAGCCCGTCTATGCGAAAACGTACCTCGTGGCAACGTCGAACGCGTACGCGAGCGCGGCCGGTTGCGCGGTGTTGAAGAAGGGCGGCACGGCCGCCGACGCGGCGGTCGCCGTGCAGGCCGTGCTGGGCCTGACGGTGCCCGAGGCGACGGGCCTCGGCTCGGGCGGCGTGCTGCTCTACTACGATGCGCGCGGCAAGACGCTGCAGGCATACGACGGCCGCGAAACCGCGCCGGCCGCCGCGACCGAGAACTACCTGCGCTACGTCGATGACGCCACCGATCATTCGGCGCCGCTGCCGAGCGCGCGCGCGAGCGGCCGCTCGATCGGCACGATCGGCGTGCCGCGGCTCATCGAGGCGCTGCAACAGGATCACGGCCGCTTGCCGTGGCAGAGCCTGTTCGGCGATGCGATCACGCTCGCGACCAACGGTTTCCCGATCGGCGGCCGGCTGGCCGACGCGATCGCCGCGAATGCCGCGAACCTGAAGCGCGACCCCGAAGCCGCCGCGTATTTCCTGAACGCCGATGGTTCGCCGAAGACGCTCGGCACCGTTCTGAAGAATCCGGCCTACGCGCGCACGCTGTCGCTGATGGCGCAGTCGGGCGCGAATGCGCTGTATACGGGGCAGATCGCGCAGGACATCGTCGCGAAGATCGCCGCGACGAAGGGCGCGGGCGGCTCGACGCTCACGCCGGGCAAGACGACCGTCGCCGATCTTGCCGCGTATCAGGCGAAGCGCCGCGACCCGGTGTGCACGACCTATCGCAGTTACTGGGTTTGCGGGATGCCGCCGCCGTCGTCGGGCGGCATCGCGGTCGCATCGGCGCTCGGCATCCTCGAGAACTATGACCTGAAGTCGCTGAAACCGACGGCGATCGATCTCGAAGGCGGCAAGCCGACCGTCGCGGGCGTTCACCTCGTTACCGAAGCCGAACGGCTCGCGTATGCCGACCGCGACAAGTACGTGGCCGATACCGACTTCGTGCCGCTGCCGGGCGGCACGTGGAACACGTTGCTGAACAAGCCGTACTTGAAATCGCGCGCGGCGCTGATCGACCCGGCCAAGAGCATGGGTACCGCGCAGCCCGGCAATCTCGGTGCCGTGCCGCTCGGTGTCGACACGACGCTGATCGAGCATGGCACGAACCAGTTCACGATCGTGGATGGCGACGGCAACGTGCTGAGCGCGACGACGACGGTCGAATCGAGCATGGGCTCGTTTCACATGACCAACGGCTTCCTGCTGAACAACCAGTTGACCGACTTCTCCGCGAACCCGCTCGACACGTCCGGCAATCCGGTCGCGAACCGCCTGCAGCCGGGCAAGCGGCCGCGCAGCTCGATGGCGCCGACGATCGTGTTCGGGCAGGCTGCCGACGGCTCGCGCGGCGACTTCGTGATGGCGACAGGTTCGCCGGGCGGCGGCACGATTCCGCAATACGTGGTCAAGACGCTGGTCGGCGCGCTCGACTGGGGGCTCGATGCACAGCAGTCGGCGGGGCTCGTCGATTTCGGCGCGAGCAACAGCCCGACGACCACGATCGGCGGCGAGCATCCGAACGTCAACCCGGCGAACAACGGCGCGAACGATCCGCTGATCACGGGGCTGCTCGCGCTCGGGCACAAGGTATCGACGTCCGCGCAGGCGAGCGGCGTCAACACGGTGATGCGTGTGACGGTCGGCCAGTCGCCCGCGTTGCAGGGCGGCACCGATCCGCGTCGCGAAGGCATCGTGCTCGGCGATACGTTCCGGCCGTAGCCGGGCAGCGTACGCACGGCGCCGGTCCGCTCGTTAGCGGCCGGGCCGTGCATCGTGACGCGGCCGCATCGACGGCCACGCGATCCTCATCCTTCGGAATGCAGATGAGGCGGCCGGCATGAAGCACGTCTGCCGGCCCGGGCCGCGCCCGTCCATCGTCGAATAGAGCGGCCGCCCCGCCGTAAACCTCCGATTGTCAAACAGTGTGAGTCAATCGTCAGCATTTGCAACGGAAGTAACAGTCCCCGCAATTCGATCGTTTTGCACGCCGCCGCCGCTACATTAGCTCCACCTGCCGCATGTCGCGGCGAGGCATGCGACAAGCCGCACGAAGGCGGCCCGCAGCAACAACGTCTTTGGGGAGAATGACCATGAACACGATTCGCACGATTCTGCTGGGTGCCGCTCTGACGGCGATGGCGACTTCGGCTGCATTCGCACAGACGGCCCAGACCGGTGCGCAGGGTTCCGCAGGCGTCGGCGCCCAGGTCCGGACGCCGCTGCTCGGCGGCGGCGTGGGTGTGCAGGCCGGCGGCGGCGCGAATGCGGCAGGTTCGGGTTCGGGCGCGGGCGATGTCGTCGGCGGTGCGCTGAACGGCGTCGGCAAGACGGTCGGCGGCGTGGGCTCGGCAGCCGGCGCGGCGGTCGGCGGCGCGACGCAGGCGGTCGGTTCGGCGGCCGGCGCGACGAAGGATGCGGCGGCGTCGGCCGTCCACGCGACGAAGTCGCACGTGAAGCGCGTCGCGGGCTCGGCGAAGAGCCATGCACAAGGCGCGGTGTCGACCGCGGGCGACGTCGCCGGCGGCGCGAAGGCGAAGGCCGGCGAGGCGCTCGAAGGCACGACGAACTCGGTGCAGGGCGGCGCGTCGGTTGGCGTGAAGGGCTCGGCGTCGGCGCAAGGCGGCGCGCTGTAAGCAGCACGCATCGCGTCACGGCCCGGCCCGCTTCGATGCGGGCCGGGCTTTTCTATTGGGGAAACGCGATGTGTCGTTCACGATGCCTCATGTCGAAACACGGCAGCATGAGTGCATCGATATTGATTAGGACGACATAAATAAAAAAGTGGGTGCTCGACTGAACTCGACGCCGAAAGGAGACGACCATCGGGCCGGGGACACCGGAACGGCGTATCCACCCCGAACATTTCGGCGGCCCCCGATGCGGGGCGCTTTGGCGACTTCAAGGAGCCTATCGTCCAGGCGGCATGTTGAGTGACATCGGAGCGCCGTGGAATGGATGAGCCCGCCTTGTCCGGTGTTTCCGTATCTCTTCACGCTTGGATGCCCGGGCCGCACATTGACAGGCGCAGCAACCTGATGCCGGCGCGCAAGCCGGGCCTTTCGATTCTGCTATCAAGCAGCTATCGGTCGCAATTTTCACTTTCATGGCTCAATGACGATCGCCGTAAAGGTATTTGAAATGATTGAATAAAGTGTTTGCAAGAAAAGTGGTGGCTGGTTTATAAATACGAGCGATTTTCATTCTCTGTCGGCCGCCACCATCGACGTTGATGGGGTTTCAGATTGATGTGACCTTGAGGCCGCCTGCAAAGCAGCTATGCCGACGTTGGGAGAATCCCGCCGAATTTTCTGAACTCGTCAGCCCGTGCCTGATGAACCGCAGGCGAAGCACGGTATTTTCGTTATCGAAGCGATGATTACTTGATCAGCGTCAATTGCGAGTGATCTTGTGGTTCGAATTGACGCCAATGATGAATTTTATAATTCAATTGATTCGGATTGCGAAATTATAAGAGTGGGTTAGATGAAAAATGAAACGGTTGTAAATTACTTTTTTATTACCTGTAATCCCACCTTCGAGAAACGAGATCGCATGATGAATACGCCGCTAAGCATGAAGCACCCGCGGTAATGGAACGTGTCGCCAGTCGACCGACACATCCGATTCAGCTCCACCGAACAATATCGAGAGAAGACGACCGCGAAATGCAACACGCGGTGCATCGGTCGTCGACACCGAAAGCAGCGTATTCGCCCGATGTCAGACAGGCGAGTGCCGGATTTCACACGAGGGAAACAAATGACTCTTTTCGACGGGATCGATCCGTCCGATTCATGGCCGATTTCGAAACCCATTGCACACGATGAATGGCGCGGCGACGAGGCGATCCGGTCCACCGGCGTCGCCCAGTTACATCCATGTTCAAGTCAACCTGCACGCTGCATGCGGCAGGCCCCTTCGATACGTGAAATCCGGTGAGACACGAGTGAATACGATGATATCCACGATGGCAGATGACGCCAAACCCGACGCGGACATTCGGCCGCGGCTCGCGACGCAACCCTCGAAACTCCTGGTGCTTGGCAAGCGCACGATCGACGAACTCGACTACGACCCATCGATGGTGCTCGAAGCCGTCGAACGGGCATACCTTGGCCTCGGCACCGGCGAATCAGACAATCCGCGCAAGCTGATGAGCCAGCCGGCGGACAAGCATTCCGTCGCGTACTCGATGCTGGGTCGAGACGGTGGACGCAGAACGGTCGGTTTCAAGACCTCGTATAAGTTCGATCCGGAACATAACCGCGAACTTCAGAAGTACTACACGACGTTGTTGCTGTTCGACGACGAAACGGGCCTGCCTGTCGCGTTGATGGACGGCAGTCTTGTCGGGTCGCTGCGCACGCCGGCGGTGTCGGCCCTGATCGCGCGCGCGGCGGCGCCGCGGGCGCGAACGGCCCTCGTCGTCGGCACGGGCACGCAGGGGCGGATGGCGGCGCCGTTCCTGCTCACCGCATTGCCGGACATCGAGCGCGTGATCGTGCACGGTCACTACGAGTCGGGAATCGACGCCGTGCGCAATACGCTGAAGCGCTTTCACCCGGATCGTGACATCGAAGTGTCGAAGGATCTCGTCGCCTCCGCGAACGAGGCCGACATCGTGCTGGGCGTGGCTGGCGCCGGTGTATCGGAGGCCGTGCGGCACGCGGCGCTGAAGCCGGGCGCGCTGGCGCTGCTGGTCGGATACGGAATTCATGCTGACGCGCTGCATTGCGCCGATTACCGCATCGCGACGAGCGAGGCGCAAATGCAGGTGACCGGCGCCGATCTCGTGGACGAAGCCGGAAAACTGCCTTCCGTCGACGCCGAGTTGCCGGACATACTGCTGGGCCGCAAGCCTGCACGGCGCAACGACACCGATATCGTTTACGCGTTCAACAGCGGAATGATCGTGACGGACATCGCGCTCGGGCGCGTGCTGGCCGATGCCGCGCTGGCGAAAAGGCTCGGCCGGGAAGTCGAACTATGGTGACGGATATTCCCCGATTGCCCGCGTTGTGGGATCCGCTACTGCGCGATTTCGTGGACGGACATCAGGCGATGATCCACGATCTTGTCGATGGCTTCGACGCACCCATTCATTTCCTGTTTCCAGGGCGCTTCGCGCGCAATGTCGCCGAATTTCAGCGCGTACTGGACGATCGCCAGGTGTCGGGGCGCATTTACTATGCGAAGAAGGCGAACAAGGCGCGATGCTTCGCGCATGCGGCCGCGGCATCCGGGATCGGCGTCGACGTCGCGAGCATGGGCGAATTCTCGGAAGCGTTGGCCGCCGGGGTGTGCGGGACCGATATCGGTGTATCCGGGCCGTCGAAGTCGGAGGCACTGCTGCGGCTCGCGGTTTCGCACGATGCGTTGATCGCGATCGACAGCGAGGAGGAACTCGATCGGCTGATCGCGATCTCGGGACAGGCGAGGCGGGTCGCGCGCATTCTGTTGCGCATGGCGCCCACGGCACGAGGCGATAGTCGATTCGGATCGAGTGCCGAGGCACTCCGCGTTGCGTTGTCGACCTGTGCCGCGACGCAGGCGTCGGTCGCTCTCGAAGGGTTCTCGTTTCATCTGTCCGGTTACAGCGCGATGGAGCGCTGCAATCAGGCCGCGATGGCGATGCGTGCGTGCATGGCTGCTCGTGAACTCGGCCTTGCGCCGAACACGATCAATATCGGCGGCGGCTTCGCGATGTCGTACGCCAGCGAGAGCGACTGGCGCGCATTCCAGCGCGCACACCGGCCGGACGATTACCACGCGAACAAGGTATTCGGCGGCTTCTATCCGTATCACTCTGCCTGCAGCGGCGCGCGGATGCTCGATGCAATCCTGGCGGGCACTCCCGACACGGAGTCCGCAACGCTCGCCGAACTGGCCCGCGAGTATGGCCTGAAAATCATGCTGGAACCGGGGCGTGCACTGCTGGATCAGGCAGGATTCACGGTCTTTGCCGTGCAGGGCGTGAAGGACTGCGGCGACTATGGCATCGCGACCGTCAATGGCACGAGCTTCAGCGTTTCGGAGCAATGGTTCGCCAGCGAATTTCTGCCCGATCCGGAACTGCTGAGCGCGGCGCGCGAGCCCTCGCGATCGCCACGCACGGGCGCGCCTTATCGCGCCTGTGTCGGCGGGGCGAGCTGCCTCGATTCGGACATGCTGACCTGGCGCAAGATCGCATTCGGGCAGCGCCCGGAACCCGGCGATCTGCTGATCTACCCAAACACGGCCGGCTACCAGATGGATTCGAACGAATCTTCATTTCACGAGCTGCCGCTTCCCCCCAAGCTTGTCTTGACACTTGGCGGCGCACGGCCGCGTTGGCGCGTCGATCGCCTCTTCCAGTTTCCGGGAGCCTGACCATGAATGTACGCTTTCTCGGTGAGCAAGCCACGATCACCGTACCTGCGATCGTGTCGAAGGTATCGGATCTTGTCGGCCGCACGCCGTTGTTCGAATTGATTCGCGGCGCCAACGGCGCGCGCATCCTGCTTAAACTCGAGTCGACGAATCCGACCGGCAGCGCCAAGATCCGGATGGCAAGGCAGATGCTCGACGAAGCCGAACGGGACGGGAGTCTCCGGCCGGCCGGGCATGTGATCGAATCGACCTCCGGCAATACGGGCATGGGGCTCGCGCTGTTGTCGGCCGAGCGCGGCTATCGGTTCACCGCGGTCGTGGATCGTCACGCATCGAAAGACAAGTTGCGCGCGATGCAGGCCTTCGGCGCGGCGCTCGTCTACGTGAGCGACGGCGACGAGATCGCGACGGCGGACCGGGACGCACTTGCCAAGCGCATGGCGGCCGACGATCCGCACGGCATCTGGACGGAGCAGCACAACAATCCCGCGAACGGTAACGGTTATCGCGGGCTGGCACATGAGCTGCGCGACATTCTTGGCGACCGGATCGACTTTCTGGTCGGTGCGGTCGGCACCGGCGGGTCGCTGTTCGGCACTGCGCGGGAACTGCTCGCGACCGGCCCGGCGCCGCGAGTCGTCGGCGTCGAGCCCGTCGGCTCGATCGTTTTCGGCGGCGAAGGCGGGCCGTATTATCAGTCCGGCACCGGGACACCGCCCGGCGCCGAGATCGGCGCGTTGGTCGACTATGCGTTGCTCGACGAAGGCTTCAAAGTGACGGACGCGGCCGCATTCAATACGGCACGCCATATCGCACGCAAGAAGTCGCTGCTCGTCGGCGGCTCGGCAGGCGGTGTCATCTGGCATGCGTTGAAGATGTTCGATTCGCTGCCCGCGGGTGCGACACTCGTGGCCCTGGTCTGTGACGGCGGGGAGAAATATCTGGACACGGTGTTCGACGACGACTGGATGCGAGAGCGGAATCTGCTCGACGAGTCGGTTGCTCACGAACTTGAATCGATATTTTCCCGCGCCGTATGAAACTTCATCGGCAAGTCTGGCTCGATGCCAGGCAAATCGGCGTGCTTGCCGCTCCGCTCGTTCTCACGCAGCTCGCACAGGTGGCGCTGACGACCACCGACATCGTCATGATGGGGATGCTTGGCCCGCGCGAGATCGCCGCTGGCGGTCTCGCGCTGACGATCTTCAACCAGTTCCGGACGATGGGAACCGGGCTGGTGACGGGAACCGGCAACCTCGTCGCGTTCGCGAACGGCCAGCACGCGCATGCGGAAATCATGCGGCTGGTGCGGTCCGGCTTTGCGTTGTCGACGCTCGCGGCACTGGTGTTTGCATTGATGATGCTGTGCATCGAAATGCCGCTTGTCTGGCTCGGGCAGGATCCCGACGTCGCGCGGCAAACATCGTTCTATCTGGCGGCGGCCGCGCCCGGCATGTTGCCGTGTCTCTGGTTTCAGGTGCTTCGACAATATACCGTCGGATTGCGCAGGCCTGGGCCGCTATTGGCGATCACGATCGTATCGATCGTCGTCAACGCCGCGCTCGACTATGCATTGATGTTCGGCCGGTTCGGATTTCCGAAGCTCGGCCTGATCGGCATTGCGTGCGCAACCAGTAGCGTGTACCTGCTTTCCTTCATCGCGTTTCTTGCGATCGCAAGGCGCCGGCCGGAACTGTCCGAACACTTGTCGCTCGCCGTCTGGCGGGCCGATGCCGATACGCTGGCGCGGACGTGGCGGATGGGCTTTCCGATTGCGGCGACCTATGGATCCGAGGCTGCGTTCTTCACCGTCCTCACGCTCGTGATCGGGACGCTCGGCGCCGATGCGCTCGCCGCCCAGACAATCGTGAATCAGGTGATCTACATCGTGTTCATGATTTCCGTCGGCTTGTCTCATGCGTCGTCGATCAGCATCAGCCATGCGTGTGCACGGCACGACTATCGCGGGGCGCGTCGACTCGGCTATACCGGGCTCGCGTCGGGCGTCGTGATCATGGTGATCGTCGCGCTGCCATATCTGGTCGCGCCGGCGCGCGTGCTTGCGCCGTTTCTCGATAACCGGGTGGCCGCGAGTGCCGAAGTGCTGCGACTCGCCGGCGGGCTGCTGACGATCGCGGCACTGCTGCAAATCTTCGATTGCAGTCAGAACATCGGCGTTGGCATCTTGCGAGGGCTCGGTGACGTAACGAGTTCGTTCCGGATATCGATCGTCGGATACTGGGTCATCGGTCTGCCGGTCGCCTGGGTGGCCGGTGTGCTGCTGGGATACGGCATCTATGGCATATGGAGCGGACTCGCCATCGGCCTTGCGGCCACGGCGTCGATGTTGCTGCACAAGTTCGAGGGCCGCCTTCGCGCGATGGCGAAACGCCCGTCGGGCGGGCATTCGTGAACTGGCGAGCGGTACCGACGAGCACACGGATACAGATGCGGTGCCAGCATGCCCGGCCATACTGGCCGGCGCCGAATGCACCACCGTTCGCATACTGTCGACCGATGGCAGGACGCCGTTTGTCGCTGTCGCCGCGCCGGCGATGTGCCCGCCGTTCGATCGATCAGGAGCGGGTGTCGCGAGATGCGTCGACCGGCTGGCTGCGTGAATCAGGATTTTTTGCCGATTCAGTCAGGGAATATTCGAACGGACGGGGAAGATTTGACTGCGTTCAGGCAGCAGGATCGGATCAATCGATTTTCCTGAATTATCGGCGTGGCAATTGACTGTCGCAAATTCAAACGATGTAAATAATCGACGGAACTATACGAGCATGCGAAATTGAAATCACGGCGATTTGTAAAGTTTTCTAGCTCGATCGGGCCGTGGCTTCTGAAAAATCGCGCTTGATGTCGAAATATTGAAACGACGTGCGTCAGTTTGTCGCAGGCATGAAACAAAATTCGAATTTTTGCTGTAACTAGATAGAAAGCTTCATTACATATTTTTTTCGAAAGGTAATGTTTCTGTCTTCTGTCCTCCGATATACTTGCGCAGCGCCAGGTTTAGAGAATGAAGTCTAGGCGTGAAGTTCAGCCGCCGGCTCTTCAATTGGCCATTGTCTGGCTTGCGGCTGGTGAATGAATACATTTCGACATCGCGTGCGTGGATGAAATCGTTCTGTCATTAGGGCATGTGAAGTCCGGTTTCAATAATTGGCATGTTAATAATTCAGATGTTAATCATTCGGCGTCGTTGATCCGTACTCCTTGACAAATATTTGTTCTTGAAGCATGGCATCGCGAGCGATGCTTGACTTGATGTTGTCATCGAATATTGGCCAGTGCCGATGTACAGGGAGTAAGCGCCAGGTGCCGGCAATCCGTTACGGTCTTGAAGCTTGGGTAAATAAATCGGATTGCCACGGCGCGTCGACGATCAAGAACCTTGTCTTTTCAATAAGGGCCCGGAAAATTGGAGACCTTTTCTCGCATCATCGGCGAGATTCTTCGTCCCAACGGTTTGACCGAGGGGATCGATCAGCTCGCGGAAAAAATTGGACGAGTGATTCCGTTCGACAAGTGTTTGATTTTGCATGGAGGAAGCGGCGATGCAGCTTCTCACGGACTGATATATCGCTATGGTGCCGCGAACGACGCCGGAACCCGACGAGGCCTGACGCTGTTTGGAGCCGGGATCGACATTGATCGATATTTGAGTTGCTTCGCCTTGTCGGATCGTCAGGATCATACATTTCGCTGGCGCGATCTCGACGGGGAATTGCCGCAACGTGATGCGCAGGTCAACGATGTCGCGTCATACATGCGCGGGCAGGGGGTGGTCGCTTGTATTGGCGCGCCGCCCGGCGATTCGACGGCCATTCGGACCGTTTTGCAGTTGAAGTGCGAAGACACGACGTTGCATTCGGCGTTGCTCGTCAGTCTCATTGCCATGCATTTGCATGCAGCACTGACCCAGAAGATTGCGAGACAGAGCCGGGAAGCCGTCGAATCACCTGCGGCAGGCTTCGAGCCGAATGCTTGCGCGGACCCGAACAGGATTCAGTTCACGAGAAAGGAATCCGATGTAATCAAATGGGTAGTCGAAGGCAAGACTGCGTGGGAAATTGGCCGAATACTTTCGATGTCGGAAAGAACGGTCAAGTTTCATCTGACGAATGTGTATGAAAAACTGCGTGTTTCGAACAGGGCGCAGGCGGTGGCGAAGGTTAGCCGTCTGGGATTGATCTAGGAGAGTTCGGGAATGTCTTTCAAGGAAAAGGTCAAGGCATTTGTCGCGCGTCATGGGTTGACGTACAAAGCCTATATTTTGTCGATCCTCTTTCTGCCGCCTGCCGCGCTTTATATCGCATGGAAGCGGCCGGGCTTGCCGGTCCCGGGCCGTGTCCTGCTGTGCGTGACCGGGGTGCTTGCGCCTCCGTTGATCGGCATAGCCACGGCGATGATCCTGAAGAGTGCGTTCGATCTGGTCCGGAGCGCCATTTCCGTTTAGTTTGCCTGCTGCCTGCCGAATACGATTCCGCTTTCCCGAGCGTGGTTCTCGATCGCATCATCATTCATTTCATAGACGCCAATGAATGCCCGACTGCCAAGCGTACATTTGCTAGATCGTGTTCGGGCAATAGCAGGATTACATGAACCGTCGCGCAATATTCCGTATAACTACACGTCGTTTTCCGATCGCGAGATCGTGATTCGCCTGCTCGGCGAAGAGGGGTGGTCGGTGCTCGACGAACTGCGCGCCGAGCGCCGCACGGGCCGCTCGGCGCGGCTGCTCTGCGAAGTGCTCGGCGACATCTGGGTCGTGCGCCGCAACCCGTATCTGCAGGACGACCTGCTCGATAACCGAACGCGTCGCGCGTTCCTGATCGCCACGCTGCATGACCGGCTGTCCGAAATTGCAAGACGTCGCCGGGTGAGTGTGAGCGGATGGTACGACGCCGCCGGCCGCGAACGCGCATCGCGCGTCGAGATGCTGGAAGCGGCGGCGCAGCGCGCGGTCGACGAATTCGCCGACGAATTCGACAAGATGGCCGAGCTGCGCCGCCGCGCGACCAAGGCGCTCGGCCGCTGCACGCAGAAGGACAACATCCGCTTCGACGGGCTGTCGCGCGTGTCGCACGTGACCGACGCGACCGACTGGCGCGTCGAATACCCGTTCGTCGTGCTGACGCCCGACACCGAAGCCGAGATCGCCGCGCTGATCAAGGCGTGCTTCGAGCTCGGCCTGACCGTGATCCCGCGCGGCGGCGGCACCGGCTACACGGGCGGCGCGGTGCCGCTCACGCCGTTCTCCGCGGTGATCAACACCGAGAAGCTCGAACAGCTCGGCGCGGTCGAGCTCACCGAGCTGCCGGGCGTCGCGCACAAGGTGCCGACGATCTTCTCCGGCGCGGGCGTCGTCACGCGCCGCGTGACCGAAGCGGCGGAAGCGGCCGGCTACGTGTTCGCGGTCGATCCGACCTCGCTCGACGCCTCGTGCATCGGCGGCAACGTCGCGATGAACGCGGGCGGCAAGAAGGCCGTGCTGTGGGGCACCGCGCTCGACAACCTGGCGTGGTGGCGGATGGTCGACCCGGACGGCAACTGGCTCGAAGTCACGCGCCACGAGCACAATCAGGGCAAGATCCACGACATCGCGGTCGCGCGCTTCGAGCTGAAGTGGTTCGACGGCACGTACGCGCCGGGCGAGAAGCTGCTGAAGACCGAGATGCTCGAGATCGAAGGCCGGCGCTTTCGCAAGGAAGGGCTCGGCAAGGACGTGACCGACAAGTTCCTCGCCGGCCTGCCGGGCGTGCAGAAGGAAGGCTGCGACGGGCTGATCACGTCCGCGCGCTGGGTGCTGCACAAGATGCCCGCGCACACGCGCACCGTCTGCCTCGAATTCTTCGGCCAGGCGCGCGAGGCGATCCCGAGCATCGTCGAGATCAAGGACTACCTGTTCGAGACCTCGAAGCAGGGCGGCGCGATCCTCGCGGGCCTCGAGCATCTCGACGAGCGCTACCTGCGCGCGGTCGGCTACGCGACCAAGAGCAAGCGCAATGCGTTCCCGAAGATGGTGCTGATCGGCGACATCGTCGGCGACGACGCCGACGCGGTCGCGCACGCGACGTCCGAAGTGATCCGGATGGCGAACGGCAAGAGCGGCGAAGGCTTCGTCGCGGTCAGCGCGGAGGCGCGCAAGCGCTTCTGGCTGGACCGCAGCCGCACGGCGGCGATCGCGAAGCACACGAACGCGTTCAAGATCAACGAGGACGTCGTGATCCCGCTGAACCGGATGGGCGAGTACACCGACGGCATCGAGCGGATCAACATCGAGCTGTCGCTGAAGAACAAGCTGCAGCTGGTCGACGCGCTCGAGGCGTTCTTCCGTGGCGGCAACCTGCCGCTCGGCAAGACCGACGACGCGAACGAGATCCCGAGCGCGGAACTGCTGGAAGACCGCGTGCAGCAGGCGCTGGAGCTGCTCAAGCGCGTGCGCGCGCGCTGGGAATTCGTGCGCGACCGGCTCGACCAGCCGCTGCGCGAGGCGCAGCACTACCTGGTGCAGCTCGGCTACGAGGCGCTCGCGGAGAAGTTCGCCGATCGCGCGGACGAGCAGCCGGGCGCGACCGTGTTCCACGTCACGCAGGACCGCACGGTGCGCATCTCGTGGAAGCAGGAGATCCGCGCGGAACTGCGCGCGATCTTCAACGGCGGCGCGTTCAAGCCGATCCTCGACGAAGCGCAGGCGATCCACAAGCGCGTGCTGCGCGCGCGCGTGTTCGTCGCGCTGCACATGCACGCGGGCGACGGCAACGTGCACACGAACATCCCGGTCAACTCCGACAACTACGAGATGCTGCAGGACGCGCACGCGGCCGTCGCGCGCATCATGACGCTCGCGCGCTCGCTCGACGGCGTGATTTCCGGCGAGCACGGGATCGGCATCACGAAGCTCGAGTTCCTGACCGAGGACGAGATCGCCGAATTCCGCGCATACAAGCAGCGCGTGGACCCGAACGGCCGCTTCAACAAGGGCAAGCTGCTCGAGGGCGCCGATCTGCGCAATGCGTACACGCCGAGCTTCGGGCTGATGGGCTACGAGTCGCTGATCATGCAGCAGTCCGACATCGGCGCGATCGCCGATTCGGTGAAGGACTGCCTGCGCTGCGGCAAGTGCAAGCCGGTGTGCGCGACCCACGTGCCGCGCGCGAACCTGCTGTACAGCCCGCGCAACAAGATCCTCGCGACGTCGCTGCTGGTCGAGGCGTTCCTGTACGAGGAGCAGACGCGCCGCGGCGTGTCGATCAAGCACTGGGACGAGTTCAACGACGTGGCCGACCACTGCACGGTGTGCCACAAGTGCGCGACGCCGTGCCCGGTGAAGATCGACTTCGGCGACGTGACGATGAACATGCGCAACCTGTTGCGCAAGATGGGCAAGAAGAAGTTCAACGCGGGCAACGCGGCGGGCATGTTCTTCCTGAACGCGACCAATCCGCAGACGATCAACGTCGCGCGCGGCGTGATGATGGGGGTGGGCTACAAGGTGCAGCGCTTCGCGAACGACATGCTGAAGAAGGTCGTGACGAAGCAGACGCAGCACCCGCCGGCGACGACGGGCAAGCCGCCGGCGGTCGAGCAGGTGATCCACTTCGTGAACAAGAAGATGCCGGGCAACCTGCCGAAGAAGACGGCGCGCGCGTTGCTGGACATCGAGGACAACAAGATCGTGCCGATCATCCGCGACCCGAAGTCGACGACCGTCGATTCGGAAGCGGTGTTCTACTTCCCGGGCTGCGGCTCCGAGCGGCTGTTCTCGCAGGTGGGGCTGGCGACGCAGGCGATGCTGTGGGAGGCGGGCGTGCAGACGGTGCTGCCGCCGGGCTACCTGTGCTGCGGCTATCCGCAGCGCGGCTCGGGCCAGTACGACAAGGCCGAGAAGATCGTGACGGACAACCGCGTGCTGTTCCACCGGGTGGCGAACACGCTGAACTACCTGGACATCAAGACGGTGGTGGTGTCGTGCGGCACGTGCTACGACCAGCTCGCGGGCTACGAATTCGACAAGATCTTCCCGGGCTGCCGGATCATCGACATCCACGAGTTCCTGCTGGAGAAGGGGATGAGGCTCGACGGCGTGACGGGCACGCGCTACATGTACCACGACCCGTGCCACACGCCGATCAAGACGATGGACCCGGTGAAGCTGGTCAACGAGCTGATGGGTTCGGAGAAGGACGGCTACAAGATCGAGAAGAACGATCGCTGCTGCGGCGAATCGGGCACGCTGGCGGTCACGCGGCCGGACATCTCGACGCAGGTGCGCTTCCGCAAGGAAGAGGAGATTCGCAAGGGCGCGGCGAAGCTGCGTGCGATTCCGGTGGTGGCGGGCGATGCGGCGGCGCCGGCGGCCGCTACCGCGGCCGGCCCGGACGTGAAGATCCTGACGAGCTGCCCGTCGTGCCTGCAGGGGCTGTCGCGCTACGGCGAGGACGCGAACCTCGAAGCGGACTACATCGTGGTCGAGATCGCGCGCCAGGTGCTCGGCGAGAACTGGATGGCCGATTATGTCGCACGCGCCAACCATGGCGGGATCGAGCGCGTGATGCTGTGACGGGACGACCTCGCAGCCGATGCGGCGCGACCGGTTCTCCGTATCGAAGCTATGCCTGTGCGGCCAGCGTCGCGACCACGCGATCCTGAAGCTCGCGTTCCCGGGCATGGATGAAGAAATGATCGCCGTCGAACCGATGAAGGGAGAACGGTCCGTCGCTGTAGCGGCGCCATTCGCGAAGCGCGTCGATATCGACATGCGGATCGTGCAGGCCGCCGAATACGGTCAGCCCGCACCGCAACGCGAATGGCGCATCGGTGCAATATCCTTCGGCGAGCGCCAGATCGGCGCGCAGCGCGCGCAGGAAATGCCGAAGCCAGTCCGGCTCCGACAGCAACGCATCCGGTGTGCCGCCCATCGTTTTCAGCCAACCGATGAGGTCCGGTTCCGGCAACCGATGAATCGAGAGCGGACGCGGTGCGACATGCGGCGCGCGGTGCGCTGCACAGAACGCATGAACGGGCCCGCGAAGCCGTCGTCGATCGAGCTCCTTCAACCATTCGATACCGACGACACTGCCGAAACTGTACCCGAAGGTGCCGAATGGCTTGTCGAGGAGCCCGCTCGCGGCCGTGGCCAACGCATCCGTCATCGCATCCAGCGACGTGGGCGGCGCTTCCGAGAAACGCGTCTGGCGTCCCGGCAGTTCGACCGCGACGACTTCGATCCAGTCGGGCAGATCGAGCGCCCAGCGCCGATAGAGCAGCGAGCCGGCACCGGCGTACGGGAAGCAGAACAGCCGGTGCGTGGCCGCGGGTTGCGGGCGATGCAGGATGAACCAGGGCGTGATCTTGACTGGCATGCCGATTGGGAACGGAAGTCGTGACGAGACGCGGCCGCGATTCGATCGGGGGCGGCGCGCCGATGACGGTGCAGCGTAATCTCAAGGGCCGGCGACGTGTGCCGTCCGACGGTACAGGTTGACGATCCCTCCCGGCCGTGATTGTTCGCGAATGCGGGACGCGACATGCCATCCCGGCATCGCGTTCGCGCGCGGACGCTGCCCCAACGAACAGGTTTTTCCGTACACGCAAGTTGGTATTCTGCGCTGCGCGATCGTCCTGCACCGTGCTGTCGCGGCCTGCCAACTTCGTACATCGAGACCATGAACGCCGTAATACTCGAAGCCGTTGAAAAGTCGTATCTGATGGGCTCCGTCAACGTGACCGCGCTGCGCGACGTCACGCTCGACATCCGTGACGGAAGACTGACCGTCATTGCCGGCGCGTCCGGCAGCGGGAAGTCGACGTTGCTGAATCTTGTCGGGTGCGTGGACCGGCCCGATCGCGGCCGCATCGTCGTGGCGGGCGAAGAGGTCGGCCGTTTGTCGGACGACGCGCTGTCGGATTTTCGTGCCCGCCGGCTCGGTTTCGTCTTCCAGAACTTCAATCTGCTGCCGGTGCTCACGGCGCACGAAAACGTCGAATATCCGCTGCTTCTCGCGGGCACGCGATTGACGGAGTCCGAGCGGGCGCTGAAGGTGCGGGACATGCTCGATGCGGTCGGCCTGGCCGACAAGGCGCACCATCGTCCGGGACAGATGTCGGGCGGCCAGCGGCAACGGGTCGCGATCGCACGCGCACTCGTCGCGTCGCCGAACCTCGTGCTGGCGGACGAGCCGACCGCCAATCTGGACAGCAAGACCGGCCAGCAGATCATCGCGCTGATGCGGCGCTTGCAGCGGGAGCGGCGCGTCTCGTTCGTGATTTCGTCGCATGATCCGCAGGTCATCGCGGCGGGCGACGACGTCGTCCATATTGCCGACGGGATCGTGTCCGACGTGACCCGCACGGACGAGCAGGAGGCGTTCGCATGAAGACATTTTCGCTCGCGCTCCGCAATCTGCTGCGCAACCGCCGTCGCTCGATCACGACCTTGCTTGCGATGATCGTCGGCGCGCACGCGGTGCTGCTGTTCGGCGGCTATACGCGCAACATCACGTATGGTCTGCAAACCGATTACGTGAAGTACGGCGGCCACCTGCAGATCGAACGCAAGGGGTTCTACGAGTTCGGCAGCGGCAATCCTTCCGAGTACGGGATCGACAACTACGAAGCGATCATCGACGCGGTGAAGGCCGACCCGGTACTGGCGACGATGGTGCTCGTCGCGACGCCCACGCTGCAGTTGCAGGGCATCGCGGGCAACTTCGACGCGGGGTTGTCGCGTACCGCGCTCGCGCTCGGCGTGCGCGTGGACGACCAGAACCGGATGCGCGCCTGGAACGACTATCGCTTCCCCGTGACGATCCCGCCGATGGCGCTGACCGGAACGACGGGCGACGCAGCCGTGATCGGTACGGGCCTCGCGCGTGTACTCGAACTGTGCGGGCCGCTCAAGGTGCCCGACTGCAAACCGCCCAGGAAGTCCGCGGACGCCACGCCTGCCTCGCCGCTTCCGGGCGATATCGCGGCCCTTGCCGAGGGAACGCGCGCGGCGCCGGCCGCCGGGACGAGCGGCCGGCGGATCGAACTGCTTGCGGCGACCGCGCGCGGTGCGCCGAACGTGGCGGAACTGCAGGTCGTGAAAGCGGAACGACAGGGCATCAAGGAATACGACGACATGTACGTCGGCCTGCATCTCGCGCAAGCGCAACGACTCGTGTACGGCACCGAGCAGCCGAAGGCCACGGCGATCGTCGTCCAGTTGCGCCACACGTCGGATTTGCCTGCCGCGAAGGCGCGGCTCGAGACGCTGCTCAAAACGAAATTCGCCGGTACGGACACGGAAGTCGTGGATTACACGGTGCTGAACCCGTTCTATGGTCAAGCGCTTGCGATGTTCGCGACGCTGTTCGGTTTTGTCGCACTGCTGATCGCCGCGATCGTGCTGTTTACCGTGGGCAACACGATGAGCACGGCGGTGTTCGAGCGCACGGTCGAAATCGGAACGCTGCGCGCGATGGGGTTGCGCCGCGCCGGCGTGCGGCGCCTGTTCCTGTGCGAAGGGCTGCTGCTCGGCGTGATCGGCGCGGTGCTCGGCGTCGCCAGCGCGGCGCTGCTCGCCGGCGTCATCAATGTCAGCGGTCTGACGTGGACGCCGCCGGGCCGCTCGCCGGTGCCGCTGATCATTCGCGTGTGGGGCGAGAACGACCTGATCGTCGGCACCGCGATCGGCCTGCTCGTGGTGTCGATGCTGTCCGCGTTGCTGCCCGCGCGCCGCGCGTCGCGCATGGAGATCGTCGATGCGCTCCGCTACGCGTGATCGAGCGGCCGCATCGGGCGTCGTTGAAATGTCAATGAAATCGATTCGTCGGCGGATCGTCATGTTAGCCTTCGCCGGGAGCTGCATCGCCATGCTCGGCGCATGCGGCGCACCGGCCGAGCAGTCGGTTCCCGCGGGTCTGAATCTGTCGTTGACGCGAACGACGGCGTCGGGCGCGTACGTCGTGACGCTCGATCCGCCCACGACACCGCCGCCGCTGAACCGGATCCATGTCTGGACGGTTAGCGTGAGCCGTGCGTCGGGCGAGCCCGTGCGCGGTGCGCGCATCGACGTGAGCGGCGGGATGCCGCAGCACGGGCACGGTCTGCCGACGCGCCCCCGCGTGGTCGAGATCGACGGAAACGGTGCGTATCGGCTGCAGGGGATGAAGTTCAGCATGCCCGGCTGGTGGACGATCACGCTGAAGGTCCGGGACGCGCAGCGCGACGACGACGTGACGTTCAACGTCGTGTTGCCGGCGGCGGCGGCGTCATGACGGCCGGCACGGGCGCCATGCCTGATTACTGGATGAGTTCCATACACGGAGAGGCTTCAATGCGAAAAGTCATGCTGTACTGGATGATGTTGCTGCTCGCGCCGCTTGCATCGGGCATCGCGAACGTTGCCCATGCGGGGCCCGCGAGCGAAGCGTCGGCGCCGGCAGCGGCCGCGCCCGCGGCGGCACGCGCCGACCGGCTGCCCGCCTATCAGCCGCGCTTCGGGCGCACGCGCCCGATCGTCGCCGTCGTCGGCGAAAACTACTATACCGAGCTGACCGACTACGTCGTTCCCTATGGCATCGTGGCCGAATCGGGCGCGGCGGATCTCGTCGCGCTCGCGACGAAGCCGGGCCCGATCCGGATGTTCCCGGCGCCGATGAACGTCATTCCGGACGAAACCACCGCGCAGTTCGACGAGCGCGTGCCGCAAGGGGCCGACTACGTGATCGTTCCGGCCGTGCATCGCGACAGCGATCCGGCGCTGCTTGCATGGGTGGCCGGGCAGGCGAAGAAGGGCGCGACGATCATCGGCGTGTGCGACGGCGTCTGGGTCGTTGCACGCGCGGGGCTGCTGGAAGGCCGCCGCGCAACGGGGCATTGGTACTCGATGAACGATCTGCGCAAGAAGTTCGCCGATACGCGCTGGGTCGACGGCAAGCGTTACGTTGCCGACGGCAAGGTCGTCACGACGACCGGCGTCACCGCGACGATTCCGGTATCGCTGGCGCTCGTCGAGGCGCTCGCCGGGCACGAACGCGCGCTGCAGGTCGCCGAGCGGCTCGGACGCCCTGCATGGTCGTCCGAGATCGCGACCGACCGCTTCAGCCTCGGATTGCCGGCGATGGCGACGATCGCAACCAACTATGTGTCGTTCTGGTCGCACGAGGATTTCGGTATCCCGATCGCGCCGGGCGTCGACGAAATTGCGCTCGTGCTCGAGGCCGACGCCTATTCGACGACTTTCCGCTCGACCGCCTACACGGTGGCTGCCAGCCGCGAACCCGTGCGCACCCGGCGCGGGCTGACGATCGTTCCCGATCGTGTGGCCGGCGTCGACGCGCCGACGCGGATGCTGTCCGCACCGGTCACGCGCTATCCGTTGCATGCGCTCGATGCATCGCTGAATGCGATCTCGTCCGAATTCGGCAAGCGCACGGCCGCCTGGGTCGCGCTACAGATGCAGTATCCGGGCTACTGAGCTGCGCGTCGCAGCGTCCCCGTACGTCCTCTAGCCAGTCGGTTCTCCGCCCGTTCCGGGCGGGGGCCGCACTCGTCCCCGTCATTCCGTATTTGCCCCGGAGATTCCGATGCAGACGCATTCGATGGCGCGCCTGGGCGCCGCCGCGATCCTCGCACTCGCCTGCTGTACCGCACACGCCGCGCCCGATCCGCAGCGCATCCTCGCCGCGAGCGATGCCGTTCGCAACCCGAGCGAACCGTTCACGCTGAATGTCACGCTGACCCAATACACCGATGGCAAGCAAACCGATTCGAACGCACTGACCGCCTATTCGCGGATCAACCCGGCGAGCGGCCAGTTTCGCAGCCTGATTCGATTCGCGGCACCGGCGCGCGACGCGAACAAGCTGATGCTCAAGAGCGGCAACGATCTGTGGTTTTTCGATCCGGCGAGCAAGGCGACGATCCGCATTTCGCCGCAGCAACGGTTGCTCGGGCAGGCGTCGAACGGCGACGTGGTCACCGTCAATTTCGCGCAGGGATATCGTGCGCAGGTCGAGGCGGAGGAGGATGTGCAGGACGGCGAGCGCCAGATGCGCCGCGCGTACCGGTTGAAGCTCGTCCAGAGCGTATCCGACATGACCTATCACTCGATCGAGATGTGGATCGATACGACGGATTCGCGCCCCGTGAAGGCACGTTTCTTCAGCGAAAGCGGCAAGCTTCTCAAGACGGCCTTCTATCGACGCTTTCAACAGCAGCTCGGCGCGTTGCGGCCGACCGAGATCGTGATCATCGACGGGCTCAATCCGAATCTCGTGACCGTGATGCGATACGCGGACTACGTGGCGCGGGAGATTCCGGATGCCTGGTTCCAGTCCGATTTCATGGCGCGTTTCCAGCCGGAATGATGACGCGAATCGGCATCGCCTGTATCGCGTTGGCCGGCATGGCGGGCGTATGCCATGCAAACGATGCGGAAGAGGCCGGACTCGCGCTTGCCGACGCGACGCCGGTGCAGAAGGTCGACGACGGCAAGTACCAGTTCAGTCTCGAACCCGGCTTGCGTTTCGCCACCCTGCGGCCGGGCGGCACGCGCACGGCCACGCGCCTGTCGCTCGACCTGAGTGCGCGCCATGCATTCTCGAACGGCTGGGGCGTCAGTTTCGCCGATCGACTCGACCTGAACGGTCCGTGGCGCTTCGACGGCGACTCGGGCGCGATCAACACGCTGAAGGAACTGTATGTGGACGGCCGCGTGGGCGGCGGCAGCACGCTGCTGCAGGCAGGCCGCGTCAATGTGCGGCTCGGTGTCGCCACCGGCTACAACCCCACCGACTTTTTCCGCGACAACGCGGTCCGTTCGGTGACGTCGGTGGATCCCGCGAGCCTGCGCGAAAACCGGCTCGGTACGGTGATGCTGCGCGGCCAGCAATTGTGGGCCGACGGTTCCGTCAGCGCGCTCGTCGCACCGCGGATCGCGGATCGCGCAACCGACGCATCGTTCTCGCCGGACTTCGGCGCGACGAATCAGCGCACGCGCTGGATGCTCCAGTTCAGCCAGCGCGTCATCTCGGATCTGTCGCCGCAGATCGTGATCTACGACGACGGAAAGCCCGGCAGTTCGCCGCAGTTCGGCGTCAATCTGGTCCATCTCGTCAACAATGCGTGCGTCGGGTACGTGGAGTGGTCGGGCGGGCGAGGGCCATCGACGCTTGCACGCGCGCTCGGGCAGCCGTACAGCGACGTCGCGTTCCGCTGGAAGCTCGCGACCGGCGCGACCTGCACGACGTCGCGCAATCTTTCCGTCACGCTGGAGTACGACCGGGACGGCGCCGCGCTCGATCGCGCGGGCTGGCAGGCGCTGCGCAATGGCCCCCCGGCCGGCTACGCCGCCTATCGAACGCTGGCGGCCGCCCAGCAGGACCCCACGACGCGCGACGGGCTCTTCGCGATGGTCAGGTGGCAGGATGCCTGGATCCAGCGTCTGGATCTGTCCGGTTTCGTCAGGTTGAACCTCGCCGATCGCAGCCGGCTCACCTGGCTCGAGGCGCGTTATCGCTTCGCCAGAACCGATGTCGCGCTGCAATGGCAGATCAATGCGGGTGCGTCGTCGACCGAATACGGCGCGCTGCCGCAGTCGAATCTCTTTCAGTTGCTCGTCAAGCACTATTTGTAACGCGGGAACGGATGCCCGTGCGTATCGCGTGACGGGTAGCACCGCCCGATTCGAGGAGAGGAAGCGCATGAAACGCTATGTGACGTCGGGCAACGATCTGCCGCAGTGGCCGTCGCCGATCAGCCATGCCGTTGTCGCCAACGACACCTGCTATCTCAGCGGCCAGCTTTCGCTGGACGCCGACGGCCGCTACGTGCCGGGTACGCCGGCCGAAGAAGCGAGACGCGCGTTCGCGAACCTGTTCCGTGCGCTCGAAGCGGCGGGATTCAGCCCAGGGGATCTCGTGTTCGTCGACATCGCATTCTCCGACATCGGCGCGCTCGCGGAAGTGAATGGCGTGTATGCCGATCTGTTTCCCGCGGATCGCCGGCCTGCGCGGACCGTCTATCAGGCGGCTGCGTTGCCGTTCGGCGGCCAGGTCAAGGTGATGGGCGTCGCCGTGCGCGACGCATCACGCTGACGCGCGGCGGCGCGGACGATCAGCGCTCGACGACAGGGCCGGAAAACGCACCGAGCAGCGCGGCGAGCTGCCGTTGCTCGTCGTCCGACAACGCGATCCGCTTCAGTTCGCTATGCCCGATCGCGGCCGCGGGTGCGTCCGCGTAGTGGCGCATCACGGCGTCCAGCGACGCGAATTGACCCGCGTGCATGTACGGCGGCCGCAGTGCGACGTTGCGCAGGCTTGGCGTCTTGAATGCGCCGAGCATCTGCGGGTCGTCGGTCGAGATGAATTGCAGTTCCTCGCACTGCTCGGGCTTCGCGTCGCTGAACGGCCCCATGCAGTTGAATTCGTCGTGCAGCACCTTGTCGACCGCCGCCGCGCGACCGGTGTCGGCAGCCGTCCCGCTGCGCGGCGGTACGCCGATGTTGTGAAACTGACGGTCGCTCAGCATGGGCCCGGTGTGGCAGGTCATGCATTGGCCCTTGTTTATGAACAGGCGCAGGCCTGCCTTTTCGGTCGGGGTCAGCGCGGCCAGCTTGACCGGATCGCCGGTCCGGACGCCGTCGACATAGGTATCGAAGCGTGAAGGCCCGTACCGTAGCGTCGCTTCGTACGCCGCGATCGCCTTGCCGAGATTCGCGAACACGCGCGACACGTCGGTGCGGGTGCGTTCGTCGAGCCCCTGCCAGACAGCTTTCTCCGCGTCCGTGCCGAGCGGGCCGCCGTCGCGCGGCAGCGCGCTCAGGTCGGGCAGCGGTCCGAACAGAGGCTCGTAGGCGTCGCGGTAGTGCTCGGCCAGCACATGGGCGGCGCGCAGCCGGGTGCCGCCGTGCTCGTTGTGATCCTCGATCGGCCCGATCGCCTGCGACCACAAGCTGTCCTTGCGGCCGTCCCAGAACAGCCACGGTGCATCGGTCGCGCCGACGACAGGCATCGTGCGGCGCACGCCGACGCCCACGCCGATCGCCAGCGGCCGCCCGTCTTCGAACTGGCGATCGGGGGCGTGGCAGCTCGCGCAGGCGATCGCGCCGTTTCGGCTGAACCGGGGGTCCGAGAACAGACGCTTGCCCAGCTGCGCTGCCTGTGCGGACGTGGCCACGCGATTCGACGGGTCAACCTTGACGCCGGCGTTCGCGGGCAGGCGCATCGATTCGAGCTGCGCCCGTTCATCGGCGCGCCAGTGGTCCAGCGTGTCGGCGGTTTCCGCCATCGCGTCGGCCGGATGCCCGGGCCACGCGGTCCAGACGAGCAGGGCGCCGATCATCGAGGCAGCCGCGAGCCCGTAGTGCGTGCGGGACGGCCGTCGCACGCGACGGCCGGAATCACGCAATCGCATCGATCGTGCGCGATGCCGGCAGCAGTGCGCGCGCATTGCCCGACATCAGCCACTTGCGCTGTACCGGCGCGACCGACGCGAGCGGGCCGTCGGGCGCGAGGAACTGCTCCATGACCTTGCGATGGCCGCCCGAGTTGCGAAAGACCGGCCAGTCGGTGCCGAACAGAATCTTGTGATTGATGTTCATGCGGAACAGCTCGGCGAGCGCGACCGACCACCCCTGCGGATGCTGGGAGCCGAGAAACGCGCTGACGTCGAGATACACGTTGGGGCGATACGCGCACTGTCGCGCGCAGGCGTCGACGTGATGGACGGCGCCGTGCGCGAGGATGAAGTTCACGTCGGGGAAATCGAACGCCGCGCGGTCGAGCAGATCGGGGTGCGAGTACGCGAACTCGAGCGCCGGGCTGGTCGGGCCCACGTGCAGAAGAACCGGCAAGCGATGGGCGCGACAGATTTCGTACAGCGGGTAAAGGCGCTTGTCGCTCGGGCTGTAGCCGCAGGGCGGGTACAGTTTCAATCCGGAGAAGCCGTACTCGGTCACGCCTTTCTCGAACAACGCGACACCGTCCGCTCCCCAGCGCGGATCCATGCCGCCGAATACGTGAAAGCGCTCGCCGTGACGCTGCAGGATCGCATGATGCTCGGCATACATCTCGGCGATCGTGAGATCGCTTTTCATCACGTACGTGAAGTCGGGCAGCAACAGCACGGCCTGCCCGATGCCGGCCGACGTCATGTCGGCCACGAGTGCATCGCCGAAGTGGTCCTGACTTTGCGCGAGGTAGGTATCGAGCAGTTCCGATCGCGATTTCCGTATGCCGTTGGCGACGAGCCGCACATGGATGTTGGCGCAGAATCCTTCGAGGAACGCCGTGGGAATGAAGCGCGTCGATGCGATGTGGCAGTGCGAGTCGATGATCGGCCCGGTGTAGAGGGCGTCGCTCATGCCGATGCGCTGGCGGCGGTTCGATTGGCGTCGCGGCCCATGAGCATGCCGAGCGCGCGTTCCTTGAGGTCCGCCACGCGCTGCATCATGAAGTGGCCGGCATGAACCTTCCCGTTCGCACGGGCGTAGTCCGGCAAGGTGCCCCACGTCTGAAAGCCGTAGTGTTCCCATACGCGATGCGCGGGCGTGCCGTCTCGCACGTCGAGCGTCACCAGTTCGACATTGTCCCGATCGCATTGCAGCGCGATCTCGACGAACGCGGCAGGCAGCACGCCGCCGCCGCGACAGGCGTCGTGGATCATGCCTTTCGCGAGATCGGTGATATGGCGGTTGTTGGGATTCACGTTGCGGCGCAGCGTGCACAGGCCGATCAGTTGCCCGGTGTTCGCGAAGATCGTCAGCAGGCGAACCTTCTCCGCAGCGAGGTTCGAGCGCAGTTCGTCGAGATAGCGGTCCGCTTCCGCGTCCGTGATGGTCTCGGCGAAGCCGATGATCGGCGCGCTTTCGCTCGTGCGCCGCATCAGTTCGACGATCTGCGCGCCGAGCGCATCGTCGACGCCGTTCGTCCAGCGATACGTGACGTGCGTGATGTTGGCCTTCGGCAACGCGATCGGATACCGTGCGCCGTCGGCAAGCAAGGTGCGGATGGAGTCGTTCATGGGTGTCCCTGGGTCACGTGGTTTCGAGGGCCACTGCGCTTTCGGCGCGTGGCGGTGTCGCGGAGGTGCACAGGTCGTCGAGCACGGCCTGGAGGCCGTGATCGATCAGCCACTGATCGTCGTAGATCGTGTCGAGATACTTGGTACCGCTGTCGGGGAACACGAGCACGATGTTGGCCGGGCCTTGCAGGGTGGCGACGTAGCGGCGTGCGGCCTGCGCGATCGCGCCGGACGAGCCGCCGAGCAGCAGGCCTTCGTCGAGCGCGAGGCGGCGGCAGCCGATGAATGCATCGCGATCGACGATGCGCATCGTGTCGTCGACGAGGTCGATCAGGATGTTTCCGGGCTGAAAACTGAGCCCCGCGCCGTTCTGCAGATGCGGCCGGTACGTGCCGCCGAACACGACCGAGCCGTCGGGCTCGACGCCGATCACGCGGGTTGCGGGATCGCGCTCCTTCACGTAGCGGGCGATTCCGCTCAGATGGCTGCCGGTGCTGGCGGACACGATCACGGCGTCGAGCCGGTCGGCGAGTTGCGAGACGATTTCGGGCCCGGTCGAGTAATAGTGGGCGTCGATCGCGGCCGGATTGTTGTATTGATCGAGGTTCACGCAGTTCGGCACGCTCGCGGCGATCGCTTTCGCGACCGCAATGCGCTTGCGCTGATAGCTGCCCGTTTCGTCGGGGTGTTCGACCATCTCGACCTCGCCGCCGAATGCCCGCACGAGATTGGCATTCGTCTTCGGTGTCTTCGGATCGAGCACGCAAATGAAGCGATAGCCGCGCGTGGCGCACAGCATCGCCAGCGCGTGTCCCATGTTGCCGGACGTCGATTCGACGATCGACCAGCCCGGCTTGAGACCGTGGTCGCGCTCGGCCTGGCGCAGCAACTGAAGCGCGCTCCGGTCCTTGACGCTGTTGCCGGGGTTGTAGCACTCGAGCTTTCCGTACACGCGGATTTTCCTGTGCTCGTTCGACAGGCTTTTCAGATACAGCAGCGGCGTATCGCCGATCAGTTCGACAAGGCTGTTTGCGTACATTCGAAATCTCCGACCAGCGGGTTGGCATTGGCTTGCGCGTCGTTCGCGAGCGACACGACGCGATCGGCCGCGTGGGATCCGGCTTGCTGCCACAGTGCGACTTTAGTGATCGATGCCCCGGGCCTGTAACTGTCCGAACGGGCATCGGAAGGCGCGTACGTCACAGTTCGCCCGACTCCATTTCCATCTCCATTTCGACACGGTCGGCCGCCGGGACGATTCGCAGTCTCGGATGCGGCAGTGCGTCGGCTGTCACGGCCGGAGCGTCGACGAAAGTGCCGACGAGCTTTGCCAGGAGCGCCGCATTCTGATGAACCATGTGATGACTGCCGCCTTGAAGCTCGACCTGGATCGGACGAAGCTGTGCCGACGTAATGGCTCGCGCGCGGATCGCGCACGTCATTTCGTCGTATTCCCCGGTCACGAGCAGCGCGGGGATGCCGGCGATCGACGTGTCGCGTTCGGCCTCGATGCAGTGCGCGCGGAAATTCAGCAATTGCCCGCTGTACTCGATCATGTTCGCCGCCGACACGAACGGCGCGTGCAGCCAGTGACGGGTCGCGGAGTCGGGTAGCGCGAACATCGACGCATGGCCGCCTTCGAGCGCGTCGTTTCGCGCCCGCTTGTCCAGAAGCCCCGTCATCGATCTGGCCATGCTGGCCGCGGCCTTCGGCATGCGCGCGACGAGCGAGCACATCGTGTTGAGATTGTTTTCGTAGGCGCTGTCCGCGCCGTCGTAGTCCTGAGCGCCGGCAAACGACGGGGCGATCAGGCTCATCGACGCGATGCGGCCGGGCAGGGCGCGGGCGAGCGCCAGCGCATATCGGGCGCCCCCGCACCAGCTCGCGACATGAATCGCGTCGATTCCCTCGACGTCGAGCAGTTCAGTCACGCTTCGCGCGTAGCGCGCAGGCGCATCGGGGCCCGAATAGTACGCGCGTGTCAGTCCTGCGTCGGCCGGCGTGTCGCCCGCGTCGTCCGCCAGATAGAGCGAGAAATCCGGCGCCAATCCGGTCGCGAAGCCGTGCCACACGTCGTGCGGGATGCCGAATGCGTTGATCAGCAACATGGCGCGGGGGCCGCGCCCGGCACTCAGGTACGCGTGCCCGCTGCCGGTCGTGATCCGGCGCGCGGACGGCAGGTCGACAAATCGGGGCGCGTCGCGCCGTTCGTGCCGGGCGGCGTGAGCGGCGACGCGCGCGGCGATCCGGCCCTGCCAGTCGAAGCCGTCGCAGCGCAGTCGGTGAGACGGGATGCCGGGCGGCGGCACGTGCGCGCCGTCCGCGTACCCGAGCATCCGTTCGGCATGCTTCAGATTCGTTTCGAGCAGCGCGAGAACGGCGTCCGCTTCGGCCTCGGCAGCATCGGTTCGGGTCGGAATCGGCACCCGTCGCGCGACGGTTTCGGCGAGTTCGCGCCACGCAATGCGCCGCTCGCCATGCACGACGTGAAGACCGGGCGACGCTTCCATCGCAAGCCACGCAAGTACGGCTTCGGCCGTCAGCAGGCAAGCCGCGCCGGCAGCGTCGGCAGGCAACGCCAGCGGCGCTTGCTCGAAGTACGTATCGATACGGCGGCGTACTTCGAACACGGTGTCGGCAACCGCGTCGGCGAGCGTGTCGACGGACGATAGCGATGACGCGCCCGCGTCGCCGAAGGCCGTCGTGCCATCGGCAAGCGCATCGCCGAGCACGACGATGCATGCGTTCGCGACGGATGCCGCCGCGACGTCGAGCGCGGCCGAAAGGGTTCGGGGCAACGACGCGAATTCGCGTGTGCGACGAAGGTCGGGATCGTCGATCACGATGGCGAGCCGCCCGGAACCCGATACGTTCAATGCCTCGCGCAGTTTCGCGAGGCGCGCGTACGTGCCCGTCGTCGCATTGCCGTCGGACGCCGCGCCGCCCGCGCCGGCCGCCGCGCGCAGCGCGTCGAGGTCGCCGGCATCCAGCAGGCAGACGCGGCCGTAGCCGCCGGCCGACGGCATCATGCGTGCATCGAGCGGATGATCGTTCATCGTCATCTCGTTACGCTTTCACGGACAACAGCGTTTCCACCAGATCGACCGCGTCGCCGATGGTTTCGAGGTTCGCGACCTGTTCCGTGTGCGATGCAAAGCTGACGCCGAGCCGATCCTCGGTCAGCGCCATCAGCGACAGCAGCGAAATCGAATCGAGCATCAGATCCGATGTGAGCGACGTTTCCCGCGTCAGCATGTCCGGCGCGATATCGAGCGCGGCAATCTGCGGAATCAGTTCGGTAAGCGTAGCGAACACGGTCGCGTGATCGTCCATCGGATTCTCCAAGTGCCGTAGGGGTTCCGCTTTATAGCGTCATGCCATCGCACTGCCTACCTGCACTGACGTACAGGGTTGGCGTACAGGCGAGACACTCGCCCGAACGGACAGGTTTCAGCCTTGAAAGCCGCCATTACATTGCCGGTTACCTCACCGACAGGGAACGATCATGACCCTCACTAACGAAGCCGTGCTGATGGACAAAGCGACGTTTTCCCGCGCGTTGCGCGACACGCTGGACGAGCAGCTCACGCTCGATCATCCGATCTTCGCGGAGTTGTTCACGCCTCAGAAAAACTGGCGGTTGCTGAAGATCATCACGCTCGAGGGATACCAGATCACCCGGTACTTTCTCGAGTACATCGAGAATCTGTACTTCCGCTGCCCGTTTCCCGACCACAAGCGCCGGCTGCTGTACAACCTGTTCGAAGAGGAAACCGGGCGCTTCTCGAAAACGAAGAACCATGTCGAGCTCATGGAAGACTTCATTCGCGCGCAAAACATCAGCGACGAGGAGCGCGATGCATGGACGCCGTCCGCGGCCACGCGTGAATTGATCGACTATCGCCTCGAGAACTGCAAGGGCGAGGGCACCTACCATATCGGCGCCGCCGCGGTGATGATCGCGAGCGAAGGGCAGAGCCTGGAAACCCGCGCGGGCGACGCGCGCCACTCCATTCTGGCGAAGTGCTACGGGCTCACCGAGGAGGACACGCGGTTTTTCTCGGTTCACCAGAAAGAGGACGTCGCGCACGTCGCCGAGGGCATCTCGCTCGTGACCGACCTGTGCACGACCGCGCAGATGCAACAGGACGCGCTGTTCGCGGTGCGCCACACGTGCAAGCTGTTCTGGAACATGTACGAGAGCGCCGCGCAAAAGTACTACGCGTCCGCGGAGGGCGTCGCGCACGCTTGACGGGAAAACGCCGATGATGACCTTCGATGATCTCGTCGCGCGTTTGCGCGGCAGCAGTCATACCCTGACCTTCGTCGACGACAAGGGCGCCGAAACCGTCCGGACCTTTCACGACCTGTTCGAGGACGTGCTCGCCACGGTCGAGCGTGGCAAGGCGATCGGCCTCGTACCGGGCGCGCGCGTCGGCATCGCGGCGCCGAACGGTTATCCGTGGATGGTGTGGGATCTCGCGTGCATCGAGCTCGGCTGCGTGTCGGTCGCTTTCCCGAACGACGGCCTGCCCGACACGTGCGGCGCGTTGATCGAGCGCTACCGGCTGAGCGCGCTGGCCGTCGACGCACGATGGCTCGATGCCGCCGAGACGATCGGCGGGCGGATCGTGGACATCGATCCGGCCGGCCGGGGCGATTCGCACACGCGTATCGAGCCGGTGCGCGTCGAGCATGTGCCCGATACCCATTCGCTCGTGTTCAGTTCAGGCACGACGGGCAGGACCAAGGGGCTCGTGATGAGCCGCGGCGGCACCGCGCACCTGCTCGGTCTGTATGGCGACGCATTCGGCGTCGTGCCCGGCGAGCGATTCCTGACGTTCCTGCCGTTCGCGAACTATCAGCAACGGATGACGTACTACTTCTGCCTGTATCACGGGATCGATCTCGTGTCGGTGCCGTTCCACGGACTCTTTCCGGGGCTCAAGCGGCACCGGCCGACGTTCGTGATCGCGCCGCCGGTGCTGTACGAGACGCTGCATACGCTGGCGCGTGCGGCTGCCGGGCCCGGCAGCGACGCATCGACGCTCGCCGAGCGGTTGAGCGCGCTGACCGGCGGCAACATCCGCTACATGGTCACCGGGATGGCGCCGATCAAGCGCGCGGCGCTCGATTTCTTCTGGGATTGCGGGATCGAGCTGTACGAGGCATTCGGAATCACCGAAGCCGGCATGGTCGCGTGGAACAAGCCCGGACACGTGCGCGTCGGTACGGTCGGCCAGCCGGCCGAACCCGGCAGCGTCTCGTTGCTGGAAGACGGCGAAGTCGTCGTCACGCGAAATGCCCTGCTGTCGCTCGGCTACTTCGATGCGCCGGAAGAGGATAGTCGCGCGACCTTCATCGCACCGAATGCGGTCGCGACCGGCGACATCGCCGAGTTCGACGGCGACGGTTTCTTGCGCGTCGTCGGCCGCAAGAAGGACGCGATCATCACGAGCAACGGCGAGAAATTCCATCCCGAGCCGATCGAGGCGCTGCTGTATCGCGATCCGCGTGTCGAAGTAGCCGTCGTGATGGCGGGCCCGCAGGCGGGGCTCAGTGTCGTGATCGCGACGCGCCGGCCGGACGATCCCGAAGTCACCGACGCGCTGCGCGAGCTCGTCCGTGCGGTCAACGGCACGCTGCCGGCACAACGGCAACTGGTGAAGGTGATTTTCACCGACCGCGCATTCGACGTCGAAAGCGGATTGCGCACGCGCAACCTCAAGCTCAATCGCCGCGCGATCGCGGACGCATTCCTGCGAGACGCGTGAGATCACACCCGTGCGCGGGCTGCCGCGGTCGCGCGGCGGCTCGTACGGACCTCATTCTGGACACACCATGACGACGCATCCGAATCCGAACGTGTTTCAGATGGAAGTCGAACCGACCTCCATCATCGAGACCCTCGCCCATCACACCGAGCGGGACCCCGATCGTGTCGCGCTGACCATCCTGCGCGACGGCGAAGCGATCGAAAGCGAAAGCACGTTCGGCGATCTGCATGCCGGCATGATGCGGGTTGCGCGCGGACTCCCGCAACTGACCGAGCCGGGCGCGCGCGTGCTGCTGCTGTTGCCGACGAGCGCCGAGTTCGTCTGCACCTTCTATGGATGTCTGGCATCGGGGCGCGTCGCCGTGCCGGCCTATCATCCGCAACAGGTACGCAAGGTCGCGCAGTGGGCCAAGCTGCACGCGATTGCCGACAATTGCGGCGCGACGCTGATCGTCGCGCCGGCGACGTCGATCGCTACGCTCGAGACCCTGCGCACAACGCAGCAGCTTTTCACCGGCTGCCGGCTCGTCACGTACGAGGCGCTCGTCGAGGCGGGCGCGCGGGATACGTCGGCGTTGCCGCGCCTGCCGGCGTCGGACGATATCGCGTTCCTCCAATACACGTCCGGATCGACGGGCACGCCGAAGGGCGTGATGATCACGCACGGCAACATCATCGACAATCAACGGTCGATCGCCACGCTGATGCAGCATGACCGCGACACGCGCATGCTGTCGTGGCTGCCGCTCTATCACGACATGGGACTGTCCATGCCGTTGCAGCTCGCGTCGATCGGGCTGTCCGTCGTGCTGATGTCGCCCGTGGCGTTCGTCCAGCAGCCGGGCCGATGGTTGCGCGCGATTTCCGCGCACCGTGCGACGACGTCCGGCGGGCCGAATTTCGCATATGCGCTGGCCGCCGCCGCGCTCAGCGGAACCGACGACGGGGCGCGGCTCGATCTGTCCAGCTGGCGCGTCGCGTTCTGCGGCGCGGAGCCGATTCATCGCCAGACCGTCACCGATTTCATCGACGCCGCACGCCCGCACGGCTTCGCGCCCGGATCGTTCTATCCGTGCTACGGGATGGCCGAGGCGACGCTGATCGTGTCGGGCGTGCCGCGTGGCGAAGGCGCCTACTATCTGGACGTCGATAACGTGAAGCTCGCCGCGGGCATCGTCGAACCGGTTCGGCCCGGCGACGCGAACGCGAAGAGTCTCGTGTCGTGCGGCGGCACGCCGCCCGGCACCGAAATCCGGATCGCAGGCCCCGATGGCCGGCCGGTGGCCGACCAGAACGGTGTCGGCGAGATCTGGGTGCGCGGCGGCGCGATCGGCGTCGGCTACTACGGCAACCCGGAAGCGACGCGCTCGACGTTCGGCGCGCACTTCGACGATGAACCCGGCGCCGAACCCGACGCACGTCCGTTCCTGCGCACGGGCGACCTGGGCGCGATCGTCGACGGCCGCCTGTACGTGACCGGCCGCGTGAAGGACATGTTGATCGTTCGCGGGCGCAACCTGTATCCGCAGGATATCGAGGCGTGCGTGCAGGACGCCGTGCCGGCGTTGCGCCGCGGGTGTGGCGCCGCCGTATCGGTGCAGGCGGACGGGGAAGAGAAGCTCGTGATCATCCAGGAAGTCGGTCGCACCGCGCGCCGGACGATGGACCTCGACGCAACGCTGCGCGCGATGGTGGTCGCGATCGGCGAGGACTTCGGCGTCACGCCGCACGCGATCGTGCTGGTCGAACCGGCGACCATCGAAAAAACCTCCAGCGGCAAGATCGCGCGCGCGCTGTGTCGCCGTGCGTACCTGCAAGGCGAGTTGCGCGCCGTCGCCAGCTGGACCGACGGCGCCTATGCGAAGGATGCCGGCGCTTCGCGGGACGGCGCGGTGACGCCGAGCGTTTCTCCGGCCTCGACCCTTTCCGGACCGATGCTGCTCGAGCGCGAGATCGCGGACCGGATCGTACGGATCGTCGCCGAGCGGCTCAGGATCGCCGAGACGCAGGTGTCGCGCACGGCCGCATGGGTCGAGATGGGTTTCGATTCGATGAGCGCGCTCCAGTTTTCGTTGAAGGTGCAGCACGCGATCGGGCTGACGTTCGACGCGGCCGTGCTGTGGGACTGTTCGAACGTCGAGCAGCTTGCGGCGCACCTGGCGCGGATGCAGGGCGCGGCGGATGCGTTGCGATCGAGCGACGCGCCCGCGTCGGCCGCCCCGCACGCGCGTTCCGCGCCGGTCGACGGCGGCGCCGAGGCGTCGCACACCGCGGAGCAGCTTGCGGCGCTCTCCGACGAGCAGGCCGAAGCGCTACTGCTCAAAGCGCTGCAGCGCTGAGCGCATCCCCCGGCAGTCCCGTTCCGCGAACGTCTGGAGTTGTACACATGATCGAGTCCAATCGGGCGCCTGCCGCGCCCCTTACCCCCGTGAAGCAGGCGCTGCTGAAGATAGACGCGCTGCAACGCGAACTGGCGCAGGCGCGCAGCGCGATGAACGAGCCGATCGCCATCGTCGGCATGGGCTGCCGCCTGCCCGGCGGCGCGGATTCCGCCGACGCGCTCTGGTCGATGCTCGCGGCCGGCACCGACGCCGTCGGCCCCGTGCCGGCCGACCGATGGACCGATGCGGTCTACGATCCGCGGCCGGGCCGTCGCGACACGAGCTACAGCAGGCATGGCGGGTTCATCGACGACGTCGATCGTTTCGATGCGGGATTCTTCGGCGTGTCGGAGCGCGAGGCCCCGCACATCGATCCGCAGCAGCGGCTGTTGCTCGAATGCACGTGGCGTGCACTCGAGGACGCCGGCTTTTCGCGAGAAACGATCGCGTCGTACCGAACCGGCGTGTTCGTCGGCTCGTCGGTCGACGACTACGCGCGTGTCAGCGAGAGCGTGTCGGGCGACGCGCTCAGCTATGCGCAGACGTCGCTCGGGACCGCGCGGCCCTTCGCGGCCGGACGCATTTCCTATCTGTTCGGATTTCATGGCCCGGCGCTGCATCTCGACACCGCGTGCTCGTCGTCGCTCGTCGCCGTTCATCTGGCGTGCCACAGCCTGCGCGCCCGCGAGTCCGATGTCGCATTCGCGGGCGGCGTCAACCTGATGCTGTCGCCGGAGATGACGATCGCGCTGAGCGAGCTTCAGGCGCTGTCGCCGAGCGGTCGCTGCCGGACCTTCGACGCGGCCGCCGACGGCTACGTGCGCGGCGAAGGCTGCGGCGTCGTCACGCTGATGCGGCTGTCCGATGCGCGCGCGCAGGGCAGGCCGATCCGGGCGGTGATCCGCGGCTCCGCCGTCAATCACGACGGGCGCAGCAACGGGATGACGGCACCGAACGGCCGTGCGCAACGCGACGTGATCCGCGAGGCGCTCGAGCACGCCGGCGTATCGCCGGCCGACGTCGACTACGTCGAGGCGCACGGCACCGGCACGCCGCTCGGCGATCCGATCGAGCTGCGTGCGCTCGAGGACGTGTACTGCCGAGATGCGAATCGCACCGGCGACCTGTACGTCGGCAGCATCAAGACGAATATCGGGCACCTCGAGTCGGCCGCCGCGGTCGCCGGGCTGATGAAGGTCGTTTGCGCGCTGCAAAAGGGCGAACTGCCGCGGCACCTGCATTTCGATACGCCGACCGCGCACGTCGATTGGCATGCCAACCGCATTCGCGTCGCGACCGAGCATGCGGCATGGCCGTCGTCGCGACCGGGCCGGCGCGTGGCGGCGATCAGCTCGTTCGGCATGAGCGGCACGAACGCGCATCTGATCGTCGAGGCGTGGGAGGAGGCGCGCGCTGCGGAACCCGATGCGGACGTCGCGCCAGCCGGGCACGCGCGTCACGACATCTGGCCGTTGTCCGCACACACGGCGCCGATGCTGAAGCAGACCATCGAAGACTGCGCGGCGCACGTGCGGGCACACGCATCGTTGGCGCCCGACGCGGTCGCCAGCGCGCTGCGCGTCGCGCGCGACAGTCATCGGCATCGCGTGGCGATCGTCGCGGATTCTCGCGACGCGCTGCTCGATGCGCTGTCGGACGCGGCGCGGGCCACGGCCGTCTTGGGCGGGCAGCCCGGCGGCGCGCGCGACCGCCTTGCGTTCCTGTTTACCGGCCAGGGCGCGCAGCGCGCCGGGATGGCTCGGCAACTCTATCGGGATTTCGCGCCGTTTCGCGACGTATTCGACGCGTGCGACGGTCATATCGAGGCGCAAGGAGAACTGTCGCTCGCGGACGTGCTGTGGGGCGACCATCAGGACCGGATAGACGACACGCGTCACACGCAGCCTGCGATGTTCGCGCTCGAAGTCGCGCTCGCACGCTTGTGGATGCACTGGGGCGTCGTGCCCGACGTCGTGATGGGCCACAGCATCGGCGAGTACGCGGCTGCGTGCATCGCCGGCGTGTTCTCGATCGAGGACGGCTGCCGCCTCGTGGCGGCGCGCGGGCGCTTGATGGATACGCTCACCGCGCCGGGCCGCGCGCTCGCGGTGTTCGCCAGCGTGCGTCACGTCGCCGATGCCGTGCGCGACTACCCCGGACGGGTCGCGATCGCCGCGGACAACGCACCGGAGAGCGTGCTGGTGTCGGGCGACCCGGACGCCATCGAATCGATCGCGCGGCTGTTCGCGTCGCGCGGCATCGCGACGAAGGCGCTGGCGGCATCGCGCGCATTCCATTCGCCGCTGATGGAGCCGATGCTGGCCGAATTCGGCGCGGTCGCCGCGACCGTGCGGTATCGCGCGCCGGCGATTCCGATCGTGTCCAACGTGACGGGGCGATTCGAGCTCGAGCGCCTGTGCGACCCCGCGTACTGGGTCGAGCATGTCCGGGCCACGGTGGCCTTCCGCGCGGGTGTCGGCGCGCTCCTCGACGACAAGGTGACGACGCTCGTCGAGATCGGGCCCGGCAAGACGCTGTCGAGCCTCGTCACCGCATGCATGGCGGAGCGGGCAGACCGTGACAACGTGATCGCGCTGCCGTCGATGAACAGCGACGGGCGCGAGACCGAGCAGTTGTTGCGCGCACTGGGCCATGTCTACATGTGCGGCCGTCGTGTCGACTGGCATGCGTACGAGCGCTCCCGCACCGGTGTGCCGATGCGGCAGGCCGCGCGCCGCGGCGTGCTGCCGCCGTACCCGCTCGAAGCATCCCGTTACTGGGTGAATGCGCGGGAGCCGGCGCAGCGGGCGCACGTGCTGACGCGCGCGGCCGACCCGCGTCGGGCCGCCGATCGCGGCGTGCTGGGCCGGCGCCTCGCGATCCCGGGATCGGACCCGCGTCGCTACGAGAGCCAGGTGTCCGATCGGCATCTGCCGTTTCTGGGCGGGCACCGGGTGCACGGGCAACTCGTTTTTCCGGCGGCAGGGTTCGTCGAGGCGCTGCTCGATGCCGCATCGCGGCGCGATGGCGCCGACGCGGCATCCGCGGCCGGCCGCTGGCTCGTCGCGCAAGCGGTGTCGTTCGATCACGCGCTCACGCTGGAGCCCGGCAAGGCGGTGACGTTCGGCACCGTCGTGCACGCGGCCGGTGCCGAACAGCCGGGCGACGAAGGCGCGCGGATCGACATTCACGCGTGTCACGACACGGCCGCCGCCGAGCCCGAATGGACGTTGCAATGCGCTGCGCGGATCGGGACGGCGCACGTCGTGCCCGATGTGCCGACGCTCGACGCATGGCGCGCGCAATGCCGCGACGCGTTGCCCGTCGACGGCTTCTACGCGCGCTTGCATGCGACCGGCCTCGCGTATGGCGGCGCGTTTCGCTCGATTCGCGCGCTGTCGCGAGGCGGCGATGCGGCGCTGGTCCGAATCGACATGGAGCCGGATGGCACGGACGACCTCGTCCGCATCGTTCATCCGGCGCTGCTCGACAATGCGTTTCAGGCCGTCGCGGGCGCGCTGTGGGATGCGGAGCTGAACACCGCCTTCGTGCCGATCGGCATCGAACGAATCGCCTGCTTGCCGATGGCCGGCGTGCGGGCGGCGTGGTGCGCGGTGCGAGCCCGGGTGAAGCGAAGCCTGGCCACCGCGGATCTCTGGTTATACGACGACGCGGGCTGCTGCGTCGCCGTCGTCTCCGGACTGCGGCTGATGGCCGTCGACCCGCGCCGATTTCAACCGGCCGCGCGGCCTGTCGCGCTGAACACGCTCGTCTGGCGCCCGCTTGCGCTCACGCATGAAGCGGCCGCCGCACGCGCGAACGTCGTGCTGATCGGCAACGGTTCCACACTGGATGCGATGCTGCCGCGTGCATGTGACGGCGCTGGCGACGCATGTGCGATCGCGGCGCTGCCGGCCAACGACCCGTTCGATGGAGAGGACGGCGCCCGGCGCATTCGCGCCGCGCTCGACGAGGCGCTCGCAGGCCTGGATGCGCGACCCACCGTGCTGCTCTACACGTGGCCGTCAATCGACGATGCGACATCGGAAGACGAGCTCGCCGCTGTCGGCGCAGCTTACCGGCGCTTCGCGAACGTCTGGCGCGAAGTGCAGTCGGCCCGCTGGCCGGAGGGCCCGCCGACCGTATGCATCGTGACCCAGGCGGCGCAGCGCGTGCCGGGCATCGACGTGCGTGTGTCGCCGTTTCAGGCGGCCGCCTGGGGCATCGCCCGCAGCCTGATGCACGAGAGCGGCGACATGCCGGTGTTGGCGGTCGATCTGCCGGCGCCGGATGCGACGTCGTGCGCGAGCGCGCTGGCTGCGCTGGCGGGCGCCGCGCAGAGCGGCGAGACGCAGTTCGTGTCGCATGGCGACGCCGTATACGTCCCGCGGCTCGTCGCACGCGACGCCGGCGCGGCGCAACCGCTCGCGCGCGGCGCCTATCTGGTGACGGGCGGGCGCGGTGCGATCGGCACGCGGGTGATCGAGCAGTTGATCCGCAACGGCGTGCCGAAGATCGTGTCGGCCAGCCGTCAGTTGCCCGCCGACAGCGAACGCGCACGGCTGGCCTCGATCGCCGATGCGCACGGCACGATCGTCGAATTCGTGGCGGCCGACGTCGCCGCGGCCGCCGACGTCGACGCGCTCGTCCATGCGCTCGAGGCGGATTCCGCGCATCCGCTCGTGGGCGTCCTGCATGCGGCGGGCATGCTGGATGACGGCCTGCTTGCCACCCAGCCGATGACCGACGTATTGAAGGTGCTCGCGCCGAAAGTCGCGGGAACGTTGAATCTGCATCGCGCGACCGCGCATCTGCCGCTGCGGCACTTCGTGTCGTTTTCGTCGATCGTGGCTTGCATCGGCTCCCCGGGACAATGTGCGTACGCCGCCGCGAACGCCTACGTGGACGCGCTGACGGCATTGCGCAACCAGGACGGCCTGCCCGGACACACGATGAACTGGGGCCTGTGGGGCGGCAACGGGATGGTCGATCAGCTCGACGCGCGGCAACTGCGCCGCATCGCTTCGTTCGGCCTCGAGCCGATCGAGCCGGACGTCGCCCTGCGCCTGTTCGACACGCTGGTGGCCGAGCCCGACGGGCAGACGCAGATCTGGAGCGTGGACGTCGATACGTTGATCAAGCGCAGCCCGAGCCGGGCGATGGGGACGCTGTTGTCCGCGCTCGTGCCGCCGGCGCCGCCGGCGCATCGCCCGGCCGGTGCCGGCCCCGACTTGCGCGAGCGCATGGCGGGGTTGCCGGACGACGCGCGCATGCAGGTGCTGCGCGGACACCTGACCGATGCGATCGCCGCGACCCTGCATACGTCGACCGAGCGGATCGCGCCGGATATCCCGCTGATCGAGCTGGGGCTCGATTCGCTGATGGCCGCGGAATTCCGCAATGCATTGCGCGGCGAGCTGGGCGTCGACGTCCCGTTCGGACGGTTGCTCGAAGGCGCGACCATCGACGACGTCGTGCGCACCATCGTGGCGACGCTCGATCGCGGCGAGCCGCGGGCGCTCGATGGCTCATCGCCGCCGCGCGCCGCGGACCGGATCGACGTGGTGTCCGCAGAAGCGACGTTCGGCGTGGAAATGGAAGGAGGAGAGCTGTGAGCTCGATCGAATTCATCAACGAACTGGCCGGGCGCGGAATCGAGCTGTGGACCCAGGACGGCAAGCTGCAATACAAGGCGCCGAAGGGCGCCGTGACACCTTCGCTCGTCGACGAGCTGAAGACCCACAAGGCGACGCTCATCGCGCTGCTCGAGCAGTTTGCGGGGACGGCGGGCACCTACCCGCTTTCGTTCGCGCAGAAGTCGCTCTGGTCGCTGCATCAGCTCAATCCCGACAGCGCGGCATACAACGTGACATACGCGACGCGTCTCGACGACGACGTCGACCTATCCACGCTGCACCGCTGCGTCGACTATCTGATCGCGCGCCACCCGATCCTGCGCACCGCGTACCGCGTGATCGACGGCGAGCCGCGTCAGCAGGTAGGGTCGCAAGCGCGTGCGCGGTTCTCGGTCGATCGCGTGTTCGCGGCCGACGAAGCCGCCATCCGCCGGTGGATCGACGAAGAGTCGAATCGCCCGTTCGACCTGACGCAGTCGCCGATCCGGCTCAAGCTGCTGCTGAACGAACACGACGGTGCCGACGCGATTCGCGTGGTGCTGCTGTTGAACGTTCACCACATCGCCGCTGATTTCTGGTCGCTCGAGATCCTGCTCAACGAGCTGCGCGCGCTTTACCGGCTCGCTTGCGCGGGGGAGCCGCTGAAGTTGCCGCCTCTGCCGGTGCAGTACAAGGATTGTGTCGAACACGAGCGCGCGCGGCTCGACGGGGCGGACGGCGAGCATCTCGCGGCGTTCTGGCGGCGCGAGCTGGCACACGGATTTCCGGTGCTGAGCCTGGCGACCGACCGGTTGCGCCCGCCGCGCAAAACCGAGCATGGCCGCATCTACGACCGGCCGCTCGGGGCGGCGCTTTCGCATCAGGTGCGCGACACGGCCAGGCTGCTGCGGGTGACGCCGTACATGCTGCTGCTCGCCGTCTATCAATTGCATCTTCACCTTCATACCGGGCAGGCGCGATTGATGATCGGCGCACCGACTTCCGGGCGCAATGCGCCGGGCAGCGAAAGCGTGGTCGGTCATTTCGTGAACACGGTCGTGCTCGCGTGCGAAGTCCGGCCGGACGATTCGTTCGACGCGCTGCTGCGACGCACGCGCGACATGATGCTGCGCGTGCTCGATCACCAGGATTATCCGTTTCCGCTGCTGGTCGATGCACTGCGTCCGGCGCGCGATCCGAGCCGATCGCCGATCTACCAGGTGATGTACAACTGGAACCAGGCTCGCGGCGATTTCGCGGCCGAAGGCGGGAGCGGCGCGCCGTTCTATCGCGAACGCCTCGCCGCATCGAGCACCGGTACGCGTGGCGCGACACACGACCTGACGCTCAACGTGCAGGATCTCGGCGACGACTATCTGACCGCCTGGACGTTCAATACGGATCTGTTCGACATCGGAACGATCGAGCGATTCGCGCGCCAGTATGCACACCTCGTGGGACAGGTGGTGACCGATGCGAGCCGTCCTTTGCACCAGTACGCGCTCGCGGCCGAGCCTGTCGACGATGCGCGAAACCGCATTGCCGCGGCCGATGCGTTCGTCGGCCGCGCCGGTTGCGCCGAATCCGATATGACGCAGGATGCATCGCGCGTGGTCTGGCAATTCGACGATCGCGCGATCCGCCACGGCGAGATTCACGATGCCGTGCGCGCCGTTCGTGCGCAACTGGATGCCGCCGGGATCGGTGTCGGCAAACGTGTCGAACTCCGGATGCGCAGTGTCGCCGAGCGCGCGGTCGCGTTGCTCGCGATCCGCGCCGTCGGCGCGTGCCATACCGTGTCGGGCGACACGGCCGACGCCGTGTGCCGCGGGCGTGGCGACGGCTGGTCCGGCTGGGAGATCGATGCGATCGACGTGGTGCATGCGCGCGATGTCGCCGCGCGTGGCGACGGCGTTGCCGCGGGCGAAGCGTCGGCGGTCGAGCCGTTGCTCGACTATGTCGGTCAATTGCTCCATCTCGACGCCCACGCAACGGTGCTCGTTCCGCATGGCGCGCATGGCTGGCTGTCTGCAGCGGCGCTGGCCTGGGCCGTGGTGGTCGGCGGCGCGGCGCGACTGTCCGGGCGGGCGTCGATCGAAGCGCTTGCTTCCGGCGATCCGGCGGTCGCGAACCTCGCGTACGCCGAACTCGACCGCTTGCTCGCGGACGGCCCGTCGCTCATCCTCCCGTCGCTTCTGTTGCAGCGTGCCGATGTTGTCGGCATCGGGCGAGCACGCGCGCTCGTGGCTTACGGCGAACATCCGCAACCGTTGACGTCGTTCGCCGCAACCAGCCGGGCACCCACAGCGGCGTACTTCGTCCCGGTGCGGTGCGCGGACGCCGGTTCGGCGCTGTGCGCGTTCGCGGCGGGGCCGGCAGGTTGGCAATTGCTGGCGCCGTCGTATGCGGGGCGCATTGCGTTCGCGCTCGGCGCGTCCGGGACGTTCGCCGACGATCGTCAGGCCGGAACACTGCATTTCTTCGACGGCGCGTCCGTCCGTGCGTCGGTTGCGGGAGCTTCAATCGAAACCGCGCCACCGGACCGGATGCTGATACCCACCGGCGTGCCGGTCGTACGCCGCGGCGACGCCCTGCTGTGCGTGGATCCTTCGCTACGGGTGGCGCATCACCGGCCCGTGCCTATCGCGATCGGCACGGTCGAGCAGGCCATCTCCGCGGTCCCCGGCGTGGCCGCCGTCGCATGCGCGTGCGTCGTTCAGGACACACAGGAAATGCTGGTCGCCTATCTTGTCGCGGATGATGGCCACGCGGATGCGCATGCACTCGAAAACGCGGTTCGTTCGGCATTGAAGCATGCGTTGCCGGATTCGATGCACCCTGACGCGATCATGGTGCTCGACCGGCTGCCGCTCGACGCGGGCGGCGCACTCGATGCAAGCGTGCTTCCGCCGCCTCGCGCGCGCGAGCGGGGCGACCGTAGCGCGTCGACCGACATCGAACGCAAACTCGCCGCGATCTGGGCCGACGTTCTCGGCCAGCCGTCGGTCGGCGTCGATCAGGATTTCTTCGAATTGGGCGGCGATTCGATTCTCGCCGCGGTCATCGTATCGCGGGCCGCGCTCGACGGCATGTACTTGAAGCCGCAGGACATCTTCCTGCATACGACCGTGGCGGGTCTGGCGACGGTGGTGCGCGAGACGCCGGGTCTCGACGTCGATCAGGGGCCCGTGCACGGCGAGACGGTGCTCGGTCCGGCGGCGCAATGGTTCGTCGAGCGCGTCGACGTCGATCGGTCGCACTTCAACCAGGCACTGCTCGTTCCGCTCGGGGAGACGCCCGACGCGAACATCATGGCCGAGGCGCTCCGCGTCGTCGTGCGCCATCACGACGTGCTGCGCTCGCGTTTCGTCGCGCACGGCGACGGAATGCGGCACGCGTTTGCCGGCGACGGCGGCGCCGATACCGTCGATTTTGCGATCGTTCCGTGTATCGACTCGGCCGGCCGGCATTGCGAACGCACGTGGCGCGCGGCGATCGACGCGGCGCAGAGCGGCCTCGACCTCGAGGGCGGCCGGCTCATGGCGGTCAGGTGGCTCGAAAGCACCGGCGTGTCGAGCAGCCGGCTACTGATCGTCGTCCATCACATGGCGATCGACGGCGTGTCCTGGAGCATCCTGCTGCAGGATCTGGCCGATTGCTATCTGCGGCTGCGTGCCCGCACGGCGGCGGCGTTGCCCCCGAAGACGACCTCCGTGAAAGCATGGGTCGACCAGTGGCTTGCCCTGGCGCAGGGCGATGCGCTCGACGACGATCGTCGCTACTGGCGAAGCGTGAACGCACGGGTGCACGACGTGCTGGCCGGGCCGAAGCGAGTCGCGCTGATGCGTCACGGGCTGACCTCGATCGTTCAGCATGCTTATCAGGAATCGTCGCTCAGTTGCACGATCACGCTCGATGCCGATCTGACGCACGCGTTTCGAACCACGGCGCCGCGTGCCTATGGAACCGACGCCAACGATCTGCTCATTGCCGCGCTGCACGCGGGCTTTCATGCATGGAGCGGCTGCGACGCGCTGCTGGTGGACGTCGAGGGGCACGGCCGGGACGCACTCGGCGACGCGGTCGACCTGAGCCGCACGATCGGCTGGTTCACGTCGATCTATCCGGTACTGATCGACACGCCGGCTACCGTCGCGGATCCGTCGACGCTCATCAAGTCGGTCAAGGCACGACTGCGCGAGGTGCCGCGCAAGGGCGCGAGCTATGGCGTGCTCCGCTATCTCGACACGAAGCCGCAGGCTGGCGACGAGGCACTGACGTCGTTTCCGCGGGCGCCGATCCTGTTTACCTACCTCGGTCAACTGGAGCAATTGTCGGGGCCGTCGTCGCCGTTGTACGGCGGGCCGCCCGAGCCGGCACCGGGCATCCGCAGCCCGCGCCAACGGCGCACGCACCTGCTGGACATCGTCGCGTACGTGTCGCGCGGCAGGCTGACCGTGGAGGCCGGCTTCTTCGGGGTGCCGGGCGTCGACGAAAGCATCGGCTGCCTCATGTGCCGCGTCGAGGAGGCGCTGACGACGCTGATTCGTCATTGCAGCGCCGACGGAGCGGGCGGCCTGACACCCGACGACGTTCCTCAACTCGATGTCGATCAGGATGCGCTTGACGCGCTGTTGAATGAAATCGACGCACTCGAGCGCTGAACGAGGCGGCGCGCGATACCGCGCGTTCGTCGAGCATGACCGCAACAGGAACTCAGGATGACCCGAAACGTCGACACGATTTACCCGCTCACGCCTCTTCAGCGAGGCATGCTCCACCATTCGCGACTCGATCCGGCCTCCGGCGTCTACGTCGAGCAATTTTCCTGCGTGCTGCACGGCTCGCTGGACCTCGAGCGATTCCGCGGCGCGTGGGAGACGGTCGTGCATCGCCACGACACACTCAAGACCTTGTTCATTCGCCTGCATGAAGAGCAACCGTTGCAGGTCGTCCGGCATACGGTCGGATTGCCGTTCGAGGTGATCGACTGGCGCGATCGGGCGACCGACGAGCAAGCCGAGCGATTCGAACAGTTGCTGGCGAGCGATCGTGCGCGCGGCTTCGATTTCAGCGTCGCGCCGCTGATGCGCGTCACGCTGATCCAGCTCGGTCACGAGCGGCATCGATTCCTCTGGACCTATCACCACGCGATTCTCGACGGCTGGTCGATGCCCTTGCTGCTCGGCGAGGTCTTTCAGCGTTATTCACGCCCCGACGCGCCGCTTCCAGCGATCGCGCGCGACTATCGCGACTACGTTGCGTGGCTGCGCACACGGGATGGCGACGGTTCGCTCGACTATTGGCGCGATCTGTTGCGCGGCTATCGCACGCCGGCGGGATTCGCGCCGTCGGTATTTCCGGCGCCGGCAAGCGATGCCGCAGCCGGCGCCGAAGCGCGCCGCACGCGCTCGACGCGGGTCGAGACGATGCCGGCCGAATGGATGGAGACGGCCGGCCGGGCATGCCGCGTCGCCCGCGTGACGCTCAATACGCTGTGCCAGGGGGCGTGGGCGATGCTGCTCGCGCGCTACGGCGGCTGCAACGACGTCGTCGGCGGCATCGTCGTATCGGGGCGTGCCGCGGAGGTGGACGGCATCGAACGCATGGCCGGCTTGTTCATCAACACGCTTCCGTGGCGCGCGACGCTCGACGGCGAGCTCGATATGGCCGACTGGTTGCGACGCTTGCAGGCCGATACGCAACGGCTGGAACAGCATGCGCACAGCGCACTCACCGACGTATTGAAATGCAGCGAAGTGCCGCGCCAGCAATCGCTCTTCGACACGCTCTACGTATTCGAAAATTACCCGGGCCGCGATGCGTTCGATCGGCTCGCCGCGAGTTGCGGGTGGCGGATCGACGACCCGCGTGCCGTCGAGGAAACGAGTTACGCATTGGCGCTCGTCGTATTGCCGACGGATACGCTGACGTTCCAGTTGACCTACGATACGGCCCGATTCGATGCGGCGTTCATTGAGCGCATGGCTGCGCAATACCGCGGGCTACTTCAAATCCTGGTCGGCGCGACCCCGCGAAAAGTGGGCGATCTCGTGCTCGATGCAGGATCGTCGACGGGGGCCGGCAGGGCGTCCGACGCATCCGAACATGCGTCGATCGGCGGCGCGACGTTGTCGGCGCGGATTGCCGCGCATGCCGCTCGCGCGCCGGATCAAATCGCCTTTTCCCGGCTGGACGCCCGCCATTCGCCGGTCGGCGCGCACGGCGTCACCTATGGAATGATCGCCGATCGCGTGCAGCGCGCCGTTCGCCAATGGCGGCGTTTCGGCTATCGGCCGGGCGAGCGCGTGCTGATCGCATGCGACGACCCCGTCTCCGGGCTGGTGTTGCTGCTGTCCGGGCTGGCGTATGGCGTCGATTGCGTGATGACCGACCCAAACCTTCCGTCGTCCGCGTTCGATGCGGTCGTCGATGGCGGTTGGTCGCCGGAACCGCTGCGAAGCTGCGTGACGACCGCGCAGCATACGCCGTTGACCGGTGTGATGTGTTACGTCTTCGACGAGCAGGACCCGATGTACGGGCAAATCGACGGTACGCTCGACGATCATTCGGATCCGGCGCAGGGCGCCTGTTCGTTGCTGCGGCGCGATGTCGATGGCGACTGGCGCGTCATCCGTTATACGCACGCGCAACTGATCGAAGCCGCGCGCGCGTTCGAACGGACGTTACCGGGCGGCACGTCGCGCGATGTCGGGTTGGGCGAGGGGCCGCTGTCCCATACGGCATTGTGGGCGGTACTGGGCGCGCTGAGCGCCGGGCTGTCGGTGCATCAGCTCGCAAGCCCCGGCGATCCCGCGTTTCTGCCGCGAGCGGCGTCTCCGGATGCGCACTGGCACGGTATCGTCCTGAGTCCGGAGGCGACGCGTCACATCGTCCGCGCATCCTCCGCCCTGTCGGCCGGCGCGCTTCGCACCGACTGGGTCATGGCCGACGCACGCTCGCTGACGCGTGCGGACGCCGCGCGACTCGCCGAGCTCGCACCCCGCGCGCAACGCTTCCGGCAATTGTGCTGGCCCGCGTGGTCGCTTCCGCATGCGGTTTCATCGGCCGACGAATTCGATCGCTTCGAATCGGGCGTGGTGTCGGCGGATGAATCGGTGTTCGTCGCCGACACCCATCTGAACCGGGCCGGTACGGACGCGCTCGGTACGCTCGTCGTGTCGGGGCATTCGGCACCTGATTCGATGTGGCGCAACGGCAAGCCGGACCGTGGCAGCCTGACCGTCACGCGCGACGGTACGTGGCTGCGCACGACGCTTGGCGCGTGGCGGACGGAGCGCGGCTGTCATACGTGGCTGCCCGACCGGAGCGCATGTTCCGAGGAATGGACGGCGGACTGGCTGGATGTCGAAGCCGACATTGCACGGCGCGCGGGTGTCGACGAGGTCGCGCTCGTGGAGCGGATCGCCGAAAGCGGAGAATGGGACTATGCGCTTTTTCATCAGGACGCGACGGCCGACGCCGCGGACATCGCGCGTCGGCTGGCCGGACAGCGCGGCGTGCCGGCACTGTCGGCCGGCGCGATCGTCGCGCTCGCCGCTTTGCCGCGTTCCGCGACAGGAAGGATCGACCGCGTCCGGCTCCTGTCCGGCGACGTCGAGGTGCGCAAGCACGATCGCCATGCGGCGCCTCGCGACATGGTGGAAACGGCGATTCACGAAATCTGGTGCGGCTTGCTCAAGCAGCAACGCATCGGCATTCACGACAATTACTTCGATCTCGGCGGGGATTCGCTGCAGGCAACCGTGATGCTGTATCAGATCGGCGAGCGGCTTCAGCATGCGATCGACATGGAAACGCTGCTCGCCGCGCCGACGATCGCCGGTCTGGCTGCCAGTATCGCGAGCGGCAATGTGCGTCGCGATACGGCGATCGTCGATTTGCCGGGTGAAGCCCGGCTCGACCCGGCAATCGAGACACGGCAGCCGTATTCGTGGCGCCCTTATCGCACGGTGCTGCTCACCGGCGCGACGGGATTCCTGGGCGTGCACCTGCTTCATACGCTGCTCGCGACGACCGATGCACGCGTGATGTGCCTGGTTCGCGCCGACGAGCCAGCGGCGGGCGTTCGGCGCATCGAGGCCGCGATGCAGTCGCATGGCTTGTGGGAAGCGCGGCACCGCGATCGGATCGTCGCCGTGCCGGGTGACCTGGGTGAGCCGAACCTCGGTTTGTCGGCGGCGGCATTCGACGCGCTCGCCGCTGAAATCGATGCGATCTACCACAACGGGGCGTTGGTCAACTTCGTTTATCCGTACGCGACGCTGAAGCAGGTCAACGTGCTGGCGACCCAGGACATCGTCAGGCTGGCGAGCCTGCATCGAGTGGCGCCGATTCACTACGTGTCCACCGTCGGCACGCTCGACCGTTATTCGGACGCGTTGCCGGAAACGCTCGCCGTGCCGTTCCACGAACACCTGACGAGCGGCTACGAACAGAGCAAATGGGTCGCCGAGCAGTTGCTCGCGCAGGCGCACGCGCGCGGCGTTCCCGTCACGGTATATCGTCCGGCGCGGATCGTCGGGCACGCGGTGAGCGGGCGGATGAACCTGGACGACCTGTTCTGCCGATTGATCAAGGGCATCATCGTGTTTGGAAAGGCGCCGCGCGACGTCGGGTTCGACAACATCCTTCCGGTCGACGTCGTCAGCCGGATCATCGTACGCGCGTCGCTCGACCCGACCGCCGCGGGGCAGGGCGTGCATGTGATCAACCCGCGCTGGAACTCGCTCGACGCACTGGTCGATTTCATCGAGGACGAAGGGTTCGCGATCGAACGCATGAGCTACGACGTGTGGCTCGCGGCACTGGCGGAACATGTTCGGCAGGACCCGGCGCATCCGCTTTCGATGCTGATCCCGGTCCTCAGAAAACTGAACCCCGTTGCGGATCCGACGGTCGGGCGAATTCTTCCGATCGACGTCACCCAACTGAAGCGGCTCGCGGGTGACGTGCTCGCATCGAGCCTGCGTCCGGCAAACGACTGGTTGCGTACGTTCTTCGACTACTTTTACGAAGACGGTTTTCTCGAGCGCCCGCATGAAAGGCTGGCCACCGCATGACGGGCGGCTCGCCGGCGCGGCCGGGCGCAAGACGATGAGCTGAAGCCGGCGCCGTCGCGCCGCGACGAGCGATCCTCGTCGAATGGCGGGTGCCGGGAAGTATTGCATTCGATCCATCCCCGGATCGGGGCACCCCCTGCCCATTGCCCGCGCGCCATGCTTAAATAGCAGGGCTCCCCGACAGCCGGCCGCCGCGATGGCGGCGCCGGCCGGCACGGGCCGGCATGTCCGATCGACACCGTGACGACAGACGATACGAAAACGCCGCTCCGGCGCGCCCGGCGCGGTCCGATAACATTCCGAGGCATCACGTCATGACCCTCCTGTTCCGTCTGCTCGCGCTCGCCTGCGCGCTCTGGCTGGCCGCCTGCGCGGCCCCGCCCGCGTCTGCGCCATCCTCCAGCGCCGCCGCACCGGCCGCCGGCGAACGCCGCGGGCTCGGTACCGCGTGGGGCGAATCGGTGCGATCCGAAACCCGGCAGGTCGAATTCGAACGCGCGGATCCGGCGAATCCGACGGATCTCGCGTCGGTCTACTACAACGACGTGCTGCCCGGCCATCTTTCCGCGTCGCAGGTGCGCCGGCTGCCGATCCGTGTCGCGCTCGCGAACGGCGACATCGCACTGTCGTTTGCCGACGAGAAGGGCGCGCCGCTGCGTCTCGCGCGCAGCAACGGCCGCTGGCACATGGCGGGCGTCGAGGGCTCGCGCTACATGATCGTGTTGCGCAACCAGGGGCGCCGCGCGTTCGAAGTCGTGTCGACGGTCGACGGGCTCGATGTACGGTCGGGGCGGCCGGGCAGCTATACGAACGGCGGCTACGTGCTGTATCCGGGCCGTACGCTGACGATCGAAGGCTTTCGCAAGAGCCGCGACGAAGTCGCCGCGTTCCGCTTTGCGGCCGTGCCCGACAGCTATGTCGCGAACGCGAAGTACGGCGATGTCGCGAACGTCGGCGTGATCGGCGTCGCGCTGTTCGCGCAGAAGGAAAACGACGAGGACGCACTGCGCCGCAATGCAAATCCGTTTCCCGGCAACGACAACGGCTATGCGCCGCCGCCCGTTCCGCGCGGCGAGTAACGGCATGTAGCCGGGCGCCCGCGGGGCATCGCGCTGCCCGCGGGCGATTCCGTGGGTTTTCCTGCCGCCCGTTCCATGCCGTGCCGTTACCGTTTCGCTTCGCTCGAAACACGATCCGAAGCGCAATCGCCCCTACCGCACGATTGCGCGGCCACCGTTTCGTGAGCGGCCCGTTCCACGGCGCGCGGTTTTGCCGTCGCCCGCCCGTGCTGCGGCACAATGTCGGTTCGTGCCGGTATCGCGTGCTTGCCCACCATCCGGACCGACGCGGAACGGCATATCGCGACCCGCTTTCAGGTACCATCCCGACCCGCTTGCAACGGGCGGCATGATCCGGTCCGGCCGCCGCGCCGCATGTATCGCATGTGTTGCGCCCAGCCCCGCGGCCGGCGGCACGACGATGGACGGGACGAGCCCGTGCGAGCGGCGTCGCCCCTTCGCCATGAAACAGAGGAACCTTCGTGAAGTTCATCCACGCGGCAGACATTCACCTTGACAGCCCGTTGCACGGCCTGAGCGCGTATCCCGACGCGCCGGCCGCGCAGTTGCGCAACGCGTCGCGCGAGGCGCTGCGGCAACTCGTGGATCGTGCGATCGAAGAGGAAGTCGCGTTCCTCGTGATCGCGGGCGACCTGTACGACGGCGACTGGAAGGATCACAACACGGGCATCTTCTTCGGCCAGCAGATGGGGCGCCTGCGCAGGGCCGGCATCCGCGCGTTCGTCCTCGGCGGCAACCACGATGCCGAAAGCGAGATGACGAAGAAGCTGACGCTGCCCGACAACGTCACCGTGTTCGGCCACCGCAAGCCGGAGACTTTCACGCTGCCGGAATTCGACGTCGCGCTGCACGGGCAGAGCTTCAAGGACAAGGCCGTCGTCGACAATCTCGCGATCGGCTATCCGGACCCGGTGCCCGGGTACTACAACATCGGCGTGCTGCACACGGCGCTCGAAGGGTATGCGGCGCATGCGAACTACGCGCCCTGCACGCTGGCCGAACTGCACGCGAAGGGTTACGACTACTGGGCGCTCGGCCACGTGCACGAATTCCAGCAATGGACGGGCCCGTCCACCGTCGTGTTTCCCGGCAACCTGCAGGGGCGCCATATCCGCGAGACGGGCCGGCGCGGCGCGGTGCTCGTGACGGTCGAGCCAGGCAGGACGCAGGTCGAGCGCCTGTATCTCGACGTGCTGCGGTGGGAAGCCGTGTCGGTCGATGCGTCCGATTGCCTGTCGGTGGCCGATCTGTCGAGAAAGATCGGCCAGTCGCTGGAGGCGCTGTTGACGGTCGACGGCCACGTGCCGCGCGCGGTGCGCGTCACCGTCACCGGGCGCACGCCCGCGCACGGCCTCTTTTTCGGCCGCGCGCCGCAGTTGCGTGCGGAGGTGCTGAACCAGATCGGCATCATCGGCAACGAGCGGCTGTGGCTGGAGAAGGTTCGGCTCGCGACGTCCGCCGCCGATCGGCAGCCGGGCGAAAGCGAGCCGCTCGAAGCGCTGGAGGACCTGAAGCAGATACTGGCCGACGCCGCGCACGATCCGGATTTCCTCGCGCTGCTCGAACGTGACCTGAAGCCGTTCGTCGGCAAGGTCCGCAGCGACGTGAAGGAGGACGTGCCGTTGCTGACGCTGGCGCGCGCGGGCGAACTGACGGCGCTGGTCGAGCAGGTCGGGCCCGCGTTGCTCGCGCGGCTGGCGAGGGGGGAGTAAGCGATGCGCATCCGTCAGCTCGATCTGATCAAGTACGGCAAGTTCACCGACGAGACGCTGCGTTTCCCGTCGGCCGGCGAGGATTTTCATGTGATCGTCGGGCCGAACGAGGCCGGCAAGTCGACGATCCGCACGGCCGTGTCCGAGTTGCTGTTCGGGATGAAGCTGCAGACGCCGCTCGATTTCCTGCACAGCACGCCCGAACTGCGGATCGGCGGCGTGCTGGAGAGCGGTGCGGGCGAATTCGTGTTCCACCGTGCGCGCGGGCGCAGTCCGTTGCGCACGCCTGCCGACGACAAGCTGCCCGACGACTATCTGGCGTCGATTCTCGATGGCGCGACGCGCGAATTCTTCGAGCAGATGTTCGGGCTCGATCACGGGCGGCTGGTCGATGGCGGGCGCAGCATTCTCGACGCATCGGACAAGCTCGGCCAGGTCCTGTTCGAATCGGCTGCCGGCGTCGGCAGCCTCGGGCCGGTGCGCGAGGAGCTCGACGCGCGCGCGCTCGAATTGTGGGCGCCGCGTCGCAGCGGCAGCGCGTTTGCGCTGGCCGAAACCGCATTCAACGAAGCCGTGACCGAACTGAAGGCGGTGCAGGTGCGCACGCGCGACTGGGTCGATCGCAAGGAAGCGCGCGAAGCGGTCGAGCAGCAGATCGAGCAGGCGCGGGCGGAACAGCGCCGGCTCGAAGCGCTGCGCTCGAAGCTCGAACGCGTGCGGCGGCTCGCGCCGTACCTGAAGGAGCTGACGGTCAAGGATGCGGCGCTGGCCGAACTGGGCGCGGTGATCGAGTTGCCGCCGACCGCGTATGCGGATCTGCTGAAGGCGCAGGGCGATCTCGCGGCCGAGCAGAAGGTGCTCGAGGAGCGGCGGGCCGACCTCCTCGCGAAGCGGCAGGCGCGCGATGCGATCGCCGCGGACGTCGACGCGTTGGCGCTCGAAGCCGATATCGAGGCGCTCGATCGGCTGCGCGCCGCGTGCACGAATCACGCGCAGGATCTGCTGTTGCTCGGCGCGGACGTCGAGCGGCACCTGTCCGCCGCGTTGTCGGCGGCCGCGCAGCTCGGCTGGCCGGCGGACGAAGCGTCGCTGCGCGCCGCGTTGCCGACGGCGCTGTCGCTGAAGACCGTCGCGAACCTGCTGCGCGAACACGGCGCGCTGCACCAGGCGCTCGCCGGCGCGCGCGAATCGCTCGACGAACGCACACGCGAGCTGGCGCAGGTGCGGGAACAACAAGCGCGCCTGTCGACCGTCGACGTGCCGGAAGCGTTGCGCGCGGCGCTGGCCGATGCGCAGGGCTTTCGCAACAGCGGCGCGCGCGAGCAGGCGCTGGCGCATGAAATCGCGGCCGCCGAACGCACGCTGGCCGGCGCGCTCGACGCGCTCGGCCAGTGGCGCATGCCGGTCGATGCGCTGCGTGCGCTCGACGTGCCGTCGGCGGCGCGGCTCGGCGCGCTGCTCAAGGAAGACAGCGAACGTGCCAGCGCGGCCGCTGCCGCGCGCGACGCGCGGGATGGCGCGCTCGAAGAGCTCGAACGGCTCGAACTGCAGGAGAAGCATTTCGCGGAGAACCACAAGGTCGTCACGACCGCCGACGTGCTGGCGGCGCGTGCGCGTCGCGACGGCGCGTGGGGCGAGATTCGCAGCGGCGCCGTCGAGCTCGCCGCGGGCGCACCGGCGCTCGACGACGCGATGCGCTTGGCCGACGAGCTCGTCGATGCGCAACTCGGCGCGACCCAGGCCGCGGCGACGCTGCAGTCGCTGCGCCAGCAGGTCGAATCGGCGCGTGCCGGCGTTGCACGCAGGCAGGCCGCGCTGGACGAACGCGAGCGCGAGCTCGCCGCGCATCGTGACGCGTGGGCCGCGCTCGCGACGGCGGCCGCGGTGCCCGGCATGCCGCTGGCGGCGATGGGCGACTGGCTCGCGAAGCGCGACACGGTGTTCGCCGCGCAGGCCGATCTCGATCGTCAGCGCCGTGAATTCGACACGATGTGCGCTGCCCGCGCCGGCGCGGAAGCCGCGCTGCGTGCGGCGCTGTCGAAGGTATCGCGAGGCGGCGAGTCGGACGGGCTGGTCGCGCTCGTCGCCGTCGCCGAGACGTTCGTCCAGTCGGCCGAGAAAGCGGCCGCGCAGAAGGACAGCCTCGACGATCGTGCGCGGGAGGCCGAACGCGGGTGCGCGACCGCGCGTTCGCGGGTCGACCACGCGCAAACGGCTTACGACGCGTGGCAAGCGCAATGGCGCGACGCGCTGGCCGACGCGAAACTGTCCGCGAGTGCGACGACGCTGGCCGCGGCGGAAGGTGCACTCGGGCTTGCGAACACGGTGACGGCCGAACTGGCCGATGCAGATGCGCCGCGCAACCGGATCGCCACGATCCGCGCGGAGCTGAACGCGCTCGAGGCCGGCGCACGGCGGCTTGCCGAAGCGCTCGCGCCGGAATGGCTGGCGAGCGGCGACTGGCTGGACGTGGCGCGCCGGCTGACGATGCGCCTCGCGGCCGCCAGGGAAATCGCCCGTGCGATCGATCGTGCCGACGACGCCGTGCGGCAGGCCGACGGCAAGGTCGCGGACGCGGCTGCCGCGGTGGCCGGCGCCGACGCGCGCATCCAGCCGCTGCTGCAACTGGCCGGCGTCGCGTCGATCGACGCGGCGCTGCCGCTGGCCGAGCGCTCGGATCGCCAGCGCCAGCTTCGGCAGGCGGTCGATGCCGCGCACGACGCGCTGGTGCGCGACGGCGACGGGCTTTCCCGGTCCGCCGTCGAGGCCGAGGTGGCGGAACAGGACATTGCCGACGTGCCGGCGCATCTCGAAGCGGTGAAGCAGTCGCTTGCCGATATCGGCAAACGGCTGAACGAGTTGGCGCAGCAGCAGGTCGTGGCCGACCAGGCGTTCGGCGCGATCGACGGCCAGGCGAGCGCGGCCGTCGCCGAGTCGAAACGGCAGGAGGCGCTGGCGGCGATGGGCGACGCGGCCGAACAGTATCTGGAGGCGGCCACGGCGAGCCGCTTGCTGAAGTGGGCGACGGATCGCTACCGCGACCAGAAGCAGGGGCCGATGCTCCGGCGCGCGGGCGAGATTTTCGCCGGGCTCACGCTGGGTGAATTCGCGAAGCTGACCGTCGATACCGAGCGGACGCCGCCCGCGCTGTATGCACGGCGCACGCGGGGAACGTCGGTCGAGGTCGCGGGGCTGAGCGAAGGGACGCGCGATCAGCTGTTCCTCGCGCTGCGGATCGCGGCGCTGGAGTTGCAGCTCGGCAGCCGCACGGCGCTGCCGTTCGTCGCCGACGATCTGTTCATCAATTTCGACGATGCGCGTGCGAAGGCGGGGCTCGAGGCGCTGCGCGATCTGTCGACGCGCACCCAGGTGCTGTTTCTGACGCACCACGACCACCTGTTGCCGCTCGTGAGGGACGTATTCGGCGCGCGCGTCAACGTGGTCGAGTTGCAGCGCGCGCCGGCCGGCGCGTGATGCGGGGCGCGTCGGGATGCCCGCGCACGGGAACGGGCGGTGCGTACAGGTAGTATGAGCGGTTCCGAAACGCACGCGGCCGGTTCAACGGTCGCGGGTCTGGCCACACGAGGGGTGAGAATATGAAGAAGCTGGTAGCCGCGATTGCGTTCGCGGCGGACAAGCATCGCAATCAGCGACGCAAGGATGAAGAGGCGTCGCCGTACATCAATCATCCGATCGCGCTCGCCGACGTGCTGGCCAACGAGGCCGGCATCGAGGACGAGCGTGTGATCGTCGCGGCCGTGTTGCACGACACGGTCGAGGATACGGAGACGACCGAGCAGGAGTTGCTGCGGCTGTTCGGCAAGGACGTGGCGGACATCGTGATGGAAGTCACCGACGACAAGTCGCTGCCGAAGGACGAGCGCAAGCGTCTGCAGGTCGAGCACGCGGCCACCATCAGCCGGCGCGCGAAGCTCGTGAAGCTGGCCGACAAGATCTGCAACCTGCGCGACATCGCCCGGCATCCGCCCGCGGACTGGCCGCTCGAACGCAAGCAGGCGTACTTCGACTGGGCGAAGTCGGTCGTCGATCCGATGCGCGGCGTTCATCCCGGTCTCGAGGCGATCTTCGATGCCGCGTACGCCGCACGGCCGGCGGACTGAGGCGCGCGCATGCGATCGGCCCGATCCGCCGCACGGCAACCGGCCGCGGTGGCGGGTGTCGACGTCGGCGGCGACAGGAAGCTGTGCGATCTCGTGATCCTGCGTGGCTCGACGATCGTCTGCCAGGAAGCGCGCATCGCGCCCGAGTCGCTGCCTTCACTGTGCCTCGCCCATGATGTCGTCGCCGTCGGCGTCGACGCGCCGAGCCTGTGGTGGACGGGGAGCGGCCGCCGCGCGGCCGAACAGGCGCTCGCGCGCGAACGGATCTCGTGCTTTCCGACGCCGTCGCGGGAACAGGCCATCGCGAGCACGTCGGGCTTCTTCGACTGGATGTTCATGGGCGAGCGCGTCTATCGTGCACTCGCGCACGCCTATCCGTTACTGACCGACGCGCGCTACGCGGGCGGGCGCGCGAGTTTCGAAACCTATCCGTATGCGATCACCTGCGCGATGCTGGGCAAGGCCGTGGCGTCGGCGAAGCAGAAGCGCAACCAGCGTCGGCAATTGCTGGAGCGGCTGGGGATCGATGTGTCGACGCTGCGTTCCGTCGATGCGCGAGACGCCGCCTTGTGCGCGTTGACGGCGCAATACGTGATCGACGGCAACGCGCAGGCGTATGGCGATGCGGCGGGCGGTTATATCCGCGTGCCGATGATGAGCGAGACGATCGTGCTGGATGCGCCGTAGCGGCGACGCGCGGTTCCGGGCCAGGCGGCGAGCGCGGGGAAGCCGTTTCGTGCGGGAGGATGAGAACGGCTGTTGGCGGGCACGACGTGAAGCTCGTGCACCGCGTGATTCCGGCTGAGCCTGCTTAATCCTCGAGGATGGATTTCGGCACGCTGGACAGGTCGCAGGCTTGGGCGTGCTCGAAGTAGCTGTCCGCATCGTCGATCATCACGACCGCGACGTCGATCAGTTCGTCCAGCCGTTGCAGCAGCGACTCCCGCCACTCGATGTCTTCGTCGCGCTCGGGCGCCTTGTCCAGCTGCTCGATGATCGAGTCGGCCGTTTGCAGGAATGGAATCGCCTGCTGATAGTTTTCGATCGAGACCAGCGCCGCATTGCGCGCGCCGACGAGCTGCTCGCGATACGTGTCCGCGAGTTCGGATTCGCCGCTGATGCGCGGCAACATGTCCGAGATGCGTTGCAGAAGCGGCGGGACCTGTTCTTCCAGCTGGATCGCACGCTCGCGCAGAGCTGCATATTCGTCGCGAAGGTCGGTGTCACCGGGTTGAGTCGTGCTGTCCATCATCAATATGAGTGCGTGGTTCGGTCGCGGCATGATACTCGACCGCGCCCGGTTCCTTGCCCGTTCCGCCTCTTTCTATATACGGAAGGAAAGAGAGGTGTTCGTCATATCTTTGGAGGGCGGCGCGCGTTGTCCTTTCCGGCCCGTCGCGCCCAAGGCCTCCGTGCGCGACAGCGCACGGAGGCCTTTTCAAACTTTCTTCACAAAGAGCTTGCACGGATGGGGGCCGGTGCTTAGAATCACGCCTCTTTCGCGCTACCGGAAACGCGGCGCGGGAGGAAGGGAAGCGGTGCTGTTGAGGTTCGGTGGTAACGAGCCGCGGCGGCGCAGGAAGTTGGGCCCCGCAGTCGCAACGAAGTCGTTCAGAAAGTTGTTGACGAGCTGCGAAACACGGTTCATAATCTCGCTTCTCTGCTGCTGAAAACGCAGCGCTGCTGGGAAACCTCAGGTTTCTCGCAGAAACGCTCTTTAAAAATTAACAGCCGATAAGTGTGGGCGCTTGATGAAAGCGAGCTGATCCTCGGATCAGATAGCGAAAGTATCAAGAGTCTCACACTAAAGTAAGTCAGGTTTATGAAGTGATTCATATTCCTGTCAGCTTTGAGTGAGCGACCGGTTCTTAACGGAACCGAAAACAGTAACAGGTTTGAACTGAAGAGTTTGATCCTGGCTCAGATTGAACGCTGGCGGCATGCCTTACACATGCAAGTCGAACGGCAGCACGGGTGCTTGCACCTGGTGGCGAGTGGCGAACGGGTGAGTAATACATCGGAACATGTCCTGTAGTGGGGGATAGCCCGGCGAAAGCCGGATTAATACCGCATACGATCCACGGATGAAAGCGGGGGACCTTCGGGCCTCGCGCTATAGGGTTGGCCGATGGCTGATTAGCTAGTTGGTGGGGTAAAGGCCTACCAAGGCGACGATCAGTAGCTGGTCTGAGAGGACGACCAGCCACACTGGGACTGAGACACGGCCCAGACTCCTACGGGAGGCAGCAGTGGGGAATTTTGGACAATGGGCGAAAGCCTGATCCAGCAATGCCGCGTGTGTGAAGAAGGCCTTCGGGTTGTAAAGCACTTTTGTCCGGAAAGAAATCCTTGGCTCTAATACAGTCGGGGGATGACGGTACCGGAAGAATAAGCACCGGCTAACTACGTGCCAGCAGCCGCGGTAATACGTAGGGTGCAAGCGTTAATCGGAATTACTGGGCGTAAAGCGTGCGCAGGCGGTTTGCTAAGACCGATGTGAAATCCCCGGGCTCAACCTGGGAACTGCATTGGTGACTGGCAGGCTAGAGTATGGCAGAGGGGGGTAGAATTCCACGTGTAGCAGTGAAATGCGTAGAGATGTGGAGGAATACCGATGGCGAAGGCAGCCCCCTGGGCCAATACTGACGCTCATGCACGAAAGCGTGGGGAGCAAACAGGATTAGATACCCTGGTAGTCCACGCCCTAAACGATGTCAACTAGTTGTTGGGGATTCATTTCCTTAGTAACGTAGCTAACGCGTGAAGTTGACCGCCTGGGGAGTACGGTCGCAAGATTAAAACTCAAAGGAATTGACGGGGACCCGCACAAGCGGTGGATGATGTGGATTAATTCGATGCAACGCGAAAAACCTTACCTACCCTTGACATGGTCGGAATCCTGCTGAGAGGCGGGAGTGCTCGAAAGAGAACCGGCGCACAGGTGCTGCATGGCTGTCGTCAGCTCGTGTCGTGAGATGTTGGGTTAAGTCCCGCAACGAGCGCAACCCTTGTCCTTAGTTGCTACGCAAGAGCACTCTAAGGAGACTGCCGGTGACAAACCGGAGGAAGGTGGGGATGACGTCAAGTCCTCATGGCCCTTATGGGTAGGGCTTCACACGTCATACAATGGTCGGAACAGAGGGTTGCCAACCCGCGAGGGGGAGCTAATCCCAGAAAACCGATCGTAGTCCGGATTGCACTCTGCAACTCGAGTGCATGAAGCTGGAATCGCTAGTAATCGCGGATCAGCATGCCGCGGTGAATACGTTCCCGGGTCTTGTACACACCGCCCGTCACACCATGGGAGTGGGTTTTACCAGAAGTGGCTAGTCTAACCGCAAGGAGGACGGTCACCACGGTAGGATTCATGACTGGGGTGAAGTCGTAACAAGGTAGCCGTATCGGAAGGTGCGGCTGGATCACCTCCTTTCCAGAGCTTCTCGCATAGTTGAGCGCTCACGCTTATCGGCTGTAAATTAAAGACAGACTCAGGGGTCTGTAGCTCAGTCGGTTAGAGCACCGTCTTGATAAGGCGGGGGTCGTTGGTTCGAATCCAACCAGACCCACCATTGTCTGGCGGTAGGTACCTGGGGCATCTGTACATGGGGGCATAGCTCAGCTGGGAGAGCACCTGCTTTGCAAGCAGGGGGTCGTCGGTTCGATCCCGTCTGCCTCCACCAATCACCAACGCTAAGGGCTTGGTTCAGACACTGAACCGAGAATTTTGCATTGGCGATTGAGCCAGTCAGAGCGGTACGAAGGATGTATCGGCTGTCGTTCTTTAACAATCTGGAAGAAGTAAGTAATTTGGATAGCGGAAGCGTCTTGAGATGGACGTGGAAGTTATCCGGGTTGTGATTGTATCGATGTATCTCAAGATGATTCGAACTCTATGTTCGACTCAATTGGAATACGGCACAACGCAAGAACTCAACCTGTAGCGACTGTCGTCCCCCATGCGGGGATGGGGCCCTCGTAAGCGCTAAAGCGCTAACGATGGCCGACATGAGACAGACTCGTTATAGGGTCAAGCGAACAAGTGCATGTGGTGGATGCCTTGGCGATCACAGGCGATGAAGGACGCGGTAGCCTGCGAAAAGCTACGGGGAGCTGGCAAACGAGCTTTGATCCGTAGATGTCCGAATGGGGAAACCCACTCCTTATGGAGTATCCATGGCTGAATACATAGGCCATGTGAAGCGAACGCGGTGAACTGAAACATCTAAGTAACCGCAGGAAAAGAAATCAACCGAGATTCCCAAAGTAGTGGCGAGCGAAATGGGATGAGCCTTGCACTCTTTATTTGTATTGTTAGCCGAACGCTCTGGAAAGTGCGGCCATAGCAGGTGATAGCCCTGTAGGCGAAAACAGTATGAAAGAACTAGGTGTGCGACAAGTAGGGCGGGACACGTGAAATCCTGTCTGAAGATGGGGGGACCATCCTCCAAGGCTAAATACTCGTGATCGACCGATAGTGAACCAGTACCGTGAGGGAAAGGCGAAAAGAACCCCGGGAGGGGAGTGAAATAGATCCTGAAACCGCATGCATACAAACAGTCGGAGCCTCGCAAGGGGTGACGGCGTACCTTTTGTATAATGGGTCAGCGACTTACGTTCAGTAGCAAGCTTAACCGTATAGGGCAGGCGTAGCGAAAGCGAGTCCGAATAGGGCGTTCAGTTGCTGGGCGTAGACCCGAAACCAGGTGATCTATCCATGGCCAGGATGAAGGTGCGGTAACACGTACTGGAGGTCCGAACCCACTAACGTTGAAAAGTTAGGGGATGAGCTGTGGATAGGGGTGAAAGGCTAAACAAACCTGGAAATAGCTGGTTCTCTCCGAAAACTATTTAGGTAGTGCCTCGTGTCTCACCTTCGGGGGTAGAGCACTGTCATGGTTGGGGGGTCTATTGCAGATTACCCCGCCATAGCAAACTCCGAATACCGAAGAGTGCAATCACGGGAGACAGACATCGGGTGCTAACGTCCGGTGTCAAGAGGGAAACAACCCAGACCGCCAGCTAAGGTCCCCAAATATAGCTAAGTGGGAAACGAAGTGGGAAGGCTAAAACAGTCAGGAGGTTGGCTTAGAAGCAGCCACCCTTTAAAGAAAGCGTAATAGCTCACTGATCGAGTCGTCCTGCGCGGAAGATGTAACGGGGCTAAGCTATATACCGAAGCTGCGGATGCGAGCTTGCTCGCATGGTAGGAGAGCGTTCCGTAAGCCTGCGAAGGTGCCTTGTAAAGGGTGCTGGAGGTATCGGAAGTGCGAATGCTGACATGAGTAGCGATAAAGGGGGTGAAAGGCCCCCTCGCCGTAAGCCCAAGGTTTCCTACGCAACGTTCATCGGCGTAGGGTGAGTCGGCCCCTAAGGCGAGGCAGAAATGCGTAGCTGATGGGAAGCAGGTCAATATTCCTGCACCATTGTTAGATGCGATGGGGGGACGGATCGCGGAAGGTTGTCCGGGTGTTGGAAGTCCCGGTCGCTGCATTGGAGAAGGCGCTTAGGCAAATCCGGGCGCGGGATTCAAGGGTGTGGCGCGAGCTCCTTCGGGAGCGAAGCAATTGGAAGTGGTTCCAAGAAAAGCCTCTAAGCTTCAGTCTAACGATGACCGTACCGCAAACCGACACAGGTGGGCGAGATGAGTATTCTAAGGCGCTTGAGAGAACTCGGGAGAAGGAACTCGGCAAATTGGTACCGTAACTTCGGGATAAGGTACGCCCTTGTAGCTTGACTGGCCTGCGCCAGGAGGGTGAAGGGGTTGCAATAAACTGGTGGCTGCGACTGTTTAATAAAAACACAGCACTCTGCAAACACGAAAGTGGACGTATAGGGTGTGACGCCTGCCCGGTGCCGGAAGATTAAATGATGGGGTGCAAGCTCTTGATTGAAGTCCCGGTAAACGGCGGCCGTAACTATAACGGTCCTAAGGTAGCGAAATTCCTTGTCGGGTAAGTTCCGACCTGCACGAATGGCGTAACGATGGCCACACTGTCTCCTCCCGAGACTCAGCGAAGTTGAAGTGTTTGTGATGATGCAATCTACCCGCGGCTAGACGGAAAGACCCCATGAACCTTTACTGTAGCTTTGCATTGGACTTTGAACCGATCTGTGTAGGATAGGTGGGAGGCTATGAAGCCGGAACGCTAGTTTCGGTGGAGCCGTCCTTGAAATACCACCCTGGTTTGTTTGAGGTTCTAACCTTGGCCCGTGATCCGGGTCGGGGACAGTGCATGGTAGGCAGTTTGACTGGGGCGGTCTCCTCCCAAAGCGTAACGGAGGAGTACGAAGGTACGCTAGGTACGGTCGGAAATCGTGCTGATAGTGCAATGGCATAAGCGTGCTTAACTGCGAGACCGACAAGTCGAGCAGGTGCGAAAGCAGGTCATAGTGATCCGGTGGTTCTGTATGGAAGGGCCATCGCTCAACGGATAAAAGGTACTCTGGGGATAACAGGCTGATACCGCCCAAGAGTTCATATCGACGGCGGTGTTTGGCACCTCGATGTCGGCTCATCTCATCCTGGGGCTGTAGCCGGTCCCAAGGGTATGGCTGTTCGCCATTTAAAGAGGTACGTGAGCTGGGTTTAAAACGTCGTGAGACAGTTTGGTCCCTATCTGCCGTGGGCGTTGGATATTTGAAGGGGGCTGCTCCTAGTACGAGAGGACCGGAGTGGACGAACCTCTGGTGTACCGGTTGTCACGCCAGTGGCATCGCCGGGTAGCTATGTTCGGAAGAGATAACCGCTGAAAGCATCTAAGCGGGAAACTCGCCTTAAGATGAGATATCCCTGGAGGCTTGACCTCCTTGAAGGGTCGTTCGAGACCAGGACGTTGATAGGTCGGGTGTGTAAGCGCAGTAATGCGTTCAGCTAACCGATACTAATTGCCCGTAAGGCTTGATCCTATAACAAGTCTGTCTCGATGCCCGTTAGCGCTTTAGCGCTTACGGACATCGAGCGTCGAGTGCGAGGCACTCGACGTACGACGGTTGAAGTACCGCGTACGTGTGAGATACAGCTCACAACCCAAATCAAGATTACTGCTTCTTCCAAGATTGGTTGCGCTGCGAAGCAACGCAACAACCCCCTTTGCCTGATGACCATAGCGAGTCGGTCCCACCCCTTCCCATCCCGAACAGGACCGTGAAACGACTCTACGCCGATGATAGTGCGGATTCCCGTGTGAAAGTAGGTAATCGTCAGGCTCCCTAAGCCAAGAACCCCCGCCCGACAAGGCGGGGGTTTTTGCATTTCGGCACCCCGAAAAGCATGATGCAGCGAGCCGTCTTGCTGCCATCAGTTCATCCATCAGACCGTGATCCGCAAGATCGGAAAAAATCGGCCCGGGATCGCTCTCGATTCCTTTTCGCCAATCTTTTTAGCTCCCAGCGCCAGATAGAACGACGCGGCATTCGGATCCGCTTCGATCACAAAGCTTTGGATGCCTCTCGCAGCGGCTTCAGCCCGAACCGCTTCCCACAGCGCACGGGCGACGCCTCGCCCCATGTAATCAGGACGGACGAACAGCCATCCGGGCGTTGGTCGATCCGATTCCGATGATGCTCGGACCCAGAATCCGATGATTGTCTCGCCCGATTGCGCGAGATAACCGATCGACCCTTCGATCGTCTCCGGCGAAATCGTGAGATCGCTTTGCCACAAGTCGAGCCATTCCTTCGGGTAGCCCCAGTGCGCCTTCGACAGGCGCGCCAGTTGCGTGAGCTCGTCCGAATCCGCGCCACGCGCAGCACGCACGGTAAATAGCGTATGCATTTCGTCTCTCGTCATTGCCGGTATCCCGTCAGCGCTTTTATCGGTGCATCGTCCGGATCGCAGTGTCTCACCGCTCGACCGACAGCCTGCTCGCTCGCCGCAGTATTGCGCGACACGCGTCAAATGCATGCGCCGGTGCAGCTACAAGACCTGCGAAGCATGTCCGGCGACGACGCGCCAGTTGGCGCCCGATCGACGCCAGAGGCGCGTATAGGCAAACTTGCCGGAGAATGCCGTGCCATCGAAATGGCCGGCGAGGGTCGCTCGCGTCGTGGTCAGGATCATCTCGTCGATCGCGCATGCACGCATGTCGAGGACGTCGAGCGTGTCGAGACGCAGAAGCCTCGCGCGATGTGCGGCCAGGTCGTCCGCTTTCGAGATGATCTGGCCGGTCGGGACCGTGAACACCAGATCATCGTCCAGCAGCGCATCGAGCGCTTCGACATCATTGGCCAACATCGCCGCACGGAGCGCGGCTTCGGCGGGTTCGATAACGGTACGGATTGCATCCATGTCGGGCCTCGCATCATTTCGGAAGGGAAGCGGCACGGCGGCGACAGACGCAACCTACCGCGCGTTCGACAACGACTGACGCCGGACCAGCATCACCATGCAGATACCGGTCGACGCGACGAGGTTGACGGCCGGATAGAACGCGACCGCGACGCTCCAGGTGCTCAGCGCCAGCAACGCCAGCGTGTACTTGAGCACGCACAGCGCAAAGTAGGCGAGGCTCTCGCTCCACGGATCGCGGATCGCCTTGCGCACGGTCGGGCCGAGGCCGGCTAACTCGATCAGCGTAACGAGACAGATCGACACCGTCGGATCGTCGGTCAGTAGCCACAGCGGAATGGCGGACAGGGCCGCGCACAGGAACAACCAGTCGAGGCCCGTCCAGCCGCGCTCGCCGCGAAACAGACTGGCGATCAGCGTCAAAAAGCACGTGACGGCAATCGCCGCCGTGCACCATGCGGACGGCCCCGCGCCCGCGACGAACTGGCCAGCGGCCGCGATCGCCGTGACGATCGACCACACGAGCCACGTGAACAGATGCGGGCGAACGATGCGCCGGTAGATCGCGAGCGCGTAAGGAATGGCGGCCAGCAACGACACGGCCGTCCCGATCGCGCCAAAGATCGAAGCGGCTCCCTGATCGACGCTCACCATCGACGCAACCTTGTTCGGATCGGCCGACCAGTATGTGCCGTGACGGATCGGAGTGCAACGTCATGCGTGCGCTGCGGTGCGGTGAGCGTCATGCAGATTCGCACCGGAACGCGGAAGCAACCCGGCCCAAAACAAACCGCACCGGGAATGCGATGCCGCCAGTAAACCCACCGCGCGTCGATGCCTGGGTGGCGTCAGTACTCGAACGTCCGCAGGCGCGCTGCGTGTGCTTCGAGCCCGTCGAGCCCGAGATAGTGGCGGCGCGAACCTTGCGGATGTCGTCCTTCAGCTTGTCCAGCAGTTTCCCGCTCGCCGCGCGATAGGCTGTTGCTGCATCGGCGCCACGGGCCGTCAGGGCCGCGCCGATCAGCCGTGCGCTATCGGCGCCGCCGCCCGCGACGCAACGCGCCATCGCGTCGGCATCCGGCTGCACGCCGGCGTCGAGCAGCGCACGCATCAATGCGACCGGCACGTCGCCGGACACGGACGCGAGCGAATCCGGTGCAACCGGTGCGCCCGATTCGAGCAACGCGGCGGCTGCGGAAAACTTCCGGCACCGCAGTGCGTAATCCGTCGGGATCGAACTGCCGGCGAGCGCCATGCCGAGATCGGCGACCAGCGGCGCCAGTCGCGCGATGAGTGCCGCATCGTCGTGATCGATCGCATGACGTAATGCGTGACGCACGAGCACCGGCTGCGAGCCGAGCGTGCCGTCGGCGAGCGGCGTGCGCCAGTCGATCACCGCTTGCCGATAGAACGCGATCAGCTTGTCGGCCAGCGATGCGGACAGGCCATGATCGTCGCGGCGTTCATCGACGTATTCGAGCAGCGTGACGCCGGTGCCGGGTTCGCCGCCGGGCTCCAGTGGATCCGCATGAAGCTGCAGCGTGCCGAATGCCGTGTACAGATCGGGGGCGACCGTCGCGAGGCCGTCCTCGTGCATCGCCCCGCGCCACGCAGGCGGCAACCCTTGTTTCCAGGCGAGCACATGACCATAGTCCCGGGCGCCCGGCTCCGTCACGACGTAGATGCGGTCGCAATATTCGAAGCCGCCGAACGGCAGCGCGCCGATTTTGCCGTTCCACGTGCGGGCGCTCTCCTCCGCGGCTTCTTCGGCCAGTTCGAGTTCGTGGTCGATCCAGCCTTGCAGGTCGCGATAACCGTCGCTGCCGTTGTAGAACAGTTCGCTCCAGCCGATCGCTTCGACATTGCCGTTCATCTCCAGCGTCAGGTCGTAGTCGAGGCTGCCGCCGGCCGTGATACGCCACAGCTCGAGCAACGGGAGCGGAATGTCGCCGTGACAGCAGGCCTGTACGGCCGCGATCTGGTCGGCCGGCATCGGCGGTTGCGCATCGAAGATCACGCGGCCGGCAAACAGTACGATGCCGTGCGCGCGCAGATCGGCCAGTTCGGTATCGGAAAAGAAGGTGGATTGCATCGAGCGTCAGCGGTAAGGGTTGATCGGATGTGTGCCGCGGTTCATCGGCGATGGACGCCCCGCGGATGGGCGCATCGTATCGGCGGCACCTGACGAGACGCTTCGAATCCACCGGTCATTCAAGACTCCGCCTCCGCCGCATGGACGTCGCGCCGAAACGCGCCGGGGCTCGTGCCAGTCCATTTCCGGAACGCGCGATGAAACGCGCTCGGCTCGGTGAAGCCGAGCTCGGCCGCGATTTCCGCGACGCCGAGCGCATGCCCGCGCAACAGCGACTGCGCCAGCGCGCCGCGCAACTCGTCCTTGATCGCGGCGAAGCTTTGCCCTTCGCTGCGCAAACGCCGCCGCAGCGTCGCGGGCGTCGTATCGAGGCGCACGGCCAGCGTGTCGAAGTCGGGCCACTCGGCGGCCGGCAGCGCCTTCAGGTGCGCACGTGTCTTCGCGACCCAGCCCGTGTCGTGCCGGTAGCGCACGAGCAGGTTACCGGGCGCACCGCGCAGGAAGGTCTTCAGCGCCTGTTCCGAACGGATCGTCGGTAGCGCGAGGTACGCGGCGTTGAATGCGAGCCGGCTGTCGGGCCGGTCGAAATGCACGGGGACGCCGAAGAACTGGTGATAGTCGCTGCGCTGGCCGGGGCTCGGGCACGCGAAGTCGATGCGCTGCAGCGGGATGCGCCGGCCGATCAGCCAGCACGCGACGCCGAGCAGGATCAGCCAGAACGTCCGGTACGCGAATGCCGGGTACGGCGCGCCCGATTGCGTCAGCACGATCTGCGCCTGCCCGTCGGCCACGACGAGTTCGCCGTGCGGCTCGTCGAGCACTACCCGCAGGAACTTCAGCGCGCGCCGCAGCGCCTTGTCGAGCGTGCCCGCATGCAGCACCGCGTGGCACAGCAGCGTGAAGCTGCCGCGCCGCATCGGACGCGCGGCGAGCCCGAAGAATTCGTCGTCGAGCGCGCCGGCGATCGCGAGCCACAGCCGGCCGTACTGCTGCGGCGTGACGGGCTCGCGCACGGCGGCCGGCAACCCGGCGGCGCGCAGCACGGGCGCGGTCGGCAGGTCGCGCCGGCGCAAGCACGCGAGCGCATCGTCGACGAAATCCGGCGAAATCATCTGCGGCCCCATTTTCCTGCGTCCTCCGACATGGCAAAAGCGATCACGATTCTAGATTCCGTTTGTCATTGATTGCAATGTAGCGGCTGTCTACTATCGATGTATCCCCGTCGCGCCCCTGGCTCGCCGGCGGCCATAACGTACAGGAGACACCCATGCCTGAAGGAGCTACCGCCCGGGCGGTGCCGGCGTACGCCGATGCCGTGGCCCGGTTCAGTATCGAGACCGCCGCGCAATTGGCCGGCGACCTGGAGCGCGGCCTGAACGCGTGCGTCGAGTGCTGCGACCGGCACGCGAAGGCCGACGCGATCGCGCTCGACTGGATCGATGCCGGCGGACGGCACCACAGCTTCACGTTCGCGCAGATGCAGGCGCTCTCGGCCCGGGTCGCGAACCTGCTCGTCGCGCAGGGTGTGAAGCCGGGCGACGTGGTGGCCGGGCTGCTGCCGCGCACGCCCGAGCTCGTCGCGACGATCCTCGGCACGTGGCGCGCGGGCGCCGTGTACCAGCCGCTGTTTACCGCATTCGGGCCGAAGGCGATCGAGCACCGGCTGCGCATGAGCGGCGCGCGGCTCGTCGTGACGAACGTCGCGAATCGCGCGAAGCTCGACGAAATCGCCGATTGTCCGCAGGTGGCGACGGTGTGCGAAGCGGGCGAGACACTGTCGGCGCACGACATCGATTTCCGCGCGGCGCTCGACGCACAGTCCGATACGTTCGAGCCCGTGCTGCGCAAGGGGTCGGACCTGTTCATGATGATGTCGACGTCGGGCACGACGGGCTTGCCGAAGGGGGTGCCGGTGCCGCTGTACGCGCTGCTCGCGTTCGGCGCATACATGCGCGAGGCAGTCGACCTGCGCGAAGGCGACCGGTTCTGGAACATCGCCGATCCGGGTTGGGCGTACGGGCTCTATTACGCGATCACCGGCCCGCTGCTGCTCGGCCATGCGACGACGCTGTACGAGGGCGGCTTCACGGTCGACAGCACGTATGACGTGATCGAACGGCTCGGCATCACGAGCCTCGCCGGCTCGCCGACCGCGTTCCGGATGCTGATGGCGGCGGGGCCGGAAGCGGCCGCGCGCGCGAAGGGCCGGCTGCGCGTGGTAAGCAGCGCGGGCGAACCGCTGAACCCGGAAGTGGTGCGCTGGTTCCACGCGGCGCTCGGCGCGCCGATCCACGATCACTACGGCCAGACCGAACTCGGGATGGTCGTGAACAACCATCATGGCCTCGCGCACGTGGTGCACGTCGGTTCCGCCGGCTTCGCGATGCCGGGCTACCGTGTCGCGGTGCTCGACGAAGCGGGCCGCGAGCTCGGCCCCGGCGAGCCCGGCAACCTCGCGATCGACATCGCGCGCTCGCCGCTGCTGTGGTTCCGCGGCTACTGGCAGCAGGACACGCCGGCGATCGCCGGCGGCTATTACCGGACCGGCGACAACGTCGAGCTGGAGCCGGACGGCGCCGTGAGCTTCATCGGCCGCGCGGACGACGTGATCACGTCGTCCGGCTACCGGATCGGCCCGTTCGACGTGGAGAGCGCGCTGATCGAGCATCCGGCCGTCAGCGAGGCCGCCGTGATCGGCGTGCCCGATCCGGAGCGCACGGAGATCGTGAAGGCGTTCGTCGTGTTGTCGAAAGGGTTCGACGGCACACCGGAACTGGCCGAGGAATTGAGTCTGCACGTGAAGCGGCGGCTGTCCGCTCACGCTTATCCGCGCGCGATCGATTTCGTCGACGCGCTGCCGAAAACCCCGAGCGGCAAGATCCAGCGCTTCGTATTGCGCAAGATGGAAGCCGAGAAGGCCGTTCAACCTTGAATATGGACAGCGAATGAATATCGAGGATCGCGTTTTTCTGATTACGGGCGCAGGTTCCGGCCTCGGCGCCGCGGTGGCGCGCATGGTCGTCGCGCAAGGCGGCAAGGCCGTGCTGCTGGACGTCAACGAGGAGGCGGGGGCGAGTCTCGCCAACGAACTCGGCGCGGCCGCGCGCTTCGTGAAGACCGACGTGACGAGCGAGGCCGACGGTCAGGCGGCCGTCGCCGCCGCGCGCGATGCGTTCGGTCGCGTCGACGCGCTCGTGAACTGCGCGGGCGTCGCGCCGGGCGAGAAGGTCGTCGGCCGCGACGGCCCGCATTCGCTCGACCGCTTCGCGCGCGCGGTGTCGATCAACCTCGTCGGCACGTTCAACATGATCCGGCTGGCCGCCGAAGCGATGTCGAAGCAGGACGCGAACGCGGAAGGCGAGCGCGGCGTGATCGTCAACACCGCGTCGGTCGCGGCGTTCGACGGGCAGATCGGCCAGGCCGCGTATGCAGCGTCGAAAAGCGGCGTGGTGGGCATGACGCTGCCGATCGCGCGCGAGCTCGCGCGCTTCGGCATTCGCGTCGTGACGGTCGCGCCCGGCATCTTCGCGACGCCGATGATGGCCGGCATGCCGCAGGACGTGCAGGACGCGCTCGGCAAGAGCGTGCCGTTCCCGCCGCGGCTCGGCCGCCCGGAAGAATTTGCGGCGCTGGTGCGCCACATCGCCGAGAACACGATGCTGAACGGCGAAGTCATCCGTCTCGATGGCGCGTTGCGCATGGCACCGCGCTGACACTGGAGGAAGCGAATCATGACGACTCAGGATCCGATCGTAATCGTGGGTGCGGCCCGTACGCCGATGGGCGGTTTTCAGGGCGACCTGGCGGCGGCCAGCGCGAGCGACCTTGGCGCGGTGGCGATTCGTGCGGCGCTCGAGCGCGCGAACGTGCCGGCCGAACGTATCGACGAAATCGTGTTCGGCTGCGTGCTGCCGGCCGGCCAAGGGCAGGCGCCCGCGCGGCAGGCCGCGCTGAAGGCCGGGCTGCCGCTCGCGGCGGGCGCGACCACGGTCAACAAGATGTGCGGTTCGGGGATGAAGGCGGCGATGTTCGCGCACGACCTGCTGCTGGCGGGGTCCGCGGGCGTGGCCGTCGCGGGCGGGATGGAGAGCATGACGAATGCGCCGTACCTGCTGCCGAAGGCGCGCGCGGGCATGCGCATGGGGCACGGGCAGGTGCTCGACCACATGTTCCTCGACGGGCTCGAGGACGCATATGAAAAAGGCCGCCTGATGGGCACGTTCGCGGAGGATTGCGCGCAGGCCTACCAGTTCACGCGCGAAGCGCAGGATGCGTTCGCGATTGCGTCGCTGACGCGGGCGCAGCGCGCGATCGCGGATGGGCGTTTCGCATCGGAGATCGCGCCGGTGAGCGTGAAGGCCGGCAAGACGGAAAGCGTCGTGTCGATCGACGAGCAGCCGGGCAAGGCGAAACTCGACAAGATCCCGACGCTGAAGCCGGCGTTTCGCGACGGCGGCACGGTGACGGCTGCGAACGCATCGTCGATCTCGGACGGCGCGGCCGCGCTCGTGATGATGCGCCGCTCGGAAGCCGAGCGCCTCGGCCTCACGCCGAAGGCCGTGATCGTCGGGCATTCGACTTATGCGGACAAGCCCGGCCTGTTCGCGACCGCGCCGATCGGCGCACTGCGCAAGCTGTCGGAGAAAACCGGCTGGAACCTGCGCGACGTCGACCTGTTCGAGATCAACGAAGCGTTCGCGGTGGTGCCGATGGCCGCGATGCGCGACCTCGACCTGCCGCACGAGAAGGTGAACGTGCACGGCGGCGCGTGCGCGCTCGGGCATCCGATCGGCGCATCGGGTGCGCGCGTGATGGTGACGCTGCTGGCCGCGCTCGAGACGCACGGGTTGACGCGCGGTATCGCCTCGCTGTGCATCGGCGGCGGCGAAGCGACCGCGGTTGCAATCGAGCGGATCGCTTGACACGACGCATGACGCGTCGCGTCGTACCCGCGCACGCAAGTGGCAACACGGGCGGCGCGTATCGCACGGGACATCCCCGGGTGATGCGCGCCGCCCGTCTTTTTATTCGGTGGCTCGCCGTGTCGCGCTACGGCTTCGCGTTCGGCGACACCGCGCCGCACGCACGAATCACGAGCTGCACGACCTGCTCGGTCTTTTCGTCGAACGCCTTCTTCGTGAACGCGCGCTTGCCGCTCAGCGCACGAATCTGCGCATCGAAATCCGCATAGTGTTGCGTGGTCGACCAGATCAGGTACATCAGCGCATGCGGGTCGATCGGCGCGAGCAGCCCGCGCGCGATCCAGCCTTCGATCACCTCGACGCGCGTGTCGAACCACGGCTTCACACGTTGCGACAGGATGTCCTGCATGTGCTCCGCGCCGTGGATGATCTCGTTGGCCCAGACCTTCGAGCCGAGCGGGCGCCGCCGCGACAGCGCCATCTTCGCGCGCACGTAGCTGCCGATCGCGTCCACCGGATCGTCGCCGGCCTCGAACGAACCGGCCGCGCGATGCCAATCTTCGAACAGGTCGTCGAGCACGCGGCGGTATAACGCGAGCTTGGTCGGGAAGTAGTAGTGCACGTTCGCCTTCGGCAGGCCGGCGCGCTCCGCGATCATCGCGGTGCTGGCGCCGGCGAGCCCGCGTTCCGCGAATACGGCTTCCGCGCACGCGAGCAGATGTGCTTCGTTGGACTCGCGTATGTGCGCCTTGCGTCGCCGCAAAGGCGCCGGCGTTTCGTCCCGGTCGGTGGCTTCGATCGTCGCCTCGTCATGTCTCATCGTTACCCTCGCGCGGCGGTCATGCCGCGTTGGGCTTCATTCTAGCCGCTGATTCGCATCGCACGCACAGACAGGAATGTCGTGATGCCACGGCGATGCTGCGTTGCGGTGGCACGGTTCTCGCTCTGCCGCGTCACGCAAGAAAGACGTTGCGCTGGTCATTTTGATCGTCTAAAACCTGTCCAATCGGACAGGATTTAACGTGTTTCGCGAACCGGCGGGCACCTGCACCGCATCCGTGCGGCGTGCCCCGAAAGAGGTCTCGCACGCACCGGCACAGACCGGGCCGACGACATCACCGACCCCACAGGAGCGATACGAATGAACGCGGTATCGGAAACAGTGAAGCGGGCAGCTTTCGACACGTCGATCAAGGTCGACGGCAAGCGGTTGTGGGACAGCCTGATGGAAGTCGCGAAAATCGGCGCGACGCCGAAAGGCGGCGTGTGTCGGCTCGCGCTGACCGATCTCGACAAGGCCGGCCGCGACCTGATCGTCGGCTGGGCGAAGGCCGCCGGCTGCACGGTGACGGTCGATACGATGGGCAACGTGTTCATGCGCCGTGCGGGCCGCGTGGCCGACGCGGCGCCGGTCGTCACCGGCTCGCATGCGGATTCGCAGCCCACCGGCGGGCGCTTCGACGGCATCTACGGCGTGCTCGGCGGTCTCGAAGTGATTCGCAGTCTGAACGATCACGGCATCGAGACCGAGCATCCGGTCGAGGTCGTGATCTGGACCAACGAGGAGGGCTCGCGCTTCGCGCCGGCGATGGTCGCATCGGGCGTATTCGCGGGCGTGTTCACGCTCGACTACGGGCTGTCGCGCAAGGATGTGGACGGCAAGACGATCGGCGAGGAACTCGCGCGCATCGGCTACGCGGGCGACGTACCGTGCGGCGGGCGCAAGCTGCACGCGGCGTTCGAACTGCATATCGAGCAGGGGCCGATTCTCGAGGCGGAATGCAAGACGATCGGCGTCGTGACCGACGCGCAGGGGCAGCGCTGGTACGAGATCACGTTCACCGGCCAGGAAGCGCACGCGGGGCCGACGCCGATGCCGCGCCGCCGCGACGCGCTGCTCGGCGCGGCGCGCGTGGTCGATCTCGTCAACCGGATCGGCCTCGATCATGCGCCGTTCGGCTGCGCGACGGTCGGCATGATGCAGGTCCACCCGAACTCGCGCAACGTGATTCCCGGCCGCGTGTTCTTCACCGTCGATTTCCGTCATCCGGACGACGCCGTGCTCGCGAAGATGGACGCGGCGCTGCGCGACGGCGTCGCGCGCATCGCGGCCGATATCGGGCTCGACACCGAACTCGAGCAGATTTTCTATTACAAGCCGGTCGCGTTCGACCCGGCATGCGTGGCGGCCGTGCGCGACGCGGCCGATCGCTTCGGCTACTCGCATCGCGACATCGTGTCGGGTGCGGGCCACGATGCGTGCTACCTGGCGCAGGTCGCGCCGACGTCGATGGTGTTCGTGCCCTGCGTCGACGGCATCAGCCACAACGAGATCGAGGACGCGACGCCCGCATGGATCGAGGCCGGCGCGAACGTGCTGCTGCACGCGATGCTGTCGCGTGCGTGCGAGCCGGCTTCATGACCGACCGGACATAGCGCGACAGGCAGGCCGCGCACCGCTTGACCGTAGCACGCCGAAGCATGACCGCCCCGACTGAGCATTCGCAGCCGGCGGGGACGGCTTTGTCTCCACCCAGTCGAAGGAACGCGTATGACCACTCAGCCAACCGGCGATATCGCCGCGCATCGCCTGTCGTCCACGCAACTCTCGTGCGAATTCGCCGATATCGCGCCGCTGCTCGATCCGACCGCGGCGGCGGCCGCCGCAAGTCGCTGCCACTACTGCTACGACGCGCCGTGCGTGCACGCGTGTCCGACGCAGATCGACATCCCGAGCTTCATCCGCAAGATCGGCAACGGCAACCTGAAAGGCGCCGCGACCGACATCCTGTCCGCGAATCCGCTCGGCGGGATGTGCGCACGCGTGTGCCCGACCGAGATCCTGTGCGAAGGCGCGTGCGTGCGCAACCATCAGGATGCGCAACCGGTCGCGATCGGCGCGCTGCAGCGGCATGCAACCGACTGGGCGATGCAGACCGGCGCGGTGCAGTTCCGGCGCGCGCCCGACACGGGCCGCCATGTCGCGGTGGTCGGCGCGGGGCCGGCCGGGCTCGCATGCGCGCACCGGCTCGCGCTCGCCGGACATCGCGTCACGCTGTTCGACGCGCGCCCGAAGGCCGGCGGCCTCAACGAATACGGGATCGCCGCATACAAAACCGTCGACGATTTCGCGCAGCGTGAAGTCGAGTGGCTGCTGTCGGTGGGCGGCGTCACGCTGGAAACGGGCGTGGCGCTCGGGCGCGACGTGACGCTCGACGCATTGCGCGAGCAGCACGACGCGGTATTTCTCGCGATGGGGCTCGGTGGCGTGCGTGCGCTCGAGATCGACGGCGAGCAACTGGGCGGCGTGATGAATGCAGTCGACTTCATCGAGCAGGTGCGGCAGGCAGACACACTGGCGAACGTGCCGGTCGGGCGACGCGTGGTCGTGATCGGCGGCGGCAATACGGCGATCGATGCGGCCGTGCAGAGCCGCAAGCTCGGCGCCGAGCGCGTGACGATGGTGTACCGGCGCGGCGTGGACGCGATGAGCGCGACGTGGGCCGAGCGCGAGTTCGCGCAGAAGTGCGGCGTCGCGCTCGTCACGCACGCGAAGCCGGTGCGCATCGCGGGCGTGAACGGGCAGGCGACGGGCGTCGAATTCGAGGCCGCATCGGGTGAGCGCTTCACCGTCGACGCGGACATGGTGCTGAAGGCGATCGGCCAGACGCTCGTGCCCGACGGCGTCGCAGCCGAATTGCTGACCGCGGACGGCACGCGTATCGCGGTGGATGCGGACGGGCGTACGGCGCTGCCCGACGTATGGGCCGGCGGCGACTGCGCGGCGACCGACGGCATCGACCTCACGGTCCAGGCCGTGCAGGACGGCAAGCGCGCGGCCGCGTCGATCGACGCGATGCTCGCCGCGCGCGACGCGAAGGCGGCCTGAACGCGCGTCGCATCGTCAGCACACCGAACACGACCCTTCTCACGGAGCCGAATATGGCCGATCTTCGCTGCACCATCGCAGGCATCACCTCGCCGAATCCGTTCTGGCTGGCGTCCGCGCCGCCCACCGACAAGGCCTACAACGTCAATCGCGCGTTCGAGGCAGGCTGGGGCGGCGTCGTCTGGAAGACGCTGGGGCTCGATCCGCACGTCGTCAACGTCAGTTCGCGCTACGGCGCGGTGCAGTGGAACGGCCAGCGCATCGCGGGGCTGAACAACATCGAGCTGATCACCGACCGCCCGCTCGACGTGAACCTGACAGAGATCGCGCAGGTGAAGCGCGACTGGCCGGACCGCGCGCTGATCGTGTCGCTGATGGTGCCGTGCAACGAGCGAGACTGGAAATGGATTCTCCCGCTCGTCGAGGATACCGGCGCCGATGCGGTCGAACTCAACTTCGGCTGTCCGCACGGGATGAGCGAGCGCGGGATGGGCGCGGCGGTCGGGCAGGTGCCCGAATACGTCGAGATGGTCACGCGCTGGGTGAAGGAGGGCACGAAGCTGCCGTGCCTCGTGAAGCTCACGCCGAACATCAGCGACATCCGCATGGGGTCGCGCGCCGCGTACAAGGGCGGCGCCGACGGCGTGTCGCTGATCAACACGATCAACTCGATCGTCGCGGTCGATCTCGACCAGATGGCCCCGATGCCGACCGTCGACGGCAAGGGCACGCACGGCGGTTATTGCGGGCCGGCGGTCAAGCCGATCGCGCTGAACATGGTCGCGGAGATCGCACGCGACCCGGAAACGCCGAACCTGCCGATTTCGGGCATCGGCGGCATCTCGTCGTGGCGCGACGCGGCCGAGTTCATGGTGCTCGGCGCGGGCAGCGTGCAGGTGTGCACCGCCGCGATGCATTACGGCTTCCGGATCGTGTCGGATCTCGCCGACGGGCTGTCGAACTGGATGGACGAGAAGGGCTACGCGACGCTCGACGACATCCGCGGCCGCGCGGTGCCGAACGTGACCGACTGGAAATACCTGAACCTGAAATACGACATCAAGGCGCGCATCGACCAGGACCGCTGCATCCAGTGCGGGCTGTGCCACATCGCGTGCGAGGATACGTCGCATCAGGCGATCACGGCGACGAAGGACGGCGTGCGGCATTTCAAAGTGATCGATTCGGAATGCGTCGGGTGCAATCTTTGCATGCATGTGTGTCCGGTCGAGCAATGCATCACGATGGAGCGCGTCGATTCGGGCGACTACGCGAACTGGACCACGCATCCGAACAATCCGGCGAGCGCGGACGCCGGTGCGAGCGGCGGCCCGGCCGCCGCGCCCGAGAAGCACGCGAAGGCGGCCTGACCGGCGTCCGGCGGCGCGGCAGACGTTGCGCCGCCGCTTTTCGTTTCACCGGGCCGGCATCGTACGATGCCGGCGCCGACGTTTTCGTGGAGCGCGTTCAATGAAACCAGCAGCGATTCCCGCCGATGCCGACAGCGCCGCGGCGCACGGCGGCAGCCTGTACAACGACGACCTCGCGCCGACGACGCCGGCGCAGCGCACGTGGAAGTGGTACCACTTCGCGGCGCTGTGGGTCGGGATGGTGATGAACATCGCGTCGTACATGCTCGCGGCCGGGCTGATCCAGGAAGGCATGTCGCCGTGGCAGGCGGTGATGACGGTGCTGCTCGGCAACCTGATCGTGCTCGTGCCGATGCTGCTGATCGGCCATGCGGGCGCGAAGCACGGGATTCCGTACGCGGTGCTGGTGCGCGCGTCGTTCGGCACGCAGGGCGCGAAGCTGCCGGCGCTGCTGCGCGCGATCGTCGCGTGCGGCTGGTACGGCATCCAGACCTGGCTCGGCGGCAGCGCGATCTACACGCTGCTGAACATCCTGACCGGCAACGCGCTGCACGGCGCGGCGCTGCCGCTCGTCGGCATCTCGTTCGGGCAGCTCGCGTGCTTTCTCGTGTTCTGGGCGCTGCAGCTGTACTTCATCCTGCACGGCACCGATTCGATCCGCTGGCTCGAAAGCTGGTCCGCGCCGATCAAGGTCGTGATGTGCGTGGCGCTCGTGTGGTGGGCGACGTCGCGGGCGGGCGGTGTCGGCTCGATGCTGTCGGCGCCGTCGCAGTTCGTCGCGGGCGGCAAGAAGGCGGGGCTCTTCTGGGCGACGTTCTGGCCGGGCCTGACCGCGATGGTCGGCTTCTGGGCGACGCTCGCGCTGAACATTCCCGACTTCACGCGCTTCGCGCATTCGCAGCGCGACCAGATGATCGGCCAGTCGATCGGGCTGCCGCTGCCGATGGCGCTGCTGTCGGTGGTGTCGGTCGTCGTGACGTCGGCGACCGTCGTGATCTACGGCAACGCGATCTGGGATCCGATCGACCTGACGAGCCGGATGACGGGCATCGGCGTGGGCATCGCGCTCGTGATCCTCACGCTCGATACGATGTGCTGCAACCTCGCCGCGAATCTCGTCGGCCCTGCCTACGATTTTTCGAGCCTGTGGCCGAAGGCGATCTCGTACCGGGCGGGCGGGATGATCACCGCGACGATCGCGATCGTGATGATGCCGTGGAAGATCCTCGCGACGACGGACGGCTATATCTTCACCTGGCTCGTCGGCTATTCGGCGCTGCTCGGGCCCGTCGCGGGCATCCTGATGGTCGACTATTTCCTGATTCGCGGCACGCGGCTCGACACGCGCGCGCTGTTCGACGCGCGCGGCGGCTTCAGCTACGCGCATGGCTGGAACCCGGCCGCGCTGGCCGCGCTCGCGATTGGCGTGCTGCCGAACCTGCCGGGCTTCCTGCATACGGCGTTTCCGGCGTCGTTCCCGAACGTGCCGGCGTTCTTCAACACGCTTTACACGTACGCGTGGTTCGTCGGCCTCGTGCTGGCGTCCGGCGTGTACGGCACCTGGATGAAGTGGCGCGCCGGACAGCGCGCGCAGATCGCGAGCGCATGACGCGCGAGCCGGATGCGACCCGCACGCGGCATGCGGCACCCGACAGTCAACGAGGAGGCAACGAAATGGCAATCCTGATTCGTGGCGGCACCGTGGTCGATGCGGACCGCTCCTATCGCGCGGACGTGCTCTGCGCGGACCCGCAGGACGGCGGCACGATCCTGCAGATCGCGGAGCAGATCGACGCGCCGGCCGGCGCAACCGTCGTCGATGCGCACGACCGGTACGTGATGCCGGGCGGGATCGACCCGCATACGCACATGGAACTGCCGTTCATGGGCACGACCGCGAGCGACGATTTCTACTCGGGCACCGCTGCCGGGCTGTCGGGCGGCACGACGAGCATCATCGATTTCGTGATTCCGAGCCCGAAGCAGCCGCTGATGGATGCGTTCCGGGAATGGCGCGGCTGGGCCGAGAAGTCGGCTTCCGACTACGGCTTCCACGTGGCCGTGACGTGGTGGGACGACAGCGTGCACCGCGACATGGGCACGCTCGTGCGCGAGCATGGCGTGTCGAGCTTCAAGCATTTCATGGCGTACAAGAACGCGATCATGGCCGACGACGAGATTCTCGTGAACAGCTTCACGCGTTCGCTCGAGCTCGGCGCGCTGCCGACCGTGCACGCGGAGAACGGCGAGCTCGTGTTCCAGCTGCAAAAGGCGCTGCTCGCGCGCGGAATCACGGGGCCGGAGGCACATCCGCTGTCGCGGCCGCCGGAAGTGGAGGGCGAGGCCGCGAACCGCGCGATCCGCATCGCGCAGGTGCTCGGCGTGCCCGTGTATATCGTGCACGTGTCGGCGAAGGACGCGGTGGACGTGATCACGCGCGCGCGCAGCGAGGGGCTGCGCGTGTTCGGCGAAGTGTTGCCGGGCCATCTCGTGATCGACGAGGCCGTCTATCGCGATCCCGACTGGACGCGTGCGGCGGCCCACGTGATGAGCCCGCCGTTCCGCTCGGCCGAGCATCGCGAGGCGCTGTGGCGCGGGCTGCAATCGGGGCAGTTGCATACGACGGCGACCGATCACTGCGTATTCTGCGCATCGCAGAAGGCGATGGGCCGCGACGATTTCACGAAGATCCCGAACGGCTGCGGCGGCGTCGAGGACCGCATGTCGGTGCTGTGGCATCACGGCGTGAATCATGGCCGCATCACGCCGAACGAGTTCGTGCGGATCACGTCGACGAACGCCGCGCAGATCTTCAACCTGTATCCGCGCAAGGGCGCCGTGCAGGTCGGCGCCGATGCCGACCTCGTCGTGTGGGACCCGGCCGCGACGAAGACGATCTCGGTGAAGACGCATCACCAGCAGGTCGACTTCAACGTGTTCGAGGGGATGACGGTGCAGGGTGTCGCGACGCATACGCTCACGCGCGGCGCACTCGCGTGGGCCGACGGCGAGTTGCGCGCGGTGCGTGGCGCGGGCCGCTACCTGAAGCGCCCGCCGGCGGCCGGCTACTACGAGGCCGCGCGGATCGCGAACCGGCTGCGCGAGCCGCATCCGGTCGAACGCGCGGGTTGAACGGCGCGTGTCAGGCGGGGCGTGTCCGTTCGAGCGGCGCGCCCCGCGCGTGTTTTCGAAGAGTAGGTAGAACAACTGATCAAGCCGGCGAAGGGCAAAAGAGAAACGATCGATGCCATTGATCGCGGCGATTTTGGCGACGTTGCCTGAGCACATGTCGACCGAGTAACATCCACCCACCCGATCACGCGGGTCGCGGGCACGGGCCGCCCGCCGGACAGTTCAAATAGTGAGAAAGGAGCACAAGGTGGATATTCTGCGCAGTCTCCTCGGCATGCTGTTTCTGTTGCTGGTCGCGTATCTGCTGTCGAACAACCGCCGCGCGGTCAGCGGCCGGACCATGATCGCCGCGCTCTTCACGCAGTTCGCGATCGGCGCGCTGGTGCTGTTCGTGCCGTCGGGCCGCGCGGCGCTGGCCGCGGCCGCGAACGGCGTCAATCGCGTGCTCGACATGGGCAATCACGGCATCGCGTTCGTGTTCGGCGGGCTCGTCGATGCACGCATGTTCCAGTTGTTCGGCGACGGCGGGTTCGTATTCGGCCTGCGCGTGCTGCCGATGATCATCTTCGTCACCGCGCTGATCTCGGTGCTGTACTACATCGGCGTGATGAAGTGGATCGTCGCGATTCTCGGCGCGGGATTGGCGAAAGTGCTCGGCGTGAGCCGCATCGAGGCGTGCTCGGCCGTCGCGACGATCTTCCTCGGGCAGAGCGAGATGCCCGCGCTCGTGAAGCCGTTCGTGCGCAACATGACGAGCGCCGAGATCTTCACGGTGATGGCGAGCGGGATGGCGTCGGTCGCGGGCTCGGTGCTGGTCGGCTATGCCGGCCTCGGCGTGAAGATGGAGTACCTGCTCGCCGCGTCGTTCATGGCGGTGCCGGGCGGGCTGCTGTTCGGCAAGCTGCTGTTTCCGACCGTCGAGCCGAGCCGCGTGGTGGTCGACGGGCTCGACTTCGACGACAAGCGGGCCGCCAACGTGATCGAGGCGGCCGCGTCCGGCGCGTCGGTCGGGCTGCGCATCGCGATCAACGTCGGCGCGATGCTGATCGCGTTCGTCGGGCTCATCGCGCTGATGAACCTGATCGTCGGCGGCGCGGCCGCGTTCGCGGGCTTTCCGCAGGTCACGCTGGTCGGCATCATCGGCCATCTGTTCGCGCCGCTCGCGTGGATCATCGGCGTGCCGTGGCATGATGCGACGCTGGCCGGCAACTTCATCGGCGAGAAGCTGATCTTCAACGAATTCGTCGCGTACGGCGACCTGTCGCCGTACCTGAAAGGCGGCGCGCACGCGGCGGCGGCCGGCCTGCAGGTGCTCGACCCGAAGACGCTCGCGATCGTGTCGTTCGCGCTGTGCGGCTTCGCGAACTTCTCGTCGATCGCGATTCTCGCGGGCGGCTTCAGCGCGGTCGCGCCCGAGCGCCGCTCGGACGTCGCGCGGCTCGGCTTGCGCGCGCTGACGGCCGCGACGCTGTCGAACCTCATGAGCGCGGCGATTGCCGGCCTGTTCTTTTCGCTGCATTGAACCGTGCAGCCGACTCCGACCGATCGAAGCGAGGCAACGATGTTTCTACCGCAGGAATTCATTCGCAGGAAGCGCGACGGGCAGCCGCTCGATCGCGACGGGATGGCCGCGTTCGTGCGCGGCGTGACCGACGGCAGCGTGACGGAAGGCCAGGTGGCCGCGTTCGCGATGGCCGTGTATTTCAACGACCTGAGCACGGACGAGCGCGTCGCGCTGACACTCGCGCAGCGCGATTCCGGCGACGTGCTCGACTGGCGCGCGCTCGATCTCGGCGGGCCGGTGATCGACAAGCATTCGACGGGCGGCGTGGGCGATGTCGTATCGCTGATGCTCGGGCCGATGGTGGCCGCGTGCGGCGGCTACGTGCCGATGATCTCGGGGCGCGGGCTCGGCCATACCGGCGGCACGCTCGACAAGTTGAGCGCGATTCCCGGCTACGACGTGATGCGCGAGACGGACGCGTTTCGCCGCACGGTGCGCGAGGTCGGCGTCGCGATCATCGGGCAGACCGCGCGGCTCGCGCCGGCCGACAAGCGCATCTACGCGATCCGCGACGTGACGGCGACCGTCGAATCGGTCGCGATGATCACCGCGTCGATCCTGTCGAAGAAGCTCGCGGCGGGGCTCGACGGGCTCGTGATGGACGTCAAGGTCGGCTCCGGCGCGTTCATGCCGACGGCGGAGAAATCGGCGGAGCTGGCTCGCAGCATCGTCGACGTCGGCAACGGCGCCGGCATGAAGACGACCGCGATCCTCACCGACATGAACCAGTCGCTCGCGCCATGCGCGGGCAATGCGCTCGAGGTCGCATGCGCGATCGATTACCTGACGGGCAAGTCGCGCCCCGCGCGGTTGCATGACGTGACGATGGCGCTGTCGGCTGAACTGCTCGTGACCGGCGGGTTGGCGCGCGATGCCGCCCATGCGCGAGAGAAGTTGCAGCACGCGCTCGACTCCGGCACGGCGGCCGAGCGTTTCGCACGGATGGTCGTCGCGCTCGGCGGTCCCGCCGACCTGCTCGACGCGCCCGCGCGGCATCTGGCGCGGGCGGCGGTGATCGTGCCGGTTCCGGCGCCCGCGAGCGGCGTGGTGCGGCGCGTCGATTGCCGCGCGCTCGGGCTGGCGGTGGTCGCGCTCGGCGGCGGCCGCACCCGCGCGGAGGACGCGATCGACGTCAGCGTCGGCCTGACGGCGCTCGCGGAGATCGGGCAGCGCATCGAGGCCGGCGAGCCGCTCGGCTTCGTGCACGCCCGCGACGAAGCAACGGCGGCCCATGCGGCGGATGCGATTCGCCGCAGCTATGTGCTCGGCGAGACCGGCGAAGCGCCGCCGACCCTTTACCAGCAGATCGGCTGACCTCTGCTCCGGGAGACATCACACGATGGAACGAGACGAACTGATCGAACAGGCGAAGGCGGCGCGCGAACGTGCGTATGCGCCGTATTCGCGCTTCAAGGTCGGCGCGGCGCTGCTGGCGCAAGACGGAACGGTTTTCCACGGCTGCAACGTCGAGAACGCGTCGTACGGCCTGTGCAATTGCGCGGAACGCACGGCGATGTTCGCCGCGATCGCCGCCGGCTATCGGCCGGGGGATTTCGCGCGGCTCGCGGTCGTCGGCGACACCGACGGCCCGATCGCGCCGTGCGGCGCATGCCGTCAGGTGATCGTCGAGATCGGCAAGCCCGACATCGAGGTGATCCTCGCCAACCTGAAAGGCGCCGTCGAGATCACGACGGCCCGCGCATTGCTGCCGGGCGCGTTCACGCTTTAACGGTGCGCGCGCCGCGGCGAGACCATGCGTCGCCTCACGCGCCGTCGCGCGCGTCGCCGATCGGGATCACGGTGCGCGCGCCGCACTGGCGCAGCAGGTCGCGCAGCTCGTTGATGACCGGAAACACCTCGTGGTTCCAGTCGGCGCCTTGGGCGTCGTGCGCTTCCTGCTCGCGCTCGACGATCCAGCGATCCTCGCGGAAGATGCGCTCGGTGAACCACACGAGCAACGGCCACGCGAGATCGAGCGCGAACGGGATGCCGGGCTTGTGGATCGACAGCAGCCCGAACGTGCGGTTGGTGCGCTGCTCGGCGTCGAGCGGCACGTAGACGATCCAGAGGTCCATCACGAGCGTGCCTTCGCTCGAGCGGATCTGCAGCGTCTGGTACGGATACTCGGTGCGCACCGTCATCACGCTCTTGTTGGCCTGGTCGCCGGGCTTCTTGCTCGAACCGAACACGAGCGCCTCGCCGACCGGCTGCTTGCCTTCCATCCGCGCGAACGTGTAATCGACCTCGACCCAGTCGTCGCCGCGGCGGCGGCCCACCGAGCGCGCGCGCATCTGGCCCATCTGCTTGCGATGCAGGAACTGATGGTTCATGTCCATCAGGTTCTCGTGCATGAACGAGTAGTGACACTTGACCTCGCGGCCGAAGCGGCGCGTCTTGTACGCGGGGTGGTCCGCCGATTCGAGCGCGGGGAACGGGCGTTCGTCGGCGAGCGTGGCGTCGCCCGGGAACACGAAGATCAGCCCGTGCGCCTCGCGGCACGGATACGCACGCACGCCGTTGGGCAAGCGCTCGCGGCCGAGGTAGGGCACGTCGACGCAGCGGCCGCTGTCGCACGCGTAGGTCCAGCCGTGATAGCAGCAGCGCAGCGTTTCGCCGCTCACGACGCCCGCGTGCAGCGGCACCTGGCGGTGCGCGCAACGATCTTCGAGCGCATACACGGCGCCCGATTCGGTGCGCACGAGCACGATCGGGTCGCCCGCGAAGCGCACGCCGAGCGTCTTGCCGCGCTTGAGCTCGCGCGACCACGCGAGCGGGTACCAGTGATCCGGGTGAATGGGCACGCGGCGCAGGTCGCGCACGAGCGCGCCGGTGGACGGTTCTTCGAGGGTATTGCTGTCAGGCAAAGGCACTGCGCGCATGCGTGACGCCTCCTGGCTGGGCGGTTGGTCCGGATGCCGCATCATGCGGCGAGGATCAGGAGAAGTCTACGCGAAGTTGCCGGCCGCCGCGGACGCGATGCGGGTTTGCCCCGGCATCGGGCTCGCCGATTCGTTGACGTGGCGCAAGGCGGCCGCCGCCGATGCATGGCGGCCCGGGGCGCCGCCGTGCGGCGGGCGGCGCCGCGTCACACGCAGCCGCGCGGGTCGGCAAGCGGCTCACGAGTGGCTCACGAGCGGCTCACGAGCGCGCTTCGCGCCACAGCACCGCGTCGGCACGGTACAGCGCCGGGAAGCGCTGCTTCAGCCCGGCGACCTTCGGCAGGTCGTTGAATGCGATATACGGCGCATCAGGATGCAGTTCGAGGTAGTTCTGATGATAGGCCTCGGCCGGATAGAAGCCCTTGTAGGCTTCGACGCGCGTGACCACGGGCACCGGAAACACATGCGCGCTGCCGAGCTGCGCGATGTACGCGGTCGCGACCGCGCGTTGCTGCGCGGTGGTCGGGAAGATCGCGGACCGGTATTGCGACCCTTCGTCGGGGCCCTGCCGGTTCAGCTCGGTCGGGTCGTGCGCGACCGAGAAGAACACCTGCAGCAGCCGGCCGTAGGTGATCTGCGTCGGATCGTAGACGATGCGCACCGATTCCGCGTGCCCCGTCAGCCCCGAGCCGACGAGCGCGTAGTGCGCGGTTTCGGACGCGCCGCCCGCATAGCCGGCGGTGACCTGCTTCACGCCTTTCACGTGCTCGAATACGCCCTGCACGCCCCAGAAGCAGCCGCCGGCGAGCACGGCCGTCTCGTCGTGCGACGCGCCGGGCGTTTCGTCGAGCGTGGGGGCCGGCACGGTGCGCATCGGTTCGGCGGAATTGACGATGCGCTGGTAGCCGAACACGGCGGCCGCCGCGACGGCGACGGCACCGATGCGGCGCAGCAAGGTCGCGCGCCGTCGCGCCGCGGCTTCGCGGGTGGAGATCGGGTTCATCTTTTGCTCCTGTTCAGTGGATGAGAAAACACGGCGGCCGAATGGCGGCGGCGCGCGCGATCAACCGAAAGTGAATGCATACGCATCGACGCCCGGATCGAGAAACTCGATCGCGAACGTGCGGTCGGCGATCGCGCCGGGCTGCCGGACGAGCTGGTACAGACGCTGGCCGGTGACGGTGCCGTAGCCCTGCGCGTCGACGTCGGCGCCGTGCGCGGCACCGGGCGCCGCACCGTCGAGCGTCACCCGAAAGCGCACGGGCCGGCCGTTCGCGCCCGGGCCGAGCACGAGGTGCAGATCGCGCGCATGGAAGCGGTAGACGATCCGGCCGTCCGGCGCGGCGAGCGACGCACGCTCGGCGCCGACGTTCCACGTGCCCGCGAGGCCCCAGTCGTTGAGATCCGGGCGGGTCGGTGCGTCGTAACGGTGCGTCGCATCGCGCACGGCGCCGCCCGGCGACGCGAAGCTCTCCGCGCGTGCATAGCCGACATAGGTTTCGGGCGAACGGACGTCCGCGCTGTCGGCCGCCGCGAGCGCGCCCTTCGCGGGCGCGCCGGCGAGCCCGAGCGGCACGTTCAGCGCGTCCGGATGGCCGGCTTCGGCCAACAGCGACTGGATCGCGCGTTCCGATTGCGCGTATTCGCCTTCGCCGAAGTGGTGATGGCGGATCCGCCCTTGCGCATCGATGAAGTAGTGCGCGGGCCAGTATTGGTTGTCGAAGGCGCGCCAGATCGAATAGCCGTTGTCGATCGCGACCGGGTAGTCGATGCCGAGGTCGTGCACGGCCTTCTTGACGTTGCCGATGTCGCGCTCGAACGCGAACTCCGGCGCGTGCACGCCGATCACGACGAGCCCGTACGGCGCGTACTTGCGCGCCCAGGCCGTCGTGTACGGCAGCGTGCGCAGGCAGTTGATGCACGAATACGTCCAGAAATCGACCAGCACGACCTTGCCGCGCAGCCCGGCCGCCGTCAGCGGCGGCGAGTTCAGCCACTGCACCGCGCCGTCGAGCGACGGCAACGTGCCTTCGACCGGCAGTGCGGCCGCGGTGGCGCCGGCCGTCCGCATCATCGCGCCGCCGGCCGGCGCACCGCCGCCGGTCTGCGCGCCATTGGCTGCCGCGGCCATCATCGCGCCGCTCGTCGCGTTGTCGTTGTCGGTGGCGCCGGTCGCGGCCGGTGCCGCCGGCGCGCCGTTCGCGCGCCCGCCGAGACGGTCGACGAGCTTCGTTTCGAGCCCACCCGTGGTGACGGTCGACAACTGCGCGAGGGCGCCCGTGTCGAGGCCGAGCGCGATCGCGCCGACGCCGGCCAGGAGCGTCGCGCCGATCCCGCGCCGGATCCATTCGCCGGCGCCGAGCGAGCGCTTCATCGCGGCGAACACCTTGCCGCCGATCACGAGCGCGACGCCGAGCGAGGTCGCCGCGCCGGCCGCATACGCGACGAGCAGCAGCGTCGTGCCGACGCTCGCGCCGCGCAGCGCCGCGCCGGTCAGCACGAGGCCGAGGATCGGGCCGGCGCACGGCGCCCACAGCAGGCCCGTCGCGACGCCGAGCAGCAGCGACGACGCCGGGCCGGCCGGGCGGCCGTCGCGTTGCGCGAACCCGGTGAGCCGGTTGCCGGCGGCGACGAGCGGGCGCGTCAGGTGTTCCGCGAAATGCGGCATCAGCAGCGTCAGGCCGAACACCGCGAGCAGCACGATCGCGATCCAGCGGCCAGCCTGGTTGGCCTGCGCGACCCAGCCGCCGCCGACGGCGGCGAGCGTCGCGACGACGGCGAACGTGAGCGCCATGCCGGCGAGCAGCGGCAGGCCGGTGCGCACGAACGGCTGGTCGGCGCGCGCGAACACGAACGGCAGCACGGGCAGGATGCACGGGCTCAGGATCGTGAGCACGCCGCCGAGATAGGCAAGGACGATGAGCAGCATGATGCGTTCTCCAGTCGGACGGAATGGGGCCGGATCAGGCGGCGGCCGGGTGGAAGACGAGCGCGACGCCGTTCATGCAGTAGCGCAGCCCGGTGGGCGCCGGGCCGTCGTCGAACACGTGGCCGAGATGGCCGCCGCAGCGGCGGCAGTGCACTTCGGTGCGGACCATCCCGAACGACGCGTCGGTGTCGGTGCCGACCGCGTGGTCGAGCGGTTTCCAGAAGCTCGGCCAGCCCGTATGGCTGTCGAACTTGGTGGCCGACGAGAACAGCGCGAGGCCGCAGCCGGCGCACGCGAACGTGCCGTGCCGGTGCTCGTCGTTCAGCGGGCTGGTGAATGGCCGCTCGGTGCCGGCCTCGCGCAGGACCGTGTATTGGGCCGGTGTGAGGCGGCGATGCCATTCGGCGTCGCTGTGCGTGATCTCGAACGGGGCGGCCTTCGGCGAGCCGACCGGCGGCGCGGCGAACGCGCGGCCTACCAGCGCGCGGCGGCCGGCGGACGACAGCGCCGCGAGCGCGGCGAGGCCGGTGGCGCCGGCGAACAGCAGATGTCTGCGGGTGGGCATGATGGGCTCCTGGAAGCAGGTCCTGAAAACATGCGCCCATCGTAGGCGGCGGCCGGTGTCGAAGTCCTCACGGAAAGTTAAATGAATCGTGATGTTTTTCGGGTGATCCGGGAAGGTCCGATGAAATCCGTCCAAGCCCCGTCTGACGAGGGTTTGCGGGAAATTGGTGGTCCACCAATTTCCACGGAAATCCGCCACGAGCCGCAACTTTTTGGTGTTTTTTTAGTGTTCGCGATGTGGGGTAGGCTCTGCGTACGAAGGCGCAGGCGGACCTAGTTGCGATATCAAAGGAGGGTGATCAGGCGGGAGCCGTTGACCGTGTGTCCGTAGTCCGCGTGCTGCCGGCGCGCGAACCATGCCTCCGTGCAAAATCCATAGCGAGAGGCCACTACAGCAGGGTCGCACTGGGCTTCAAGTGCCTCAATTCAACCCGCCGTCGGGGAATTTACCTCGATCAGGTATCAAATGGACTATAATCACGTATCATCTGATACCGGATTGGGAGCTGCCATGTCACTCGTTACCCCTGAAGCCGTGGCTGCGGTCATGGGACTGCGACCGGTCCCGCACACACTGGCGGAATTAGAGGCGCTCGTGCGCGACGGCCTCCCTAAGTCTGCGCTGCGTGCCGGCGTCGAACATGCGACGCAAGGTGCCGACGCCCGCCGCGCACTGCTTGCACGCATCATCCCCGAGGCGACCTACAAGCGGCGCCGCGATCGGCTGACGCAAGACGAATCGGAGAAAACCGAGCGCCTGGCCCGGATCGTCGCGACGACCACCTACGTCTGGAACGACGAAGAGGATGCACGAGAATTTCTGTCGACGCCCCACCCTGAGCTGGAGGGACGGGCACCGCTCGATGTCGCGCTGACCGAACTCGGTGCGCGCCGGGTCGAAGAACTGCTCTGGAAGCTGTTCTACGGGCTGCCGGCATGAAGTTGTTTCGCATTGCTGATACGCGACACACGATCTGGAGCGGCACCGGCGCGATGCTTGTCGGTGGCCGCTTTAATAGTCCGGGGCGGCCCGTCATCTACGCGGCGTCGACCTTCGCAGGTGCAATGCTCGAGGTACTCGTGCATGCGCGAATCGGGAAGGTGCCGAAAACACACGGTTGGGTGGAAGCAACTGTGCCCGACGATGTCAGCGTCGAACGCCACACGGCAGAAACGTTGCCGAGAGCATGGGATGCGGCGGCACTGCAGGTAGCACGGCACTTCGGCGACGCATGGCTGACCGAATCGAGGACAGCGCTCCTGATCATCCCTTCAGTCGTCGTCCGGGCAGAATTCAACGTGCTGGTGAATCCGGCGCATCCTGACGCGGCGCGAATCGTCGTGACAGATCCTCAACCCGTGGTGTGGGACGAACGCCTCTTTATCATGCCACCAGCCGGGCAGTCATAGCGCCTCGATGAAGGTCCGCTTGCGGATCATCTCAACACCCGACTCACTGGCTTCGCACAGAACTTGAGCCGCCCGTCGCGGGTCCTCACTTGCTCACAGCACCGCCACGATTCAAAGTTAAATGATTCGTGATGTCTCGCCGGTGGCGGACGGCCAGGCAGGCGCCTGAGCGATTTCATGCGCCGCCCGGAGCGGCCCCCTGCATCGAGTGCCGAATACGACCGACTACAGCGCGGAGAGCACCGCGTCCAGCTCCGTCAGCAGACGGTCGGCGTCGTTGGCGCCAAATACCAGCGGCGGCCGGATCTTCAGCACGCTCGCGTCCGGTCCGGTTGCCGAAATCAGCACGCGACGCTGGCGCAAGCCATTGACGATCTCGAGTGCGGTCGCGATGTCGGTGTCCTTTTTCGTGCGGTCGCGTACGATTTCGACGCCGAAATACAGGCCCGTGCCGCGCACGTCGCCGATACATTCGTATTTCCGTGCCAGCGCGTTCAACCCCTCCAGCAGGATCGCACCGACCCGCTGCACGTTGTCCAGCACCCGTTCGTCGCGCAGCACGTCGAGCGTGGCCTGCGCGGCGGCGATGGCCACCGAATTGCCGCCGAACGTGTTGAAGTAGCGCATGTCCTGGCCGAATCCCGCGACGATCTCGGGGCGCACCACCAGCCCGGCCACCGGATAGCCGTTGCCCATCGGTTTGCCCAGCGTGACGATGTCGGGCTCGACCGCGTGACGCTCGTGCCCCCACATATGCGTACCGCTGCGCCCGAAACCCGACTGCACCTCGTCCGCGATGAACAGGCCGCCCGCGCGGCGTACGACTTCGGCCACCGGCGCCAGCACGTCGGTCGGGTACGCGAATACGCCATCCGACGAGAAGAACGAGTCGGCGATGAACGCTGCCAGACCGCCGCCGTGGCGGCGGATGTCCTCGATCTGCAACGCGACTTGCTCGGCCATGCGCCGGCCGATCTCGGGCAGCGGCACACGGTAGGAATCCGGAGCAGGCACCGTTCGCACATAGGGGCCGAGCAGCGCCTTGCGACCCAGCGACGGCGAAAAGCCCGAGGTGAGATGCGAGTTGCCGTGATACGCCTCGCTGGTCACGATGACGCCCGTCTTGCCGGTGTAGTGCATCGCGATGCGCATGGCCAGATCGTTGGCTTCGGAGCCCGTGCAGGTGAACATCATCTGGCCGTCGCGAATCGACGTATTGAACGTCGCGCGCAGGGCCTCGGCGTAGTCGAGGATCGGCTCCTGCATGTAGCGGGTATGCGTGCAGAGCGTCGAGAGCTGACGGGCAATGGCGTCGACGATGCGCGGGTTGGCATGCCCGACGCAGACGACGTTGTTGTAGGCATCGAGATAGTCGTTGCCTCGATCGTCGTACAGATAGACCTTCTCGCCGCGCACGATCTTCACCGGCTCGGCGTAGAACAGTCGATACGACGGGCTGAGCAGCCGCAGCCGGCGAGCGATGTGCGCCTGCGTGGCGGCGTCGAGGTGAGAGATCGCCGACGGATTGAAGCCGTTCGGCATGTCGCCGCGCAGCGCGTCGGGGGCTTTGCTCGTATCGGCGGCTTCGGCCGGCGTGGTCGGTGTCGATGTCGTGTTCATAGGTCGATCAGGGCGGGTGAGGTGAGCGGGCGAACGAAAAACTAGAGCAACGCACGCGAAACGGTTTCGTGGTCGCGCTGCATGAACCAGCGCAGATGCTCCCATCCGGGACGAGTGAAACGCAGGATGTACGCTTCGTTTTCCGGAAACAGCATCGCACGCCATGAAGTGAGCAGCGCGCGCGCCGCGACGCGCGCCATGGCCAGGTGTGGAATCAAGGCCAGTTCTTCGGCACTCAGCTGAGCATGCACGAGATAGCCACGCAGAAGCTCACGCGCCTGAATGAACAGGTCGTGCGGGGCGTCGGCGTCGAAGTCGAGCGGAAACTGGTTCATGACCGCGGTGGCGACGTCGATGGCGACCGCGGTGTGCACGGTGTCGCCGAAGTCGATGATCCCGTTGACGAATTGCGGGCCGCCCGGGTTTGCGACGATGTTCGAGCGGTTGAAGTCGTTATGTACGACCTGCGTGCGACAACCCCGAAGGGCAGGCTCGATCATCGCGAAGCGGGCGAATGCCTGCTCGATCAGCGAGCGATGCAACGGGTCGGCGATATGGGTTTGCAGCCCTTTCAGGCTCGACAAGTGCTTGACGTCCCACGCCAGTACCCGATGCTCGTTTGGATGACGGAAACTGGCGAGCGCCCGTTGCAACTGCGCCAGCACTTCACCGATCTCGTAATGGTCGACCGTGTCGGCATGCAGCTTGTCGAGCGGCATGCCCTCGAGGTAGCTGTAGAGCCTCGCCGTTCGATGCGGATGGGCCGGTAACGCGAGCGGGACGACAAGCTGCCCCGCCGTACCGGGTATCACGCGCGGCACCGGCAACCGCGGCGCGACCGCGCCGACGTGCCGCATCGCGGCGACCTGCAAATCCAGCTCTTCGGCTGTCTCGCCCGGATTGGAGACCTTCAGTACGTACCGCGCGCCGTCGCGGGCATCGATGCGAAAGGTGTCGTCCTTCTCGGTCGAGAACCGTGTGGCCGATCCGTCGATGCCATAAATGCGGCGTGTGATCGCGACCGCGTCCGATTCGTCCAGACGGGTGAAGCCCACCGACAGGCCGCTGCCCGGCAGTGTGTCGGCGGCAGCCGAAGCAGCGCGGTGCGTGCCGCCGGAAGCAGGGGACGTGGACAACGGCGGCTCCGTGCGAGAGAAGTGGACGACACTGGTGCGGGACATTTTTGACGAGCGATCGGCCTGGGGAACGGCATCATTGGAAACGTGCGAGGCGAGCCCGCGGCAACCGTCGGAGACGGCGCCGGGGCGGTGCGACTTGCTCACAGGCCGAGATGCTCGGCCAGTTCGATGATGCTTTTGACGGGCGTGTAACCGTATTCCGGCGCTTCCGGCTCATGCCCGCGCAGCACATGGGCCTTGTGGACGATACCGAGGTCGTGCGCGGTCATCAGGTCGTAGCGCGGGCTGGACGAGACATGCAGGATTTCGTGAGGCTGCACGTCGAGCTTCCTGAACATGTATTCGAATCCTTGCATTCGCGGTTTGTAAGCGCCGGCGTCTTCCGCCGTGATGACCGCATGAAACGGCGCCCCGAGCTTCTCGATGTTGCTCATGATCTGCGAGTTGTCCGCGTTGCTCAGACCGACCAGCCTGTATTTCTTCGCGAGGCGCGCGAGCCCTTCGGGCACGTCCGGATGCGGTCCCCAGGATGGCACGGCCAGATAGAACTGCTCGGCCTCCCGTTCGACGAAGGCGACGCCGGTGCGCTCGCACGTGCGACGCACCGAATTGACGACGACGTCGCGAAACGGTTTCCATGCGCCGAGCACTTCGTCGCGACGATAGGCGGCGAACAGCTTGACGAAGTTTTCCATGGCGTCGCCACGAAGACGATCGCCATAGATTTCCCGAGCCGTGTCGGCCATTCGGAAGTTGACGAGGGTGCCGTAGCAATCGAAAGTTATGAACTTCGGCTCGAAGTCGATCATGTCGTCAATCTCGATGAGTGGCGAATCCCCATGAGGAATTCTTGAGTGAGGAGGATTGCCGCGATCCGCTTCGGGCAAGCGTCGGTGGCAACGTCGATACGTGAAATTTAAACGGGGGCGACTGCGCTATTCAGCCGAATTGCGCGGCGAGAAAAACAAGATTCCACGCGTTTTCGACGCGATCGACGGCAGCTTCTGCGGTGTGAAACGGCGCGCTGCCGGGTGCCGGGGACAGAACGCAAGATCGTAATTTCGTCACGCCGGCCGGTGGGCTACTATCCGTCTTGGCGCGAGTGCGCAGGCACTCGTCCGGAGGCCCCCGACTGAACGAACGCAGGGCGGAGATGAAAGCGGATTGCACACTTGACCGGCTGGACTTGCGTATTCTGGCCGAGTTGCAGGATCACGGTCGCATGACCAACGTCGAGCTGGCCGACGCCGTCGGGCTTTCGCCCAGCCCGTGCCTGACGCGCATCAAGCGGCTCGAGAACGCGGGATTCATTACGGGCTACGGCGCAACGGTGCGGATCGAGAAGATCGGCGCGTTTCAGATCGTGTTTGCCAAGGTCACCCTCACCGACCATCGTCGCGAAGACTTCGTGCGTTTTATCGACGCCATCAGCGACATCGACGAGATCATGGAGTGCCATCACGCGACGGGCGGCTACGATTATCTGCTCAAGTTCGTCACACGCGACATCGACCACTTCCGCGACCTGATGGAAGGGCTGGTGAAACGCGATATCGGTATCGAAAAGTATTTCAGCTACGTGATCATTGCGTCGCCGATCGTAAAGAGCGGCTTTCGTCTGGACGCGATCTCCGCCGCGGAGTGAAGCAAGCGGTGCACGATCCGTGGCTGAACTGAACGGCAGCGCGGGTTTGCTTCGAGCGAAGTAGCGTGGGGGCGGCCGGTTGCCGGATCGCGTGCCGCTCGTGTCGAGCGGCACGTGTCGACCGGAACCGCGTTCGGGCGCCGCCATGCTACCCGTCTGCCATCCGGGCACCGCATCATCCGGCCTCGTCCGATAGTGCGACAGGCGTTTCGCCTTGACCGCCGCGCTGCGCGGCGGGCTCGTGGCCCCGGCGCGAATGGACGTCGGCCCCGAGCGCGTGGAGAATCGATCGGCCTTTCTTCGTCAGATACGCGCGTCGGCGGCCGGGGGCGCCGTGCTCGAGCATGACGAGTTGCCGTTCGAGCAACGCATCGAGTTCGGCGCGATTCATGTCGAGCTGATCCGGCGCCTGGCACACCAGCATCAGCGTCGCGAATTCGTGCGGGCTCAGCATGGCCGCCCCCCGTCGCGCGCGGAGCCGCCCCCGGCGAGCGTGACGCGGAAAAACGAAACAGGGTGCAGCAGGCGTCCGGGCGCGGCGACCCGACGGCGCGGCGGCTTCGGCCGGCCGATCGCGGCGGGTCGGCCCGCGCCGCGCAACACGAATGGCTTGCGTGTCAAACGTATCCGGGCGCCGGTCGGCGCGAAGCGACCGGTGCCGTTGCGCGCTATCCGCAGGCCGGCCGGCAGACCGGTGACGATGCGGGCGGCGCGTCGTGGTCGGCGGCCGACCCCCGGCAGCCGATCGAAGATGAAGAAAGGATCGTTCATGATTCGCTCCCGGTTGGACCCCGCACGGAGGACGAACCGGACCACGCGCTCCAGTTCGTCGATCCGCGAGCGGTCTCGCTGACAAACAAATCGAAACACGCAGCGCGTAAGCCGCGGCTGCTTGAGCGATACCAAAATAGGACGGGACGCGCGGATTTCAAGCGTCGTCGCGCGACGATTCGCGTGGCCCGGAGCGCCGACCGTCGACGCCGTGTCGACGCTCGTGACGGGGGCGTCGCGGGAACCCCGACCGTTGCGCGAACGTCGCTTTCGCCATGAAACATTTTGTTACATATGCGCGTTCATCGCCCTCTTGAAGCGCGCTTCCCACGCCACTATTTCGCTTTTCGCCAATCGACGGCACGCCGGCGCAGCGCAGCCTTTGCGCGTGCGGGCGCCGGCGGATTCCCTTTTTCAGGTGATCTCATCGCTCAGGAGATGAAAATGCAGATTCGTCCCCTCTACGACCGGGTTATCGTCAAGCGAATCGAACAGCAGCGGACGACGGCCTCGGGCATCGTGATTCCCGATTCGGCCGCCGAACGGCCCGAGCAGGGTGAAGTGATTGCGGTCGGCAGCGGCAGGCTGCTCCAGGACGGCTCGCAGCGCCCGCTGCAGCTCCAGGTCGGCGACCAGGTTCTCTTCGGCAAGTACGCAGGCCAGACCGTGAAGGTGAACGGCGAGGAACTGCTCGTGATGCGCGAAGAGGACGTCATGGGCGTACTCGAACCCGAATCGCAGGCCGCCAGGAAAGCGGCCTGAATGCCGATTCGACCGCGTCGCACGGGTGTCTGCCCGATGCGCGCGGCATCCCGTTCAACGACTGTATCCGGAGCAAGAAAATGAGTGCAAAAGACGTGAAATTCCGCGACGGCGCCCGCCAGCAGATCGTCAAGGGCGTGAACGTGCTGGCCGACGCGGTGAAGGTGACGCTGGGCCCGAAGGGCCGCAACGTCGTGATCGAACGCGGCTTCGGCGCGCCCGTGATCACGAAGGACGGCGTGTCGGTCGCGAAGGAAATCGAGCTGAAGGACCGCTTCGAGAACATGGGCGCGCAGATCGTCAAGCAGGTCGCGTCCAAGACGGCCGACGTGGCCGGCGACGGGACGACCACCGCCACCGTGCTCGCGCAGGCGATCGTGCAGGAAGGCATGAAGCACGTCGCGGCCGGCATGAACCCGATGGATCTGAAGCGCGGCATCGACAAGGCCGTCGGCGCGGTGCTCGACGAGTTGCGCAAGCTGTCGCGGCCGATTTCGACCCACAAGGAAATCGCGCAGGTCGGCGCGATTTCCGCGAACTCCGACGACGCGATCGGCAAGATCATCGCCGATGCGATGGAGAAAGTCGGCAAGGACGGCGTGATCACCGTCGAGGACGGCAAGTCGCTGGAGAACGAACTCGACGTGGTCGAAGGCATGCAGTTCGATCGCGGCTACGTGAGCCCGTATTTCATCAACGACCCGGCGAAGCAGGCGGCCTATCTTGACGACGCGCTGATTTTGCTGCACGACAAGAAGATCTCCAGCGTCCGCGACCTCCTGCCGATCCTCGAAGCGGCGTCCAAGGCCGGCAAGCCGCTGCTGATCGTGGCCGAGGATGTCGAGGCCGAAGCGCTCGCGACGCTCGTCGTGAATTCGATGCGCGGCATCCTGAAGGTCGCCGCCGTCAAGGCGCCCGGTTTCGGCGACCGACGCAAGGCGATGCTCGAGGATCTCGCGATCCTGACCGGTGCGACGGTGATCTCGGAGGAAACCGGCAAGCAGCTCGACAAGGCCACGCTCGAGGATCTTGGCAGTGCGAAGCGTGTCGAGGTGCGCAAGGACGATACGATCATCATCGACGGCGCGGGCGATGCGGCGCGCATCGAGGCGCGCGTGAAGTCGATTCGCGTGCAGATCGACGAAGCGACGAGCGACTACGATCGCGAGAAGCTGCAGGAGCGCGTCGCGAAGCTCGCGGGCGGCGTGGCGGTGATCAAGGTCGGCGCGGTCACCGAGGTCGAGATGAAGGAGAAGAAGGATCGCGTCGACGATGCGCTGCATGCGACGCGCGCCGCGGTCGAGGAGGGCATCGTGCCGGGCGGAGGCGTCGCGCTGCTGCGCGCGCGCGCGGCGCTGTCGGACATCCGCGGCGCGAATGCGGACCAGGACGCCGGCATCCGGATCGTGCTGCGCGCGCTGGAGGCGCCGCTGCGCGTCATCGCGGCCAATGCGGGCGACGAACCGTCGGTCGTGATCTCGAAGGTGCTCGAGGGCAAGGGGAACTTCGGCTACAACGCGGCGACCGGCGAGTACGGCGATCTGGTCGAGGCAGGCGTGGTCGATCCGACCAAGGTCACGCGTACCGCGCTGCAGAACGCCGCGTCGATCGCGAGCCTCGTGCTGACGACCGATGCGACCGTCGCGCAAGCACCGAAAGAGGACAGCGCCGAGCCGGCCTCCGCGCCCGAACTCGGCTACTGACCTGCGTCGCAGGCCCGCCTGCGATGGTCGAACAGCCGCTGGCCGGAGCGGCTTTTGCCGGCGCGCGCGACAGCGGGGGCGCGTCGCGCCGTTTTTTCATGTTTGCGAGACCGACGATGAAGCTCGAACTTTCGATCGATTCCAGGCCGCTGAACGTCGAGATCGACGACGTCATCGCGGGCCTGCTCGCCGCGCGGCTCGGCCTGCCTCCGGACGGCGATCATCGCGGCGCGATCGGCCGCTACCTCGGCGACGCGGCGGGGCCGTGGACGCTCGACGACGACCATATGCGCAAGCGTGTGATGCGCCGCCTGATTCTCGACATCGCCGATCCGACGCTGGTCATCCAGTATCTGATGGCGGACCAGGGCGACCAGAGCCGGTCGGGCGAAACGGGCGCGTGATGCGCGCCGAACGCGCCGCCCGTTCGGCGAGGCGTCGGGCGCGCCGTTGTTCCTGCCGCTTCGCCGGCGCGTCGGCGTCCTCGTCGTACGGCCGGACACATCCGTTCAGGCACTGTCCGGCTTGCCCGGCTTGCGGCCCTGAGGGGCCGGCTGCCCCGCGCCGAGCTCGGCGCCCGTCACCGGGTCGCTGTCCGGATCGGACGCGAGTCGCTGCGCCATCGCCTCGATGGCCTCCGCTTGCTGCGCGTCGAGCATGCCCTCGGCAATTCCGCTGCCGCCGTCGACCGCCGGTTCCGCGGGACGGATTTCCAGTTCGCCGCCGTGGTTCCACGGGCCGACCAGCGGCGCGGCATCCGGCTGCATCCGGAAGTACACGTGATCGTACGGCGCCTTCGGCGGCAGCTTGCCCGGCGGGAAATTCGCGGTGATCGCATACAGCGCCTTCTCGAACGACATCTGGTGCGACACCTCGCGTGTCATCAGGAAGCCCAGCGCGTCGCGAATGTCCGGATCGTCGGTCACGTTGATCAACCGCTCGTAGATGATCTTCGCGCGTGCTTCGGCCGCGATGTTCGAGCGCAGGTCGGCCGTCGGCTCGCCGATCGTGTCGATGTACGCGGCCGACCATGGCACGCCGCCCGAATTGGTCAGCGGCGCGCCCGCGCCGTACAGCACCTGCGTCACGTGGCTGTCGTTGCCCGCGCCGTGCAGCTTGCGGTACAGCTCGGCCTGTTCGTCGACCGCTTCGGCGAGTTCGCCCTTGGCGCCGCGGTTCAGCATCGCGGCCATCGAGCCGATCACTTCGAGGTGGCTCAGCTCCTCGGTGGCGATGTCGAGCAACATGTCCTTGCGGCCCGGGTCTTCCTCGGTGATCGCCTGCGTGAAATAACGCATCGCGGCGGCGAGTTCGCCCTGCGGGCCGCCGAACTGCTCGAGCAGCAGATTGGCGAGGCCGGGATTCGGCGCGCCGACGCGCACCGTGTACTGAAGCCGTGTGTTGTGGATGAACATGGCATCTCCGTGGAAAGGATTGCGCGGGATTCGCGGTGTCGAAACAGCACGAACCGATCCCGCGGGCTGGCCGACGATCCCGGGCATGCGCGATGCTGGCCGCTGCCGGCTACGGTCGACGTGGTGTTGTCGCGGATGCCGAGGCGTGGGTTGTACAACGCGAATGCATCGAGCCAACCGGCAATGGCGGCGCGGCGCGGGTGGCGTCGGGCGCCGACGGCGAACGGTTCGGGAGGGCCGACTTCTCGCGGCGAAGTGGCCGGTTGCCGCCGCAAGCGTGCGGCATGCGCAAGAGCGGAAGCGGTGGTGACGCGAGCACATCGTTGTGACCTGCAATCGTCGTTGCGGGATTTTCAAACGGTTGTCATTTCGGCCGCATGGGCCATGCCATGCCGGCGCGGATGCGGCGCGGCGTGTCGGCGACGGGCGGGGCGAACCGCGTCGGCGGCGCGCGATGCCGGTTTCGTAAAGGAGTGCAGATGGCCACGCTCGACAGGAACGCGGCGACGGAGCGCACCGCGGCGGACATGCGCGCGGTTTTTGCCGGCCGGCGACGCGGGCCGCTGGCGGCGCTGCCGTTCGCTGGACCGGCGATCGTCGCGTCGGTCGCCTATATGGATCCTGGCAATTTCGCGACGAACATCCGGGCCGGCGCGCAATTCGGTTACGCGCTGCTCTGGGTCGTGCTGATGGCGAACGGCATCGCGATGTTGTTCCAGTCGTTGTCGGCGAAGCTCGGCATCGTCACCGGCAGCAATCTCGCCGAACTGTGCCGCGTGCATTTCCCGCGGCCGGTGGTCTTCGGCATGTGGGTCGCGAGCGAGCTGGCCGCGATGGCCACCGAGCTGGCCGAATTCCTCGGCGGCGCGATCGCGCTGTCGTTGCTGTTCGGCCTGCCGACCTTCGCCGGGATGTTCGTGATGGCGCTCGCGACCTACGGCATCCTGCTGGCCGACCGGAACGGGTTCCGGCCGATGGAAATCGCGGTGGGCGCATTCGTCGGCGTGACCGGTCTTTGCTATCTCGCGGAACTGTTCATCGCGCCGGTCGACTGGGCCGAAGTCGGGCGCCATATCGTCGTGCCGGAATGGCCGCGCGGCGAGGCGTTGACGGTATCGGTCGGCATCGTCGGCGCGACGATCATGCCGCATGCGCTGTATCTGCACTCCGGGCTCACGCAGCGACGCGCGTCGGGGCTCGACCACGCGCAGCGCCGGATGATGGTGCGTTTCTCGAACCGGGAAGTGCTCGTCGCGCTGTCCGCCGCCGGCGCGATCAACATGGCCATGATCGTGATGGCGAGCGCGGCGTTTCACGCCGGCCATCGCGATGTCGCGCAGATCGAATCGGCGTACCGGATGCTCACGCCGTTGCTCGGCCAGGCGGCGGCGGCCTGCTTCCTCGTGTCGCTGATGAGCGCCGGCATCTCGAGTTCCGTCGTCGGCACGATGGCCGGGCAGATGATCATGCAGGGCTTCGTGGGGTTTCGGATTCCGGTCTGGCTGCGCAGGCTGGTCACGATGGCGCCCGCGTTCGTCGTCGTCGGGATGGGCGTCGATTCGATGCAGGCGCTCGTGATCAGCCAGGTCGTGCTGTCCGTCGTATTGCCGGTGCCGATGCTCGCGCTGGTTTACTTCTGCGGCCGCCGTGACGTCATGGGCGCCTTTGCGAGCGGACCCATCGCGCGCCGCGCGGCGCTCGGCGCGACTGCCGTCGTCGTCGGGCTGAACGCCGTTTTGCTGGCGCAGCCGATCGGCGCAACGGTTTCGCGATTGGGCGGCAACTGAATGGCCGGGCGCGTCAGCGTCCGGACGGACATGGCGGCCCGTGTTTCGCGCGATGCCGCGCGTGCCGAAGGACGACAGGCGCGCGGGCTGGCTGGCGCTGGCCGGCGTGCGGGGTCATCGCGCTTTCAGCATTTCGTCGGCGAGCCGATAGGCGCTCACCGCGCGCTTCGATTCGTAGTCGGCGATCGTCGACACGTTGCGCCCGGCGTCGCGCGACAGCAATCCTTGCAGTGCGGCGGCCGCGAAGAAATCGCGCAGTTCCGGCATCGCGGATTTCGGCTCGGGCGGCGGGGCTTCGACGAGCGGCCCCGCTTTCCAGAACACAGGCGACGGGGCGGCTGCCTTGGAGACGGCGGCGGTTTGCTTGATGCTCACATCCTGGGAAAACGGCGTCATTTCTTCCCCTTCGATCACGTATCCGTTGGCGAAACAGCGTAACGTCCCCGACTGCATGAGCGAGCATCGTCTCGTGTTGTTTTTGAGCGGTACTAACTGCTTGATCGACGCGAATATTCGCTGGTAATACGGTATTCGTCAAAGAAAATAAATTGGATCCGGGTGGCCGGCGTGCGAGCACGATTCGTTCCCGCTCGCCGCGGAAGGGGGCAGCGCGTTTCGCGAACCACGGTGGAGGGTATGTCGGCGGGAATGACGTTCCGGCGAAACGAAAAGCGGGCGACGGCTCGATGCGGGGCCGGAGCGCGAACGCGCAGCCGCTTGGCCGTTATTGTTCGGGCCGCCCGCCGCTCGTGAGGCCGTTCGGATCCCGCTGCCGGACTTCGGCGGGCGAGCCGGCCGTGTGCATCGCCTGTTCGAGAAGGGCGTGCGCGGCCTGCCACGCGCGGCCGGCCGCCGCGGAATCGTTGAACGCCCGGGCTTCGACCGTGGCGCCGTCCAGCAGCATCATGAAGACGGTCGCGAGCCGGTTGGCCGTTTCGAGCGGCACGAGCGCGGCGATCAGTTCTCCGATCCATTCGACCATCTTGCGGCGATAACGAATCGCGACGTCGGAGATCGGCGCGTAAGCGGTGCCGAATTCGGCCAGCGCCCGCTCGAACAGGCAGCCGGCGAATTCGGGCGTCCTGAACCACGCCGCGTACCAGTCGAAGATGGTCTTGACGCGTTCGACCGGATCGACGACGTGCTGCAACTGCGCGTCGATGCTGCCGACGATCAGGTCGTAGCGCTGGACCAGCACTTCGCGGATCAGCTCGTCCTTGCTCGCGAAATGCCGGTACAGCGTCATGCGGGCGACACCGGAATCGTCGATGATCCAGTCGACGCCCACCGGGTGGAATCCGTGCCTCGAGAACAGTTCGGTCGCTTTGTCTACCACCAGCTGGCGTTTGTTGGCTCGCACGAACGGCTTCCTCCTCGATGTTTCAGCAGCATAGACCGATTATTCTAGCATCATGCTGCTCGATGAAATCGCCTCCCGCTCCTGTCCGACGGTACTTCCGGCTCGGCATGCTTCACGCGGCAAACCGGTTATCGAGTCGTCTTGACTATTGGATAGACCGATATGTATCATTTGAACCGAGTGAGCCGTGGTCGATATTGCGTGGATCGAAGAGACGGAACCGGGGTGGATTTCCGTTTGCGCTTTCCGCCCGATCCCACGCTGCAACGATGCGTCAAGCCGAAAAGAGAACCTGAGAGAGCCTTGGCACGGGGCCCGCGGACGATCTTCACCGCGCCCCGCACCGGCCGGGGGCATGCTCGCGGGGCGAGCGCGCAAAGCAATACGGCGCCAATAAAACTTGAGGATGGTACCCATGTATCGCCGTTTACTCGCACCGGGGCTGCTGTTGCTGTTGGCCGCCTGCGCGCAGGATCCGTCCATCACCAGCAGCACGGTACGGATCTGCGACGACACGGGGTGTTCCGATCGCCCTAAAGATCAGGTCTCCTATCAAAAAAGGGACGATGCGGACGACCGGGAAGATCCGCGCATCGCCGCGCTCAAGCAAACCGCGAAGACCCAGCCGAAGGCCGCCTACGACCTCGGCCTGCGCTATTTCCGCGGCGACGGCGTGCGCCAGGACAGCTACCAGGCCCTCAAGTGGATGCGCGAGGCCGCCGAACGCGGCGACCTGAACGCGCAGAAGGCGCTCGGCAGTTTCTACCTGTTCGGCCTCGAGGAAATGGGCTCGGATGCGCGCGAAGCGGAGAAGTGGCTGTCGATCGCGGCCGGCCGCGGCGACAAGGAATCGAAAAAGCTGCTCGATCTCGCGCGCAAGGCGAAGAAGGAAGACGAAGAAGACTGGAAATGGCGCACGCAGTGGCGTGACGTCTATTACGGCTACTGGTACTCGGGCTATCCGTACTACGGCGTCTGGCAGCAGACGTACTGGTACTACTGACCGGGCATCGGGCCTGAAGCAACGGGGGCAGCCGCGGGGAGACCACCATCGCGCGCCACGCCGGGGGGGCTTATCGAAGTTCGCACGGACCCATAAGCCGAACAACGACTCTAATCGATCGACAACGACATGAAGACCAACCTTTCCCAACGTCTGATTCAAGGTGCGCTGGTTGCAGCGCTTGGCGCGTCCGTCGCGGGGTGCGGCGGCATGGTGACGCCCGGCGGGCAGAACGCCGGGGTGACGGGCGCGGCGGCCGGCGGCGCGAGCGCCGGCGCCGATTCGCAGTTGCAGCGCTGCGCGTCGCCGCTGGGCACGATCGCGGTCGACGACGGCCGCAACGCCGACTGGTGGGGCCCGTTCGGCAGCGCGACGAAGGTGACGAGCATCGACCCGCTGCTGCGGCTGGCCGTGCAGCAGTCGAACTGCTTCGTGATCACGTCGATCGGCAACCAGAAGAGCGACGCGCGCCTGTCGCGCATCACGCAGCTGCAACGCAACTCGGGCGAGTATCGTGCCGGCTCGAAGCAGCAGAAGGGCCAGCGTGTGGCGGCCGACTACTACATGGAGCCGCAGATCGTGATCAACGATTCGCCGATCGGCGGGATCGGCAGCATGATCGGCGGGCTGATCGGCAACAGCGCGGTGGCGGCGGTGGCGGGGCACCTGCAGACGAAGGCGTCGGTGGTCACGCTGACGCTGTTCGACGTGCGCTCGGCGGTGCAGATCGCGGCGTCGGAAGGCAGCTCGACGGCGACGAACTACGGCGCGGCGCTGGGCGGCCTCGGCGGCGGGGTGGGCGGCGGGCTGGCCGGTTTCTCGACGACGCCGGAAGGCAAGGCGACGGTCGTCGCGTTCATCGACGCGTGGAACAAGATGGTCGTCGCGCTGCGCAGCTACAAGGCGCAGGACGTGAAGGGCGGGCTGGGCCGCGGTGGCCAGCTTCAGGTCAACTGACGCCGACGGGCCGGCGGGATGCCGCCGGCCGATTCTGCTTCCTGATTGGTGTGGGGCCGTGCGCGCGGGGCGATCCGTGCGTACCGGTTTCGTTCGTCTTTTTTCGTTTGAAAGGTGATCCCGATGAAAGCCGCTGCACTGATCGCATTGACCTGCCTCGCGCTGACCGCTTGCGGCGGCGACGACCATTCCTCGCCCGCTTCGTCAGGCGGATCGGGTACGAGCAACAACGGTGGCAGCGGCCCGAGCGGCGGGACGCCGACCACGGGCACGCCCGGCGGTGATTCCGGATCGACGGCCGCATCGAATGTCGAATGCGATCCGGTTTACCAGCAAGGCGACACCGTGCAGCTGCACATGTATACGCAAGCGACCGCGCAGAGCCCCGCTGTCGACAACGGCGTGTACACGCGGACCTATGGGCCTGCGACGTTCCAGGGCGTGGCGCTCACGCAGCAGGCCGAAACCACGCCCGGCTCGCCGATTCAGACCAATCATTACTATCTGGTCGGCAACGGCGTGCGCACGAACTATGGCGGCGAGGTCTACAGCGGCAGCACGCTCGTGCTGCGAGACGTGAACTCGCCGCCTTACGTCGAGACGATCGGACTCGCCGGAAGCGAGACAGCGAATTACGTTGATACGCCCGTCTTTCCGTCCGGCGGTGCGCAGACGTCCGTCTCGATCGAGCGGACTTACGTCGCGCGCGAAACGGTCAACCTCAGGAACGGCAAGGCGTTTGCGAACGCATGCCACTATCGCACCACCGAGACCTTCACCAACCCGGCATTGACGAGCAAGACGATCGCGGACGACTGGCTCGCGCCGGGCGTCGGTCTCGTCAAGTCGGTCGCCGACGTCGGCGGCAGCCAGATCATCACGCGCGAACTGGAAGCGGCGACGGTGGGCGGCAAGTCGTATTGAGTGAACGTGGGCGGCACGCCGGGATCGATCGCGTGTTCGGGGTTGTCGACGACCTGCCCGCGGCATGCAGCGGGTCACGTCGCGGCGTGGGCGACCGACCGATTCTCCGGCTTGCACGAGCATGACGACGCGTTCCGCCGTCAGCACCCGAGAGCGCCGGTGCAGCGACGGGAGCGCCGAAGGGGTGACCCGCGCCGGTTCGGGCGAGAAAGTTGCTCGACATCCTTTTGACGTCGTCGCGGCGACCGCAGCAGCAATTGATACATGTGCGGGCCGCTTGATCGAACCGTGTCGACGCGTGCGAGCCTTCGCACCGGACGGCAAAGTGGGCTCGACGAGGAGCGGAACAAAAGGGTTCGCGCTGGACGAATCCCTGCTTGCAGCGGCTCATCTCGTCCGACGAGCGTCTGTACGTTTTGATCGTCATCCCGGCGACGTGGGCGCCGGGGATGCTTCACTATTGCTGGATTCCGCGCCAGGATTCCCTGTCACGACGGTGTTCGCCGATGCGCGGCGCCGGCTTTGAGGGCCCGATTGCCGCGGGCAGGCGCCGACGCTAGGAACGCTCGGCCCGCTAGCGTGCGATCGGTGCTCCGGAGGTGCGTTATGAACTGGATCGGTACGTGGCGTAATCAATACGGCTCCACACTTTCCATCACGGACGACAAGGCGGGCGCCATCCGCGGTGTATTCAGCACCGCGTTGCGCGACAGCGCGTTCTTCGGTCACGATCTGCCTGTCTCAGGTGTCTGGTTTGACGATTGCATCAACTTCGCTTTCGGAATATCGGATGGCCTGGTGAGCGGGATCTGTTCTTTCACCGGCATGCTGCGTGACGGCAAGCTCGAGACGGTATGGCATGTCGTGACCAGCAAGGCGCCTCGGCAAGGTTCGCGAGCATTGGAGATGGGATGGGCGCATGCGGTCCAGACCAATGCGGATACATTCGAGCGAGTCGCTGGGTAACGTGCCCGCAAAACAGGTTCCGGCTTCAGACGGTGAACCAGCCAGTTAATTTGGTGCGCCGGCGCGCCCTGTGAGGGCAACCGCCGCCGCCGGCGCCGGCTCATGCACCGAAATGAGGAATGCGGATCGACGGGTTGCCCGGCTGGGTCGGTGCGGCAAGCGTTGCGCGGGGCGTGGCCCGGTTCTTGCTGGAGTCGTGTCGGGCCGCGCAACGGTTGCGCGCGCCCCGACGACATACCAGACAAGGAAGATTCACCGTGAGCCCGACGACCCGACCGTTCCCCCGACGCACCTGGCTGGCTGCGTTGATCGCCGCACCCGTGATGGCGCTGTTCGCCGCCGCGCCGGCCCATGCCGATGCGCTCGACACCATCGCGAAAAACGGCGCGCTGCGCGTCGCGGTGCCCGAGGACTATCCGCCTTTCGGCTCGGTCGGCACGGACATGCAGCCGCAGGGCTACGACATCGACATGGCCGGCCTGCTCGCCAAGGCGCTCGGCGTCAAGCTGAAGCTGGTGCCCGTGAACAGCGCGAACCGGATTCCGTACCTGACGACCAACAAGGTCGACATGGTGATCTCGTCGCTCGGCAAGACGCCGGAGCGCGAGAAGGTCATCGATTTCTCGAGCGCGTACGCACCGTATTTCCAGGGCGTGTTCGGCCCGTCCGACGTGAAGGTGAGCGCGCCCGCCGACCTGACCGGCAAGACGGTCGGCGCCACGCGCGGCGCGCTCGAGGAGATCGCGCTGTCGCAGCTCGCGCCGAACGCGACGATCAAGCGCTTCGAGGACAACAACGCGACGATCCAGGCGTTCCTGTCGGGGCAAGTGCAACTGATCGCGGCCGGCAACATCGTCGCGGCGGCGATTCTCGCGAAGAATCCGCCGCGCCGCCCCGAGGTCAAGTTCGTGATCAAGAATTCGCCGTGCTTCATCGGCGTCAACAAGAACGAACCGCGCCTGCTCGCGAAGATCGACGATGCGATCGCGCATGCGAAGCAGGACGGCACGCTGGGCGAGATGTCGCGGAAGTGGCTCGGCCAGCCGCTGCCGGCCGGACTGTGACGAATCGCCGTGTCGCCTGACACGTCGCCGCTGCCGGCATGCCGGGCGCGGCGCGTGTCGTTGTCCGAACCCGAATTCATTCCGTTCCCATGAGCTACCAGCTTCAATTCGGCGAGCTCGCCGAATACGTCGGCGTGTTCGCGAGCGGCGCGGCGATCACGCTCGCGCTGACCGCGGTCGCGACCGTGCTCGGCGTGGCGGTCGGCGTGCTCGGCGCGGCCGCGTACAGCGCCGACGCGCGCGCGGCCGTACGATTGCGCCCGCTGATCGGCGCGTACGTCGAGGCGATCCGCAATACGCCGTTCGTCGTCCAGCTTTTCTTCATCTTCTTCGGCTTGCCGGCGCTCGGCGTGCACATCGACGAATACACGGCCGCGATCCTCGCGATGACGCTCAATCTCGGTGCGTACTCGATCGAGATCGTGCGCGCGGGCGTGGCCGCCGTGCCGAAAGGGCATCTGGAGGCCGCGTCGGCACTGGCGATGTCGCGCGCGCAGATGCTGCGCCACGTCGTGCTGCCGCAGGCGCTCGCCAAGGTGTTTCCCGCGCTGTCGAGCCAGATCGTGATCACGATGCTCGGTTCGGCGGTCGTGTCGCAGATCTCGGTGGCCGACCTGACCTATGCGGCCGGCTACATTCAGTCGCGCAACTTCCGCGCGTTCGAGACGTACTTCGTGATCACGCTCGCGTATCTGGCGATGGCGCTGCTGCTGCGCGCCACGCTCGGCGCGATGGGCCGCCGCCTGTTCTCCCGTCGCCTGCGAGGTGCGCGATGACCGATTTCACGTTCGGGCAGATTCTCACGAACCTGCTGCTGGCCGCGCGCTGGACGATCGTGCTGTCGATCGTGTCGTTCGTGACGGGCGGCCTCGTCGGCCTCGGGCTGCTCGTGATGCGCGTATCGAGTTCGACGCTGCTGCGCGGCGTCGCGAAGCTCTATATCGAAGTGTTCCAGGGCACCCCGTTGCTGATGCAACTGTTCATCGTGTTCTTCGGCCTGCCGCTCGTCGGGCTCGACGTGCCGCCGTGGGTCGCGGCCACGGCAGGGCTCACGTTCTTCACCAGCGCGTATCTCGCGGAAATCTGGCGCGGCTGCGTCGAGGCCGTGCCGAAGGGGCAATGGGAGGCATCGGCGAGCCTGGCGATGAGCTACGTCGAGCAACTGCGTCACGTGATCCTGCCGCAGGCCGCGCGCATCGCGATCGCGCCGACGGTGGGCTTCGGCGTGCAGGCCGTGAAGGATACGGCGCTGGTGTCGATCATCGGCTTCACCGAGCTGACGAAGGTCGGCATCGCGATCTCGAACGCGACGTTCCGGCCGTTCGTCGTGTACGGCCTCGTCGCGCTGATCTATTTCGCGCTCTGTTATCCGCTTACCCGTTACGCGCGCACGTTGCAAAGGAGATGGCATGCCGCTCGTTGAAACCCGTGGTCTCGAAAAGAACTTCGGCACCCATCATGTGCTCAAGGGCATCGATTTTTCCGTCGAGCGCGGGCAGGTCGTCTCGATCATCGGCCGCAGCGGCTCGGGCAAGAGCACGCTGTTGCGCACGCTCAACGGGCTCGAGAGCATCGACGCGGGCTCGATCTCGGTCGACGGCGAACGCGTGGATGCGCGGCATGCGGACCTGCGTGCGCTGCGGCTCAAGGTCGGCATGGTGTTCCAGCAATACAACCTGTTTCCGCACCTGAGCGCCGGGCAAAACGTGATGCTCGCGCAGTCGGTGGTGAAGAAGGCGCATCGCCAGCAGGCGCGCGCGATCGCGGAACTGATGCTCGAGCGCGTGGGCCTCGGCGACAAGTTCGACGCGTTTCCGGAACAACTGTCGGGCGGCCAGCAGCAGCGCGTCGCGATCGCGCGCGCGCTCGCGATGAAGCCGAGCGTGCTGCTGTGCGACGAAATCACGTCCGCGCTCGATCCCGAGCTCGTCGGCGAGGTGCTGGGCGTCGTCGAGCAGCTTGCGCGCGAGGACATGACGCTGATCATGGTCACGCACGAGATGAACTTCGCGCGTGCGGTGAGCGACAGGATCGTGTTCATGCACCAGGGCCGCGTGTGGGAGAGCGGGACGGCCGACGAGATCTTCGAGCGGCCGCAGACGGTGGAGTTGACGCGGTTTCTGGGCAGCGTCCGGAACCCGGAGGCGGCCGCGCGCTGATACGCGGTGCCGGCGCGGCTGTACATGTCGATCGACGACTTCGGAACGGGTTATTCGAGCTTGCTGTACGTGTGCACCCGGCGTGGCGGCAGCGCACGCCCGCGCCCGTGTTCCGGGCGCGCCGGCGAGTATCCGTTCCGATGAAGGCCGACGGATGAATCATCCGGATTCGGTTGCCGACGCCGCGCACGGACGCGCCGTTACTCCACGGCCGGAAAATCGAGCGTCGTGTCGTTCACGCGGTTCACGAGATTCGTGAACGTGATCGACGCGATGGCAAGATTGATCTCGATCAGCTGACGTTCCGTATAGCCAGCTGCACGTACTGCATCGACGACTGCACCGGGCACCGTGCCACGCGTGCCGACGAGCGTACGGACATACGTGACCAGCGCATCCCGCGCGGCGTCGCCGGTTGCCTCGCCCGCGCGCACCTGCTTCATCTGATCGCTCGTCAGGCCGGCCAGCTTGCCCATCAGCGTGTGAGCCGCGACGCAGTAGTCACAGCCCGCGTATTCGCTGACCGCCAGCTTGATGACTTCGATGTCTGCCTTGCCGAGCGTGCTCGACGCGACAGCGGTATCGAACGCCAGCGCCGCGACGAGTGCTTCGGGGCTGTGCGTTCCGATGGTTGCGTACGCATTGGGCACCTTGCCGACGGCCTTCTTGATCTTCGCGAATACTTCGGCGGCCGGGCCGGTTGCGTCTTCGGGGCGAATGGTGGTGAGACGGGACATGATCGACTCCTTCGTTCGGATTGAGGGTTGAACCGCTTAGCCATGTCGTATGGCATGGGAGTCAGTGTAGGGGTGCGCGGCGAGTTCTTTAATGCCATAATTCCGCAACTTCATGCCCAAACGTCTCATATGGAACTGCTGGACCGACTGCTCGCGCTGATGCCGGTCACCGGACGACTGGATGTGCGATGCCACTTCGGCTCGCCGTGGCGCATCGACCATCCCGAGTCGAACGAGTGGGAATTTCCCTATCACGTGCTGTTGCGCGGCGAGGCCGTGGTGGAAGGCGACGCCGGCGCGAAAGGCGAACCCGCGCTTCGAATGAAAGCCGGCGATATCGTGCTGTTTCCTTCCGGCAGCGCGCACAGCCTGCGCGACGGCAGCGGCAAGCCGCCCCGCCCGGCACGCGAGCGGCATCAGGACGGCCTGACCATTGTCACGAACGGCCGCACACGCGACGGCGCCGATGTGCTCTGCGGCCGCTTCATCCTCCCGGCGGTGCCGCAGCAGTTGCTGCGCGACCATCTGCCGGGGCGTTTGCTGGTAAGCAGCGTGAGCGAGGGCGACGGACCGGCGCGCGACGCCGCATTCGCGGCCACCAGGCTCGCCCGCGTCATCGAATTGATGCGCGAGGAAGCGTTCGAGCAACGACCGGGCAGCGCGACGGTCGTGAACCAGTTGTCGGGCGCGCTGTTTGCGTTGACCCTGCGATGCGCGTCCGATACCGGCCACGCGCCGCGCGGCCTGCTGGCGCTTGCCCAGCGTCAGCGGCTGCAGCCGGCGCTCGCGGCCATGTTCGATGAACCTGATAAGCCGTGGACGCTTCCGCAACTGGCCGCGCTCTGTCACATGTCGCGTGCCACGTTCGCACGCCACTTTGAAGAGGCAATCAGCCGCTCGGCGAGCGATGTGCTGACGGAAATCCGCATGGCGCTGGCCGGCCGCAAGCTGGCGCAAACGACGATGTCCGTCGCGGAGATCGGCGAATCGGTCGGATATCGATCGGAGGCCGCATTCCAACGGGTGTTCAAACGGCAGGTAGGCATGACGCCAGCGAAGTGGCGCATGCGGTCGTCGCAAACCGCGGAGCCGCAGGCGCGTTCGGCGTGACGGACGATGCGTACGCTATGTTCGCCCGCCGGTTCCGCCCGCGCACGGCGTTCGCGCAATCGCGTGGATGCGGATCGGGCGCGCCATGTTGCCGCGTCGATCGTGGCCGGCCGGCGACCACGCATCCGTCGACGACGCTCGTGCATGCACGAGTCATGATCGTCGCGCACCGATCTGGTACGCGGAGCGGGTTCGAAACTTTGCTATGCTGGCCGCCGCCATGCGGCGACATGGATGCGCACGATACGCACGCTGCGCGTGAGGACACGTTCACTTCACCCGGATATCTTTCAGACATGGACAGGCTCCAGGCCATGGCCCACCTTCGTCACGGTGGTCGAGACGGAAGGATTCGCATCGGCGGCGCGCAAGTTGAACGTATCGCCGTCGGTAATCAGCCGCGTGATGACGGAGCTCGAGGAGCATCTGGGCGTGCGGCTCTTGACGCGGACGACGCGCGTGGTCCGCATCACCGATGCGGGCGCGTCGTTTTACGAAGACTGCCGGTGAATCCTGGCGGACATCGACGCGGCGGAGCTTTCCGCCACCGGCACCGGCAATACGCCACGCGGCCAGCTCACCGTCACCGCGCCGGTGCTGTTCGGCAAGACCTACGTGACGCCGATCGCGCTCGAGTATCTGGAGCAGCATCCTTTCGTCAATCTCAACTGCTGGTTTCTGGACCGCGTCGTCAATCTCGTCGATGAAGGCGCCGACGTGGCCGTGCGCATCGGCGAGCTTCCGAATTCGTCGCTGCAGGCGATCTCGGTCGGCAAGGTGCGGCGCGTGCTGTGCGCTTCTCCCGCTTATCTCAGTGCGCACGGCACGCCGCGGCATCCGGACGAGCTCGCTGACGCTCGCGAATGCGGCCGGCACGTTCAGCGGCGTGATCGGCGGCACCGGCGGCCTGACGGTTGCGGGCGGTACGCAGGCGCTGTCCGGTACGAACGGCTTTACCGGTGCAACGTCGGTCAACGCCGGCACGCTGGCATTGACCGGTTCGGGCAGCCTGGCCGCCTCCAGCGCAATCGCCAACAACGGCACGTTCGACATCTCGGCGACCGCCGCCGGGGCGACGATCAATGCGCTGACCGGCACGGGCACGGTGGCGCTGGGCAGCCGCACGCTGACGCTGGCCAATGCGGCCGGCACGTTCGGCGGAACCATCAACGGGACGGGCGCACTGACCGTCGGCGGCGGTACGCAAACACTGTCGGCGGCGAACGCCTACACGGGCGCTACCACCGTCAATGCCGGAACGCTGGCGCTGACCGGTTCGGGCAGCATTGCGGCCTCCAGCGCGGTCGTCGACAACGGGACGTTCGATATCTCGGTGACGACCGCCGGGGCGACGATCAATGCGCTCACGGGTACGGGCACGGTCGCGCTGGGCGGTCGCACGTTGACGCTCGCCAATGCGGCCGGCACGTTCGGCGGTGTGATTGACGGCACCGGCGGGCTGACCGTGGCGGGCGGCACGCAAACGCTGTCGGGCGCGAACACGTACACCGGGGCGACGACGGTCGACGCGGGCACGCTCGCGTTGTCGGGCGCCGGCCGGCTGGCGTCGTCCACGTCGGTCACGCTGGCCGGCCAAGCGGCCGCGCTCGACCTGTCCGCGGCCGGCAGCCAGACGGTCGCGCATCTGTCCGGCGTGGCAGGCAGCCGCGTGGTGGTGGGCGGCAGCGCGCTCACGCTGGCCGACGACTCGTCGCAAACCTTCAGCGGCAGCCTCGTCGGCACCGGCGGCCTGGTCAAACGAGGCGCGGGCACGCTGACGCTGAACGGTATCAGCAACGCGTTCTCCGGAACGACGACGGTGGCGGGCGGCACGTTGGCCGTTGGCGACGCGGCGAATGCCGGTGCAGTGCTGGGGGGCAATGTCGTGGTCGATGTGCTCGGCACGTTGCGCGGCCATGGCACGGTGGCGGGCGCCGTCAGCAGCAGCGGGGTGGTCGCGCCGGGCGGTTCGATCGGAACGCTGACCGTGGGCGGCAACTACACGCAGGCGGCGGGCGGCACGCTGTCGATCGAGGTCAGCCCGACGGAAGCATCGCAATTGCGCGTGGGCGGCACCGCGACGCTCGGCGGTTCGTTGGCCGTTCTGTTCGATCCCGGCACCTATACCGCCCGCCGCTACACCGTGCTGAGCGCGGCCAACGGCGTGACGGGCCGTTTCTCGAACGTCGGCACCAGCACGGCCGGCGCGAATCTCGGCGCGTTGCAATCGTCGGTGGACTACGGCGCCAATGCGGTCGACCTGCTGCTCGCCGAGCCGGCCGGGCCCGGCACGCCGGCCGGCCCAACGGTCATCGCGCCGACCAGGACGTCGATCTACACGGCGCTCGGCACGACGGCCTTGCTGCAGGCGCAAGACGCCAGTTCGACGCTGCTCGGGCGTCTCGCCGGCCGGCAGGATGACGCGGCGGGTGCCAGCAACGTGTGGGCCGTGGCCAATGGTTCCAGCACCAAGGTGGGCGGCACGGGCGGCGCGCCGGGCTTCCTCACGCACGCGTACGGGTTCCTGGCGGGCGCACAGGGGTGGCTCGGCGAAGCGACGGTCGGTGCGGCCGGCGGCTACACGCACACCACGCTGGCCGAAGACACGACAGGCGCATCGGGCGCCATCGACACGCTGCGCGTCGCGCTGTACGGCGCACGGCCGATCGGCGCCGTCAACCTGTCGGCGGCGCTCGGCTACGGTCTCGATTTCCTGTCGCAGAAGCGGCCGTTCGGCAGCGTGGGTACCGCCGAAGGCGACCATCTCGGCCACGAATTCACCGCCGCCACGCAGGCCAGCCTGCCGATGGAAGCCGGCGGTTTCCGGTTCACGCCGCACATCGGACTGCGGTATGCGTACGTGCGCGGCACCGGCTTCGGCGAGAACGGCGCCAACGGCCAGAACCTGAACGTCGGGCCCGACAGTGCGAGAAGCCTTCAGCCTTACGCGGGCGTGTCGCTCGACAAGGCGTTCGGCGACGCCGTGCGCCCGGTCGGCGTCCAGCTTCGCGTCGGCTATGCGCACGAGGTGCTGCGCGGCAGCCGCGTCGTCCAGGTGCAGAGCCAGGACGGGACCGTGTTCGCGGCGCCGGGTACCGATCTGCCGCGCGCGTTCCTGACCACGGGCGCCAGCGTCACGCTGCAGGCCGCCAAGACGACCACGGTATCGCTCGGGCTGGATGCGACGATCGATACGAGCCATGTTTCGGCGCAGTCCGCGTATGTGCGCGTCAATTCCCGGTTCTGACCGCACGGGAGCCGAGATGGCGAAACTGGGCCGTCTTTTCGAACCGGCCTTTTGGCGTTTGCGCCGGAGCGCGTCGAATCGGGTTCGAGGGGCCGGAGCGGGAAGCCTCGCCGAGATTGGCTCGCATCACGAGTACGATCCAGATTTAAACGATTTGTGATCACTCTCCGCCGCAAAATTTTGCACAATGACGGCAGCGCGGCCTTTCGCCGGGCGGTTGCCGGGCGACCGAGCGCCGCCCGGCAACCGCCCGACAACCCTTACCGAGCGTCGCTCCGACGTGCCGCCGCCCACCGCCATGGACCAACCGAAACGCATCCTGATCGTCGAGGACGACGCCGACATCGCCGACGTGCTGAGCCTGCACCTGCGCGACGAGCGCTACGAGGTCGTGCACAGCGCGGACGGCGCCGAAGGGCTGCGCCTGCTCGAACAGGGCAACTGGGACGCGCTGATCCTCGACCTGATGCTGCCGGGCGTCGACGGCCTCGAAATCTGCCGGCGCGCGCGGGCGATGACGCGCTACACGCCGATCATCATCACGAGCGCGCGCTCGAGCGAGGTGCACCGGATCCTCGGCCTCGAACTCGGCGCCGACGACTACCTCGCGAAGCCGTTCTCGGTGCTCGAACTCGTCGCGCGCGTGAAGGCGCTGCTGCGGCGCGTCGATGCGCTCGCGCGCGATTCGCGGATCGACGCGGGCACGCTCGACGTCGCCGGGCTCGCGATCGACCCGATCGCGCGCGAGGCGAGCGTCGACGGCGTACGCATCGACCTCACGCCGCGCGAATTCGACCTGCTGTATTTCTTCGCGCGGCACCCGGGCAAGGTGTTTTCGCGGATGGACCTGCTCAATGCGGTGTGGGGCTACCAGCACGAAGGCTACGAACACACGGTCAATACCCACATCAACCGGCTGCGCGCGAAGATCGAGGCCGATCCGGCCGAGCCCGTGCGGATCCTCACCGTTTGGGGCCGCGGCTACAAGCTCGCCGCGCCGGGGCAGCGGGACGCATGATGAAACTCACGCTCACGCGGCGGCTGTCGCTCGTGTTCTCGATCCTGCTGCTCGCGTGCTCGGGCGCGTCGGCGTGGCTGCAGATCCGCGCGAACGACATGCGCGAGAAGGAAGTCGTGCAGGCGCTGTCGCGCGATCTGGCCGCCAACATCGCGGGCAGCGCGCCGCTGATGGACGCGAACGGGCTGCGCCCCGACGCCGTGCGCACGCTGTTCGGCCAGTTGATGGGCGTGAACCCGAGCGTCGAGGTATACCTGCTCGACAACGCGGGGCGCATCAAGGGCGACGACGCGCCGCCCGGCCACGTGAAGCGCGACCGCGTCGATCTCGCGCCCGTGCAGCGCTTCATCGCGGGCCAGCCGCTGCCGATTCTCGGCGACGACCCGCGCAGTCCGGACGCGCGCAAGGTGTTCAGCGCCGCGCCGCTGCAGCGCGCGGGGCAGCCGCCGTCGGGCTACATCTACGTGGTGTTGCTCGGCGAGGCGCATGACCGGCTCGCCGCGCGCGTCGACGCCGGCAACGTGCTGCGCACGACGCTGTGGTCGATGGCGATCGTCGCGCTGCTCGGCCTGCTCGCGGGCCTCGTCGCCTTCAGCTTCATCACGCGCCCGCTGCGCCGGCTGACGGCCGCGATGCGCGGTTTCGACGCGAGCGGCGCGCCCGGCGCGCCAGCCATGCCCGCCATGCCCGATACGCAGCCGCCGGTGCTGCGCTTGCCGCCGGGCCGTCGCGGCGACGACATCGCGGTGCTCGAATCCGCGTTCGCGCAGATGGCCGACCGGATCGGCGAACAGTGGCGCGCATTGACGCGCCAGGACCAGCAGCGGCGCGAACTGATCACGAACATCTCGCACGACCTGCGCACGCCGCTCACGTCGCTGCATGGCTATCTGGAGACGCTGTCGCTGAAGGCCGACACGCTGGCCGAGCCCGAACGGCGGCGCTACCTGTCGATCGCGCTCGCGCAGAGCGCGAAGGTCGGGCGGCTCGCGCAGGCGCTGTTCGAGCTCGCGCGGCTCGAATCGGGCGGCGTGCAGGCCGAGCGCGAGCCGTTCTCGCTCGTCGATCTCGTGCAGGACGTGTTCCAGAAGTTCGAGCTGACCGCGCAATCGCGCGGCGTCGCGCTGCATGCGCGGATCCCGCCGCGCGTGCCGGTCGTGTCGGCCGATCTCGGGATGATCGAGCGCGTGCTGACCAACCTGCTCGACAACGCGCTACGGCACACGCCTTCGCAGGGCGAGGTCGAGATCGCGCTCGAGCCTCGGGAAGACCGTGTGGTCGTGACGGTGTCGGATACCGGGGAAGGGATTCCGGCGGCGCGGCGCGAAGGGCTGTTCCAGCGGCCGCAGCGGCCGATCAGCGGCGGCACGGCGACGAGCGGCGGGCTCGGGCTGTTGATCGTGCACCGGATGCTGGCGCTCAACGGCAGCAGCATCCGGCTCGTCGACCGGGCCGGGCACGGCGCGGTGTTCGAGTTTGCGCTGGCGGTCGCGTCGCCGGCCGCCGGCGACGCCCGCTGACCGCCGGCGGCGGCGTTACCCGCCGCGCTTGCGTCGCACGTCGGTCGGCGTCGTGCCGGTCCAGCGCTTGAACGCGTGGCGGAATCCCACCGCATCGCTGAAGCCGAGCGTCAACGCGATGTCCTCGATGCTGAGCGTGGTCGTGCCGAGGTAGTCGATCGCGAGCGCCTTGCGCACGCTCGTCAGTAGCTCGCTGTACGACGTGCCTTCGGCTTCGAGCTTGCGGCGCAGCGTGCGCGAGGTCATGCAGAGGATTTCGGCGATCGCGTCGATGTCCGGGAATTGTCCCGGCGTGCGGGTGAGCTCCTCGTATACGCGTCGCGTGATGCCCGACTGGCTGCGCAATTCGTCGAGCAACCGGGCGCAGTGCGACGACATCTGCGCGGCGGTGATCGGGTTCGCGAGCTGCGGCGCGCGCGCGAGCCATGCCGCCGGATAGCTGAGCACGTGATGCGGCTGGTCGAACGCGATCGGGCATTCGAGCGCGTCGGCCAGCAGCGCCGCGTGCGGCGGCCGCGGCTGCGCGAACTGCGCGCGCGCCGGCACGCACCATCCGCCCATCACGTCCTTGATGACCGTCACGTGCAGCGCGAACTGCATGTCGATCAGGAAACGGTACAGCGGCGCGTCGAGATCGGGCAGCGTGACCTCGTGCCGGGCCGGAAACAGCCACGACGCGGTATCGCCCTGTTCGACCCAGCGGATCGGCAGCATGCCGTTCGCGAGCCGGTGATACTTGACGGCCGAATCGAACGCGCGCGCGAGCGATTCCGAGCACAGCATCGCGTAGCCGTACATCCCGTAGCTCGACGCGTGCAGCCGGCGGCCGACGCGCACGCCGAGGTCGGTGCCGTCGTACCGGTTGACCGCATTGCGCGCGGCCGTCAGGAACTGCAGCGGCGACGTGAGCGTGAACGGGTCCGAGACGTCGGCCGGCGTGAGCCCGGTGCCGGCGAGCACCGTGGCCGGATCGAGGCCGGCGTGCGCGGCCACGTCGACCAGCACGGCCAGCTTGGCCGGCGTGAAGCGCTGCGCGCGCAACGCGTGGGCGGCCTCGGCGTCGGGCAGCCGGGCGGGACGGGCGTCGGTCGGTTTCAACAGCGCGCTGCGCGGCATGGCGGGATCCTGCGTCCGAATCGATATCGTTGACGGTCCGCAATTCTGCTCGGGAACGGTCCCGTCCGCCACAGGGTTCACCCTGATGCAGCGATGGAAAAGGCCGGCCGGACGGGTGTTCGCGGTGTGAGTGGCGCAGGCGCGTGCGTTCGCGTGTCCGTTTCGATCATGTTTTCGGCCGCGCGGATCATTTGCAACGCGCATCGCGCGGGCGATAGTCGCCGGTCAGGCGGCGGCCCGCGTCCTTTCGGCGTGCAGGCCGCCGTGAGAGCGGTACGCACGCTGGCGTGCCGCGCCCAGAGGAGTGAGACATGACGAAGAGACACTGGATCGGGTCGTATGGCTCGATCCCCGCCGAGATCGACGCCGATCGCCATCCTTCCGTAAGCGCGCTGCTGGACGACGCGATGCGCCGCTTCGCCGATCGTCCGGCGTTCCATGCATTCGGCCGCACGCTCACCTATGCCGACGTCGAGCACCTGTCGACCGCGCTGGCCGCATATCTGCAGCAGGTCGTCGGCGTGCGCAAGGGCGACCGCGTGGCCGTGATGCTGCCCAACGTGCTCGCGTTCCCGGTCGTGTTCGTCGCCGTCGCGAAGATCGGCGCGGTGCAGGTCAACGTGAATCCGCACTACACCGCGCGCGAGGTCGAGCATCAGCTCGACGACGCCGGGGTCGAGGTGGCGATCGTCTGCGGCGGGTCGATGGGCACGTTCGCGGACGTGGTCGGCCGCACGCGCGTGCGCATCGTGCTGAGCGTGGGCCGGGAGGATCTCGGCGTCGTCGATGCGCCGGCCGGCACGTGCGACACGCTGCCGCCCGGCTCGACCGCGCTCGCGCACGCCATCGCCGCGGGCGAATCGCTCGCGTGCGAGCCGGTTGCGCTGAGCGGCGCGGACCTGTTGCTGCTGCAATACACGGGCGGCACGACCGGCCTGTCGAAGGGCGCGGCGCTGTCGCATCGCAACCTCGCCGCGAACATCGCGCAGTTCGCGGCGATCGTGCCGGATGCGCGCCGGCCGGGCGAAGAGGTCGTTGTCACGGCGATCCCGCTGTATCACATCTTCGCGCTGACAGTGAACTTCCTGTCCTACTTCGCGATTGGCGCGCAGAACTGGCTCGTCGCGAACCCGCGCGACATGGACGGGTTCATCGACGTGCTGAAGGCCGCGCGGCCGTCGGTGTTCGTCGGCGTGAACACGCTGTACGCGGGGCTCGCCGGCCATCCGCGCCTGAAGGAGGTCGACTGGTCGCGGCTGAAGCTGTCGGCCGGCGGCGGCGCGGCGGTGATCGACGTGATCTCGTCGCGCTGGAAGGCGGTGACGGGCAATTTCATCCGCGAGGGCTACGGGCTGTCGGAAACGTCGCCGGTCGTGTCGTTCAACCCGCAGTCGATCGACCGCTTCACGGGCACCACGGGCGTGCCGCTGCCGTCGACCGACGTGAAGCTGCTCGACGACCAGGATCGCGAGGTGGCGATCGGCGAAGCGGGCGAGATCTGCGTGAAGGGGCCGCAGGTGATGAGCGGCTACTGGCGGAAGCCGGACGCGAACGCGGCCGCGTTCACCGCGGACGGCTATTTCCGCACCGGCGACGTCGGCGTGTTCGACGCGGCGGGCTTCCTGCGGATCGTCGATCGCAAGAAGGACATGATCATCGTATCGGGCTTCAACGTGTATCCGAACGAGATCGAGGCGGTCGCGACCGCGCTGCCGGGCGTCGCCGAATGCGCGTGCATCGGCGTGCCGGACCCGCGCACGGGCGAGGCCGTCAAGCTGTTCGTGGTGTGCGCGCCGGACGCCGACGTGACGGAGGCGCAGCTCGTCGCGCACTGCCGCGCGAGCCTGGCCGCGTACAAGGTGCCGAAGCTGGTGCGCTTTGTCGACCGGCTGCCGAAGTCGACGGTCGGCAAGATCCTGCGCCGGGAACTCGGCCGCACCGACTGATGGCGGCCACGCGCCACGCGGCCGCGGCGGCCCGGCACGGCCCGGTGCGCGTCCAAGCCCGACGGTCGCGCGCGGGCCGCTCAAGTACAATGCGGTCGGTTCGATCGACGGGGACGCGATGACCGGCTCAGATTCACTTTCCGCCCGGCCCGGGCGTGCGCTGCCGTCGCCGAGCGCGACGGTGCCGATCTCGCTCGTCAACGGCTTTCTCGCGAGCGCGGGCGCGCGGCGCGACGTGGTCGAGCGCTACCTGCGCGGCGCCGGCATTCCGATCGAGCTGCTCGGCGAGCCGCATGCGCGCGTGACGGAGGAGCAGTTCTCGACGCTGTACCGCACGCTCGCGATCGACCTCGACGACGAGATGCCCGGCATCTTCTCGCGTCCGCTGCGCGGCGGCACGCTGAAGTACCTGTGCCTGAGCCTGCTCGATGCGCGCAACCTCGAAACGGCGCTGCATCGTTTCGGGCAATTCTTCCATATCCTGCTCGACGACTTCTTCGTCGAATCGAAGCGCGACGAGCTCGTCGCGCAGGTGCTGCTGCGCCCGAACGACGCCATCGGCCCGATCGGCGCGCTCGGCCAGGAGCTGATGCTCAAGCTCGTGCACGGCGTGTGCTCCTGGCTGATCGGGCAGAAGATTCCGCTGCTGCAGATCGAGTTCGCGTGCCCGCGGCCGCGCCATGCGGTCGACCACCTGTACTTCTTCACCGGCGCCGTGCAGTTCGACTGCGCGCGTACGCTGATGCGCTTCAGCGCCGATTACCTCGACGCGCCGATCCGCCAGAGCAAGCGCAACCTGCGCAAGTTTCTCGCGCGCGCGCCGGGCGACTGGATCTTCGAATCGTTCAGCGAACAGCTCGTGTGCCATCGCGTGCGGCAGTACCTGTCGGCGGCGTTGCCCGACCTGCCCGCGATCGACCAGGCGGCCGAGCACCTGCATTGTTCGGTGCGCACGCTGAGCCGCCATCTGGCCGCCGAAGGGACGACGTTCCAGGTGCTGAAGGACGAGCTGCGGCGCGATATCGCGATCCAGCGGCTGACCGACACGCCCGACACGATCGCGGCGATCGGCGCCGATATCGGCTTCGACGATCCGAGCGCGTTTCATCGCGCGTTCCGGCACTGGACGGGCAGTACGCCGGGGACGTATCGGCGCCGGGCGTGACGCGGGCGCGGCGCGGGTATCACCGATTCGCGGGGCCGCGGATGGAATCCCATAACCGGACACCTTGGCGGTTTTCATGGCCGGTTTTTCAGAGGACACTCCCATAACCGGCTCCCTTTGCCGCGCCGAGCCGGGCCGCCGCGCGTACGCGTGGCCGTTTTTTTGGCGCGCTTCACCGCAATCTCCGATACGGGCGGATCGGGCGCCGACGCCCGCGCGACGGACTTCTCCGCCGGGCGGCAGGGTCGCCGCCGGTGCGCGGCGTGGCCGATTTTGTCACCATGTGGGCCGGATATGACAATGAAAATCCGGACCCTCGGCGTTAGGATGGCCCATCACGTCGCCCGGTTCTGGCCGGTTCTGCCGTATCGGACCCCGTGGCGCCCCCAATTCACCGCCTGATTGGAACATCGACCATGAGCTATAACGCCCCCGTCAAGGACATGCTGTTCGTGCTGAAGGAACTCGCGGGCATCGACGCCGTCGCGCAGTTGCCGGGTTTCGAGGATGCGGGTTACGACACGGCGCAGGCCGTGCTCGACGAGTCCGCGAAATTCTGCGGCGAGGTGCTGGCGCCGCTGAACGTCGAAGGCGATCGCAATCCGAGCAGCTGGAAGGACGGCGTCGTGACCGCGACGCCGGGCTTCGGCGAAGCGTTCCGCCAGTTCGTCGAGGGCGGCTGGCAGGGGCTGCAGCATCCGGCCGAATACGACGGCCAGGGGCTGCCGAAGCTGATCGCGACGCCGTGCATCGAGATGCTGAACGCATCGAACCTGTCGTTCGCGCTGTGCCCGCTACTCACCGACGGCGCGATCGAGGCGCTGCTGACGGCCGGCACCGACGCGCAGAAGCAGCGCTACGTGCCGAAGCTGATCTCCGGCGAATGGACGGGCACGATGAACCTGACCGAGCCGCAGGCAGGCTCCGACCTCGCGCTGGTGCGCTCGCGCGCGGAGCCGCAGGGCGACGGCACGTACAAGGTGTTCGGCACGAAGATCTTCATCACGTGGGGCGAGCACGACATGGCGGACAACATCGTCCACCTGGTGCTGGCGCGCACGCCGAATGCGCCGGAAGGCGTGAAGGGCATTTCGCTGTTCATCGTGCCGAAGTTCCTGGTCAACGACGACGGCTCGCTCGGTGCGCGCAACGACGTGCACTGCGTGTCGATCGAGCACAAGCTCGGGATCAAGGCGAGCCCGACGGCGGTGCTGCAATACGGCGATCACGGCGGCGCGATCGGCTATCTGGTGGGCGAGGAGAACCGCGGCCTCGAATACATGTTCATCATGATGAACGCGGCGCGCTTCGGGGTCGGGATGCAAGGGATCGGCGTGGCCGATCGCGCGTACCAGAAGGCGGCCGCATTCGCGAAGGAACGCGTGCAGAGCCGCCCGGTGGATGGCTCGGCGAAGCAGTCGGTGACGATCATCCATCACCCGGACGTGCGCAGGATGCTGGGCACGATGCGTGCGCTGACCGAAGGCGCGCGGGCGCTGGCCTATGTGGCGGCCGCGCACAGCGACATTGCCCACCGCCATGCGGACGACGCGACGCGCGCGCGTCATCAGGCGATCTACGAATATCTGGTGCCGGTGGTGAAGGGCTGGAGCACGGAGATGGTGAACGACGTGGCGAGCCTCGGCGTGCAGGTGCATGGCGGGATGGGCTTCATCGAGGAAACCGGCGCCGCGCAGTACTACCGCGATGCGCGGATCCTGGCGATCTACGAAGGCACGACCGCGATCCAGGCGAACGACCTCGTCGGCCGCAAGACGCTGCGCGACGGCGGCGCGGTCGCGAAGGCGCTGATCGCGGAGATCGGCGAGACCGTCGCGGCGCTCGGCAAGATCGACGGCGCGGCGGCCGCGTCGATGAAGGCGCAACTGGAGAAGGGCGCGCGCGCGTTGTCGACGGTGGTCGACTACGTGCTCGCGAACGCGAAGCAGGACCCGAACGCGGTGTTCGCGGGCAGCGTGCCGTATCTGAAGCTCGCGGGCGTCGTGCTGTGCGGCTGGCAGATGGCGCGTGCGCTGCTGGCCGCGCACGCGAACCGTGCGAGCGACACGGCGTTCTTCGACGCGAAGATCGCGATCGCGCAATGCTATGCGGAGCACGTGCTCGTGCAGGCGGGTGCGCTCGAAGCGTCGATCGTCGGCGCGAAGGGCAACGAGAGCGTGCTCGCGTTGACGGAAGACCAGTTCTGACCGCTGACGGTCGGGACGCAGCAGGAGACAGGATTTTGACCACACAGGACTTGCTCGCGCAGTACGGCCCGCGCGAATCGATGGAATACGACGTCGTGATCGTCGGCGGCGGCCCAGCCGGGCTGTCGGCTGCGATCCGGCTCAAGCAGCTGGCCGCCGAGAAAGGCGCCGAGATCGGCGTGTGCGTGCTCGAGAAAGGTTCCGAGATCGGCGCGCACATCCTGTCTGGCGCGGTGATGGACCCGCGCGCGATCACCGAGCTGTTTCCCGACTGGAAGGAACGCGGCGCGCCGCTCGACGTCGAGGTGACGGAAGACCGCTTCCTGTTCCTGTCCGAGAAGAGCGCGGTCACGACGCCGAACTGGGCGCTGCCCGACAACTTCAAGAATCACGGCAACTACGTGATCTCGCTGGGCAACGTCACGCGCTGGCTCGGCCAGCAGGCCGAGGCGCTGGGCGTGGAAATCTTCCCGGGCTTCCCCGCCGCGGAGATCCTGTACAACGACGACGGTTCGGTCAAAGGCGTCGCCACCGGCAACATGGGCGTGGGCAAGGACGGCGAGCCGACCGAGAACTTCCAGCTCGGCATGGAGCTGCACGCGAAGTACACGCTGTTCGCCGAAGGCTGCCGCGGCCACCTCGGCCGCCAGTTGATCGCGAAGTTCAAGCTCGACGCGAACGCCGATCCGCAGGCGTACGGGATCGGCATCAAGGAACTGTGGGAAATCGATCCGGCCAAGCACAAGCCGGGCCTCGTGATCCACACGGCCGGCTGGCCGCTGAAGTCCGATACGTACGGCGGCTCGTTCCTGTATCACATGGACAACAATCAGGTCGTGGTCGGCTTCGTCGTGGGCCTCGGCTACACGAACCCGTACCTGTCGCCGTTCGAGGAATTCCAGCGCTACAAGACGCATCCGTCGATCCGCGCATTCCTCGAAGGCGGCAAGCGCGTGTCGTACGGCGCGCGCGCGATCACGGCCGGCGGCCTGCTGTCGCTGCCGAAGACGGTGTTCCCGGGCGGCGCGCTGATCGGCGACGACGCGGGCTTTTTGAACGCATCGCGGATCAAGGGCAGCCATGCGGCGATCAAGACCGGGATGCTGGCGGCCGATGCGGCATTCGACGCGGTGCAGGCCGGGCGTCAGTCGGACGAGCTCAACGCGTACCCGGACGCGTTCAAGCAATCGTGGCTGTACACGGAGCTGTACCGCGCGCGCAACTTCAAGCAGTGGATGGCCAAGGGCCTGTACCTGGGCACGCTGATGGTCGGGCTCGAGCAGAAGGTGATGGGCGGCAACGTGCCGTGGACGCTGCATCACCAGCACGCGGACCACGAGATGCTGAAGCCGGCGTCGCAGTGCGAGCCGATCGACTATCCGAAGCCGGACGGCAAGCTGACGTTCGATCGCCTCTCGTCGGTGTTCATCTCGAACACGAACCACGAGGAAAACCAGCCGGCGCACCTGACGCTGAAGGACGCGAGCGTGCCGGTGAACGTGAACCTGCGCACGTACGCGGGGCCGGAGGCGCGTTTCTGCCCGGCGGCGGTGTACGAGTTCGTGAAGAACGACGACGGCGGCGATCGGCTCGTGATCAACGCGCAGAACTGCGTGCACTGCAAGACCTGCGACATCAAGGACCCGACGCAGAACATCGTGTGGGTCACGCCCGAAGGCGGCGGCGGGCCGAATTACCCGAACATGTAACGCAAACGCATCCCCGCGCCCGCGGGCGCGAACGAACCGGAGTGAGACGATGAGCAATGCAGCGAAGGAAGTCGTGGTGGTGAGCGGTGTCCGTACCGCGATCGGCGATTTCGGCGGGAGCCTGAAGGATTTCTCGCCGACCGACCTCGGCGCGAAGGTGGTTGCCGAAGTGCTGTCGCGCGCGAACGTGCCCGGCGATGCGGTCGGGCACGTCGTATTCGGCCACGTCGTGAACACCGAGCCGAAGGACATGTATCTCGCGCGCGTCGCGGCGATCAACGGCGGCGTCGCGCAGCACACGCCGGCGCTGACCGTGAACCGCCTGTGCGGCTCCGGCCTGCAGGCGATCGTGTCGGCCGCGCAGACGATCATGCTCGGCGACGCCGACGTCGCGATCGGCGGCGGCTCGGAAAGCATGAGCCGCGCGCCGTACACCGTGCCGGCCGCGCGCTTCGGCCAGCGCATGGGCGACGCGAAGCTCGTCGACATGATGCTCGGCGCGCTGCACGATCCGTTCCAGACGATCCACATGGGCGTGACGGCCGAGAACGTCGCGAGGAAATACGACATCTCGCGTGAAGCGCAGGACGCGCTGGCGCTCGAATCGCATCGTCGCGCGGCGCGCGCGATCGCGGAAGGCCGCTTCAAGGACCAGATCCTGCCGATCTCGATCCGCACGAAGAAGGGCGAGGTCGCGTTCGACACCGACGAACACGTGCGTCACGACGCGAGCGCTGACGATTTCACGAAGCTCAAGCCGGTGTTCGCGAAGGAGAACGGCACCGTGACGGCCGGCAACGCGTCGGGCATCAACGATGCGGCCGCCGCCGTGCTGATGATGAGCGCGGACGCCGCGCGCGCGCAGGGCGTGAAGCCGCTCGCCCGCCTCGTCGCGTATGCGCACGCGGGTGTCGATCCGGCGTACATGGGTATCGGCCCGGTGCCGGCCACGCAGAAGGCGCTCGAACGCGCCGGCCTGAAGATCGGCGATCTCGATGTGATCGAAGCGAACGAGGCGTTCGCCGCGCAGGCGTGCGCGGTCACGCAGGAACTCGGCCTCGATCCGGCCAAGGTCAACCCGAACGGCTCGGGCATCTCGCTCGGTCACCCGATCGGCGCGACCGGCGCGCTGATCACGGTGAAGGCGCTGTACGAGCTGAAGCGCATCGGCGGGCGTTACGCGCTCGTGACGATGTGTATCGGCGGCGGCCAGGGGATTGCGGCGATCTTCGAGAACATCTGATAATCGACCGCTCAGCCTCCGAATACACAGGAATCGTCATGGCCATCGAAACCGTCGGCGTCGTGGGCGCCGGAACCATGGGTAACGGCATTGCGCAAACCGCCGCCGTTGCAGGACTGAACGTCGTGATGATCGACGTCAGCGACGCCGCGCTCGACAAGGGCCTCGCGACGCTGAAGGGCAGCCTCGAGCGGCTCGTGTCGAAGGACAAGCTCGACGCGGCCACGCGTGACGCGGCGCTCGCGCGCATCACGACGTCGACCGACTACGCGACGCTCGCCGCGGTCGACATCGTGATCGAAGCCGCGACCGAGAACGTCGAGCTGAAGGGCCGCATCCTGAAGCAGATCGAGGCCGTCGCGCGCCCGGACGCGATCATCGCGACCAACACGTCGTCGATCTCGATCACCGCGCTCGCGGCGCCGCTCGCCGATCCGTCGCGTTTCCTCGGCATGCACTTCTTCAACCCGGTGCCGCTGATGCCGCTCGTCGAGATCATTCGCGGGCTGCAGACGAGCGACGCGACCGCGTCGGCCGTGCGCGCGCTGACCGAGCGTTTCGACAAGTCGCCGATCGGCGTGCGCAATTCGCCGGGCTTCGTCGTGAACCGGATCCTCGTGCCGATGATCAACGAAGCGTTCTTCGTGCTGGCCGAAGGCATCGCGTCGACCGAGGAGATCGACGCGGGGATGAAGCTCGGCGCGAACCACCCGATCGGGCCGCTCGCGCTAGCCGACCTCGTGGGCCTCGACGTGTGCCTCGCGGTGATGGACGTGTTCGCGAAGGACTTCGGCGATCCGAAGTATCGCGCGTGCCCGCTGCTGCGCGAGATGGTGTCGGCAGGGCGGCTCGGGAGGAAGACCGGGCGCGGCGTGTACGACTACGGCAAGTGAGCCGGTTGTCCCATGGTGTTTCATGCGGCCGCCTTCGGGCGGCCGCGTGCTTTGTATGGCGCGCGCGGCGTGATGACGCGTCGTGTACCGACAGGTCGCGCTACAGCAGCCGCTCGGACAGGACGCGAAATGCGACGTCGGGCACGACGAAGCACAGCGGTTCGCCGGTCGCGCCGATGCGGGCGAGAAAGTCGCCGCCGCCGGCGGGGCCGACCGTCTTCAGCGGCCGCACCGCGTCGACGTCGATCGGCAGGTCGATCGACGCATACGCGAGGCGGTCGCAGTCCTCGACGTGGGCGACGGCCGCGTGCTGCAGCGACAGCGCGGCCACGGCCGCGCGCCAGTCGTCGAAGAACGGTGCGAAGGCGGCGGGCAGCGTCCGGTCGTGCGACGCTTCGGCCGTGCAGCGGAAGTCGGGTGCGCTGCCGCCGCTTGCCGCCAGCCGCGTGTCGTACCGTCCGTCGCGCGCCTCGTGCGTGAAGGGCCGCGCGAGATGCGACGGCAGCGCGTCGCTGAACAGCCGGCTGCCGAGCGCATAGAGCGGGTGGTCGAACACGTTCTTCACGAACAGCACGGTGCGCTCGGCCGGCACGCCGTCCGGCAGCGCGTCGACGTAGAGCCGCCAGTTGCTTTGCAGCGGCGACGGAAACGCGCGGCGCAGCGGGCCGGCGAGACGCGGGCCGAAGTGGCGATGCCGGTAGGTGAGCGTCGTGAACAGCGTGCGGCCGCCTCGGCTCGCGAGTGTGACGCCGCGCGGCACGAGATGCTGGACGGCCGCGACGTCGACGACCCATGTGCAATACACGACATGCTCGACGTCGCTCGCGAGCTGCAGGAACGGCAGCCGCGACAGCAGCGCGCGGCGTGCGCGCAGCAAGGGACGGCTCGCGACGATCCGGTTGGCGAGCCGCCCGGCGATGCCGGTGGACGGGTAGACGAAGGCGTTGTCGTTGCGCATGGGCGGCATTGTGCCGGGGTTGTCGCATGCCCGGAAGAGGCGGCGCGGCTTGAGACGAACGGCGCGCGTATTTTGCCATCGGCGCGCCGCGTGCTGCCGCTTGTGCAATGGATTCCGACGGCCGAGCCCGACGCATGACGTACGCGCGCAAAGGCCCGCCGTTCGCGCGTCAGTACCCCGACCCGCCGCCGCCCTGGTCGGTCACGATTGCCACGCCCGAACTCGTGCCGAGCCGCGTCGCGCCGGCTTCGAGCATCGCCAGCGCGGCCGCGCGATCGCGCACGCCGCCCGACGCCTTCACGCCGAGCGTCGGCCCGACGGTGCGGCGCATCAGCGCGACATCGGCGAGCGTCGCGCCGCCGTGGCCGAACCCGGTCGACGTCTTCACGAACGCGACGCCGAGATCGCGACACATCTCGCACACGCGCACCTTCTCGTCGTCGGTCAGCAGCCCCGTTTCGAGGATCACCTTCAGCGGCACCGTGCCGCACGCGCGATGCACGGCGTCGATGTCGGCCTTCACGTCGTCGGCGCGGCCGCTTTTCAGCGCGCCGATGTTGATCACCATGTCGATCTCGCCGGCGCCCGCCGCGATCGCGGCGGTGGCTTCGAATGCCTTCGCGGCGGACAACCCCGCGCCGAGCGGAAAGCCGACCACGGCGCAGACGAGCACGCCGGTTTCAGCCAGCTCGCGCGCGGCGAGCGGCACGTTCGCCGAATTCACGCAGACCGAGTAAAAACGATGCTCGGCCGCCTGGCGGCAGAGTTCGCGGATCTGCGCGTCGCTCGCGTCGGGCGCGAGCAGCGTGTGATCGATGGTTTGGGCGAGCTGGGCGTTGGAAAGCGGCATGTGTCAGGACTCCACGGATCGTGTGCGGAAAGGGCACACGGAAAGTTGATGTTTTCACATCGGTTTGTTACAAATACGACATTCCGGCCGGGCCCGCGCGCCCGGCACGACGAACGACTCACGCGGCGGGCACGCAGGATACCGGCATGGAAACAAAGAAGGGCGAACGGATCAAGACCTTGATGAACGTGCTGCAAGGGCAGAACGCGATTCATCTGAGGGAAGTCGCCGAACTGTTCGGCGTGTCCGAAATGACGATCCGTCGCGATCTCGCGGACAACCCGCACGGCTTGAGCCTGATCGGCGGCTACGTGACGCGCCATTTCGCCGCGCAGCGCAGCGACATCGGCGAATACCTGATCAGCGCCGAGAACAACCGGCAGACGGAGGAAAAGCGCCGCATCGGCAAGCTCGCCGCGCAATTCGTGACGACCGGCGACACGATCTTCGTCGACTGCGGGTCGACCACGCCGTTCATCGTCGACTTCATTCCCGACGACCTCGAATTCACGGCAGTGTGCAATTCGCTGAACGTGTTCGCGAAGCTGCAGCAGAAGCCGCATTGCAACGTGATCCTGTGCGGCGGCGCGTATCACCGCCAGAACATGGTGTTCGAATCGGTCGCCGAAACGGGCATCCTCGATTCGGTGCGCGTGTCGAAGGCGTTCATTTCGGCGGCCGGCGTGAGCGAGCGCTGCGGCGTCACGTGCTTCAACTTCCACGAAGTCGACGCGAAGAAGAAAGTGATGGCGCGCGCGCAGAACCGCTTCCTGCTCGTCGATCACACGAAATTCGACGAAGTGCGCGCGGCCTATTTCGCCGAACTGACCGATTTCAACTACGTGATCTCGGACGGGCAGCTGAGCCGTCGCTACGAAACGGCGATCCGCGAGCACGGGATCGCGCTCGTGACCTGATGCGGCGCGGGCGTGCGGCGCGCCATGCAGCGCGCTTCTCGGCGCGCCTCTCATCGCATCACGCATCGCGGGCTTCCGCCGGGCTGAGGTAGCCCGTCAGCACTTCGAAGCGGCGCGATGCGCCCGGCGCGAGCGCCGCGACGTAGCCTTTGCGGCGTTCGGCTTCGTAACCCTCCGGCTCGCAGGTCGACGGCAGCGCGAACGCGGCGACCTGCTGGTCCGCGTTGTGCAGGATCCAGCGCGTCGCATGCGGAAATTGCTCGGGGCGGTATGAGGTGTGGAACGCGCCGCCGTCCGGATGCACGAGCCGGAAATGCGCGACGCCGTCGGCGTCCGTTTCAACGTCGTTCATGAAGAACACGATTTCGGGGTCGTACAGCGCGGGCGCATCGAGCGTCGCGAGCCGCGCCGGATCGCGCGCGAGCGTGGCCGTGTAGTCGCGCCACGCGGCGGTCGGCTTCACATGGGCCGGCACGCTGTCGCGCAGCCGCAGCCCGCTCGGACGCAACGCTTGCACGAAGCGCCCGCCCGGCACGTACGCGTAGTTCAGGTGGACCATGTACATCAGGTCCATCGGCGTGCCGCCGAGGTTCGTCACGTCCATCGCGATCGTCATCCGCGCATCGTGCTCGGCCAGCCGCACCGACGGACGCGCGACGTAGTGACTGCCGAAGCCTTGCACGTATTCGTACCCGCCGGTCACTTCGACCGTCGCGCCGCGCGCATCGGAGCCGACGACGAGGCTCGCGCGGTCCATCGGCGCGCACGGCATCTCGCCGTGCAGCGCATGCGTGTCGTCCGGCCCCGGGCAGCCGTTGCGCAGCAGCCCGCTGTGGAACATGAAGCAGCCGTAGGTATCGATGATCGACGCCGCGCGCTTCGGCTGCCGGAACATGTGCTTCATCGTCAGGTCGCGGCCGTCGAATTCGGCGGCCCAGATCATCTGCCCGAGATACGGCAGCAAGACGAGGTACCCCCGGCGGTTGTCGAGCTTCAGCGCCTCGACGCCGGACGGATATGCGAACGCGGTGACGGTGAGGCCGTCGGTGCGGTACAGCGTGCGCGGCGCTTCGCGGAAGTCGTCGCGCCGCAATTCGATCTCGCCCCGCATGGTCACGCTCCCGACGTGTTGCGCGTCGCGGCGTAGCGCGCGGGCGCATGGCCGTCGGCCGCCGCGTCGGGCGTGGCTGCCGGCAGGTGGCGCAGGCAGTAGAAGCCGTAGTAGACGATCACGACGAAGCATGCGAGCGGCACGACGAACGCGAGCTGCATGTTGCCGCCGGTGTGATCGGAGATCAGCCCCTGGATCAGCGGCACGACCGCGCCGCCGACGATGCTCATCACGAGGATCGAGCCGCCGTATTCGGTGTCCTTGCCGAGGCCGTCGATCGTCAGTCCGTAGATCGTCGGCCAGCACGGGCCGAGGAACATGCTCACGCACACGGCCGCATACACGGCGGTGATGTTGTGCACGCCGATCGTGTACGCGAGCAGCGCGATGCACAGGATGCCGTAGACGATCAGCACCTTGGCCGGGCCGACGCGTTTCATCACGAGCGTCGCGACCAGCTTGCCGACGAAGAACGCGAAGAACGTCGCGAGCAGGTAGCGCGACGCGCCGCGCTCGGTGAGGCCGCCGATCTGCATCGCGAGCCGGATCGTGAAGCTCCACACGCCGACCTGCGCGCCCACATACAGGAATTGCGCGACCACGCCCGCGACGAAGCGCCGGTTGCCGAACAGGCGCGCGAGCGTGCCGCGCGCGTCGATCCGGTGCGTGAGCGCGCCCGCGCCGTTGCCCTTGCACGCCGGGTACGGCGTGAGCGCGAACACGATGAACACGGCGACGAGCACGACGATCAGCCACTTGTACGGTTCGAGCGTGGCCTGGATCATCGCGAGCTGGTGCGTGTGCGCGTCGGCGGCCGACATCGCCGCGAGCTGCGCATGCGAAGCGTCGCCTTCCTTGAAGATCAGGAAGCTGCCCATGTAGACGCCGGCCATCGCGCCGAACGGATAGAACGTCTGCGAGATGTTCAGGCGCCGCGTGCTGGTGTCGCGCGGGCCCATCAGCGTCGAATACGAATTCGATGCCGTTTCGAGAAACGACAGGCCCGCGGCGATCACGAACAGCGCGACGAGGAACATCCCGTACTTCGCCATCGATGCGGCAGGGAAGAACAGCAGGCAGCCGGTCGTGTAGAGCAGCAGGCCGACGAGGATCGTCGTCTTGTAGCTGAATTTCTTCACGACGGTCGCGGCCGGAATCGCGAGGAAGAAGTAGCCGAGATAGAACGCGGACTGCACGAACGCCGATTCGAAATCGGACAGGAAGAACGATTTCTTGAACTGCGCGATCAGCACGTCGTTCAGGTTCGCGGCGGTGCCCCACAGCGCGAACAGGCAGCACAGCAGCGTGAACGCGAAAAACGGCGTGCGGTTCAGGTAATAGCCGTCGGGGGCGTGTTCGATCCGGGCTCGGCTCATGGGTGTCTCCTTCCCAATGTCTCGTCGATGAAGGCGCCGATCAGAGGCCGGCGTCGCGGAGGAAGCGTTCGAATGTCGCGGCGTCGGCGTACGACTTCTGCGTGCCGAGGCCCGTGACCGAATGTGCGGCGTACGCGGACGCGTGGCGCATCGCGTCGAGCGCGTCGCGCGACGCGGCATAGCAGCGCGCGAAGCAGCCGATATACGCGTCGCCGGCGCCCGTCGTGTCGCGCGCGTCGACCGGGACACCCGGCACGTGCCGCGCGCCGTCGCGCGACACCAGCAGCGAGCCGTTGCTGCCGAGCGTGACGAGCACGTGCTTGAGCCCGCGCGCGACCAGCGCTTCGGCGGCACGGGTGGCGCGCTCGCGCGAATCGACCGGCATGCCCGACACGATCGCGAGCTCGGTTTCGTTCGGCACGAAGAATTCGACGGAACGGATGCGTTCGAAATCGAGGTCGGCCACGGCGGGCGCGGGGTTCAGCAACACCGGAATGCCGTGCCGCGCGCCGAATTCGATTGCGTAATAGACGGTGTCGAGCTCGATTTCGAGCTGAAGCACGATCAGCGCGCATTCGGCGAGCATCGGCGCGGCCGCGTCGATGTCGGCGGGCCGCAGGTGGCGGTTCGCGCCCTTGACGATCAGGATGCTGTTGCTCGAATCGGGCTCGACGAAGATCGGCGCGACGCCGCTCGACACGCCGGCGACCTTGCGCACGTGCGTGGTGTCGATGCCTTCGCGCTCGAAGTTGCGGATCGTGTTGTCGGCGAACACGTCGTCGCCGACCTTCGTCACCATCACGACGCGCGCACCGAGCCGCGCGGCCGCGACGGCCTGGTTCGCGCCCTTGCCGCCGCAGCCGAGTTCGAAGTTCGGCGCCTCGAGCGTTTCGCCCCGAACGGGCATGCGCGAGACATAGGTCACGAGGTCGACCATGTTGCTGCCGATGACGGCGATTGTCTCCATCTGTTGTCTCTTCCTTGGTATAGGGGGGGCGACCGCGCGCGTGGTCGGCGGTTCGCGAAACGTGATAATAAAATCACATAAAGTGTGAAAATGCAATCCTGTGATGTTAGTGGGGTCACTTTGGGGACGACGGGCAGGCGGGCAAAAACCCATCCCGCCGCGTCAGGAAGGCTTCGAATTCGTCAGGGGAGCGTGGCGAATCATCACGCGAACGATGTCGGCGGGAGGACGAACTCACCGCGAAGCGGCGCGCATGCCGCGGCGGTCCATGCAGCGTCGCGCCGCAACGACGCAAACGGGAATCGCCGGCGCCTTCGTGCAAGCTGTATTCAGGGTGCTCGCCGCCATGCAGTAGCGCGATGCATGCCCACGCGTCGCGACGATCGGAGCGCTGTCAGCGGTTGACGACCGAGTACACGAGCGTGCCGGAGAACATCAACAGCACGAGCGAGGCGCCGCGCAGCAGCGTCGACGTGCGGGCGGCCCATGCGCGTTGCGAAGTGACGAGGCCGCCGAGGGACGACCAGCCCACGCCGATCGGCGCGAGCACGAGCAGAAATACGACGAGAGTCCATGCGAAATAGTGCGCCGACCGGAACGCCTCCAGCGGAAACAGCGTGCTCGAGAACAGCAGCGCCTTCGGATTCATCATCGTCGCGACGAACACGTCGCGAAAGCTCACCGGCGTGCTCGATATGTCCTGCAGCACGCGGCTGTGCGTCCACATCTTGAGCGCGAGGAAAAAGATGTAGACGGAACTCGCGAGCTTGACCACGTCATAAAGCCAGGGCCGGCCGGCAGCGAACGCGGCCAGGAAGAATCCCCATACGGAAATCGCGATCGCGTAGCCGAGCGCTTCGGCGATCACGAGCGGCCAGGTGCCGCGCAGGCCGACCTTCAACCCGGACGACAGCAGCAGCGTATTGGTCGGCCCCGGCACGATCAGCACCAGCGATACGTACATCGACATCTTCAGCAACGCTTCCTGGATGGGCATGCGGCCTCCTCGATTCGTCAGTGTCGCGGTTTGCGTCCGGTCCAGGCGGGGTGCACCGTTGAACTGGCGGTGGCCCGGTACGCGCAACCGTTCGATCTGCTTACTCGGCGCTTCCTGTCCGATGCGTCTGGCGAGCATCGTTCATGTTCGCCCGGACACATCATGACGAATTTCTCCGCAGGCGCGTTGAATTATTTTGGGGTCGAGATCAAGGCTGCCGAAATGAGAAAAGATCGTCATCTTTGTTTTGGTAATGGCGAAGGTTTTATTTCTTTCCTTTGAATTCGGTTGGTCATTTATCGTTTTTTTGTAAAACAAGTAAATTTGATGATGGACATTGAATGAAAAAGTGAATTTATTCGTTCGATAAAATTGAATCGGTTGATGCGGGATATTTCGTCGAAATTCTTCGGGATTTAGAATTTCTCTGAACAACCCTGGATTGATATGAAATTTTTCGAGATAGACCATCGTGAACGCTGCTATGGTGTGTCCCGGAGGTCAAGTGCACGGTGTGACAATCCTGACTGCAATTAGGGAAATTGATCAAATCCATGCGCTAATGGCGATCGACGCGTCGGCAAGCCAATTTGTCGACGTGGAATCCGTTGCGCGGTGTGCCGCCGCGTGAAATGGGGATTCGCATTGTTGCCTGACTTCGCTGCGATTCACGTGCCTTTTCGACGCCGTTCGTCATGATGGAAGAAACACGTCATGACGTATTGACGAACGATTTTCCGGTTCAACTCGACGAGGCGGCACTATCCATTCAGGTTTCAAATCCCATGGGAAGCGTGTCATGAGCAATCCGATCAGGAATATTGTCATCGTGGGCGGCGGCACGGCGGGCTGGATGTCCGCGTCGTACCTCGTCCGCGCGCTCCAGCAGCAGGCGAACATCACGCTCGTCGAATCCGCGGCGATTCCGCGGATCGGCGTGGGCGAGGCGACCATCCCGAGTTTGCAGAAGGTGTTCTTCGACTTCCTCGGGATACCGGAGCGGGAATGGATGCCGCAGGTGAATGGCGCGTTCAAGGCTGCCATCCGGTTCGTGAACTGGAGGAAGTCGCCCGACGGTTCGCGCAGCGACCACTTCTACCATTTGTTCGGCAACGTGCCGAACTGCGACGGCGTGCCGCTGACCCACTACTGGCTGCGCAAGCGCGAACAGGGCTTCCAGCAACCGATGGAGTACGCGTGCTACCCGCAGACGGAGGCGCTCGACGGCAAGCTCGCGCCGTGCCTGGCCGACGGCACCCGCCAGATGTCCCACGCGTGGCACTTCGACGCGCATCTCGTGGCCGACTTCCTGAAGCGCTGGGCCACCGAACGCGGGGTGAAGCGCGTGGTCGACGAGGTCGAGCAGGTTCACCTGGACGACCGCGGCTACATCTCCCGCCTGTCCACCAAGGAAGGGCGCACGCTCGAAGCCGACCTGTTCATCGACTGCTCGGGCATGCGCGGGCTCCTGATCAACCAGGCGCTGAAGGAGCCCTTCATCGACATGTCCGATTACCTGCTGTGCGACAGCGCGGTCGCCAGCGCCGTGCCCGCCGACGACGCGCGCGACGGGATCGAACCGTACACGTCGGCGATCGCGATGAACTCGGGGTGGACCTGGAAGATCCCGATGCTGGGCCGGTTCGGCAGCGGCTATGTATTCTCGAGCAAGTTCACGTCGCGCGACCAGGCCACCGCCGATTTCCTCGACCTCTGGGGGCTTTCGGACAAGCAGCCGCTCAACCAGATCAAGTTCCGGGTCGGGCGCAACCGGCGCGCGTGGGTCAACAACTGCGTTTCTGTCGGGCTGTCGTCGTGCTTTCTGGAGCCGCTGGAGTCGACGGGCATCTACTTCATCTACGCGGCGCTGTACCAGCTCGTGAAGCACTTCCCGGACACGTCGTTCGATCCGCGCTTGATCGACGCATTCAACGCCGAAATCGTCTACATGTTCGACGACTGCCGCGATTTCGTGCAGGCGCACTATTTCACCACGTCGCGCGACGACACGCCGTTCTGGCGCGCGAACCGGCACGACCTGCGGCTGTCGGACGCGATCAAGGAGAAGGTGGAACGCTACAAGGCGGGGCTGCCGCTGACCACCACGTCGTTCGACGATTCCACGTACTACGACACCTTCGACTACGAATTCAAGAACTTCTGGTTGAACGGAAACTACTACTGCATTTTTGCCGGCCTGGGGCTGCTGCCCGACCGGTCGCTGCCGCTCTTGCGGCACCGGCCGGAGTCGATCGACAAGGCCGAGGCGATGTTCGCGCGGATCCGGCGCGAGGCCGAGCGTCTGCGCACGACGCTGCCGACGAACCATGGTTACCTGCGCTCGCTGCGCGAGGGCGATGCGGGGCTGTCTCGCAGCCAGCCCGGGCCGACGCTCGCGACGCCGGAGATCCTGTAGTGGACCGCGCCCCGGACCGCGTACGCACGATCGCGGCCACGCACGCCGCGGTGGCGGCCTGCGATCCGCTGCAGGCGCGCGCGCTCGTCCTGCGGCTGCCGGGCCTGAACCGTCAACGGGACGTGCCCGGCATCGTCGGGCTGTTGCGCGCGTTCCTGCCGGCACGCGGCGTGCCTTCGGGCTGGGGCTTCGTCGAAGCCGCCGCCGCGATGCGGGACATCGGGTTCTTCCTCGGGTCGCTCAAGCGGCACGGACACGAGCCCGTGGACGTGGTGCCCGGGCTCGAGCCGGTGCTGCTCGACCTGGCGCGCGCGACCGGCCTGCCGCCGCGCGAGACGCTGCTGCACGTGACGGTCTGGAACCCCGCGGCGGCCGACGCGCAGCGCAGCTACACCGGGCTGCGCGACGAGGCGCACCTGCTCGAGAGCGTGCGCATCTCGATGGCGGCTCTCGAGGCGGCCATCGCGTTGACCGTCGAGCTGACCGACGTGCCGCTGAGGTCGCCCGCGTTCGCGCAAGGGTGCGACGCGCTCGCGGTCCATCTGCAGAAAATGGTCGACTCGATCGTCTACGCGTACCGGTTCATCTCGTTGCAGGTGTTCTACGACGAGCTTCGTCCGTTCTACGAACCGATTCGAGTCGGCGGCCAGCACTACCTGGGCCCCGGCGCGGTCGAAATGCCCCTCTTCGTGCTGGAGCACGTGCTGTGGGGTTCGCAGTCGGATCACGCCGCTTACCGGGAATTCAAGGAGACGTACCTGCCTTACGTGCTTCCCGCGTTCAGGGCGATCTACGCGCGGTTCGCCGGGCGTCCGGCGCTCATCGACCGCGTGCTCGGCGAAGCGCAGGCGGCACGCGCGCGGGGCGAGCCCGTCGAGGCCGGACTGGCGGCCCTCGACCGGGTATTCGAGATTCTGCTGCGCTTTCGCGCGCCCCACGTCAAATTGGCGGAGCGCGCGTACGAAGTCGGGCGAAGCGGCCCCACGATCGGCAGCGGCGGGTACGCGCCCAGCATGCTCGGCGATCTGCTCGCACTCACGCGTGCGGCACGGTCGCGCGTTCGCGCCGCGCTCGACGAATCCTGACGCGCGACGCGCGCGGCCATGTGTTCCATCTCAACAGGAGAGTGTGCCCTCATGACTCAACAGAGCCCCGCGAACGGGCGCGACAGCAACCACTTCGATGTGATCATCCTCGGTTCGGGCATGTCGGGCACCCAGATGGGAGCCATCCTGGCCAAGCAGCGGTTTCGCGTGCTGATCATCGAGGAATCGTCGCACCCGCGCTTCACGATCGGCGAATCGTCGATCCCCGAGACGTCGCTGATGAATCGCATCATCGCCGATCGCTACGGCATTCCCGAGCTCGACCACATCACGTCGTTCTATGCGACGCAGCGTTACGTCGCGTCGAGTACCGGCATCAAGCGCAACTTCGGCTTCGTGTTCCACAGGCCCGGCGAGGAACACGACCCGAAGGAGTTCACGCAGTGCGTGATTCCCGAGCTGCCGTGGGGGCCGGAGAGCCACTATTACCGGCAGGACGTCGACGCGTACCTGTTGCAAGCCGCCATCAAGTACGGCTGCACGGTTCGCCAGAAGACGAGCGTGACCGAATACCACGCCGACAAGGATGGCGTCGCGGTCGCGACCGCGCAGGGCGAACGGTTCACCGGCCGCTACATGATCGACTGCGGCGGGCCCCGCGCGCCGCTCGCGACCAAGTTCAATCTCCGCGAAGAGCCGTGCCGCTTCAAGACGCACTCGCGCAGCCTCTATACGCACATGCTCGGCGTCAAGCCGTTCGACGACATCTTCAAGGTCAAGGGGCAGCGCTGGCGTTGGCACGAGGGCACCTTGCACCACATGTTCGAGGGCGGCTGGCTCTGGGTGATTCCGTTCAACAATCATCCGCGTTCGACCAACAACCTGGTGAGCGTCGGCCTGCAGCTCGACCCGCGGATCCATCCGAAAACGGACATCTCCGCGCAGCAGGAATTCGACGCATTCCTCGCGCGGTTCCCGAGCATCGCGGCGCAGTTCCGGGACGCCGTGCCGGTGCGCGACTGGGTCAGGACCGATCGCCTGCAGTTCTCGTCGAGCGCCTGCGTCGGCGACCGCTACTGCCTGATGCTGCACGCGAACGGGTTCATCGATCCGCTTTTTTCCCGCGGGCTCGAGAACACCGCGGTGACCATCCACGCGCTCGCGGCGCGCCTGATCAAGGCGCTGCGCGACGACGATTTCTCCCCCGAGCGCTTCGAGTACATCGAGCGTCTGCAGCAGAAGCTTCTGGACCACAACGACGACTTCGTCAGTTGCTGCTACACGGCGTTCTCGGACTTCCGCCTGTGGGACGCGTTCCACAGGCTGTGGGCGGTCGGCACGATCCTCGGGCAGTTCCGGCTGGTGCAGGCGCACGCGCGGTTCCGTGCGTCGCGCGACGAGCGCGACCTCGATCACCTCGACGACAACCCCCCATACCTCGGGTACCTGTGCGCGGACATGGAGGGGTACTACCAGTTGTTCAACGACGCCAAAGCCGAGGTCGAAGCCGTGAGCGCCGGGCGCAAGCCGGCCGAGGAGGCCGCGGCGCGCATTCACGCCCTCATCGACGAACGGGAGTTCGCGAAGCCGATGTTCGGTTTCGGGTACTGCATCACCGGAGCCAAACCGCAGCTCAACAACTCTAAGTACAGCCTGCTGCCGGCGATGAAGCTGCTGCACTGGACGCAGACCAGCGCGCCGGCGGAGGTGAAAAGGTATTTCGACTACAACCCGATGTTCGCGCTGCTCAGGGCGTACATCACGACCCGCATCGGCCTGGCGCTGAAGTAGTCGGCCGACCTCCGGAATGAAAATGATCGAAGACATTCAATTGAACGAGGCGGGGGCCAGGGAGCGCCCCGCGGGAGCGTACGACGCGACCACGCGCGTGGCCGCGAGCTGGTACGTCGCGATGCGCTCGGCCGACCTCAGGGACAAACCGACGGCGCTGACGCTCTTCGGCCGGCCGTGCGTCGCGTGGCGCGGCGCGTCGGGACGGGCCGTGGTGATGGACCGCCACTGCGCGCACCTTGGCGCGAACCTGGCCGATGGGCAGATCAGGGACGGGTGCATCCAGTGCCCGTTTCACCATTGGCGATACGACGAGCGCGGCCAGTGCGTGCACATTCCCGGCAATAGCCCGGCGGTACACCGGCTGGAGCCCGTTCCGCGCGGCGCGCGCCAGCCGACGTGGGTCACCGCCGAGCGGTATGGTTACGTGTGGGTCTGGTACGGTTCCGCGCAGCCGCTGCACCCGCTGCCCGACATCGCCGCGGCCGACGTCGACAACGACGATTTCATGCATCTGCACTTCGCGTTCGAGACGACGACGGCGGTCTTGCGGATCGTCGAGAACTTCTACGACGCGCAGCACGCGACGCCCGTCCACGCGCTCCCGGTCTCGGCCTTCGAGCTCAAGCTGTTCGACGATTGGCGCGAATGGCCGGAGGTCGAGCCGCTGGCGCGGGCGGGCGCGTGGTTCGGCGCCGGGATCGACTTCACGGTGGACCGGTACTTCGGGCCGCTCGGCATGCTGTCGCGCGCGCTGGGCCTGAACATGTCGCAGATGAACCTGCACTTCGACGGCTATCCCGGCGGGTGCGTGATGACCGTCGCGCTGGACGGAGACGCCAAATACAAGCTGCTGCAGTGCGTGACGCCGATAAGCGACGGCAAGAACGTCATGCACATGCTGATCTCGATCAGGAAGGTGGGCGGCCTCCTGCGCCGCGCGACCGACTACGTGCTGTTCGGGCTCCAGACCCGGCAGGCCGCGGGGTACGACGTCAAGATCTGGAACGGGATGAAGCCGGACGGCGGCGGCGCGTACAGCAAGTACGACAAGCTCGTGCTCAAGTACCGCGCGTTCTACCGGGGGTGGGTCGACCGCGTCGGCTCGAGCGAACCGTGACGCGTGAGTCGACAGCGCCGGCCGGCCCTCGTTTGCGAGGACGGATAGTGACCCGATGCGGCTGCGTGTCAGCGCAAGCCGACCGACATGGCCGGCCATCTTTGCGAAATGTCTGGTCAGGCGGGAGTGCGTACATTGCAGCGAGTTTGCTTGCGTGCCGACATAACGAACAACACCACACGCTGCGCGAGTTGGTCGGCGTATTCAGGATCGGTCGCGCGCTCGCGCACTGACGGGCGCGGCCCCGATGTTCCGCGGGAAGTCGACGCGAGCGGAAGCCGAGCCGCTTCGCGGCTTTCCAGGTGATTGTCGTTGGCGAGTTCCGGCGTAAGCCGCAAACGGCTGCCTTGCCCAGCCGCTATATGGCGATCTGCGTCGAGGAAAAAACCTGTTTGAGCACCATGAAAGTCCGAATCTGGCGCACGCCGGGCAGATAAAGCAGTTGTTCGGCATGGAGTCGGTTGAAGCTTTCGCTATCGCGGGTGCGCAGCATCATGAAGTAGTCGAACTCGCCGGTCACCACGTGGCATTCCATGCAGCCGGATACGTTCTGGGCCGCTTTTTCAAACGCGGCAAAGGATTCGGGAGTCGATCGATCCAGTACGACGCCGATGATGACGACCATGCCCGCATCGAGGGCAGGCGCGTTGAGCAACGCGACGATTCCTCGGATCAAACCCAGGCTCTTGAGCCGTTCGACGCGGCGCAAACACGCCGGCGCGCTCAAATTCACCTTCGCCGCCAGAGCGACGTTCGAGATCGATGCGTCTTTCTGAAGGGCTCGCAGGATCGCTTTGTCCGTACGGTCAAGTTCGACGTGGCTCGCGTCGTCGGGGCGCGATTTGCCAGGAAATTTTGTTGTCGATTTCATTGATTCTAAAAAATATACATTCGTGAGAATGGGGGAAATTGTATTTCAAAGCGTGGCGATCGGCGGATGTTTGCAACCACGTTTCGTGGGTATTTAACTAGAATTTCTTCGTGCCCGGTCGCTCTGACGACATCGGGCGTCGGAATCCACCGCCCACCTTTCGGAGAACCTCCGTGAACCTCGATCGCTTTCCTCGCCACAAGCTGACCTTCGGACCCACCCCCATCCACGAGTTGCCCCGCCTCGGCAAGGCGCTGGGTGGAAAAGTTCATCTCTATGCAAAACGCGAAGACTGCAACAGCGGCCTGGCGTTCGGCGGCAACAAGACCCGGAAGCTCGAGTACATCGTGCCGGACATTCTGGCGAGCGGAGCCGACACGCTGGTATCGATCGGCGGCATCCAGTCGAACCAGACGCGTCAGGTCGCGGCGGTCGCGGCTCATCTTGGCCTGAAATGCGTGCTGGTTCAAGAAAACTGGGTCAACTACTCGGACGCCGTGTATGACCGCGTCGGGAACATTCAGATGTCCCGCATGATGGGCGCCGACGTTCGGCTGGTCAGCGATGGCTTCGACATCGGCATTCGTCCGAGCTGGGAACAGGCGATGGAGAGCGTTCGCAACGCGGGAGGGAAGCCGTATCCGATCCCTGCCGGTTGTTCCGAGCATCGGCTTGGCGGCCTGGGGTTCGTCGGTTTCGCGGAGGAAGTGCGCGCCCAGGAAGCTGAACTCGGATTCAAGTTCGACTACATCGTCGTGTGTTCGGTGACGGGAAGCACGCAGGCCGGCATGGTCGTCGGCTTCGCGGCAGACGGGCGCGCGGATCGCGTGATCGGTATCGATGCGTCGGCCAAACCCGAGCAGACGCGCGAGCAGATTCTTCGCATCGCACGCCACACCGCCGATCTCGTGGAACTCGATCGGCCGATCGGCGACGCGGACGTGGTGCTGGATACGCGCTACGGGGGCCCCGAATACGGCCTTCCGTCGGAAGGTACGCTCGAAGCGATTCGACTGTGCGCGAAGACCGAGGGGATGTTGACCGACCCGGTTTATGAAGGCAAGTCGATGCATGGCCTGATCGACAGGGTGCGCCGGGGCGAGTTTCCGGAAGGGTCCCGTGTCTTGTATGCACACCTCGGCGGCGTCCCCGCATTGAACGCATACAGCTTCCTGTTCAAGAACGGTTGAGGCTTGGCCGCGTTCCGACTGCAAGTGGAGTCGGAACGCGGCGTGTATATCGTCAATTCGGGGTGCAAAGTATGGACATGCAGAATCGACTTCGGACCACGACGACCGATCCCGACCCGGAGGAGCTCCGGGAATGGTGCGACGCGCTCGATGGCGTGTTGCATGCGTGGGGCGGCGATCAAGGCAAGGAACGTGCACGCCATCTTCTCGACTCGTTGTTGGCGCATGCACACGCCCGTCGCGTCGCGTGGAGGCCGCCGCTGGTCACGCCGTACGTCAATACCGTGGCGCCCGACGAACAGCCTGCCTATCCGGGCGATCTGCAAATCGAGCGGCGGATCGCGGCGTTGATACGGTGGAACGCGCTCGCGATGGTGGTCCGCGCCAACCGGGCGCAGGGCGAACTGGGCGGACACATCGCGAGCTATGCTTCGGCCGCGGACCTGTTCGAGGTCGGCTTCCAGCATTTTTTCCGGGGCCCGGATGCGGTGCACGGCGGCGATCTGGTGTTTTTCCAGGCGCACTCCGCGCCGGGTGTCTACGCTCGGGCGTTTCTCGAGGGGCGACTGTCGGAAGAATCGCTGTCCCATTATCGCCAGGAGATCGTGGCGGAGGCCGGCGGCATCCGGGGATTGAGCTCATATCCTCATCCCTTTTTGATGCCGGACTTCTGGCAGTTTCCAACCGGATCGATGGGGCTGGGGCCGCTCAACGCCATTTATCAGGCGCGGTTCATGCGGTACATGGAAAATCGTGGCTTGAAGGCGCACGGCGATCGTCGCGTGTGGGGTTTTTTCGGCGATGGAGAAATGGACGAGCCCGAGTCGATCGCCGCGTTGACACTCGCGGCTCGCGAGCGGCTCGACAACTGCATATTCGTCATCAACTGCAATCTCCAGCGACTGGATGGCCCCGTTCGCGGCAACGGCCGGGTCATCGACGAACTCGAGGCATTGTTCGCCGGCGCCGGATGGAACATCGTCAAATGCATCTGGGGCTCCGAGTGGGATGCGTTGCTCGGCCGCGATCATGGCGGTGTGCTCGAACGCGCTTTCGCGAACACCGTCGATGGTGATTTCCAGACGTTGTCGGCCAATGACGGCGCGTTCAATCGCGAGACGTTCTTCAGCCGGACGCCGGAACTGCGAGCGCTGGTGGATTCGTTGTCCGACGACGACATCGCGATGCTTCGGCGCGGCGGACACGATCCCGTGAAAATCCATGCCGCCTTTGCCGCGGCGACGGTCAGGAATGGTCGGCCGTCGGTTGTGCTTGCCAAGACCATGAAGGGCTATGGCATGGGCACGATCGCGCAAGGGCGCATGACGACGCATCAGCAGAAAAAGCTGGAGCGGGACGACCTGCTTGCCTATCGGGACCGATTCGCGCTCCCGCTTTCCGACGAAGAGGCATCGGAAGCGCGGTTCTATCGGCCGCCGCACGATAGCGATGAGCTGCGGTACTTGCGCAAGCGTCGCGAGACGCTTGGCGGCTATCTCCCTCAGCGACGTGCGGCATCCGAGCGACTGGCGGTGCCCGAACTGGCGAGCGTCGCGGGCTTCTCGCTGAATGCGGACGGCAAGGCCATGAGTTCGACGACCGCCTTCGTCAGGCAACTTGGTGCGCTGCTCAAGGACGCCAGCCTCGGCCCGCGATTGGTTCCGATCGTGGCGGACGAGGCCCGAACGTTCGGCATGGCGAATCTTTTCCGTCAGGTTGGAATCTACGCGCCGTTCGGTCAGTTGTACGATCCGGAAGACAATTCATCGATGCTCTCGTATCGTGAAGCGTCCGATGGTCAAATTCTCGAGGAAGGCATCACGGAGGCGGGGGCCATCTCGTCGTGGACGGCCGCCGCGACGAGTTACGCCGTGCACGGTATTCCGATGATGCCGTTCTATATCTACTACAGCATGTTCGGTTTTCAGCGTATCGGCGACTTGATCTGGGCGGCTGCCGACCAGCGAGCCCGAGGCTTTCTCGTCGGCGCCACGTCAGGCCGCACGACGCTGGGAGGAGAAGGATTGCAGCATCAGGATGGCTCGAGCCATCTTCTCGCGTCGACGATACCGACGTGTCGGGCGTACGATCCGTCCTTTGCCGGTGAACTGGCGGTCCTGGTCGATTACGGGTTGCGGCGCATGCTGAGTGATGCGCACGACGAGTTCTTTTACGTCACCGTGACCAATGAAAACGTCGCGCAACCGAGTATTGCCGATGCGTCGCATGAAGGTATCGTGAAAGGCATGTATCTGTTTCGACGGGGCGGCCGCTTTCAGAGGCGGGTTCAGTTGTTCGGCAGCGGCGCGATCATGGGGGAGGTTCTCAAGGCGGCGGACGAGTTCGAGCGGTTGCATGAGGTGTCCGCGGACGTCTGGAGTATTACCAGCTATGTCGAGCTGGGGCGGGATGGTGCGCGATGCGAGCGGGAATGGCGGCTCGGTTCCGGAGACATCGGGGAATCGTGGATTTCCACCCAGCTGCGCGCCACAGTTGGGCCGATCGTCGCCGCGTCGGACTATGTGAAAGCGCTTCCGGAAATGGTTCGTGCATATATTCCAGAAGGACGGCGATATGTCACGCTTGGGACCGACGGGTTCGGTCGAAGCGATTCGCGCGCGCAGTTGCGGCGGTATTTTGAGGTGGATGCTCAGGCCATCGTGCAGGCCGGGTTGAAGGCCCTCGAGGGGCCGGTGGTGGGGAATGAGGCCCGCCAACGGTCGGGGGCGTCTGGTGTCGTCGGGGTGGTGGCGTACTAACGTGTGCTTTCTGTCGAATATGTGCGTGGGTCGTTGTTTTAAGTGGTTCTCCACGCCCTTGTCGTTGAACCTGTCTTGCTATCGGTCTATCAGCGTCGCCCCTGCGCGGGGCGGCGGTCACTTTTCTTTGTCTTCCAAAGAAAAGTAACCAAAAGAAAGGCGCGTCCTTGGGCGGACGGCAAAGGTGGTTCTGCTCAGGTTCGTGGTTTCTTTGCCCACCGTAGTTCGCGGGATGTCGGGACTCGGTGGGACACGGGTACGGGTCGCCACGTGTCTAGTCGGCCGTATGCAGTTGCTTCACCAGTTCGCCAATGAAGTCGATCAGTACAGTCGACAACTCGCGGCCCGACAAGGTCTGGATCTGGATCGCACGCAACGACATGCCCGGATGGTCGATCGGTATCGCCACCAGGCCGTCCGTCGCCAGACGCGCCCGTACCGTCAGGCGGCTGGTCAGCGACACGACCCCAGACATTTGAGTGAATGCATACAGCGTGCCGGAGTTGTTGCAGGTCAGGACAGGCTCGAAAAGAAGATTCTCGAGGCTCGCCGTCGTATCGAAAAGCTGACGGATCGTCGTGCCACGGTCAAGCAACGCAATCGGGAAATTCCGCAACTCGGCCATCGATACCGTCGCGCGACCAGCCAGCGCGTGAGAACGCGGCATGACGGCGCAAATGGGCGCGCTCTGCGTGTACTCGACGTTGATCTCCGGCTCTCGTACAACACCGAAAGTCAGGCCGATATCCGCTTCGCCGCTCCGTACGTGTGCCGTCACCTCCTTCGGCGCCGTCACCGCCACCTCGAAACGGGTACCGGGCGACTTCTCCAGAAATTGCGTGATGGCGCGAGGGAGAACATCCCGGGCAAACGCTTCCGACGTCGAGACGCGGATCGTGCTCCGATCGAACGAGTTCAGCGCCTTGATCTCCTCGATCACCTGCTGACCTTCGAGCAGGGTTCTACGAACATGGGCAGCCAGCAGCTCCCCGGCCTTGTTGGGGACCATGCCGCGCGCCTGACGCTCGAACAACGGGCAGCCGACCTCCTCCTCCAGCTTCGTGATCTGACGGCTGATCGCCGAGATCGAAACGTGCAGCTTCTCGGACGCCTCGCTCAGCGAACCTGTATTGGCAACGGCAAGGAAGTATCGGAGTGCAGCGTTGTGCATGACGGGCCGCCAAGTTTGCGTTATTCGAAAGCAGGGCACGCAAAAAAGTCAATTGTAGTGCGCGTTTTGGCTCCGTACGCTTGATCCATCAAGGTCGAACAAGCCGCTCTCCCACGATACACGCGAGGATCACCATGACGCGCCATCAAGCAATCGACTCTGCCACAACATATTTCGATTCGGGGGGCTTTCTGAAAGATCTCGCGCGACGCGTCTCCATGACGACGGAAAGTCAGGATTCCGGACGGGAAGGCGAGCTTCGAGCATACCTCGTCGACGAGATCGTCCCATCGATCGACCGTATCGGCTTTGAGTCTCGTATCGTCGAGAACCCGGTTGCGGGGAGCGCGCCGTTTTTGATCGCGACGCGTATCGAGGATCCCTCGCTTCCGACGATCCTGATGTACGGGCACGGTGACGTCGTCCGTGGCCATGACGGACAGTGGAAGGACCAGATGTCGCCATGGAACGTTACGGTTGAAGGAGACCGATGGTTCGGGCGGGGCACCGCCGACAACAAAGGGCAACACACGATCAACCTGGCCGCGCTGGAGCAAGTCATCGAGGCCAGGAATCGACGCCTGGGTTTCAATGCGACGCTGCTGCTCGAGATGGGGGAAGAAACCGGATCGCCCGGGCTGCGCGCGGTCTGCGAGCAGAACAAGGACCTTCTCGCCGCCGACGTTCTGATCGCTTCGGATGGCCCTCGGGCCAGGTCGAACGTCCCCTGCGTTTTTCTCGGGTCGCGTGGATTCGTGAACTTCACGCTTTCCGTCCGGCTCCGGTCGGGCGCACATCATTCCGGAAATTGGGGAGGAGCGCTCGGCAATGCCGGAACCGTGCTCGCGAACGCGATTTCGTCGCTCGTCGACGGGCGCGGGCGGATCCTCGTCGACGCGCTGTTGCCGACGCATATTCCGGCTTCGGTACGCACGGCGCTGAAGCATATTGCCGTCGGTGGCGGGCCCGACGATCCTCACGTCGATGGCAATTGGGGCGAACCCGATTTGACGGCCCAGGAGCGCGTCTATGCATGGAACGCGCTCGAAGTACTGGCCTTTACCACCGGTAACCCGACCAGCCCGATCGGCGCGATTCCGCCCGTCGCGCACGCGCATTGCCAACTCAGGTACGTCGTCGGTACGGATTGCGAGCGTATCGAAGAAGTTCTACGGCATCGCCTCGACGAATGCGGGTTCGACAGGGTCGAGGTTTCGATCGGCGAGCGAATGGGCGCCACGCGTCTGCCGCCGGAAGATCCGTGGGTCGCATGGGCGCTCGATTCGATCGAGCGGACGACCGGAAAGCAGCCGGATTTGCTTCCCAATCTTGGCGGGTCGCTGCCCAACGACGTCTTTTCCGAGGTTCTGGGCCTTCCGACGATCTGGATTCCGCACTCATACGGAGCCTGCTCCCAGCACGCACCGAACGAACACCTGCTTGGAAGTGTCGCGCGTGAGGCGCTGCAGATCATGGCCGGCATATTTTGGGATCTCGGGGAGTCGGCATCCGCCGTCCGGGATCGGCGCAAGGAAGGAGCGCTTGTCGTCCACGCATAAGACGCCAATTTTTTAATGCACTTGTCATCGTAAGTGAACGGAGAATGAGATGCGTACTATGGAAATGGTGGATGCCGCGCCGACGAGAGAACAAGCTCCAAACGTGTTGCGACTGGTGTCCGCCGCAACCGTCGGCAATGCCTTGGAGTGGTTCGACATACTGATTTACGGGTTCTTCGCAATCTCGATTTCAAAGGCTTTCTTTCCTGCGTCGAACAGCGGGGTATCCCTTCTTCTGACGTTCGGGACGTTCGCGATCTCGTATTTGGCCAGGCCGATCGGAGCGCTGGTGCTGGGTTCGTATGCGGATCGTCGCGGCCGCAAGGCGTCGATGATGGTGTCGATCGTGACGATGATGATCGGCACGACGACGATCGCACTGATGCCGAGTTACGCGTCGATCGGCGTGATCGCACCGATTCTGGTCATCTGCGCTCGGCTGCTTCAGGGATTTTCCGCGGGCGGCGAGTTCGGCAGCACAACCGCGTTTCTGGTGGAACAGTGTCCCGAGCGCAAGGGATTGTTCGCCAGCTTCCAGTTCGCGAGTCAAGGATTGAGCTATATGCTCGCGGCCGGTTTCGGCGTTCTCCTCACGTTGATCCTCGATGGAGACGCCATCGACGCATGGGGTTGGCGCATCCCGTTTCTCTTTGGTATGCTGATCGGCCCGGTCGGCCTGTACTTGCGAAAGCACGTGCATGAAGCCGACGGCGCAAGGCGTGAAAGGCCCGCATCGTTCCCGGTGAGGGAAGTGTTCGTCAATCAGAAAGCCAGAGTGTTGCTGGCGATCGGTACGCTCGTTCTTTCCACCGGCGCCAGTTACGTCATTCTTTATATTCCGACCTACGCGGTACGTGAACTTCATCTGCCTGCCAGTTTCGGTTTCATTGCAACGACGTTGACCGGCGCCATCCTGACGTTCGTTACGCCGTTCGTCGGTCATCTCTCGGACAGGATCGGCCGCATCAGGCTGATGATCTGGGCCGGGATAGCCTTCATTCTGACCATTTATCCGGTTTTCAAATTGCTTGGCGCGCATCCCGATCTGGGAAGACTCATTGCGATGATGGCCTGGATGGGGACGCTGAAGGCGGTCTATTTTGGCGCGCTGCCAGCGCTGATGGCGGAAGTATTTCCGACCGAAACGCGAGCGACGGGCATGGCGATCAGCTACAACATCGGCGTCACGCTGTTTGGCGGTTTCGCGCCGCTGATCGTCGCGTCGCTGATCCATCAGACGGGCAATCTGGCATCGCCGGCGTTTTATCTGATACTGCTCGGCGTGCTGAGTCTGATTGCATTGCGCGGCTGTCGATCGATGTTGAATCTCCGATAAGGCAGCGCATCGAGAGAACGCCGTACGACCGGGCGATGGCTTCGCCGGGTGCGGCGCGAGACTTGTTTCGACGACATGCGAGGTGATTGGCATGAGTGCAAGGAAACTGGACGCGGTATCGTCGGGGGCTTCGACGTGGAACTGGCTGTTACCGCCTTCGGAGCGGGCTCGCGTGTGTGTCGTCATGGATCCGAGCCCCGGCGCGGCCGCGGTTTCAGCGGCCGTAGCCCGCTTCGCGGCGATGCCGGAAGTCGCGCTTCTCCAGATTGACGATCCCGTCGATGCGCATCGTGCATGGAGCGAGTCGCTCATGCCGGGTAACGTTCCCGATGCGGCGAAGACGAGGCCGGAATGCCGATTGAGTCGATTGCCGCGAGGCGTGCCGTTGCTGGTGTGGTCGACACGCCCGCAAGACCTCGACTGGCTCGGCGGCATCGACGGCAACAGGGTGCGTGCCCTCGTTACTTTCGACGGCGACGAGGTCGAAATGCAGGTATCTCGTCTGCTCGCGCTTGTTCTGAAGGAGTTGAAGCACGCGATCGCCGAGAACATGTTGATCCATTGAGGCGATGAAAATCGCTTTGCCCGGCCGTTGCAGACCGAGCGGCTGGTCAGTGACTGGTCCCGGCAAATCGGTGTCGCGGTCACGTCGTGGAAACCATGAAGGGCATCAACGACAGCTCCCGCCAAATCTCGGACATCACGGGTGTCATCGACAGCATTGCCTTTCAGACCAACATTCTGGCCTTGAACGCCGCGGTCGAGGCCGCGCGCGCCGGCGAGCAGGGCAGAGGCTTCGCGGTGGTCGCCAGCGAAGTGCGCAGCCTGGCCGGACGTTCCGCCGATGCGGCCAGGGAGATCAAGAAGGTCATCGGCTCGAGCGTGGGGCGCGTGGCTCAAGGTTCGACCGAAGTCGAGCGCGCATGGGTGGCGATGACCGAAGTCGTGAACTCCATTCGTCGCGTCACCGAGACGATGCGTGAAATCAGTGCCGCGAGCGCCGAACAATCGCTCGGCGTGGCCCAGATCGGCGAAGCCGTCGGCCAGATGGAGCGCGCCACGCATCAAAACGCCGCGTTGGTCGAGCAAACGGCGGCGGCGGCGATCAGTCTGCGCCGGCAGTCACGGGAACGGGTGGAGGTCGTCTCGGTTTTTCGGCCTGGACGCGGTGAAGCGCCGTAGAGCCGGCGTGTTTAGGCATACGCGCCGCGATCGCGCTGGACCGACGGGACGGGAATCCTCGGCCTGGCGCCGCGACCGCACGCCAGGCTGACGGGCCGATTACCGTTTTGTCATCTACGCCGCTCGGGCCTGCACGGAGCGCGGCCGTGTCGCCGTTTCCGGGTAACATCGCCGTATGTCCCCACGAATGCGACGGAGCCGGCCATGCGCATCCTGATAGTCGAAGACGAACCGAAAACGGGCGCGTACCTGAAGAAAGGGCTCGAGGAATCGGGCTTCAGCGTCGATCTCGCGAAGGACGGCGCCGAAGGGCTGATGCTCGCGCAGGAAGAGCGTTACGACGTGATCGTGCTCGACGTGATGCTGCCCGTGCTCGACGGCTGGGGCGTGCTCAAGCGGCTGCGCGAGACGCATACGACGCCGGTGCTGTTCCTGACCGCGCGCGACGACGTGCACGACCGCGTGCACGGCCTCGAACTCGGCGCCGACGACTACCTCGTGAAGCCGTTCGCGTTCGTCGAGCTGCTGGCCCGCATCCGCACGCTCGCGCGTCGCGGGCCGCCGCGCGAGACCGAGCACCTGGCGGTCGGCGATCTGGAAATCGACGTGGTGCGCCGCCGCGTGAAGCGCGGCGCCACGCGAATCGACCTGACGCCGCGCGAATTCTCGCTGCTGCAACTGCTCGCGCGCCGGCAGGGCGAGGTGCTGAGCCGCACGCAGATCGCATCGTACGTGTGGGACATGAATTTCGACAGCGACACCAATGTCGTCGAGGTCGCGATCCGGCGCCTGCGCGCGAAGATCGACGACGCGTTTCCGGTCAAGCTGATCCATACCGTGCGCGGCGTCGGCTACGTGCTCGAGCCGAAGGATGGCGCATGACGCGCCCGCGCTCGCTCGCGGCGACACTCGCGCTCGCTTTCGCCGCGACCACGCTGGCCGCGTTCGCGCTCGTCGGCGCGTATGTGTATGCGGGCCTCGAGCGGCAGGTGAACACGCAGGACGATCTCGACATCGTGCTGGCCGCGCGCCATACGCGCCGGCTCGCGGGCGAGCTCGAGTCGCTCGATGCGGTTCGCGCGCACGCGGAGCGGCTGACGAGCCAGGTGCTGGGCAACGAGGCGCTGTCGATGGTCGTCGTCGATGCGCAGGGCGACGTGCTCGCGCGCCACAACGTCCGGCTCGCCGCGCTCGACGATGTACCCGCGGCCGCATCGGTTCCGCTGGCCGACGCGCAACTGTTCGCGCCGCACGCGGCGCCGGTTCCCGCGAACGACCGGATCACGGCCGACCGGCTCGTCACGTGGACCGCCGCCGGCGGCACGCCGATGCGCGGCGTCGCGATCGAGGCCGCGCTCGGCGACCGCACGCCGATCCGCATCGCGATCGCGCGCAACATGCGCGACCGGGCCGAACTGCTCGACGGCTACCGCAACCGGCTCATGCTTGCCGGCGGCGTCGGCGCGCTGTTCGCGCTGCTGCTCGGCTACTGGCTGATCCGCAAGGCGCTCGCGCCGCTGCGCGAGATCGTCGACGACACCGGCCGGATCACGGTCGACAAGCTCGACACGCGGCTCGATGCGTCGCGCGCGCCGCCGGAGCTGCGCGCGCTCGTCGATGCGCAGAATGCGATGCTCGGCCGCCTGCAGCAGGCGTTCTCGCATCTGTCGCAATTCAGCGCCGATCTCGCGCACGACTTGCGCACGCCGCTGAACAACATGCGCGGCGCCACCGAAGTCGCGCTCGCGCGGCCGCGTTCGGCCGACGAGTACCAGACGCTGCTCGAATCGAATCTCGAGGAATACGATCGGCTCGCGCGGATGATCGAGAACGTGCTGTTTCTCGCGCGCGCCGAGCATCCGAGCTTCGTCACGCGGCAGCGCGCATTCGACGTGCGCGACGAACTCGAGCGCATCGCCGAGTATTTCGAGGGGCTCGCCGACGAAGCGGGCTCGGCGCTGCGCGTCGACGGGCACGGGCAGTTGACCGCCGACGTCGAGCTGTTCCGCCGCGCGGTCGGTAACCTGCTCGCGAACGCGCTGCGTTACACGCCCGCCGGCGGCGTCATCACGCTGAGTGTCGATGAAACCGCCGACGCGGTGCGCGTCGTCGTCGCGAATCCCGGCGAGCCGATCGATCCCGCGCTGTTGCCGCGGATCTTCGACCGCTTCGTGCGCGGCGACCCCGCGCGCAGCGGCGGCGCGCCGGGCGGCACGGCAGGGCTCGGCCTCGCGATCGTGCGCTCGGTGATGGAACTGCACGGCGGCACCGCGCAGGTCGAAAGCGACGCGCGCGGCACGCGCTTCGTGCTCACGTTCAATCGGCCGCCGGCTGTGTGACGGCGGGTTCGGGCTGCGCGGCCGCCGCGTGGTCCTTCGTGCCGGCGTTCGAAACAGGGCAGCCGTTTGCGGGGTCTTCAAACGAACCGAATGTAGAATCAATGTAGATACAAACGGCTTGCCATTTCTGCGGCGCGTGTCTACAATGGATAAACATTCGGAGCGTGATATGGAACTCAAAATTCAGAAGTGGGGCAACAGTGCGGCCGTACGGCTTCCTGCTGTGTTGTTGGAGCAGATCGGCGCGTCGGCTGGCAGTTCTCTGCACGCCGATGTACGGCCGGATGGCGTGTTGCTTTCGCCCGCGCGGCGCAAATATTCGCTGGATGAACTCGTTGCGCAATGCGATCCGAAGGCTCCGCAACCGGCAGACCTCGTCGCGTGGGGTGAAGTCAAGCCCGTGGGACGTGAGGCATGGTGAGGCGCGTCAAGTTCGACCGTGGCGATATCGTGCGGGTTAGCCTGAATCCGACAGTGGGCAAAGAACAGCAAGGGGATTTCCGTCCCGCGCTGGTTCTGTCACCCGCCGCGTTCAACACGCTTGGCGTGGCGCTCGTCGCGCCAATTACGCAAGGCGGCGAATTCGCGCGATACGCGGGATTCGCTGTGCCGCTCTCGGGTTCGGGGACGGAGACGCAGGGCGTGGCGCTGGTGAACATGGTCCGCACGCTCGACCTCGAGGCGCGCGGCGCACGCAAAGTCGAGCGTGCCCCCATTGAAGTTGTCGAAGATGCGCTCGCTCGCCTGCAAACCATTTTGGAATGACGGGAAACGCCGGCCTCGCCGGTAAGTGACATCGCCAATCGACAGTGCGATCAACGCGTCGGTTCGCTGCCCAAAATGCGGCGCGCACGGCGTTGGCGCGTGCAACCGTGGGCGGCTGTTCGATGCGGAGCGTCTCGGCGACGTCATTGCCGGCGAATTGGTCGAAGCCCTGCTCGCAGATGGACAATTACGCGAGCACGCCCCAGCATTATTGGAGCTTGATCCAGAACGAGGCCGGGGACCATTCGCTTGCCAGCGGCAGGTCAACCGGACGTACGAGACCGGAGAGTGGCACCCAACTACCGCGAGGCAATCGACCCGGGCGCAAGTGATGGGGAAGACATGGTTCGCATGACTGACGGTGATATGTCGCAGTGTGACGTCAACGAGCCGTCTTACCGACGTGCAACCTTTCGTCCGCCGATCGAAGAGTTGAAATGGTGCTACGGCTGCGCGCCTCTCACGTTCAACCGGCCGCCGGCTGCGTGACGGCGGGTTCGGGCTGCGCGGCCGCCGCGTGTTCCTTCGCGCCGGTGTTCGATTCCGCACCTGATTCCGCGCCCGCGCCCGCCTGCCAGCCGCCGCCCAACGCCTTCAGCAGGCCGACCGCCGCCTCCATCCGGCGCGCGTCGATCTGATCGGCGGTGCGCCGGTTCGTCAGCGCGATCGTCTGCGCGGTCACCACATCGAGATAGCTGACGGCGCCGGCGTTGAAACGATTCGTCGTCAGCCGCAGCGACAGATCGGCCGCGTCGGTCGCGCGTTGCTGGCTGCCGGCTTCGGACGCGAGTGCATCGAGCGCGGACAACTGATCCTCGACCTGCTGGAACGCGACGAGCACGGTTTGCCGGTAATCGGCGACTGCGCCGTCGTATTGCGCATGCGCGCCGCGCAGCGATGCGCTGCGGCGGCCGCCGTCGAACAGCGTGCCGGCGAGCTGCGGGCCGAGCGACCAGAACAGGCTCGGTGCGGTGAGCCACGGCGCGAAGAACGAACTCTCGAGCCCCGCGCTCGCCGACAACACCAGATCGGGAAAGAACGCGGCACGTGCCTCGCCGATCTGCGCGTTCGCGGCCGCGACGCGACGCTCGGCCGCCGCGATGTCGGGCCGCCGCTCCAGCAGTTGCGACGGCACGCCGGCCGGAATGGCCGGCACGTGGAACGCCTGCACGCGGGGCGGCAGCGCGAACGTCGATGCGCTTTCGCCGACGAGCGTCGCGATCGCATGCTGCAACTGCGCACGCGACGCGTCGATGTCGGTGTCCTGCGTGCGCGTCGATTCGAGTTGCGTCTGAGCTTGGGCGACGGCCGACGCGTCGATCGCACCGGCCGCGAGCTGCTGCCTGAGCAGCGTCAGCGCGTCCGCGTACGCGCGGACCGTGTCGTCGAGCAGTTGCTTTTGCGTGTCGAGCGAGCGCAGCGCGAAATAATCGGTCGCGAGTTCGGCCGTGACCGACAGCTTCACGGCCTGCAGGTCGGCCGCGCTCGCGGCCGCGTTCGCCTGCGCGCCCGTCACCGCATCGCGCACGCGACCGAACACGTCCGGCTCCCAACTCGCGGCCACGCCGGCCTGGTAGTCGGGCGTCGTCTTGCCGGCGAGCGACGAGCCGAGCCGGTTCTGCGACACGCGCGCGCGGCTTTGCGCGACGCCCGCGGTGATCGTCGGCAGGAATCCGGCGTGCTGATAGTCGACCATCGCGCGTGCCTGCTGCAGATCGGCGACGGCTTTCTTCACGGTCTGGTTCGACACGTCGACGCGCGCTTCGAGCGCGTTCAGGTCGGCGTCGCCGAACACCGTCCACCACGCGCCGCGCGCGGCGGTGTCGGCCGGCATCGCGACGTGCCAGCCGGCCTGCGCGGCAGGTGCGGCCGGCGCGCCCGCGTAGTGCGCGGGCACCGCGACGGCGGGCGGCGAGTAGGGCGGCAGCGTCGAGCAGGCGGTCAGTGCGGCGGTGGCGGCGAGCGTGACGATGCGACGTGCGAACGGAAGCGGATGACGGAGGCGCATGGCAGGTATCTCGTGATTCGTCGTCGATGGGTCAGCCGCGGGCGGGCGCGGCAGCGGGTGTCGATGTAGCCGGTGCGGCGCCGACCGCGCGCGGCGGCGGCACGTTGCGTGCATCGGCCGCAGACGCCGGTTGCGCGGCCTGCGCGGCCTGCCCGGCCTGCGCGGCGGAAGCGGCGGAAGCGGCCGAAGCCGGCGAAGCAGCGACCGGCGCCGCATCGTGCGCGGTCGACACGATCTTCACGGTCTCCCCGGCCGTGATCGCATCGCCCGGGTTGTCGATCACGCGATCGGTTGCCGCGAGCCCCGCGACGATCTCCACCCGCGTGCCGAAATCGCGCCCGATCTGCACGGTCTTCAGCGCGGTGCGCCCGTTCGCGCCGACGGTGGCCACCGTCACGCCGTTCGGGCGGAACAGCAGCGCGCTGACCGGCAGCTCGAGCGCCGGCGCCGCGCTCGGCACGACGAGATGTGCCTGCGCATACGCGCCGGGCATCAGCGCGCCGTCGCGATTGTCGACGTCGATCTCGACGCGCAGCGTGCGCGTGACGGGATCGATCGCGCCCGCGCTGCGCGCGACGCGCGCGGCGATGCGCCGCCCCGGATACTGCGGCGTCGTCAGGTAGACCGGCGTGCCGGTCGACACGCCCGTCGCGCTGTCCTGCGGCACATCGACGAACACGCGCAGCGTGTCCGTCTGTTCGAGATGGAACAGTTCGCCGGACAGGCCCGGGCTGCCCGGCGTGCCGCCCGCGGTGACGAGCGTGCCGACGTCGACGTTGCGTGCGGTGATCACGCCGTCGAACGGCGCGGTGACGGATTCGTACGACACGAGTTCGGCAAGATGCGCGACGTTCGCCTGCGCGGCGGCGAGCATCGCGCGCTTCGCGTTCATGTCCGCGACCTTCGTGTCGGTGTCCTGCTGCGACACCGATTGCGTCTTCAGCATGTCCTGCCAGCGCTGCGCGGTCGATTTCGCATAGTCGTAGTTCGCCTGCGCGCTTGCTTCGTCCGCGCGCGCCTGGCGCAACTGCGCGTCGAGATCGGGCGCCGAGATCTGCGCGAGCGTCTGGCCGGCCTTCACGTGCGTGCCGAGATCGGCGCTCCAATGCGCGATATAGCCGCTCGTGCGCGCATAGATCGATGCGTCCGCATACGGCGTCACCGCGCCGGGCAAGGTCAGCGTCTGGTCGGCCGGCGCCGTGCCGGGCACGACGACCGACACCGGCAGCGCCCGCTGCGCGGCCACCTGCGCACGCTGCGCGGCGCGCGCGTCGATACGCGGCACGATGCCGAGCGCGAGCAGCGCGGCGGCGAGCGCCGCAACCGCGAGCGGCACGGTCAGTTTGCGGCCGCTGCGGGCCGGCGGGGTGTCGGAGGCGGCGCCGCGCGCGGCAGGCGGCACGGCTGCGGCGGCGGGGGCCGCGGTGGCCGTTTCGGCGGCCGGCGGCGGGGCGACGGGTTCGATCGAGTCGTTCATGATGGGTCCGGGGTCGGGCGAATCGAAGGATGAGAAGGGGCGGCCGTGCGCGCTCAACGCAGCGCCGGCGTATCGGGCGCGGGCTGCGCGCGCCGGGCGGCCGCGGCGTCGCGGCGCCGCGCGAGCCACGCGTGGACGAAGCCGAACAGCACCGGCACGAACAGCAGCGTCGACACCGTGCCGAACGCGAGGCCGCCGATCACCGCGCGGCCGAGCGGCGCATTCTGTTCGCCGCCGTCGCCGAGCCCGAGCGCCATCGGCAGCATGCCGATCAGCATCGCGAGCGCGGTCATCACGACGGGGCGGAAGCGGTTGAAGCCGGCATCGAGCGCCGCTTGCCACGGCGACGCGCCGCCCGCGAGCAGTTCGCGCGCCGCGTTCACGACGAGAATGCTGTTCGCGGTCGCGATGCCGATGCACAGGATCGTGCCGGTCAGCGCGGGCACCGACAGCGTGGTGCGCGTGACGAACAGCATCCATGCGATGCCGGCGAGCGACGCCGGCAGCCCGCCGACGATCACGAGCGGATCGAGCCACGACTGGAAGTTCACGACCATCAGCAGGTAGACGAGCGCGATCGCGAGCGCGAGGCCGCCGAGCAGGCCCGTGAACGACTCGTGCATCGCCTGCACCTGGCCGCGCAGCACGATCGACGAGCCGGGCGGCAGTTGCGCGCGTGCGGCGTCGACGAGCTTCGTCACGTCGGCCGTGACGCCGCCGAGGTCGCGCCCCTGCACCGACGCGAAGATGTCGAGCACCGGCTGCACGTTGTAGTGCGACACCACGGCCTGCTGCGTCGAGCGCGAGAACGTGCCGAGCGAGCCGAGCAGGTTCTGCGCGGGCGCGCCCGCGGCCGGGCCGCCGGCCGGCGTCTGCGGCGCGCGCGCGGTGCCGGCCGGCAGCGGCACGTTCGCGAGCGACTGCAGCGAATTCACCGTGTATTGCGGCGTCTGCACGAGCACCGGGTAGCTGACGCCGTTGCGCGGATCGAGCCAGAAGTTCGGCGTCGTCTGCGAACTGCCGGACAGCGCGATCAGCAGGTTCTGCGCGACGTCGCGCTGTTCGAGGCCGGCCTGGATCGCCTTCGTGCGGTCGACGTTCACGTTGATCGCCGGTTCGTCGCCGGGCTGCTGGATGCGCGCGTCGACGAGCCCGCGCACGCCGCGCAGTTTCGCGAGCAGCGCATTCGCGACCGCGCGGTTCTGGTCGAGCTTGTTGCCGACGATCTGGATGTCGATCGGCGCGGGCAGCCCGAAGTTCAGGATCTGGCTGATGATGTCGGCCGGCAGGAACGCGAACGTCACGCCGGGGAACGACTGCGCGAGCACGTTGCGCAGCTTCGCGACGTACGCGGCCGTCGACGCGTGATTCGGTTTCAGCGTGACGAGCACGTCGGCGTCCTCGGTGCCGATCGGGTCCGACGAGTCGTACGTGAGGTTGATCCCGCTCACCGGCACGCCGATGTTGTCGAGCACGCCGGCGAGTTCGTTCGCCGGAATCACGCCGCGGATCTTGGCTTCGACTTCGTCGGTCAGCCGCGCGGTTTCCTCGATTCGCGTGCCGGTCGGCGCGCGCAGGTGCAGGCGGATTTCGCCGGTGTCGACCGACGGGAAGAAGTCCTGCCCGGCGAACGCGTAGAGGCCCGTCGACGCGACGCACGCGAGCAGGAACGCGGCCGCGAAGCGGCGGCGCCGCGCGATCGCCGCCGAGAGCAATGCGCGATAGCGCAGCCGCACGGCCTCGAAGCGATGCTCGAACGCGGCCTGGAAACGCGCGACGCGCGCGAATACGCCGCGCGGCGGCCGGCCTTGCCCCTTCGCGCGCATCAGCGCCATCGCGAGCGTCGGCACCAGCGTGCGCGAGAAGAAGTACGACGCGATCATCGCGAAGATCACGGCCTCGGCCAGCGGCACGAACAGATAGCGCGCGACGCCCGTGAGCAGGAACATCGGCACGAACACGATGCAGATCGACAGCGTCGACACGAAGGTCGGCACCGCGATTTCGCCCGCGCCGGTCAGAATGGCTTCCTCTAGCGGCGCGCCGAGCTCCAGATGATGCGTGATGTTCTCGATCGCGACGGTCGCGTCGTCGACGAGGATCCCGACCGCGAGCGCGAGCCCGCCGAGCGTCATGATGTTGATGGTCTGGCCGAGCACGGACAGCGCGAGCAGCGACGTGAGCACCGCGAGCGGAATCGATACCGCGATGATCAGCGTCGCGCGCCAGCTGCCGAGAAACAGCAGGATCATCAGCGCGGTCAGGCACGCGGCGATCAGCGCCTCGCGCACGACGCCCTGGACCGCCGCCTTCACGAACACGGACTGATCGTCGAGCGGCGAAATGTGCAGCGCCTTCGGCAGGCCGGCCGCGATCTTCGGCAGCATCGCCTTCACCTGGTCGATGATCGTCAGCGTCGACGCGCTGCCGGTCTTCTCGACCGTCAGCAGCGCCGCGCGCTTGCCGTCCACGCGCACGATGTTGGTCTGCGGCGCGTAGCCGTCGCGAACGTGCGCGACGTCGCGCACGTACACGACATTGCCGCCGATCGTCTTCACCGGCAGGTCGTTCAGCGCGGCGACCGTCTGCGTGCTGCCGTTCATCTGCACGTTGTATTCGTGCGTGCCGATCTTCGCGGTGCCGCCCGGCAGGATCAGGTTCTGCGCGTTGATCGCGTTCACGACGTCGATCGGCGCGAGCCCCTTCGCCTGCAGCGCGCGCGTATCGAGATCGACGACGATCTGGCGGATCTTGCCGCCGAACGGCAGCGGCACGGCCGCGCCCTGGACGGTCGCGAGCTGCGTGCGGATGAAGCTGTTGCCGAGGTCGTACAGCTGCTGCTCGGCGAGCGTGCGGCTCGACAGCCCGAGCTGCAGGATCGGCACCGTCGACGCGTTGTACGTGATGATGTTCGGCGGCAGCGTGCCGGGCGGCAGGATGCGCAGGATCGACGCGGCGTTGCTCGCGGCTTCCGCGATCGCGCGATTGATGTCGGCGCCCGGATGGAAGAAGATCTTCACGACGGACACGCCGTTCAGCGACTGCGACTCGATGTGCTCGATGTCGTCGACGTCGGACGTGAGCGCGCGCTCGTAGTTCGACGTGATCCGCTTGGCCATGTCCTCCGCGGAGAAGCCGTTGTACGACCAGACGATGCTGACGACCGGAATGTCGATGCTCGGAAAAATGTCGGTCGGCGTGCGCAGCAGGGCAAGCGGCCCCGCGATGAAGATCAGCAGCGCGAGTACGACGAACGTGTAGGGCCTGCGTAACGCCAGCCGGACGATCCACATGATGGTGCTCCTCGAAGCAGGGCTCGGATGCGCATTCGATGCGACGAGCATGCAGTCTGCCGGCGCGGCGTTGACCCGACCCTGACCCGAAGATTACGAAGTCGTTATCTGTGCAGGCGCGGCGGCGCCGGCCGCGCCGCTTCGTCCCTATAATGTCCGGCCGTGAACCTTCACGCGTTCCCGTATCCCGCCGCTTTTAGGAGCCTGACCGATGTCGTTGCGCACCGATGCAGATTTCTTCCTCCTTCTCGCCGACTCCTACCGCCGGCTGTTGCACCATCCGCTCGTTCCCGACGGCATGAGCGCGTCCGACGGCGCCGCGTGGCTGTACGAGACGGCGCCGTTCGGCGTGCTAGCGCACGACACGTCGGCCGATCCGGTGTTCGTGTACGGCAACCGGCGCGCGCAGGCGATTTTCGAATACGACTGGGACGAACTGACGGCGTTGCCGTCCCGCCTGTCGGCGGAGCCGATGGAGCGGCGCGAGCGGCAGATATTCCTCGACAAGGTGATGCGGGACGGCTTCGTGTCCGGATACCGCGGCGTGCGGGTCACGAAATCCGGCAAGCGGTTCTGGATCGAGCGCGCGACCGTATGGCAGGTCACGGACGCAGACGGAATCGTGCGCGGCCAGGCCGCGATGATTCCGGAAGTGCGGCCGCTCGACGCGTCCGCATGAACGCGACGGTCGTCCGACGTGCGCGCCTGCGCCGTGCCCGGCGAGCCGGGCGCCCCTGCACAACGGGCGCCGGCGCCCGGATAACAAAACCGTAATCGAAGCCTCACCTTCAGGAAAGCGCGCGAATCGCAGAATGATCCCAACTCTTCATCACATCGATGGGGAGCGGATGTCCGGCCTGATCTGCGGACGCGAACACGCCATCTTTGAGAGGTGAACATCATGAACAACCTGATTCGTGCAGTCCTGCTTTCCTGTGCGCTGAGCGCACCGATCGTCGCATTTGCGCAAACCGCCGACCATGCGCTCACACGGGCCGACGTGCGCGCCGATCTCGTCCGTGTCGAAAAGGCCGGTTATCGGCCGGTCGGCAGCGATCCTTACTATCCCGAGGACATCCAGGCAGCGGAGGCGAAGGTCGCCGCCCAGCATCCGCAGTCGGTCGCTGCACGGCCGGATGCCGCCGCCGCGACGGGCGTGCCTTCGCTCGCGTCGCTCGACACGCAGCAATTGTTCGAGCACCACTGAACGCGGTTTTTTCAGCCGCCGTCCGCCGCCGGCGTCGGGTCATTCGACGCCGGCAACGCACACGTGACGCAACGAATCGCTTTCGCTCGTGCGGTCGTGCCGGCGGCGCGTCCCCATCGAATCGTTCTCGGGAGTGTCATCATGAACCGCAAGCTTGTCGCCGCCGCATTGCTCGCTCTTTGCGTCGGCACGGCCGCCGCCACGCCGGCCTTCGCGCGCGGCCAGCCGCAACTGCCGGATGACGACGGCGGGCGCGCGAGCGTGCTGCACGCGCTCGACCCGGAGTCCGATGCGCCGCGCCGGGCGCATGACACGCGGCCCGCGAACGCTCAGGCCGTGCCCATCAAACGTGCGCCGAGCGCGATTCCGCGCGCGGCGATCGATGCGCTGGCGGCGCGCTGACGGGCGTCCCAGCCCGCCAGCCCGGCGTCCAACGTGCTGCCGGGGGCGACGTCGCGCAACGCCTGCGCGAGACCGACCGCATCGTCGGCCGCTTTCGCGACGCCCGCCGCCGTGTGCGGGCGCACCATGCAGGCGGCGTCGCCGAGCAGCACCGCGCGCCCGAACGCCATCCGCTCGACCGCGAGATCGAGGATCGCCTGCGCGAACGGCGCGGGTGTCGCATCGACGAGCGCGGCGAGCGTCGGCGCGAGCATCCGGTCGGCGGCGTCGACGAGTTCCGCGCGGTTGTCGTCGCGCATCGCGCCGGGCGGCAGCGACCCGTCGCGCTGCGTGCCGTCGCGTGCAAGGAACAGCGATGCCAGCCGGTCGGACGCGAGACGCCGGTACCACACCCAGTTCACGCGCCGCTCGCCCGGTTCGAGCGCGCCGTCGGCGCCGGGCACCAGATAGGTGAGGAACAGGTGCCGGTCGCCTTGCTGGAACGTGAAGCGTTCGCGCAGCAGAACCAGCACCTGCTCGGGCAGCGCGCGTTCGTCGACGAGCCCGCGCCACGCGACATAGCCCGCATACGTCGGCCGCACGTCCGGCAGCAACTGCGCGCGCACGGTGGAGCGGCCGCCGTCCGCGCCGATCAGCAGGTCGGCCGTCTCGGCATGGCCGCTCGCGAAGTGCGCGACGATGCGCTCGCCGTCCTGCTCGAACCGCTCGAACGCGTCGCCGGCGTGGAGGATGCCGGCCGGCAGCGCACGCTTGAGCGCCGTGTAGATCACGTTCCACGCGGTCTGCGTCTGCGGCATCGCGAAGCGTTGCACGATCCGGTCCTGTGCGTCGACGTAGATCCGGTCGATCGAATCGACGCCGGCCGCGCGCGGCAGCGGCACGCCGCCGAACGCGAACGCGCGCTCGATCGGCGGCTGCAGCACGATGCCGCCGCCGCGGCTGTCGAGTTCGTGCGGCGATTGCTCGAATACGCGGACGTCCCAGCCGGCCGCGCGCAACGCGGTCGCCGCGAACAGCCCGCCGACCGATCCGCCGGCGATGACGGCCTTGCGGCCCGATCCGTGTCCCATCCGATGGTCCTCCGATGATGCCGCAGGCAGCGGCGGTGCGTCAGCCGGCCCAGCCGCGCAGGAAATCGAGCAGCAGCATGTTCACGCGCTCGGGCTGCTCCTCGTGCGGCAGGTGTCCGCACTGCGCGATCGGCTCGGCCCGCAGGTTCGCCGCCATGCCTTCCCATACGGCCTTCATGTCGAACATCTTGCCGACCGCGTAGAAATCCTCGCCCCAGATCGCCATGGTCGGGCACCCGATCCTGACATCCGCATCGACGAGATCCTGCTGCACGTCTTCCGCGTTCGCGCGATAGTCGGCCAACGCGCCGCGCACGGCTCCCGGGCGCCGATACGCGCGTACGTACGTGTCGAATGCATCGCCCGAGATCGCATGCGGGTTGTAGCACCAGTCGGCGAAGAAATAGCTGAGCCATTCGGCTTCCTTGCCCGCGATCAGCGCCTCCGGCAGGTCGGGCACCTGGTGGAACAGGAAGAACCAGTACGCGCGCGCCGTTTGCGCGGTCATGTTCTGCGCGACGATGCGCGTCGGCACGTTGTCCATCACGACGAGCCGCTCGACGCGCGCGGGGAAGTCCTTCGCGAAACGCGTCGCGACGCGTGCGCCGCGATCGTGGCCGACGAGCGCGATGCGGTCGATGCCGAGCGCTTCGAGCAGCGCGGCGAGATCGCGCGCCATGTTGCGCTTGTCGTAGCCGGCCGCGGGCTTGTCGGTTTCGCCGTAGCCGCGCAGGTCGGGCGCGATCACGCGATAGTGCCGCGCGAGCACCGGGATCTGGTGGCGCCACGCGAAGCTGGTTTCGGGAAAGCCATGCAGCAGCACGACGACGGGCCCGGCGCCGGCATCGATGACGTGCTGGCGGATGCCGTTCGCGGTAATGGTGTGATGGGTGAGTGCGAGCGTGTCGGTCGTCATGTGGGAGCCCCGGTTCGATGCGGACGGTGCGCGGTACGGCACGCGTCCAATGCTGTCCGAGCATAGGGCAAGCAGCGACCGTCGCGGCTGAATCGTTCTGAATCGGCCCGGGCGCGGTGCAACGCCACGCCGGGCCGCGGCATCACGAGCGGCGGGCGCGCTTCGCGGCTGCGTCGGACGCGACACGCTTCAGCGCGGCCGGCGTGCCGTTCAGGAACGCGTCGATCTGCCGTTCGATTTCCGCGTCGAGATCGTCGGGCACCGGCAGCCCGTATACCCACTTGCGCACGCCGAGATAGAAGATGCTCGCGTGCAGGCTCCACACCAGTTCGATTTCCGCATTGCGCTGCGCTTCCGACGCCGGCGTCGCGATGTCGTACGCGTGCCGCAGCTCGCGCAGCACCGGCAGGAACACGCGTTCGCGCAGCCGCGACAGATAGCGCGTGTTGAAGCCCTCGCGGCTGAGCCCCGCGAAGATGAATGTGCGGATCCATTCGCGCCGCAGGATCGTCTGCGCATACGACCGGTAGAACGCGACGAGCCGCTGCTGCAGCGGAACCGAGCGGTCGGCGATCAGTTTTTCCCACTCGGGATCCCACGTGTAGACCTCGTCGTATACGCGATCGATCAGCGCTTCCTTGCTCGGGAAATACCGGTAGAGCAGCGGCTGGGTCACGCCGATCTGCCGCGCGAGCTCACGCGTGCTGCCGGAAAAACCGTGGGTCGCGAAGTGTTCGACCGCCTTTTCGACGATCTGCCGCTCGCGCGCTTCCGGCGTGAGGCGGCGGCCCGATGTGGCGGCGGTGTCGTCGGCGGTCGCCCCGCGCGTGCGGGGCGCTGCCTTGCGCTTGGTGTCGGTCATGCGTCGGCTCCTGAATGCGGCCATTCTGCACTTATCGATCGAAAAATAGCAAGGCGCGCCATCGCGAAGCCGGCCACGCGGCGCGGGCGTCGCCGCCCCGCGCGTTCAGAACGATTCAGTTCGCCGCCATGACTTTCAGGCCCGCATTCCGTAGTCTTGCTCCCGAGCCGCCGCACGCGGCCGAATCCCTTCGGCCGGCCCGGCCGGCGGCGCAACCGGAACGGACCATGCCTTACCTGATCTCGCCGGGAGCCGGCATCGCAGTCGGCCTCCCGCACCCCCTCGTGCACGTGCAATCGCCCGCGCCGCCGCCGATCGCCCTGGCGGGCCTGCTCGGCCTCGTCTCGCGCGAGCATGCGGTCGCGCTCGCGCGGGCGCAATGGCGCGCGCGCGCCGCGCAGGTCCGCGATGCGGGCACCGTCGACCCAACCGCGGAAGCCACGACATGCAGCCCGCGCAAGTAACGGCAGCGGGCGCGGCGGCCCCCGATCGCCTGCGCGGCGAGGATGTGTTTCTCGCCTCGATCGCCGGCTACGTCGACACGCTCGGCTTCGTCGCGCTGTTCGGGCTCTTCACCGCGCACGTTACCGGCAACTTCATCCTGATCGGCTCGGGCCTCGCCGGTGTCGGCCAGGGCCTGATGATCAAGTGGCTCGCGTTTCCGGCATTCATCGCGGGCATCGTGGCCGCCCGCCTGCTCGATCACCGGATGCGCGTGCGCGGGCATGGCCCGCGGGCGCGCTCGCTGTACGCGCTGCAGACGATCCTGCTGGCCGGCTTCATGCTCGCGGGCGTCGCGGCGTCGCCGATCGGCAGCGCCGATGCGCCCGCGACGATCGTCTGCGGGCTGCTGGGGGCGGCGGCAATGGGCGTGCAGAACGCGCACGGCCGGCTGACCGCGCGCACCGTCGTCGCGAATACCGTGATGACCGGCAACGTCACGCAGGCGGTCATCGATGCATTCGACTGGCTCGTGCCGATCGCCGCGCCGGCCGAACGGGAAGCCGCGCGCGCGCGGCTGCGACGCACGTTGCCGCCGGTCGCCGGGTTCGCGCTCGGTGCGGGCGCCGGCGCGAGCGCCTACCTGTACGCCGCGTTCTGGGCGCTGGCGCTGCCGCTCGCGATGCTCGTTTTCCTCACCTGGCGCGCCGGCCGGACCGGCGACACGTCCGCGGCGCGCTGAGCGCCGATACTGCGCGCGGCGTCGGCTGTGCGCGACATCGGGGGCGGCGAAGCCGCTCCCGTTTCTTCATTCCGTCAACGCTGGCTTCAAGATTGGCTTGATTCAGGTCGGCAAGCGCCAGACGCCTCGACCGTTCACGGCTGATCTCCCGGAAACCGACACTCGGGGTGACGGATGCGCAAATCACGCACAACGCGCGACTTCGCGCGCTGCGCCTTCCGTTCAAGCTGTTCGGCAGCATCGAGAAGATGACGGCCTTCGTCGACGACGACGCGGCCCATGCGCGTGAGCTTCGCTCGACGTGTGCCTGTCACGTCGGTGTCGATTCGCGGTGCTTCACGGAAGCGTCGGAGGTGTGAGCGCCAGGTAACGGGCCGAACATGTGCTGACTGCACTTCGCGTCGCGCCACGCGGTTCCCGGTCGAATGCCGTCGAGCATCCGTCGCACCACGGGAAGAATCTGTTCGCCGGCCAGAATGCCAAGCAGGCCGGCGAGGGCGACGGCGGGCGGCGCCGGCGATTGCACGCCGATCAGCGCGTAGACGACGCCGGCGAGGATGCCGGCGAAAAGCGAAGCAGTGTACGGTTTCATCGTTCTGGAATGAAATGACAGCCGTTAAAAATACGGATACCTACCGGTCTGGCGTCGATCCGAAAGTCTTGGGCCAGCCTATCAGGTCGGCGCGCTCGTCGTTGGCGCATTCAATGAAATTCAGAACTTTTCAGTCTGAATGTCGAGCGTGGCGAGAATCAGAACAATTAACTGGTGCGGCCGCACGTTCGCGTATTGAATGACGCAGGCCGGCTGCCGACGCTTCCGACACCGCGCATTGGACGCCTCGCGGATTCGTCGGCCAGGCGAGTCTCATTTTTCTCCGCGTCAAAGGACATCATCACCATGAGCAATCCCAAGCTTGAAGTACTTACCCCGCACAACAGCCAGCTGATCTTCATCGACCAGCAGCCGCAGATGGCCTTCGGCGTGCAGTCGATCGATCGGCAGACGCTGAAGAACAACGTCGTCGGGCTCGCGAAGGCCGCGAAGGTCTTCAACATTCCCACCACGATCACGACGGTCGAAAGCGAGAGCTTCTCCGGCCACACCTATCCCGAGCTGCTCGACGTGTTCCCGAACCAGAAGACGCTCGAACGCACGTCGATGAACTCGTGGGACGACCAGAAGGTGCGCGACGCGCTCGCCGCGAACGGCCGCAAGAAGGTGGTCGTGTCGGGCCTGTGGACCGAAGTCTGCAATACGACGTTCGCGCTGTGCGCGATGCTCGAGGGCGACTACGAGATCTACATGGTGGCCGACGCTTCGGGCGGCACGACGCAGGCCGCGCACGATATCGCGATGCAGCGCATGGTGCAGGCCGGCGTGGTGCCCGTCACGTGGCAGCAGGTGCTGCTCGAATGGCAGCGCGACTGGGCGCACCGCGAGACGTACGACGCGGTGATGGCGATCGCGAAGGAGCATTCGGGCGCATACGGGATGGGCGTGGACTACGCGTACACGATGCTCCACAAGGCGCCGCAGCGTACCGCGACGCCGCACGAGTCGATTGCGCCCGTTCCGGCGAAGTAAGCGCGGACGGCCTGCAACCGCGGATGCCGGTGCGACGGGTTCGATGCGAACGCGCCGCATCGGCTCCATTGCCGCGGGCGGCGGACGTGACCGAAACACGAATGCCGCCCGCGGCATGCCGTTCGGCACACCGCGCCTGCATTTGAAATTGTCCGGGAGATTGATCGCATGAAACCTTATCTGGTTTCCCTTGGTGCGGGCCTGCTGATCGGTGTGATTTACAGCGCCATCAAGGTTCGCTCTCCCGCACCGCCGCTGATTGCGCTGGTCGGGTTGCTCGGCATGCTGATCGGCGTGCAAGCGTTACCCACCGTGAAACAGCTGTTTGGCTTCTGATCAACAAGAGGTGATGCACATGACCGCAACCGTGACCCAACCGGATCTGATCCTGCATAACGGACGATTCACGACGCTCGACCGCGCGAACCCCGTCGCGACGGCCGTCGCGATTGCCGCCGGCCGCTTCGTCGCCGTCGGCAGCGACGCGGACGTCATGCCGCTCGCGGGCCGCGCGACGAAAGTGGTCGATCTCGGCGGCCGCGGCGTGCTGCCGGGCCTGATCGACAACCACTGCCACGTGATTCGTGGCGGCCTGAACTACAACATGGAGCTGCGCTGGGACGGCGTGCCGTCGCTCGCGGTCGCGATGGAGATGCTCAAGCGCCAGGTCGCCGTGACGCCCGCGCCGCAATGGGTGCGTGTGGTCGGCGGCTTCACCGAGCACCAGTTCGTCGAGAAACGGCTGCCGACGATCGATGAGCTCAATGCGGTCGCGCCCGATACGCCCGTGTTCATCCTGCGCCTGTACGACCGCGCGTTGCTGAACGCGGCCGCGCTGCGCGTGGTCGGCTATACGAAGGACACGCCGGAGCCGCCGGGCGGCACGATCCTGCGCGATGCCGCGGGCAATCCGACCGGCCTGCTGCTCGCGAACCCGAATGCGACGATCCTCTACGCGACGCTCGCGAAGGGGCCGAAGCTGCCGTTCGAGTATCAGTACAACTCGACGCGCCATTTCATGCGCGAGCTGAACCGGCTCGGCGTGACGGGCGTGATCGACGCGGGCGGCGGCTCGCAGAATTATCCCGACGATTACGAAGTGATCCGCAAGCTGCACGACGCGGGCGAGATGACGATCCGGATCGCGTACAACCTGTTCACGCAGAAGCCGAACGCGGAGAAGGAAGACTTCGTGAACTGGACGAAGAGCGTCAAGTACCACGACGGCACCGACTACTTCCGCAATAACGGCGCGGGCGAGATGCTGGCGTTCTCGGCGGCAGACTTCGAGGATTTCCGCGTCGCGCGGCCGGATTTGCCCGCGCAGATGGAGGACGACCTCGAAGGCGTCGTGCGCGTGCTCGCGGAAAACCGCTGGCCGTGGCGCATGCACGCGACCTATGACGAAACGATCAGCCGCGCGCTGGACGTGTTCGAGAAGGTCAACGAAGACATCCCGCTCGACGGTCTGAACTGGTTCTTCGATCATGCGGAAACCATCTCCGAGAAATCGATGGACCGGATCGCCGCGCTCGGCGGCGGCATCGCGGTGCAGCACCGGATGGCGTACCAGGGCGAATACTTCGTCGAGCGTTACGGCGCTCAGGCCGCCGAGGCGACGCCGCCTGTCGCGAAGATGCTCGGCAAGGGGCTCAAGGTATCGGCCGGCACGGACGCCACGCGCGTCGCGTCGTACAACCCGTGGGTGTCGCTCGCGTGGCTCGTGACGGGCAAGACGGTCGGCGGCATGCGCCTGTATCCGCAGCGCAGCCTGCTCGATCGCGAAACCGCGCTGCGGATGTGGACCGAGTACGTGACGTGGTTCTCGAACGAGGAAGGCAAGAAAGGGCGCATCGCGGTGGGGCAGCTTGCCGACCTCGTGGTCCCCGATCGCGATTTCTTCGCGTGCGCGGAAGACGATATCGCCGGCACGACCGCGTTGCTGACGGTGGTCGACGGGAAGATCGTGTGGGGCGCGGGGCCGTTCGCGTCGCACGACGCGCCGATTCCGCCGGCGATGCCGGACTGGTCGCCGGTGCGCGAGTTCGGCGGCTATGGCGGCTGGGGCGCGACGCAGCGCGCCGGCGCGCCGTTGCAGCGCGCGGCGGCCGCCGCGATGTGCGGCTGCGCGAACGAATGCAACGTTCACCAGCATGCGCACGCGAGCGCATGGGCGAACGCGTTGCCGACGTCTGACGCGAAGGGTTTCTGGGGCGCGTTCGGCTGTTCGTGCTGGGCGGTCTGACAGGGCGATGCGTGCCACTTGCGACACCGCGGCGCAGGTCCGCGCGCTGCCGTCGCGGCCATGGGAAATCCAGCAGCGCGTCATCGTGCTCGACGATATACGACGCCAGACCGGCAGCGTTCCCGCCATTCGGTGACGTTGCGGCGACCGCGCTGAAACGACGAGTCTGCGCCGTCTCCCGCCGGGCGGGAAGCCGCGCGCGCCGCTCGTGTTTCTCGCCGGTCGTCCGGCCGCCCGGACGCGTGGCCCGTATCCCGCTGAATCCGAATCCGCGCGCGGCGCTGGCCGCGCGCATCACCATCAAGGAGAAAACCGATGAGTTCATTGAACCTGCGCACCATGCTGCGCATGACCGCCGCGTCGTCGGCCGTGCTCGCCGCGCTGCTGGCCGGCGCGCCGGCGCTCGCCGACGAAACCCATCTCGACGACATCGCGTCGCCGGCCGCCGCGGCGCGGTTCCCCGCCGTTGCGGTCGGCCCGCAGTACGACACGACCCACGTGTGCGTCGCGCCTGAGGACTTCGACCGCTTCACCGACAGCTTCGTCGCGACGTTCGGCGGCAAGAAGTCGAAGCAGGGCGTGTTCCAGGTCACGCCGACGCCAAGCCAGACGATGTCGCAGCTCGTGCTGACGCCGGTCGGCACGATCTCGGTGTTCGGTTTCAAGACACCGATTCCGTATCCGTTCTGCGAGGAGCGCACCGGCTATCTCGTCACCGACATGGACGTCGCGGTGAAGTCGGCGCGCGCGCATGGCGCGGACATCGTCGTGGCGACGTTCCCCGACCCGATCGGCCGCGACGCGATCGTCCGCTGGCCGGGCGGCGTGAACATGCAGCTGTACTGGCATACGCAGGCGCCGAACTACGACCCGCTGCAGACGGTGCCGGAGAATCGCGTGTACGTGTCGCCGGAAAGCGCGGGCAAGCTCGCGCGCGACTTCGCGGCGTTCTCGCACGGCAAGATCGTGTCGGACGTGCGCCATGCGCCGGGCATCGAGATCGGGCGGCCGAACGACACGTATCGCCGCATTCGCATCGAATCGGGCTTCGGCAAGATGACCGTGCTCGCGACCGACGGCCATCTGCCGTACCCGTTCGGCCGTGAGATGACGGGCTACGAAGTGGCCGATCTCGCGGCGACGCTGAAGCAGGCCGAAGCCGCGGGCGTGACGGTGCTCGTGCCGCCGTTCAAGTCGGACGGGCGCGACGCGGCGCTCGTGCAGTTCCCGGGCGGCTACGTCGCCGAGATCCACGCGCGATCGAAATGACGGTGCACCGGCCGATGAAGCGATCGTGGCGCGGCGCGCTGTCGTGCGTCGTGCTGGCGGGCGGTGCCGCGTCGCACGCGGGTACCGCCGTCGGCGCCGAGGCCGATGCGGCGTCGGCCGGCGCGGCCGCGTCGCCGGCTGCCGCCGCCGCGTCGTGCACCGCGAAACGCCCGACGGTGCTGTTCAACCGCTGGCAGGAAGACTGGTCGGCGCTCGCGAATCCGTGCGTGCCGCGCAAGCCGTTCGACGCGCTGAAATACGTGCCGCTCGGCGACGACCCGTCGACCTATCTGTCGCTCGGCGCGAACCTGCGCGAGCGATTCGAGCTGAACAACGCGCCGCTGTTCGGCCTCGGCGCCGCGCACGACGACAACTACGTGATCCAGCGCGCGAACGTGCATGCGGACCTGCGCTATCGCGGGCACCTGCAGGCGTTCGTGCAGTTCGTCGATGCGCGGCCGTTCGGCAAGGATACGGTCGGCCCGGTCGACAAGGACCAGCTCGACCTCGAGCAGGCGTTCGTCGCGTACGTCGATCAACTCGGGCCCGGCACGTTCAAGACGCGGATCGGCCGGCAGGAGATGGCGTTCGACTTGCAGCGCTTCGTGTCGGTGCGCGACGGCCCGAACGTGCGCCAGGCGTACGACGGACTGTGGACCGATTACGAGATCGGCAAATGGCGCGTGATCGGCTATGTGACGCGTCCGGTGCAGTATCGCAACGCGGCCGCGTTCGACGACGTGTCGAACCGGCACCTGCGATTCGACGGCGTGCGCGTCGAGCGCACGGGCACGGGGCCCGGCGATCTGTCCGCGTACTGGTCGCGCTACACGCGCGACAACGCGCGCTATCCGGATGCATCCGGCACCGAGCGGCGCGACGTGTTCGACATGCGCTACGCGGGCAAGACCGACGGGTTCGACTGGGACGTCGAGGCGATGCTGCAGACGGGCCATGTCGGGCAGGACACGATCGGCGCGTGGGCGTTCGGCGCGCTGGGCGGCTACACGTTCGCGAAGACGGCCGGCACGCCGCGCGTCGGCATCCAGGTCGACGGCGCATCGGGCGACGCGCATCCGGGCGACCGGCGCGTCGGCACGTTCAACCCGATGTTTCCGAACGGCTATTACTTCACGCTCGCCGGGTATACCGGATACAGCAACCTGATCCACGTGAAGCCGTCGCTGACCTTCAAGCCGGCAAGCTCGGTGACGGTGCTCACCGCCGTCGGCTTCCAGTGGCGGCAGACGACGGCCGACGCGATCTACGGGCAGGGGATGTCGGCGGTGCCGGGCACGGCGGGCAAGGGCGGCGCGTGGACGGGGATGTACGCGCAGGCGCGCGTCGACTGGCTCGTGAACGCGAACGTCGCGCTCGCGCTCGAAGCCGTGCACTTCCAGCTCGGCTCGTCGATTCGCGCGCTCGGCGCGCGCAATGCCGACTATGTCGGGATGGAAGCGAAGTTCGGCTGGTGACGCGCCGCGCCCGGCTCTCGCGTATCAGGGCTGCGCGCGGGCGAGCGATTCGACGAAATCGATGAACGCGGTCACGCGCTTCGAGCCGCGCTGGTTTGGCAGGTACAGGGCCGTGATCACCGCGCGCGCCGAGCCCGGCGTCACGTCGTACTGGTCGAACAGCCGCTGCAGGCGGCCGGCTTCGATATCCGCCCCGACCAGCCAGTCGGGCAGCAGCGCGATGCCGGCGCCGTCGAGCGCGGCCTCGCGCAGCACCTCGCTGTGATTCGATTTCAGCCGCCCGGTGACGACGACCTGCGTCGTGCGTGGCGGGCCGGCGAACGTCCACGCCTGCTGATCGACGCCGAAATGAAAGCGCAGGCACGCGTGATCGACGAGTTCGCCGGGTGTCGCCGGCGTGCCGTGCGCGTCGAGGTAGCCGCGGCTCGCGACCACGTAGCGCCGGAACGTGCCGAGCGGACGCGCGACGACGTCCGCGGTCGGGGCCGCGTCGCCGAGCCGGATCGCGACGTCGATCCGCGCGGACACGAGATCGACGCGTTCGTCGGTCAGTTGCAGATCGAGGTCGAGCTTCGGATGGCGCGCGACGAACGCGGCGACGTGCGGCGCGATGCGGCGCAGCCCGTAGGCGACCGGGACCGATACGCGCAGCGGGCCGGACGGCGCGTCGCCGCGGTCGGCCACCAGCGCGTCGGCATCGGCGAGCTCGCCGAGCACGCGTTTCGCCCGCGCATAGTAGACGGCGCCCGCGTCGGACAGCGTGACTTGCCGCGTCGTGCGGTTCAGCAGCACGGTGCCGAGCGACGCCTCCAGCGCGTCCACCGCGCGCACGACCGACGAAGCGGCGAGATCGAGCCGGCGCCCCGCGCTCGAGAAGCCGCCGGCTTCCGCGACTTCGACGAACGCGCGCAGCGCGGAGAATTTGTCCATGAGATCGTCCTTGGGCGGGTGGCAACGTCGCGTTGCATGCGGTTCGCATTCTAGCGCCGGGCGGCGCGGCGGCCGGATCGCGTGCGGCGTGTCTTCAGGACAATTCAGGCGTCGCTCAGGATTTTCGCCGCGGCGGCCGATAAGCTGCGCGACATCGCGTGTTGCGCTGGCCGTTCCGTTCGTGACGGGCCACGCGCACGATTCGTCACGGAGATCCGATGAAGAACCTGTTTCGGCACGCGTGCGTCGCGCAGGCGGCCCGTTGGTTGATCGTGGCCGGGTGCGCGGGCCTGTTGGCGCCCGCGGCGCATGCGCAGGCCGGCGTGCGGGCCGATGCGGCGTCCGGCGTGCAGCCCGACGCGCCGGTGCCCGCCGCGGGCCGGCAGCCGCCCGGCTTCTATCGGCTGAAGATCGGCGACTTCACGGTGATCACGCTGTCCGACGGCACGCATCCGTTTCCGGTCGATTCGGTGTTTCGCGACATCTCGAAGGACGAGATCCGGCGCGACCTCGACCGCGCATTCCTCGAGCCGCCCGTGCAAGGGTCGATCAACGCGTTCCTCGTCGATACCGGATCGAAGCGGATCCTCGTCGACGCGGGCGCCGGCACGCTGTACGGCGACTGCTGCGGCAAGCTGCTCGACGACCTGCGCGCGGCCGGCTACGCGCCCGCGCAAATCGACGAAGTGCTGCTCACGCACCTGCACAAGGACCATGTCGGCGGCATTGCGTCGAATGGCGCGATGACGTTTCCGAATGCCGTCGTGCGGGTGAACGCCGTCGAGGCCGCGTACTGGCTCGATCCGGCGAACAAGGCGCACGCGCCGGCGTTTCTCGCGTCGTTCTTCGATGCGGCCGCCGCGGCGGTCGCGCCGTACGTCGCGGCCGGCCGCTTCAAGACGTTTCGCGGCGACGCGACGCTCGCGCCCGGCATTCGCGCGGTGCCGATGCCCGGCCATACGCCGGGCCATACGGCTTACCTGATCGAGAGCGGCCGCGCGGGCCTGCTCGCGTGGGGCGACATCGTGCACGTGGCGGCGATCCAGTTGCGCGACGTCGACGCGACGGTCCAGTACGACAGCGATGCCGAGGCCGCCCGCCGCACGCGGCGGGATACGCTGAAGCGCGTCGCCGAGCGGCGCTATCTCGTCGGGGCCGCGCATATCGCGTTTCCCGGGCTCGGCCACCTGCGTCGGGACGGTGCGCAATACGACTGGGTGCCGGTCAACTACGACGCGACGCCGGTGCGGTGACGTCCCGGCGTGCGGCCCGGCGTGCGCCATGCCGCCGGTCAGCGTGCCCGTGCGCGCCGCCACGCGCCGGGCGGGTGCCCGACGATCCGCGCGAATACGCGGTTCAGGTGGCTCTGGTCGGCGAAGCCGCACGCGACCGCGATGTCGGCCAGCGTCATGTCGGACGTCTCGATCAGCTCGCGCGCGCGCATCACGCGCTGTTCGAGCAGCCACTGGTGCGGCGTGCGGCCGGTCGTGCGCGAGAACGCGCGGATGAAATAGCCGCGCGACAGGTCGCATTCGTTCGCGACTTCCTCGATCGACACGCCGAGGTCCGCCTTTTCCATCAACAGCTCCTTGGCGAGCGCCACCTTCGCGGGAGACAGCGCGCCCTTGTGCTCGAGTTCGCGCGCGCGCACGTTGCCGTAGCGGCGCACGAGATGCGTGCCCATCGCGAGCCCGACCTGCTCGATGAACAGCGCGTTCAGCGGGCCGGGCGCGTCGAGGCTGTCGGCCACCGCGTGCGCGAGATGCCCGAGCACCGGGTCGCGCGCATCGACGCGGCACGTGAGGCCGTCGACCGGGCTGCCGCCGTGTTCGGGGCCGATGCGCGCCAGATACGGGTGCGGCAGCTCGATTAGCACGAAGTCGAAATTGCCGTACAGGTCCGCGTGGAAATGGCGCGAGAAGTCGCGAATGTAGATCGAGTGATGCTGGAACCGGCGTTCGCTCGCGCCGGCGCGCCCATAGAGCGTGCGGCGGTGGCCGCCGTTCAGCGACACGCCGACCAGGAAGCCGCGGTCGCACGCGGGCATGTCGATCCGTTCGACGTGCGCTTCGCGCATGCATTTGCGGTGGAGCTTCAGGCCGCCGGATGCCGTCTCGACATCCTTCGCCAGCAGGCTCGACACGCACCCGAGCGTGTCTTTCGGCCGTGGCGGAGGCGATGCCGTCGGGGCTGCGATGACGGAGTCTGACATGGAATTCCCCAGCGAGGGACTCGGAGCGTGAAATGACGAGTCCAGTTTAGATGCGCGCGCGAACGTTCAAAATGAATTTGCATAAACGTCCGCTCTTCATCCTGACAAATTGCTTTCAATGCGTGCGCGCGGTGAGTGCGTGCCCCGGCGCGACGCCTGCGCGAGCGGCCCGGCAGAGTATAGCGCCCCACTTTTACACGCAAGCGATCGTGCCGGCCGCGCGTGCGCGGCATGCGCGGACAGCGCATTTTCCTTCAAGATTTTCACGGCACGCCCCTCTACACTCGACCCGTATTTCGACATTTATCGTCCGGCGCGGCAGCACGCCGGACTTGGACTCTCCGCCGGGCGAACTGCCGCGTTCACCCGGCGCTCATCCCGAGGTACCCGGAGGCGGCCATGGTCCAGATCGGAACTTTGTCGGTGGATTTCGAGCAGCGGGACATTCGCCGTCACGGCGCGTCGCTGCGCATCGGCGCGCGCGCGCTCGACATTCTCGAGGTCCTGCACCGCGCGAGCGGTTCGGTCGTGTCGAAAGACGACATCATGGATGCGGTCTGGCCGGGCCTGATCGTCGAGGAAAACCGGCTGCAGGTGCATGTGGCGACGCTGCGCAAGGCGCTCGGCGCGAGCCGCGATCTGATCAAGACGGTGCCCGGGCGCGGCTATCTGCTGGTCGCGAGCCCGTCGCCCGGCCCGGACCTCGTGCCCGCGGCCGACGCGCCGGCCGTCGCGGCGCCGCCCGACGCTCCCGCGTCGTCGCTGCTTGCGCCGCTCGTCGGGCGCGACGCCGAAATCGCGCAGATCGTCGACATGCTCGAGCGCACGCCGGTCGTCACGCTCGTCGGCGCGGGCGGCATCGGCAAGACGAGTCTTGCCGTACGCGTCGCGCACGGCGTGCGCAGCCGCTCGCGCGAGCGCGTGCTGTTCGTCGAGCTGGCGCGCGCGTCGACGCGCGACGACATGCTGATCGCGCTGGCCGCCGAGCTCGGTCTCGACACGCAGGGCGTGCCGGCCATCGAGCGCATCGGCGACGCGTTCGCGACGTCGCGCTGCCTGCTCGTGCTCGACAACGCGGAGCACATCGTCGATCTGGTGGCGAGCCTCGTCGAAACGCTGACGTCGCGCGCCGGCTCGCCGCGCGTGCTCGTGACGAGCCGCGAGCCGCTGCACATCTCGGCCGAAGCGGTGCTGCGGATGAGCCCGCTCGCGGTGCCGGACGGCGGCGCGTCCGTCCCGGAAATGGTCCGCTGTTCGGCCGTCGAGCTGTTCCTGGAGCGCGTGCGCACGGCCGCGCCGGATTGTCCGGTCGACGAAGCCGGCGTGCGGGTGATCGCGGACATCTGCCGGCGCCTCGACGGGCTGCCGCTCGCGATCGAGCTGGCCGCGGCGCGCGTGGCGACGCTCGGGCTCGCGGTCGTCGCGTCGCGTCTCGACGACCGGCTGAACCTGCTGACGGGCGGGCTGCGCTCGGCGCTGCCGCGTCATCAGACGCTGCGGGCGACGTTCGACTGGAGCTACGTGCTGCTCGATCCGGCCGCGCGCGCGCTGTTTCGCCGGATGGGATGCTTCATCGGGCCGTTTTCGTTCGATGCCGCACGCGCGGTCGCGACCGAGCCCGGCACGTCGGCCGCGGACATGATCGCGGTGCTCGGCGAGCTGGTGGCGAAGTCGCTGGTGACCGTCGAGTTCCATGGCGCGTATGCGCGCTACCGGCTGACCGAATCGACGCGCGCGTACGCGCTCGAAAAACTGCACAACGAAGGCGAATTCGAACGCATCGTCGCGCGCCACGCGGCGTACGAGCGCGAGCATGCGCCCGCGCGTCCCGCGACGCTCGCCGACGCGCTGCCCGCGGATGCACCCGCGCCGGCCGCGGACGAACCGGCGGAGGCCGCCGTGGCCGCCGTGGCCGCAGGCGTGCCCGAGCCCGACCGGCTGGCGCGCGCGCTGCTCGAGCCGGCGCGGATGCGCGCGTGTACGGCGCGCGCGCGCCAGGTACTCGACGCGCTCGACACGGGCGCCGCGGGCCCGGTCGACGCCGCGCGCGAGATGCGGCTGCGGGCGGCCTGCGCGTCGGCGCTGCTGCATACCGATGGCGATGCGCCGGCCGCCGCCGCTATGTGGAACCGCACGCTCGGTCTCGCCGCGCATATCGGCGACGATGCGTTCGACGCGCGCGCGCTGGTCGGGCTGTGGCATACGATGCTGACGCTGTCGGACATCCACGAATCGCTGCGCTACGCGACGCGCTTCGAGCGCGCGGCCGAGCGGCGCGGGGACCGGTCGCAGCGGTTGCTGGCGAACACGATGGTCGCGACGTCGCTGCATTACTTCGGCGAGCATGCGCAGGCGCGCGAGCGGCTGGAAGCGGCGACGGCCGAACTCGCCGACGCGGACGAACCGGCGTGCGCGCAGGCCGCGCTCGGCGTCGACATGGCGACGCTGGGGCGCACGATGCTGATCCGTCTGCTCTGGATGCAAGGCGAGCCCGAGCATGCGATGCGCGTCGCCGCGCAGGCGGTCGAGTGCGCGCGCCGCGGCCCGTCGGCGCTCACGCTGTGCATCGTGCTCGGTGCGGCCGCCGCGCCGATCGCGCTGCGCTACGGCGATCACGACATCACCTCCGACTATCTCGCGACGCTGCGCGCGACCGCCGACGCGCACGGCTTCGACATCTGGCGCAGTCACGCGGAATGCCTGACCGGACAGTTCGACATCCAGGCCGGCCATCCCGGCGCCGGTCTCGCCCGCCTCGAACCGGCGCTGCGGCGCGTCGAGGCGAGCGGTTTCCGGCGTCTGCTCGCGCCGTTGACCGTTGCGTACGCGGAGGGCCTCGTGCGGACCGGCCGCGCGAACGAAGCGCGCTCCCGGCTCGATGCGACGCTCGCGCGCTGCCGCGCGCACGGCGAGCACCTGTTCGTCCCGGAATTGCTGCGGGTGAACGGCGTCGCGATGCTCGAACAGGCGCGCACCGTCGGCGCGGATCTCGCGGTGGCGTACGAGGCCGACGGCCATCGTCATCTGCAGATGGCGATCCAGACCGCGAATGCGCAGGGCGCCGCGATGTGGGCGCTGCGCAGTTCGCTCGATCTCGCCGATCACCTGATCGAGCGCGGGCACACCGCGCAGGCGTCGACGCTGGTTGCCGCGGGCGCGCGGCACTTCGATCCGGATTCGCGCGCGCACGACGTGCGCCGCCTGCTGCGCGTGCAGAACTTCGTCCGTCAGGAGGCGCCGCTCGCGCCGTGCCGGACGCGCGCGCGACGCGATGCCGCCGACGCGGCGCAGCAGGCGGCATAGCGATGCGCGAATCCGGTGCAGCAGCGCGCCCGCGCGATCGCGGCATGCGTGCCGACGCGCGCGGTGCGGCCGCGTTTCAGGCAGCGGCGCCGAGCAGCGCGTCGCGCGCGGATGCGCACGGGAGGCCCGACGGTGCTTAGGGCGACGGAACCCGCGCGCTCGGCGGACCTCGTCGTCTTCAACGGCAAGATCGCGACCCAGGACGAACGACGCTCGTTCGTCCGCGCGCTCGCCGTGAAGGACGGGACCATCGTCGCGACCGGCGACGATCGCGACGTGCTGCGCCATGCGCGCGACGGCACGACCCGTATCGATCTGAACGGCCGTACCGTGATACCGGGCCTGATCGATGCGCACCTGCAGGCGATCCGCGGCGGCATGAACTTCAACCTCGAGGTGCGCTGGGACGGCGTGCCGTCGCTTGCCGACGCGCTCGAACTGCTGGGCCGGCAGGTGCGACGCACGCCCGCGCCGCAATGGGCGCGCGTGGCGGGCGGCTGGACGGCGCTGCAGTTCGCGGAAAAGCGCGGCCCGACGGTGGCCGAGCTCAACGCGATCGCGCCCGACACGCCCGTATTCATTCAGCATCTGGGCGACAGCGCGTGGCTGAATGCGGCCGCGCTGCGCGCGCTCGGCTACGGCCGCGACACGCCCGATCCGCCCGGCGGCGAACTGCGGCGCGATCGCCACGGGCGGCCGACCGGGCTGCTGCTCGCGCGTCGGGATCCGGCCGTGCTGTTCGCGGCGCTCGCCCGCGCGCCCATGCTCGATGCGGCCGACCGGCTCAACTCCACGCGGCAGTTCATGCGCGCGCTGAACCGCGTGGGCGTGACGAGCGCGATCGACGCCGGCGGCGACGGCCTCGCGTATCCGGACGACTATGCGGCGGTCGCGACGCTCGCGCGGCGCGGCGAACTGACGACGCGCATCGCCTATGCGCTGGGCGCGCGGCACGCCGGCCGCGAGCTCGACGATTTCGCGACATGGATCGCGCGGACGGCGCCCGGCGACGGCGACGCGTTCCTGCGCGTGAGCGGCGCGGGCGAGCGGCTGCTGTGCTCGGCGATCGATCTCGGGAATTTTCTCGAACCGCGCGTCGAGCTGGCCGCGTCGGTCGACGCGGACCTGGCGGCCGTCGTCCGGCTGCTCGTGCGCCATCGCTGGCCGTTCCGGCTGCATGCGACCTACGACGAATCGATCGGCCGCTTCCTCGACGTGTTCGAAGCGGTGGATCGCGACACGCCGTTCGACGGGCTGCGCTGGTGCTTCGACCGCTGCGAGACGATCTCGGATGCCAATATCGCGCGTGTCGCGGCGCTGGGCGGCGGCATCACCGTGCAGCCGCGCATGGCGTTCCAGGGCGAAGCCTTCATCGCCCGCCACGGCGCGGCGGCGGCCACGCGCGCGCCGCCGATCCGCGCGATGCTCGCGGCCGGGCTGCCGGTCGGCGCGGGCTCCGGGGCGACGGGCGCGGCGAGCTACAACCCGTTCGTCGCGCTGTACTGGATGGTGTCGGGGCGCTCCGTCGGCGGCACCGCGCTGTATCCGGCGCGCAACCGGCTCGGCCGGATGGAGGCGCTGCGCCGCTATACGGTCGGCAGCGCATGGTTCTCCGCCGACGAGCACCGCAAGGGCGCGCTGGTGCCCGGCCGGTACGCCGACTTCGCGGTGCTGAGCGACGACTACTTCACGATCGACGCGCGGCGCATCCCCGCGTTGTCGTCGGTGCTGACGGTCGTCGACGGCAAGGTCGTGCACGCGGAGCAGGAATTCGCGCCGCTGGCGCCGCCGCCGCCGCCCGTCAGTCCCGCATGGTCGCCGGTCGCGGAAGGCGGCGTCGGCGGCGCGGCGCTCGCCCGTCCGCATGCGTCGGCGGCGGGCGACGCATGCGCGGCGCCCGGCAGCGATGCGTGCCGGGCGCGCGGTCACGGCCGCCGTTTCGCGCGGCCGCGCTATCCGACGGCAAGTGCGGCCGCCGAGCGCTGCGAAGCGTTCGGCCGCTGCTGCGTCGCGTTTTGAGCGGCGCGTGCCGGTGTGCGACGCGCCGCGCGCCGGACGCCCCCGGGCATTGAACGATTTTCCGCCCCGTGCGCGGGGCATGAAGGAGACAGGATGAATGCTGCGCACCCGCGCGCACCGGCCATCGGCGACGAAGTGGCCGGCGTTCGCATTCCGCGCACGCCCGTTGCGCTCGATGCGGCCGACGCGGCCCGCGCGTCGTTGCCCGCCGTGCTGGTCGATCACGCGGCGCGCGTGTTCGTGTTCGCGTCGCTCGCCGCGCGGCGGGCAGGCGACGCATGCAACGCATGCGACGCCGACGCGCTGTACGTCGCCGCGATGTACGCGAACATGGGGTTGAGCCACGCGTATTGCCGCTCGACCGAGCGCTACGAGCTCGACGGCGCGGATGCCGCATGCGCGCTGCTGTTGCGCCATCGGCGCTCGCGGCGCGTGCGCGACGACGTGTGGCAGGCGATCGCGCTGCATACGACGCCCGGCGTGGCCGCCCGCGCGTCGCCGCTCGCGCGCGCGCTGGCGGCCGCCGTGTCGACCGATCTGATGGCGACCGACTTCGACGCATACACGCTCGACGAGCGTGACGCGTTGCTCGCCGCGTATCCGCGCGGCAGCGGTTTTCGCGAAACGTTCCTCGCGACGGTCGCGCGCGGCGTCGAACATCGGCCGCAATCGACGTTCGGCACGTGGAGCGCCGACGTGCTCGAACGCGCGGATCCGGATTTTCATCGGCCGAATTTCTGCGGGCGCGTGCTGGGCGCGCGGTGGAACGATACGTGACGGCGCCGCTCCGGCACGCGGCGGCCGGACGCGTCGCGGCACCGCGTCCGGCATGCCGGGCCCTGCGCGCCGCATGCGCGGATCATGCGTGCGACTGCACGGCGTCGTGCCGCGCATAGTCAACGTAGCCGGCGCGGTCGCCGCCGTACCAGCCGATGGTCTTCGGCTCCGCGAGCGGTGCGCGGGCCGCGATGCGCTCCACGAGATCCGGGTTCGCGATGTACGCACGCGCAAACGCGACGAGATCGGCGTCGCCCGCGTCGATCAGCGCGTTCGCCGCGTCCGGTGAAATGCCGCCGTTGACGATCAGCGTGCCGCGGAACGACCGGCGCGCGTGCTCGACGATGCGCGGCAGATCGGGCTCGCCGCTCCAGCCGTTGGTATCGGCCGCGTGCAGATAGGCGACGCCCGCCGCGTCGAGCATCCGGCCGACGTAGGCGAGCGTCGCGTCCGGATCGGCGTCGCGCACGTTGTTGTATTTCGCGTACGGCGAGATGCGCACGCCGACGCGGTTCAACGGCATCACGCCGCCGACCGCGTCGACGATTTCCTCGAGAAAGCGCGCGCGGTTCGCGACCGAGCCGCCGTAGCGATCGTCGCGGCGGTTCAGCGTCGACGACAGGAACTGGTGCGGCAGGTAGCCGTTGGCCGCATGGATCTCGACACCGTCGAAGCCCGCGACCATCGCGCGCGCGGCCGCCTGCCGGAACTCGTCGACGGTCGCGACGACTTCATCGGTCGTCATCGCGCGCGACGGCGTCGCATGAATCTTCGTGTAGTAGCCGTTCTGCAACTGTGCCCAGACCTGCAACTGTTCGAGGTCGTCGTTCACGCCGGACGGCGACAGCGGCGCGGCGCCGCCGAGCAGCGTCAGCGAGCTGACGCGGCCGCCGTGCCACAGCTGCGCGAAGATGCGCCCGCCGTTCGCGTGGACGGCGTCGGTGACGATTTTCCAGCCGGCGGCCTGTGCATCGTCGACGAGGCCGGGCGTCAGCTCGAACGCCGCGGAGGCCGCGCTGACGTTGGTGGCCTCGGTCACGATCAGGCCGGCCGACGCGCGCTGCGCGTAGTACTCGGCCATCAGTTCGGTGGGCAGGCCGCGCGACGGCGCGCGCGAGCGCGTCATCGGCCCCATCACGACGCGGTTCGGCAGCGCGAGGCCGCGCAGATCGTAGGCACTGAGCAGGGAAGACATGATGGACTCCTGTGGTTCGACGTGGAGCGGGGCGGCGGCGCGCCCCGCGAACGGATCGATTCGATGGGTGAGGGCGGCTCAACCCGCGGCGTGACGTTGCGCGTGCGGCCGCCCGACGAGCAGGTAGTGGGCGAGCGCGACGATCGGGAACGCGCCGGCCGCCGCGGCGACGAGCGGCCAGCCGCCACGCTCGTACAGCGGGCTCGCGAGCGCGGAGCCGACGGCGCCGCCGACGAAGATGCTCGTCATGTACAGCGCGTTCAGCCGGTTGCGGCTCGCCGCGTGCAGTGCGTAGATCTCGCGCTGGCCGAGCACCATGTTCATCTGCACCGCGAAGTCGAGCACGATGCCGGTGACGACGAGCCCGTACAGGCCGGTGCCGTGCACGAACCCGACCGCATACGACAGCGCGCCGGCCACGAGCGCGATCAGCGTCGCGCGCACCGTATGGCCGGCATCCGCCAGACGCCCCGCTACCGGCGCCGACGTCGCGCCGATCGCACCGACCAGCGCGAACAGGCCGATCGCCGATTGCGAAAGCCCGTAGTGACGCGTCAGTTCGACCGGCACGGCCGTCCAGAACAGGCTGAACGACGCGAACATCAGGCCCTGGTAGAACGCGCGGTGGCGCAGCACCGGCATCGTGCGAACGAGGTGCAGCAGGGAGCCGATCAGCTCGAAATAGGTCGCGCGGTGATCGGGCTGGCGCGACGGAATCGTCAGCGCGAGCACGGCCGTGACGAGCGTCATCAGCACGGCCGCGGCCGCGAACACGAAGCGCCAGCCGAACGCGTCGGCCACCACGCTCGACAGCGGGCGGGCCAGCAGGATGCCGAGCAGCAGCCCGCTCATGATCGTGCCGACGATGCGGCCGCGCGAATGATCCGGCGCGAGGTGCGCGGCGAGCGGCACGAGAATCTGCACGGCCACCGAGCTGAACCCGATCAGCAGCGAAACCGCGAGAAAGAGCCCGGGCGTGCGCACGAGCGCCGCCGCCGCGAGGCTCGCGATCGACACGACGGCCGTCACGATCATCAGCTTGCGGTTCTCGAGCAGGTCGCCGAGCGGCACGATGAAGAACAGGCCGAACGCATAGCCGATCTGCGTCAGCGACACGATCAGGCTCGCCGTGTCGCCGGACATGTGCAGGCTCGGCGCGATGAGCTCCGTGATCGGTTGCGCGTAGTACAGGTTCGCGACGATCGCGCCGCAACTGAAGGCGAACAGCAGGATCAGCCCCTGCGTGAGCCTGGCGCCGTGCGCGGGCGGCGCGAGCGGTGTTGAATCCGTTGACATGGTCGACTCCTGGAAAAGGGAAAGGCCGGCTACCGGAGCGCCGCGCCGTCATGGAGGCCGGCCGCGATACGGTGCACCGCATTGCCGTCAATACTATTGATCAATCGATAAAGCCGGAAGCGGAACGCCGCGCAATCGAGCGTTGCGCGGCACGCAAAGGTGCCGCGCCGGGCGGGTTCAGCCGCGTTTGCCCTGCAGCGTCGGAATCTGCTCGAACAGCCCCGCGAGCCAGTCGACGAACACCTTCAGCTTGACCGGAATGTGGCGATTGGGCGGATACAGCACCGAGATCGGTCGGGCCGGCGCGTTGAAATCGGTCAGCACCTCGCGCAGCCGGCCCGATTTCAGGTACGGCTCGACGAGGTACAGCGACGTCTTGATCAGCCCGATGCCGGCGACGCCGCACTCGATGTAGTTGTCCGCGTCGTTGACGGCCACGGTGCCGCACATCTGCACGATGCGCGGCTCGCCGTCGACCACGTAGTCCCACGCGCGTGGCCGCCCGGTATCGGCGGAGATGTGACTGACCGCGACGTGCCGCGCGAGATCGTCGACGGTCTCCGGCTCGCCGAACCGCGCGAAATACGCGGGCGAGCCGCACGTGCAGGTGGTCAGGCTGCCGATCCGCCGCGCGATCATCCCCGAATCGTCCAGCGCGCCGATGCGCACCACGCAGTCGACCCCTTCGCCGACGAGGTCGATCTGCCGGTCGGTCACGCCGAGTTCGAGCATGATGTCCGGATGGGCGTCGAGAAACGCCGGCAGCGCGGGCACCACGACCTGCTTCGCCATCGCCGGCGGCAGGTTCACCTTCAGCCGGCCGCGCGGCACGTTGCGCGCCTGCGAGACCGACGCCTCCATGTCGTCGATCTCGCGCAGCACCGCGACGGACCGTTCGTAGTAGGCCTGGCCGTCCTCGGTCAGCGAGATGCGGCGCGTGGTGCGGTTCAGCAGCCGGCAGCCGAGGTGCTGCTCGAGACCGCTCAGCAGCGCCGACACGCGCGGCGTGGTGAGGCCGGTCGTGTCGGACGCGCGCGTGAAGCTGCCGGTTTCGACGATGCGCGTGAACACGCGCATCGAAAGCAAGGTATCCATCGTCGGAAGTTCTCCAGCCTGTCGGCATGCGGCGCCGGTGCGTGCCGGCGCCGTCTGGTCGGATATCGGGTATCGCGTAGCGGGGGCGACCGGGCCGCTATGCGTCGATGCGCTTTCTCAGCGCGTCGCCGGCAAACGGCATTTCGCGCATGCGCTGGCCGGTCGCGTCGAAGATCGCGTTGGCCAGCGCGCCGGCGGTCGGCCCCATCGACGCCTCGGCCGCGCCGAGAAACGGCGCGCCGGGACGATTGATCAGATGAACCTTCACGCTTTGCGGCGCCGCCGAGAAACGCAGGATCGGATAGCTGCTCCAGTCGAAGCTGCGAATCCGTGCGGTGTCGTACTTCAGCGCCTCGTACAGCGTCCAGCTCGCGGCCTGCACGATGCCGCCCTCGATCTGGTTGCGGATCCCGTCCGGCGACACGACCTGGCCCGCGTCGACCGCCGCTTCCGCGCGCTCGAGCGTCACCTGGCCGGTTTCCGGCACGACCGACACCTCGACCGCGATCGCGACGTAGGCCATCAGGTTCTTGTACTTGCCGAACGCGAAGCCGACGCCGCGGTTGCGCGCTCGCGGCGGCCGCGGCCAGCCGAAGTGCGTCGCGGCGAGCTTGATCACCTGCCGCGCGCGATGGTCGTCCATGTGGCGCAGCCGGAATTCGACCGGATCGACGCCGGCCGCGTGCGCGAGCTCGTCCATGAAGCTCTCGATCGCCCAGACGTTGGTGTGCGCGCCGAGCGAGCGCATCGCGGAGGTCTGCAGCGGCATCGTCGGCGAGAAGTTGTTGACGATGTGCTGGTTCGGCAGCGCATACAGCGGAATCGCGTTGCGGTCGCCGCCGCCTTCCGGTTGCAGCATCGGCGTCGACGGCGCGGGCACGAACGGCGGCTCCAGCATGCGCGCCGGCAGCAGCCGGCCGGCGTTGACGATCCGCTCGTTGTGCGAGCTGCTCCACAACGCATAGTTCCAGTCGACGATGCGCCCGCTCGCGTCCAGCGATGCGCTGACCTCCGTCACCATCGCGGGCGTGAAGTGGTCCCACGTGTGTTCCTGTTCGCGCATCCATTGCACGCGAATCGGCTTGCCCGGCATCGCGGCGGCGATCAGCGCGGCGTGCGCGGCCGCGTCGTCCGCCGCATTGTGCCCGTAGCAGCCCGACCCCTCGGTGTGAATGCAGCGGATGCTCGCCTTCGGCATCGACAGCATCTCGGCGAGCGCGTCGCGCAGCGGGTAGACGCCCTGCGAGTGCGTCCACACCGTCATCATCCCGTTCTCGAGATGCGCGACCGAACACGACGGCCCGATCGACCCGTGCAGCAGGTAGTTCTTCAGGAACGTCGCATTGAGCGTCTTCACGGCCGGCGCGGTGGCCGCGTGCGTGTTCGCGATCTCGATGCGCTGCGTCGCGATCCGCTTCAGGTCCGCGTGCACGGTGCCGCGCTCGGGCAGCGTGCGGCCCGGCGACCAGCGGCAGCCGGCGGCGAGCGCGCGCTGCGCGACCACCGCCTGCCATTCGCCCTGCGCGACGACCGCGAGCATGCTGCCGTTGCGCACGATCCGCACGACGCCCGGCAGCTTCAGGATCGCGGCTTCGTCGAACGACAGCAGCTTCGCTTCATATACCGGCGGCATCACGACGCGCGCGTGCAGCATGCCGGGCAACTGCATGTCCTGCACGTAGCTGACGCCGCCCGTGACCTTGTTCGGGATGTCGACGCGCGGCAGCGACGTGCCGATCACGGCGAACGTCGCCGGGTTCTTCAGCGGCGACGTGGGCGTCGCATTGCGATGCAGGTCGACCGTGCGGATCGCGTCGCCGTAGGTCATCGTGCGTCCGTCGGGCGCCGTGATCACCGCGTCGGCGGTCGTCAGCGCGCGCGGTTCGACGCCGAAGCGCTTCGCCGCGCCTTCCACCAGCAGCGCACGCACCTGCGCGGCCGCGTTCAGCAGCGCGGAGCCGCTGTCGGCCATCGTGTGGCTGCCGGCCGTCAGGCCCTCGTCGGGCGACGCGCCGGTGTCGGCCGTCAGGAACGTGATCAGCGACGGCTTCATGTCGAGTTCCTCGGCGGCCACCTGCAGCAGCGCCGTGCGCACGCCGGTGCCGAGCTCGACCTTGCCGGTAAACACGGTGACCTTGCCGTCGGGCGCGATCTTGATCCATGCGTCGAGCAGCGGATTGGTCTTCAGGCTGCCGGCGAGCGCCTGCGTGGCTTTCGCCACGTGCACGGCCGCGCCTTCGTCGGCGATCACCAGCTGCGCGGCCGCGCGCGACGCGGGCGCGAGACTGAACGCGACGAACAGCGCGCCGGAGACGATGAAGTGCCGGCGGCCTTCGTCGATGTCGTCGTGGGAATTCATTACAGCCCCTTGCTGATCGTGACAGGAGCGGAAGCGGGTTCGGGGGCCGGCAGCCCCGCGACCGAGCGCACCGCCGCGAGAATCCGCATGTGCGTGCCGCAGCGGCACAGGTTCGGTTCCATGTGCGTGCGCAGTTCCTGTTCGGTCGGTTTCGGGTTGCGTTCGAGCAGCGCCTGCGCGCGCATGATCATCCCGGCGATGCAGTAGCCGCACTGCGCGGCCTGGTGCTCGATGAACGCGCGTTGCAGCGGGCCCGGACGCTCGGCGGTGCCGAGGCTCTCGATGGTGCGCACGCTGCGCGAACCGACCGCGGCCACCGGCATCAGGCACGAGAACGTCGGTTTGCCGTCGACGATCACGGTGCACGCGCCGCACTGCCCGAGGCCGCAGCCGAATTTCGCGCCGTGCAGGTGCAGGTCGTTGCGCAGCGCGTACAGCAGCGGCGTGGACGGGTCGATGTCCAGCGTGTGGCGCACGCCGTTGACGGTGAGGGTGATCATCGTGCGGTGTCCTCTTTTCTGAGCTTCGCGGCCATCGCGTCGACGCCCGACCACGCGGGGCGGTCGGTATAGGTTTCGCGCACGTACGCGGCGAGATCGGCGATCTGCGCGTCGTCGTACTGGTCGATGAACGACGGCATGTAGTTGAGCGTGTCCTCGCCGTGCCAGCCGATGCCGTTGAACATCATCTGGATCGCGTTGCGCGGCGTGTCTGCGTTGACCGCCGTGCTGAACGCGAGCGTCGGCCGTTCGCCGATCGACTGCATCGGCGCCGCCGGCCCGTGGCACTGCGCGCACGATGCCTGGAACAGCACCGCGCCGCGCTGCGCAGCCGGTGTCGTCGCGACGCGTTCGACCGGTTGCGCGGCCGCGGCCGCACGCGCGTTCGCCGGTTTCTGGATCGACAGGATGTAGGCGGCGATCGCCTCGACGTCCTCCACCGGCACCGTCGCGAGGTCGCGCGTGACAGGCAGCATCGGCCCGGCCGCCGCGCCGTGTTCGCTCGCGCGGCCGGTGCGCAGGTAGGTGACGAGCTGCGCCTGCGTCCACGGCCGCGCGGCATCGCCGAGCGCATTGAGCGGCGGCGCTTCCCAGCCGTCGACGATGCCGCCGTCGAACGCGCGGCCGCGCTGCTCGCCGCCGATCGCGTTCAGCGGCGAATGGCACGATGCGCAGTGGCCGAGCCCGTCGACGAGCATCCTGCCGCGGTTCCATTGCGCGGACTGCGCAGGGTCGGGTTGATATGCGCCTTCGCGCAGGAACAGCACGTTCCAGAACGCCACCAGCGGCCGGAAGTTCAGCGGGAATATCAGGTCGTTGGCGGGCGCCGTCGCGCGCACCGGCTCGCGGGTCATCAGGTACGCATACGCGGCGGCGATGTCGTCGTCGGACATCCGCGTGAAATGGATGTACGGAAACGCCGGGTAGAGCGGCTGGCCGTTGCGTCCGATGCCGGTGCGCAGCGCGCGGGCGAACGCGTCGCGCGACCAGCGGCCGATCCCCGTTTCGGCATCCGGCGTGATGTTGGTCGCGTAGATCGTGCCGAACGGCGTCGCGAGCGGCAGCCCGCCCGCGAACGGCTTGCCGTCCTTCGCGGTGTGGCACACGACGCAGTCGCCGAGCGCGACGACGCGCGCGCCGGCGCGCACCAGTTGCGGATCGAACGAAGCGGGGGCGGGCGGGTCGATCGGCGCGATCGACGGCCGCACCATGATGCCGATCGCGATCGCCAGGCCGGCGACCGCGATGCCGCCCGCGCCGAACCAGAGTCGTTTGTGCTTCATGCGCGCTCCGCGCGAAGCGGTACGCCGCACGTCGCGCGCGGCGTGCCCGGGCCGTCGTGCGTCGGCCGGCCGGGCCGCGAACGCGTTGCGGCGAGGCGGTAATTGGCAACTGGATTCACGTCGTCACTCCATCAGTCGAAAAGGCGCGCGGGCTGGCCAGCGCGGTCGCTCTTGCAGCCAGTCTACGCAGACGCCCGCATCATTTCCTGAAGTCCGGCTGAAACGTTCTGAACGGCGGGCCGGGCCGGTTCGGCGACATCCGGCACGCGCGCGCCAGCTAGATCCGCAGCAGCCGGCCCGCATTGCCGCCGAGCACCATCGCGCGCTGGTCGTCGGGCAGGTCCAGCCGATCGAGAAAACGCACCGGTTGCGCGTAGCCCATGTCGAAGCAATAGTCGCTGCCGAGCACCAGCCGGTCGATGCCGACGTTCTCGATCAGGAAGCTCAGCACCGGCCCCGAGTGGGACACCGTGTCGTAGCTGAAGCGCCGCAGGTAGCTGCTCGGCTTGTGCGCGAGCCGGCGCGTTTCCGGCCGGACGGTCCAGCCGGCGTCCAGCCGGCCGACGAGGATCGGCAGCGCGCCGCCCGCATGCGGCAGCGTGACATGCAGCGCCGGATGGCGGTCGAGCACACCGCCGAGTATCAGGTGCGAAGCGGCGATGGCCGTATCGAACGGATTGCCGAGCAGGTTGCTCAGGTAGAAGTCGCCGAGGCGCGCGCCGCCGACGGTTTGCTGCGGATGCAGGAACACCGGCAGCCCGAGCTGTTCGATGCGCGCGAACACCGGCGCGAACCTCGGATCGTCGAGGTCGCGGTTGTCGATGTTCGTGCCCATGTACACGCCGCGCACGCCCGGCAGCGTCGACGCGCGCTCGAGCTCGTCGATCGCGTCGGTCGCGTCGAGCATCGGCAGCGTCGCGAGTACGACGAAGCGCGCCGGATGCCGCTGGTGCACGCGCGACGCGGCCGTATTCCATGCGCGCGCCAGTTTCGCGTTGAACGGCCGGTCGCCCCAGTACGCCATCGGCACGCTCAGCGACAGCGCCTGCACGTCGACGCCCGACGCGTCCATGTCCGCGAGCCGCGCATCGACGTCGATGAATTTCATCGGCAGCGGCCCGAGGCCGCCGGCCGGCGTGCGGAACGTGAACGTCGTGCCGTCGCACGCGAATGCGCCGCCGAAGCGCTTGCCTTCGCCGCCGACGAGGTCGCAGAAGCTTTCCGGGTAGTAATGCGCGTGGATGTCGATCGCGCGCGGACGCCGGCCAGCCAGCGTGGCCGAAGCGGCCGACGCGGCCGACGCGGGCGACGCGGCCGACGCGGGCGCCGGTTGCGCCGCTGCGGCGGGGCGTCCGGCAACGGCCGCGCCGGCAAGCGCGGCGAACGCGCCGAGCATGCGGCGGCGCCCGGCGGACAGACAGCAGGGGCAGGTCATCGAATCGTCTCCAGGTCGGGATTGTCGTGTTGCCGCGCGCCGTGGCGCGGCAGGGTGCCGAGTTCGCATGCGACGAGCTGCGCGTCGAAGCGCGCGCGTTCGCGTCGCGCGCGGGCCGACCTGTCGGTGGCCGATACCGCGACGATCGCGATGAACGCGGCGGCCATCGAGAACAGCGCCGGATATTCGTACGGGTAGGGCGCGTGCGCATGGCCGAGCACCTGGACCCAGACGGTCGGGCTCAGCACGGTGAGCGTGACCGCCGTGACGAGGCCGATCGTGCCGCCGGCCACCGCGCCGCGCGTCGTCAGGCCGCGCCAGTAGATCGAGAGCAGCAGCACCGGAAAATTCGAGCTGGCGGCGATTGAGAACGTGAGGCTGACGATGAACGCGATGTTCTGCTTCTCGAATGCGATGCCCAGCACGATCGCGAGCACGCCGAGCACCAGCGTCGTCGCGCGTGCGACGCGCATTTCGTCGCGGTCGGTCGCCCGGCCGCGGCGCAGCACGTTCGCATAGAGGTCGTGCGAGATCGCGGACGAGCCGGCGAGCGTCAGCCCGGCGACCACGGCGAGAATCGTCGAGAACGCGACCGCGCAGATGAAGCCGAGGAAAAAGTTGCCGCCGACCGCATGCGCGAGATGGATCGCCACCATGTTCGCGCCGCCCGCGACCGCGCCGGACGCATCGTGATACCGCGGGTCCGCCGCGACGAGCGCGATCGTGCCGAAGCCGATCACGATGATCAGCGCATAGCCGGCCCCGACGATGCCCGTCGCATGGAGGATGCTCTTGCGCGCCGCGCCGACGTCGCCGACCGTGAAGAAGCGCATCAGGATGTGCGGCAGGCCGGCCGTGCCGAAGATCAGCGCGAGGCCGAGCGATACCGCGGACACCGGATCGGACACGAGGCCGCCCGGCCGCATGATGGCCGCGTGCTTCGGATGGACGCGCAACGCCTGCGCGAACAGCGCGTCGAGGCTGAAGCCGAAGCGGCTCAGCACCATGAACGCCATGAAGGCCGCGCCGGCGAGCAGCAGCACGGCCTTGACGATCTGGATCCACGTGGTGGCGAGCATGCCGCCGAAGAATACGTAGACGACCATCAGCACGCCGACGATCACCACCGCGACCGTGTAGTCGAGCCCGAACAGCAGCTCGACGAGCTTGCCGGCGCCGACCATCTGCGACACGAGATACAGCAGGACGATGACGATCGAGCTCGACGCGGCGAACGCACGGATCGGCCGTTGCTGCAGCCGATACGACACGACGTCGGCGAGCGTGTACTTGCCGAGATTGCGCAACGGCTCCGCGATCAGGAACAGGATGATCGGCCAGCTCGCGAGAAAGCCGACCGAATAGATCAACCCGTCGTAACCGCTCGTGAACACGAGCGCCGAGATGCCGAGCAGCGACGCGGCCGACATGTAGTCGCCGGCGATCGCCCAGCCGTTCTGCAGCGCGGTGATGCGCCCGCCGGCCGCGTAATGATCGGCGACGCTGCGGTTCTGCCGGGCGGCCCAGCGCGTGATGACGAGCGTCGACGCGACGAACAGCACGAACATGCCGATGGCGACCGGATTGTGCGGATGCGCGAGCGCGGCGGGGCCGGCCGCGAACGCCGGCGCCGTGGCGATCGCGGCCGCGGTGACGAGGATGGCGACGATGCGTTTCATTGGCCGCCTCCGTCGCGGATCGACGCGACGAGCGCGTCGTGCACCGCATTCGCACGCCACACGTACAGCGCGACGAGCGCGAACGTCGCGACGAACATGCCGAAACCGACCGGGATGCCCCACGTGGTCGGGCGGCCCGCCACGATCGGCCGGCCGAGCCATGCCGGCGAGAACGCCAGCGACAGGATGAATGCGAAGTAAAGCGCGAGCATGACCGCGGTCAGCGACCACGCGAATCGCCTCCTTCGCGTGACGAGATGGCGGAAGCGGGCATCGCGCGGCAGCGGATGCGTGGCCGCGGCGGGCAGGTCCGGATCGGGTGCGGGGCCGGCGGCAGCCGGAATCGAGCGGTTCACGGTGTCTCCTTGTCGGTATCGGATGGGGCGCGATGCGGCGGGCGCGACACGTCGTGCATGCGCCCGCCGGTGGTCAGAGCGACGGCGGCACGGCCGTTTCGCGCATCACGACTTCCGCGGTGCGGTAACGCTCGGCCATCTCGCGTTCGGTGTCGTTCTTCAGTTGCGCCTGCATGTACGCGCCGAGATGGCGCGCGTGTTCGACGATCGCGGCGCCGAACGCGGTGCGCGTGTCGCTGTACGCGTGCAGTGCGTCGAGCGGATCGGCATGCGCGGCCAGCGCGCCGACGAGCGCCAGCGCGTCGCCCGCGGCCTTCGTGACGCCCATTCCGCAATGCGGCCGCGCGACGAATGCGGCATCGCCGAGCAGCGCGATGCGGCCGAACGCCATGCGCGGCACCTCGAGATCGTAGATCGGCTGGAACAGCGGCTGCGCGGCGCGCGACACGACTTCCGCGAACTGCGGCGCGAGCAATGCATGCGCGGCGTCTTCCATGTCGGCGAGCACGTCGCGGCGGATCAGCGTCGGTGGAATGCCGGCCGCCCACAGCTTGCCCGTCGCGTCGGTGAGCAAGTTCGGCAGGTCGGTGTCCTCGCGGGTCGCGCGATACCACACGAAGTTGTAGCGGCGCTCGCCGGGCTGCGTGCTGTTGTGCTGGCCGGCGACCGGGTAGCCGAGGATCTGCTCGTGCGGCGGCAGGCCGAACGCGAACTTGTCGAACAGCGCCGCATGCGTGCGCCCGGACAGTTCGCGTTCGTCGACGAGGCCGCGCCACGCGACATAGCCCGCGTACTGCAGACGCGCGTCCGGCAGCAACCGTTCGCGGATCGCCGAACGGAAGCCGTCGGCCGCGACGACGAGGTCGGCATGCACGACCGATCCGTCGGCCAGCGTGAGCGTCGCGCGCTCGGGCCCGTCCGCGACGTCGGCGACGACGGCCCCCGCGTGATGGTGCTGATCGGGCAGCGCGGCGCGCAACACGTGGTACATCTTGCTCCAAGCGGTCAGCGTCTGCGGCTGTGGCCGCTCGGCGGCGAGCGAACCGTCCCGCGCCAGCGTGATGCGCGATTCGACGTTCACGCCGATCGATGCGTCGATGCGCACGCCGGCCGCGCGCAGCACGTCGAACAGCTCCGGATGCGTGACGATGCCGGCGCCGCGGCCGGACAGCGCGTCGGGCACGCGCTCGAACACGTCCACGTCCCAGCCGTGGCGCAGCAGCAGGTTCGCGGCGAACAGCCCGCCCAGCGAGCCGCCGACGATGGCGGCCTTGCGATGCGTCGAAATGGTGCGCATGTCAGTCTCCACGGGTGGCGGCGGCCGCTGCGGCGCCGCGCATGTCGAGGCCGGCGACTTCGGCGGCCGGGTAGTTCAGTTCGATCGTCACGCCCGACGGATCCTCGATGAAGACCTGATGCAGCCCGAGGCTCGGCACGGTGCGGTCGCGCCACGCGATGCGCGCGTCACGCAGCGTGCGCCACATCGCCTCGACGCCGGTCGCGACGAACGCGATGTGGTCGACGGTGCCGGTGCCCGCGGCCGGCACGGGCTTGTCGCCGAGATACGCGGCCAGCCCGTGGGGGTTGGCCGGATCGATGCCGATCAGGTGGACCGTGCCGTAATCGGCTTCGTCGTCGCCGAGATAGAGCCACGCGCCCGGAAAGTCGAACGGCGGGCGGTAGCCGCGTCTGAAGCCGAGCACGCGTTCGTAGAAGCGGCACGAGGCTTCGAGATCGGGCGTGCGGATCGAGTAATGCGCGAGTCGCGAGACAGGCATGGCGAACCTCTTGTTTATCGAAGGATAAGTTATCGTTCGATAAATTCTAGGCCGAAAACGGCGCGGCGCAAAGCCGTGATCCAGCCGTGTTAACCCTTGGCCCGGAACCGGGGGCGAATCGGCGACGAACGGGCGCCGATTGCGCCGCGCGTCACGTTACGACGGCACCTCGCCGGCGACGACTTCGTCCGCGTAGCACCAGATCCAGCGCTCGCCGGGCTCGATCGAGCGGACGAGCCGGTGTCCGGTGTCGCGGAAATGCCGGCTCGCGTGGCGATTCGGCGACGAGTCGCAGCAGCCGACGTGTCCGCAGATCAGGCACATCCGCAAATGCACCCAGCCGCTGCCCGATTTGATGCATTCCTCGCAGTAGTCCTTGTCGGTGTCGAGCACGCGTGCTTCGTCGAGATGCGTACAGGCGTTGGCCATCTTGCGCTCCGGTGCCGGCGCGGGGAACGACGCTTGCGACGCGGCCGGCGCGATGCCGCAAGCGGGGACGGGGATGCCGCATTGTGCGGCGCCGCTCGGCGGCCGCGCCTTAATTGTTATGAAATCGCGCGTGCGGCGCGTCGGCGCGGCGTACAGTCGCGGTGCGTCCGGCTCACCCTTTCACCCTGGCGACGGCCGGACCGTATCCAGCATCGATTTCTTCGGGAGCCGCACATGATTCAGTCGCAACTGGTCCGGATCGTCGGCCTGCCGCACAGCAAGGACGCGTACGCGATCCGCGATTTCCTGCAGCGGCGCATGGTCGCGTACGACTGGTGCGAGCTGACGTCCGACGCGGACTGCGCGCGCGAGCTCGGCATCGCGCCGCTGCGCGACATCCGGCTGCCGGTCGTGATCTTTCCGGACGGCTCGCGCCTGTACCAGCCGACGCTGGCCGACATCGCCGCGCGGCTCGGCTGGGTCGCGCGGCCGCGCTTCGTCGAATACGACGTGTCGATCTACGGCGCCGGGCCGGCCGGGTTGTCGGCGGCGGTCTACGCGGCGTCCGAAGGGCTGCGCGCGGTCGTGATCGAGCGCGGCGCGGTGGGCGGGCAGGCCGGCACGAGTTCGCTGATCGAGAACTACATGGGCTTCCCCGACGGCATTCCGGGCGCGGAACTCGCGGAACGCGCGCGCGAGCAGGCGGTCAAGTTCGGCGTCGAGCTGCTGACGATGCGCGAGGGCGTGCATGCGACCTTCGTCGACGGCAAGATCCGCGTCGAGCTCGCCGACGGGTCGACCCTGGTCGCGCGCGCGAACATCTGCGCGACCGGCATCGAATATCGCAGCCTCGGCCTGCCGGAAGAGCCGGCGTTCCTGAATGCAGGGCTGTTCTACGGCGCCGGTTCGAGCGAAGCGCCGATGTGCGCGGGCGAGCAGGTGTTCATCGTCGGCGGCGGCAACTCGGCCGGCCAGGCCGCGATGAATTTCTCGCGGCACGCGCGTCAGGTGACGATGCTCGTGCGCGGTGCGTCGCTCGCCGACACGCTGTCGCGCTACCTGATCGACCGGATCGAGCGGACGCCGAACATCGAGGTCCGCTACCAGTCGAGCGTCGTTGCCCTGCACGGCGACGGCTGGCTCGAAGCGATCGAGCTTCGCTCGGCGGACGGCACGCGCGAACGGCTGCCGGCCACGCGCCTGTTCGTGTGCATCGGCGGCGCGCCGAACACCGACTGGGCGAAGGATACCGACATCATCCGCAATCCGGACGGCTATCTCGTGACCGGCGGCGACCTGTACGACTGTCCGGCGTTCGAGCGCGTGTGGCCGCTCGAGCGCCGGCCGTACCATCTGGAAACCAGCGTGCCGGGATCGTTCGCGGCCGGCGACGTGCGATCGGGGTCGGTCAAGCGCGTCGCGTCGGCGGTCGGCGAAGGCGCGATGGCCGTGACCTTCGTGCACCGGTTTCTCGGCGAGGACGCGCATCGCCTCGCGAGGGCCTGACGCGCGTGCGAAGGCGTCGCGACCGCCCCGGATCGCCGTTTCATCCGGCGTCGGCCTGCGCCGAATCGCGCGACCCGTCGCGGCCCGCCCGCGCCGGCGGCGTCCACCCGCCGCCCAACGCACGCACGAGGCTCACCGTCGCGATCGCGAGCGCCTGCCGGCTGTGAATCAGCTGGCGCCGCGCGTTCAGTGCGTCGCGATCGGCATCGATGACTTCGAGGTAGCTGACGTAACCGTGCGCGTAACGGCTCAGCGACAGGCGCGCCGCGGCGTCGGTCGCGCGCGCGGCGCTGGCGTAGCGTGCGATCCGTTCCTTTTGCGCGGCGATGTCGTTGAGCGCGTCCTGCACGTCGCGCAGCGCGCCGAGCGCCGTCGCGCGATAGTTCGCGTCGGCGATGTCCGTGCCGGCCCGCGCGGCGGCAATCGCCGCGTCGCGCTTGCCGCCGTCGAACAGCGTCAGTGCGACGTTCGCGCCGAGGCTCCACAGCGAGCTGTTGCGGTCGAGAAACGAGCGCAGGTCGCGGGTGGCGAAGCCGCCGTCGGCGGTCAGCGTCAGCGTGGGCAACCACGCGGTGCGCGCGATGCCCAGTTCGAGCGACGCCGCATCGGCGCGTCGCGCGGCCGCGAACACGTCGGGGCGTCGCGCCAGCAGCGCGGACGGCAGCCCGGCCGGCACGTCCGGCACGCGCACTGGCACCGGCACGGCGCGCGTGTCGACGTCGAATGCAGTCGGCGACACGCCGGTCAGCACCGCGATGGCGTCGACGAGGTTGTCGCGCAGCCGGCGGCTTTCCGCGAGATCGGCATGCGCGGTATCGAGGTCGGCCGACGCGCGCAGCCCGTCGAGGTCGCTCGCCGCGCCGGCCCGCACGCGTGCGGCGATCACGTCCAGCGCGGTGCGGCGCAACCCGATCGCTCTGTCGAGCGTCGCGAGATCGTCGTCGACGTAGCGTAGCGTCAGGTAGTCGACGGCGACTTCGGTCGCGATCCTCAAGCGGATCGCATCGCGATCGGCCGCGGCCTGCAGCACGTTCTGTTCGCCGACGTCGGCGTCGCCGCGCAAGCGCCCCCATAGATCGACTTCGTAGCTCGCGGCGACGGGAACAGACCAGTTGTGCATCGTCCGCTTCGGCAGCGCGTTGTCGACCGTGCCCGATACGCGCGTGCGGCTGAACGACGGATCGACGCGCACGGTCGGCGCGAGCGCGGCATCGCGGATGCCGAGCAGCGCCCGCGCCTGGTCGACGCGCGCGGCCGCCGCGCGGATATCGAGGTTGTGCGCGAGCGCGGCGTCGACGAGGCGGCCGAGCTGCGGATCGCCGAACCACGCGGGCCATGCCGCGAGCGACGGCGCACCCGCATCGGTCGACGGATCGGCATGGCGGAACCCGTCGTGTCCGACCGGGACGGGCGCGAGCGGTTGCGGCGCGATCGAGCACGCGGCCAGCACGCTCGCGGCGACGAGGATGCATGCGCGCTTCATCGCGATTCACCGCCGGGTTGCAGCGTGACGACGACCGACAGCCCGGGCCGGATGCGCGGTTCCGTCGCCGCCGGGCCGTCGAGCAGGATCTTCACGGGCACCCGTTGCGTGACCTTCGTGAAATTGCCGGTCGCGTTGTCGGGCGGCAGCAGCGCGAACTGCGCGCCCGTCGCGGGCGACAGGCTGTCGATGCGGCCGGTGAACGCGCGCTGCGGCAGCGCATCGAAGCGCAGTTGCACGGCGTCGCCGGCGCGCACGTGCCGCAGTTGCGTCTCGCGGAAATTGGCGACGATCCACGGATGCGGCTCGACCAGCGTGAGCAGCGCCTGACCGGGCGCGACATGCTCGCCGGTCTCGACGGTCTTCTTGCCGACGTAGCCGTCCGACGGCGCGACGACCGTCGTGTACCCGAGCTGCAACTGCGCGTCGCGCAGCTCGGCATCGTTCTGGCTCGACGCGGCATCGGCGGCCTGGGCGGCGGCGGCGGCGCTCCGCCGTTGCGCATCGGCCGCCGCGACGCGCGCGCGGGCCGACTTGCGTGCGGCATCGGCCGCATCGAACTCCTGCTTCGACAAGCCGCGCGGCGTTTCGCGGGTCAGCTCGCGGGCACGTGCGTAATCGAGTTCGGCTTTTTCGGCATCGGCGTGCGCCGACACGAGCGCCGCGTCCGCCTGTTCGATCAGCGCGCGTGCGCGACTCGCATCGGCATGCGCCTGTGCGACGCGTGCGCGCTGCGCCGCGACGCGCACGTCGAAATCGCGGCGGTCGATCTGCACGAGCGCGTCGCCGGCATGCACGAACTGGTTGTCGTCGACGAGCACGCGCTCGACCGTGCCGGCCACGCGCGGCGAGATCACGTGCAGGTGGCCGGTCACGTACGCGTCGTCGGTGCCGCGATCGCGTGCGTCGAACTCGTACACGAGCAACGCGACGAGCAGCAGCGCGAGCACGGCGATCGCGACGACGGCCGGCCGGCGCGAGCGCGCGGGCGCGGGCGTGGAAGGCGCGGAGGCCGCGGAAGATCGGGTATCGGGCGAGGGCGGGGTCATGATCGGCACACTCCATCGTACGGACGGGATTCGGCGCATCGCGTTATGCTTGCGCCAGCTTGACAAACGGGAGCCGCTCGACGATGAACACGACGTTCGCCACCGGCAGTGCCGCGCCAGTGCCGGCCGCGGGCGCGGCCTCCGACGTTCCGACGTTCCGGTCGATCGCCGCGATCGCGGCCGTGCTGCTCGGTGCGGTCATCGCGACGCTGACGTCGCGCATCACGTCGCTCGGCTTGGCCGACGTGCGCGGCGCGCTCGGCATCGGCGTCGACGAAGGCGCGTGGATCAACACCGCATTTACCGCGTCGCAGATGTTCGTCGGGCCGCTGGCGATCGCCGCGGCCTACCTGTTCGGCACACGCCGCGTGCTGCTCGCGGGCGCCGTGGTGTTTCTCTGCGCCGAAAGCGTGCTGCCGCTCTGCACGCGATTCGGTGCGTTCATCGTGTTTCAGGCGCTCGCCGGGTGCGCATCGGGCGTGTTCGTGCCGCTGACGATCGGCTTCGTCGTGCGCACGCTGCCGCCGCGGCTCATTCCGTTCGGCATCGCCGCGTATGCGATGAATCTCGAGATGTCGCTGAACCTGTCCGCCACGCTCGAAGGCTGGTACAGCGAGCACCTGAGCTGGCGCTGGCTGTTCTGGCAGAACGCGGTGCTGACCTTGCCGTTCATCGCCTGCCTGATGCTGTCGCTCGCCGACGAGCCGGTCAAGCGCTTCGCGTCCGGCATCGACGCGCGCGGCATGCTGCTCGGCGCGGGCGGGTTCGCCTGCCTGTGCATCGCGCTCGACCAGGGCGAGCGGCTGTTCTGGCTGCAGTCGCCGCTGATCGTCGTGCTGCTGGCCGTCGGCATCCTGATGGTCGCCGCGTTCCTGATCCACGAGCTCGCGTCGCCGCGCTCCGGCATCGATCTCGGCTACCTCGCGCGGCCGAACGTCGCGCTGCTGATCGTGCTCGTCGGCCTCGTGCGCTTCACCGTGCTCAACACGAGCTTCATCCCGTCGCTGTTCCTCGCGAGTACGTACGGGCTGCGCCCGCTGCAGATCGGCGATACGCTGCGCTGGATCGCGATTCCGCAGTTGCTGTTCGCGCCGTGCGTCGCGCTGTTGCTGCAGCGTGTCGACCCGCGCCGGCTGATCGTCGCCGGCTTCGCGATGGTGGCGATCGCGTTCGCGCTCGGCTCGCGGCTCACGCCGGTGTGGGCCGAACCCGACTTCATTCCGTCGCAATTGCTGCAGGCGCTCGGCCAGACGATGGCGCTCACGTCGGTCATCGTCTTCTTCGGCAGGCACGTGACGGCCGAGCATGCGCTGACGTTCGGCGCGGTCGTGCAGACGACGCGCCTGCTGAGCGGGCAGCTCGGCACGACGTCGATCGCGGTGATTCAGCGGATCAGGGAGGCTACCCATTCGAATCTCGTCGGTCTGCATGTGTCGCTGTCGGATCCGGAAACGCTCGAACGGCTGCGGGCCGGCGCGGCGTCGCTGGTGGCGCACGGCGCCACGTTCGCGACGGGCAACGAGGCGGCCTATGCGCTCGTCGATCGTGCGGTGCGCGTGCAGGCCACGACGCTCGCGCTGGCCGACAACTTTCGCGTGGCGATGGCGTTCGCGCTCGCCGGCGCACTGCTCGGCATCCTGTTGCGCCCGGTGCGGGCGCCGTGAATGCGGCGCCGCATGGGCTGAAATGTCCTGAAAAATCCTGAACGGCACCTGCGGCGTCCGTCGCGGCGGCATGCGCGCCGCCGCGACGGACGGCAGGCTTACGCCTGCAGGAACGCGAGCAACTCGGCGTTGATGCGATCGGCGCTCACCACGCACATGCCGTGCGAGCCGCCTTCGATCACCTTCAGCACCGCGTGCTTCACGATCTTCGACGACAGCCGGGCCGAATCGTCGATCGGCACGATCTGGTCGTCGTCGCCGTGCAGCACGAGCGTCGGCACGTCGATCTTCTTCAGGTCGTCCGTGTAGTCGACTTCGGAAAACTCCTTCACGCACAGGTACTGGCCATGGATGCCGCCCATCATCCCCTGCGACCAGAATGCGTCGATCGTGCCCTGCGACACCTTCGCGTTCGGGCGATTGAAACCGAAGAACGGCACGGCCAGATCCTTGTAGAACTGCGAACGGTTTTCCGCGACGTTCTTGCGGATGCCGTCGAATACTTCCATCGGCAGGCCGCCCGGATTGGTCGCCGATTTCACCATCTGCGGCGGCACCGCGCCGATCAGCACCGCCTTCGACACGCGTTTCGTGCCATGTCGGCCGATGTAGCGCGCGACTTCGCCGCCGCCGGTGGAGTGGCCGACGAGCGTCGCTTCGCGCACGTCGAGCGCGTCGAGCAGCGCGGCGAGATCGTCCGCGTACGTGTTCATGTCGTTGCCGTTCGACGGCTGGCTCGAACGGCCGTGGCCGCGGCGGTCGTGCGCGATCACGCGATAGCCGTGCTGCACGAGGAACAGCATCTGCGCGTCCCACGCGTCCGCGCACAGCGGCCAGCCGTGCGAGAACACGACCGGGCGGCCGCTGCCCCAGTCCTTGAAGTAGATCTGCGTGCCGTCCTTCGTGGTGATCGTGTTCATCGTGTGCGCTCCTGAATGCGCGGAAGAGGGGTGGCGGGAGGGCGTGCCGGCCGCGGCCGCCATCGCGGGCAGCGCGGCGGCCGCGACGGCGGTCGCGCCGGCGAGCAGCATGTCGCGGCGGCGAGCCGACGAAACGGCGTCGGTCTGTTCGGGATGCATCTGGACTCCTGAGGTGTGCGGCGGCGAGGCCGCGCGGGATGGTGGATCGGTGGCGGCCGGCCGCGGCCATCCCGCCCGGCGGCCGTCCGGCGTGCGCCGCCGCGTCGGCTGGTGCGCGCGGACGAACGAATGCCGTCAGGAGCGTATCCCGGCGCGGTGCGCGCCGTACTGAAATCCGGCTGAATTTTCTTGAACGCCGCGGCGCCGCGAGCGGCATTGCCGCACTGCAGAAAAATTAAGCGCGCGACCGGGACTCTTCAGCGCACGGCGACTATCGTCAGCATCGGGTCACCCGCCGTGCGTTTGCCGCGACGCGAGCGGGCCCCCACGCCCGCACCGCCCGTCACTTGCCTGGATAAGCCGCCATGGACGCCTTCAATCGTTGGGAGCACATGATCACGTCGCTCAGGCCGTCGCCCGCCGCGAGCCTCCGGATGATGCCGCGCGAGCGGACGGCGGACGGCTCCTGTCGTCCGCATCGGGACGACGCGCCGACGCCATCGAGCGGCGACGTGCGCCGCCGCAGCGCGATCGTCGCCGTCGAGCGGCAGACCGATTCGTCGATGCTGGTGTCATGGAGCGATCCGACGCGCTGTCGCTACGACGAGCAACGCTGGATCTGCGCGAAGGCGCGCAGGCTGGCGCGCTGCGCGCTCACCGGGCAACCGATCCGGGTGGGCGACGTGATCTACAAACCCCAATGGCGCGGCGAGAGACGCCCCGCGAACTGCCGCGAGATGATTCTCGCGGCGGCGCTCGAGCAGTTCGCCTCCCGGCAGTCCCGGGCATGACGCGCCGCGCCGCACGCTTCGGCCGCGCCCACATCCGCGGGCGCGGCTTCCCTATTCGAAAGGAACCCTCATGAGCACGTTCACCACCCGCGACGGCGTGTCGATTCACTACAAGGACTGGGGCAGCGGCCGCCCGGTCGTGTTCATTCACGGCTGGCCGCTGAATGCCGACATGTGGGACGTGCAGATGCACCATCTCGCGTCGCACGGCCTGCGCTGCATCGCATACGACCGGCGCGGCTTCGGCCGCTCCGGCCAGCCGTGGGGCGGTTACGACTACGACACGCTGGCCGACGATCTCGCGACGCTGCTCGACACGCTCGACCTGCATGACGCGACGCTCGTCGGCTTTTCGATGGGCGGCGGCGAGGTGGCCCGCTACATCGGCCGGCATGGCACGAAGCGCGTGTCGAAGGCGGTGCTGATCGGTTCGGTGACGCCGCTCATCGCGCGCCGCGACGATCATCCGGAAGGCGTGGACGTCGCGCTCTTCGACGGCATTCGCGCGGGCATCGCGGCCGATCGCGCCGCCTTTCTCGACGGCTTCTGGCCCCTCTTTACCGGGTCGAACCGCGACGGTTCGACGGTTTCGCGCGCCGCGCTCGACTGGACGTCGTTCATGGCGTGGCAGGCCGGGCTGAAGGGCACGCTCGATTGCGTTCGCGCGTTTTCCGAGACCGATTTTCGGGCCGACCTGCAACGATTCGACGTGCCGACGCGCGTGATTCACGGCGAGGACGACCAGACGGTTCCGCTCGCGCTGACCGGCGCCGCGACGGCGAAGCTGATCCCGCATGCGACGCTGAGCGTCTACGAAGGCGGTCCGCATGCGCTTTACCTGACGCACGCGACGCGGCTGAACGACGAGCTGCTGGCGTTCGCGCGGTCCTGAGCGCGCGCCGCGGCGCCGCGCGGCCAATCGATTCGAGGCGGATGCCGATAATCCCGCGGATATTCGGCCGGTGCAACGGATCGAGCGGAAAATGAATCGGGAATCGGCCGGGCGAATCGAAAAGGAAAATGCGCGGCATTTCCGCGCTCGGCAATTTCGTCTGATATATCGAAATCGCGTTCATGGGCGCATCCATGATTTGCACATGAAACGGGCATCGTCGTGCCGCATGCCGGTGCATGCGGACGTGTCGGGCGCCGCGCCTGCCGCGGCATTTTCGTCATTTCAAAAAATTCGAGCCGTCCATTCTGATAATTTGAATCATTCGATCATGCAAATACCGTAGCATTGATGGCGAACCGGCACCCGATTTCAGCCGGGCGCCGTTGAATGTCACCCTCAAGAAATTCCCATGATCCGGATTGGAACACTTCACGTTTTTCTCGACAGACGTGAAATTCGTTCGAACGGCAAGCTGCTGCGCATCGGCAGCCGCGCATTCGAAATTCTCGAACTGTTGATTCGGGCGAACGGTGCGCTGGTATCGAAAGATGAAATCATGCAGCGCGTGTGGCCGCACACCGTGGTGGAAGAAAACAACCTGCAGGTGCACATCGCATCGCTGCGCAAGGCGCTGGCCGGCGACCGGAACCTGATCGTGACGGTACCCGGTCGCGGCTATCGGCTGGTTTCCGGGCAGGACGCGGGCGCCGCGCCCGTGCGCCCGGCGACGTGGCGGCCGTCCGCCGCGCCGGGCGCGTTGTTCGGCCGCGAACAGACGGTCGCCGACGTGCTGGCCGCGCTGCGCACGGCGCGCATCGTGACGCTCGTCGGCGCGGGCGGCATCGGCAAGACGCGGGTCGCGATCGAAGCGGCGGCGCGCGCCGACGCGCGCTTTCCGGAAGGCACCGTATTCGTTTCGCTCGCCACCGTCGCGTGTCCGCGCTTCGTGCCGGACGCGCTCGCCGGCGCGTTCGGCATCACGCAGCCGACCGGCTCGCTGACGCTCGAAGCGGTGCTCGCCAGCGTCGCGCGGCGCCGGATGCTGCTCGTGCTCGACAACTGCGAGCACCTGCTCGACGCCGCCGCGCGGATCGCGAGCGCGCTCACCGATGCGGACGACGGGCTGTGCGTGCTCGCGACGAGCCGGGAATCGCTGCGCATCCATGGCGAGCGCGTGTGCCCGGTGCCGCCGCTCGACATACCGGGCGAAGACGCCGGCGATCACGAGGCGATGAGCGCGAGCGCGGTGCAGTTGTTCGCCGCGCGCGCCCGCGCGGCCGATCCGCGCTTTCCGCTCGATGCGCGCAGCCTGTCGTTGATGGCGTCGGTCTGCCGCCGCCTCGACGGCCTGCCGCTCGCGATCGAGCTGGCCGCGGCACGCGCCGCCGTGCTCGGCATCGACGTGCTGGCCGCGCATCTCGACGATCACTTCCGGCTGCTCACCGGCGGTTTTCGCACCGCGTTGCCGCGCCATCAGACGCTGCAGGCGATGTACGACTGGAGCTACCGGTTGCTCGGGGAGTCCGAGCGCCTGCTGCTGCGATGGCTCGGCGTGTTCCGCGACAGCTTCGCGATCGAGGCCGTGCGCGAGGTCGTCGGCGCCAACGGGCTGGCCGGCGCCGACCTGCTCGATACGATCGCCGGCCTCGTGTCGAAGTCGCTGCTGATCCTCGAGACCGCGCACGGCGCGCCGCGCTACCGGCTGCTGACGACCACGCGGGCCTACGCGCAACAGCAGCTCGACAGTCACGGCGAGGGCGAGGCTGCCGCCCGCGCGCATGCGGCCTACTTCCTCGCGCTGTTCCGGAGCGCGACCCACGGCGGCGAGCAGCCGGGCGTCGAGCCGGGCGGCACGACCCGGCTCGACGCGGTCCGGCGCGAACTCGGCAATCTGCGTGCCGCGCTCGACTGGGCATTTTCGGCGCGCGGCGACGCGGCGCTCGGCATCGCGCTCGCGGCCGTCGCGGTGCCTTGCCTGTTCGATCTGTCGCTCGTCGACGAATGTCGGGAGCGCGCGCGCGTCGCGCTCGATGCGATGCGCGACGCGGATGCCGCCCTGGTGTCCGACGATGCGCGCGTGCGATTGCTGGCCGCGTATGCGGCTGCGCTCGCGCATACGGCGGAGTCGACGCAGGCGGCGCATGATGCGTGGTCGGAAGTGCACGCGCTCGGATTCGATGCGGCCGAGGCCGAGTTGCCGTCGCGCGAGTCGTGACGCCGGGTTCGCGCGCCGCTCGTCTGTTTCAGAACGATTCAGCCCGGATACAGGACAGCGGCAGGCGGCACGCGTAGATTGCCTGAACGGCGGGCGCCGGCATGCCGTCGGCATGCGCCGCCACGGCGTGCCCGCGCGGCATGCCACCCGGCGCACGCCGCCGTGCATCCCGCTCAATCGACGAAACGCCGCATGAATCCTGCCCACTCCGACCTTTCCAGCCACGCGACCGATCTCGGCCTGCTGTTCCTGCGTGTATCGGCCAGCGTGCTGCTGCTCGTGGTTCACGGCCTGCCGAAGATCCTGCATTACACGGCCGAAGCCGCCGCCATCGAGGATCCGTTCCATCTCGGCCGCACGCTGTCGATCGTGTTCGCGATCTTCGCGGAGGTCGTGTGCCCGATCCTCATGATCGTCGGCCTGTTCCCGAGGCTCGCGGCGCTGCCGGTGATGATCGTCACGCTCGTCGCGCTGGTGTTCGTGCACCCGGACTGGCCGCTGCGCGAAGCGCAGTTCGCATGGATGCTGCTGATCCTGTTCGGCACGATCGCGATCGCGGGCGCCGGCCGCTACGTGTTGCCGTTGCCGGGCGTCGCGCGCCGGCGCGACTAGCCGCGACCGGCGCGACGACGGCCGGCACGCGATGCGTCCGATGATTCCGTTCCCGCGGCGACGTTCGTCTTGCCGCCTTGACCCTTTCGCGCGCCGCGATGGCGATCCGACATGTTGAATTTCTCCGATACGGCGATCTACGGCGCGCCGATCGTGCTGGCCGATCTCGCCGCGTGGCGGCTGTTCGGGCGCGCGCGCCCCGTGACGCGCGCGATCCGGCGCTGTGCGGCGTTCGCCGCGCTGAGCGCCGTGCTGTTCGCGACCGGCGTGAGCCCGCTCGCGGTGCCCGCATCGATCGGCGGGCTCGACAGGATCGCGGTCCAGGCGATCTGCATCGCATGGTGGCTCCAGTGCGCGATCGTGTTCAGCCTGCTGCTCAATCATCTGCTGCTGCCGCGTGCATGGCACAGCCAGCGGCTCTTTCACGACATCGCCGCGGGCATTGTGTTCGGCACGGCTGCGGTGGCCGCGCTGGGCTACGTGCTCGGCCTGCCGTTGAGCGGCCTCGTCGCGACCTCCGGCGCCGTCGCGGTGATACTCGGTCTCGCGCTCCAGAACACGCTGAACGACGTGTTCTCCGGGCTCGTGCTGAATACCACGCAACCGTTCCGGCTCGACGATACGGTGTCGATCGGCGAGCTCGAAGGGCGGATCGTCGAGAGCAACTGGCGCGCGACGAAGCTGATCGACAGCCTCGGCAACCTCGTTGTCGTGCCGAACAGCGCGGCGGCGCGCGCCACGATCGTGAACCTCAGCGAGCCGGCCGGCCTGCACGGCGTCACGCTCGCGCTCGACCTCGATCCCGCGGTGCGGCCGGCCGTCGCCGTCGGCGCACTGGAGCGCGCCGCGGCGAGTTCGCTCGACGTGCTCGCGCGCCCCGCGCCGATCGCCGTCGTGAAGGCGTTCCGCGCGAACGCGATCCAGTACGAACTCATCTGTTACGTCGACGCACTGCAGAAGAAAACCACCGTGCGCAACGCGCTCTACGATCTCGCGCATCGGCACCTGGCTGCGGCGGGCGTCGCGTGGCGGCCGCTCGCGGGCGCCGCGCCGGCGTGTGCGTCGTCATCCACATCGCAAGCGCATCCGGTATCGCGCCGGCTGCTGCTGTTGCGGGCGGTCGAATTGTTCGCATGCGTCGACGACGACGATCTGGCTGTGCTGGCCGATGCGCTGGTATCGCGTTCGTTCGGCAAGGGCGACGTGATCTATGCGTCGAATGCCGAGTCGCGCGTGCTGACGATCGTCGAATCGGGCGTCGCGGCGGTGTTCGTGCCGGGCGCGGCGGGCGACGTCGAAGTCCGGCGGATGGCGCCCGGCGATGCGATCGGGCAGTCGGTCGTGCTCGCCGGCACGCGGCTTCATGCGACCGTCCACGCGGTGACCGCGATGACCGTGCATCAGCTTCGCAGCGAGGATCTGGCGGCGCTGATCGGCAGGAAGCCGGCGCTCGGCAGGCTGATGTGCGAGTCGCTCACCGAACATGTCGCGACCGAGGAAAGGATGATGATGCCGCCGGTCGAGCAGGCGCACGCGGGGTTCAGCCTGATCGGATGGCTCGAGAAGGAAATGAAGCGGCTGCACGATTCGCTCGGCTGACGCGCGGCGTGGATCGTGAGGGTCGCCGGCGGGACGGGATGGACGTGCGCTTGCCGTCGCGGCGCGTGGCGCCGTGCCGGGGCGCTGCGTGACGCGTGCGATGCCGGGCCGTCAGTCGTCGGCGGTCGGCCGGGCGGCAGCGCTTGCGGCCTCGGCGTGCCGGCGGGCGGTGAACGGGCGCGTCAGTCGGGTGTCGTGAAACGCTCGACGAGATCCGGCTGGTCGAGTTGCTCGACCCACCAGTGCAGCGCGCGGCCCGCCTCGTCGCCGCGCCACGCGAGATAGCAGTGCGTGGTGTCGCGCATGCCCGTCACCTGGCGCGCGACGAGCTTGCCGTCGGCGATCGCGCGCGCCGCGATGCATTCCGGCAGCGTGCCGACCGCGAGCCCTTCGCATTGCGCTTCCAGTTTCGCGGCCAGCGTCGGTACCGCGAGGTAAGGCTGGCCCGCATCGATCGCGACCGACTGCGGCTGCAATTCGCGCGACGTATCGCTGATCACCGCGCCGCGATACTGGACGACCGACGCCATCGCGAGCGGTTCGGGCAACGCCGCGAGCGGATGGGACGGCGCGACCGCGAACACGTGCCTGAGCGAGCCGATCGGCCGCGCGACGATGCCCGGCAATTCCGGCGGTTCGCCCGCCGCGCCGACGACGAGATCGGCCCGCCGCGAAATCAGCGCATCCCACGCGCCGCCGAGCACTTCGGTCGACAGCCGCAGCCGCGTGTCCATTCCGAGCGCGTAGAAGCGGTGGACGTACGGCCACAGCGCGCCGAACGGCAGGATTTCGTCGATGCAGACGCGCACTTCCGTTTCCCAGCCCTGTTGCGCACGCAGCGCCTTCAGTTCGAGTTGCTCGGCCGCGCGCAGCAGGCGGCGGCCTTCCTCGACGACGATGCGTCCCGCATGCGTGAGTTTCGCGCGCCGGCCGCTGCGGTCGAACAGCGCCACGCCGAGATCGCTTTCAAGTTTCTGCACGAGGTAGGTCAGCGCGGACGGCACGCGATGCAGCAGTTCCGCGGCTTCGGCAAAGGTTCCGGTGCGGTCGATCGCGTCCAGGGCTTCGAGCGCTTCGAATGACAGCTTCATCGCAAATTCCGGTAGGGGGTGGCTGGCGCATCATACCAGTGCCGCCGCGGCGCGAGCGGCGTGCGTCACCGGGATTTGCTAGAGTGGCCACTCCTGCCATTCGTGTCTTCGCATCGTCCCATGACCACCGCTCAGCCGGACACCGCATCCTCCGATTTCATCCCGGCCGACGTCAGGCAGACCATCGTCACGCAGGCGTTGCCGAAGGGGCAAATCGGTATCGTCCGACTCAAGACCTTGCGCCGGAACATGGGGCTGACCGCGCCCTATGAACTGGAGAATACGGATCTGATCGTCTTGCAGTTGCATGCGTTCGGCGAACAGGATCTGTGGCTCGATGGCCGCCCCGCGCCGTTCGTCCCGTACGACGCGGGAACCGTGTCGATCTACGATCTCGACCGTCGCTGGGTGGCCGACCTGAAGGGCGCGTTCGATTGCCTGCATTTCCATCTGCCGCGCCACACGCTCGAGGAAACGGTCGACGACCTCGGCGGCCGACGGCGGCCGCAGCTTTATCTGCCGCCGCATCTGAGCACCCACGATTCGGTCATCCATGCGCTCGGACGCGCGCTGCTGCCCGCGCTGGCCCGGCCGGACGAGGCGTCGCAGATCTTCATCGATCACGTGGGGCTGGCGTTTCAGGCGCACGTCGCGTGCCGGTACGGCGGCATCGGCGAACGGCGGGAAAAGTCGGACGGCAAGCTCACGCCGTCGCAGGCACGCCGCGCGAAAGAGCTGCTGCTCGCGCATCTCGACGGCAACATCGGGCTGGCCGACGTGGCGAGCGCGTGCGGGCTGTCTCGCAGTCATTTCGTCAAGGCGTTTCATCGGACGACCGGGCTGCCGCCGCATCGCTGGCTCATCGTGCAGCGCGTCGAACGGGCGAAGGAATGGATGCGCAACCCGGACGTGCCGTTGAGCCTGATCGCCGCCGCGTGCGGCTTCGCGGATCAAAGCCATTTCTCGCGAACCTTCACGCGCTTGACCGGTGTCACGCCTCGCCGGTGGCGCGCGGACCATACGTGATCGTGATCGTCGCGATGCGGAGGCGGCGTGCGCCGGTCCGCACCGCGCGCTGCCATGGCGGATCGGCGGCGTATGTTTCGGGCAGCCGGTGCGACTGCGTGGCCAGCACGAGATCGCGGGCCATGGACGGATGCGATGCGTGCGCGTGCAACCATGACGCGGTACAGTGCGTGTTCGCGACCCGCACGAGCGCTGCGCGCTTCGTTGTCTGCGTCGTCCTGCAGCGTCGTCGCGTAGACGACGTCATGGGCCCTTGCCGCGAACTCGATGGCCGGCCACGGCGGTTCCGTACGATACGGCGCGAGGTGCGCGAACAATTCCGCCGGATGCGCGAGCGTGTGATCGAAGCGCCGCGGCTCGCCGTATGCGCGCTCGACGAGCGGCCACACGGCCGCCGCGCCGAAGCAGGCATCGCGGGCGGCGCGCAGCGTGCGTGCGATATCGGCGGAGACGGCGTTCATGGCGGCGCTCGCTCGGGCGGACGATGCGCGCAGCATGGCAAACGTGGCGCCGTGCGGGCATGCAACTTGCGCGCCTGCACGGGCCGCACCACCTTGGAGATTTTCATGAAACGACGCTGGCCGCGACAACCGATGCTCGCGATAGGTGTGTTCGCAACGTTCGGGCTGCACGCAGCCGTCGCATCGGCGGCGCCCGACGTGTCGATCAGCCGCGCCGATTACGGGACGACCGCGAGCGGGCAGGCGGTGAGCCAGTACACGCTCGCGAACCGGCACGGCGTGACGCTGAAAGTCATCACGTACGGCGGCATCGTGACCGCGCTCGACGTGCCCGACCGCACCGGCCACGTTGCCGACATCGTGCTCGGCTTCGATTCGCTGCGCGACTACGAAGCGCACAACGGCAACATCCATTTCGGCGCGCTGATCGGCCGGTATGCGAACCGCATCGCGGGCGGGCGTTTCACGCTCGGCGGCAAGACGTGGACGCTGCCGGTCAACGACGGGCCGAACACGCTGCACGGCGGCCCGGACAGTTTCGACGCGAAGGTGTGGAAGGTCACCGGCACGCACAGCGACGCGGCCGGTTCGAGCGTCACGCTGCGCTACGTGAGCCCCGACGGCGAGAACGGCTTCCCCGGCACGCTGACGACGGACGTCACCTACACGCTGACCCGCGACGACGAGATCCGCATCGACTACCGCGCGACGACCGACCGGGACACGGTCGTCAACCTGACCAACCACAGCTACTTCAATCTGGCGGGGCAGGCGGCCGGCAGCGTCGAGCGGCAACTGATCGAGATCGCCGCATCGCGTTTCACGCCGACCGACGGCACGTCGATTCCGACCGGGCAACTGGCGAGCGTCGCGGGCACGCCGATGGATCTGCGCCAGTTGACGCCGATCGGCGCGCATTTGCGCGATGCGTATCCGCAGCTTGCGATCGCGCATGGCTACGATCAGAACTGGGTGCTCGATCAGGGCGGCCAGACGGCGCCGGCGTTTGCCGCGCGCGCTTACGACCCGGCGTCCGGGCGGTTCCTCGAGCTGTACACGACGCAGCCGGGGCTGCAGTTCTATACGGCCAACGGGTTGAACGGCAGTGTCGCGGGCAAGGGCGGGACGGCCTACCGGCAAACCGATGCGTTCGCGCTGGAGGCCGAGCATTTTCCCGATTCGCCGAATCATCCGGCCTTCCCGTCGACGGCGCTCAAGCCGGGCGAGACGCTGCACGAAGTGACGGTGTGGCGGGTAGGCGCGCGATGAGCGTCGGCGTCGGCATCGGCGGGCGTGCGTCGGTCACACGTTGATCACGCCGCGCCCGATTTCGATCACGCGCCCGCCGACGCCGATTTCGCCCGCGGCATCGACCGACAAGCGCAGCAGGCAGGGCCGGCCGACGGCTTCGCCTTGCTCGACCCGAAACGCGGCCGGCAGATCGTGTCCGGCGGCGAGCAGCCAGCCGCCCAGATTCGCGCAGGCCGATCCGGTGCCTGGGTCTTCCGACACGCCGCCGCCTTGCTTCACGAAGAAGTAGCGGGACACGACCGTTCCCGGGCGCGCGGCGTCGAACGCGAACACATAGGCGGTCTTGCGGCCGAGGCTGCTTCGCGGCCAGACGTCGAGGTGCGCGCTATCGGGCTGCGCGCGCCGCACGGCGGCCGGGTCCTTGAGCGCGACCAGCAACTGGTCGGCACCGGTGTCGACCCACAGCGGCGGCGCGAGCAGATCGCTTTCCGCGAGCCCTAGCAGCGCCGCGACCTGCGCATTCGGCAACGCGCACGGCGCGGTGTTCGGCATGCCGGCGTGCGGCGCGATGAAGGTCCACACGTCGCCGCGCGCGGCGACGTCGACGACGCCGGCCTTGAATTCGAGCGACAGCGCATCGCCTGCCTCGAGCAGGTCCCGCACGACGTGCGCGGTGCCGAGCGTCGGATGGCCCGCGAAAGCCATCTCGTAGCCGGGCGTGAAGATGCGCACGCGTGCATGCGCGCGCTCGGACGGCAGCACGAAGGTCGTCTCCGACAGATTAAACTGCACGGCCAGCGCCTGCATGGTCGCGTCGTCCATGCCGCGCGCATCATCGAACACGCACAGCGGGTTGCCGCCGAACGTCGATTCGGCGAAGACGTTCAGCAGGCGGAAGGTGTACTGGGTCATCGGTATCTCGTGTGGGTCAGCCCTGTTTGTCGAGCGGTGCGAGCATCGCCTGCATGTGGGGATGCTTCAGCACTTTCCGGTATTCTGCCGGACTCATCGCGTCGATCAAGACGCGGCCACTCACGTCGGCCTTGATGGACTCGACCGCGAGCAGCGCGATGACCGGATGGGTCGTCAGCGTCGCGTGGTCGGGCGACTGGTCGCCGAATTCTGCCATCACTGCCTCGGTATTGTCCGCGACCGCGACGGCCAGCCGCCGGCCCGAGAGCCGAAGTCTCGCGCTGGCGCCGCAGGGCATCCGGGGCGTGACCGCGTTCATCCTGAAGTCGCCGCCCGGCCGCGCGCTCGATGCGGCGCGATGAACGCGTGCGTCGCGGCCGGGGTTCGGCACACGTCAACGACGTCAATGCGACGACACGAACACCGCATCGTCGAACGCTTCCGGAATCGCGAAGCTCGCGCGCATGCGCTGCGCTTCCTTCGCCGGCGTCAAGCCGAACAGGCGCTTGAATTCCCGGCTGAACTGCGACGGGCTCGTATAGCCGACCGCATAGCCGGCCGCCTCCGCCGTCAGGTCCTGGCGCACCATCAACAGCCGCGCCTGATGCAGCCGCGTCGATTTCAGGTACTGCATCGGCGACACTTGCGTGATCGCCTTGAAGTGACTGTGAAAGCTCGGCACGCTCATGCCGGCTTCGTCGGCCAGTTGCGACACGTCGAGCGGCCGCGCGTAATCGGCGTGGATCATGCGCAACGACCGCCCGATCCGGCCGTATTGCCCGCGCATCGCCAGCGCGCTGCGCATCGCGTGGCCCTGCGCGCCGGTCAGCACGCGGAAATACAGCTCGCGCAGCAGCGCCGGGCCGAGCACGGCGGCGTCGAGCGGCCGCTGCATCGCGTCGACGAAACGCAGCACCGACGCGTGCATCGCTTCGTCCATCGGCGTCGACATCATGCTCTTCGGCGCCTGCACCGTTTCCGCGACGCCCACGCGGTCGATCTGCGCGGCGAGTTCGGCGGCCAGCGTGAAATCGAGGTGCAGGTACAGCGCGAGCAGCGGGCGCTCCGGCGTCGCGTCGGTTTCCATGCTGAACGGGACCGGCACGGAGACGGCCAGGTAATGGTGTTCGTCGTACAGATAGCACTCGCCGCCGAAGTAGCCGCGCTTCGACCCCTGGCACACGATCACGATGCCCGGGTCGTACAGCACCGGCGTGCGCGACTGCGCGCGGTTCGAGCGCAGGATGCGCACGCTCGGCAGCGCGGTCAGGTTGTAGCCCTCGTTCGGCGCCAGCGCGCGCAGCAGCGCCAGCAGGCGCTTCCGGTCGCGCGGCGACAGCGCTGGAGGTTGGGCGGAGACGGACACGGTGCTCATAGTTTTGTGCAAGAAAATCAGCGGAATCGGGCTTATTTAGCGTCGTTCGTCAGACTAGTATGCACGCTTGAATCGACATTCGGGAGAAGCTCACATGGCATCCGGCAACATCATGCTCATTACCGGCGTCAGCAGCGGTTTCGGCCGCGCGCTGGCCCAGGAAGCGCTGGCCGCCGGCCACACGGTGGTCGGCACGGTGCGCAGCGCGCAGGCGGCGCGCGACTTCGAGGCGCTGTCCGCGCAGGCGGCCGTCGCACGCGTGCTCGACGTGACCGATTTCGAGCGGATCGACGGCGTCGTCGCGGACATCGAGGCGAACGTCGGGGCCGTCGACGTGCTGGTGAACAACGCGGGTTACGGGCACGAAGGGATCATGGAGGAGTCGCCGCTCGACGAGATGCGCCGGCAGTTCGACGTGAACGTGTTCGGCGCGGTCGCGATGATGAAGGCCGTCGTGCCGTTCATGCGCGAACGCCGGCGCGGCCGCATCCTGAACATCACGTCGATGGGCGGGCACATCACGATGCCGGGCATCGCGTACTACTGCGGCAGCAAGTTCGCGCTGGAGGGCATTTCCGAGACCCTCGGCAAGGAACTCGAGCCGTTCGGCATCGCGGTGACGGCCGTCGCGCCCGGTTCGTTCCGCACCGACTGGGCCGGCCGCTCGATGGCGCGCACGCCGCGCTCGATCGCCGACTACGACGCGCTGTTCGACCCGATCCGCCGTGCGCGCGAGGAAAAGAGCGGCAAGCAGCCGGGCGACCCCGCGAAGGCCGCGCGGGCGATGCTCGCCGTCATCGCGGCGGACCATCCGCCCGCGCATCTGCTGCTCGGCAGCGACGCGCTGCGGCTCGTGCGGAGCAAGCTGGCGGCGCTGGACGACGAAATCCGCGCGTGGGAGGCGCTGACGGTGTCGACGGACGGCTGACGCGTGCCGCCGCGTCCGTTTCCTGCTGGTGGAGGATCGGCCATCGCATTGCACGATGGCGTCGTGGTTTCACAATAAAGCCGATAATGGCAGCGGCCCGTTCGCCACGTTCATCCACCTCACAGGAGTACCGCGATGCCATACGTCACCACGAAGGACAACGTCGAGATTTTCTACAAGGATTGGGGTCCGAAAGACGCGCAGCCCGTCATGTTCCACCACGGCTGGCCGCTTTCCAGCGACGACTGGGATGCGCAACTGCTGTTCTTCGTCCAGCACGGCTATCGCGTGATCGCGCACGACCGGCGCGGGCACGGCCGCTCGGCGCAGGTCTGGGACGGCCACGACATGGACCATTACGCGGCGGACGCGTTCGCGGTCGTCGAGGCGCTCGACCTGCGCAATGCGGTGCATGTCGGCCATTCGACGGGCGGCGGCGAAGTGGCGCGCTACGTCGCGAAGCACGGCGAGCCGGCCGGCCGCGTCGCGAAGGCCGTGCTGGTCAGCGCGGTGCCGCCGCTGATGCTGAAAACCGAATCGAACCCCGAAGGCCTGCCGCTGGAGGTGTTCGACGGCTTCCGGAAAGCGCTCGCCGACAATCGCGCGCAGTTCTTCCTCGACGTGGCGAGCGGTCCGTTCTACGGGTTCAATCGCGAAGGCGCGACCGTGCACCAGGGCGTGATCCGCAACTGGTGGCGGCAGGGGATGGAAGGCGGCGCGAAGGCGCATTACGACGGCATCAAGGCGTTTTCGGAAACGGACCAGACCGACGACCTGAAGTCGATCTCCGTCCCGACGCTCGTGCTGCACGGCGAGGACGATCAGATCGTGCCGATCGCGGATGCCGCGCTGAAGTCGATCAAGCTGCTGAAGAACGGCACGCTGAAGACGTACCCGGGCTATTCGCACGGCATGCTGACGGTCAATGCGGACGTGCTCAACGCCGATCTGCTGGCGTTCGTGCGGGCATGACGGTGGCGGCGCCGGCACCCCGCGGCGGGCGGCGCCGCGATTGAAAGCAGGCGATCCGGCCGCGCGTGCAAAAGGGCCGATCGCCCGCCCTCTGTTTCACCCCAAATCGACGAAGCGAACGCCCGGATGCGCGAGGCGCGGCATCCGGCCGGCCAGGAACGCATGCAACTCGCGCACCTGCGCGGCCTTCGCTGAGTCTTCCGGCCACACGAGGTAGTACGCATCGCCGGTGCTCACGGCCGTCTTGAACGGCAGCACGAGCTGCTTCTGGTCGAGGGCCGTCGCGCACAGCGCGAGGTCGCCGATCGACATCCCGTGGCCGGCGATGGCCGCCGCGATCCCCTGTTCGAGCATGTCGAACACCTGCCCGCGCGTGATGTCCACATCGAGATCGTGACCGCTGCCGTTGAGCCAGCGGCGCCAGTCGCGCCGGTCGGGCGACGGATGGATCAGCTCGCACGCGGCGGGATTCGTACGCGCGAGCGTGGCGGTGGCCCGCGAGCACACCGGAATCAGCCATTCGTCGAACAGCTTCACGCAATGCGTGCTTTCGCCGAACTTGCCCGCGCCGAGCAGGATCGCGCAATCGTAGGATTCGCTGAAAAAATCCACGGTATCGACATCCATCCACACGCTCGCGATCTGCACCTCGAACGCCGGCCGCGTGCCGCGAAAGGCGGCCAGCGCGTCGAGCAGCCAGCGCATCGTGAGCGTGGAGGGCGCCTTGAGCCGCAGCACGTCGCGTTGCGTGCGGAACAGCATGCACGCTTCCTCGATCTGCCGGAACCCGCGCCTGAGGCCGGCCGCGAAGATATGGGCTTCCGCCGTCACGGTCATCCTGGGCCCGCGTCGGACGAACAGCTTCCGGCCGAAGTAGGCCTCGAGCGTCTTCACGTGCTTGCTGACCGCGCTTTGCGTCAGGCTCAGTTCCTCGGCGGCCAGCGTGAACGAGCCGGTGCGCGCGGCGCTCTCGAATGCGCGCAACGCATAGACGGGCGGAAGCGGTTTGGCTTTCATGGATTTCGAGTATGAATAAAACTCATGTCATCAGACAGGATTTTCCGTTTTAGCTCGGCAGATCGGGCGCGTGATACTGCTTATCGCCGTGTCTTTCGCGATATCGGGCCTCCATGATGCCACTGTGACGTGTACGTCCGCGACTCATCAAACTGAACTTTTTGTCATGACGTTCCATTACCCGCTGCTGTTCGCCTACCTCGCCGCGATCGTGTTGCTCATCGCGACGCCCGGCCCGGTCGTGATGCTCGTGACGGGCACCGTCGCGCGACGCGGGTTCCGTCAGGGCGTGCTGACCGCGGTGGGCGCGAACGCCGCGAGCCTCGTGATGATCGCGGGTGCGATGCTGATGGTGTTCGGCGTCGTGATGGTCAGCGCCCGCCTGCTTGCCGGGCTGCATGTCGCGGGGTGCCTGTTCATCGCGGGGCTCGCCATCCGGACGCTGCTCGGCGAATGGCGCGCCGCCCGTGAGCGTGGCGGCGACGGCGCGGCCGCGGGGGAAGCGGCCGCGGGCGAACCCGCGGCGGGCGAACCCGCGGCGGGCGGCCCCGGGGCGCGGCCGCGCGGTTTGCCGGGCGTCGTGCGCGGTTTCCTCGTCGGCATCGCGAACCCGAAGGACCTGCTGTTCTTCGTCGCGTTCTTTCCGCAGTTCGTCGCCATCACGCCCGATTCGCGCGTGAGCCTCGCGATCCTCGCCGCGTTGTGGATCGCGGTCGATTTCACGATCCTGACCGGCTATATGGCGGCGATCAACCACCCGGCGATGCATCGGAAGCAGCGATGGATCTCGGCGTCGTCGGCGCTCGCGCTGCTCGCGATTGCGCTCGCCGGGCTCGGCAGCATGATCGCGGGCGCCGCTTAGTGCAGCGTACTGCCGCGGCGTTCGGCGTTACCGCTTCGTTGGCGTCGCGTGCGGCCCGTTATCAGCGTGGACGGGTTTCAGCCGTTGCGCAGGAACACGACGTAGCCGCGGAACCACGGGTTCGTCGCGAGATACGGCGGCGCGTCCCAGTCGCCGCCCTGGATCACGCCGATGCGAAACGGCAGTTGCAGCCGCGCGACGCGCGGCAGGTACGCCGCATAGTCGGGGATCGTGCGGCGGCCCTGGTAGGTCTGCACGACCACCTCGTCGACGATGCCCTTGAGCGCGTTGACCTGGTCGGTATCGATGCGGCTGCTCCAGTCGAGCAGCCCCGTGATGCTGAGCCGGCAATCGGCGGGCAAGGTCTCGCGCAGCGTGCGCAGGAACGCGAGGTAATCCTGCAGGTGGCGCGTGCCCGCATCGAAATCGATCTGGATGCCGGCGATCGTGCGGCCCGATGCACGCCAGCGCGCGAGCTGCGCGAGCATGATCCGCGTGACGCGCGGCGTCCAGCGCAGCGTATGCGCACGATAGACGAGCCACACGCGCGCGTGGGGCGCGGGCGGCAGCGCGACGCCCTGCGCGATCACGCGCACCTGCGACTCGTCCCGCGGCGACGCCTCGATCTGTCCTTGCAGCACGTAGACGATGCGCGCGTCGCGCACGACCGCCTGCGGCTTCACGCCGGCCCATAGCCAGAACGCGTCGTACCGCGCGGCGTCGACGGTGCCGGCCAGCGCGACGCGCGCGGCCAGCAGCAGCGCGACGCACGCGATGCGCTTCATGCGACCTACCAGTAGTAGCGGAGCTTCTGCGCCCACGGGCTGCCCGGATAGGCGGTCTTCAGCGTGTCGAACCAGCGCTTGCGCGTGCTCTTCGACACCTCCTTGCCGCCACATTCGTTGGCGCCGGCCGGCGCATAGCACCTGATCGCACGGTAGAACGCGTACGCGCGATCGTTCGGGTTCGCCTGCGTATCGGCCATCACCGTCACGTAGCTCGACATCCGCTCGTACGGCTTGCCGGCGAACTGCGACGGCGCCGCGCCGAGTGTCGGCGGCACGCGCGTGGCGGCCGCGCTCGATCCGTTGCGGACCCACGCGGGCACCGGATCGATTTCGAGGCCCGACGCCGGCGGATGCACGCGCACGAAATCGGCGAGGCAGTTCAGCCCTTTCGGATCGGCCGGATTCTGCTGCAGCGTCGCGGCGATGTCGCGCGCCGAGGGGCACGTGTAGCCGTCGTCGTTTTTCGCGCCGGCGGCGATGAACGGCTTCAACGGATCGGCGGGCGTGCCCGACACCAGCGCGGTATCGGCGAGGAAGTCCGCGTAGTGCGAACGCGTGAGTTCCTTGTACAGCAGCGTATACAGCGCGGTGTCGCGCAGCGCGCCGCTCGTCGCCTGATTCTGCGCCTGCGCGCGCAACAGGTCGGCATTGGCCGCGCGCTGCAGCAGCACCGCACGGATCGCGGCGTTCTGCACGAGCGAATCGTCGGCGAACGCGTCGTTGACGAGCCCGGCCTGTTCCAGGTTGATCGCGAGCGCGAGTTCCAGCATTTCGCGCTGGAAGCGGAATTTCGCGAGCGGGATCAGGTCGCGCCACAGCTGGCGGGCCGTGTCGTTCTGGCCGCTGTCCTCCAGCGCGAACCCGCGCAGCGCCTGCTGGCTGAGGCCGAAGTAGTCGAGCGGCGCGGCGGGCGTCCGCGGCAGCAGATCGAGGGCGGCGTCCGGCTTGTGCCCGATCTGCACGTACCAGGTCGCGAGCAGGTAGTCGTACAGCGCGGGCGCGTTCGCGAAGCGCGGCTTCTGCGCCTGCAGTTCGTCGAGGGTCATCGGCTTGCGGCTCGCATCGCTGCTGTCCGACGCGCGCATGCGCAGCAGGTCGACGGTGGCGAGCACGGTCGGCGACTGGATCTGGCCGGCGTCGAATTCCGGGCCGAACAGCAGCTTGCTGTCGAGTTCGTTCGCCAGTTGCATCAGCGGTACGTTCGACGTCGCCGGCGACCAGCGCGCGAGTGCATGGCCGTACAGGTCGGCCTGCTGCGTGACGTTGCCGCCGAGCCACGCGACCCGTCGCAACAGCCCGGCCGCGGACACCGCATAGCGTCCCTTCGGATACACCTTCAGGTAGGTGCGGAACACGGTGTTCGCCGCGTCGAGCGACACCTTCGTCACGCGCGCGCGCGTCGGCGTCGGGCTGTCGTGGTCGAATACGTTGGCTTGCGCGGCGTTCAACTGCGCGCGCCCGGCCATGTAGAGGCCGGTTTCCTTCAGCCACGGGTCCGCGCTGTGCGATGCGTTCGCGAACGCGCGGGTCGCGGTGAGGAAGTCGGCGCGATAGAACGCGTTCGTGCCGTCGAGGTACGCGGCGAACTGCTGGCCGAGCGGCGACTTGACCGGCGGCTTCGCCCACGCGGCGCTCGCGGCGCCCGCGCCACAGGTTTTCTGCGCGATGTCGGCGCGTGCCGCGCGCAGGCGGGCGGCTTCGTCGGCGGGCAGGCCGCCGGCGCTGCCGAGTGCTTCGTTGAACGCGTCCGCGCCGGCGCTCATGCTGCGGCAGATGCTGCCTTCGCCGTCCGCGTACCGGTTCGACGACGCATCGGCGTCCGCCGCGCTACCGATCTTGTCGGGCTCCTTCTGGCCGATGTAGATCCATCCGGAGAAATCCATCGGGAACGGCACGACGATCTGGTTGATCCGCTCTTTCGCCGGGATGGTCTTCGGGTCCGGGAACACCTGCGCGACCTTGGCGCTGTCGGCCATCATCAGCATCGCGTTGATGCGCGTGTCGTTGGCGGGCGTCAGCATCGGCACGTTGCCGCACGAGTATGAAGCCTGCCGGAGCGTGGTCGGCACGTAGCAGCCGTCGTCGCCGCTGGCATGGGCGGCCGGCATCCAGAGCAGGCTGGCCGCCAGCGCGGAGAACAGGTGGCGGTGCAGCGTCGGTGTTTTTCGCATTTTTCTTGTGCTGGTTAGGGGCCGCGACGGCCGGGTCTCTCAGGGGGGGGCGCGCTGCCCCGGCGCGTATCGTACCTCACGCCGCGTGACGGCCGGCGGGGCGCCAACCGAGCCGGGCGCGCGCGAGCGTCGCGGCCGTGCCCGCGCCTCACGCGCACACGCTGCTGGCGATGCCTCCGTCGTCCATTTCGTCGAGCGTGGCGCGCAAATCGTCGATGGCCACCATCAGCTCGCGCACTTGCCGCAACGACGGGTACTGATGCAGCACGGCTTGCCATTGCGGCAGCGTCAGCAGGGCATGCCAGATGACGCCGAGGCCGTCCGGATCGGCGTCCGGCCGCCGCGCGAGCGCGCTCGCGTATTCGAGGCTCGCCTGCGCGGACAGCAACTGCATCCGGCTCGCGGCGCCGAGCAGGCGCGGCGTCGCGTCCGCGGACGCGTCGCAGCAATACAGCACTTCGCGCGGCAGCGCCGCTTCGTCGGTCGTCAATGCGTGCAGCGATGCGCCATGCACGCGCACCGTGCCCTGATGCGTCTCGAATGCATAGACCGTGTCGGGATCCGCCTGCGCGAGCAGGTTCAGGCCGCGCAGCAGCCGCGGCAGATCGGTCGTCGCGGCATCCGCGGAGGCCTTCGCCTCGACGAGGAAGCGCACGTTCCACGCAGGCGCCGGGTCGCCGCCGCGCGCCCGTTCGAGCAGGATCGCGTCCCATTCGGTTTTCGCGCGGTCGTGCCGGCCCGGGATCGACGACGGCACGCGCATCGACGTGACCACGCGGTAGGTACGCTGCTCGTCCACCGCGTCGAGCCGGCTCGCCACCGCGCGGAGCGCCTGTGCCGCCAGCGCTTCGACGGCCGCGCCGCGCCGCTGGGACGCGGCGCCTTGCGCGACGGCCACCGTGCTGCCGACGAGCGGCCCTTGCCGCACCCACAGCGCGCGGTAGCGACGGACGTCCTCGTCCGCGGCGAGCGCATCGAGCCGCAGCATGCGTTCGAGCGCGGGGCTGTCCTTGAGCCTGACGATGTCCTGCTCGAATGCCGCGTCGGTCGCCGTCTCGGGCCGCGCGAGCAGGTGCGCGAGCGCCGCGTGCAGTTCGGCCCACGACGCCGCGGCCGCGGCCGCGTGCAGGCGCGCGAGGCCGTCGCGTTGCCATGCGTGGGCGCTGCGCTCGAGCTTGGCCGGGTGCGCGATCGCATTGACGGCCGAGTGCAGCGCGCGCCGGTCCTGCTCCGCGTGCGCGGACAACGACGCGTATTCGCGCACGTTCGGCGCATCGTGGCGCAGCACCGATGCCTGAAACGACGGATCGCCGGACGACGGATCCATCGCATCGCGGATCATCCGCCCGAGCGCGTCGATGAAGCGCTGCCGCAAGTCCGCGCCGGGCGCGTGGCCGTCCGCCCGCATGCTGCGCGCTTCCTCGATCACGATCGCCAGCGCGGTGGCCGGGTTCGTCGCGTCGGTCAGCGCCGACGCGCGGTCGAGCGGCGGCAGCCGGTAACGGCGCGCGACGGTGCGCAGCGTCGCGTCGAGCAGGGCGGGAAGCGGTGTCAGCGACATGGCGGACGGGAGCGTGAAAGCGACCGAACCGTCACGCGGTCAACGTCACCGACAGGCTGCCGAGCTCGCCGAAGCGGACCGTCAGCGCATCGCCGAGCGGCACGTCGATCGCGCCCGCGTACGAGCCGGTCGTCACGATCTGGCCGGCGCGCACCGCGTCGCCGCGCGACGCGAGGAAATTGACGAGCCACACCAGCGGCTTGAGCGGATCGCCGTCCGGATGGCTGCCGTCGATCGTGCGGTTCAGCGCGCCTTCGAACGACAACGCCAGCGTCGCGAGCGGCACGTTCAACCCATCGGGCACGACCGGGCCGACGCACAGGCCCTGGTTGAATTGCCCGTCGGCCAGCAGCTCGAACTTCGACGCGCGCGCGGGCTCCGCGTAGCGGCAGCCGAGCACCTCGAGCACGATGCGCACCTCGCGGATCGCCGCGCGCACGTCGTCTTCGTCGTACGGGTGCTCGCGCGCGGGCAGGTCGCGATCGAGCACGAATGCGATTTCCGGTTCGATCCGCACGATCGGTCCGCCGACGACGCGGTACGGTGCATCGGCTTCGCGGATCGTCGACGCGAAGATCGGCGCGAGGATCACGCGATCGGGCGGCGGCAGCGCGCATTTCCATCCGCCGACGGGTTCGCCGAGCAAATCGGCCACGCGCTGCTGGATCGCGAGCGCGGTCTCGATGTCGTCGGGACGCAGTGCATCGGGCAACAGCGGGCCGGGCGAGCCGGCATGGCGGGCGGCGACGAGATGCTGGGCGGCGCCGTCCACGCGTTCGATAGTCGTTGTCATGTCGGTTGAGCGAGTTGAAAGTGGGGCCGGCAAAAAAGGGCCGGACGAAAGTCGCATGGTTGATGATAGCGCCTTCGGCGCGATGGCTGTTCGGTCGTGTCGGGATCGAGAGCGGCAACGCGAGCACGGAAGCCGGCGGAATCCGCCCGGACGCTCCGACCGACATGCGGATCGGCGGCCTGATCGACGACGTGGCTCGCACTGCCGGTTCCGCTTGGCCGCTTGTCCGGGCGCCCGCGTCGTCCGGTCGCAGGCCGGACGTCTGCCGGCTTGATCGTCGTCAAGACGGGAACCCGCTGTCGGCCGATGATGGTGACATGGCCGCGCGACAGGGCGCACGGCAGTTCACCCCAGCGAGGTTCGCATGTACGAGAAAATCATGGTGGCCGTCGATGGCAGCGCTTCGTCGAAACAGGCGCTTGCCGAGGCCGTGAAGGTGGCGCTGGCGGGCAATACGCACGTCAGCGCCGTGTATGTGGTCGACAAGTCGGTGCTGTTCACGTATGCGGGCCGTATCGATCCGCATGCGCTCGTCGAGGAAATCCGCGACGACGGGCGCAAGGTGCTGCGCGAAGCCGAACAGGTCATCGCGCTGGCCGGCGCGAAGGGCGACGCGGAACTGGTCGAGACCGAGAGCATCGGCGAGGACATCGCGGAACGCCTGCAACGCTACGTGAAGGAGCGCGGGATCGATCTCGCGGTGGTCGGCACGCACGGGCGGCGCGGCATCCGGCGCGTGCTCCTCGGCAGCGTCGCCGAGCGCTTCGTCCGCGGCTCGAAGTGCCCGGTGCTGCTGATTCGCGGCGACGACGCCGACGTGCCGGCCGCCTCGGCCGCGGCATGACGCGGCGCGCGCGATGATACGCCGCCAGTACCGCATCGTCGTCGCGGCGATCGCCGTGTTCATGTCGCTCGCCGGAATGATGGCCGTCGTGACGGGCCTGCTGTTCGATGCCGCGACGGTGCTGCGCGGCGGCGCCCTCGCGTTGATCGTCGGCGTGGCCGGCTTCGTCGTGATGTTGAACCCGGGGCCGAAAGGCGAGGAGTGATGCGTCGCGTCGCGCGCGATGGCGAACGCATCCGCACACGTCGACATGCTCTCCCGCGACGATCCGCGCCAGCTGTGACGTGGGGTTTCCCGACGATCGCGGCTTGCCGCGCGTGTCGTCACGTGCGGCTCGTACCGCGTGCCGTCGCACCGGCCGAGCGCGCCTGCACGTTCAACCGCTTCAACGTTTCCGCCAGCGCGGCGTTCGCCGGCTGAATTTTCTCCGCCTGCGCGAACGCATCGCGCGCTTCATCCCGGTGGCCTAGCTTCCACAGCACTTCGCCCTTGTGCTCGAGTCCGATCGCCAGGGCTTCGCGCGCGTCGTCGTCCTTCGCGAGGATCGCGATCGCGCGGTCGAACCATGCGAGCGCATCGTCGTTGCGGCCGAGGCGATACAGCGCCAGCCCTTGCTGTCGAGCGCATACGCGTCGTCCGGCGATTGCGCGAGATGCGTCGATCATCGCGAGCCCGCGCTCGACCGCGACGCCCGCATTGGCGAGCCGATAGCCGACGTCGTTCAGCCGATCGTATGGAATCCTGTCGAAAGATCGACGTTGCTCGGCGTGCGCGACTGCGCGTAGTCGGTGTATCCGTTCGCATCCGAATGGCCGCCCGCCAGATATCCGTTCTCCACGTCTAGCAGACACGGGACGCCGACGTGCACCTTTTGGCAGCCCGGGTCGACCAGACGGAACGACTCGCCGAGGTCGCCGTCGCCAACGATCGCGTTGAACACCCACTTCTTTTGCGGATGCCATTTCGGCAGGCGGATCCTCGCCGTGCGGCCGGCCGCGTCCGTCGTGCCGAAGATCACGCTGTCGTGCTGGTCCGGCTTGACGGGCACCCCCGCAATGACCTGGCCGGGCAGAAACAGCCGGTCGCGCACGTTCGGCCGCGGTTGTTGCGCGCAGCATAGCAGGCGGCGCGATTCGAGCGCTCTCCCTTTGCCCTCATTGTTGCGGGCAGATGAACGATTCCGTGATTTGTATCAACTTGTGATATTTGGATCCGTCTGACAATGGGTTCGACCACGGTGAGCAGGGCGAAATGATCGAAATCCGATCGTCCTTTACAACCGGCATTTCACCTCCTTAAATAATCAGGGTCTGCAAAAAGACCGGAAAAACGAGATCCCCATGAGCCATTTCCTGGATAGATTGCGTTATTTCTCCACCACGAGGCCACGCTTTTCCGATGGACACGGCGCCGTCACAGACGAAGACCGCAAGTGGGAAGACGGTTACCGGATGCGCTGGCAGCACGACAAGATCGTCCGTTCGACCCACGGTGTGAACTGCACGGGTTCGTGCTCGTGGAAGGTCTACGTGAAAGGTGGGATCGTCACGTGGGAAACCCAGCAGACCGATTATCCGCGCACGCGCCCCGACATGCCGAACCACGAGCCGCGCGGCTGCTCGCGCGGCGCATCGTACTCGTGGTATCTGTACAGCGCGAACCGTCTCAAGCACCCGATGGTGCGCAGCGCGCTCGTGAAGCTGTGGCGTGAACGCCGCCGCACGCTGGGCGCCGTCGACGCGTGGCGCTCGATCGTCGAGGACGACGAAGCACGCCGGTCGTACCAGAGCCGGCGCGGGCTCGGCGGGTTCGTGCGCGCGAGCTGGGACGAGGTCAACGAGATCGTTGCGGCCGCAAACGTCTACACGGTCGAGCGTCATGGCCCCGATCGCGTGGTCGGCTTCTCGCCGATCCCGGCGATGTCGATGGTGTCGTACGCCGCCGGCTCGCGCTACCTGTCGCTGATCGGCGGCGTGTGCCTGAGCTTCTACGACTGGTATTGCGACCTGCCGCCCGCGTCGCCGCAGACCTGGGGCGAGCAGACGGACGTGCCGGAATCGGCCGACTGGTACAACTCGACGTTCATCATGATGTGGGGCTCCAATGTCCCGCAGACGCGCACGCCCGACGCGCACTTCCTCGTCGAGGCGCGCTATCGCGGCACCAAGGTCGTGTCGGTGTTCCCCGACTACTCGGAAGGCGCGAAATTCGGCGACCTGTGGCTGCACCCCAAGCAGGGCACCGACGCGGCGCTTGCGCTCGCGATGGGGCACGTGATCCTGAAGGAGTTCCATTTAGCGGGCAAGAGCGACTACTTCATCGACTACTGCAAGCGCTACACCGACATGCCGGCGCTCGTGCGCCTCGTGCCGCACGGCGACGGCTACGTGCCCGAGCGCCTCGTGCGCGCGTCCGACTTCGACGACGCGCTCGACGAAGCCGCGCATCCGGAGTGGAAGACCGTGATGATCGACGACGCGACCGGTGAATTCGTCGTGCCGGTCGGCTCGATCGGCTTCCGCTGGGGCCAGCAGGGCAAGGACGGATCGAGCGACAAGGGCAAGTGGAACCTGCGCGGCGAGACGTCGAAGGGCGCGGCGCTGTCGCCGCGGCTGTCGTGCACGACCGCGCACGACGACGTGGTCGACGTGCTGTTCCCGTACTTCGGCAACCAGCCGCATGCGCACTTCAATTCGACGCAGCACGCATCCGAGCTGTCGCGCCGGATCGGCGTGCGGCGCGTGGCGAACCGCGACGGCGACATGCTGGTCGCGACCGTCTACGACCTGTTCGTCGCGAACTACGGGCTCGACCAGGGGCTCGGCGGGCGCGACGTGGCCGCGAGCTACGACGACGACCTGCCCTACACGCCCGCATGGCAGGAGGCAATCACCGGCGTGAAGCGCGCGGACGTGATCTCGGTCGCGCGGCAGTTCGCGGAGAACGCGCACAAGACGCAGGGCAAGTCGATGGTGATCATCGGCGCGGGGATCAACCACTGGTTCCACATGGACATGTCGTACCGCGCGATCATCAACATGCTGATCATGTGCGGCTGCATCGGCAAGCCGGGCGGCGGCTGGTCGCATTACGTCGGCCAGGAGAAACTGCGCCCGCAGACCGGCTGGACCGCGCTCGCGTTCGCGCTCGACTGGAGCCGGCCGCCGCGGCACATGAATGCAACCTCGTTCTTCTACGCGCACACCGACCAGTGGCGCTACGACACGATGGACCCGGGCGCGCTGCTGTCGCCGCTCGCGGACAAGGCGCAGTTCCACGGCTCGCCGATCGACTACAACGTGCGTGCGGAACGGATGGGCTGGCTGCCGTCCGCGCCGCAGCTCGCGGCGAATCCGCTGAAGGTCGGCGCGAACCTGGACGACCCGTCGCAGGCCGGTGCGGACATCGCGCAACGGTTGAAGGCCGGCACGCTGCAGATGGCGTGCGAGGACCCGGACGCGCCCGGCAACTTCCCGCGCAACCTGTTCGTGTGGCGCTCGAACCTGCTCGGCTCGTCGGGCAAGGGCCACGAGTATTTCCTGAAGCATCTGCTCGGCACCACCAACGGTGTGCAAGGGGAGGACCTCGGCGCGACGGGCGGCGCGCGCCCCGAGGAAGTGAATTGGCGCGACGACGCGCCGCGCGGCAAGCTCGACCTGCTCGTCACGCTCGACTTCCGGATGTCGACGACCTGCATGTATTCGGACATCGTGCTGCCGACCGCGACGTGGTACGAGAAGGACGACATGAACACGTCCGACATGCATCCGTTCATTCATCCGCTGTCTGCGGCGGTCGATCCTGCATGGGAATCGAAGAGCGACTGGGAGATCTTCAAGGGGATCGCGAAGCGCTTCTCCGAGCTGTGCGACGGGCATCTCGGCGTCGAGCGCGACGTCGTGCTCGCGCCGATCGCGCACGACACGCCGGGCGAGCTCGCGCAGCCGTTCGACGTGCAGGACTGGAAGCGCGGCGAATGCGAACCGGTGCCGGGCCGCACGATGCCGAACGTGATCGCGGTCGAGCGCGACTACCCGAACACGTATGCGCGCTTCACGTCGCTCGGGCCCCTGATGGACAAGCTCGGCAACGCGGGCAAGGGCATCGGCTGGGATACGCGGGATGAAGTGAAGCTGCTCGGCGAGCTCAACTACACGGTCGCTCAAGGCGCCGCACAAGGCCGCCCGCGCATCGACACCGCGCTCGACGCGGCCGAGGTGATTCTCGCGCTCGCGCCGGAGACCAACGGGGAAGTGGCGGTGAAGGCATGGCGCGCGCTGTCCGGCATCACCGGTATTGACCACACGCACCTGGCCGCCGCGCGCGCGGACGAGAAGATCCGCTTTCGCGACATCCAGGCGCAGCCGCGCAAGATCATCTCGTCGCCGACGTGGAGCGGGATTGAATCGGAGCACGTGTCGTACAACGCGGGCTACGTGAACGTGCACGAGCTGGTGCCGTGGCGCACGCTGACGGGCCGTCAGCAGTTGTACCAGGATCACCCGTGGATGCGCGCGTTCGGCGAATCGCTGTGCGCATACAAGCCGCCGATCGACACCGGCAGCTACGCGCACATGGTCGGCAAGCGTTCGAACGGCAACCCGGAGCGCGTGCTGAACTTCCTGACGCCGCATCAGAAGTGGGGGATCCACAGCACGTACACCGACAACCTGCTGATGCTGACGCTGTCGCGCGGCGGCCCGATCGTATGGATGTCGGAGGACGACGCGAAGGCGATCGGCGCGACCGACAACGACTGGATCGAGTGCTACAACTCGAACGGGGCGTTGTGTGCGCGGGCCGTCGTGAGCCAGCGGATTCCGTCCGGGATGGTGATGATGTACCACGCGCAGGAAAAGATCGTGAACACGCCGGGATCCGAGATCACCGGCACGCGCGGCGGCATTCACAACTCGGTCACGCGCATCGCGCTGAAGCCGACTCACATGATCGGCGGCTATGCGCAACTGTCGTACGGCTTCAACTACTACGGCACGGTCGGCTCGAATCGCGACGAGTTCCTGATCGTGCGCAGGATGAACAGGATCGACTGGCTCGACGGGGAAGACGCCGCGAGCGACCCGACAACGCAGGCCGTTCGCATCGGAGAAACGTCATGAAAATCCGCGCACAGATCGCGATGGTGCTGAACCTCGACAAGTGCATCGGCTGCCATACCTGCTCGGTGACCTGCAAGAACGTGTGGACGAGCCGCGAAGGAATGGAATATGCGTGGTTCAACAACGTCGAGACGAAGCCGGGCATCGGCTATCCGAAGGACTGGGAGAACCAGGATCGCTGGCGCGGCGGCTGGCAGCGGCGCGCGGACGGCAGGATCGAGCCGCGCCTCGGCGGCAAGTGGCGGCTGCTCGCGCAGATCTTCGCGAACCCGCACCTGCCCGAGATAGACGATTACTACGAGCCGTTCACGTTCGATTACGCGCACCTGCAGGAAGCCGGCAACACCCGCGCGATGCCGGTCGCGCGGCCGCGCTCGGTGATCAGCGGCCAGCGGCTCGAGAAGATCGAGTGGGGGCCGAACTGGGAGGAAATCCTCGGCGGCGAGTTCGAGAAGCGCGCGAAGGACATCAACTTCGAGAACGTGCAGAAGGACATCTACGGGCAGTTCGAGAACACCTTCATGATGTACCTGCCGCGCCTGTGCGAGCACTGCCTGAACCCGGCGTGCGTCGCGTCGTGCCCGTCGGGCTCGATCTACAAGCGCGAGGAAGACGGCATCGTGCTGATCGACCAGGACAAGTGCCGCGGCTGGCGCATGTGCGTGTCGGGCTGCCCGTACAAGAAGATCTACTACAACTGGCAGAGCGGCAAGGCCGAGAAGTGCATCTTCTGCTATCCGCGCATCGAGGCCGGCCAGCCGACCGTGTGCTCGGAAACCTGCGTGGGCCGCATCCGCTACCTCGGCGTGCTGCTGTACGACGCCGACCGGATCGGCGAGGCGGCCAGCGCCGAGAACGAGAAGGATCTGTACGAAGCGCAACTGTCGCTGTTCGTCGATCCGGACGATCCGGCCGTGATCGCGCAGGCCGAGCGCGACGGCGTGCCGGCCGCGTGGATCGACGCCGCGCGGCGTTCGCCGACCTACAAGATGGCGATCGACTGGAAGATCGCGTTCCCGCTGCATCCGGAATACCGGACGCTGCCGATGGTGTGGTACGTGCCGCCGCTGTCGCCGATCAACGCGGCCGCCAATAGCGGCGACCTGGGGATGAACGGCTACCTGCCGGACGTCGAATCGCTGCGCATCCCGCTGCGCTATCTGGCCAATCTGCTGACGGCCGGTGACGAGGTGCCCGTGAAGCGCGCGCTCGAACGGCTGCTGGCGATGCGCGCGTTCATGCGCGCCCGCCACGTGGACGGCATCGATGCACGCGGCGTGCTCGACCAGGTCGGGCTGTCGCTCGCGCAGGTCGAGGAGATGTATCGCTATCTGGCGATCGCGAACTACGAGGATCGCTTCGTGATCCCGACCACCCACCGCGAATACGCGGAGAACGCGTACGACCTGCGCGCGTCGTGCGGCTTTTCGTTCGGCAACGGCTGCTCGGACGGCCGTTCCGAGACGAGCCTGTTCAGCCCGAGGAAGGGGAACAAGACGATTCCGATTCACGAGGCTGCCCGATGACGAGCACCGCACCCGATCCGACCTATGCGGCGCTCGCGGCGCTGCTCGACTATCCCGACGAATCGCTGGTCGCCGCGCTCGATTCGATCGACGCGCACCTGCGCGAGCGCACGCGTTTGCCGAAAGCGGTGCGCGCGGGCCTCGACCGGTTTTTTGCGTACGTGCGCGAGCGCGATCTGCTGACGCTGCAGGAGAACTACGTCGGGCTGTTCGACCGTGGCCGCGCGACGTCGCTGTACCTGTTCGAGCACGTGCACGGCGAATCGCGCGACCGCGGGCAGGCGATGGTCGACCTGCTGCAGATGTACGAGCGGCACGGGCTGTTCCTGAATCAGGGCGAGCTGCCCGACTACCTGCCCGTGTTTCTCGAATACCTGTCGCGGCTGCCGGCGCCCGATGCCCGCAAGCTGCTTGCCGAAACCGGCGAGATCCTGAGCGCGCTGGCCGGCCAGCTCGCGCAGCGCGGCAGCCATTACAGCTTCGTCGTCGGCGCGCTGCTGCCGATGGCCGGGCTCGCGCCGGCCGACGCGCCCGACGCTGCCGACGACGACGTTGCCGCCGAGCGGCCGAGTGCCGACGACTACCGCACGCTCGACGCGTCGTATGCGGACGAGGCCGTGCGCTTCGTCGGCGCGGCAACGCCGGCGTCGACCGAGCAGACCGTGCGGTTCCACGACAAGCGGCCGGCCCGCGGCGCGTGAGCGCGGGCCCAATTGGGGAATGACATGAACGCTTACTTGCATCAGTTCCTGTTCGGGATCTACCCGTACATCTGTCTCGCCGTATTGCTGGTCGGCAGCCTGATCCGCTTCGACCGCGAGCAATACACGTGGAAAAGCGATTCATCACAGCTGCTGCGCCACGGCATGCTGCGACTCGGCAGCAACCTGTTCCACTGGGGCGTGCTGGTCGTCGTGCTCGGGCACTTCGGCGGTTTTCTGGCGCCGCACTGGCTCGTGTCGCCGTTCCTGTCGGCGTCCGGGCACCAGCTAGTCGCGATGGTTGCGGGCGGCGCGGCCGGCGTCGCGGCGATCATCGGATTGACGATCCTGATCTGGCGCCGCCTGGGCGACGCACGCATCCGCAAGAACAGCCGCACGTCGGACATCCTGATCGTGTTGATGCTGTGGGTGCAGCTCGCGCTTGGGCTCGGCACCGTCGTGCTGTCGACGCGCCACATGGACGGCGTGATGTTCGAACAGCTCACCGATTACGTGAAGGGCGTCGTCACGTTCCGTCCGGACATCGCGAGCCTGCTCGTCGGCGTGCCGCTCACGTACCGGCTGCACATCCTGCTCGGCTTCACGATCTTCCTCGTATCGCCGTTCACGCGGATGGTGCACGTCTGGAGCGGGATCGCGTCGGTCGCGTACCTGATCCGCCCGTACCAGCTCGTGCGCAAGCGCTGAGGAGGCTGCATGAACGACGTTCTCTCCGAAGTCGTCACGGCGCCGCTCACGGTCAACGGCGTAGCGATCGGCAACGACGCGATCGCGGCCGAAGCCGCGCATCACGGCGATGCGCCCGATCCGCTCGATGCGGCGCGGCGCGCGCTCGCGGTGCGCGAATTGCTGCGGCAGCGCGCGGTGTCGCTCGCGCTGCTCGACGAAAGCGCGGCGCTCGACGACGCGGCGGTCGACGCATTGCTCGAACGCGAACTCACACACGTGCCCGACCCCGACCGCGAGGCGTGCGAGCGCTATTACGCGCGGCATCCGGCGCGCTTTCGCCGCAACGACATCGTCTATGCGAGCCACGTGCTGTTCGCGATGACGGACCGCGTGCCGCTCGCGCCGCTGCGGCAGCGCGCGGAACGGGCGCTCGCCGGCATCGTGGCCGCGCCCGACACGTTCGAGGCGGTCGCGCGCGCGTCGTCGAACTGTCCGTCGGCCGAAGTCGGCGGTAGCCTCGGGCAACTTCTGCGCGGCGACACGGTGCCGGAATTCGAGGCCGCGCTGTTCGACACCGACAGCATCGGCGTGCTGCCGAAGCTCGTCAACACGCGCTTCGGCTTCCACATCGTGCGCATCGAGCGCCGCGTGCCGGGCGATGCGGTGCCGTTCGACGAAGCAGCCGATCAGATCGCCGCGCACCTGGCCGCGCGCGTACGGCAGCAGGCGATGCGGCAGTACGTGGCGATTCTCGCGGGCGGCGCACGGGTCGAAGGCGTGACCTTCGACGGTGCGAACGGGCCGCTGGTCCAATGAAAACGAGGTTGACGTATGGCAACTCAACAAGGTAACGCCGGGCCGGTCGTGAGCGCGCCGGCCGTCCCGCTGCGCGCGTGGTCGGTGCTGGCCGCGAGCACGCTCGCATTCATGGTGTGTTTCGTCGTGTGGATGATGTTCGGCGTGCTCGGCGTGCAACTGCGCGCCGATCTCGGCCTGAACAGCACCGAGTTCGGGATGCTCACGTCGACGCCGGTGCTGACCGGCGCGCTGATGCGTTTGCCGCTCGGCACCTGGACCGACCGCTTCGGCGGTCGCATCGTGATGACGGTGCTGCTCGTCGTGTGCGCGGTGCCTGTCTATGTCGTCAGCTACGCGACGCAGCTGTGGCAGTTCCTGCTGATCGGGCTGTTCCTCGGCTGCGTCGGTGCGTCGTTCGCGGTCGGCACGCCGTATGTCGCGCGCTTTTTCCCGCCGCAGCGGCGCGGGCTTGCGATGGGCGTGTTCGGCGCGGGGACGTGCGGCGCGGCGGTCAACCTGTTCGTCACGCCGGTGCTGCTCGACGCGTACGGCTGGCGCGTCGTGCCGCGCATCTACGCGGTCGCGCTGCTCGTCACGGCGCTGATCTTCTGGTTCGCGTCGGCGCCCGATCCGGGCGCGGGCAAGCGCGGCGGATCGATGCTCGATTCGTTCAAGGTGCTGCGCGACCCGCGCGTGTGGCGGCTCTGCCAGTACTATTCGATCACGTTCGGCGGCTTCACCGCGCTGTCGCTGTGGATCCCGCAGTACCTGAAGAGCGAATACGGGATGTCGCTGGTGATGGCGTCCGCGTTTGCGGCCGGCTTCTCGCTGCCGGGCTCCGTGCTGCGCGCGCTCGGCGGCGCGCTGTCCGATCGCTTCGGCGCGCATGCGGTCACGTGGTGGGGGCTGTGGGTCGCGTGGATCGCGCTGTTCCTGCTGTCGTATCCGGCGACCGATTTCGTGATCCACACGATCGACGGCACCGCGACGCTGAACGTCGCGATGCCGGTGGCCGGCTTCGTCGCGCTGACCTTCGTGCTCGGTGCGGTGTTCGCGCTCGGGATGGCCTCGACGTTCAAGTACGTCGCCGACGATTTCGCGGACAATATGGGCGTCGTCACCGGCATCGTCGGGCTCGCGGGCGGGCTCGGCGGCTTCCTGCTGCCGATCCTGTTCGGCATGTTGCTCGACCTGCTGCGCGTGCGCACGACCTGCTTCATGTTTTTGTACGGAATCGTGTGGGTGTCGCTGATTCTCATCTACCTGTCCGAAGTGCGCCGCACGCCTGTCGTCACGGGTTGAGGTCGGTTCGAACGGTCCGATGCGCTCGCGTGATGCCCGGAGGAGGGTTCGGGGTCGCGCACGCGCATCGTTGCGTTCTGGAGATTCGCGCGCGACGTACCCGACCGCCCGTGCTTCTGTCAAACTGGCGCCCATGAAACCGCGCCTCATTTCACAGCTTTCCCCCGGTTCCACGCCTGCGCCCGCAGGCTTTCCCGATGCCGACGAACTGGCCGCGCTGCGCGCGTGGTACGCGGGCATGGCCGTGCGCCAGGCCGTCGAGTGCTATCTGCCCGACCGGCTCGGCGACGGGCGCTCGGCGCGCGGCGTGATCGGCGCGATTCGCCGCCGCCTCGTGCGCGTCGCGCGGCAGGTCGGCCGCCCCGATCTCGCGGAACGGCTCGGCCATCCGGACGGCGAGCGTTTGCGGCAGGCGAAAGCGGCCACCGACGCGATCGGCCAGTTGCGTCATGCGCGCGCGCCGGTGCCGCAGATGGGCGACGATGTCGGCCTGTGGCTGCCGGCACGCGCGGTCGTTGCGTTGCGTGCGCACGGCATCGCGACGCTCGCCGACCTGACGGTGCGGATTCCGCGCCGGCGCCAGTGGTGGCGCGCGATCGCGGGCCTCGGCATGGCCGGCGCGCGGCGCATCGAGGCATTCTTCGCCGCGCATCCGGACCTGACCGAACGGGCGCGTGCGCTGATCGCCGCGACGCCGCGCGGCAGCATCGTGCCGTGGGAGCAATTGAAGCTGCCGCACGAAGTCGACGGCTCGGCCGGCACGTTCCGCGCGCCGCGCGCGACCTGCACGCTCGACGCGGACAACGATTACGCGGCCGTGCACGCGTGGCTGTCGCTGCACGAATCGGCCGCGACGCGGCGCGCGTACCGCAAGGAGGCCGAGCGGCTGATCCTGTGGGCGATCGTCGAGCGCGGCCGGGCGCTGTCGTCGCTGACGACCGAGGACGCGCTCGCCTATCGCGCGTTCATCCGCCGCCCGACGCCGCACGAACGCTGGGTCGGGCCCGTGCGGCCGCGCGGCGCGCCCGACTGGCGGCCGTTCTCGGGTGCGTTGTCCGCGCGGTCGGCGGCGTACACGCTGTCGGTGCTCGGCGCGCTGTTCCGCTGGCTGATCGAGCAGCGCTACCTGCTCGCGAATCCGTTCGCGGGCGTGAAGGTGCGCGACACGCGCGGCGTGACCGCACTCGATACGTCGCACGCATTCACCGAAGGCGAGTGGCTGCTGGTCCGCACGATCGCCGACGGGCTCGAATTCGGCAAGCGCACGGCCGACGGTGCGCCGCGGTCGGGCTGGACGCCGGCCGCCGCGCAACGGCTGCGCTTCATTCTCGATTTCGGCTATGCGACCGGGCTGCGCGCGAGCGAACTGGTCGGCGCGACGCTCGGCGACATCGAGACGGACGCGCACGGCGACGCGTGGCTGAAGGTCGTCGGCAAGGGCAGCAAGGCCGCCCGCGTCGCGCTGCCGCCGCTGGCGCGCACGGCGCTCGATCGCTATCTGGTCGCGCGCCGGTTGCCGGTCACTCCGGCGCGCTGGCGGCCCGATACGCCGCTGATTCCGAGCCTCGCCGAAGACGACGCGGCCGCGATCACGAGCGTGCGGCTGTGGAAGGTGATGCAGCGCTTCTTCGCGCAGACGGCCGATGCCGTCGAAGCCGACAACCCGGCGCTCGCGCACAAGCTGCGCCAGGCGAGCCCGCACTGGATGCGGCATACGCATGCGACGCACGCGCTGGCGCGCGGCGCGGAGCTGACGACGGTGCGCGACAACCTGCGGCACGCGTCGATCTCGACGACGTCGATCTATCTGCATGGCGACGACGTGAAGCGGGCACGGCAGATGTCGAGCGCATTCGGCATCGACAAATGAGTGGAACGGCACGGCATCGACGCAGGTCAGACGAATTTTCGATTCCGGAGATCGCTATGGCATCGAGCCAGGGTACGTCGATTTCATCGTCGAGCAGATCGAGGCGGCCGGTACGGTATCGGCGCGCAAGCTGTTCGGCGATCGCCGGGACGATCGCGCATGGCTGGCGACGCTGATCCGGATCACCGCCGCGCGCTTGCCGCTGCCGGTGAAGCGCGGCCGATGACGAACGCGCCGCATGCCGCACCGCATAGCAGGCAGGCGTATTCTGTGACACATGCGCGCGACCGTCGTGCGCCAGGGAGTACCAACATGGAGACATCCGGAGTTTCGCATGGCATGCGGCTGGCGCGCCGCGCCTGGCGCGCGCTCGTCGTGACCGTGTGCGTGGGCTGGAGCGCGCTGTCGTTCGGCGCGGAGGGCGCGAACGGCGCGGCCGCGCTGCTCGAGCGCTATCGCAGCCTCGGCGCGCAACTGAAGGACAACGCGTTTCACCGGCCGGTGGTGCTCGAATCGTCGGAAGCGTCGTCTTCGCTGAAGGGCGACATCTATGCGGTCGTCGATTATCCGTTCGCAGTGGTGAACGGCCAGCTCAACGATCCCGCGCAAGGCCCCGCGAACTGGTGCGCGGTGCTGATCCTGCACCTGAACACGAAGTACTGTCGCGCGTCGAGCGGCGGCAACGGCCCGGTGCTCGACGTGAACCTCGGCCGCAAGGTCGAGCAAAAGCTGTCGGATACCTATCGCGTGCAGTTCCGCTATCGCGTGGCGGCCGCGACGCCCGATTATTTCCAGGTCGACCTGACCGCCGACAGCGGCCCGATGGGCACGAAGGATTACCGGATTGCGCTCGAAGCCGTGCCGGTCGGCGCGTCGCGCACGTTCCTGCACCTCACGTATTCGTATGGTTTCGGCACGGTCGGCCGGATGGCGATGAAGACCTACCTCGCGACGGTCGGCAGCGACAAGGTCGGGTTCACGCCCGCCAGCGGCGCGTCGGCCGCGCAGCCGCAGTACATCGGCGGCGTGCGCGGGCTGCTGGAGCGCAACACGATGCGCTACTACCTCGCGATCGACACCTACCTCGCGACGCTCGACAAGCCGCTCGACCAGCGCCTCGCGCGCTGGTTCGACGCGACCGAGCAGTATCCGCAGCAACTGCATGAAGTGGAGCGCGGCGCGTATCTGCAGATGAAAGCGCAGGAGGTGCAGCGGCAGCAGACGGCGCGATGACGCCGCCTGCCGCCTGCCGCTCGGCGTCGATCAGTTCGACGCGCCGCCGACCGTGCGAATGCTGCGCCACTGTCCTTGTTCGACACGGAACAGCGTGTACGGCGGCTTGACCAGGTCGCCTCGCTCGTCGAACGAGATCTTGCCGTGCGCAACCGATTCGACGAATACGAGCGACAGCACCTGCCTGCGCTGTCGCGCCATCACACCCAGCGGTAAATCCAACAACCGGTTCAGCAGCGCCAGTGTTGCGTCCCGATATCGAGCTGGCGGACCGGATTCGTCGCGCGGGCACCGGCCGCCGTACGGGGCGCATCGTCGTCGAGCGCGAACGTGGACACGGACACGGACACGCTGACGAGCAGGTTGACCGCACGCGCGACTTCCAAAAACACCACCGAATCAAGCCCGCCTATCGGCAACGGCGCCCCGGCGCGCGCCGTGCCGGTGAAGCGCGGGCGGGCATCCCGGGCCGATCCGGCCGCACGGTGCCGGCCAACCGGCCGTCCGGCCATTTCATAAGACGTACAGTTTCCCCGCGATGCGCGATTCGCGCGGAACTGTACTCTTGTTCGCGCGCTCGATGTGTGTACTCGCCGCCAACTGTTCTTCTCTTAAGATTCCATCATAAAGTGCACAGTGCTGCAGATCCAGCCGTATCGGAACCCTGCCGGCGCATCTTCAAGAGAGAGCCAGTGCGATGGAAAAGGCAAAACCGGAGGGAAAGATCAGGAATCACGGCGGCCCGGTCGGCGGGCGAAACATCTGCAACACGTGCGTATGGGACGCACACGGCGGAGCGGTGCGATGGCGCGTGCCGGCAGGAGAGGCACGATGAAACTCTATGAAAAACTCGCGGACGATATCGAGCGCCTGATCCGCCAGGGCGTGTACCGGCACGGCGACCGGATTCCGTCGGTGCGCCAGGCGAGCCAGCAGCACCGGATCAGCATCACGACCGTGCTGCATGCGTATCTGCTGCTGGAAAGCCGCGGGCTGCTCGAAAGCCGTCCGCAGTCCGGCTATTTCGTGAACCTGCGGCGCGACGACGGCCATGCGCCGGTGCGCGAGCTGCGGCCGTCGAAGCCGATCGCGATCTCGTCGTCGGTCGACGTGAGCCGGCTCGTGCTGTCCACGCTGCGCTCGATCGGCACGGACGATGCGGTGCCGCTCGGCTCGCCGTATCCGGACCCGAGCCTGTTTCCGTTCGAGAAGCTGAACCGCTACGCGTATGCGGCCGGTCGCGACAAGTCGCTGTGGGGCGTGACCGACGGGCTGCCGCCCGGCCATCCGCGGCTGATCCGGCAGATCGCCCGCCGCTACCTGGAAAACGGGATGTCGGTGGACCCGAACGAGATCATCGTGACGGTCGGCGCGACGGAGGCGATCAACCTGTGCCTGCAGGCGGTGGCGAAGCCGGGCGACACGATCGCGGTGGAGTCGCCGACGTTCTACGCGATGCTGCACGCGATCGAGCGGATGGGGATGAAGGCGATCGAGGTGGCCACGCATCCGGAATACGGGATCGACATCGCGGCGCTGGCCGCGATCGCGAAGTCGCAGCCGATCGCCGCGTGCATGGTGATGCCGAATTTCCAGAACCCGCTCGGCTTTCAGATGCCGGACGAGCGAAAACGCGAACTGGTTGAGTTCGCAACGAAGGCTGGCATGCCGATCATCGAGAACGGCGTGTACAACGAACTGTATTTCGGCGACACGCATCCGAGTTCGTTGAAATCCTACGACCGGACCGGGATCGTGCTGCATTGCTCGTCGTTCTCGAAGAGCCTGACAGCGGCGTACCGGATCGGCTGGGCGCTGCCGGGCCGTTACCGAGATCAGGTCGAGAAGCTGAAATTCCTGAATACGCTGGCGACGCCGTCGTTGCCGCAGCTCGCGATCGCGGAGTTTCTCGAACGTGACGGCTACGAGCATCACCTGCGGCGGATCCGGAAGGCGTATGCGCAGCAGGCGAACCTGATGCGCGCGATGGTGTCACGGTTCTTTCCGGAGGGCATGCGCATTTCGAGCCCGGCGGGCGGGTACGTGCTGTGGGTCGAGCTGCCCGCGCAGGTCGATGCGATGCGGCTGTACCAGCTCGCGCTGGAGCAGGGGATCACGATCGGCCCCGGCTACATGTTCTCGATCACGGACAACTACCGGAACTTCATCCGGTTGAACTACAGCAGCCCGTGGTCGCCGGAGATCGAGCAGGCGGTGATCACGGTCGGGAAGCTGGCCGCGGCATGCATGCGGTGAACGGGCGCGCGCGGTACGCCGCGCTTCGATGACACAGCCGGCCTTGTGCCGGTTTTGTTGTTCCCGGCGGGCGCCGACGACCGCGGTCGTGGTTGGGGCGTCGATCGATGCGAAGCGGCTGCATCGAAGCGCGCAGCCCCGCGCGTCCCGTCATCCCCCCGTCACCGGCGGAAAGAACGCAACCTCGCTATCCTCCCGCACGACGAATTCCCCCGTCACCATTTCGAGGTTCACGGCCGCCCGCACGGGGCGGTTCATCCGCAGCGCGTCCGCGCTGCGCGCGTCACGCGCGGCCAGCGTGCCGCGCAGCGCGTCGACGGTGAGTTCGCAGGCATCGATCTCGACGGTTTCTTCGTCGATTGCCAGTTGTTCGCGAATGCTTGCGAAGTATTTGATCGTAAGATAATGTCCGTTCATTTACTCCGCACGGAAAGCATGCCGATCAGCCCTTGCTATCTCTTCAAGAACTCCTTTGAATTTAAGCCACGAGGGCAGGTAGAAAGCGTGCCGGCCTACGTCCGTGGGATCTACGTCTTGTATGAGCAACAAGAGGACGGCGCGATGGATGTGGTCTACATTGGGATGGCTCGCGGCGAGCAGTCCGGCGCTCGTGGGCGATTGCGTAAGCATCTGGAGAATCCGGAAAAGGTGTGGTCACACTTCTCGGTCTACCAAGTCTGGGACAATATTCCGAAAGAACAGATCGAAGAGTTGGAGGGCCTGTTCCGGCATCTGTACCGGAAGGACTCGACGGCGAATCGTTTCAACGTACAGAAGACATATGGCCCTCTAGCTCAGATCAAGCGGAAGTGTGCGGAAGACTGGATTTGAAATGGAAGGCCCGTCCATCCGGAAGTTCGTGGCGGCCCGTAGATCCGCTGGCCTCTTGCCCGGCAGAATTTCAGCAGTCGACCCCTAGTCGTTTTTCTACCCGATGTAGCGTTAATGGCAGCTTCAGAGGTACAACAGCCATTCATCCCTTTGAGTCGGTCGTAAATCATCGGCCTTTGCAGTCATCAGGCCGAGCGTCGACCACGGGTTGCTATTGACGGATCTGCAGTCGTCGATCCAGCGGTTACTTCGAGTAGCGGCTCTATGCCCTAGGATCGGCAGCACAAAGCAGTCGATCGAGTTGGCACTGCATAAAACAGCCTTTTCCGAAGCGCTATCGTCAATTGCACCATCCGTCGCGTAAGATAGCAGCCGCAACGTGGACCCGTTGCTCGACGAAGTTATATCTTTCTCTGCTAGATTAGAGGCTACCGCGCGTCGGAACGTATAGCGGCACGTAACAATTAACTGCATATTGTCGGGGAAACGATGGCAGCCGAACTTCCTTATCTTGCAAGCTACAAGAATGTTGCTGAGCTTTTTCAACGAATTTCGTCAGCGAAGAAGCCGGAAAATTTCACGACTCGGTACTTGTCCGAAACAATTGGACTAAAAAACTCTACTGACCGTCAACTTATCGCTTTTCTTAAGACCCTGGGATTTCTGGACAGTGCTGGGCGCCCAACACCAAACTACGATCAACTAAAAAACTCAAATCGCGCACCGAAAGCCATCGCAGACGCAGTTCGACGCGCATATGAGCCACTATATGCTGCAAATGAGAATGCTCACAATTTATCGAGCTCCGAGCTCAAAGGGCTGATTTCTCAAGTTGCTGGTTCAGATACCGGCATGACGATGAAGATTCAGGGAACGTACACCTCGCTTGTCAAGATTTCCGATTTTAGCGAAGAGAAGTCAATTAAAAATGAACCAAATATAACTGCCACGAAGGAAGCAGATGCATCATCGGTAAACGTCGAGCGAGCACTGGGTGTCCGACTCAAGCCAGAATTTCATTACAACATTCAAATTCATTTGCCAGCCAATGCTACCGAAGAGACGTATTTAAATATCTTCAATGCCCTCCGCCGGTCATTTGAATCATGAACGATCAGCGGCTCGCACTCTTTCTTATGCTAGGCCAAACTGCATCTCGCGAGATGCGAAATTTGCCCGGCCTTGTTCCTCCAGAGCCTCTGCGAGTATCTGCGTCGCACGATTTGGCGGCCACCATGCCAGAAACAGTCCGCGCGGCAATGGAAGCTGCCGAGGCATACAAGCTTTTCTTTGCATTCGAGAATTATCTTAGAGAGTTTACTGTTGAAGTTCTTTCGAATGATGCTACTGAAGACTGGTGGCAGAAATTGCCGCAAGATGTTCGCGATGAAATTATCAAGCTAGAGGAAAATGAGGAATCAAAGAGTTGGATGGCGCTGGGTTCTCGGGATAAATCTGCCCTCATGACGTATCCTCAGATTATCCGAGTGATTGACCATTGCTGGAAAAGTCATTTCGAAGATATGCTGCGTGACAAGGCTCTCATTCAAGAAGCTAGAATGATTGGCCACCTTCGAAATGCCATTTGCCACATGTCCGCCATACCAGACGAAGAGATCGCTCGGGTTCGTCAGGTCATGCGGGATTGGTTCCGACGCATTGCACCGTAGGGGATCGTGAGCCGATCACATTGGCGCGGAGAATTTTTAACGGCAGATCATTGTCTGCCTGGTTCACTCGGATTGGCGTAAATTTACGCGAGCAATCGAGCGTTGAGTCGGGGATTACGAATGATATTATGCTGCTGTAGAATACGGGAAAACTCATTGCGCACAGCTCGGAGATCGACATGACTCACAATTTTGAACGCTTACGGGAGCATATCCTGTCGCTTTCTAAAGCGAAAAATTTCGAAGCAGCGCGAACCGAGTGGATTCTTGAATCCGTTGAGGTCAGTGATGAATTTGATTCTTGTCCATGTGGTCAAGATATCAAGGAGCACTGCTATATTCTCAATAAAGTAACTGGCCATCGAACCTATGTCGGCAACGTATGCGTAAACCGTTTCATTGGGATTGATACTGGTAGTCTCTTTGACGGCCTACGTCGCCTCAGGGAGAATCCAGCGGCAAACGCAAACTTGGCAGTGATTGCCTACGCAGAGGATAGGGGTTTTCTTTTCGACAAAGAACCAGACTTTCTTCGGGCAACAGTTCGAAAGCGGGTTATTTCATCAGCACAGAAGGCTTGGAAAGAAAAAATCAATCGCCGTATTCTGCAAGGAACGGTCGTGAGACGTAGAACGGTTCGGTAAATCGTCGGTGAAACATAGGGAGGCGGCCGTGATTAGGTTGTCGACCGCCAACGCCCAGCGGACTTTCAGATTGCCACGCAATTGCCTGCGACAGATCGTCTACCGCCCTTGCGTAGGGCATAAAGCGCTTACTCGAAGTAACCGATGAGCTAACGATTGCGGATCAACCCAAAACGGCCCTAAGCCGGAGCTCGCCCGGTGATCGCTCGGCCGACCGCGGAACATTCATCTTTAATGACCGGCTGCAAGGCGAAGCCGACGCCTGAACGTCGGACCGACGACGAATGTGAATGGCGGATTGTGGCCAACCGCCGACGTTCCTCGCCGGCCGTCCCCCGGAAATCCGCGAAGAACTTTTGTTTTTCCACGCCGGCACCAATGATCGCGTTCGCGTTCGCGCTCGATGCGTCGATCGCCGCAAAATGACTGCCTACGAGCACGCAGCCCCGCGCGTCCCGTCATCCCCCCGTCACCGGCGGAAAGAACGCGACCTCGCTATCCTGCCGCACGACGAATTCCCCCGTCACCATTTCGAGGTTCACGGCCGCCCGAACGGGGCGGTCCATCTGCAGTGCTTCGGCGCTGCGCGCGTCACGCGCGGCCAGCGTGCCGCGCAGCGCGTCGACGGTGAGTTCGCGGGCATCGATCTCGACGGTTTCTTCGTCGATTGCCAGTTGTTCGCGAATGCTTGCGAAGTATTTGATCTTCAGTTTCATCGGGATGTCTCGAGCAGGAGCGGCGGAATCGGAAAACACGAAGCGGACGCCTTCAGCCCCAGCGCCGCATCGCCTGGTCGTCACGCGCCTTCGCCTCGACCCAGCCGGATTCGCCGTCGTGCCGGATCTCCTTCTTCCAGAACGGCGCATGGGTCTTCAGGAAATCCATCAGGAATTCGCACGCGTCGAACGCACACGCGCGATGCGCGGCGGCCACCACGACCAGCACGACCGGCTGGCCGAGCGGAATGCGGCCGACGCGGTGCACGATCCTGACCGCTTCGAGCCGCCAGCGTGCAGTGGCCTCCTCGACGATGCTCCACAGCGCCTGTTCGGTCATCGTCGGGTAGTGCTCGACTTCCAGCGCGACGACGTCGTCGACGTCGCCTTCCTTGCGCACGACCCCGATAAAATTCACGACCGCACCGACATTCGGATTACGAACGATCGGCGCGAGTTCCGCGCCCGCGTCGATCGGCGCATGCTGCACGCGCACCTCGAAGCCGGCGGCAATCGCGGGCGCCGCGTCGGGGTGCCGGTCGGTCGCGTCGACGGGCGGCGCGGAGCTGCCGGCGCGCAGCGGATCGTCCGGCAGCCCGGCGCGGGATTCGGTGAAGGTGGTCATGACAGGTTCTCCAGTGGGCGGCGCATCCTGTATCGGGCGGCGGCCCGTCAGCCGCCGACGAGCGACATGCGCACGGTCGGATAGGTCTTGCCCGGCGCGCGGGCCGGCCGTAGGGCCCGGCGCTCGGAATAGCGGTCGTCGCGTTGCGTCCAGCGTTCGCGCACGGCGGCCGCGAGCGCGTCGGTCGACGCCGCGTCGTCGAGCCACGGGCGCAAGTCGGTGCCCTGCGTCGCGAACAGGCACGTATAGAGCTGGCCGTCGGCCGACACGCGGGCGCGCGAACAGGTGCCGCAAAACGGATGCGACACGCTCGCGATGAAGCCGACTTCGCCGGCGCCGTCGATGTGCGCGCAACGGATCGCGGTGGCGTCGTGGCCCGGTTCGCCGACGAGCACGAGCGGATAGTGCTCGTCGATCAGTTCGCGCATCCGCGCGGCCGGCACCACCTTGTCGCCGGACCAGAAGCTGGCGCCGCCGACGTCCATGTATTCGATGAAACGCACGGCCACGCCCGTATGTCGGAAGTGCCGCACGAGCGGCAGGATCTGGTCGTCGTTCACGCCGCGCTCGATCACCGCGTTGACCTTGACCGGCGCGAGCCCGGCCGCCTGCGCGGCCTCGATGCCGGCCAGCACGCGCGCGACGGGCACGTCGGTGTCGCTCATCCGGCGAAACACCGTGTCGTCGAGCGCATCGAGGCTCACGGTCACGCGCGTCAGCCCCGCGTCGCGCAACGTGCGTGCCTTCGCGGCGAGCAGCGAGCCGTTGGTCGTCAGCGCGATTTCGACGGGCTTGCCGTCGACGGTGGTCAGCGCGGCAAGCCGTTCGATCAGCGCTTCAAGGTGGCGGCGCAGCAGCGGCTCGCCGCCCGTGATGCGGATTTTTTCGACGCCGAGCGACGTGAAGGCGCGCGCGATCTTTTCCAGTTGCGCGAACGACAATCGCTCGGACGACGGCATGAACGCGTAGTCGGCGCCGAAGCTCTCGCGCGGCATGCAGTAGCCGCAGCGGAAATTGCATCGGTCGATGACGGACAGGCGCAGGTCGCGCAGCGGGCGGCCGAGCGTGTCGGACGGGCGGGAGAAAGCGCCGGGCGATGCGCCGCCGGATGAAGCGGCGGCGGCCGGCGCGGCGGAAACGATGACATTCACGATCGGGTCGTCGGCCTGCATGAAGTAAGCGGAGGGGCGTCGCCGCCCGGCCGTGCGGGTGCCGACGTGTCGGCGCACAGGTCGTGACGAGCCTCATGGTGAGCATAGTCCGCGGCGTTTCGCCGGCAGAGACACAATCGCGCCCGAATGGCAGGAATACAGTTCGCCGCGCGGGAGGTGCTGCACGCACGGCGAATCGGGCGAAGGCGCCGCATCGGGCGGGTATTCGCCGTCGTGCTCATGCGAGCCAGCGCGCGAATTCGTAATACGGTACCGCGTCGCCGCGCGCGATGGTGCGCCCGGCCGGCAGCCGCGCGAGCCCGCTGGCCTGCACCAGCGACTGCAGCGTGCCGGCGCCTTGCTGGCGCAACGTGTCGAGCACCGGCGCGCCGTCGGCGCCCACCGTACAGCACACGCGCACGAACCGATCGCGCTGCGCATCCGGCTCGAAGCCGGTGTCGATCGGCAGCGACGGCACGGACGGCAGGCACGTGTCGCGCCCTTGCAGGCGGCGGATCAGCGGCGCGACGAACAGCGCGAACGCCGTCATCGCGGCGCCCGGATTGCCGGGCAGCAGCACCACGGGCCGCGCATCGAGGCGTGCGAGCGCAACCGGCTTGCCGGGTTTCATGCGCACGCCGGCGACGAGGAGCGACGCGCCGAGTGCGGCCAGCGCGGGGCGCAGCAGGTCCTTGTCGCCGACCGACGCGCCGCCGACGCAGATCACGAGGTCGCACTGCGCGTGCAGGTTGCGCAGCGCCCGATCGACGGCGGCCGCGGTATCGGCCGCGTGCAGGCTCATCGCGACGTCGGCGCCGGTTCCCGCCACCAGCGCGGCGAGCATCGGCGCGTTGCTGTTGTAGATTTGCTGCGGCGCGCGCGGCTGGCCGCACGCGATCAACTCGTCGCCGGTCGTCAGGATACCGACGCGCAGCGCCGCACGCACGTCGATGCGCGCGAACCCTTGCGCGGCGGCCACGCCGACGTGCATCGCGCCCATCCGCACGCCGGCCGGCACGAGCCGATCGCCGGCGCGCACTTCCTCGCCGCGGCGGCGGATGTGGGACCCGCTGCGTTGGGGCGCGTCGAACGTGACGCCGCCCGCTTGTTCGCGCGCATGCTCCTGCATCACGACGGTGTCGGCGCCGGGCGGAATCAGGCTGCCGGTGAAGAGGCGTGCGGCCGTGCGCGGCGCGAGCGGCGCGGGCGTGTCGCCGGCATAGCAGCACTGTGCGACGCGCAGCGGCTCGCCGTGCGCGAGGTCGACGTGCCGCACGGCATAGCGGTCCATCGCGCTCTGGTCGGCCGGCGGCTGGTCGAGCACCGCGGTCAGCGGCGCGGCCAGCACGTGGCCGGCTGCCTGCGCGATCGGCACGGACCGGGTGCTGTCGAGCGGCGCGAACGCGCCGGCGAATTGCTGCTGCGCGGTATCGAAATCGAGCAGGTGTTTCATGACGAATGGGCCGGGTGCGCCGGTGAGGGCGCCGGTGAGTGGAAGGGCGCGGCAGCGGGCGACACGTATTCGACGAAGCCGTCGTTGCGGCAAAAGCCGAGCAGCCGCACGCCGGCTTCGCGGGCGACGTCGATCGCGAGCGACGTCGGCGCCGAGATCGTCGCGACCATCGGGATGCCGACCCGCGCGGCCTTGCGCACCAGTTCGTAGCTCGCGCGGCTCGACAGGAACACGAAGCCCGCGCTCCAGTCGGCGCGGCGGCGCGCGAGCTGCCCGATCAGCTTGTCGAGCGCGTTGTGGCGACCGACGTCCTCGAACACGTCGAGCACGGCGCCGTCGCGGTCGCACCACGCGGCCGCGTGGATGCCGCCCGTCTCGCGCATCAGCGTCTGCCGGGCCGGCAATGCACGGGCGGCGCGTGCGATCGCGTCGGCGCCGATGCCCGCGGCCGCGCCGGCGGCGGCGATGCGCGGCGGCTGCAGGTCGAGTTGCGCGATGCTTTCGATGCCGCACACGCCGCAGCCCGTGCGGCCGGCCAGCGCGCGGCGGTGCGCCTTCAGCGCCATGAACGCCTGCTGCGACACGGTCAGCCGCACTTCGGCGCTGCCGGGCCGGCATTCGCTTTCGATATCGAAGACGTCCGACGCGCGCTCGACGATGCCTTCGCTCAGTGCGAAGCCGAGGCCGAATGCGTCGAGGTCGATCGGCGTCGCCATCATGACCGTGTGCGAGATGCCGTTGAACACGAGTGCAACCGGCGTCTCGTCGACGACGCGATCGACGGTGTCGCGCGCGTCGCCGGCACGGTGGCGCGTCACCCGACACGCGGTGCTGCCGGTCGGATCGTCGCGGTGGATGCAGGACTCCATGCAGGTTTCTCCAGGCGGGGCGGCCGGCGGGCCGGCCGGGCTCGGCGCATGCGCCGAACGACGGGAATCGATGCCGCCGGGCGGGGCGCCGAAGGGCGCGCGACCGCCGCGGGCTGGCGTTGCATCACATGTTAAGTGGAGCGAACAGCGCACCGCAGGCACAGCGCCGCAACGGGGAAAGCAGTACAGCTGAGCGCCCCGCCGGCACGGAAAGTGTTTTCCGTGCACACATCTTTGGCGGAGCGGGCATCACAGTTTCAGCGCACGTCCGAATGATTGCGAGTATCGTTGCAAACGCGATATCGTCATTCACGCTTCGATGCCGTGCGAGCGACCGGTTGCGTTCGCATGTGTCGCCGCCAAGCCGTCGCGCGATTTCCTGCTTCGAGCGTACGTCCTCACAAACCACGAGCAAATTACGGTCATGGAAATCTTCGATGCGTTCCATCTCGCCCGATTGCAATTCGCATTCACGGTGTCGTTCCACATCGTGTTCCCCGCGATCAGCATCGGCATGGCGAGCTTTCTGGCAGTGCTGGAATGGCGCTATCTCGTCACCGGCGACGCCGCCTACAAATCCATGTTTCAGTTCTGGTCGAAGATCTTCGCGATCGGCTTCGGGATGGGCGTGGTCTCCGGCGTCGTGATGGCGTACGAGTTCGGCACCAACTGGTCCGGGTTCTCGCGCGTCGCGGGCAACATCACGGGGCCGCTGCTCACGTACGAAGTGCTGACGGCGTTCTTCCTCGAAGCCGGCTTCCTCGGCGTGATGCTGTTCGGCTGGCAGCGCGTCAGCCCGCGCGCGCACTTCTTCGCGACGCTGATGGTGGCGGTCGGCACGCTGATCTCGACGTTCTGGATTCTCGCGTCGAACAGCTTCATGCAGACGCCGCAAGGCTACAAGATCGAAAACGGCCTCGTCGTGCCGGTCGACTGGTTCAAGGTGATCTTCAACCCGTCGTTTCCGTACCGTCTCGCGCACATGACGATCGCGGCGTTCATCGTCGCGGGCTTCATCGTCGCCGCGTGCGGCGCGTGGCACCTGCTGAAGGGCCGCCGCGACGAGCCGGTGAAGCGCAGCTTCTCGATGGCGCTGTGGATGCTGCTGGTGCTCGCGCCGATCCAGATCTTCGTCGGCGACGCGCACGGGCTGAACACGCGCGAATATCAGCCGGCGAAGATCGCGGCGATCGAGGGGCTGTGGGAAACCGAGAAGGGCGGCACCGCGCTGAACCTCGTCGGGTTGCCCGACATGCAGGCCGAAACCACGCGCTATGCGATCCAGGTGCCGCACCTCGGCAGCCTGATCCTCACGCACAGCTGGGACGGCGAGATCCGCGGGCTGAAGGAATTCGCGCCGCAGGATCGCCCGTATTCGCCGATCATCTTCTGGACGTTCCGGATCATGGCCGGCCTGGGGATGCTGATGCTGCTGACCGCGCTGCTCGGGCTGCTGCTGAGAAAGGGCGGGCGCCTGTACGAGACGCGCTGGTTCCAGTGGCTCGTCGTGTGCATGGGGCCGTCGGGCATCGTCGCGCTGCTGGCCGGCTGGATCACGACCGAGGTCGGGCGCCAGCCGTGGACCGTGTACGGCGTGCTGCGCACCATCGATTCGGTCGCGCCGCTCACCGCGCAGCAGGTCGGCGTATCGCTGCTGATCTTCGTGGTCGTGTACTTCCTGGTATTCGGAACGGGTATCTACTACATGATGAAACTGATGAAGCGCGGGCCGGCCGCCCAGGCCGGGTACATCGAGCTGCACCGGCATCCGGGGCTGCGCAAGAGCGCGCTGTCCACGCCGCTGAACGTCATCGAGGCGGAGTAACCATGCACATCGATCTTCCTGTCGTCTGGGCCGCGATCATCGGCCTCGGCGTATTCATCTACGTGATGCTGGACGGTTTCGACCTCGGCATCGGGCTGCTGTTTCCGTTCTTCGATGCGAAGGCCGAGCGCCAGGTGATGCTCGACACCGTCGCGCCGGTGTGGGACGGCAACGAGACGTTCCTCGTGCTCGGCGGCGCGGGCCTCTATGGCGCGTTTCCGGTCGTGTATTCGACGCTGCTGCCGGCCAACTACCTGCCGCTGGTGCTGATGCTGGTCGGGCTGATCTTCCGCGGCGCGGCGTTCGAGCTGCGCGCGAAAGCCACCCGCACGCAGCACATGTGGGATCTCGCGTTCATCGGCGGCTCGGCGCTCGCCGCGTTCTGCCAGGGGATCGTGCTCGGTTCGCTGCTGCAGGGCATCAAGATCGAGAACAACCATTTCGTGGGCGGGCCGTTCGACTGGCTGTCGCCGTTCAGCATGCTGTGCGGGATCGGCGTGCTCGTCACCTATGCGACGCTCGGCTGCGGCTGGCTGATCCTGAAGGTCGACGGCGAACTGCAGCGCAAGATGCGGTTGCTGATGAAGCCGCTCACGGGCGTGCTGCTCGCGGTGATGGGCGTCGTGAGCCTGTGGACCGTGATCGGGCTGCCGGCCGTCGCGCACCGCTGGTTCGGCAGCGGCAACCTCGGCTGGTTCCTGCCGGTGCCGGTCCTCGTCGTCGCATGCGTGTGGGGCATCTTCCACGCGGTGAAGCGTGCGCACGAGGCCACGCCGTTCCTGCTGACGCTCGCGCTCGTGTTCCTCGGCTACACGGGGCTCGTGATCAGCATCTGGCCGAACATCGTGCCGCCGTCGCTGACGATCTGGGACGCGTCGTCGAGCCATTCGAGCCAGTTGTTCGCGCTGGTCGGCACCGTCATCGTGCTGCCGATCATCCTCGTGTACAACGCGATGCAGTATCGCGTGTTTCGCGGCAAGGTGCGCGAGGGCGACATCGGCTATCACTGAGCGGCACGCGAGGTGACAGGGCGCGGCGCTCGCGTATCATCACGCGCGGCGCGGCGCCCGGCACGGTGCCCGACAGAAAGCGGCCCGCCACGCGCGGGCCGTTGCGCATCGGGTGCGGGCGCAACGGGTTGCGTTGCGCATTCCTTTGGCAGTCGAGAAAACATCATGATCGTCAGACCGCGACAGAACTGGCTCAGGATGCTGTTCGTATGGAACGGCTCCGTGCTGCAATCGATCATTCCGCAGCTCGTGTTCATGGCGATCGTCAGCACGCTGGCGGTCTTCACGAACGGGCGCATCTTCGGCGAGAAGATTCCGCTCAACACCGCGCCGTTCACGCTGTTCGGGCTCGCGCTCGCGATCTTCCTCGGGTTTCGCAACAACGCGAGCTTCGAGCGCTTCAAGGAAGCGCGGCATCTGTGGGGCAACCTGCTGATCGCCGCACGCGCGGTGACGTCGCAACTGCATCGCTACCTGCCCGACAGCGTGAGCGACGCCGAGCGCAACCGGCTCGCCGATCTGCTGATCGCACTCGCGTATGCGTTGAAGCATCAGTTGCGTCATACCGATCCGGCTGCGGATCTGCAGCGCATTCTCGGGGCGGAACGCGCGGCGGCGCTTGGCGGCAAATGCTACAAGCCGGTCGCGATCCTCGACGAACTGCGCGGCGGCATCGTCCGTGCGCTAGGCCGCGCGCCCGGCAGCGACACGGCCTGCTGGATGTTCGAGACGCAACTCGACGAGCTCGGCAAGTCGATCGGTGGTTGCGAGCGCATCCTGTCGACGCCGATCCCGTTTTCGTACAGCGTGCTGCTCCATCGCACCGTGTATGCGTATTGCGTGCTGCTGCCGTTCGGGCTCGTCGATTCGACGGAGTTCTTCACGCCGCTGATCTGCGTGTTCATCTCGTACACGCTGATCGCGCTCGAAGCGATCGCGAACGAAGTGGCCGAACCGTTCGGGCTCGCGCCGAATGCGCTCGCGCTCGATGCGATCACGCGCACGATCGAGCGGTCGGTGCTCGAACTCGGCGATCGGCCGATGCCGGAGGAGTTCGTGCCGGCGTCGACGTATCAGATCACGTAGGCGGCGCGGTCGGTAGTGTAGTCGTCGGTAAGGTTGATCGGCCGGGCCGGGAACGGTTGTGTAGACTCGGGCTCGTTCAATGGAGCCCATACCATGCAACTTCTCGATCACGTGTCGATCAGTGTTCCGGACATCGACCTGGCACGCCCCTTCTACGATGCCATCATGGCTGCGCTGGGCGCGACCAAGGTCTATGACCGCGCCAACGCGCTCGGCTATGGCGAACGTTGCAGCGCGAATGACCCGGAGTCGACTTTTCTGGCGGTGTATCTGGACCCCGCCGAAATCGGGGCGAGCAAGCGGCACTGGTGTTTCAAGGCTGCTTCCCGCGAGCAGGTACATGCGTTCTTCGACGCAGGGCTCGCGACGGGCGGCCAGTCCGACGGCGCCCCCGGCTTGCGGCCGCAGTACCACGGCGACTACTACGCGGCTTTCCTGGTCGATCCGGCCGGCAACCGGATCGAGGCCGTGTGTCATGCGGCGGGGGCGGGGCGCGAGCGGTCGTGACGGTGGTGAGGCCCCGCGGCCGCTAGTTTTCGACTGCGTGGGAGTCCCACGTCCCGAGCGATATCGCTTTACTCAGCATGCCGACGGTCAACGCATGCCGCCGGAACGTATCAGTCGAAATACGTCAACCCCATCGCACCCTTCACCTCCGCGAGCGTCGCGCCAGCCACTTCCCGTGCATGCAGCGTGCCGCGCTTCAGGATCGCCATCACTTCCGCCTTGTCGGCCTCGAATTCGCGGCGGCGCGCGCGGATCGGCTCGATCAGCGCCTGCAGCCGCTCGTTGAGCACGCGCTTGACCACGCTATCGCCGAGGCCGCCGCGGCGATAGTGGGCCTTCAGTTCGTCGACCTTCGCGACGTCGGGCTCGAACGCATCGAGGAACGTGAACACGACGTTACCCTCGACCTGGCCCGGGTCGCTCACGCGCAGGTGGTTGGGGTCCGTGTACATGTCCTTCACGGCTTGCGCGATCTCGTCCGGCGTCGAGCCGAGGGTGATCGCGTTGCCGAGCGACTTGCTCATCTTCGCCTTGCCGTCGATGCCCGGCAGCCGCGTGACCGACGACAGCACGGCCTCGCATTCGACCAGCACCGGCTGCTCGACGGTCGCGTTGAAGCGGCGCACGAGTTCGTTGGTTTGCTCGATCATCGGCAATTGATCGTCGCCGACCGGCACGTGGGTCGCCTTGAACGCGGTGATGTCGGCCGCCTGGCTCACCGGATAGGTGAGGAAGCCGGCCGGGATGTCGCGCTCGAACCCGCGCAGGCGGATTTCTTCCTTGATGGTCGGATTGCGTTCGAGGCGCGCGACCGTGACGAGATTGAGCAGGTATTGCGACAGCTCGGCGAGTTCGGGCACCTGCGATTGCACGACGATCGTCGAGATCGCCGGATCGATGCCGACGGCGAGGTAGTCGAGCGCGACCTCGATCACGTTCTCGGTGACGCGCTGGCGGCGGCCCATGTTGTCGGTCAGCGCCTGCGTGTCGGCGAGCAGCAGGAATTGCCGCGCTTCGTGCTGCATCTGCACGCGTGCGCGCAGCGAGCCGATGTAGTGGCCGAGATGCAGCGGGCCGGTCGTGCGGTCGCCGGTGAGAATGGTCGGGCGGGCGGGGTGAGTCATGGTCGTCGTTGGCTCCGGGTTGTCGAGGCCGCCAGCCATGATGTCGGCGCAGAAACGCGAATGCCGCCATCGCTGGCGGCATCACGTTTGGGACATGCAAAAGGAAACGGGCCGCCTGGGTCAGGCGCGCCACCAGCAATGCACGATCGGCGAGGCGGGTCGGGTTTCCATCGCGGCAGTATAGCGTAGTGCGTCCGGGGACGTGCGCGTCAGCGGATCACCGACTCCATCGCGAGGTAGGCGGTTTCGGCGGACGGCCACAGCAGATACAGCAGGCCGGCCATCAGCAGCCACGCGCCGGCGCGTACGAGCGGCGTGCGGTCCTTGTCGCGTGGGGAATGGATGGGCTGCTTCGATTTCTTCATGCTTGCAGGCGCGAGGTGCGCCACTCCAACGTTACTGCAACGGGTCGCGCGGGGCGAGGCCGGGGTGTTGCGGGGAAATGGGGCTCAATCTGGCTTCCCGTGCGGCGGGGCACGCGCGGGCATTTAAAGGGGAACGATCATGTGTTCGGTGAACGCATCGTTTCGTGCGAAGCGGTGCGCATGCTACCAGTTCGGGGCGGCGCGCACAGTCAGGAATTGTAGGGCAATGGCCCGAATGGATCGCGTCGCGTTCGGTTGGCGAGCCAGGCCGAGGCCGCGGTATTTCTCGGTCGGGTGCGACTGCGGGGGGCCAATGATATCACCCGGAAAAAACCGGATGGACCCGCTGGTCTCGCGCGTGGGCACCATAGTGAGCGGGCGATAATGGGTTCGCTTTTCTTGCGTGGGTATTCGAAATCGTGCGAAATCAATTACGTCCGACTGCTGCCAACCGTATTGGCTTCATGCAATTGGTTTCTGTTTTCCTGTTCTTCGCGTGTACAGCCTGTTCGAGGAACGATGTTCTCCCTCGGAATATGTCGCTGACTGCCTTCAATCCGCATCGCGGGTGGGACGGCAAGAAGGAGACGTTGATCGACGCGGCGAAGGCGGCGACGTCCGCGCCGGTGTCGCCGGTCAAGCCCGCGGCGCATTCCGTGTCGCCGCGTACGGGCCGCGTGCATGTGCCCGATGGCTACATGCCGCGGGAGAAGCCGCAAGCCGCCGATCCTCCCCGAGCGGAAACGACGGCCGCCCCTGTCGGTGGTTACCGGCTCACCTGACACACACCGCCCGCCCGCCCCGCCTCCCGACTTCACATCCTCGTCGCACGGTTCGTCCTTGCAGCGGTCCTGCCGACATTTCCGGCAAGGCCGTCGCACGTCCCTTTCCCGGAGAACACCATGCGATATCCATTGCAGCACCCCGACCTGGCCGCCGTGACGCGGCGCCCATCCGAACCCGAACCGCACGTACCCGCGTCGCGAGCGACCGGCGAGGAGGGGTGAGCCATGAGCACTGAAGAACTGACCCCGCTGCTGCGGCAGCTTGCGGAGAAGCGACTCGGACGACCCCTCGAGCCCGAAGAACAGGCGTTGCTCGAGCGGCTGCCGAGCCGGCAGGGGAACCCGCCGCCGCCCGCCGGCGGCCCGGCCGCGCAGGCGGGCGCCGCGAAGCCGCCATTGCCGCAATTCAAAACGCGGCAAGAGGCGCGCGAACAGATCAAGCATTTCCTGCAGCTCAACCAGCAAAAGGCGTACGAGAAGATGCGCGGGATCCTGCAGACGATCGATACGCAGAACGAGACGACTCTCGGCATGCTCGCGTCGGAGCAGCGGAAAGTATCGGGCGTACTCGACGCGCACGAGCCGGCGGGCGACGCGCAGGCGTCCGGCGCGGTCGAGATCCAGGACAGTACCCGCGAGGCGCTGACGATGATCGGGGAACAACTGACGGGCCTGATCCGGCAGGAAATCGAAGCATGCTTCCGGCAATACGGCGATGCGCTCGCGGAACGGCTCGCTGGAGGGCTCGCCGTCAGGCTCGACGCGATGGAGGACCGGTTGCGGACCATCGGCGCCGGCCCGGCCGGCCCGGCCGAACCCACCGCTGCCGTTCACGATACGCCCGGCGCAGCGTCCATGGAGTAGCACGCGGGTCATGCGGCCGAACGCGAAACCGGCCGGCCCCGAAGTGCGACCTCTCAACTACGTGAACCAAGGAGCAACAAATGGCTGATACGTGTCAAGTGTGCCAGGTCAATCCCGCGATTACCGATGCGGTCACACAGGTCAACGTCAAGGTGGTCGCGGAAGCGCCGGCAATGGCGATGGGCTCGCTGTACCAGGCCCAGAGCCATTCGCTCAGCATCCTGTTCGAGAACGCGGTGCAGCAGCAGTCGCAGGCCGCGATCCAGTCGCAAACGTCGACGAACGTGGGGACGATGCAGCTCTACACGATCGGGCCGGAAAGCGCGGGCGCGGCCGCCACGGAAATCGGCGCGAACGGGATCATTTCGATTCTGGCCGACGTGATCGCGATCGGGAAGGCAGTCAAGGGCTGACGCGCCATCGCAACGCCGTGGTCGAGCGGCGGCGCAAGCGGCGTGAGCCGCCCATGCCACCGCCGTGCCGCGAGTCGGCAGCATGGCCGCCGGCGCCTGAACAGCGGTGCCGCGCGGTGTTCCGGAGCAATCGACAGAACGGGCAGCACCGATTCGATGCGGCGCCCGTTCGCAAATCAGGAGAAATACGATGGCAAACGACGTAGACGATCCGAAAGACCCCTGCAACTGCACGACGTGCGCGGTCAACGCCGCGATCACCGACGCGGTCACGCAGACCAACGTCAAGGTGGTCGGCGAAGCGCCCGCGATGGCAACGGGTTCGCTGTACCAGGCGCAGAGCCACTCGCTGAGCGTGTTGTTCGAGAACGCGGTGCAGCAGCAGTCGCAGTCCGCGGTGCAACTGCCGACCTCGACGAACGTGGGCACGATGCAGCTGTACACGCTCGGGCCGGCGAGCGCCGGCGCATCCGCGACGGAAATCGGCTCGAACGGCGTGCTTTCCGTGCTGGCCGACGTGCTCGCGCTCGGCAAGGCGCTTGCCTGACGCATCACTGGCGCGGACGCCGGGCGGCGGCTCCCATCGGGTGCTGCCGCCCGGCGTCGGACGCCGTGTCGACACGCCCGCGCAAGCGGGCCCCAGCGGGCGCATCGGTGGCGCCGTGTCGCACGCGGCAGCGACCGACCCACTCATGCTTTCGCCGTGACAGCGCGTCAGCGGCGAACCAACCAGGAGCAACGACATGCCGGAACAGGTTTCTCCCGCGATGACCGATGCGGTCACGCAAGCCAACGTGAAGGTGGTGGGCGAAGCGCCCGCCGTGGCGTTGGGCACGCTCATGCAGTCGAACAGCCATGCGTCCGCGATCCTGCTTCACAACGCGGTGCAGATGCAGGCGAACCAGGCGATGTCCAACCTTGCCGCCACGACCGTCGGCGTCATGCAGCTCTATGCCGGGTCGCCGGCGGCGGCGGCGGCCGGCGCGGCGCGCTCGGCGAACGACAGCTTCGTATCGCAACTCGCCGCCGTCGCGCAGTTGATGAACGCCCTCGGTCACGGGCGCGGCTGACCTTCACCGCGCGCCGCATGACCCGGCGCGCATCCGTCCGCCCGGCGGCGCTGCGCGACGCACGCGCTTGCCGCGCTATCAATTGGCGTCGACGATGGTCCGGAGCTGCTCCGGTTTCTGAATCGTCACGCCGTGTTCGTGTAGCCGGATCAGGCCGTCGCGCTGCATCTTCCGCAGGCTGCTGTTCAGTCGCGGCCGGCTGACGTTGAGCATCGCGGCGAGGATGCTCTGGTTCTCCGGCAGCGGCACCTCGAGATCGTTCCCTTGCATGCGGTTCAGCAGATGGCGCGCGAGCCGTGCTTCGACCCGGTACAGGCATGCCGACTCGACGAAGTCGCTCAACTGGTGAATGTGCCGGCACAGCTGCTCATGGATGCGCCCCATGAATTCCGCATTCGCCAGCAGCGGCGCGAAGTACTGGCGATACAGCAGCGAAATGCGGCAGTCGGCGCTCAACTGGGCGGTGAAACTGCGCCGGTGCGCGCGAATCAGCGTGTTTTCGCCGATGAGTTCGCCGGGCATCGAGTGGCCGAGAATGATCTCGCGCCCGCCGGGTTCGTGCAGTGTCTTGTAGACGCGGCCGCTGTGCACGAACGCGACGAAATCCCCCGGATCGCCCTTGAAGAACAACAGGCGATTGCCGTGTTCGGGCCAGGGCGTCACGTGCCGCTCGATGTGGGCGATCAGGCTTTCCGGGAGGCCGGCGAGTATTGGTATATTGCGCAGCGTTTGAGCGTTAGCAAGGGCAGGCATGGTTTCCGCGCGAGGTTGTTTGACGATGCGGCCACCTAGCGAAAAACGCTGCCTCTGGCATTGCGTGAAAAATGAATAATGAAAGTATTGAAATAATCGGCAAGCAGTCCGGACAGGGCGGCGCTCCGGCGGCAAGCGCGCTTGATCGACCGACACGGGAAGCAGCATGCCGACGCACGGACGCATCGCGGCGGTAGTCGTTCTTGTTCATCGCAATGCCGTTATTCAGTCAGGTCCGGCGGAGCACCTGAAACGACGGATCGGGCCATGCCGGCTAATTAAAATTTCCGTTCATAATAATCAAGATAATTTACTGCGCCCGATTATCGTTATATCGGTGTTACGCGGGTAACAGCGCCATTCCCGGCGTCGAATCGATTCTGTGTTTTCCATAAAAAAAGGAAGACACGGGATGACAACCTCGAACCAGCACGCTGCCTCGGCGCCCGAGTCTCCGGCGCAGCAGCTCGACCGCGCATGGCGGGAAATGCAGGGGAAATTACGGCGCCGTGCGCGCCTGTTGTGCAAGGGTGATATTCACCGCGCCGACGAACTGCTTTCCGATACCGCGCTCAAGGTCCACATTTACCTGCAGCGCTCGCCCGAGCGCGTGCGGAACCTGACGGGCTTTCTCTTTCTGGCGCTGAATCACGCGTTCCTCGATGGCGCGCGCCGCCGTGTGCGCGAAAGCGGCATGCTCGAATTCGACTCGGGCTGGGACGACGATCACGCGGTCGAGCTCGCCGGCCACGCGCCGTCGGTGGAGCAGCAACTGCTGCTGCGGCAACAGCTGCTGCGTCTCGAACAGGCGCTGTCGATGCTTTCCCCGCAGCAGCAGATGCTGTTCACGCTGAAGTTCGAGGAGGACCGGCCCTATCTGCACATCGCCGCGACGCTCGGGATCAACGAGCCGCTCGCCAGAAAGCGCGTCGAGCTGCTGCGCAAGAAGTTGCGCGAGGAACTCGCGTGAGCGCGTTCACGAATGCCGGCACGCAGCGTTCCTAACGGCATGCGCGGCGTCGATGGCCTGCCGGCCCGCCCGTTCCTTCAACCGCATGCCGGAGCCGAGATCCGAGGAGGCCTCGTGGCAGACACAGTCAATGAGCAGATTACCGACGCGGTGACGCAGACCAACGTCAACGTCGTGGCGGGATCGCCGGCCCAGGCGCTGGGCATGCTTTACCAGATGTTCAGCCAGGCCGTCGGCATCTCGGCGCAGAACATGACGCAGCAGCAGGCCGCGCTGAACCAGATTTCGAACGCCGTGGTGTCGAAGGCCGTGGCCATGATCCTGTCCGTCGAAGCGTCGCCGAAGCCGGCCTCGGGCGGCGCGTCGCAGCCGGAGGCGGGCGCGCCGAAGACGGGTTCCACGCATTAGTACGCGATGACTCTCGGGATACCTGAATCATGAACATGAAAGGTCTTTTGGGCGGACGCGGCGACGGCGCGACGCCGGCGCCGGACGATGGCGCGGCCGCCGCGGCCGAAGCAACGACGGCGGCCGATGTCGCATCGCAAGCCACGGCTTCGACAGCCGGCACGCGCACGTGGCCGGTCAACCGGCAGCGCAGGTTCACCGACGCGCTGAAGGCGCCGGACCAGATCGCGGGGGCCACCGGGGCCGCCTCGTCGGCGCTGCAGACCGTGCAGGCGATCAACGCGGAGGCGGCGTCCTACGCGACGACGCAGATCGCCGTCGGACCGAACATGATGATCACGCAGGCGGGCGGCATGGTCGCGCAGGCGGCGGCCAACTACTTCGAGGCGACGACGTCGCTGGCGATCGCGGGCAAGAGCGTGTTGATGAAGGACCTGGCGCAGAAGACCATCGACGAGGACGTGAAAGGCATGGCGATGGATGCGGTGGGCCTGCTGTTGACGGACTTGTTCGTCGCGACCGCGGCGATCGTCGCCGGCGCCGCGGAGGCGATCGAAGGAGAAGCCGCGAGCGTCGCGCTCGACAAGATCGACGAGAGCCTGCAGAGGTATCAGGCGCTGCTGGACAAGAAGGGCACGTAGGGCGCGCCAGCGGCGCATGACGATGCCATCGCAGGCCGCGCCCAGCACGCCGACGACGGTGCGGCGTGCTCGACCGGCATCGATCGACACGACCCGCCGGGCCGTCGGGCCGGACGGGATGTGAGCGGCAGGCGCGACGCGCGTTCTTCGTCGAACACGTCGCGGCCTGCTACCGGCAGTGTTGTCCAGTCATGTGAGGAACCCATGTCCTACATCATTCAGAACGTAAACGGTCCCGCGCCGCTGGGGGTTGGCGAGCGCAAATGGGGAGATGCGACGGAAATCGATTTCGGCGCGATGACGAGCTGCATCGCGCTCGTCGAGCAAACGCCGGGTCAACCGACGTTGGTGCGCGGCATTCATCTGTCGATCGTGAGCCCCGACGGCACGAATGTCTACGATCCGGCGGCGGACGTTGCCGGACAGGTCGAGACGATCATGCAGCAGCAGGGCAACATGCGCGCGTGCCTCGGGCGCATCGATCTCTGGCAGGCCAGCACGTCGCAAGAGCTGCAGGATTTCTTCGTCGCGTTGATGATGAGTCTCGACATGACCGAATGGGTGCAGGTGCCGGACGGCAACCTGCGGGTGCGGCTCCACGGCGGCGTGATGCAGTATCAGCACGGCACTGGCGCATGGACCAACGTGTAGCCGAAACGATCGGCTGAAGCCGGCGCCCGCCATGCACGTGGGCGCCGGTGCAGTGTCGTTCGACGGTATCGGCGCTGCGCGCCGGTACGGCCGGCCGTCCAGGCCGTCCCCAGCTTTTTTCTCGTCAACACCAACAAAAATCATCATTTCGCCCCCGGCGGCGTGTCAGCAGAATGTCTCCATTCCAGCTCACGCGACAGCACGCGCGTCGCACCGAGCCGCACTTCCGAAGGAGACAGCCGTGGCAGTCGAAACAACTTCAATCGATACGCTCGTCGTCGGCGCCGGGCAGGCCGGCATCGCGATGAGCGAGCATCTGGGCAAGCTGGGCGTGCCCCATCTCGTGCTGGAGCGCAGCCGCATCGCCGAGCGCTGGCGCACGGGGCGCTGGGATTCGCTGGTCGCGAACGGCCCCGCGTGGCACGATCGTTTCCCGGGGCTCGAATTCGACGGCCTCGCGCCCGATGCGTTCGCATCGAAAGACCAGGTCGCCGACTACTTCGAAGCGTATGCGCGCAAATTCAACGCGCCGATCCGGACCGGCGTCGAAGTGAAGAGCGTCGTGCGCAACACCGGCAAGCCCGGCTTCGTCGTCGAGACATCCGACGGCACGATCGACGCGAATCGCGTGGTGGTCGCCACCGGCCCGTTCCAGCGCCCGGTGATTCCGCCGATCGCACCGGACGACGCGCGCGTCGTGCAGATCCATTCCGCCGACTATCGCAACCCGGGCCAGCTTCCGGAAGGCGCGGTGCTGGTGGTCGGTGCCGGCTCGTCGGGCGTGCAGATCGCCGACGAACTGCAGCGCGCGGGCCGGCAGGTCTATCTGTCGGTCGGGCCGCACGATCGCCCGCCGCGCGCATATCGCGGCCGCGACTTCTGCTGGTGGCTCGGCGTGCTCGGCGAATGGGACAAGGAAGTCGCGACCCCGGGCCGCGAACACGTGACGATCGCGGTGAGCGGCGCGCGCGGCGGCCACACGGTCGATTTCCGCGCGCTCGCGAATCAGGGCGTGACGCTGGTCGGGCTGACCAAGGCGTTCGACGGTGGCGTGGCCACTTTCGAACGCGATCTCGCGATCAATCTCGCGCGTGGCGACGAGAACTACCTGTCACTGCTCGACGCGGCCGACGCCTACGTGGCCCGCAACGGCCTCGACCTGCCGGAAGAACCGGAAGCCCGCCGCATCCTGCCTGACCCGGCATGCGTCGCGCATCCGCTCCTCTCGCTCGATCTCGCCGCCGCCGGCGTCGCGTCGATCGTGTGGGCGACCGGCTATGCGGTCGACTACGGCTGGCTGAACGTCGACGCATTCGCGCCGAACGGCAAGCCGCAGCACCAGCGCGGCGTGTCGAAGGAGCCGGGCATCTATTTCCTTGGCTTGCCGTGGCTGTCGCGGCGCGGCTCCAGCTTCATCTGGGGCGTGTGGCACGACGCGAAGCACATCGCCGATCACATCGTCACGCAGCGCAAGTACCTCGCGTACCACGACGCGGCGCAGCACTGCGCGGCCGCGCACGCGGCACGGCCCGAAGCCCACGCGCTCGCCGAAGCGGCGAACTGACCTCCCGACCCATTCCGCCGCGCCGCGACCGCTTCCGGCGCGGCGGGCGATCATACCGACACTCGAAGGACTTCGATGAGCCAGCCTACCCATACGCGTATCCGCATGTTCAACACGAAGGATACCTACCCGAACCAGACGCTCGACAACGACCTGTGCCAGGCGGTGCGCGCCGGCAACACCGTCTACGTGCGCGGCCAGGTCGGCACCGATTTCGGCGGCAACCTGATCGGCCTCGGCGATGCACGCGCGCAGGCGGAGCAGGCGATGAAGAACGTCAAGCAGTTGCTCGAGGAAGCCGGCAGCGACCTCGCGCACATCGTGAAGACGACGACCTACCTGATCGACCCGCGTTATCGCGAACCCGTGTACCAGGAAGTCGGCAAGTGGCTGAAGGGCGTCTATCCGATCTCGACGGGGCTCGTCGTCTCGGCGCTCGGCCAGCCGCAATGGCTGATGGAGATCGACGTGATTGCGGTGATTCCCGACAACGGGCAGCCGAACCGCGCACAGGAGGCGACATGACTTTCTCCATCGTCGGGCGTTGCCCGGAGACGGGCCAGCTCGGTATCGCGATCAGCTCGTCGAGCATCGCGGTGGGCGCACGCTGCCCGTGGGTGCGCGCGGGCGTCGGCGCGGTCGCGACGCAGAACGTCACGCTGCCGGCCCTTGGGCCGCAGACGCTGGACCTGATCGAGCACGAGCAGCTCGCGCCCGCCGCCGCGCTCGACCGCGCGCTGAGCGCGAACGGCTGGAGCCAGTACCGGCAGGTCACGGTGATCGACGGGCAGGGGCAAACGGCGTGTTTCACCGGCAAGGAAGCGCTCGGCACGCACCACGCGGTGCGCGGCGAGCAATGCGTGGCGGCCGGCAACCTGCTGGCTTCGCCGGACGTGATCGGCGCGATGGTGCGCGCGTTCGAGCAGGCGTCCGGCTTGCTCGCCGATCGTCTGCTGGCCGCGATGCACGCGGCGATGGTAGCCGGCGGCGAGGCGGGGCCCGTGCATTCGGCCGCGTTGAAGGTGGCCGGCGACGTGGTCTGGCCGATCGTCGACCTGCGCGTCGACTGGGCCGATACCGACCCGATCGGGCAGCTCGATGCGCTGTGGCGTGCGTATCGGCCGCAGATGCAGGACTACCAGACGCGCGCGCTGGACCCGACCGCCGCGCCGAGCTACGGAGTGCCGGGCGATGAATGACACGTCGAGCCGCGCGTTGCTCGAACGGCTGATCGCGTTCGCGACGGTCAGCCGCGATTCGAACCTCGGGATGATCGGCTTCATCCGCGACTATCTCGCGGGCTTTGGCGTGGCGAGCGAGCTGTTCCACAACGCGGACCGCACAAAGGCGAGCCTGTACGCGACGATCGGCCCGTACGTGCGCGGCGGCGTGGCGCTGTCAGGCCATACCGACGTCGTGCCGGTCGACGGGCAGGCGTGGACGGTCGAGCCGTTCCGGCTGACCGAGCGCGACGGCCGCCTGTACGGCCGCGGCACGGCCGACATGAAGGGTTTCATCGCGTCGGTGCTCGCGGCCGTGCCGGCGTTCGTCGCGCGGCCGTTGCGCGAACCGGTGCATCTCGCGTTCTCGTACGACGAGGAAATCGGTTGCGTCGGCGTGCGGCCGATGCTCGCCGAGTTGGCCAAGCGTGCGCACCGCCCGCGCGTATGCGTGATCGGCGAGCCGACCGAGCTCAAGCCGGTGCTCGGCCACAAAGGCAAGCTCGCGATGCGGTGCCACGTGAAGGGCGCGGCGTGCCACTCGGCGTATGCGCCGCTCGGTGTCAACGCAATCGACTACGCGGCGAAGCTGATCGGCCGGCTCGGCGAGATCGGCGCGGCGCTCGCGCGGCCCGACCGGCACGACAGCCGTTTCGATCCGCCGTTCTCGACTGTGCAGACGGGGCTGATCAAGGGCGGCCGCGCGCTGAACATCGTGCCGGCCGAATGCGAATTCGATTTCGAGGTGCGGGCGCTGCCCGATTTCGATGCGCACGACGTGCCGAGAACGCTGCAGGACTATGCGGAATCCGAACTGTTGCCGAAGATGCGCGCGGTGCAGCCCGATACCGACATCCGGCTGCAGCCGCTCGGTGCGTATCCGGGGCTGGCGACCGCGCCGGACAGCGATGCCGCGCGCCTGCTCGCGACGTTGAGTGGGTCCGACGCGTTCGGCACGGTGGCGTTCGGCACCGAGGGCGGCCTGTTCGGGCAGGCCGGCATCCCGACCGTCGTGTGCGGGCCCGGCAGCATGGATCAGGGGCACAAGCCCGACGAGTTCGTCACGCTCGAACAACTGCACGGATGCGACGCGATGATGGCGCGCCTCGCCGCATATCTCGCTTGCGCCGGCTGAACCGGCGGCCGACACGCACGCATCGCATCGTGCGGCGCGTGCGTGTGCTTGTTCCCGTTCCTGTTTGCGATCGCGGCGCTTACCGCGCCGCTCGAGCGACGATCTGCGCGAGCCGCTCGCGGCAGAAGTCGACGAATGACTGCGCCTGTTTCGTGAGCTGGCCGCGCTTCAGCCGCGCGCTCACGAGCCCCGACGGGCTCACCGTTTCGCTGAGCGCGATCGTCACGACGCGCTGGCCGTCGTACGTGTATTCGGAGTGCGGACGCGTGACGAGCAGCGAGAAGCCGAATCCCTGGCCGACCATCCCGCGCACCATCTCGATCGACGGCGAGCCGAACACGATGTTCGGCGTGAGCCCGAGTTCATGAAACAGACTGACGAAGTACGTGCGGCTCGGCTGCACGTCGAGCAGGATCATCGGCTCGACGCACAGGTCGCGCAGCGACACGTGCGTCTGGCCCGCGAACCGATGGTGCTCCGGCAGCAGCACGTACGGCTGCTGTGGCGGCATCAGCGGCTCGGTTTCGATCGTGCCGTCCAGATCGTGGTCGTACATCAGCGCGAGGTCGAACGTGCCCGACGTCAGCCCCTGCACGAGTTCCTGCTGGTCGCCGTCGCGCAGCCGGATGTTCACGCCCGGGTAGCGCTCGCGAAAGCCGGCGATCAGTTGCGGCAGATAGAGCGGCGCGACCGTCTCGAAGCAGCCGATGTCGATCTGCCCGGTGACCACGTCGTTGTCGGCGAGCGCGTTCTGTTCGAACTCGTGCGCGATGCGCAGCAGTTCCTGCGCTTTCCGGTAGAAGCGCGTGCCGCTCGGCGTCAGCGACACGCCCTGCGCGTGATGGCGAATGAACAGCTTCACGCCGAAGCTTTCCTCGAGCCCCTTGATCGCGCTGGAAATCGACGGCTGCGCGATGAAGAGCTGGCGCGACGCCTCGGCGACGCTGCCGGATTCGACCGTCGTGATGAAGTATTTCAGTTGCCGCAAAGTGTAGTGAGCCACAAGCACCTCTGATGCCCGGCCCCGGCGTGCCGCCGCGGGCGCACGTGCGTTCCATAGGGAAACAGACCCTGGCACCTTACCCGAAGTCGTCCGGCGCCGAACATTCCGCTGCAGAGCTTTTTCGTATATCCCGAAAATATTTTTAGTATTTTCCGGTCCCCACCCACGTGGCGCACCATCGTCTCCAACCTGGATCGCGACGAGGCCGCGTACGCCGGTGGGCGTCATCCGCCCCCGTCTGCCGCGCATCGCGCATCCGGACCCGATTGCAGGCGCGCATCCCGGCGCGCACCGGCGAAAACGGCCCGCGCGCATCGCCGCGCACGACAGGAGGCATCACCATGACGAACGCGGAACGCAATGCGTCCCCGATGATAGAGAAACACACGATCGGCTACGTGCCGCCCACGGAGCGCCACGGCAAGGTGCGCGACCTGTTCACGCTCTGGTTCGGCGGCAACATCGCGCCGCTGCCGATCGTGACCGGCGCGCTCGGCGTGCAGCTGTTCCACCTGAACCTGATGTGGGGCATCGTCGCGATCGTCGTGGGCCAGGCGGTCGGCGGCGTGCTGATGGCCCTGCATTCGGCGCAGGGGCCGCAGATGGGCATCCCGCAGATGATCCAGAGCCGCGCGCAGTTCGGCTCGTGGGGCGCGCTGCTCGTCACGGTGATCGCGGCGGTGATGTATGTCGGCTTCTTCGCGTCGAACATCGTGCTCGCCGGCAAGTCGGTGCACGGCATCGCACCGTCGGTGCCGGTGCCCGTCGGCATCGTGATCGGTGCGGTCGGCTCCGGGCTGATCGGGATCGTCGGTTACCGGTTCATCCACATCCTGAACCGCATCGGCACGTGGGTGCTCGGCATCGGCATCGCCGTCGGCTTCTGGATGATCCTGTCGCACGTGAGCACGGCCGATTTCCTCACGCGCGGCGGTTTCGACTTCGCGGGCTGGCTCGCGACGGTGTCGCTGTCGGCGCTGTGGCAGATCGCGTTCGCGCCGTACGTGTCGGACTATTCGCGCTATCTGCCGGAGGACGTCGGCGTCGCGTCGACGTTCTGGGCGACCTATCTCGGCTGCACGATCGGCTCGACGCTCGCGTTCATCTTCGGCGCGGTCGCGGTGCTCGCGGTGCCCGCCGGCGCGGACACGATGGATGCGGTCAAGCAGGCGACGGGCCCGCTCGGCCCGCTGATGCTCGTGCTGTTCCTGCTGAGCGTGATCAGCCACAACGCGCTGAACCTGTACGGCGCGGTGCTCGCGGTGATCACGTCGGTGCAGACGTTCGCGTACAAGTGGATTCCGACCGCGAAGGCGCGCGCGGTGGTATCGGTCGTGATCTTCGTCGCGTGCTGCTATGCGGCGATCGGCGCGTCGACGAACTTCGTCGGCAACCTCGTCGATCTGGTGCTTGCGCTGCTGGTGGTGCTGGTGCCGTGGACGGCGATCAACCTGATCGACTTCTACGTGATCCACAAGGGCAAGTACGACATCCAGTCGATCTTCATGGCCGACGGCGGCGTGTACGGCCGCTTCAACCCGCAGGCGCTGCTCGCGTATGCGATCGGCATCGTCGTGCAGATTCCGTTCATGAACACGCCGATGTATGCGGGCCCGATTCCCGCGCATCTGGGCGGCGCGGACCTGTCGTGGCTCGTGGGCCTGCTGCTCACCTCGCCGCTGTACTACTGGCTCGCGACGCGCGACAGCGCGTACCGGCGCCGGCAGGGCGCGGCGCATTTGCCGCCGACGGCGGCGCGGTAAACGCGGCGTCGTTCGACGCGATCGAATGAAACGGCCGCTGCATCGGTAGCGATGCGGCGGCCGCGAGGCCGAGGAGCAGGGCGACAGGCGGGCCGAAGGGCGCGGCGTGTGCCGCGACCCCGCCCGCCCGCGGATCAGACCACCGCCGAGCGCGCGACGCGTACCGGCACCGACTTGTACGACGGCGTGCCGCTTTCCTTGTCGATGTAGTCGAGCGGCACGAGCACGTTCGCTTCCGGATAGTACGCACCGACCGATCCCGGCGCGATGTCGTACTCGATCGCGGTGATCTTCTCGAGGCGCAGTGTGCGGCCCGACGCGGTGACCGTCTCGATGTCGACGAGGTCGCCGTGCTCGAGCCCGTACTTGTCGAGATCGGCCGCGTTCATGAACAGCACGTCACGCCGGCCGAACACGCCGCGATAGCGATCGTCGAGACCGTAGATCGTCGTGTTGTACTGATCGTGGCTGCGCAGCGTGATGAGGCGCAGCACCTGCTCGGCGCCGAGCACGTCCGCGTCCTCCTTCACGCCCTTGTAGACCGAGAACATCGCCTTGCCGGTCGGCGTCGGCCATACGCGCTCGGTGGGCGGCAACGGCAGGCGGAAGCCGCCCGGCGTGCGGATCCGCTCGTTGAACGCCTCGAAGCCGGATACCGTCTTGTCGATCAGGTCGCGGATGCGGTCGTAGTCGGCGATCAGGTCGAGCCACGCGACCTTGCTGTTCGGCAGCGTCGCGTGCGCGATGCCGGCGACGATCGCGGGTTCCGAGCGCAACTGGTCCGACGCGGGCTTGAGCTTGCCGGCCGACGCGTGGACCATCGACATCGAATCCTCGACCGTGATCGACTGCGGGCCGGTGGCCTGCATGTCGAGCTCGGTGCGGCCGAGCACCGGCAGGATGAAGGTTTCCTTGCCGACCAGCAGATACGAACGGTTCAGCTTCGTGCCGAGATGCACGCTCAGGTCGAGCTTCGCCATCGCCGGGAACGACAGCTCGGGATCGGGCAGCGCGACCGCGAAGTTGCCGCCGAGGCACAGCAGCGCCTTCGCAGTGCCGTCGATCATCGCCTGCATCGCCTGTACCGCGTCGTGCCCGTGCTGCGCGGGCGGCGTGAAGCCGCACACGTCCTCGATCTTCTTCAGGAATTCGGCCGACGGCTTCTCGGTGATGCCGACGGTGCGGTTGCCCTGCACGTTCGAATGGCCGCGCAGCGGGCACACGCCGGCGCCCGGCTTGCCGATGTTGCCGCGCATCAGCAGCAGGTCGGCGATCAGGCGCACGGTGGCCGTGCCCTTGTTGTGCTGCGTGACGCCCATCCCGTACGTGATGATCGTCGCGTTCGACTTCGCGTACGCGAGCGCGACCTGTTCGAGCTGCGCCTGGCTCAGGCCGCTCGCGCGCTCGATGTCGTCCCACGACGTCGCTTCGAGGTCGGCCGAGAATGCATCGAAGCCGTTGGTGTGCTGCGCGATGAAGTCGCGGTCGAGCACGCCGCCTTGCTCGGCTTCGAGCTTCAGCAGCGCCTTCATGATGCCCTTCAGCGCGGCCGCGTCGCCGCCCGCATCGACCTGGTAGTACGTCGACGCGATCCGCGTCGAGCCGAACGACGCCATCTCGATCATGTCCTGCGGATCGGCGAAGCGTTCGAGCGCGCGCTCGCGCAGCGGGTTGAACACGATGATCGGTACGTTGCGGCGCGCGCACTCGTGCAGCGTGCCCATCATCCGCGGATGGTTCGTGCCGGGATTGTGGCCGATCGAGATGATCAGCTCGCAGTGGTCGAAATCCTCCAGCGACACGGTGCCCTTGCCGATGCCGATCGACTGCGGCAGGCCGACGCTGGTCGGCTCGTGACACATGTTCGAGCAATCGGGGAAGTTGTTGGTGCCGAGCTCGCGCGCGAACAACTGGTACAGGTACGCGGCTTCGTTCGACGCGCGGCCGGACGTGTAGAACTCGACCTGCTCGGGCGGCAGCGCGCGCAGCACTTCGCCGATGCGCGCGAAGGCGTCGTCCCATTCGATCGCGCGGAACGTGTCGGTCGCGCGGTCGTAGGCGAGCGGATGCGTGAGCCGGCCCATGTTCTCCAGTTCGTAGTCCGACATGCGCAGCAGCGACGACACGGTGTTCGCCGCGAAGAACTCGGGCGTCACGCGCTTGGTCGTCGCTTCCCACGTGACGGCCTTCGCGCCGTTCTCGCAGAACTGGAACGTCGACTTGTGCTCCTTGTCCGGCCACGCACAGCCGGGACAGTCGAAGCCGTCGGGCTGGTTGGTCCGCATCAGCACGATCGGCGCCTCGATGGTTTCCATCTGCGTGCGTACCGCATCGGCTGTCGCGCGAAGCGCGCCCCAACCGCCGGCGGGCCCGTCGTATTTCCTGATGCCTGGCACTTCGCGTCGATTTGTCATGGTGAATCTCCAATAGCCGGGCCCGATGCGGGTGGCTCGGTTGCGCCGTGTCGTGGCGTGGGGCGGCTCCGTCCGGCGGACGGAGCCGGTCATGCGTGCCCCGGGTGGCGGGGCATGCGTTTTTTTAGTGCGCGTCCTTCTTCGCGCCGGACGATTTCTTGCCGGGCTTCGCCGCGGGCGGCGGAGCGTCGGCGGGGGCGTCGTCCGCCTTCGCGTCTGCTGCCGCCTTGGCGGTTTTGCCGTCCGGTTTGGCCTTGCCGTCGGCGTCCTTCGCGTCTTTCGCTTCCTTCGCTTCAGGCGCGGCGAGCTTGTTGAACGTCACTTCGTCGCTGTCCTTGTCGTAGTCGACCTCGCACTTGTCGCCCGACTTCAGCCGGTCGGCGAGGATCTCCTTCGCGAGCCGTGTCTCGATGGTCTGCCGGATCTGACGCTTCAACTCGCGCGCGCCGAACTCCGGCTGGTAGCCGGCTTCGGTCAGGTGCGCGACGAGCGAGTCGCCCATCACGAGCGTGATGTCCTGCGCGGCGGCCGTGCGCACCACGCGGTCGAGCTGGATCTGCACGATCGAGCGGATGTTCTCCTTCGACAGCGCGTGGAACACGATCACCTCGTCGATCCGGTTCAGGAACTCGGGGCGGAAATGCCCTTTGAGCACCTGCATCAGTTCGTCGCGGATCGCCTTGTCGGTCTTGCGCGCGGCTTCCGGCTGCGTGAGGTTGTCCATGATGATCGCCGCGCCGAGGTTGCTGGTCGCGATGATGATCGTGTTGCTGAAATCGACCACGCGGCCCTTGCCGTCGGTGAGACGCCCGTCGTCGAACACCTGCAGCAGCACGTTGTAGACGTCCGGATGCGCCTTCTCGATCTCGTCGAGCAGGATCACGCTGTACGGGCGGCGCCGCACGCGCTCGGTGAGCTGGCCGCCTTCGTCGTAGCCGACGTAGCCGGGCGGCGCGCCGATCAGCCGCGCGACCGCGTGGCGTTCCATGTATTCGGACATGTCGATGCGGATGATCGCCTGCTCGTCGCCGAACACGGTCTCGGCCAGCGCCTTCGCGAGCTCGGTCTTGCCGACGCCCGTCGGCCCGAGGAACAGGAACGTTGCGATCGGCCGGTGCGTCTGGCCGAGCCCCGCGCGCGACAGCCGCACGGCATCGCTGACGGCGACCACCGCATCGCTCTGGCCGACCACGCGCTCGCGCAGTTGCTCTTCCATCTTCAGCAGCTTCTGGCGTTCTTCCTGCGTGAGTTCGGATACGGGAATGCCGGTCAGCCGCGACACGACCTCGGCCACCGATTCGACGGTCACTTCGAGCGTTTCCGAGCCGGTCTTGCGCTGCCACGCCTCCATCATCTCGTCGACGGCCTTCTGCTTCGCGTTGATCTGCTCCTCGAACTGTTTCGCTTCGTCGAAGCGCTTGCGCGACGTCGCATAATCCTGCTCGCGCTTCAGTTGCGCGATCTGCGCTTCGCCTTCCTGAATGTCGACCGGGCGCGACGTCGCGCCGATCCGCACGCGCGCGGCCGCCTGGTCGATCAGGTCGATCGCCTTGTCGGGCAGGAAGCGCGACGTGATGTAGCGGTCGGCGAACTCGGCGGCCGCGACGAACGCGTCGTCGGCGAACGTCACCTGGTGGTGCGCCTCGAGGCTGTCGCGCAGCCCGCGCAGGATCACGATCGTCTGCTCGACGCTCGGCTCCGGCACGAACACCGGCTGGAAGCGGCGTTCGAGCGCGGCGTCCTTCTCGATGTACTTCTGGTATTCGTTGAGCGTCGTCGCGCCGATCAGGCTCAGCTCGCCGCGTGCGAGCGCGGGCTTCAGCACGTTCGCGATGTCGAGGCCGCCTTCGCCGCCGCCCTGGCCCGCGCCGACGATCGTGTGCAGCTCGTCGATGAACAGGATCAGTTCGTCCTGCTTCGCCGTCACTTCGTCGATCAGCTGCTTCGCGCGTTCCTCGAATTCGCCGCGATATTTCGCGCCGGCCACCATCGAGTTGATGTTGACTTCGACGAGCCGCTTGTCGCGCAGCACTTCGGGCACGTCGCCGTTGACGATGCGCTGCGCGAGGCCTTCGACGATCGCAGTCTTGCCGACGCCCGGCTCGCCGATCAGCACCGGGTTGTTCTTCTTGCGGCGGGCGAGCACCTCGATCGTGCTCTCGATTTCCTGCGCGCGGCCGAGCACCGGATCGAGCTTGCCCTGGCGCGCGATCGCGGTGAGGTCGCGGCCGAACTTGTCGAGGTTCGGCGTGCCGGTCGGCGCATCGACGCGGCCGTCCTCGGCGCCCTTGCCGACCACCTTCACGACCTTCTGGCGCAGCGCCTCGGGCGTCACGCCGTATTTCTTCAGCAACGTGCCGGCGACACTGTCCGGCACCGCCGCGAGCCCGATCAGCAGGTGCTCGGGGCCGATATACGAGTGGCCGAGATCGCGCGACGCCTGAAACGCATACTGCACGGCCTTCTTCACGCGCGGCGAGATCGACAGCTTGTCGAGCGGCGCATCGGGGGCGACCGTGCCGGTGTGTGCATGCGCGTCGATGTACGACTTGATGTCGCCCGGCGACAGCTTCAGTTCCTTCAGCAGCGCGGCGCAGACGTCGGTGTCCGCGAGCGCGTACAGCAGATGCTCGGAATCGAGTTCGCTGCGGCGCAATTCATGCGCCTTCTCGGCCGCGCGCTGCAGCAGTTCGAGCGTCTGTTCGCTGAACGCGTCGGTCGGGTCGACCGATTCGCGCGGAATCTCGGCGGCGAGCGGCGATTCGTCGCCGAGCCCGCCGAACAGCGACGACGGGCCGCCACCGCCCAGCAGCGAATCGAACGGATTCAGCATGCTCTGATGCCGCATCAGTTGACGGAAATGGTAATCGCAGATCGAGATCGTCTTGCGCTCGCCGTCCTGCATCACGGTTGCGCGCGCAACGGCCGGCCGCGCGTGGCAGATATCGCAAAGTGCGGGCATGGTGGTCTGGCTCCTGTCGGTGAAGGTGGGTCGAAGGTGCGGCCCGATGCGGTGCGGCGCTCGCGCGTCCCGACCGCACATGCACGGCGCGCACCGCGGCGGCGCGTGCGCCGCACCCGTGCGGTCGCATGGCGCGCGCCGGCGTGGCGCACGGTCGCGGTCGGGGCGGGAAGCGCGAGTGCTGCGAGGAGCCCGCGGCATCGCTTCGACTGCGTTCAAAATAACGAATCGGCGTGGGCCATCCAAGACACAGTTCCTGGCCGGGCCGGCCGCGAATTGCACCCTCACATGGGCGCCCGATTCGGCGGCAAGGAGTACAGACGGGCAAGCGCGCGGCGGCGCGGGCGTGCGCGGCGTGTGCGGCTGGCGGTGGAAGGGGGCGGGAACCGACGGCGTGCGAACGGCACGCGGTGCGACATCGGCGCGCAGGGTGCCGGCCGCCGGCAAACGGGGAGCGAAACGGGGCGCAACACGCGATGCAACACGCGGCGCGGGTGCGAACCGGTGACGTCCGACCGCGCCTGCACCGCAGCCGATGCGCGCCGTGGGGCAGGCGAAGGCAAGGGCGGGTTGCACGGTAGACGCCGGGCATCGCGCAACCATGGTGAGCCGCGATCAGTCCGACAGGTTCATCGCGAGCCGTTGCCGTGCGATCTGTTTCACGTCGGCGGACAGTGCCGCATTCGGCAGACCATTGGCCCAGACGGAGAACGAATCCTCGATCAGGTTGCGCGTGTCGGGCGGCAGCTCGGCCAGCATCAGCGACACGACGGTAAACAGCACGGCGGTGTCGCCGGCCTGGCGGCTCGCGTTGGCGTCGACCGTCTGCTTCAAGGTCGCGACGGACGCCTGCAGCGCCTGTAATGCGTCATTCGATTCGCTCACGACATTCTCCATGCAAGATGGGCTGGATCGGCGACGAACCTGCGGCCGGCGGGGGCGGCCGTCGCGCGCGATGCCCGGGCGGGCACCGCGCGCCGGCAACCGCGCTCAGGCGGCCGCGTTGCCCTGCGGCGCCACGGCCACCGATGCCTCGCTCGTCAGCATCAGGAACGTGAACGTTTCGCGCAGGTACAGGCGGACGCTGTTGTCGGTGTGGCTCGTGTAGCCGATCGACACGTCTTCGCCGAGATGCAGCTCGTAATCGCCGCCGCGCGTGGACAGCACGCAGCCGCCGCTGATCGCCGGCGCCCAGATGATCTCGCCGCTGACGATGCGCTTGATATGGCCGAGGACCGGATAGCCCTGGTCGCGCGCTTCGCTGAGCGCGGTGTATGCGTCCGAACCGAGCACGACCGAGTACGGGCCGTCCACGCCGGCGAGGCGCAGCGCTTCCAGCGCGTCGCTAATCGCGTCGGGGTACGCGGCGACATCCGCCGGCAGCGTGAGCCGGCGGTTCGACGTGCCTTCGCGGATGCCGACGATGCCGGCCGCGCGGTAGCCGTCGAAGATCGCGCCGTCCTCGGCGAACGCGAGCCGCTGCGCGGCTTCCTTCGCCGGCTGCCAGTCGGCGTCGCGCGCGCCGCGCTCGACGCTGTCGATCGCGTCGCGGCTCAGCTCGAACGGCACCGTCAGCTCGACGATCGTGCGCGCTTCGCGCAGCCGCGCGTTCACGAGCTCGCGCGGCGCGGCGACGTCGAGCAGGTGCCCGGTGCCGACCGCCGACAGTTCGGGGCCTGCGGGGCCCTCGACGTCGACGACGCGGCGCCCGGCCACCGAGCGTTTGAAGGTGCGCGCCACTTCCTCCTCGATTTGCTCCCAGGCGGACGACGAGATCGGGGCGAGTTCGCGGTGCAGGTTATTCATAGGTCGGGGTTCCTTTCAGCGAGCCGATGTTCAGCGAGCCGTCGCGCTGCGGTACGGAAAGCGCGGGCGGCGTGGATTCCGGTTGGGCGGCGTCGGCGGCCGGCGCCGCGCGGTCGGCGAGCGCTTCGAGCAGGTCGGCCGACGGCACGAAGAACAGCGAGCCGGTGACCGCGCGGCTGTAGTCGAGCAGGCGGTCGTAGTTGCCGGGCGGGCGGCCGACGAACATGTTCTCGAGCATCTGCTCGATCGGCGCCGGCGAGCGCGCATAGCCGATGAAATAGGTGCCGAATTCGCCGGCGCCCGGGCGCCCGAACGGCATGTTGTCGCGCAGGATCTTCACTTCCTGGCCGCCCTCGTCGAGCGTGGTCAGCGAGCTGTGCGAGCACGACGGCTTCACGTCCGGCGCGAGCTCGATGTCGGACAGTTTGGTGCGGCCGATGATGCGCTCCTGCGTCTCGACCGCGAGCGCGTTCCAGCCGGCCATGTCGTGCAGGTACTTCTGCACGAGCACGTAGCTGCCGCCCGCGAATTCGGCGTCCTCGTCACCGATCACCGTGAAGTCGACGGCCTCGCGGCCTTCCGGGTTCTCGGTGCCGTCGACGAAGCCGATCATCGCGCGCTGGTCGAAATTGCGGAAGCCGTGCACCTCGTCGACGACCGTGACCGCCTCGCCGAGCGCGCCGAGCAGTTGCGTCGCGAGCTCGAAGCACAGGTCCATCGCTTCGGCGCGGATGTGCAGCAGGATGTCGCCGGGCGTCGCGATGGCGACGCGCTGGCCGGCGCCGAATTCGCGGAACGGATGCAGCGACGCGGGGCGCGGCTCGCCGAACAGCGCATCCCATGCGTCGGAGCCGAAGCCGCATACGCACGTGAGGTTGCCGCCCGGCACGCGCTTGCCGACCGAGCGCACGAGCGCGGCGATGTCGCCGCACCATGAACGGATCGTGTCGGCGTGATCGGCGCCGGGATTGATCGTCGCCACGAGAAAGATCGCGCTGCGCGTGATCGGGCTGTGAACGGCCTGGGAAAGCGGGGGGCGGTTGGTTTGCATCGCGGCCTGCCGGTCAGTCATGTCGGGACGGACGGGCCGCGGCAGCCGCGGCGCGCGAAGGCGAACGGTTGGACTGTGTCATGCGACTGATCTCTTTGTGACGTGCGGATGAAGGACGTTGCGCGGGCATCGCGCAACGGGCCGCTGCGGCGGCCGGCCCCCCGGCGCGAAGAGGAGGCAGACGTGGGGGCCGCGCGTTCGCCCGGCGCGTGACCGCCTGCACCGCGTAACGTCGTCGAGCATGCAATCTAGCAGCTTCGGCGGGTCTTTGGAACACGTATCGACGATCTGTCATTCGAATGGGTTGATCGAGGTCCGATTGGGCGCGGCGCGCGTGCAGCTGTACTCCTGAAGCCGGCGACGCTGTGCTCTTGAGCGGGCGTGGCGCATGCAGTAGATTGGGTTCGCTCCGCCCGGCGACGGTCATCATGATGAACCTTTTGGAAGCGATGCGTATTTTCGGTGCAATCGTCGGGCACGGCGGGCCGTCCGGCGCGGGCTTTCCGTTCCCCGAGATCCCTTGCCGCGGCGACGGCGCGTCGATCGCGGCACCTACGACATTGTGAGCGCGTTGAATACATCCACTGCATCCGCCGATACGGCCGCCGAACGCATCCGCCGCCGCTTCGGCCATTTCCTTCATGCGGCCGAGTTGGCCGGGCTGGTCGTGATCGGGCTCGCGACCGCGTTCGCGATGGCGCAGGAGGCGTGGAAGGTCGTGCTCGCGGGCGAGGTGTCGCTGACCGACCTGCTGCTGATGTTCCTGTATCTGGAAGTGCTCGCGATGGACCTGCGCTACCTGCGGCTCGGCCGGTTGCCGGTGCGGTTCCCGCTGTTCATCGCGATGACGTCGCTCGCGCGCGACCTGATCCTGCGCGGCGCGACCGACAGCCCCGAGCGGATGCTGATGACGACCTTCGGGATCGTGCTGCTCGCAGTCGGCGTGCTGATCCTGAGCTTCGGCCAGCATCGCTTTCCGGCGGACGTCGACGATGTCGAGGACGACGTGCATGCCAGCCGGTAACGGGCGGGCGGCGTTCGAAGCGAAGCCCGACGCGAAGCCCGACGCGCCGTACACGGCGCGGCGGCTCCGCCCTCATTCAATCAAGCGAGGTGTTGCATGACCAGACAATTGATCGTCGCCGTGTTCGGCAGCGTCGAGACGGCCTGCCAGGCCGCGCACGATTTCGACGCGCTGTCGGAGAAGAGCGAAGGATTCCACATCGAGAATGGCGTCGTCGTCGAGAAGGACGCGAACGGCACGCTCGCGGTGCTCGACGCCGAATCGCGGCCGTTCAAGGGCGGCGTGATCGGCGCGCTCGCGGGTGGGTTGCTCGGCCTGCTCGCCGGGCCGCTCGGCGTGGTGACCGGCATGGCGGCCGGCGCGGGCGCCGGCGTGCTCGCGCAGGCGGCCGGCAACGCGCTGCTCGACGGCACGTTCGTCGAGACGGTCGCGGCGCGGCTCGTGCCCGGCAGCGTCGCGGTCATTCTCGAAGCGAAGGAGGACACGCCGTTCTCGGTCGACAACGTCGTGACGGGATTCGGCGGCAAGGTTTTTCGCCAGACGCTCGAGTGAGTGCGCACCTTTCGAACCGATTCGGGAGAACCGCATGCGCATCGATCAATCGTACCGGCGCTTCGACATCGCGGCGACGCTGTCGCCGTTACCCGGCAACCGCGCGATCGCGAGCGTCGACGTGACGACCGACGATCCGGGCCGCCTCGCCGATCTCGGCACCGGCCAGTTCCTGCAGATCCGCAAGTGGCTCGAGTCGAACGACGTCGACGACGCGTGAGGGCGAGCGGGCCCGCGCATTCATGGGCGGGTTGCGCTTCGCCGCCGCCGGCGCGCCGCCATCTGCGATGCATGATGACGTGCGCCGGGCAGGCGGCTGCCGCGCGATCGCGCGCGGGCCGCGCCGTCGCATTCGCATCTGTTCACCACGCCGGCCGGATTTGCCGTTTCCCCGCCAAACTGTCACTTACATTCGCCGAAATGACGCAGTAGTAGGATGCCGAACCTTGTCTTCATGAGATTCGCATTGCTATTCGCCTTCAACTTCGGTAACGGACGAGGTTTCAGCCGGGACACCCGCACCCGGCGACGGCTATCCGGCTTCGTGCGTCGGCGCGGCCGTGCCGTCCATGCCGCGCAGGCCGGTTCATCGCTCGCGGGGCGAGGCGGATGAAGCTCTACGAGAAATTTGCGAACGACGTAGAGCGACTCATTCGGCAAGGGGTATATCGGCACGGCGATCGCGTGCCGTCGGTGCGGCAGGCGAGCCAGCAACACCGGATCAGCATCACGACCGTGCTGCACGCGTATCTGCTGCTGGAAAGCCGCGGGCTGCTCGAAAGCCGGCCGCAGTCCGGCTATTTCGTGAACCTGCGGCGCGACGACGGCCATGCGCCGGTGCGCGAGCTGCGGCCGTCGAAGCCGATCGCGATCTCGTCGTCGGTCGACGTGAGCCGGCTCGTGCTGTCCACGCTGCGCTCGATCGGCACGGACGACGCGGTGCCGCTCGGCTCGCCGTATCCGGACCCGAGCTTGTTCCCCTTCGAGAAGCTGAACCGCTATGCGTACGCGGCCGGTCGCGACAAGTCGCTGTGGGGCGTGACCGACGGGCTACCGCCCGGCCATCCGCGGCTGATCCGGCAGATCGCCCGCCGCTACCTGGAAAACGGGATGTCGGTGGACCCGAACGAGATCATCGTGACGGTCGGCGCGACGGAGGCGATCAACCTGTGCCTGCAGGCGGTGGCGAAGCCGGGCGACACGATCGCGGTGGAGTCGCCGACGTTCTACGCGATGCTGCACGCGATCGAGCGGATGGGGATGAAGGCGATCGAGGTGGCCACGCATCCGGAATACGGAATCGACATCGCGGCGCTGGCCGCGATCGCGAAGTCGCAGCCGATCGCCGCGTGCATGGTGATGCCGAATTTCCAGAATCCGCTGGGTTTCCAGATGCCGGACGAGCGCAAGCGCGAACTGGTTGAGTTCGCAACGAAGGCCGGCATGCCGATCATCGAGAACGGCGTGTACAACGAACTGTATTTCGGCAACACGCATCCGAGCATGCTGAAGTCGTTCGACCGCCATGGCATCGTGCTGCACTGTTCGTCGTTCTCGAAGAGCCTGACGGCCGCGTACCGGATCGGCTGGGCACTGCCGGGTCGCTATCGCGAACAGGTCGAGAAGCTGAAGTTCCTGAATACGCTCGCGACGCCGTCGTTGCCGCAACTGGCGATCGCGGAGTTTCTCGAACGCGATGGCTACGAGCATCACCTGCGGCGGATCCGGAAGGCGTATGCGCAGCAGGCGAACCTGATGCGCGCGATGGTGTCGCGGTTCTTTCCGGAGGGCACGCGCATTTCGAGCCCGGCGGGCGGGTACGTGCTGTGGGTCGAGCTGCCCGCGCAGGTCGATGCGATGCGGCTGTACCAGCTCGCGCTGGAGCAGGGGATCACGATCGGGCCCGGCTACATGTTCTCGATCACGGACAACTACCGGAACTTCATCCGGTTGAACTACAGCAGCCCGTGGTCGCAGGAGATCGAGCAGGCAGTTGTCGTCGTCGGCAAGCTAGTCGCATCGTGCATCGACTGAGCGCGCCGCGGCGTGCGGCGCGGCTTGCGCGCCCCGTCGCAGCGCGGCCGGCGTGTTGCGCCGCAACGTCGACCACGTTCCACGCCGGTCATGGAGCGCGTGCAAGCTACAGTCCGCGTTTGCGTGCGCTGCGGGGCGTCTGTACCTGTTTCTTTCCAGGACGAATGCCGATAATGGGATCGTCACCTGACTTTTCGGGAGCCACGTCATGACTGGAAGCGATGCTGCGTCCTCGCCCGATCTCACCCAAGGGATCGCGCTCGACGATCTCGCCGACGGCGCGATGATCGAGGGCCATGTCGGCGACGCGGCGGTGCTGCTCGTGCGCCGCGGCGACGAACTGTTCGCGGTGGGCGCGCAATGCCCGCACTATGGCGGCCCGCTGGCCAAGGGCCTGCTGGTCGGCGACACGATTCGCTGTCCGTGGCATCACGCGGCGTTCTGCCTGCGCACCGGCGAGATGGAGCGCGCGCCGGCGCTCGACGGGCTGCCGTGCTGGCGCGTCGAGCGGCGCGACGGTCGCGCGGTCGTACTCGATGCGCGGCCGGCCGCCGTGCCGCCTGCGTTGAAGACGAGCGGGCTGCCCGCGTCGGTCGTGATCGTCGGCGGCGGCGCCGCTGCGATCGCGGCGGCCGTGACGCTGCGGCAGGAAGGCTATCCGCATGCGATCACGCTGCTGAGCGCCGATGCCGATCCGCCGTACGACCGGCCGAATCTGTCGAAGGATTACCTCGCGGGCACGGCGCAGGCCGACTGGCTGCCGTTGCGCGCGCCGTCGTTCTATACCGACCAGCGCATCGACGTGCGCTGCAACACCCGCGTCGCGCGCATCGATCCGGCGCAACGCGCGGTCGAGCTCGCCGACGGCAGCCGTATCGAGTACGGCGCGCTGCTGCTTGCCACGGGCGCCGAACCGAACCGGCTGAACGTGCCGGGCGCCGATCTGCCGCACGTGTGTACGTTGCGCTCGCGCGCCGATTGCGACGCGCTGATCGCCAGGCTGAAAACGGCGCGCCGCTGCGTGGTGGTCGGCGCGAGCTTCATCGGGCTCGAAGCGGCCGCCGCGTTGCGCACGCGCGGGCTCGACGTGCATGTGGTCGCGCCCGATCCGCATCCGATGGGCCGCGTGCTCGGCGATGCGCTTGGCGACACGATCAAGGCGCTGCACGAAGCGCACGGCGTGGTGTTCCATCTCGGCGCGACGCCCGCGCGGATCGGGCCGGACAGCGTGACGCTGTCGAGCGGCGACGTGCTGCCGGCCGACGTCGTGCTGGTCGGCATCGGCGTGCATCCGAACGTCGAACTCGCGCAGGACGCGGGGCTCACCGTCGAACGCGGCGTCACGGTCGACCGCTTCCTGCAGACGAGCGCGCCTGGCATCCATGCGGCCGGCGATATCGCGCGCTGGCCCGATCCGCTGACGGGCGAGCGGATTCGCGTCGAGCACTGGGTCGTCGCCGAGCGGCAGGGCATCTTCGCCGCGCGCAACATGCTCGGCCAGCAGCGGCCGTTCGACGCGGTGCCGTTTTTCTGGAGCCAGCATTACGACGTGACGATCCGCTATGTCGGGCATGCGGCGCAATGGGATCGCGTCGAGATCGACGGCGACCTCGGCGCGCACGACTGCTCGATCGCGTACTGGCGCGGCAACACGCGGCTCGCGGTCGCGACGATAGCCCGCGATCTCGACAACCTGAAGGCCGAAGCAGCGCTCGAGCGGCAGATGGCTTCCGCATGAAAGCAGCATGACGATGCACGCCGAACCTTGAATGGAGGCGAAATGAACCCTGACGTCCGTGCCCGTTTCGAAACCGAGTTTGCGCCGCGCATCGCGACGCGCCTGCGTGGCCTGTATCAACCCGGCGAAGTGAAGGTCGACGTCGTGCCGCACGACGGGCAGGGCAGCCCGACCTGTGTCGACGTGATCGGCCTCACGTCGACGGTCGGCCTGCCGAACCGGCTGAACGCGCGGCTCGCGTGGCGCGACGACGCGATCGCCGGTCTGCTGGCCGAGCCCGACCACAGCCGCTTCGATCGCTATCTCGCGGCGCTGCCGGTCACGATCGAGCGCTGGCAGATGGAGTTGCCGGTCGATTTCAGCACCCGGACGCAGCGCGATCGCGAGATCCTGATCGGCGACCTCGATTTCGATGCGTGACCTGCATCGTGCGATGCCGGCCGACGCTGCGCGGATGAGCCGAGTGCGGTTACCGGTCGCGCGTCCTGATTATCACGCGCCCCTGGTCGATACCGCCGCGCAGCGCTTCGTCGCATGTCAGCCATTCGGGCGTGACGAGTTCGGGCGCGGGCAGATCGACGGGCGCGCCGTCGCGGAAGATCCGCACCTGCGCGACCCACGCGCCGTTCGCGTTGCGCGTCGCGTCGACGCGAATCTCGTGACCCATGAAAGTGTCGGTGGCTTGCATCGATCGGGGCCCTCCGTCGTGATTGAACGTCGTGCGTGGATCGTATCAGCATGGCGTGCGCCGCGCATCGAAAACGAACCGGCGTGGGCGTTTCACTTGCCGCGCGAGACGGGAGCGACCCTGTGGCCTTCGACCTGACCTTTTCCGTCAAGGTGTTCGCGGCGCTGTTCGCGATCATGAACCCGATCGCGAACATCCCGGTGTTCCTGTCGCTGACCGAAGGCGCGACGGACGGCGTGCGCCGCAAGGTCGCGCTCACGGCCGCGATCGGCGTGACGGTCGGCTGCATCGTGTCGGCCGTCGCGGGCGGCGCGATCCTGCGCGTGTTCGGTTTGACGATCGACGATTTCCGCCTCGCGGGCGGGCTGCTGGTGCTGCTGATCGCGCTGTCGATGCTGCATGGTGCGCCGAGCCGCCAGCATGCGCCGGGCAGCGACGAAGGCGCCGATCCGACGGCCGCCGAAAGCGTCGCGATCTACCCGTTGACGATCCCGTTGCTGGTGGGCCCCGGCACGATCGCGACGATGATCGTGCTCGGGCACGGTGCCGTCGCGACCGGGCAGGAACTCGCGTTCGCGCTCGGGCTCGGCGCGTTTCTCGTGCTGCTGGCCGCGTCGCTGCTGTCGGCGCCGGTGATCGGCCATTACCTGTCGCCGCGCGTGACGGCCGTCACGCAGCGCCTGATGGGGATGATTCTCGCGGCGATCGCGATGCAGATGATCGTCGCGAGCCTGAAGGCCGCGTTCGGGCTGCCGCACTGAGCACGCCCATCCGATTGCATGGAGTCGCCGATGAACACGCTGATCGTGTTGTCCTATCCCGATCTCGACGCGGCCCGTCGCGCGCTGGTCGAACTCGGCACGTTGCGCGACCGGCACGTTGTCGCGCTGTCGGGTGTCGTGATCGTCGCGTGCTCGACCGACGGACAGTTGCGCACGCATGCAATCGACGCGGGCCGCGTGTCGTCCGGATCGCTGCTCGACAGCGTGGTCGCGCGCATCGAATCGTCGCTCGACGCGTGGCGCGAGCGGCCGGTGGACGATGCGCTGACCGATCGGGTCGCGCGCAAGGCGCGCCCCGGCACCGTGTCGCTCGGGCTGGCCGCGACGCAGCTCGACATCTACGCGCTGAGCGCGGCGCTCGCGCCGCTGGGCGGCGACGTGACCGACACGACGCTGTCGATCGACGACGAACTGAAGCTCGTCGAAGCGATCTCGAACGCGCGTGACGTCAACAGCGTCAACAGCGGCAACAGCGGCAACAGCCCACCGACGGGCTGACGCGCGGGCGCGATCCCTCCCCGAAACCGAAGCGCTTCCGCTCCGCGCATCACGGCGCCGCACGCGCTGCACAGGCGCACCCCTTGCTCGATCGGCTCCACGGTCACGTTCACCGTTACCGCTTTCGACAAGGAGGGCCTGACATGAAAGCAGTCGTATTTCACGGCATCGGCGACATTCGCATCGACACGGTGCCCGATCCGGAAGTCTCCGAGGCGACCGACGCGGTCGTGCGCCTGACGGCCAGCGCGATCTGCGGCACCGATCTGCACATGGTGCGCGGCACGCTCGGCGGGATGAAGCCGGGCACGATTCTCGGCCATGAAGGTGTCGGCATCGTCGAGGCGGTCGGGCGCGACGTGCGCAACCTGCGGCGTGGCGATCGCGTGCTGATTCCGTCGACGATCGCGTGCGGCAGTTGCGCGTACTGCCGCGCGGGCTACACCGCGCAGTGCGACGTCGCGAACCCGGGCGGGCCGCGCGCGGGCACCGCGTTCTTCGGCGGGCCGGCCGATACGGGCCCGTTCGACGGGCTGCAGGCCGAATATGCGCGCACGCCGCTTGCGCACGCGAGCCTGATCCGGCTGCCCGACGCGATCGACGACGATCGCGCGATCCTGATGTCGGACATTTTCCCGACCGGCTATTTCGGCGCGCAGCTCGCGGAAGTGAAGCCGGGCGATACGGTCGCCGTGTTCGGCGCGGGGCCGGTCGGCCAGTTCGCGATCGCGAGCGCGAAGCTGATGGGCGCGGGGCGCGTGATCGCGGTCGACCGCATCGCGTCGCGGCTCGAGATGGCATGCGCGCAGGGCGCCGAGATCGTCGATTTTTCGGAGGACGATCCGGTGGACACGATATTGCGGCTGACGGGCGGGATCGGCGTCGATCGCGTGATCGACGCGGTCGGCGTCGACGCGATGCGCGCAACGCACGGGCCGGCCGCGGCCGATCGCGACGCCGCGCGCGCGTTCGATGCGGAAGTCGACGCGGTCGCGCCGCACCGCAAGCCGGACGGCCGCAACTGGGTGCCGGGCGACGGGCCGTCGCAGGTGCTGCAATGGGCGGTGCGCGCGGTCGCGAAGGCCGGCACGGTCTCGGTGATCGGCGTGTATCCGCCGGCCGCACGCGTGTTTCCGATCGGCGAGGCGATGAACCGCAACCTCACGATCAAGATGGGCAACTGCAATCACCGGACGGTCACGCCGCCGCTCGTCGAACTCGTGCGCAGCGGTGCGTTCGACCCGCTGTCGGTGCTCACGCGCAGCGAGCCGCTGACGAACGCGATCGATGCGTATCGCGCGTTCGACGTGCGCGAGCCGGGCTGGATGAAGGTGAAGCTGACGCCGTGACGACACGAACCGAAACGATGCAAACCGAAACCGGGAGCACTGCTATGAACGATCAGTACGACAACTGCATGGCCGCGTGCGACGCCTGCGCGCACGCATGCGACACCTGTGCGGCCGCCTGCCTCGCAGAGCGCGACGTGCACGCGTTGGCCACGTGCATCGCGCTCGACGTCGAATGCGCGCAGCTGTGCCGCTTCGCGTCGGGCGCGATGGCGCGCCGCAGCGGGCTCGCCCCGCGCATTTGCGCGCTGTGCGCGCACGCGTGCGATCTGTGTGCGGCCGAGTGTTCGCGGCATGCGCACGAGCATTGCCGCCGCTGTGCGCTCGCATGTCAGGCGTGCGCGGCGATGTGCCGCGCGATGGCCTGAGCGTGAAGAGGCGCTACGGCGTGCCCTGAACCTCGCGCGCGACGCGCTGCAGCAGCGCGTCGAGGACGGCCATTTCGACGGGTTTCACGAGATGGTCGTCGAAGCCCGCGCTTTCGGTGCGCTCGAGATCGGATGCGCGCGCATGGCCGGACAGCGCGACGCAGGTCGTGTCGCGCAGCGCGTCGATCGCGCGCAGTTCGCGCAGCAGCGTGAAGCCGTCGACGTCCGGCATCGTCAGGTCGAGAATCATCAGGTGCGGTGCATAGTCGCGGGCGAGCGCGAGCGCTTCGTTCGCGTTGTACGCGACGCGCGGCGCGTGCCCTTTCAGTTGCAGCAGCACCGCGAGCGTGTCGGCCGAGTCGCGGTTGTCGTCTACGATGACGATGCGCAGCGGCTCGACGGCCGGCTGCGTGGGCGCGGCAGGCCCGGGCGCGGCGGCGTGCCCGCCGCGGGCCACCTGCGCGATCGGCAGCCATACCGTGAACGTCGCGCCGTGGCCGGGGCCGTCGCTCTCCGCGACGATCCGCCCGCCGTGCAGTTCGACGAACGACCGGCAAATCGCGAGACCGAGCCCGAAACCGCCGGACGGGGAGCGGCCCGTCGCGCCTTCCTGTTCGAATAGATCGAAAATCGTTTCGAGCGCGCCGGGGGCGATGCCCACGCCGTGATCGACGACGCGGATCGCGACCGACGGCCCTTCGACACGCGCGACGACGTCGATGCGGCCGCCGTGCGGCGAGAATTTCGACGCGTTGTCGAGCAGGTTGTGCAACACCTGGACGAGCCGTGCGTCGTCGCCGTGCAGCACCACGGAATCGTCCGGCAGGTCGACGCGAATCCACTGTCCGCGCGCGGCCAGTTTCGGCTGGACGCTCTCGACGCCGCGGCACACGATGTCCCGCACGGTGGTGGGGCGATCGTCGAGTTCGACCTTGCCGGCCGTGATGCGCCCGACGTCGAGCAGATCGTCGACGAGCCGCGTCAGTTGCCCGACCTGGCGGTGTACGGCGTCGCGGCACTGCGCGAGCATGGGCGGCGGATCGGGCAGGTTCTGCAGCACGCCGACCGAATTGCGCAGCGGCGCGAGATGATTGCGCAGCTCGTGCGCGAGCATCGCGATGAACACGCTGAGCCGGTGGGTCGACGCTTCGAGCTCCTCGAGCCGCTTGCGCTCGGTCATGTCGCGCGTGATCTTGATGAAGCCGCACAGCGCATGCGTCGCGTCGTACACCGGCGTGATCGTCACGCTCGCCCAGAACTGCGTGCCGTCCTTGCGCACGCGCCAGCCTTCGTCCTCGAAGTGGCCCTGCGCGGCGGCCCGCGCGAGCCCGTGCGCCGGCCGGCCCGCCGCGACCGCGTCGGCCGGGTAGAAACGCGAGAAATGATGGCCGACGATCTCGGCGGCACGGTAGCCCTTGATGCGCTCCGCACCGGCGTTCCAGGTCGCGACGTTGCCGTGCGGGTCGAGCATGAACACCGCGTAGTCGGTGATCGACTCCACCACGGTCTGGAACCGGAATTCGGCGAAGCGATGCAGCAGATCCCGCGCGCCGGGCGAGCTGGCGGGCGGTGGATGCGGGTGAAGATCGGCGTCGTCTTTCTTCATCGGGGCAGCAGGTCGGAAACGCGGGGGCCGCACGCCGCCCGACCGCCGCCGGGCAAGCCCGTGGCGGCCATACGGTCGATTGGCACGTCCGAAAGAATAAAGGAACTCGATTCAGCTGATCAATGGGTGCGCATCGGCCGTGCCGTGCAGCGTGCCGGCGACGGCGGGGCGCCAGCGGCCGGCGCGGCATGCCGATTGCACGACCGGGGCAGTACGCCTGCCGGGCGGCGGCCATCCGGCCGGTCGCCCGGCGGCGAGCCAGGCAAGGAGGCCGACATGAACAGCACGCTGAATCCCGACAACGAACCGGCCGGCCCGGACGACGACAACGCCAGCCGCGGCCGCGACGGCCGCGCGCTCGGCCCGAGCGACTCGTCCGACAGCGGCAGCGACACGGCGGGCGCGCGGCGCCATCCGTTCGACGTCGATTCGCCGCTGGACGACCACGCGCTCGAACGCGGCGACGCGTCGCTCGACACCGACACGGACCGCGCGGGCACCGGCGAGCGCGCGTCGGCGGACGGCGACTCGACGCTCGAGGAGGGCGCCGACATCGAGCCGGACCGCACCGAGCGGTTGAGCGAGCCCGGCCGCATCGACGAATCGGACGACCCGGACGACGTGCCGTGACGCCCGGCACGCAAAAACTGCAATCGCGTTGCAGATTGGGGCGCATGACGGTGTCCCCGCGCTGCGACGCGCAACCATCGCGGTCCGGCAACTACGCCGGCACGCGATTTGCGTCGCCCCGACCGACGCGCGCGGCGACGCGGCTTGGCGCCGTGCGCGGCGCAGGCGATCAAGGAGAGACACGATGCAACGACGATATCCCGGACGGTACGGCGAGCGTGGCGGCCCGCCCGACTGGCACGCGCGCGACGAACGCGCGTACCGGGGCGCTGGCGAGCGCGGCATCCCGGACGATCCGGCACGATGGCCGGAAGAGGACGACGAATCGGCTTACCGCCGCTTCGCGAGCGAGGACGTGGGCCCGGAAGACTGGGGCAGCGAATGGACCGAGCGCGCGGCGCGGCCGGCCGAGCAGCGGCGCGGCGCGGCCGACGCGGACCGGCAGGGCGGCGCGCGCCCGCCGGCGCGGGACGCCGAGCGTGGCTACGGCGAACCGGGCCGCCGCGTGGAGGGCCGTGAAGGCCGCTATGGCGGCGAGCGCCCGGAATGGCGCGACCAGTACCGGATGAGCGGGTACGGCGGCGAGCGCGATGGCGGCGACCCGCGCTACGGCGGCGCCCCCGATCTGTCGCGTTTCGGCGGGGATGCCGAACGCGATGCGCTGCGCCGTCGGCGCGGGCCGAAAGGCTATACGCGCTCGGACGAGCGGATTCGCGAGGACGTATGCGAGCGGCTCGCGCATGCGCTGGAGATCGACGTGAGCGACGTCACCGTGCAGGTGACCGACGGTCGCGTCGAGCTGGACGGCACGGTGCCGGTACGCTGGATGAAGCACGGCATCGAGGATCTGGCCGACGGCTGCCTCGGCGTGCGCGACGTCGAGAATCGCGTGCGCGTGCGCCGCGAAGGCGAACACGATACGGGCATGGTGCTGCATCCGCACCAGCGGACCGTCACGCCCACGCAGCCCGCCGCGCGTGATCCCGAGCCCGGCACCGTCGTCGGCGGCCGGGAGCGCGAACCGCGCCACTGACTGCCCGTGCGTGAAACGGCGCGCCCCCGACCGCGAGCACTGCCTGCATGACGACCGGAATCGACGAGACGCCAATCAAGGACCGTGATGCGGCCGCGGGCCGCGAGCGCCGGCAGCGCCGGGACGAGCGTGGCTTGAGGCTCAGGATCGCCGTCGAACTCTGGCGCGCGATCTGGCGTTACCGCGCGCGCGTGGTGGCGGCGGTCGTCCTGCTGGTGCTCGCGAAAGCGGCGGCCGTCTCGGTGCCGCTGCTGCTCAAGGACATCGTGGACGGTTTCGGCCGCGCGGCCGCCCAGCCCGTCGCGTGGCCGGTGCTGCTGCTGTTCGCGTACGCGGTGGTGCGCTTCGCGTCGAACGCGCTGAACGAAGCGCGCGACATGACGTTCGTGCAGGTCACGCAGCATACGGTCGCGTCGTTTACCGTGCGCACGTTCGGCCACCTGCACCGGCTCGGCGCGCGCTTTCATGCGCGGCGCGAGACGGGCGCCGTCGTGCGCGATCTCGAGAAAGGCACGGCCGGCATCGGTTATCTGCTCGGCGTCGCGGTGTTTACGGTCGTGCCGACGGCCATCGAGATCGGCTCGGTGCTCGTGATCGTGATCAGCAAGTACGGCGGCGGCTTTACCGCGATCATTTTCGTCACGTTCGCCGTCTATGCCGCGTATACGGTCGTATTCACGCGCCGCCGCATGCGTTACCAGCGGCGCGTCAATGCGCTGGAAGCCGAGTCGAATTCGCGCGTGGTCGACAGCCTGCTGAACGTCGACACGGTCAAGTACTTCGCGCGCGAGGACGTCGAGCGCGACCGGCTCGACCGCGTGCTCGACGCGTGGCGCGAAGCCGGCGTGGACAACCAGTACGCGCTGTCGACGCTGCATATCGGGCAGAGCGCGTGCATCGGCGCGGGGATCGCGGCGGTGATGCTGCTCGCGGGCCAGCAGGTCGCGCGCGGTGCGCTGACGGTCGGGGATCTCGTGCTGATCAACGCGTACATCATCCAGATCAGCCTGCCGCTGAATGCGCTCGGCTTCGTGTTCCGCGAGGCGAACGACGCGATGACGAACATCGAGCGGCTGTTCGGGCTGCTCGACGCGCGCGGCAAGCCGGGCGAGGACGGCGATGCGCCGGGCGCGCAGCCGCTCGTGGTGCGCGGCGGCGCGATCGAGTTCGAGCACGTCGATTTCGGCTACGAGCCGAGCCGGCAGATCCTGTCCGACGTGTCGTTCCGCATCGAGCCCGGGCAGACGGTCGCCGTGGTCGGCGGCAGCGGCTCGGGCAAATCGACGCTCGCGCGGCTGCTGTTCCGGCTGTATCAGCCCGATGCGGGCACGATCCGCATCGACGGCCAGGACTTGCGGCTCGTCACCGAGCGCAGCCTGCGCGATGCGCTCGGCATCGTCCCGCAGGACACCATCCTGTTCAACGACACGCTCGCGTACAACATCGCGTACGGCAAGCGCGACGCGACCCGCGGCGAAGTGATCGCGGCCGCGCGCGGCGCGCAGCTCGACACGTTCATCGAGCGGCTGCCCGATGCGTACGACACGCGCGTCGGCGAGCGCGGCGTGCGGCTGTCGGGCGGCGAGCGGCAGCGGGTCGCGATCGCGCGCGCGTTGCTGAAGGCGCCGCCGATCGTCGTGTTCGACGAGGCGACGTCGGCGCTCGACACGCGCTCGGAGCGTGCGATCCAGCAGGAGCTGATGCGCGTCGCGCGGCATCGCACGAGCCTCATCATCGCGCACCGGCTGTCGACGATCGTCGATGCCGATCGCATCCTCGTGATGGAGCACGGCCGGCTCGTCGAGCACGGCACCCACGACGAACTGCTCGAAAGCGGCGGCGTGTATGCGCAGATGTGGTCGCTGCAGGCGAAGCAGCGCGAACTCGAACGCACGGAGGCGAAGTTCGCGCGGCAGCCGGTGCGCATCAATCCGCTCGTGTCGCAGGTGCTCGATTCGCTGGCGGAGGCGGCCGCGCAGCGCGGCGTGCCGGTGTTCCGCCATCTGTCGGACGAGGATCTCGTCGTCGAGGCCGATCCGGCCGCGCTGCGGCGCTTCGTGTGGGAACTGTGCCGCGGTGCGGTCGACGCGAGCCGCGGCGGGCAACTCGAGGTGCGCACGGGGCGCCACGATCCGGAAGCGCGGATCACGATCGCATGCGCGGGCGTCGACGCAACCGAGCTGTCGCTGATCGATCTCGAACGATTGCAGGACGCGATCGAGGACGCCGGCGGCTACGTCGTGCGCGAACGCGACGACGTCGGCGTGAAGCTGCACCTGTCACTGCCGATCTGCGCGGTGGCGCCGGCGTCGATGCAACCCGGCGACGCCGTGCCGCGTGCGGGCGCCGGTGCGCCGGGCGCGGCCAAGCCGCTCGACGGCCTGCGCATCGCGTGCGTGGACGACCACGACGAGGCGCGCGACGCGCTCGGCGCGCTGCTGAAGGTGGCCGGCGCCGACGTGCGCGCGTATGCGTCGGGCCAGGCGTTGCTGGACGACCTGTGGCGCGCGCGCCGCGCCGACTGGCCGGCGCTGCTCGTCTGCGACATCGACCTCGGCGACGATGAGGAGGACGGCTACACGGTGATGTCGCGCGTGCGCCAGCTCGACGCCGCACGCGATCGCGACGGCCGCGCGCCGCTGGAGGCGCTGGCCCTGTCCGGCCATGCGCGCGATCACGACCGCGCGCGCGCGGTCGAAGCCGGTTTCCACGCGTACCTGACCAAGCCCGCGGTAGCGGCCGACCTGATCGCGGCGTTGCGTGCGCTCGCGTTTTCCTCCGGAGAAATCCATGCCGAACCTTCTGAATCCGACGACACCCGAAGCCCCGAACGCGGCGCGTCGCGGCGGTAGTGCGTTCGCCGACCGCCAGGCCGCGGTGGCGGCCGTCGAGCTGCTGTTGCCGACCTTGTCCGCCGCGCTGCAAAGCGATTTCGTCGGCGACAGCGGCTGCCTGCACATCGTGATCATGGACCCGGCGCTCGGGCCGCGCGACGCGGCGTTCGAGGACGCGATCCTGTATGAGTTTTCGCTGCCCGACCCGAAGGACTGGGACGCCGACTACCGCGCCTACGCGCGCGCCAAGGCGCGGCTGTCGTGGGAAACGGGCCGCGACGGGCATGTCGTGCAGGCGCTGGAGCCGTACCGGCTGCGCGCGGGCGACACGAACCTGTGGGGCGGCGTCGCGCTCGGCGGCATCGTGGTGGGCGTGTCGGGTGCGCAGCCGTGGTTCGACGAGGCGTTCGCGGGCTGCATCGCGCATTGCCTGCGTGCGCTCGCGAAGCACCGCGCGCAGGCGACGCCCGACGCGCTCGCGATCTGAGGGGGCCCCCCGGTGGGGCCGCCCAGATCGGGCCGACCACGCGCGGCCGCCCGGACCCGTTTTTACAGCCGGTTATAAAAAAGCCAGCGCGCGCATGCAGTAGCCCGATGTGGCGCATGCGTGCGCAGGCCGGCACGGTTTTCGCTGTACCTCATGCACGGACGGTTGTCGCGACAAGTGTCGCCGTCAGCCGGATTGTTTTCCGACATCGACAGGAGGTGCAGGTGAACGCGACTCACGATCCAGCCAGACCGCCGCTCGCCGGCCGGACCGCACTCGTGACCGGGGGCGGCCGCGGCCTCGGCGAAGCCATTTGCGAGGAGTTGGCGCGGCACGGCGCGCATGTGGTCGTCGCCGATCTCGACGGCGACCGCGCGGCGGCCGTCGCGCAGCGGCTCGAACGGCACGGCGGGCAGGCGGTGGGCCGGCCGCTCGACGTGCGCGACGAGGCATCGGTGCTGCAGGTCATGCACGATGCGCGCGAGTCGCTCGGCGATCTCGACGTGATCGTGAACAACGCGGCGATCGACGTGACCGCGCCGATCGACGACGTGAGCGTCGACGCATGGCAGCAGGTGCTGATGACGAACCTGTTCGGCCCGTACCTGATGTGCCATGCGGCCGTGCCGATGATGAAGGCGCGCGGCAACGGGCACATCGTCAACATCGCGTCGACCGCGTCGAAGCGGGCATGGCCGAACGCGTCCGCGTATCACGCGACGAAGTGGGGGCTGCTCGGGCTGTCGCACGCGCTGCATGCCGAACTGCGGCCGAGCGGCGTGTGCGTGTCGGCGATCGTCGCGGGCGGGATGCGCACGCCGTTCCTGCTCGATCGCTTTCCGGACATCGACGAGGACACGCTGCAGCCGCCCGAGCACGTCGCGGCCGCCGTGCGCTTCGTGCTGACGCAGCCGCCGGGCACCGTGGTGCCGGAGCTGATGGTGCTGCCGATGAAGGAGACGTCATGGCCCTGAAGCGCGAACGGCGGCTGCCCGGCGCGGTGCTGCTCGACAAGGACGGCACGCTGCTCGACGACGTGCCGTACAACGTCGATCCCGCGCGCATGCGTCTCGCGCCGGGCGCGGCGCGCGCGCTGCGCACGCTCGGCGCGACCGGCATGCCGCTGGCGGTCGTATCGAACCAGTCGGGCATCGCGCTCGGCCGCTTTACCGAAAACGAGCTTGGCGCGGTCCGCCAGCGTCTCGCCGAACTGTTCGAAGCGAACGGCGCGACGCTGGCGGATTTTTTTTACTGCCCGCATCACCCGCAGGGCAGCGTGCCGCGCTATAGCTTCGAGTGCATCTGCCGCAAGCCGCGCCCGGGCATGCTGCGCCGCGCGCTGGCCGCGCTCGGCGCCGTGCCGGAATGGAGCTGGATGATCGGCGACATTCTCGACGACGTCGAAGCCGGCCGCACCGCGCGCTGCGGCACGATCCTCGTCGACCGCGGCCACGAGACGGAATGGCGTGTCGACGCGGCGCGCACGCCGCACCACGTCGTCGATCGCGTCGACCTGGCCGCCGACATCGTCGTGCGCGAAGCCGTGCGCCGGCACGGCGCGTGGGTGCGGCAATGAACACGGCCTGGAGCCGCGCCCGCCGCATCCTGTGCGTGCGGCTCGACAGCATCGGCGACGTACTGATGACCACGCCCGCGCTGCGTGCGCTGAAGGAAAGCGGCAGCGACCGCCGGCTGACGCTGCTGACGTCGCGCACGGGCGCCGCGCTCGCCAGGCATCTGCCGATGGTCGACGACGTGTGGAGCTACGACGCGCCGTGGGTCAAGCATCCCGACGTGCGCGGCGATCCGGTGGCCGATCTCGACATGATCGACCGGCTGCTGGCCGGCCGCTTCGACGCCGCCGTGATCTTCACCGTGTACAGCCAGAACCCGTTGCCCGCCGCGATGATGTGCTGGCTCGCCGGTATTCCGCTGCGGCTCGCGCATTGCCGCGAAAACCCCTACGAATTGCTGACCGACCGCGTGCCGGAAACCGAGCCGGAATCGCACGTGCGCCACGAGGTCGCGCGCCAGCTCGCGCTGGTGCGCGCCGTCGGCGCGAAGACGTCGGACTGGCGGATGGCGTTCGCGCCCGGCGACGCGGCGCGGCATGCGGTGCACGCGCGCTTGCAGGCCGCGTTGCAGCGCGTCGGCGGCGCGCGCGAGCCGGATGCCGGGCGCGCGCGCTGGCTGGTCGTCCATCCGGGCGCGAGCGCGGCGTCGCGGCGCTGGCCGGCCGAGCGGTTCGGTGAAGCGGCGGCCGCCGTCGCGCCGCTGTTCGACGGCATCGCGGTGACGGGCAGCGCGGACGAACGCGCGCTGGTCGACACGGTGTGCGAACGGGCGGGGCCGCGCGCCGTGCCGCTCGCCGGCGCGTTGCCGCTCGGCGAACTGGGCGCGCTGATCGAGACGGCCGACCTGCTGCTGTCGAACAACAGCGGCCCCGTGCATCTCGCGGCCGCGCTCGGCACGCCGGTGGTCGACCTGTACGCGCTGACCAACCCGCAGCACACGCCGTGGCGTGTGCCGCACCGTGTGCTGAACGTCGATGTGCCGTGCCGCAACTGCTACCGCAGCGTGTGCGACCAGCCCGGCCATCCGTGCCTGCGCGGCGTGAGCGTCGACGACGTGGTCGCGGCCGTGCATGCGCTGCTGCGCGGCAGCGCGCGCCATGCGCAACGCGCGGCCGCGCGGGCTGCCGTGCACGGCGAAGAGCCGGCCGCGGCGCACGCATCGAACGTGATTCCGTTCGCGCACGTCATCACGAGGAACTGACGCATGCCAGACCCGATCCATACGCTCGGCATCAACGCCGCCTTCCACGACAGCGCCGCGTGCATCGTGCGCGACGGCGTCGTGATCGCGGCGGCCGAGGACGAACGCTTCACGCACGTGAAGCACGCGAAGCGCCCGGTGCCGTTCTCGACCTGGGAGCTGCCTTTCCACGCGATCGACTATTGCCTCGCGGAAGCCGGCATCACGCTCGCGGATGTCGACCACGTCGCGTATTCGTACGACCCGTGGTTCGAACTCGATCGCGAAGGCACGGCGCCGGCGCTGACCCTGCCGCTGTCGCCGTCCGCGCATGCGCCGCGCGAGGACGGCGCGTCGCCGTGGCATCCGCTGTTCCTGTCGTCGATCGTCAACGCGCCGCGCCAGCTCGCGGGCGGCGCGCCGCATCATCTGCAGCGGCGTTTTCGCGGCGTCACGCACGACGGGCCGTTCCGCTGGCATTTCATCGAGCACCATCTCGCGCACGAGGCGAGCGCGTTTCTCGCGGCGCCGTTCGACCGTTGCGCGGTGATGACGATGGACGGGCGCGGCGAGCGCGCGACGACGAGCTACGGCGTGTTCGACGGCCGCTCGTACCGGCGGCTCGGGCAGGTGAACCTGCCGCATTCGCTCGGACTGCTGTACGAGCGCGTGACGCGCTATCTCGGCTTCCTGCACTCGTCCGACGAATACAAGGTGATGGCGCTCGCGTCGTACGGCAAGCCGGTGTTCGCCGACGAGATGCGCAAGCTCGTGCAGTATCGCGGCGAAGGGCGCTATGAAGTGGTCGACGCGGACCTGGCCGCGCTGTTCGGTGCGCCGCGCGAGCGCGGCGGCCCGATCGAGCCGCATCACTGCGACATCGCGCATGCGCTGCAACTGGTGCTCGAGGAGACGACGCTGCGGGCGGTCGACTGGCTGGCCGCCGAGACCGGCGAGCGGCAGCTCGCGATGGCGGGCGGCGTCGCGCTAAATTGCGTGATGAACGCGCGGATCCGCGATCGCGGCCCGTTCGAAGACGTGTGGGTGCAGCCGGCCGCCGGCGACGCGGGCACGGCGCTCGGCGCCGCGCTGTGGACCGACTTCCGGATGCGCGGCGCGCGCGGCGACTGGCGCATGGATCACGCGTATCTCGGCCCGGCCTACGACGACGACGCGATCGAGGCGTTCCTGAAGGAGGCGCAGTTGCCGTACCGGCGGCTCGCCGACGTCGCCGCGCAGACGGCCGCGCTGCTCGCGGCGAACCGCGTGATCGGCTGGTTCCAGGGGCGCATGGAGTTCGGCCCGCGCGCGCTCGGCGCACGGTCGATCCTCGCGTCGCCGATCGACCCCGACATGCAGCGCAAGCTGAACCGGATCAAGGATCGCGAGGATTTCCGGCCGGTCGCGCCGGTCGTGCTCGAGGATCGCGCGCATCACTGGTTCAGCGGCGGCCGGCGCACGCCGCTGCGCGCGCCGTTCATGCTGTTCGTGTACGACGTCCTGCCCGAGTGCGCCGACAAGATTCCGGCGGTGCGCCACATCGACGGCACCGCGCGCGTGCAGACCGTCGATGAAACCCAGCATCCGCTGCTGCATGCACTGCTGACCGAGTTCGACGCGCTCACCGGCGTGCCGGTGCTCGTCAACACGTCGTTCAACACGCGCGGCGAACCGATCGTGTGCTCGCCGCGCGATGCGATCGAATGCTTCTGGACCTCGCCGCTCGATGCGCTCGTGATCGGCCCGTTCCTGCTGGAGAAGCCGAGATGAACATGCGCGACACGCACGTGGCGCCGGTCGTGTCGGTCGTCGTGCCGACCTACCGGCGGCCCGATCTGCTCGAACGCTGCCTCGATGCGCTGTGCGTGCAGGCGTTCGATCCGGCCACCTACGAGATCGTCGTGGTGGACGACGATCCGGCCGGCAGCGCGCGCGCCGTCGTCGATGCGTGCCGCGCGCGCGTGACCGACGTGCCGGCGATCCGCTACATGACGGCGCCCGACACGCAGGGGCCGGCCGGCGCGCGCAACGTCGGGTGGCGTAGCGCGGACGGCGCGCTGATCGCGTTCACCGACGACGACACGATTCCCGATCCGGCCTGGCTGCGCAACGGCGCGGCCGCGCTGCTGGCCGCGCCGTCGGCGGCGGCCGCGGCCGGCCGGATCGACGTGCCGTTGCGGCCGTGCCCGACCGACTACGAACGCGACGCGGCGGGGCTTGCCCACGCGGAATTCGCGACCGCGAACTGCTTCGTGCGGCGCGCGGCGCTCGAACGCGTCGGCGGCTTCGACGAACGCTTCACGCGCGCGTGGCGCGAGGACGCCGACCTGATGTTCGCGCTGCGCGAGCATGCGGGGCCGATCGTCGAGGCCGATGCCGCGCGCATCGTGCATCCGGTGCGTCCCGCCCGCTGGGGATCGAGCATCGGCGCGCAGTCGAAGGTGTATTTCGATGCGCTGCTGTACAAGAAGCATCGCGCGACCTACCGGCGCCATATCCGGCCCGTGCCGCCGTGGCATTACTACGCGGCCGTGCTCGCCGCGCTCGGCGCGATCGGCTGTTTCGCGGCCGGCTGGCCGGCGCCGGCCATCGTGTGCGCGGCGGTGTGGGCCGCGATTACCGCCGGGTTCTGCGCGAAGCGATTGCGCGGCACGCAGCTCACGCCGTCGCATGTGGCCGAGATGATCGTCACCTCCATCGCGATTCCGCCCGTGTCGCTGTACTGGCGCATGCGCGGCGCGCTTCACTTCCGTGTGCTTTTCCTTTGACGTCCTCCTACCTTTCCTTCCCGCCATCCATGGCGGGGTTTCCCGGAGCAGATCGTGATGAAGCTCGATCCAGACCTCGATTCCGACGGCCCGCGCGGCCCGAAACGGATCGCGGTGTTCCGCGCGCTGCAGCTCGGCGACATGCTGTGCGCGGTGCCCGCGCTGCGTGCGTTGCGGCGCGGCGAACCCGATGCGCGCATCACGCTGATCGGCCTGCCGTGGGCGCGTGAATTCGCGTCGCGCTTTTCGGACTACATCGACAGCTTCATCGCGTTCCCCGGCGCACCGGGGCTCGGCGAACAGCCCGAACCCGATGCGGCCACGCGCGAGGCATTCATCGCCGAATGTCGCGCGCGCGACTTCGATCTCGCGATCCAGTTGCACGGCAGCGGCGCGCACACGAACGCGATCGTCGCGTCGCTCGGCGCGGCGCGCACGGCCGGCTTCGTGCCTGCCGACGGCGGCACGGCCGCGCTCGACTGCGCGCTCGTGTGGCGCGACGACGAGCCGGAAGTGACGCGCTACCTGGCGCTCACGCGCAAGCTCGGCTACGCGGACTGGGGCGACTTCCTCGAATTCCCGCTAGGCGGGCTGGACTACGCGCTGTGGCACGTGCTCTGCGACGAACATGGGCTGGATCCCGGCCGCTACGTGATCGTCCATCCCGGCGCGCGGATGGCGTCGCGCCGCTGGCCGGTCGAGCGCTTCGCGCTGGCGGCGCGGCAGCTCGCCGACGACGGCTGGCAGATCGTGCTGACCGGCACGCGCGCGGAACTGGCGCTGGCCGCCGCATTCGCCGAGCATCTCGGGCGGCCGTGCGTGAACCTGTGCGGCCGCACGCCGCTCGGCGCGCTCGCCGCGCTGATCGCCCGTGCGCGGCTGCTGTTGTGCAACGACACGGGCGTGTCGCACGTGGCGGCGGCGCTCGGCACGCCGAGCATCGTCGTCGCGTGCGGCAGCGATACGGCCCGCTGGGCGCCGCTCGACGTCGAACGACATCGCGTACTCGCGAACTACCCGGCATGCCGGCCGTGCATGTTCGATACCTGTCCGTACGGGCACGAGTGCGCGACGGCGATCGGCGTCGGCGACGTGATCGAGCGGGCGGGCGAACTGCTCGCGGAGGAGAAGCGTCATGTCTGTTAAGCGGTTGCGCGTGCTGACCTGGCACGTGCATGGCAACTATCTGTATTACCTGTCGCAGGCGCCGCACGATTTCTACATCGTGACGAAGCCGCAGCATCCGCCCGGCTATGCGGGCCGCGTCGGGCACCTGCCGTGGGGCGACAACGTGCACGAGGTGCCGGCCGAGTGCGTGCGCGACACCGAATTCGACTGCGTGCTGTACCAGCACGTGAAGCATTACCAGCACGACCGCCTGCGGCTGCTGAGCGAAGCGCAACGTGCGCTGCCGACGCTGTTCGTCGAGCACGATCCGCCGCGCGAGCATCCGACCGACACGCTGCATCCGGTGCAGGACCCGAACGTGTTGCTGGTGCACGTGACGCCGTTCAACGCGCTGATGTGGGACAACGGCGTGACGCCGACGCGCGTGATCGAGCATGGCGTGCTGGTGCCCGACGGCATCGAGTATCGCGGCACGCTGCCGAAGGGCGTGGCCGTCGTGAACAATCTCGCGCGCCGCGGCCGGCGCCTCGGCGCGGATCTGTTCGAGGTCGTGCGGCACAGCGTGCCGATCGACCTCGTCGGGATGGGGTCGGCCGAACTCGGCGGGATCGGCGAGGTGCCGAACCCCGCGCTGCCGCAGTTCCTGTCGCACTACCGGTTCTTCTTCAATCCGATCCGCTACACGAGCCTCGGGCTCGCGGTGATCGAGGCGATGATGATCGGGCTGCCGATCGTCGCGCTCGCGACGACGGAGATGGCGCAACTCGTGAGGACAGGCAGCAACGGCGTGGCCGATACGCGGCCGGGCGTGCTGATCGACGCGATGCGCATGCTGATCCGCGATCCGGACCTGGCGCGCGAGTGGGGCGCGGCGGCCAGGCGCGACGCGTGCGAGCGATTCGGCATCGAACGCTTCGCACGCGACTGGGACGCCGCGCTGCGCGACATGACGGCGTGACGCGCCGACGTGATGGCGGCGGCGTGACCCGCCGCGCTCACGGCGTCGTCGCGGGCGGCGAAGCAGGCGGCGCAGCGGGGGCGCCGCCGCCGTTCGACGCATTCCCGGCCGGTGGCGCGTTGCCGCTTGCCGCGTTGCGCTCGCTTTCGGACAGCAGCGCGAGCCGGTTGTACAGCGTTTTCAGGCTGATGCCGAGCGCCTTCGCGGTGCGCGGCTTGTCGCCGTTGAAATGCCGCAGCGACGCGACGATGAAGCGCTGCTGCGTGTGCGCGAGCGTCGTGCCGATATGCAGCGTCATCGCGTTGTGGCGCACTTCCTCGCGCGGCGGCGGGCGGCGCGGCAACTGCAGCTCGATCTGCTCGTCGGCGAGGATGAACGCGCGCTCGAGTGCGTTGCGCAGTTCGCGCACGTTGCCGGGCCACGTGTAGGTGCGCAGCGCCTTCATCGCCTGGGTGGACAGCCGCTTTCTCGTGCGGTGCCGCGCGTTCAGCCGTTCGACGATTTGCACCGCGATGTCGCCGACGTCGTCCTCGCGCTGCCGGAGCGCGGGCACGTGCAACGCGATCGGCGCGATCCGGTAGAACAGGTCCTCGCGCAGCCTGCCGCTGCGCATCGCCTCGACCGGATCGTGATGCGTGGCCGCGACGATCCGCACGTCGAGCGGAATCGGCTCGTGACCGCCCACGCGCACGATCGTGTTGGTTTCGAGCGTGCGCAGCAGCTTGACCTGCAATTCGAGCGGCATCTCGGCGATCTCGTCGAGAAACAGCGTGCCGCCGCGCGCGGCTTCGAACATGCCCACGTGCTGCGCGACGGCGCCCGTGAAGCTGCCTTTTTCGTGACCGAACAACTGCGACTCCGCGATGTCCTTCGGAATCGCGCCGCAATTGACGGGCACGAACGGCCCGCGACGGCGCGGGCTCATGTCGTGAATGAGCCGGGCGACGATATCCTTGCCCGCGCCGCTTTCGCCGACCACCAGCACACTCACGCGGGTGGCGGCGACGCGCGACACTTTCAGCAGCAGATCCTGAATTGTTCGCGAATGACCGAACAGTCGCGTGCCGTCATCGTCGGATTTCGACATGGGGTAATAACCGGATTGGGAAGTTTTGACCGAATGTGTCGTGGCCAGGTAGAAACGACGTGGCACACGTCGTCTTTCACGTACTCAGAATACCTTTTATGCCGATTCGCCGACATTGAATCTGGCAATGCGGCTTGCATTGGCGGATAGATTTATTCGATGGGCGACGAATGCGAGACACCGTTCTTCTATACTGCTAAGCACGCGTTTTCATTGCAGGACAGCTTGTCTGCGATTCGTGTGCAGCGTGGAGGATGCCGTCGTGGGCTCTGTGACGCGCATTGCGCTGCACGTGTCGCGGCGCCGGCCGATGTACGCGCCGGCCCGCATTACAAGGAGCCTCGATGCCTTACGTCCTGATCGTCGAAGACGACGCCGATACGCGAACGATGCTCGCCACGCTCGCACGCACGCAGCAGCTCTCGTGCGATACGGCCGCGACGCTTGAAGAAGCGCGCACGCTCGTCTCGACGCATACCCCCGATCTCGTGCTGTGCGACCTCGTGCTGCCCGATGGCAACGGGATGGATCTGTTCGACGCATTGCCCAAGCGCGGGCATTGCGAAATGGTGCTGACCACCGGCCACGCGAGCCTCGAAACCGCGATCGACGCATTGCGGCGCGGCGCGAGCGACTATCTGGTGAAGCCGCTCAACATGCAGCGGCTGAACAGCATTTTCGCGCGCGTGCCGCGCACGACCGCGCTGCACGAGGAAATCGCGGAGCTGCGCTCGGAACTGCAGCGCCTCGGCCGCTTCGGCCGCATGCTCGGCAGCTCGCCCGCGATGCAGGCCGTCTACGATGCGATCGGCCGCGTCGCGCGCACCGAAGCGTCGGTGCTGCTCACCGGCGAATCGGGCACCGGCAAGGAACTCGCCGCGCAGACGGTGCACGACCTGAGCCTGCGCCGCCGCGGGCCGTTCCTCGCGGTGAACTGCGGCGCGATCGCCGCGAACCTCGTCGAGAGCGAGATGTTCGGCCACGACCGCGGCAGCTTCACCGGCGCCGAACGCCAGCACAAGGGCTTCTTCGAACGCGCCGACGGCGGCACGCTGTTTCTCGACGAAATCACCGAGATGCCGCTCGAATCGCAGGTCAAGCTGCTGCGCGTGCTGGAAACCGGGCGCGTCACGCGGCTCGGCTCGACGCGCGAGATCGACGTCGACGTGCGCATCGTCGCCGCGACGAACCGCGACCCGGAAGCCGCGATGGCGGACGGCAAGCTGCGGCCCGACCTGTTTCACCGGATCAACGTGTTCCCGATCCCGCTGCCGTCGCTGCGCGAACGCGGCGACGACATCCCGATGCTCGCCGATGCGTTCCTGCAGCGCTACAACGAGGAGAGCGGCCGCAACCTGCGCTTCTCGCCGGCCGCGCGCGAAGCGCTGAAGACCTACGAATGGCCGGGCAACGTGCGCGAGCTGCGCAACTTCGTGCAGCGCGCGAGCATCTTCACCGATGCCGACGTGATCGACACGCTGCCGCCGCCGATCATGGACGAGCTGTCGAGCATGGTCGATTCGCACGAGGATCGCGTGACGGTGCCGTTCGGCACGCCGCTCGAGGAAGTCGACCGCAAGCTGATCCTCGGCACGATCGCCCAATGCGGCGGCGTGAAGGCGCAGGCGGCCGAGGTGCTCGACGTCAGCCTGAAGACGATCTACAACCGGCTCGCGCAACTGGAAGACGAAGCGGAAAAACCCGATTCCTGATGCCGCTACGATCGCGTTCATGTTCCCGCTCATGTGCCCGTTCCGGTCTCGCGGCGCGTATCGCGCTCGAGCAGACGGCGCATGTGTTCGATCCGCGGCGGGATCGTGCGTCGTTCGCGCAGGATCCACGGCAGCCCGGCGAACGTGCGCACGATCGCACGTTCGCGGCGCAGCAGCGGCAGCATGCGCACCGTATGCAGCCACGCGGCGGCGGCCGGCCATCTGAGCCACGCGGTCCACACCGCGTTGCGGGCGGCGGTGTGCGCGCGCGTCTTCCGGTCGCGCCGCGTCGACGGATGGTGATGGACGGTCAGGCCCGGCGCATACACGAGCCAGTGGCCGGCGCGATACAGGTCGAGCGCGAGCAGCGCTTCCTCGCCGCCGAGGAAGTAGCGCGGATGGTAGCCGCCGGCGCGCACGAACGCGTCGCGCCGGAATGCGGTCGCACCGGCCAGCAGCCCGAGGATCGGGCGGCCGGGCAGCGCGACCGGCGCGTCGAGCGGGCTGTCGGCCATCAGCCGGCAGGTCGGGTCCTCGCGCTCGTCGGGGCCGACCAGCACGCGCGCGGTGACGGCCGCGACGTGCGGATACGCGTCGAGCAGATTCGCGGCTTCGGCGATCGAGCCGGGCGCCCACCACGTGTCGTCGTCGCAGAACGCGACGTGGCGCGTGCGGGCCGCGGCGACGCCGAGATTGCGGCCGGCGGCGCCGAGATTGCCGGGTGCGTGCACCAGCGCGACATGCGGGTAGCGCTCGCCGATCAGCGTGGCCGTCTCGGCGTCCGCCGCGTTGTCGACGACCACGATCGCCGGCCGGTCGGGCAGCGCGGAAAGGTGGTCGAGCGTGCGCGCGAGTTCGGCCGCGCGCCGGCAGGTCAGCACGATCGCGGTCACGCGCGGCTCGCGCGGCGGCAGCGCGACGCGCGCGGGCGTTACGCGGACGTGACGTCGCATTCGAGCCGCCAGATCGTTTCGGGTTCGCGGAGAGCGGCACGCATATGAGGCTCGAGCAGCGTGACCTGGCTGGCATAGGCGTTGACGGCGGCGGCTTTCGCGGCGGCGCCGTCCGTCCCGCTGCCGGCCGGCGCGGCGACCGGATGCGCGAGCCAGCCGTGCTCGCGCCAGCCGGCCACGCGCTCGGCCATCAGCCCGTCGATGCGGCGGTAGGGCGCGTCCTCGTAGAAGCGCCAGACGCGCGACGCATCGTCGTCGCGCAGCAGGCGCAGCATGGCTTCGTGCACCTGCAGATGATCGCGGTGGAACAGGCCGGCCGGCGCGAGCACGCCGAAGCCCGGGTGGGCGTCGATCGTCGCGGCCACGCGTGTCGCGATCGCGATCGACGTAGTCGGCATGCCGTACTGATCGTCGAGGAAGTCGAGCCATACGGGGCGGGCGTCGAGCAGCGCGAGCGCGCGGCGGTCTTCGTCGCGGCGCGCGCGCATCGCTTCGTCGGCGTGGCGAAACCCCGCGCGGCGGTCCCACGGCGGCGCGGGCGTGCCGGGTGGCGGCATCCCCGCGAAGACGGTGACGACGATCGAGCCGGGCGCGTGCGCGAGCAGTTGCCCGCAACTGAAGACGGCATCGTCGAGATGCGGCGAGACGACGAGCCAGCGTGTCGGGTCGGGCATGGCGTGAAGATCTCCATCGTGAGCGGCCGGGCCGCCGGTGCGAATCGGCCAGCATGCGGGCCAGCACGCGCCGTGCCTGCCGGCGGCATCCGCGCCGGCCGCCGCCGACTGTCCCCGCAGGAGCGTGTCCGATGACCGAAATTGCACGGCCGCAGGCCGGAAATTACGCGACCGCCGTGATGCTGGTCGCGATCGCGACTGTGCTGCAGACGCTCGCGATCCGCTTCGGCGGCGTGAATCTGCCGCTCGTGTTGTATTACCCGCTGCTCGCCGGCGCCGCGTGGGTGACGTCGTTCCTGTTCGGCATCGTGTCGACGGTGGTCAGCGGGCTGCTCGTGTGGACGCTGTTCCTGTCCGATCCGGCTGCCTATACGGCGCCGCTGCCCGACCGGCTCGTGCAGCTCGGCACGTTCATGCTGATCGGGGCGCTGGTATGCGCGGTCGCGTCGATGCTGCATCGCACGCGCGTCACGAGCGATCGGGCGCGCCGACGCGAGGCCGCCGCGCGCCGGCGGCTCGAAGCCGTGCTGCGCGCGCTGCCGCACGGCGTGATCGCGACCGATCCGACGGGGCGGCTCACCTATCTGAACGCGGCCGCGGCCGAACTCGTCGGCTGCGAGCCGGACGAGGCGATCGGGCGGCCGGTGCGCGATGTATTGCGGATCGTCGATCACGAAGGGCGCCGCGTGCAGACCACGCCGCTCGATCGCGCGCTCGGCGGGGCCGAGGCGACGTCCGACCGGCACTGGCTGCGGGCCGGCGACCACGATCCGGTGCCGATCGTCGCGGTCGCGTCGCCGATCGGCGATGCGGACGGCAACCTCGACGGCGCGGTGCTGCTGCTGCGCGATGCCGGCGCGGAGCGCGCGCGCATGGACGCATCGCGGCTCCAGCAGGCGGTCGTCGAGGCGTCGCCGGACGCGATCGTCGGGATCGACGCCGACGGCCGCATCGCGAGCTGGAACCCGGCCGCGCAGCGGATCTTCGGCTACGACGAGGCCGACGCGCGCGGCCGCCGGCTCGACACGCTGATCGCCCGGCGCTGGCTGCGGCTCAATCCGCTCGCCGACACGTTCGACGCGATGCGCGAGCCGGTCGGGCCGGTCGAACTGCTGTGCGTGCGGCGCGACGGGCGGCGATTTCGGGCGACGGTATCCGCGTGCCCGGTCCAGGGCGACGCGCGGGCCTGCGTCGCGCTGTCGCTGACGCTGCGCGAGACCGGTGCGCAGCGCCGCCGCGACCTGCGGGCGCAGCGCTCGCTGCAAGGCGCCCGCGAGGCGCTCGACCAGGCCGACACGTCGAATCGTCTGAAGGACGAGCTGCTGGCCACGGTGTCGCACGAATTGCGCACGCCGCTGAACGTGATCTACGGGTGGATCGAGGTGCTGCGCAACACGGGCGACCACGCGTTGCAGCATCAGGCGGTCGACGCGATCGACCGCAGCGCGCGCTCGCTCACGCGGATGGTCGGCGACATCCTCGACGCGTCGTCGCTCGCGACCGGCAAGCTGCGGCTCGATGCGACGCCGGTCGACGTCGTTCGGCTGTTCTCCGACCAGGTCGGCACGTTCCAGACCGCCGCGTCGTCGGCCGGCATCATGCTCGAATTCGACTGCGACGCCTCCGCGTGCATCGTGTCGGGCGACGCCGAGCGATTGCGGCAGATGCTGTCGAATCTCATCTCGAATGCGATGAAATTCACGCCGGCCGGCGGCAGCGTGACGGTCCGGCTCGCGCGCGACGATGCGCATGCGGTGCTGACCGTCACCGATACCGGGCAGGGCATCGCGACGGAGTTCGTGCCATACGTGTTCGACATGTTCCGCCGCGCGGACGATTCGCCCGCGTCGCCGCGGCGGGGGCTCGGTCTCGGCCTGTCGATCGTGCGGCACATCGCGGAGCTGCACGGCGGCCGCGTGACCGTCGCGAGCGCGGGCCGCGATCGCGGCACGACGTTTACGGTGACGCTGCCGGCCGGGTGGCAGCCGGCCGGCGCGATGGCGTGGGGCATCGTGCAGGCGAGCGGCCGCCGCGACGCGCTCACGCTCGACACGCAGCGCATCCTGATCGTCGACGACGACGCGACCACGCGCGCGAGCCTCACGGCCGCGCTGACCACGCTCGGCGCGGCCGTCGCGATCGCGTCGTCGGGACGCGAGGCGCTCGCGATGGCGGCCGACATGCGGCCGACGGTCGTGCTGTCCGATCTCGCGATGCCCGACGGCGACGGCTTCTGGCTGCTGGAAGCGTTGCGGCGCGGCGCGCTGAACGGCGACGGGGGGCCGCCCGACGTGCGCGTGCTGGCCGTCACCGCCCACGCGGGCCTCGCCGACGAACGCCGCGCGCTGGAGGCCGGCTTCGACGGCTACCTGTGCAAGCCGGTCGACGTGCGCGAACTGGCGCGCAAGATCGCGCACGTGACGAAGCGCGACGGCTGACGCGCTTCGTCCATCGGCGGTCGGCCGCCCGTCAGGTGGTCGGTGCCGGCCGGTTCTGCGTATGGACCTGCGCGAGCAGATGCGACGCGATTCGCGTGCTACGCACGAGGTCGCCGGGCGTATGGTGCGTGACCTGGCGTTGAATGAAGTACCGCGCGGTGTGCGCGAGCCCGTTCGCGAGGGTGGTCGTCGCCCGCCAGCCAAGCCGCTTCTGCGCGGCGGCGAGATTCGGCCGCCGCTGGCGCGGATCGTCGGCCGGCAGCGGTCGGAACTCGATCGGCACGGTCGCGCCGACGATCCGTACGACTTCCCGCGCGACGTCGATCATCGCGATCTCGACGTCGCTGCCGAGGTTGACCGGCTCGCTCGCGTCGCCCGCTTCGTCCATCAGCCGGATCAACGCGTCGATCATGTCGTCCACGTAGCAGAACGAGCGCGTCTGCTTGCCGTCGCCGTAGACGGTCAACGGCTGTTCCGCGAGCGCCTGCGTGACGAAGTTCGACACGACGCGCCCGTCGGCCGGATGCATGCGCGGGCCATACGTATTGAAGATCCGCGCGATCCGCACGTCGACGCCGTACTGGCGGTGATAATCCGCGAACAGCGTCTCCGCGCAGCGCTTGCCTTCGTCGTAGCACGCGCGGATGCCGGTCGGATTGACGCGGCCGCAATAGTGCTCGTCCTGCGGATGCACGTCGGGGTCGCCGTACACCTCGCTCGTCGATGCCTGCAGGATGCGCGCCTTCACGCGTTTGGCGAGGCCGAGCAGGTTGATCGCACCGTGCACGCTGGTCTTCGTCGTCTGCACGGGGTCGCGCTGGTAGTGAACGGGCGACGCCGGGCATGCGAGGTTGTAGATCTCGTCCACTTCGACGTAGAGCGGAAACGTCACGTCGTGCCGCATCAGCTCGAAGTTCGGCGCATCGAGCAGGTGCGCGATGTTGTCCTTCGTGCCCGTGTAGAAATTGTCGACGCACAGCACGTCGTGGCCCTCCGTCACGAGGCGCTCGCACAGATGCGAACCGAGAAAGCCGGCGCCGCCGGTGACGAGGACGCGTTTTCGATCGTAGCCCTTCATTACGTATTCTCCTTGCGGTGTGCGAGCACGCCTTGCGTGGTGCCGACCGGCGTGCGCCGGCCGGTGGCCGCCGACGTGCCGGCGCGCTGCGCGCGGGCGACGTCGCGGTAGATGTCGACGAGCCGGTCGGCGACGCCTTGCCAGGTGTAGAAGCGGTGCGCGCGCAGGTAGCCGGCGCGGCCGAGCGCCGCGCACAGGTCCGGTTGCGCGCGCAGTTGCACGAGGCGCGCGGCCAGCGCGGCCGGGTCGCGAGGCGGCACGAGATAGCCGGTGGCGCCGTCGTCGACGGTCGTGCGGATGCCGCCGACGTCGCTGCCGATCACCGGCGTCGCGCACGCCATCGCCTCGACCGGCGTGATGCCGAACGGCTCGTACCACGGCGTCGTCACGAACACGTCGGCCGCGCTGTAGTACAGGTGCAGCGCGTCGCGATCGCGCCGGCCGACGAAGGTCACGCGGTTCGCGATGCCGAGTGCGTGCGCGAGGGCGGCGAGCCGCGCGAGTTCCGGGTCGCGCGCGGGGTCGGGCGTGGGCTGGCTGCCGCCGACCACGTACAGGTGCGTCGGCCGTTGCGGATCGCGCGGCATGCGCGCGAGCGCGTCGATCACGGTATCGATGCCCTTGCGCGGCACGAGGCGGCCCAGTTGCAGTATGACGAATGCGTCCTGCGGCCAACCCAGGCGTGCGCGCGCATCGACGCGCGGCACCGGCCGGAATTCCCGCGCGTCGAAGCCGCACGGCACGATCTCGATACGTGCGGTGTCGGCGCGATAGTGCGTCGTCAGGTCGAGCGCGTCCTGCGGGCATTCGGCGATCAGGCGGTCCGAGCGGCGCGCGAGCGTGTCCTCGATCGCGAAGCGCGCGTCGGGGAAGCCGTCGGCCGTGCCCTGGTGCAGCCGCCGCACGCGGCCGAGCGCATGGAACGTCATGACGAGCGGGATGCCGAGCGCTTTTTTCACGCGCAGCGCGGCGTCGCCGGACATGAAGAAGTTCGCGTGCATCACGTCGACGGGGTCGGGCTCGCGCCGCATGCGCGCGATCATGTACTGCGCGAACGCGCCCATGTACGGCAGCAGCCGCTCCTTGGGCACGTCGGTCGGCGGCCCCGCCGGCACGTGGATCACGCGCATGCGCGGGCCGATCGGCACGACTTCCGGCAAGTGCGGATTGTCGCAGCGCGTGTAGACGTCGACGTCGAGGCCGCGCTCCGCGAGCTGCTTCGCGACGTTCGCGACATAGATGTTCTGGCCGCCGGCATCGACGCCGCCGATCACCCCCAGCGGCGATGCATGTTCACTGATCAACGCGATTCTTTGCATGGTCTTGCTCCCGATATCGGGGCCGCGCACACGGGCCGCCGTTACCCGTCGCTCGGCAATCGGCATGCCCGCTGCATTGCGGGGAAAACCGCTTCCCCGTGTGCCGAAAAAATTACAACGCGTTGGATGAAAGGGCGTCTGATCGCGCTGGCGTGCATGCATGCGGCGCACGCGGCGCGGCACGCGACTTGCGCGGCTCCCGTTCACCTGCCGGCGCGTCCGGCTTGACGAAAAGGAGGTCACGATGAAGGTATCCCCGCTACCAGCCCGCTCTCCGCGAATCCGCCGTCAACGCGCGCTGCGCACCGGCATGGCGGTCGCGATCGCCGCGGCCACCGCGTGCATGGTCGTCGCACCGAACGCGGTCGCCGCCGGCGACGACGGCGCTGCATCGTCGTCGACGTCGTCGTCGCGTTCGAGCACCGGCACGAAAATCCGCGACGCGACGATCACGACCAAGGCGAAGGCCGAGCTCGTCGGCACGAGCGGCCTGTCGGCCGGCGACATCCACGTGAAGACCCGGCACGGCACCGTGACGCTCACCGGCAGCGTGCCCGACGAGCAGCAGCGCACGCAGGCCGTCGGCGTCGTGAAGCAGGTCGACGGCGTGCAGGACGTGCGCGACCAGTTGACCATCCGGCCCAAATAACCGCGCGTCGACCGTCACAGGAGTCCAGCGATGAACTGCATGCTCAAACCGGTCGGCGAACAGACGATCGTGATTACCGGCGCGACGAGCGGCATCGGTCTCGTCACCGCGCGCAAGGCGGCGCGGCGGGGCGCGAAGCTCGTGCTGTTCGCACGCAACGAGGACGCGCTGAACACGCTGTGCGAGGAAATTCGCCAGCACGGCGGCCTCGCGGTGTCGGTCGCCGGCGACGTCGGCAACATCGAGGATCTGCAGCGCGCGGCCGCGACGGCGGCCGATACGTACGGCGGCTTCGACACCTGGGTGAACAATGCCGGTGTGTCGATCTTCGGGACGGCGGCCCAGGTGCCGCTCGAGGATCAGCGCCGGCTGTTCGACACCAACTACTGGGGTGTCGTGCACGGCTCGCTCGTCGCGGCCGACCATTTCCGGCGCAAGAGCGATTTCCACGGCGGCGCGATCATCAACATGGGCAGCGAGGCATCCGACGCGCCGGTGCCGCTGCAAAGCGCGTACGTCGCATCGAAGCACGCGGTGAAGGGCTTCACCGATTCGCTGCGACTCGAGATGGAGGCCGACCACCTGCCGGTTTCCGTCACGCTGATCAAGCCGGCCGCGATCGACACGATGTTCGTGATGCACGCGAAGAACTACATGAACGTCGAGGCAAAGCTGCCGCCGCCGATCTACGACCCCGACCTGGTGGCCGACGCGATCCTGTTCGCGGCCGCGCATCCGCGTCGCACGCTGTTCGTCGGCGGCGCCGCGAAGTTCACGTCGGCGAGCGCGTACCACGCGCCGCGCCTGTTCGATCGCGTCGCGGCCACGCTGTTCTCGCGCGGCCAGCGCACGGTGCGGCCCGCGCGGCCGCGCGACGACAACGCGCTGTACGACTCGCGCCATGCGCTGCACGAGCGCGAAGGCATGGAAGGCCCCGTGCTGCGCAGCTGTGCGTACAACACGGTGGTGCAGCGGCCGAAGGTTGCCGGCGCGGTCGCGCTCGGCGCGGCGGCGCTGATGTTTGCCGCGTTCGCGCGCGCACGCCGTCCGTCCGCGTGATTTTCGTTCATTTTCCAAGGAGGCTTTCATGACATCCCGACAACATACGGGCCACGAATACAGCCACTCGCGTGCGCACGAAGGCGAGCGCACGCAGCAGGACCACGACAAGGGCGGCCATCAGACGGGCCACGGCAAGCCGCCGAGCCCGGTCGACGTGCAGAAGGCGCTCAAGGGCATGGACTACCCGGCGAGCAAGTCGGACGTCGTGCAGTGCGCGGAACGCGCGCATGCGGACCGCGAGGTGCTCGACATGCTGCGCAAGATCCCGGAGCGCGAGTACGACACGCCCGCATCGGTATCGAAGGAACTCGGGCGGCTGATGTAAGTGCCGTCCCGTCGCGCCGCGTGCGCGAGCGCGCGGCGCACCCATCACGAGGAGCACGACCATGGCGATGATCGTCGCAGGCCGTTTCACGACGTTCGATGAAGCGGAAGGTGGGGCGCGTCACCTCTACGAGCGCGCGTTCGGGCCCGACGACGTGTCGATCTTCTTCCTGAACCCCGGCGGCCAGCACGCGCGCTTCCCGATCGGCGGCGACGTGTATGCCGACACGGCGGCGAAACCGGGCGGGCGCGGCGCGATGATCGGCGCGATTCGCGGGCTGCTGATCGGCGTCGTCGCCGGATTGATCGTGTATGCGGTCGGCCTGCGCTACTGGTTCGTGCCGGCCGCCGGCGCGCTGGCCGGCGCCTATCTCGGCGCATTCGGCGGCGCGCTCGGCCGGATGCGCGGCGAGCAGGCCGAAGGCAAGGGCACGCTCGCGCAGAGCGAAACCGGCGTGATCCTCGCCGCGCGCGTGACGCCCGACACCGCGACGGCCGCCGAAGACGTGCTGCGCGCGACCGGCGCGAAGTCGATCGAGCGCGTCGAGGGCGACTGGCAGAACGGCGAATGGCGCGATTTCGATCCGGTCCGCCGGCCCGACGAAGCGCCATCCGACGTGCCGCGCTGAATACGCCCTTTTTTCCAAGCGCTTGCAAAGCACACCGTCGAAACCCGGCCGGCGCGCGCGGGCCGGCGTGCGCCGCGCGTGGCACGCCGCTTGCGCAGCATCGACGGCATTCGTTCAAGGAGGAACACATGACCACCGCACAGACTCCACCGCCGCAGAAACAGTCGCATCAGCCGGGCACCGAGCGCGACATGCACCCGAAGCCGCGCGACGAGGCGGCCGACTACGTCGGCAGCGGCAAGCTCGCCGGCAAGGTCGCGCTGGTGACGGGCGGCGACAGCGGGATCGGCCGCGCCGTGGCGATCGGTTTCGCGAAGGAGGGCGCGGACGTCGCGATCGTCTACCTGAAGGAATCCGACGATGCCGCGCACACGAAGAAGCTGATCGAGCAGGCCGGACGGCGTTGCGAGGCGATCGCATGCGACGTCGGCGATCGCCGGCAGGCGCGCGACGCGGTGGCGCGCACGGTCGAGCGGCTCGGCCGGCTCGACGTGCTCGTCAACAACGCAGGCGAGCAGCATCCGCAGCCGGGCATCGAGGACGTGTCCGAGGAGCAGCTCGAACGCACGTTCCGCACGAACGTGTACGGCATGTTCTTCTGCACGCAGGCGGCGCTGCCGCACATGAAGCAGGGCGGCCGCATCGTCAACACGGCGTCGGTCACCGCGTATCACGGCAGTCCGAAGCTGCCCGACTACTCGGCGACCAAGGGCGCGATCGTCGCGTTCACGCGCTCGCTGTCGATCGAACTGGCCGAGCGCGACATCCGCGTGAACGCGGTCGCGCCGGGGCCGATCTGGACGCCGCTGATTCCGTCGACGTTCACGCCCGAGCAGGTCGAGAAATTCGGCTCGAACGTGCCGCTCAAGCGGCCGGGCCAGCCGGACGAACTGATCGGCTGCTACGTGCTGCTCGCCTCGGAAGGCGCGAGCTACATGACCGGGCAGACGCTGCACCCGAACGGCGGCTCGATCGTCGGCGGTTGATGGCCGTTTCCACGCAAGTACCAGGAGAAAGCAGATGAGACAACCCAACTGGACGATCGCGGCGCTCGCCGCCGGCGTGCTCGCGGTGTCGGCGCTCGCCCGCGCGCAGATGCCGAGCGAGCCGCCCGCGTCGAATTCGCATGTGCCGGGCGGCGTGATCAATCCGTCGTCGGGCGCGGGCGCCGCGGGCGACCCCGGCATCGCGAAGGCGCCGAAGGGCGCCGACGCGGAATTCGTCGACAAGGCCGCGATGGCCGGCAAGGCGGAAGTGCAGGCCAGCCAGCTCGCGCTGAAGCAGGCGCAGTCGGCCGACGTGCGGGCGTTCGCGAAACGGATGGTCGCGGACCATGGCAAGGCGAACGCGAAGCTCAGTGAGATCGCCGCGCGCAAGGGCATGAAGCCGCAGGTCGACACGATCTCGGACCCCGACGTGGAGGCGCTGCGCGGCAAGCGCGGGCACGACTTCGACACCGCGTATCTCGCGGCGGCCGGCCCCGATGCGCACAGGAAGGCGGTCGCGTTGTTCGAAGACGAAGCGCGCGACGGCAAGGACGCGCAACTGCGCGCGTTCGCGAAATCCACGCTGCCGACGCTCAAGCATCACCTGAGCATGGCGGAAACGGTCGCACGCAAGGTGGGCGCGCAATAACGCGCGCCCGGTTCCACCCCTGGGCCGCACGTGCGGCCCGCTTTTTCGGAGAAGCAGTCATGGCCCAACGGCAATCGAAGCACGAAGGTATCCTCGAACTGCTCTGCCAGGCATACGAGACCGAGCTTGGCGGCGCGCAGATCTACGAGGCCGCGCTCCAGTGCGCGACCGACGAGGACCTGCACAAGGAATGGGAGAAGTACCATCGGGAGACGCTGCATCACCAGGAGGTGCTGCGCAAGGTATTCGAAACGCTCGGCCTCGACCCGGATACGCAGTCGCCGGGGCGCGCCGCGGTGGCGGCGACCGGCAAGTCGCTGGTGCAGGTGATCGAGCAGGCGAAGAAGCAGGCCGACCCGGCGGTCGCGCAGGTCGTCGCGGCCGAATGCGTGGTGCTGGCCGAAACCAAGGACCACCTGAACTGGGAGCTGATCGGCTACGCGGCCGATCAACTGCCCGACAGTAACGCCGCGAAGGTGTTGAAGGCCGCGCACGATGAAGTCGAGGCCGACGAGGATCATCACCTGTATCACACGCGTGGCTGGGCGCGCGAGATGTGGATCGAGTCGATGGGCTTCAAGGCGGTGCTCCCGCCGCCGGAGGAAGTGAAGAAGGTGGAGTCCGCCGCCGATGCGGCGCGTGCCGAGCGCTCGCGCGGCAAGATGATGTAATGTCGCGGGCCAAGCGGGCGGCGCGGCCGCCCGCTTGCTGGTTGAGAAGGTTGCGCACGCAACCTCGTTCATCTCCGTTCCATCGATCACGTCAGCAGATCGACGATCATCGTCGCCACCGCCGCCGCCATCAGCACGACCGCCAGCCAGCCGAACAGTTTCGACACCGGCCCGCTGCCGGGCTGGCCGGCCGCATCGCGCTTGCGCGACAGCAGCATCACCAGCACGAGCATCGGCACCGCCGCGATGCCGTTGAGCACCGCGCTCCAGTACAACGCGCGGATCGGGTCGATCGGGCCGAAGCAGATCGCGATGCCGACGATCACGCACAGCGCCAGCACGGTGTAGAACGCGGGCGCGCGCTTCACGGGCTCGTTCAGCCCTTCGCGGAACCGCCACGCTTCCGCGCACCCGTAGGCAGCGCTGCCCGCGAACGCGGGAATCGCGAGCAGCCCGCAGCCGACGATGCCGAACGCGAATACGAGAAACGCGGCTTCGCCGGCGATCGGCCGCAACGCCTCCGCGGCCTGCGCGGTGCTGCCGATGTCGTGCCGGCCGCGCGCGAAGAAGACGGCCGAGCCGATCACCATGATGCAGAACGACACCGCGTTGGTGACGATCATGCCGGTCCACGTGTCGAACGTAATGCGCCGCTCGGTCTCGCGGCGCGTGCTGCGCTCGCCGTCCTGTTGCTCGGCCGTGGTTTCCTCGACTTCGAGCGCGGCTTGCCACACGAACAGGTACGGGCTCAGCGTCGTGCCGAGCACGGCGACCGCGGTGGTCGCATACGCATGCGTGAATGCGATCTGCGGCAGCACGATCGCATGCAGCAGGCCGGCCCAGTCGATATGCACGAAGCCGAGTTCGAGCACGTACGCGATCAGGCCGAGCGTCATCCACTTCAGCCAGCGCGCGTAGCGTTCGTACGACAGCAGCACCTGCAACGCGAGCGACGCGATCCCGTAGAGCGGCGCATACCAGTAGCTGCGGCCGCCGACGACGAGCGCCGTCGCATCGCCCATCGCCGCGAGATCCGCGCCGACGTTCACGACGTTGACGATCACGACCATCACGATCAGCGTCTTCGCGACTCGATCGGAAAAGTGCTCGCGGATGCCGGCCACGAGCCCTTCGCGATTGCGCCGGCCGATGAATGCCGACGCGAGCTGCACCGCGACCATCATCGGCAGCGTGACAATGATCATCCACAGCATGTTGAAACCGAACTGGCTGCCGGCCTGCGCGTAGACGGCGACGTTGCTCGGATCGGCGTCCGACGCGCCCGCGAGCAGGCCGGGGCCGAGCCGCCTATACCACGGCTTCGCGGCGGGCGGCGGCGCTTCGGCCGCCGGCCGCGCGTCTTCGTCGAGTCCGCTCATCCGGCGTCCCCATGCGACGGGCGTCCGCCGCCGTGGCGCCGCTCGCGCGCGAGGCGCGACGCCGTGCGCAATGCGTCGACCAGCGTGCGGTAGGCGTGTTCGCGGGAATCGGCGCCGCGCGTGCGCAGCACGTACGACGGATGATAGGTCGCGACGACGAGCCGGCCGTCCTCGGTGCGCACCGGCGCGCGCGTGCGCTCGAGCGTCGCGTCGTTGTCCTGCAGCACCGCGCGCAGCGCCGTCGCGCCGAGCGCGACCACCACGCGCGGCTGTACGGCTTCGAGCTCGCGCTCGAGCCAGTAGTGGCACGCGGCCACTTCGCGCTGCGCGGGCGTCTTGTGCAGCCGCCGCTTGCCGCGCGGCTCCCATTTGAAGTGCTTGACCGCATTCGTCAGGTAGACGTGCGAGCGTTCGATCCCGGCTTCGTCCAGTGCGCGATCGAGCATGCGGCCGGCCGCGCCGACGAACGGCAGGCCCGCGCGGTCCTCCTGGTCGCCCGGCTGCTCGCCGACCAGCATGATCGGCGCGTCGACGGGCCCGGCGCCCGGCACCGGCTGCGTCGCGTGCTCCCACAGCGTGCAGCGGCGGCACGCGTCGAGCGTGGCCGGCGCATCGTCGTCGGTCGGCGGCGGCGTGGATGCCGGGCGCGCGGGCGGTTTGCGCGTCATACGGCGCCCCCGGCCCCGGGCGGGCGAGCGGCGCGCCGCGGTTGCACGGAACATGCCGGCGCGCGTGCTGCCGCACGGGCGGAGGGAAGAGCGGGCGCGGGAAGCCGCATCGTGCGCATGAAAGACTCCTGTGTCGGCGATGCGAAAGAGACAGCAACCGGCATGCCGCACTCGGTCGATATGGGCGCGCGCCTTGCTTGGCAAACCGGTCCAACGACAGGAGAAGCACGATGCAACCCGACCCCGGCGACGATCCGGCCGCCGACGACGTGCTGCTGTGGCGCGCGCCCGACAGCGTGCCACGCCGCCCGCGGCGCGTGCTCGTCGTCGACGACTATCGCGAAGCGGCCGATGCGCTGCGCCTGCTGCTGGAGGCGCGCGGCTTCGAGTGCCGGGTTGCCGACGATCCGTTCGCGGTGTGCGACGTCGCGCGCGACTGGCAGCCGTTCGCGGTCGTGCTCGACATCGCGATGCCGGGCCTCGACGGGCTGCAACTCGCGGCGCGACTGCGCGGCGATCCGCAAACGGCCGACATGCTGCTGGTGGCGTGCAGCGGGCTCGCGTCGCGGCGGGATCAGGAACAGGCGAAGGAAGCCGGCTTCGACGCGCATTGCGCGAAGCCGCTGACGCCGCACCGGCTGCTGGGCTACCTCGAATCGGCGAGCGGCGGTGCCGCGAAGCCGGACGGGGACGTTACACGCTCCTTGTAAAAAGGCTGGCGGCGCGTGGGGTGCGGCACCTGCCGGCACGGCGCGGCGGACAAAAAAACGCCCCGCGCGGAGCGGGGCGTGTCGCATCAAAGGCGCCGGCGCTGCGGCGCCACGTCGTGGCGCGCTCAGTGGCGGCCGCGCGGATCGTTCAGGTCCTCGGTCGGGTCGGTGAGCCCGAGCTCGTCGCCGGCACTCCAGTACGGCGTGCTGCCGTAGAACTCGTGCAGCGGCTCGGCCCATTGCGGATCGGCCATCGCCGGCCAATGGTCCTTGTCGAACCCCGGCGCGTTGCGAATCCGCTCGGACGACACCGACAACAGGAAGCACTTGCGCTCGGTGTCGAGCGTCAGCGCGCTCCACGGAATGGCGTGCAGCTTGTCGCCGATGCCGAGGATGCCGCCGCTCGACAGCACCGCATACGCGATGCGGCCGGAACGCACGTCGAGCATGATGTCCTTGATCTTGCCGACGTCGTCGCCGTCGGTCGTATAGACCTTGTCGCCTTCCAGCGTATCGGCCGCCATCACGTCGGGGCCGGGGCCGGCCGCCGTCGCGGCGCCCTTGCCGATGATGCGGGTCTGACCTTGATTGGAAGTCTGCATGGTTTCCTCCAGGCTGCGTGGGGCGCGACCGTGCCCGGGAGCGGGCCCTGCGGGTCGCGCGGGGTGGGCAGGGCGAAGCGGGAATCGCTTCGTCACGTCTGCTTCGGTTGCGACACGCCTTCGAGCGTGTTCGCCACGTCGTCGCGCTCGGGGCTGGCCGTGCGCGTCGCGATGTCGGCGAGCGACAGCATGCCGACCAGTCGCTTGTCGTGATCGACGACGGGCAGCCGGCGCAGTTGCGCGTCGGCCATGTAGTGCTGGATCTCGTCGAGCGAATCGTCGTCGAAGCACCATTCGATCGGGCCGGACGCGACCTCGTGGATTCGCGTCTCCGGCGGCTTGCCAGCCGAGATCGCGCGCACCGCGAGATCTCGGTCCGTCACCATCCCGACCAGCCGGTTGTTGTCGCACACGGGCAGCGCGCCGATGTCGTAGCGCTCCATCAATTGGGCGGCGTGACGGATCGAGTCGGTCGGCGAGATCCGCACGACGTCCTGCGACATGATTTCGTGGACGCGATGCATGCAATTCTCCTTGCGGGTAGGTGTAGCAATGTGTAGCAATGGGCCGATGCGGCCGCTGCGGTTCAGCAAAGCACATGCCGTGCGCGCGGCCGCCGCGTCACGCGTCGCCGCGGTCGCGTTTGTCCTGCCACGGCCCGTCGTCGTGCGTGCCGGGCGGCGTGTCGGGCTCGATGCGCGTGACGCCGCCCGTCGCGGGCGCGTCGCTCGCCGGAAACGTGTCCTCGAGCTGCTTGTCGATATGACGTTCGGAATGGCGCGTGCGCGTGCGGTCCTGATCCTTCAGCGGCGGTTGCGGATCGGGCTGCCGCTCGTGCGCCGGTGCGTTCTGGCCGGGCCGGGTCGGATCCTTCATGGCGGTGCTCCGTATCGGTGACGATGATGCGCCTGTGCCGCAACCGGCGTTCCCGGTTCGCCCCCCGGCACGCGACTTGCCGCAGCGGCGCAGACGACCATGACGACGATGACGACGCAGGCGCGACGGCGTGTCTGCTGCGCACACATCAAGCGGAGGCACGACGATGATTCCGAAACGACGACCAGGCGTGCGCTATGAGATCAACGTATGCGGGGGCGGATTCGATTCGGTGAAAAGCCATTTCGATACGTGGAAGCGCGAGCCGCTGATCTACCGGCCCGAGCGCCGGATGTTCGAAGGCAAGGCCGACGTGCGGCCGCTCGGCGACGAGACGTTCGGCGCGACCGAGCCCGCACGCTTCGCGCTGCAGCGGGCGTGCGAGCCGTCGGATCCGTATGCGCTCGCCGCGCGCGTGCGGGACGACGGCCGCGAGCTGTGGCTGGTGATGGCCGCCTATGACGCGTAGCGGCGCGCTTGCAAGATTTTCAGCGAACGGTGTAGCGAAGGCATGGCGCTTCGCGCGGCACCGCGCGGCTGCGTATCCGCCTGCGTATCGATTCCCGCGCGGTCCCCGTGCGATCTCCGTGTGCGGGCGGCCCGGCCGCACGGCATGCGGTTTGCGAATCCTCGCCATGAGGCTGTCGCGCCGACCCCGGCTGAATGCCGCAACGATGGAATTGCCGATGAAACACGAACCCGCGCAGTGGCTGCAACGGCCCGAACCGCCGCTTCCCGACGTCGAGCCGGACCCGGAGCCGCCCGACCCCGATGACGTGCCGCCGGACATGCCCGAGCCGTACCGGCAGCCGGAGGGCGATCCGCCCGGGCATGCGCCGCCGGAACGCGATCCGCCGTCGCGCGAGCCGCCGGTGCGGGCGCCGCCGGTGAGCGCGGCGCCGCGAACGAGACCGGAAAGGGAGGGCCTGCGATGAGCATCCGCGTGAAACCCGGCTTGCTGCGCGACATCGCCGAAACGCTGGGCCGGCATTTCGAGGCGCGCGCGATCCCGTTCCATGTCGAGGAGCAACCGGCCGGCGCATTGCATATCGGCTTTCGCGTCGACGGCCGTCCGGCGTCGCTGACCGTGACGTTCGACGGCGATGCATTCGCCGCGCTCGAACGGGCCGACGTCGGCCGGCAACGCGGCTCGCTCACGCGCGTCGCGGCCGAATTCGACACGATGATGGCGCGCCGCGCACCGACCGCGTACGCGGGCGATTTCCATTTCAACCGGCTCTGAGCCGCGCTGCCACGGCGCGGCCCGCAGCCATGGGAGGAGCATTCGATGAACACGATCCAGACGATCCGCATGGGCGCGTGCGCGGTGGCCGCCGCGTGCGCGCTGGGCGCATGCACGCAACCGGTCGGCGGCCCGTACGGCACGCATGCGGCGCCGCCCGCGCCGCCCGACGGCCGCGGCGCGCAATCGACCACGACGATGCCGGACGCGAACACGCGCTACGACACGCGTCCGTCGCCGGGCAACACGATGCCGCCGGGCGCGACCGTCGGCCAACCGGTCGACGCACCGCCGCCCGGCCCGAACGGCACGCAGGGCGATCGGCCGCTACCGGGCACGCCGCCGCCGATGCAGTACTGACAGGACGTTGCGGTGTGGCGCCGCGCCACGGCATGCCGCACCGCGATGCGGCCGGGGCAACGCGATGGCGAATCCGCACGCGCATCCGGCGCCATCTGCCCGGCTCGTCGAGCGCTTTACTCGACCGGTCGGAGGGCGACCGCATCGATGCGAAAGAGGACGGGCAGTCAGCCCAGGGCGGGGCCGCGTTTGCCCGAGCGAAATACGTGCCCCCAAACTTGCCCCGGCCTTGTAAAAAAGCAGGCTCCGGCGCGGGGCGACACGGGGTGCGAACCCCCGAGAGCCGCGCCCTGCCGCGCTTCGCACGACTGGCACGGATGCTGCGTGACGTTCGGTAGAAGACATACCCGAACCGAACCGTCAGGAGGCTTTTGATGCCCGTCTCGCTTGCGCTGCAGATGCGACAGCATCTCGCACTCACGCCGAGGCTTCAGCAGTCGCTGCGGCTGCTGCAGTTGTCCTCGCTCGAATTTCAACAGGAATTGCGTCAGGCGCTCGACATGAACCCGTTTCTCGAAGACGGCCCGGGCGACGACGAGACCGCTGCCGCCGCCCCCGAGCAACCGATCGAAGCGGCCGCGCCTGAAACGGCGCCCGAGCGCGACGAAATGCGTCCGCCGGACGGCGAGGTGCCGTTTACCGCCGCGCCCGCGCCGCGCGGCACGAGTCGTCAGGGCGACGACACGGACGGGCTGTCGCCCGGCGAATGGATGGCCGCCGAGCCGTCGCTGCATCAGCAGCTGCACGATGCGCTGCGGCTCTATCCGCTCAACAAACGCGATCGCGAGGCCGCGCGCCTCGTGATCGATGCGCTCGACGACGACGGCTACCTGCGGCAGGAACTCCCTGAACTGCTGGTCGCCGCCGATCCGGCGTGGCTGCTGTCGGAGCAGGATCTGGCGGTCGCGCTGCGGCTCGTGCAGATGCTCGACCGGCCGGGCATCGCCGCTCGTTCGTTATCCGAATGCCTGGTGCTGCAACTGGACGCGATTCCGGCCGGCACGCCGGCGCTCGCGGAAGCGAAAGCGATCGCGCGCGAGCATCTGGAGCGGCTCGCGCGCCGCGAGACGGCCGAGATCCAGCGGCGCCTCGGCTGCAATCAGCAGACGCTGCAGGCGGCCTGCGCGCTGGTGCGCGGGCTCGACCCGCGCCCCGGCAATCACTACGGCAGCACGCGCGGCGACTACGTGGTGCCCGACGTGATCGTGCGTCAGGTGCGCGACGAGTGGATCGTCACGATCAATCCGGCCGTGCTGCCGCGTGCGCGGTTGCACGAGCGCTATGCGACGCTGTTCGCGCAGTCGAGCGGCGAGCGCGATTCGCCGCTCGGCCAGCAATTGCAGGAAGCGCGCTGGCTGATCCGCAACGTGCAGAAGCGCTTCGACACGATCCAGCGCGTGGGCGAATGCATCGTCGCGCGGCAGCGCGATTTCTTCCGCTACGGCGAGATCGCGATGAAGCCGCTCGTGCTGCGCGACATCGCGGAGGAACTCGACCTGCACGAATCGACCGTGTCGCGCGCGACCGGCAACAAGTACATGGCCACGCCGCACGGCACGTTCGAGTTCAAGCATTTCTTCCCGCGCAAGCTCGAGGCGGCCGGCAAGGGCGTGTGCTCGGCCTCCGCCGCGAAGGTGCTGATCCGCGACATGATCGCGGCCGAGCGGCATACCGATCCGCTGTCCGACGTCGCGCTCGCGGAAAATCTCGCGGGCCGCGGCATTCTTCTTGCGCGTCGGACGGTGACCAAGTATCGCCAGGCGATGAAGATTCCGCCGGCCGACCTGCGGCGCCGCGACGCCGCGTGACGGCCTCATTGTTCCAACCACGCGCGCGCCGTCCGTCGCGTCGGCTCGCGCCAACGAGAGGAGCGCAATCATGCCAGCCAAATCCCAGGCGCAGCAGCGCGCCGCAGGGGCCGCGCTGTCGGCCAAGCGCGGTGACACGAAAATGAAAGACCTGAAGCCGCCGTCGAAATCGATGGCCAAGTCGATGAGTGAGAAAGAGCTCGAGAAAATGGCTTCCACGCCCACGCACGGCAAACCGAAACACAAGCACGATGCGTGAGCGCCGCCGACGTTTAGTGACGACCGCTGTCATCCAGGAGGGTTCCATGCTTCGATACGCCATCATCTTCTTCGTCATCGCGATCATCGCGGCGGTGTTCGGGTTCGGCGGCATCGCCGCCGGCGCGGCCGAGATCGCGAAGATCCTGTTCTACATCTTCGTCGTGATCTTCCTGGTCACGCTGTTGCTGGGGGTCGTGCGCCGATGACGGTCGCGCCCGACCGATCGCGGCGCGTCGCGGAACTCGAGCACGCGTTCGCGATCGGCTTTCCGTCGCAGTCGACCGTCGTCGTTCACGAGGACGACGCGTCGGGCCGGCTGACGATCCACGTATCGTGGGTGCGCGTGCCGTCCGACGAGGATGCGCGCGAATGGCGCTGCACGGTCGACATGCGGTTCGATGCGGACGTGATCGAGCGGTACGCGCTGCTCGACACGGCCGACCGGCTGCGCGTGCGCACGCAACTGTGCGACCGCGCGCGGCGCGCGGTGGACGAGCACAAGCCGCGCGTCGAGGATGCCGCGATCGAATGCAACGTGGCGCTCGACGTGACGGCCGTCGAATTCGACGCGGCGCTGCGCGCGCCCTGACGCCGCCGGCCCGCGGGCGCCCTTCGGGCGCGGGGCCGGCTTTCCCTGCCGTCCGCACGCGCGCGCCGCGGCGCGCCGGCGTGCACGGCGGCTCCCCATTCGAATACCAAGAGGACACCTGACGATGACGAATCCCCCATCCGCCGGCAAGACGCCCCCGACGCAGCCGCACGACAGCGCGAAGTCGCGCCAGCTCGAAGCGAACCGTGCGCGGCCCGACGGCGAGGCGTTGCGCACCAACCAGGGCGTGCGGATCGCCGACAACCAGAATACGCTGCGAGGCGGCGCGCGCGGCCCGTCGCTGCTCGAAGACTTCATCATGCGCGAGAAGATCACGCATTTCGATCACGAGCGCATTCCGGAGCGCGTGGTGCACGCGCGCGGCTCGGGCGCGCACGGCGTGTTCCGCGTCTACGAGCCGATGGCCGACTACACGAAGGCCGCGTTCCTGCAGGACCCGGCCGCCGAAACGCCGGTGTACGTGCGCTTCTCGACCGTGCAGGGGCCGCGCGGGTCGGCCGACACCGTGCGCGACGTGCGCGGCTTCGCGGTGAAGTTCTATACCGAGGAAGGCAACTACGACCTCGTCGGCAACAACATGCCGGTGTTCTTCATCCAGGATGCGATCAAGTTTCCCGACTTCGTGCATGCGGTGAAGCCCGAGGCGCCGAACGAGATGCCGACTGGCGCGTCCGCGCACGACACGTTCTGGGATTTCGTGTCGCTGGTGCCGGAAACCACGCACATGGTGCTGTGGCTGATGTCGGATCGCGCGCTGCCGGCGAGCTATCGCGCGATGGACGGCTTCGGCGTGCACACGTTCCGCTTCGTGAACGCGGCCGGCGTCGAGCGTTTCGTGAAATTCCACTGGCGGCCCGTGAGCGGCGCGTATTCGCTGCTGTGGGACGAGGCGCAGCGCATCGCCGGCCACGACCCGGATTTCAACCGGCGCGACCTGTGGATGGCGATCGAGCGCGGCGACTATCCGGAGTTCGAGCTCGGCGTGCAGATGATCGATCCGGCCGATGCCGACAAACTCGACTTCGACCTGCTGGACCCGACCAAGCTCGTGCCGGAAGAGCTCGTGCCGGTGCGGCCCATCGGCCGGATGACGCTGAACCGCAACCCCGACAACTTCTTCGCGGAGACCGAGCAGGTCGCGTTTCACCCGGGCCACGTGGTGCCGGGCATCGATTTCACGAACGATCCGCTGTTGCAGGGGCGGCTGTTCTCGTACACCGATACGCAACTGAGCCGGCTCGGCGGCCCGAATTTCCACGAGATTCCGATCAACCGGCCGGTGTGCCCGTTCGCGAACAACCAGCGCGACGCGATGCACCGGCAGACGATCAACGTCGGGCAGGCGTCGTACGAGCCGAACTCGACGAGCGACGGCTGGCCGCGCGAGACGCCGCCCGCGCCGTCCGGCGGCGGCTTCGAAACCGTGCCCGAGCCGCTCGAAGGCCACAAGGTGCGCGTGCGCAGCGAATCGTTCGCCGATCATTTCTCGCAAGCCGCGCTGTTCTACCAGAGCATGACCGAGATCGAGCAGCGGCATATTCGCGATGCGTACTGCTTCGAGCTCGGCAAGGTGACGCAGCCGCACATTCGCGAGCGGGTGGTCAACGAAATCATCGCGCGCTTCGACGCGGGGCTCGCCGCGCAGGTCGCTGAACGGCTCGGGCTGCCCGCGCCGCAGGCGGCCGCGACGCCGGCCGTCCCGCGGCCCTCGCCGGCGCTGAGCCTGATCGGCCGCGCGAAGCCCGGCATCCGCTCGCGCAAGATCGCGCTGATCGCGACGCCGGGCGTGAACCCGGTGCTCGTCGAGCAGGTGCGCGACGCGTTGCAGGCCGCGCACGCGGTGCCGACGATCGTCGCGCCGACGCTCGCGCCGATCGGCGGCATCGTGCCGGAGGCGACGCTCGCCGGCATGCCGTCGGTGATGTTCGACGCGGTGTTCGTGTGCGGCGGCGACGGCGATGGCCGCGATCTCGCGCACAGCGCCGACGCCCGCCATTTCGTGCGCGAGGCGTTCAAGCACCTGAAGCCGATCGCGGCCGTCGGCTCGGGGCGGCAATTGCTCAGCGCCGCGCACTTGCCGGATCCGGCTGAAGGCGTGTGCGTCGGGCAGGCCGTCGATCTCGACAAGGTGCTGAACACGCTGTCGGATCACCTCGGCCAGCATCGCGTGTGGGCGCGCGAACAGCAGGCGGCGGAACTGCCGGCATAGGGCCGGCGGCGGTTCGTGCCGGACGGCGCGCCTGCCCTCGGGCGGGCGCGCATCGGGCAAGGAGGAACAGCATGGCACCGCGGATGATATGGAAAGGCGCGATCAGCTTCGGGCTCGTGCACGTGCCCGTGCAACTGTTTCCGGCGACGCGCACCGTGAAGCCGTCGTTCCGGATGCTCGACAAGCGCTCGATGGACCCGATCGGCTATCGGCAGATCAACAAGCGCACCGGCAAGGAGGTCACGCGCGAGGACATTGTGCGCGGCTACGAGTACGAGAAGGAGCGCTACGTCGTGCTGACCGATGACGAAATCCGCGCGGCGAACCCGGAATCGACGCAGACCGTCGACATCCTGACCTTCGTCGACGAGGACGCCGTGTCGTTTCTCTATCTCGACACGCCGTACTACCTGGTGCCGGACCGCAAGGGCGAGAAGGTCTATGCGCTGCTGCGCGACGCGCTGAAGGACAGCGGCAAGATCGGCATCGCGCTCGTCGTGATGCGCGACCGCCAGCATCTGGGCGCGCTGATCCCGGTCGGGCCGATGCTCGCACTCGATACGCTGCGCTGGCAGGAGGAACTGCGGCCGCTCGACGAGCTGTCGGTGCCGGCCGACGACGCGAAGGGCGCGGGCGTCACCACCCGCGAACTCGCGATGGCGAAGAAGCTGATCGACGACATGTCCGGCAAATGGACGCCCGATGAATATCACGACACGTTTCGCGATGACATCCTCGAACTGGTCGAGCGCAAGGTGCGCGCGGGCAAGGTCGAGGAGATCGAGGACCGCCCCGCGCAGACGGGCCGCGCGGCGACCAACGTGGTCGATCTCACCGAGCTGCTGAAGCGCAGCCTCAAGGGTGGCGCCGGCGCGCGCGCGGCGGATCTGCGTGACGAGCGCGACGAAGCGGAAGAGGAGGCGTCATCGTCGCGGGGCGGCGCGCGACGCAAGCCACCCTCGAAAACCGCGTCGAAAGGCACGACGACGAAAACCGCGGCGAAGCGCGGCACCGCGAAACGCGGCGCGGCGAGCGAGCCTGCGGCGAAGAAGACCGCCGCGCGACGCAAGCACGCGGCGTGAAGTCGATGACGCCGACTCCGATTTCGACGAGGTGACGCGATGGCCGGCAAGCTCGATCCGTATCGCCGCAAGCGCCATTTCGGCGCGACGCCCGAGCCCGAAGGGGCGCACGGGAAGCGTCGCGCGAAGGCGGAGGTGAAAGCGGGCACGAAGGCGAAGCCCGCCGCGCGCGCCCGCCACCCGCTGCGCTTCGTGATCCAGGAGCACCACGCGCGCCGGCTGCACTACGATTTCCGGCTCGAGCTCGACGGCACGCTGAAATCGTGGGCCGTGCCGAAGGGGCCGAGCTTCGATCCGCAGGTGAAGCGGCTCGCCGTGCATGTCGAGGACCATCCGCTCGAATACGCGTCGTTCGAAGGCGAGATTCCGGCCGGGCATTACGGCGCGGGGTCGGTCGTCGTCTGGGACGAGGGCACGTGGACGCCCGATGGCGGCGTCGCGCAGGCACGCGAAGGCTATCGGGCCGGCAAGCTGACGTTCCGGCTCGACGGCGAGAAGCTGCACGGCGGCTGGGCGCTCGTACGCAGCGGGCGCCAGGAAGGGCGCCAGGAGCAGTGGCTGCTGATCAAGGAGCGCGACGACGACGCGCGCAGCGCCGATGAATTCGACGTGGTCGGCGAGCGGCCGGGCAGCGTGCATGACGGCGCGTCCAACGGCGCGGCGCGCAAGCGAGCGGCGCGACGCGGCGGATCGACCGGCGCGAACGGCGATTCACGGGCAGCGCGACATGCAAGCCGCGAAGGCAACGAAAGCCAGCGCCCCACCGATCCGTCGCAAGTCGAGGGCGCGGTGCGCGCGCCGCTGCCCGAGCGCGTCGCGCCGCAACTCGCGACGCTGGTCGACGCACCGCCGACGCACGGCGGCTGGTGCTACGAACTGAAGTTCGACGGTTACCGGATCCTCGCGCGCATTGCAGGCAAGGGCGCGCGCCGGCGCGTCACGCTGATGACGCGCGAAGGCCGCGACTGGACCGCGAAGCTGCGCGCGCAGCGCGACGCGCTCGCGGCGCTCGACGTCGACGACGCGTGGCTGGACGGCGAGGCCGTCGTGCTCGGCGAAAACGGCCTGCCCGATTTCCAGGCGTTGCAGAACGCGTTCGGCACGGGCCGCTCGGATGCAATCACGTTTTTCGCGTTCGATCTGCCCTATCTCGACGGATACGATCTGCGCGACGCGCCGCTCACGGCCCGTCGCGCGCTGCTCGAACCGCTGCTCGCGAACAGCGACCCGACGCGCGTGCGTTTCTCGCCCGATCTCGGCGAGGACGTCGCGTCGCTGATCGCAAGCGCCTGCGACACGGGCCTCGAAGGGCTGATCGGCAAGCGCGCGGAGTCGCGCTATCGCGCCGGCCGTTCGCCCGCGTGGATCAAGCTCAAATGCCGGCGCCGGCAGGAATTCGTGATCGGCGGCTTTACGGAACCATCGGGCAGCCGGCACGGCTTCGGCGCGCTGTTGCTCGGCGTGCACGAGCCGCCGCCGGCCGGCAAGCGGCGGCGCGGGCCGGCGCCGCTGCGCTATGTCGGCCGCGTCGGCACCGGGTTCGACGCGCGCATGCTCGACCGTCTCGCCGCGATCCTGCGCAAGCACGAGCGCGACACGATGCCGTTCGACGCACCGCCGCGCGAACGCACGCGCACGCGCGTGCACTGGGTCGAGCCGACGCTCGTCGCCGAATGCGAATTCGCGGAATGGACCGGCGACGGCATCGTGCGGCAGGCCGCGTTCATCGCGCTGCGCGACGACAAGCCGGCGGAGCAGATCGTCCGCGAAATGCCGAAACACACGGAAACGGAGGTGACGATGGATCGACGCGAAACCACGCACGACGACAAACGCAAGCGCCCATCGCCTGCCGCTCACGAAACGGCCGCCCGCAAGCGCCCCGCACGTTCGGGCGCGGCCGCGCGCGCCGAAGGCGACGCGGCTGCGCCAGACTCGCTCGGCGGCGTGCGCATCACGCATCCCGAGCGCGTGCTCGACCCGCAAAACGGCACACGCAAGATCGATCTCGCGCGGTACTGGCAATGGGTCGCGCCGTGGCTGCTGCCCGACCTGAAAGGCCGGCCCGTCTCGCTCGTGCGCGCCCCGGGCGACATCGCCGGCGAACTGTTTTTCCAGAAACACGCGGAGCGCCGCGAGATTCCGTTCGTCACGCAGCACGAAGGGCTCGACCCCGGCCACGGGCCGTTGCTGTCGATCGACAGCGTCGACGCGCTGCTCGGCGCCGCGCAAATGGGCACGGTCGAACTGCACACGTGGAACGCGCATGCGTCGAACATCGAGCGGCCCGACCGCATCGTGTTCGACCTCGATCCCGATCCGGCGCTGCCGTGGCGCACGATGATCGACGCCGCGCAACTGGTGCGCGGCCTGCTCGACGAGCTGGGGCTCGTGTCGTTCTGCAAGACGAGCGGCGGCAAGGGGCTGCACGTCGTCGTGCCACTCACGCGGCACGCGGGCTGGGACGACGTGAAGGATTTTTCGCGCGCGGTCGCGCAGCACGTCGCCGGCACGCTGCCCGAGCGTTTCACCGCGACGATGGGGCCGCGCCACCGGCGCGGCAAGATCTTCGTCGACTACCTGCGCAACGGGCGCGGCGCGAGCACGATCGCCGCGTATTCGGTGCGCGCGCGGCCCGGCATGGGCGTGTCGGTGCCGCTCGAGTGGGACGAGGTGCCGGAGACGACGGGCGGCGCGCAATGGACGATCGACACGTTGCACGCGCGGCTGGACGCGCTGAAGCGCGACCCGTGGGAAGGCTATGCGAAGGCGCGCCAGCGCATCACCGCGGCGATGCGGGCGCGGCTCGGCGCGGACCCGTGAACCGTCAGCGCCGACGCTGCTGCAACCGGTAATACCAGTTCATCAGCGGCGTCGCGGAGACCCCGTGCGCCACGACCGACGCGGACACGACGGCCAGCACGGGCGCCGCGAGCGGGCGCACGGCCTCGGACGGCCCGTGCTCGAGCGCGAACAGCAGATAGTAGAACGAGCCGATCCCGCGGATGCCGAACCACGCCATCAGCCGCCGCTGCGCATGCGTCGCCCGCGACCCCACGAGCGTGACCAGCACCGCGAGCGGGCGCACGGCGACGAACAGCACGGTGGCCAGCGCGGCGGCGCCCCACGTGAACAACGGGCCGGGCAGCGTCGACAGCACGCTGCCGATCATCGTCATCACGATCGCCTCCGCGATCCGTTCGAGCTCGATCGTGAAGCCGAGCACCGATTCGGCCATGAATGCATGTGCCTTGTCCGGATGCTTTTCGGTCGCGACGACGTCTTCCGAATCGATCTGGCCGATCACTTCGCGCGGCGGACGGTCGCCGCTCGCACGATGCTCGACGCGCCGCATCGCGACGCCGGCCGCGAACGTCGCGATGAAGCCGAACGTGTGCGCGAGTTGCGCGGCGCCGAACGACAGCACGATCAGCGCGAGCGCGAAGAAGCCTTCGAGGCCGAGCGCCTGCGCGTGGCGCGTGCGCAGCCAGCCGATCGTCTTCGTCATGGCCCAGCCGAGCCCGCCGCCGATCGCCGTCGCACCGGCGATGCCCCACAGCGCGACCAGCGCGAACGTGCCGGACAGCGGCGGGATGCCGTGCGTCGCGCCCGGTGCGCCGCACAGCGCGAGCCCCGCGAGCGCGAACGGCAGCGCGATGCCGTCGTTCATCCCGCCTTCGCCGGACAACGCGAAGCGCACCAGGTCGCGGTCGCCCGGGTCGTGCACCTGCACGTCGTGCGCGAGCACCGGATCGGTCGGTGCGAGGATCGCTGCGAGCAGCAGCGCGGGGCCCCAGCCGACGCCAAGCGCGAGCACCGTGCACGCGGCGAGCAGCGGCACGGTGACGACCATCGCGAGCAGCCCGAGGCGGCACGGCACGAGCCACAGCTTGTCGGACAGCGGCACGCGCAGCCGCAGCCCGATCGCGAACAGCGATACGAGCAGCGCGACTTCGACGATCGCGCGCAGCAGGGGGCCGTCGCGTTCGAGGTCGAGATGCAGCAGGCCGGCGCCGCTCGGGCCGAGCGCGATGCCGAGCACCAGGTAAATCATGGCCGAGCTGCATGGCAGGTGGCGCAACGCGGACGTCACGACGCCCATGCCCAGCAGCACCGCGCCGATGATCAGGTACCAGAGGGTTTCGTGCATGTGTGATCGCAGCGGAGGGAGACGGGCGACGCGCCAGCCGTCAGGGCTTGCGGCCGAACGCTTCGCGCAGCTTGCGCTTCGCGCGTTCGAGCGTTGCACGGCGCGTTTTCGGCAGGTTGCGGCCCGCGCGGTTCACGTAGAAGTTCAGCATCGACATCGCCGACTGGAACGGCGACGCCTTGCGGCGGCGGCTGTGTTCGGCCGAGTGCTTCAGCGACGCGGCGATCGCCGCCGGATCGTCGGACTTGAAGATGTCCGGCTCGATGTCGAGCGCATCGCTTTTTTGCGTGACTTCGCCGGACCAGCGCTTGCGATGGTTCGGGTCGGCGCCGCGCGCGCGGCCGGGGCGGCGCGTGTGGCGCTTGCCGTGCGCGTGGGAAGCGGAAGCAGAAGCGGAAGGCATAAGGCAGAGGCTCCGTATGGGTCACGGACAAGTCGTGCGCAGCAGGGGAGCAAACCGCGTGCCGCATCGCGAACGTCGCCGGCGGCGGCATGGGCCTTGCTGAAAGACCGGAGCAGGAATTTCCATCACGCGATCGTCCATAGGGAGAAAACGCCATGAAGTCAGTATTCGAATCGAAGTTCGTCGCGCGGCACGTGCTGGGCTGCGCGGCCGTCGCGATCGCCGCGGCCGCGCCGGCCGCGTGGGCGCAGAACTCGCAGCGCTCCGACGAGGGCACCGGCGCGCCAAACCCGTCGATGGACATGTCGACGCCAGGCACCAACGGCAATACGGCCGCGCCGCCGCCACCGGCGGGCACCCAGCGGCATGGCGCGAAGCACGGGACGCGTTCCCACAGCGGGTCGGCCGGCCATGTGAAGCCGGGCGGCGGCCCGAACGGCGCCGGCCAGGGCGGTAGCGGCTCCCCCGGCGGCGGCGTCGGCGGCGGGTCCGGTGGGGCCGGCGGCACGGGCGGCTCGGGTGGCACGAGCGGGACGGGCGCGGGCAACGGCGGCTCGGCGGGCTCGACGGGCACGGGCGGCGGCGGGGCCGGCGGGACGGGCGGCGGTTCCAGCGGTTATTGACGGTGTCGTGCCGGCGCGGCCGGCACGGCGCGATGGCGGCGCGGTTACCCGGGACGGGCGCGCCGTCACCACGCAGGAGGACATCATGCAATCGAATTCCCGGATTTTTCTGGAGCACGACGAGATCGACGACGATGCAGGCGACATGGACGATCTCGACACGACGGTGCACGTGGACGTCGAAACGGGCAGGGTCATGTTTCATGCGGCGTGGGCGAACGCGGTCGAGGCGCCACCCGAGGCGGCGCGGCATTCGGTCGTGCTCGCGCTCGAATGCTCGACGATGGAACGCTATGCGGACCTCGACGACGGCGCGCGGATGCGCGTGCATGCGATGTTGCATGACGCCGTGCAACAGACGCTCGAACAGTTGCCCGATACCGACGAGAATCTGACGCTGACGGTCGAGCTGACCGACGCGATGCTCGACGCCGCGCGTCATTTGCAGTGATCGCGGCGCATCGAACGGGCGCACGGCGGCGGCTTACATCCCGTTGAAAAGTTTGCACCCCCGACCGTGACGAACGGGGCAGGCGAGACGACGACAGGCATACGCACCCCCGGCGCGCGGGTCGCTCCCCGATTGCAGGGCAATATAAGCGCGCTTGGTTGCCGCGGCGTGCGGCAGCCTGCGGCGCCTCGAGCACGCGGCACGCCGATTGCTGCGCGACGAACACGGCACGACGTGTGCCACACCTTCCACGGAGGCATTCATGAGCGGCAGGCTGGATCATTGCAAGGTAGCGATTCTCGCGGTCGACGGCTTCGAGGAAGCCGAGCTCGTCGAACCGCAGCGCGCGCTCGCGGCAGAAGGCGCGCAGGTCGACGTGATTTCGCAGAAGGGCGGCGAGATCCAGGGCTTCAGGCATGTCGACAAGGGCGAGCGCGTGAAGGTCGATCGCACGTTCGACGATGCACGCGAAGGCGACTACGACGCGGTCGTGTTGCCGGGCGGCGTCATCAACGGCGATGCGATCCGGATGGTGCCCGCCGCGCGCGAATTCGTGACGGCGGCGGTGGGCGCCGGCAAGCCGGTCGCGGCGATCTGTCACGGCGGCTGGCTGCTGGTATCGGCCGGACTGGTCGACGGCAAGACGATGACGAGTTGGCCCAGCCTGCAGGACGACATCCGTCATGCGGGCGGCAAGTGGGTGGACGAGGAAGTCGTGCGCGACGGCAACCTGATCACGAGCCGCAAGCCGGCCGACCTGCCCGCGTTCAACGGCGCGCTGGTCGAGCGTCTCGCGGCGCGGGGGGCGTGAGCCGATGACGACAGGTTCCCCGCGCTCCGTTACGCTGACCGACGAACCGCCCGCGTTCGACGGCGCGGCGCTGCAAATGCGCTTCGTCGTCGACGTCGGTGGCGTGCCGCATGACTGCGCGATCACCGTCGAGGCGCTCGAAGACCATTTCGGCGCGCGCTCTGCGCTGGAAGCCGACTTGCGCGACGCATTCGAGCGCGGCCGTGCACGTATTGAAGCCGCATGCGCGGACGTGCTGGCCAGTGGCAACCACGACGTGGTGCTGCACAGCGGGTATTTCCGTGCGCCGGCAGGCGCAGCGAGGGCCGGGCTGTTTCGCTCGCGGCGGCCCTGAATCGGGCGCGTTTCCGCTCGTCGACGCCTTCAGCTTGAAATTCGACAGCCGGCTGACGCTGTTTCGGCGCGGCATGGCGGAAGTCGGGCTGCTTGCCTCTCGCTACGATCATGGTGCAAAGCACGTCAATCAGACCGGTCCGATTTTGCCTGTTCCGTAGCATTTGAGAAACGTTCTCCGTTTCTCAAAAATTATTCCGAATACGGTTCATCGATCTAACAAGTACCAGCGTCAGAGCGATGAACAAAGAGACCTACCGTCTGGTGTATTCCAGGCGCCGAGGGATGGCGGTCGCAGTCGGGGAAACCGCGACCACCACGGGGAAATCAGCGAGCGACGACGCGCGTGCGCGCCGCACATCCCGCCGCGCGTCGATCGCGACGCTGGCCGCCGCGCTCGGTTCCATGCCCGCGATCCCCTGGGCGCAAATCGCACCGACGCCAGGCACCCCGACCCACGTCATCCAGGCGCCGAACGGCTTGCCGCAGGTCAACATCGCCGCGCCGAGCGGTGCCGGCGTATCGGTCAACAACTACGATCGGTTCGATGTGCACAGCAACGGCGCGCTGCTGAACAACTCGCCCGCGATGGTGCACACGCAGCAGGCGGGGATGATCAACGGCAACCCGAACTTCGGCCCCGGGCAATCGGCACGCATCATCGTCAATCAGGTCAACAGCACGGCCGCCAGCCAGATTCGAGGCTATGTGGAGGTCGCGGGCAACCGCGCGGAAGTGGTGCTCGCGAATCCGGCCGGCATCGTGGTGGACGGCGGCGGTTTCATCAATACCAGCCGCGCCACCTTGACGACCGGGCGGCCGTACTATGGTGCCGACGGCTCGCTCGCCGGCTACCACGTGAATCGCGGGTTGATCACGGTCCAGGGCGCGGGTCTGGACGCATCGAGCGTCGATCAGGTCGATCTGATCGCGCGCGCCGTGCAGGCCAATGCAGCGATCCATGCGAAAAAACTGAACGTGATCGCAGGCGCCAGTCAGGTCGATCGCGATACGCTCGCCGCGACGCCAATCGAGGGCGATGGCGCCGCGCCGGGCGTCGCCATCGACGTCAGCCAATTGGGCGGCATGTACGCCGAGCGGATCCTGCTCGTCTCGAACGAACGCGGCGTAGGGGTGGCGAACGCCGGGACGATCGCCGCGCAGTCGGGTGACCTGACGCTGCAGTCGAACGGCCAGCTCGTGCTCGGTGGCAAGACGAACGCGACCGGCAATCTCGCAATCACCGCGCAAGGCGGTATCCGGAACGACGGCACGACGTACGGGCAGCGCAACGTGTCGGTATCGACGACCGGCACGCTGTCGAATAACGGTGCCCTGGCCGCACGGCACGCACTCAACGTCTCGGCCGACAGCGTCGCGTCGACGGGCTCGTTGGGCGCGGGCGTCAATGCGGACGGCGCGGTAACCCATGACGGCGACCTGATCGTCACCGCGACCGGTCAGCTGACGGCGAACGGCCGGAACGTCGCGGGCGGCAACGTCGCGTTCACGGGCAGCGGCATCGACCTGTCGGGCTCGAAGACGGCTGCGAACGCAAACGTTTCGCTGCTTGCTCACGCTGGCGGCCTGAACCTGACGAACGCGACGACCAGCGCGCAACGTGCGATCGATGCACGTGCCGCAGGCGTACTCGTCAACGACCACGGTACGCTATCGAGCCAGGCTGGCACGACGCTCGCGGCCCGCGCGCTGTCGAATCGTGGCGGACAGCTTTCGGCAGTCGGCCCGCTTGCAATCGATACATCGGGACGGCTCGAGAACCAGGGCGGCACGCTCGTCACGGACGGGGCGTTGACGCTCAGTGCCGGCGATATCGCAAACCGTGCCGGCACGATGCAAAGCGGCGGCGCGCTGTCGGTGAAGGGCGCGTCGCTCGACAACTCGGCGGGCCGGATCGTGTCGCTCAATGGCGACGGCCTGACACTGTCGGCGACCGGCCGGCTGACGAATGCCGGCGGCACGACGGCGACCGGTGTGCAAGGTGGCGTGATCGGCGGCAACGGAGACGTGACCGTGCAGGCGGGTAGTGTCGTGAATCACGGCAGCCTGACGGCACAGCACGCACTGCAAGTCACGGCGGCCCTGGTCGACAACCGCGACGGCGCGATGGCGGCGGATCGGCTGAACGTGAAGACCACGGATCTGCACAACGCGCGCGGCACGCTCACGCAGTACGGCAGTCAGGAAACGACGGTCGACGTCAGCGGCACGCTCGACAACGCGAGCGGTACGATCCAGACCAACGGCGCGAACCTCTCACTGGCACCGGCGGCGCTCGACAACGCGAGCGGGATGATCGTGCACGCCGGTACCGGCACGCTGGCGCTGATGCCGGGCCTCGGTTCGGGACTGCTGACGAACGCCGGTGGCACGATCCTGAGCCGCGGCGCCATCGGGTTGTCGGCAGGCACCTTCGACAACATCGGCGGCACGTTGGCCGCGCTCGGTTCGATCTCGGCCCGCGTCGGCGGCGAACTGAACAACACGGGCGGCGCGCTTGCTGCGAACGGTGACGTGACGCTCGATGCCGGTTCCATGACCAACGGACGGGGCGGCCAATTGAACGGCGCGAATGTACTGCTTCGCGCAAATAGCCTGAACAACGACGGCGGCCGAATCACCGGCTCCGGCGGCGACGTCGGCATCACGACTGCCGGCGCAGTCTCCAACGCGGGTGGCCAGATCGGCGCGATGCGCGATCTGTCGATCCGCGCGAGCACGCTCTACGGCGGCGGAGCGTATAGCGCGGCGAACGATCTGGCGTTGTACTTGCGCGGCGATTTTACGAACACGTCGGACTACCAGTTCAATGCAGGCCGCAATCTGGCGTTCACACTGCCGGGGACGTTCAACAACGACGCCGGTCTGATGAGCGTGAACGACCTGAGCGTCGATGCGGGCGACGTCGTCAACAGTGGCGCAATGGCAGCGGGCGGCCGGCTGCGCACGCAGTCGAACACGCTGATCAACACCGGCACGCTGGTGGGCGCAAGCGTGTCGCTCTCGGCTGCGTCTGCGCTGGCGAACGTAGGGCCGACCGCGCTGATCGGGGCGTCTGCCAGCGATGGGCTGCTCGAACTGCTCGCGCAAAACATCGAGAACCGCGACGACACGACGACAACCGATACCCCGGCGCTGACCGCGATCTACGGTCTTGGCCGTGTGGTGCTGGCGGGTGGCAAGGATGCAGCCGGCCAATACACGAAGGCTGCGCATATCCTGAATCAGTCAGGCCTGATCCAGTCGGACGGCGACATGGCGCTGCATGCCGATCTCGTGACGAACACGCGTCGCGAGATGCAAACGGCATGGACCTCGCAAGTCGATGCCACGCTGCTCGAGCGGCTCGGGATCAGTCTGTCCGGCCGCACCGGCCAGGTCGGCGTCAAGGATCCGGACAGCATCGGCGGCGTCTACGTCGAGCCGCCGCATGGTGGCGAGTACAACAGCACGTACCAATACACGACCTATACCGGCACGCCGCTGGCGAACCTTGTCTCGAAGATCAGTCCGGCCGCGCAGATCGTGGTGGGCGGGAGTCTGAACGCGTCGTCCGTCGACACGTTCCAGAACTACTGGAGCCAGGTGACGGCGGCAGGCGATATCGAGATACCGCGCACGCTCGATCAGGATAGCTGGAGGGGACAGCTCGCGCCGCAGGTCAAGGTGACCTACACGGGCAAATATTGGTACCGAAACTACGACGGCACCAAGTTCTGGAGCTATTCGTTCTGCGACACGCCGGGCTGCAATGCGCCATCGGACATTCGCGAGTACGCGCTGCCGAGCTACGAATCGAGCTTCGTCGCGAACGGCACGCTCTCCGGCACGGGCGTAAGTATCGACAACCCGGCCGGCAATGCGGGGCGCCCACCGATCGGCCTGCCGCCGGGTGTCGACGTTGGCGCCGTCGGCGGCGGCATCGACCGCGTGATCGCGAGCGCGACGGCGGTCGACGTGCTGAAGAACCTGACGATTCCGCAGGGCGGCCTGTTCCATCCGAACCCGGCGCCGAACGCGAACTACCTGATCGAGACGAACCCGGCGTTCACGAGCCGACGCGCGTTCATGTCGAGCGACTACTATCTGCAGCAGCTCGGGCTGAACCCGGAGCAGACGGCGAAGCGCGTTGGCGACGGGTTCTACGAGCAATGGCTGGTGCGCAATCAACTCACCTCCCTGACCGGCAAGGCGGTGCTCGGGCCGTACACGGACATCGAATCGATGTATCAGGCGCTGTTGTCGTCGGGTGCCGCGCTGTCGAAATCCCTCGATCTGCCGCTCGGCGCGAGCCTGTCGGCCGAACAGGTCGCGCAGCTCACGAGCAACGTGGTGCTGCTGGAGACGCGTGTCGTCGACGGGCAATCGGTGCTGGTGCCAGTCGTGTATCTCGCACAGGCGAGCCGGCAGGACATGAACGGCCCGCTGATCGCAGGCGGCAACGTCGATCTGAAGGACGTGCAGTCGTTCTCGAACAGCGGCACGCTCCGCGCCGCGGACAGCCTTTCGATCGGCGGCCGGACCCTCGACAACCGCTTCGGTGCGCTGCAAAGCGGCGGCCGGATGACGCTGGCGACGACCGGGACAGTCGATCTGACCTCGGCAAGCGTGAAGGCCGGCGGTCTGGCGCTGGCAGCAGGCGGCGACCTGATCCTCGATACCGCGACGCACACGCGCAGCCAGGCGAGCGCAGACGGCGCGACGCGCGTGTCGACGACGCTCGGGCCGCAAGCGGGCATCGACGTGGCCGGCGACGCGGCGATCGCGACGGGCGGCAACTTCCGGCAGAACGCGGGCAATCTGAGTGTCGGCGGCGATCTCGGGATGCAGGTCGGCGGCGACTGGACGCTCGGCGCGCAGCAGGTCGGCGAGCACAAGGTAGTCGAGCGCGCGAACGGCGTGTCGGACACGGAAGTCAATCGATCCACCGGCAGTGCGGTCAAGGTCGGCGGGAAGTCGGCGATCGTCGTAGGAAGGGATCTCACCGCGAAGGGGGCGCAGATCGAACTGGGCGGTGGCGGTGCGGTCGTGGCCGGCGGCACCGTGACACTGGGCGCGGCGAGCGCGACGTCAACCGTGAACAGTACCAGCTCGGGTAACGAGGGCGGCCGCGGCTATGCCGAGTCGCTGCACACGTCGGATCAGGCCCTGAGCGGCACGACGCTGACCGGTGGCGAAAGCGTGGCGATCGTGGCGGGTAAAGACCTGAACGTGATCGGCAGCGCGATCGGTCTGGACAAGGGCAATGCGACGCTGGCGGCCGCGGGCGACGTGAACATCGGTGCGGCGACCGGCACGCACGAACTGAATGCGCACGAAACGCACAGCCGCAGCGGCGTGGTGAGCGGCACGAAGGTCGCGAGCGGGATCGACCAGACGATGACGCTGAACCAGGGCAGCCTGGTATCGGCCGATGGCGTGACGATCGCTGCTGGCCGCGATCTGAATATCCAGGGCAGCACGGTCGTCGGTACGAACGACGTCGCGCTGAGCGCGGCGCGCAACGTGACCGTCGCGACGACGCAGGATACGCTCGCGTCGTCGAGCTACTACCAGAAGAAGGAAACGGGGCTGATGTCGGGCGGCGGCCTGTCGGTGTCGGTGGGCAGCAGTTCGCTGAAGACGACGAGCCAGACGAGCGAAGTGTCGAATAATGGCAGCGCGATCGGCTCGCTCAACGGCAATCTGAGCATCGTCGCCGGGAACGACCTGCGTGTGACGGGCAGCGACCTGATTGCCGCGCGGAACATCAGCGGCACGGGCGCGAACGTGACGATCGATGCGGCACAGGCCACTGGTCATCGCGCGCAGACGCAGGAAGTATCGAAGAGCGGGTTGACGCTCGCGCTGAAGGCGCCGGTGATCGACGCCGTGTCGAACGTGGTGGGCCAGTCGCGCGCAGCCGGCAAGAGTCAGGATGGTCGTGCGGCCGCACTGCACGGGATGGCAGCCGCGAGCGGGGCAATCGATGCGGTGGGTGCTGGCGCGGCGGCATTGGCCGGAGGCGCGACACCCGAGTTCAAGGTCGAGGTCAGCGTCGGCAGCAGCCACAGCAAGAGCGCGTTCAGCGAGGACAGCGTGACGAATCGCGGCTCGAATGTGAACGCCGGCGGAACGGTGGCGTTTGCGGCAACCGGCAACGGTCAGGCGGGCAGCGGCAAAGTGACGATTGCTGGATCGAACGTGAACGCGAGCGACGTGATTCTGGCCGCGAAGAACGACGTCAACATCGTCAATACGACGGATACGGATTCGACGCGCAGCACGAACGAGTCGAAGAGCGCGAGCGTCGGCGTGTCGGTCGGCACCGGCGGGTTCGGTGTTTCTGCGGCGATGTCGAAGGCGAACGGCGATGGCAACAGCGATCTGGCCGCGCAGAACAACAGCCATGTAACCGCAGCAAACAATGTGACGATCATTTCGGGCGGCGATACGAACATCATCGGCTCGAACGTGAAAGGCAATCAGGTGAATGCCGACGTAGGCGGAAACCTGAACATCGCCAGCGTGCAGGATACGCTGGCGAGCGCGGCGCATCAGTCGAGTTCGGGTGGCGGTTTCAGCATCAGTCAGGGTGGCGCCAGCGCGAGCTTCAGCCAGAGCAAAGGGAATGCGACGGGCAGCTATGCGGGTGTCGATGAGCAGGCCGGCATTCAGGCGGGCGATGGGGGCTTCAATATCAACGTCACCGGCAATACGGACCTGAAGGGTGGGTTGATCGCGAGCAACGCCGATTCGGCGAAGAACTCGTTGACGACAGGTTCCCTCACCTTCTCGGACATCCAGAACCAGTCGCACTACGACGCGAGCTCAAGTGGCTTCAGCGCGGGCGCGACGACAGGCGATGGCGGGATGAACTACAGCACGCATGGAAGCGCGTCGGGCAAGAACGCGGGTGGCGCCGCGCCGATGCTTGGCCAAAACGACAGCGGCAGCGACAGCGCGACGACGAAGAGCGGTGTCAGCGCCGGAACGGTCACGATCACGGATTCGGCGAACCAGAAGCAGGATGCGGCGAGCTTGAGCCGCGATACGACGAACACGAACGGGACGGTCGCCAAACTGCCCGACGTGCAGAACCTGCTGGCCAATCAGTCGGACATGATGGCTGCAGCCAGCGCGGCCGGCGAAGCGGTGTCGCGCCGGATCGGAGACTACGCGGACAAGATGATGAAGGATGCGGCTGCCAACGGTGACCAGGCAGGTGTCGACGCGTGGAAGGAAGGCGGAGCGAATCGCGCGCTGATGCAAGGTGCTGGTGCGGCGCTGGTGACGGGCCTGGCCGGCGGCAACGCGGTTGGCGGTGCTGCCGGCGCGGCGGTCGCGTCGATTGCCGCAGGCAAGCTGAACGAACTGAGCAGCGCGATCGCCGGCAGTGATCCGACCGGCAATGCCAATATGAATCAGGCGCTGGGCAATATCGTGGCGAACGTGATCGCGACGGGGGCTGGAGCGGCTGCGGGTGGCGAGTCTGGAGCGTTCTCGGGGTACAACGTCGATCGGTTTAATCGGCAGTTGCATGTTGAAGACAAGACGCTCGCGAAGCAGCTTGCCGATAAAAGCAAGGGGAAATACTCGCAAGCCCAGATCGAAGACCAGATGCGTATCATGGACGCCAATGTGAACGGGACGAACGCGTCCGGGGCGCCCACGACGCTGATTGGTCAGTTGCCCACCGATTCGGGAGCGCGATGGGTGTCGGGCGGCACGACCAGTGATGGGAAAACGATCCTCACGCAGCTTACAGCACAGCCTAATCCAGAATTGCAGGCGTACATCGCGACGAATGCGGGATCGGTGCCGGCCGGTGACGTGCCGCGCGTTACTTACACTCCCAACGGAAACGGTGGAAGCTGGAACATAACGGGGCCGTTTACGAAGTTTGACAAATCGGATGCGAATTACGTCAAGGCGACGACGGGCGACCTGGCGTCGGCTACGTCGACAACGGCTGGATGGCTCGGAGCCGTCACTGGTGCACTAGCATCGGCACCTACGCCACTCGCCCCGACATTTGCAGGATTATCGTATGCGACCACTGTGGTTGGAGTGGGTGCCGATGCGGTGGGCCAGGCACTAAGTCCCAATGTCGGGCAATATTGGGTCACTGGTGGCGTCAATGTTCTATCCAATTACGTTTCTGGAAGATATCCGATTCTTGCGCCCGTGATTAACGCAATTGGAAACACATTTAACAACGATCAAAGCGTCGGGAAAGTTCAGGGTTGGATGAACTCATATTGGCAAGCCGTGGCAAATGGCATCTCGACCAATGGAGGAGAAGGTGCGAAAAATTAAAATCATTGAAAATGGAAATTTCACTGATTGGGTTAGGTTGATTTTCATTGTTTCGGGTTTTGTGTTGATGTTCTGTGCATTTAAGTTAATTGCCCCGACCATCTTCGGTGGAATGGTTGCACTCATTGGATTCGCTCTCGCTCTGATCGGAGGATTTGCAAGTCGAGCACATATGCTGAATATTAAACCATTCGGCGGTTCGGCATGGCGTAAAGCAAAGAAGACATACCAGGAAGATAACCGTAAATGAGGCTTGTATAAATGGCTATCTTCATAGTAGCCAGTCGCAAGAATCGAATGCAACGTTTAGCCAATCCGGCGGCATCCAATTCCATCGCCATGGACTCTTCAGGGGTTTTCCAGTTGCGGGTCTGGTGAGGGCGGCCGTTCATCAGTTTGGCAATATCGTTCAATTACATCTGCGTGGCGCCTGATACATCCATGAGTAGGTGTGGGTTTTGGCGGACTTACACGTGCGCCAAGTCTGGGTGGAGGGGGCGACCAGTGTTATTTTTCCAGCTTTTACAATTCCTGGCATGCAACCTAAACGGAGATGATTGCTCGCATGGCGAAGATGAAATTCGATAAACGAGCTTGGATGGTTGTTCGATAAAAGTGGGCCAAGATGATGCATAGGCAAGAAATTGCTTACTGGGTTGCTGTAACCGCTGCCGGTGTATTTATTGGTGCACTGCTGATAAGGAAATGGTTTTTTAGGCGTTATACCTACTGACTAGATTAATAGGCGATCGGTAAGCTAAACGAACTGAGCAGCGCGATCGCCGGCAGTGATCCGACCGGTAGTCATATCAGCAGCGCGGAACCCAACGGCGGCGACGTTACACGCCGTTGAAAACTTTGCAGCGGTTCACGATCGCCCCCAAGTGCCCTATCACGCGGCATCGGCGCGGCACGGATACCGGCCGAAGTACGCCACTTGGCACGGTCCCTGCATGCCCCTAACGTCGCCGGCGCACGATACGCGCCGCATGCCGAGGCGACGCCGTCGTCGCATCGAGCGCAGCCGTCAACCGGGGAAACGAGCATGCTGACCGCCCACGAATTCGCCGCACTGTTCCTCGCGCATCACGCGCCCGAACAGATCCAGATCGATCGCGACGACGTCGTCGCGCTCGTCGAACGACGCCTGATCGTGATGGAGCACGACGACGCGTCGGGCGCGCACCGACCCGCGCTGACGGCCGACGGCCTGTCGGTGCTGCGGGGCGTGCAGCGTCATGACGCCGCCGGTGCCCACGCAATCGGCCTGCGCGATGTGACCGACGGGTGATGCGCAGGGCGCGCGCACCGCGCTCACCGCGCGACCGCGACCGGCGCATTGACCTGCACGACGGGCGGCTCGCCTTCGAATGGCGGCGCGTACAGGAAGCGGTCGATCACGCCGGGCTCGAACAGCAGGCAGTAGGTCGAGCCGCCGAACTGGAAGTAACCGATCTCGTCGCCCTTGTCGACGCGCTGCCCCGGCACGACCTCGACCACGCACGACGACACGTCGCCCATCCCGACGAACACGGCCGCCACGGTGCCGATGCCTGGATCGTCGCTCGCGATCGCAATGACCGCGCGTGCGGCCACGGCCGTCATGTAGCCCTGCGAGTCGTTGAGCCCGGCCGGGTCCGGGCCTTCCGCTTCGGCAACCGAATAATAGGTGCCGTCGACTCGATACGCGTGGGTGACGACGCCGCGCACCGGCGCATGCCAGCGGTGATAGTTGTACGCGCTGAGGTAGGCCTGATAGACGTCGCCGCCGACGAAGCGCTCGGCGAGCGGCAGCCACGCGGGCGTGAAGAGGTCGCGCAGCGAATACGGCTGCGATTTGATCCAGAACGTGTCGCGCAGCTTCACGTTGGTTTCGGCGTGATAGGGCGCGGCTTCGCACGCGCTGACGATCACGTGTGGATCGTCCGGGGCCGCGACGGGCCGCGCGCCATCGCGAAAGCGCCGCGTGAAGAAGTCGTTCCACGAATCGAAGCCCCAGTGCGGCTGATCTTCGCGATACTGGAACTGCGACAGCCCCAGGCGCTTGCGTGCTGCGTCGCAGAACCAGCCGTCGGGCGCGGACGTGTCGAGATGCACGCGCGAGTGCGGGCCGCCGAGGAAGTCGCACCAGACGTTCAGCACCCGCTTCAACTGCGCGTTCACGGCCGCGTCGCGAAACACCGCGTGGCCCGACGGCATGCACATTGGCCAGTCGAAGAACGCGTTCAGCGGGCACACGATCAGGCTTTCCTCGCTGAACGGCGGCGTGTAGGTCATCAGATGGTCGAGCACGGTCATCAGCTCGCCGATCGACGTGTAGCCGAGCCGGTATCCCGATTCGCACGCCTCGTCGATCGCGCGGGTCAGGCTCATGCGCAGCACCGCGTTGTCGTCGAACAGCCGCGCGAGGTCCTGCACGGCCGGCGTGCGCAGCCGCTCGCCGGCATGCGCGCGGGCTTCGTTCGCGATTTTTTCGCGGAACGCGGCCATGCGGGATTCCTCGGTGGCCATCCATCCGCCGAGGCGGCGGCGCGTGGCGGGCGGCGTGTTGCGATTCGTCGGCATCGTCACCTCCGGAACGGTTTCGGTCGAATCACCGGAGCAAGATGCTTGCCCGGCCGGCGGCACCGAAATTGCTGCGTTCGGGCGACCGGTTTCTTTCGATGACTCAGGAGAACGGAATGGCTACAGCTTCGAACGCACGACAGACAGACGATGCAGGCTCGACGGACGAGCGTCGCCGCGACGGGCAGCGGACCGTGACGCCGACACGTACGCGGGCTCGAGTGCGAGCGCAGGCGGCGCCGCTCGACGGCGCTCGGCGGGCCGAGCGCGGTGACCGCGGCACAAGCGGAAACGGGCCGGTGACGCCAAGCCGCGGAGAAGAGGCGGCGAAACCGCTGTGGGAAGACGACCGCGGCGAGATGCCGCCGGAAGAGTGGTCGTAAGGTCGCTGACGCAGATCGTCGGCCGAACAAACTGGCTAGCGATCGGACGTTTCGGGTGAAAGCCGATCACGCGTTTGAAAGATCGATTATTCGCGGCCCGTTTTTGCACAAAATCGATCGCGGGCTGCTCGCGGACTACCGTCAATCGGACATCGCCTTCAGTTTTCACTCCGCGCCGCGACGAGCACCGCCACAGGCAACGCGGCCAGACAGCGATCGAGCGCCAGCACACCATCCGGCGCATCGATCGCGTCCCCGGCATTCAACGCGTCTGTCCAGGGCCCTTCGACGCCGCGCGGCAGCACGGCGGCCGTATCACCCCATTGCGCCGGTTCCACGCGCGGCAATCCGGGTGCTTCGCCCAGCAACCGGCACGCGAGCCGCGTCGCGACCACCACCACGGTCGCCGCATCGTCGCACCGCGCGAACGCCACCGCATGCCGCGCCAACTTGCCGCGCACGCGCAGCGGAACGTACACGCCATCCGCGAACGTCGTCGGCCATCGCGCGCGCAGCGCCAGCATCCGCTCGATCAGCGCGCGCTTCACGCGCGCGTCGGGCCATGTCGGCAGATACGACGCAACGGGCGCGTCGACCGCTTCGGCCGCCAGCGTCGCGAACGGCACGTCGCGCCGGTTGTCCGGATCGACGAGCGAGTGATCCCATGACTCGGTACCTTGATACAGATCGGGCACGCCCGGCGACGCGATCCGCAGCGCCGTCTGCGCGAGGCTGTTGACGACGCCGGCCGGCGCGATCCGCGCGACGAACGCATGCAGCCGATGCGGAAAATCCCCGGCGCCGCGCGGCGTCAGGATCGCGCGAACGAACGCCTCGCAGCCGCGCTCGTAGTCGGGCTCGGGCACGAGCCAGTCGGTGTGCTGCTTCGCTTCGCGCAACGCCTTCGTCTGCCATTGCACGACGCGCGTCGCGAGCGCGTCGAGGCCGGCCGCATCGTCGGGCGTGAGCGCGGGTGGCCAGCAGCCGACGAGCGTCTGGTACAGCATTGCCTCGGCGGCCGGCCCGGGCGTCCACGCGAGGTCGCGGTGCGCGCCGCCGCGATGCGGCAGGTTCAGCGCCGACCAGTCGAGCGATGCCGCGCGCCACGCATCGGGCACCTCGCTGAGCACCGCGAGCCGCGCACGCGCGTCCTCGCCGCGCTTGTGGTCGTGCGTGGCCGTCGCGACGAGCCCGTGCGGCACGGTGCGCGCGCGACGCCGGTTGCGTGCATGGAACGCGCCGCGCGACAGGCTGAAGTCGCCGGCGTCGGCGCCGACCTCGTTACGCGACAGCAGCCGGCCATAGCGATAGTTGGCCGTATCCTCGACACCCTTCGCGGCCAGCGGGGCGGTGAGCTGCGCGAACGCGACGCGCGCCGCGACCAGCGCGTCCGCGTTCGCGCGCGGCACGCGCACGACCGGCAGGCCGAGCCACGCGGCCACGCGCTCGAGCGCGAACCGGTCGGTCGGATCGACCGCCGCATACGCACCGTCATACGCGTGGGCGAGCACGCGCCGGTCGGTGTCGGCGAGTTCGTCGCCCGGCGCCGGATACATCCGGTACACGGGCAGCCGCACCGCGAGTTCGCCGAGCACGCGCTGGATCGCGAGCCGGCTCACGTCGCGCGTCGCGGGCGACGCCCGCGCGATCCCGTGCAGCAACCGCGCGACCCGCGCATGCTCGATGGCGAGCTGGCGCATCAGCACGCGCCGCTTGCCGTCGAGCGCTTCCTGCGCGAACGTGCGCGCCGAACCCGACACGGCCGCCCAGTGCGCGGCGAGCGGCGCGGCGCCGGCCGGGTCGTGCAGCAGCGCGCCGACGTCGTTCATGAAGTCGTAGCCGGTCGTGCCGTCGACGGCCCAGTCGCTGCGCAGCGCCTCGCGGGGCGCGAGGATCTTCTCGACCACGATGTAGGGCCGCGCGTCGCGCTGCGCGTCGCGCTGCGCGGCGAGCCGCGCGTGCAGCCGCCGGCAGTACGCGCGCGGATCGGCGAGGCCGTCGACGTGATCGACGCGCACGCCGTCGACCAGCCCGGCCGCGTGGAGGCGCAGCGGCAGCGCATGAACGGCATCGAACACCGCGTCGTCTTCGACGCGTACGGCCGCGAGCGTCGCGATGTCGAAGAAGCGCCGCCAGTTCAGCTCGTCGGCGGCCGTGCGCCACCACGCGAGTCGGTAGTGCTGGCGTTCGAGCAATCGGTGCAGGCAGGCGCGCGAGCGGGCGCGGCGCGGGTCGGCGCCGCGCAATACCGCGTCGAGCGCATGCGGGCCGTGCGCGGCCGCATGATCGCGCAGCGCCGCATGAGCGGCGGCCAGCCGCGCGCTGCCGCGTGCCGGCGCGGCGTCGAAGCGCTCGGCGAGCGCGTTCAGGTCCGCGCGGTTCGCGATGCGCAGGATTTCCGCGTAGGTGGCGGCGGCCACGGGCAGCCGCCGCCCGGGGCACGCGATATAGAAGCGGCCCGCGACCGGATCGGCGCGCAGCGTGATGTCGCCGGCCGCGAGCGCATCGCCGTACGGCGCGCCGAGGCACGGCAGCAGCACCTTGCCGTCGAGCGCCGGGTCGGGCGGATGCCAGTCGATGTCGAAGGTGCGTGCGTACGGGCTCGCCGGCCCCCATTCGAGCACGTCGTTCCACCAGCCGTTCGACGACCCGCCGACGCCCATGTGGTTCGGCACGATGTCGATGATGATGCCGAGGCCGCGCGCGCGCAGCGCATCGACGAGCCGCAGGAAGCCGGCTTCGCCGCCGAGTTCCGCGCTGAGCGCGCCGTAGTCGACGGTGTCGTAGCCGTGCAGCGAGCCGCGCTCGGCCGTCGACACCGGCGACAGGTACAGGTGGCTCACGCCGAGCCGCGCGAAGTAGTCGGCGTGCGCGGCCGCGTCGTCGAACGTGAAGCCCGCGTGCAATTGCAGGCGCAGCGTCGCGCGCGGCGTCATGGGCGGCGCCCCCGCGAACGGCGCGCATGCACGACGGCGGCGATGCGCGTGCGCACGTCGGTGTCGAACAGCGTGTCGACCGTGCGCGGCAGACGCTGCCGCCAGTTCGGATGGCCGCAGGGCGGCCCCGGCAGGTTCGGCTGCGCGTCGAGCGCGAGCAGATCCTCGAGCGGCAGCAGCGCGAGCGGCGACGGGCTGCTCGCGACGTAGCCGAGGATCGCGTTCACCGGCGGCATGTCGGCCGGCGGCACCGCGGCGCCGGCCGGCGCGCACCCGGCCTGTTGCAGCGCGTGCCACAGCGCCGCGCGCTCGGTGGCGCGTTCCGCGTGGGCGGCGAGCAGTTCGGGCGGCGAAGCCGGCGGCGGCGTCGGCTTGCCCGGCTCGGGGCGCTGCACGGTATCGTGTCCGAACGCCATGCGCTGCACGATCTCGTCGGAATCGTGCGCGCTCGCATCGTCCGGCGCCGGGGCGGCCACGTCGCGCGGCGGTGTGTCGTCGCGCCGTTTCCCGGCTTCGGCGTCGGCGGCGACGCGCCGCCATCCGAGATCGACGCCGCGCCACCAGCCGGCCACGGTCGGCAAGTCGTGCGTCGAGGTGGTCGCGATCGCATCGCGATCCCATGCGGACGGCGGCCGGAACGCGCCGTTCGCGTCGCGTTCGAACCACAGCACGCGCATGCCCGCGACGCCCTGCGCGCCGAGTCGTTCGCGCAATCCGGCCGGCACGGTGCCGAGATCCTCGCCGATCGCGATCGCGCGATGGCGGGCCGCCTCGAGCGCGACGAGCCGCACCAGATCGTCGAGCGGATAGCGCAGGTACGCGCCGCTGCGCGGCGAGCCGCCGTCCGGCACGATCCACATCCGCGCGAAGCCGAGCACGTGATCGATGCGGATGCCGCCCGCGTGCGCGCACGCGGCGCGCAGCAGCTCGATGAACGGCACGAAGCCGTCCGCGCGCAGCGCGGCGGGCGTCCACGTCGTCACGCCCCACGCCTGGCCGGCCGCATTGAACAGGTCGGGCGGCGCGCCGAGCGACACGCCGCGCAGCAGCGTCGTGCCGTGCGCCCACGCGTCGCTGCCGGCGCGATCGGAGCCGACCGCGAGATCGGCGATCAGCCCGGTCGCCATGCCAGCGCCGCGCGCCGCGTGCTGCGCGTCGCCCAGCGCGCGCGACGCGCACCATTGCAGGAAGGTGTGGAACGCGATCGTGTCGGCATGCGCGTGCGCGAACGCGTCGACTTCCGCCGATCCCGGCATGCGCCATTGCGCCGGCCATTGCCGCCAATCCGCGCCGATCCCGTGCTCGATGCAGAACGCCTGCAGCGCATCGAAGCGCGCGTGCGCGTCGAGCGCCGCGCCGCCCGCCGCGCGAAACCGCTGGTACGTGTCGCGCGACGGGTCGTCGCTCGCGCGCCATGCGTCGAAGCATGCACGCAGACGGCGCAGCTTCGCCGGCAGCACGCGGGGCCAGTCGATCAGTGCGGCGTCGGCGTCGGCGGCCGATGCGCGCGGCGCGGCATCGGCGCCCGGCACCGCGTCGCAGTCGAGATACGCGACGTTGTGCCAGCGCCTCGACGACGGCGAATACGGGCTGTCGTGCGCGGGGAGGGCCGGAAAGCCGGCGTGCGTCGGGCTGATCGCCACGGCCTGCGCGCCGTGTCGCGCCGCGTGCGCGGCGAGCCGCGCGAGCGTCGTGTAGTCGCCCGCGCCGTCGTCGCCGGTGCGGCGCAGACCGTAGAGCTGCGCGGCGATGCCCCAGCGGCTGTTCGCGTCGCGTGTGCGCGCGAACGTGTCGAACGGCCGCGCCCGCGGCGGTGCGATCGCGAGCCCGATACGCTGCTCGCCGACGTCGAGCGCGTGATAGCCGGCCATCGCGAGCGGCGGCAGCGTGCCGTGTTCGCCCGTGCCGCCCACGCGCCCGTCCACGTGCCCGCCGCTTTCGAGCGAGATCCTGAAGCGCGCGCCCGGCGCCGCGACGGTCGCGGGCAGCGTCAGCGGCAGGCCGGCGTCGCCGGTCACGGTGCGCGGCGGCGCCGCGTTCGCGTCGGCGAGCGCCGCCGCGCTGTCGACCCGCTGGATCGCGGTGCCGCACGGCCAGCCGAGCGCATCGACGAGCGCGACGAGCGCGTCGTCGTCCACGCGCCGCGCGACGCCGCCCGCGTCGGTCCAGTCGGGCTCCAGCCCGGCCGCACGGGCGAGCGCCGCGATCGGAACGTCGGTCGTCATGATGAACTCCGTCCGTTCGCGCGGTGATGCCGCGCATCCTGGTTGACCGCGCCGTCGCGCCACGCGATGCACGCGCGGGGCGGCACGTGCCCGCCCGGCAGCCGGTCGCGCGCGCGCGGCGGCGTCTCGAACACGATCTTGCCGACCGGCAGCGCGGGCAGCGTCGCGTCGTGCGAGCCGAGATTCAGCGCGATCGTCAGCGTGCTGCCGTCGCCGAGGCGCCAGCGCGCGGCGAGCGCGGGCGGGTCGCCGTCACCCGCGAGCAGATCGACGCCGAGCGACCGCGCGCCGGCCAGGTGCGGCGTCACGAGCGCCGCGCGCACGGCCAGCGCGCTGCGGTAGAAGCGCCGCCACGCGGCCGCGTCGGGCCACGATTCGTCGGGCGGATGGTGCGACGACGAGCGCACGAACGTCGCGATGTCGTTCGGATCGGGAATCGCGTCGCGATGCGCGGCATCGGCGAACGCGGGAAACGCGGCGAATTCGCGGCGCCGGCCTTCGCGCACCGCGTCGGCGAGCGCGCCGCGATAGTCGGTGAAGAACTGGAACGGCTGCGTGCTGCCGTCTTCCTCGCCCATGAACAGCAGCGGAATCGACGGCGCAAGCAGCATCAACGCGGTGGCCGCGCGCACCGCGTCGTCGTTCGCGAGCGCGCGCAGCCGTTCGCCGAACGCGCGGTTGCCGATCTGGTCGTGGTTCTGCAGAAACACGACGAACGCGGTCGGCGGCAGGTGCGCGCTCGGCTCGCCGCGCGCGGCGCCGTCGTGCAGCGGCGACGGTTCGCCCTGATACGCGAAGCCTTCGCCGAGCGTGCGCGCGAAATGGCGCAGCGGCGCGTCGGCGTACGCGCGATAGTAGCCGTCGCGCTCGCCCGTCAGCAGCACGTGCGCGCTGTTGTGGAAATCGTCGTTCCATTGCGCGTCGAAGCCGCCCGGGCCGAGCAGGCTCGCGGTATTGCGCTCGTTCTCCAGCACGAGATGCACGTGGCGCGCGTCGCCCGCGTGCGCGCGTACGCGGCGCGCGAGTTCGCGCAGCCATGCGTCGTCGCCGATCGCGTGCGCGGCGTCGATGCGCAGCCCGTCGAAACGGTACTCGTCGAGCCAGTACAGCGCGTTGTCGATGAAGAACGCGCTCGTCTGCGGGCGGGAGAAGTCGATCGCCGGTCCCCACGCGGTCTGCCGGTCCGCGCGGAAGAATTCGGGCGCGTAGCGCGGCAGCAGGTTGCCGTCGGGGCCGAAGTGGTTGTAGACGACGTCGAGGAACACCTGCAGCCCGAGCCCGTGCGCGGTGTCGACCAGCGACTTCAGCTCCTCGGGCCGCCCGTACGACGCGTCGGGCGCGAACGGCAGCACGCCGTCGTAGCCCCAGTTGCGCGCGCCCGGGAACGCGTTGACGGGCATCAGCTCGACGGCGGTCACGCCGAGTTCGGCGATCGTCGGCAGCCGCCGCTCGACGGCCGCGTAGCCGCCGCAGGCGCCGACATGCAGCTCGTACAGCACCGTCTCGTGCCACGGGCGGCCGCGCCATGCGTCGTGACGCCAGCGGTACGCGGTTGGATCGACGATCTGGCTCGGCCCGTGCACGTCGTACGGCTGGAAGCGCGACGCAGGATCGGGCACCGCGAGCGCGTCGTCGAGCAGGTAGCGGTACAGCGTGCCGGGGCCGCACGGCGCGACCGTCTCGAACCAGCCGTCGCCGGCCGGCGTCATCGGAATCGCGCGGCCGCCTTCGTCCTGCAGCTCGACGGCGGCCGTGCGGCTCGCGGGCGCCCACAGCCGGAAACGCGTGTGGTCGGCATCGACGCAGGTCGCGCCGAACGACGATTCGAATGCATGCGTGCCGGTTGGGCGGGCGGAACGGGATGTCATGGCGATCCTCGGGAAGGAGACTGATCGGGCGGCGGCACGGCCGCGACCGCGATCGCGGCCGCATGCGCGGCGACGTCGAGGCCCGCTTCCGGCCACGAGCGCGGGCCCGAGTCGGGCGTCGCGGTGTCGAGCAGGATCCGGTAATCGAGTACGGGCGCGGGCGGCATGAACGTGATGGTGTCGGCCGATGCGTTCAGCATCACGAGCAACGCCTCGGTGCGTCCGGTGCGGCCGGTGCCGACGCGCCGCATCGTCAGCGCGCGGCGTTCGCCGTCTTCCCACGCGGGGACGGTCAGCGCGTCGCCGCGTTCGTCGAACCATTCGATCTCGCGCATGCCCGGCGCGCCGTCGCGGTCGCCCGACGGGTAGCGCGGCGCCGACATCACCGGGTACATGCGCCGCAGCGCGGCGAGCCGCGACACGAAGCGGGTCATCTCCACGCCTTCGTCGCCGTGCGCCAAGTCCCAGTCGAGCCAGGACAGTTCGTTATCCTGGCAATACGCGTTGTTGTTGCCCTGCTGCGTGCGGCCGAATTCGTCGCCCGCCACGAGCATCGGCGTGCCGAGCGCGGTAAACAGCGTCGCGAGCATCGAGCGCGCGACGCGCCGGCGCACGTCGCGGATCGCCGCGTCGTCGGTCGGCCCTTCGGCGCCCCAGTTCGCGCTGCAGTTGTCGTCGCGGCCGTCGCGGTTGTCCTCGCCGTTCGCGTCGTTGTGCTTGCCCGCATACGACACGAGATCGGCGAGCGTGAAGCCGTCGTGCGCGGTGACGAAATTGATCGATGCCCAGGTACGGCGCCGCCCGTGATTGAACAGGTCGGCCGAGCCCGACAAGCGTGCCGCCAGTTCCGGGCGCTGGCCAGCGTCGCCGCGCCAGAAGCGTCGCACGGTGTCGCGAAACCGGTCGTTCCACTCGGCGAAGCCGGGCGGATGGCGGCCGAGCTGATAGCCGCCGGGGCCGAGATCCCACGGCTCGGTGATGAGCTTGCGCTGCGCGAGCACGGGGTCCTGCCGCAGCGCGTCGAAGAACCCCGCGCCGGGTTCGAAGCCGTGATCCTCGCGGCCGAGCGTCACGCCGAGATCGAAGCGGAAGCCGTCGATGTTGAACGCGGTGGCCCAGTAGCGCAGCGAATCCATCACCATCTGCACGACGCGCGGATGCGACATGTTCAGCGTGTTGCCGCACCCGGTTTCGTCGACGTGGTAGCGCGGATCGTCGGGCCGCAGCCGGTAATAGCTCGCGTTGTCGAGGCCGCGCCACGACAGCGTGGGCCCGAGCTGGTTGCCTTCGCACGTGTGGTTGTAGACGACGTCGAGCACGACCTCGATGCCGGCCGCGTGCAACTGGCGCACCGCGATGCGCATTTCGTCGAGTCGCCGCGTCGTCAGATACGACGGCTCCGGCGCGAAGAACGCCGCCGTGTCGTAGCCCCAGTAGTTGCGCAGCCCGCGTTTCACGAGCTCGCGCTGCTGCAGGAACGCGTGAATAGGCAGCAGCTCGACCGTCGTCACGCCGATCGACAGCAGGTGATCGATGAACGCCGGATGCGCGAGCGACGCGAACGTGCCGCGCTCCGGCGGGCGCAGCCCGGCGCGGCGCATCGACGCGCCGCGTACGTGCGTCTCGTAGATCACGGTACTGCGCCACGGCACGTTCGGGCGCCGGTCGTTGCTCCAGTCGAACGCTTCGTCGACGACCACGGCTTTCGGCATCGCGGGCGCCGAATCGCGGCGGTCCATCGACAGATCGGCCCGATTCGAATGCACGCGATAGCCGAACAGCGCGTCCGACCAGCGGAACTGGCCGACCAGCTTGCGTGCGTACGGATCGAGCAGCAGCTTGGTCGGATTGAAGCGATGGCCGTTCTGCGGCTGGTACGGACCGTCCGCACGAAACCCGTACACGGTGCCCGGATGCGCGTTGGGCAGGTAGCCGTGCCACACCTCGTCGGTGCATTCGGGCAGGTCGAGGCGCGCGAGTTCCTTGCGGCCGGTCGGATCGAACACGCACAGCTGAATGCGATGCGCGTGCGCGGAAAACACCGCGAAATTGGTCCCGAGACCGTCCCAGGTCGCGCCGAGCGGATAGCTGCGGCCGGATTCGAGACGGGTGGGGAGGGCGGTCGGCATGGGGCGGTTCTCCGTGTCGAGGGCGCGAGTGAGTGATCAGGCAGGGGTGAGCCACAGCGTCGCGAGCGGCGGCAGGCGCAAGGTCGCCGACCACGCCTCGCCGTGGGCCGGCACGGCTTCGGCCCACACGGCGCCGTCGTTGCCGGCGTTGGTGCCGCCGTACGTCGCGGCATCGGTGTTCATCAGTTCGCGCCAGTGGCCGGGCGCGGGCAGCCCGAGGCGGTAGCCGCTGCGCGGCACGGGCGTGAAGTTGCACACGGCGACGACGAGGTGCCCCGCATCGTCGCGGCGGGCGAACGCGAACACGCTGTTGTCGCGGTCGTCGCCGATCAGCCAGGAGAACCCGGCCGCGTGGCAGTCGAGCGCATGCAGCGCCGGTTCGGCCGCATACGTGCGGTTCAGATCCCGCACCAGCCGCTGCACGCCGCGATGCGCGGGCGCGTCGAGCAAGTCCCAGTGCGGTGTCGCATCGTGCGCGAACTCCGACCATTGCGCGAATTCGCTGCCCATGAACAGCAGCTTCTTGCCGGGATGCGCCCACATGAAGCCGAAATACGCGCGCAGCGTCGCGAGCCGCTGCCACGCGTCGCCGGGCATCTTCGCGACGAGCGAGCCCTTGCCGTGCACGACCTCGTCGTGCGACAGCGGCAGCACGAAGCGCTCGGAGAACGCGTACACGAGCCCGAACGTCATCCGGTCGTGGTGATAGCGGCGATGGATCGGGTCTTCGTGCAGATACGCGAGCGTGTCGTGCATCCAGCCCATGTTCCATTTGAAGTCGAAGCCGAGCCCGCCGTCGGCGGTCGACGCGGTGACGCCGGGCCATGCGGTCGATTCTTCCGCGACGGTGACGACGCCGGCCGGCGCGGACGCACCGTGCAGCGTGTCGTTCAGCCGGCGCAGGAACGCGACCGATTCGAGGTTCTCGCGGCCGCCGTACACGTTCGGCACCCATTCGCCTTCCTTGCGCGAATAGTCGCGATACAGCATCGACGCGACCGCGTCGACGCGGATGCCGTCCACGTGATAGCGGCGCGCCCATGCGAGCGCCGACGCGACGAGGAATGCACTGACTTCGGTGCGCCCGACGTTGAACACGCAGGTGTTCCAGTCGGGATGCATGCCTTCGCGCGGATCGGCATGCTCGTACAGCGCGCTGCCGTCGAATTGCGCGAGCCCGTGCGCGTCGTTCGGAAAATGCGCGGGCACCCAGTCGACGATCACGCCGATGCCGGCCGCATGCGCGCGATCGACGAACCGCGCGAAACCCTCGACCGGCCCGAAGCGCGCGGACGGCGCGAACTGCGCGAGCGGCTGGTAGCCCCACGAGCCGCCGAACGGGTATTCGGCGATCGGCATGAACTCGACGTGCGTGAAGCCCATCCCCTTCACGTATGGAATCAGCCGCTCGGCGAGTTCGTCCCAGGTCGCGCTGCGGTCCATCTGTTCGGGGATGCGCTGCCACGATTCCGGATGGACCTCGTAGATCGACCACGGCACGCGATAGCGGTCGTCGTTGCGCGGCCGCGCGTGCATCCAGCCGTCGTCGTGCCATGCGAACGCGTGGAGCGCCGCGACGTCGGCGACCACCGATGCCGTGCTCGGCGGCGCCTCGGTCGCGCGCGCGCACGGGTCGGCCTTGTGCGGCAGCACGCGCCCGTCGGCCGCGCGCAGCTCGTACTTGTAGCGCTCGCCCGCGCCGATGCCCGGCACGAACAGCTCCCATACGCCCGACGGCCGCCGCAGCCGCATCGGATGGCGGCGCCCGTCCCATGCATTGAAATCGCCGACCACCGATACGCGCTGCGCGTTCGGCGCCCAGACCGCGAAGCGCACGCCGTCGGTATCGTCGATGCGCACCGGTGTCGCGCCGAGGCAGTCGAGCACGGCATCGGGATCGCCGGCCGAGAAGCGCGCGAGCGCCGCTTCGTCGAGCAGCGTGCCGAATGCATACGCGTCGTCGGTGACCTGGTGCGCGTTCGGCCAGTCGATCGCAAGCAGGTAATGCGGCCAGCCGCCGTCGTGCGCGATCGTCCCCGCGAAGCAGCCGGCGCGATCGATGCAGGCGAGCGCGCCGAGCTCGGCGCCGTCCGGCGACAGCGCGCGCACGCGCTCCGCACCGGGCAGCAGCGCCCGCACGACGATCCGGTCGGCCTGTTCGTGCGGGCCGAGGCACGCAAACGGGTCGGGATGGCGGCCGGCGAGCAGCGCGTCGATATCGGCGCGTTCGAACAGCGTGTCGGTCATGGGTTTCCTCCGTCGTCGGGCAGCACGCCGTCGCCGAGCAGCCGGTCGACCAGCGCCGCGAGCCCGCCGACCGGCACGCTCAGCCAGTCGGGCCGGTTCGCGGCTTCGTAGCACAGCTCGTACGACGCCTTGTCGATCAGAAACAGCGCGAGCAGGCGGTCCGCGTAGTGCGGATCGACGAAGCGCGCGGGCGCGAGGTCCGCGGCCGCGCGATAGCATTCGACGAAGCGGTCGGCGGCGGCCTGTCCGAAGCGGTCGAACAGCGCGCGCTTGCGGCCGGCGGCCTGGGGCGGCGCTTTTTCGATCGCGAACTGCGCGGTCGCGCTGACGTATGACAGCGACCGCAGCAGGCCGGCCACGTCGCGCAGCGGATGCGATTTCGCGCGACGCCGCTCGAGCGGTCGTGCGGGCTCGCCTTCGAAGTCGATCAGCAGCGCGTCGCCCTGCACGTCGAGCACCTGGCCCAGATGAAAATCGCCGTGAATCCGCGTGCATTGCGCGTCGAGGGTGCGCGGCACGAGCTCGCCGAGCGCCAGCACGGCCGCGTCGCGCGACGCGAGCAGCGCGTCGGCCGACGCGCGGGTGGGCGCATCGAGCGCATCGAGCCGCGTGCGCAGCACGTCGAGCGCGCGCTCGAACGATGCGATCGCGTCCATGCACCAGCCGTCGATGTGATCGGGCGTCGCGCGCTCCGGCGCGAACGCGGGATCGTCGGACGGCTGCGCGAGCGCGACGTGCAACTGGCCGAGCCGCGTGCCGATGATGCCCGCGAACGCCGCGTAGCCGAGCAGCGCGTCGGGTTCCTCGTCCGTTTCGGCCGCCTCGCCTTCGTCCGCGGCCGGCAGCGCGAGTTCGTCGATCGCGCGCCGCAGGAAGTCGAACGAGCGCGTCCACGCATCGCCCTGGTTGTCGACGTAGCGCTGCAGGATCGCGACCGTATGCGGCGTGCCGTCCGGATCGACGTGCACGACTTCGCCGGCCAGCGTCGCGGTGTTCGCATAGCCGATGCGCGTCAGGTGCCGGCTCATTTCCGCTTCCGGATGAACGCCGTGCGCGACCTTGCGCACCAGCTTCAGCACGATCGCGTCGCCGATCACGAGCGAGCTGTTGCTCTGCTCGGCCGCGAGCCAGCGCACTTCCGCGTCGTCGCCCGGGTCGAGCCCGGCGAGCGCGTCTTCCGGCAGAAAGGTGAGCCGGCCGCCGTCGGACGTGGGCACCGTCGCGCCGTCGCGCAGCTTGCGCAGCATCCCGCGCGCGAACGCCGGCAGCGCGAACGCGTCGGTCAGGTAGCCGACCGTATGGCCGCGCCGCACGCGCGCCAGCGCGAGTTGCGCGAACAGCGGATGGGACGTCTCGCCGCCCCACGCGGCCGCGAGCGGCACCACGTAGCGTTCGACGCCGCCGTCGCTCGCCGACACCCATGCCTCCGCATACTGGAACGGCTCGTCCGGAATCGGCGTGACGACGTTCAGCCACGCGTCGCCGATCTTGCGGTCCTTCGACGCGAACCAGCGCCGCCGTGCGAGCCATGACGCAAGCGCGTCGTGCGCGAGCGTGTGCAGCTGCGAGACGTCCGGCCGCGTGTCGCCGCGCCGCATCACGAGCGTCACGTATTCGGGCAGCGGTTCCGCGTGCGGCTGCCGCCACGACGGCTCGCGGCCGTGCTCGGCGAGCACGAACCAGAGGAATCCGTACGGCGGAAAGGTGAGGAGATACGGGAGCTGGCCGATCGGCGGAAACGGCGAATCGGACGTCATCTCGATCGGCACGCGGCCCGCGAATTCGGACAGGTCGAGCTCGACCGCCTGCGACGCGCGCGACAGGTTCGCGACGCACAGCAGCGGCTCGTGGCCGTCCAGCTCGCGCAGATACGCGAGCACCTTGCGGTTGTCCGGGCGCAGGAAGCGGATCGTGCCGCGCCCGAACGCCTGCGACGCCCGGCGCGTCGCGAGGATGCGCCGCGTCCAGTTCAGCAGCGAATGCGGGTCGCGCGTCTGCGCCTCGACGTTGATCGCGTCATAGCCGTACAGCGAGCCCATCACCGGCGGCAGCACAAGCAGTTCGGGGTCGGCGCGCGAGAAGCCGCCGTTGCGGTCCGACGACCACTGCATCGGCGTGCGTACGCCGTCGCGGTCGCCGAGGTGGATGTTGTCGCCCATCCCGAGCTCGTCGCCGTAGTAGATCACCGGCGTGCCGGGCATCGACAGCAGCAGCGAATTGATCAGCTCGATGCGGCGCCGGTCGCGCTCCATCAGCGGCGCGAGCCGGCGCCGGATCCCGAGGTTCAGCCGCGCGCGCCGGTCGCTCGCATAGGTCTGCCACAGCAGGTCGCGCTCCGAATCGGTGACCATCTCGAGCGTCAGCTCGTCGTGGTTGCGCAGGAACACGGCCCACTGGTTGCTCGGCGCGAGCGCCGGCGTCTGGCGCATGATGTCGAGGATCGGGAAGCGGTCCTCGCTCGCGATCGACATGTAGATGCGCGGCATCAGCGGGAAGTGGAACGCCATGTGGCATTCGTCCTCGTTGCCGAAATATTCCTGCACGTCTTCCGGCCACTGGTTCGCTTCCGCGAGCAGCATCCGGTTCGGGTATTCGGCGTCGATCGTCGCGCGGATCCGCTTCAGGATTGCATGCGTCTCCGGCAGGTTCTCGTTGTTGGTGCCTTCGCGCTCGACCAGGTACGGCACCGCGTCGAGCCGCAGCCCGTCGATGCCGAGGTCGAGCCAGAAGCGCATCACCTGGATCACTTCGCGCACGACGGCCGGGTTGTCGAAGTTCAGGTCGGGCTGGTGCGAGTAGAAGCGGTGCCAGTAATACTGGCCGGCCACCGGATCGTGCGTCCAGTTCGACGTTTCGGTATCCAGAAAGATGATCCGCGTGCCCGCGTACTTCGTATCGGTGTCGGACCACACGTAGTAATCGCGATACGTGGAGCCCGGCTTCGCGCGGCGCGCGCGCTGGAACCACGGATGCTGGTCCGACGTGTGGTTGATCACCAGCTCGGCGATCACGCGGATGCCGCGCGCATGCGCTTCGCGGATGAAGCGCCGCACGTCGGCCAGCGTGCCGTAGTCGGGATGCACGTCGCGGTAGTCGGCGATGTCGTAGCCGTCGTCGCGGCGCGGCGACGGATAGAACGGCAGCAGCCAGATCGTGTCGACACCGAGCTCGGCGATGTAGTCGAGCTTCGCGATCAGGCCGGGGAAGTCGCCGATGCCGTCGTTGTTCGAATCGTAGAACGACTTCACGTGCACCTGGTAGATGATCGCGTCCTTGTACCACAGCGGATCGTCCGCGCAGAGCGCGGGTTCGCGGCGGCGCGCGCGGCGCCGGCGCGGCGTGCCGGCCGGCGCGAGCGACGGGAATTGCGCGCGGCGCACGTCGTCGAGGGAATCTTCGCGTTTCATCATCCGTGGGCTCCCGAGGAAGGTCGGGCGTCGTCCGGCGCGGGCGTCGCCGCCCGCGCGGCGCCCGGAGGCGGCGTGAGCCGCCAGATGGCGTACGGCCGCACGTGCGGATCGAGCGACACGTACTGGCGCTGGCCGCGCCAGGTCTGCGCGTGCGCGGCGTCCTGTTCGAGCGCATCGAGCGGCTCGCCGTCGGCCAGCCCGAGGCCGCGCCACAGCGCCGCATCGAGCGTGAAGTTGGCAGCCTGCGGATGCCACGGGTCGAGGCTGATCGCGACGACCACCACGCTGTCGAACGCGGGCGTCGCCTTCATGAACACGAGCACCGAATCGTTGTCCGCGTCGACGAACGTGAGCCCGAGATGCGTCTGCAGCGCCGGGTGATCGCGCCGCGCGCGGTTCAGCCGCGCGATTTCCGCGCCGATGTGCGCGGCCTTGCTCCAGTCGCGCGCGCGCAGCTCGTATTTCTCCGCATCCGCGTATTCCTCGCTGTCCGGCAGCGGCGCCGATTCGCCGAGCTCGAAGCCCGAGTACAGGCCCCACGAGCCGGCCAGCGTCGCCGCGAGCGCCGCGCGGATCACGAACTGCGAGCGCGGCGCGTTCTGCAGGTGGCGCGGGTTGATGTCGGGCGTGTTGACGAAGAAGTTCGGCCGGAAGAATTCGCGGGCGGGGCCGGCCGTCAGCTCGGTCAGGTAATCGATGAAGTCGCGCTTCGACTCGCGCCACGTGAAATACGTATAGGACTGCGAGAAACCGACTTTCGCGAGGCGATACATCATCCCCGGGCGCGTGAACGCCTCGGACAGGAACACGACGTCCGGATGCCGGCCGCGCACGTCGTCGATCATCCACGCCCAGAACGGCAGCGGCTTCGTGTGCGGGTTGTCGACGCGGAAGATCCGCACGCCCGCGTCGACCCAGAACAGCACCGCGTCGCGCAGCGCGAGCCACAGGTCGGGCAGCGCATCCGGCGCGTAGAAATCGGGATTCACGATGTCCTGGTAGCGCTTCGGCGGGTTTTCGGCGAAGCGCAGCGAGCCGTCGGGCCGCCACGCGAACCAGCCCGGATGCGCGGCGAGCCACGGATGGTCGGGCGAGCACTGGATCGCGAAATCGAGCGCGATCTCGAGCCCGTGCCCGCGTGCGGCATCGACCAGCGCGCGGAACGAATCGAGCGTGCCGAGCTGCGGATGCACGGCCGTGTGCCCGCCGTCGGGCGAGCCGATCGCATACGGACTGCCGACGTCGTCGGGGCCCGCGGTCAGGCTGTTGTTGCGGCCCTTGCGGGCCGACGTGCCGATCGGGTGGATCGGCGGGAAATACAGCACGTCGAAGCCCATGTCGCGGACGCGCGGCAAATGCGCGATCACGTCGTCGAACGTGCCGTGCCGGTGCGGATCGTCGCTCGCCGAGCGCGGAAACATCTCGTACCAGCTCGAGAAGCGCGCCTTGCGGCGTTCGACGTCGACGGGGTAGGTCGTCGCGTCGTGCGTGACGAACGGGCGGTAGCGCAGCGCCGCGTACGCATCGGCGAGTTCGGGCGCGCCGATCAGTGCGAGGCGGTCGTCGGGCGACGCGTCCTTGAGCCCGGCGGCGAGCCGTTCCATCTGCTTGCGCGCGCGCGGATCGACCGGCTCGGCGTGCTCCAGCGCGGTCGCGAGCAGCAGTTGCGCTTCGCGCACCTCCAGCGTGACGTCCTGGCCGGCCGCGCGCTTCTTGGCGATATCGGTGACGAGTGACGCCCAGTCGTCGCGCCACGCGACCACGCGGAATTCATGACGGCCGAGCCGGTCGAGCGTGACGCGCGCGTGCCAGCGGTCGTTCGGCTCGGCTTCGAACGGCACTTCGCGCCAGGTATCGTCGTCGGCGGCGCGCCACTGAAGCACGGCCGCCAGATGCGCGTGGCCGTCGGTGAAGATCGACGCACCGACGACGAGCGGCTCGCCGATCACGCGCTTGATCGCGAAGCGGCCGCCGTCGACCGACGGCTCGACGCGCTCGATCGCGATCCGGTCGGCCGCGAGCGCCGCCGACAGCACGGTGCGCTCACGCGCGGCGTCCGGGCGTGTCGTGACGGGCGGCGCCCGCCACGCGTGCAGCAGCGCATACGCGCCTGGCGCGAGCGTGAACGGTTCGAGCGCGGCAGGCGGATGCGCGTGCGCGCCGGCCTGCGTGACGACGCGCGTGAAGCCGCCCGGCACGCCGGGCAGGATCGTCGCGGGGTCGAGCGTGGCGGGCGCGTCGAGATCGGGATTCAACGCGATCAGCAACGCCGCGTCGTCATGGTCGAGCGACGGGCCCGTACCGCGCAGCAGCGCGGTCGCGTGCGCAGCCGGCGCGCACAGTTGCACGATTTCGCCGCGCGTCGCCGCGACCGGGGTGGCGCGGCGCCACGCATTCGCATCGGCGAGCGCGCCCGACAGGTCGAAACGTGCGTGCTCGAATGCGGCGCGGTAACGTTCGGCATCCGCGTCGCGCGCCATCAGCGGCACCGTCACGCCGCGCTCGAATCCCATCGGCACGAGCCAGCCGGTGCCGACGGCCGCGGCCGTCCACAGCGCGCGGCGATACGCGCGGGCGACGGTGTCGTCCGACGCGTCGGGCCAGTCGTCGGCGAGACGCGGGCCGTCCGGCGCATCGGGGAACGCGATCGGCGCGCCGATCCGACGCAGCAGCCGGTGTTCGTCCGCGAACCACGGCGCGCGCAAGTCCCACCAGCGCACCGATGAAAACACCGCGTCGAACCCGGCGCCTTCGAGCTGCGCGAGCGCGTCGCGCGCATGGCCGGGCACGCCGGCGAGCACCGCAACGTCCGGGCGTGCGCGGCGCAGCGCCGCGCGCCACCCCGGCCACCAGTCGGCCGGCAGATGATGCGGTGCGTCGATCAGGAAGCCGGCCGCGCCCGCGTCGGCGAACGCCGCGAGATGCGCGCACCACCATGCCGACAGCGCGTCGCGCACCGCTTCGTCGCCGGCGTTCGCATGCGCGATATCCAGCGCATGCGCGGTGCCGCGCGGATCGATCAGCGCGTCGTCGTGCGTGTGCTCGACGTACCAGTCCGGATGCTCGGCGCGCAGCGGGTTCTCGCGTGCGATGCGATCGGGCACGACCTCGAGCAGCAGGCGCAGCCCGTGGCCCTTCGCCAGTTGCGCGAGCCGCGAGAAGGTTTCGAGCGCGCTCGCGCGCGTCTCGAACGACCGGGCCGGCCGCCGGAAATCGGCCACGTGGCGCGGAAAGCCGGCGACGCTCGCGGCCCAGAACGCGCCGACCAGCACGTGGTCGAAGCCCATTCCGGCGATATGCGCGAAGGTTTGCGGCCACGCGTCGAGCGGCCCGACGAGGCGGGCGTCGCAGAAGTAGAGGTGCGGAGCGAACGGCGGTGTGGAGTCCATGGCGTGGCGCGGGCGGATGGCGGCGATCGGTAACGCAGCGGCATCGCAATCGGTGTGCCTGCCGCGCGATCACCGGCGGAACAGGGCGTGCACGGGAAGGCGGTTTGAAGGGGCCTGTCGTTTTTACATGACCGCCGAGGCCGCACCTGTATTACATGCGCGGGATGGACCGAATATCCGAGCTGTCGCCCGTCGCCGGATCATCGTCCGTATCCGGAATCGGCACACCGGGGTCATAGCGCACCACCTTGCCGTGTTCGATCCGGTGCGGGAACGACGGCGGCGCGTCCACTTCATCGCCGAAACGCGCACGCACGAACGCGCGCAGCAGCGCCACGCGCGCGTCGCGGCCGTGGGCGCCGCAGGTCGACGGGCCGTCGACGAAGGTGGCGTCGCATTCGACGTCGTCGCCGTGACGCGCGATCCGCAGGTCCTCCACGCGATCGAGCACCGCACCGGCGTCGGCCCACGACGCCGACGGCGCGAACGGCGCGTCGAGATGCCGGAATGCGTCGCAGGCGGCCGTTACGACGACGCTCGGCGCGACGGCCGTGAAACGCAGCGTGTCTTCATCGTCGGCGCACAACGCGCGTGCGCACCAGTAGTCGAGATCCTTTCCGTCGAGTGCGTCGGTTCGCATGGGCTGCCTCCGTCGGAGCGAGAAAAGGCTCACCGCGCAAGCGCCGTGCCCGTCGCGGGCGTCGCGCGCATCCGCGCGACCAGCGGATAGTGATCCGATGCGTGCCGCGCCCGCGCGCTGCGATGCACGACCACGTCGACCAGCAGTTCGCCCGGATGAATCCAGATCCGGTCCAGCGAGAACACCGGGCACACGGTCGGGAACGTGCGCGGCGCCGGCGCCCGCCGGAACCGCGTGACCAGCGCTTGCAGCGCGCGACCGCGCACGAACCACTCGTTGATGTCGCCGAGCAGGATCACCGGCATCGCGCCCGTGTCGAACGCCGCGAGCAGCCGCTGCACCTGCGCGCTGCGTTCGCTCGCCGACAGGCCGAGATGGGTCGCCACCACGCGGATCGGGCCGGCGCCGCACTCGATGTCGGCGTCGAGCGCGCCGCGCGGCTCGCGCGGGTGGAACGACAGGTCGAGCGTGCGCGCCGCGCGGATCGGGCAGCGCGACAGCACCGCGTTGCCGTAGCGGCGCTCCGGCGTGTCGATCGTCGGGCCGGCCACCGCGTGCATGCCGGTCGCGTCGCGCAGATGCGCGAGCACGTCCGGCGCGCGCGTGCCGCCGAGCGGCACCTCCTGCAGCGCGATCACGTCCGCGTCGAGTTCGTCGATCACCGCCGCGATCCGGTCGGCCGCGCGCGCCGGCCACGCGCCGTAGCCGCCGCGGATGTTGTAGGTCGCGATCCGCAGGTCGCGCCCGCCCGGCGCGGCGGCAGGCGCCGCGTCGGCGGTGACGACGTGCGGCGGCGGGGCCGCGTGTTTGCTCAGCGCCATCGTCGCAATATCCTCACGAGCAGGATCGACACGCCGACCAGCGCGAGGCCGATCGCCGCGAGCCACGCGAACGCGCCAGGGCCGGGATGGCTGAGCGCCGCGGTCAACTGATGCGCGAACGTGACGGTCAGCACGATGCCGGGCAGCATCCCGAGCGCGGTGCCGATCAGGAAGTCGCGCAGCCCGATGTGCGACGCGCCGGCGACGAGGTTCACGACGGTAAACGGCGCGATCGGCAGCAGCCGCAGCACGGCCATCGCGACCACGCCGCGCCGGCCGATGTGCTCGCTCAGCCGGTTCGCGCGCGGGCCGGCGAGCCGGCGCACCGCGTCGCGCCCGAGCCAGCGGCCGAGCGCGTAGGTCGCGGCGGCCGCCGCCATCGAGCCGACGCCCGCATACGCGAAGCCTGGCCATGCGCCGAACACGAGCCCCGTCGCGGCGATCAGCAGCGTGATCGGCACCGCGAAGGTCGCCGCGACCACGTAGGCGGCGAGCAGCAGCGCCGGCGCGGCCGGCAGCCGGGCGATGGCGGCCACCGCATGCGACAGCGACGCGACGTTCAGGTGCGCGCCCAGCGGCGTGAAGCGCCACGCGAGCGCGAGCGCGGCGATCGCGAGCACGATCGCTCCGAGCACGAAAAAACGCGCGGTGAGCGAGCGGTGCTGCTCGTGCGGCACGAATTCGCGCACGAACCGGTCCGGCTCGATCGGCTGCTCGGGATCGAGCCGCGCGCTGACCGGCACGAGCGCCTCGAATTGCGGCGACACGGCCGGATCGAGCGTGCGCAGCGTGCGGCCGGGCTTCGCGCGCAGCCGGTCGAGCACGACGTTCGGCCGCTCCCCGCCCGCGAACGCGTCGGCCACCGCGGCGGGCGTCGTGCCGAGATGTTCGGCCAGCAGCCGCTCGCGCATGCCGGCGATCGCCGCGCGAATGCGTGGATCGCCTGCCGCGACGAGCGCGATGCAGCATTCGGTGTCGAGCAGCATCGAGCGGTTGTTCAGGTTCGCGCTGCCGATCACGATGCATTCGTCGTCGACGATCGCGACCTTGCTGTGCACGTTCACGCACGCGTCGCCGAGCCCGTCGACGTGCGGATACAGCAGCCGGTAGCGGTCGAAGCGGTCGGCCGACGCGAGCGTCGCGTGCAGCCGCGCGCGCAGCACGCCCATTGTCGCTTCCTGCAGCCAGCCGCTCTGCACCCGCGGCGCGACGACCGTCACGTCCGGCCCGTGCGCGTCGGCAAGGCGCGCGGACAACGCTTCGCGCACCACCGCCGCGGTGAAGTACTGGTTTTCGATATACAGGTGCCGGTGCGCGGCGCGGATCGTGTCCTCGACGAGCGCGCGCACCTGCAGCACCGGCTCGCGGCCGCCGTGGCGCGGCGCCGTATACGCGATGCCGAGCCGCACGTCGCGCACGTCGACGCGCGCATCGGGCGGCCACGGATCGTCGTCGGCCGCCCGCTCGAGATGCCGCTGCGCGCGGATCGCGATCGGGCGCCCGCAAGCCTGCAGCCAGCGCGAGCGCGCCTGTTCGCCGATCGCGGCGGCCGCGTCGCCGTCGAACATCGCGTGCACGTCGTGGAACGGCGCGTACGGCATGCCATGCTCGTCGCGGCGGCGCGGGTCGTCGGCCGCGTGGGCCGGCGTGTCCCAGCGGGCGCGCGTCAGGTCGAGGCCGCCGACGAACGCGAGCCGGTCGTCGATCACGACGAGCTTCTGGTGATGCGACGCGCCGCGCGGGTGTGCGTCGTCGAGCCGGAACCGGATGCCGCGATGCGCGCGCCAGCCGGCCCGATACACCGGCGGCCAGTCGCGCTCCAGGGCGTAGATCATCGCGAAGTCCCACGCGAGCACGTAGATGCGCAGGTTGTGGCGGGCGGACGCGAGCGCGTGCAGGAAGGCCGCGAGCGTGTCGGGCAGCGTGTCGCCGGCGCCCGCGGGCGCGAGCCGCATCCGGCTGTCCACGTCCCAGCCGACGATGAACACGGTATGGCGCGCGCGCAGCAGCGCCGCGCGCAGCGTCGAGAAGTACGCGTCGCCGTCGACGAGCATCGCGAAGCGGTCCGCGCCGCGGATCGCGTCGCAGTTGCGCCCGCGCTCGAGCAGGCCGTGCCGCGGCGGGCCGTCCGCCGGCGCGGCGTCGATGCGCCGGTCCTCGGCGCGGGTCACGCGGTCCGGCACGATCATCGTGCGCCGACGTCCCGGTCGCCGTCGATCCGCTGCAACAGTGCGTCGCAGCGCGCACGCAGCGCCTGCAGTTCCGGCGAATGCGCGTCGAGCCGCACGCGTTCGCCGTGCACGACCGCGATGTCGTAGATCTCCTGCGCGATCGTCGCCGACGCGTATGCGATCCTGATCCGGTCGAGCCAGTCGCATTCGGCGCGCCGGCACGCGAGCCACGCGCGCAACGCGCCGACCAGCTGGCTGGTCGTGAGCCAGGCGCCGGTGCGCATGCGCGCGGCGAGCTGGCTCGTCACGAGATAGGAGAGCAGGTCGGTCTGGGTCACACGAAACTCCTTGACGAGGTGTCGGGTTGACAGGTCCGCACGCACGCGATGTTTTGCAGCGTCTCGCAGATCGCCGCGAATTCCGGCCCGCTCGTGCGCGAGAACGAGACGGAGATGTCGTCGGTGTCCGGATCGTCGTCCGACTGCTGGACGATGAATCGTTTCACGCGCACGCGGCCGGGGCCGAGCGCTTCGTGCAGCGTGTTGAGCGTCAGGCCGCCGCGCTCGGCCACCAGCAGCAGCGTGCGTTGCTGGCGCTGCGCGATGAAACGGCGCTCGAGCGGCTTCACGCCTGCGAGGATCGCGAGCACGATCGCCGTCGCGCCGACCGACGCAACGACCATGCCGCCGCCCGCGGCAAGCCCGACGCCGGCCACGGCCCACAGGCTCGCGGCCGTCGTCAACCCGCGCACCACTTCGCCGCGCAGCAGGATCGAGCCCGCGCCGAGGAAGCCGATGCCGGACACGACCTGCGCGGCGACCCGCGACGGATCGACCACGACGCCGTTCTGCCCGCGCACGTCCTCGAAGCCGAACGTCGACACCAGCATCACGAGCGCGGAGCCCACGCACACGAGCATGTGCGTGCGCAGCCCGGCGGCCCAGTTCAGGCGCTCGCGTTCGAGCCCGATCACGCTGCCGAGCAGCGCGGCCAGCAGCAGGCGTCCAAGCAATTCGAGGTGACCGATCATGATGTGCATCCGTTCGGGCCCTGCGCGAGGCGGGCCCGGTAGCGCTTCGATGCGGAAAAGGGACGCAAGCAGCGTGCCGGCCGGGCACGGTCCGTGCGCGCAAGGTCCGGGGTGTGCGCGGCGTGCATGCGGCGCGCATTTTTTGCATCGCCATCGCAGATAAGACAGGAGGCCACCTTGGCACATCAACAGGACGCACAGGTTCGGGACCCGTATCGCGGCCACGAGATTCTCGTGTGGGCGCGGCCCAACGAGCGCGGCGCATGGCGCGACGAGGTACAGGTATACGTCAACGGCGCGCGCATCGAGCTGGTGGTGCCGGAGGCAGCCGGCCCCGAATGGCTGACCGAGGTCGAGGCGCTGCGGGCAGGCGTCGAACGCGGCCGCTATTTGATCGATAAGCGCGTCGACGACGACTGATCGGCATGGCGCTTGCGGCGCCGCGTGCCGCGACAGTATCCCGCACCACTCCGAGGACCCATGCCGGCTGGCGCCGGGAGGAAACGATGAGCGATCCGCGCACCCTGCATATCTATCGTTACGACCCCGATCGGGACGCGCAGCCGTACCTGCAGCGCTACGAGATCGACGTGGACCCGGCCGACCGCATGCTGCTCGACGTGCTCGGCCGCGTGAAGCGCGACGACGAGACGCTCGCGTATCGCCGCTCTTGCCGGGAAGGCATTTGCGGCTCGGACGCGATGAACATCAACGGCAAGAACGGTCTCGCGTGCCTGACCAACATGCAGACGCTGCCGCGCGAGATCGTGCTGCGGCCATTGCCGGGGCTGCCGGTGGTGCGCGACCTGATCGTCGACATGACGGATTTCTTCAATCAGTACCACTCGATCCGCCCCTACCTGATCAACGACACGACGCCGCCCGCGCGCGAGCGGCTGCAGTCGCCGGAAGAGCGCGACCAGCTCGACGGGCTGTATGAATGCATCCTGTGCGCGTGCTGTTCGACGTCGTGCCCGAGCTACTGGTGGAACCCGGACAAGTTCGTCGGCCCGGCCGGGCTGCTGCAGGCGTACCGGTTCATCGCCGATTCGCGCGATCTCGCGACGGCCGAGCGGCTCGACGATCTGGAGGATCCGTACCGGCTGTTCCGCTGCCGGACGATCATGAATTGCACGGACGTGTGCCCGAAGGGGCTGAATCCGACCAAGGCGATTTCGGAGATCCGGACGATGTTGGTCAGGCGGACGGTGTGATATGCCACGTCTGAATGCTTGCTCCGGACTTATGAAAATACCGAGATCAGTCGTTGGAGCAAAGGCATTTGGGCCGTCAACCGGTCCATCCTGGAAGGCGGCATGGCGATGAAGCGCAAGGGCGACGACTTCGATTGGTCGTAGTAGAAAATCGTGTCGTCGCCGTACTCCAGTTCCCGAGGAGCTGCATCGTTGATCGTGCGCACCGCGAAATACCTCTCCGCCAGCACATTCCCTGCCGACCCTATCACCCGGAGACGAATTTCGTCGCCGTCGCCAAGAGAGCGAGGTGCCCCACACAGCTCGATTTTGTATTGCTCGCCACCGAACTCTTTCGTTCCCCCGTTAAAAGCTTGAGTATAGTTTTCGCAACCCCCATATGATTCGCGCAACATAAGAGACGGAATCGCCAAGACCAAAACGGCCGAGATCGCGATTAGATTTTTTCTGGTGACCTGCATATTTCGCCCAGACTTAATTATGGCAACGGGAATATATCAGGCTGTTTCGCTGCCGGACGATGCTGGTCAGACGGACGGTGTAGGGTCGCGCGTTCGGCGGGCGCGCCGCGTACATTCCTCCCTTGGCTATTTTTCGGCGACCGTGTCCGCATGCGCGGCCGGGCGCCGCGCCGCGGGCCGCTCGACGCCCGGATAGAACTGCCTCGCCCAGCGCTGAAACACCGGGTACGGTCCGTCACCGGCACCCGGCGTACCGTAGCCCGTGTAGTCGCGATTGTTCCACACCATGATGTCTTCCTTGAACACGGGCACCAGCCACAGCCGGTGCAGCACGCGGCCGAGCGCGGCGTAGACGAGCCGCTGCAACGGCGCCGGCCATCTCGCCAGCCACGAGAAGCGGAATGCGATGCCGTCGCGGAAGGTCCAGCGCAGCGGCGCGATCTGCACGCCGCACGCGAAGATCTTCGCTTCGAGGCCGATCGCCTTCATTTCATGGTCGGACGACACGCAGCCGAGGCCATGAACGCCGATCAGCGTGCTCCATCTGATGTTCTTCCATGCCATGTCCACCTGCATCGAAATGCGCGGCCCGTCGATCACGGGCGCATGCGGTTTCATGTCCTTCCAGCGATGCAGCGCGCCGAAATGTTCGAGGTCGTAGCCGTTTTCCGGCAGGTTCTGCATCACGCCGCGCAGCGTGAATGCCTGGCCGACCGGCGCCGAGAAGCCGGTCATGTCCACTTCGGGCAACTCCCACGTCGGCGCCAGTCCGTCGGCGTTCTGCCATACGAACACGAAGCCGTTCCATTCGCGAACGTGCCATGTGCGAAGCACCAGTTCCTGGCTACCCTTCATGCAGCGGGCCGTGGTGCGCCGGCCGTCGGGGCCGTACGCGTAGTGATGGAACGGACAGACGATCTGCTCGCCGTCGACGGTGCCCCCGTGGCCGAGATGCGCGCCCTGATGCGGGCAATATGCGTCGACCGCACACGCGACGCCCGAGGCCGTCCGGTACAGCACGACATCGCGTCCCATGAAAGGCGTCGTGAGCACGGCCCCGCGCTTCAGCTCGCGGCTGAAACACAGCGCGAACCATCCGTCCGGATAGGGCAGCGGGGCGGCTTCGTCGACGGGGCTGGCTGCATTCATCGCGCGCTCCTGCGTCGGCATGGCGTTCATCGCGCGAATGCCCGGTCGGCGTGGGCGACGGCCGCCGGCACGGCGTCGTGTTGCCCGTGTTGCCCGTCGGGCGCGTCGCCGAGGGCTTGCGGATAGAACTGCGCGGCCCAGCGCCGGAACGTCATGATCGGCATCTCGCCGGCCATCAGCGTCGGGCGCGCGTCGTAGTCGCGGTGATCCCAGATGCGCAGGTCGCGCTTGAATTGCGGCACGAACCACAACCGGTACGCGGCGCTCACGAGCATCTCGTGCAGCGCGCGGCGCAGCGGCGACGGCCACGCCGACGCGCGTTCGACGCGCAGCGCGACGAATTCGCGGCAGGTCCAGCGATCGGGTTCGATCTGCGTCGGGAACAGCACGACGCGCGCGTGCAGCCCGAGGTCCGGCAGTTCCATGCGCGCGGCCATGCAGCCCAGGCCGTGCATCGTGATGTCCAGCAGCAACCGTTGCCCGAGCAGCACGAGCGTCGAGCGCATCGTCATCCGGTGGCCGTCGGCTTGCGGCGGCTCCAGCACGGGATTCGACCACCCGTGCACCGGGCTGAAATGATTGACGTCGACGCCGTTCTCGGCCGGATTCTGCAGGCTGCCGTTCAGCGTGTGGCACTGGCCGCGCGGCCGCGAATAGCCCGTGAGGTCCAACTCGGGCAGCGACCACCGCGGCGCGGCGCCCGCACGGTCCTGCCACGCGAGCACGACGCCGTTCCATTCGCACACGTGGCGCTGCCGCAGCACGGCGGCGGGCGGCTTGCCGTCGCGCCCGGCCCGCACGCAAGTGCCGTCCGGCGCGAACGCGAGATGATGGAACGGGCACACGATCTCCTCGCCGCGCACGATGCCGCCGTGCCCGAGATGGGCGCCGAGGTGCGGGCAATGCGGCGCGACCGCACGAATCAGGCCGGATGCCGTTCGATAGAGCACGACGTCCTCGCCCATGAAGCGCGTGACGACGAGCGCGCCGGGTTTGACGTCGCGGCTGTACGCCAGCGCGAACCAGCCGTCCGGGTAGCGAGGTCGCGCCGCCGCGGCGGGGTCGGGCGGGAAATGAATCGATGAATGCATGCGCATGTCTCCGTTCACCAGCGCGAATCGCGACGGTCGCGCACGGCGATTTCGTCGAGTGTCGGGAGCGCCGTCATCGCGATTTCGCCCCCTGTGAAGCGCCCGCCACCGAAATCGTCGCCGTGGTAGCGGGTGCTGAACGCGTGAAACTCCGCATTGCCCGCACTCATGTAGCCGAGCTCCGTCACGTACGCGTGCGCGTCGGCGTCGCCTGCCAGCACGCCGGTGGCTACCGCCTGCTGTGCGTCGATCAGGCGGCGTTCGTTCGCCGTGCAGAGCGCGGCCAACCGGTCGAGCGCCGCCTGAACGTCCAATTCCTCCACGCGCATCAGGATCCACACGGCGTTGAAGCGCTCGCGTGCGGACCGTTCCTTGCGAAACGAGAACAGGTCGTTGACGAGGATCACCGAATCGATCGCGGCGTTACGCGCGTCGGCCAGTGCCGCGTATTGCGCGAGGCGCTGCCCCATGTCGACGTCGAGCGCATATTCGGTGAGCAGCGTGATCCAGTGTCCGAAGCCCTCGACCCGGCGAAACGCCAGATAATCGGCGAGCGACAGGCGCGCCGCGTCGGTCGCCGTCGGGGCGGCCTGCGTGCGGATCTGTTCGCGGATGCATTCGACGAGCCGCTGCCGGAACGCCGGACGCGCGTCGAGTACGGTGCGCATCGCGCGCAGCGTGTCGTACAGCAGTTGCGCGGCAGGCGCATCGGCCGGCGGCGGCGTGCCGTCGACCGCGGCGAGGAAATGAGCGTGCAACGCGTCGAGCCCCGCCTGATCGCCCGTGCGCGCGAGATGCGTGAAGGCATCGTCCATCAGCGTCGTGACGTTCATCATGCGATGGATCGCGTACACGCGATCGGGCCGCGCGTTCGGGTAGCACAGGCTGCCGTATGCGGGAATTCGCTGCGCGAGGAAACGGCGAGCCGCCGCCTCGCTGCGATAATGCCGCAGGATGTACGGGTAGTCGTCGATCGCAAGCTGCTGCTCGATCGCTTGATGCTGAGGGTGCCGGGCGAGCGGCAGCGACAGACGCGGCAGCGGCAGCACCAGCGTGTCCGTCGCGCCCGATGGGGCGGCCGCGGCGGGCGGCGTTCCGGATGCGTGCATGCGGGCCTCCGGGTTACGCGTTGGGTTTGACCGCGACGATGCTGTAGGTCGACACCTTGTTCTTGATCAGCGCGACGGACCAGTTTTCCGCGAGCACGCGCAACTCTTCCAGCGTGTCCGGCGCGCGGTGCGGAAAATGGCGATCGATGTTGGCCTTGGCATCCATCAGCCAGCGCGCGACGTCGATGTTCGACGGCAGCACGCGCATGTCGCGGATCGCGAACCCGGCGTCGATCAGCACCTGCCTGAAATAGTCGGGCGTCTTGCGATGCTTGCACGCGATCCGGTCGACCTCGTCCGGCGTGTCGGACTGGTATTCGTTCAGATCGACGTTGTACAGATTGTCCGAGATGACGACCGAGCCGCCGCTGCGCACACGCGCATGCAGCGCGCGCATCGCCTTTTCGTACAGCGCGTTCGGGAAATGCGAGATCACGCCGCGGATGATCACGAGATCGTACGGCGTCGCGTGATCGGGCAGCCGATCGACGTCCTGCGCGTTGCACTGATACAGGTTGATGCGCCCGGCGAGCCCGTGCTGCGCATGAAAACGTGCGCAGTACTCGAGCTGTTCGCGACTGACGTTGACGCCGTCGAGGCGCATGCAGCCCGGGAAACGGTCGGCGAGATACTTGAGGATGTAGCCCCAGCCGCAGCCGATGTCGAGAATGCGCTCGACGCGCGCGGGAACGGGATCGTCGAAGCCGGCGAGGCCAAGCTGGCGTTCGAAGTAGCGAATGCCCGACTCGTCGAGCGAGATCGGCGGCGTGGAGCGCGGATCGTCGTAGACGCCGAACTGGAACAACAGATATTCGCCGATCGCCTTGCGCCAGTCGTCCGGGCTGCCGGCGTAGGTCGTCTGCACTTTCCGCTCGTAATCGCTCACCGTGTCGCCATGCAGCACCCGGATCGGCAGGGCGGGCGCCGGATGTGCTGCCCGCATGTCGGCGATCGCCTGTTCGCTGACCTGATTCATCGGAATCCTCGCGTCGTTTATTTTTTGTCAAACTGGACAAAAACAATACCCGCCGATCGAGCGGCAGCACACGTCTTCACGAAACGCCGGAACGAAAAAAGCACGTGCCGATACGTACGATCGTGCGATTGAATAAAACGATGTAATGCTTTCGTTGAAACGTTATGAAGGTGAAAGATCCGTGCGCATTTATAGAATCCCCGGATAAATGGCGGAAAGGGCGCCGTGACGCGGCATCGCGAGGCAGGCCCGATCATGCGCGGGATGCCTGGCGACGCGGGTTGCACCGGCTGGCCGGTTCGGCTCCGTATGTGACTCGCATTTTCACGATTCGGATACTGCGATCGTGAACCGGAAACGAAGTGTCTTTGTTATATGAGAGGCGATTCGATTTTTCAAGAATCTTCCCGTCTGTTTTAAAAACACGGGAAAACAGGCGCCGATAAAGATATTGAAATCGCGATCGTCAATGACGGTGGGGATCGTTTCGATTCGATGAATCGAAAAAGCAGCCGCGCCGCGAACGAATCGCGCACGCGGCTGCCTCGGCCGGACGAGGCCGTGCGGACACACGGCGTCCGGCCCGACTGAAACGCCGCTCACGCACGGACGGACCGGGCGCGACCCAACTGCGCCTACGGCCGCGCGGCGACCTCGTCCAGATGCCAGAGCAGATCCGCAGGATCGTCGTACACGCGCAGCGCGCCCGCCCGCTCCAGCTCGTCGCTGCCGTAGCCGCCCGACAGCAGCCCCACGCCGAGCGCGCGGCAGCGGGCGGCGGCGAGCATGTCCCAGATGCTGTCGCCGACCACCACCGTATGCTCGATCGGCACGTTCAGTTTCGCGGCGGCGGTCAGGAACAGGTCCGGGTCCGGCTTCGCATACTTCACCTGATCGCGCGTGACGACGACGTTCTTCGCCGGATCGACGCCGAGCGCCTCGAGATTGATCGCCGCGGTTTCCATTCGCCCGCTGGTCGCGATCGCCCAGCGAATGCCGGCATTCGACAGCGCGGCCAGCAACTCACGCGCGCCCGGCAGCGGCCGGACCTGCGCGCGCAGCCGCTGGTACGCGGCCGCATGCAGCCGTGCGAGCCGCTCGACGCGCTCGGCGTCGATGTCGCCGGCCGTCTCGCGCAGCAGCTGATTCAGGAACAGGCCGCCGCTCATCCCGATCTTGCGATGGATGCGCCACACCGACAGTTCGATGCCTTCGGCATCGAGTGCTTCCTTCCACGCGAGCACGTGCTGATAGACGCTGTCGACGAGCGTGCCGTCGAGATCGAACAGAAATGACGTTTCAATGCGCATGTAACTCTCCTGGCCTGATGGTGGTCGGGCAAATCGTCGGTAAAACCCGATTCGTCACATTATCGGCGCGCGGCCGTGTCACCGCCATGTCCCGCGCCGCACGCGCCGCGCCCGGCGGCGGCGTGTCGAACAGCGCTGGTACAATCGCGCCGATGCGCCGGGCGGGCCGCCCGCGCGCGCCCAACCTTCGTCGAATCCCCGTATGGCAACCCCCGACGCCGTCAGTTCCGAACAATCGTGGTGGGGCGTTCTGGCCCTGGCACTCTCCGCCTTCATCTTCAATACCACCGAATTCGTGCCCGTCGCGCTGTTGAGCGCGATCGGCGACAGCCTGCAGATGCAGCCGACCGCCGTCGGCCTGATGCTGACGATCTACGCGTGGGCCGTCGCGGTCGTGTCGCTGCCGCTGACCTTCGTCACGCGGCACGTCGAGCGCCGCAAGCTATTGAGCGTCGCGCTGCTGGTGTTCGTCGGCAGCCACGTCGTGACCGGCTTCGCGTGGAATTTCACGGTGCTGATGATCGGCCGGCTCGGCATCGCGTGCGCGCATGCGGTGTTCTGGTCGATTTCGATCCCGCTCGCGGTGCGGCTCGCGCCGAGCGACCGCAAGAGCCGCGCGCTCAGCCTGATCGCGATGGGCTCGGCGATCGCGATGGTGGCCGGCATTCCGCTCGGACGCGTGATCGGCGAGGCGTTCGGCTGGCGCATCACGTTCCTGATCATCGCGGGCGCGGCGGGCGTCACGCTGCTGTTGCTGCGCGCCACGTTGCCGTTGCTGCCGAGCCAGGGCGCCGGGTCGCTGAGCAGCATCGGCGTGTTCCTGCGCAAGCCGGCGCTGGTCGCGCTGTACGCGATCACCGTGCTGGTCGTGTCCGCGCACTTCACGTCGTACACGTACATCGAACCGTTCGTGCAGAGCGTCAACCATGCGAGCAACAGCCGGATCACGTACGTGCTGATCCTGTTCGGCGTCGCCGGCCTGCCGGCCGCGGTCTGCTTCAATCGCGTCTATCCGCACCGGCCCGACGATTTCCTGCTGGCGTCGATCGTCGCGCTGTCGGGCTGCCTGCTGATCCTGTTCCCGTGCGCGCTGAACATCGTCACGTTGTCCGTGCACACGCTGGTGTGGGGCGGCGCGATCGTCTGTTTCGGGCTGGCGATGCAGGCGTGGGTGCTGAAGCTGGCGCCCGAGGCGACCGACCTGGCCGTGTCGATCTACTCCGGGCTGTACAACGTCGGCATCGGCGCCGGCGCGCTGCTCGGCAACCATATCGCGGGCGACTTCGGGCTGCCGTGGATCGGCACCTTCGGCGGCGTGGTCGCGATCTTCGCGGCCGGGATCGCCTGGGCCGCGTTGCGGCTGCATGAGCGGCGGGCAGTGGCTTAGCACCATCGCCACACCGCACTTCATCCCGCATGGTCAATGCGCCCCGCCGTGCCTGATCCCCGCCGCATCGCGCTGTCGCAGCTTCGCATACAGCGTCGTGCGTGAAATGCCGAGTTGCCGCGCGGCCGCCGACACGTTGCCGTCATGCTCGTCGAGCGCGCGCCGGATCGCGTCGAGCGACTGTTCGCGCAGGCTGGCGTTGGCGTGAGGGCGGCCGGCCGGCGCCGCGTGGCACACGTCCTCCGCGTCGGCGAGCACGTCGGCGTGCCGCGCCGCGGTCGCGCGATCGAGCGGTGCACGCACGGTGCGCACCCATACGTGGCTGCCATCGTCGCGCGCGATCCGCTGCGCCGTGCGCGACGGTGTCAGCAAGCGACGCTGCTGCGCGGGTGTCGCGCCGGGAAACAGTTGCCGGTGACCGACCGGCGCGACCGGCCCTTCGGGCGCGAGATCGAGCATCCGGCGCGCCAGGCGGCTCACCGCGCGCACGCGGCCCGCTTCGTCGAGCGCGATGACGCCGGCGAGCGGCGTGCCGAGCCAACGCGGATCGAATTGCACCTGCAGCAGATGGCAGTCGCGCAGCATCGCATAGAGCCGCTGCTCGGCCGACAGCGACGCATGCCGGAACGGCTCGTGCAATTGCGCGACGTTGCGCCGGCCGATCCCGGTGATATCGAGCGCGCCGATCACTTCGCCGTCGAAACCGACGAGCGGCACCGCGAGACAGAATACCCGCGCGAACTCGTCGAGATAGTGCTGCGCGCCCGCGACGACGGCTTCGGCGCCGTCGTGAATCACGCAGCTCGGCGCGGTCGTGCCGATGTTCGGCTCGACGATCCGGCGACCGGCGACGATCGGCGTCAGCAGCGCGTCGTCGCATTGCGGGCTGCGCCGCGCATGCACGATCGTGCCGCGTGGGTTGACGCACATGATCGCCCATTCGCGGCCGCCGAACGCGGCCCACAGCGGCTCGATCTCCTGCGCGACGCAGCGATAGAGCCGCCGGTCGTCGCGGGATTCGTCGCGCTCGCGCTGCATTTCATAGCGGGCGGCTTCCCACGGCCGCAGCCCGGCCGCGCGCGAACGCAGCCACGAGCGCGCGACGCTGGCCGGCAACGCCGTTTCCGGCAGCGGCTCGCCCGCGGCGAAGCGGGCGCGAAGCCGGTCGAGGTCGACCGGCCGTGCAGGGGATTCGGGGGCTGTATTCACGCTGCGCTCCAGTTGGGGTCGAAGGTCGGGGCTGTACGTGCGGGCCCCGTGTCGCGCGAATGCGTAATATAGCCCGGCGCCCCCGGCGCGGTATTTTCGCGGCGGCTACGCCGCCGTGCGCGGCCGTGCGTGGCCCCGGACGGTCGCGATCTACCGCGCGGTCGACGGCGCATCGCCGCTCAATGCGGCAAACGCAGGATCGGCTTGAGCGTGCTTCCGTTGCTGCTGTCTTCCGCCGCCTGGTTGATCTGGTCGAGCGGATAGAACTTCACCAGCCGGTCGAACGGAAACCGTCCTTGCAGATACAGTTGCACGAGCTGTGGAATGAACGTCTGCGGCACGCTGTCGCCTTCGACGATGCCGCGGATCGTGTGGCCGCCGAGCAGCAGGCTGTTCACGTCGAATTCGCCCTTCGTGCCCAGCTTCGGCGCGCCGACCACGCCCATCGTGCCGCGCGAGCCGAGCGCGTCGATCCCTTGCGACAGCACGGCCGGCAGCCCGGTCGATTCGAGCGCGTAGTCGACGCCGCCGCCAGTGATCTCGCGGATCGCGCCGACGACGTCGACTTCCCGGCTGTTGATCGCGTGCGTTGCGCCGAGCTCCAGCGCCAGCGCGAGCCGTGACGGCACGATGTCGACCGCGATGATCGTCGTCGCGCCGGCGATGCGCGCGGCCATCACCGCGCTCATGCCGACCGCGCCCGTGCCGAAGCTCGCGAAGCTGCTGCCCGGGCGCACCGCGAGCGAATTGATTACCGCGCCCGCGCCGGTCTGGATTCCGCAGCCGAGCGGGCCGAGCAGTTCGAGCGGCGCTTCCTTCGGCACCTTGATCGCGTTGTTCTCGCGTGCGAGCGCGTAGCTCGCGAACGACGACTGCGCGAAGAAATGATCGTGCAGCGGTTGCCCGGCCTCGTCCCGCATGGCCGTCTGGCCCTCCGAGTCGGCGCCACCGAAATTCAGCGCGAAGAACTGCCGGCAATACGCGCCGTGACCGCCGACGCACGACGCGCAGTGGCCGCACGCGCCGTAGGTCAGCACGACGTGATCGCCGGCCGCGAGCGTCTTCACGTTCGGGCCGACCGCCTCGACCACGCCGGCGCCTTCGTGGCCGAGCACGGCCGGCAGCGGCACCGGGTAGTACTGGTCGCGCACGATCAGGTCGGTATGGCACAGGCCGGTCGCGACGACGCGCACGAGCACCTCGTCGCCGCGCGGCGCGCGAATGCGGGCGGATTCAATGGAGAAGGGTGCGCCGGCCGCGCGCGCGACGGCGGCGGTGACGGCGCGTGTATCGTGTTCGGTGTACATGATCGGTCTCCTCGTCAGATCGGATACAGCGGCGCTTCGCCCTTGATCGTCAGCCACTGCCACTGCGTGAATTCCTCCCAGTTTGCCGGACCGCCGATGCTCGAGCCATTGCCCGATGCGCCGACGCCGCCGAACGGGTTGATCGCTTCGTCGTTGACCGTCTGGTCGTTGATGTGCAGCAGCCCGGTGTTCAAGCGCTCGCCGATCCGCAGCGCGCGGCCGACGTCGGCCGACAGGATCGCCATCGACAGCCCGTATTCGGTTTGATTGGCGAGTGCGATCGCGTCCTCGTCGGTATCGAACGGCACGACGATCGCGACCGGCCCGAAGATTTCCTCGTCGAATGCCGGATTGCCCGGCGCGACGCCGCTCAGCACGGTCGGCTCGAAGAACAGGCCGCGATGGCCGCCGCCCGTCTCGACGCGTGCGCCCGCGCGGCGGGCCGCGTCGACCACGTTCGCCGCGTGGTCGCGCTGCGCGGCGTTGATCAGCGGGCCGAGGCCGACGTCGCCGGTGGCCGGGTCGCCCACGCGCAGGCTTTGCGCCTTTTCGACGAGCTTCGCGACGAAGCGGTCGTGAATCGCGCGCTGCACGAGCACGCGGCCGGTCGCCATGCAGATCTGGCCTTGATGCAGATACGCGCCCCACGCGGTGTTCGCGACCGCGCGGTCGAGGTCCGCATCGTCGAGCACGATCAGCGAGTTCTTGCCGCCGAGTTCGAGCGACACCTTCTTCAGATGGCGGCCCGCCGCTTCGCCGACCTTGCGCCCGGCCGCGGTGGAGCCGGTGAACTGGATCATCGCGACGTGCGGATCGGCGACCAGCGCCGCGCCGGCCGCGCCGTCGCCGGGCAGCACGTGCAGCACGCCTTCGGGCAAGCCGGCGAGCTCGAACACGCGGGCGATCGCGACGCCGCCGCACACGGCGGTGCGCGGATCGGGCTTCAGCACGACCGCGTTGCCGAGCGCGAGCGCCGGCGCGACCGCGCGTATCGCGAGGTACAGCGGGAAATTGAACGGCGAGATCACGCCGACCACCCCGCGCGGGCGGCGGCGCGCGAGCGACAGCCGGCCGGCCGTCGACGGCAGTACCTCACCGGCCGCGCGCGACGGCAGTCCGGCCGCTTCGTGCAGCGCCTTGATCGTGACGGACGTTTCGAACGACGCCTTCGCGCGGGTCGAGCCGCTTTCGCGAACGAGCCAGTTGACGATCGCGTCGAAGTGCGTTTCGGCGACGGCCGCTGCGCGGCGCAGGACCGCCGCGCGGTCGTCGTAGGGCAGGGCGAACCACGCGGGCTGTGCGCGATGTGCGGTGGCCGATGCGTCGGCGATGGCCGCGCTATCCGCGAGACCGATGCGGCCGAGCGTGTTGCCGGTCGCCGGTTCGATCACGTCGGCCGCATGCGGGCTCGCGTGCCAGCGTCCGGTGAAGATCTTGCCGCGCCAGATGTCGGTGTCGAAGAGGGCGGGGTTGCTGCTGCTATCCATGTGCGCTCCTGGGGAAATTCGGCTCGCCGGATCGGGTGTTGCCTGGCGTCGACCGGCGTGCGCGCGAGGGTAGGCCGGTGTGGGGAAACGGGGCTATCCGGGTTTCTTCCCACGCGCGGCGGGCGCATGGTTTGGAGAGCGTTCGCGATTCGGTGTACGGAAACTGGACAGTCGGTGGGTGGATTGTTGCGGCGTGCCGGCTGATGACGCGGCAGGTAGAGCAGGTGCGGCGCGACGTGCGCCGTATCCGAAGGCTCGGCGCGCAAAGCGGCGCCAAGGCCCATGCTCGGCTTTTCTCGAGCCAGGCCACCTCCACCAGCAACAAGGCGCCAGACCTGCGCGTGATCGTCTCAGGCGTCGAGACCGGCGCCGCCTGCCGCCGGAACGCGACGCACACCAACTGCTCCTGCCATTCCGTCAAACTGGACGAATCCGTCCTTCACCTCGCCGATCCACGCCAGTCGCTTCGAAGGGGGCGATGCGACCGGAGAACGGAATCCGCGTGCTCAAACCAGCATCGATTGTTGGGCGAAGATACCCGCCATCGCGCCCTGCGATGATGCCTGGGTGACCGAGGGCAAGAATGGCGTGGCGAGGTCGCCGGCGGCGTAGATACCGGGCATGCTGGTCTGGCGGCGCGCGTCGACCTCGAGGACGATGCCGGTGGGCGTATCGACCGTGGCGAGGCCCAGCGATTCATGCAGGCTTGCGGACGGCTTGTTGCGCGGCTGGGCGAACAGGATGTCGACCGCGACATGGCGGCGGGTATCGAGATTGACGGTGGTGATATGGCCATTGCGATGGGCGATCTCCACGATCCGGCCATCGACGACAGGGATGTTGCGGCGGGCCAGATCGGCCTGGATCTCAGGCGCGATGTCGTGACCATCGGCGAAGACGGTCAATTTGTCGGTCCAGTCGCGGAACAGCCTGACAGACTGGTGCGACTGCGGGCCGGACCAAACGAGCCCCCAATGCTGGCCGGCGGCTTCAAAGCCGTCGCAATAGGGGCAGGGTACGATGGACGTGCCCCAGCTTTCCGCAAAGCCCGGAACATCGGGCATCTGATCGGCGACGCCATAGCTCAGGATCAGGCGGCGCGCCGTCAGGATTTCCTGATCGCCCGTGACGACACGGAAATCGTCGATCGCGCCGGACACGCTCTCCGCCCGGGCATTGACCAGCCGGATCGTCGGATAGCGCGCCAGTTGCCGTCGCGCCTCGACCAGGATGTCCAGCGGCGGCTTGTGATCGTGGCCGAGCAGGCCATGCGAATGGCCGGCAAAGCGGTTGCGCGGCCGGCCGGTATCGAGCACGGTGACCGCGCGGCGGGCCCGACCGAGCTGCAGGGCGGCGGCGAGGCCGGCAAAGCTGCCGCCGATGATGATGACGTCGTTCATGGTGATGGGCTCCGTGTCCCGGATGGAGGGGTGGGCGGCCTGCTGCGCAATATCGTCCAGCGATACGCGAAGCCGACCCCATTGGCTTGCACATTTCTGATACTGCGTGGTATCGTAATGCTCGAATTTGAATACTGTCAAGTACTGGAATTGTCGTGACCGAAAACAACCTGGGCCGGCGCGGCCGGCCGGCCAACGAAGCGCTTCGCCAGACGATAGTCGACGCCGCCTCCGAACTCTTTGTGGAATTGGGTTTTCAAGCGACGACCATGGACAAGGTCGCCCAGCGCGCGAAGATATCCAAGCTCAGCATCTATCGGCACTTCGAGAACAAGGAGGCGCTGTTCAGCGCGGCCATGGTGGCTCGTTGCGATCAATTCGCACCGCAGACCCTTTCCGAAGGCGTCGACGGTTCGGTCGAAGATCAGCTCATGGCGGTGGGATCATCGCTGCTTCGCACGCTGTTGAGCCCGGACGTCCGCAGTGTCGAAGCCATGGTTTTGGCCGACAAGACGAATCAAAGGTCGTTGAGCAAGCTCCATTACGAAGCCGGGCCGGCCCGTGTCATCGCTCAAATCGAGGCGGTGTTGCGTCAGTTGCACGCGAAAGCGATTCTGAACGTACCCGATGCTCACCGATCCGCTCGCCTGTTTGCCGCGCTTTTCAAAGGATCCGATCTTCTGCTTGTCGCGCGCTTCGATGAGGCGCGCGCAGAGGACGACGACGAAATCGAGTCCTATTGCCGGTCGGCCGTCGCCATGTTCATTGCCGCGCACGGTGGCATCTAGCCCGGGAACGAAGGTCGCTTTCTGGGCGATAGCGCTCGTCAGCTTCTGACAGACGACGAGGGTCGTTCAAGAACGTCGATAATCCGCCGACCCATTTCCTTCCGATCATTCGCAGCAACCGACATCGAAGCTGAAGACCGGACGACCAGCCACACCCTTTTTCCCATCAGGATAACCCTGATCGCCTTGGCAGGCCACCGGTTTCAGCGGGCTTTCCGGCTGCCAAAAGCAGTAGCAGTAAGCTTCCGCTCAAACACCACCCCGAACCTGCACGACCGCGCTCCATCAAGCCTCCCAGCCAGCATACCTATCCAAAGCAGGTATGGCGCACTGCAATAGTTCGTGCTGTCTGTGCGATTTCAATACCCGTCAGGTATCGAAAATCCCGCCCAAAAGTATTGGACGCCCCGTTTCCCCGCCGCGTATAAATCCGTCCCATGAACCACCCTCACGCAGCGCATCCCATGTCCTCCGCCACCATCGAACGCATCGAAACCCGCCTCGTCGATCTGCCGACGATCCGCCCGCACAAGCTGTCGGTGGCCACGATGCACGGCCAGACGCTGATGCTCGTGAAAGTGTTCTGCAGCGACGGCGTGACCGGTATCGGCGAAGGCACGACGATCGCCGGAATGGCCTACGGCCCGGAAAGCCCGGAAGCGATGAAGCTCGCGATCGACGTGTACCTCGCGCCGGCGATCGTCGGCCGTGACGCGACGCGCGTCCAGGCGCTGATGGCGCATGTCGGCAAGCTCGCGAAGGTCAACCACTTCGCGAAGAGCGCGCTCGAAACCGCGTTGCTCGACGCGCACGGCAAGCGTCTCGGCGTGCCGGTCAGCGAACTGCTCGGCGGCCGCCGTCGCGACCGCCTGCCGGTTGCATGGACGCTCGCGTCGGGCGATACGGCCGCCGACATCGCCGAAGCCGAGCGGATGCTCGATCTGCGCCGCCACAACGTATTCAAGCTGAAGATCGGCGCGAAAGCGCCGGAAACGGACATCCGCCACGTGGCCGAGATCAAGCAGGCGCTCGGCGAGCGTGCATCGGTGCGCGTCGACGTGAACATGGCATGGAGCGAAACGCAGGCCGCGCGCGCGATCCCGGCGCTCGCCGATGCGGGCTGTGAGCTGGTCGAGCAGCCTGTGGCGTCGGCCGCGGCGCTCGCGCGCCTGATGCGCCGCTTCCCGGTCGCGCTGATGGCCGACGAAATCCTGCAAGGCCCGGACAGCGCATTCGAGATCGCGAAGCATCACGGCGCCGACGTGTTCGCGATCAAGATCGAACAGAGTGGCGGCCTCTTTGCCGCGCAGCGCGTGGCCGCGATCGCGGACGCGGCCGGCATCGAGCTGTACGGCGGCACGATGCTCGAAGGCGCGTTCGGCACGGTGGCGTCCGCGCACCTGTTCGCGAGCGTCGCGAACCTGCAGTGGGGCACCGAACTGTTCGGTCCGCTGTTGATCACCGAGGAAATCCTGACGCAACCGCTGGACTACAGCGACTTCGAACTGACCGTGCCGGACGGCCCCGGTCTCGGCATCGCGCTCGACGAGGACAAGGTCAGGCGCTTCACCCGCGACGGGCTGACGAAAGTCGTGCGGTAATCGAGTCAGGCAAAGACCGTCATCCCCCAATACACATGGAGACAGCATCATGAGCGTCAAGGTTTTCGACACGAACGAAGTGCAGGATCTGCTGAAGGCCGCATCGAACGCGAGCGGGAGCGGCGGAAACGGCTCGAAGGGCGACGCACGTACGCAGCAGATCGTGCTGCGCCTGCTCGGCGACCTGTTCAAGGCGATCGACGATCTCGACATCACGCCGGACGAAGTGTGGGCCGGCGTGAACTACCTGAACAAGCTTGGTCAGGATGGCGAAGCAGCGCTGCTCGCGGCCGGCCTCGGTCTCGAGAAGTATCTCGACATCCGGATGGACGCCGAGGACGAGGCGGTCGGCCTCGACGGCGGCACGCCGCGCACGATCGAGGGGCCGCTGTACGTGGCGGGCGCTCCGGTGCGCGACGGCGTCGCGAAGATCGACCTCGACGCGGACGACGGCGCGGGCCCGCTCGTGATCCACGGCACGGTGAAGGATCTCGACGGCAAGCCGGTGGCCGGCGCGCTGGTCGAATGCTGGCATGCGAATTCGCACGGCTTCTATTCGCACTTCGATCCGACCGGCGCGCAGACCGACTTCAACCTGCGCGGCGCGGTGAGGACGGGCGCCGACGGCAAATACGAATTCCGCACGCTGATGCCGGTCGGCTACGGCTGCCCGCCGCAGGGCGCGACGCAGCAACTGCTGAACCGTCTCGGCCGTCACGGCAACCGTCCCGCGCACGTGCACTTCTTCGTGACGAGCGACGACCACCGCAAGCTCACGACGCAGTTCAACATCGACGGCGATCCGCTGATCTGGGACGACTTCGCGTATGCGACGCGCGAGGAATTGATTCCGCCCGTCACGCAGAAGACCGGCGGCACGGCGCTCGGGCTCAAGGCCGACGCATACCAGGACATCGAATTCGACTTCGTGCTGACGCCGCTCGTACAGGGCAAGGACAACCAGATCGTCGAACGCCTGCGCGCGTCCGCCACGGCATAACGCGCCCGACGGCACGGCGGCGCGCGTGCGCCGCCGCTGCCGGCCGGTTCCCCCGAGACTCAACCGATACCGATGCGAGCGTGCTTGCAGGACGCGGCACGCGCATGGAAGGAGCCATCATGTCCGTCACGATCAACCCTGCGAACGAACTGGATCACCTGCTCGAAACCGCCGTGCAGGATGACAAGGAGGCCGGCATTTTCCGCTGCCGCCGCGACATCTTCACGAACGCGGCGCTGTACGAGCTCGAGATGAAGCATATCTTCGAGGGCAACTGGGTGTATCTGGCGCACGAAAGCCAGATTCCCGACAACAACGATTACTACACGACGTGGATCGGCCGCCAGCCGATCGTCATCACGCGCGACAAGACCGGCGAGCTGCATGCGGTGATCAATGCGTGTGCGCACAAGGGCGCGATGCTGTGCCGCCGCAAGCACGGCAACAAGGGCAGCTTCACGTGCCCGTTCCACGGCTGGACCTTCTCGAACACCGGCAAGCTGCTGAAGGTGAAGGACGAGAAGACGACCGAGTATCCGGTGCAGTTCAACACGCACGGCTCGCACGACCTGAAGAAGGTCGCGCGCTTCGCGAACTATCGCGGCTTCCTGTTCGGCAGCCTCAACGCCGACGTGCTGCCGCTCGAGGACTACCTCGGCGAAGCGCGCGTGATCATCGACCAGATCGTCGATCAGGCGCCGAACGGGCTCGAAGTCCTGCGCGGCAACTCGTCCTACATCTACGAAGGCAACTGGAAGATGCAGATGGAGAACGGCTGCGACGGCTATCACGTCAGCACCGTGCACTGGAACTATGCGGCGACGATGGGCCGCCGCAAGGAAGCGGGCACCAAGGCGGTCGACGCGAACAGCTGGAGCAAGTCGGTCGCGGGCGTGTACGGCTTGGACCACGGCCACATCCTGCTGTGGACCAAGACGATGAACCCGGAAGTGCGGCCCGTGTACCGGCACCGCGACGAGATCCGTGCGCGCGTCGGCGACGTGCAGGCCGATTTCATCGTGAACCAGACGCGCAACCTGTGCGTGTATCCGAACGTGTTCCTGATGGATCAGTTCAGCACGCAGATCCGCGTGGTGCGTCCGCTCGCGGTCGACAAGACCGAAGTCAGCATCTTCTGCTTCGCGCCGAAGGGCGAGAGCGAAGCCGACCGCACGACGCGCATCCGCCAGTACGAGGATTTCTTCAACGTGACCGGCATGGGCACGGCCGACGATCTCGAGGAGTTCCGCGCGTGCCAGGCCGGCTATGCGGGCATCACGGCGATGTGGAACGACCTGTCGCGCGGTGCGCCGCTGTGGATCGACGGGCCGGACGAGAACGCGAGGAAGATGGGGCTGAACCCACGCATTTCCGGCGAGCGCAGCGAGGACGAAGGGCTGTTCGTGTGCCAGCACGAACACTGGGTGCACGTGATGCGCGATGCGCTGAAGAAGGAACGCGGGGAGGTGGCGGCATGAGCTTCGATTACCGGACGATTTGCGCGACGCTGTATCGCGAGGCGCGTCTGCTCGACGATCGCGAGTGGGACGCATGGCTGACCTGCTACACGGAGGACGTCACGTACTGGATGCCCGCGTGGGACGACGACGATCGGCCGACCGACGATCCGCAGCGCCAGATTTCGCTGATGTACTACCCGGATCGCGGCGGGCTCGAGGATCGCGTGTTCCGGATCAAGACCGAGCGCAGCGGCGCATCGACGCCCGAACCGCGTACCAGCCACAACGTGACGAACGTCGAGGTGCTGGCCGAACGCGACGGCGAGGTCGACGTGCGCTACAACTTTCATACGCTGAATCACCGCTACCGCGTGACCGACCACTTCTTCGGCACGGTGTTCGTCACGCTGCGGCAGGCGGGCGACGCGCTGCTGATCTCGCACAAGAAGATCGTGCTGAAGAACGACTACATCCGGCAGGTGCTCGACGTCTATCACGTCTGACGCCCGTTGTTTGCCATGAAAGGAAGTGGAGGTGATGCGATGTCCAGCTACAAGATTGCATTGAATTTCGAGGACGGGGTAACCCGCTTCATCGACTGCAAGGCCGGCGAGAAGGTGCTCGATGCGGCTTTCCGCGCGAAGATCAACCTGCCGATGGATTGTTCCGACGGCGTGTGCGGCACCTGCAAGTGCCGCGCCGAAAGCGGCCGCTACGACCTCGGCGACGACTACATCGACGATGCGCTCAGCGAGGACGAAAAGGACGGCGGCCTCGTGCTGACGTGCCAGATGGTGCCGCAAAGCGACTGCGTGATCGCGGTGCCGACGTCGTCGGTCGCGTGCAGGACCGGGCAGAGCAGCTTCGCCGCGACGGTCACGAAGGTTGAGCAGCACAACGATGCGGCCGTCGTGCTCGAGCTCGATGTCGGCGCGAGCGCACCGGCGTTCCTGCCGGGCCAGTACGTGAACATCGGCGTGCCGGGCAGCGGCCAGCATCGTTCGTATTCGTTCTCGTCCGCGCCGGGCGATACGAAGGTCGGATTCCTGATCAAGAAGATTCCGGGCGGCGTGATGAGCACGTGGCTCGAATCGGCGAAACCCGGCGACACGCTCGAACTGAACGGGCCGCTCGGCAGCTTCTACCTGCGCGACGTGCAGCGGCCGCTGCTGTTCCTCGCCGGAGGCACGGGCCTCGCGCCGTTCCTGTCGATGCTCGACGTGCTCGCGCGCAGCGGGTCGCAGCAGAAGGTGCACCTCGTCTACGGCGTGACGCGCGATCTCGATCTCGTGCTGGTCGACGCGATCGAGGCGGTTGCGGCGAAGCTGCCGAACTTCAGCTTTGCCACCGTCGTCGCGGACGCCGCGTCGAACCATCCGCGCAAGGGTTGGGTCACGCAGCACATCCCGGCCGACGCGCTGAACGACGGCGACGTCGACGTCTACCTGTGCGGGCCGCCGCCGATGGTCGATGCGGTGCGCCAGTATTTCGACGAAGCGGGCGTGAAGCCGGCCAGCTTCCACTACGAGAAGTTCACCCCCAACGTCACGGCAAAGGCGGCATGATCATGCAACGATTCTCCGGCAAGGTCGTCGTCGTCACCGGCGCGGCGCAGGGCATCGGCCGCGGCGTCGCGCTGCGCGCGGCGGCCGAGGGCGGCAGGGTGCTGTTCGTCGATCGCGCGGATTTCGTCGCCGAGGTGGCGGCCGAAGCGAGGGAGAGCGACACGGCGGGCTGCGTCGCCGATCTCGAAACGTACGAAGGCGCGCATGCGGCGATTGCGCACGCGGTGCGGACGTTCGGCGGCATCGACATCCTGATCAACGGCGTCGGCGGCGCGATTCGCATGCGGCCGTTCGCCGAGTTCGAGCCCGCGCAGATCGACGCGGAAATCCGCCGTTCGCTGATGCCGACGCTCTATACCTGCCATGCCGTGCTGCCGCACCTGGTCGCGCGTGGCGGCGGCACGATCGTCAACATCTCGTCGAACGCGACGCGCGGGATTCGCCGCGTGCCGTATTCGGCTGCGAAGGGCGGTGTGAACGCGCTGACGTCGGCGCTCGCGATGGAGTACGCGGAACACAACATCCGCGTCGTCGCCACCGCGCCGGGCGGCACCAGCGCGCCGCCGCGCCGCGTGCCGCGCAATGCGGCCGGCGACACCGAGCAGGAACAGGCGTGGATGGGGGAAGCGGTGCGGCAGGTGACCGACTCGACGTACTTCAAGCGCTACGGCACGCTCGACGAACAGATCGCGCCGATTCTGTTTCTCGCATCGGATGAAGCGAGCTATATCACCGGGACGGTGCTGCCGGTGGCGGGCGGCGATACGGGTTGAGCGGCACGCGTGCCGCTTCCGGCATGCGCGCCGCGACAGGGCGGGGCGCGCACCGATCCTCACACGAACAATCGGCCGGCGCTGCGAGTCCGGCCACGGAGACACTCATGCAACAACGCGAAGCGATCATCCCGGCCGGCATGGAAGCCGTGTACGAAAAAATCGGCTATGCGCCGGCGGTCAAGGTGGGCGATACGTTGTACGTGTCGGGCCAGATCGGCCGCGACGCGGCGATGCAACTGGTCGAAGGCCGTGAAGCACAGATCGTGCAGGCGTTCGAGAACCTGAAGCGCGTGCTCGAAGCGGGAGGTGCGTCGCTCGACGACGTCGTGGATCTCACGACCTTCCACACCGACATGCGCGACCTGCCGCTGTTCATGCAGGTGCGCGACCGCTACCTCCGCGCGCATCCGAAGCCGGCGTGGACGGCGGTCGGCGCGCAGATGCTGGGCGGCGCACCCGGCTATCTCGTCGAGATCAAGGCGGTGGCGGTGTTGCAGCGGTGAGTGTCGGCGTCGCGGCTTGCTTAGCATCGTCTTCGTCCCCGGCGGCCGTCATCGCGAGGCGCCCCGGCGTTCCGGCTGCCGCCCCCAGCCGGTGCGCAAGCCGGTTCCGATGATGCCGATTTCCATGGCGGGTGCCTCGTCCACGGACGTTTCGTCGGCCGGCCGCGTCACGCGAGCCGGAATTTTTTCCGCAGGCTCGCATCGACCGGGCCGGCCGGCATGAAGCGCCGCAACCTGCGCAGCAGCGACGCCTCGCCGTTGGGCGTACGCCGCATCCGCCACGTGCCGAGCGCCGCGTCGACGACGGTGGCGGCCACGCCGTCGGGGTGCGGCGCGGCTTTCACGCTGTCGCCGACGGCGCGCGCCGCGAGCGTGCGCTCGCGGTCGTAATCGGCGATCGGCGCGCTCGCCTGCGGCGCGTTGACGTCCAGGTTGGTCCGCGTAAACGACGGCTCGACCAGCGTCGCGCGAATGCCGAACTGGCGCAGCTCGTGATCGAGCGATTCGGTCAAACCTTCCACCGCATGTTTGGACGCCGAATAAAGCCCCATGTACGGCGCCGGCAGAAAGCCGAGCACCGAGCTGACATTGACGATCCGGCCGCGCCGTTGCGCCCGCATGTGCGGAAGTACCGCGCGGGTCGTGCGCAGGATGCCGAATACATTGGTGTCGAACAACGCCTCGGCTTCGTCCACCGACGTTTCCTCCACCGCGCCGATCAGGCTCATGCCCGCATTGTTCACGAGCACGTCGATACGCGCGGCGCGGTCGATGATCGTCCGGATGCCGGATCGAACGGACGCGTCGTCACGCACGTCCATCTCGATCAGCTCGACGCCGGCGACGGGCGCCGTTCGCGCGATGCTGCGCACGGTGCCGAACACGCGGCAGCCCCGTTTGGCGAATCGTTCTGCGGCGACGCGCCCGATGCCCGACGACACGCCGGTCACGACGACAACGGTGGAATTCGACATGGCTGTTTCCTTCGATACGGGGAATGGGGAATATCAATCGCGCGCATCCAGCGCGGGCTGAAGTGCGGTCGTGGCAGGCGCTGCCGGTTCATGTCCGCCGTGGCGGGCGGCGGCGGAATGACCGGGCCGGATCCTGAACCAGATCGCATACATCGCCGGCAGGAACATCAGCGTGAGGATCGTCCCGGCGAACGTGCCGCCGATCAGCGTGTACGCGAGCGTGCCCCAGAACACCGAATGCGTGAGCGGAATGAACGCGAGCACGGCCGCCAGCGCGGTGAGAACCACCGGGCGCGCCCGCTGCACGGTCGCTTCGACGACCGCGTGGAACGGATCCAGCCCCGCCTGTTCGTTCTGGTGAATCTGGCCGATCAGGATCAGCGTGTTGCGCATCAGGATCCCCGACAGCGCGATGAGGCCCACCAGCGCATTGATGCCGAACGGCTGCCGGAACAGGATCAGCGTCGGCACCACGCCGATCAGGCCGAGCGGGCTCGTCAGGAACACCATCACCATCGCGGAGATCGAGCGCACCTGGAAGATGATGATGATCAGCGTCACCGCCAGCATGATCGGGAACAGCGGCAGCATCGCCTTCGTGGCCTTGCCGGATTCCTCGATCGAGCCGGCTTCCTCGATTCGATAGCCGCTCGGCAGCGCGGCGACGATCGGCTGAAGCTGCTTCGTGATCGCGGCCGACACGTCCGGCGGCTGCAGGCCGTCGGCGATGTCGCCGCGCACCGTGAGCGTCGGCACGCGATCGCGCCAGCGCATGATCGGCTCTTCCATGCGCACGTCGACCTTGCCGACCTGCGACAGCGGAATGCGCTGCCCGTTCGCGCCGGCGAGCGTGAAGTCGTCGAGCCGCGCCGGGTCGAGCCGTGCATCGCCGCCCGAGCGTGCGACCACCTGCACGGTCCGGATATCCTCGCGCACTTCGGTGACGGGCACCCCGGTCAACAGAAACTGCAACTGCTGCGCGACCGCGCTGGACGTCAACCCGACGGCCTGCAGGCGGTCCTGCTCCAACGTGAAATGCAGCGCCGGCGCGCGCGTGCCCCAATCGGCATTGACCGTGCGCATCATCGGGCTGCCGGCCATCACGCGCTCGACGTCGGCCGCGATGCCGCGCAGCGTGTCCGGATCGGGGCCCGTGACCCGATACGCGACCGGGAACGGCGAATACGGGCCGAACACGAGCTGCGTCACACGCACGCGCGCGTCGGGCGCGAGGCCGTCGGCGATGGCCCGCCGCAGGCGTGCCTTCAACGCGTCGCGCTCGTCCTGGCTGTCGGTGCGCACGACGATCTTCGCGAACGACGGATCGGGCAGCTCCGGCCCCATCGCCAGATAAAAGCGCGGCGCGCCCTGGCCGACGTACGCGGTGACGATCCTCGCTTCCTTCTGCTTCGCGAGCCACGCTTCGACCTTCGACGTGGCCGCGCTCGTTTGAGAAATCGACGTGCCGTACGGCATCTGCACCTCGACGAGGACCTCGGGGCGATCGGAGATCGGGAAGAACTGCTTCTTGACGACGGCCATGCCGAGAATGGCGAGTACGAACAGGCCGACGACGGACCCCGCAACCAGCCATTTACGCGCAATCACGCGCGTCAGCACCTGTCGGAAACGGTTGTAGCGCGGCGTGTCGTAGATCGCATCGTGACCGCCTTCGAACTTCTTGAGGTTCGGCAGCATCTTCACGCCGAGATACGGCGTGAACGCGACGGCGACGACCCACGATGCGATCAGCGCGATCCCGACGATCCAGAACATGTTGCTCGTGTATTCGCCGGCGGTGGAGCGCGCGAAGCCGTTCGGCATGAAGCCGACCGCGGTGACCAGCGTGCCGGCCAGCATCGGCGCGGCCGTATGGCTCCACGCGTAAGCCGACGCGGCCACGCGGTCGTAGCCTTCCTCCATCTTCACGACCATCATTTCGATCGCGATGATCGCGTCGTCGACGAGCAGACCGAGCGCGAGGATCAGCGAACCGAGCGTGATTCGATCGAAGTTCTTGCCGGTGGCGGCCATCACGACGAACACCACGGCCAGCGTCAGCGGCACGGCCGCGGCGACGACGAGGCCGACGCGCCAGCCCATGCTGACGAAGCTCACCAGCATCACGACGAGCAGCGCGGCGAAGAACTTGACCATGAACTCGTCGACGGCCGAGCTGATGTTCACGGACTGGTCGGTGACCTTGGTCAGACTCATGCCGAGCGGCAACTCCGCGTTGATCGCGCCGACTTCCCGGTCCAGCGCGCGGCCGAGGTCGAGCCCGTTCCAGCCGTCGCGCATCACGACGCCGAGCAGCAGCGCGGGTTCGCCGTTGTTGCGGATCATGAAGGTGGACGGGTCTTCGTAGCCGCGCTCGACGGTGGCGATGTCCGACAGTTTCAACGTGCGGCCCTGCGCGACGATCGGCGTGTCGCGAATCTTCTGCAGCTTGTCGAACGCGCCGTCCATGCGAATGAAGATCTCCGGCCCGCGCGTCTCGACGGAGCCGGCCGGCGTCAGCGCGTTCTGGCCATTGAGCGCGGCGAATACGTCCTGCGGGCTCACGCCGAGCGTCGCGAGCCGGTCGTGCGACAACTGCACGTAGATGCGCTCCGCCTGTTCGCCGATGATGTCGACCTTCTTCACGCCCGGCACATGCAGCAGCCGCTGGCGCTGCGTCTCCGCATCGCGCACCAGCAGGCGCTGCGGTTCGCCCTTGGCCTTCAGCGCGAACAGCGCGAACGTGACGTCCGCGTATTCGTCGTTGACCATCGGGCCGATCACGCCGGCCGGCAGATCGTTCGCGACGTCGCCGATTTTCTTGCGCGCCTGATAGAACTGCTCCTGCACCTCGGACGGCGGCGTGCTGTCGAGCAACGTCAGCGTCGTGAACGCGAGGCCGGGGCGCGTGTAGGTTTCAGTGCGGTCGTACCAGCGCAACGCCTGCATGCGCTTTTCGATCTTTTCGGCCACCTGGTCGTGCATTTCCTGCGCGGTCGCGCCCGGCCATGCGGTGACGATGGTCATCACCTTGACGGTGAAGGCCGGGTCTTCCGCGCGCCCCAGCTTGAAGAACGATACGAGCCCCGCGAGCGAAATCAGGCAGATCAGGAACAGCGTGATCGCGCGCTCGCGCACCGCGAGCGCCGACAGGTTGAAGCGGCGTTCGCTCACGGCCGTGCTCCTTCGTGTGCGGCCGTGGCAGCCACGCGAACCGCTTCGCCGTCGCGCAGCAACTGCGCGCCGAGCGCGACGACCCGCTCGCCTTGCTTCAGTGCGCCGGACACGCGTGCGCTGTCGTCGTCCAGATGCTCGACCGTGACGGGCCGCCATCCCACCTTGGCCGGATCGCCCGAGACGACCCACACGCCGGGCCCTTTGCCTGCATCCAGCAACGCGCCGATCGGTACCTGCACGCCGGCTTGCGGCGTCGCGCGCGCGTCGTCCGGCATGCGGATCGTGACGGTCGCGCCCAGCGGTGCGGCGGCCAGCGCGCCCTGCAACACGTAGCGCGCTTCGAACGTGCGCGTTCGCGCATCCGCGGTGTCGGACAACTGGCGCAGCGTCGCGGGGACACTCGCGCCCGGCTTGCCGAACAGTTCCGCCTGCGCGATGGATCCGACCGCGGGGCGCAGCGTTTCCGGCAACTGGATCACCGCTTCCCGGTTGCCGGCGTGCGCGAGCCGCACGACCGGCTGGCCGGCGCTGACGACCTGGCCGGGCTCCGCGAGCGTTTCCATCACGACGCCGTCGCCGTCCGCGACCAATTCCGCATAGCCGGTCGCATTGCGCGCGACGTCGGCGTCGGCCTCGGCGGCGCTCAACTGGGCTTTCGCGGCGTCGGCCGCGGCCTTGACCTGGTCATAGGCCGATGCCGATATCGCGCCGGTGCCGCGCAGGTCGCGGTAGCGCGCTTCGTCTTCGGCGGTCTGCCGCGCGCGTGCCCGTGCCGCGGCCACCGCTTCGTCGCGTGCGCGCGCCGCGAGCTTCAGGTCGACCGGGTCGATGCGCATCAGCGGCTGGCCGCGGCGGACGGTTTGCCCGGTATCGACGAGCCGCTCCAGCACCTTGCCGGACACCCGGAACCCGAGGTCGCTCTGCACGCGGGCGGCGACGGTGCCGGTAAACGACCGCGACGCGGGCGCGGCTGCGTGCACGATGGCGGTACGCACGAGCGGCGCTTCCGTGCGCGGATCGGAAGGCGCTTTTCCGCTGCAGGCGGCTAGCGCGAGGGGCAGCGCGGAAGCGACTGCAAGGAGAGCGAGGCGACGCCGGACCATGAAAGACCCACTGACGAGGTGATCGGGGCTTTCATTGTGTATCTAGTGACCAAAATAGTCAATGGTCACAAACGGTGCCGGTTCATGGGGCGAGGCTGCGGAGCACCAGGCTCGACAACTGCGCGGGCGCGGCGTCGGTCGTGTCGAGGTTGTACTGCAGCAGCAGCGGATTCAGGTACGGCCGCATCACGAGGTAGATCGCCGTCGCGGTTTCGTCCAGCGGCGTCTTGCGCTCGAACTCGCCGCTTTGCCTGCCTGCCTGCAGCACCTCGCGCAGCAGCTTCTGCACACGGGCCTCATAGGCCTGCACCGACTGCCAGTTGCCGGTGGCGGCCGACGCGGCGATGTCGTACAGCTTGCGGTCGCGGAAGAACAGCCGCAGGCTCGCTTCGGTAGAAACCTTGAACATGCGCCGCAACTTTTCGGTCGGCAGTTCCGCTTCGGCAACGGCGGCGCGCACGTCGGTCTCGATTTCATGCAGGCAGTTCGCGCAGATCATCTCGCCGATCGCCTGTTTCGACTCGAAGAACTTGTAGATATAGGCCTTCGAGAAGCCGATGGACTTCGCGAGGTCGGACACGGTCGTCTTCTCGTAGCCGTACCGGCTGAAGTGCTCGGTGGCGGCGGCCACGATCTGATCGCGCACGTCGTGATCGGCCGGGCCGCGTGCGGGCGCGGGGGAAGCGGTGTTTTCTTTCATGGGTTGCGGCTGGCAGGGATGGACAACGAGTGACTATTTGGTATTATAGTCACTACCTGATCTTGACTGAAACCGTCATGCTACCGAAACCCATCGTTGCCGCGCTGCTCGCCGCGCTCCTGTCTGCGGGATGTGCCGTCGGTCCCGACTACGTGCGGCCGGACGTCGCCATGCCGCAGCGCTTCCAGGGCCAGAGCGCCGTGGAGCAGCGGCGCGCGGCGGCCGATGCCGAACTCGCGACGTGGTGGACGGGCTTCGGCGATCCGCAGTTGACCCGGTTCGTCACGCTCGCACTTGCACGGAACCTCGATCTCGCGCAGGCCGCGGCCCGCGTCACGCAAGCGCGTGCCGGGCTCGGGGCGGCCAATGCGGCGCTGTTGCCGTCTGGCAATGTGACCGGCCAGGCCGCGCGCGCCTACCAGTCGGTCGAAACGCCGTTGGGGCGCGTTCTGAATTCGACGCCCGGTTTCGACCGTCACGGGAGCGCCTACGAAGCCGATTTCAACGCGAGCTGGGAGCTGGATGTGTTCGGCGGGCTGCGCCGCGGGCGGCAAGCCGCGCTTGCCGACTATCAGGCATCCGAAGCGGCGGCGGTTGCCACGCGCTTGGCCGTCGCCGCGCAGACGGCAGACATCTACATCACGATTCGCGGGTTGCAGGGCCGGCTGGAGGTCGCGCGGCATCAGGTGCGGACCGAACAGGATCTGTTGTCGACGATCAACCTGCTGTACGGGAAGGGGCTCGCGGCGGAGCTTCAGGTCAGGCAGGCCGAAGGTGCGCTCGCGCAGGTTCGTGCGACGGTGCCGGTGCTCGAGGCGGCGCTGGACACGGCGATGAATGCGCTCGACGTGATGCTCGGTGCGCAGCCCGGCACGCATCGCGCGGAATTGCTCGACGGCGGCGACGTGCCGGTGGCGCCGCGGATCGCGGCGACGGGCACGCCGGGCGAATTGCTCAGGCGGCGGCCCGACCTGATGGTCGCCGAGCGACGCCTTGCGGCGTCGAACGCGCGCATCGGCGTGGCGATTGCCGAGTATTACCCGAAGTTTTCGCTGAGCGGATTGCTCGGCAGCGCGACGACGATGGGCGCGGGCAACCTGTTTGCCGGCGGCGCGAACCAGGCGGCCGGCGTGCTCGGCCTGCGCTGGCGCCTGTTCGACTTCAGCCGGATCAATGCGCAGATCGCCGACGCCAAAGGAAAGGAAGCCGAAATGCTGGCCGCGTATCGGCTCGCGGCGCTGCACGCCACCGAGGATGTCGAAAATGCGTTCTCTGCGCTCGTCAAGCGTGACGAACAGGCGGCCGTGCTGGCCAGCGGCGTCGATTCGCTCGGCCGCGCGCGGGCCGCGTCGTTCGCGGCTTACCAGAAAGGCGTCGTCAGCCTGATCGAAGTGTTGCAGGCCGACGAAAGCTTGCTGCGCGCGTCCGACGAACGCGTGCAGGCGCGAACCGAATCGGCGCGTGCGGCGGTCGCGGCGTTCAAGGCGCTCGGTGGAGGATGGCAGGCGCCGGAGGCCGAGGCCGTTGCGAGCCGGTAGCGGTAGCGCCGGAGCCTCTGATCGGCATCGTTCGGGAAGCCCTGCATGCGGCACGCGACTATCGATGGATCGCTCCCCGCAACCGCCTCACATCCTGCTCCGACACCGGCGCCGCCCGATTCCCCCACGCGCCGCGCACGTAACTGACCACCGCCGCGATTTCTCCGCTCGTCAACGTGCCGCGCATCGCCGGCATCCGCTGCACGGGGCCGTTTTCACCCGGCGCCGGCCGAGCGCCTTCGACGACGATCCGAATCGTGCTCGTCGGATCGGCGGCCAGCACGACCGAACTGCTCGCGAGCGCCGGCCCGTGATCGCGCACGCCCGTGCCGTCCGCACCGTGGCAACGTGCACAGAACCCCGCATACACACCGGCCCCGGGCGCTTGCTGGCCGCTTTCCGGGCGCGGGCCGGCGGGCGTCAACCGCGGCACGCCGACGCCCAGCGGATTCGTCGCGGCGGTCGGTTGCGCGGGCAACGATTTGAGGTACACGGAGATCGCCCGACGATCGTCCTCCGTCAGCAATGCAGTGCTTTCGCCGACGACCGGGGCCATCGCGCCGAACACCGAGCCGCGCGCCGCATGGCCGCTGCGCAGGAACGCGGCGATGTCGTCGGTCGACCAGCGGCCGAGGCCGTCCGAGTCCGCGCCGGTCAGGTTCGGCGCGAACCAGTGATCGTTGATACCGCCGGTCAGGAACGCGGGGCTGCGTTCGTCGTAGCCGCGTTCGTTGTAGGCCGGCCCGCGCGGCGTATGGCATGCGCCGCAATGGCCGAGCCCCTGCACGAGATACGCACCGCGATTCCATTGCGCTGATTGCGACGGCTGGGGCGTGAACCGGTCGCGGTTCGCGAACGCGAGGCTCCACAGCCCGAGGGCCCAGCGCTGGTTGAACGGAAACGGGAGTTGCGTGAGCTTCGCCGCGTTCGGGGAAGGCGCGACGCCGCGCATGAAATACGCGTACAGCGCGCGCACGTCGTCGTCGGTCAGGTGCGCGAGCGACGGGTACGGCATCGCCGGATACAGCCGGCTGCCGTCCGCGCGCACGCCGCGCCGCAACGCGTCGTCGAACTGGCGCAGCGTGTAGTGGCCGATCCCGTGCGTCGGGTCCGGCGTGATGTTCGGCGCATAGATCGGCCCGAACGGCGAATTCACCGGCTGGCCGCCCGCGTACGGCGTATGGTCGGCCGCGTCGTGGCACGCGGCGCAATCGCCGGCCAGCGCGAGATAGCGGCCGCGCGCGATCGTCGCGGCGTCGGCGCTCGCCGCCGCCGCAGCAATGACCGGGCGGCGGGCGGTCGACGCGGAAGCGGAGTCCGGCGGCGGGGCGGAAGCGCCGGACGCTGCCGCATTGGCGACACTCGCCTTCCGCTTGCGTGAAAGCCGCGGATCCTCTCTCGCACGAGCGGACATCGACGCACCGGCATCGGCCGCCGACGCGTGAATCCGCACGAACCGCCAGCCAGACGCTGGCTCGGGCGCTTCGGCCGCCGACGCGGCGTCGGCCGTATCGCCGGCTGCCGCTGCGTTGTCGTCGGGCTGCATGTCGCACGCGCCGAGCATGACACACAGCGCGAGCGCGACACCCGCACGGCGGCCGGGAACGCAGCACGAAGCGAACGAGATCAGCGCCATGGACTGCAAGGCCCCACGAAAGCCGTGACGATTCCCGTGAACACGAGACCGATCACGAAGCCGAGCGCGGCGAGCATTCCGCAGCGCGCGAGAAAGCGCGTACTATCGTCGCGCGTCACGGCGGGCGCATCGGCATCGCGTCGATATCGGTGCCGCCACGCCCGCGCGAGCCACGTCGCGCAGGCCGCGGCCAGTGCGAACGCGCCCGCGGCGATCAGTGCGAGCCACACGCCGACATGCGTCCAGCGCGGCGCGGCCTGCGCGACGCCGAGCGGATAGCATGCGGTGGACGCGAGCGTTTCGGACACGAGCATCTGCGCAAACCACAGCGCGGGCGCGCCGACGAGGCCGGCCGCGATCGCGAGCAGCGGGGTCCACGCGCGTCGGGCGTCGCTCATCCCGTGCTCCTCAGCCAGAACGGCGATACGTACAGCGCGGTGAAGATGAACAGCCACACGATGTCGACGAAGTGCCAGTAGAGCCCGCCGACCGTCAGCGCGACGCGTCGCTCGCGGCTGAAGAAACCGGCGGCCGTCCACCCCGCGAGCAGCGCGAGGATCGCGAGGCCGGCCACGACATGCGCGAGGTGGAACCCGGTGATCGTGAAATAGAGGCTGCCGTACAGGTGCGCGGTCGGGCCGTACGGATGGTCGCGCCATTCGTGAAGCTGGACCAGCGCGAACGCGGTGCCGAGCACCAGCGCGACGACGAGCATCGCGACCGCGCGGGCCTGCCGCTCGGCCCGCACCGCGCGCTCGGCGAGCCACACGAACACGCTGCTCGACAGCAGCACGACCGTGTTGACGGCCGCGAGCCCGATCTTCGGCATCCCTTCGGGCGGCCACGGCGCGGACCATTGCGACTGCAGGTAGAAATAGCAGAACAGCAGATAGCCGAACAGCCCGGCCTCGGTCACGATCAGCGTGAGCACACCCGACCAGCCGCCCGCGCGTTCGCCGCAACTGCCGACCGGCAGCGGGTCGATGCAGCCGGCCGGCGCGCCGGCCGGTACCGTGGCCGACGGCGGTTCGGCCGGCTGCGGCCCGGCGGCCGCGGCAGGCGTCTGCGTGTTCGCGCGGGCGGGCAGGTGAGCACGTTGCCCGAGCGCGCGGCGCGGCCACAGCCACACGGCGGTGGCGACCGCGCAACCGGCCGCGGCCACGCACACGAGCGTCGGCGAGCGCACGAGCATCGCCGCGAACACGGCGGTCGCCAGCAGCGCGAGCACGAACGGCACGCAACTGTCGTCGGGCATCTTCAGGATCGCGCTCGGCGCCGCGGCGAGCGGCGTGACGGCGAGCGCCTCGCGCCCGTGTGCGAGCCGGTAGCCGACCCGCAGGCTGGTGCGCGTCGGATCGTCGCGCGTTTCCCACAGCGGATGCCGCGACGCGACGAGCGGGAGCACCGCGAAGTTGTACACGGGCGTCGGCGACGCGACCGACCACTCGAGGCCCGCCGCGCCCCACGGATTGTCGCCGGCGCGCACGCCGCGCCGTGCGCTCACCAGCGCGTTGACGACGAACATCACGATGCCGATCCCGAACACGAACGAGCCGATCGTCGTCAGCAGGTTAGACGTGTCCCAGCCCATCCCCGATGGATACGTATAGATGCGTCGCGGCATCCCGAGCAACCCGGAAACGTGCATCGGGAAGAAGCCGAGGTTGAAGCCGATCAGCACGACCCAGAAGGTCCAGCGGCCGAGCCGCTCGTTCATCATCCGCCCGGTGAACTTCGGGAACCAGTACGCGACGCCGCCGAGCACCGGGAACACGTTGATGCCGAGCAGCACGTAATGCAGGTGCGCGACGACGAAGTACGTATCGGTGAGCTGCCAGTCGAGCGGCACGGCCGCCGTCATCACGCCCGACACGCCGCCGATCACGAACATCAGCACGAAGCCCGCGAAATACAGGAACGGCGTGCGAAACACGGGGCGGCCGGTCCAGATCGTCGCGATCCACGCAAACACCGCGACCGCGCTCGGAATCGAGATCAGCATGCTCGCGGCGCCGAAGAACGCGAGCGCGAGCGGCGCGATGCCGGTCGCGAACATGTGGTGGACCCACACCTCGAAGCCGATCAGCATCGTCGCCACCGTCGATACCGCGACGGCCTCGTACGCGACGAGCGGCCGTCGACAGAAGGTCGGCAGGGCGTCCGACACGATCCCCATCGCCGGCAGCACGACCACGTACACCCACGGATGCGCGAACATCCAGAACAGGTGCTGCCACAACAGCGGCCGGCCGCCGTGCGCGACGTCGAAGAAGTGCGTGCCCGCATTGCGGTCGAGCCACAGCAGCAGGAACGCGAGGCTCACCGACGGCACCGCCACCAGGTTCGCGACCGACGCGGTCAGCGTGCCCCACACGATGATCGGCACGCGGTCGATCGACATGCCGTGCGCGCGCATCCGCAGCAGCGTGACGACGAAGTTCGCGGCGCCGCCGGTCGTCGAGATGCCGAGCAGGATCATCCCGAGCGCATAGATGTCGATGTTCGCGCCGGCGCTGTAGTCGAGCGACGTGAGCGGCACGTAGTTGAACCAGCCGCCGTCCGGCACCGCGCCGAGCGGAAAGCTCGCGTACAGGAACAACCCGGCGAACAGGAACGACCAGTACGAGAACGCGTTCAGCCGCGGGAACGCCATGTCGCGCGAGCCGAGCATCAGCGGCCACAGGTAGTTCGCGAAGCCGGACAGCACCGGCAGCGCGTACAGGAAGATCATCGTGACGCCGTGCATCGTGAACAGTGAATCGTATTGCGCGGGCGTGAGCAGCGTCGCGTTCGGTCGTGCGAGCTGGATGCGCATCACGAGCGCCTCCACGCCGCCGAGCAGCAGGAAAGCGAACGCGGTGACGATGTAGCGCAGCCCGATGCGCTTGTGATCGACGGTGCCGAGCCAGCCGCGCCAGCCGGGTTCCGATTCCCACAGCTCGGCCAGCGCGCGCTCGTGCGCGGAACCGGGCGGCGCTTCGCCGAGATCGGGTACGCGGTTGAGCGGGGCCGGCGTGTCGCGGGCAATGGCCATCGGCATCCTCGATTCAGTGCAGCGTCGCCAGATACGCGGCGAGATCGTCGGCGTCGCGCGGCGCGAGCGCGATCGACGGCATCAGCGACTGCGGCTTGATCTGCTGCGCATGCGCGACCCAGCGGCGCAGGTTGTCGGGCGTGTTGTCGAGCGTGCCGGCCGCGAGCAGCCGGCGCGTGCCGACGTGCGTGAGATCGGGGCCCGCGTCGCCCGCCGCGTCGGTGCCGCGCACCGCGTGACAGCCCGCGCAGCGCGCGGCGAACACGCGCTGGCCGCGGCGTTCGGCGCTCGCCGCGGGGGCCGGAGCCGGTTGGCGCTGCGCGGCGAGCCACGCACGGAACGCGGCCGGCGGCTCGGCCACGACTTCGAACGCCATGTGCGCGTGCTGCGCGCCGCAGTATTGCGAGCACTGCCCGCGATAGACGCCCGGCCGGTCGGCCTGCAGCCATTGGCGATTGGTCTGGCCGGGTATCGTCTGCGTCTTGCCGGCGAGTTGCGGCACCCAGAACGCGTGGATCACGTCGGCGCTCTTCAGTTCGATTGCGATGGGTTCGCCTACCGGAATATGGATCTCGTTCGCCGTGACGAAGCCGGCCCCGTCAATATCGTCCGGATAACGCACGGCCCACCACCAGTCCTGCGCGGTCACGGCGATCGTCCAGCGCGGGCGGACGCGGCGGCGCCGCGACGGCACCCAGCACCCGCAGCATGTAGACGAGCGCGCCGAACAGCAGCACGATCGAGATCGCGGTGCCCACCGGTCACGATCGTCAGCCCGCTGCCGTGGCCGGCGCCTGCCTGCGCGCGACGGCGAAACAGCGCGATCAGCCAGCAGCACCGCGATCGCGACGCAGACGAACGTGCACAGCGCGAGCAGCGCCCAGCCGAGCACGAAGACCGGCTGCGCCGCAGGGCCGGCCGCGTGCACGACGTACGCGAGCGGCAGCGGCGCGGACGGATTGCCGGGCTCGGCAGGCGCGGCGGCCGCGCGCGCGACGATCGGCACGATCGTCCACGCGACCGGTGCGATCCATGCGGCATGACGGGTTTTCAGGAACGGCGGAACGGGCAACGCGACTCCTTGCCGGGTTGGGCGGCATGACGACGGCCGTTCGCGGCGGAGCAAATTTCATGCGCACGCGGCTCGCACGCATGCGGCTGTGGAAGGGCGGGATGACGTGCACGACGGCCGGTGCGTTACAGCCGGCTTGTAAATTTGGGCGGCCATTCACGTCGCCGAACGCGCTTTTCCGCGGCCGGCTTCCGGCTCGTGCAGGTGTACCGGATACAGCGGCGCGGACGACGCGCACGCGCTGTTCGAACGGCCACTCGGCTTCCGTGACGATGTCGGGCTGCGATCCGAGGAGTACGACGTGAGGGCGCGGCCCATGTGCGGGATTTCCCGTTCACACTCGCGCAAGTCAGGCGTCGTAAACGCGGTGCTCGGCGGTGCTCGGCGGTGCTCGCACGGCCGGGCGACGGGCGAGACGACGCCGACATCGGCCAGCACCGTCCCGCGCGCTTGCCTTACGATTCGCCTTTGCCGCGCTTGTCGCCGTGTTCGCCGTTGCCGGGCAGCACGGCCGACAGCACCTGCCGCGCGGTCTCGACGATCACGTTCGCTTCACGCGGGTCGCCTTTCGCCAGCGTTTCGGCAAAATGCTTCGCCTGCTGCAGCGTCACGTGCGGCGGCAGCGGCGGCACCTCGGGGTCGCTCTTCACTTCGAGCACGACCGGCCGGTCGGACGCGAGCGCTTCGTCCCACGCCGGCGCCGAGCTGTTCCGGATCGTCGACGTAGATGCCCTTGAGGCGAGGGAGGGTCGCGAAGCGGTAGTACGGCACGTTCGGGATCTGCTGCGACGCGGTCGAACTTCGGGTCGCCCTCCATCACGCGCTGCTCCCACGTGACCTGGTTCAGGTCCTCGTTGTTCAGCACCATGCAGATCCAGCGCGGTCGGGCCACTGGCGCCAGTATTTCGCGACCGTGATCAGCTCGGCCATGTTGTTCATCTGCATCGCGCCGTCGCCGACCATCGCGATCACCGGGCGCACCGGTGCGCGAACTTCGCGGCGATCGCGTAAGGCACCGCGGCGCCCATCGACGCGAGGCCGCCGGACAGCGATCCCATCATCCCGCGCCGCATCATCAGGTCGCGCGCATACCAGTTCGCGCAGGAGCCCGAATCGCTCGTCAGGATCACGTCGTCGGGCAGGCGCGGCGACAGCTCGGTGAACGCGCGTTGCGGATTCACTCCGCGGCCCGCGCTGGCCTTCGCGGCCGCGCGGGCGGCGAGCGTCTCGCGCCAGTCGCGGTTCCATTTCGCGATCCGGTCGCGCCATGCGGTGTCGCGCCGCTCGTTCAGGAGCGGCAGCAGCGCGCGCGCAGCGTCTCGGCGCTGTCGCCGACCAGATTGACTTCCATCGGATAGCGCAGGCTCAGCATGTCGGCCTTCAGGTCGATCTGCACGCCGCGCGCCTGGCCTTCCTTCGGCAGGAACTCCGAATACGGAAAGCCGGAGCCGACGACCAGCAGCGTGTCGCGCATTCGGTCATCAGCTCGTAGCTGGGCTTCGTGCCGAGTAGCCCGATCGAGCCGGTGACCCACGGCAGGTCGTCCGGCAGCGCGGCCTTGCCCAGCAGCGCCTTCGCGGCGCCGGCGCCGAGCCGGTCGGCCACCGCGATGACTTCGTCGGTCGCCTTCAGCGCGCCGGCGCCGACCAGCAGCGCGACTTTCGATCCCGCGTTGAGCACGTCGGCCGCGCGCCGCAGGTCGTCCGCGTACGGGACGACTTTCGGTGCCGTATAGCCTACCCCCGAATGCACGGTGCCGTGCGCGCGCTTCGGTGGCGCGTAGTCGAGCTCCTGCAGGTCGTTCGGCAGCACGAGCGCGGTGACCGTGCGCGCGCCGAGCGCGGTGCGCACCGCGCGGTCGACCAGGTGCCGCACCTGGCCCGGTACCGTCGCAAGCTGAACGAATGCGCCCGCAACGTCCTTGTAAAGGGCCGGCAGATCCACTTCCTGCTGGTAGTGGCCGCCGAGCGCCGCGCGCGCCTGCTGGCCGACGATCGCGAGCACGGGCATGTGGTCGAGCCGCGCGTCGTACAGGCCCGTCACGAGGTGCGTGGCGCCGGGGCCGGAGGTCGCGACGCATACGCCGAGCTCGCCTGTAAATTTTGCATGCGCGGACGCCATGAAGGCCGCCATCTCCTCGTGGCGAGCCTGGATGAATTCGATCTTGCCGTCCGCGCGGTTCAGCGCGCCGAAAAAGCCGTTGATGCCGTCGCCCGGGTAGCCGTAGATGCGGCGCACGCCCCAGTCGTACAGCCGCTGGACGATGAAATCCGCCACTGTCGCCATGCCGTTTCTCCTTGGTTCGGGATGAGCCGATGCGGGGCTGCCGCGCAAGGCACGTGCCGCGCCGCGTGCGTCGGGCACGGCGGTTGCACGCGGCATCCGCGAGCAACGAGCAAGCTGACCGGAGCGCAACGATGGCCGCATTCGCACGCTGGTCGCGCCCAGCGACGCGCGTGCGTGGTGGCGGTAACGCGGGTCGCGCGGCCTCAGCCGTTTCAATGCGTGCGAACGGAAGGGGGATGACGCACGCGGACCGTTCACTTTCTTGTCGAGGATTCGTCTCATGCGTGCATTCAACCGTTCATCCATACGCCGTTGTGCCGCCAGCGCGCTGCTCGCGGCGTGCGCGTCGGCGCTGCCCGCGGCCGCACAGTTGCGCCCGGCCAATCCGGTCAGCGTGCCCGACACGTCCACGCAGGCGTTCAAGCGCGCCGACCGAAAAATGATGGAAGCGATGGAAAGCGCGCCGTATACGGGCGACGCCGACCGCGATTTCGTCGCGCACATGGCGCCGCATCACCAGGGCGCGATCGACATGGCGCAGGTCGAACTCAAATACGGCAAGGACCCGACGCTGCGGCAGCTCGCGAGCCGGATCGTCGCCGCGCAGCGCGACGAGATCGCGTTGATGGAGCGCTGGCAGAAGGAGCACGGCAGCACGCCGTGAACCGCGATGCGAGACGGCGATACGCGGGCGGCCGTACCGGTGGTTCCGCATCCGGCAAGCGGCGACGTCGGACGCGCGCCGAGTCGATGGCCGCGTGGACGGGCAGGCGCGACGGGAGGTGCGATGCATGGACGGTAAGCGCGAGAGCACAGGCCGCTCGATCGACAGCGTCGCCGACTACATGACCATGATCGGCGCGCAGCGGCAGACGATGGCGCTGCGGCTTTTTTCGCGGCCAGTGCAATGCCGGCTGGCCGCTCGCGCCGGGCATCGCGCGGCAGCACGCGTCGCCCGACGTCGAAGCGCGGATGCTCGACGAATTCACGCGGCGCGCGCTGCCGCATCTCGAACCCGGGCAGAACCTCGAGGCATGCGACTGGCTCGCGCTCGCGCAGCAGCACGGGATGCGCACGCGCCTGCTCGACTGGTCCGGCAACGCGCTGGCCGCGCTGTGGTTCGCGGTCAGGCGCGCGGGCGAATCGGGCGGCGACGGCGTGGTGTGGTGCCTGTCGCACGACGCCGACGACATCGCGACCGCCGCGGACCGGCGCGCCGCTGGAGGTCACGCGCACCAAGGTGTTCCGGCCGCGTCACGTCATGCCGAGGATCACCGCGCAGGACGGCTGGTTCACGATTCACCGTTATGACGCGCGGCGGGCGCTTCGTGCCGCTCGACGAGGACGCGGATCTCGCCGGCCGCCTCGTGCGCATCGCCGTGCCGGCCCGCCGGTTCGCGTCGATCAGGCAGGAGCTTGCCGGCGTCGGCGTGAGCATCGCGACGATCTTTCCGGATCTCGACGGCATCGCCCAACTGACCGACACGCGCTATTTCCCGGACGACGAGGACACGCACGCACCGCGCTGAAGCCGGCGCTGCGTGGGCGTACGGGGCGGGCACGCGTGATGCTTCTCCCGACGGCGCACGCGGACCGAACCCCGAGTGGCCGCTGGCGTACGGTTCGCGGCGGGCGGCGAGGCGGCTCATGCGCGCATTCAAACAGTCTATCGATCCGG
>NZ_LNJP01000003.1 GCF_001547525.1 Burkholderia anthina
GCGCCCCGCATCCGGCGCTCCAGCGGCCTGCCGCGCAGCCGTTGTCGGCGGTCGCGCAGCTCGGGCGCGCGCTGTTCCACGATCCGTCGCTGTCGGCGTCGGGCAAGCAGTCTTGCGCGTCGTGTCACAACCCCGATCACGCGTACGGCCCGCCGAACGCGCTCGACGTGCAGCCGGGCGGCCTCGCGATGACGCAGCAGGGCTATCGTCCGCCGCCGTCGCTGATGTACCTGTACCGTCAGCCGAATTTCAGCATCGGCCCCGATGCCGGCGAGAACGACGCCGCGCCGAGCGTCGCGCAGCAGGCCGCGGCGGCGGCCGGCGTCGTCAAGGCGCAGAAGGTGGCCGGCACGTCGGCGGCGCCGCAGCTCGTGCCGCAGGGCGGGATGTTCTGGGACGGCCGCGCCGATACGCTGCAGCAACAGGCGTTCGGGCCGCTGCTGAATCCGGTCGAGATGGCGAACGCGAGCATCGACGACGTCGCGCGCAAGCTCGCGCAGTCGTCGCATCGCGCGCAGTTCGAGCAACTGTTCGGCGCGCGCGTGTTCTCCACGCCGCAGCTCGCGGTATCGGAAGCGATGTTCGCGATCGCGCGCTACCAGGTCGAGGATCCGTCGTTCCATCCGTACGACAGCAAGTACGACCGCTGGCTCGAAGGCCGCGCGCGCCTCACGCAGGCCGAGTTGCGCGGCCTGCGCCTGTTCAACGATCCGGACAAGGCCAATTGCGCGGGCTGCCATCTGTCGAAGCCCGGCAAGGACGGCTTGCCGCCGATGTTTACCGACTACCAGTACGAGGCGCTCGGCGCACCGCGCAACCGCGCGCTCGCGCAGAACCGCAACCCGGCGTTCCACGATCTCGGCGTGTGCGGGCCGTTCCGCGACGACCTGAAGGACCAGACGCAGTACTGCGGGATGTTCCTGACGCCGACGCTGCGCAACGCGGCGACGCGCCACGTGTTCTTCCACAACGGCGTATTCCATACGCTCGACCAGGTGATGGCGTTCTACAACGAGCGCAGCCTCTCGCCGCAGAAGTTCTATCCGCGCGGGCCGGACGGCAAGATCGACGAATACGACGACATCCCGCCGAAATATCGCGCGAACGTCGACGTGACCGACGCGCCGTTCGATCGCAAGCCCGGCGACAAGCCCGCGATGACGGCGCAGGACATCAAGGACATCGAAGCGTTTCTCGGCACGCTGACGGACCCGCCGCCGCAGCGCTGAACGCCGGCCGAGCGCAGCGCCGCGTCAGCAGCGCGCGCGAATGCAGACAAACGCCGGCGCGAGCGACAGCTCCGCATGAAGCCGTTCCGACACGGCTTTCATCTCCGGCAGCGGCTTCGGTTCGACGAAGCGGTCGAGCCGCCAGCCGCCGTCGGCGACCGCGTTCAGGATGTCGGCGAGCGGCCGCCGCCATGCCTCGACGTACGGCCGCGGCTCGCCGAACCCCGACCAGTGAAAACCGAAGCGCGAGGTATCGAAGTACGTACCGTCTCCACGCGTGCGTTCGTCCAACCAGTCGCGCATCGGATGCGCCATCGAGAACACGAGCGTTGCGCCGGGGCGCGCGACGCGCCGGAATTCCCGCAGCGTCGGTGCGAGGTCGCGCACGTAGTCGAGCGCGAGCGAGCACAGCACCTTGTCGACCGACGCGTCGGGCAGCCACGCGAGCGGCGCCTCCAGATCGCCTTCCGTGACGTCGACCGCCAGCCCCGCGCAGCGCGTTCGCGCGAGCGCGACCATCTCCGGCGTCACGTCGAACGCATGCACGGTCGCGCCGCCCTGGGCGAGGTGCGCGCTGCAGATGCCGGGCCCGCAGCCGGCATCGAGCACCGTCAGGCCGTCGACGTCGCCGAGCAGCGCCAGGGTGGCCGGACGCTCGTAGAGCGCGTTGTGCGCCTTGGTTGGCGCGATGTCCGCATAGCGTTGCGCGAAGCTCGCGTAAGCGCGGCGGCCAGGCGATTGGTTCGGGTCATTCGGTTCGGTCATCCGGCATCCGTCGGTGGAAACTGGGCAGGCCGATTCTGCCCGATCGGACGACGGATGGCGACCTGGACGGCGACCTTGTCGCGCCTGCGTCACGACAGGCTGTCGAGCAACCGATACCAGGCGACCCCGGCCGCGATGTAGAAGCGCTGCAGCCCGTGCAACGGAATCGGCCGGATCGGCGTGACGCGCAACGGCAGCGGCAGTTGCGCATCGTCCGACAGATGCGCGGCCAGGTGCTTGCCGAGCGTCGTCGCCATCGCGATGCCGCGGCCGTTGTAGCCGAGCGCGATCGTCACGCCCGGCGCCGGCTCGTGCACGTGCGGCAGGAAATCCGCGGTGATCGCGACGCGCCCCGCCCAGCGGTATTCGAACCGGACACCCTTCAGTTGCGGATACAGCAGCGTCGTCGCGCGTTCGAGATGGCGCCAGTCGCTCGGCGCGCGCGGGTCGGCGAACGGGCCGCGGCCGCCCATCAGCAGGCGCCCGGCCGCGTCGCGGCGGAAGTACAGCAGCAGGCGCCGCGCATCCGATGCGACCTCGCCGCCGGCGAGGATGTCGCGGCCAAGCGCCGGCGCGAGCGGTTCCGTCGCGACGATGAAACTGTTCGCGGCGATCACCGACTGACGCAAGCCTGGCCACAGCCCGTCCGTGTAGCCGTTGGTCGCGATCACGACGCGCTCGGCCGACAGCGTCGCGCCGCCGGACGTCGCGATCCGCCAGCGGCCGTCGGCCCGCGTCAGCCCGACGGCGCGGGTCGCCCCGTGCACGACGGCTCCGCTCGCCTGCGCCGCGCGCACGAGGCCGCGCGTATAGCTGAGCGGCTGCACGCTGCCCGCGCGGCGATCGATCCAGCCGCCCGCATACGCTGGCGTGCCGAGCCGCCGCGCGATGTCGTCGCGGCCGAGCACGTCGACCGGCGCGCCGCGCGCGGCCCATTGCTGCGCGCGGCGCGCGACCGTATCGAGCATCGCGGCGGTCGGCGCCGGCTGGATCCAGCCTTCGCGACGCGCATCGCAGTCGATCGCGTGCCGCGCGATCAGGTCGAACACCGTGTCGGCCGCGCCGCCGACGATGCCGGCAAGCTGCTCGCCGGCCGCGTCGCCGAACCGGCGCACCAGTTCGTCGGGGTCGTATTTCAGCCCGGGAATCACCTGCCCGCCGTTGCGGCCCGACGCGCCCCACCCCGGCTGCGCGCCGTCGATCACGCGGACGTTCACGCCGCGTTCGGCCAGATGAAGTGCGGTCGACAGGCCGGTGAAGCCGGCGCCGACGATCGCCACGTCGCACGACGCGGACGCGTCGAGCGCGGGCGTATCGGGCGCAGGCGCGGCGGTCGCCGCCCACAGCGAATCCGGCCACCGCGAGCCGGGCCATCCGGGTGCCGCGTTCGTTGCGCTCATGTTCGATCCGGGTGGTCGGCGCCGTCCGACGCCAGCAGGCGACGCAGGAATTCCTGCGTGCGGGGATGGGTCGGTTGCGTCAGCACGTCGCGCGCCGGCCCGCTCTCGCAGATGGTGCCGTCGTGCAGGAAGCACACGCGATCGGCTACCTCGCGGGCGAACGCCATTTCATGCGTGACGACCACCATCGTCATTCCGTCGCGGGCGAGCCCGCGCATCACGCCGAGCACTTCGCCGACGAGCTCGGGGTCGAGCGCCGACGTCGGCTCGTCGAACAGGATCGCCTGCGGTTCCATCGCGAGCGCGCGCGCGATCGCGACGCGCTGCTGCTGCCCGCCCGACAGCTCCGACGGATATGCATCCATCCGGTGCGCGAGCCCGACCTTGTCGAGCAGTGCGCGGGCCTGCTCACGCGCCTGCGCGGCCGGCATGCGCCGCACGTGCACGGGCCCTTCCATCACGTTCTCGAGCGCCGTGCGGTGTGCGAACAGGTTGAAGCGCTGGAACACCATGCCGACCCGCATTCGCAATTCGTGGATCCGCTTCGAATGCGCGTCGACCTTCACGCCGTCGATCGTGATCGACCCTTCGTCGTAGGTCTCGAAGCCGTTGATACAGCGCAGCACGGTCGACTTGCCGGAACCCGACGGCCCGATCAGGCACACGACCTCACCCTGCCGCACGTCGAGGCTCACGCCCTTCAGCACCGCGTGCTGCTGAAACCGCTTGTGTATCGAATCGATCCGGATCATGCGCCTCTCCTCAGTGCGAGCCGCTTGCCGAGCCGGTTCACGCCGAACATCAGCGGCAGGCCGAGCGCGAGATACAGCAGCGCGACGAGCGTGTAGACGCTCATGTTCTGGAACGTCGACGACGCGATCAGCTGGCCGGCGCGCGTGATCTCGGCGACCGTGATCGTCGACGCGACCGACGAATCCTTCAGCAGCATCACCAGCGTGTTGCCGTACGGCGGCAGCGCGATGCGGAACGCCTGCGGCAGCACCACGCGCCGCATGATCATCGGGCCGCGCATGCCGATCGCGTGCGCGGCCTCGATCTGGCCGCGATCGATCGCCTCGATGCCGGCGCGGAAATTCTCGGCCTGATACGCCGAATACGCGATGCCGAGGCCGAGCACGCCGGCCTGGAACGCCGACAGTTGCACGCCGAGATCGGGCAGCACGAAGTACATGTAGAACAGTTGCACGATGATCGGCAGCCCGCGGATCACGTTGATGATCGTGCTGCCGGCCGTCGATACGGCCCGATTGCGCGACACCTTCAGCAATGCGAGGATCAGCCCGAGCACCGAGCTGAGCACGAACGCGCATGCGGTGATCTCGATCGTGACCACCGCGCCCTTCAGCAGGATCGGCAGGAAATCGATCGCGTTCTGGAAAAACATGAGGTCTCCTATGCGACGCCCGGACGGCGCGCCGCCGTGGATGCCCGCGACGCGCGGGCGATACCGGTCGGAACTCGGGCGCGGACGCTCAGCTCATGTGCCACTTCTGCAGGATCTGCTGCAGCGTGCCGTCGCTCTTCATCTTGCGGATCGCGCCGTTGAGCTGTTCGAGCATGGCGGTGTCGCCCTTGCGCACGATGAAGCACACCTGCCCCTTCACGACGCTCTGGTATTCGGGCACGAGCCGCACCTGGCGATTGACGCCGTGCTCGATCTGGTACGCGACGATCGGCTGGTCCGCGAAGCCGGCCTTGATGCGCCCGAGCGCGACGTCGCGCATGATGTCGGCGATCGAATCGTAGGTCCGGACTTCCTTGAAGATGCCCTTCTTGTTGAGCGCGTCGACGAAGGCCGTGCCGACCTGCGCGCCGACCGCCTGCCCCTTGAAATCGTCCATCGACGTGTAGCGGCCCGGGTCATCGGCCTTCACGATCAGGCCTTCGCCGAACGAGTAGACGGTGTCGGAGAAATCGACGACCTGCTGGCGTGCCGGCGTCTTCAGCATCGCGGCCGAGATGATGTCGATCTTCTGCGTGGTGAGCGACGGGATCAGCGCGGAGAACACGGTCTGCTGCACGTCGACGCGAAACCCGGCCGACTTCCCGGCCGCGGTGATCGCATCGACCATCATCCCCTGGATCGAATTGCTCTTCACGTCGAGAAACGTGAACGGCACGCCGGTGGCCGTCGCGCCGACCTTCAGCGTGGGCTCGGCGGCAACGGCGCTCGCCGAAGCCGTGGAGAGTGCGATACAGGTGGCGAAACCGGCGGCCAGTGCGCCGAACCGCTTGATGAACGGAACCATGGTGACTCCTTCTCGAATAATCCGATGCGCCGGCCGGTCGCTGATCGACACTGCGACGATGACCCGATCTTAGAACGAATCAAAAATATCGCAAACAGATTTTTGCGTATCGATATTCGATACGATATGATGCGATATCGAATCGATCGCGCCCCTCGCCATGGATATCTTGCCCGACCAATCAAACGATCTGCTGTTCAACCAGTCGCTCGAGAAAGGGCTGAACGTGCTGCGCGCGTTCAGCGCGAAACGGCGCACGATGACGCTGGCGGAAGTGGCCGACGCGGCCGGGATGACGAAAAGCTCCGCGCAGCGAATGGTCTACACGCTCGAGAAGCTCGGCTACATCCGCAAGCATCCGGTCACGCGCCGCTACCAGCTCACGCCGCACGTGATGCGGATCGGCTTCAACTATCTCGCGGCCGACACGTTGATCGACGTCGCGAATCCGTTCCTGTCCGAGCTCACGAACCTGACCGGCGAAACCACCAACCTCACCGAGCCGGACGAGGATGAAATGGTGTACGTCGCGCGTTTCGTGTCCACCAAGTTCGTACCGATCCACATGCCGATCGGCAGCCGTATCCCGATGTATTGCACGGGCTCCGGCCGTGCGTTCCTGAGCGCGTTGCCGCCGGACGACGCACGCGCGCGGCTCGACGGCATGGTGCGCACGCCGCATACGCCGCGCACGGTCACGGCGCTCGACGAGCTCGTCGCATTGCTCGATGGCGCGCGGCGCGAAGGCTACGCGACCAACCAGGAAGAACTGTTCATCGGCGACATGTCGATCGCGGCGCCGGTGCTCGGCAGTCAGGGACAGCCGGTCGCGGCCGTGCACGTGGTCGCGCCGACGAGCCGCTGGACGTTCGACGACGCGCGCCGCAAGCTCGCGCCGGCGGTGATCGACTGCGCGCGCGGCATCAGCAATTCGATCCGCACGCTTGAATAGCGCCGGGGAAATGACGCGCGGCGCGCGGCTGCATTGCGCAGCGGCGTTTGATCGCTACCGCGGCTTTGGGGAATGCTCGGCCCGGTAGGTACCGTTCGGGCGCAATACGACCTTCTTCGCCGCAGCGTCCAGTTCCTTGCCGTGATACAGATCGAGGCACTTCAGGAAGTCGAACTTCACATCCCGGACTTCGGATTCGACAATCGGATTCCGATAGTCGCGCGCCAGATAGTTCGCGACCAGCGCGTGAATCACGTCCGGCGCACGTTCCATGTCGTAGTAGGTCCAGTCGCGCAACGCGCTGGCGCTGCTGCCGATGTCCGTGCTCGCGCCGGGCTCGTGCTTGTAAGCGGTAGCCAGGCACTCCGCGAGCACCATGTCCTTGAAGTTCTGGAGGTAAGTCCGTGAGCCGGCTTCGGGCGACGGCTGTGCGGCGTCCTTCGCCACGACCATCGCCGGTTGAAACGCGATGCACGCGAATGCGACAGCGATCCGGACTTCCCTCATGACAAGCTCCAAAAGTTTGCGCGATCGGTACGATACCGCGCGCCCGGCTCGTTGAAGTAGCAATGGTCGTAACATGTGCGCCCGTTGAATAGCGTGGCTCGGCTCCATGCCATCCCGATCGATGTTGCGCAACGCGGGACCCGTGCCGCGAGAACCGGATCGAACCTTGACGTGGAAAAGTATTGCCGACTGTCGCGGCCCTGAATGGAAGGGTCTCGACAAGAAAGAGCGACTGGATACGCATCGGTCTGCGAGCCTGTTCGCCCACCCGCCTCCTCGTTTTCCCCGATCCCGTTCGACTTGACTCGGCTCCCCCGATCGTCAAGACTTCACCCATCGCCAGTGTGATCACAGATCGCAGATCAAACCCAGGAGAACCCCGCCTTGCCGCCTCGTATCGTCCCGCCCGCCCTGAAAGCCATCGAACAGGAAACGATGGGAGACAAGGTCTACCAGCAACTGCGCGAAGCGCTGATGAGCGGCCGCTTCGCGCCTGGCCAGGCGCTGAGCCTGCGCAGTGTCGCCGAGGCGGTCGGCTCGTCGACGATGCCCGTGCGTGCCGCGCTCACGCGGCTGCGCGCCGAACGCGCGCTGGTCGACGGCCCGAATCGGGCGCTCGTCGTCCCGCCGATGACGCTCGACATGCTCGACGAACTGCGCGACGTGCGCATCGCGCTCGAAGGCTGCATCGCCGAGCGCGCGTGCGCCCGAATGACCGATGCGCAGATCGCGGCCGTGCGCAAGACCTGCGAAACGATGCAGGCACACGCCGAGGCCGGCCGCTCGCGCGCCTACCTGCAAAGTAATTTCGCGTTCCACAGCGCGATCTACGCGCACGGCGCGAGCGAAAACACGCTCGCGATCGTCGAGAACCTGTGGATGCGCGTCGGCCCGTTCCTCAACATGGTCGCGCTCGACATCCCGCACATGCGGCGCTCGATGGATGCGCACCGCGCGATCGTCGATGCGCTCGAACGGCGCGACGGCGCGGGCGTGCGGGCCGGCATCGCGCTCGACATCGGCGGCGCCGCGCACGATCTCGCCGAGACGCTGCGGGCCGAACAGACACCGCGGACCGTGAACGCGAAACCGTAGCGACCGCTTGCCACGGCCGCCCGCCGCACGAGCGGCCGCCATCCCACTACACCAACGATGGAGACGACCCGGCATGACAGCTTCCGAACTACTGAAACCCTATGACGGCCTGCGCGTCCTCGTGACGGGCGGCGCGTCGGGCATCGGCCTCGAAATCGCCGACGCGTTCGCCGAATGCGGCGCGCGCGTGCACGTGTGCGACGCGTCGCAAGCCGCGATCGCGGCGCTCGCCGACCGGCCGCCGCGCGCCGCGGCCCGTGCGATCGGTGCGACGCTCGCCGACGTATCCGACCCGGCCGCCGTCGAGCGCGTGTTCGCCGACGTGTCGACCACGCTTGGCGGCCTCGACGTGCTGGTCAACAACGCGGGCATCGCCGGCCCGACCGGCGGCATCGACGAAATCGACCCCGTGCAGTGGGAGCAGACCGTCGCGATCAACCTGAACGCGCAATTCCAGTTCGCCCGCCGCGCGGTGCCGCTGCTGCGCGAGTCGAAACACGGCGGCGCGATCATCGCGCTGTCGTCGGTCGCCGGCCGGCTCGGCTATGCGTTCCGCACGCCGTACGCGGCCACCAAATGGGCGGTGGTCGGCCTCGTGAAGAGCCTCGCGATCGAGCTCGGGCCGCTCGGCATCCGCGTGAACGCGATCCAGCCCGGCATCGTGCGCGGCCCGCGAATGCGCCGCGTGATCGAGGCGCGCGCGCAGCAGCTCGGCATCGGCTACGACGAAATGGAAAAGCGCTATCTCGAGAAGATCTCGCTGCGGCGCATGACCGATCCGGCCGAAATCGCCGCGACCGCGCTGTTCCTGTGCTCGCCGGGCGGGCACGGGATCACGGGCCAGGCGATCTCCGTCTGCGGCAACGTCGAAGTGCTCTGAGCCCTCCTGCATCGTTCATCGAAAGGAATCCATCCGTGGCAAACGCTCGCAAAGTCATCATCACCTGTGCGCCGACCGGCGCGATCCATACGCCGTCGATGTCGCCGTACCTGCCCGTGACGCCGCACGAAATCGAAACGGCCGCGGTCGCGGCCGCGCAGGCCGGCGCGGCGATCCTGCACCTGCACGCACGCAACCCGTCCGACGGCAAGCCGACGCAGGATCCAGCCGTGTTCGCCGAATTCCTGCCGCGCATCAAGGCGCAGACCGACGCGGTGATCAACCTCACGTCGGGCGGCAGCCCGCACATGACGGTCGACGAACGATTGCAACCCGCACTGCACTTCCAGCCCGAGATCGCGTCGCTGAACATGGGCTCGATGAACTTCGGGCTGTACCCGATGCTCGAGCGCTTTCGCGAGCTGAAGCATCCGTGGGAGCGCGAGCATCTCGAGAAAAGCCGCGATCTCGTGTTCAAGAACACGTTCGCGGACATCGAGACGATCCTCACGCGCTGCGGCGCGAACGGCACGCGGTTCGAATTCGAGTGCTACGACATCTCGCACCTGTACAACCTCGCTCATTTCGTCGATCGCGGGCTCGCGAAGCCGCCGTTCTTCGTGCAAAGCGTGTTCGGGCTGCTCGGCGGGATCGGCGCGCATCCGGAGGATTTGATGCACATGCGCCGCACGGCCGACCGCCTGTTCGGCGCCGATTACGTGTGGTCGATCCTCGGCGCCGGGCGCAACCAGATTCCGCTCGCGACGATCGGCGCCGCGCAGGGCGCGAACGTACGCGTCGGGCTCGAGGATTCGCTGTGGATCGCGCCCGGCAAGCTCGCGGAATCGAGCGCCGCCCAGGTCCTGAAAATGCGCCAGGTGCTCGAAGGCCTGTCGCTCGAGATCGCGACGCCGGCCGAGGCGCGCGCGATGCTCGCGCTCAAGGGCGGCGACGCGGTGAATTTCTGAGCGCCGGGCCATCCCCCAACAGCAGCATCCGCAAGCGCAGTGACAAGGCGCCCTTGATCGCCCCGCTCCATTCGAGCGCCGCCGGCGCGGCTCCGTCGTCTGCCCATCCGCTGCGACCGCAGCGGCATTTGCCGAACGCGGCGCGCCGTGCTTGCCGTGCGCGCCGGTTCGCCCTTACCGGAGTCGTCCGCATGTCCACTCATCACGCCCAGGCCTTGCCTTCCGCCGCCGGCGACGCGCACGCGTCGCTGAACCGGCTGCTGTTCCGCAAACTCATGCCGCTGCTGATCGCCGCGTACGTGATCAGCTTTCTCGACCGCACCAACATCGCGTTCGCCAAACATTCGATGGGGGTCGATCTCGGCATTTCGTCGGCCGCGTACGGGCTCGGCGCGGGGCTGTTCTTCCTGACCTACGCGCTTTTCGAGATCCCGAGCAACCTGATCATGCATCGCGTCGGCGCGCGCTTCTGGATCACGCGGATCATGATCACGTGGGGCGCGCTGTCGGTCGCGATGGCGTTCGTCCGCGGCGAGACGTCGTTCTACGTGATGCGCCTGCTGCTCGGTGTGGCCGAAGCCGGCCTGTTTCCGGGCGTGATGCTGTATCTGACGTACTGGTTCGGCCGCGAGGAGCGTGCGCGCGCGACCGGTTACTTCCTGCTCGGCGTGTGCATCGCCAACATCGTCGGCGGGCCGCTCGCCGGTGCGCTGATCGAGCTCGACGGCACGTTCGGCTTCCACGGCTGGCAATGGCTGTTCGTCGTCGAAGGCATTCCGGCGATCCTGCTCGCATTCGTCGTGTGGGCACGGTTGCCCGACCGTCCGAGCGCCGCGCCGTGGCTCGCGCCGGAAACCGGCCGCGCGCTCGAGCGGAAGCTCGCGGCCGAACAGGACGCGGGCGTCGCCGCGCACGGCAGCCATGCATTCGGCGCCGCGCTGCGTGATCCGCAGATCTGGCTCGCGATCTTCGTGTACTTCTGCCACCAGTTGACCATCTACACGGTGATCTTCTTCCTGCCGGGCATCATCGGCGCGTCGGGACGTCTTTCGCCGGTGGCGGTCGGGTTGCTGACGTCGTTGCCCTGGCTCGCCGCCGCGCTCGGGGCCGGGACGCTGCCGCGCTTCGCACGCGAATCGCGTCATTCGCGGCGGATGCTGTGCGCGGGGCTCGTCGTGATGGCGGCCGGGATGGTCGGCGCCGCGCATGCGTCTCCGGTGGCGGGGCTGCTCTGCGTGTGCGTGGCCGCGTCGATGTTCTTCGTCGTGCAGTCGATCGTGTTCACGTTTCCGGCGTCGCGCCTCGCGGGCAGCGCACTGGCCGGCGGGCTCGGGCTTGTGAATACGTGCGGGTTGCTCGGCGGCTTCGTCGGGCCGACCGTCGTCGGCGCGATCGAACAGGCGACCGGCAACGCGAAGAACGGGCTGACGCTGCTGGCAGCCGCGCTCGTCGTCGCGGCGGTCGCGAGCCTCGCGTTGCGTCATGGGCACGAGCGCGCCGACGCGCGGTCGCGCGGCTGACAGGCAGGCTGGAATCAAGCTGGCGGGAGGTGGGCTCAGCCCCGCCCGCCTCTCGCCTCACGTCGTCAGAACAGATACATCGCCCCGACGAACACGACGCCCGAGAACAGCATCGTCGTCACGCAATACCCCATGATGTCGCGCATGCCGAGCCCCTAGTGCAGCAGCGCAACGTTCTCGTCGATTCGGCGCTGGATGTCCATGAGGGTGTCTTCGGTGATGATCCCCTCGTAGCGGCACTTCGCAATGGTCGAAAACTTGCTGGCCACGCCGCACATTCCGTCGATCATGTCGCCGGCAGCGGCTGCGGGAAGCTCCGCTTCCTTTGCCAGTCCGAGCAATGCGGCTCGGTCGATCCGCAGCGCCTCGCCCATGACGTCCATTTGGTGGTAACCGCCCGGCCCCTCGCAGAATGTCACGTCGTAGGCCGGCGCGAGCTTCCACTCGCCGGATCGCGACATGACGTACGCGAAGTTCTTCGGATGATCGTCGCGATTGTTGAATGCGACATTGAAGACAGCCCGTTCAAACGCCCGCGCCTTCTCGCGTACGTCGTTGGTGCACATGTGAGTGGCGCGCAAGAAATTCACGTAATCCAGCGCACCCGGCGTTTTGTAATCGGCGCCGGTGAACGCGGCAACGCTTTGCATGGGCACGCGCAGACCGTCCAGTCGATCGAAACGCCGGGACGCAAATGCCGCCATCCCGTCAGGCAAATTGAAATGCAGCGTGTCCGGGGTCTCGATGCCGCACATGCGCAAGCACTCGGCGTAGACCATTTCGATCGCACACACCTCGGGATGCTCTTGCCGAGCCGGGAACTTGACCAACCACGCTTCAAAGCCCGCCACCGCGGCCGTGGTAAATACGCCGGACCGCGGATCACGATAGACCAGGGCCTTTGGCCTGGCGCCTTGCGGAGAGCCACCGACCTGCAGCAATTGATGAAGGAATTCGCCACCCTCGCCATCGAGAACTTCCTGTACCTCGGCCGCAAGCCGAGCGAGGGGGATATCCTGCCGCGGCGCCAGGATCTCGGGCGCGACAGGCTCGAACGACAGGGCGCCCATTGCATGGTTGCCAATGTAAGCCAATCGCTCCAGCGACCCGATACGTGCGGCGTTGAGACCGCGGCGTTTGAACAAGCGGTCCATCAGCAACATGCCCCATCCATCGGGCAACGCGTCATAGACCGGTCCGGGCAATCCAAGCTGGTGGGCCGGAAAGTCCTTGCGCAGCCTCGCCCCATGCAATGGGAGCGCATAAGACGACAGTTCCAGCCCCCTCTTGCGCGCGTCGTCGCTATATTCGAATACGACCAACGGGCGCCCCGTGATCGCGGTCGTGGAAACCATCGATCCCCACAGCCAGTGTTCCCCCCAGCCGTCGTAGTAGACATCGATCCGCTCGATCATTTCTGGTTACCCCTCTTGACGCGCCGGCGTTTGGCACTTTTTTCATACCGGTGAACGTCTTCCAGGCTATCGAGCTTCGGCAGGAAAAGTCCCTCGAGTTCCTTGCTTCGTCCCAGAACCATCGCTACACGGATTACCGTCTCGAGGCTCACATTGCGGCCAGCTTCGAGATTGGACACGGTATTGGCTCCGACGCCGGCACGCGCGGCTACGTCGCTCTGCGTCAGTTGCAACGCGAGCCGCTCCGTGCGAAGCCGCGCACAAAGGAGGGTGACGATTTCGTCGGGCTTGCGGAAACTTAATTCCAACATAGTGGATCTTAGAATGCTTTATCTCTGATAACTCACAATATTATAGAGTTATGAGCGAGATACGCTCAAGAAATATAATCCCCGATTGTTGGGTCTTACCGCGAGATGTTCGGTTCTAATCCACTTCAAAAGGGAATTACGCGCGCGCCCCATGCCCTTCCAGTATCCACGCGACGCCCGCCGAACACGCCAAGTCGTGGTGCGGTTCGTCGCGCTCGCCAGTACCTTGGATGTGGCCGGCCGTGAGCCCGGCTAGCGGGCAACCGCCTCCAGCGTGCTGACAGCTGCGATCGCCCGCGCACGCCCCTCCGCCACCCGCTGCGCGAACCGGTACGCCACGAGCGAACCGGCCACGGCGAGCAACATCGGCACGAGGCAGTCGTGATTCGCGCGCGTGAATTCGAGCATCAGCACGACGGCCGTGATCGGCATCTGCATCGACGCGGCGAGAAACGCGGTCGCGCCGATCAGCGCGCATCCGCCGAGCGATGCGCCCGGCCATACGGCGCTCCACAGCCCGCCGAGCACGACGCCGAGCAGCGCGCCGTTCGCGAGACCCGGCGTCAGCAGCCCGCCTTCCGCGCCGGCCCGCAGGCTGCCGGCTTCGATCAGCACCTTCAGCACCAGCAACGCCGCAGCAAGACCGGTCGTCAGCGTGCCGTCGAAGCCCAGCGACGCCGGGCCCTTGCCGTTGCCGAGCAGTTGCGGAAACCCGATCGCGAGCAAGCCGATCACCGCGAAGTTGAGCAGCGCGAACGCCGGCAGCCGCCAGTCCTTCGGCGCGTTCGCGCGCGCCGCGGTCGTGAGCCGCACGAAACCGTATGCGGCGAAGCCGAACAGCGGCCCGCAGACGATCGACCATGCGACGAGCGGCGTGCTCAGCACGAACGCCGGCACCGTGTACTGGTGCTCGTTGCCGAGGCCGATCCACGCGACGATCGCCGCGATCGCGGACGTCACGACCGCCACGATCAGCGCACGCAGCTCGAACGTACCGAGCAGCACCTCGAGCACGAAGATCGCGCCGCCGAGCGGCACGTTGTAGACGGCCGCGAGCCCCGCGCCGGCGCCGCACGCGACCATCAGCCGGCAATCGTCGGGCGTGAGTCCCGCCGCATGGGCAAACCGCCCGGCGAGCAGCGAACCGATCTCGCGCGGCGCGACTTCGCGGCCGAGCGGCGAGCCGAGCGCGACGGTGACGATCTGCAGCAGCGCGTGAACCGTCGTGCTGACGAACGGCATGCGCGGATCGGCCGCGCGCACCGCGCGCCGGATGCTGACGAGCGGCCGGCCGTACCGGTAAAGCGCCCACCAGCCGCCGCCGGCGACGATCCCGCAGCCGACCAGCACCGCGAGCCGGCGCAGCGGATCAGCCGCGGTCACGCCAGCGAGGAAGCTCTCGGACCCGATCACGTGCGCGATGCTGTAGCCGTACGCGACGTGCTGGATCGCATGCAGCAGCAGCGCGAGCAGCATGCCGCCGAGCCCCGCGCCGATGCCGGTCAGGACCGTGACGACGGTCACGCGCGCCAACGGGCTGGCGGGCGGCGAAGAAGAAGCGGGAGCGGATGGAAGGTCGAGGCGCATGGGGTCGGCGAACGAGGATCGAAAGGACGGCGCGCAATACGCGCACCATCGTCAGAACCGCATCGTAGGCGTGCGCCCATCATGAGACAAACGTATTTTTTTGATCAACTCATGCATTTTCCGACTATTCGAAGCATGACGGGCCGTGGCGGCCCGTCCTGCTTCGTCAATCCGGATACGTGATGCGCTCCGGCTCGCGACGCATGATGACCTTGCCGTCGCGCATCGACAGCGTGGCCTTCGCCTGCCGGCGCACGGCTTCGTAGTCGCTGTCCGCATCGAGCACGACGAGATTCGCCGGACGCCCGACCTCGATGCCGTACCGGTCGCCGAGATGCATCGCCGTCGCGCTGTGGTCGGTCACGAAGTCGAGGCAGCGCTGCAAGTCCTGATAGCCCATCATGTGGCAGATATGAAGGCCCGCATCGAGCACGCGCAGGATGTTGCCGTTGCCGAGCGGATACCACGGATCCTTGATCGAATCCTGCCCGAAGCACACGTTGATCCCGGCGCGATCGAGTTCCGCGACGCGCGTGACGCCGCGCCGCTTCGGAAACGTGTCGAAGCGCCCCTGCAGATGGATGCTCTCGGTCGGGCACGAGATGAAGTTCAACCCGGCCCGCTTCAGCAGCCGGAACAGCTTCGAGCAGTACGCGTTGTCGTACGAACCCATCGCGGTCGTGTGGCTCGCGGTGACGCGCGCGCCCATGCCGCGCACGCGCGCTTCCTCCGCGAGCACTTCGAGAAAGCGCGATTGCGGATCGTCGGTCTCGTCGCAGTGCACGTCGACGAGGCAGCCCGTGCGTTCCGCGAGATCCATCAGGAAGCGGATCGAGCTGACGCCCTGCTCCCGCGTGTTCTCGAAATGCGGAATGCCGCCGACGACGTCCGCGCCGAGCTCGATCGCCTGCTCCATCAGCGCGCGGCCGCCGTCGAACGATTCGATGCCTTCCTGCGGGAACGCGACGATCTGCAGGTCGATCACCGCGCGCGCCTCGTCCTTCACTTCGAGCATCGCCTTCAGCGCGGCGAGCGTCGGATCGGTCACGTCGACGTGCGTGCGCACGTGCTGGATCCCGTGGTCGCGCAGCATGCCGATCGCCGCATGCGCGCGCGCCTTCGTGTCGTCGTGCGTGATCGTCGCCTTGCGCTCGGCCCAGCGCTCGATGCCCTCGAACAGCGTGCCGCTCATGTTCCACGCGGGCTCGCCGGCCGTCAGCACGGCATCGAGGTGGATATGCGGCTCGACGAGCGGCGCAATCGCGAGACGGCCGCCGCCATCGATATGGTCGGGATTCGTCGACGCGATCGGTGCGGCTTGCGCGTCGATGCGCGCGATCGTGCCGGCGTCGATGCCGATCGTGAACAGGCCGTCGCGGCCACGCAGGCGTACGTTGAACAGGTTCATGGGGGAGGCCTCTTGTCGTATGCATGAACACGGCCGCGCGATCTGCGTCGGCGTCCGTGCGGTCCGGACGACCAGTATGGAGGAAAAGCGGCGACGCGCGTACGTGCCGTGCATGTTGCATCGGCACGACAGCCGGGCCGCGCCGGACGGAAGCCGCTCGCCGGTCGTCACGCAAGAACCGCCTGCCCGGCGCACGCCACACGTCGTGTCGGTTTTGTGAACGACTCTTGCCGGATCTGGAACGGTGCGCTCGCGGCCGCCACGCCCTTGCGCACGCCGCGCATTCCTATACTTGCGCCGAACTTTCGTTTCCAGTCCCACACGCAGGAGCTTCACGATGAAAAAAACCCTGATCGCCGGCGCGGGCGCCGCCGCCCTGTTCGCGCCGCTCGCCCACGCGCAAGGCTCGGTCACGCTGTACGGCCTGATCGACGCCGGCATCGCCTATACCAACAACGCAAACGGCGCGTCGCAATGGCGCATGACGACTGGCACGATCAACGGCAGCCGCTTCGGCCTGCGCGGCACCGAGGATCTCGGCGGCGGCCTGAAGGCGCTGTTCGTGCTCGAAAACGGCTTCAACGCGAACAACGGCGGGCTCGGCCAGGATGGCAAGCTGTTCGGCCGTCACGCGTATGTCGGCCTCGGCCAGACCGGCTACGGCACGCTGACGCTCGGCCGCCAGTACGACACGATGGTCGACTTCGTCGCGCCGCTGTCCGCGACGGCCGGCGATTTCGGCGATACGGGCTTCGCGCATCCGTTCGACAACGACAACCTGAACCACTCGCTGCGCATCAACAACGCGGTCAAGTACACGAGCGACACGATCGCGGGCTTCAAGGTCGGTGCGCTGTACGCGTTCTCCAACTCGGCGAATTTCAGCGCCAACCGCGCGTACAGCGTGGCCGCGAGCTACACGAACGGCCCGCTCAAGCTGGCCGGCGCGTACCTGCAGATGAACGGCACGAAGGGCTCGACGAGCGCGAGCCCGGGCGCGCTCGATTCGGCCGAGGCGAAGAGCCTGAACCAGGGTGGCTGGTCGATCGGCTCGGACCGCATGCGCACCTACGGCGGCGGCGGCGGCTACGTGTTCGGCCCGGCGACGGTCGGCTTCGTCTACACGCGCTCGCAGTACGACAACACGGGCGCGTTCGGCTCCAGCGGCCAGATCGCGTTCAACAACTACGACGTGAACGTGCGCTATGCGGTCACGCCGGCCGTCAGCGTCGGCGCCGCCTATGTGTACACGGACGCCAGCGTGTCGAATCCCGACAGCAAGCACGGCACCGATCCGAAGTGGCATCAGGCCAACCTGCAGGCCGTGTACAAGCTGTCGCGCCGCACCGACCTGTACGCGGAAGCGATGTTCCAGCATGCGTCCGGCCGCGGATACCACGCGTTCATCAACACGTCGGGCGGCGCATCGAGCACGGCGAACCAGGTGGTCGGCACGATCGGCATGCGCACGCGGTTCTGACCGGCATCGCGTCACGTCGCCCGCCTGCGCTGCGCCCATGTTCGCTCACGGGCGCGATCGCCGCGGGCCACGCCGTCAATGTTGTTCTTTATGGAAGGCAGCCCTCCTGGAATCGGGGTGTTTGCGCGTGGCAGCGCTACGTAGACTGACGTCGAAGGTCGCAGCCGCGCGTCACGCGCCGCTGCGGCCACCCACCCCGTATTCAGGAGAACCTCGTGAAATCGCTCGTCGTAACCGCCGCCGCTGCCGTCCTGCTTGCCGCACCGGCCCTGTCGTTCGCCCAGCAGACGAACTCGCCCGTCACGCGCGCGCAGGTGCTGCAGGAACTGATCGATCTCGAATCGGTCGGCTACAACCCGGCGCGCGGTGAAGTCGGCAACTATCCGGACGACATCCTGGCCGCACAGGAACGACTGCAGGCGAAGCGTGTCGCCGCGAGGAAAGCGGCGCAGGCCGCTTACGGCCCGGCCGGCGAGCCGGCAACCGAATCGGGCGCGGCGGCCAGGCCCGCGCTGTGACGGCGCGCGTCGCGCGCATCGGGCATCCATTGCGAGCGGCGCGTATCCGGTGTTTGCATGAAGCATGCCGCCGCGCGCCGATGCGCGCGCGGCATTCACGCGGCCCGCGGTTCGCTGTCGATCGCGTTCAGCATCTCGACGTCGCGCGCGATCATCCCCGGCACCTGCGCACGCAGCATCTCGACCCAGGTCCGCACCTTCGCATCGACGAAGCGGCGCGACGGGTACAGCGCATGCACGTTCATCTTCTGCAGGATATGCGTGGGCAGCACACGGACGAGCGTGCCGTCGCGCAATGCGTCGATCGCCGAATACACCGGCAGCATGCCGATCCCGATGCCGTCGCGGATCGCGAGCGCGAGCGATTCGGCGGTATTGGTCTGCACCGGCCCGGTGACGTGGATCTGCTCCACGCCTTCGGGCCCTTCGAGCACCCATTCGTGCGTCGGGAACGCCGGCGTACACAGCGTCAGGCACGCGTGCGCGGCGAGATCCCGCGGGCGGGCCGGCGCGCCGTGCCGTTTCACGTACTCGGGCGATGCGCACAGAATGCTGAACGTCGAGCCAAGCAGGTGCGACACGAGCTCCGAGTCGGGCAGCGACGACGCGGTGACGACGGCCATGTCGCTCGTGCCGTCGAACAGGTCGGGCATGCGCTGCGACAGCGACAGCTCGATCGAGACGTCCGGGAACTGCGCGTGATAGCGCGTCAGCGCGGGCAATACGTAGTGATGGCCGACGCTCGCGAAGCTGTGCATGCGCAGCACGCCGGCCGGGCGCTCGTGCGCGCAGCTCGCCTCTTCTTCCGCGCGGTCCACGTCGGCGAGGATCTGGCGGCAGCGCCGCAGATAGTTTTCACCGGCCGACGTGAGCGCGAGACGGCGCGTCGAACGATTCATCAAGCGGGTGCGCAGGCGCGCCTCGAGCTCCGATACCGCGCGCGACATCGCGCCCGTGGTCGAATTCAGCGATTGCGCGGCCGCGGTGAAGCTGCCCGTCTCGACGACGCGCGAAAACACCCGCATGTTTTGTAGGGTATCCATTCCTGTGAGCAACCTGTAGCGGAGCCGTCATTTTCCTCCACCGGATGCGACAGATTGTTACTCCGGCTGCAACTATCGTTTCCCCGCAACTGCGTTAATGCGCGGGCGCCGCACTCCTACAATCGGCGCCTCACCCGTCGAACGGACCCGTTCGGGCGTACCGCGGCACCTTGCGCGGCCGGCCCTGGGCCCTCTTTTCATGAAGCCACAACCTGCGATCGAGCGACCTTCCATCGAACCGGCACGATGGAGAGCATGGCTCGATCCACTCGGCAACGCGGCGCGCGACTGGGCCGCGACCGACGGGCTGATCTGGCTGCACCTCGCGAAAACCGTGCTCGCGGCGCTGCTGGCGATGGGCATCGCGATGCGTCTGGAGATGTCGCAGCCGCGCACCGCGATGACCACCGTGTTCGTGCTGATGCAGCCGCTGTCGGGGATGGTGTTCGCGAAGAGCTTCTACCGCGTGCTCGGCACGGCGGCCGGCCTCGTCGGCGCGCTCGCGCTCGGCGGGCTGTTCGCGCAGCAGCCCGAGCTGTACATGGCCGGCATCACGCTGTGGATCGGCGGCTGCATCGCACTCGCGGTGCGCAACCGCCACTTCCGCTGGTACGGTTTCGTGCTCGCCGGCTACACGGCCGCGCTGATCGGCCTGCCGGCCGTGATGACGCCGCAGACGCTGTTCCAGTCCGCGCTTACGCGCGCCGCGGAAGTCGCGCTCGGCATCGCGTGCTCGGGCGCGGTCAGCGCGCTGATCCTGCCGTTGAGTTCCGCGAAGGCGCTGATGCGTTCGTTGAGCGCGCGCCACGCGACGTTCGCGGCATTCACGGCCGGCGCACTGGCGGGCGACGTCGCACGCGGCGATTTCGAACGGCGCTTCGCCGACTTCGTCGACGACATCGTCGGCTTCGAAGCGAACCGCGCGTTCGCGTCGTTCGAGGATCCGCACATTCGCGCGCGCAGCCGCCGGCTCGCGCGGCTGAACAGCGAGTTCATGAACGCATGCACGCGGCTGCATGCGCTGCACCAGCTCGTCAAGCGCCTGCGCGCGAATCGCTCGGACGCGGTGCTCGAAGCGCTGGCGCCGCACGTCGACGCGCTCGCGCTGCGCTTCGCCGCGTTGCGCGACGAACGCCAGCGCGGCATCGCACCGGCCACCGGCGCGTTGCTCGACCTGCGCCGCTTCCATGGCGCGCTGCCGAAGGCCGCGCGCGCGTCGCGCCGGGCCCTCGAAGACCACGCGGCCGGCGGCCTGCTCGACTTCGATACCGCGATCGAGCTGCTGTACCGGTTCATCGGCGAATATCTCGGCTACGTCGACACCTACGCGTCGCTCGACCAGGACGATCACGCATTCGAGCGCTCGGTCACGCATTACGCGGTCAAAACCAATTCGTTCTTCGTCGGTTTCGCGTTCCTGCGCACGGTGATCGCCGTCGGTGCGATGAGCGCGTTCTGGATCGCGTCCGAATGGCCGAGCGGCTCGCTCGCGGTGATCGCCACCGCGATCGCGTGCGCACTCAGCTCGACCTCGCCGCGCGCGCCGAAGTTCGTCGCGCAGATGGGCGTCGGCGCCGCGTTCGCGACCGCGGTCGGCTATGTGTTCCTGTGCTACGTCTATCCGAACATCGACGGCTTCCCGCTGCTGTGCGCGGCGCTGGCTCCCGTGCTGGGCCTGGGCGCGTTTCTCGCGATGCGGCCAGGACTGTCCGGCTACGGGATCGGCTTCGCGGTGTTCTTCTGCCTGCTCGCGGGCCCCGACAACACGATCGCGTATACGCCGGAAGTGCTGATCAACAACGGGCTGGCGGTCGTCGTCGCGATGCTCGCATGCTCGCTCGTGTTCGCCGTCGTGTTCCCCGCCCACATGCCCTGGCTCACCGGCCGGATCGCGCACGACCTGCGCCGCCAGGTGACGCTTGCGTGCGAAGGCGCGCCGAACGGCCTCGCGCAGCGCTTCCAGTCGAGCACGCACGACCTGATGGCGCAATTGCGTACGCTGCTCGTGCGCCGCACGCGGCAGCATCGCGATGCACTGCGCTGGATGCTGTCGACGCTCGAGGTCGGCCACGCCGTGATCGACCTGCGCGACGAGGTGCACGCGTTCCGCGCGTCGAAACCGCCGCAGACGCTGCGCTGGACCGGTTCGATCGATGCGGTGCTGCTCGAACTGCCGCGCTTCTTCGACGATCCGACGCCCGCCCGCCATGCGCGCACGCTGAAATCCGTGAATCTCGCGATCCGCGCGGCGCAGCACGCGCTGCAGGCGTGGTACGCGGTGCCCGACGCGCGCCGCAACATGCAGCGAATCGTCGGCTGCCTGCACTTCATGCGCAGCGCGCTGCTCGACAAGGACGCGCCGTTCAACCGGCACCGCCATTGAAGATGGATGTGCGCGCAACGGGATCGTTGTTCCGGATGGAAATAAGCTCTACGGCCCCGGCGATTAATCTTTAAGCAGTGCGAGCCTATAGTTTCCTCACTGCCAGCGAGGCTGGCACCCACCCAGGAGAACCCAAATGAAGCCGCTGCACCTCGCCCTCGTTGCCCTGTCGCTCACCGCTGCCGTCGCCTACGCGCAGCCGGCGCCGGCAGACGCCGCACCGCAACAGGCGAACCGCGCCGAGGCGATCCAGGCCGCCGGTCGCGTCGATCGTGCGCAATCGAAGCAGGAGGACCCGAACGCGTGCGTTGGCCCCGTCAGCTTCTGCAACATCTACTTCGGCAGCTGAGCATGATGCGACGTCGTCACGGCCAGGCCCGCATCGCCCGCATCGCATGCATCGCATCCGCGGGCGGGCGGCGGCCCGGCCGATCGCGGCCCGGCCGATCGCCGCGTCGCCGTCCCGCCCCACGCCGCTTCGGTTGAAGCCGCGCTTGCCGTCTCACGCGCCACGCCCCGGCCGCCAGCCCACTTCGCGCAACGCATCGAGCAAGCGCGCCGGCCCGATCCCTTCGACCCGCGCCCCGCGCGACTCGACGTCGCCGCCCGCGACCAGCGCATTCACGATCGCCTCCTCCACCGCTTCGGCCACCGCGACGAACAGCGCGGAAATATGGTCGTTGTTGACCATCCGCACGTCGGTGGTCGGCATACCCTTGCTGCCGTAGTTCGCCGCGGGCAAGCCGTCGTTGCCGGTGGCGAACGCAAGAAAGATGTCGCCGCTCGAATCCTCGGTGCCGCCGCCGACGCGGGCGAGCCCGACGCCCGCGCGCTGCGCGAGACGCGTGCATTGATGCGGCAGCAACGGTGCATCGGTCGCGATCGTGACGACGATCGAGCCCATGCCGGCCTCGCCTTTCGCGCCTGCTTCGCGAAACGGCGAATGCGCGTGCCGCAGCACTTCGCCGACCGGGTAACCGGCCACGCGCAGCATCTCGCGCACGCCGTAGTTCGCCTGCACGAGCGCGCCGACGGTCCAGCCGCCCGCATCGCTCGCCAACACGCGCGACGCGGTGCCGATGCCGCCCTTGAACTCGTGGCAGATCATGCCCGTGCCGCCGCCCACGCCGCCTTCGGCGACCGGCCCCGACTGCGCGGCGGCCAGCGCCTGCGACACGTGTGCGGCATTCACGTGCTGCCCCCAGATGTCGTTCAGCAGTCCGTCGTAGGTCTCCATCACGACCGGCATGCACCAGTACACGCGCCCGGCCGCCGCTTCGCGTTCGTTCGCGACGAGCGCGTCGCGCACCGCGCCGACGCTGTGCGTGTTCGTATAGGCGATCGGCGTCGTCAGCAGGCCGGCTTCGCGGATCCATTCGAGCCCGGTCGCGTCGCCGTTGCCGTTCAGCACGTGCACGCCCGCGAAGCACGGCGAATCGTGCGCGGCGCCCGCGCGCGGCTCGATGACGGTGACGCCGGTGCGGATCGACGCGTCGCCGTCCTCGACGTTCAGCGTGCAGTGTCCGACGCGCACGCCCGGTACGTCCGTGATCGCGTTGAAGCGGCCGGGCGTGCCGAGGCCGATGCGGATGCCGAGATCCCTCGTGCGCATGATGCGATTCCTCCAGTCTTTCAATCTTTCAATGGTTCGATGTTTCGGTGCTGCAAGATGTCGATCCCGTGCTCAGAGCGCGCGGAATCCTTCGCTGTGGCGCGCCCAGGCCACGTACATCGCGAGCGCCGCGACCAGCAGCCCCGCGATGATGATCAGGTCGGTCGGCTTCGTCGCCGTCGCGAGCGTCGTGTAGAGCGTATACGCGGCGCCCGCCACCGCGACGAGCGGCGTCACGGGCCACAGCGGCATCCGGTAGTGATGCTCGACGTCGCGGCGCACGAACCGGCTCGCGAGCGCGGCCAGCCCGACGACGAGGTAGATCAGCAGCAGCAGGTCGACGGTGAACGCGGTCAGCTCGTCGAGGCTCGACACGAACACGAGCCCGGCCGACGGAATGGCCAGCGCGATCGTCGCGAGCCACGGCGATTCGAGGCGCGGATGGATCGTCGAGAACGCGCGGTTGCAGGTACGCGACCAGAGCGCATGCCGGCCGCTGCTGTACAGCAGGCGGCCCATCGTGATCACGATCGCGATGATCGCGTTGAACACCGACAGGAAGATCCCGCCGCTGACCACGCGCGAGACGGCCGGATTGCTCAGCGAGCGCACGACATAGCCGATCGGGTCGGCGCTCTTCGTCAGTTCCGTCAGCGACGGCGCGCCGAGCACGATGGCGGTGAGCGGAACCAGTTCGACGACGAGGATCACGAGCAGCGAATAGATCACCGCCTTCGCGACGTTGCGGTTGCCGCCGCGCAGGTCTTCCGCGAGATAGGCGGCCGAGCCGAAGCCGTTGTAGCAGAAGATCGCGGTGCCGATCGCGGGCACGATGGCCGCGAGCGTGGCCGGCGCGAGCGCATTGCCGCTCGCGACGACCGGTGCGATCAATACGTCGGCGCCGCGCTGCGGCGAGCCGAAACCGAGGCCCGCGATCAACATCAGCACGCCGATTTCGACGATCAGGAACGCGCCGGTGATCCACGCATTCGTCTTGATGTTCAGCATGCCGAGCAGATAGCTGAGCAGCACGATCGTCAGCGCGACGGACTGGTTGCCGAAGTGCGTACCGAGCGCGTTGTTCAGGTACGGCGCGGCGCCGCTCGCGAGCACCGCCGGGATGAACACGCTGACGGACAGCACCGTGATGAAGGTCAGGTAGCCGGGCAGCGTGCCGAACACGCGTTTGGCCATCACGTATTCGCCGCCCGCGCTGCGGTGCGCGGCGCTGAGTTCCGCATAGCAGAGCGCGAAAGCGAGCGCGAGCACGCCGCCGAGCACGAACGACAGCACGGCGCCGCTGCCGGCCTGCTGGATCGCGAACGGCGCGATCACGAAGATCGAGCTGGCCGGCGTCACGCCCGATACGGTGATCATGACTGCGTCGCGCACGCTGAGCGTCTGCGACAGCGCGCGCGGCGCGTCTTCCGTGGCAGAGGCCGCTTGCAGCGCGCCCGTGGATTCCGACATCATCGCCATTTCGTTCTCCAATGTTCCTGTGCCGCGTTTTTTTGAACACCCATACTCGGGCCCGATTGATTGCGTGGCAGTCTAGGAAGCCAATTTCAGGACCGCTATTCCCCCTTCGTGTTACGCCCTTCCGGTGGTGGTATGGATCGTCTCTTTTCCGAAATCGCGATGCACCAGGCGCTCGGCCGCGCAATCGATCATCTCGGCCAGCCGCGCTTCTGGCGGTTCCTCGTGCTGCTGCTCAATGAAATGGCGCCGTTCGACAACGCGCTCGCGACCGCGATCGGCCGCGACGGCGTGCCGCTCGTGCTCGACGAATACGACACGGGCGGCGCCGACACCGCGTCGCCGGTGCCGCTTTACCTGAATGGGTTATATCTGCTCGATCCGTTCCTGCAGGCCGCGCACGACGGGCTCGCCGACGGCTGCTACCGGCTCGAGGAAGTCGCGCCGGACCTGTTTCGGCAGAGCGAGTATTTCCTGAGCTATTTCCGCGACGCGGTCGGCGACGACGAGATCCAGATTCTGGTGCGGCCGAATGCCGATACGCTGCTGTCGCTGTCGCTCGGTGCATCGACGCGTTTCGACGTCGAGCCGCTCGGCAAGCTGACGGCCGCGATGCCGTGGGTGCTCGCGGTCATCCGGCAGCACTGGCGGCTGGTGGGTGATGCGGCGCGCACGACGCCCGATGCCGATCTCGGCGCGCGCGTCGAGCAGGCGCTCGCACGCTTCGGCGCGGGCGTGCTCACCGACCGAGAGATGTCGATCGCACGCATGGTGCTGCGCGGCAATTCGTCGAAGGCGATCGCCGAGCGGCTCGCGATTTCACCCGAAACGGTGAAGGTGCATCGGCGGCATGTGTACGCGAAGCTCGGGATTTCGTCTCAGCCCGAGCTGTTTTCGCGGTTCATTCAGGCGCTGGGGGACGATGCGGCCGGATGAGTGCGTCGGCCGGCACGCGCGGGCCGGGGTCGGGGACGGACGCCGAATACCGACGCATGACGACGATCGTCGCGCCGTTGCGCGCGCCCTACGTGCCGCCGATATGCCCCCCGATCTTCTCGCAGCGTCGCCAAAAACCGCCTATCGTGAAGAAGGCGCCCGTTTGCCGCCATTCGCCCCGGGTCGCTCGCTCGCGCGGGCGGGTGGCGACGGCGCCGTGCTCCGGCACCATTCATCGCGATTCCGGCGCACGCTCGCCCGTGCGCGATCGCGGCCGCTCACCGGACTATCAGGAGGCACTCATGAAAGCCGCGCTGCTCGTCAGCTCCGCCCTGCTCGCCATTGCGTCAGCTTCGGCCACGGCCCAGGGTTCCATCACGAAGGAAGAAAACGGCGCACTCGTCGCCGCGAACGGGATGACCGTCTACACGTTCGACAAGGACAAGCCCAACGCCGGCACCAGCGCCTGTACCGGCCCATGCGAAACTCTGTGGCCGCCGTACAAGGCCAGCGCGACCGACGTACCGGTCGGGCCCTACACGATCGTCAAGCGCGACGACGGCAGCCCGCAATGGGCGTACAAGGGCAAGCCGCTGTACTTCTTCTCGAAGGACATGAAACAGGGCGAGCGCAACGGCGACAACTTCAAGAACGTGTGGCACGTGGTCGCGCCATAAGCACGTAAAAAGCCCGCCGCCGATCGGCGATCGGGGCGGGCCCTGCCAGTTCCGCACGTCGCACCGGCTGGATGCAGCCGGTGCGCGCGTCAGCTCAGCGGTTCGACGGGAAGCTGAACACCGTCCCTTCGCGCACGCCGGCCGACGGCCAGCGCTGCGTGATCGTCTTGCGCTTCGTGTAAAAGCGCACGGCGTCCGGACCGTATGCATGCAGATCGCCGAACAGCGAACGCTTCCAGCCGCCGAACGAGTGATACGCGACCGGCACCGGCAACGGCACGTTGATGCCGACCATGCCGATCTGGATGTTGTCGCTGAAGTAGCGTGCCGCTTCGCCGTCGCGCGTGAACAGGCACGTGCCGTTGCCGTACTCGTGCGCATCGATCAGCGCCATCGCCTCGTCGAGCGACTTCAGGCGGATCACGCCGAGCACGGGCCCGAAGATCTCGTGCTGGTAGATCGGCATGCCGGGCTTCACGTTGTCGAACAGGCACGGGCCGAGGTAGTAGCCGCCGTCATGGCCGTCGACCTTCACGCCGCGACCATCGACGACGAGCGTCGCGCCCGCCGCGACACCCGCCTCGACGAAACCGGTGACCTTCTCGAAATGCTGCTGTGTGACGAGCGGGCCCATGTCGACGCCCGCGCCGTTGCCCGGGCCGACCTTCATCTTCTCGATCTCGGCCTTCAGCCCCGCGACGACCTGGTCGCCCGTTTCGTCGCCGATCGCGACGACGAGCGGAATCGCCATGCAGCGCTCGCCGCACGAGCCGTACGCGGCGCCCATCAGCGCGTTCACCGCGTTGGGGATATCGGCATCCGGCATCACGACCGCGAAGTTCTTCGCGCCGCCGAGCGCCTGCACGCGCTTGCCGTGCGCGCAGCCGGTCGAATAGATGTATTCCGCGATCGGCGTCGAGCCGACGAAGCTCACGGCCTTCACGCGCGGATCGGTCAGGATCGTATCGACCGCTTCCTTGTCGCCGTTCACGACGTTCAGCACGCCCGGCGGCAAGCCTGCTTCGAGCGCGAGCTCGGCCATGCGCAGCGTCGACGACGGCGTGCGCTCGGACGGCTTCAGCACGAACGTGTTGCCGCACGCGACGGCCATCGGCCACATCCACAGCGGCACCATCACCGGGAAGTTGAACGGCGTGATGCCGGCCGCGACGCCGAGCGCCTGGAACTCGCTCCACGAATCGATCGCGGGGCCGACGTTCTTGCTGTGCTCGCCCTTCAGCAGCTCGGGCACGTAGCTCGCGTACTCGACGTTCTCGATCCCGCGCTGCAGTTCGCCCATCGCATCGGCGAGCACCTTGCCGTGCTCGGCCGTGATCAGCGCGCACAGTTCTTCCGCGTGCTCCTCGAGCAGCGTCTTGAAGCGGCCCATCACGCGGGCGCGCTTCAGCGGCGGCGTGTTGCGCCAGGCCGGAAACGCGGCCTGCGCGGACGCGATCGCGGCTTCGACGGTCAGCTTGTCGGCGAGCGCGACGCTCTTGTGCGATTCGCCGGTGGCCGGGTCGAACACAGGCTGGACGCGGCTGCCGCCGTCGACGCGCTTGCCGTCGATCAGGTGGCCGACGGTGGAGGTCACATTGCTGTCGTGTTTCATGGCTCGGGCTCTTTCGTGAATTCGGTTGTCGCTGCGGGCGAGCCGTGGCTCAGTCGACTTCGTTCAGTGCGTCGGACAGCGCGTTGACCAGGTTGTCGATCTCGCGCTTCTCGGCGATGAACGGCGGCGCGAGCTGGATCGTGTCGCCGCCGTAGCGCACGTAGAAGCCCTTCGCCCAGCAGCGCATCGCGATTTCGTACGGGCGCCGTGCCGGCTCGCCCGGCAGCGCGGCGATCGTCAGGCCGGCCGCCAGCCCGTAGTTGCGGATGTCCGCGATGTGGCGCTGGCCCTGCAGCCCGTGCACGGCCGCCTCGAAATGCGGCGCGAGATCGCGCACGCGGGCCACCGCGTCTTCCTTCACCAGCAGGTCGAGCGCCGCGACGCCGGCCGCGCAGGCGACCGGGTGCGCCGAATACGTGTAGCCGTGCGGGAACTCGAGCATGTACTCGGGGCCGCCCGCGGCCATGAACGTGTCGTAGATCTCCTTCGTCGCGATCACGCCGCCGAGCGGCTGCGTGCCGTTCGTCACCTGCTTCGCGAAGTTCATGATGTCCGGCACCACGCCGAATGCGTCGGCGCCCGTCATCGCGCCGGCCCGGCCGAAGCCCGTGATCACCTCGTCGAAGATCAGCAGGATGTCGTGCGCGGTACAGATGTCGCGCAGGCGCTTCAGATAGCCCTTCGGCGGCACGACCACGCCCGCCGAACCGGAGAACGGCTCGACGATCACGGCCGCGATGTTCGATGCGTCGTGCAGCGCGATCAGCTCGAGCAGGCGGTCGGCCAGCTCGGCGCCGTGCTCCGGCATGCCGCGCGAGAACTTGTTCTCGGCCAGTTGCGTATGCGGCAGGAAATCGGCGTCGAGGCCCTGGCCGAACAGCTTGCGGTTCGGCCCGATCCCGCCGACCGAGATGCCGCCGAAGTTCACGCCGTGGTAACCCTTCTCGCGGCCGATCAGGCGCGTCTTCGTGCCCTTGCCTTTCGCGCGCCAGTACGCGCGGGCCAGCTTCAGCGACGTGTCGGCCGCTTCCGAGCCCGAGCCCGTGAAGAACACGTAGTCGAGGCCGGCCGGCGTCAGTTCCTTGATCTTGTTGGCGAGCTCGAACGATTTCGGATGGCCGAACTGGAAGGCCGGCGCGTAGTCGAGCTGCGCGACCTGGCGGCTCACGGCCTCGACGATTTCCGTGCGGCCGTGACCGAGGCCCGTGCACCAGAGGCCCGACAGGCCGTCGAAGATCTTGCGGCCTTCGGCGTCGGTGTAATACGCGCCCTTGCCCGACACGATCATGCGCGGATCGGCCTTGAACTGGCGGTTGGCCGTGAACGGCATCCAGTGCGCATCGAGCCACGCGGCGTCGGTGCGGAGGTTGGTTTCGTCGTGCTGGGCGGTGGTGATGTCGGTCATGTCGGTCGGCGCGGCGCGCCCCTCCTCCTGGTAATGATGTTGCACATTGTCGGGACGCCAATTAGTCTTTTGAATATCGCAATATCAATGTTCACTTGCTCATCCATGCAAGCAAAGAAACCGAAGAGCCGCGCGCTGCTCGGGCAGCTCAGCGACATGGACCTGCGCCTGCTGCGGGTCTTCAAGGGCGTCGTGCAGTGCGGCGGGATGGCGGCGGCCGAGCTGGAACTGAATATCGGCATCTCGACGATCAGCCGGCACGTGAAGGATCTGGAAACGCGGCTCGGCCTCGTGCTGTGCCGGCGCGGCCGCGCGGGCTTCACGCTGACGCCCGAGGGGCAGACGGTGTACGAGGAAACGCTGCGGCTGCTCGCGTCGATGGAAGCATTTCGCAGCAGGATCGACGGTATTCATGACAGGATGGGCGGAGAACTGCACATCGCGGTGTTCGACAAGACGGCAACCAATCCGCATGCGCGCCTGGGCGACGCGATTCGCCAGTTCGCGGATGAAGCGCCCGACGTCGCGCTGAACCTGCACGTCGCGTCGATCAACGAGGTCGAGCGCGGGATCATCGACGGCAGCTATCAGGTCGGGATCATTCCGGCGCACCGCAACTCGGGCAGCCTCGTGTATTCGTCGCTGTTCGACGAACGGATGCTGCTCTATTGCGGCCGCCAGCATCCGCTGTTCGACGCGCCGCACGGCAAGCTCACGTGGACGACGATCCGCAATCACGCATTCGCCGGGCTCGGTTTCCATTCGCCGAACATGGAACTGAGCCATCGCGCGAAGCTCACCCGCAGCGCGACCGCGTCGGACCAGGAATCGATCGCGACGCTGATCCTGTCCGGCCGCTATCTCGGCTTCCTGCCCGATCACTACGCGGAGAGTTTCGAAAACAAGGGGCTGATGCAGCCGGTCGCGCCGCACCGGTTCAATTACCGGTGCCGGTTCGTGAGCCTGTTGCGGCGCTCGCCGCGGCCGTCGCGGGCCGCGCTGCTGTTCCAGTCGTGCCTCGAAGCCGCGCATGCGGCGGTGCGGCCGGCGGCGTAGCGGCTTCCGGTTCGGTCAGGCCCCGTCGCCGCCCGGGCCCGGCCGCGTCCGCCTGCGTGCGACGAAATGCGACGCGACGCTCTGCGATAATGCCAACCTCTTTCCGTTTCCACGCCGCCTTCCGCCATGACGCAGCCGTCCGCCCCGCTCTCCACCGACCTGCCGCCGATCTCGTGCCTGCCCGGCGACGCGCTGCCGTGGCTGCCGATGAGCGCCGACCTGCCGGGGCTCGCGATCAAATACCTGCACATCAATGCGGCCGAGGACACGCTCACCGCGCTGCTGAAGATGCCGGCCGGCGGCACGCTGCCGCGCCACCGTCACGACGGCGAGGTGTTCGTCCATACGTTGCAGGGGGCGTGGCGCTACCGCGAATACGACTGGGTCGCGCGCGCCGGTTCGACGGTGCTCGAACCGGCCGGCTCGGTGCATACGCCGGAAACGCTCGGCGCGCCGGGCGAGGACGTGATCACGCTGAACGTGATGCGCGGCGACCTCGTGCTGCTCGACGACAACGGCCGCGAAACGGCGCGCGAGAACTGCCGCGTCGCGCTGCTGCGCCAGCGCAGGCATGCGCGTACGTCGCCGGATGCGGCCTCGGCGTTCGTGACGCGGTAACTACGTGACAAGACAGGCGACGTCGGCGCCGCGCGATCCGCGCGGCGGTGCCGCGGCCGATTACCCGAATGGCCGCCGGCCCGCTTCGCCGGCCGCCCCGCTCGTTACCGAAACCGCCGGAAAAATCGCCGAATATCGTCGGCCAGCAGATCCGGCTCCTCCATCGCGGCGAAATGGCCGCCGCTCGGCATGTCGGTCCACTGCGCGACGTCGAATACACGTTCGAGCCAACTGCGCGGCGGGCGGCTGATCTCCTTCGGAAAACGCGCGAACGCGACCGGCACCGCCACGCGTTGCCCGGCCGCAAACCGCATCGGCTGCAGCCGGTTTTCCCAATACATCTGCATGGAAGAGCCAATGCAGCCCGTGAACCAGTACAGCGATATGCCCGTCAGCAGCGTGTCGTGCGAAAAACGCCGCGCGACATCGCCGTCGCAATCGCTCCATGCACGGAATTTCTCGGCGATCCACGCGGCCAGCCCGAGCGGCGAATCGTTGAGCGCGACGGCCAGCGTCCGCGGCTTCGTCATGTGGACGTGCGCGTACCCGCCTTCGAGCGCCGCCCACTCGCCGCGCTGCGTCAGGAACGCCTGCTCGTCGTCGGTCAGCGGCCGCGCCGCGTCGATCGGCGGTTCGTAGTTGCCGGGCAGGTAGTTCAGATGGATGCCGTCGACCACGCCCTCATGCCGCGCGCCGAGCGCGACCGACACGCCCGCGCCCAGGTCGCCGCCCTGCGCGCCGAACCGTCGGTAGCCGAGGCCGGCCATCAATTCCGCCCAGCAGTCGGCGACCTGGAGCGCCGACGTGCCGGGCGCCGCCGGTGCGGGAGAAAACAGGAAGCCCGGTAGCGACGGGGCGACGATGTCGAATGCGTCGTCCGGATCGCCGCCGAACGCAGCCGGATCGCACAGGCGGTCGATCAGCGCGTGGAATTCGAATGCGGAACCGGGCCAGCCGTGCGTGACGACGAGCGGATAGGGTTTCGGCCCCGTGCCGCGCCGATGCACGAAATGCACGCGCCGGCCGCCGACGTCCGCGACGAACTGCGGCAGCCGGTTCAGCGCACGTTCCGCCGCGCGCCAATCGAAGCCGTCGGCCCAGTACGCGGCCAGTTCGCGCAGCCACGTGCCGTCGACGCCCTGCTGCCAGGGCTCGGCCGGTGTGAGGTTCGGCGGGCGGCTGTCGCGCACGCGCCGACGCAGGTCGTCAAGGGCTTGATAGGGTATCGCAATATCGAACGGCTCGGCGCGCATCGTGTCTCCTCGCGAAACATGTCGACGCGATTCTGCGCGCTTTTTCGGACCCGCGCTGGCGGCAGCCGCGTGCGTCAGCGCGTTTCCCGTTCGTCCGCGCGCGCGTCGCGCCGCAACGCCTGCGGCGGCACGCCGAACCCGCGCACGAACGCGTCGCGCATGTGCCGGCGGTCGCGAAAACCGTTCTCCTTCGCGATCACGTCGAGCGGATGGCGGCTTTGCTCGATCATCAGCCGCGCCGATTCGAGCCGCAGCCGCTCGATCGCCTTCGCGGGCGACTGACCGGTTTCGAGCGTAAACACGCGGCTGAACTGGCGCGGGCTCAGGTGCACGGCCTCGGCCAGCTCCTCGACCGTCAGTGCGCGGCCGAGATGCTGCCGCGCATAGTTCAGCGCGTTCTGGATCCGGTCGGATTTCGGCGCAAGCTCGAGCATTTCCGAATGCTGCGACTGGCCGCCGGCGCGGCGCTGATGCATCACCAGCTTGTGCGCGACCGACCGCGCGGCGTCGGCGCCGAGATCCTTCTCCACCATCGCGAGCGCGAGATCGAGGCCGGCCGTCATCCCGGCCGACGTCCAGATCGGGCCGTCGACGATGAAGATCCGGTCGTCCTCGACGCGGATCTCCGGGTAGTGCCGCTGCATGTCGCGGCCGAACGCCCAGTGCGTGGTCGCGCGACGCTGCGCGAGCAGCCCGGCCTCGGCCAGCACGAACGCCCCCGTGCAGATGCCGGCGATCCGCCGCGCATGCGCATGCGCGCGCCGCAGGTACGCGACGACGCCGGCCGGCGCCGGCGCGGCAAGCGGGTCGTTGACGCCCGCGACGATCCATGTATCGACGCCGAGCCGCCCGCGCAGCGCGCGCGTGGCGACCGGCAGCCCGAGCGACGAGCGCACGTCGCCGCCGTCGACCGAATAGTTGTCCATCGCGTAAAACGGCGCGTCCATGCCCATGTTCGCGTACTCGAACACCGACTGCGCGGCGAGCGCCATGATCTGAAAACCGTCGCTGATCAAGAAGCCGATTCGGTGCATCTGCGTTCTCCGGTTTCGTGCCGATTGGCCCGATGTCCGAAATCATACCCATCTACGTCATTTATGTCGCGGCGCGTCGAGGCCAGAATGCGTTCACGCCATCCGGCCACCCTCATCGAAACGGAGCACATCATGACGCAAGCACATCGCGGTACCGCCCTCATCACCGGCGCGTCGTCGGGCATCGGCGCCGTGTACGCGGACCGCCTCGCGCGCCGCGGCTACGACCTGATCCTGGTCGCGCGCAACCGCGACCGGCTGAACGCCCTCGCCGAGCGCATCACGAACGACACGCGGCGCAGCGTCGAGATCGTCGACGCGGACCTCAACGACCGCGCGGCGCTCGCCGCCGTCGAAGCGAAGCTGAAACAGGACGCGAGCATCACGCTGCTCGTGAACAACGCGGGCGTCGGCACGCATGCGCCGCTGCTCGACAGCGACGTCGACGCGATGACGCGGATGATCGACCTGAACGTGACCGCGCTCACGCGGCTGACCTATGCGGCCGTGCCCGGCTTCGTCGCACGCGGCCGCGGCGCCGTGATCAACATTTCGTCGATCGTCGCGATCTCGCCGGAAACGCTGAACGGCGTGTACGGCGGCAGCAAGGCGTTCGTGCTCGCGTTCAGCCAGTCGCTGCATCACGAGCTCGCCGACCAGGGCGTGCAGGTGCAGGCCGTGCTGCCCGGCGCGACGGCCACCGATTTCTGGCAGACGGGCGGCCTGCCGCTCGAACACCTGCCGAAGGAAATCGTGATGAGCGCACAGGACATGGTCGATGCCGCCCTGGTCGGGTTCGATCGAGGCGAACTCGTGACGATCCCGTCGCTGCACGCGGGCGACGAATGGGAGGCGTACGAGGCCGCGCGCCGCACGATGGCGCCGCACCTGTCGGCCGATACGCCCGCGCCGCGTTACACCGTAGCGCGCTAGTTGCCGGAGGGGCCCGCGCCGCGCGGGGCGGCGCGCACGCCGAGCATCAGCGCCACGCCGCTCGCGACCAGCAGCGCGGCGAGCAGGTACACGGCGAGATCCATGCTGCCCGTGCGCGTGCGGATCATCCCGATCACCCACGGGCTGACGATGCCGCTCGTGATCCCGATGCTGCTGATCAGCGCGATCCCGGCCGCGGCCGCGTTGCCGGACAGATAGCGGGTCGGCACGGCCCAGAAGATCGGCAGCGCGGCGAAGATCAGCGTCGCCGCGATCGACAGGCACGCGAGCATCGCAGCGAAGCTGTGCAGATGCAGCGTCAGCGCCGCGAGTGCGAGGCCGCCGCCGATCGTGCAGCACGCGAAGTGCTTGCGGCGCTCGCCGGTGCGGTCCGAGCGGCGCGCGATCAGCACCAGCCCCACCGCGCCCACCGCATTCGGCACGACCGTGTAGAGGCTCACGGCGACGACGTCGGTCATGCCGAAGTCGCGGATCATCAGCGGCATCCAGAAGTTGAGCGTCAGCGACGCGCAGGTCAGCGAGAAATAGATGAACGCGAACAGGTACACGCGCGGGTTCGCGAGCGCGGCCATCACGCTGCGCCCGTCGTGCGCGCCGCCGGGTGCTTGGCCTTCTGCGCACAGCGCGGCGACGCGCGCCTTTTCGTCGGCCGTCAGCCACGTGGCGTCCCGCGGCCGGTCGACGAGCAACGTGAACGCGGCGAACGCGAGCAGGATCGCCGGCGCGCCTTCGATCGCGAACATCCATTGCCAGCCGTGCAGCCCGAGCACGCCGCTCATGTCGCGCATGATCCAGCCGGACAACAGCCCGCCGAGCACGCCGGCCACCGCGACGCCCGCGAAGAACACCGAGATCGCCGCCGCCCGCCGGTTCGCGGGAAACCAGTAGGTCAGGTACAGCACGATGCCGGGGAAGAAGCCGGCCTCGAACACGCCGAGCAGGAAGCGCAGCACGTAGAAATGCGACGGCTGCGACACGAACATCATCCCGGTCGACGCGAGGCCCCACAGCAGCATGATCCGCGTGAACGTGCGGCGCGCGCCGAACCGCGCGAGCAGCATGTTGCTCGGCACTTCGCAGAACACGTAGCCGACGTAGAACACCGCGGCGCCAAGGCCGTACATCGCGTCGCTGAAGCCGAGATCGTGCTTCATCTGCAACTGCGCGAAGCCGATGTTGATGCGGTCGAGAAACGACACGACGTAGCAGAGGAACAGGAACGGAACGATCCGCCACGCGATCTTGCGGAACAGCAGCGCGTCGCCGATTGCGGAGTCGGATACGGAAGCCGAAGCGCTCGCGTGCGCGAGCGTCGCTTCGGCGGGAAGCGATTGGGGCATGTCTCTCTCCAAACGGGCCGCGCGATGTCGAGCGCGCGGCAGTCTCCGAGGGCGTGCGTGCGCCCTGCTTTCTTGTGAGACCGGATACGGCCGCCGGCTCCGCGGCGCGATGCCGCCGCGAATGCCGCAACCGTCAGGGAAACGGCGGCGCGGTCATCTGAACACCGCGCCGCCGCCTTGAGCCATTCACTCCTGGAGCGCGGCCCACATTTCCTTGTCGCGCTGCGCGGTCCAGATACGCGGATGCGCGATGCCGCTCGCTTCGTCGAACGCGCGCGACACGTCGAACGGCAAACAGTGTTCGTAGATGAACACGTGGCCGAACTTCGGGTCCATCGCCTCGCGCGTGAGCGCCATCGCCGCCTTCAGGTCGAGATTGCGCTCGACGGCCTTGCGGCCCTGCGCGAGCAGCGTCGTGACGAAATCCTTCGTGTAGTCGAGGCCCTTGTTCACTTCGGCCGGATTCAGCAGCGCGGGGCCGCGGCCCGGCACGAGCTTTTCCGCGCCCAGCGCGCGCAGCGCCTCGAGCGTGGCCGGCCACTGTTCGAGCTGCGCGTCGCCGCAATAGCACGCGGCGTCGTATTCGACGAGATCGCCGGAGAACAGCACCTTCTGCGACGGCAGCCAGACGATCGTGTCGCCCTTCGTGTGGCCCGAGCCGACGTGCATGATCTTCACTTCGAGCTTGCCGAGAAACAGCGTGATCTCGCGCTCGAACACGAGCGTCGGCCACGTCAGCCCCGGCACCGTCTCGACGCCGGCGAACAGGCGTGGGAAGCGCTCGATCTCCGACTTCATGTCGGCTTCGCCGCGCTCGACGATCATCTCGTACGTGCCGCGGCTCGCGATCACGTGCTGCGCGCCTTCGGCGAAATACGCGGACGCGCCGAGCACGCGCACCGCGTGGTAATGCGACAGCACCACGTGCTTGATCGGCTTGTCGGTCACGCTGCGGATCCTCGCGATCAGGTCCTGCGCCATCGCGGGCGTCGCGGTCGTGTCGACGATCAGCACGCTGTCGTCGCCGATGATCACGCCGGAGTTCGGATCGCCTTCGGCTGTGTACGCGTACGCGTTCTCGGACAGCTTCGTCCAGGTGACTTTCTTCTCTTCCAGATCGGCTTGGGAGGCGAATGCTTTGGCCATTGTGCGTTCCGTGGCTGCGAGCCATGTGTTGAGGGGAATGAGCGGATCATCTGCCCGCATCGAATATTTGTCAATGGCAAATGCACTTGCTATTGTCTAATACGGGTAAACCTGCGGGCTGGCGCGAGAAATGGCGTCGGATACCATGCGGGGTTTCGTCAACGGAAGAATCATCGCGTGCAGAACCACGAAGTCAGCGCGGACGATGCGCCGCCCAAGGCGCAGCGCGGTATCCAGAGTGTCGAGGTCGGCGGCCGGCTGCTCGACGCGCTCGCGCGCCGGCGCAAGCCGCTCGGGCTGTCGGAGCTGGCCGCGGCGGCCGACCTCTCCACCGCGCAGGCGCACACCTATCTCGTGAGCCTGACGCGGCTCGCGCTCGTGAAACGCGACGCGATCACCGGCAACTACGAGCCCGGCCCGCTGTCGCTGCGGCTCGGGCTGATGTCGATCGAGCGCCAGCCGGCCTATCGCGCGACGCTGCCGCATGCGGTGCGGCTCGCGGAAACGGTCGGCCTGAGCGTCGCGCTGTCGGTGCCAGGCGTGCTCGGCCCGACGATCGTGCGCATCGAGCACGGCGGCTATCCGTTGCACGTGAACCTGCACGTCGGTTCGGTGATGTCGCTCGACACGACGGCAACCGGCCGCGTGTTCCGCGCGTTCGGCGACGCCGCGCAACTCGACGCGATGGCGGCCAGCCAGGCCGGCGCGGGCGATACGCTCGCCGGCGCCGAACGCGAGCCGGCCGCGCCGGACGCCGATGCGCGGCACGTCGAACTCGACGCGATCCGCACCCGCGGCATCGACCGCAGCATCGACCGGCCCAGCCCCGGCGTCAGCGGGATGTGCGTGCCTGTTTTCGATGCACACGGGCGTCTGCAACTCGCGTTGACGGTGATCGGTTCGACGGGATCGATCGATGTCGACTGGAACGGGCCGATCGCGGCGGCCTTGCGCGACGCGGCGCGTCAGGCGACCGCGTCGCTCGGCGCGGTGGATGCGGAACCGACGCCCGCGCCGGCGTTGGCCGCGGCGCGCGTGCCGCCCGCGCTCGCCGACGACGCGAAAGCGCAACGCGGGATCAATGCCCTCGACAGCACCGGCGACTTGCTGCTCGCGCTGGTCTCGGCGGGCCGCGCGCTGCCGCTGCGCGATCTCGCGACGGCGGCCGGCATGCCGGCCGCGAAGGCGTTTCCGCATCTCGTCAGCCTGCAGAAGATCGGCCTGCTGAGCCGCGACGACGCCGGCTGCTTCGACGGCGGCCCGCTCGCGCAGGCGCTCGGCCTGATCGCGATGCAGCGCGTATCGCCGACGCGCGACGCGGAAGCCGAGATCGTCGCGCTCGCCGGTGCGACCGACATGAGCGTGGCCGCCGCGACGCTCGGGCCGCTCGGGCCGACCGTGATCCGGCTCGAGGAATCGGCGCGGCCGCAGCACGTGAGCCTGCAGGTGGGCACCGTGATGTCGCTCGTCAATACGGCGATCGGGCGGATTTTCGCGTCCGGCATGTCCGACGACGTGCTGGCCGATCTGCTCGCCAACGAGCCCGTGCGCCTCGCCGGCGCGTCCGCCGCACCCGACGACGCGGCGTTCCGCGCACGGCTCGCGGCGATCCGCGCGGACGAACTCGATTTCGCGTTCGACGCGCCGGTGCCGGGCATCGGGACGATCGCCGCGCCCGTGTTCGATCACACCGGCAGCATCCGGCTGGTGATCGCGATCATCGGCTCGTCGCGCGGCTTCCCGCGAGGGCCGGACAGCGAGCTGGCGCGGACGCTGCGGGCGGCGACGCGGCGGCTATCGTGGCGCTTCGGGTGGATCGGCCGGTAATCGCGCCCTTTTCCCGAACGTACGCTCGAATCCCTTTCTTTCTCCCCGTGAGGCCGTGCCGGCACGGCCTCGTCACGCCTATCCGATACGCCCGGGCAGCCGATATTCATGTTGCGCGGCAGCAACATAAACTGTCAGAAATTCTCATATAACGAAATCGAATTTCACAAAGCGGTGACGTTTCGCTATGATTAGGGTTATCCCTAACTCGCCACCTATATGGGGCTTCGTCATGCAAACGTCTAATGTCTCCGATCGTTCCACCCAATCCACTGGCTGGCTCGCACGCGTTGGCGAGCTGCTGGCAGAGGCCTGGGCGCTGCACCTCGAGAACTGCGAAGTCATCGCTGAAGCACACGCGCGCCTGCCCCGCTGAGCTGGCAGCCGGATTGCCGGCCGCCGGAGCGCCGGCCGCCTGATTCGCTTGCGCTGACGCACGCCGGCAGCGGCTGTTGCCGCGCCGGTCGTGTAGCAAGAGGCCCGGCGCGCCCTGCCGAACACGCTCACCGCGCGGCGAGCGTTTCAAGATCGTCTTGAGAGGCCTTGTTTCAGGCCGATACCGGCGCCGATTCATCCGTTATCGGCGCGGATTGCTGTAAACCGGTCGCTTCGGCGAGAAACCATACCCCGTCGGCGCGCGATTGTGCCCGGCCATCGCGGACGGAAGATTCATCCGTTTTCGTGTAACCGCGGGCCCTTTCCCCGGCGAGCCCTCCCTGTCGGCCCTGCGCCGGTTTCCTCCGCGCAAGCGCCGCGCCGCATCGCCGCCCGCCGCGACGACGGCCTCGCCAGCAATTCCCCGTCACACCTGAATCGAAGGCACGTCCTTCATGCACCGCAGCGCGAACATCGAGCGGCTATGCCGGATGCTCGAAATCCGGTACAGCTTTTCCCGCAGAAAGCGTTCGTAGCCGGCCGTGCCGTCCACCGCCACCTTGATCCAGTAGTCGTATTCGCCCGACACGAGATACGCCTCGAGCACCTCCGGCAGCGCCGCCAGTTCGGCGCCGAAGCGCGCCAGCGCGTCGTCCTCGTGGCGATCGAGCGTGACTTCGAGGATCACGATGTCCGCGTAGCCGAGCTTGCGCTGGTTGACCAGCGCGACATAGCCGTCGATATAGCCGTCGAGTTCGAGTTGCCGCGTGCGGTTCCAGCAGGCAGTGGTCGACATGCCGATCTGTTCGGCGAGTTCGGCATTCGACAGGCGCGCATTTTTCTGCAATGCACCGAGGATCTTGCGGTCCTGATTGTCGAGCGTTTTCGGCGTGCGTTCGCGGGTAGCCATGGCGAGAAGAATCTTCTACTGAAAAACCCGATTCTATCTGAACGCCATTCCGGTTTCAGCGCCGTTTTACTGGAAAACAGGAAGCCTTTTAACCGGGCCGCTTGATACATTTTCTCCATGCCTGCTGCCCGGCACGCTCCCCGCGATCACCCGTCGCAGCGGGACGCACGGCCGCAATCACGAGTTGCGGCGCCGGCCGGCAGGCATGCGATTCCCCGCCGCCCGCACGCCTATCCGACCGCGTGCGGGGCCGGTGCCTGCTTCCCCGTTCCTTGCCAGTCCGTATGTCGTTCAAGCTTTATCTGTCGTTCCTCGCCGCTTCCGTCGTCCTCATCTATGCGCCCGGCCCCGTCAACCTGCTCACGATGAACCAGGCGTTGCGCACCGGCTGGCGCCGCGCGCTGCCGTGTGTCTGGGGCGGCACGCTCGCCGTGCTGCTGCAACTCGCGCTGACCGCGCTGTGCCTGAATTCGCTGGTCCACCTCGACGAACATGCGCTGACCGTGCTGCGCTGGGCCGGCGCCGCGTATCTCGTCTGGCTCGGCGGCAAGCAATGGCTGAGCCGCACGCCGGCCGGCGCAGCCGCGGCACCGGCCGACACCGGCGCCGCAACGGCAAGCGCCGCGCCGGACACCGACAGCGGGCGCGCGCTGTTCTGGCGCGGCGTCGCGACTTCCGGGCTGAACCCGAAGACGCTGCTGTTCTTTCCGTCGTTCTTTCCGCAGTTCATCAGCCCGAACGCGGACTGGAGCCTGAACCTTCAATACCTGCTGCTCGCCGCGACGTTCGCGCTGCTGTTCGCGGGCGGCGTCGCGTCGATGGCGCTGTTCTCGCACCGGCTGAGCCGCGCGTTGCAGCGGCCGGCGCGGATGCGCGCGATGAATCGCGTGACGGGCGGGCTGCTCGTCGGGATGGGCGCGATCATGGTCGGCTGGAACTGAGAACCGCCGACGCGTTCGTTTCCACGCGACCGCGACACCCCGCACCGGCGACGACGCCGCCAGTACAATCGCGCGATGTCCGAATTACTCACTTACGGCGGCCTGTTCGCCGTGTCGATGGTCGCCGCGACCCTGTTTCCGCTCCAGTCCGAAGCCGTGCTCGCCGGCCTGCTGCTCGCCGGGCGCGAACCCGTGTGGGCGCTGGTGCTGGTCGCGAGCATCGGCAATGTCGCCGGCTCGGCGATCAACTGGGCGCTCGGGCGCGGCATCGAGCACTTCCGCGAGCGCCGCTGGTTTCCGGTCAAGCCGTCCGCGCTCGCGCGCGCCGAGCGCTGGTATGCACGCTACGGCCGCTGGTCGCTGCTGCTGAGCTGGGCGCCGGTGATCGGCGATCCGCTGACGATGATCGCCGGCGTGCTGCGCGAGCCGCTGCCGACCTTTCTCGTCATCGTGACGATCGCGAAGGTCGGCCGCTATCTGGCCGTCGCGTGGGTCGTCACGCACTGATCTCCGCCTCCCCCTCTCCTGCCTGCGGGCCCGTGATCCGCGACGCCCGCTAAAGATTTCGCGAAAGTTGCCGTATTAACGGGTCCACGAGCGGTGACGCGTGCGTTCCGCCTCCTCTCACTCCTACTCAGGATGTCTCATGAGAATGACCCAATCGGGCCGAGTGAGCGTCGGCGCGCGTCTGGCCGCGCTGGCGTGCGCGCTCGTCGCCCTGCTGTTTACCGTGTTCGCGTGGACGCTCGCCCATTTCGCCGGCCAGCAGCTCGCCGACGAAGCGCATCGGCGGATCGACGACAAGGAGCAGTCGATCCGCGCAATGGTCGACCTGTTCGACAAGGCGCTGAGCGCCGAAGCCAACCGCTCGATGTCGTTGTTCGCGAGCTTCCTGCCGGCCGATTTCTCGCTCGACCCGGCGCGCACCGTCGATATCGGCGGCGTCGCTGCGCCGACGCTGCTCGCGGGCGGCCAGCCGCTCGACCTCGACTACTCGATTCCCGACCAGTTCCTGAAGAAAAGCGGCGCGATCGCGACGATCTTCGCGCGCGACGGCGACGATTTCGTGCGCATCACGACGTCGCTGAAGAAGCAGGACGGCGCGCGCGCCGTCGGCACGAAGCTCGACCGCGCCGGCCCCGCATATGCGACGCTCGTCGCCGGGCGCAGCTACACGGGCCTCGCGAAGCTGTTCGGCCGGCCGTACATCACGCAGTACAAGCCGGTGACCGATGCGAGCGGCCGCGTGATCGGCGCGCTGTTCGTCGGCCTCGACATCGGCGCCGAGCTCAAGCTCGTCGAAGACGGCATCCGCTCGCTGAAGATCGGCGACAACGGCTACTACTTCGTGCTCGACGCATCGCAGGGGCCGTCGCGCGGCACCTTCGTCGTGCATCCCGACGCGGCGGGCCAACGGGCCGACGACACGCGCGCGCCCTACGCGCAGATGCTCGCGGCGGCCCAGGGGCGGCTCGCGTACACGTCGACCGACCCGGCCGCGCACGACGCCGGGCCGACCGCGAAATTCGTGTCCTTCACGACGATTCCGCAGTGGCAATGGCTCGTCGGCGGCATCGCGCTCGACGACGAACTGCTGGCCACGATGCGCGCCACCCGCAACCGCTTCCTGATGATCGGCGCCGCGCTCGTCGCGGCGTTCGCGATGCTGTTCGTCATCGTCGTGCGACGCGTCGTGAGCCGGCCGCTGGATGCCGCCGCCCGCGCGTCCGAGCGCTATGCGGCGGGCGATCTCAGCGTGCGCATCCGCGACGGCGCGGCCGCGCACGGCAGCGCGGGCAACGACGAGATCGGCCGGCTCGTGCAGGCGGTCGACGGGATCGGCGACGGCCTCGCGCGAATCGTCGCGCAGGTGCGCAACGGCGCGGCCGACATCGCGCACGGCACGGTCGGCATCGCGGCGGGCAGCAGCGACATCGCCGCGCGAATCGCGACGCAGGCGAGCAGCGTCGAGCAGACGGCCGCCAGCATGGAGCAGATCACCGCCGCCGTGCAGCAGAGCGCCGAGCATGCGGCGCAAGCCAACGCGCTGGTCGCGGACGCATCGGCCGCCGCGACGAACGGCGACGCCGCGGTGCAGCGCGTGGTCGCGACGATGGACGACATCGGCCGCGCGACGCGCCGGATCGCGGAGATCACCGGCGCGATCGAAGGCATCGCGTTCCAGACCAACATCCTCGCGCTGAACGCGGCCGTCGAGGCCGCGCGCGCGGGCGAGCACGGCAAGGGCTTCGCGGTGGTCGCGGCCGAGGTGCGCGCGCTCGCGCAGCGCAGCGCGGCCGCGGTCAAGGAGATCGACGCGCTGAGCGCCGAATCGTCGACGACCGTCGAACAGGGTTACCGGATCGCGGACGCCGCGCGCGGCACGATGCGCGACATCGTCGCGCGGGTCGACCAGGTGCGCACGCTGATCGGCGAGATCAGCGCCGCGTCGCGCGAGCAATCGACCGGCATCGAGCAGGTGAACCTGGCCGTCACGCAGATCGGCGAAGCGACGCAGCAGAATGCGACGCTGATCTCCGATGCCGAGCGCGCGGCCGTCGCGCTGCGCGAGCAGGCCGCGCAGCTGTCGGACGCCGTCAGCGTGTTCCGGCTCTGACGCGGCGCGTGACGGACGCCCGATGATCGGCCACGGCCGGGCGCGCTGCCTACTTCTTGTCGCCCGCCAGGTCGATCGCCGTGTTCGAGCCGACCGCATGGCGCAACTGGAACTTCTGGATCTTGCCGGTCGAGGTCTTCGGCAGCTCGCCGAAGCGCACGGCCTTCGGCACCTTGAAGCCCGCGAGCAGTTGCCGGCAGTGCGCGACGATTTCCGCCTCGGTCGCGCTCGCGCCTTCGCGCAGCTCGACGAACGCGCACGGCACCTCGCCCCATTTCGGGTCGGGCATCGCGACGACGGCCGCCACGGCCACGGCCGGATGCCGGTACAGCGCGTCCTCGACCTCGATGCTCGAGATGTTCTCGCCGCCCGAGATGATGATGTCCTTCTTGCGATCCTTGATCCGGATATAGCCGTCCGGCATCAGCACCGCGAGATCGCCGGTATGGAACCAGCCGCCGTGGAACGCCTCGTCGGTCGCCTTCGGGTTCTTCAGGTAGCCCTTCATGCAGATGTTGCCGCGGAACATGATCTCGCCGAGCGTCTCGCCGTCGGCCGGCACCGGCGTCATCGTGTCGGGATCGAGCACCGTCGCGCCCGCTTCGAGGTGGTAGCGCACGCCCTGGCGCGCGTTGAGCCGCGCGCGTTCCTCGTCGGACACGGCTTCCCAGTGCGCCTGCTTCGCGCAGACGGTCGCCGGGCCGTAGACCTCGGTCAGCCCGTACACGTGCAGCAGGTCGAAGCCGATCTCCTTCATCTTCGCGATCACGGCGGGCGCGGGCGCCGCGCCCGCGACCATCGCGTGCACCGTGTGGTCGATGCCTTCGCGCAGCTCGGCCGGCGCGTTCGCGATCGCGCTCTGCACGATCGGCGCGCCGCAGTAATGCGTGACGCGCTCGCGGCGGATCAGGTCGAACACGGTCTTCGCGTCGAACTTGCGCAGGCACACGTTCACGCCCGCGCGCGCGGCGACGGCCCACGGGAAACACCAGCCGTTGCAGTGGAACATCGGCAGCGTCCACAGATACACCGCGTGCTTCGGCATGTCCCATTCGAGGATGTTGCTGATCGCCGCGAGATACGCGCCGCGATGGTGGTAGACGACGCCCTTCGGGTCGCCCGTCGTGCCGGACGTGTAGTTCAGCGCGATCGCGTCCCATTCATCGGCGGGCGGCGTCCATGCATGGTCGGGGTCGCCGCCGGCCACGAACGCCTCGTAGTCGGTCGCGCCCGCGAAACGGTCGGGATCGGCCGGCATCGCGTCGGCCACGCTGACGATCTTCAGGCCCGGCACCTCGAGCGCCGCGCGATGCGCGAGCTCCGCATATTCGGTGTCGACGATCAGCACCTTCGCCTCGCCGTGACGCAGCATGAACAGCACCGACGATACGTCGAGCCGCGTGTTGATCGTGTTCAGCACGGCGCCGGCCATCGGCACGCCGAAGTGCGCCTCGACCATCGCCGGGATGTTCGGCAGCAGCGCCGCGACCGTGTCGCCGCGCCCGACGCCGGCCTGCGCGAGCGCGCTCGCCAGTTGCTTCGCGCGCGTCCAGGTTTCGCCCCACGTGCGCCGCACGTCGCCGTGCACGATCGCGAGGCGCTGGCCGTAGACTTCGGCCGCGCGGATCAGGAAATCGATCGGCGTGACCGGTACGTAGTTGGCGTCGCGGCGGCCGAGCCCGGCCTCGAACATCTGCGTCATGATCCTGTCTCCCGTGTTCTGTCGACCGGGGCGCATGCACCCCGGATCGTTTTGATGTGGTTCAATTGCCGACAGCCTAACGGGCGATATTGTGAGCCGTCTGTCATCGAAACGACAGAGTGCCGCGCGAGCGCTGCGCGTTATCCCTATCCTCGCAAACCCGCATCCATGCACGACCACCTCGACGCGGCCGCCGACCCGGCCGACACGCTTCCCGAACCGGGCCCGGTGCCGCCGCTGGCGACGCTGTTCGGCCAGTGCGCGTGGTTCCGCACGCTGGCGCCCGAACACCAGGCGCTCGTGCTCGCCCAGTCGCATGTCGCGCGGTGCGACGCCGGCGACGTGATCGCGCACCGGCTCGCGCCGTCCGAATACTGGATCGGCGTCCATCGGGGGCTGCTGAAGCTCGCGATCTTCAACGTGTCGGGGCGCGGCTGCACGTTCTCCGGCGTGCCGTCGGGCGGCTGGTTCGGCGAAGGCAGCGTGATCAAGCGCGAGCGGCGCAAGTACGAGGTCGTCGCGATCCAGCGCTCGACCGTGCTGTTCGTGCCGGTCGACACGTTCCATGCGCTGCTCGACACGAGCCTGCCGTTCACGCGCTTCGTGATTCATCAGTTGAACAACCGGATGGGCGAATTCATCGCGTCGATCCAGAACAGCCGGCTGCTCGACGTCGACGCGCGCGTCGCGCAGGCGCTCGCGCAACTCTTCAACCCCGCGCTGTATCCGGATACCGGCCCGTCGCTGTCGATCTCGCAGGAGGAACTGGGGATGCTCGTCGGCGTGTCGCGCCAACGGATCAACCAGGCGCTGCAGCAGCTCGAGAAGCTCGGCGCGCTGCGGCTCGCGTACAACCAGATCGACGTCGTCGATCTCGACGCGCTCGCGCGCGTCGGCATGGAGCAGCTGTGAGCGCCGCCCAATGCGCGGAACCGTCGCCATCGCGGCCGCGCATTCCGTCTGCGGAATCGGCCGACGGCCGCCACGCCCCAACCTGACAATTCCGCCAGTTTCGCGACAGTAACCCGTTGCGGGCCGACGCCTATCATTCGGGTTCCCTTCACCGCCGCCCGATCACCGCCTGTCCCGCCGCCTCCATGTGGATCGTCAATCTCGCGCTCAGGCGCCCCTACACGTTCATCGTCATGGCCATCATGATCGTGCTGGCCACCCCGCTGGCGCTGATGCGCACACCGGTCGACGTGCTGCCCGCGATCAACATCCCCGTGATCAGCGTGATCTGGAATTACAACGGCTTCTCCGCGACGGAGATGACGAACCGCATCACGTCCGTGCATGAACGGATCCTGACCACGACCGTCAACAATATCCAGCACGTCGAATCGACGTCGTTGCCCGGCATCGCGGTCGTGAAGGTGTTCCTGCAGCCGGGCGCGAACGTGCAGACGGCGATCGCGCAGACGGTGTCGTCCGCGCAGGCGATCGTGCGGCAGATGCCGCAGGGCGCGACGCCGCCGCTCGTGATCACCTATTCCGCGTCGAGCATCCCGGTGATCCAGCTCGGGCTGTCGAGCAAGACGCTCAGCGAACAGTCGCTCGCCGACATCGCGCTCAACTTCCTGCGCCCGCAGCTGATCACGGTGCCCGGCGTGCAGATTCCGTTCCCGTACGGCGGGCGCACGCGCGTGGTCGCGATCGACCTCGACCCGCAGGCGCTGCAAGCGAAGGGCCTCACGCCGGCCGACATCGTCAACGCGGTCAACGCGCAGAACCTCGTGCTGCCGACCGGCACCGCGAAGATGGGCCAGACCGAATACCGGATCGACACGAACGCGTCGGCCGATACGGTCGCCGACATCAGCAACCTGCCGGTCCAGACGATCAACGGCGCGACGACCTACCTGCGCGAGGTCGCGGCGGTGCGCGACGGCTTCGCGCCGCAGACCAACGTCGTGCGCCAGAACGGCCAGCGCGGCGTGCTGATCTCGATCCTGAAAAGCGGCGACGCGTCGACGCTCAAGGTCGTGTCGGACCTGAAGGCGCTGCTGCCGAAGGTGATCCCGACGCTGCCCGAGGGGCTCGCGATCACGCCGCTGTTCGACCAGTCGGTGTTCGTCAACGCGGCCGTCCAGGGCGTGATCCACGAGGCGCTGATCGCCGCCGTGCTGACCGCGATGATGATCCTGCTGTTCCTCGGCAACTGGCGCAGCACGCTGATCATCGCGATCTCGATCCCGCTGTCGATCTTCACGTCGCTGATCGCGCTGTCCGCGCTCGGCGAGACCATCAACATCATGACGCTCGGCGGGCTCGCGCTCGCGGTCGGCATTCTCGTCGACGATGCAACCGTCACGATCGAGAACATCGAGCGGCATCTCCATCTCGGTACGAACCTGCACGAAGCGATTCTCGAAGGCGCGGGCGAGATCGCGGTACCGGCGCTCGTGTCGACGCTGTGCATCTGCATCGTGTTCGTGCCGATGTTCTTCCTGACCGGCGTCGCGCGCTTCCTGTTCGTGCCGCTCGCGGAAGCCGTGGTATTCGCGATGCTCGCGTCGTACGTGCTGTCGCGCACGCTGGTGCCGACGCTCGCGATGCTGCTGTTCCGCCCGCAGCAGGCGAGCACCGGCCCCGGCCCTTCGACGTCGCGCTTCGCGCGCATCCATCACGCGTTCAACCACGCGTTCGAACGGCTGCGCGCGTGGTACATCGTGCTGCTGAGCATCCTGCTCGTGCGCCGCCGCTTCTACGCGCTGTGCTTCCTCGGCTTCTGCGTGCTGTCGACGGGCCTCGTATTCGTGCTCGGCCGCGACTTCTTCCCGAACGCCGATTCCGGCAACCTCCGGCTGCACGTGCGCGCGCCGACCGGCTACCGGATCGAGGAAACCGCGCGGCTCGCCGACCAGGTCGAACGCGTGATCCGCGAAACCGTGCCGCCCGACGAGCTCGGCGCGATCGTCGACAACCTCGGCCTGCCGGTCAGCGGCATCAACCTGTCGTACAGCAACGCCGGCACGATCGGCACGCTCGACGGCGAGCTGCTGATCGCGCTGAAGCCCGGCCACCGCGCGACCGGGCACTACGTGCAGACACTGCGCACGCTGCTGCCGCAGCGCTTTCCGGGCGTCGAGTTCTTCTTCCAGCCGTCCGACATCATCACGCAGATCCTCAACTTCGGGCAGCCGGCCGCGATCGACGTGCAGGTGCTCGGCAACGATCTCGCGAGTAACATGACCATTGCGAGCGGCCTGATGAAAAAGATCAGGCAAATCCCCGGCGCCGTCGACGTGCACGTACTGCAACGCAACGACGAACCGACCCTGCTGGCCGACATGGACCGTACGCGCATGCAGCAGCTCAATCTCTCCGCGCAGAACGTCGCGCAGAACATGCTGATCTCGCTGTCGGGGAGTTCCCAGACGACGCCGTCGTTCTGGATCAACCCGCGCACCGGCGTCCAGTACCCGCTGCAGATCCAGACCCCGCAATACAACCTGTCGTCGGTCGACGATCTGCTCGGCACGCCGATCTCCGCCAGCGGCCGCACGGCCACGCCGCTGCAACTGCTCGGCAATCTGGTGCAGGTGCGCAGTACCGCGAACCCCGCCGTGATCACGCACTACAACATCCGCCCGGCAATCGACGTGTACGTGAGCGTCGAGGGCCGCGATCTCGGCGCGGTCGCGGGCGAGATCGACCGCATCGTGGCCGACGCGCGCGCGACGCTGCCGCGCGGCACCGCCCTCGCGATGCGCGGCCAGATCGAGACGATGCGCACGTCGTATCTCGGCCTCGGCGCGGGCGTCGCGATGGCGATCGTGCTCGTCTACCTGCTGATCGTCGTCAATTTCCAGTCGTGGCTCGACCCGCTGATCATCATCAGCGCGATGCCGGCCGCGCTCGCCGGCATCGCGTGGATGCTGTTCGTCACCGGCACGCACCTGAGCGTGCCCGCGCTGACGGGCGCGATCATGACGGTCGGCGTCGCGACCGCGAACAGCATTCTCGTCGTGTCGTTCGCGCGGCAACGGCTCGCGGACGGCGCGCCGCCGCTCACGGCCGCGCTCGAAGCCGGCGCGACCCGGATCCGGCCGGTGCTGATGACGGCGCTCGCGATGATCATCGGGATGGTGCCGATGGCGCTCGGTCTCGGCGAAGGCGCCGAGCAGAACGCGCCGCTCGGCCGCGCGGTGATCGGCGGGCTGCTGTTCGCGACCGTTTCGACGTTGCTGTTCGTGCCGCTCGTGTTCGGCGGCGTGCATGCGCGGCTGGCCCGGCGGCGCGCGCGCCAGGCCGGACACTGACTTTCGCCCCACTACCCGGTTGAATTGGTTGAATTCATGGAAGAGAAACATCACAGCGCCGTCGGCATCCAGGTGGACGAACACGGCATGCACCTGCCGACGCGCGCGTCGGTGTCGCGACGCGGGCGGATCGTCGTGATCGTGATCGGCGTGCTGCTGGCCGCCGGCGCCGCGCGCACGCTGATCGTCAACGGGCTGAACCGGCATCACCTCGACGCGGTCGCCGAGCAGAACGCGCGCCAATATGTGAGCGTCGTGCATCCGGTCGACGCGGCGACCGGCGGCAAGCTGACGCTGCCCGGCACGCTGCGCGGCTTCGTCGAGGCGCCGATCCATGCACGCGCCAGCGGCTACGTGCTGCGCTGGCAGGCCGACATCGGCGCGCACGTGAAACAGGGGCAAACGCTCGCCGAACTCGACACGCCCGAGCTGAACCAGGAACTCGCGCAGGCCACCGCGCAGCGCCAGCAGGCGCAAGCGTCGCTCGCGCTCGCGAAGACGTCGTTCGACCGCGCGCAGCAGTTGCGTCAGCGCGATGCCGTGTCGCAACAGGAACTCGACGACCGGCAAGGCGCGTTCAACCAGGGCACCGCGAATCTCGCGGCGGCCGATGCGAACGTGCGCCGTCTCACTGAATTGAAGGGCTTCCAGCGGATCGTCGCGCCGATCGACGGGATCGTCACGCAGCGCAACATCGACGTCGGCGATCTCGTCAATTCCGGCAACGCGGGCCGCGCGCTGTTCACGGTCGTGCAGGCCGACCGGCTGCGCCTGTACGTGCAGGTGCCGCAGGCGTATGCGCAGCAGGTGAAGGTCGGCCAGCACGTGAGCGTCGCGCAGGCCGAGCTGCCGGGCCGGACCTTCGACGGCACGATCACGCGCACGTCGCAGGCAATCGACGTCGCGACGCGCTCGCTGCAGATCGAGATCACGTTGCCGACCCCGGACGGGCGGCTGCTGCCCGGCGCGTACGTGCAGGCGACGCTGCCGATGACGCCGGTCGGCCGCCTGCAGGTGCCGGCCAATACGCTGCTGTTCCGCGCCGAAGGCCCGACGGTCGCGGCCGTCGATGCGAACGGCCAGGTTCATCTGAAACAGGTGACGGTCGTGCGCACGATCGGCCAGACGCTCGAAGTCGACGGGCCGATCACGCCGAACGACCGCCTCGTCGCGAACCCGGGCGACGCGCTCGCGACTGGCGACCGGGTCGTCGTGCAGGCGCCGGCGGCGCAACCGGCCTCGGCCGTCGCGGGAGCGAAGTCGTGAGTGCGATACGCACCCGCGTGCGGCCCGCGGCGCTCGCCGCCGTCGTCGCGGCCGCCGCCGTCGCCCTCGCCGGCTGCACGGTCGGCCCGGACTACCAACGCCCGGCCGTCGACACGCCGGCCGCGTGGCGGCTCGACCCGGCCGACGCATACTGGCACCCGGCCGCGCCGGCCCGCGCGCCGCTCGATCCGGCCTGGTGGACCGCGTTCGGCGACACGCAGCTCGACGCGCTGGAAGCCGACGCGCTGCGCAACAACCAGAACCTGAAGGCGGTGGCCGCGCGCTACGACCAGGCGAAGGCGACGCTCGCGTCGGTCGCGTCCGCGCAGTATCCGGCCGTCGGGCTGAACGCGAGCGGCCAGCGCTTCAAGATCTCCGCCGACCGGCCGCAGACCAACTACGCGACGAAGAGCATGTCGACCGTGCAGAACGAGATCCAGGTCGGCGCGGCGGTCAACTACGAACTCGACCTGTTCGGCCGCGTACGGCGCAACGTCGAATCGGCACAGGCGAACACCGAGCAGGCGCGCGACGATTTCGCGAACGCGCGCCTCGTGCTGAGCGCCGATCTCGCGTCGAGCTATTTCACGCTGCGCGAGCTCGACACCGAGATCGACGTCGTCAAGCGCTCGATCGCGTTGCAGCAGAAAGCGCTCGATTACGTGAGCGCGCGCCACGACCTCGGCGCGGTGTCGGGCCTCGACCTGCTGCAGCAGCGCGCGCAGCTCGACGCGACGCGCACGCAGGTGCAGTTGCTGATCCAGCAGCGCGCGCAGGTCGAAACCGCGATCGCGACGCTGGTCGGCACGCCGGCCCCCGAATTCTCGCTGCCGGCGCGCGTGGTGCCGATCAACGCGCCCGCGCTGCCGACCGGCATGCCGAGCGACCTGCTGCAGCGGCGCCCCGACGTCGCGTCGGCCGAGCGCGCGATGGCCGCCGCGAACGCGCAGATCGGCGTCGCGCGCGCCGCGTATTTCCCGCGCATCACGCTGTCGCCGGACATCGGCTGGGATGCGACGCGCTTCGCGGGCCTGTTCACCGTGCCGGCGCTGCTGTGGTCGGTCGGCGGATCGCTCAGCCAGCCGCTGTTCGAAGGCGGCAAGCTGAAGGCCGGCGTCGATTTCGCGCAGGCCGGCTACGTCGCCGCGCAGGCCAGCTACCGGCAGACCGTGCTCACCGCGTTCCAGGAGGTGCAGAATGCGGTAACCGGCCTGTCGGTGCTGGCGCAGGCGGCGCAGCAGGCATCGGCCGCCGTCGACGACGCGCGCAAGCTCGTGTCGCTCGCGCAGGATCGCTACGCGGGCGGCCTGACGCCGTTCATCGACGTGCTGACGGCCCAGCAGCAATTGCTGACGAGCGAGCGCCAGGCCGTGCAGATCCAGGGCCAGCGCGCGGCGCTCGTCGTGTTTCTCGCGAAGGCGCTCGGCGGCGGCTGGGACGGCGGCGCGGCGAACGGCGCCGCGCCGTCCGACGTCGCGTCGGCGGCCCCGCAGCGCGGCGCGGACGTCGGCCCTTGACCTGCCCTTAACCGGTTACGCGGACAACGAACCTATGAAAGTGCTGATCGTCGAAGACGAACCGAAGGTCGTCGAATACCTGAAGAGCGGCCTGACCGAGGAAGGCTGGGTCGTCGATACCGCGCTCGACGGCGAGGACGGTGCGTGGAAAGCCGTCGAATTCGACTACGACGTGGTCGTGCTCGACGTGATGCTGCCGAAGCTCGACGGCTTCGGCGTGCTGCGTGCGCTGCGCGCGCAGAAGCAGACGCCCGTGATCATGCTGACCGCGCGCGATCGCGTCGACGACCGCGTGCGGGGCTTGCGCGGCGGCGCCGACGACTACCTGACCAAGCCCTTCTCGTTCCTCGAGCTGATCGAACGGCTGCGCGCGCTGACGCGCCGCGCGCGCGTGCAGGAATCGACGCTGATCTCGATCGGCGACCTGCGCGTGGACCTGATCGGCCGCCGCGCGACCCGCGACGGCGCGCGGCTCGACCTGACCGCGCAGGAATTCCAGTTGCTCGGCGTGCTCGCGCGGCGCAGCGGCGAGGTGCTGTCGAAGACGACGATCGCCGAACTCGTGTGGGACGTGAACTTCGACAGCAACGCGAACGTCGTCGAGACGGCGATCAAGCGCCTGCGCGCGAAACTCGACGGCCCGTTCGCGGAGAAGCTGCTGCACACGATCCGCGGGATGGGCTACGTGCTCGAGGCCCGCGAGGACGGCGACACGGAGCGGCGCGCATGAAACGCTCGATCATCCTGCGGCTCTCGGCGATGTTCGGCATCGTGTCGCTGCTGGTGTTCACGCTGGTCGGCTGCGGGCTGTTCGTGATGATGGAACGGCAACTGTTCGCCGAATTGCGCGCGACGCTCGACACGCGCGCCAAAGTCGCCGCGATGATCGTGTCGCACGCGACCACGGCCGCGCGCGGCCGCCTGATGCAGGAAAAGCTCGCGGACCTCGAACCGCCCGACGGCTCGACGCACTATCAGGTCGTCAGCCCCGACCCCGCGTTCCGCTTCGGCAGCCCCGTCGACGGCGTGCCGCTCGATCCGCCGTTCGGCGCGTTCCAGCGCTACCAGCTCAACGACAGCAGCTACGCGGTGATGACGAAAACCGTCACGGTGGCCGGCGCCGGCGAACGGCCGACGCTGCAACTCGTCGTCGCGACGTCGTGCGAGCGTACGCAGCGGATGCTGCGCCGCTTCGGCTGGACGCTGGCCGCGCTGATCGCGACGGCCACCGTGATCACGCTGCTGCTGAGCCGCGCGGTCGCGCGCTTCGGGCTCGCGCCGCTCGACCGGCTGTCGCAGGACGCGGCGAGCGTGAGCGCGACGAACCGCCGCCAGCGCCTGCACACCGACGCGCTGCCGACCGAGCTGCGCGATCTCGCGACGTCGTTCAACGGCGCGCTCGAACGCATCCAGCAAACCTACGCGCGGCTCGAAGCATTCAACGCGGACGTCGCGCACGAGCTGCGCACGCCGATCAGCATCCTGATCGGCCAGACCCAGGTCGCGCTGACGAGCCGCGACCGCTCGGTCGACCGGATGCGCCAGACGCTGCAGTCGAATCTCGAGGAATTCGAGCGGCTGCGCGTGATCATCAACGACATGCTGTTCCTGTCGCGCAGCGATCGCGGCGAACGCGCGACCGACCTGAAGGACGTGTCGCTGGCCGACGAGGTGCGGCGCATGCTCGACTTCCTCGAAATCCCGCTCGACGAGGCGCGGTTGCGCGCCGAACTGCACGGCGATGCGCGCGCGGCCGTCGATCCGTCGCTGTTCCGCCGCGCGATGACGAATCTGCTGATCAACGCGATCCAGCATTCGGCGCCCGGCGCGACGCTGAACGTGACGATCACGCACCGCGACACGCTCGTCGAGATGGCCGTGTCGAACCCGGGCGAGCCGATCGACCCGGTGCAGCGCTCGCACGTGTTCGAACGTTTCTACCGGCTCGAGGAAGCGCGCGCGAACAGCAAGGAAAACCACGGGCTCGGGCTGTCGATCGTCAAGGCCGTGGCGGAGATGCACGGCGGCGGCGTGTTCGTCGCGTGCTCGGGCGGCGTCAATACGTTCGGCTTCTCGGTGTCGACGCAGCCCGGGTCGGGCGGGCCGCTGCGTCCGGGCGATGCCGCCGGCCCGGCCGATTCCACGGATTCCACGGATTCCACCGATTCCACCGATTCGGCGAATCCGGCCGATCCGCGCGGCGCTCGCCCGGCGCACGCGCCGGGCGCACTGCACTGACGGCGGCCGCGCGCCGCCGAGGGCAGTTTTCTTCAATACGGGCCGACGCGGCGCCCGTAGTCTCGGTGCGATTTTCGACATGTCGCATGGAGACACCCGATGAGCATGCTGGTTTCGATGGCCGCGTTCGCGCTCGCCTCGTCGATCACCCCCGGTCCCGTCAACATCGTCGCGCTCGGCGCGGGCGCGCGCCACGGCCTCGGCGCGAGCCTGCGCTACGCGGCCGGCGCGACGCTCGGCTTCGTCGCGCTGTTCCTGCTGATCGGCCTCGGCCTGCACGCGGCGCTCGCGCGCTGGCCCGTGCTGACGACGGCCACGCAGTGGTCGGGGATCGCGTTCCTGCTGTATATGGCGCTGCGGCTCGCGCTCGACGACGGCCGGCTGTCGGCCGATCCGGACGTGGCCGGCCCGTCGGCGGCGGCCGGCGCGGCGATGCAGTGGCTCAACCCGAAGGCGTGGCTCGCATGCGTGGCCGCGATGGGCGCATATGCGGCCGATGGCGACCGCGCGCAGGTCTGGCAGTTCGCCGCGCTGTATCTGGTGATCTGCTTCGCGTCGATCGCATGCTGGGGCTATGCGGGCGCGTCGCTGCGGCACCGGCTCGCGAACGCGCGGCGCATGCGCGTGTTCAACCGGCTGATGGCGCTGCTGCTCGCGGGCAGCGCGCTGTTGCTGCTCGACGTGTAGCGGCTTCGCCGGTCAGCGCATCGCACTGCGGTACTGCCCGGGCGTCGCGGCCGCGATCCGCCGGAACGCGCGCTGGAAATGCGCCTGGTCCGCAAAGCCGGCATCGAGCGCGACTTCGGCGATCGGCCGGCCGCGGCGCAGCTCCGTGCGGCCGTACTGCACGCGCCGATCGATCAGGAACGCATGCGGCGTCATCCCGTAGCGCGCATTGAACGCGCGGATCAGGTAAGACGGCGACAGGTCGGCCGCCGCGCAGATCGCATCGAGCGTGACGGCCTCGCGGCAATGGGCGGCGATGTAGTCGGCCGCGCGCGCGAGCTTCGCGTTGTCGTCGCCCGGCCGCGAATCGGGCAGTTCGCGCTCGAGCGCGCCGTGCAGCGCCGTGAAGAATTCGACCGCCGCGCTCTCCTTGCCGAGCGCATCGACGCGGGGCGACACGAGCGTGCGATAGAAGCCGCCGAATTGCGCGAACAGATCGCCGCGCTCGGTCCATTTCGTCGAAAACCCGTGAAAATCGCGGTTCGGATCGCGGCCCAGCGCGTGTTGCAGCCGCGCGAGCCACGGCACGTCGACATAGACCATCCGGTACGCCCACGCATCGGGGCCGTACGGGTTGCACGCGTGCACCTGCTCGGGATCGATGATCACGAGCACACCGCGCCCGACGTGGGCGTTCGTCGCACCGTTCACGTACGTGCTCGTGCCGCCGACGATCGCACCCACCGAAAACGTGTCGTGCGTGTGCTTCGCATAGCAGATCGCGCGCCCGTCGTCGACGGTACGCGCCTCGATGAACGGCAGCGCCGCATCGCGCCAGAACGGCGACGGCACGGCGGATCGGTTGGCGGTACGGCTCACGCGGCAGGCTCCCGGTTCGGACGAACGCTCACCGTACAAGACTGTGCGGCGCCGCGCAACCGCGAGCCGACGCCTGGCGGCTGGATCGCCTAAGCTTTGAATTCGGCCGCCGCGGCAGACGCGGCGGGTTCCGCTTCCTCTTCCAACCGGTACCACTCATGCAGATCGATCTGAAAGGCAAGACCGCGGTCGTCACCGCTTCCACCGCCGGCATCGGCTTCGCGATCGCCGAAGGGCTCGCGCGCGCCGGCGCGCACGTCGTCGTCAACGGCCGCAGCGACGCGTCGGTGCAGTCCGCGCTCGACAAACTGCGCGACGCCGTGCCAGACGCAAGCCTCGACGGCGTCGCCGCCGACCTGTCCGACGCGGCCGGCGTCGCGCGCGTCACGCAGCACACGCCGGATGCCGACATTCTCGTCAACAACGCGGGCATCTACGGCCTGAAGCCGTTCTTCGACATCGACGACGCCGAATGGGAACATTATTTTCAGATGAACGTGATGTCCGGCGTGCGGCTCGCGCGGCATTACCTGAAAGGGATGATCGAACGCAATGCCGGGCGCATCGTGTTCATTTCGTCGGAATCGGGCTTGAACATCCCGGTCGACATGATTCATTACGGGTTCACGAAAACCGCGCAACTGTCGATCGCGCGCGGCCTCGCGAAGCTCGCGGCCGGCACCCGCGTGACCGTCAATTCGGTGCTGCCCGGGCCGACGATGTCGGAAGGCGTGCGCGAGATGCTGAAGGCGCAGGCCGACGAAACGGGCCGCAGCATCGACGACATCGCGGTGGAATTCGTGCGCAGCGAGCGCGCGAGCTCGATCATCCAGCGACCGGCGACCACCGAGGAAGTCGCGAACCTGGTCGTGTACGTGTGCTCGCCGCAGGCGTCGGCGACGACCGGCGCGGCGTTGCGCGTCGATGGCGGCGTGGTCGACACGATCGCGTGACGACTGCGTGACACGCTCGCGCGGCGCACGGCGGCCGCGCTAGCGCGAAGCGGCCTTGTCCGAGCGAAGCGCGCCCTTGCGGTCGGCGTCCATGCAGGAATCGAAGCCGTACCGCGTGACGACGCCGGCCTTGTCGAACACGACGAAGTACGCGCGGTGATCGTTGCCGTGCTCGATGAAATAGTTGTAGCAGACGCCGCTGCCGTTGCGGACCATCCACACGCTGCGCGGGTTGCCGGCGGCGCGGACGACGTCGGCGCGCGTCGCGCCATGCCGCGACGCGGCCCGCGCGAGCGGCGTGCGCGAGTACGAGAACGGCAGCCACGCGTCGAACCAGGCACAGCCGTGCAACATCAGGCAGCCGGCGGCCACGGACAGCGCCGCCGCGGGACGGGACATCGAAATCAATCGCATGCTCGGGAAATCTGCTGCGCCATGCCGGCGTGATCGAAAGCCCCATGCTACTCGACCTTTGGGTCCGGATCGAAAAGAAATGTAGAGATCTCTGTCCGAATGCCCGCGCTGGCGTGCATCCGCGCCAGCCGAATCGTCAACGAACGTTGCAACCGGCGCCCGTGCGCGCAACCGCGCCGCTGCGCCGCTGCGCCGCCGCGTCGAACCGGCGCACCGGCGCAGCGGCACGCGCGGTCAGGCAATCCATTCGGCCCACAGCATCGTCAGCACCGTCATCAGCGCGGGACCGACGAACAGCCCGATCAGGCCGAACGTCTCCGCCCCGCCGAGGATGCCGAACAGCACGAGCAGGAACGGAAGCCGTGTCGAACCGCCGATCAGCACCGGCCGCACGAAATGCTCGGCGACGAACACGACGATGAACCCGAGCGCCGCGATCACGACGGCCCACATCGTCGCCCCCTGCACGAACAGCCAGAGCGCCGCGCCGCAGAACACGACCGGCGCGCAGAACGGCAGCATCGCGGCGACCGCCGTGACGAGGCCGAGCAGCGCCGCGTGCGGAACGCCCGCGAGCGCATAGGCGACGCCGAGCAACGCGCCCTCGCCGAGCCCGACGACGACGAGCCCCGTCACCGTGCCGTACACGGCCGCGACCATGCGCTCGATCAGTTCCGCGCCGTTGCGCCCGAACGCACGCCGCGCGCCCTGCAGCAACGCACCCGACAGCTTGTGGCCGGCGCGCAGGATCACGAACAGCGTGACGAGCATGAAGCCGAATTCGAGCAGCACGTGCGCGAGCTTCGTGCCGAAGTGCCGGCCGAACGCGATGAATTTCTCGCCGTTGACGCCGTGCATCGCGGTGGCCGCATGCAGCGGATGGCCGAGATTGGCCTGCCACCATTCGGTGATCTGCGCCGCGCCGTACGGCAACCGGCTGACCACGTCCGGCAGCGGAACACCGTTGTCCTGGATCGTGCGCAGCCACTCGCGCAGATCGTGCGCCTGTGCGATCGCCTGGGTCGTCGCGACGGCCACCGGCAGCACGACGAGCAGCGAAATCGCCGCCGTGATGACGGTCGCGATCAGCGTCGGCCGGTTGCGGAACAGCCGGTGCGATTCAAAGCATTTCAGCAGCGGCCACATCGCGATGGCGATCACGCAGGCCCATGCGATGGCGGGAATGAAATCGCGGATCACCCACAGCGCGAGCACCAGCAACGCCGCATACAGCGCGACGCGGGCGATCTGCTGGGCGCGCAGCCGCGCGGCGGAATCGGAAGACGACGGGACATGCGCGCCCATGGCACCTCGGTCGAAATGAAAAAATGGCGGTTCGCGCAGGCAACCGGCCTGCGCGAACCGCCATTCTATCCATCGGCGCCGGATCGGCGGCACGCGATGCGCGGGCCGCCCGGGCGCCGCGTCGTCACGCGTCGCTCACGCCACCTTGTCGGCGACCCGGTAGCGCTCGAGCCAGTGCGCGTACGGCGCGGGCAGCGTCCACGACGGACGCTCGACACCGAGCTGCCTGGCCGCGTAGTACGGCCAGTGCGGATCGGCCAGATGCGCGCGGCCGACCATCACGAGATCGAGTTGCTGCTCCGCCACCACGCGATTCGCCAGTTGCGGCGTATCGATCCCCCACGCGGACGACACCGGCAGCCCGGCCTCGCGGCGCACGCGCTCGGCGATCGGCGCGAGAAACGCCGGGCCCCACGGAATCTGGGCGTCGGGCGTCGAGAAGCCGACCGACACGCTCAGCATGTCGAGCCCTTCGAGCTTCATCCGCTGCGTGAGCGCGATCGACTCGGCGAGCGTCTCCTCGTCGCGACCGTCGTATTCGATCACGCCCAGGCGCGCGGTCAACGGCAGATGCTCGGGCCAGACCTTGCGAACGGCCGCGAGCGTGTCGACGAGGAAACGGCCGCGGTTCTCGGCCGAACCGCCGTATTCGTCGGTGCGCTGGTTCGAATGCACCGAGAAGAAGCTCTGGCCGAGATAGCCGTGCGCGAAGTGCAGCTCCAGCCATTCGAAACCGAGGTCGCGCGCGCGCCGCGCCGCCGCGACGAAGTCGGCCTGCACGCGCGCGATGTCGTCGCGCGTCATTTCGCGCGGCACCTTCGGCAGATGCGCGCCGAACGGCACGGCCGACGGCGCGATGGTCTGCCAGCCGCGCGGATCGCCGTCGGCGATATGGTCGTCGCCTTCCCACGGGCGGTTGGCGCTCGCCTTGCGGCCCGCGTGCGCGAGCTGGATGCCGGGCACCGCGCCGGCCGCCTTGATCGCCGCGACCGACGGCGCGAACGCGTCGGCCTGCGCGTCGTTCCACAACCCCGCGCAGCCCGGCGTGATGCGGCCTTCCGGCGACACGGCCGTCGCCTCCGCGATCACGAGGCCCGCGCCGCCGCGCGCGATGCCGGCCAGATGCACGTGATGCCAGTCGTTGACGACGCCGTCCTCGGCGACGTACTGGCACATCGGCGGCACCGCGATACGGTTGCGCAGCGTGACATCCTTGAGTTTGAACGGTTCGAACAGGGCAGACATCCACGACTCCTTTGCTAGGTTCTGCAAAACGGCTGGGAATGCGCCGTGCGGTGCGCACGACGCAGCGATGCGGGCCGTCGGCGGGCCGGCTGCGCCCGGCGACGGCAAGGACGCGGCGCCGGCCGGGCCGGCGCCGCGTGTTTAGCGGTGGCCGAGCTTCGCGAGCAGCGCCTCGGCCGCGGGCGCCGACGACGCGGGGTTCTGCCCGGTGATCAGCAGCCCGTCGGTAACGACGTGCGGCGCCCAGTCGGCGCTGCGCTCGAATGCCGCGCCGTTGGTCTTCAGCATGTCCTCGACGAGGAACGGCACGACTTCGGTCAACTCGACGGCCGCTTCCTCGCTGTTGGTGAAGCCCGTCGCGCGCTTGCCGCGCACGACCGACTCGCCGGTCTGCGGGTTCTTCACGTGGCGCAGCACGCCCGGCGCGTGGCAGACCGCGGCGACCGGCTTGCCGGCCGCGAGCGCGCGCTCGATCAGGCCGATCGAATGCAGATCCTCGGCGAGATCCCACAGCGGGCCGTGACCGCCCGGGTAGAACACGGCGTCGTAATCGTCCATCGACACATCGGCCAGCTTGCGCGTCGACGCGAGTTCAGCTCGCGCCGCCGCATCGGCGTCGAAGCGGCGCGTCGCGTCGGTCTGGGCCGTCGGGTCGCTGCTTTTGGGGTCGAGCGGCGGCTGGCCGCCCTTCGGCGACGTCAGCGTCAGCTCGACGCCCGCGTCCTTGAACGTGTAGTACGGCGCGGCCAGTTCCTCGAGCCAGAAGCCGGTTTTCTTGCCGGTGTCGCCGAGCGTGTCGTGCGAGGTCAGGACAACCAGAATCTTCATGATCGGACACTCCTTCGAAAATGAACGGGGAACGACGCCGCGCGTCGCGGCACGCCTGTCGGTTAGTCAGGCGGCGCGCAGCAACGTGCGAATCATTTCTCCGCATGCGATATATGCCTATTAGACCAGTCGTCTAGAAGCGGCCGAAATAAAACGACGGCGTCCCGCTGCCTGAATCGCCGGGGACGTCGCCGCATTCACCAGCACGGATCATATCCCCGGATTAGACCGGTCGTCTAGAAGAACACGCATTCGCCCCTGCCGACGTCATGGCCTTTGCGACGGGGCGCCGTTCGACCACGCCCGCCGCCCCGCTCATCCGCCCTCGGTTCGCCGCGGCCGGAGGACCTAGCCGCGCAACGGACCGTCCGTGTCGCCCGCTTCGATCGTCGGCGCTTCGAGCCGATGCTCATGCGCGCCGTCGTCCAGCAGCCGCAGCATCAGTTCCGCCAGCGCGCGCCCGGATGCATGCCCGGTCGGCTGCACGACCGCCGTGACACGATACGGATGCGCGATATCGGGCGGCACGCCGTCATAGACGATCAGCGACAGGTCCACACCCAGGCGCACCCCGCTGTCGACCAGCGCGCGAAATGCGCCGCCGCCCGCGATGTTGTTGTCGACCAGCAGCGCGGTCGGCGGCTCGGCCTGCGCAAGCAGCGCCCGCGCTGCCCGCCCCCCGCCGTCGTGCGTAAACGGGCACTCGACGAGCAGCGCCGGATCCGCGTCGATACCGGCTTCGCGCAATGCCGACAGACAGCCGGCACGCCGTTGCGCGGCGAAATTCAGCGCCAGCGGCGCGCTGATCATCGCGATGCGCCGATGCCCGAAGCCGATCAGCCGGCGCACCGCGTCGCGCGCGCCCGCCTCGTTGTCGAAGTCGAACCATGCATACGGGCCGGCCGACTGCGTGCGGCCGTACGCGACATACGGAAACGCGCTCGCCTGCAGGTACGCGAGCCGCGGATCGTCGACCAGCGTGCGCGCGACGATCAGCCCGTCGACGAGCTTGCCGTCGACGATCCGCCGGTAGGTGTCCAGTTCCGCATTCGGTCGCGCGGACGCGATGATGAAATCGAGATTGCGCTCGGCGAGCCGCTCGGTGATGCCCGCGACGACCTCGCCGAAGCGCGGATCGCCGAGATCGCCCGCGCCGAACGGATAGACGATGCCGATCATGTCGGCCCGCCCCGTCGCCAGCCGGCGCGCGGTCGGATCGGCGACGTAGCCCATTTCCCGCGCGGCCTTCGCCACGCGCTCGCGCGTCGCCTCGCTGACGTCGTCGTAACCGTTCAACGCACGGCTGACCGTCGTGCGCGACAGACCGAGCGCGTCCGACAGCGCCTTCAGATTCACCTTCACCGTCACTCCTCGCATTCGCCGCTCCGGCTGGCCGCCCGACCATCGGGACACACCGACCAGGTAATTATTTCCAATTGGTAACGATTACCGTCAATTAAATATCTTTTGCGTTCCAAACCGGTTTGAAATAGCATCCAAACCGGTTTGGACATCGATGCCCACTCAGCCGTTCACTTTCACCTTTCCAGGAAACAACGACGAGATGACATACTTTCCCCTTTTCCGCCCGCTCGCGGCCAAACGTTTGCTGCTCGCTGGCGGCGCACTCGCCGCCTTCGCGTCCGTCGCGCACGCGCAGTCCGGCGGCAGGGGCGCGCCCCTGCCCACGCCCCACACGCAGCAAGCCTACGATCCCGAAGGCAACTTCACGATGCGCTGGACGCGGGCGGACATCCGCCAGATCGTCGCGCAATCGCACACCGCCGGTGCCGACAAGAACTCGCTGCCGCAAGCACTGACGATGCCGGACATCCCGCAGGACTTCCCGCTGATCAACTCGAACGTGTGGGTGTGGGACACGTGGCCGCTGGCCGACCTGCGCGCGAACCAGCTCAGCTACAAGGGCTGGGAGGTGATCTTCTCGCTCACCGCCGATCCGCACGCGGGCTACACGTTCGACGACCGGCACGTGCACGCCCGCATCGGCTTCTTCTATCGCCGCGCGGGCATCCCCGCGTCGCAACGCCCCGCGAACGGCGGCTGGACCTGGGGCGGCCACCTGTTCCCGGACGGCGCGAGCGCCAAGGTGTTCGGCACCGCGCCGATGACCAACAACGCCGAATGGTCGGGCTCCGCGCGCCTCACGCACGGCAGCAACGTCAGCCTGTACTACACCGCGACGTCGTTCAACCGCTCGGCGCCCGGCGGCGCCGACATCACGCCGCCGCAGGCGATCATCACGCGCGCCGACGGCAACATCCACGCCGACGACAAGCACGTGTGGTTCACCGGCTTCGGCGATCACAAGGCGCTGCTGGAACCGGACGGCAAGTACTACCAGACCGGCCAGCAGAACACCTACTTCTCGTTCCGCGATCCGTTCGTGTTCACCGACCCAGCGCATCCGGGCAAGACCTACATGGTCTTCGAAGGCAACACCGGCGGCCCGCGCGGCGCACGCACCTGCACCGAGGCCGATCTCGGCTACGCGCCGAACGATCCGAACCGCGAAGACCTCAACGCGGTGATGAATTCGGGCGCAGTGTATCAAAAGGCCAACGTCGGCCTCGCGGTCGCGACGAACCCGCAACTGACCGAGTGGAAGTTCCTGCCGCCGATCCTGTCGGCGAACTGCGTCGACGACCAGACCGAGCGCCCGCAGATCTATCTGAAGGACGGCAAGTACTACCTGTTCACGATCAGCCACCGCACGACGATGGCGGCCGGCGTCGACGGCCCGGACGGCGTGTACGGCTTCGTCGGCAACGGCATCCGCAGCGACTTCCTGCCGCTGAACGGCGGCAGCGGCCTCGTGCTCGGCAACCCGACCGATTTTTCCGCCCCGGCCGGCGCGCCGTATTCGCAGGACCCGAACCAGAACCCGCGCGAATTCCAGTCGTATTCGCACTACGTGATGCCGGGCGGGCTCGTCGAGTCGTTCATCGATGCGATCGGTCCGCGCCGCGGCGGCACGCTCGCGCCGACGGTGAAGGTGAACATCAACGGCACGTCGACGTCGGTCGACCGCGCGTATGGACGCGGCGGCCTCGGCGGCTACGGCGACATCCCGGCGAACCTGCCCGCGACGGGGGCCGGCCACAACGACGGCAACACGCAGGCCAATTAGGATCACCAACAATAACCGTCTTCGATAAAGGCACGAGGTTCAGGAGGCGCGTATCGCGCGTGTCGCGTGTGCGCCTCCTCTTTTTTCTTTCCTCCATTGCGCATGCCGCCGTTGCAGCGGCATTCGCCCTCCTTTCCCGCTTCGCCCGACGGAGCACCGGATCACGCATGAGATCGATGTTGTTCGGCCTTTCCGGCCCTTCCGGCCTTTCCGTCCGTTTCGCCGCGCTGCTGCTTGCCGCGGCCGCCTGCTCGCATGCCGCCGCCGCACCCTGCGGCGCGCCGGCCGAAAACGGCACGCCGCAATGGCGCCCGGCCCTCCACTACACGCCGCAGCGCAACTGGATGAACGACCCCAACGGGCTCGTGTACGAGAACGGCCGCTATCACCTGTTCTATCAGTACAACCCGCTCGGCAACGACTGGGGCAACATGTCGTGGGGCCATGCGACCAGCACCGATCTCGTCCACTGGCGCGAGCAGCCGGTCGCGATGCGCGCGAACGCCACCGAGGAAATCTTCTCCGGCTCGATCGTCGCCGATACGCTGAACACGTCCGGCCTCGGCACACCGGGCCACACGCCGCTCGTCGCGCTTTACACGAGCGTCTACAAGCCCGGCTCGGGTCACGCACCCGGCATACAGGCGCAGTCGCTCGCGTACAGCCTCGATCGGGGCGCGACCTGGCAGCCGTATGCGCACAATCCGGTGCTGACGCTCGACCCGGAATCGAAGCAATTTCGTGATCCGAAAGTGTCGTGGTATGCACCCGGCGGCTACTGGTTGATGACGACGGTCGTCGCCGACGCGCACGTCGTGAAGCTCTATCGTTCCGACGACCTGCTCCACTGGTCGTTCCTGAGCGACTTCACGCTGCCCGACGTGCCGCATGCGGGCGCGCTGTGGGAAATGCCGGATCTCGTGCCGCTGCCGCTCGACGACGATCCGGAGCGAATCAAATGGGTGATGATCGTCAACGTCAACCCGTGGTCGATCGCCGGCGGTTCCGGCGCGATGTATTTCGTCGGCAACTTCGACGGCCGCACGTTCGTGCCCGACCGCGTCGCGCCGGCCGGCTCGGATCCCGCGCAATTCCGCTGGGTCGATCACGGCGCCGATTTTTATGCGGCTGGCACGTTCTCCGGCGCGCCCGGCGCCCGGCCGGTCGCGATCGCATGGATGAGCAACTGGGATTACGCGGCGAAAGCGCCGACCGCCCCGTGGCGCGGCGCGACCACGCTGCCGCGCGAGCTGTCGCTGAAGACGATCGACGGCGAGCCGACCCTCGTCGTCGCGCCAGCCGCCGCCTTCGACGCATGGGCCGACGGCCGCCCCGCCGTGCACGAAGGCGACGTCACGGTCGACTCCGCGACGCGGGTGCTGTCGGCCGCCACGCGCGGCGTCGTCCAGCGCATCACGGTGACGATCTCGCCTCGGCATGCGGCGCGCGCGGGCCTGATCGTCCGGCGCTCGGCCGACGGCTCGACCGGCACGCGGATCGTGTACGACACGACGAAGCGCACGCTGACGCTCGACCGGTCGCAGTCCGGCGACGCGAATTTCGCCGGCACGTTCAGCCGCGAGCACATCGTCGATCTGCCGCTCGAGCACGGGCAACTGCGGCTCGAAATCGTCGTCGATCGCGGGTCGGTCGAAGTATTCGCGAACGGCGGCCGCGTGGCGCTGACCGACCTGATCTTTCCGCCGCTCGAGGCGGACCGCGTGGCCGTGTTCGCCGAGCACGGCCGCGCGACGTTCTCGGGATTGACGGTGACGCAGCTGAAAGCCGGCGACGATACGCGTGGCGCCTGCGCGTCCCGATAGGTGCGGGTGACGGGGCCGCGCGTCCGGCATCGCATCGCCGGCGACGGTCCCCGTCCATCTGGCTCGTCAGAGCAACCCCATCCCGCCCGACGCGATGATTTCCGCACCGACGATGAACGCGGATTCCGGCGCGCTCAGGTGCAGCACCGTCGACGCGATTTCATCCGGCGTGCCGAAGCGGCCGATCGGCACGAGGCCCTTGATTTTGTCGGCCGTCTCGTCGAGCGTCGCCGCATCTAACCCGAGCTTGCCGTACAGCGGCGTCTGCACGGGCCCCGGGCTCACCACGTTCACGCGCACGCCGTGCGGCAGCAGTTCCGTCGACAACGTCTTCGCGAACGAATTGACGGCCGCCTTGCTCGCCGCGTACACCGACGAGCCGGGCATCCCGACATGCGCGTTGATCGAGCCGTTGATCACGATCGAGGCGCCGCGGTTCAACAGCGGCACGAGCGACTGGATCTGGAAATACGCGCCCTTCACGTTGGTGTTGAACACGAGATCCCACATCGCTTCGTCGCTGTCGGCGAACGGCGCGAGTTTCGCGACGCCCGCGTTGACGAATACGGCGTCGAGCCGCACGCCGGCGGCGGCGAGCGCATCGGCCAGCGCGCGGGCCGACGCGACGCTGCCGGCTTCGTTGCGAATCGCGAGCGCCCCTTCGCCGAGCGTTTGGCGGGCGGCTTCCAGCGTCTGGGCGTCGCGCCCGGTGATGATGACCCGCGCGCCTTCGGACGCGAATGCCCGGGCGGCCGCCAGGCCGATGCCGCTGTTGCCGCCCGTGACGAGGACCGTCTTTCCTTCGAAGCGTTGCATGATGTTCTCCTGTGAACCGATGAGTTGACCGTGAACACAGGATGCGCGCGGCGCCCGGCCTTGCCGTACGACGGGCGCGACGAACATGTTCGAAAACGTCGAACATGTTCGCTCGGGCGCGTTCAGCCGACCACGTCGATCCCGTCGAGCAGCCGCCGTGCGAGTCTCGGCCCGCGCAATTGCTCGAGCCACCATTGCAGTGCGCGGCCGTCGCGGTCGCCGTGCCACGCGACGTACAGCAGGTTCGGCTCGCGCGGATCGGCCGTCTGCTTCTCGACCAGTTCGCCGCGCGCGAGCAGCGACGCGACGCGCCGCCGAGGCACCCAGCCGACGCCGAGCGCATCGCGCTGCGCGAGGATCTTCGCGCGCATCGACGGCACCGCGAGCACGGCCTGCCCGCCGAGCAGGCCATACGCGCGGCCGGCCGCGCGCCGCGACGAATCGGCGACGACGACCGAGCGGTGCGCACCGATCGCGTCGCGCGTCAGCGGGCCGCGCGCGGACGCCAGCGGATGGCGCGGCGACACCGCGAACACCCACTCCATCGCGCCGAGTTCGAACCACTTGAGGCCCGGAATCGCCGGCGGCTCGTTGGTCGCGCCGACGACCAGATCCGCGCGGCCGTCGCGCAACGCTTCCCAGGTCCCGCCGAGCACCTCGTGCGTAAAACGCAGCGACACGCCCGAATCGAGCGCATCGAAGGCGCGGACGACCGGCACGAGCGTATCGAACTCCAGCACCTCGTCGCTGACGATCCACAGCCGGTCCTCCCAGCCGCTCGCGACCTGCCGCACGCGCTGCGTCAGCCGGGCGACGTCGAGCGCGAGCCGCGCCGCCTCGTCGGCCAGCAGTTGTCCGGCCGGCGTGAGCTGCAGCCGGTAGCCGCGCCGGTCGAACAGCAGCGCGTCGAAGCGCGTTTCGAGCTGGCGCGCCGCGTGCGACACCGTCGACGGCGCCTTGCCGAGCCGCGCGGCGGCACGCGACAGGCTGCCGGTGGCGCGGATCGCGTCGAGCAGCGCCAGTTCGTCTTCGGACAGCATGAGGTCGCTCCGCGGTGAGGTTTGTCGTGGATCGTAAGGCAGCAGCGCACGGCGGTCCAATCGCGCGATGGCGGCCGCGGCCGCGAGCCACGAACCGCCGCCGGCGCGCTCGACTTCCGGTATGCTGGCCGAGGCGAAATGACACGAATCGAGGTAACCACTGCGATGGACATCGCGATCCGCATCGAAGGCCGTCACGACCTGACGGGGCAAATCTTCCGGCAACTGCGCACCGCGATCGTCGACGGGCGTCTCGAAGCCGGCGCGCGGCTGCCGTCGACGCGCGACCTCGCGAAACAGCTCGGCGTGTCGCGCAAGACGACGCTCGACGCGTTCGAGCGCCTGGTGGCCGAGGGTTACCTGAATACGCGCGCCGGCGACGGCACGTTCGTCGCGGCGGGCCTCGCGCGCGTGCCGCACGCCGCGGCCGCGTCGGCGCCGTCGATCGTCGACGAGATGCCGCGCATCGACGCGGTCGATGCGCGCGCAATGTGGAACGACCTGCCGGACGCGCTCGCGATGCCCGCGCCGCACGATTCGCCCGGCTTCGACTTTCGCGGCGGCGTGACCGACAAGACGCTGTTCCCGTTCGACGCATGGCGGCGCTGCCTGCATCACGCGCTGCGCCAGCAGGCGCGCGGCCCCGGCCAGTACCACGATCCGGCCGGCGACCCGCAGTTGCGCGGCGCGATCGCGCGCTACGTCGGATTCAGCCGCGCGGTCGCATGCAGCTGGGACGACGTGCTCGTCACGCAAGGCGCGCAACAGGCGCTCGACCTGATCGCGCGCGTCGTCGTGCGGCCAGGCGACGTCGTCGCGGTCGAGGATCCCGGCTATCCGCCCGCGCGCGCCGCGTTCGCGTCGCTCGGTGCGACGGTGACCGGCGTGCCGGTGGACGCGCACGGCCTCGTCACGGAACGGCTGCCGGACGACGCACGGCTCGTCTACGTGACGCCGTCGCACCAGTTCCCGCTCGGCATGCCGATGACGCTCGACCGCCGCGTCGCGCTGCTCGAATGGGCGCAGCGCCGCCGTGCGGTGATCATCGAGGACGACTACGACGGCGAATTCCGCTTCGAAGGCCGCCCGGTCGAATCGCTGAAGAGCCTCGACCGCACGGGCCTCGTCGCGTACGTCGGCACGTTCTCGAAGACGATCTTTCCCGAGCTGCGGATCGGCTACGCGATTCCGCCGCGCGCGCTGCGCGGCGCGCTGGCCAAGGCGAAGCAGATCGTCGACTGGCACACGTGCACGCTGACGCAGGCGGCGCTCGCGCGCTTCATGCACGATGGCGATTTCGCGCGGCACCTGAAACGCGTGCAGAAGCACTACGACGCGCGGCGCAAGGTGCTGATCGCGCACCTGCGCGGCGAACTCGCGCCGTGGTTCGACGCGATCGTGCCGACCGCCGGCATCCATCTCGCCGCGCACCTGAAGCCGGGGCTCGACGAAGCGGCGCTGGTCCGCGCGGCGCGGGCGCAGGACATCGGCCTGTACGGAATTTCGGCGTTCCACGCGGGCGTGCCGGTGCGTGCCGGGCTGCTGTTCGGCTATGGCGGGATCGACGCGCTGCGCATCGACACGGCGCTCGCGAAGCTGGCCCGGCTGCTGGAAGCCGGCATCGCGGGCGGGCCGTCACTGGTTACCTGAATTTCCACGGAATTGGCTATTCAAGCAGGCCAGTACGCGTCCTAAAGTGGGTCCTGTCGCGCCACCCCGGCGCTACCCAACCGAAAAGGACCTGCCATGCAACCGCGCCTGAACTTCTATGCCGCCAGCCCGAATGCGATCAAGGTGATGCGTAACGCCGAGGAATTCCTCGCGAAGTGCTCGATCGAGAAGCCGCTCGCCGAACTCGTCCGTCTGCGTGCGTCGCAGATCAACGGCTGCGCGTTCTGCGTCGACATGCATACGACCGACGCACGCAAGGGCGGCGAAACCGACCGCCGTCTCGCGACCGTCGTCACGTGGCGCGAAACGCCGTTCTTCACCGAACGCGAACGCGCGGCGCTGGAATGGACCGAGGCGCTGACGCTGGTGGCCGGCAACCACGTGCCCGACGCCGTCTGGGAAGCCGTGAAGCCGCATTTCACCGACGAGGAACTGTTCGACCTGTCGATGCTGATCGCGACGATCAACTCGTGGAACCGCTTCGCGATCGCGTTCCGCAAGATGCCCGAGTAAGGCGGCGACGATGATCCGCTCCCCGCTCCATCGCATCGCGCCGTGCATCGGGCTCGTGCTCGCCGCGGCACTGCCGGCCGCCGGCAACGCGCACGACGCCGGCGACAGCGTGCACGCGATCATGCAGCAGGCCGTGCCCGAAGCGCCCGGCAAGCTCGTCGTCGTCGCGACGGTCGACTATGCGCCCGGTCAGGCGTCCGACGCGCACCGGCATCTCGGCTCGGTGTTCGCGGTCGTGTCGAAAGGCGAAGTGCTGTCGCAGGTGAACGGCGGCCCGCTGCGCCGCTATCGCGCCGGCGAAGGCTGGTACGAGCCGCCCGGCTCGCGCCATCAGGTATCGCGCAACGCGAGCGCGACCGAGCCCGCGCAACTGGTCGTGTTCGGGCTGACGGGCGAGCATCAGCCGCTGAAATCGCCGATCGATCAGTGATCCGGAGAATCGGACGAAGCGGGCGAATCGGGCGAATGCTCGCGACGTAAACGAAAAAACCGGCTCGAAAGCCGGTTTTTTCATACCGCATGCCGTGAGCGGCGCTCGCGCGCCGCGCGACGTTTAGAAGCGGTGGATCATGCCGACGCCGACAGCGATCTGGTTCTGCTTCGAACCTGCCGCCACGCCGTCGCCGATCTGCGTCGTTGCTGCCTGGATGGTGCCAGTCTTGCTCAGCGTATTGCCCGACGCGTGCTGGTAAGCCTCGAGTGCGTACAGGCCCGTGCGCTTCGACAGGCTGTAGTACTGCGACAGCGTGACCTGATGGTACTTGGCCGCGCTCGTGATGCCGTTCGACTGCGTCGCCGCCGTGTACGAGTAGCCCACCGCGAAGTCCCACTGAGCCGCTGCCTTCCAGTGCAGCACGGCGCCGGCCGTGTTGAAGATCGCGCTGTTGCGGAACACCGAGCCGACGCCCGGCGTGTACTTGACGTTCGTGTACGACGCCGACACATCCCACGCCGGCGTGAACTGGTAACCGGCCGTCACGCCGATGCGCTGCTGCGACTGCGCCGTCTGATAACCGGCATTGAGCGCCGACACCGCCGGCTGGCCGCCGCTCGTGACCGTCGAGTTGTCGCCCCACACGCCGCCGCCGAGCGTCGAGTTGTTGACCTTCTGATAGCCGACCGCGATGCCTGCCGGGCCGTTCAGGTACTGGACCGCCGCGCTCCACGTCGAGCCGCGGTTGACGCTGCCCGGCACGCCGCCGAACGAGTACGAACCGCCGACCGTGAAGCCGTAGAACTTCGGCGACATGTAGACGAGCGAGTTGTTCGCGCGGTAGCTGGTATCCAGCGAATCGATATCGCCCGGGTGCGCGCCGTATGCGCCCGTCAGCCACGTCGTCGGGCTGTACGGCGACAGCAGCGTGTAGTACGCCGTGTACTGACGGCCGGCCGTCAGCGTACCGTACGCCTGGTTCGTCATACCGACCCATGCCTGGCGGGTGAAGATACCGCCTGCCCATTGCGACGCGCCGGTCGCCGAGTTCACGCCTGCTTCCAACTGGAAGATCGCCTTCGTGCCGCCGCCGAGATCTTCGCTGCCCTTCAGGCCGAAGCGGCTGCCTGCCCATACGCCGGTGGACATCGATACCTTCGAGTGACCGCCGGTCGTCGCACCCGTCGACGGGGCCGCGTTGTTCTGGTATGCCAGGCCGTTGTCGACGATACCGTACAGGGTCACGCTGCTCTGGGCGTGGGCGGCGGTAGCGGCTGCGAGACCCACTGCCGTCATGGCGAAAGCGACGCGCTTTTTCATTGATTCTCCGTCCTCAAAGAATGTTTCTTTTCTGGTGTGGTTTTGTGACCGACACATGTGCGAGTACATGCCGACGCGATTCTGACGGATTACCAATTGTTTCCCAACATGTGCAGTCGGTCATCGTATGATCGACGCAACGCGGGCGTTCACCAAACGGTTACATAACAGCTCGAAATGCTTGTGCGGCGGGCCTTTCCGGCATTTGCCGGTGAAAACCCTAGCTTTACATTTTTACGGGTGCAACGCGACCGTCCGATGTCGTCAGACGCCTTCGGCAACAAAACATCTTACAAATGCGCGATCGAAGCTGACGCCGCGATTCACGCCGCCGCGCAGGATCGCCGACGTTCGTGACACCCACATTTCGAGACACGTAATCATGAAAACGTTTTTGTCCGTGCGCGGGGCACGGCGGATCGGACGGGAACGGCCCGGCGAGCGCGGGCCGGGACGCGATGCCGGCGCCGGTCGCACCGACGCGCTTCAGTGCTGCGACGCGGGGCGCGCGAGCCGCGCGGTCACGGCGTCGGCGAGCGCGCTCAGGCGCGCGCGGATCGCCGTGTTCGAACCGACCAGCGCGAGCGACGCCGCCATGATCCGGTAGACGCGCTTTCTCGGCACCTTGGCCGGCTGCGCCGGGTCGAGCCACGCAGCGTGGCCGGCCAGCAGTTCGAGCGTTTCGAGGCCGATCATGATCGGCCACAGGCAGGCGAGCCGAAGCCGCACGAAACGGCGCGGGATCGCGAGCGTATACAGGCATGCGTCGCGATACTGGTCGAGCGCGCCGCGCAGCAGGTCGACCAGCACGCCGCGCGCGCGCGCCGACGCATCGGGCTGCATCAGGTCGGCCACGACGAGCCCGTGCGCGCGCAGCACGTCGTCGGGCAGGTAGCAGCGGCCGATGCGCAGGTCCTTCGCGCAATCGCGCAGGATGTTGGTCATCTGCAGCGCCTTGCCGAAACGGATGCCCTTCTCGCGCATGTCCGGCAGATCCCAGCCGCGCGCGGCGCGCGTGTGCGCGCCCGTCATGTCGGTCCAGAATTCGCCGACGCAGCCGGCGACGAGGTACGTGTAGCGGTCGAGTTCGCCGCGCGTGGGCAGCGATGCGACCTGCCCCGACCGCTCGTCCGGAAACGTGCGCAGGTCGAATTCCATCCCCGCGGTGAGCGTCGCGACGACCTTGCGGATCGACGCGCGATCGACCTCCGACTGCGCGCGCAGCAGCGCGAGCATCGGTTCCATCGAACCGAGCAGCAGGTGTTCGTGCGAATCGGTCTGCATCCGCGTCACGTCCTCGAGCGAACGCGACAGCGCCGCGCCGTCGCCGAGCCGCTCGATGTCGTCGCGCAGGTCGGTCAGCAGCGCCGCGCGCCGCTCGGGCGCGACGAGCGCCGTGTCGGCGATCGTATCGGCCGCGCGTGCAAGCAGATACGCGAGGCCGACCGGGTCGCGCATGCCGTCGGGCAGCACGCGCAGCGTCAGGTAGAAGGAGCGGGAAACGTTCTTCAGCAGGTCGCCGAGCAGATAGGCGGGATCGGTATGGGTCGTCATGAGTCGGGAAAAATCGGCCGGCGCGGGCCCCGGACGCACACGGGCGCCGGGCGCCCGCGCCGGCCCGCGAGTCGCCGCATCGTCGCGCGCGGCGGGCAGCGGCCCCGGTGCGGCGATGCAAAATTCCCGCAAGTTTAGTGCATCCGGCGCGCGGGTTCGCTGTGACGGCCGGAATGCGATGCACGCAAGGCTGCCGTCGCTCGCGCTGCCGTGCATGTCGCCCCTTCAAAACAGAACGGAAAGGTCGAAGTAATACATATGTAATTATTCGATGCGACGATCGCGCACCGTTCGATTCCGTTCTGCCCGGCTTCCCGCCGGGCCGCCGACTCGAGCGCCCTTTCCGACTCCGTTTCGAAGGTTCAACGACATGCTCCTCAAGCGCCCGACCTCCCTGCGCTATGCCCCGTTCGCCTGCGCCGCCGCGCTCCTGCTCGCCGCGTGCGGCGGCGACGACGCTCTGACGCGCGATCCCACGCAGCCGATCTCCGCGAAGGTCCAGGTGGTCGGCCATCGCGGCGCGAGCGCGCTGCGCCCCGAACACACGCTCGCGTCGTATCGCAAGGCGATCGAGGACGGCGCGGACGTGATCGAGCCCGACCTCGTGTCGACGCGCGACGGCGTGCTCGTCGCGCGCCACGAGAACGAGATCTCGGGCACGACGAACGTGTCGGCGCTACCGCAGTTCGCAAGCCGCAAGGCGACCAAGACGATCGACGGCGCGCAGTTGACCGGCTGGTTCACCGAGGATTTCACGCTCGCAGAGCTGAAGACGCTGCGGGCGCGCGAGCGCATTCCGCAGGTGCGCCCCGCGAACACGGCCTACAACGACCAGTTCGAGATTCCGACGTTCGACGAGATCGTCGCGCTCGCGAAGCAGATGTCCGCGCAGACCGGCCGCACGATCCATCTGTATCCGGAAACCAAGCATCCGACCTACTTCCAGTCGATCGGCCTGCCGCTCGAGGACCGTCTCGTCGACGCGCTGCTAAAGGATTCGTACACGTCGCGCACCGCGACCGTCTACATCCAGTCGTTCGAAGTCGCGAACCTGAAAGCGATCCGCAACCGGATCAAGTCGAGCCAGCCGAACTGGCGGCTCGTGCAGCTGATGGACGAAGCCGGTCAGCGCCCGTACGACTTCGTGAAGGCGAACGACACGCGCACCTACGGCGACCTGTCGACGCGCGACGGCATGCGCGAGATCGCGACCTATGCGAACGGCGTCGGGCCGTACAAGACGTCGATCATCGCGGTCGCCGCGGACGGCACGCTGCAGCAGCCGACGCCGTTCGTGCGCTACGCGCACGAGGCCGGCCTCGTCGTGCATCCGTACACGTTCCGCCCGGAAAACAACTTCCTGCCCGCATCGCTGAAGGACGGCGGCACGCCGGCCACGCGCAACACGGCCGGCTCGGTGCGCGAGATCCAGGCGTACCTGCGCGCGGGCATCGACGGCTTCTTCACCGACGATCCGGCCGTCGGCCGCACGGCCGTCGATACGTTCAAGCGCTGACACGAAGCGCCGACCCGCACGCGACCGGGCGCCGCGCACGAGGTGCCGCGCCCGGTTCCACCGCGTCGGTCAGATCACGTTGAAGTGGTGCGTGCCGTCCCGCTTCAACTGGTCGACCAGCCCGTATTCCCAGTCGAGATACGCCTGCATCGCCGCGGCCGCGTTGTCGGTGCCTTCGTACGGGCGCCGATAGCGGTCGATGCGCGGCGACGCAAGACGGGTCTCGCCGCTCTCCAGCGGCAGCCCGGCGTCGATCCACGCGGCCGTGCCGCCGGTCAGCACGCGGATCTCGGCCGACGCCGGCAACAGCGCGCGGGCGTCATCCGCCGCGAACCGCGCGAGCAGGCTCGATCCGCACGTGAACACGTACCGCTTCGCGGGCGGAATCGCGGCCAGCGCGTCGCGCAACTGCGCACGCACGGCAAACCACGCGCCCGGCACATGACGCTTCACGTAGTTCGCGCTGGCCGTCACGTCGACGATCGCGAGCTCGCCGGGCGCGGCCTCCTTCAGCCAGCCGGCGAGCGTCGCGGGCGACACGTCGGCAGCGGGCGGCGCCGCGGGCACGTCGCGCGGCGGCTGGCCGCGCTCGACGAATGCCGCGGCGCCGGCCGGCTCGACCACGCGCACGTCCCAGCCCATCTGCGCGAGCCACGACGCGGTCATGTCCGCGCGCACGCCGTCGTCGTCGGCCAGCACGATCCGCGCGCCGCGCACGGCCGCATGATGGTCGGTCTCCTGCACGAGCTGGCCGCCCGGCGTGCTCAGGAAGCCCGGCAGGTGGCCGGCTTCGTATTCCTCCGGCGTGCGCACGTCGAAGCGGTACAGCGTGCGGCCCGGTTCGGCGAGCGCGGCGACGTCGGCCAGCGCGATACGCGGCACGCCGGCGCGCTCGGCCACCGCGCGGGCGGCCCGACGCGCTTCGGCGCGCTGCGTCGCGTCGATCTCGTCCGGAAAGCGCCGTGCGGCGCCGCGCTCGAGCGTCTGGCCGGCCAGCGTCCAGCCGATCGTGCCGTTGCGCAGCGCGGCGACGGGATTCGGCAGCCCCGCGTTGACGAGCGACTGCGTGCCGATGATGCTGCGCGTGCGGCCCGCGCAGTTGACGATCACCTGCGTGCGCGGGTCCGGCGCCAGCGCGCGCACGCGCAGCACGAGTTCCGCGCCCGGCACGCTGGTCGACGTCGGGATGTTCATCGTCTGGTATTCGTCGAAGCGGCGCGCGTCGACGATCACGACATCGGCTTTCGCGTCGATCAGCGCCTGCACCTCCTGCGCGGACAGCGACGGCGTATGACGCTCGGCCTCGACCCATTCGCCGAACGACTTGCTCGGCACGTTCACGTCGATGAACAGTTCGCCGCCCGCGGCAACCCAGCCGGCGAGGCCGCCGTCGAGCAGCCGCACGTCGGTGTAGCCGAGCCGCGCGAGCGTCGCGGCCGCGCGCGGCGCGAGATCCTCGCCGCCCGCTTCGCCGAACACGACGATCGGCGTGTCGCGGCGCGGAATCCGCGTCCACGCGTCGAGTTCGAGCTTCGACAACGGAAAATTGGCGGCCCACAGCGGATGGCCCTGCGCGTACGGATCTTCCTCGCGTACGTCGATCAGCGCGATCTCGTCGCGGGCAAGCAGGCGCGCGCGTACGTCCTGGTACGACGCGACGGGAAAGCGGGAAAGGGAATCTGCGGAGTGCGTCACGATGTCTCTGGGTTGAATACGTTGAAGTCGGTGAAGAAAACGGAACGGCTCGATCGTGGCCCTGCCGCCGCGCGCCCGCCACGGGCCGCGCGAGCGGGCTGGGCGTCAGACATTCGCGTCAGGCATTCGAATAGCCCGACACGAACGACTTCACGGTACCGTCGTCCAGGTACACCGCGCGCTCGACCTTGCCGATGTTCGCGCCGTACACGTGGATGCTGATCGATACGCGGTCGGCAAATGCGTTGGTCACGCGGTGAACGTCGCCGATGCGCGGCGACACGGCCTCGACCTCGCCCGGCCGCAACCGCACGGCGTCGCCCGCGGGCACCGGCCTGCCGGCCGCGTCGAACCGGTACGGCTGCGAGAACTCGCCGCCGCGCAGCATCCCGATCAGCCCCCACACCGTGTGATCGTGGATCGGTGTCGCCTGGCCCGGCCCCCACACGAAGCTGACGACCGAGAAGCGCTCGTCCGGGTCCAGATGCAGCAGGTACTGCCGGTAACGCTCGGGATCGGGCTGCGCGAACGCGTCGGGCAACCAGTCGTCGTGCTCGACGAGCGCGGCGAGCAGCGCGCCGCCCTCGTCGAGAATGCGCGCCTCGTTCGCGCCGGACGCGAGCAGCGCATCCAGACCATCGACGAACGGACGCAGCGGCGTCTGTTGCAACGAAAGCGTACTCATCGGCCGTCTCCTCGAATATGATGCCGAATATGATGGATCGTCATGATGCACCCGAAAGACCATGCAGAACAAACATGAAAATTAGCGATATCGACGCTTTTGCAGCGGTCGTCCGCTGCCAGACCCTGAGCCAGGCCGCGGCCGAGCTCGGGATGACGCAGCCCGCGATCACGCGGCGCGTCCAGAATCTCGAGGAAACGCTCGGCGTGACGCTGCTCGACCGCAACACGAAGCCGCCGCGCCCGACCGACATCGGCCGGCAGGTGTTCGAGCAGTGTCGCGCGATCCTGCGCGAGGTCGACGCGCTGCGCGAACTGACGGCCGGCCAGCAGCCGCCCGCCGGTGAATTCAGGATCGGGCTCACGCAGGGCCTCGGCGAACTGATGCTGCCCGCGCTGATCGCGGATCTCGCCGCGCAGTGGCCCGCGCTCGCGACGCAGGTCACGACTGCATGGGGCGGCCTGCTCGTCGACCGCATCGCCCGCCGCGAACTCGATGCGGCGCTGGTCTTCCTCGCGCGCGAGATGGTGCTGCCGGCGCAGGTCGAGGGTGAACGCTTGCTGGCCACGCGGCTCGTCGCGGTCGGCCGCAAGGGCGACTGGCCGCGCCGCAGCTACCGGCTCGCCGATTGCCACGCGCGCGGCTGGGTGCTCAACCCGGACGGCTGCGGCTTTCGTGCGGGCCTGCGGCGCGCGCTCGACGCGCAGGGCCTGCCGATGCCGGTCACGCTCGATGCGTACGGCCGCGACCTGCAACTGCAGAGCGTCGCCAACGGCTTCGGCCTCGGGCTGATGCCGCTGCCGCTCGTCGAAGGCAGCCCGCTGCGCGACGCGCTCGATATCGTGCCGCTCGCCGATTTCAAGCCGCAGATCGATCTGTGGCTGCTGCGCCGGCACGATGCCGCGCGCCTCGACGCGCCGCTCGCGGCCGTCGCCGCGCGTGCGCGCACGGCGTTCGCGCTGCCCGAGCAATCGCACGACAAGGCCGCGTAACGTAGCCTCGGTAGCCGCGCGGCGCCTGCGTCGCGCCGCGCCGTTGCCGTGCGCGGCAACCTGACCCGGCTCACGCATCGCGTCGACCGCGTTCGATCCCGTTGCGTGACGTCGCGTCCGCCCCTGCATTCGTCTGCCCGCGCGTTGCCGCGTCGAGCACCGCCCGCCCCGCCGCCACCGCGATCGCATCGTCCTGCGGTGTATGCACGCGGCTGCACAGCACGTCGCGATAGTGGCGTTCGAGCGGATTGCCGCGGCTCAGCCCGTGATTGCCCGACAGCTTCAGCGCCTGCTCGACCGTCCGGATCGCGTGCTCGGTCACGGTGCGCTTGACGAGGCCGCTGGTCGTCACCGACGGCGCGTTGCCGGCGTCGGTGCGCGCGATGTGATCGTCGAGCAGCACACGGTTCGCGTGCAGCCAGCCTTCGATTTCGCCGACCGCCTCCTGCACGCGCGGCAGCGTCGCGAGCGGGGCGCCGAGCCCGCTCGGCGCACGCGTCGTCGCGAATTCGACGAGCCAGTCGCGCGACGCACGCGCCACCGCGTCGTACAGGCTGCCGAGCAGCACGACCATCCACGCCTGCTGGTCCGCCTGCGCGTCGGCATCCGCATGAGTGGCGGCCGATACGGCCCATGCGTCCGGCGCGCGCACGTCCACTGCATGGTCGGCCGGCAGCGGCACGTCGTCGAACACGACTTCGTGGCTGCCGGACGCACGCAGGCCGAGGTGATTCCAGCTTTCGATCACGCGGATGCGATCGCCGTCCACCGCGGGGTCGCGCGGCACGAGAAACACGCCGACGCGCGGCGCCGGTTCGTCGGTGCGCGCCCACACGGCCAGCCAGCGCAGCGCCGGAATCCCGGTGCTGTAGAGCTTGTGGCCCGACAGCCGCCAGCCGTCGCCATCGCGGCGCGCGAGGGTCGCCGGCAGCCCGCCGCGCGACGGCGAGCCGAGCGCCGGCTCGACGCGCAGCGCGTTGATCAGCGCGCCGTGCGCGACCGCGCTGTCGAACACCGCGCGCCGGACCTGCGCGGGCCAGCGGTTGTCGGCGCGGCCGAGCGCGCGGTGCTGCAGATACGTCATCGTCAGCACCAGCGCGGTTGCCGGATCGGCCCGCGCGACGGCCGCGACGATCCGGCTCGCCCGCGCCAGCGTCGCCCCGGCGCCGCCATGCTCGCGCGGCACGACCTGCGCGATCAGCCCGGCACGATGCAGTCGCGCGAAGTTCTCGTGCGGAAAACGGCCCTCGACGTCGTTGCGGGCCGCATCGGCGGCGAGTTCGGGGGCGAGACGCTCGAGCAGCGCGGCGAGGCGCGCGTCGTCCGTCTCGTCGATGGCGTCGGCGTGGGCGGGCTTGGCGGCGTCCGCGGGCAGCAGGCGCAGCGAGGGTTGCGGTGGCGGCGAGGAAACGGCAAGGCTGGCGGACATCGAAACGGATTCCCTGGGTAGGTCGAACACGGCGGCGGAACGACGAAAACGGCGGGTGCAAACAGCAGGCGAAAACAGCGCCAACGCGCGCCCGATCATTCACGAGCCCACAGCGTATTCGCAACCCATACGGCCCCAAACCATGCAAATCTGATATTCAAATCGGGATTGATTATTTCCATTCCGCATGATCCCGGCGTTAACCTGCGCTCCATTCCTGCCCGGCCGTGCGCCGGGACATCCCTGCACCGGAGACCCAGATGAGCGTCGAATTCATCGGCATGATCCAGAGCCAGAAGCAGTCGGAAATCCACCCGGCGTCCGGCCCCGTGGTCGATCCCGACTATGTGCGCGACTTTGCCCGCGCCCATGAAACCGCCGGTTTCGACCGGATTCTCGTGCCGCATCACTCGACCGGCCCGTCGGCGACGCTGACGATCGCGTTCGCGGCGGCCGCGACCGAGCGCATCCATTTCATGCTCGCGCATCGCCCCGGCTTCACCGCGCCGACGCTCGCCGCGCGGCAGATCGCGACGCTCGACCAGTTCAGCCGCGGCCGGCTCGCCGTGCACTTCATCTCCGGCGGCTCGGACAGCGAGCAGCAGCGCGACGGCGATTTCCTCGATCACGACGCGCGCTATGCACGCACCGACGAATACCTGGGCATCCTGCGGCGAATCTGGACGGAAGCGCAGCCGTTCGATCACGACGGCGCGCATTACCGGTTCAAGCAGGGTTTCTCGGAAGTGAAGCCGTTCCAGCAGCCGCACGTGCCGATCTACTTCGGCGGCGCGTCGGAAGCCGCGCTCGCGGTGGCCGGCAAGCACGCGGACGTGTACGCGCTGTGGGGCGAATCGCTCGACCAGGTGCGCGACCTGACGACGCGCGTGCGCGCCGAAGCCGCGAAACACGGCCGCCAGGTGCGCTTCTCCGTATCCTTCCGCCCGATCCTCGCGGCGACCGAGGACGAAGCGTGGGCGCGTGCGCACCGCATCCTCGACGAAACGCGCCGGCTGCGCGAAGCGGCCGGGCTCGGCGCCGGCGGCCCGCAGCAGAGCGAAGGCGCACGCCGCCTGCTCGCCGCGGCCGAGCGCGGCTCACGCGTCGACAAGCGGCTGTGGACCGAGATCGCGAAGCTCACCGGCGCGCGCTCGAACTCGACGGCGCTCGTCGGCACGCCCGAACAGGTCGCCGACGCGCTGCTCGACTACTACGACCTCGGCGTGACGACGTTCCTGATCCGCGGCTTCGACCCGCTGGAAGACGCGATCGACTACGGCCGTGAACTGATTCCGCGTGTGCGCGGCGCCGTCGCCGCACGCGACGCGGCACGCCGCGCCGCCTGAGCCAACGGAGCCCAACGGAGCCATACGCGATCATGTCCGCCGTCCTGTCCTCGCCCCACCGTACCGCATCGGGCCTCGTGCTCGCCGACACCCCGCGCCAGCACTTCTGGTTCGATCCGCCCGCGCCGCGCCTCGACGTCGCCGCCGAGCGTCGCCACCGGCAGGAGCGGCTCGCGGCCGCGTTCCGCCTGTTCGCGCGCTTCGGCTTCGCGGCGGGCCTCGCGGGCCACATCACCGCGCGCGATCCGGAGCTGCCCGATCATTTCTGGGTGAACCCGCTCGGCGTACATTTCTCGCAGATCAAGGTCTCCGACCTGCTGCTCGTCAACGCACGCGGCGAAACCGCGATCGGCCAGCGGCCGCTGAACAAGGCCGCGTTCGCGATCCATGCGGCGATCCACGAAGCCCATCCGCACGTGGTCGCCGCCGCGCACACGCATTCGACCTACGGCAAGGCATGGTCGACGCTCGGCCGCCCGCTCGATCCGCTCACGCAGGACGCGTGCGTGTTCTACGAGGATCACGCGCTGTTCGACGATTTCACCGGGATGGTCGTCGACACCAGCGAAGGCGCGCGGATCGCCGATGCGCTCGCGAAGCCGGACGGCACCACGCACAAGGGCGTGATCCTGAAGAATCACGGGATCCTGACGGCCGGCCCGACGGTCGAGGCCGCCGCGTGGTGGTACATCGCGCTCGACAACGTCGCGCACACGCAGTTGCTGGCCGAAGCGGCCGGCACGCCGCGGCCGATCGATCACGCCACCGCGCGCCATACGCACGGCCAGATCGGCGGCCCCGACGGCGCGCTGCATGCGTTCGACAGCCTGTTCGCACGCGTCGTCGCCGACGAACCCGACCTGCTCGATTAGGGCCTGTTCACGCCAATAACGGACTTGCGCCACACCGGAGACCAGACCATGACCCGAACCACCGCACCCACGCCCGCCGACGCGCACGACGACCAACGCCGCCGGCTGCTGCGCGCGGCCGGCGCCGCCGCGCTCGCCGTGCCGGCGATCACGCTCGGCCGCCACGCGTGGTCGGCGCCGCCGCTGAAGAAGCTCACGTTCGCGTGGAACCAGAACGCGTTCTGCCTGACGCCGATCGTCGTCGCGCAGGAGCGCGGCTTCTTCGAGAAGAACGGGCTGCAGGTCGAGCTGATCAACTACAGCGGCTCGACCGATCAACTGCTCGAATCGATCGCGACCGGCAAGGCCGACGCGGCGGTCGGGATGATCCACCGCTGGCTGAAGCCGCTCGAAGCCGGCTTCGACGTGAAGATCATCGGCAGCTCGCACGGCGGCTGCGTGCGGCTGCTCGGCGCGAAGGCGGCCGGCGTCACGACGCTGCAAGCGCTGAAGGGCAAGACGGTCGGCGTCAGCGATCTGGCCGCGCCCGGCAAGCACTTCTTCTCGATCCTGCTCGCGAAGAACGGCGTCGATCCCGAGCGCGACATCACGTGGCGGCAGTATCCGGCCGACCTGCTCGGCGTCGCGGTCGACAAGGGCGAGATCCACGCGATCGCCGACGGCGACCCGAACCTCTACCTGCTCGAAAAGCGCAGCAACGGCGCGTATACCGAACTCGCGACCAACCTGTCCGGCGAATACGCGCGCAAGGTGTGCTGCGTGATCGGCGCGCGCGGCGACCTCGTGCGCAACGACCGGCCGACGGCCGCCGCGCTCGCGCGCTCGATCGTGCAGGCCACCGAGTACACGCACGACAACCCGAACGAAGCCGCGAAGGTGTTCGCGAAGTATTCGCCGAAGATCAGCCCCGAGGATCTGCGCAAGCTGTACGCGACGCTCACCTACACGCACCACCCGACCAACGTCGACCTGCAACAGGAAATCGCGTTCTATGCGGACGATTTCCGCCGCATCAGCGTGCTGAAGAAGAGCACGGACCCGCAGCGCTTCGCGCAGCAGGTCTATGCGAACGTACTGGGGTAACGCGATGTCGACGATCGAACATGCGTCCGCCGCACGCGCCGCATCGGCCCCGGCCGGCGCCGCCAACGCCAATGCTTCCGCGCGAGCGGCCTGCACGACCTGCGACGCCGCGCTGACCGCGGAAGCGCGGCGCGCGCGCACCTGGCCGACCGGCATCGCCGCCGCATTCGCGTGGGCCGCGCTCGGCGCGCTGACGCACCTGTGGCCGAACCGGATCGTCGGCTTCAGCGACTGGGCGTACACCGACACGTTCGGCACGGCCGCGTGGACGATCGCCGCGCTGCTGCTCGTCGCCGCGACGCTCGGCCATCGCGTTCCCGCGACCCGCACGCGGCTCGCACACGTGCGCCCGGCCGGCCCGTGGCTCGTCGCGCTGCCGCTCGTGCTCGCCGCGTGGGAAATCGTCACCGCCAAAACCGGCTGGCTGCCGACGCCGTTCTTCGCGCCGCCGCAGGCCCTGATCGAGGTCTACGTCGACGACTGGCCGCGCCTCGCCGGCAGCGCCGGCAACACGCTGAAGCTGCTCGCGCTCGGCTTCGCGTATGGCGTCACGGTCGGCTTCGCGGTGGGCGTGTCGATCGGCTGGTCGCGCCGGATCGGCTACTGGGTGCATCCGGTGCTGCGCGTGCTCGGGCCCGTGCCGGCCACCGCGCTGCTGCCGCTCACGTTCTACTTCTTCCCGTCGAGCTATTCGGCCGCCGCGTTCCTGATCGCGCTTGCAACCGGCTTCCCGGTCGCCGTGCTGACGTGGTCGGGCGTCGCGAGCGTGAACAAGCAGTACTACGACGTCGCGCGCACGCTCGGCGCGAACGCGCGCTTCCTCGTGCTGCGCGTCGCGATTCCGGCCGCGCTGCCGCACGTATTCGTCGGCATCTTCATGGGGCTGAGCGCGTCGTTCACGGTGCTGGTCGTCGCCGAGATGATGGGCGTCAAGTCGGGGCTCGGCTGGTATTTGAGCTGGGCGCAGGGCTGGGCGTCGTACGTGAACATGTATGCGGCGCTGATCGTGATGGCGCTGCTGTTTTCCGGGTTGATCGCGCTGCTGTTCGCGGTGCGCGACCGCGTGCTCGCCTGGCAGAAAGGAACCGTCAAATGGTAAGCGCCGCCGTACTCGAACCGTCCGCCGCCACTGCTGCGGCGCCCGCCGTCGCGCCGCCGCGCGGCGCACGCATCGACATCCGCGGCGTGAGCCATGCGTTCGACGGCCCCGGCGGCGCGCTGCCGGTGCTCGACGACGTGTCGCTGTCGGTCGCGGCCGGCGAATTCGTCGCGCTGCTCGGCCCGAGCGGCTGCGGGAAATCGACGCTGCTGCGCCTCGTCGCGGGGCTCGACGCCGCGCGGCAAGGCGGAATCGCGCAGGACGGCGTGCCGATCGAGCGCCCCGATCCGTCGCGCATCGTCGTGTTCCAGGACCCGACGCTGTACCCGTGGCGGCGCGTGCGCGCGAACGTCGCGCTCGGCCTCGAAGCGCGCGGCGTGGCACGCACCGCGCAGCATCGCGTCGACGATGCGCTCGCGCGCGTCGGGCTGGAGGACTTCGCGAACGTGTTTCCGCATCAGTTGTCCGGCGGGATGGCGCAGCGCGTCGCGCTCGCCCGCGCACTCGTCAACGATCCGCGCCTGCTGATTCTCGACGAACCGCTCGGCAAGCTCGATTCGCTGACGCGGCTCACGATGCAGGCCGAGCTGACCGCGCTGTGGCAACGCGACGGTTTCTCCGCGCTGCTCGTCACGCACGACGTGGAAGAAGCGCTGTTTCTCGCGCAGCGCGTGATCGTGTTCGGGCCGCGCCCGGCACGGATCGTCGCCGAACTACGCGTCGACCTGCCCTACCCGCGCCATCGCGGCGACCCGCGCCTCGCCGAATTGCGCCACGACGCGCTGCGGCATCTCGGGCTCGATGCGAGCTGGTAGATGCCGGGCGCCGTTCGACGTTCGAATGCGGTCCGCCGGAGGCGCGCGCGATGAACGCGCCGCCGTTCGCCGACTGGGCCATCGCGTTCCTGCAACTGCTGTATCGCGCGCAAATCGCGTTGGCGCATGGGTTGCACGCGATCGGCCTGACCGGCGACGCCGACGGCCAGGCCGCGTGGCCGTGGGCACACCGCATCGCGCTTGAAACGCTGCGCATCGACGCGGGGCTCACGCGGCAACTCGCGTTCGCGTGTACGTTGACGGCGCTGGCCGTCGGGCTCACCTGCGCCGCGCTGGCTTCGCGCAAGTGGCGTGTCGCGACGGCCATCGCCGCGCTGGCCGTCGCGTGGTTCGCGCCGTGGCCGCCCGCTTCGCTGTGGCTCGCGCCCGCCGTGCCGACTAGCTTCCAGCGCGACCCCACGCCGTTTTCCGTGTCGAACGTGATGCGCGGCGCGCACCTGTATGCGCAACATTGCGCGGCCTGCCACGGCGCGGACGGGCGCGGCGAAGGCCCGCTCGCGGCCACGCTCGCGCACTGGCCGCCGACCTTCGCCGGCGCGCTGCTCGCGCGTCGGCTCGACGGCGAACTGTTCTGGCGCGTGCGCCACGGCACGCGGGACGAGCACGGTGCGTCGACGATGCCCGGCTTCGCGGCGACGCTCGGCCCGCAGGACACATGGGCCGTGCTCGATTACCTGAAAGCGCTGGCCGCGGGCAGCGGCGCGCAGGCGGAAGGCGCGTGGCCGGTGCCCGTCCCGCTGCCGGCGCTCGACGTGCGGTGCGGCGACGCCGCGCCCCAGGCGCTCGAGCGCTGGCGCGACGGCCAGCGCGTGCGCGTCGTCGCGCTCGCGGCCGGCGCGACGCCACCGCAGGAAGACGCGCGCTGGCAAACCTTGCTCGTTACCGAACGCGGCGCGCCCGTGCCGCCGTCAGCCGGCCCGCGCGCGAACTGCGTCGCGACGACCGCCGATGCGTGGCTCGCGTTCGCGACGATCGCCGGCGTCGCGCCCGATGCGCTCGGCGGCACGCAACTGCTCGCCGATCGGCGCGGCTGGCTGCGGGCGCGCGCATTGCCGGGCAGCGCCGGCTGGTCGGATGCCGACCTGCTGTGCCGCTCGGACGCGGTGGCCCGCCCGGCCGCGCGCGCCACGAGCGGCGACGCACTGACCGCGCTGCTGCTGCGCGTCGACCAGGAACCCGTGCGCGACGTACAGGCCGGGCTTCCGCATTGAATCCCTGAACCTTTCTTGAACCGAACTTCACGATGAATCCGACCCGACGCCATTTCCTCGCGCAGGCGAGCGCCCTTGCCACGATCGCCGCCGCCCCGGCCGCCGTGCGCGCGCAGTCGGGCACCCGCCCGCTGCTGCGCGCCGGCGACCAGAAAGGCGGGCTGCGCGCGCTGCTCGAAGCGGCCGGCGAACTGAACGGCCTCGCGTACGACATCGCGTGGACCGAATTCCCGGCCGCCGCGCCGCTCGCGGAAGCGCTGAACGCGGCCGCCGTCGACTGCGGGCCGATCGGCGACGCGCCGGTGATCTTCGCGCTCGCCTCGGGCGCCCGCATCAAGGTGATCGGCGCGAACCGTTCCGATCCATACGGCACGGCCGTGCTCGTGCAACCCGACGCCGCGCTGAAAGGCGCGGCCGACCTGAAAGGCAAGCGCATCGGCACGACGCGCGGCTCGATCGGCCATTTCGTCACGCTGAAGGCGCTCGATGCGGCCGGCCTGCCGCCCGATGCGGTGTCGTTCCGCTTCCTGCCGCCGGCCGACACGATGCTGGCGCTCGCCACCGGTTCGATCGACGCGTGGGCCACCTGGGAGCCCTACACCGCGCTCGCCGAAACGAGCGGCCGCGCGCGCGTGCTGGTCAACGGCCGCGGGCTGTGGTCGGGCCTCAGCTATCTCGCGGCGACCGACGCGGCGATCGCCTCGAAGCGCGACGTGCTGCACGATTTCCTGCGGCGCGTCGTGCGCGCGCAGGCCTGGTCGTACCGGCACGCCGACGCGTATTCGGCGGCGCTCGCGCGCATCATCGGCATTCCGCCGGCCGCCGCGAAGCTGCAGTTCGAGCGCCGCGGCACGCGCTGGCAGCCGATCGACGCGACGGTGATCGCCGAGCAGCAGCGCACGGCCGACTTCTACCTGAAGGCCGGGCTGCTGCGCCAGCCGCTCGACGTGCGCACGACCTTCGACACCGGCTTCCCGCTCGCCTGAGGAACGCGTGGCGGCGCACGACCGCCCGAACGGCTCACGCATGATCTGGCACAATCGCGATTCGATCATCCCGCCTCCAGCCAGCGTCACGTCATGCCAGCCATCGCCGAACTCTTCGTCTACCCGATCAAATCCTGCGCCGGCATCGCGCTGTCGCGCGCGCAACTGCTCGAAACGGGCCTCGCGTACGACCGTCACTGGCTGATCACCGATCCGCACGGGCAGATGCTCACGCAGCGCACGCACCCGCGCCTCGCGCTGATCCGCCCGACGCTCGACCGCGATGCGCTCGTGCTGAACGCGCCGGGCATGCCGGAGATCCGCACGCCGCTCGACGGCGACGCGACGCCGGCCACGCCGAAGATGGCCGCGACGGTGTGGCGCGACACCGTCGAAGCGATCGACACGGGCGCCGAAACGGCCGCGTGGCTCACCGCATTTCTCGGCGCGCCGACGAAGCTCGCGCGCTTCGGCCCCGACGCACGCCGCGGCTGCAACCGCAAATGGACCGGCGACATCGATACGCATACGCAGTTCGCGGACGGTTATCCGCTGCTGGTGATCGGCCAGTCGTCGCTAGACGACCTGAACGCGCGGCTTGCCGCGAAGGGCGCGCCGGCGATCCCGATGAACCGCTTCCGGCCGAACATCGTCGTGTCGGATCTCGATGCGTACGAAGAAGATTTCGTCGAGCATCTCGACGCCGGCGGCGACACGCCGGTGCGGCTGCGGCTCGTCAAGCTGTGCACGCGCTGCCCGGTGCCGACGATCGACCAGGCCACCGGCACGCCGGACCCGGCATGGCCGCACGAGCCGACCGACACGATGCAGACCTATCGCGCGAACCCGAACTACGACGGCGCGCTGACGTTCGGCATCAATGCGATCGTCGTCGAAGGCGCCGGCGCGTGGCTCGAAGTCGGGCAGCCGGTCGAAGCGGAGATCGGGTTCGGCGATTGAGCGGCCCGCCAGGACAACTGCCGGACAGGCGTGCACATGCCCCGGCAGATCAGGTCTCGGCTCTTCACCCACCATTTATTGAATGATTGTTCCTGAATTGATATAGTTCGCGCATGGCAAGACCAAGGGAATTCGACACGGATGCCGCGCTTGACCGCGCGATCGCCGTTTTCAGCGAGCATGGGTTCGAGGGCAGTTCGGCCCAGATGCTCGTCAGCGCGATGGGCATCGGGCGGCAGAGCCTCTATGCGGCGTTCGGCGACAAATGGCAGCTTTACCTGTCGGCCGTGCGCCGCTACGGGATGGGCGAATGCGCTGCGCATTTCGACGCTCTGCGCAGCGGCGCACGCGCGATCGACGGGATCGACGCATTGCTTCGCCGCGTGGTCGAAACGGCCGCCCAACCCTGCCTTGGCACGATTTCCGTCTACGAATTCGGCGCGTCCCGCCCCGAGCTCGCGGAGATCCATGCGGTGCTGGCCCATAGCTTGATCACCGCAATCGCCGCCCGCGTCCGCGATGCGCAGCGCGAAGGCGACGTGGCCGCGAGCCTCGTCCCCGAAGCGACCGCCCAGTTCCTGATTGCGAACATCACCGGCATCCGCGTGGCCGGTCGCGGCGGCGCCGACCACGCGAGCCTGAGCGCGTTGGCCGACATGACGCTGCGGGCGCTACGGTAGATTTTTTTGGCACGTTAATGAACGATCATTCAACAACAAGGTAAATCATGAAAGCCATCGTGATGAACGGCGCCGGCGGCCACGACATGCTGGAGCAGGTCGAGCGGCCTGCCCCGGTGGCGCGTACGGGCGAGGCGCTGGTCGAGATCGCCTGCGCCGGCGTCAACTTCATGGACATCGGCGTGCGACGGGGCATGGCCTGGACGGGATGGCCCAACCCGAAGATTCTTGGCGTCGAAGGCGCGGGCCGGGTGCTGGCGGTCGGCGACGGCGTCGAGGACATCACACCCGGCCAGCGCGTCGCGTGGGCCTACGCGCCCGGCAGCTATGCGGAGCAGATTGCGATCCCCGCCACGTCGCTGGCTGCGATTCCGGATACGATCGACGATCGCACGGCCGCTGCCGTGATGATGCAGGGTCTCACCGCCAGCCATTTCGCAACCGACTTCTATCCCATACAGCCGGGCGACGTCGCTTTCGTCCACGCGGCGGCCGGCGGGCTGGGCCTGCTGTTGACGCAGATCATCAAGCTGCGCGGCGGCCGGGTAATCGGGCGCGTCTCGTCCGAAGACAAGGTCGCCGCGGCCAGGGAAGCGGGCGCGGATCATCTGATCGTCGATACCGGCGGACGGTTCGCCGCGAAGGCACTGCGCCTGACCAACGGCGAAGGCGTGCACGTCGTCTACGACGGCTCCGGGCCGAAGACCTTTCAGGGATCGCTCGACGTGCTGCGCCGCTCGGGAACCTTCTGCTGGTACGGTCCAGTGCTCGGCGGGCCGGGGCCGATCGACCTCATGAGCCTGCCGAGGAGCATCAAGATCGGCTATACGACCTTCTTCGATCATATCTACACGCCCGAACTGCTCCGCGCACGCACGGCGCAGCTGTTCGACTGGATCGAGGAAGGCCGGCTCAAGGTCCGAATCGGCGCCGAATACCCGCTGGCGGACACGGCGCGCGCGCATGCCGACATGGAAAGCCGCAACTCCATCGGCAAGCTGCTGCTGAAGCCGTGAGTGCCGTGGCGCCCTGTCGCCAGGCCGCGCGCCCGCCACGCGGCTGGAACAGCCGCGACTCGTCTGGAAACCGTCCCTAACGATGGCTCGCCGCCGGCAGCCGGATCGTCACGATCAGCCCGCCGCCGGCCGCATCGGCCAGCGTCACGCTGCCCTGATGCACGCGCGCGATTTCCCGCACGATCGACAGCCCGAGCCCGGTGCCTTCGACCGTCTGCGTCTTGCTGCCGCGATGGAAACGCTCGAACACCGCGTCGCGTTCGTCGGCCGGAATGCCCGGCCCGTCGTCGATCACGTCGAGCCGCGCCGCTTCGCCGTCGCGCGAGACGCGCACCGTGATCACCGCATGGTCGCCCGCATAACGGATCGCGTTGTCGATCAGATTGCCGATCATCTCGCCGAGCAGGTCGGACTGCCCGAGCACGTCGACATCGGCTTCGTGCTCGAAGCCGAGATCGATGTCATGCGCGCGGGCGACGGGCGACCAGTCGAGCGTCACGCTGCGTGCGAGCCGGTGCAGCGCGACCGGCTTGTGCGCGACCGCATGACCGCTGTCCGAATCGAGCCGCGACAGCGACAGCAGTTGCTGGACGATCTTCGCGGCCTGCCGCACCGCGCCGTTCGCGCGCCGCAGGTGCACGTTCATGCGCGGCTGCTCGTCGGGCCGCAGCGCGAGCTCGACGCCCGCCTGCACCGCCGCGAGCGGCGTCTTCAACTGATGGGCCGCATCGGCGAAGAAGCGGCGCCGCGCCACCTGCATCCGCTGCGTGCGGCCGATGTACTGGTTGATCGAATCGACGAGCGGCGCGAGTTCGCTCGGCATCGCGCCCGTGTCGAGCGGCGTCGTGTCGTCCTCGCTGCGCGCGGCGACGGTCGCCGACAGCCGGTTCAGCGGCCGCAGCCCGCGCCCGACGCCGAGCCACACGATTCCGAGCGCCAGCACGACGAGCAGCCCTTCCTGCAGCAGCGACCCGATCAGGATCTCGCGCGCGAGCGCCTGGCGCGCCTCGATCGTCTCGCCGACCATCACCCACACGATGCGCGACTGCGCGGTCGGCACGTCGTGCACCGGGATGCGCAGCGCGGCCATCCGCAATTGTTCGCCGCGATACACGACGTCGTAGTAGCGCGTGACGAACAGCGCGCCGTCGCCCGCGTCGCGCCCGCGCGGCAGCGGCAGGTCCGGGTAGCCGGTGACCGTGCGGCCGTTGTCCTCGCGGATCAGGTAGTAGATCTTGCCGCCGTCGCTCGATTCGAGCATTTCGAGCGCGAGATACGGAAGGTCGACCTGGATCTCGCCGTCGTTGAGCCGCACGCCTTCGCGGATCGACTTCAGCGACGACGACAGCGTGCGGTCGAACGCGACGTGCGCGGCGCTCATCGCGCGCTGGTACGTGAGCCACGAGTCGAGCGCGAGCAGGCCGAGCAGCGGCAGCAGCAGCCACAGCGCGACCTGCGCGCGCAGGTTCGGGCGGGTCATCATGCGTTCGGCCGGGCCGCGCGAACGATCGCAGGCGCCGCGTCGGCCGCCGGCGAGCACGAACGAGCGCGACGGGCGCTCATTCGGCCGCCCCCGCCTTTGCTTCGAGCAGATAGCCGAGCCCGCGCAGCGTGACGATCGCAACGCCGGTGTTCTCCAGCTTCTTGCGCAGCCGGTATACGTAGATCTCGATCGCATCGGCGTTGACCGACTCGTCGAGCCCGAAGATCTTCTCCGACAGCGTGTCCTTGTTGATCGCGCGGCCGTTGCGCAGGATCAGCACCTCGAGCACCGAGCGCTCGCGCGGCGTGAGCGACAGCGGCTCGCCCGCGAGATGGAAGCTGCGATCGATACTGTCATACGAAAGCGGCCCGCATTCGACCCGCGAATGCTCGTGGCCGAGGCTGCGCCGGATCAGCGCGCGGGCGCGCGCCTCGAGTTCGGTCAGCTCGAACGGCTTCGCGAGATAGTCGTCGGCGCCGAGATCGAGCCCTTTCACGCGGTCCTCGACCGAACCGTGCGCGGTGAGAATCAACACCGGCACCGGATTGCGGCGCGCGCGCAGCCGCCGCAGCACCTCGAGCCCGTCGAGCTTCGGCAGCCCGAGATCGAGGATCACCAACGCGTAATCCTGCGTGCGCAGCACGTGGTCCGCCGCCTCGCCGTCGGCCATGTGATCGACCGCGAAGCGCGCGGCGCTCAGCGCATCGCTCAGCGACTGGGCCAGGTTCGGGTTGTCTTCGACGAGCAGCACACGCATGGGGATTCCGGTAAGGTCAGCGACAGCCCGCTACATTACATGATCCTTTCCGTCTCCACGCCTCGCGCAAACACGGGTTGCGCGGGTGCCGCGAACGGGCCGCGTCGGCGGCGGCGGCGTCGGGTATGCGGCGCGGACGGCCGCGTACGCGCGGCATGGTGGCCAAGTCCTCGGGCAACTGCTGGCCGCGCCCGCGTAGCCGGTCAGCCCGCGTCGCGTCCCCCTGTTGCGCCGCGAAAGCCGCGGTCGCCCCCCCGGGAAATCCATGACGCGAACGGCGCAATCGCGAACGGAAATGAAAGCGGGCTGAAAGTGCCCCGCCCGTAACATCCGCGTCATTCGAACAACATCAACGCATCACTGGAGGAAGACATGCCGTTTGCACCGAAGCACCTCGCCGCCGCGCTGGCGGTCGTCCTGGGCACTGCCGCCGGCGGCGCCGCCGCGCAGGTTCCGGCCGGCTACCCGGGGAACTACCAGGGCGTGATCGACGCCGCGAAGAAGGAAGGCAAGCTGATCGTCTACTCGACGACCGACACGGGCCTCGTGCGTCCGCTGATCAAGGACTTCGAAAGCCTGTACGGCGTGAAGGTCGAGTACAACGACATGAACAGCACCGAGCTGTACAACCGCTACATCAGCGAGAACGCGGCGAGCAGCACCAGCGCCGACGTGCTGTGGAGCTCGGCGATGGACCTGCAGGTCAAGCTCGTCAACGACGGCCTGATGGCGACGTACGATTCGCCCGAAAGCCCGAACGTGCCGCAATGGGCGCAGTACCAGAAGCAGGCGTACGGCACGACGTTCGAGCCGCTCGCGATCGTCTACAACAAGCGGCTGATCCCCGAGAACGAGGTGCCGAAAACCCGCGCCGACCTGATCAAGCTGCTCACCACGCAGGCCGACAAGTTCAAGGGCAAGGTCACGACCTACGACATCGAGAAATCGGGCGTCGGCTTCAACTACCTGACCCAGGACGCGCACGTGAACGAGAAGGTCACGTGGGAACTCGTGAAGGCGATCGGCGCGACCGGCCCGAAGCTGCAGTCGAGCACGGGCGCGATGATGGAGCGCATCTCGTCGGGCGAGAACCTGATCGGCTACAACATCATCGGCTCGTATGCGTACGCGAAGGCAAAGAAGGACAAGTCGATCGGCTACGTGTTTCCGAAGGACTACACGCAGGTCGTGAGCCGCCTCGCCACGATATCGAAGAAGGCGAAGAACCCGAACGCCGCGAAGCTGTGGGTCGACTACCTGCTGTCGAAGCGCGGCCAGACGCTGATCGCGAACCAGGCGAACCTGTACGCGATCCGCGCGGACGTGACCGGCGAAACGTCGGCCGCGAGCCTCACGAAGGAACTCGGCGATTCGCTGAAGCCGATCCAGATCGGCACCGGCCTGCTCGTCTATCTCGACCAGTCGAAGCGCCTCGCGTTCCTGAAGCAATGGCAGCAGGCGATCAAGCGCTGAGCCGCTGACGCCGGGCCGCCCGCCGCACGGCGCGCGGGCGGCCCCTTCCCCTTACCGACTTCCTTGAGGCGGCCATCCGGATGGCCGCAGGGGCGAACTCATGCTTTCCACCAGCACACGCGGCACGGCACCGGCCGTTCCGCCCGCCACCGGCCCGCGCGACGCGATTCCCGCGCTGCCGGTCAGCAGCCTGCAGCCGCTCGCCGGCATGCTGCGCTGGATCGTCGTCGCGGTACTGACCGTCGCGGTCGCGCTGCCGCTCGGCTTCATCCTGTTCCAGAGCCTGCTGTCCGCGCCGTTCTTCGACGCGAACAAGACGCTCGGCGTCGAAGGCTTCCGCTTCATCTTCAGCGATCCCGATTTCTGGTCGGCCGTGAAGAACTCGTTCATCATCGCCGGCGGGATGCTGTTCATCTCGATCCCGCTCGGCGGCATCCTCGCGTTCCTGATGGTGCGCACCGACCTGCCCGGCCGCCGCTGGCTCGAACCGCTGCTGCTCACGCCGGTGTTCGTGTCGCCGATGGTGCTCGCGTTCGGCTACGTGGTCGCGGCCGGCCCAGTCGGCTTCTACTCGGTGTGGTTCAAGGAGCTGTTCGGGGTGCAGAGCGTGCCCTGGAACGTGTATTCGATCTTCGCGATCACGGTGATCGTCGGCCTCACGCACGTGCCGCACGTGTACCTGTATTCGTCGGCCGCGCTGCGCAACCTCGGCTCGGACGTCGAGGAAGCCGCGCGCGTGGCGGGCGCCCGCCCGTTCCGCGTCGCGCTCGACGTGAGCCTGCCGATGACGATGCCCGCGCTGCTGTTCGCCGGCGTGCTGGTGTTCTTCCTCGGCTTCGAGGTGTTCGGGCTGCCGCTCGTGCTCGGCGACCCGGAAGGCCACCTCGTGCTCGCGACCTACCTGTACAAGCTGACCAACAAGCTCGGCGTGCCGTCGTATCACCTGATGGCCGCGGTCGCCGTGTGCATCGTCGCGATCACCTTCCCGCTCGTGCTGCTGCAGCGCCGCCTGCTGAAGACCGCGAATCGCTTCGTCACCGTGAAGGGCAAGGCCGGCCGCGCGACCGTGCTGCCGCTCGGCGTGTGGCGCTGGGTCGCGCTCGCGATCGTCGCGCTGTGGCTCGCGCTGACCGTGATCGTGCCGATCTCGGGCATCGTGCTGCGCGCGTTCGTCACCAACTGGGGCGAAGGCGTGCCGCTCGCCGAAGTGCTGACGCTGGCGAACTTCGTCGAGCTGTTCGAGCAGGACAACCTGGTGCGCGCGATCGTCAACACGCTCGGCATCGGCGTGATCGGCGGCGCGCTCGCGATCGGCTTCTACTCGCTCGTCGCGTTCGCCGGCCACCGCCGCCCCGACTGGGCGACCAGGCTGCTCGACTACCTCGTGCTGCTGCCGCGCGCGGTGCCGGGCCTGCTCGCCGGTCTCGCGTTCCTGTGGATCTTCCTGTTCGTGCCGGGCCTGCGCGAACTGAAGAACTCGATGTGGAGCATCTGGATCGCGTACACGGTCGTGTGGCTCGCGTACGGGATGCGGCTCATCCAGAGCGCGCTGCTGCAGGTCGGCCCCGAGCTCGAGGAAGCCGGCCGCAGCGTCGGCGCGACGCGCAGCCGCGTGTCGCTCGACGTGACGCTGCCGCTCGTGCGCTTCGGCCTGCTCGCCGCGTGGCTGCTGATCTTCATGATCTTCGAGCGCGAATACTCGACCGCCGTCTACCTGCTGTCGCCCGGCACCGAAGTGATCGGCGCGCTGCTCGTGTCGCTGTGGGCGACCGGCGCCGTCGACCAGGTCGCCGCGCTCTCTGTCATCAACATCGCGATGGTCGGCGCCGGTCTCGGCGTGGCCCTGCGCTTCGGAGTGAAACTTCATGGATAAGCTCATCGTCGACGATCTGCACCTCAGCTACGGCGCCAACCCGATCCTCAAGGGCGTGTCGTTCGAACTGAAGGCCGGCGAAGTCGTGTGCCTGCTCGGCGCGTCGGGCAGCGGCAAGACCACGCTGCTGCGCGCGGTGGCCGGCCTCGAACAGCCGTCCGACGGCCGTATCCAGCTCGACGAGCGCGTGTTCTTCGACGGCGCGCGACGCATCGACCTGCCGGTCGAACAGCGCTCGCTCGGCCTCGTGTTCCAGTCGTACGCGCTGTGGCCGCACCGCACCGTCGCCGACAACGTCGGCTACGGGCTCAAGCTGCGCCGCGTGGCGCCTGCCGAACAGAAACACCGCGTGCAGGCCGCGCTCGACCAGCTCGGCCTCGGCCATCTCGCCGAACGCTTTCCGCATCAACTGTCGGGCGGCCAGCAGCAGCGCGTCGCGATCGCCCGTGCGCTCGTCTACAACCCGCCGGTGATCCTGCTCGACGAGCCGCTGTCGAACCTCGACGCGAAGCTGCGCGAGGAAGCGCGTGCGTGGCTGCGCGAGCTGATCGTGTCGCTCGGACTGTCGGCCCTGTGCGTGACGCACGACCAGACCGAAGCGATGGCGATGTCCGATCGCATCCTGCTGCTGCGCAACGGCCGCATCGAGCAGGAAGGCACGCCGGCCGAGCTGTACGGTGCGCCGCGCTCGCTGTATACCGCCGAATTCATGGGCAGCAACAACCGCATCGACGCGCGCGTCGCGGCCGTCGACGGCGAACGCGTGACGCTTGCCGGCGACGGCTGGGAGTTGCAGGCGCTGGCCCGCGACACGTTCGCGCCGGGCCAGGACGCGCAGGCCGTGATCCGTCTCGAGCGCGTGCAGGTGGCCGACGGCCCGGGCGCGAACCGGCTGCAGGCCGACCTCGTCACGTCGATGTATCTCGGCGACCGCTGGGAATACCTGTTCCATTGCGGCGAGATGCGCCTGCGCGCGTTCGGCCACGTGCCGCGCGCGGCCGGCAAGCACTGGATCGAATTCCCGGCCAACGACTGCTGGGCGTTCGCGAAAGCGGGCTGATCCGCATCGCGGCGGCTCGCGTGCCGCCGCGCCGGCTTTCAACCGCCCCTTTGCGACTCGCATCGGCGGACGCTTCACGGCGTCCGCCGCTGGCGCGCCGCGCATCCGTTTTCTGTTTCAACCCGCCCACAATAATCTAGGAGACACCGTCAAAATGAAGTCACGCGCAGAACGCTCGATTCGAACAGTAGTCCTCACCAGTTCAGCCGCGGCAGCCTGTCTCGCCGCGCCGGCCGCGCACGCGCAGTCGTCGGTCACGATATACGGGATCATGGACGCGGGCATCGAATACACGAACCATGCGGCCCCGGAGGGCGGCAATGCGTTCAAGCTGAAGTCGGGCAACAAGAACACGTCGCGCTGGGGCTTGCGCGGCGTCGAGGATCTCGGCGGCGGATTGAAAGCCGTGTTCCGCCTCGAAAGCGGCATCGATCTCGCGAATGGCGCGTCCGACGACGGCCCCGACTCGATCTTCGCGCGCCGCGCGACGGTCGGCCTGAAAGGCAAATGGGGCGAGCTGTCGCTCGGCCGCAACTTCACCGTCACCTACGACTACATGCTGCCGTTCGACCCGATGGGCTACGCGCAGAACTACTCGTGGGCGACCTCGTCGATGGCGACGGGCGGCCGCAAGGACGGCCTGTTCACGCGCTCGTCGAACGCGGTGCGCTACGACGGCGAATTCAGCGGCTTCAAGTTCGGCGCGCTGTATGGTTTCGGCAACGTGCCGGGCAGCATCAAGACCAGCTCGAAATACGATTTCGCGGTCGGTTACGAGACAGGGCCGTTCGCGGCCGTCGTCACGTTCGACCGGCAGAACGGCGCGGCCGACAGCGTCACGCCGGCCGATACCGTCAACTACATTCAAGGCATCCACGCGGGCCTGAGCTACGACTTCGGTAACCTGAAGACGATGGCCGGCTATCGCAACTATCGGCGCACGTATCACACCACGGCCGCGAACCAGTTGAGCGACATGTATTGGCTCGGCGGGTCGTACCAGTTCACGCCGACGTTCTCGTTGATCGCGGCCGTCTACCACCAGAACATCAAGGGCGGCACGGATGCCGACCCGACGCTGGTGTCGGTGCGTGCGCAGTACGCGCTGTCGAAGCGCACGGTGCTGTATGCAGCCGGTGCGTTCGCGATCGCGAAGCACGACCAGAAAGTCGGCGTGTCGCGCGATTTCAATGGGTACGGCACCACGCAGGTGGGGGTCACGGCGGGGATTCAGCAGCGGTTCTGACCGCTCCGACATGACGGCGGGCAGAGGACGGTGCAAGCGTTTCGGGGCGCGTCGCCCTCTGCTTCGTCGCATGTCGGGGCGCGGCACGGGCGACCGAAGAAACACGTTGAAACGGATGCGCGAGCAACGTGCCGGCGATTCGCTGAGCACGCGAACACCATGGCGGCTCGTTCAGAGAATCGCCCGGTAAGCTTCGAGCGCCTTGCAGGTCTGAACCATCCCCTGCCGCTGCAGGATGTCGAGGTAGCGATCCACCATCATCGGAGGATGCTCGAGCATTTCGCGTTGTCGCCGTGCTGCGCCGACAACCGCAGCCGGCTCGAGATCGAACAGATTGTCGACGAACACGTCGGGATGCTGCGCCCCCACCCCGTACGCCGACAGCACTGCGTCGGGAAAGTCCTTCTGGTTGAACGTCACGATCACACTGGCGTTGCAGCGGATCGCGGCGGCCAGTACATGCCGATCATCGGCATCCGGCAGCCTCAGGCCCTCGATCAACGCTTCGTACCCGGTCACCAGCGCATCAGGTATCGCGCGATCCATCAGACTCGCAGTCCGGTCGAGTTGTGCGGCGCCGAGGTCCGGGCGCTTGCGCAACAGGTTCCGTTTCCATTCGTTATGGATATCGGCACTCCAGCGAGCCCTGAAACACCCGCTCAATGCGAGCCACATCAGGAAATCGCGCAACGGTGCCGGGTACAGCACGCAGGCATCATAGACCGCCGTGAATGGCGAACTCGTCATTCGTAGCCCATCCCGAATTCCTGCGCTTGCCGCCCCAACTCTTCCATCGCATTGGCGCTCGCCTGATCGCGTTCGGTCTTGTAACGCATCAGATCGGAAAAGCGCACACGACGATGCTTGCCGGTCTTGTGATACGGCAGCGCCTTCGATTCGAGCAGCTTGATCAGGTGTGGACGGGACACATTGAGCAGGTCGGCTGCTTCCTGCGTGGTCAGTTCCGCGTGAACGGGCACGACCTTGACCGCATTGCCATCTGCAAGCTCCGCGAGGATGTCGACCAGCAGACGCAGTGCAGAAGTCGGAAGCTCGACCTGATGGGCGCGATTTTCGTCATCGAAAATCTGGATGCGCTGTATTTCCGTTCGCGTGGCCAGATAAGCCGCCAGCGCACGCTGTCCTTCGACCGCCGCCTGCACCTCGCGCTCCACCGGCAAGATCGTATCGGACATCGAGGTATGGGCCATCGCGCGCTCCCAAGCAGGGTTCTCAAATGCGCCATCTTATTCGAAATAAACGAAAATCGCAATAAACGAAAAACGATAGAGCCCTTATAAGACCGCCGAACCTCGATATCAGTCAATACGCGCCGTCACCCGGCTTCTGGTCCTTCCGCGTGCAGAGTGACGACCGCTGCCCGCTCGTCGCCGTTCAGTCACCACGCATCGTGAACACCAAACGCACGGCGCTGCTCGTATCGCCCCAGTGCTCGCCGACAGCCGACAGCGGCACCGTGCGCGTGTCGATCGTCAGGCCCGCCGGCCCCGCCGCTTCGAATACGCCGCGCACCGATGCGAGGAAGCCCGGCAGCGACACGCTGCCCAGGCCGCTGCCCATCAATTCGATCGCGGTCGCACGCAGCACGGCGCCAGGCAGCAACACGTCCGCGCCGCCGATCGAACCGATCTGCACGAAACGCAGCCGCCGGGCGCCGGGAGTCGCCTTCGCGGCAGCCGCCAGTAGCGTCTGCGCGCTGGCGCCCCACAGATAATCGAGCACGACATCCACGCCCGCACGGAAATGCGGTTCGAGCGCCCGCGCCAGATGCGCGTCGTCCTGCTGCAGCGACACCACGGCGTCCGCGCCGGCATTCAGCAACGCCTGCAACGCAGCCGCGTTGCGACCCGTCGCGATGATCTTCGCCGCGCCGAGATGCTTCGCAATCCGCACCGCGAGCCGCCCGGACGTACCCGTTGCACCGTTGACGAGCACCGTCTCGCCCGCGACGAACCGCGCGCGTTCGGTCAGCGCGGCCCATGAAGACATCCCGGGAATCGCGATCGCCGCGGCCGTGACATCGTCGAGCGCGTCCGGCAGCGGCACGCACTGCGTCTCGGGCACGAGCGTGCGTTCGGCCATCGCGCCGAACGGCACGGGCGCGCCGAAGAAGTAGACGCGCCGGCCGTCGTCGAGACGCCCCACGCCGTCGACACCGACGACGAACGGATAGCGTCGATCCGACGAGTAATGCGTGCCGGCCGCGCGCCCCTGTGCGATGCGGCTCAGCGCGGACGCCGTCACGTCGATCAGGCTGTGGCCCGGCATCGCGCGCGGCGCGTCGAATTCCATATGGACCGGGCGCTCGCCGGCGCCCGTCACGACTGCTGCTTTCATGGTGGCTCCTTCGATCCTGAGTGATGGGTCTTTACCGGGCATCGAGCCACGCGCGCAGCGCGGGATCGCGCACTTCCAGCACGTCGAACAGGCCGAGCGCGCGCAGCGCGGGCAGCGCATCGATCGCATCGGCCTCCGCGCGCGCCCTGTCCGCCGGCGCGGCATTCGGATCGGTCAACACACGTGCATTGACCAGAAAAGCGCCAACCGTGCCCTTGCGGATCGTCGTTCCGCCGGCGTCGATCTGGTTGGCATGGTCGGGAAGCATTTGTTCGGCTCGCATCGAGTCGTACTCCGGTTGTCATCGATGGACGCAGTGTAGGCATGCAAATCCGGCCGTTCTCCGGTATAACGGCCATTCGATACCGATATCCGGCCATGTCCGATCCGCTTCTGCCCGCCCGCTTCGTCACGTCCGACGACGGCCCGTTCGTGGTCGCCGCCGCCCTGTCGCAACGCGCCCCCCGTATCACCGCGCCGCATTCGCATGCGCGCGGCCAGCTCGTCGGCGCGCTGAGCGGGCTCGTGACGATCGGCCTCGACGATCAGGAGTGGGTCGTGCCCGCGATCCACGCGATCTGGATTCCGCCGCACTGCCGGCATTCGCTGCGCTCGTTCGGGCCGATTTCCGGCTGGTCGGCGTTCGTCGCCGAAGCGCGCTGCGCGGCGCTGCCGGCCACGCCGCGTGCGATCCGCACGACGCCGCTGCTGCGCGAAGCCGTGCAGCGCGCGGCAAGCTGGGGCGATTCCGAATTGGATGCCGCGCAGACACGGATCGCCGACGTGATCCTCGATGAAATCGCGGCATCGGAAGCCGAGGCGCTGGGGCTGGTGCGACCGCGGGACCCGCGGCTCGTGAAGATCACCGATGCGCTGGCCGCGGATCTCGCGAACGACCGGCGGCTGGAGGAATGGGCCGAATGGGCCGGCATCGGCGCACGGACGATGAGCCGCCGCTTCGTCGCCGAAACCGGGCTGACGTTCGCGCAATGGCGTCAGCAAGCGAGGCTGCTGCGGGCGCTGGAGCGCATCGCCGACGGCGTGCCGGTGACGACGATCGCGCTCGATCTCGGATACGACAACGTGAGCGCGTTCATCGACATGTTCCGGCGCGCGCTGGGGACGACGCCAGGGAGATATTTGGCGGGGGGAAGCCAGGCGCAGGGATAGCTGCGGCGATGCGCGCGCATGCAGCCGCACGGCGAAAATCCGGCGGGCGGCAGACAACAACCGCCCGCCGCCGCGTCAATACGTGCCGTCGCCCTTCTTCGCGGCGGCGTCGCCGCCCTTCTTGAACTGCGCCGCAAGCCGCTCCGCGCTCCTCGCCAGCAGCGTCGTATCGACACCGACCGCGACGAACAACGCGCCCGCTTCCAGATAGCGCCGCGCGGCCGCTTCATCCGCGCTCAGGATGCCCGGCGCCTTGCCGGCCGCCTTGATCGCGCGGATCGCGCCGTCGATCGCGGCCTGCACATCGGGGTGGCCTGGATTGCCGAGTTGCCCGAGATCGGCGGCCAGATCGGCCGGGCCAATGAACACGCCATCGACACCGTCGACCCGCGAGATCGCATCGATCGCGTCGAGCCCTGCCCGCGTCTCGACCTGCACGAGCACGGCCATCTCGTCGTTCGCGCGATGCAGGTACTCGCCGACGCGATTCCACCGCGATGCGCGCGCGAGCGCGCTGCCGACGCCGCGCATCCCGTGCGGCGGATAACGGGTCGCGGCCACCGCCGCGCGCGCCTCGTCCGCGTTCTGCACCATCGGCACGAGCAGCGTTTGCGCGCCGAGATCGAGCACCTGCTTGACGATCACCGGATCGTTCCACGGCACGCGCACGACCGGATGCGACGGATACGGCGCGATCGCCTGCAGTTGCGCGAGGATCGTCGGCACCGTGTTCGGTGCATGCTCGCCGTCGATCAGCAGCCAGTCGAAACCGGCGCCCGCGACCACTTCCGCGCTGTAGGGATTCGCGAGGCCGAGCCACAGGCCGATCTGCGCGTCGCCGCGCGCGAGCGCGGCCTTGAAGACATTCGACGGAATCCGCATCGTTCGCTCACCTCACTCGAAGTAGCACTGGATCGTCCCGAGCGGGCCGTAGTCGACGCTGAACGTATCGCCCGAACGCGCCGCGCAGGGCCGCGTAAACGATCCGCCGAGCACGATCTGCCCAGGCTCCAGCGTGACGTCGAAACGCGACAGCCGGTTCGCGAGCCACGCGACGCCGTTCGCCGGATGGTTCAGCACGCCGGCCGCGACACCGGTTTCCTCGACCACGCCGTTGCGCGACATGATCGCCGCGACCCAGCGCAAATCGACGTCCCGTGGGCGCACCGGCCGGCCGCCGATCACGACGCCCGCGTTCGCCGCGTTGTCGGCGATCGTGTCGAACACCTTGCGCGGCCGCTTCGTATCGGGGTCGATCGACTGGCTGCGCGCGTCGATGATCTCGAGCGCCGGCACGACGTAATCGACCGCGTCGTACACGTCGAAGATCGTGCAGTTCGGGCCGGTGAGCCGCTTGCCGAGCACGAACGCGAGTTCGACTTCCACACGCGGCACGATGAAGCGGCCGGTCGGGATCGTGCCGCCGTCCTCGAAGAACATGTCGTCGAGCAGCGCGCCGTAGTCGGGCTCGTCGATCTGCGACGTGTTCTGCATCGCCTTCGACGTGAGGCCGATCTTGTGCCCCTTCAGCGTGCGGCCTTCCGCGAGCTTGAGCGTCACCCACGCGCGCTGGATCGCATACGCGTCGTCGATCGTGATGTCGGGATGGTCGAGCGAGATCTGGCGGATCTGCGTGCGCGCGCGCTCGGCGTCGTGCAGACGGTGCGCGAGCTGGTCGATGATGGCGGGTTCGAGCATGGTCGGATCGAAAATGGGGTTCAGCCGGCCCGCTTGTAGCGGGCGTGAATGTTGTTGTGCTTGTACGAGCCGCTTTCGCTGAACTCGATCAATTCCATCGACAGAGCGAGATAACGCTTCGCGTACAGCTCGGCGAAATGGGCCTTGATCGCGTCGAACAGCGCGTCGCATGCGGCTTGCTTCGTTTCGTCGCTGCGGCCCGCGCCGATCTTCAGTGTCACGTGGACGAACGCGTCGTCCTCCGCGCCGTCGGCGATGCAGTAGTCGTGCAGCTCGATCGCGCGCGAACGGATGCCGCCGGTCGGGAACACGCCGCCCTGCGCGATCAGCGTCGCGTTGATCGTGCGCAGCAGCGCGGGAATGCGTGCGTCGTCGCGGATGTTCGCGGTGTATTCGACGACGATGTGTGGCATGGCAAGTCTCCGGTCGGATTCGAAGGCGTGGAGCGCGGCAATGCTCAGGGCAGCGGGAAGATCGCGTTGATCTGCCCGGTGCCCGAACTCGCGAAATAGTCGGTGACGATTTCGACGGGCTTGTCGTAGCGATCCCAGCCGAGCAGCCCGAGCAGCATCGCGGTATCGTGCATGCCGCCTTCGCCGTGGCAATGCACGTTGTACTCGGGCAGCATCGCGCAAAACGTCCTGAAATCGCCCTGCTTCCACAGTTCGACCACGCGCAGGTCGACCTGCCGGAAGAATTCGCGGCTGATCTGGTGGATCGATTCCTCGGGGCTGCCGTTGTCGTTGAAGCGGTGCGACAGCGAACCGCTCGCGAGGAACGCAACGTTCGAATCGCTCTTCTCTATCGCTTCGAGCAGCGCCTCGCCGAAGCGCCGGCTCTCGTCGAGTTGGTGCCACATGCACCAGCCGGCGATCGACACGACCTTGAAGTGCTGGTCGCCGTTCATGTAGCGCATCGGCACGAGCGTGCCGTACTCGAGCTCGAGGCTGTCGATCTCGTGCGCGCGCGTCGCGATGCCGCGCTCGGTGGCCGTTTCGGCGATCAGCCGGCCGAGCGCCGGGTTGCCTGGGTACGCGTACTGCATGTCGCGGATGAAATGCGGCAGCTCGTTGCTCGTATAGGTGCCGGCGAACCGCGCATTGCAGTTCACGTGATAGCCCGCGTTGACGAGCCAGTGCACGTCCGACACGACGATCGTATCGACGCCGAGCGCGCGGCAGCGCTCGCCGATCAGCCGGTGGCCGCGGATCGCCGCATCACGGCAGCCGTGATGCTTGCCGGGCAGTTCCGACAGGTACATCGACGGCACGTGCGTGATCTTCGCGGCGAGGGACAGTTTGCCCATCGTTCAAGTCTCCCTGTCGGCCGGAGTTAGCGCTTTAGCGGTTACTCCGGCCCCATGCTTGGCCGGCGTGCCGGCCAAGGAATCGTTCGTTCTTGCGGCGACACCACCCGCTTCCGTCACACGCCCCAGCGCGGAATGTGATGCGAACCCATCGAGATGCATACGTTCTTGATCTCCGCGAACACCTCGAAACTGTACTCGCCACCCTCGCGCCCGGTGCCCGATTCCTTCACGCCGCCGAACGGCTGGCGCAGGTCGCGCACGTTCTGGCTGTTCACGAACACCATCCCGGCCTCGATGCCGCGCGCGAGCCGATGCACCTTGCCGACGTCCTGCGTCCAGATGTACGACGCGAGGCCGTACGACGTGTCGTTCGCGAGCCGCAGCCCTTCGTCTTCGTCCTCGAACGGGATGATGCACGCGACCGGCCCGAAGATCTCCTCCTGCGCGATGCGCATCCGGTTGTCGACGTCGGCGAATACGGTCGGCCGCACGAAGTTGCCGTTGCGCAGACGGTCGGGCAACCCGGCCGGCTTGTCGGCGCCGCCCGCGACCACGCGCGCGCCTTCCTTCTCGCCGATGCGGATGTAGCCCGTCACCTTTTCCCAGTGCTGGCGCGTGATCATCGCGCCGAGGTTGGTGCCCGGATCCGCTGGATCGCCGACCACCAGGTTGTTCGCGCGGCGCGCGAATTCCTGCACGAAGCGGTCGTAGATCGTGCGCTGCACGAAGATCCGCGAGCCGGCGGTGCAGCGTTCGCCGTTGATCGAGAAGATCGTGAACAGCGACGCGTCGAGCGCGCGGTCGAAATCGGCGTCGTCGAAGATCAGCACCGGCGACTTGCCGCCAAGCTCCATCGAATATTTCTTGAGGCCCGCGCGCTCCATGATCCGCTTGCCGGTGACGGTGCCGCCGGTAAACGACACCGCGCGCACGTCCGGATGGCGCACGAGCGCGTCGCCGGCCGTCGCGCCGTAGCCCTGCACGACGTTCAGCACGCCCGGCGGGATGCCGGCTTCGAGCGCGAGCCGGCCGAGCTGGTCGGCCGTCAGCGGCGACAGCTCCGACATCTTCAGCACGGCCGTGTTGCCGAGCGCGAGGCACGGCGCCGTCTTCCACGTGGCCGTCATGAACGGCACGTTCCACGGCGACACCAGCGCGCATACGCCGACCGGCTGGTACAGCGTGTAGTTCAGCATCTGGTCGTCGACGGGATAAGTGCGGCCGTTCATCTGCACGCACACCTCGGCGAAGAAGTTGAAGTTCTCCGACGCGCGCGGAATCAGCTGCTTGCTCGTCTGCGCGATCGGCAGGCCGGTGTCCTGCGTCTCCAGCGCGGCGAGCATCGGCACGTTCTTCTCGATCAGCTCGCCGAGCCTGCGCATCAGCTTCGCGCGCTCCTTCGCCGGCGTGTTCGCCCATTTCGGGAACGCTTCCTTCGCCGCGCGCACGGCCGCGTCGACCTCGGCCTCGCCGCCCGACGCGACGTCGGTGATGACTTCACCCGTCGCCGGGTTCAGCGTCGTGAAGGTGTCGCGGCTCTCCACTTCGCGGCCGCCGATCCAGTGCTTGATGGTCATGTGCTCTCCTTCCTTGGGCGACGGCTTCAGCCGGCGCGATAGTAGTCCGCTTCGCCGACGATCATGTTCACGAGCCGGCCGATCCCTTCGATTTCGGTCACGACCTCGTCGCCCGGCTTCGTGTCGGCCAGCCCCTCGGGCGTACCGGTCAGGATCAGGTCGCCCGGCGAGAGCGTCATGAAGCTGCTGATGTGCTCGATCAGCGCCGGCACGTCGAACACCATGTCGCGCGTGCTGCCGCGCTGCGTCTCGCGGCCGTTCACCGTCGTGCGCAGCGTGAGGTCGCCCGCGTCGCCGATCTCGTCGCGGCTGACGAACCACGGCCCGAGCGGCGTGCAGGTGTCGCGGTTCTTCACGCGCAGGTTCGGCCGGTAGTAGTTCTCGAGATAGTCGCGGATCGCGTAGTCGTTCGCGACCGTATAGCCGGCCACGTAGTCGATCGCCTGCGCGCGGCTCACGTGGCGCGCGGGCCGGCCGATCACGACGGCCAATTCGCACTCGTAGTGCATGTGCGTGGCGTCCGCCGGGCGCACGGTCAGCGACCGGTGGCCGATGAACGTGTTCGGCCCCTTCAGGAAAATCAGCGGTTCGCTCGGTGCGTTGAACGCGAGTTCCTTCGCGTGGTCCGCATAGTTCAGCCCGAGCGCGAACGTCGTGCGCGGCGCGACGGGCGGCAGCCATGCCACCGCGTCCTCGGCCACCACGCGCCCCGTATCGAGGCGGATCGCGCCGTCGCCGGCCGGTTCGGCCGCGTGGAGTGCGCCGTTGTAGATCACGCGCGCCGTCTTCATCGTGCTTCCTCCGCCATCAGCGTATGCCGCAACGTGCCGATGCTGGCCGCGGCGATCTCGATCGTGCTGCCCGCGCGGGCACGCGGTGCGCCGCCCGCGACGCCGAGCAGCAGCACATCGCCCGCGTCGAACGACATGAAGGCCGTCACGTCGGCGATCAGCGCGCGCACCGGGCGAATCAGCGTCGCGGTCGACGCGGACGCGGCCACCGCGCCGTCGATCCGCACCGTCAGGCCGATCGCGTCGACATCGGCGAGCGCGGCGGCCGGCACGATCGCCGGGCCGAGCGGGCAGAAGCCGTCGCGGCACTTGAAGCGCACGGCCGGGCGGTAGTAATGGGGATGCGGCACCGACACGTCGCTCGCGAGCGTGAAGCCGTGCACGTAGTCGAGCGCGTGCGCGGCCGGCACGCGCGTCGCACGCCGCGCGAACACGACGGCCACCGATGCGCCGATCTCCAGCGCGTCGACGCCGGCCGGCACGACGACGGCCGCGCCGTCGGCCGCATGCGTGTTGGCGGATTTGATGTACAGGATCGGCGCCTGCGGCGGGCGGCCGTAAGGCGGCGCGTTCACGGCGTCGCCGAGCGCGTCGAGCGCCGCGCGCTCGTTGAGCAACGCGCCGTAGACGGTACCGATGGCGACCGGCAACGGCGGCGCCCCGGCGTTCGTGCAAGACAGCTCCATGCGTCGTTCCCCTGCCGCGCGTCGCGGCGCATCGTCAATACTTAATATCTTAAGTAAACAATCGTGCGCTGGCAACCTCGATTACCCTGATACGCGAAATTCATCAGCTTCGGCTGTTAAGATTGATGCGTCCCCGACCTCTGCCCACCCCGATGAACCGTACGCTCGACCATCGCAACCTGGCCATGCTGCTGCTCGAGGCCCGCGAAACGCTGATGGGTCTGTTTCGCCCCATTCTCAAGGAATTCTCGCTGACCGAACAGCAATGGCGGATCATCCGCGTGCTCGACGGCGAACCGGCGCAGGCGCTCGAAGCCGGGCAGATCGCGAAACGCTGCTGCATCCTGAGCCCGAGCCTGACCGGCGTGCTGGAACGGATGGAGCGCGACGGCCTGATCACGCGCACGCGCGCGCAGGAGGATCAGCGCCGGCTGCTGGTCAGCCTGACGCCGCAAAGCAGGAAACTGGTGACGGAAATCGGTCCGCGCATCGACGAGCAATACCGGCAACTCGAGTCGCGGTTCGGCGAGGACGGCCTCGAGGACATCTACCGCGCGCTCGACCGGCTCATCGAGCTCGGCAGCGACGCGTGACGGCGGCGCCCGCTTCCGCGGCCTGCGGGAACGGGCGCCGGTGCGACACGGGCGATCAGTGGAACGCGCCGCGCATCAGCTCGGTCACGGCCACCCCGCGTGACGTGCGCATGCACTCCTCGACGTAATCGATGAACGGCAACGGTTCGAAATCGATTTCGTCGCGCACGCGGCGATTGTCGAATACGCGATCGACCGTCGCGAATTCCCCGCAGCGCTGCAGCGCCCGGCCGATCACGCGCTCCAGGGCCGGATCGCGGCGCCCGAGCACGTCGCGCACGACGAGCGGCAGTTCGGCCGGCGCGCATGCCGCGTAGCGCGGCGCCCCGGTCATTCCCGCCGCCTCGTCCATCGCGCGCACGATCTGCGCGACCTGCGGCGCCTCGTCGCCGGCCGACACGTGATAGACGTCGTGCGCGAGCGTCGGCTTGACGGCCAGCAGCATCGTCGCGCGCGCCACGTCGTCCACCGACACGATGTCGATGCGCGTCATCGGCCGCGCGGTGAAGCGGCGCGCCGCATGCGCGAGCCGGAACATCCAGAACGAATTCGGCGCGGGCCGCGTGCCGAGCACCGTGTGGCCGACCACGTGCGACGGCCGCACGACGACGAGCGGCAGCCCGAGCGCGCGCAGGCGCTGCTCCGTTTGCGCCTTCGCGTGCAGGTAATCGGCGGCGAGCACCGCGCCCGGCAGGCCTTCAGCGCCCGGCGCGGCATCGTTGCCCGTGGCGCGTTCCGCCTCTTCCTGCACGATCCCGCCGCGGCCCGCGTGCGCGTAGGCCGTGCCCACGTACACGAAGCGCTGCAGGCGCGGCGCGCGCGCAAAGCGTTCGGCGAAGCGCACCGCATCGGCGATGTCGGCCTGCAGGTGCGCGCCGTCGGCCGGCGATGCGTGGCCCGCGCAGTGAATCACGTGCGTCGCGCCGGCCAGGCGCGGCGCGTCGGCGCCGTGCCACACGTCGCCGAGCGCGCCGACGATCACGTTCGCGTCGGTCAGGCGCGACGCCCAGTACGGCGCGAGCCCCGCGCGCAGCGCGGCTTCACGCAGCCGCGCGACCGCATGGCCGCGGTCCTGCGCGCGCACGACGCACACGACGCGTTCGAGCAGCCCGGCATTGACGAGCGCGGTCAGCACGGTACTGCCGATGAAGCCGGTGGCGCCGGTCAGCACGAGCCGGCCGACGTTCGCCGCCGCGACCGGCGCGCTGGCCGGCGACACGAGGCTCGTGCGCCAGTTGAGCGACAACGCGGTTTTCCAGATCAGCACGATAGTCTCCTTCGAAGAATCGGCCGGGCGGCGCGGCGCCCGCGGTTGCGGGCCGGCGCACGGCTCACCGGCCGGGCCGGGGCTGACGCGCGCCCCGGCGGCTCCCGATCGGGCGGACGCCCTGCGATCGCGTCGATCGCGCGCTGGCACGAGGCGGCGGCAGCCGGCGCGGACGGGCGTCCGCGCACAGGATCGGGAAGTTCCCAGTGTGGGGCTCGAACGCGTGCAAGTCTGTCCCGAAAGTTTCGTGAAAGTGTGCCGATTTGTACGCGATTGTCGGAGTGTGTCGTGCCGGCCGCCGCGTCGGAACGCTGAAACGTTCGGTGCGGCCGTGTTCGGACGGTGCCCGATGGCGTCGGGCGGCCCCGATTCGACGGCGGCCGGCGCGCGACAGATCGACGCGGGTGTCCGCCCCGTCATCCCATCTCTTGACCGCCGCGGGCGTCCGGCCAGGCGCCGCGATCGCCGCTATCGCCCGTGTGTGCTGACGCATCGGGAATGACCATGCATCATCAGACGTCCTTTCATCTGAAACCGAAATGGACGCAATACGGATTTATTGCGGTTTATCACTTGCGTTTCACACCAGTCTATCTAGACTGTTCAAGTCAAATCGGTCGAACGTTTCAACTTTTCAGGAGAGGATCCAATGCGCCTCACCATTCGGATTAATGGCAGCGAATCGGCAACCCGGCATTCCTTCGCGGTCTTGTGGGTCGATACCGACGAGGGACTGTGGTCGCGCGAGGCACATCAGGGCATCGACCTTCCGACCTGGGGCAAGGTCCGCGACGTGGAGGGCGCGATGGCGCTCTGCGCGGCCGACAGCGGCAATGCCGTCTGTCAATTGAAGGGGCTGTCGTTCGACGCGATGCGGCGCGAACACGGCCCCGCGGTGCTCGCCGGCGAGCATCCCGCAGGCGCGTGGCGGCTGCAGGCGGTCGATACCTGCACGACCCAGCCGGAATACCGCGAATTTATTTCCGTGGCCCGATAGGTATTATTGACCTGAATCGTCTGCGGTTTTCGGGTTTATTCCGACATCCACGATATTAATTTCGATATTCAGCATGAATGGCGCCTCGGCTCGAGGCGCTTTTCATTTTCGAGATTAAAGAAATAACCGGAACACGGGCAATTGATCGCGTGCGGGGCAATCGCGAATCGATCGATGCCGGTCACCCCGTGCCCCGCCTCGGCGCACGGCGAATCGTCCGTGTTTCCCCCGCCGCAGCCGCCGCCGCATTCCGTTACGGCGCCGCCCTGCCCCCTTTCGCTCCATTCTCGGGATCACCTACCATTCGCCTTTTTGCGGGGCCGGAACATACTTTCCCCACACGTTGTTTACTCATTTATTACAATCGCATTATTCAGACTGACCCGCCGCCGTCCGGCGGCCCGACCCGGCCTTTGCATGAGCGTGAAAAAAAAGACCCACCCCGCCGATCCGTACGCAGCGGCGACCAAGAATCCGATGCTCGCGTCGCGGCTGCCGATGTGGCGCTCCCGGCTGATCGTGGTCGTCGTGTTCCTCGCGTTCGCCGCGTTGATCGCCCGCGCTTTCTGGGTGCAGGTCGCGAACCAGGATTTCTACGTCGGCCAGGGCCAGAAGCGTTACCAGCGCACGATCGAGCTCGACGCGATGCGCGGGCGCATCGTCGACCGCAACGGCGCGATGCTCGCGGTCAGCCTGTCGACCTACGAAATCTGGGCGAACCCGAAACAGGTCGCCGACACCGATTATCCGCAGATCGCGAAGCTGCTCGACATGCCGCTCGTCGAGGTGAAGCGGCGTCTCGGCAACGACAAGACGTTCGTGCTGCTCAAGCGGCAGGTCGATGCGGACACCGCGAGCCGGCTCGACAAGCTTGCGATCGACGGCATCACGCAGATCGCCGATTCGAAGCGTTTCTACCCGGAAGGCGAATCGGCCGCGCACGTGGTCGGCTTCACGAACGTCGAGGACAAGGGCCAGGAAGGCGTCGAGCTGGCGGCGAATGCGCGCCTGCAAGGTACGTCCGGCCAGCGCGAGGTGATTCGCGACCGGCTCGGCCGCATCGTGTCGGACACGCGCCCGCTCGTGCCCGCGCAGCACGGCGCGACGATCGAACTGACGATCGACCGCCGCATCCAGCAGCTCGCCTTCAGTCAGCTCAAGGCGGCCGTGATCGAAAACAACGCGGTGGCCGGCAGCGTCGTCGTGCTCGACGCGCAGAACGGCGAGATTCTCGCGCTCGCGAACTATCCGACCTTCGACCCGAACGATCGCGCCCGCCTCACCGGCCAGCAATTGCGCAACCGCGCGGTGGTGGACACGTTCGAACCGGGCTCGACGATCAAGCCGCTCGTCGTCGCGCTGTCGATCGACGAGCGCAAGGTCACGCCGAACACGATCATCAACACGTCGCCGGGCACGTACAAGATCGGCCCGGCCGTGATCCACGACACGTCGAACCACGGGTCGCTGACGGTGTCGCAGGCGCTGCAGAAGTCGAGCAACGTCGCGCTCGCGAAACTCGCGCTGAACCTGCCCGCCGAAACCATCTGGAACAAATACCAGGAATACGGGATCGGCCGCGCGCCGGAACTGACGTTCCCCGGCGTCGCGTCGGGCCGGCTGCGCGGCTACAAGCGCTGGCGGCCGATCGAGCAGGCGACGATGGCGTACGGCTACGGGCTGTCGATGTCGCTGCTGCAGATCGCGCAGACCTACACCGCCTATGCGGGCGACGGCACGCTGCATCCGGTGTCGCTGCTGAAGAACGGCACCGACCAGCAGACGATCGACGCGCACCGCGGCCACCGCGTGACGTCGCCGCAAACGGCCGCCGCGATCCGCTCGATGCTCGAGATGGCGGTGGGTGAAGGCGGCACGGGGCGCCGCGCGCGCGTCGACGGCTACCGGATCGGCGGCAAGACGGGTACCGCGCGCAAGCAGGTCGGCGCGAGCTACGCGAAGGGCAAGTACCGCGCGCTGTTCGCGGGGATGGCGCCGATGAGCAACCCGCGCCTGATCGTCGCGGTGATGATCGACGAGCCGCGCGGCAAGGGCTACTACGGCGGCACGGTGGCCGGCCCGGTGTTCGCGTCGGTCACGAGCGGCGCGCTGCAGTTGCTCGGCGTGCCGCCCGATGCACCGGTCGAACCGGAAGAGAATGCGCCGGCGAAGGCCGGCGCGCCGCAGAAGACGGTCGCGGCGCCGAAACCGGGGGCGCCGGCAACGACGGCCGCGCAATCCGCCCGCCCCGCGCCCGCGAAAGTGGCCGCCGCAGGCTGACGAAGCCAGGCGCGCCGCCGCGCGCCGTCAATGCGCGGCCGCGACCGGCTTCACCATCCGGCCGAGCACGTGCTCGGTCATCCCGCGCGCGAGCTCGGTCTCGCCCATGAACACGGTGCCGATGCCCTCGTTCGACAGCAGCGCGGCCTCGTCGCCGCTGTTCGTGCAGAGCACGACCTCGAGCGTCGGGTTGAGCGTGCGCGAGATCTCGACGATCTGCCGCACGTCGAATACGTCGGGCAGCGTGACGACCAGCATCCCGGCGCGGGCGATATGCGCCTGCACGAGCACGATCGGCTCGATCGCGTCGCCCGACACGGCCGCGATGCCGTCCGCGCGCAGCTTCTCGACGAGCTCGCGATTCTGCTCGACGACGACATACGCAATCCCGCGCTCGTCCAGCGCATGTGCGATCCGCGTGCCGACCTTGCCATAGCCGACGATCACGACCTGCCCGGTCAGGTGCGTCTGCGGCGTCGACATCGGCAGCGCGGCGAGCGGATCGTCGCGCGCCTCGAGCTTGCGCGCGAACGCCGAATGCTTGCGGATCCATGCGAGCGCCGGATCGATCATCGCGAACAGCAGCGTGTTCATCGCGATCGAGATCAGCGCGACCGCGAGAATCAGGCTCTGCCCCTCGGCCGACAGCAGCCCGAGCGCGCGGCCGAGCCCCGCGAGGATGAACGAGAATTCGCCGATCTGCGCGAGGCCGGCCCCCACCGTCAGCGCGGTATTCAGCGGATAGCGGAACGCGATCACGAGCGCGACGGCTGCGAGCGTCTTGCCGATCAGCACGATGCCCGCGACCTCGATCACGTGCAGCGGCTCGTCGAGCAGCACCTTCGGGTCGAACAGCATGCCGACCGAGATGAAGAACAGCACCGAGAACGCATCGCGCAGCGGCAGCGTCTCTTCGGCCGCGCGCCGGCTGAATTCCGATTCGCGCATCATCATCCCGGCGAAGAAGGCGCCAAGCGCGAACGACACGTCGAACAGCTTCGCGGCGCCGAACGCGATGCCGACCGCGGCCGCGATCATGCACAGCGTGAACAGCTCGCGCGAGCCCGTGCGCGCGACGAGCCACAGAATGCGCGGGAACACGCGCTTGCCGACCACCAGCATCAGCGCGATGAACGCGGCGACCTTCAGCATCGTGACGCCGAGCGTGCCCCACACGCTGCCGCCGGCCGCCTGCGCGTCGCCGGGCGGCGTGCCGCCGAGCAGCCCCGCCACCGGCGGCAGCAGCACCAGCACGAGCACCATCACGAGATCCTCGACGACCAGCCAGCCGACCGCGATGCGCCCGTTGACCGTCTCGACGAGCCCGCGCCCCTCGAGCGCGCGCAGCAGCACGACGGTGCTCGCGACCGACAGCGCCAGCCCGAACACGAGCGCCGCACCGAGGCTCCAGCCCCAGGTGAGCGCGAGCCCGCCGCCGAGCAGCGTCGCGACGGTGATCTGCACGATGGCGCCCGGCAGCGCGATCTTGCGCACCGCGAGCAGATCGCCGAGCGAGAAATGCAGGCCGACGCCGAACATCAACAGCATCACGCCGACTTCGGCGAGTTGCTGCGCGAGCGACAGGTCGCCGACGAAGCCGGGCGTGCCGGGGCCGATCACGATCCCGGCGAGCAGATAGCCGACGAGCGGCGGCATTTTCAGCAGCGACGCGAGGTAACCGAAAATCATCGCGAGACCGAAACCGGCCGCGAGCAACGCAATCAGGCTGACGTCATGAGGCATCCCCCCTCCCAAGCTCTTGTAACGATTTAGTAAGGTTCAAGAGTGAAAGGATACGGGATGAGGCGGAAGAATGGCGCGCGGCCGCGAAAATTTCGCGCGGCGGCGCGGGTTGGCGGGGCGCGACCCCGGCGAAAACTGAGGCGTCGCGGGCCCGGTCACGCATCGACGCGGACCAGGTGACAGGCGGGGCCGGCGCCCCGCCGCCCCGCCGTCAGCGCGCCGCTTGCGGGAATCGCGCGCCCGGCGGCGGCTCGGGCCGCGTCGACGGCACGCTCTTGCGCACCTTCGCGACCTGCGCGGCCGTCACCGGCGCGCCCGTGTTGCCCCAGCTCGTGCGCACGAAGTTCGACACGTCCGCGACTTCCTGGTCCGACAGGCGCCAGCCGAACGGCGGCATCGTGAAGGTCGACGGCGCGGTGCGCGTGCCCTGCAGCGCGCTGCCTTCCAGCACGACGTGAATCAGCGACGTCGGATCGTCGCCCTGCACCACCGGGTTGCCGGCGAGTGCCGGGAACACGCGCGTGTAGCCGTGGCCGTCGCTGCGGTGGCAGGCCATGCAGTTGTCGCGATAGACGGCCGCGCCCGGCTTGCTCGCGTCGCCCGTCTGCAGCGCCTTCGCCGCGGCCGCGTCGTACACGTGCGGCTGCTCGCCCTGCACGCGCGGCGGCAGCGTCTTCAGGTAGCGCGCGATCGCGTTCAGGTCGTCGTCGGTCATGTGCTGCATGCTGTGGCCGACCACGTCCGTCATCCCGCCGAACGCGGCCGTGCGCAGCGTGCGGCCCGTCTTCAGGAACTGCACGATCTCGGTTTCGCTCCACGTGCCGAGGCCCGTGCGCGGCTCGCCGCGCAGGCTCGTCGGCACCCAGCCGTCGATCGCCGCGCCGCCGGCCAGGAAGTCGAGGCCGTCCGCGTCGGTCAGCCCGCGCTCCTGCATCGTCGGCGCGCGCGGCGTGTGGCACGCGCCGCAGTGGCCGAGGCCCTGCACGAGATACGCGCCGCGTGCGACCGCCGGGTCGCTGTACGACGCCGCGTCGAACGGCTTCGGCGACGGCGCGAACATCTTGCGCCAGATGCCGAGCGGCCAGCGCATCGACAGCGGCCACACGATGTCGACCGCGCGGTTCTCGTGCTCGACCGGCGCGACGCCGTGCATGAAGTATGCGTACAGTGCCTTCATGTCGTCGTCGGTCAGCCGCGAATACGACGGGAACGGCATCGCCGGATACATCGTGTCGCCGTTCTTGCGCACGCCTTCGCGCACCGCGCGGGTGAAGTCCTCGTAAGTCCAGCCGCCGAGGCCCGTCTTCGGGTCCGGCGTGATGTTCGTCGAGTAGATCGCGCCGATCGGCGTGTCGAACTTCAGGCCGCCCGCGTACGGCTTGCCGCCGCTCGCGGTGTGGCATGCGATGCAGTCGCCGGCGCGGGCGAGGTATTCGCCGCGCTTGATCAGGCCCGCGTCGGCGGATGGGGCGGCCGGTGCGGCCGCCGGGCCGGAGGCTGCCGCGGGGGCCGCCGGTTGCGCAAGCGCCGCCGAGCCCGCGAAGCCGAACGCGGCCCAGGCCACACCGGCCGCCAGCGCGCGCGACATCCGGCGCGCGACGTTGTGGTTCATCGTCCTCTTCATGCGGTCACCAGCGGGGCGGGATTTTTCAGGTACTGCTCGCGGATCGCCCGTGCCGACCAGTAGGCCAGCGCCGCGATGATCCCGGTCGGGTTGTAGCCGATGCCCTGCGGCAGCGCGGACGCGCCCATCACGAACACGTTGTGCACGTCCCAGCACTGCAGGTAGCGGTTCAGCACGCTCGTCTTCGGGTCGGTGCCCATGATCGCGCCGCCGACGAGATGGGTCGTCTGGTACTGGCGCGAGTCGAAGTGCTTGCCGAACTCGCGCGTCGACACGCCGATCGCCTTCGGCCCCATCGCTTCCGCAATCTTCTTCATCTGGCCGGTCACGTACTGCGCCATCCTGATGTCGTTGTCCTTCCAGTCGAACGTCATCCGCAACAGCGGCTGGCCGTACGAATCGCGATAGGTCGGATCGAGGTCGAGATACACGTCGCGGTACGACATGTTGGTGCCGTGCGCGTCCATCGAGATCGTGTGCGCGTAGTTGTCCTTCACGGCCTTCTTCCATGCCGAGCCCCATTGCGGCGTGCCGGGCGGTGTCGCGATGCCGCTGATCGGCTTCACGCCGGCCTGGTTCACCCACAGCGGCGAGCCGCCGACGAAGCCGAGCGGGCCGTGGTCGAAGTTGTCCGCGTTGAAATCGTCCACCGCGACGCCGTTGCCGCCCGCGCCGATGAACGGATTCGTGTAGGTGTCCTTGTCGAAGAACGCCTTGATCGTCGACAGGTTCTGGTACGCAAAATTGCGGCCGACCACGCCTTCGCCCGACACCGGGTCGTACGGCTTGCCGATGCCCGACAGCAGCAGCAGGTGCACGTTGTGATACTGGAACGCGGCCACGATCACGAGATCGGCCGGCTGGTGCACTTCACGCCCGGCCGGATCGACGTAGGTCACGCCGGTCGCGCGCTTCTTCGTGTCGTCGAGATCGACGCGCAGCACGTGGCACTTCGAGCGCAGCTCGAAGTTCGGCGCCTGCTTCAGCGCCGGCAGGATGTTCAGGTTCGGCGACGCCTTCGAATACATGTAGCACGCGTAGCCGCTGCAGTAGCCGCAGAAGTTGCACGGGCCCATCTGCACGCCGTACGGGTTCGTGTACGGCCCCGACGTGTTCGCGGACGGCAGCCGGTACGGATGCAGGCCGAGCGAGCGGGCCGCATCGAAGAAGCGCTGCGCCGAATACGTATTGAGCTGCGCGGGCAGCGGGAAGTGGTCGCTGCGGTCGGCCTCGAACACGTTGCCGTCGCCGACCACCTTGCCGCCGACCTTGTACGCCTGCCCCGACGTGCCGAACACCTTCTCGGCGAAATCGAAATGCGGCTCGAGTTCCTCGTACGTGACGCCCGTGTCCTGGATCGTCATCCCTTCGGGGATGAACTTCTTGCCGTAGCGCTCTTCGTAGTGGCTGCGCAGGCGCAGCTCTTCCGGCGTGATCCGGAAGTGCACACCCGACCAGTGCAGCCCCGCGCCGCCCACGCCTTCGCCCGGCAGGAACGCGGCGAGCTGCCGGTACGGCAGCGCGGTGTCCTGCAGCCCGTGGCGAATCGACACGGTCGTCTTCGACAGGTCGAGAAACAGCTTCTTGCGGATGTTGTAGGTCAGCTCGTCGATCGTGTTCGGGTACGCGCCGTCCGGGTAGGTGTCGCGATATTCGCCGCGCTCGAGCGCGACGACGTTCAAACCGGCTTCGGTCAGTTCCTTCGCGAGAATCGCGCCGGTCCAGCCGAACCCGACGATCACCGCGTCGACATGCGGCTTCTTGTCTGCGGCCATCAGCTGCGCTCCCCGTTGATCGAGACGGGGCCGTACGGATAGGGCTTGCCGCTCTGGTTGACGAAATCCATGAAGTCCGCGCGCGCGCCCGGGAAACCGATCATCTTCCACGCGGCCATGTCGCGATTGCCGCCATGCACCGGATCGCAGAAGTAGCCCTCGCGCGTGTTCTGCAGCAACTGGCCGAGAAACACGCCGGGCGGCACGTCGTCGATCTGCGCGCCGCCCTTCTCCAGCGCGCCGAGCACCGTGTCGCGCGTCGGCGCGTCGAGATCCGCGAACGCCTTGCCGTGCGCCTTTTCGCAATAGCGGTTGACGGCCGCGATGCCGAGCCGGTAGATGTCGCGCGGCACGAGCTTCAACTGGTAGCCGAGCTCGGGCACGCCCTGCTGGAACGGCCCCTGCATGTACCACGTCGCGCCGTGCGCATACGGTGTCTCCATCTGGCGATCGATGAATTCGGGCACGCCGGCTTCGAGCGCGCCGGGGCCTTCGGCATCGGCCGGAATCAGCCGGTCGACGGCGGCCTGGACGAACGCCCATTCCTTCGCATCGAAAAAGGTCGGCTTGTACGGCGCGCGCTCGGCGCCGGCCGACGCGGCGGATGCATTGCCGGCCGTCGTCGCGGACGGCGACGACGAGCGCAGGTCGCAGCCGGCGACCGACGCGATCGGCACGAGCGCGACCGACGTGCGCAGGAAACGGCGACGCGAATTGGGTTTGTCAGGTGGCGTGGACATGGTCGGATGTTGATCGTTGGGGATCGGGGTTCGGACGCGCGCATTCCGCATGCCGCGTGCCCGGCAGGCAGCCGTGCCGCACGCGGCCGGTCGCCCTGTTCTTTCGTGTGTTGCGCACAACCTCGATTGCAGGCGCCCGGCCGCGAGCCGCGGTGGCGCCGTCATTGCAGCCGCACCCCGCCCCGGTACCGGTGGCGCTGTGCGGATCGACCTCTTCGCGGGCCCTATCGTCGGACAAATACCGGCATCAGCCTGCATCTCTCCGTCATCGCCCATGACCCTTGTTCAACTTAGACGTCACGTCTGCCCACGGCAAGCGCAACGTGCACGACCCTCTTTCGGGTCCGGCGACGAGTGCGGCGAATTATATATGGAACCGGTTCCATTGGTAGCGGGATCGATGCAATTCAGTGCATCGAAATCAGCAACAATGGGAAATTGAGAAGCCGGAATGTGCAAGGATGGGAAGACGGCGGACGGCGTTGGCCGTCGGCGCGCGCTACGGCGTGCCCGTGATCCTCGAAGTCGATGCGCGGCGCATGCACCGGCAGGGCCATGCGTTCTTCGTCGCCGAAAACAGTGTCTGGCTGACCGATGCCGTGCCGGCCGAATATCTCGAGTTGATCGATACGCGCGCCGAGTGAGCCGTGCGCCAGTCGCCATTCACCACGGCCAGAACATCGACGCGATCGACAACGCCAGCGCCGCGCACAGCGGCGAGTAATACAGCGTGTCCATCCGCGCGAAACGCGACCCGCGGATCCGCTTGAAGAAGCCGACGTAGCGGAAATCGCCGACGGCACGCACCGCGAAGATCAATGCGAGCGCAACGGCCGCGAATGCGATCGTGCATGGATGCGCGTTGCGCCCGAGCCAGCCGGCACGCACGGCGACCACGCACGCGCCGCCCAGCAGGGCGGCCGCGACGGCAAGCGTGCCGACGGCGGTCGGCCGCAGCAGCGGTACGCCGTCCTGCTCCGGAATGGCCGCACGCTTGCCCAGCCGCCCGCCGAACGCCCAGTAGACGTGCACGAGCGCGAGGGCGCAAAGCGTCGGCACGCTGAAATACGCACCGGTCATGTCGATCGATGTCCTCGTGTCGTTGTCTCGTCGTCTTGCCGAAAAACGTTCGGCCCGCGACACGCATGACGATACCGAAACCCGATCACGCGCGCATTGCGACGTCCGGTCGCAACCGGTGGCCGCGCATGCTGCGCTGCAGTGCGCATGCATCGCGCGCAGGCCGCACGCTTGACTTCCGTCGGCGCGCTACTACCCTGTTATTCCAGTACTGCGGTCGGCACGCCGCCGCGCAACCGCCTGCCCGCACGACGACGATAACGAAGGCCATGGAGGCGACTCATGCTGGTCGGTGTGCCGAAAGAGATCAAGAACCACGAATACCGTGTCGGCCTCACGCCGGCCGGCGCGCGCGAACTCACGCGGCACGGCCATCGCGTGCTCGTGCAGCGCGGCGCGGGCACGGCGATCGGCCTGCTCGACGACGACTACACGGCCGCCGGCGCATCGCTCAGCGACGGCGCCGACGAGATCTTCGCGCGGGCCGACATGATCATCAAGGTGAAGGAGCCGCAGCCCGCCGAATGCGCGATGCTGCGGCGCGGCCAGATTCTCTACACGTACCTGCATCTCGCACCCGATCCCGATCAGGCCGCCGCGCTCGTGAAATCCGGCGCGGTGTGCATCGCGTACGAAACCGTGACGGGCCCCGGCGGCGGCCTGCCGCTGCTCGCGCCGATGAGCGAAGTCGCCGGCCGCATGTCGATCCAGGTCGCGGCGACCCACCTCGAAAGCCCGCGCGGCGGCCGTGGCCTGCTGATGGCCGGCGTGCCGGGCGTGCCGGCCGCGCACGTCGTCGTGCTCGGCGCGGGCGTCGTGGGCACCGGCGCGCTGCAGATGGCGGTGGGCCTCGGCGCGCGCGTCACCGTGCTCGACAACAACGTGAACCGGTTGCGCCAGCTCGATCTCGTGTTCGCCAACCGGATTGCAACCGTCTGCTCGAATGCGCATACGGTCGACGAAGCCGTGCGCGATGCCGACGTCGTGATCGGCGCCGTACTCGTGCCTGGCGCGTCGGCGCCGCGGCTCGTCACGCGCGACATGATCGCGACGATGCGCAAGGGGGCGGTCGTCGTCGACGTCGCGATCGACCAGGGCGGATGCTTCGAGACCTCGCATGCGACCACGCACGCGGCGCCGACCTTCGTCGTCGACGGCGTGGTCCACTACTGCGTCGCGAACATGCCCGGCGCGGTCGCGCGCACGTCCACCTTTGCGCTGAACAATGCGACGCTCGGCCATGCGCTCGCGCTCGCCGACAAGGGCTGGAAACAGGCGATGCTCGACGATCCGCACCTGCGCGCGGGCCTGAACGTGTGCGACGGCCACATCACGTACGAAGCCGTCGCGCAGGCGCTTGCGCTGCCGTACGTCCCGGCCACCGGCGTGCTGGCATGACCGTGCCGGCATGAACCGAACGCAACGCGGCCGGCCGCGTTGCGTTCACGCGCCTTTCGACCGGCTCCGCTTGCCGCCGCCCATCGTGCGCGCCAGCAGCGGCCGCAGTTGCGCGAGCGTGCGCGTGTTCAGAACGTCGTGCCGCGTCAGCCAGCCGCGCCGCGCCTGGTCGACGCCGAACGCGAGATTGTCGAGTTCGTCCGCGCTGCATGCATCCGAACCGATCGCGACCGGCACGCCGGCCTTCGCGGCCTCGCGGCACCAGACGTCCGGCAGGTCCAGGCGCCGCGGCTGAGCATCGAGTTCGACGAAACAGCCGCGCGCGGCAACCTGCGCGAGCACGCGCGGCACATCGAGTTCGCAGGCGTCGCGCTCGCCGAGCATGCGACCGGTCGGATGCGCGAGAATCGTGAAATACGGATGGTCCATCGCGCGCAGCATGCGATCGGTCTGCACGCCGCGCGGCAGGTCGAAACCGTCGCGTACCGCGCCCACCACGAGATCGAGCCGGCCGAGCATCGCGTCGGGCACGTCCAGGCTGCCATCCTCGCGAATGCCCGCTTCCACGCCCTTGAGCAACACGAAATCGTCGAACGTCGCGTTGACGCGATCGATGTCGTCGAGCTGCCGCGCGAGCCAGTCGAAGCCGCCTCGAGCGCCGCCGTCGGGCGGGACGCGATCGGTGACGGCCAGATACGCGAGCCCGCGCGCACGCGCTGCCGCGGCCATCGCGCGCAGGCCGTCGCGGCCGGCCGACACGTCGGTATGCGCGTGCAGGTCGCCATGCAGATGCTTGCGCTCCACCAGCGCCGGCAGCGTGCCGGCACGGCACGCATCGACCTCGCCGCGATCCTCGCGCAACTCGGGCGGCACCTCGTGCAGCCCGATGGCCGCGTAGACCGATGCCTCCGTCGCGCCGGCAATCCGCTCGTCGCCGCGAAACACGCCGTATTCGTTGATCTTCAGGCCACCGGCCTGCGCGAGCCGGCGCAGCGCGATGTTGTGCGCCTTCGATCCGGTGAAGTAGACGAGCGCCGCGCCGAACGCATCGGCATCGACGACGCGCAGGTCGACCTGCAACCCGTTGGCGAGCATCGCGCTCGACCGGGTCTTGCCGTGTGCGAGCACGCGCGCCACGTCGCCGTAGCCGACGAACGCGTCGGCGACCGCGGCAGCGTCGCGTGCGGTGACGAGGATGTCGAGATCGCCAACCGTCTCGCGGCGGCGGCGGAAGCTGCCGGCCGGCACGGCCTTGCCGACGCCGGCCACCGCGCGCAGGCGTTCGAGCAACGGCGTCAGCGCATGCGCGGCGTCGGGCAGCAGGAAGCGTTGCGGCTCACGCTGCAGGCGATCGTCGATCGCCTCGATCAGATGGGCTTCGGTTTTCGCACCGAAGCCCGGCAGTTCGCGCACATGCCCGCTCTTCGCTTCGGCGCGCAACTGCTCGAGCGAATCGACGCGCAGCGCGTCGTGCAGCGCCTTCACGCGTTTCGCGCCGAGCCCGGGCACGTCGAGCAGCGAGACGATCGCGCCCGGTAGCGCATGCCGCAAGGTTTGCTGCAGTTCGCAGGTGCCGGTCGCGGCGATCTCGCGCAGCTTCGACGCGAGATCGGCCCCGATCGACGGAATCTTCCCGAGATCGTCGCCGTTCGCGATCATCGTCGGGATATCGCGGCCGTAGTCGGCGATCGTGCGGGCGGCGTTGCGGTATGCCCGCACGCGAAACGGGTTGGCGCCCTGGATCTCGAGCATGTCGGCGATTTCGGCGAACACGGCCGCGCACTCGGCATTGTGGATCGGCATGATCGGCGTGCCCCCTTCCACGTGGATGGCGCCGCGCGCCGGCGCGACGGCGTCTGCCCGCCCGGCGTCGCGTGTCGACGACGCCCGGCGCCCGTTGGTCATCCTGCGCCGGCCGCCCGGCGCGTGCAGCGCGGTGGATACCGCGACGTCAGAGCGACGCGCGCGGCGTCGTCGCGTAGCGGCGCTCGTACAGCAACTGGCAATGCGTGCAGCGTTCGGCGGTCGGGCGCGCCAGCAGGCGCTCGTAGCCGACCGAGCCGTCGCAGTCGATGCATTCGCCGTAGCTGCCGTCGCGCATCCGCTGCTGCGCGCGGCCGACCGCGCGCAGTTCGGTCAGCTTCATGCCGATCAACGCGTGATCGACGTCGACGAACAGATCGGCGTTCGCCTCGTCGCCCTCGTCCGGCGCCGCGCCGGCAAGGTCCGCATAGGATTCCAGCGCGCGCTGGTCCTCGCTCGCGCGGATCTCCGCACGCAGCGCCTGCTCGCTCTCGTTCAGCCGCTGTTTCAGCGTCTGCCGTTGTTGTTGGTCGAGCGACATGGCCGTCTCTCCTGTTCCGGGTTCCGCGCGAAAAAGTGAGGCGCGCGGTATCGCGCCGGTACGCGGCGCGCAGGCATGACCTGCGTCGCCGCATCCGGATGCGCGGCCGGACGTGCAGAACGCCGGACGCATTCGACGCAGGATAAACCCATTGAACATGCGTGTGTTGACCGGAATCAGCGTGCGGGTCACGCAGCGTCAGCGGTGAGGAAACTGGGGACGGACGCGCAATCCCGACCCGCGGCTCGCGCCGCGCGGCCCGTCCGCGCAACCGCGGCGCGCAATTTCCGCGCGGCCGCGCGCGTCTTCCCGTGCCCGCGAACCGGCATCAGGCCGTCGGTACGATCGCTCGCGCGGCGCCGACTCGATCATTCGTTTTCCTCAGAATGCATTGCGGCCGATGAAGCCGCGAACCACCGTCAGCAGGATGATCTTGATGTCGAACCAGAAGCTCCAGTTCTGCATGTAGAACAGATCGAACTTCACGCGCGCCGCCATCGCCTCGACCTTGCGCGTCTCGCCGCGATAGCCGTTCACCTGCGCCCATCCGGTGATGCCGGGCCGCACACGGTAGCGGTACATGTAGCAGTCGACCAGTTGCCGATAGAAGTCGTCGTGTTCGATCGCATGCGGGCGCGGGCCGACCACCGACATCTGCCCGAACAGCACGTTGAAGAACTGCGGCAGCTCGTCGAGCGAGGTGCGCCGCAGGAACGCGCCGACGCGCGTGATGCGCGCATCGTTGCGCGACGCCTGCCGCAGGACGCCCGGCTGCGCGCGATGCACGCGCATCGTCCGGAACTTCAGGATATCGAACTCACGGCCGTCGACGCCCTTGCGGCGCTGCCTGAACAGCACGGGCCCGGGCGAAGACAGCTTGACCGCGATCGCGAGCATCGTCAGCAGCGGCAGCAATGGAATCAGCACGGCGAACGCGAACAGCCGGTCGAACGCGAACTTCGCCCACAGCTCCGGCGCGGAGCGCGGCGTGGTCGCGAGATTGATCGCCGGCATGCCGAGCACGTCGGTCGCGGAGCGATCGACGACCGCCATCTGCCGCACGTCGGGCAACAGCCGCAACTCGACGAACTCGTCGCGCAGTTCGCGCACGATGCGCTGGATCCGCCACTCGTGCGACATCGGCAGCGTGAGCCAGACCTCGTCGATGTCACCGCCGCGAATCCGGTCGCGCAACGCGTTCCAGTCGTCGATCACCGGCACGCCGCCGATGCCGCTCGCGGCGGCCGCCGCATCGTCGTCGAATACGCACGCGGCCACGAACGGGCCGTTCGGCGCAAGCTGCATCCGCTCGATCGCCACGCGCCCGTAGGCCGTTGCGCCGACGACGGCGACGCGGCGTTGCCGTGCGCGCGGGTCGCCGCGCGTCAGCGCGAGCGCCAGCAGCGCCGCGCGGCCGAGCAGCAGCGTCGCGTCGCCGGCCAGCACCGTTTGCACGATCCAGCGCGTCGTGACCGTGCCGCCGCGATTCATCATCCATACCGTGCCGGCCACCGTCAGCACGCTCGCGCACATCACCGCCACCAGCGTGTGCGTCAGCACGTGCGCGCCGCCCTGCACCGCCACGCCGCCGCGCACGGTGCGCAGGTAGCGCGGCAGCAGCGCCACCGTCAGCACGCACAGCAGCGCGATCGCGCCGCGCTGCGCGTCGGACAGCGCATGCCAGCCGAGGCCCGACGCCGCCTGTGCGGCGAGCGCCCCCGCCAGCACGAGCACGACGTCGGCCGCCGCGATCGCGGCACGCCGCATCGCATTCGTTCCACCGGACATCGGCTGCATCGTCACGCACCGTGTGCCGGGAATCCGCGACGGCTCTCCAGCATGCGCGGGTGGACCGTCGCCGGCCTCGCATTCCCGCGCGTGCCGAGCAGCCGGCGATAGTCCGCGCGAATCAGGTCGTAGCATTCGCACGCATGATGTTCGAGGCCGTCGCGGTCGAGCACCGTGATGCGGCCGCGGCGCTGCCGGATCAGCCCGGCTTCCTGCAGGTTGCCGGCCGCCTCCGTCACACCCTCGCGCCGCACGCCGAGCATGTTCGCGATCGTCTGCTGCGTGACCGTTAGCTCGTCGCCGTCGATCCTGTCATGCGCGAGCAGCAGCCAGCGGCTGAGCTGCTCGCTGACCGAGTGGTGGCGGTTGCACAGCGCGCTGCGCGAGATTTGCGCCATCGTCGCCTGGCAAGTGTTCAGCAGCAGCCGGTAGGTCTGCGGCGACCGCTCGAACTCGGCGCGCATCACGCAACTCGGCACGCGATAGGCCATTCCGCCGATGCGCACCTCGACCCGGCTCGACGCCGCGATGCCGCCCACCAGCGTCCCCAGCCCGACCACCCCCTCGCGGCCGACCACCGCCACCTCGACCATCGCACCGTCCTCCATCAGGTGCTGCACCGACATCATCGCCGTCGTCGGAAAGTGCAGATGACGCATCGGTTCGCCGACCCGGTCGAGCATCCCGGCCTTGATCCTGACCAGTTCGAGATGCGGTGCGATGGTGCGGATGCTGTCCTCCGGGAGGGCAGCAAGGATGGCGTTCGCCGAGTAGCTCGAGTGAAGATGAAGCATGTCTGTATCCCTTTTATCGTCCGCGCCGCCTGCAGCCGCGTGCACGGAACTCGTTATCGCGATGCGCGTCCGGACATTGATGCGGTTGCGGCCCACAACCCCGAATCCGACTGACCATCGGCTTGTCATCGCCGGATTGAGTCCACTGCCACGTTTCGACACGCCAGCCCGAATAAGCGATTTACGTGCCAATACCCGTCCATCCTTAATATATGAATCACATTCGATTTAGAGCCCCCGAATAACCGGCCCCAAAAGCAAAAAAACGTCTCATTTCCGGACACTCGCCCACGCAACGGACACAGCAGGCATTCGACCGGTCAATCCCCATGCATCGGGCCGGCACGGTCGCGTGGGGCCACGATGCTTATCGTTCAAATACTTACAGCGGATTTTCAATTGTTTCCATGATGTGCAGCGCAGCATTCCCCGACGTCGGCGCGCCGCGCACGTTCGTTTCAAACTGTCTCAAATTTGAATCGGCACACTAATTCAGCCCTCTGTCGGTTAGCGCACATATCGCTTACAAGCCATTGATTCAATTGCAAAATCAGGCGATCCCCATTTTTTGTCAAATAATGTTCAATGACTTCCCGGCACTTCGCGGTACGATGCACAACGTCGTTCGATTGATTCCCTGCCGGCATCGAATGACAAGCAACAACACGATTCCATTTCCGGATGATTAATTTCAGGAAAATGAATCATTAAATCGACATAACGTTTGCGGCCAATCTCAACCGTCAAACTTTGTGAAATGGCAGAATGCGCAATTGTGCGAATTCAATTGCGTGCTAGCCTTTTTTGCGAGTATCGTCATTCGGTTTTTGATCAACAAAAGTCCGCACGGTCGTGCGAAATTTCCGTTCCGGAGTTCGCGCCGACGACGCGCGACCGTCATTCTGCGAGGATGCGCCGTGACTCATCAGGCTCCCGACGCCGTCGCGTATGCGAACGGCATGATCGAGCTTTCCCACAGCTTCGATGCCAACCGTTTTCTCGCGGCCATCGACCGCGACGAACTCGCCACGCTGACGCCCCACCTTCAACTCGTTCACCTGAAATCCGGGCAGGTGCTCTGCGAACCGGGCGAAATGCTCGCCGCCGTCTACCTGCCGGTCACGACCGCGATCTCGCTGCAGTACGTGTCGTCTGGCGGCATGACGCTGGAAGTCGCGGAGATCGGCAGCGAAAGCGTGGTCTGCGACGACGTGATCGGCGGCAGCGGCCAGATGCCGTGCCGGGCGCTCGCGTGCCGCGACGGCTTCGTCTACCGGCTCGACCGGCGCGTCTTCGCGGCCGCGTTCGATGCGTCGCCGGTGATCCGCCATCTCGTGTTCGTCTGCGTGCGGCTGCTGATGGCGCAGGTCTCGCAGATCACGTTCTGCAGCCGTCATCACGTGCTCAAACATCAGTTATGCAGATGGTTTCTGCTCGCGTTCGACCGCACCCGCAGTATCGAGATCCAGGTGACGCACAGCATGCTCGCGCAAATGCTCGGCGTACGGCGCGAAACGGTCACGGACGCCGCCGGCGAAATCCAGAAGCTCGGCCTGATCCGGCAATACCGCAGCTCGATCGAGCTCGCCGACCTCGGCGGCCTCGAAAAAATGTCGTGCGGCTGCCGCGCGATCGTGCGCGACGAGATGAAGCGCATCCTGTCGGCCGACTCGGGCGTGCCGGCCGCATCGCGCGCGTGACCGGCGTGCCGGACCGGGACGGCGCTTCGGCGCCGCACGCGTACCGGTTCAGCTGTTTGTAGGGTGGCGAACAGAACGCCGTGTCTGCCAGTGGTCTACTGATGCCGGACTGCCGGGGGGATGTCAGCGCATATCGCGCGTTCGCCCGAGCGGACGACACCACGCACGCCGGAGCAGCACGTGAAAAACGAAATCAGAACCATCCTGAAGCACGTCGCCCATCTCGAAGCCGCGATCGATTCGATCGGCGACGGGGACGACCTCTACGAAGCGGGCCTCTCCTCCCTCGATACGATCCAGTTGATGCTCGCGATCGAAAAGCAGTTCAACATCGAGATTCCCGACGAGATGCTGAACCGCAACCTGTTCCGCAGCATCGACGCGCTCGCGGACACGATCGCCACGCTGCAACGCACCGAGCACTCCGCATGAGCGCGCTGCTTCCCGAACTCGCGCCCGACAGCGAATCGCATCGCCTCGACGAGGCCGCGCATGCCGTCGCGCAAATCGCCGCCCAGCATGCCGATGCGGTCGATCGCGACGCGCGCTGCCCCGTCGAGGCGATCGAGGCGATGCGCGCGCGCCGCCTGCTCGGCGCCATGGTGCCCCCCCATCTCGGCGGCGCGGGCGCGTCGCTGGAAGACATCGCGTCGGCCTGCTCGATCCTCGGCCAGGCCTGCGCGTCGTCGGCGATGGTGTTCGCGATGCACCAGATCCAGGTCGCGTGCATCGTCGACCACGCCGCCGACCAGGGCTGGCACAAGCTGTTCCTGCAGCAGCTCGTGCGTCACCAATGGCTGCTGGCGTCGGCCACGTCGGAAGACGGCGTCGGCGGCAACCTGCGCGCGAGCCAGTGCGCGCTCGAAATCGACGGCGGCGGATTCCGGCTGCACAAGGCCGCGCCGACGATCTCGTACGGCGACTACGCGGACGGCATTCTCGCCACCGCGCGACGCGATGCGGATGCGCCGGCTTCCGAGCAGGTGCTCGTCACGCTGCTGCGCGACGGCTATACGCTGACGCGCCGCGGCGAATGGGACACGCTCGGCATGCGCGGCACGTGCAGCAACGGCTTCGTGCTCGACGCGCAGGGCGCCGCCGTGCAATGCCTGCCGGTGCCGTTCGCGAAGATCGCCGAGGAAACGATGGTGCCCGTCTCGCACATCCTGTGGGCCGCGGTGTGGATCGGCGTGGCCGGCGACGCGTTCCATCGCGCGCACCAGTTCTTCCGCGCGCAGGCGCGCCAGACCGACGGCGCGCCTTCGCCCGCCGCGCGGCGCATCGCCGAATCGCTGGCGCTGATGCAGGCGATGCAGGCCCGCGTCGACAACGTGCTGCGCCTCCACGCGAACGCGCAGGCCCGCTCGTGGTCGGCCGGCATGGCCTGGGCCGCCGAGATCAATACGCTGAAGACCTTCGTGTCGGCGACCGCGCTCGAAGTCGCGCATCAGGCGATGATGATCTGCGGGATGGCCGGCTACAAGCAAGGCACGCCGTTCAGCATCGGCCGCCACATTCGCGACCTGCACGCGGCGCCGCTGATGATCAGCAACGACCGCATTGCCGCCAACACTGCGAGCCTGTTGCTCGCGCTGCGTCCCGCGACGCTGGAGAAACATACGTGAACGATCGCCTCGCCGTGCCCTCCGCCGCCTCCGTTCCCGCCGACGCGCCGCTCGACCGTGCGGGCGTCAACCCGCTGCGCGACGCGCTGATCGACGCGGGCCTGCTGGTCTCGACCGGCATCCAGGGCCTGTTCGGCCGCAGCGAGCGATTCGAGCGCGTCGTCGAAGCGCTCGACGCGTTCGTCACGCGCATCGGCGCCGACCAGCAGGCCGAAGTGCTGCGCTTCCCGCCGGCGATGAGCCGCACCGAGTTCGAGCGCAGCGAATACATGAAGAGCTTCCCGCAGCTGGCGGGCAGCGTGCACGCGTTCTGCGGCGACGAGCGCCAGCACCAGCGCGTGCTGCAATGCCTCGATCGCGGCGACGACTGGACCGAGAACCAGAAGCCGACTTACGTCGTGATGACGCCGGCCGCGTGCTACCCCGTGTATCCCGTCGTCGCGCGTGCGGGCGCGCTGCACCCGGACGGCCGCATCGTCGACGTATTCTCGTACTGCTTCCGTCACGAACCGTCGCTCGACCCGACCCGCATGCAGTTGTTCCGGATGCGCGAGTACGTGCGGATCGGCACGCCCGAGCAGATCGTCTCGTTCCGCGAGACGTGGATCGAACGCGGCACGCGGATGATCGAAGCGCTGCGCCTGCCGAACGCGATCGATCTCGCGAACGACCCGTTCTTCGGACGCGGCGGCAAGATCGTCGCGGACAGCCAGCGCGAGCAGAACCTGAAGTTCGAGCTGCTGATCCCGATCGAGCACGACGACCGCCAGACCGCATGCCTGAGCTTCAACTACCACATGGATCATTTCGGGCTGCTGTGGGACATCCGTACCGCGACGGGCGACGTCGCGCACACGGGCTGCGTCGGCTTCGGCCTCGAACGGCTCACGCTCGCGCTGTTCCGCCACCACGGCTTCGATATCGACGCGTGGCCGCGCGAGGTGCGCGACGTGCTGTGGGGTACGCGATGAGGTTCGTTTCCCGCGACGGCGAAGACGCGTCGTTCGAGAGCGTGCGCCATCGCGCGCGCCACTACCGGCCGCATCCGCTGCACAGTCAGGAGATGGTCTGGAAACAGACCAACTGCTACGTCGACATGTGGCTCGAGGTGCTCCGGTGGTGGGGTCTCAATCCGTACGCGGCGCTGCCGTTTACGATCGCGCTCGATTTCGAGGGCGACCAGTTCACGTTCTTCAAGTTTCCGCACGACGAGCTGGAGCGACTCTACGGGATCGTCGTGCAGGAACATTCGATCTACGAGCCGCTCGACCAGCACATCGAGACGCAGGTCGCGCGCGGACACCTGATGATCGTCGAGGTCGATGCGTGGTTCCTGCCCGATACGCGCGGCAGCAGTTACCGCACGCAGCACACGAAGACGACGATCGGCATCGACGCGATCGACCGCGCGAAGCACCAGATCGGCTATTTCCACAACAGCGGCTATTACGTCGCCGAGGATGTCGATTACAGCGGGCTCGTCGGCGGCAGTTCGCCGATGGCGCTGCCGCCGTACGTCGAATGCGCGAAGCGACGCTTTGCGCCGCTCGACGAGCGCGCGCTCTGCGATGCCTCCCTCGCCGCGTTGCAGCGCCACCTGCGGCGCCTGCCGGTCGTCGATCCGGTCGCGGCATTTCGCCGGCAGTTGCAGACCGACGCACCGGTTCTCGCGGAAGCGCCGCTCGAACGCTTCCATGCGTACTCGTTCAATTCGGTGCGGCAGCTCGGCGCGAATTTCGAACTGTTCGGCCACTATGCGCGCTGGCTGCAGGCAAGCGGCTGCACCGGGCCGTTCGCCGAAATCCGCGCCGCGTGCGATCGCATCGCGTCGGAAGCAATGGTGCTCGAATTCCGGCTCGCGCGCGCGTGCGCACGCGGCAAGGAAGAGCGCGGCGAGTCGACGCTCGACGCGATCGAGGCCGCGTATGGCGACCTCGTCGCGTGCGCGCGGCAGATCGGCGCGCCGCTGCGGCACGTGACGCCGGTGCGCTGCGACACGGAGCCCGTGTCGGCCATGCGGTGACGCGCGCGCGCCCCCTGCCCGCGTGGTCGATGCTGGCGACGCCCGCGGGCGCCGTGCGGCACCCGCGCGACCTCCCGGCCGACCCGGGCGGCTGGATCGCGGCGCCGGTGCCGGGCACGGTCGCGCAGGCGCTCGCGCTGGCCGGCCGGCTCGACGAAGCCGCGTCGCTCGACGAGCGCGACCACTGGTACCGGCTCGCGCTGCGCGGGCGCGGGCCGCGCATCCTGCGCTTTCACGGCCTCGCGACGCTTGCACAGGCGTGGCTCGACGACACGCCGATCCACAGCTCGGACAGCATGTTCGTCGCGCACGACGTGCCCGTGTCGCTCGACGGCACGCACCGGCTGACCGTCTGTTTCCGCGCCCTCGCGCCGCACCTGCGCGACGCGCGCGCGCCGCGCCGTGCGCGCTGGCGCACGCGGCTCGCCGAGCCGGCCGCGCTGCGCACGATCCGCACGTCGCTGTTCGGACACATGCCGGGCTGGTTCCCGCCGTATGTGCCCACCGGCCCGTGGCGGCCCGTCGACGTGCTCGATCCGGCCGACGGGCCCGTTCTGGCCGATTGCACACTGCAGGCGCGCGTCGAGGGCGACACGGGCTGGCTCGACGCGGAACTCACGTTCGCCGTGGCGCTGCCCGACACGTTCGCGGCGCGGCTGTCGTGCGGCGACCATCACGCGACGCTCGAACGTGCCGGCGCCGCCCAACTGCGCGCAAGCGTTCCGGTACCGAACGTGCGTCGCTGGTGGCCGCATACGCACGGCGAGCCGGCGCTCTACGAGATCGCGCTGCATATCGGCGATGCGCGCCGGCCGCTCGGCTCGACGGGTTTCCGCACGATCGACGTCGATTCCGGCGCGGACGGCAAGGGTTTCGGGCTGCGCGTCAACGGCGTGCCCGTATTCGCGCGCGGCGCATGCTGGAGCAGCGCCGCGCCGCTCGCGCTGCACGCGGACGACGCGACCTACGGCCGCCTGCTCGGGCTCGCGCGCGACGCCGGCTTCAACATGATCCGGGTAGGCGGCACGATGGCCTACGAGGCCGACGCCTTCCACGCATGGTGCGACCGGCTCGGGCTGCTGGTCTGGCAGGACTTCGGCTTCGCGAACTTCGATTACGCGCTCGACGACCCCGCGTTCGCGGCCAACGTCGACCGCGAAGCGAGCCAGTTCCTCTCGCGTCACGGCGCTTCGCCGTCGCTTGCGGTGCTGTGCGGCGGCAGCGAGATCGCGCAACAGGCTGCGATGTCGGGGCTCGGGCCGAAGCAGCGCTTTCTCGAGCTGACGGCCGACCGGCTGGCCGCTCACGCGGCCGCGCACCGCCCCGACGTCCCGTACGTGCCCGATTCGCCCGACGGCGGCGTGCTGCCGTTCACGCCGCGCGAACGCGTGTCGCACTACTACGGCGTCGGTGCGTACCTGCGCCCGCTCGACGACGCGCGCCGCGCGGACGTGCGCTTCGCGAGCGAATGCCTCGCATTCGCGAACCTGCCATGCGATGCGACGCTCGCCGAACTCGGCTGGCCCGGCGTGCACGAACCGCGCTGGAAGGCGGCCGTGCCGCGCGACCCCGGCACGTCGTGGGATTTCGACGATATCCGCGACCACTATCTGCAGACGCTGTACGACGTCGCGCCCGACCGGCTGCGGCGCGAGGATCCTGCGCGCTATGTCGAGCTGTCGCGCGCGGTGATCGCGGACGTGATGCGCGAGACGTTTTCCGAGTGGCGACGCACCGGTTCGCGGTGCGCCGGCGCGCTCGTGTGGCAATTCCAGGACGTGATGCCGGGCGCCGGATGGGGCGTGATCGACGCCGCGCACCGGCCGAAATCGGCATGGTATGCGCTGCGCCAGGTGCTGCAGCCGGTCCAGGTGCTGCTCGTCGACGAAGGGCTGAACGGGCTCGACGTGCATGTGGTCAACGAGCGCCCGGCGCCGCTGTCGGCCGCGATCGAACTGGTCGCGCTGCGCGACGGCCGCACGCCGGTCGCGCGGGCCGGCTGCGCGGTGCGGATCGCCGCGCACGACACGGTGCGGCTCGGCTCGGCCGAACTGCTCGGCCGCTTCTTCGACTGGACCTACGCGTACCGCTTCGGCCCGTGCGAACACGATACGGTGGTCGCCACGCTGCGCGCCGACGACGGCACGCCGCTGTCGCAGGCGTTCCATTTCCCGTCCCGCACGCATCCGGCCGTGCTGGCGCGCCGCGAACCCGGGATCGAGGCGTGCGTGTCGCGCACCGGCGAGACCTGGCACGTCGACATCGACACGCGACACGTCGCCCGCCACGTGCAGATCGACGCGCCGGGCTTCATGCCGAGCGACGACTGGTTCCATCTCGCGCCCGGCACGCCGGCGCGCATCGCACTCATTCCGTCGAGAATCGACGGGAAGCCTGCGGCGGCCGACGATAACGCACCGCCTGCGGTGGAAATCCGGGCCGTCAACGCCGCGCGCGCCGTGCGGGCCACGCCGGCCGGATGATGCGACGCTCGCGGCCGCCGCGAGCGTCATGCTTCCCGTATCAGTCGGACGAGCCCGTCCCGCGCGGTCGCTCGATCCCGTACGCCTCCATCCAGCGATACAGCGTCGCGCGCGACACGCCGAGCTCGCGCGCGGAAGCCGCGACGCGCCCGCGCGTCCGCAGCAACGCGGTTTCGATCGCCTCGCGCTCGATCGACTTGCGGATGTCGGCGACCGATGGCGACGCCGCATCGAGGCAGTATTCGAGCTCGAGGTCCTGCGCGGTGATCAGGCGCCCCTCCGTCATCACGACCGCACGGCGCACGCGGTTGATCAGTTCGCGGACATTGCCCGGCCAGTCGTGCTTGTAGAGCGCCGTGATCGCATCCGTCGAGAACCCGCGCACGCGATGGCGCGCATCGCCGCGAAAGCGCTCGAGCATGTGATGCGCGAGCAGCTCGATGTCCTTGCCGCGCGCGCGCAGCGGCGGCTGGTCGATGCGCATCACGCACAGCCGGTGGAACAGGTCGGCGCGAAAACGCCCTTCCTCCATCGCATCGCGCAGATCGACGTGCGTCGCCGACACGATCCTGACGTCGACCGGCACCGGATCGCTGCCGCCGAGACGATGAATCGAACGCTCCTGCAGAAACCGCAGCAGGCTTGCCTGGCTCTCGTGCGGCAGATCGCCGATTTCGTCGAGCAGCAGCGTGCCGCCGTTCGCGGCTTCGACGTAGCCGATCTTGCGCGCGTTCGCGCCAGTAAACGCGCCGCGCTCATAGCCGAACAGCTCCGATTGCAGCAGATGCGGCGGAATCGCACCGCAGTTGACCGCGACGAACGGGCCGTTGCGCCGCTCCGAATGACGATGGATCGCGACGGCCGTGAGTTCCTTGCCGGTGCCGGTTTCGCCGAACACGAACACGGGTGCGTCGGTGCGCGCGAAACGCCGCACCGTGTCGAACAGCCGCAGCATCGCGCTGCAGGTGCCGACGATGCCCTTTTCCTCCGATTCGAGCTGTTCGCGATCGCGCGCGAACAGGCATTCCATGCCGTACGCATGGCCGACCGTATCGGCGATCCGCTGGTGCGACGCCGGCAACGTGACATAGTCGAAGCAGTAGTCGCGCAACAGCGCGCGCACGTTCGGCGACGCGGTCTGGCCGACGTCCACGAGCGCCACCCAGACGACGTCGCGCATCGACGCGCAGGTCGACGCGATGCTGCCGATCGCATCGGCGTGGCCGCCGCTCAGGTCGAGAATGCCGCAGGTAATTTCGCCCGACGTGTCGCGCAGTTCGTTCGCATGCGCGACCACCGTCACTTTCCAGTCGCGGCGCGACAATTCCTTTCGCAGCATCACGGACGGCGACTGCGTCCAGTAAATCAGCGGACGCTGCCCGTTACCGCTCCCCACGCCGGCGCTCTTATCGCGCGTTATTGGCATATTCATAACGAACCGTCACTTTCCGCACTCCGCGAACCGTTCGCGTGCGCTGCGACCGGCGGCGCATGGCCGCCTTTCCGCGCTGCGCTTGCGCAGCGTTGGCGAAGATCGAAACTGCACACGGCGAACACCCCCGGAGGTCGAGCCGAATGTCATCCGGCCTCGTTGTCATCAAACTCGAACGGAATGCCCGGCTTCGGGAGCCATGACATTCCGGCTTTGAAGCGACCCGCCGTCAGGCGGGGCACGTCGGCAAACGGGGACTCCGTCCGCATGTACGGGGCGTCGTACACGACAGTCGCGCCCGCTGCGGAACCGGACGGCGGCCAAACCGTCGCCGGATTGGCCGCCCCATTTCATCCGCACCCGAATTTACACCCCGTTTCAAGTTGACCTTGTTACCAAAAGATAAACCTGAATCAGGCGGTTACGCTGCCCCGGGTTGCGCGCCATGCGCGTTTGACCACCGAGATTTGATTATCTACGACCATTGCCGTCAATCAGTGGCAAATACTACTTTTCCGCAATATTGATCCTGTCGATTACCGGCGATTTCCGCCGAAATCTCCCAAAAGTACGTGGAACCGTGCTCCACGGACCGCATAATCGCGCCGGCCGCCGCGTAACCGCATCGCGTTGCGCCGGTGTGCCGGCCGCCCGGTCGTTACACGCCGTAATCACCGGCATCCCGCCGCGCGGGCCTTTGCGACGCATTCCCGCCGGGCGACCTGGATTTCAGGACGCCGGCACGCGCGTCGTGCAGTGCAGCACGATGGCCATCGCGACCCGCCAACCCGCACGTCTGGACCGGAAGCCGGCACGCCGGAAGATCACCACGGCGGTGCAAACGCGCGACCGGCAGCGTACCGGCTCAGGCGTGCACGCCGCGCGGGCGCGCGGGATTTCGACGGGACGCGGCGAGATCGCATCCCCGGTCGGCACCACGCGATCGACGGCGCCCCCGTGCCCGGCCCGGCCCGGCCCGACCCGGCCGCATGCGACCACGCCGCCGCGAACGATCGCCGCCATTCCCGGCCCCGCACGCGCAGCGCGTCGTTTGCGTGCGATGTCGGCCGGCCGCGCTTCATTGCCGGCCGCCACGATGAATCAATTATGAAAAAGCACCGGCGCCGACGGTGTGTGCTACCGCACATTGCGACGCTCCCGCGACGCGCGCGTCGCCTCGTATCCCGCGCCGCGCCTGCGAATCCGGAGCGTGAGTGCGCTTTCGAACAGACCGCCACATCGCGCATCCGGATGATGAAGATCGCCGCGCCGCACGGATCGATCGCGTCCGTAGGCTTCGGCGTGCCGAAGGCATCACGCGAGGACAGCATCATGGAATGGCATTGTTGTGAATTCGAACATCTGAGCGCCGTCGATCTCTATGCAATCCTGCGCGCGCGCAACGCCGTGCTGGTGGTCGAGGACGCGCACACGCATCTCGACATCGACGGCAAGGACGCCGGCGCGCTGCACGTCTATGCGAGCATGCGCAACGGCGACGCCACGGAAGTCGTGGCCTACGCGCGTATCCTGCCCGGCGACGACGTCGATCCGGACGTCGTGATCGACAAGGTGCTGACGAGCGAAAGCTGTCGGGACGACGACACGCTCGAACGCCTGATCGGACGCGCGCTCACCGCCGCGCAGGCCGCATGGCCGGACACCGCCGTGCGCACGCACGTCCCGGCGCCACGTCAGGCGTTCTACAAACAGTTCGGATTCCGCAAGGCCTACGGCCCGTATCTCGAACAGGGTGCGCCGTTCGTCGGCCTGGTACGGTCGGCCGACCGTGCGGCCGGCGCGCTGCGTTACCTGCTGTCGCGGGCCGTCTCCGTCTCGCGCAACGACGACGCGCGCGCCGACGGCCGCGCTCGCAGCCGGCTGCCCGTCGATACCGGAGCGAACCGATGACCCCCACCCTTCGCCAGGTTCCCGAACCCGATCTGCCGAGCATCCTGCCGGTGATTCTCGCCGGCGGCTCCGGCACGCGGCTGTGGCCGTTGTCGCGCGAGCAGTATCCGAAGCAGCTGATCGAGCTGGTTTCGGACGAATCGCCACTGTCGGCGACGGCACGCCGCCTGAACGGCATCGCGAACGCGTCGCTCGGCGACACGCTGCTGCTCGTATGCGGCGAACAGCATCGCTTCATGAGCGCCGAGCAGGTGCAAGGCCGGTCGGCGCCCGCCCGCATCCTGCTGGAGCCGGCCGCGCGCAACACGGCGCCGGCGCTGACGCTTGCCGCGCTCGACGCGAGCGCGCTCGTGGACGATCCCGTGCTCGCCGTGATGCCGGCCGACCACGTGATCGTCGATGTCGGCGCATTCCAGGACGCGATCGCCCGCGCGGCGCGCTATGCGCAGGAAGGCGCGATCGTCACGCTCGGCGTGCTGCCGCGCCGTGCCGAGACGGGCTACGGCTACATCCAGGTGGGCGAGCCGCGCGCGGGCCGCCATGGCAGCGAAGGCGGCTACGCGATCGGGCGTTTCGTCGAAAAACCCGATGCGACGCTCGCCGAACGCTATCTGCAATCGGGCGATTACTGGTGGAACAGCGGGATCTTCGTCACGCGCGCGTCGGTCTGGCTGAAGGCGATCGGCGCGCTCGCGCCGGACATCCACGCCGCTTGCGAAAGCGCGTGGCGCGCGGGTGTCGCGGACGATCCGTTTTTCCGGATCGATGCGGCGGCCTTCGACGCGTGCCCGTCGGATTCGATCGACTATGCGGTGATGGAGCGCCTCGCGGAACACCGCGAGCTCGGCATCGAAGGCATCGTGGTGCCGCTCGCGGCGGGCTGGTCGGACGTCGGCACGTGGGACGCGATCTGGGAAATCATGCCGAAGGACGATCACGGCAACGTCGCGCGCGGCCCGATCGTATTCGAGGACACGCAGGACAGCTTCGTGCGCTCGGAAGGCCGCCTGATCGCGTGCGTCGGGATGAAGGACGTCGTCGTGATCGAGACGGCCGATGCCGTGCTCGTGGCGAACAAGCACGACGTGCAGCGCGTGAAAAACGTCGTCGCCCGCCTGAAGACCGACCGGCGCCCGCAGGCGAGCGAGCACCGCAAGGTGCAGCGGCCGTGGGGCCATTACGATTCGATCGATTTCGGCGCGCGCTTCCAGGTGAAGCGGATCGTCGTCGAACCCGGCAGGCGGCTGTCGCTGCAGATGCACTATCACCGCGCCGAGCACTGGATCGTCGTGCGCGGCACCGCGAAGGTGACGCGCGGCACCGAGACGTTCCTGCTGTGCGAGAACGAATCGACGTACATCGCCGTCGGTGAAGTGCATCGACTCGAGAATCCCGGCCGGATTCCGCTCGAAATCATCGAGGTGCAATCGGGCGACTATCTCGGCGAAGACGATATCGTGCGGTTCGATGATCAGTACGGGCGGGCAATCGTCGGCGCCGCTCCGCCGCGCTCGGGGACGACGTCCGCGCAGCCGACGCCGGCCGTACCGCTCTCCGCCGGCGAACCGGGCTGACCGGACGCGCGTCAAGAGAAGGCGGAGGAACGCAACGCCGTGCGACAAGTGCGTGCGAATCGCGTCGGCGCGCTTGCCGCGCACCGCTCGATCAGGTCCTGTTCACCCTAATCCGTGCCGCGCTGCGACCAGCGCGGCCGTCTGACGGATTCGCGCACGCGCGGCAGCAGCGACGTATCCGCGCCGAGCGCGTCGGGCGCACCCGGCGCAGACTGGCGGGCGCGCGCACACGGAACGCTCCTCGACCGATCGTTCGCGGAAGGGTCCGCGGGCGCGCCGGCCGAGCACTCCGGTTCAGGTCCGACCCGCACCGGCAAGCCGCCGATCCCGGACAGCCGATTGTCCGCCAGCCGTATGTCCGACACGTTGCCCCACAACCGAATGCCGTCGAATCTCGCATTCGACACGCGATTGCCGATCACGGTCACCCGCGACACCGAACCGGACCACGTGCTGACCTCGATCGCCGCTTGCTGCGTGAGCGGGCGCGAATCGGTCCGCCCTGTCGCAGTCTGGATATCGGCAATCACGTTGCGCTCGATCCGGACGTCGGACGAGCCGGCTGTGCGGTTGCTGTCCTCCTGCGCGACGAGAATCCCGGCGCTGACCTGCACGTTGCGCACGATGTTGTTCGAAATCGTCACGTCCGCACCGCCGACGACGGTGATGCCACGCCCCCACGGGTTGCCTTCCAGCGAGTTGCCGGTAATCATCACGTTGCGGGTCAGCACGCCCTCCGCCTGGTAACTCACCACGGCGATCATGTCGTCGCCGGTGCCGCGCACGACGTTGCCCTGTACCAGCACGTTGCGCGAGCCGTGCGTCATGTGGATGCCGTCCGCCAGCGTCGACAGCACCTCGTTGCCGACGATCGCGACATCCGCACCGCCGAACACGAAGATGCCGGCACCCGCGCCGCCGTCGACGACGTTGTCGAGCACCTGTACGTCTCGCCCGGTTACCTCGACCTTCGTCGACTCCGGCGTCGTGAGGCGCGTCGTGCCGGTTCCCGTGAGCCGGAACCCGACGAGCGTCGTACCGTCGCCGCGCAGCTCGATCGTCTGGTCGTTCGGCGCCGTGGCGATCAGCGTCGCGCCGAATCCCGACAGCACCACACGCGCCTGCCGTACGACGAGCGAGCGGCCGACGACATAGCGCCCCGGTGCGAATACGAGCCGCTGCCCCGGGCGCAACGCATCGAGCGCGCGCTGCAACGCGTCGCCCTGATCGGCCGCGGCGCGATCCGGACGCACGTATGCGTCCGGTACGGCCGCATGAAGCGCGGCCGGTTCGCCCGCGGCGGTCGCGGATACCGCGGGTTCCGACCACGACAGCCCGCCCGCGATGCACATCGCGGCGATCACGCTGTGCGACAGACGCTGCAATTCATGCATGGCGTATCGTTTCCCTGGCAGGTTTTCGCGCGCGTTGAACCGCACATGTCGGCGGCCGACTGCATGGCCCGTCCGCGACGCCGACGAAAGCGGCGACGCTTCGACGTTGATTAGATCAGGGGCGCCGATCGGCTTCGGTGCGTCATCAGACCAAGCGCGCAACGTCCGGGCCCGACGATGATGCCGAAGCTCAAGCGGTACGCGTTCGTACCGCCGTATCGCGTCCCGGCCATGACGGAAAGCCGGCAACATGCGCGAACCCTGTCCGCAATGCGACCAGATAGACGGCGACCGGGATCGCGACACCGGCCAGCGTGCCGAGCACGAGGTGGACTGCCAGACCGGTGATGCCGGCGCGCATCAGCACGATCCGTACGGCCGCCATCGCAAAGATGTGGGTCAGGTAGATCGGCATCGATGCGCAACCGATCGCCGCCAGCCATCCCGCGCGTGCGGGCTGTGACGCATACCGATGCGCGAGTTGCAGCGCCAGCGCGATGCCCGAGAACGCGGCGGGAAGCGCCCAGATGCTCGTCGCGCTACCGAAGCCGTGAGCGAACACGACCGCGGCGACGAACGCCGTTGCCGTGGCGGCGCATGCGGTCGGCCCGCTATGGCGCGCGAGCCACCGGGGCAATGCCTGCGACGCAAGCACACCCGCCACGAAGAACGGTGCATTCATCAACGTGATCGACACGATGCCCCACTGCGTCGCCGCGCCGAGCGCCAGCCCGAGCACCGCGCATCCGGCAAGCCAGCCGCGCGCCCGCGATGGCATGGGTGCGCGCGCCACATCCGGCACGGCCGCCGCGAACGCCCGGATGCCCAGCATGCAGAGCATCAGCGCGTACAGGAACCAGAACTGGGCGAACGGTCGCCAGCCGATCGCCAGCAGGTCGTTCAGCGTAAACGGATGATTGGTGCCGTGCGACGCCATCGCAATCTGCACGGCGCCCTGCGCGATCGACCACAGCAGGTACGGATACACGATCGTCCGGATCTTCGACCACAGGAAGCCATGCGGCGTGCGGCGCAGCGAGCTGCAGACGTGCAGGCCGGACAGGAAGAAGAACAACGGCATGTGGAACGTGTAGATCACGTAGTCGTTCCACGCGAATGCCGTGTCGGCCGCGCCTGCCGGCACGAGATCGGCGGAAACGGCGCCGCGCAGCACATGCCCGTATACGACGAGAATGATTCCCGCGCCGCGGGCGACATCGAGGTGGGTTTCGCGTGCAGTCATGATGAAGCGGTGGCCGGCCCGTCAGGTTCCGCACCGCCGAGATATCGGATAGTCGTTCACTGTATGGATGGCCGACGCGCGAGACAGTGCGGTGGGGAACAGTGGGTCGTCGTGCCGCCCGGCGGATGCCCTACAGCCCCTCGAATATCTCCTTCATCATCTCGGCGCTTCTGCTCCAGCGATACTTGTCCGCGTGCAGGCGCCCCTTGCGTTTGAGCTCGGCCCTGAGTTCGTCGGAATCGAGCAGGCTCCGCAATTTCCGCGCGATGTCGTCCTGCGAATACGGATCGCAGTACAGCGCCGCGTCCGCACAGACTTCCGGCAGGGCTGCCGATTTGCCGACCACCGCCGGGCAGCCGTAGCGCATCGCCTCGAGAGGCGGTATGCCGAAGCCTTCGTAGATCGACGGATAAAGAAAGCACGCCGCGTTCTGATACAGCGCCTTCAACTGTTCGTCGCTGATATAGCCGACGTACTTGATGTTCGGCTCCGCGGCCGCCGCCATCGGGTCCTGCTTGCCGAACACGGTGGTGTTCTGCATCCCGACGATGACGAGATCGACCGACGGATCGTCGATCTGCCTGAACGCCGCGATCAGCCGGCCGAAGTTCTTGGTGGGATTCATGCTGCTGACCGCGAGCACGAACCGGTTCGGCGTCAGCGCATGCTTGTCGAGCACGCTCGTGTCCGGTTCCAGCGTGTCGAGATGATCCGCACCGAGCGGCACGACGCTGATCTTCTCCGCGGCAACCCCGCAGTGATGCGCGAGGCGATCCCGCGAGAAATACGAGTTGGTCAGCACGCGGACGGAGGTTCGCGCCAGGATCCAGAACATGATCCGGTACCACATGCGAAACGGGCGCGAGAAATGCGCGGGCGTGTCGAATACCGCCGCGTCGTGCATGTAGATGATCTGGTTGCCGATGAAAATGGATGCCGAATTGCTGAGATTGACGACGCGGCCGCGGCGCGCGAACAACGGGAGCACCAGTTGCTCCCAGACCACGCCCTTGTAAAAGCCGACCTTGATCGTCTTCGCGCCACTCACCTCGATACCGGGCTGCGGAGGCACCAGCACGATTACCGGATCCTGCGGCTGAAACTTGATCAACGCGGCGATCAGCTCGCGTGCGACGCGTTGCACGCCGGTTGTCTTCTGCGTCGTGAATCGGCCGTTGTATACGAGTTGCCTCGGTTTCTTGAAAGCGCTCATGTCAATAAGGGGATATCAAAGTCAGGCTTTGACGTGATCCACGGCAACCGGCTCGAAGTCGCGCGTGGCAACGCGCGGCTCGTCGGGGCCCAGTCCGTAAAGCGCGTGCCATTGCCGGAAGATCGCGCTCATCGAAAACCGCTGAATTGCGCGCTTTCGCGCGGCTTCGCCCATCTGCTCGCGAAGCCGACGGTCGTCGCGGAGCGTGCTCAGGTAACCGACCATCTCGTCGGGGGTCGACGCGACGTAGCCGGTCACGCCGTGGATCACCACGTCGCGATTGCCGACGACGTTCGTCACCACGGCCGGGATCCCGGCAACCTGCGCTTCGATCAGCGCGACCGGCATCCCCTCCCAGCGGGAGGTCTGGACATAGATGTCCAGTTCCGACGTGAGCGTCAGCGCACGCTCGCGGGTCACCCAGCCGCTGCAGGCGATGGCCTGGCGCCGCGACGAATCGGGAATCTCCCCCACGTTGCCGCCGATCCAGAGAAACTCGACGTCGGCGCCGTGCAACTCGTCGGCAAGTCGTATGAATGCTTCGTGATTCTTCTGGAACGACGCGCGACCGCTCATCCCGATGACGACCTTGCGATCGTCGCGCGCTCGGCGAGGCGGAATCTCGGCGACGTTCACCCCGTTTTCCACCAGAACCGCGGATTTCGCGCGAACTTTGCGGTTGATCTCGCCGAGCTCGCTGCCCGAGCACGCGACAATGGTGCCGCCGATACGCGCCGCGATGCGCTCGAAGCTCAGATACGCGAACTGCTTCATGCGAGACACGTCGCAGCGCAGGAACGACAGACCATGCGGCGAGTAAAGAACCGTCGCGGTCGGCGCGGCGATCCGGGCGGCGATGCGTCCCAGCACGCCTGCCTTCGACGAGTGCAGATGAACCGCGGTCGGCCCGCAGTCACGCAGGTTCCGGACCAGCGCGCGCACGCTCCGCAGATCACGCCGGACGTCGACCTCGCGCACCATGTCGACGTAAACGAGCTTCACGTCGGGCCGGAACAGCGTGGAGAAATCGCGCGGGGTTTCCGGCCGGATCGAGTGAAGTACCGTCACGTCGACGCCCGCTGCCGCGGCATGGTTGGCGAGATAGGTCAACATCGACAGCACGCCGCCGCCAAACGCCTCGGCAATATGAACGATCTTTTCTTTGGTCATCTCTGGATTGGTCGATTCGATCGCACTGTTCGTTGCCCAGCGCGCCGATGAGGTGGCGCATCGTCAAGTCGCGAGCGATCCATACACATCGGAATCCCGATGTATTACGCATTCCTCATTGATGAACACGTGGCCGTCACGAACATTGCTTCGCATCCGTCATGGCGGGCCACGCTGTCGCGCCACGCGGCCACCGATATCCGTCGTTACGCGTTCCTCAACGGTCCGGACCATTGTGCAGCGCATGCCGGACGCACTGGGTGCGATGGCTAACCGAACAGGCGATTCGGCCCGCGCAGCCGCGAGCGCGCGGTGCTCATTGCACGTCGGTGCGTGCGGCGGGCAGCTTGCGCACACGCGCAAGCGGATTGGACAGGTAGCGGATCGCGCGATTGCTCAGCGCGGACGACGGCAGCAAACATGCGAGCGACAGCACGGTGACCGCCGCCTTCTTGGCGGGACGCCAGAACGGATTGCGGAGCACGGTATGCCAGTAGCGTCCGGATTCGCACAGGAACCAGCGCCAGCGCCGCGCCAACGGCGTGCCATACAGCGTGCTCGCGAAGCGCGCCTTCTCGATCGCGAAGTCGAGCGGGGCGATCGGGAGCGCTTCCTGCAGCCGGGAGCCGGCGAGCGTGCGCAGGATCGACCAGCGGCGTTCGGCCTTCAGTGCGCCGGTGGCCGCGTCTTCCGAATTGGCGAGCGCAAGGGCCGGGGCGTCGGTTGTGCTTGCATTCGACTGCTGGTGCACGCGATAGCCGCCGAGCGTCGCGTCGATCATGTGGACGGCCCCGAGCAGCGCGATGCCGTAGATCGCGTAGAAATCGGCGCCGTGCAGGTTGTCGGCGGTGACGGGTACCGGAAAGATGCGCTTCAGCGCGGCGACGCGATACGCGTTGCCCGATGCAGGCGGCGACGGATACAGCCAGCCTGCGCGCAACAGGCGGCCGCAATCCGTATCGACCGCGGACTGCGGCACGCTCGCGCCGGTCCGCACGCCATCGTGCGCGATCACGTCGAGCCGGAAATGAACCTTCACGAAATCGCCGGACGCGAACGCGGCGAGCACGCGTGCCGCGGCGTCGGCATAGAGCAGATCGTCCGCGTCGAGCAGGATGACGTAGCGCGACGCGACATGCTCGAGCGCGCGGTTGTACGCGGCTACCTGGCCGCGATTCTCCTGGAACACCGCCGTCACGCGCTCGCCGTACGAGCGAATGATGTCGCGCGAATCGTCGGTCGACCCGTCGTCGACGATCAGCACGCGGACGTCGCGCACGGTCTGCGCGAGCGCCGAGTCGATCGCTTCGCGCAGGTACGCACCATGGTTGTAGTTGCAGATTGCGATGGTCAGGTCGGTCATGTGCGGAAGTCGGACGAGCAGCGCGCGGACAATCCTGGTCATGATACGGATCGCGCGGCCGCGCACAGTTCGCGAGCCTACCGTTCCGGATTTCGCGTCGCGCGTGGAATAGTGCGTCGTCGATGCGGTGCGGGTGCGAGTGGCCATGCCGTCGCGCCGCCATCCCGCTCGTTGGTGTCGGCGGCGCGCGCCCCGCGTCCGGATACCGCGCGCGTGGCGGAAGGCGCAACGCTCGCCGGCCGCTTTCCGAACCAATGGAACACGATGATCGGCAGCACGATCGGCAGGAAATTGCGTCCGCTGAACAGGTTCGGCGTACGCATGATCTCCATCAACGACACGTAGAGCACCGCGTGCGCGCAGCACCAGAACCCGTTGCCGCTGCGCCAGCCCGCATAGCTGCGGCCGACCAACCAGCCGAGCACGGCCGCGTCGAGCAGCCCGAACCAGCCCCACTCGTAGAAGTGGACGAAGATACCGGACGGATTGTTGAATTCCGGGTCTGCGTAGCTGTTCAGAAACAGGTTGAAGCTGTCGCTCGAATCGATCCACGGCCGGAACGTCTCGCCGATCACCGGAAAGCGCATCAACCAGTCGAACGTGAACATCGGATGGCCCTGCCCCCAGCCCAGTACGGCAAGCATCCCGGCGCCGTTGTTCAGCGACGTCGAATAGTACAGGCCGAGCCGTTCGAGCGCGAAGTCGAAGATGTTGTCGTAGATGTTGACGTAATAGGCTTCCCACGACCGGTTGTACTCGTTCGCGATAAACAGCGCGAACAACAGCGGGATCGCCGCGTACGGCCCAAGCGTGAGCAGCCGCGCATACCGGCCGTGCAGCCGGAACCGCACGACCATCAGCGCGAGCGGCATCACCATCTCGATCAACGCCAGGCGCTCCGCGAAGAGGAAACTGCGCAGCACCGTCAGCACCGCGAGCACGGCCATGTAGATCTTGTAGCGGTTCAGGCCTTTCACCGGCGTTCGGAACACGTAGAAATAGAGTGCGACGAACGGTGACGTCGCCTGCGTGAACGAACTCAACCCGGTGACGCGGCCGATCTGCTGGAGCATGTCGTACGCGGTAGCCTGGCCATGCAGGAATTCGAGCAGCAGCGCCGGCCGCGCGATGATCCCGCTCATCATCACGAGATTGCCGAACAGCGCGAGCGCGAACAGGCAATCGAGCACGCGCGGCGGCACCTCGACGGGCGTTTCCGGCGGCCCGCGCCGCGTCCGCGCTTCGGTCGTCGCGAGCCACGCCGTCGCCGCCACCACCATCAGGAACAACGCGCCGGCAAATGCGTAGTAACCGTCGAAATAGATTCGTGCGATCGACTTCTGGTCGCCCAGCAGGCTGAGCGACAGCAATCCATACAACGGCAGGATGAACATCGGCACGAGCCGTGCCGGATCCTCCCACCAGTAGCCCGCATAACCGCCCGCGACACCGCGCACGCGCGCCATCCCGCGCGCCGTCGCCGCGCCCGGTCGCGGCCCGGCACCGCCTGCTCTCCGATTCATGACGCGCGTTCCGCCCGCTGCCGCGGTGCGATCATCCCCGTCAACCCTGCCTCGGCCTGATGCGTGTTCGCGCCCGTATAGCCGTAGTCGTACCGTCCCGGCGCGCCCTTGTAGTCGTTCAGGATCACGCCGCGCACATCGATATGCGCGTGCTCGAGCCGCCGCGCGCTTTCGTCGAGCTCCGTCAACGTCGTCACGCCGCTACGCGCGACGAGGAACACGGTGCCCGCGAGGCGGCCGAGCACCAGCGCATCGGCCACCGGCAGCAACGGCGGGCCGTCGAGCACGACCATGTCGTAGCGCGACGCGGCCTGCGCGATCAGTTCGGCGAGCGCGGGTTGCAGCAGCAGTTCGCCCGGATCGGGAACGACATGGCCCATCGCGATGAAATCGAGGCCCGGTGCGACGCCGCGCCTGATTGCCTCGTCGAGCGTGTGAGTGCCCGCCACCACGTCCGCCAGCCCCGGCGCGCGGCTATAGCGGAACCGGTCGTGCAGCGAACCCTTGCGCAGATCGGCATCGATCAACAGGACCCGCCGTTTCGCGGCGCCGACGAGCGATGCGATGTTCGCGGCGACGAACGACTTGCCGACGCCCGTCGTCGGCCCGGAGATCAGCACGACCGGATTCGATGCGGCCGGCATCGACAATTGCAGCGACGCGCGGAAACTGCGCAGGCTTTCGAGCGCGGCGTCCTGCACGTCGATCGGCGCCGTCGACATGCGCGGGCCGCGCCGGCCGCCCTTCGACCTCGGTTCAGCGGCCGCCGCGACGGCGCTGTGCGGGACCGTCGCGAACACGGGCAGCCCGGTCGCCCATTCGATTTCCTCCGCGTCGCCGATCGTGCCGACGACGCGCTGCCGGGCGATCACGATCGCCGCGCCCGCCAGCAGGCCGGCCATCAGCAAGCCGACCACCGCAACCCCGCGATGCGGCCCGATCGGCTGCTCGGCGACCTTCGCCGTATCGACGATCCGCACGGTGCCCGTCTTGCTGGCGCGCGCGAGGACCATCTGCTGGCGTGTATTGAGCAGGTTCGTGTACAGCGCGGTGTCGACGGCCACGTCGCGCTGCAGTTGCAGCACGCCCTGCTCGACGGTCGGCAGTTGCTGGATCTGCTTGCGGGCCGTGTCGAGCGAACGCTGCGCATCGGCGAGCTGCGCATCGACGGCCACGATGGCCGGATGCTTCGGCATGAAGCGCGTGAGCAGTTCCTCGCGACGCTGCTGCAGCGTCTGCACACGCGTCTCGATGTCGACCGACTGTTGACGCAACGCCAGTGCCTCGTCGCTCGTATTGACCGTCCCGTGCGACGCACGGAATGCGTTGAAGCGGTTCTCCGCCGCTTCCAGTTGCGCCTTCAGTTGCGGCAACTGGCCGTCCATGTAACGGATCAGCTTGTCGGCCGCCTCGGATTTGCGTTGCGTGTTCTGCGCGAGGTACGCCTCTCCGATCGCGTTCAGCACACGGCTGTCGTGCACGGGATCGATGCCGTCGAGCGTCACGCCGATCATGTTCGACTGCTTGCCGCGCTCCGAAATCAGCGCGTTCTTCTGCAGCCACGTCGTCGCCTCCTCGTCGCTGTAGCGCGTCAGATCGAAGCGTGCGCCGGGCTGGCCGGCCACGTCGCGCACGAACACGTCGATCGGCCCCTGCGGCGTCTCGATGTGCAGCGGCTGGCCGATGCGGCCCCGCCATACCGGCCCTTTCCGACCGAAGAAGCCCGTGCGCTGCAGCGTGTAGGCGCCGTCGTCGCCGACGGTCAGCGCGAAGCGCTTGCCGAGCAGCCGCTTCGGCACGTCGAAGGTCGGCACGTCGATGCGCTCGGTGCCATACACGTAGCCGCCCGGCAACGGCGACGACAGCCCGTCGGCCGCGTTCACGAGCCGCCAGCCGATCAGCGGCAGGTAATGCGGCCGTGCGTCGAGGGCGAGGTTCGTGCTCTCGATCGCGCGATCGAGCACCGCGCGGGATTTGAGCACCTCGATCTCGGTCGATGCATCGGTCTTCAGATCGAACACCGACGACGGATCGCCGGGCGGCGACGTCTGCTTCGAATCGGTCTGGCTTTGCTCGACCTGGAACAGGATGTCGGAGCGGTAGACGGGGGCCGCGAACAGCGCATACAGGCCGCCCGCGAGCGCGCCGGCGAGCGCCGTGCACACGATCAGGCGCCGGCCGCCGTACAGCATGCTCCAGTAGCGGCGCACCGGATAGGACGGCCGCGGAATGCGCCCGCTGGGCGGGTCAGGCAGGGTCGAAGTGTTCATGCAGCATCAGTCCCGTATGGCGCGACGCACGGTCGCGGTCACGAAATCCGCCTCGGGCATCACGGCGAAATGGCTTTCGCCGTCAGCGCACCTTGCGCGGACGACGGAATCAGCAGGTTCACGACGCGGCTCCAGCGCACCAGCGACGACGCATCGACGAACACGACGTCGCGCCGCTCGAGCGGAAACTGGTCGGCGAGCGCGAACGACGCGGGCGAGCTGCCGTCGAGGTGGTACACCCGCGGGCGATTGTCGGGGCCGCGGCGCACGACGAACACCTGGCGCGCGTCCGACGTGTACTGGCTCACGCCGCCCGTGTCGCCGAGCGCTTCGCCGAGGCTCATCCGGCCGTCGGTCAACGTCAGCGTCGCGGGCCGCGATACTTCGCCGAGCACGAATACCTTCGCGTCGCTCGCCGCGCGCACGCGTACGAGATCGCCGTCGCGCAGCAGGATGTTCGACGGATTCACGCCCGCGGCGATCAGTGCGGGCAGGCTCACGTTCACGGTCGTGTCGCCGCGCGTCACCGACACCTGCGAGCGATCCGCCGTCGGCGTGAAGCCACCCGCGCGGTCGATCGCCTCGGGCAGCGTCATCGGCATGTCGTTGACGATCTGCAAACCCGGCGTGCGCACTTCGCCGTCGAGATAGACGCGCTTGCTGCGGTAGCTCTGCACGCGCAGCGCGAGCTGCGGCTTGCGCACGTATTCGCCGAGCCGCTTCATCAGCAGCGCGCGCGCCTGTGCCTCGGTCAGTCCTGCCACGTGCACGAGGCCCGCATACGCGAACTGGACGTTGCCGGCCGCGTCGACCGTGTAGCCCGTCGCGACCGAGCTGGCGCCGACGCCGTCGCCGCCGCCGACCGTCTGCGTCGTCGGCAGGTTCAATTCGGGGTGATCCCAGACGATGATGCTCAGCACGTCGCCGGGGCCGATCGTGTATGGCGTCGGCTTGCCGAACAACTGACGGATCTCCGCGTCGACGTTGGCCGGCCGCCCCGCATGGTGCTGTGCGACGAATGCCGGCGTGATCTCGATCAGATCCTCGCTCGACACGTTCTGCACGCCGTCGAGGCCGCCCGCGCCCGATGCGTCGGCGCTCACGCGCGCATTCGCGTCGCGCTCCGCCGGCGCGCGGTAAGTCATGCCGGGCGACAGCGCACATGCGCTCAGCGCGCACGCGGCCGCCACGATCGCCATGCGCGACAGCCACGGCGCACGGCCGGCGCCGGCCCAGCATGGCCGCCGCGTGCCGCGCGTCGATTCCGGTTGCGTGGTGATTGACATGGTGTCCTTCCAAAACTGTGCGGTAACCCGCCGAACGCGGCGAATTCCGGCATTACGCTTGCCCAGCGCGGCTTGCATTGCAGTGCCGCACCACCCTCTTCACCGCACGTCACTCCCTGCGATTCGTCATGAACTTCTCTTCGTCGCTTGCGCCGTTCCTCTACATCGCGTCGGCCGGCTTCGTCTGTGCCGCCGGTGCGCAAACGCTGTCCGGCACACCGGCCGACACACCGCGCCTCGCATCGTCGACGCTCGTTGCGCCCGTGCCGCCACAACGCTCGGCGCAAGCCGTCGGCGCGGCCGCGACCGCCGAGCCAGCCGCGACCGCATCCGCGGCTGCGGCACCCGCGCTCGCTCGTTCGGCCGCGAGCACCGCCGCCGAGCCCGACACGCGGGCCCGCATCACATTGCGCCGGCCGCTCGTGCCGGCGAGACCGCATCGCCCGCAGGTGGCCAATGCGCCCACCGACGACGTATGGCGCAGCGACACGTTGTACGCATCGCCCTACGCGAAATCACCCTATGCGGAGCCGGGCGATCGGGACTGACACACCCGGCCGGTCGGGCCGCAGGACAACCGTGCATGCATCGATAAGGGATTGGACACTACGGCGAGCCGCGCGTCTGTGAGCGACCCCACCGAACGTCGATCTTCATACGAAGCCGGGATCGCACCCCGCGGCGCCGACGCGTGCGGCACGACGCGCATCACGGCCTGCCGACCGACACGTTTGCGTACGATCCCCCAGCCGCTTCGAGCCCGACAGGGTCGACGGCATGCACGACCGGCCTCGTCAAGTCGCGACCGAGCGCCTGCAAGCACCGCTCGATCACGATATCCGTGCCGACCGCGCCGTATACCGCGTGATCGACCTGCGGCTCGAGGTGCAGCCGTACGTGACGCGAGCACCTGAACGCATGCTCGATCGCGCCGAAATGGCGGCGGACATCGTCGATGCCGGGATCGAGCGCGCCATATACGAGGGTCGTCCGGACATCGCGTTGCGCAAGCACGTGCATCACGCCGCGTGGTGTGCCGGCGCGCGGTTTCCAGCCGACGCGCGCGGCCGCCTCCTTCACCGGTACGCTGACCCGTGCGATCGCATTGGCGGCGACGGCCCGCACGATCGGCCGTAAATCGCGCCGTTCGCGCACGAGGCGTTTCCACTTCTGCCAGTCGCGTACCGACAGCCAGTAGCCGCGCACCGAGTTGTTCCGCTGCTTCTGCACCGCGTCCAGCGAGAGGCCGGCCGGCCACACGAAGCGCGCCAGGTTGATCGCGATCACGCCGCCGAGCGACGGCGTTTTCACGGCCGCATGCAATGCCGCATAGGCGCCGGAGCAGATGCCGGCCGCGACCACGTCCGGATGACCGAGCCCACGCAGCCAATCGGCGGCGGCCGCCACGTCGTCACTCGACCGCGCCGAATACACGACGGGAGACTGGTCGTCGGGCGCGGCGGCCCCGCTGTCGCCGACGCCGTTCACGTCGAGCCGCAACGTCGTGACGCCGGCGCGCGCGAGCGTCCGCGCGAGGCGCACGCTGAAGCGCCCTTCGCCGCTTCGCGGATTCGTCGACGTGTTCGCGATCACGAGCGCCGGCGCGACGGGATGCGCCGGCCCCGTATCGGCGGGACGGCACAGCACGCCGACCAACCGGTCCGGCCCGACCGCGACGACCTGCTCGGTCATGTCGATCATGTCGAGCGCCGCGGCCGATTCGCCGTTCCATGGCGGATCCGGCCGCCACGTCGGGTCGACGCCGGCGGCCGTGTGCGGCGCGCGTTCGACGATCCAGTTCGCGAGCGTGTCGATGGCCGCGAGCGGCAGACGCGAGCGTGTACCGTCCAGCATCGTCGTGGGCCATTCGCGGAACGGTTCGGTCGCCACGTTCACGCCCCGCGCGAGCAGCGCATCGCGCAACGCGGGCTCGTCCTGATCGGGCTGAATCAGCAGCATCGCGCGCGGCAGCGTCGGTGCGTCGCGCACGACGTCGCACAGATCGACCGCCTTCAATGCGGCGACGAAATCGTCGGGAAAGCGGTGCCCGAGCACGTTCATGCACGGCTCGTCGCGATGTGCGGCGCGAATCGCAGGCGACGTGACGTCGAGCCACTGGCGATGCACGAACGACAGCTCGCGAAGATAAGCGCGCCCGCGCACGACCGGCGCGAGCGCCACCAAGGCGTCGATGCGCGGCGACGGGTGCTGCCCGTCGCCTGCGGCGGCCAGCATCGCGAACAGCGCACCCGCGCGGATGCCGACGAGCGTCAGCGACGCGACACCGACCTGGTCGCGCAGCAGATCGATCGCATCGTGAATGCTGCCGAGGGTGGCGGCGTGCCGATCGGCGTCACGATCGTCGCCCGCGGAATCGCCGGTGCACGGATAGTTGAATCGCAACACCGTGACGCCGTCGCGGGCAAGGCGCTCGGCGATCGCCCGCATGAGCTTGTGCGTCCAAGATGCCTCGTGTCCCAACGATTCGCACAGGATCACCCCTTGTGTCGTCTGTCCTTCGTGCAGCCACCCCACGCAACTGCCGAACGTAATGGGCTTCAATCGGTACTCCTCGGATCGGTATTTTTATCGGACGCGGACACGCGTTCCGGCGGCTCCGCCGGAACGAGCGATTCCACGATCGTGCGACTGCTCGACGAATGCGCGGCAGCGGCCCGGCCGCGCCCCTGCGCGGCCCCCGCCCGGTTCCATGTGTTGTCCTGCTCCCCATGCCCGCGGGAGGTGACGTTGCGTGCCCGAGGCGTCATCGGACGGCTCGCACCGTGAACCAAAACAGTGCGCTCGATTAAAGCACCCGGTTCGAACGTCCTTCGGTGCGCCAGCTTACAAATAGCTTCATCGCTATCGCGGTACAACGACGGGCGACGGCGCGCGGTGTCGGGATGCATGCCGCGCGTACGAACGGAATCCGCGAACGGTAGGCTCGCGAACAGAGCCGTCCCGTGCGGCCCGTATCATGGCCGCCATACGATGTGGCCATACCGGGCGACGCCGGACGCGCCACCCCCCCATGCAACCGGGTCAGCGCCGACCGGATGCACGCGCGCACCGCGGCCCCATGCCGCCGCCCTGCGACACCCACGGCGCCGACCGAGCGAATGTCAAACCTCAAGAAGAATTTCCTGCTGCTGCTGACGTTGCAGATTTCGATGTACGCGGTGCCGCTCCTGATCGCACCGCTGCTGACGCACGCACTCGGGCCCGAAGGCTACGGGCAGCTCGCGTTCTCGCTCGCCGTCATTGCGTATCTCACCAACTGCACGAGCTACAGCTTCGACCTGACCGCCACGCCACGCATCGCGCTCGCGCGCGACAACCGCGCCGAACGCTCGCGCATCTTCTGGGCGACGCTGTACGCGCAGATCGGCATCGCGGTGATCTGTTTCATCGTGCTGGTCGGGCTGATCATGCTGGTCGGCCGCTTCGGCGAAGACCGCGATCTGTTGCTGATCGGCTTCGGGATGGTCGCCGGTGTGGCGTTCACGCCGGGCTGGTATTTCCAGGGAATGGAAAAGCTGCGCGCGCTCAGCGTGATCCTGTTCATCGGGCGCATCCTGAGCCTGCCGGCCATGTTCGCGCTCGTGCACAGCCCGGCGGACATCGACCGTGCGATGATCGTCAACGCGGCGGTGCCGACGCTGTCCGCGATCGCGCTGGCGGCCTATCTGTATTTCAACCGCGAAATCGACTTCGTGCGCGTCGGCGCGGCCGACATCGCCGAATCGCTGAAAGGCGGCTGGCAGGTGTTTCTCGCGTCGACGTCGATCGCGTTCTACGCGTCGACCAACACCGTGCTGCTCGGCTTCGTCTCGGGCAACGTCGCGGCCGGCTACTTCGCCGCAGGCGACAAGCTGATCCGCGCGGCGCTCAGCATGCTGCAGCCGCTGAAGGCCGCCACCTATCCGCGCATCAGCTACCTGATGCGGCACGCGCGCAACGACGCGTTCTCGTTCCTGCGCAAGCTGTTCGTCGTGCAGGTCGCGATGGTGCTCGGCATCTCGCTCGCGATCTTCTTCGGTGCGCCGCTCGCCGTGCGCATCCTCTATGGGCCTTCGTACGAACCGACCGTCCACGTGCTGCGCTGGATGGCCTTCATTCCGTTCATGGCCGGCATGACGGACCTGTTCGGCGTGCAGACGATGCTGCCGCTCGGGATGAAGTCGGCATTCACGCGAATCCTGATGTCATCGGGTATTCTGAACATCGTGCTGGTACCCGTGCTCGCAAAGTACTTCGCCGAGCTGGGCGCCGCCGTCGCCGTGCTGACGGCCGAGGCCGCGGTGGCCGCGGCACTCGCGACCGTCGTCTATCGCGCCGGAATTCCGATGCCCGGCAGTCCGGTCGCGCGACGCGGCTAGCACGCCGTCGGTGCTGCCCGGCTCCGCCCCGACGCGGCCGGCATCCGCCGACGTTCCATTCGATGCTTGCGCAACCAACCGTATCGCGCGGGCACACGCTTCCCGACCTCCCGCCCGTCGGAATGCTCGCACGCAGGTACTTCTTACCCCGCCGCGGGCGGCCAACCGGGAACGATGACCGACTTTCCACCCTGCCGCGCGCCCCTACGAAATAAAGATCACACGTATCGGTAGAAACACCGATGCTGTAGTCAAACTACATTCATACCATTAGCCGCAGCAGAGAACCGCTACATCCGATTCGACAGTGCCGGGCGGTCCGCGTCGCCGTCCGTCTGGTTCGATCGGGGCCCAACCGGCCGTAACGATTCCCCGCCCGGCCTGGCATGCCGACGCGCAACCACCCTGCATCGCCAGCCGAATGCGTCCGGTGCGAATCCGCCGGACGTACGCAGCTCCAGACATCATTCCAACAACCGGCAATACGATCAGGAGAGCAACATGCGGGACACACTCTGGCCGGCCGTCGTGCTGGCAGCGACCCTCTGCACCACCGCCTACGCCGGCGACGCCGATTTCAATGCGCAGGGCGACGCGATCGACACGTTCGCATCGGCCGCCGCGCAACGGCGCGCCGACCTGCTCGTGCGCAAGATGACGCTCGACGAAAAACTCCAGTTCATTCATTCGCAATACGAAATGTCCAAGGTGCCGGGCGGCGGCGCCGGCTACATCCAGGGCGTGCCGCGGCTCGGCATTCCCGATCTCAACATGGTCGATTCGGCGACCGGCTCCGGCAGCACGTCGCAGGCCAGCACGACATTCCCGGCCACGATCGCGGTCGCCGCGAGCTGGGATCGACGGCTGTCGTACGACTACGGCAAGCAGGTCGCGATCCAGTTGCGCGCGCAAGGATTCGGCATGGGCCTCGCCGGCGGCACCAACCTCGCGCGCGAGCCGCGCGGCGGCCGCCTGTTCGAGTATCTCGGCGAGGATCCGCTGCTCGCCGGGGACCTGCTCGCCGAACGCACGCTCGCCACGCAGCGGCAAAAAGTCATCGCCACGATCAAGCACTACGCGGGCAACGAGCAGGAGCACGGCCGGATGGGCGGCAATACGCAGATCGACGAGCGCACGCTGCGCGAGCTGTACCTGCTGCCGTTCGAGATCGCCGCGAAGCGCGGCCGGCCCGGCAGCGTGATGTGCAGCTACAACCGCCTGAACGGCACCTATGCGTGCGAGAACCCTCACCTGCTGAACGACGTGCTGAAGAACGAGTGGGGCTTCCAGGGCCAGGTGCAGTCCGACTGGGGCGCCACGCACAGCACCGCCGCCGCGATCAATGCCGGGCTCGACGAGGAAGAAGACGTCGGGCCGAGCGTGTACCTGACGCCGGCGGCCGTCAAGCAGGCGATCGCGAACGGCTCGGTGTCGACCGCGCGCCTCGACGACATGGTGCGCCGCAAGCTCGCCGTGATGATCCGCGTCGGCGTGATGGACGATCCGGCGCAGGGCGGCGGCACGATCGATTTCGCGGCCGGGAACCGGTTCGCGCAGGCGGCCGCCGAGCAATCGATCGTTCTGCTGAAGAACGACGGCAACCAGTTGCCGCTCGTCGCGTCGGCGCTGTCGCGTATCGCCGTGATCGGCGGCCATGCGGATTCGGCCGTGCTGTCCGGCGGCGGCTCGGGCAATACGCGCGATCCGGTATCGGGTTCGTTCGCCGGTTGCGGCGGCCTGACGTTCGGGTCGTCGACCGGGTGCAGCTGGTGGCGCAATCCGTGGCTCAAGGTCGACGTGCCGATCGTGGCGGCGATTCGCGCGCTGGCGCCGGCCGCACAGGTCACGTATGCGGGCAACAGCGACCAGCAGTCGCCGTTCCGCGCGTACACGCAGCAGGAAATCGACCAGGCCGCGGCGCTCGCGGGCCGCTCGGACGTCGCGATCGTCGTGGTCGCGCAGCCGGCCGGCGAGGATTTCGGCGAGCTGCAGAGCCTGAGCCTCGCGAACCCGTCGAACCAGGATGCGCTCGTCGAAGCCGTCGCGCGCGCGAATCCGCATACGATCGTCGTCGTCCAGAGCGGCAACCCGGTGCTGATGCCGTGGAAGGACAAGGTGTCGGCCATCGTCGAGGCGTGGTATCCGGGCGAAGCCGGCGGCAAGGCGATCGCGAACGTGCTGTTCGGCGCGGTCAATCCGTCGGGCAAGCTGCCCGTGACGTTCCCGGCGCGCGATCAGGACTCGCCGACGTGGGGGCAAAACGGCACGTTCGACCCCGACCCGGTGTACGCGGAAAAGCTGAACATGGGTTACCGCTGGTATGACGCGCGCAACATCAAGCCGATGTTCGAGTTCGGCTACGGCCTGTCGTATACGCACTTCACGTATTCGGGCCTGTCGGTGTCGAAGCAATGGGACGGCTCGCTGAGCGTCGCGTTCACGGTGCGCAACGACGGGCGCGTCGCCGGCGCCGAAATACCGCAGGTCTATCTCGGCGTGCCGTACAAGGACGAGCCGCCGAAGCGGCTGGTCGGCTGGGACAAGATCCGGCTGAATCCGGGCGAGGCGCGGCGCGTGCGCGTGACCGTGTCGCCACGGATGCAGAGCGTGTGGGATACGTCGCGCAACGGCTGGAAGGTCGTGCCGGGCGGGACCGTGTATGTCGGCGCGTCGTCGCGCGATATTCGCTTGCAGAGCCATTGAACGAGCGACGATGAAGCGACCGGGGGCGCCGTGCACCATGTGTGCGGCGCTCCCGCGCAAACCCTCACTGCGCTGAAGCGCCTTACCTGACCAGCAGCGCCAGCACCGTCGCAAGCGCCGCAATCGCGGCGATGCCTGCCACCACACCCGCCAGATGCGCGGCGATCACCACGCCGGCCGGCAATCGCGACGCGATGCCGGCCATCACGCGCCGCCCGCTTCCAGCGTGTCGAGCAACGGCCTCGCCAGATGCAGGACCTGGTACACCGTGCCCGCGCCGCCGTCGTCCGGTTCGTGTTCCGTCACGAGCGCACGCGTCAGCCGCCAGCGCAGCGGATCGAGACTGACGGCCGCCGCGACCACACCCTGCCGAGCGGCCGCTTCGCGATTGCGTGCGATCTCCCGCGCCAATGCCGCATCGAGATCGGCGTTCGCCGGAATTTCGACGGTTTCCAGACGCGCGAAACGTGCCGTCGACGCACTGCCCTTGCGTGCATCGAGCGCAACCTGCGTATCGATCGGCGCGCGGCCGAAGCTGTCCGTCACGACCCGATAGCGGCCGTCCGTCACGAACCGCGCGAACGCCTGTTCGTTGCGCCACAGATAAAACGATGCGTAGCCGTTTTCCGTCGCGCCGTGGCGGCCGGCCTCGCGCAGCAGGAAGCCCTTGAACAGCAGGTCGGGCGTGTCGTCCCACAGCCGGCCGCGCTCGCGCACGCGATGGCGGATGATGTCGAGGTCGTAGTCCGCCGGCAGGCGGTGCACGTAGTACGCGGTCAGCATGATCGACTCCTGGCGAAAGAAACGGACGGTATTCCGGACGACATGGCGCCAGCGTAGAAGACCTTGAATCATTTAAAAAGTGGATGGCAGAATATTTCAATGATTCGATTCTGAAATGACCGAGGGTGCGATGAAAACGCTCGACATCGAAGCCGTGCAGGCATTCGTGCTGACCGCCGACCTCAGGAGCTTCACGCGGGCCGCGCAAGCGCTGGACACGACGCAGTCCGCGGTGAGCCTGAAGATCAAGCGGCTGGAAGACGGGCTCGGCCGCCGCCTGCTGGAGCGCACGCCGCGGCAGGTTCGCCTGTCGGCCGACGGCACCGCGTTCCTGGAACCGGCGCGCGAACTGGTGGCCGCTCACCATGGTGCGATCAGCGCGTTCGGCACGAGCAAGCGACGGCTCGTGATCGGCGTCAGCCACCATGTCGTCGGCGCCGATCTCCCGATGCTGCTGCGGCGTATGAGCGAAGCGGAGCCGGCGCTCGTGCTGGAGATTCGCGTCGCCACGTCGCGCGACGTGCTCGATGCGTTCGATCGCGGCCAGCTCGATGCGGCCGTCGCACTGCAGCACGACAGCCGGCGGCTCGACGGTGAAACGATCCTGTCGGAGTCGTTCGGCTGGATGGCGGCGGCCGATTTCGAGTACCATCCGCCGCAACCGCTGCGGCTCGCCACGCAGGCCGAACCGTGCAGCGTGCGCCGCATGGCGGTCGGCGCACTGGACGAAGCCGGCGTCGCGTGGACGGAAGTCTTTGTCGGCGGCGGCGTGGCGACGATCGGCGCGGCGGTGTCCGCGGGCCTGGCCGTCGCGGCGCTCGGGCATCGCGTCGCGCCCGCCGGCACCGTCGACGTGGGGATGCGCTACGGGCTCCCGCCGTTGCCGACGCGCGACGTGGTGCTCTACTCGAGCCTGACCGATGCGCGCGCCCGGCAGGCACTGCGCACGCTGGGCGCCGCGCTACGGTCGTCGGTCGGTGTGCGTTGATGCCGTGCGCGGCGGCATCGAAATGCTTCGACACGCGCCACGGTAAAATTCCGTCTTTGCCCCGCGCTCATGCAGACGATATCCATTCGTCCACGGGCTCCCGTCAAACGCATCGACCAGCCATCATCGCCTTGATTTCCCTACACTTTCCGCGTCGCGACGCATGAGTTACTCGCTCGCCACCTCTTACGTCCGCGAACTCGAGATCCGCAAGAGCCGTTTCATCGCGTACGCGGTTCCCGTCGACGACCGCGATGCCGCGATGCAGGTACTGCAACGCCTGCGCGACGAACATCCGGCGGCCACCCACGTGTGCTGGGCGCTGCTGGCCGGCGGCCAGTCGGGCATGTCGGACGACGGCGAGCCGTCCGGCACGGCGGGCCGGCCGATCCTCGAAGTGCTGCGCCATCACGATCTCGACGGCGTGCTCGGCGCGGTCGTGCGTTACTACGGCGGCGTGAAACTCGGCGCGGGCGGGCTGGTGCGTGCGTACACCGATGCGATCGCATCGGCGCTGCTCGATGCCGAACGCGTCGAGCGTATTCGCCACACGCGGCTCGCGATCGAGATCGGCTACCCGGAAGAGGCGCGCGTGCGCCGCTGGATCGAACAGGCCGGCTACGATCTGGTGGACAGCGCTTACGGGATGACGGTGAAGCTCGTGATCAAGCTGCCGGAAACGGCCGAGGCGGCAGCAAAATCCGAACTGTTCGACCTGACGCAAGGACGCTCGGGCTTCCCCGCACTGTAAGGCGGACAGATTCCCGTGAAAAATCGGATGCGTCCGATAGAAAACCCGCGCGCTGAAACTTAATCTTCCGGTGTGCCCGCCATGCGTTCTGCAAACGTCTGGTCGGGCATGCAGACATGCGGCACATCGCACCTCTGCCAATCATCAGAATTCAGCTACGGGGATATCGAACGCATGCAACTGCAAAAACTGCAGGCTCAGCTCGCGGAACTGGATCGACGCATCCGGGCCGCGCGCCGCCGCGAACGCCACGCGGCACTGATGCAGGTACGCCAGATCGTGACGGATCATGCGCTGACCGCGCGGGAGGTGTTCGGGCAGGGTTACAGCGGTCGCGCGAAGCTGTTCACCATCGGCGCGAAATATCGCGATCCGGCGACGGGCGCCACCTGGAGCGGACGCGGTCGCACGCCCGCCTGGATCGCCGGCCGCGACCGCGCCGCGTTCCTGATCCGGGAGTAACGCGCGCCGCGCGGCACGGCGCGCGTCCGTGGCCGATCCAGCCGCCCCGAACCGCTCAATAAACGTCCGGCACGATCATGTGGTTCGGCACCGGCCGGCGGATGTAATCCTCGTGATGCTCGCGCTGCGGCAGATCGATCGTCGGGCGCGGCACCTCGTGATACGGCACCTGGCCGAGCAGATGGTGAATGCAGTTCAGCCGCGCGCGCTTCTTGTCGACGGCCTGCACGACCCACCACGGCGCCTCCGGAATATGCGTGCGCTGCAGCATCTCTTCCTTCGCGGCCGTATAAGCCTCCCAGCGGCGGCGGCTTTCGAGATCCATCGGGCTCAGCTTCCACTGCTTCAGCGGATCCTCGATCCGGCTCTGGAAGCGCATCTCCTGTTCGCGATCGGTGATCGAGAACCAGTACTTGACGATCTGGATCCCGCTGCGCACGAGCATCTTCTCGAACTCCGGCACCGACCGGAAAAATTCCTCGTACTCGTCGTCGGTGCAGAAATTCATCACGCGCTCGACGCCCGCGCGGTTGTACCAGCTGCGGTCGAACAGCACGATCTCGCCGCCTGCCGGCAGATGCGCGACATAGCGCTGGAAGTACCATTGCGTGCGCTCGCGGTTGTTCGGCGCGGGCAGCGCGGCGACGCGGCACACGCGCGGGTTCAGGCGCTGCGTGATGCGCTTGATCGCACCGCCCTTGCCGGCCGCGTCACGCCCCTCGAAAATCACGACGAGCCGGTGCCCGGTTTCCACGACCCAGTCCTGCAGTTTCACGAGCTCGCCTTGCAAGCGGAACAGCTCGCGGAAATATTCCTTGCGCGCTTCGCGACGCTCGGGCGAGAACAACAGGTCTTCACCGTTGTCGAAGCGGCGGTCGTCGAGCTCCATCTCGAGCTCTTCGTCGTACGCGTCGACGAGATCCTCTTCGAAACGGCGCCGGCGCGCTTCCATCGAGTTCGTATCGGCGCGATTGTCCTCGGTCTCGCGGGTATCCTTGTCGCCCATGGGGCCTCCTTCCATCGTTGACGCAGCCAAACTCGGCCATTATCCCAGCGTCGCGCGTCAAATTCATGAAAATGGGGGCAACCGCGGATCGCGGGCTTCATCCGAACGACCAGCTAAAAAAATCGGCAGCCGGGTCGAAACACCGGCTGCCGGACAGCGTACGCGGCTGCTTTCGCCGACGCGCACGCATCGCTTCACGTCAACGTCACCTTAACGAATGATTCGCGTCACGCCCCGCCCGCGCGGATCGGCCATCGCTTCCGGCGTCTTGCCGTCGATCTTGATGACCTGGATGTCGCCGCTGAAATCCTGCCCCTTCAGCGTATAGCCGCGCGCCTCGATCTGCTTCGCGAGTTCGCCTTCGATCGGGTGGTACGGCTCCCAGAAGATCGTGTTCGGCGGCAGCAATTGGTGATGGAATCGCATCGCGCCGACCGCTTCCTTCAACGGCATCTTGAAGTCGTAGATGTTGTTGATCACCTGGAAGATCGACGTGAAGATGCGCGAGCCGCCCGGCGTGCCGATCACGAGCGACACCTTGCCGTCCTTCGTCATGATCGTCGGCGACATCGACGACAGCGGACGCTTCTTCGGTTCGATCGCGTTCGCGTCGCTGCCGACCACGCCGAACATGTTCGCGACGCCCGGCTTCGCGGAGAAGTCGTCCATCTCGTCGTTCAGCACGATGCCCGTGCCGTCGGCGATCACGCCCGAGCCGAAATAGCCGTTGATCGTGTACGTGTTCGACACCGCGTTGCCCCATTTGTCGACCACCGAGAAGTGCGTCGTTTCGGCCTTCTCCGGCATCGTCGTGCCGAGGCCCGGCTGCACGCTCTTGGTATCCGACGGCTCCTTCGGGTTGACTTCGGCCGCGCGCTTCGCGATGTATGCGTCGTCGGTCAACTGCGCGATCGGCACCTTGTAGAAGTCGGGATCGCCGAGATACTGCGCCCGGTCGGCGAACACGCGCTTCTCGATTTCCGCGACGAGATGGATGTACTGCGGCGAGTTGAGCTTCACGCCCTCGAAGTCCTGCTTGAGATCGGCCTTCATCTTCAGCAACTGCACGAGGCCGATGCCGCCGGAACTCGGGGGCGGCGCGGTGATCACGTCGTAGCCGTTCCACTTCGCCTGCACCGGCTGGCGCCACACCGCGCGGTACTGCGCGAGATCCTCGGTCGTGATCAGCCCGTTGCCGTCGCCGGTCTTCGTCGACGCGGCGATCAGCTCGGCCGTCTTGCCCTTGTAGAAACCTTCCGCGCCGCCGTCCGCGATGCGCGTCAGCACGTCGGCGAGATCGGGCTGCTTGAAGTTCGCGCCGGCCTTCAGCCCGGAGAAGTACTTGTCGAAATTGGTCTTGCCGCCGAATTCCTTCGACGCGTCGACACCGCGCTGCGCCAGTTGCTCATCGACGACGAAGCCGTCGCGCGCATAGTGGATCGCCGGCGCGAGCACCTGCTTCCACTTCAGCTTGCCGAAGCGCTTCTGCGCTTCCCACATGCCCGCCACCGTGCCCGGCACGCCGACCGCGCGCGGGCCGTACAGGCTCATGCCCTTGACGACGTTGCCGTCCTTGTCGAGGTACATGTCCTTCGTCGCGGCGAGCGGCGCGCGCTCGCGGTAATCGATGAAGTACGGCTTGCCGTCCTTGTAGATCGTCATGAAGCCGCCGCCGCCGATGTTGCCGGCTTCCGGGTACGTGACGGCGAGCGTGAACGCGATCGCGACGGCCGCGTCGATCGCATTGCCGCCCTCCTTGAAGATCCGCTCCGCGGCATCCGCGCTGTACTTGTCGGCCACCGCCACCGCGGAACTCGTCAGGACCGCGGGCTGCGGCCCTTTCGCGTAGGCCGGCGCGTTCGGCAGGAAGCCGATGCCGGCCACCGTCGCCAACACGGCGGCGGATGATTTGAAGCGATTCAGCGTAGTCATTGCATGTCCCCCATGTGGATCTCCTTCAGGCAGGAAAAGCACCTGATCCGTGGATGGCCGCCAGCGCGCCGACGGCCATATGCCGGCTTCGTAGTATAGGGGGACAAAAAGGGTCGAACACGTGAGGTGCGACGAAAGCGTGCCGATTGCGTGCGCGCGGTCACGTTGCGGCGCCGCGACGCGCCCGCGAATCGTTCGGCATCGTCGGCGACGCGCGCCGGCGCGCAGTCCACAAAACCGAAAGTTGCGAACCATACGGCCAGCCCCGCAGCGGGTGCGAAAAAATCTGCGAACCAGCGGCCCGCTGCACAGTTCGATCTGCGAAGATAGCGCCCCGCGTGCGCGCCGCATCATCGTTTCGTGCACGCGCCGCTTCACGTTTCTTCGTCTCGCTCCCTATGGCATCACACAATGCGCATCACGCATCCGGCTTCGCAGCCGGCGTCGCCGCCGCCATCCTCGTCGCGCAAACCGGCGCGACCGGCCCGTGGCACTCGGGCATGCTTGCCGCGTTCGCCGCGGGCGTCGCGGGCGGCACCGCGCCCGACTGGCTCGAAATCGCATGGTGGACCCGCAAGCGCCGGCTGTGGATCACGCATCGCACCATCACGCACTGGGGCATCGGCTGGATCGCGCTGCTCGCGCTCGGGTGGCACGGGCTCGTCCATCATCCGCATCCGATGTGGGCCGCGCCGCTGTTCGGCTTCGCCTGCGGTGGCGTGATGCATCTGCTCGCCGACTGGCCCAATCCGCTCGGCGTACCGTGGATCTGGCGGCGCCATTCGCTGAACCTGTGGAACAGCGGACATTGCGACCTGATCGTCGTGGCCGCCGCATGGGGCGGCACGCTGTGGCTCGCTCAGTCGCTGTGGTCGCGTGCGCCGGTGGTCCAACACTGGCTCGGCTGGATGCATCGCGTCTAGGGACGGTTCGCGCTGGTAACGCACGTTCCGTGTTTCGGAAAATTCAGCCGTGGGGCTCGCCCCCAAGTTGCAATTCGACACAATTCAGCGCGCGCTCGGCGTGCCGACGGGCACGCAACTTTCCGTCCATTGAAAGCACGGTGCAGGCCCCCATCTGCATTGGAATCGTCGGCACGCATGCCCGGCGCGCACGCGCGGCGTCTGGCACACTGACGATTCGATTCGCGTGCGATGTGTCCGCACGCTCGCACCCTATTTCAACGCTCCGATGGACGTCACAGCTCCCCACCCCGCCGCCCGTGCGCTCGACGTGTTCCACCCGGCCGTCGCCGCGTGGTTCACGCGCACGTTCGCCGCGCCGACCGGCGCGCAGGCGCTCGCGTGGCCGCACATCAAGGCCGGCCGCTCGACGCTCGTCGCCGCGCCGACCGGCTCGGGCAAGACGCTCACCGCGTTCCTGTGCGCGCTCGACGAGCTGGTGCGCGATGCGCTCGCGCACGACGGCACGCTGCCCGACGCGACGCTGGTCGTCTACGTATCGCCGCTGAAGGCGCTGTCGAACGACATCCACGTGAACCTCGACGCACCGCTCGCCGGCATCGCGGAATCGCTCGCGCAGCTCGGCCTGCCGGTGCCGGCGATCCGCACCGCGGTACGCACCGGCGACACGACGCAGGCCGAGCGCGCCGCGCTGCGCAAGCGCGCGCCGCACATCCTCGTCACGACACCCGAATCGCTGTACGTGCTGCTGTCGTCCACGTCGGGGCGGCAAATGCTGTCGAACGTGCGCTCGATCATCGTCGACGAAATCCATGCGCTTGCGTCGTCCAAGCGCGGCAGCCATCTCGCGCTGTCGCTCGAGCGCCTCGACGCGCTGGTCGGCCACGCGCTGCCGCGCATCGGGCTGTCGGCCACGCAAAAGCCGATCGACGCGGTCGCGCGCTTTCTCGTCGGCGGGCCGGCCGACGCGCCGCGCGACTGCGCGATCGTCGACACCGGCCACACGCGCGAGCGCGATCTCGCGCTCGAACTGCCGAACGTGCCGCTCGAACCGGTGATGGCGACCGACGTATGGGAACAGGTGTACGACCGCATCGCCGGGCTCGCGGCCGCGCATCGCACGACGCTGGTGTTCGTCAACACGCGCCGCACGGCCGAGCGCATGGCGCGCCATCTCGCCGACCGGCTCGGCAAGGACGCGATCGCCGCGCATCACGGCAGTCTCGCGAAGGAGCACCGCTTCGACGCCGAGCAGCGCCTGAAGCGCGGCGAACTGAAGCTGCTCGTCGCGACCGCGTCGCTCGAACTCGGCATCGACATCGGCGACGTCGATCTCGTCTGCCAGGTCGGCTCGCCGCGCGGCATCGCGCCGTTCCTGCAGCGCGTCGGCCGCTCGGGGCACCATGTCGGCGGCGTGCCGAAGGGGCGGCTCTTTCCGCTGTCGCGCGACGAACTGGTCGAATGCGCGGCGCTGCTCGACTGCGTGCAACGCGGCGAACTCGATGCGCTGCGGATTCCGGAAGCGCCGCTCGACGTGCTCGCGCAGCAGATCGTCGCCGAAGTCGCGTGCACGGAGTGGCAGGAGGACGCGCTGTACGCGAGCTTCACGCGCGCCGCGCCGTATGCGCGGCTGACGCGCGAACGCTTCGACGAAGTGATGAAGATGCTCGCCGAGGGATTCACGAGCCGTCGCGGCGTGCGCGGCGCGTACCTGCACCGCGACGTGGTCGGCGGTACGGTGCGCGGCCGCCGCAACGCGATGATGACCGCGACCACCTCCGGCGGCACGATCCCCGACATGGCCGACTACGCGGTGCTGCTCGAACCGCAGGGCATCCAGGTCGGCACCGTCAACGAGGATTTCGCGGTCGAGAGCCTGGCCGGCGACGTGTTCCAGCTCGGCAATCAGTCGTACCGGATCATTCGCGTGGAAACGGGCCGCGTGCGCGTGGAGGACGCGCACGGGCAATCGCCGGGCATTCCGTTCTGGCTCGGCGAAGGACTCGGGCGCAGCGACGAGTTGTCGGCGGCGGTCGGCCGGCTGCGCGCGCGGCTCGACGCGCTGTTCGCCGAAGGCGACCGGCAGGCCGGCGCCGCCGGGCGCAAGCGCGCGGGCGGCAACGCCACAAGCAATGCGAAAGCGGAAGCCGACGCACAAGCCTCAACCGCCACCGCGCTCGCCCCCAGCGACAGCCGCCTCGCGCCCGCATTGCGCTGGCTCGTCGACGATCTCCGGCTGTCGCCCGACGCCGCGCGCCAGATCGCCGACTACCTCGCCCGCACCCGCGCCGCGCTCGGCGCATTGCCGACGCAGGACACGCTCGTGATGGAGCGCTTCTTCGACGAATCGGGCGGCACGCAGCTCGTGATCCATTCGCCGTTCGGCAGCCGGATCAACCGCGCCTGGGGGCTCGCGCTGCGCAAGCGCTTCTGCCGCAGCTTCAACTTCGAACTGCAGGCCGCCGCGACGGACGACGCGATCATCCTGTCGCTGTCGCTCGCGCACAGCTTCGCGCTCGACGAAGTGTGGCGCTACCTGCGTTCGGCCAGCGCCGAACACGTGCTGATCCAGGCGCTGCTCGATGCGCCGATGTTCGGCGTGCGCTGGCGCTGGAACGCGACCACCGCGCTCGCGCTGCCGCGCTTCACCGGCGGCCGGCGCACCGCGCCGCAACTGCAGCGGATGAAGAGCGACGACCTGCTCGCGACGGTGTTCCCCGATCAGGTCGCGTGCCTCGAGAACATCGTCGGCGAACGCGAGATTCCGCATCACCCGCTCGTTGACCAGACGCTCGACGATTGCCTGCACGACGCGATGGACACCGACGGCTGGCTCGCGCTGCTGCGCCGGATCGAAAGCGGCGCGATCGAACTCGTCGCGCGCGACTTGCCCGCGCCGTCGCCGCTCGCGGCCGAGATCCTGAACGCGAAGCCCTACGCGTTCCTCGACGATGCGCCGCTCGAGGAACGCCGCACGCAGGCCGTGCAGTCGCGCCGCTGGAGCGATCCCGAATCGGCCGACGATCTCGGCGCGCTCGACGCCGACGCGATCGACGCGGTGCGCGACGAAGCGTGGCCGCTCGTGCGCGACGCCGACGAAATGCACGATGCACTGCTCACCCTCGCGTGCGTGGCCGACGGCGAGGCGCACGCGCACGCGGGCTGGCCCGAGCGACTCGCGGAACTCGCGGAACGCCGCCGCGCGACGAAACTCGCGACGCCGGGCGGTGCCGCGCTGTGGGTGCCGGTCGAGCGGCTCGTCTGCCTGCGCGCGCTGCATCCCGACGCCCGCGCGACACCCACGCTCAAAGTGCCGGCCGCGTGCGCGCAGCCGTGGGAAGCCGATGCGGCGCTCGTCGACGTGATTCGCGCGCGGCTCACCGGCTTCGGGCCGCTGACGCTCGATGCGATCGCCGCGCCGCTCGGCCTGCCGCCCGCGTCGATCGCGACGGCGCTCGCGGTGCTGGAGCGCGAAGGCTACGTGATGCGCGGCCGCTTCACGCCGGGCGCGACGACCGACGAATGGTGCGAGCGCCACCTGCTCGCGCGCATTCATCGCTATACGGTGAAGCGGCTGCGCCGCGAGATCGAGCCGGTCGAACGCGCCGATTTCATGCGTTTCCTGTTCCACTGGCAACATCTGGCACCCGACACGCGCGGCGCCGGCCGCGACGCGCTGGCGGCCGTGGTCGAACAGCTCGAAGGCTACGAGGCGGCGGCGAGCGCGTGGGAAGACGCGCTGCTGCCCGCGCGGCTCACCGACTACACGGCGGGCGGCCTCGACGAACTGTGCCGCTCGGGCAAGCTGGTGTGGACGCGCATCGGCGCGCCGGCGCGCGCGGCCGGCACGCCCGTGAAGACGACGCCGATCGTGCTGCTGCCGCGCCGCCATCTCTCTGCATGGCAGGCGCTGCGCGATCCCGATGCGCAACCGACGCTGTCCGCACGCGCCACGCAAGTGCGCGATGCGCTCGCCGCGCATGGCGCGATGTTCTTCGACGCGCTGCTCGACGACTTGCACATGCTGCCCGTCGAACTCGAACAGGCGCTCGGCGAACTCGTGTCGGCCGGCCTCGTGAATGCGGACAGCTACGCGGGCCTGCGCGCGCTGCTGAAGCCGGCCGTCAAGCGCAGCGCGACTTATGCGCCGCGCACGCGGCGCGGCGGCGCACTGATCGGCGGGATGGACGACGCGGGCCGCTGGGCGCTCGTGCAGCGTCATCCGCGGCCCGACGGCGAGGCGCCCGCGGCGAAACGCGGCCTCGCCACGACCGATCCCGACGCGTTCGAACATATCGTATGGACGCTGCTGCGCCGCTACGGCGTCGTGTTCTGGCGATTGCTCGAACGCGAAGCCGACTGGCTGCCGAGCTGGCGCGAACTCGTGCGCGTGCTGCAGCGCCTCGAAGCACGCGGCGAGATTCGCGGCGGACGCTTCGTCGCCGGGCTCGCGGGCGAGCAATTCGCGCTACCCGAGGCCATCCCGATCCTGCGCGAACTGCGGCGGCAACCGGGCGACGGACAGTACATCTGCGTGACGGGCGCCGATCCGCTGAATCTCGCCGGCACGCTGTTGCCCGGCGACAAGGTACCGGCGCTGGCCGGCAATCGCGTGCTGTTCCGCGACGGCGTGCCCGTCGCATCGCTGGTATCGGGTACGTTCCACTACGCGCCCGACCTGTCGCCCGCCGCGCGCGAGGAGGCACGCTTGCGGCTCGCGCGTTCCTGCTGACATCGGCTGACACGCACGCGGCACACGACTACTGATCGCCGCGCCGCGCGGACACCATCGTTCGGGTAGCATCGAACGATCGACCGCGCGAACTTCCGCGCGTCGCCCACACAAAACAAGACTTCCGGAGACTGCCGCTCATGCGTTCGCATGCCGATTCGCCCGCTGCCCGTCACGCGGGTTCGCTGACCATTTTCCAGGGCGCCGCGCTCTATATCGGCGCGGTGCTCGGCACCGGCGTGATCGCGCTCCCCGCGCTCGCCGCCGACGTCGCGGGGCCGGCCTCGCTGCTCGCGTGGGCCGCGCTCGTCGTGCTGTCCGGGCCGCTCGCGGCCACCTTCGCCGCACTCGGCGCCCGCTATCCCGATGCGGGCGGCGTGTCGACCTACGCGCGGCGCGCATTCGGCCCCAAGGCCGCGGCCGTCGTCGGCTGGTGCTTCTACTTCGCGGTGCCGGCCGGCGCGCCGGCCGCGGCAATGTTCGGCGGTGCCTACGTCGCCGCTGTCACGGGCGGCGGACACACGACGATCATCGTCACGGCCGCCGCACTGATCGCCGTCGTATCGGCCGCGAACGCATTCGGCGTTACCGTGTCGGGCCGCATGCAACTCGTGTTGTCGGCGCTGCTCGTCGCGCTGCTGCTCGCCGCAGTGCTCGCATCCGCGCCACATGCGCGCACCGCGAACCTGCATCCATTCGCCCCGCACGGCTGGCTCGCGGTCGGCCAGGCCGCCGCGCTGCTCGTATGGAGCTTCGCCGGCTGGGAAGCGATCACGCATCTCGCGGCCGAATTCCGCCGGCCCGCGCACGACATGCCGCGTTCGGCCGGCATCGCAGTCGTGGTCGTCGGGTTCCTGTATCTGTCGGTCGCCGCCGCGAGCGTGACGGTGCTCGGGCCTTCCGCGGGCGCATCGGGCGCGCCGCTCGCCGAACTGATCGCGGGCGGCATCGGCGGCCATACGCAGGTGCTCGCGGCGGCCGCCGCGCTGCTGCTCACGCTGGGCACGATGAACGCGTATTTTGCCGGCGCGGCGAAGCTCGGCGCGGCGCTCGGACGCGACGGCGCGCTGCCTGCGTGGCTCGCACAGGGCAGCCAGGTCGGCGGCGTGCCGCGCCGCAGCCTCGGCGTGATTGCCGTGCTCGCGGCCATCGCGCTGGCCGCCACGACGCTGTCGGACGTCGGGCCGAAGCCGCTCGTGCTCGTGACATCCGGATGTTTCGTGATGGTGTACGGGCTCGGCGCGGCGGCCGCGCTGAAGCTGCTGCCGCGTGGCGGCATCGCGTATCGCTGCGCGTGGATTTCGCTGATTGCGGTGGCCGGGTTGTTCGTGACGACCGGATGGTATTTCCTGTGCCCGCTGCTGCTCGCGGGCGGCGCGTTGCTGTATCTGCAGATCACCCGAGCGCGTCGATGACCCGGCATGCGCACGCGGGCCGGCGCTCGACAACTCGCCGCGTGAACGATCGCGTCGATCCGGCCGCGCGCCGTTCGTTCGCGCCGCTCAGGCCGGCACGAGCTCGAAGCTGAGCCGTTTGCCGAGCGCGGCGGCCGCGCTCGCGAGCGTCGCCAGCGTGAGGCTCGTGTCGGTTTCGTCGAGCAGCCGGTTGAGCGCGGCGCGGCTGGTTTTCATCCGCGCGGCCATCGCCGTTTTCGTGATGTGCTGCGCCTTCATTTCCTGCCCGATCTGCCAAGCGATCACGCGCTTGATCGCGGTGGCGGTGGCCGCTTCGAGGTTGCCGTCCGCTTCGAGGAAGGCGTCGAAATCGCTGCCGATATACGGATTGTTCGTGGTCGTCATGTCGTACTCCAGGTGCATGGCGTTGCCGGCTGCCCGACCGTCGGAGACGGTGCGTTCCGGCGCAACCGGGGAATTCAAATGGCGCGCGTCAGCGTTTTCAGGCGCGCGACGGTGACGTCGAGATCGTCCGACGGCGTGGCTCGCGACTGCTTGAAGAAGCCGTGCAGCAGCACCATCGTGTCGCCGACGACCGTGAACAGCACGCGTGCGCTTCGCCCCGGCACCGTCACGCGGATCTCCCATAGATCCTTCGCCATCTTCCGGACCAGCGGCATGCCGAGCGGCCAGCCGAGTTGAACGGTCTTGATCTCTTCGCCGATCGCCCTTCGCTCCAGTCGCCCGAGCGCGTTGAGCCATTCGCGCACCGGCTCGTTGCCGCGAGCCGTCCGGAAGAACCGCACGCCGAGCGTGACCTGAATCTGCTGTCTCGCCATCGTCTTGTCGTCCATCGTATCAAAAACGGTACGATATGCCAAGCACCCCGATGACGGCTACTGACCGGATGGCCGATCCCGCGGCAAGAAGGGGGATCGGGTCCGGCGCATCGCCAGGCCCGATGGATCAACGCTTGCCGCGAACGGGCTTGCGCGCTGCGCGTGGCGCCCGAGGCGCTCGCGCATCGCCGAACCGCGACCGCGCGATGTCGCGCACCGCGTCGATCAGCGTCCGCGCGACGGGCGACGGCTGCGCATCGGTGCGCAGCACGAGCCCGACCGGCTCGTCGGTGCCCGCCGACGGCAGCGGCAGGCGCGCCAGCGCGCCGGCCGACAGATCGTATTGCGCCGCATAAAGCGGCACGAACCAGACCGCGTCGTTCTCGAGCGCCAGCGCGCGCGCGACCGATACCGACAGCACCTCGATGAAGGAATCGAGCGGCGGCGCGCCGCATGCGCCGAGCAGTTGCTCGGCGGATTGGCGGATCAACGTGCCGAACGGCGGCAGCACGACCGGATAGCGTGCGAGCTCGGTGGCCGGCGCCGCACTCGCGAGCAGCGGATGCCCGGCGCGCACGACCGCGGCGAGCGGCTCGTTGTACAACTGCTCGAACGCGAGCCCGATCATCCGTTCGGGCTCCGACAGCCGCCCGATCGCGCATTCGATCGCCCCGGATTTCAGGCGCTCCAGCAAGTCGGCGTTCGCGGCCGTCGCGATCCGCACGACGATGCGCGGCCAGCGTGCGGTCAGCGCCTTCATCAAGGCCGGCGCGAGCGAGGCCGCGACGGTCGGCAGCATGCCGATTTCCAGCGTCGCGGCGGCGGCCCCGCCCTCGCGTGCCAGCAGCCCGACGCCCTGCCGCAGCGCCAGCACGCAAGCGTTCGCGTGCGGCATGAACAGTTGCGCCTCGCGGGTCGGCTGCGCGCCGTGCCGGCCGCGCTCGAACAGCTTCACGCCGAGAATCGTCTCCAGTTCGGCGATCGTCTTCGACACGGCCGGTTGCGTGATCGACAGGCTTTCGGCCGCCTTCTGCACGCCGCCGAGCTGCGCGACCGCGAGAAAACACTGCAGGTGACGGAATTTGACGCGGCCGTCGGCGATACGGTTGCTCATAACGGATGGTTATGCGAATGACGATGAATCGCCATTTTGCATAACTTCCCGGAAAGGCCAAAGCTTTCCGGCGACGTCAGGCATGACGCCGCAGCGCGTGGAATCCGGTCGGCTCCCAGATCCGTTTCGCGATCAGCAGCGCCGTGCCGTGCTTCTGCCCGAGCGGCGCGGACGACGACTCCGCATGCAGCGCCGCGGCCTTGCTGGCAAGCCGCCGCAGTTCCTGTTCGAGCTCCGCGGCGGCAGCATCCGTCAGCATCCCTTGCAGGAACGTCATCGTCTCGCCCGGGCCGTCGAAGCGGCTGCCCAGAAAATCGTCGAGCACGTGCGCATGGAAGTAGCGGCGAATCGGCCCGCCCGGCAGCCAGTCGAAATCGCGCGCGACGCGCACGCGAATCCGGTCGCCGGGCAGCAGCGCGATCACGTTCATCCGGTCGAGCATCAGCAGGTATTTCACGCACTCGGCCTGCGTGAGGCGGTAGGCCGACACGATGTCCTGCACGGTCCAGTAGTTGATCGCGCAAACGGCGACGAGCAGCAGCTTCTCGTCCGACACCAGCAACGCCTCCTGCTGCTCGGTCAGCACACGCAGGCGCGGCGCGGACGCCGACGCCTCCTGCACGAGCTCGGCGAGCGTATAGCCGAGCAACTGCGCGATCTCCACGACGCGCTCCAGCGTGAAGCGGCCGCTCGCGAACAGCCGCTTCACGCTCGTCTCGGAGACGTCGAGCGCACGCGCGACGTCCCGGTAAGTCATGCCCTGCGCCTTCAACTGGCGCTTCAGCGTTTCGATGAGTTGGGCGGTCTCGGTCATGGCGGTATCGAAAAATGATGCTCGAGGTCGAATATTAGGCCACTCGCGCATCCACATCAGCACTTTGGGTTACTTGTCTGCATAATCCGCTCCGTCCTGTCACGCAACGACGGAGCCGAAATGACCACCCGAATCGACACAGCCGCCTGCGAACCGCACCACACCGCACCGCGCGATGCGCGCGGCACCGATCGCGCGATGCCGCTCGCCACCGTGCGCACGCTGGCCGCCGGCGCGCATGTCGGCGATCTGGTGTTCATCCGCGTGCCGGCCGGTGCGCCGGACGCCGCCGCCGGTGCGAACGGTTCGGTCGAAACATCGGGCACTTGGGCCAATCGCTTCGGCATCGTCGTCGATACGTCGGGCGCCGAACCGGTGATCGCCGAGCCGGCGGCGTTCGCGTGGACGAAGCTCACGCCGCTGTCGCGCTTCGTCGCCCGTACCGACGGCGGACGCATCGCACTGGCGCGCCGCGTCGCGGCGGCGTCGGCCGACGCGCAGCGCCACGCGCATGCGCTGGCCGAACAGCGGATCGATGCGCTGCTCGGCAGTCGCTTCAACCCGCGGGCGCGGCGTGGCTTCTGCACGCGGTACGTGACCGAGGTGCTCGGCGCCGGCCACGCGGCGACACCCGCGGCCCTGCTGCGCAGCGGCGCGCTGGCGCTCGAATTCGACGGGATCGTGCTCGATCCCGGCCGTCCATGACGACGGGCACGCTCGGGGAGACCGGATAACAACGAGAACGAACGACAAAAAACAGTGACGGGCTGGCTGGAGGGCCGTGCACGGGGTCGTCGCCGACGACGCGAAGCCCGATCGCTTTTTTCCGCCGGACAGGCTTTCTGTCCGGCGGAATTTTCATTGTGGGGAAGTACATAACGAACCGTTATGCGATTCGCGAAAAAAGGTCATTTTGCATAACTTTCCGGATTGGCTAAAGTCGTGCCATCCACTTCGCGAAAAAACCTGACAGGAGACGCCCGATGGATTCCCCCACGATCCTCACGCCGCGCGACTGGCCGTCGCATCCGGCCTATGTTCACCCCGAGTACCGTTCGTCCGTGAAGCGCGGCCCGACCCGCCCGCTGATTCCGCTGAAGGAGAAGCTGCGCGACCAGTACGCGCCCGTCTACGGCGCGGAAGATCTCGGCGCGCTCGACCACGACCTGACGAAGAACGCCGTGAAGAACGGCGAGCCGCTGGGCGAGCGGATGGTCGTCACCGGCCGCGTGCTCGACGAAGGCGGCAAGCCCGTGCGCAATACGCTCGTCGAGGTGTGGCAAGCCAACGCGGCCGGCCGCTACGTGCACAAGGTCGACCAGCACGACGCGCCGCTCGATCCGAACTTCCTCGGCGCCGGCCGCTGCCTGACCGACGACGAAGGCCGCTACCGCTTCCTGACGATCAAGCCCGGCGCGTATCCGTGGGGCAACCATCCGAACGCGTGGCGCCCGAATCACATCCACTTCTCGCTGTTCGGCGATTACTTCGGCTCGCGTCTCGTCACGCAGATGTACTTCCCCGGCGATCCGCTGCTCGCGTACGACCCGATCTTCCAGGGCACGCCGGAAGCCGCGCGCGAGCGCCTGATCTCGCGCTTCTCGATGGACATCACCGAAGAAGGCTATGCGCTCGGCTACGAATTCGACATCGTGCTGCGCGGCCGCGACGCCACCCCGATGGAGCGCTGAACCATGACGACGCTGAAGCAAACCCCTTCGCAGACGGTCGGCCCGTACTTCGCGTACGGCCTGTGTCCGCAGCAATACGGCTACGACCTGAAAAGCCTGTTCACGCCGACGATCGCCGCCGCGCACGCCGAAGGCGAGCATGTGCTGCTGGTCGGGCAGGTATTCGACGGCGACGGCAACGTCGTGGGCGACGCGGTGCTCGAATTCACGCAGGTGGACGCCGCGGGCCGCTACCCCGCGTCGCGCGACGACGTCGCGAAATCCGGCTTCACGGGCTTCGCGCGGGTCGGCACGGGCACCGATCCGCAGCAGCGCTTCGTCGTCGAGACGGTGAAGCCGGGCCGCGTCGCCGCCGACGAGGCGCCGCACATCAACGTGACGGTGATGATGCGGGGCATCCTCACGCATGCGTTCACCCGCGTGTACTTCGACGACGAAGCCGCCGCGAACGCGGTCGACCCCGTGCTGAACGCGGTGCCGGCCGAGCGCCGCGCGACGCTCGTCGCGAAACGCGACGCGCAGCCGGGCCGCCCGGTCGTCTACCGCTTCGACATCCGCATGCAGGGGCCGGAAGAGACCGTATTCTTCGACGTTTGACGCATGCGGCAGGCTTCGCCTGCCACCGCACCGCCGTGTGGCGCGATACCGACCGGCATCGCGCCACACGGCGTTTTGGGTCACCTTCGATGATGCGCCGCGGCGTGATGGACGGTGGCTGCGGACGTCTGGCGTCATTGGCTTCCCGTGCCGAGATCGAACGCGCGATCGAAACGCATGCTGCGACAGCACATCAATCATGTGGGCGACACGATATCGTTTGCGCGTTATGCGGCGTATGCTTCGTTATCCACCACGAGCATGCAGAATTGAATCGTACGAAGAAACAATGGCAGGGATGATGCGCGACGCCGCCCGGCAGGCGGCCCGCGCATTTTTTCAGACAGAGTGCCTTTGAACGCGTCTGGCCGAAGTTGGCGGACGCGTATTTTTTTGGTGCGTTTTTGGCGCGGCGGCCCACGCAAGCGCGTGGCTCGTGCCGAATCCTGGCGTCTAGCGACGAATCTCGAGATACCGGCTTGGCGTGTCGCCCAGAATGCGGCGAAACGCCGACGTGAACGCGCTCGCGCTCGCATAGCCGAGATCGAGCGCGACGCGCGTCACCGGCTGCCCGTCGGTCAGGCGGGAAATCGCCGCGAGCATGCACACCTGCTGGCGCCAGGCCGCAAAACTCACGCCCGTCTGCGCGCGGAACTGCCGCGTGAACGTGCGCCGGCTCACGCCCGCGTCGGCCGCTACCCGATCGAGATCGGCCGCGATCGACGGCGCCGCGAACAGGTGCCGGCACACGTTCGCCAGCCGCGCGTCGGCCGGCAGCGGCGCATGCAGCGACAGGCGCGGCATCGTCGCGATTTCGGCGACCAGCAGATCCATCAGCTTGCCCGCGCGGCCGTCGACGTCGTACATCGCAGGCAGGTCGATCGCGTCGTCGATCAACTGCCGCAGCAACGCCGACACCCCATACACGCCGCATTGCGCGGGCAGGCCGGCCGCCTGCGCGGCGTCGGCGGACACGAACACGTTGAGCATCGTGACCGGCCCCCCGGCCATCGTCATTTCGTGCCGTACGCCGGCCGGCACCCAGCACGCGCGCTGCGGCGGCACCAGCCAGCGGCCGTGCGGCGTCGACACGCTGATCGTGCCGCGCGACGCGAACGCGAATTGCCCGCGCACGTGTGCGTGATCCGGAAACGTCGTGCCCGCCGCAAAGTCGTTGGCGGTCACGACCACGCTCCGGGGAATGTGTTCGTAGGGATCCAGCAGCGTATTTCTCACGGCCCGAATTCCATCATCAATGACCCGATAGCGAAGGCCGGCCGCCCTCGAACGATCGACGATCCGCTCCACCGTTGCGCGACCTCGCGGCCGCGACCACCGTCGTCGATGCGGCGCCGATGGCCCGCACCTGCCCGCGGCGGCATCCGCTCGCCGGCATCGACGTGCCGCGCCATGCGGGCCGCTATCCGATGAACGAGACACCGCTCGCGCGGGGCGCGGCGATGGATGCGTTCGTCGCGACGGCCCGCCCCGTCGCGATCGGCTGACCGGCCGCGCGCCGGCGGCATCGTCACGGCACGCATCAGCGCAGCATGAACGACATCGCCGACAGGCTGTTCAGCGTGCGCACCGCGTCCTCGACCGATGGCCCGTCGAAGCGCAGCGTCACCGCATCGACGCGTTCGAGCGACGGCAGCACGCAGAACAGGTCGGCAAGCGCGGCCGTCTGCACGCGCAGCGTGCACGCGGCCGGCGCGGGCCGATGCGCGCCGGCGCGCACGCCGGCCGACAGCGCCCGCGCGACCGTTTCGCGCGCCGCGGCCGCGATGCGCGCGCACGACGCGGACGGCGTGAGCGTCTCGCCGCTCGATGCGCCGCCGGCCGTCTTGACCGTCTCGAAGCGCGCGTCGGGAAACAGCGGCTGCGTTTCGTCGGCGAATACGTCGTCGCCGGTCGCGAGCGCGACGTGCGCGCCGTATTCCCGCGCCAGCGCGCCGTACAGCCCGGCTTCGCCGAGCTCGACGCCGTTCAGCCACACCTGCGTGAATGCAAAGCTGTTGATCGTGTGCGCGAGCACGCCGCGCGTCTGCGATTTCGCGTGATAGCCGATCATGAATACGAGATCGGGCTGCTGTTCGAGGCCCGTCATCATGCCGAGCGTACGCGGCTTGCCGAGCACGACACGCGCCCGCGCATCGAGCCCGTCGGGCAGCAGGTTGCGAAAGCCGCCGTGCGAGTCGTTGACCCAGACGGCCTGCGCGCCGCCAGCGAACGCACCTTCGATCGCCGCGTTCGCCTCGGCGGTCATCCAGCGGCGCGCGCGTTCGTATTCCGGATTGCCGGCACGCGTCTGCTCGGCGGCGAATACGCCGGCGACACCCTCGATGTCGGTCGAGATCAGGATCTTCATGACTGGGTCGGATGCCCTTCGTTATCTTCGTTGAACAAGCGCTCGAGATCGGGCACCACGTCGCGCAGCGATTGCCGCACGTGGCCGTCGCGTCCGGCGACCGTCACCGCCTGCAGCAACGCGTCGGCGATCGCGTGCTCGACGCTTTCGGCCGCGGCCATGAACAGCGGGTCGAGCGCCGCATCGGCGACGAGGGCCGGCAGCGCGATCGTCGACGCGTCATGCGCAATCGTGTACGCGGTCGAGAAGGCAAGCGCGATGTCGCCGCTGCCATGCCCGTAGACGGAGCCCGTACGGGCCAGTCCGGCCCCCGCGCGGCGCGCGAGCCGCGACAGTTGCCGCGCGTCGAGCGGCGCATCGGTGGCCAGCAGCAGGATGATCGAGCCCTGCTCGGGCGGTGCAGCGTGCGCGGCTTCGGCCGCGCGCCGTTGCGCGACGATGCGCCCGAGCGGCACGCCGCCGAGTGTCAGCATCGACAGCCGGCCGAAATTCGCGAGCACGAGCGCGCCGACCGTATACGGCCGGCCGGCCGCAACGGCCACGCGCGACGCGGAACCGATCCCGCCTTTCAGGTCGAAGCACGACATCCCGCGCCCGGCGCCCACCGCGCCGCGTGCGACGTCCCGCGATGCCGCTCGGCATGCGTCGTCGTAATGCGCGGCCGTGACCGCGAAGGCCTGGATATCGTTCAGGTAACCGTCGTTGCACTCGAACACGAGCGGATTGACGGTCGGCCAGTCGCGGCCGATCCGCGGATTCGCCGCGATCGCCGCGCGAATCTGCGCGTGGGCGACCGCGCCGACGCCGAACGTATTGGTCAGCGCGATCGGCGTATCGAGCGTGCCGAGTTCGTCGACCTGCACGAGCCCCACGCTCTTGCCGAAGCCGTTGATCACGGCCGCGCCGGCCGGCACCTTGCCGCGGTACACGTCGCCCGGATGCGGCTTCACGACGGTCACGCCCGTCTGCACGCTGCCGGCATCGAGCGTGCAATGGCCGACGGTCACGCCCGGCACATCGGCGATCGTGCCGCGCGGCCCGGCCGGCAGCGTCGCCGCCCACATCGATGCAGCCCGCATCAACGGCGCTCCAGCTTCGGGTCGAGCGCGTCGCGCAGCCCGTCGCCGAGCAGGTTGAACGCGAGCACGGTGAGGAAAATCGCGAGGCTCGGGAACACCGCGATGTGCGGCGCCGTCACCATGTCCGCGCGCGCCTCGTTGAGCATCGCGCCCCACTCCGGCGTCGGCGGCTGCGCGCCGAGCCCGAGGAACGACAGGCTCGCGGCCGTGATGATCGACGTGCCGATGCGCATCGTGAAGTAGACGACGACCGACGACACGGTGCCCGGCAGGATGTGCCGCATGATAATCGTCCAGTCCGATGCGCCGATGCTGCGCGCGGCCTCGACGTAGGTCATGTGCTTGAGCATCAGCGTGTTGCCGCGCACGAGCCGCGCGAACGCCGGGATGCTGAAGATCGCGACCGCGCAGATCACGTTGATCATCCCGTTGCCGAGGATCGCGACCACGCCGATCGCGAGCAGGATGCCCGGGAACGCGAACAGCACGTCGGCCACGCGCATCGTGATGCGGTCCCACCAGCCTTCGTAATAGCCGGCAAGCAACCCGAAGAACGTGCCGATCACCGCGCCGAGCGCCACCGAGAAGAAGCCGGCGGCCAGCGAAATCCGCGTGCCCGCGACGATCCGGCTGAAGATGTCGCGGCCGAGCGAGTCGACGCCGAACCAGTGCACGGCCGACGGCCCCGCGTTCAGCGCGTCGTAGTCGAAATAGTTTTCCGGATCGAACGGCACGATGTGCGGGCCGACGAACGCGAGCACGACGAGCGCCAGCACGAAGCCGCCCGCGACGAGCGCGATGGTCTGCTTGCGGAACTTGCGCCAGAATTCGCGCCACGGCGTGCGGATCGCGGTCGGTGCGGCCGGCGCCGCGGGCTGGACAGTCGCGTTCATGCGCGCCTCACTTGAACCGGATGGTCGGGTTGATGACCGCGTACAGCACGTCGACGGTCAGGTTGATCAGGATGAATTCCAGCGAGAACAGCAGGACGATCGCCTGGATCACCGGGTAGTCGCGCATCGTCACCGCGTCGACGAGCAGGCGCCCGAGCCCCGGCCAGTTGAACACGGCCTCGACGACGATCGAGCCGCCGAGCAGGAAGCCGAACTGCAGCCCCATCATCGTGACGACCGGGATCATCGCGTTGCGCAGGCAGTGCTTGAGCACGACCATCGGCTCGTGCACGCCCTTCGCGCGCGCGGTGCGCACGAAGTCCTCGTTCAGCACCTCGACGAACGACGCGCGCGTGAAGCGCGCCATCACCGCCGCGACCGCCGCGCCGAGCGTCAGCGACGGCAGCACGTAGCTCTTCCACGTGCCGTCCGGCACGACCGGCAGCCAGCCGAGCTTCACCGAGAAGATCTCCATCAGCAGCATGCCGAGCGCGAACGCGGGAAACGAGATGCCCGACACCGCGAGCGTCATCCCGAGTCGGTCGGGCCAGCGATTGCGCCAGACCGCCGACGCAATGCCGATCGCCATGCCGAACAGCGTGGACCACACCATGCTGACGAGCGTGAGCAGCAGCGTCGGCATGAAGCGCTCGCCGATCTCGGTCGACACCGGCCGCTTGCTGCGCGTCGACACACCGAAATCGCCGTGCGCGATCTTCGCGAAGAAGCGCGCGAATTGCGCGGGCAGCGGCCGGTCGAGCCCGAGATCGGCGCGCACGAGCGCGACGGTCGCCTCGTCGGCTTCGGGGCCGGCCGCGAGCCGCGCCGGGTCGCCCGGCAGCAGATGCACGAACAGGAACACCAGCACCGCGACGATCGCGAGCGTGGGCAGCAGGCCGAACAGGCGTTTGACGAGGAAATTCAGCATGGGACACCGATCGAATCAGCGCACCGGCGGCTCGCGCCGCCGGCACTGCGTGGCGGGCAAGCCGCCGTCATTTCACCGAGATCTCGTCGAAGTTGAACGAACCGTCCGGCATCACGTATGCGCCCTGCAGCCGCTTGCTGCGCGCATACACGATCTTCTCCTGCACGAGGAAGATCCACGGCGCATCGGCCCAGATCTGCTTCTGCGCATCGGCGTACAGCTCGGCCTTCTTCGTGCGGTCCACCGTCTCGAGTGCCTTCGTCAGATCGCCGTCGACCGCGTCGTTCTTGTAGTACGCGGTGTTGACGAGCTTCGGCGGCGCCGACGCGCCGGCCAGCAGCGGCGTGATCGCCCAGTTCGCTTCGCCCGTCGACGACGACCAGCCGATGTAGTACATCCGCACCGGCGCCTTCGCCGGATCCGGCGCGCTCTCGACCTTCGCGACGCGTTCGCCGGCTTCCAGCGCCTGCACCTGCACCTTCACGCCGACCTGCGCGAGCTGCTGCTGCACGAACTGGATCGCCTTCTGCGACGTCGAGTTGTTATACGCGGACCACAGCGTCGTCTCGAAGCCGTTCGGATAGCCGGCTTCCTTCAGCAGCGCCCGCGCCTTCGCCGGGTCGTACGGCCAGGGCCCGAGCTTCGTCGCGTAATCGACGCCCTGCGGCACCACGCCGGTCGACGGCGTCGCGAAACCGGAAAACGCGACCTTCGCGAGCGCTTCCTTGTTCACCGCGTAGTTCAGCGCCTGGCGCACCTTCGGGTTGTCGAACGGCTTTTGCAGCATGTTCAGCGACACGTAGCGCTGCACGATCGACGGCCGCTCGACGACGTCGACCTTCGGGTTGCTCTTCAGGTCGGCCGCCTGCTCGAACGGAATGCGGAACGCGAAATCGGCTTCGCCCGTCTTCATCAGCGCCGCGCGCGTGTTGTTGTCGACCACCGGCTTCCAGTCGATCGCGTCGATCTTCGGGTAGCCCTTCTTCCAGTAGCCGGCGAACTTCTTCACCTTCAGGTCGTCGGTCTGCTTCCACTCGACGAACTCGAACGGGCCGGTGCCGACCGGATGCAGCGCGATGTCGCGGCCCCACTTCTTCAGCGCGGCCGGCGAAATCATCACGGCCGACGGGTGCGCGAGCGTGTTGATGAACGCCGAGAACGGCTCGCGCAGCGTGACCTTCACCGTGGTCGGATCGACGGCCTCGGTCTTCTCGATCACGCGGAACATGTTGTAGCGCTTCAGGTGGTTCGCGGGATCGGTCACGCGGTCGAAGTTCGCCTTCACGGCCGCCGCGTTGAAATCGGTGCCGTCGTGGAACTTCACGCCCGAGCGCAGCTTGATCGTGTATGTCTTCGCGTCGGGGCTGGCTTCGTAGCCGGTCGCGAGCACGTTGACGAGCTTCATGTCCTTGTCGAAGCCGAACAGCCCCTGGTAGAACGACTTGACGACGGCCTGCGACACCGTGTCGTTCGCGTCGTACGGGTCCATCGTCGTGAAGGTCGAATCCACCGCCATCACCGCGGTCTGCTGCGCGAACGCGGGCAGCGCGGCCGACAGCGCGAACGCGCCGGCGAGCGCGACGAAGCATGCGCGCGGACGAAACATCGGAAACGGATGCTGCTTGTTCATGTTGCTGGGCTCCTATCGGTGAATCGGTGACGCCTCACGGGCGTTTCGGTTTCGACTGCCTGCCGGTTCGTGCGCCGTCATCGCAACGCACGACTCCACTACTCAATACGCGCCGCCGACGCGATGCGTCGCGACGTAATGATCGGGGCCGACCGCGACGAGCGGCGCGACGACGGGCTCGTCGCCGACCGCGCGGATCGGGCTCGGAATCTCGTCGGCCGCGAGCTGGCGCGGCGCATGCCGGCGCGCGGGGTCGGCCACCGGCACCGCGCTCATCAGCTTCTTCGTGTACGGATGCTGCGGCGCCTCGAACACCGCGCGGCGCGGGCCGATCTCGACGATCTGGCCGAGATACATCACCGCGACGCGATGGCTGATACGCTCGACCACCGCCATGTCGTGCGAGATGAACAGGTACGCGACGCCGAGTTCGCGCTGCAGGTCGAGCATCAGGTTGACGATCTGCGCCTGCACCGACACGTCGAGCGCCGACACCGACTCGTCGGCGATCACGACCTTAGGGTTCAGCGCGAGCGCGCGCGCGATCGCGATCCGCTGGCGCTGGCCGCCCGAGAATTCGTGCGGATAGCGGCGCGCGGCTTCCGGCGGCAGGCCGACCTTGTCGAGCAGCCAGTCGACGCGCGCCTGCGCTTCACGGCCGCTCGCGACGCCGTGCACGAGCAGCGGCTCCATGATCGAGAAGCCGACGGTCAGGCGCGGGTTCAGCGACGCGAACGGGTCCTGGAAGATGAACTGGATGTTCCGCCGCAGCGCCTGCAGGTCATGCCCCTTCATTGCGCTGATGTCGCGACCGTCGAATTCGATCGAGCCGCTCTGCGATTCGACGAGGCGCAACAGCGAGCGGCCGGTGGTCGACTTGCCGCAGCCCGATTCGCCGACGAGCGCGAGCGTTTCGCCCGCGCGCAGCTCGAAGCTCACGCGCTCCACCGCATGCACGTACTGCGACACGCGGCCGAACACGCCGCTCTTCACCGGAAAGCGCGTGACGAGATCGCGCACGCGCAGGATCGGCGGCGCGGCGTGATCGACGAGCGGCTGCGCGTCGTTCGCGGCGGACGCCGCGGTCGGGGCCGCGGCCGTCGCGCTCGTGCCGTCCACCTTCAGCAGCGGGAATTTCTCCGGCGCGTCGGTGCCCTGCATCGAGCCGAGCCGCGGCACGGCCGCGAGCAGCGCCCGCGTGTAGCGATGCGCGGGCGTCGCGAAGATGCGGTCCGACTCGCCCTCCTCGACCTTCTCGCCGCGATACATCACGAGCACGCGGTCGGCCACTTCGGCCACCACGCCCATGTCGTGCGTGATGAAGATCACGCCCATGTTCATTTCGTCCTGCAGCCCGCGGATCAGTTGCAGGATCTGCGCCTGGATCGTCACGTCGAGCGCGGTCGTCGGCTCGTCGGCGATCAGCAGCGCGGGCCGGCACGACAGCGCCATCGCGATCATCACGCGCTGCCGCATCCCGCCCGACAGTTGGTGCGGATAGCGCGCGAACACGCGGCGCGCTTCCGGGATGCGCACGAGATCGAGCAGCCGCAGCGCTTCCGCGCGGGCTTCGGCCGCGCTCTTCGACTGGTGCAGCGCGATCGCCTCGCTGATCTGGTCGCCGACCGTAAACACCGGGTTCAGCGACGTCATCGGCTCCTGGAAGATCATCGCGATGTCCGCGCCGCGGATGCCGCGCATCGTCGCGGCGCTCGCCTGCGCGAGATCGACCAGCGCGCCGCCACGGCGCCGGAACGCGATCCGTCCGCTCGTGATCTCGCCGCCGCCGTGCTCGACGAGCCGCATCAGCGCGAGCGACGTGACCGACTTGCCGGAGCCCGATTCGCCGACGATCGCGAGCGTCTCGCCGCGATCGACGTGAAACGACACGTTGCGCACCGCGTCGAACGTCGCGCTTTCGCGGCGGAACGTGACCGACAGGTCGTCGACGGCCACCACGCGCTGCTCGGGCAGCGCCAAGGCCGACGGGTTACGGCTCGAAGTCATCGCGTATCTCCTCGTGCGATCCGGTTTCAGGCCGCGTCGTCGCGGTAGATGCCGACGACCGGCGCTTCCCCGACGCGCGCGTAGCCGCGGTACATCCCTTCGGTGTTGAACGGCATCGCGACGTTGCCGTGCGCGTCGACCGCGATGATCCCGCCGCGGCCCGCCAGGCGCGGCAGCTTGTTCATCACGACGTCGTGCGCGGCGTCGGCGAGCGACGCGCCGCGATACGCGATCTGCGCGGCGACGTCATGCGCGGTCGCGAGCCGGATGAACGTCTCGCCGGTGCCCGTCGACGAGACCGCGCAGGTCGCGTCGTCCGCATAGCAGCCGGCGCCGATGATCGGCGAATCGCCGACGCGCCCCGGCTGCTTGTTCGTGATGCCGCCCGTCGACGTCGCCGCCGCGATATGGCCATGCACGTCGCACGCGACCGCGCCGACCGTGCCGTGCTTGCGGTCCGGATCGAGCGGTTCGGCGGGTTGCGGCTGCGACTGGCCGAACACGAACGTCGCCGCATCGTGATCGAGCATCGCGCCGGCCGCCGCGCGCGCCTTGACCCACTGCGCATGCCGCGCTTCGGTGTCGAAGTAGCCGGGTTCCACGAGCTCGAGCCCCTGCGCGGCCGCGAATGCGTCGGCGCCCGCGCCGGCGAACAGCACGTGCTCGCTCGCCTCCATCACGCGCCGCGCGGCGAGTACGGGATTGCGCACGCGGGTCGCGCAGCAGATCGCGCCGGCGCCGAGCGTCGCGCCGTCCATGACCGCCGCGTCGAGTTCGTGCTTGCCTTCAGCCGTATACACGGCGCCGCGCCCGGCGTTGAACAGCGGGCAATCCTCGAGCATCCGCACCGCGACGGTGACGGCGTCGAGCGCGCTGCCGCCGTCGGCCAGCACCTGTTGCGCGGCCTGCAGGATCGCGGTGAGTTCGGCGCGGTACCGACGTTCGGTGTCGGTATCCATCGCTTCGCGCAGGATCGTGCCTGCGCCGCCGTGAATCGCGACGATCGCGGGTGAAGTCATGATTTTTTCGGACGGGGGGAAGAAGGGTTGGCGGCCGGCAGCGCCGCTTGCGGCTGCACGAGCCACGGCAGCAGGAATTCGGTCATCTCGGCGGCGGATTTCGCGGACCGGTGCGTGCGCAGCGCGACCGCGTCGATCAGCGCCTCGATCATCGTCAGCACCGCGGCCTCCGACGTGGCGGCAAAACGCCGCTCGGCCTTGACGTACAGGTTCAGCGACGCGATCGGCGCGAGCGGCGATTGCGGGCCGTCGGAGATACCGAGCACGCGCGCGCCGCGCGCGGCCGCACGACGGGCCAGCTCGATCGTGTCCTTCACGTAGCGCGGAAACGCGAGCGCGATCACGAGATCGCGCGAATCGGCGGTGTACAGACGTCGCGCCGCATGCGACGGGCCGCCGAGCAGCGCGAGCGACTGCACGCTGTCATGGCAGACGGACAGTCCGTGCTCCATCAATCCGGTCAGAAACGCGCTCGACCCGGCGCCGAGAATCAGCACGCGCCGTGCGCCGACGATCGCCTCGACCGCCGCCTCGACGTCGGCCGCATCCAGTTGCGCGCGCGTGTTCTCGATGTTGGCGACAGCCTGGTCGAACACCGCATCGATCCAGACCGCGCCGCGTACGCCGGGCTCCTGCTCCTGCGCCGAACGCAGCCGCTCGACCGGCCCGAGCGTGGCCTCGAAGCCGCGCACGAGCGCCGCGCGCATCGCCGGATAGCCGTCGAAACCGAGCGCCTTCGCGAAGCGGTTCGCGGTCGCGATCGACGCATTCACGGCCTGCGCGAGCTCGTCGATCCGCATCGTCGCCGCGCGAAACGGGTTCGCCAGCACGAATTCGCCCATGCGCCGGTGAATCGGCGTCATCAACGGCATCGCCGACGCGATCCGCTCGGCGATCGCGGGTTCGTCGTGACTGACATCGGGCGGAACGAGAGGCGTCATGCGAAGGGTTGTTGCAAGGTTCGATGAAAATGAATTTACACAATCTGATGGCAGGAAAAAAATAAATTTTCATCAGGGTTGTCACGCCCCGCCCGCCTTCGTCAGCCGTCCGCGAGATCGCCCGCCCGCGCCGCACGGGCCTTTGACGGACGACGGCCTTCCGTCCCGGCCCCTGTGTTTGGCGCATCGTCATCGGGAAAACCCCAAGCAAGTTCGTTCGAATGCAGATTCACGTTGACCGGATTCGCATTCGAACATAGGATGTTCGAAAATGATCAGTCGTCAGATAACATTGCAGTGTGACGACGACCAAATGTTCGCTCGAACACCGTGGATCCGATATAAACCGGTACAAACCGGCTCGGATCAAGATCGGACATCGTACGAACGAAAACGAAACAAGCCATCCCGACGGATGGCCCTCATGGACCGGGCAGGCGCCGCGCGCCCGCCCTGCCTGACAGGAGACAGCAGTGAAGACAGTCAAGGCGTTGCGCTGGTGGATCATCGTGCTCGTGTGTCTCGGCACGATTCTCAACTACCTCGCACGGAATTCCCTCGCGGTGCTCGCGCCCGAGCTCAAGCAGGTGTTCGCGATCTCGACGCAGCAGTACTCGTATATCGTCGGCGCGTTCCAGATCGGCTACACGATCATGCAGCCGGTATGCGGGTTCATCGTCGACCTGATCGGGCTGCGGCTCGGCTTCGCGCTGTTCGCGATGCTGTGGTCGGTGGTCGGCGTCGCGCACGGCTTCGCGTCCGGCTGGCTGTCGCTCGGTATCCTGCGCGGCTTTCTGGGCCTGTTCGAGGCGGCCGCGATTCCGTCGGGGATGAAGGCCGTCGCCGAATGGTTTCCCGACCGCGAGAAATCCGTCGCGGTGGGCTACTTCAACGCGGGCACGTCGCTCGGCGCCGCGATCGCGCCGCCGCTCGTCGTGTTCATCTCGATGCGGTTCGGCTGGCAGGCCGCGTTCATGGTCACCGGCGCGCTCGGCTTCATCTGGGCCGCGCTCTGGTACACGCAGTACCGGTCGCCGGCCGACCATCCGCGCATCACGGCGCGGGAACGCACGCTGATCCGCGACGGCCAGGCCACGATGCCGCCCGTGTCCAGGCGCCGCGTCCGCGACGTCGTCACCGCCCGGCGCTTCTGGGCGATCGCGCTGCCGCGCTTCTTCGCGGAGCCCGCATGGCAGACTTTCAGCTTCTGGATTCCGCTGTATCTCGCGACCGAGCGCCACATGCCGCTCACGCAGATCGCGGTGTTCGCGTGGATGCCGTTTCTCGCGGCCGACCTCGGCGGCATCGCCGGCGGCTACCTGTCGCCCTACCTCGCGAACCGCTTCAAGCTGCCCCTCGTGTGGTCGCGCGTCGCCGGCGTCGCGCTCGGCGCGGTGCTGATGCTCGGGCCGGCGATGATCGGGCTCGTGTCGTCGCCGTACACCGCGATTGCGCTGTTCTGCGTCGGCGGCTTCGCGCACCAGATGATCTCCGCGCTCGTCAACACGCTGTCGGCCGACGTGTTCGATTCCGAGGAGGTCGGCACCGCCAGCGGCTTCGCCGGGATGGCCGCGTGGATCGGCGGCCTCGGCTTCTCGCTGCTGGTCGGCGCGCTCGCCGACAAGATCGGCTATGCGCCGCTGTTCGCGTGCCTCGGCCTGTTCGACATCATCGGCGTCACGCTGCTCGCGGTGCTGATCCGCGGCCAGTCGAAGCAGGAACGCCTGCTCGCGCAGCACGCCTGAGCTCCGTTTTCACCAGGAATCGCCTTATGACTTCGCTCCTTCATCCGCCCGTGTTCCGCGTCGCCAGCCACCACGCGAACCGCGTGCTGCTCGCGTCCGATACGGGCGCCACCCTCGAAATCTTCGTGCTCGAGGACGACATCGTGCGCTTGCGCGTGCTGCCCGACGCGACGGCGCGCACCCCGCGCACGTGGACCATCGCGCCCGGCCTCGACGACGTGCCGCTCGACGGGCGCGACCGGCTCGACCTGAGCGGCTTCGCGCTGCCCCACTACGACTTCGCCGAAGACGACGACGGCGTGCGGATCGAAACCGCGCAGATCCGGCTCGCGGTGCGCCGGCAATGCGGCCATTGCACGTGGTCGATGCGCGGCGCGGACGGCGCATGGCGCGTCGCACTCGCCGACCGCGCGACGCAAGCGTACAACTTCGGCTGGTGGGACGATCGTGCGTATCACTACGTCGCCCGCGAGCGGGGCGACAAGGTATTCGGCCTCGGCGAACGCGCGGGCGAACTCGACCGCACGGGCGCGCGCTTCGAGATGCGCAACATCGACGCGATGGGCTACAGCGCGAAGCACACCGACCCGCTTTACAAGCACATCCCGTTCTACATCACGTGGTCGCCCGATGCGCGCCAGGGGTTCGGGCTGTTCTACGACACGCTGTCGGACTGCACGTTCGACATGGGCCGCGAACTCGACAACTACCACGGGCTCTATCGCTACTTCGTCGCCGAACACGGCGATCTCGACTACTACTTCATCGCGTCGCCCGATACGCCGCTCGCGGCCGCGCGGCGCTTCACGTGGCTGACCGGGCGCCCCGCGCGCACGCCGAAATGGGGGCTCGGCTATTCGGGCTCGACGATGAGCTACACCGATGCGCCGGACGCGCAGCAGCAGATGAACCAGTTCGTCGAGCAGTGCGACGCACACGACATCCTGTGCGATTCGTTCCACCTGTCGTCGGGCTATACGTCGATCGGCGCGAAGCGCTACGTGTTCAACTGGAACCGCGACAAGTTTCCCGACGCGCAGGGTTTCGTGCAGCACTATCGCGACCACGGCATCCGCCTGTGCGCGAACATCAAGCCGTGCCTGCTGCGCGACCATCCGGCCTTCGACGACGCCGCGAAGCGCGGCCTGCTGATCCGCTCGGCCTGCGGCGAGCCCGCGTGGGTGCAGTTCTGGGACGAGGTCGGCGCGTACGTCGACTTCACGCAGCCGGACGCCTACTGCTGGTGGCGCGAGCAAGTCACGTCGGCGCTGCTGGAATACGGGATCGAGTCGACCTGGAACGACAACAACGAATACGAGATCTGGTCGCCCGACGCGATCGCGCACGGCTTCGGCCAGCCGTTTCCGGCGCGCGAGGCGAAGGTCCTGCAGACGATGCTGATGATGCGCGCGTCGCGCGACGCGCAGCGCGCGCATGCGCCGGCGCGGCGGCCATTCCTCGTGTCGCGCTCCGGCGGCGCCGGCATGCAGCGCTACGTGCAGACGTGGTCCGGCGACAACTACACGTCGTGGGAAACGCTGCGCTACAACCTGAAGATGGGCCTCGGGCTCGCGCTGTCGGGCGTATCGAACATCGGCCACGACATCGGCGGCTTCTCCGGCCCCGCGCCGTCGCCGGAGTTGCTGCTGCGCTGGGTGCAGTTCGGCATCTTCATGCCGCGCTTCAGCATTCATTCGTGGAACGACGACGGCACCGTCAACGAACCGTGGATGTACCCGGAGATCACCGCGCAGATCGCGTCGCTGATCAAGCAGCGCTACCGGCTGCTGCCCTACCTCTATCACCTGCTGTGGTTGTCGACGACGCGCTACGAGCCCGTGCTGCGGCCGACCTTCGCCGACTTCCCGGGCGACGCGCGCTGCTACGACGCGTGCGACGACATGATGCTCGGCGACGCGCTGCTGGTCGCGCCGGTCGTCGATCCCGGCCAGTCCGAGCGCACGGTGTATCTGCCGTCGGGCGCACGCTGGACGTGCTGCGCGAGCGCGCAATCGTTCGACGGCGGCGCGAGCGTGACGCTGCCCGCGCCGCTCGACACGCCGGTGATGCTGCTGCGCGAAGGCCGCGTGCTGCCGCTGAACGTCGCGGAACAGCACTTCGGTGCGCGCGCCGACACGCGCGGCTTCCTCGTCGCGCCACGGATCGAGGACGGCGTCGCGTACGGCGAATGCATCGAGGACGACGGCGAAACGGAAGCGTGGCGCGACGGCGAATACGGACTGTGGCGCATCGAGACCGGCCGCGAAGCATCCGGCGCGCTCGGTGTGTCGGTCCGCTGGGACGGCCGCCCGGCGCGCCCGGCCGACCGTGTCGAGATCCTGCTGCCCGCGTCGCTGCAAGGCCCGGTGGCCGTGCGCGGTGCGCGCGTCGAGCAGGATACGCGGGACGGCGCATGGCGCCGCCTCGTCGTCGCGTTCGACCATTGAACCGCTGAATCGCTGAGGCCGAAGCCAACCCGATCAGGCGGGCCGTCCGCGCGGCCCGCCGCCTGCCACAGAGGAGGCATTCAACCTCCCGCCCCCTTGAAAAGATGAAGAGACCCGGAGATCGACAATGACAGCACCCGTGAACCGTTATGCAATCCTCATTTTATCGGCCGCGTCGCTCGGCACGACCGCCGCCCATGCGCAGAGCAGCGTGACGCTGTACGGCGTGGTCGACGATTCGATCGCGTACGTGAACAACCAGCAGGGACACTCGAACGTCTATATGCGCGACGGCAACCTGTATGCGTCGAAGTTCGGGCTGCGCGGCGACGAGGATCTCGGCGGCGGCACGCACGCGATCTTCGACCTGCAGGCCGGCTTCAACCTGAATACGGGCGCACAGGCCGCCGCAGGCACGATCTTCAACCGCCAGGCCTTCGTCGGCCTGCGCAACGTTCGCTACGGCACGGTCACGGCCGGCCGTCAGTACACGCCGTACTTCCTGTTCGTCGGCCCGTACGCGTCGAGCAGTTGGCTGACCGGCGCCACCGGCGCGCATCCGGGCGACATCGACGGCCTCGACACGACGATCCGCGTGAACAACTCGGTCACCTATACGTCGCCGACCTTCGCCGGACTCACCGCGAGCGCGATGTACGCATTCGGCGGCATCGCCGGCGCGACCGGCAAGGGCAACACGTTCAGCGCCGCGCTGCGCTACGCGAACGGGCCGATCGGGATCGCGGCCGGCTACCTGCGGATCAACAGCTCGGGTTCGTCCGCAGGCTTCCAGAATCCGGCCACCGCAGCGTCGGGCAGCTTCGCGGTATCCGTGCTGAACCAGGGTTATCTGACCGCGAAGGCCGTCGAACAAGTCGCGGCGGCCGGCAACTACACGCTCGGCGACCTGACGATGGGGCTCAACTATTCGAACGTGAAGTACCTGCCCGGCAACGGCTCGGCCTTCACCGACACGGCCGTGTTCAACACCTACGGCGCGCTCGCCGCGTACCGCTTCACGCCGACGTTCTCGGTGGCCGGCGCATTCGCGTACACGCTCGCATCGAAGGCGAACGGCGTCGCGAGCGCGGCCCGCTATCAACAGTATTCGCTGAAGGAGTCGTACAGCCTGTCGAAACGCACGACGCTCTACGCGCTGCAGGCGTACACGCATTCGAGCGGGCAGACGCTCGGCGCACAAGGCGCCGGGCACATCGTCGACGCGGCGCCGATCGTCGGCGATTCGCAGCAGCTCACGCCGTCGACGACGCGCGGCCAGTTCGTCGGCATGGCGGGGATCGCCGTCACGTTCTGAACCCGCCGGGCGGCCCTTCGGCACGCTCTCCACGCCCCGGACGATGCGCACCCTGCATGCGCCGTCCGGGCGCCTCATAGACGTTCTCCACGACGTTTCCCCGTCCCGCCACCAGCCCGCCCGGCGCAGCGCGCCGGTTTTCCCGATCGCCCCGATACCTTACAATTCGTCAGGTTCGATTCCCTCTGCATACCCGTTCTTGCAGTCCTGACACCGCGGTACACTCGACGCATGCCGTATCAGGGTCCGACGCGCGACGTGCGCGCCGGGCGGCGTTGCGCGTCGTTGCGCCCACAACTGGATACCCGCCATGCCGGATCTCCGTCCCTCGCCTCGCACGACATTCAAGCCGCAGGTCGTCCTGCCCGCGCTCGCCGTGATCGGCGCGCTGCTCGTCGTGTGCGCGCTGCACCCGAGCGAAGCCGGCGCGCTGTTCCTCGCCGGCCAGCAATGGGTCATCGCACGTTTCGACTGGTTCTACGTGCTCGCCGTCACCGGCTTCCTCGTGTTTCTCGTGCTGATCGCCGCCAGCGACTTCGGCAAGATCCGGCTCGGCCCCGACGATGCCGAACCCGAATTCAGCTTCGTGTCGTGGACGGCGATGCTGTTCGCGGCCGGCATGGGCATCGGCCTGATGTACTTCGGCGTCGGCGAGCCGATGCAGCATTTCCTGAAGCCGCCGACGGTCGCCCCCGGCACGCCCGATGCCGCGCGCGAGGCGATGCTGATGACCTTCTTCCACTGGGGCTTCCATGCGTGGGCCGTCTACGGGCTGATGGGGCTCGTGCTTGCGTACTTCGGCTTCCGCTACAACCTGCCGCTGACGCTGCGCTCGGGGCTGTATCCGGTGCTGCGCGAGCGCATCGACGGCTGGATCGGCCACACGGTCGATGCGTTCGCGCTGGTCGGCACGGTCGCCGGCATCGCGACGACGCTCGGCTACGGCGTGATGCAGCTGAGCGCGGGCCTGCATACGGTCGCCGGCTGGGATACGGGCGGCAACCTGTTTCGCATCGGGCTCGTCGCGCTCGTCGTGATCCTCGCGGGCGTTTCGGCCGCGACCGGCCTCGACAAGGGCGTGCGCCGGCTGTCCGAGCTGAACCTGCTGCTCGCGTTCCTGCTGCTCGCGTTCGTGGCCATCGCCGGCCCGACGGCATTCCTGCTGCGCGCGCTCGCCGACAATATCGGCCAGTACCTGTCGAGCCTCGTCGACCTGTCGTTCCGCACCTATGCGTACGCGCCGCCGCGCGAGGAAGGCTGGTTCGGCGGCTGGACGATCCTCTACTGGGCGTGGTGGGTGTCGTGGTCGCCGTTCGTCGGCATGTTCATTGCGCGAATCTCGCGGGGCCGCACGATCCGCCAGTTCGTGATCGGCGTGCTGCTCGTGCCGACGGCGTTCAACCTCGTGTGGATGACGGTGTTCGGCAACAGCGCGATCTGGCTCGATACGCACGGCGCGGCCGGCGCGCTCGCGCAGACGGCGACCAGCGTCGATGCGCTGCTGTTCCGCTTCTTCGATTTCCTGCCGTTGCCGCAACTGCTGTCGATCGTCGCGATCGTGCTGATCGCGGTGTTCTTCGTCACGTCCGCGGATTCGGGCGCGTTCGTGATCGACCAGATCGCGACGCGCGGCAGCGCGCATTCGCCGGTCTGGCAGCGGCTGTTCTGGGCCGCGTTGCTCGGCGTGACGGCCGCGGTGCTGCTCGTCGCGGGCGGGCTCGGCGCATTGCAGGCGATGACGCTGATTGCCGCGCTGCCGGTCGCCCTCATCATGCTCGCGCTCTGCTATGGGCTGTGGCGCGGGCTCGCGGCCGACCGCGCGCACTATTCGCAGGACGTCGCACCCGCGACGAGCTTCTGGACCGGCCAGCACTGGCGCCATCGCCTGACGCACATCCTGCGTCAGACGACCGAGGCCGAGGCGCGCCAGTTCGTCGCGGAAACGGTCGAGCCCGCGCTGCGCAGGGTCGCCGACGAGTTGCGCGCGAGCGGCGTCGATGCGCACGTGCAGCGCGACAGCGACGATGCGGTGCGGCTCACCGTGCCGACCGCCGACCATCGCGATTTCGTGTACGGCGTGCGCGTCACCGCGAAATCCGCGGCCGCGTTCCTGGTGCGCGAGGCGGCCGAGCCCGACGCGTCGCGTGCGCACGTGTATGGCATCGTCACGTTCTTCGAGGATGGCCGGCTCGGCTACGACGTCGAATACCTGCGCGGCGACGAAGTGATCGCCGACGTGCTGCGCCAGTACGAACGCTACGTGTCGCTCGCGGCAGACACGCGCACGCATCTGCTGAGCCGCGCGCCGGGGCACGCGACGGAGGCCGAATGAGCGGGCTGCTGCACAGCCGCGCGGCCGACGTCATCGCGCTCGCCACGCTCGCCGTGCTGTACCTCGGCGGCGGCGCCATCGCGCTGTGGCGAATCCGCGCGGCGCCGCCGCGCGGCAAGATCTACTGGATCGTCTGCGCGGCGCTGCTCGCCGGCGGCGCCGTCGCAATGGCCGGCAACCTGGCGCCGGTGCCGAACAGCGGCGAAATGCCGCCCGGTTTCGCGCTCGGCGTGGAGGCCGTCCTGCTCGGTCTCGTGCTGGCGGCCGGCGGTTGCGCGTGGTTGATGCTGCGCGCGCGTAAACGCTGACGCACGCACGTCGCGCGGCCCTGCTTCGTCACGCGAGTGCGCATCATCCCGGTGCGGACGGGCGGCCAGGGCTTCCCTGATCCGCTTCCGCGGCTTTCACGCTACACATCAGGCAGACGGCGCGCGCGCCGTCACCAGCCAGCACGCCGCATCGAACCGCACCTCGGCGCCATGCACGTACGGCTCGAACGCCGCGCGCGTCGTGTCGATCACGCGCTGCCGCGTTGCTTCGTCCGCCTTCAGCAATGCGAGGCCGACGGGGCCCAGCCGGGCGATGTAGTCGTCCAGCGCGGACGCCGGCAGCACACACGCGCGGTCGACCGGCTCGATCGCGACGTCGGCCCAGCCGCTGTCCGACAGCACCGACGCGATCCGCTGCCGGTCGCCGAACGCGAACTGCCCCGGCGCGCCGGGCTGGCGCGCGGGCAGGTTCGGCAACAGCGGCGCGGCCGCCCGCTCGGCCGTCGTCATGAACGGGTTGTCGGCCGCGCCGCGCCACGCGACGAACCGCATCCGCGCGCCGGGCCGCGCCGCATGCCGCAGGTTCGCGAACGCCTGCACCGGGTCGTCGAAGAACATCACGCCGAGGCGCGACACGAACAGGTCGACGCTGGCAGGCTCGAACGCATGCGTCTGCCCGTCCGCGCACACGAACCGGGCGCGCACGCCGCTGCGTTCTGCACGCGCGCGGGCAGCGTCGATCATCGGCGCCGAAATGTCGATGCCCGTGCACTGCGCGCCCGCGCCGAGCCGCCGCGCGATCGCGAGCGTGACCGCGCCCGTGCCGCAGCCGACATCGAGCACGTGCATTGCGGACGACGCTGCCGCGGCATCCGCCAGCAGCGTTTCGAACGGCTCGAACATCCGGTCCATCAGCGCCTGCGCATCGACCCATGCGCGCCCCGACGGACCGTTCCATAGCGCGGATTGCGCTTCGTTGGGCCGGTTGGCTTCCATCGTCGATTCCCTTCCGATTCGTTGATGACGAACCGGACGATACTGCTTCAAGCCGGCTTGAAGTCAAGGCCGATTGCCCCGTTCATGCGCGCTGTCGCGCCGCGCTTTTCACATTTCTTACATTCGCGCTGCGTATCGTTGACGGCTTTCCTACGGCGCTTCCCCTTCCCATGCGACGAATCCTCTCGCGCGCGCTGCTCGTGCGCTGCGCCCCGCTTGTTGCCCTCGCCGCGCTGTCCGCGTGCTTGAATCACATCGATACGCCGGACGATCCGGCCAGCGCGTCGGCCAACGTCCAGGCCGCATGGGTCGAGATCGGCGATGCGAACCAGGCGATCGCGCGCGTCATCACCGACTACACGCCCGCGTCGGCCGGCGATCCGATATGCCCGCAACTGACCGTCGACGGCAAGCTGTCGCGCATGGCGCTGCGCGCAGGCGCGGCGACCGTCGCTCAGCGGCCGACCGCCAGCGACCCGGCCGATTCGAAACCGTCGAGCTTCCCGGTGTCCGTCTGCGAGGCCACGCTGCCCGCCGGCGCGCAGGCGGCGAGCGTCGCGGGCCGCACGCTGCCGCTGCCGAAAGCGCAGCCGCGGCGCATCGCGATCATCGCCGACACGGGCTGCCGGATGAAGAAGGCCGACAACGCATGGCAGGCGTGCAACGACGCCGCGGTCTGGCCGCTCGGCTCGATCGCGGCCAGCGTCGCGAAGCTGTCGCCCGATCTCGTGCTGCACGTCGGCGATTACCACTACCGCGAGAACGCATGCCCGCCGGACATCGCCGGCTGCAAGGACAGCCCGTGGGGCTACGGCTGGGATACGTGGCAGGCCGACCTGTTCCGCCCGGCCGCGCCGCTGCTCGCGAAGGCGCCGTGGGTGGTCGTGCGCGGCAACCACGAGGAATGCGCGCGGGCGGGCCAGGGGTGGTTCCGCTTCCTCGACCCGCGCCCGTACTCCGCCGCACGCTCGTGCGACGATCCGGCCAACGACAACAACGCGAACTATTCGGAGCCCTATGCGGTTTCGCTCGGCGACGGCTCGCAGGTGATCGTGTTCGACACCGCGAAGGTCGGCCGCACGCCGCTCAAGACCACCGACGCGCAGTTCGGCATCTACCAGAAGCAGTTCCAGACGGTCGCATCGCTCGCGTCGAAGCCCGGCATGACGACGACGATCTTCACGAACCATCATCCGATTCTCGCATTCGCGCCGATCGCCGGCAGCACACCCGCGCCGGGCAACCTCGCGCTGCAGTCGGTGATGTCGAGCCTCAACGCGCAGGCGTACTACCCGCCGGGCGTGCACGTCGCGCTGCACGGCCACGTGCACGATTTCCAGGCGATCAACTTCTCGTCGGGGCACCCGGCGACGATCGTGTCCGGCAACGGCGGCGACAACCTCGACGTCGCGCTGCCCGACCCGTTCCCGGCCGGCCTGACACCCGCGCCGGGCGCCGTGATCGAGCGGCTGTCGCACAACAACAGCTTCGGTTTCCTGATCATGGAGCGCAACGCCGCCCCGGCGACGGGCTGGGTGTTCCATGCGTATTCGGCGGCCGGCAAGCTCCTGGCGTCGTGCAATCAGTCGGGCAGGACGCTCGCCTGCGACAAGACGGGGTTCATCGCGCCGTGAGTGACGAAGTTCGACGTGACGGGCCGGGCGTACGTGGTCTGCACACGCTTGCCGCCACCCTGCTCGCCGGCCTGACGCTCGCGACCCACGCCGCGCCGGCCGAAACGGTCCTGCTGCCCGGCGCGCCGCCGTCGCGCGTCGTCGACACGATCGGCAACGGCACGCCGCAGGTGACGGGCAAGATCGATGCGGCCACCGCGCGCTTCGCGCCCGACCCGACGCTCGTCGCGCTCGGCCGCCGGATCTTCTTCGACGCACGGCTGTCCGAGCCGCGCGGCATGTCCTGCGCGGGCTGCCACGATCCGGGCCGCGCGTTCGCGCCGACGCTGTCGGCCGCGTCGCTTGCCGGGCCCGGCGTGCCGGAAGGCAGCCGGCCCGGGCGCTTCAGCCAGCGCAATGCGCCGTCGCTGCTGTACGTGCGCTACGTGCCGCGCCGCCACTTCTATCAGGACGACGATGCGCCCGCGCCGTCGCCGTTCGGCGGCCTGTTCAGCGACGGCCGCGCGGATACGCTCGCCGAACAGATCCGCGGGCCGCTGTTCGATCCGAACGAGATGAACAACCGGTCGCCGGCCGCGCTGCTGCGCAAGGTGAATGCGACCGAACTCGCGACCGATCTCGCCGCGCGCTTCGGCGCGCCGGTGCGGCGCGACCCCGAGCGCCTGGTGCGCGCGCTCGGTTCGGCCGTCGAAGCCTATCTGCAGAGCGACGAGATGGCGCCGTTCACGTCGCGCTTCGATGCGTTCCTGCGCACGCGCAAGCCGCTCGCGCCGGCCGAGATGCGCGGGCTCGCGCTGTTCCGCAATCCGGACAAGGGCAATTGCATGACCTGCCATACGCTGTCGGACACGTCGAGCCGCCCGGAGCGCTCGCTGTTCACCGATTTCGGCTACGACGCGATCGCGGTGCCGCGCAACCGTGCGCTGCCGGCGAACCGCGATCCGCGCCACTTCGACAACGGGCTGTGCGACACCGCGCGGCGGCTGCGCTGGCCCGAACCGACGCAGTGGTGCGGCTACCTGCGCACGCCGGGGCTGCGCAACGTCGCGGTCAAGCAGACGTTCATGCACAACGGCGTGTTCACGACGCTGCGCGACGCGGTCGCGTTCTACAACACGCGCTCGACCGATCCGGGCTTCTGGTATCACGGCGCCCGAACGTTCGACGACGTGCCGGCCGCCTATCGCGGCAACATCAACGTCAACTCGACGCCGATGAACCGCCGGCCCGGTACGCCGCCCGCGCTGACCGACGCGGAAATCGACGACATCGTCGCATTTCTCGGCACGCTGACCGATGCGCGCTATGCGGGCATCGCCGCACCGGCAGCGGCCGCTGCCCGGCTCACGCGCACCGCCGCGCCGGTGCGCTGACCCTGGCCAAACGGCCAGCCGACGCGCCGCCGCTTGCGGTTCCCGCAAACACTGGTTATATTTACAGTACTGTATTTATGAACAGTGAGGTGCGCGATGGAACATCTGGTCCGTATCGTCAACGACACCGATCGCCAAGTGCTGGCGTGGCTTCGTGCCCAGGTCGGCGATGCCCGCGTCGAACGCGCGGCGCGTCAGCTCGGGCATACGCGCAAGCCCTTTCCGTCGGCCGTGTGCCGGTATCTGGGCATGAGCGTGCCGGCCACGCTGCGGCCGGCCGCCGCCCTGCCGCGCGCGGCACGCGATTTCTCGGTCGGCGATCGTTACCTGTCGCTGATTCGCCAGCACCTCGCCACGCACGCGGTCGGCCGATGAAATGGCGGAGGCTTGCCGCTTCGGTACCGCGCCCGGCCGGCGCACTCGCGTATGCGGAAGTCCGACCGGCCGGCGCCGTCGCGCTTACCCGGCCGCCATGGCTTCCCGTACGAGGCGGCCGAGTGTGTCGAACGCCGCCTCGTGCGCCGCATCGAATACGCGCGCGCAGCCGGGCCGGATATAGCCGTCGAAACGGCCCGCATTCGAGAAGATCGAACCGGGCGCGATCTTGACTCCATGCGCGAGCGCGGCGTCGAACAACACATCGGAGCGCACGTCTTCCGCCAACGCGATCCACAGCATCCCGCCGGGCGGCTGGCTCATTGCGGCGATGGACGAACGCACGACGTGACGGGCGCCCGCTTCCAGCGCAGCCGCCGCACCAGCCTCACGGCCCATTCCGCCGTCGCTCGATCCATTCGAACAACGCCATTCCGGCCAGCATCGCGACGACGAACCCGATTCCCTTGGCCACCCCGAAGCCGATCGACACGATCGCAGGCCCGGGACAAAACCCGGCAATCCCCCAACCGATGCCGAATACCGCGCTTCCCGCGACGAGGCGCACGGTAATCGCCCGCTGCGCCGGCAACTGCATCGGCAGGCCGAGCCACGACCGTGTACGGCGCTTCGCCCACGCGAACCCGAACACCGCAACGCCGATCGCGCCGGCCATCACGAACGCAAGCGACGGATCCCAGCGGCCCGCCAGATCGAGAAAACCGAGCACCTTCCGCGGATCGGCCATACCCGACACGATGAGGCCGACGCCGAACAGCAGCCCTGCCAGAAATGCGAATCCTGCCTGCATGTCATCTCCCCGCAACGTGCAGCCGCACGAACACGGTCGCGAAGCCGGCGACCATGAAGGTCGCCGTCGCGACCGCCGAGCGCAGCGCCCCGCGCGAAATTCCGCATACACCATGGCCGCTTGTGCAACCGCCCGCGTATCGTGTGCCGATCCCGACCAGCAGCCCGGCCGCCATCACGTCAAGCCAGCTGGCGTCGACCTGCGGCATCGAGTTGCTCCCGGCGAAACGCATGACGACGGGTGCAACGATCATCCCGGCGACGAACGCCGCGCGCCAGCCGCGCTCTGCACGGCCCGCCGTCAGCAGACCGCCGACGATCCCGCTGATACCGGCGATCCGGGCGTTGAACGCGACCAGCCACACGGCTGCGCACCCGATCAGCACGCCGCCGATGAGCGATAGCCACGGCGTGAAATGAAGCGCATCAATCTGCATCGCGCGCCTCCTTCACGGTCGCCCCGCAAAACTGTTCGTACAGCACGCCCATCACCGCGATCGCGGCCGCACTGTCGAGCGAATAGTGAATCGCCTTGCCTTCGCGGCGCGTACGAACCAGCGCGTTGTCCCGCAATACGCCGAGCTGCTGCGATAGCGTCGGTTGATGGATGTCCAGGCGCGCCTCGAGATCGCTCACGCAGCGCTCGCCCTGCGACAGTTCGCACAGCAGCAGCAGACGGTCGGGATTCGACATCACCTTCAGGAGCGCACAGGCCGATTCGGCGGCGGCGCGCATCTGGTCGGGGCCGGGTAGCCCGGCCGGGAAATCGTCGTTCATCGGCGGATAGGACATGATTAAAGAATCGATATTATATTATTTTATATATTGTTGTTTGTCCCGCTGCGTGCCGGATCGGCAATTCGGTTGAGCACCCTAAATCACACCTCCTTGCCTACTCTCACGCGGGCCCCGCCGCGCGGCGCTTCATGCAGTTGAACTGCGATCGCATCATGCGGATGGAGCTCGATGGCCCGGGCACTGTGTCGATGAACTGGCACCGCGACAGAAGGAGCCGCCACCCGTGCCCATGCCCACGACGCTCGATCGCCTGTGCGCTCGTGGCGGGCCGAGGCCGGCGGCCAGGAAAAGTGAAGGTGGAGTAAAGATGGAAGGAGCGGCACGGCCCGGCGCAAACCGGGGCCGCTTCATCACAGTCCGCCAGCGTCACGCATCATGCGCTGTCGCAGGCCCCCGTGCCGTCGAGCATCAGCGTGCCGACCCGCGCGGGCACGAGCGGCGTGCGAGGCAGGGGCGGCGTCCAGCCGAACAGCGCCTGCGCGGCCGCGCCGCACACGCGCCCCTGGCACGCGCCCATCCCGCAACGCGACTGCAGCTTGGCGGCCGTCCAGCCCGGTTCCCGCGCGACCGCGTCGAACCGCACGTCTTCGCAGCGACACAGCAGCGTGTCGGGCCGCGCGAGCCGGCGGATCGGTTCGCGGATCGCGAAGCGCTCACGCACGGCATCCGCGAAAGCCTGCCAGTGCGCGCGCCGCGCGACGAGCGCGGCCAACAGTGCCGTTTGCCCCGTCGCCGCGTAGCCCGCGATCTCGCCTTCGACCATCGCCAACTCGCTGCCGCCGACGCCCGTGCACTCGCCCGCCGCGAAATACCCGTCGCGGCTCGTGCGCTGGTGCGCGTCGACGGCCACCGCGTCGTTCTCGATCCGGCAGCCGAGATGCCGCGGCAGCACGGTATTCGGCACGAGGCCGAAGCCGCATGCGAGCCGGTCGCAGTCGACGTCGAATTCGCGATCGCCGTGCCGGATCCGTACGCGTTCGAGCCGCTCGTCGCCGAATGCCTCGACGACGTACGCAGCGGGCCGATACGCGGTCGTGACGAGCTTCGCGGCCTGCGCGAGCTTCGACGGCCAGCGCCACAGCCCCGTACCGAAGCCGGCCACGTCGCGCCAAGCGGCCTGTTCGAGCACGTGCGATACGCGCGCGCCGGCCTGCCGGGCCGTCGCCGCGCTCGCCAGCAGCAGCGGCCCGCTGCCTGCGATCACCATGCGCTGCCCGCGCACGTCGAGCCCGTACTTGATCAGTGCCTGCAAGCCGCCCGCGCCGGTCACGCCCGGCAGCGTCCAGCCCGGAAACGGCAGCAGCAGCTCGCGCGCGCCGCAGCAGAGAATCAGCGTCCGGAAATCGAGCAGCCGCCCGCGTTCGTCGTCTTCGAGCAGCAGCGTGCCCGGCTGCGTTTCGGCGACGATGCGCGTCGCCGCGAGATGCGTGACGTTCGGCTGGCGCAGCACGGCGAGGCGTGCGGCCGCGGCCGGCGTCGGTGCGACTGCTGCCGGCTGCCGCCAGATCTGCCCGCCCGCGCGCGGGTTGTCGTCGACGATCGCAACCGTCGCGCCGCTTCGTGCGGCGGCCCGCGCGGCTGACAGCCCGGCCGGGCCCGCGCCGACGATCGCGACGTCGACGCTCAATCGTTCCTGTCGTTCCTGTTTCATCGCGTGCGCTCCACCTGCATGCCGTCGCGGCACAGCGTCTGGCACGCGAGCCGGCGCCGGCCGTCGATCGTCATCCGGCACTCCTGGCAGATACCCATCCCGCAAAACGGCGCACGCGCCGCGCCCGTGCACGACACGCGCGTCGTGTCGTCGCCGCTCGCCGCGACGGCGGCCGCGACGGTCGTGCCATCAGCTACCGTCAGCGCGCGGCCGTCCAGATGAATGATCATGTCAGCCTCCGCCGGGCCGCCCCCGTGGGGGGTGCCTTGCATGGGACCGACGCCAGCGCCGAAGCGCCAACTCCGGTCGACAGCGGACGAAGTGAGCGTGGGGGTCGTTTCATGTCAGCGCTCCGGCTACGCGGGACGCGCTCAAGAAGCGTCCCGGCAAATACGGTTCGATATCGATGGGCGGCCGCTCGCCGGCCATCAGCGCGGCGACGAGCCGCGCACTGCCCGGCGCGGTCGTGACGCCGAGCCCTTCGTGCCCGACCGCGAGCCACACGCCCGGGCGCGCCGGATGCTCGCCGAGCAGCGGCAGGCCGTCGGGGCTCGCGGAACGGAAGCCGGTCCATGCGCGGATGCCGTTCAGGTCGGCCAGATCCGGCAGGTAACCGACCGCGCGGCGCAGCATGCGCGCGAGCACGGGCGGCTCGACCTGCGAATCCTCGGTGTCGAACTGGCGCGACGAGCCGATCAGCAACTGACCGGTTGGCCGCGGCTGCACGTTGAACGCGACCGACGTGCCGTCGCTCGCGTGCGCGCTCGCCGCATAGCCGAGCTCGACGAGCTGGTGCGACACGTGGCCCGGATAGCGGTCGGTAATCAGCAGATGGCCCTTTTTCGGGCGCAGCGGCAGTTCGGGCAGCAGTGTGCGCGCCGCCACGCCATTCGCGACTACCACACGCTCCGCGCGCAGCACGTCGCCGCTCGCGAGCATCACGCTCGGGCCATCGACCGCGACGGCCCGGTCGCGACGCAACGTGATGCGCGGCGCGCGCTGCAGCAGCCAGTTCGCGGTGACGGGCGCGTACAGGATCGCGTCGCCGGGAATCTTCAGCGCGCCGCCGAGGCCCGCGCGCAGCATCGGCTCCAGTCGTGCGAGCGCTGCCGCATCGATCAGCTCGCCGGCCACACCGTGCGCGGCGAGCGTCGCCTGTTTCGCGCGCGCCAGATCCATCTCGTGCGCATCGGCCGCGAGCCACAGCGTGCCGCAATTGCGGTATGCGCAGCCGTCGGGCATCTCGCCGCTCAACGCGCGCCAGAGTTCGATCGAGTAATGGCTCAGCGCGAGCTCGGCCGCGTTGTCGTCCATCGCGACGAGGTGCCCCATGCCTGCGCCGGTCGCGCCGCCGCTCGCGTCGTCGACGACGAGCACGCGCAGCCCGCGCCGCGCGAGTTCGTGCGCGCACGCCGCGCCGACGATGCCGGCGCCGATCACGACGACGTCGGTCTTCGTTTCGCTCACGACCCGATGCCCCACCCGAACGGATCGTCTTCCTCGATCAGCAGCGTCGCTTCCGCGCTCAGATGCGCGCTGCCGCGAATCGTCGGCACGATGCCGCCGTCGGCCAGCTCGTAGCTCGCGTGGAACACGCTGCCGATCACGCTCGCCTGCCGCCACACCGCGCCCGGCGCGAGCTTGCCGTCGGCCGCGAGGCACGCGAGTTTCGCGCTGGTGCCGGTGCCGCACGGCGAACGGTCGTAAGCGAGCCCCGGGCACAGCACGAAGCTGCGGCTGTCGTGCGCGGGATCGTCGGCGAACAGCTCGATGTGGTCGATCTCGCCGCCGTTGGCGCCGGTGATGCCCGCGCGTTCCAGCCCTGCGCGCACGGCCGACGCATACGCGGTAAGCGCCGCGACGTTGTCGCCGGCGATGTGCTGCCCGTGGTCGCTGATCAGGAAGAACCAGTTGCCGCCCCACGCGATGTCGCCCTTCACCGGGCCGTATCCCGGCACGTCGACTTCGACGGCCTGCGCGTGGCGGTACGCGGGCACGTTGCGCACGCTGACCGACAGGTCGTCGTGCAGCGTCGCCTCGACGGTGCCGACCGGCGTCTCGATCCGGTGCACACCCGGCGCGATGCGGCCCATGTGATGCAGCGTGCGCACGACGCCGATCGTGCCGTGCCCGCACATGCCCAGGTAGCCGCTATTGTTGAAGAAGATCACGCCGGCCGCCGCGTCGGGCGAGACGGGCTCGCACAGCAGCGCGCCGACCAGCACGTCGCTGCCGCGCGGCTCCAGGATGCACGCGGTGCGGTAGCGATCGTACTCGCGGGCGAGCACGTCGCGACGCTCGGCCATCGTGCCGTTGCCGAGCGACGGAAAGCCGGACACGACGAGCCGAGTGGGTTCGCCGCCCGTGTGCGAATCGATGATCTGGATGCGCTTCATCATGAGCCGTCCGAAGTGGGGAAAGGAGCATAGCTTCCTCCGTCGCGCGTCCGTCCGCTTGTGGCTTTTCGATGAGGACGACGACGAAATCGGCATAGTGCAACGCGCCCCCGGCGCCCCTGCCGGCCGCTGTGCCGATTTCGTCATTTTGCTCCGCGATACGACTCAAGCGTGATGGGCGTTTGCACGGCGATACTGGTTGCCACACCGACACCTGTCGGCCGACCGATACGAACACGTAGGAGATTTCAGTGAGCCGAAATGCCATTCAGTGGACCGGGGTTTTCCCGGCCGTCAGCACCCAGTTCAAGCCGGACTTTTCCCTCGACATCGACGCCACGCACCGCGTGGTCAAGAACCTGGTGAACGACGGGGTGTCGGGCCTCGTGGTCTGCGGCACGGTCGGCGAAAACACGTCGCTGTCGACGAGCGAGAAGCTCCAGGTGATCGAAGCCGCACGCGACGCGGCCGGCGGCAAGGTTCCCGTGATCGCCGGCATCGCCGAATTCACGACCGAATTCGCGCGCAACACGGTGCGCGAAGCGCAGCGCGTCGGCGTCGACGGCGTGATGGTGATGCCCGCGCTCGTCTACTCGGCAAAACCGCACGAAACCGCCGCGCACTTTCGCGCGGTTGCGACGAGCACCGACCTGCCGGTGATGGTCTACAACAACCCGCCGATCTACAAGAACGACGTGACGCCCGACGTGCTGATCGCGCTGCAGGATTGCGAGAACATCGTCTGCTTCAAGGATTCGTCGGGCGATACGCGCCGCTTCATCGACCTGCGCAACGCGGTCGGCGATCGCTTCGTGCTGTTCGCGGGCCTCGACGACGTCGTGGTCGAGAGCATCGCGGTCGGCGCCGAAGGCTGGGTGTCGGGCATGTCGAACGCATTTCCGAAGGAAGGCGAGACGCTGTTCCGCCTCGCGAAGCAGAAGCGCTTCGACGAAGCGCTCGCGCTGTATCGCTGGTTCATGCCGCTGCTGCACCTCGACGCACGCCCGGACCTCGTGCAGTGCATCAAGCTGTGCGAAGAACTGGTCGGCCGCGGCAGCGCGATCACGCGTCCGCCGCGCCTCGCGCTGCAAGGCGACACGCTCGCGGAAGTGAAGGCGATCGTCGCGAAGGCGCTGGAAACGCGCCCGGTGCTGCCCGACGTCGGTCTCTGATCGACGCCCCCGGCGGCGGCGCGCGGGCTTGCCCCGCTACGCGCCGCCGTCCCCGGTCCGGCATGGCCTGCGGGCCGTTCACGCCAACCCCGGCGTCGCGCCGCGCGTGAACGGGCCGCGGCCCGCCCCGGTCGTTCGAACCGGGCGACGCCGGCCTGCAGGCGAGCGCCACTGCTCCGTCGGAGCGCGGCGCACATCGAGCCTGTGCCGATATTCCCTCCAGGAGACAAGCCCATGCCAGGCCAAGGCAACGCACACCCGTCCGTCCCGCTTTCCCGTTCCGCGCACCCCGACGCGGGTCACGGCAAGTTCAAGAAACAGCTGTCGCTGACCGATCTCACGTTCATCGGTCTCGGCGCCATTTTCGGTTCGGGGTGGCTGTTCGCCGCGAGTCACGTATCGACGATCGCGGGCCCGGCCGGTATCTTCTCGTGGCTGCTCGGCGGCTTCGCGGTGCTGCTGCTCGGCATCGTCTACTGCGAACTCGGCGCCGCGCTGCCGCGCGCGGGCGGCGTGGTGCGCTACCCGGTGTTCTCGCACGGCCCGCTGCTCGGCTACCTGATGGGCTTCATCACGCTGATCGCGTTCTCGAGCCTGATCGCGATCGAAGTGGTCGCCGCGCGCCAGTACGCGGCCGCGTGGTTTCCGGGCCTGACGATCGAAGGATCGAGCGACCCGACCACCCTCGGCTGGCTCGTGCAGGCCGCGCTGCTCTGCTTCTTCTTTTACCTGAACTATTCGAGCGTGAAGACGTTCGCGAAGGCGAACAACATTATCAGCGTCTTCAAGTTCATCGTGCCGCTTGCGGTGATCGGCGTGCTGTTCACGTTCTTCAAGCCCGCGAACCTGACCGTGCACGGCTTCGCGCCGTTCGGCATGCCGGGCATCGAGATGGCCGTGTCCGCGGGCGGCATCATCTTCGCGTATCTCGGGCTCACGCCGATCGTCTCGGTCGCGAGCGAGGTGCGCAATCCGCAGCGCACGATCCCGATCGCGCTGATCCTGTCGATCCTGCTGTCGACGCTGATCTACGTGCTGCTGCAGCTCGCGTTCATCGGCAGCATCCCGACGGCCATGCTCGCCGCCGGCTGGCACGACGTGAGCAAGGCGTTCTCGCTGCCGTACCGCGACATCGCCCTTGCACTCGGCGTCGGCTGGCTCGCGGTGATGGTCGTCGCCGACGCGATGATCTCGCCGAGCGGCTGCGGCAACATCTACATGAACGCGACGCCGCGCGTAGTCTACGGCTGGGCGAAAACGGGCACGTTCTTCAAGGTGTTCACGCGCGTCGACGAAGCGTCGGGCATCCCGCGCGCGGGCCTGTGGCTCACGTTCGGCCTCGCGATCTTCTGGACGCTGCCGTTTCCGTCGTGGGAAGCGCTGATCAACATCGTGTCGGCCGCGCTGGTGTTGAGCTATGCGGTCGCGCCCGTGTCGGTCGCCGCGCTGCGCCGCACCGCGCCCGACCTGCCGCGGCCGTTCCGCGCCAGCGCGTTCGGCGTCACCGGCCCCGCGTCGTTCGTGATCGCCGCGCTGATCGTCTACTGGTCGGGCTGGAGCACCGTGTCGTGGCTGCTCGGGCTGCAGATCGTGATGTTCGTCATCTATCTCGCGTGCCGCCGCTGGGTGCCGACCGCGCAGCTGAGCCTCGCCGAACAGGTGCGTTCGTCCGCGTGGCTGATCGCGTTCTATGCAGCGATGATCGTGCTGTCGTATCTCGGCGGCTTCGGCGGCACGGGCCGGCTCGCGCATCCGTACGACACGGTCGTCGTCGCGGCCGTCGCACTCGTCATCTACTACTGGGGCGCAAACACCGGCGTGCGCGCCGACAAGCTGCAACTCGACGACGACGAGGACTGACGCGCCCGCGCCCTTTTTCAGCCCTTTTCCCCTTCCAACGGCCGGGCGCAGTACGCCCGGCCCTGCCTTTTCCGAGGAAAACCATGCAACTCACAGGTCAGCTCCTGATCGGCCCGTCGACCGTCACCGGACAGAACGGCACCCTCCACGCGCTCGCCGCCGCCACCGGCGAACCGCTCGAACCGGCGTTCGGCGGCGCGAGCCTGCACGACCTCGAAACGGCGTGCGCGCTCGCCGACGACGCGTTCGACACCTATCGCGAAACGTCGCCCGACGCGCGCGCCGCGTTCCTCGACGCGATCGGCCGCCACATCATGGCGCTCGGCGACGACCTGATCGAGCGCTGCGTCGTCGAAACGGGGCTGCCGCGCGCACGCATCGAAGGCGAACGCGGCCGCACGGTCGGGCAGCTCGCGCTGTTCGCGTCGCTCGTCCGGGACGGCGGCTTTCTCGACGCGCGGATCGATCCGGCGCGTCCCGAGCGCAAGCCGCTGCCGCGCGTCGACCTGCGCCTGCGCAACGTCGCGCTCGGGCCCGTCGCCGTGTTCGGTGCGTCGAACTTCCCGCTCGCGTTCTCGGTGGCCGGCGGCGACACGGCGTCGGCGCTCGCGGCCGGCTGCCCGGTGATCGTCAAGGCGCATTCCGCGCATCCGGGCACGTCGGAACTCGTCGGCCGCGCGATCCAGCAGGCCGTGCGCGAATGCGGGATGCCGGCCGGCGTGTTCTCACTGCTGTTCGACGCATCGCGCGAGATCGGTCAGGCGCTCGTCGCCGATCCGCGCATCAAGGCGGTCGGCTTCACCGGCTCGCGCCGCGGCGGCGTCGCGCTGATGCATATCGCGGCCGCGCGAGCCGAGCCGATTCCCGTCTATGCGGAAATGAGCTCGATCAATCCCGTGCTGCTGTGTCCCGCCGCGCTCGACGCCCGTCACGACACCATCGCAGCGCAGTTCGTCGCGTCGCTCACGCTCGGCGCCGGCCAGTTCTGCACGAATCCAGGCCTCGTCCTCGCGGTGGACGGCCCCGCGCTGCGCGCATTCGAAGCAGCGGCGGCCGATGCCGTGCGTGCCGTCGCCGCGCAGACGATGCTGACACCGGCCATCCACGCGAGCTACGCGCAAGGCGTCGCGGCGCTGCGCGATCACGATGCGGTCGAGCTGCTGGCCGAAGGTGCGGAAGGCGGCCGTCACCAGGCGCGCGCGACGCTGTTCGCGACGTCGGCCGATGCGTTCGTCGCGCACCCCGAATTGCGCGACGAAGTGTTCGGCCCCGCATCGCTGATCGTGCGCTGCCCGGATGACGACACGCTCCATCGCGTGCTGAAGTCGCTCGAAGGTCAGTTGACGATCGCCGCGCATCTCGCCGACGGCGACGGCGCGTTGTTCGCCGCGCTGCGCCCGACGCTCGAACGCAAGGCCGGCCGCATTCTCGTCAACGGTTTCGGCACGGGCGTCGAGGTCGGCCACGCAATGGTGCACGGCGGCCCGTTCCCGGCGACGTCCGACACGCGCACGACGTCCGTCGGCGCACGCGCGATCGAGCGCTTCCTGCGCCCCGTGTCGTACCAGGACGTGCCGGACGCGTTGCTGCCGGACGCGATTCGCAGCGGCAATCCGCTGCACGTGCCGCAACGCATCGATGGCGTGCCTGCCCCGCGCGAGGTGAACCATGTCTGAGCGCGCAACCGAAGTCGTCCTGTCGCTCGATGAAGTGCGCGCACTCGCGCTGCGCGTGCTGACGCACAACGGGATGTCCGACGCGCATGCGCACGCCATCGCCAACGTGATCACGCAGGGCCAGCGCGACGAGTGCCATTCGCACGGCGTGTACCGGCTGCTCGTCTGCGTGCGCTCGCTGAAGAAAGGCAAGGTCGATCCGCAAGCCGTGCCGACGCTGCGCCGGCTGTCGTCGTCGATCGTCGCGGTCGACGCGCATCGCGGCTTCTCGCTGCTGAGCTTCGAGACCGGGCTGCCCGTCCTCGTCGAGATGGCGGAGCAGCACGGGATCGCCGCGATGGCGATCAACCATTGCTACCACTTCTCCGCGCTGTGGCCCGAGGTCGAGGCGATCGCCGCCGAAGGGCTGGTCGGCATCGCGATGAATCCCAGCCATAGCTGGGTCGCGCCGGAAGGCGGCCGCGAACCGGTGTTCGGCACCAACCCGATCGCGTTCGCGTGGCCGCGCCCGGGCGGCGAGCCGTTCGTGTTCGATTTCGCGACGAGCGCGATCGCGCGCGGCGACATCGAGCTGCACGCGAAACAGGGCAAGACGATTCCGCCGCACTGGGCGATCGACGCCGACGGCCAGCCGACCACCGACCCGAAAGCCGCGCTGCAGGGCGCGATGCGCACGTTCGGCGGGCACAAGGGCTCGGCGCTCGCGGCGATGGTCGAACTGCTCGGCGGCGCGCTGATCGGCGACATGACGAGCCGGGAATCGATGGATTTCGACGAAGGCGTCGGCGCGACGCCTTGCCACGGCGAGCTCGTGATCGCGTTCGACCCGAAGGTGTTTCTCGGCGACGATCTCGACGCGGGGCTCGCGCGCGGCGAACGGATGTTCGAATCGATCGTCGCGCAAGGCGCGCGACTGCCGTCGCAACGGCGCTTCGACGCCCGCGCGCGCAGCATCGCGAACGGCGTGCGAATTCCGAAGGCGCTGTACGACGAGATCCTGACGCTGCTCGATTGACGCGCGATCGAGCCGCACGGCGCGGCTTCACCATCGGCAGAACGGGCGGTGAAGCCGCGCGCCGGTTGCGCCGGCAATGACCCGCGTCGGGCTGCGTGCCGGCGCGCCGGGTGAGCATGGCCGCTGTCCGGCGCGCCGCTCGCCCGCTCCCGCCGGCGCCACGGGCCCGGCGGCTGTGGGATAATCGCGAAGTTTGCCCAGGGCGCAGCTCAAGAGGTTGTTCGCACGGGCGCGAGAGAGGCCTTTATTCCCGAGCCTCCACCCTTTTCCCGCGATATTTCTTCAGCTTTCACCATGCCCACTTACCGTTCCAAAACCTCCACCGCCGGCCGCAACATGGCAGGTGCGCGCTCGCTGTGGCGTGCCACCGGCATGAAAGACGACGATTTCTCGAAACCGATCATCGCGGTCGTCAACTCGTTCACCCAGTTCGTGCCCGGGCACGTGCACCTGAAGGATCTCGGCCAGCTCGTCGCGCGCGAGATCGAAGCCGCGGGCGGCGTCGCGAAGGAATTCAACACGATCGCGGTCGACGACGGCATCGCGATGGGCCACGACGGCATGCTGTACTCGCTGCCGAGCCGCGACATCATCGCCGACTCGGTCGAATACATGGTGAACGCGCACTGCGCGGACGCGATGGTGTGCATCTCGAACTGCGACAAGATCACGCCGGGGATGCTGATGGCCGCGATGCGCCTGAACATTCCGGTGATCTTCGTGTCCGGCGGGCCGATGGAAGCCGGCAAGACGCGCCTCGCGAACCCGGTCACCAAAGCCATCGAACTGAAGAAGCTCGACCTCGTCGACGCGATGGTGATCGCGGCCGACCAGTCGTATTCGGATGCCGACGTCGCCGAAGTCGAACGCTCGGCGTGCCCGACCTGCGGCTCGTGCTCGGGCATGTTCACCGCGAACTCGATGAACTGCCTGACCGAAGCGCTCGGCCTGTCGCTGCCCGGCAACGGCACGGTCGTCGCCACGCACGCCGATCGCGAACAGCTGTTCAAGCGCGCCGGCCGCCGCATCGTCGAACTGACGCGCCAGCACTACGAGCAGGACGAAGAACGCGTGCTGCCGCGCTCGGTCGGCTTCAAGGCGTTCGAGAACGCGATGACGCTCGACATCGCGATGGGCGGCTCGACCAACACGATCCTGCACCTGCTCGCGATCGCGCAGGAAGCCGGCATCGACTTCACGATGAAGGACATCGACCGCCTGTCGCGCACCGTGCCGCAGCTGTGCAAGGTCGCGCCGAACACGAACAAGTACCACATCGAGGACGTGCACCGCGCAGGCGGCATCATGGCGATCCTCGGCGAGCTCGAGCGCGCCGGCAAGCTGCACACCGACGTGCCGACCGTCCACGCGCCGACGCTGAAGGACGCGCTCGACCAGTGGGACATCGTGCGCACGCAGGACGAAGCGGTCCGCACGTTCTACCTGGCCGGCCCGGCCGGCATTCCGACGCAGGTCGCGTTCAGCCAAAACACGCGCTGGCCGAGCCTCGACCTCGACCGCGCCGAAGGCTGCATCCGCTCGTACGAGCATGCGTTCTCGAAGGAAGGCGGCCTCGCCGTGCTAACCGGCAACATCGCGCTCGACGGCTGCGTGGTGAAGACGGCCGGCGTCGACGAGAGCATCCTCGTGTTCGAAGGCTCCGCTCACGTGACCGAATCGCAGGACGAAGCGGTCGAGAACATCCTGAACGACAAGGTCAAGGCCGGCGACGTCGTGATCGTGCGCTACGAAGGCCCGAAGGGCGGCCCGGGCATGCAGGAAATGCTCTACCCGACCAGCTACATCAAGTCGAAGGGCCTCGGCAAGGCATGCGCGCTGCTGACGGACGGCCGTTTCTCGGGCGGTACGTCGGGCCTGTCGATCGGCCACTGCTCGCCGGAAGCGGCAGCGGGCGGCGCGATCGGCCTCGTGCGCGACGGCGACCGCATCCGCATCGACATTCCGAACCGCACGATCGACGTGCTGGTGTCGGACGAGGAACTGGCGCGTCGCCGCGAGGAGCAGAACGCGAAGGGCTGGAAGCCCGCCCAGCCGCGTCCGCGCAAGGTGTCCGCGGCGCTGAAGGCATACGCGAAGCTGGTGATGTCGGCCGACAAGGGTGCGGTGCGCGACCTGTCCCTGCTCGACGACTGATACGGCGCGCTACAGGCGGCGGGTAGCGGCTTGCCCGCTTCCCGTTCGCCCGATCCGAAAGCCGCTCTTCGGAGCGGCTTTTTTTCGTCCGGTGTCCGGAGAAGCCGCGGCACCGGCGCCCTCAGTGACGGAATTCGTCAGGGCCACCGCCTGCGCCGCGATTACCGCCGCCGCCCTGCCGCACCGGCGGCGGCATCATGTGGCCCTCGCCGCCCGGCGTGGGCGATGACGGGCGCGGCACGGCCGGCGGCGGGCTGGCCGGACGTGCATTACCCACCCCACCCGGCATCGGGGTCGGCGCTGGCGGGCTGGCCGGACGCGCATTACCCGCCCAACCCGGCATCGGGGTCGTCGCTGGCGGGCTGGCCGGACGCGCATTACCCCCTCCACCCGGCATCGGTGTCGGTGCAGGAGCAGGCGCAGCCGGTGGCGGCACGCGGTTCGCGCCGTTCCAGCCGCCGCGCGTGGCCGATGGCCGCGTGTCATGCACGGGCGGCGGGCCGGCCGGCGCGACCTGCATCGGTGCGCCCGGCCGCGGCCGCCCTTGCCCCGGCGGCATGCCGCCGGGGCCGAGCCGCGGCTCCGCACGGCGCGCCCAGCGATCGCGGTCGGGATACCACGGGCGGTGCCGGTAATAGCGGTCCCAGTACGCGCCGATCGCGAATCCGGTCACCGGCACACCAATGATCGCGCCGTACTCGAGCAGCGGCACATAGTTGCCCTGGTACGGATAGTCGAGCAACTGCGCATCGATCCAGCCGCGCACGCCCGGCAGCGCGACGTCGCACCATGTGTAGTCGCTCAGGCAGCCGAATACGTCCAGCGCGGTGCCGGGCGGAATCTGCGCGACCACCGGGTAATCGGGCGCCGGCCCCGCAAACAGCTCGGCCGGCGAATTCGTGTAAGCGCTGCTCTGCGCATCGGCGACGCCCGGCACGGCCGCGAGGCCGGCCAGGACGACGCACAGACTTCGGACAATCGTGTTCATCATGATGCTCTCCCGCGCCGCGCCGCCGCGCGCCCGTCAGTGCCGATGGCCGCCGCCCCAATGGCCCCCGCCCCCATGGCCGCCACCCCAATGCCCGCCACCCCACGGACGATGCCAGTACCCGTCGCGCCCGCCCCAGTATCCGCCGCCGCCCCAGCGGCCCCAGAAGCCGATCGTCACGGGCGGCCCGTACCAGCCTGAGTAGTACGCCGGGTAGTAATACGGATACGGCGCCGGCACGTAGGCCGGGGCGACATACACGGGCACCGCCGTGCCGGCGTCGACCTGCGCTTGCGGCACGGTCGACTGGGCCGGACCGGGCGTGGCCGGTGCGGCCGGAATCTCGCGCTGCGTCACCGTGGCGGGCACGGGTGCGTAATAAGGTGCATAGCCGTACGGGCTCGTGTAGTAGCAGCCGCCAAGCATCAGTGCGGCCAGCGCGACGACGGCCGGCCTCGCGGCGGGAATCGGGTTCATCTCGTGCTCCGGCAGAATCCGTGCGCCACCGCCAGGCGGCGCGCGTGACTCTAGCTTACGTCCCCTGCGGATTTCCGCGCGTATGATCGGTTACTTTTTGTTTCCTGCTCCGGCGCGCCGCGCGGGCACGCCGCGTGCTGGCCCGTCCGCAGCGCCGGCGTTGAAGTTGGCGCAAATGCCCTCAACTTGAACGATGTCGGGCTGACCGGCGCGGACGGGCGTCCGCGATCCACCGGCAACCGCAAACCGGCGGGCTTCGGCCCGCCCAGACAGGAACGCGGCTCGCGCCGCCATCGACATGACTACGCCACGCCCCACTCTCCGGGCGGACACACCGCTCGATCCGATCATCCAGTTGCTGGCGCTCGCCGGCGAGCAGGGTTATCTGACGCACGCCGACCTCGTCGACGCGCTGCCGCCCGAAAGCGACAGCCCCGACGCGCTCGACGTCGTGCGCGCCGCGCTCGCCGACATCGGCATCGCGGTACTCGACGAGCCGGCCGCGCCCGCACCGTTCGCCGGCGCGGCGCCGGTCGAGGTCGATCGCGACGCGCTCGACGAAGGCAGGGCCATGCTCGGCGACCTCGCACGCGGCACGAGCGCGTCGACCGATCCGCTCGCGCTCTACATGCGGCGCATGCAAGCGGTGCCGCTGCTCACGCGCGAAGGCGAAATCGCGCTCGCCCGCGAAATCGAGACGGGCCGTCATCAGGTACTGCATGCGATCGCCGGCTATCCGCCTGCGGTCGACGTGCTGCTCGAGCGTCATCGCACGACAGGCGCGACCGGGTCGGCCGACGGCGACGACGATACGCCGGCGCCCGCCCGCTACGATGCGCTGCACGCGGCGGTCTCGGCGCTGCGCGGCGCGCTGCATGCGCATGGCAGCCGTTCGGACGAATATCGCGACGCGCGCAACCACGTGGCCGCCCTGCTCGGCTCGCTCGCGTGGGTCGCGCCGGCCGTCGACGACGCAAGCCGTACCGTGCGCGCACTCGCGAGCGCAGCGCACGATCCGTCGGCAGTCGATGCAGCGCACTTCGACGCGGTCGCACGGCGCGCGCTCGCGGCGGCGCTGAGCGACGGCCAGCAAAAGGTGCGCGATGCAACGCGCGCGATGCTCGAGGCGAACCTGCGGCTCGTGCTGTCGATCGCGCGCAAGTACCTGAACCGCGGCGTCGACCTGTCCGACCTCGTGCAGGACGGTTGCCTCGGCCTGATGCGCGCGATCGAGAAATTCGAATACCGGCGCGGGTTCAAGTTCTCGACCTATGCGACGTGGTGGATCCGCCAGGCGATCGCACGGGCGGTCGCGGATCGCTCCCGCACGATCCGCGTGCCGGTGCACGTCGGCGACCAGTATCAGCGCGTGCAGCGGCATGTGCTGCGCTTTCGCCAGCGCACGGGCCGTCGGGCCACGCCGGCCGAACTCGCGGCCGAAACCGGCCTCGACGAAGACAAGCTGCGCGCGGTGCTCGCGCTGCCGGCCGAGCCGGTTTCGCTCGACACGCCGCTGCCCGATGCGGATACCGGCCTCGTGGAATTGATCGAGGATCGGGCATCGGCCAGCCCGTTCGAGCAACTGGCCGACACGCGCATGCGCGAATGCGTGCTGTCGCTGCTGCGGTCGGTCACGCCGACCGAGGCCGACGTGCTGCGCCGGCGGTTCGGCCTCGGCGGCGCCGAGCCCGACACCTACGACGCGATCGCGCAGGATGCGGGAATGTCGCGCGAGCGCGTGCGGCAAATCGAGAAACGGGCGCTCGCCGCGCTGCGCACGGCCGCCGAGGCCGAGAACGCGCAGTCGTTTCTCGACGCGTAACCGCATCGCGCGCCGCGCACGGTCGTGCCGAAATGCTGGATGACCGTGCACTGCGCGCCTGTGCTACGTTTGCCATTGACGCACATCAAGTTTTCTTCATCGCGCGTCACGACAATGGTTGAAAGCCGACCGGCGCATCGCTCGCCGCAGCCATTCCGTTTGTGCTTTCCGGGTCCCTCGCCATGCAGTCGACCGTCAGCCAGACGTACGAGGAAAACCGGCCTATCGCGGCCTGCCTGCGCGAGGCCGCGCAACGGCTCGTCGACCAGGGCGCGAATCCGTACCGGGTCGCCGCGTACCGCGCGGCGGCCGACACGGTCGATGCGCTCGACCGCGACGTCCGCACCGTGTTCGAAACCGGCGGCGTCGAGGCGCTCGGCGCGCTGCCCGACATCGGTGCGGGCGTCGCGCAGGCGATCGCCGAGCTGCTGGTGACCGGGCGCTGGCGCCAGCTCGACCGCCTGCGCGGCGACGCGGAACGCGCGTCCGCATTCGAAGCCGTGCCGGGCATCGGTCACGCGCTCGCGCTGCGCATTCATGACGCGCTGCACATCGATACGCTGGAGGAACTCGAACGCGCGGCCCGCAACGGCCAGCTCGAAACGATCGCGGGCGTCGGCCCGCGGCGCGCGGTCGGCATCCGCGCCGCGCTCGACGACGTGCTGAGCCGCCGCCGACGCTGGCAAGGTCACATGCGAAACGCCGGCCCCGGCACGGAGCCGCCGGTCGAACTGCTGCTTTACATCGATCGCCAGTACCGCAACAAGGCGGCCGCCGGCGTGCTGCCGACGCTCACGCACCGGCGCCTGAACGCGGACGGTTACGTGCCGCCGCCCGTGATGCACATGACCAAGGGCGGCTGGCATTTCACGGCGCTGAGCCAGCAGGCCGCCATGCGCACGCCGGAAGCCGGGCGCCCGACCGACTGGGTCTCGCTCTACTTCTACGACGCCGTGCAGTGCGAGCACCAGCGCACCGTGTTCACCGAAACGTACGGCGCACTCGTCGGCAAGCGGATCGTGCGCGGGCGCGAAATGGAATGCCGCGTGTATTACGCGGGATGAGCAGGCGCGGCTGTTTCGCGGATGCCGAAGCCGGCACGGACGATGTCGCCTCGTCGCATTCGGCACGTCGAACCCGTGACGTCGCCACGTAGCCGTCCGGCGGTCGCACGGCTATCGCGGCGCATCCTGCCTCGCGCGGGCTCGCTGCCTACGCGCCTTCCGGCTTCGCGCGGCGCGCCGGATGGCGATGCGCGGCAATGCGCAGCAGCTTCTGGAACGACGGGCATTCGAGATGGTTCACCGCCGGGCATACGGCCGCATGCCGCAGCGCATCGCGCACCGCGCCGAGACGGCGAATCGTGCGGTCGAGCTCGTCAGCCTTGTCATCGAGTTTCGCGCGGTCGATCGCCGGCCGGCCCTCGGTGCCGACCATCGCGAGGATGTCGTCGAGCGAGAAACCGGCCTCGCGGCCGAGCGCGATCAACGCCAGACGCTCCAGCACCGACTCGTCGTATTGCCGCCGCAGCCCATGCCGGCCGATCGGGACGATCAGCCCCTTTTCCTCGTAGTAACGCAGCGTCGATGCAGGCAGTCCCGTGCGCCGCGCAACGTCCGCAATGTCCAGTCGGCTCATGCTTGACCTCAAGTTCGCTTGAGGTTGCAAGATAGTCGCTCGACTCCATCAAGACAAGTCCGGGCCCCATGAAACCGTTGGCCCCGCGTCGTATTCCGCCGCGCCGCCGCACCATCGCCGTCCGCGGCCGACGTGCGCGACGAGCACGCCCGGCGGCCCATTCAAACTGCTGTGATCGACGCGGGCGCCACGCTCGCGATGGAGCTGTCGACGCTGTTCCGGCGGCGGGCGCTCGGCATTCCGTCGCTCGACTGCGACGGGCGCGCGCCCGCCGCGGGCCCGCTCGTCAGGCCTTCATCGTCCCGGTGCGCACGTAGCGCTCGTGCCACGACAGCGCCTCGGCCAGCAGATGCGGCGTGTGCTTGCCGAAGCTTTCGCGCGACGCGCGCTCGAAGTAATCCTCGAGCATCGGGCGGTAGTCCGGGTGCGCGCAGGTCGCGATGATCTTGCGCGCGCGCTGCTTCGGCGACAGGCCGCGCAGGTCGGCCAGCCCCTGCTCGGTGACGACCACCGCGACGTCGTGCTCGGTATGGTCGACGTGGCTCGCCATCGGCACGATCCGCGAGATCGCCCCGCCCTTCGCGGTGCTCGCGGACATGAAGCACGACAGATAGCCGTTGCGCGCGAAGTCGCCCGAGCCGCCGATGCCGTTCTGGATCTTCGTGCCCATCACGTGCGTCGAATTCACGTTGCCGTAGATGTCGGCCTCGATCATCCCGTTCATCGCGATGCAGCCGAGGCGGCGCACGAGTTCCGGATGGTTGCTGATCTCCTGCGGGCGCAGCACGATCTTCTCGCGGAACGTCGCGATGTCGTCGGCGAAACGCTGCACCGCAGCCGGGCTCAGCGACAGCGCGGTGGCCGACGCGAAGCTCAGCGTGCCGTCGTCGAGCAGGTCGAGCATGCCGTCCTGGATCACCTCGGTGTAGGCCGTCAGGTTCGAGAAGCCGGCCGAACTCAGTTCCGCGAGCACCGCGTTCGTGATGTTGCCGACGCCCGACTGCAGCGGCAGCAGGTTTTCCGGCAGGCGGCCGCGCTTCACTTCGTGGCGCAGGAAGTCGATCAGTTGCAGCGCGATCTGCCTGGAAGTCGCGTCCGGCGCGGTGAACGCATTGCTGCGGTCCGGCGCGTCGGTTTCGACGATCGCGACGATCTTGTCGGCCGGGCAGCGCAGGTACGGCTCGCCGATCCGGTCGTCGCTCTTCGTCAGCGGAATCGGCTTGCGGTGCGGCGGCAGCGCGGTGCCGTAGTAGATGTCGTGCATCCCGTCGAGGCCGAGCGGCTGGCGCGCATTCACTTCGAGGATCACGTGCTTCGCGCGCTCGAGCCAGGTCTTGTTGTTGCCGATCGACGCGGACGGAATCAGCAGCCCGTCCTCGCGGATGCCCGCGACTTCGACGATCGCGACGTCGAGATCGCCGTACAGCCCGAACCATGCATATTGCGCGACGTGGCTCAGGTGGACGTCCTGGTAATCGACTTCGCCGCCGTTGATCTTGTCGCGCAACGTCGGGTCGGACTGGTACGGCAGCCGCATCGAGATGCCGTCGGTACGGGCGAGCGCGCCGTCGAGTTCCGGTGCGGTCGACGCGCCCGTCAGCACGTTGATCCGGAAGTCCTCGCCGCGCGCGTGCGCCGCGTCGATATGGGCGGCCAGCGCGGCCGGCACGGCCTTCGGATAGCCCGACCCGGTGAAGCCGCTCATGGCGACGGTCATGCCGGGGCGGATCAGCGCGGCGGCTTCGTCGGCGGTGCGGACGAGCGAACGCAGGGCGGGAGCGAGGATGCGTGATGAAGACATGGCTGGTTATCTGACGCTTTGGTCTGTCGTTGACGTCGCGGGGGGTGTCTCCTGAGCGACGCGAAGCCCTTGGGGCCGCGAGGGGCGGCCCGGCACCACGGGCACGGTCGGAGTATCGCAGAGGCGATCGCCGCGAAATGTCCGCTGGATGCAAAAGATCCTTGCCGGATTTGCCGGGTATCGAACGACCGTTCCGTGACAGGCGATCGGCCTGCCCGATGCGCGCGAAAGGTACGTGAAAGCATCGGGGCGGAATCGCCGGTTCGCGATCGCCGGCCGTCGCGCATCAATCGACGGAGGTCCCTCGACATTGACGGCCTTTGGTTCGGCAATGGACGACACCCGTCCGGCGTGCCCGATTGTCGCCCGCTGCGCTCTTTCCCGGCCTGACGGAGGTCAAGCTCCGGTCCATCGCGCGCCGCCGGCCGACCGGCGCGAAAAGCGCGCCGGCGCCGGCCCGCGAAGCCCGTGCGGCCTTGACAGCCGCGCGATGCGGACCACACTGGAAAGTGGGTCCGGCCGCCTGGTCGGCGGCCTCGTTCGCCGGCGCGTTTTCGAACCGGCCGATGCCTGCAAGACGCGGTAACACTCCCGCATGTCAGGACATTGATCGAATAAAAAGCAACAAATTACAATTCCGTATATATTTCGCCGATGGACCAAAGAAAAACCGCCACACACCCCGAACCGCCCCTGCCACGCACGTGGGATGCGCGGCTCGCGCGCTCGCTTGTCCGACCGCTCGTCGATACGCCGGTCACCCCGAATCACCTCACCACCCTTCGCCTGCTGATCGGCCTCGCCGGCGCCTGGTGCCTCGCGCACGGCGGCTTCGGCTGGAGCAATGCGGGCGCGTTCCTGATCGTGCTGTCGAACTTCGTCGACCACACCGACGGCGAGCTCGCGCGCATCAGCGGCAAGTCCAGCAAGATCGGTCATTTTTACGACCTCGCGGCCGATGCGCTCGTCACGGTCGCGCTGTTCGTCAGCATGGGCGTCGGCATCGTCGCCCAGGGCGGCCAGATGGCCGCGTCGCCGGTGCTGCTCGGCGCCGTGGCCGGCGCGGCCGTCGCGCTGATCTTCTTCCTGCGCATGCGGATCGAATCGATCGCCGGCAAGGCCGGCACCAAGCAGGCGTTCGCCGGCGGCTTCGAGACCGAGGACGTGCTGTACCTGCTGCCGATCGTGACGCTCGTCGACGGCGTGCAGCCGTTCCTGCTCGCGGCGTCGATCGGCGCCCCGCTGTTCGCCGCCTGGGTCGTGATCGACTGGTGGCGCGTCGTGCGGCGCGGCAACCGCGGCGACCTTTCGCAGAATTCAACCGAAATCCAGGCTTCCAAATGACTCCTAGCACGCGCGACGATTCCGTGCTGAGCCCGGCACGCCCCGCGCCCGTGCGCGCGAAGGCGGCCGATCCCGATCGCACCGTGGCCGACTGCGTCGGCCGGCTCGACCTCGAGCGCCTGCGTGGCGACTACACGCGCCAGGGCTCGTTCCTCTATCTCGACGCATTCCTGCCGGCCGACGCGCACGCGAAGCTGGCGGATGCCGCGCGTGCGATGCAGGCCGGCCTGAACCGCAATTACCTGCCCGGCCACAAGCAGGGCGGCAGCGTGAGCCGCCATACGATCGACGAGCAGGCGCCGTACATCGCCGAGCTGTATCGCTCGAAGGCGCTGATCGGCTTCCTCGAGAAAATCACCGGCGACAAGCTGATGCTGTCGCCGGACGACGATCCGCACGCGTACGCGCTCTACTACTACACGAAACCCGGCGACCACATCGGCTGGCACTACGACACGTCGTACTACGACGGCCGCCGCTACACGCTGCTGATCGGCGTGATCGACGAATCGTCGTGCCGACTCGACTACGAGCTGCATACGCGCAACCCGGACGTGCCCGACGAACCGGGCTCCGTGCAGATCGCCGACGGCGGCATCGTGCTGTTCGACGGCGACAAGCTGCGCCACCGCATCACGCCGCTCGGCCAGAACGAGATGCGCGTGTCGCTCACGTTCGAATACGTGACGAACCCCGGCATGCGGCCGTGGAAGCGTTTCATCTCGAACATGAAGGACGCGATCGCGTATTTCGGTTTCCGCCAGGTCTTCAAGCAGCTGGCGACGCGACGCACGAGCGGGTCATGACACGCGCGGGCCTCATCCTGCTGTCCCTCGGGACCGCACTCTTCATCGCCCTGCTGGCCTGGCAAGGCGTCGGCGCGGTGGCGTCCACGTTCCTCGCGGCCGGCTGGGGCCTCGCGCTCGTCGCGGCGTTCCACGTCGTGCCGCTCGTGATCGACGCAGTAGCCATTACGGTCATGTTCCGCCGCGGACAGCCGGGCGCCGAACTCGGCAATGCGCTGCGCGCGCGCTGGGTCGGCGAGTCGGTGAACAGCCTGCTGCCCGCCGGGCAGATCGGCGGCCCCGTGCTGATGGTGCGCCACCTCGCGCAGCGCGGCACGCGGATGGCCGACGCGGCCGCCGCCGTGACCGTCGGCACGACGATGCAGGCGCTCTCGCAGATGGCCTTCGCGCTGATCGGCATCGCCGCGTTCAGCCTGTATGCGACGCACGAGTCGGTCGCGCACCTGCGCACGCCCGCGCTGATCGCCACCGGCGTGCTCGGCGCGCTCGCGGTGATGTTCTATCTGGCGCAGCGGCGCGGCCTGTTCGGCCGCGGCCTGCGCCTCGCGTCGAAGCTGCTCGGCCCGCGCGATTGGTCGTCGCTCGCCACGCGCGCCGACGCGATCGACGGCGCCGTCGGCGCGCTGTACCGCGACCGCGCGAAAGTCGCGAAGACCTTCGCGTTGAGTCTCGTCGGCTGGATCGTCGGCACCGCGGAAGTGTGGCTCGCGCTGCACTTCCTCGGGCATCCGGTGAGCTGGCTCGACGCGCTGCTGCTCGAAAGCGTCGGCCAGGCGATTCGCGGCGCGGCCTTCGCGATCCCGGGCTCGCTCGGTGCGCAGGAAGGCGGCTACCTGCTGCTCGCGCCGCTGGTCGGCTTGCCGCCCGACGCGGCGCTCGCGCTGTCGCTCGCGAAGCGTGCGCGCGAACTCGCGCTCGGCCTGCCCGGCCTGCTCTATCTGCATTTCAGTGAAAGAAACTGGCAGCGGCGCCGTGCGCCGCAGCCGCTCGCCGACTGATCGTTCAGATCGCCGGCTTTTTGGTTGGAGAACCCATGCGAGCCATCATTCTTGCGGCAGGCCTCGGCTTGCGCCTGCAACAACCGCCCGAAGCGCAGTTTCCGAAGTGCCTGCTGCGCTTCGACGACGTGTCGCTGCTCGAGCGCCATCTGCGCGTGCTCGACGCCGCGGGCGTCGACGAGATCGTGCTCGGGCTCGGCTTTCAGCACGAGAAGGTCGAGCAGGAACTGAAGCGCCTCGGCCGCACCGCCGAGATCGTGATCAACGACCGCTACGACCTCGGCAGCGTGCTGACCGTGCATACCGTCGCCGAGGCAATGACGCGCGGCGGCGACGTGCTGCTGATGGACGCGGACGTGCTGTACGACGAGAACATCCTGCATGCGCTAGTGGCCGATTCCGACCGCGCGGTCGACCGCCTGCTGATCGACCGCGACTTCGAAGCCGGCGACGAACCCGTCAAGCTGTGCCTGAAGAACGGCGTGCCGGTCGAGCTGCGCAAGCAGCTCGCGGTCGACCTCGACTACGACACGATCGGCGAATCCGTCGGCTTCTTCCGCTTCACCGAAGGCACCGCGCGCCGCCTCGCGACGATCGTCGCGGGCTACGTCGACAGCGGCCGCGCGAACATGCCGCACGAGGAAGCCGTGCGCGACCTGCTGCTCGAAGGCGGCCATTCGTTCGACGTCGCCGACGTCACCGGCTCGCCGTGGATCGAGATCGATTTCCCGAACGACGTCGCACGCGCGACGCAAGACATTCTTCCCCTGATTCAACGCACTACCGCCGGAGCCGCACGATGAACGCACGCGAACCCAACTTCACCGAATCGCGCAGCGCGCGCCTGCGCCGCATGCTCGTCAGCAGCGATCTCGAATTCCTGATGGAAGCGCACAACGGCCTGTCCGCGCGGATCGTCCGCGAGGCCGGCTTCAAGGGCATCTGGGCCTCGGGCCTCGCGATCTCCGCGCAGTTCGGCGTGCGCGACAACAACGAAGCGAGCTGGACGCAGGTCGTCGACGTGCTCGAATTCATGGCCGACGCGAGCGACCTGCCGATCCTGCTCGACGGCGACACCGGCTACGGCAACTTCAACAACGTGCGCCGCCTCGTGAAGAAGCTCGAGCAGCGCGGCATCGCCGGCGTGTGCATCGAGGACAAGCAGTTTCCGAAGACCAACAGCTTCATCGGCGGCGAACGCCAGCCGCTCGCCGAGATCGACGAATTCTGCGGCAAGATCAAGGCCGGCAAGGATTCGCAGACCGACCCCGACTTCTCGATCGTCGCGCGCGTCGAAGCGCTGATCGCGGGCTGGGGGATGGACGAGGCGCTGCGCCGCGCGAACGCGTACGCGGAAGCCGGCGCCGACGCGATCCTGATCCACAGCAAGCTGTCGCGTCCCGACGAAATCCTGCAGTTCGCACGCGAATGGAGCGGCAAGGCGCCGCTCGTGATCGTGCCGACCAAGTACTACAGCACGCCGACCGACGTGTTCCGCCAGGCCGGCATCAGCACCGTGATCTGGGCGAACCACCTGATCCGCGCGTCGGCATCCGCGATGCAGGCGACCGCGCGCGAGATCCACGAGAGCCAAACGCTGATCAACGTCGAGGACCGCGTCGCATCGGTCAACGAGATCTTCCGCCTGCAGGACGCCGACGAGTACTCGGCTGCCGAGCGTATCTACCTGTCTTCGTCGTCGCGCGCGTCGAATGCGGCGATCGTGCTCGCCGCGAGCCGCGGCAAGGGCCTCGAAGCCGTCACCGAAGATAAACCCAAGGTCATGCTGCCGGTCGCCGGCAAGCCGCTGCTGCGCTGGCTCGTCGACGGCTTCAAGACGCACGGCGTGAACGACATCACCGTGGTCGGCGGCTATCGCGCCGATGCGATCGACACGTCGGGCATCAAGCTCGTCGTCAACGAGCGCCATGCGCAGACGGGCGAGCTCGCATCGCTCGCGTGCGCGGCCGACCGCCTGACCGGCGACACCGTGATCTCGTACGGCGACCTGCTGTTCCGCAGCTACATCGTGCGCGACCTCGCGGAGAGCGAGGCCGAGTTCAGCGTGGTGGTCGATTCGTCGCTCACCGAGACCAACCAGAGCGTGCGCGACTTCGCCCTCTGCTCGGCGGCCGACGATCGCGGCCTGTTCGGTCAGAAGACCTACCTGCAGCGCGTGTCGAGCGACGTCGCCGCGGGCACGCCGCACGGCCGCTGGATCGGCCTGCTGAACGTGCGCGGCGCCGGCGTCGACCGCCTGAAGGCGATGCTCGCGACGCTGCAGGCGCGTCCTGATTTCGACACGCTCGACATCCCGTCGCTGCTGAACGAACTGATCGCCGCCGGCGAGAAGATCGAGGTGCAGTACGTGCACGGCCATTGGCGCGGCGTCAACGACCTCGAAGACTTCCGCCGCGCGGGCGATTTCGCGCACGGCCAGACGCCGCTGTCCGAGCCGGGCACCGCCAACGGGGGCGCGCAATGATCGAGGCGGCCCAGTTCGTCGAGGCCGCGCGCGAACGCGGCTTCGACTGGTACGCGGGCGTGCCCTGCTCGTACCTGACGCCGTTCATCAATTACGTGTTGCAGGACCCGACGCTGCATTACGTGTCGGCCGCGAACGAAGGCGACGCGGTCGCACTGATCGCCGGCGCGACGCTCGGCGGCAAGCGCGGGATCGCGATGATGCAGAACTCGGGGCTCGGCAACGCGGTGAGCCCGCTCACGTCGCTCACCTGGACGTTCCGCCTGCCGCAGTTGCTGATCGTCACGTGGCGCGGCCAGCCGGGCGTGGCCGACGAGCCGCAGCACGCGCTGATGGGCCCGATCACGCCCGCGATGCTCGACACGATGGAGATCCCGTGGGAGACGTTCCCGACCGACCCGGAACAGGTCGGCCCGGCACTCGACCGCGCGATCGCGCACATGGACGCGACGGGCCGCCCGTACGCGCTCGTGATGCAGAAAGGCAGCGTCGCGCCGTATGAACTGAAGGCGAACCCGGCCGCGAAGCCGCGCGCGCACGTCGCCGCGCAATCGTCGGCGCGCGCCGCGTCGGCCGATGCATGGCCGACCCGTCACGACGCGCTGCAACGCGTGATTGCGCATACGCCGGTCGATTCGACCGTCGTGCTCGCGTCGACCGGTTTCTGCGGCCGCGAACTCTACGCGCTCGACGATCGCCCGAACCAGCTTTACATGGTCGGCTCGATGGGCTGCGTGACGCCGCTCGCGCTCGGCCTCGCGCTCGCGCGCCCCGACCTGCGCGTGGTGGCCGTCGACGGCGACGGCGCCGCGCTGATGCGCATGGGCGTGTTCGCAACGCTCGGTACCTACGGCCCGGCCAACCTCACGCACGTGCTGCTCGACAATGGCGCGCACGAATCGACGGGCGGCCAGGCGACGGTGTCGCAGCATGTGTCGTTCGCGGGTGTCGCCGCTTCGTGCGGTTATGCGTCGGCGGTCGAAGGCGATACGCTCGACGTGCTCGATGCGGCGCTGGCTGCCACGGGCGACGGTGCACAGTTCGTGCGCATTGCGATCCGCACCGGCGTGCCCGACGGCCTGCCGCGCCCGACCGTCACGCCGGTCGAGGTCAAGACCCGTCTGATGCGGCACATCGGCGCCGCGCAGACCGAAGCCCACGTCGAAGGAGCCCATTGATGCTGCTGCTGAACCCCGGCCCGGTCACGCTCTCCGAACGCGTGCGCCGCAGCCTGCTGCAACCCGACCTGTGCCATCGCGAAGGCGAATTCTTCGACTTGCAGGACGAAGCGCGCGCGCGGCTCGTTGCCGCGTATGAACTCGACCCGGCCGAATGGGCCGCCGTGCTGATGACCGGTTCCGGCACCGCCGCCGTCGAAAGCATGATCGCCGCGCTCGTGCCGCAGGACGGCAAGCTGCTCGTGATCGAGAACGGCGTGTACGGCGAGCGGATCACGCAGATCGCCACGCAGTACGGCATCGCGCACGATGTGCTGAAGCACGAGTGGATGCAGGCGCCGGATGTCGCGCAGATTGGCGCTCGCCTCGACGCGGGCCGCTACTCGCATGTCGCGGTGATCCATCACGAAACGACGACGGGCCGGCTGAACGACCTCGGCGCCATCGCCGAGGTGTGCCGTGCGCGCGGCGTGAAGATGCTCGTGGACGGCGTCAGCAGCTTCGGCGCGGAAGCGATCGATTTTGCAGGTGGCGACATCGATGCGGTTGCCGCGACCGCGAACAAGTGCCTGCATGGTGTGCCGGGTGCCGCGTTCGTGATCGTGCGCCGTAGTGCGCTCGCGAAGGCCGCGAGCCGCACGTATTACCTCGATCTCGGGCGGCTTGCGAAGCTGCAGGATCAGCGGAATACGCCGTTTACGCCGTCCGTGCATGCGTATTACGCGTTGGTCGAAGCGCTGCGCGAGTTCGATGAGGCCGGCGGCTGGCGTGCTCGGCATGCGCATTACAAGGCGCTTGCCGATCAGGCGCAGGCGGGGCTTGTTGCACGCGGGATGCCGCTGGTGCTGCCGGAAGGCGAGTCGTCGGTGGTTTTGCGTGCGTACAGGCTGCCGCAGGGTGTGACGTACGAAACCCTGCACGACGGGCTGAAGGCGCGCGGCTTCGTGATCTACGCCGGGCAAGGCGGGCTGTCGAAGGAACTGTTCCGGATCTCGACGATGGGCGCGATTCAGGCGGCCGATGTCGAGCGGTTGCTGGATGGTTTTACCCAGTTGACGCGGTAAGCGCTGCCCTCACCTTCGTCCACGAAAGGCCCGCAAGGGCCTTTTTTCTTGTCCTGAACAATCGTGGACGTGACACATGGGTGTCGGCAATGCCCTATCCCCTGGGGTGTTTCATTTCCTCGGCCTCCACCGCGGCGAGCCGTTCTTCGCTGGCGGAAACAGATCCCATGGCTTCGTCGATCGATGCCAATGCAAACTCGCATGCCAGTCTCGTTTCTTCAACGGTGGGCTCCGGCTTCTCATCGTCGTTCGGCGGAGGCGCAAGCATGTCGCCGAGCATCATTGCCAGTTCCTGGGTATCCCATTGCTCGCCCCTTTGCTCCTTCCTCTTGATGTAATGCCGGATTTCCGCGTCTTGCTCCGGCGAGAGCGGGAGATGTCGAAACGTGTTGCTTGGGCTGGCGTCAATCATGATGTTGCTCCTGAATTTGAAATCGGCTTGCTCGAGCTGCCCCCGGTTACGCGTGCAGCCGCGGAATAACAAGGGCGACCGAACAGAGGCCTATTTGCCGCAGCGCGGAACTTGAATTCCGTCGATGCGCCCTAGAAGCTCGTCCACCTGGAGCTCGAGGATCCTGTTTCGGTTGGATTGCTTGCGGAGTTTGTTGAGCCTGATCCGCCAATACGAAGGATCACTTACGGACGATTTGTTGACGAAGGCGTGTTGGGCTTGTTCAAGCAGCCCGATCGACCGCCTGATATGTACCAATTCGCGCTCCACATCGCAGTACCAGCTCATGTTCGCCGCCTTTGATTAATATTTGCATCTTGAATCGATGCCCAGCGAGAACACCAGGGTTCGCTCGAACGGCGGCACGGGAGCCGGTTCCGACGGATGCATGCCGCACGGCACCGCGGGTCGAAGAGACGGAAAATACCGTGCGCAAGCCGGGGGTGCGGCCCAGGCTGGAAGGGGGAGCCATCGATATGCACATGCGGCTCGGATGAAACCATCATACGCGTATCGCCGGACAGGCAACCACTTTATTTCGGCTGGCCGCGACGAGTGCGAATGCGCGCCTCGTCATCCGCGTCACCCCGCCCCAACCGTTCCGTGTATAGTGGGCTTCCCCTTATGGAGCAACCAACATGCCAACCTATCCGTTTCTTCTCTATAAGGGGTACGAACTTCATCCCCTTGTCTTCTCCCGCACGTTCCATCGCTTTGACAGGCATTCCCGTTACGCCGAAGGGTATGACATCGCGGTGCGCATATGTCGCCCGGCCTCGATGGCAAGCGCGCCTTCAAGCCGTGTTTTCCGACTGAACCAGCCCCACACATTCTCCGACTTTGGAGTGGCGAGGCGGGCGGCCCGGCAGCAAGGCAAGGACATCGTCGACGGGAAGGTGAACGGCGCGTCAGTTGTCGATCTATGAAAGCGCCGTCCGTCGGTATCGGCCGTGCACATCGACCGGGACGGAATGCCTCATTACCATGTGCTGCGTCGTGCCGCGAGCCGACGAGTGTGCCGAATGCCGAGCGCCGTGTTCGCGCCGCGAAGCAAGCCGTCTCGTGCACCTGTCGACGGTAACCTCCGTGCACCCGCTTCGATCGCGAACGACGCATGCCCGCCATCCTGAACGACCGATGGTCCGTCAATGCCGAACGTCAATCCCGTTGGAATCGGCCGACGGAAGTGGGTCGGGAGGCAACGCCCACGAATACCGATGAAGACACATTTCCGATCGCGACAATGAGAATCTTGCGCTTCGCCCCAATGCTGACGCTCGTCGCCTCCCCCGTCGTTCACGCTGCCGACAGCCAGTCTTGCAGCGACGCAGTCGTCGCAGCCGTCGCCCGCTGGGCCGGCATCGCGAGCGCGCGCATCGCCACGCGCGACGCGGACCGGCTCGTCGTCGCATCGTCATGCAAGGCGATGCCGAGCGCGCCGGAAACGACGATCGCCGCCGTCGCGTTCGATTCGCTGCCGAAGAGCACGAATCCCGATGAAAGCAAAAAGCTTCAGGTCGTCGCGCTCGTCGAGGGCGGCAAGGTCGTGGCGGCCGAGCGATCGGTGGTCGAAGAGGATGCGGCAACGGAAATCGGCGAGAACAGCTATCGCATCGACACGGCGCCCTACCGGTTGTCGCCCGACGTACGGGCGTTCGGCGTCGTGTTTACCAGCAGCGCACGCGGGCCAAGTTGCCCCGACGCGAATGCGAGCGAAGAACTGACGCTGTGGATTCGCGAAGGCAACCGAATCCGCCCGGTGTTCGGCACCAACCTCTACGGATGGATCAGCGTCGAAGGCGACGCCTGCGGCCGTGGCGTCGGCGATGCGCGCAGTGAAGAGGCCCGTATGACGATCGCCGTCGAGAAAACATCGAGCCACGGCTTTGCCGACCTGTCGATCACGGCACACATCACGACGACGCAGCGCAAGAACGGTGATTACTCGGATACGGGCAAGCGCACGGCGCGCACGGTCGTCCACTACGACGGCAAGTCCTATGGAATCGACATGTTCCGGAACTTCTGGTATTCGCCCGCCGCAATGAAGCGCTTCCAGTAAGACCGCAGTGAATCGCGGCGCTACCCCACCTACTCCACCACCTTCGCCCCGATCGCCTCGGTCGGCGCCGGCATCCGCAACGCGTCATCCCGCACACGCCGCCCCTCGCGCGCCGTATAGCGATCCTTCAGCCGCAGGAACGGTTTTTCGACGAGGAAGTAACTGGCCGTCGCGGCCGCCAGCGCCCACACGATGCCGAGCGGAAACGCATGCGCGACCGGCAGATGCGGGTTCGCGAACGGCTGCTGCCACAGATAAAGACTGAACGAGATCGTACCCACGAACACGACCGGCCGCGTACGCAACCACCGCGCGCACCAGAACTCGCCGCGGAAATTCAGCACGACGATCACGATCGCGATCAGCGCGGCTTCGAGCGTCACGCCGTACGTCGCATTCCAGAAGCCGCCGAGCCGGTGCTCGGCGAGCGGCATGCCGATCAGCACGACGAAGACGAGCGCCGTCACGATGCGCGCCTCGCCGCGCCACGAGCCGATCCACGCTTCAAGCCGTTCGCGGTTGAGCGACGCATAGCAGCCGATCAGGATCGGATCGACACCGGTGTGCAGCATCATCCCGAGCTGCCCGCGCAGCGCCGGCGCAACGAAATACGTGACGGTGCGCACCAGCGGCACGACCAGGATCAGCGCGGCCAGCCAGCGCGTGCCGGCGCGGCGGATGCCGAGCACGAACAGCAACGGCCAGAACCAGTAGAACTGCTCCTCGAGCGCGAGCGACCAGAAATGGCCGAGATACCACGCGCCGTCGGGGTGCAGCGCGTTGTCGCCGGTCAGCCCGAACCACGCCGAGTAATTCCACAGGTGCAGCGCTGCATAGAGCCACTGCCGACGATCGACGTCGACCCCGCCGGCGAACGCGACGATCGCAACGGCCGCGAGATACACGTAGCAGGCCGGCCAGATCCGCAGCGCCCGGCGCACGTAGAACGACGTCAGCGCGATGCCGCCCGTGCGCGCGAACTCGGCGCGCAGCACGTTGGTGATCAGGAAACCGCTCAGCACGAAGAAGATCAGCACGCCGAGCCGGCCGTCGGCGATCAGCCGCAACGGCGCGTACCAGCCCGTATAGCCGCCGGGCAGCACATGCTCGGCGTGACCGACGACGACCATCGCGACCGCGACGGCGCGCAACCCGGTCAACTGCGTGACGCGATGGTTCATCGGCTGGTTTCCGTTGGCACGGTAAAGGAACAGGAATCGGCCGGCGCCCGACCGGCCCGCCGACATGTCGCCGGGATTTTGTATGAAAAATATCGGAATGAAATTGCTTCAAAAATCCGCGTGGCACATGCCGCCGACGAGGCGACGCCGCGCCACGGCGCGCCCACGCCCTGCGCGACGAATGGGCATAATGACAAGCCTTGTCCGGCGGCGGCCGGTCCGATGCCTACGCAACGAATCTTGCGGCGCAGCAACATCCGCTCGACCGTACCCGTCCGCACATCGGCCCGCGCCTCGTCCGCCTCCTGTCGACCTCACCGGAGCCTGTCTGTGTACCCACCGATCGAACCCTACGCCCACGGCCATCTCGACACCGGCGACGGCCACCGCATCTACTGGGAACGCTGCGGCAACCCGGCCGGCAAGCCCGCCGTGTTCCTGCACGGCGGCCCCGGCGCCGGCTGCGGCCCGGACCACCGCCGCCTGTTCGATCCCGAGCGCTACGACATCCTGCTGTTCGACCAGCGCGGCTGCGGGCGCTCGACGCCGCATGCGAGCCTCGAGAACAACACGACGTGGGATCTGGTCGCCGATATCGAACGCCTGCGCGAAATGGTCGGCGCCGAACAATGGCTGGTGTTCGGCGGCTCGTGGGGCAGCGCGCTGGCGATCGCGTACGCGGAGACCCACCCCGAACGCGTGAGCGCGCTGATCGTGCGCGGCATCTTCACGATGCGTCGCGCGGAACTGCTGTGGTACTACCAGGAAGGCGCGTCGTGGCTGTTTCCCGATCACTGGGAAGACTTCCTCGCACCGATTCCGGAAGCCGAGCGCGGCGATCTGATGGCCGCCTACCATCGCCGGCTGACCGGCGACGACGAAGCCGCGAAACTCGAAGCCGCGCGCGCGTGGAGCATCTGGGAAGGCCGCACGATCACGCTGCTGCCCGATCCCGCGCTCGCCGCGCATTTCGGGGACGGCCACTATGCGCTCGCGTTCGCGCGGATCGAAAACCACTACTTCGTGAACAAGGGTTTCGTCGAGGAAGGCCAGTTGCTGCGCGACGCACATCGGCTCGCCGGCATTCCGGGCGTGATCGTGCAGGGCCGCTACGACGTCGCGACGCCGGCGCGCACCGCGTGGGAGTTGTCGAAGGCGTGGCCGGATGCGACGTTCGAGATCGTGCCCGGCGCGGGGCATGCGTACAACGAGCCGGGGATTCTGGAGGCGCTCGTCGCGGCGACGGACCGGTTCGCTGCGTGATCGACGGAATGCGGCGCGGCGCGTGTCGCCGTGCCTGCGGGCACGCTTACGCGCCGCCGGTCACAACGCGGCTTCGACGATCGTCCGGCCGCTGATCGCCCGTTCGACGAGCTGTTCGTCGCCGACCTTGCGGATCGCGTCGTCGAGCAGCCCTTCCGGTTCCTCGGTCGCCACCTTCAGCAAGCCCGATAGCCCGCGCGCATCGAGCACCACGAGCGTTTCCATCGAATCCGCGCGGCTCACGAGCACGCGCCGAAACGCCGGACCCGCGCCGAAGCTCGCACAAAGCTCGATCGTCTCGTTGCCGAGCGTGTAGTCGAAGTGCTTGATCATGTCCGCCGCCGTTGCATGGAAATGGCGACGCGCGACGGCGCGGCGCCGTGACGTCGACGCACCCGCGCGTGCCGCCGGCGCGCGGGACCTGAGTTCGGACCGTTCGCCAGCACCACCATGCTAGGCGTGCAGTATTAACGAAGACTTAAAGGGTGCGAGCCCCGCCCGGCAGTACCGTCAAGCCGCATCGAGCGGCTCGACCGTCACGCCGACCTTCAGCTCCTGATCCGCGCCGCCGCCGCGGATCACGCCGCGCAGCGGCGTCACGTCGGCATAGTCGCGCCCGACCGACAGCATCACGTAGTCGTCGCCCGGCGCGCGATCGTTGGTCGGATCGAGTTGCAGCCAGCCGCCATCCTCGGGCCACGCCGGATCGTACACGTCGACCCACGCATGCGACGCGTCGGCGCCGATCAGCCGCGGCTGTCCGGGCGGCGGCTGCGTCAGCAGGTAGCCGCTGACGTAACGCGCGGCCAGCCCGAGCGAGCGCAGCGCGCCGATCATCACGTGCGCGAAATCCTGGCACACGCCCTTGCGCAACCGCAGCGCATCGAGTGCCGACGTCGTGATGTCGGTGCTGTTCGGCGTGTACGCGAAATCGGCATGCACGCGCCGCATCAGGTCCCACGCCGCCTGCACGAGCGGCCGTTGCGGCGTGAAGCTCGCAGCCGCGTACGCGGCGAGTTCGGGATCGCACGCTACATGCGGCGACGCGAACACGAACTCGCTTGCCGGGTCGTAAGGCTGCCCCGCGCGGAACCGCAAGCGGTCGCGCACGGCCTCCCATGCGGTGGCATGCGCGGCGTCCGGATTCGCGATCGACGGCGGCGGCTCGCCGCGGGCGCCAAGCGACCACATCGGCGGCGTCACGTGCACCGTGCTGCGGCTGCGCACGAGCAGCGCGTCGTGCGGCTGGTTCAGTGCGAACGACGCGCGCGCGTTGCCGAACGCGTCGATCTCGGTGCAGACCGATTCCGGCGCGGGCTCGATGTCGAGCGAGAACGACAGCACCTGCTGGCGCGGCGTCGCGAGCGGTTGCAGGCGAGCCTGGTGCTGCGCGGATTCGACACGCGCCGCGTAACGGTATTCGGTGTCGTGCGTGACGCGCAGCAACCGGCCCGGCGCGACGGCGGCCGGAGCCGCGGCCGCTGCCTGCCGTGCATGGCCGGCACCGGATGGCGTTTTCGGTGCGCCTTTCGTCGTCACCATAGCGTCCTGCCCGCCTCGCGCACGTGGCTGAAATAGCGCTCGCCGATCCGGTTCGACAGTTCCCACACCGCCTTCACCGTCGTGTCGAGCGCGGCGAGCAGCTTGTCGTGCCGACCGCCTTCGGCGGTCTCGCACAGCTCGTGGAGCGACCACGCGGGTATGTCCGGAACCGTCTCGGCCAGCTCGGACAGCGCGTAGCCTTCGCTGCGCTCGACCTTCGTCAGCCGGCCGCGCAGCGCCTGCACGACCCAGCCGAGCGAACGCGGATTGTCGGTATCGAGCACGACGAGCGACAGCAGCGGCGCGACGTCGAAGCCGCGCTGGAACCGCGAACGGAACGTGATCGTGCTGTCGAACAGTTCCAGCACGAGTTCGAAGCCGTCCTGCCGATGCACGGCCCCTTCGTCGAACGCGAACTTCAGCACGCTGCACAGGAAGTCGAGCCGGTCGATCTGTCGGCCGATCGACAGCAATCGCCAGCCGTCGTCGCGCGTCATGTTGTCGGTCTGCGCGCCGGTGATCGCGCCGAGCAGCAGCCCGAGGCGCTCCAGCAACTGCAGCGCGTCGTTGCCGATCTGCTCCTCGGCTTCCGGCTGCCCTGCGCTGTCCGCGAACAGTTGGGTCGCGTCGTCGATCAGCCGCCACTGATCGCTCGACAGCCGTTCGCGGATCGCGGCCGCCGCGCCACGCATGCCGAACAGGCACGACGCGATGCCCGACGTGCGATCGGCGCCGCGCGTGAGCGACGTCGCCAGCGCGTACTGAAATGCCTGCGGCGCATCGACGGCGTGCGGCGCGTCGGCCGCGACCAGCCCGGTGTCGCGGCACAGCGTGTCGATCAGTTCCAGATGCGCGGGGCTGTCGACGTCGTCTTCGCCGCGCAGCCGCTCGAGCGCGGCGCGCGCGAGGCGCATCAGGTTGGTCGCGCGCTCGGTGTAGCGGCCGAGCCAGAACAGGTTCTCGGCCGCGCGGCTCGCGATCGCGCGCGGCCGCTCGACGAGATCGTCGGGGCCGAGGTGCGTCTGCAGCAGCGTCGTCGAATCGACGATGCCTTCGGTCATCACCCACGTATCGACGGTGCTGCCGCCGCGCGGCATCGGCGCGTTGAACAGCGCGTCGCGCGTGCCGACCCGAGACAGCCCGCCCGGCAGGAGCCGCCAACGCCGCGCGCCGTCCGCAAGCGCGAACACGCGCAGCAACAGCGGCTTCGGCACGATCCGTGCGCTGCCGTTGCCGTCGGGGGCATCGGGCCGCGGCCAGGTCGGCGCCTGCGACAGCGGCAGGTCGGCCTGCACCGTGTAGTGTTCGGGCCGCGCGAGAATCCGCGCGCGCCATTCCGCCAATTGCGCCTGCGTGAGCCGCGCGCCGATCACCGGTTCGAACGCCCCGCCTTCCTGCACGTCGGGCGGATAGGATGCCTTGACGATGCTGCGCGCGAGCTGCGGCAGCGCGTCGTCGCACGCGGCCGCCTCGCCGCACCACCACGAATGCACGGCCGGCAGCGTCAGCGTTTCGCCGAGCAGCGCTTCCGCGAGACGCGGCATGAAGCCGAGCATCGCCGGCGATTCGAGGAAACCCGAGCCCGGCGCGTTCGCGAGCAGCACATTGCCCGCGCGCACGGCCTGCAACAGCCCCGGCACGCCGAGCATCGAATCGGGCCGCAGTTCGAGCGGATCGAGCCACGCATCGTCGACGCGCCGCAGGATGCCATGCACCGGCTCGAGCCCGCTGAGCGTCTTCAGGAATACGCGGTTGTCGCGCGCGGTCAGGTCGCCGCCTTCCACGAGCGTGAGGCCGAGATAGCGGGCGAGATACGCATGCTCGAAATAGGTTGCGCTGTGCGGCCCCGGCGTCAGCAGCACGATCCGCGAATTCTTCGCGGCGGGGCTGAGCGACTGCATGCTTTGCAGCAGCGCGCGATACGCGGATGCGAGGCGCTGCACGCGCAGCCCGCGAAACCCGCGCGGAAAGAGCCGCGACACGATCAGCCGGTTCTCGAGCAGATAGCCGAGCCCGGCCGGGCCCTGCGTGTGCTGTGCGACGATCCGCCATTGGCCGTCGGGGCCGCGCGCGAGATCGAACGCGACGACGTGCAGCCACGTGTCGCCCGGCACGCGTGCGCCGCGCATCGCGCGCAAGTAGCCGGGGTGGCCCGTGACGAGCGCGGGCGGCAGCAGCCCGCGCTCCAGGATCGTCTGCGGACCGTACAGGTCGGCCAGCGTCGCGTCGAGCAGCCGCACGCGCTGCAGCACGCCGCGCTCGATCGCGACCCAGTCCTCCGGTGTGACGATCAGCGGCAGCAGGTCGAGCGACCACGGGCCGACCGCACCGTCGCCGGCGCGCTGCTCGTGCAACTGGTAGAACAGCCCGTTCTCGCGCATGCGCCGGTGCAGTGCATCGGCGCGGCGGTCGAGGTCGGCCACGCCGTCGCTGCCGATCGACGTGAAGAAACTGCGCCATGCGGGCGCAAGCGCAGGCGCGTTCAGGCCGGCCGCGCTGCCGCGCAGTTCGTCGTAACGGCCGGCGGCGGCCGGCGCCGCGAGCGCGGCGGCCAGTTCGGCGGCGTCCGGCTGGGCGCCGGTATCGAAAAGCGTGGGCATCGCGTCGAGGGCGGCGAGATGATCGAGGTCAATGGGCGGCACGATGTCGTTCCGTCGTCAGGGTGCGGCCGCGCACGCGCGCCGCCAGTCGGGCGGCAAGCCGCAGCGCGGAACCGCAATCTGTCCGCATCCTAGCACTCCGGCGGCGTCGCGACCGACCGGCGGGCCCGGAGGTCGCGAACCGCGCATCGTCGTCCTCCCTGTCATCGATCGATCACGGCCGCCGCAAGTCGAGCGTGAACGGAAATTCGCGGCTCGGCGCGGCGGCCGCGACCTCCATCCGCCCCGGCGTGTGGCCGATCTCGACGAAGCGCGCGAGCCGGCGGCTCTCGGCTTCGTATGCATTGATCGGGAACGTCGCGTAGTTGCGCCCGCCCGGATGCGCGACGTGATACCGGCAGCCGCCGAGCGAGCGCTGCAGCCACGTATCGACGATGTCGAACGTGAGCGGCGCGTGCACGCCGATGGTCGGATGCAACGCCGACGGCGGCGCCCATGCCTTGTAGCGCACGCCCGCCACGTATTCGCCGACGGTGCCGGTCGGCTGCAGCGGCAGCGCGCGGCCGTTGACGGTCACCACGTGCCGGTTGTCGTTCAGCCCCGTCACGCGCACTTCGAGCCGTTCGACCGACGAATCGACGTAGCGCACCGTGCCGCCGGGCGCGCCCTCCTCGCCCATCACGTGCCACGGTTCCAGCGCGCCGCGCAGCGACAGCTGCATCCCGTTCACCGCGATCTGCCCGAACAGCGGAAAACGGAATTCGAAGTGCGGCGCGAACCACGCCGGATCGAACGCGAAGCCGGCGTCGCGCAGCTCGGCCAGCACGTCGTCGAAATCCATCCGAAGAAATTCCGGCAACATGAAGCGGTCGTGCAGCGCGGTGCCCCAGCGCGTGAGCGGCGTCGTATACGGCGCGGCCCAGAAGCGCGCGACCAGCGCGCGCAGCAGCAGTTGCTGCACGATGCTCATCCGCGCATGCGGCGGCATCTCGAACGCGCGCAGTTCGAGCAGGCCGAGCCGGCCGGTGGACGAATCGGGCGAATACAGCTTGTCGATGCAGAACTCGCTGCGGTGCGTGTTGCCCGTCACGTCGATCAGCAGGTTGCGCAGCACGCGATCGACGAGCCACGGCGGCATGTCCTGCCCGAACAGCAGCTTGTTGCGCTGGATTTCCGCGAACGCGATGTCGAGCTCGTAGAGCTGGTCGTTGCGCGCCTCGTCGACGCGCGGCGCCTGGCTCGTCGGCCCGATGAAGAGCCCCGAGAACAGGTACGACAGCGACGGATGGTTGTGCCAGTACGCGATCAGGCTCGCGAGCAGGTCCGGCCGGCGCAGGAACGGGCTGTCGGCCGGCGTCGCGCCGCCGAGCACGAAGTGGTTGCCGCCGCCCGTGCCGACGTGCCGCCCGTCGACCATGAACTTCTCGCTGCACAGCCGCGACTGCCACGCGGCGTCGTACAGGAATTCGGTGTGGTCGACGAGTTCGTCGAAGCTCGCGGCCGGGTGGATGTTCACCTCGATCACGCCCGGATCGGGCGTCACCTGCAGCAGCTTCAGCCGTGCGTCGCGCGGCGGCGGATAGCCTTCGAGCACGAGTTTCACGCCGAGCGTGTGCGCGGTCAGTTCGATCGCGCCGAGCAGGTCGAGATAATCCTCGAGCGCGGCGAGCGGCGGCATGAACAGGTACAGGATGCCGTTGCGCACTTCGACGCACAGCGCGGTGCGCGTGATCCACGCGGCCGATTCGAAACGCTCGGGCCGGCGATGCGGGTCCACGGCGCCCGCACGAGCGCTCGCGGCCGCGCCGTCGTCGCGCCACTGCATCACGGTCGGCGCGGACGCTTCGCGATGCACGCCGGCCAGATAGCGCGGCGCGTCGGCCGGGCCCGCGTAGCGGGCGCGCATGGCGGCGGCGTCCGGCAGTGCGTCGCGCGGTGCGAACGGATCGCGCTCGACGAGGTACGGATAGTCGGCGCGGGCCGTCCACGGCAGCGAGTCGAGCGGCAGTCGATAGCCCATCGGCGAATCGCCCGGCACGAGGTACATCCGCTCGTCGCGGAAGAACCACGGGCCCGTCTGCCAGCGCGGCCCGTCGAGACCCGGCGTGTCATCCACCCGCTTCACCGGCAGCACGTAGCCGACCACGCTGTCGAGCTGCTGCTCGAACACCTTGCGCAGCCGCGCGCGCTCGAGTTCGTCGTCGAGGCGCGCGTCGAACGGATCGACGTTGACGGGCAGCCGGCGCTCGCGCCACAGGTAGTACCAGACGTCCTCGTAGCCGGGCCGGATGAATTCGCCGGTCAGGTTCAGCCGCGCGGCGAGCGCATCGATGAAGCGCTTCGCGTCGTCGGTGGTGTACGAGGACGGCTCGCGCTCGTCGGCGAACAGCGAAGGATCCTGCCACACGGGCTGGCCGTCCGCGCGCCAGAAGATCGACAGCGCCCAGCGCGGCAATTGCTCGCCCGGGTACCACTTGCCCTGCCCGAAATGCAGGAAACCGCCGTCGCCGTATTCGGCGCGCAGCCGCTGCACGAGTTCGGTCGCGTAGCCGCGCTTGGTCGGGCCGAGCGCATCGGTGTTCCACTCGGCGCCGTCGCGATCGTCGATCGACACGAAGGTCGGCTCGCCGCCCTGCGTGAGCCGCACGTCGCCGGCGGCCAGCGCGCCGTCGACCTGCGAGCCGAGCGCGAGCACGGCATCCCACTGCGAGTCCGTATACGGCTTGGTCACGCGCGGCGATTCGTACACGCGCGTCACGCTCATCTCGTGCTCGAACGACACCTCGCATTCGTCGATCAGCCCTTCGACCGGCGCCGCGCTCGTCGGCTGCGGCGTACACGCGAGCGGAATATGCCCTTCCCCGGCGAGCAGGCCCGACGTCGGATCGAAGCCGATCCAGCCGGCGCCCGGTAGATAGACCTCGCACCACGCGTGCAGATCGGTGAAATCGACCGACGTGCCGCTCGGGCCGTCGAGCGATTTGACGTCCGGCGTGAGCTGGATCAGGTAGCCCGACACGAAGCGCGCGGCGATGCCGAGATGGCGGCACAGCTGCACGAGCAACCACGCGCTGTCGCGGCACGAGCCGGACGCGAGCTCGAGCGTCTGCGCGGGCGTCTGCACGCCGGGCTCCATCCGCACGAGATAGCCGATGTCGCGCTGAAGCTGCTGGTTCAGCGCGACGAGGAAGTTCACGGTGCCGGCCGGCGTGCGGTCCACACCGTCGAGATACGCGCGAAACAGCGGCGCGGCGCTCGTCTGCGGATCGCACGCGAGATACGGCGCGAGCTCGGTCTTCAGCGCGTCGTCATAGCTGAACGGATATTGCTCCGCGCTCGCTTCGAGGAAGAAGTCGAACGGGTTGTACACCGACATCTCGGCGACGAGATCGATCGTGATCTCGAAGTGCTCGGTGCGCTCCGGAAACACGAGGCGCGCCAGATAGTTCGAGAACGGGTCCTGCTGCCAGTTGATGAAGTGCTGCGCGGGCTCGACCGTCATCGAGTACGCGAGGATCGGTGTCCGGCAATGCGGCGCGGGCCGCAGCCGCACGACCTGCGGGCCGAGGTTGACGAGCCGGTCGTAGCGATAGCGGGTGGTGTGATGCAGCGCGACGTGGATGGACATGGGAGCTCGGGTCGGGTTGGGCCGGCCGCGCACGCCGCGTCGCTGTCGACGCGGCGGCCCGGCATGGCGGATTCGGCGAAAGCGCGCCGCCGGTCAGACGAGTTCCGGCGACTGCACGACGCTGATCTCGACGGCGACGGCCGTCGCACCGAGCCCCGTCACCGGCTGCGCGTCGCGATGGTCGAGGCCGACCGCGATGCGCACGTAGCGTTCGTCCGGGCAACGGTTCATGAACGGGTCGAAGCCGACCCAGCCGAGCCCTTCGACATAGGCCTCGGCCCATGCATGGCCGGCCGGCTGCTGCGTCAGCGACGCGGCTTGCGGCTGCGCGCCGAGCGCCGCCTGCGGCTGCCCTTGGGATTGCGATTGCGATTGCGACTGCGATTGCGACTGCGATTGCGCGGCATGCGACGCGCCGAGCGCCTGCTGCATGCCGTCGCCGCTCTGCAGCGCGAGCGCCGCCTCTTCCTCGACGTCGCCCGCATGCTGCTTCGAATCGGCGATGCGCTGCATCGCGCTGTCGGCCAACACGTAGCCCGAGATGTAGCGCGCGGGGATCTTCAGCACGCGTGCGGCCGCGATGAACGCGTGCGCATGGTCGCGGCTCGTGCCCTCGCCGCTTTGCAGCGCGGTTTCCGCATCGACGGGCGCATCGGTCGCCAGGTTCGGCGCGTATGCGATGCGGCCGTGCACTTCCGTCATCAGCCAGTGCAGTGCGTCGAGACCGTGCGGCTCGATCGGCAGCGCGTCCGTGAGCGCGCGCACGGTGTCGCCCGCCTTCGTGAGCGCGGTCTCGCGCTCGAAGATCCACGGCGGCGCATAGCCTTCGGAATTGCCGAGAATGCCCGCGCGGTCCTGCGTCTCGACGACGCCGGCCGCCACGACCACGATCTCGTCCTTCGCGCCGCGATCGTGGCGCACGAGGTCGATCCGGTTGCCGAGCCCGTCGGCGTACGACAGCGTCGGCTCGACGCCGTCGATCGTGACCTGCCACGCGCGCACCGTCTGCCCGGGGCCGGATTGCGGGCGCAGCCGCAGCCGTTGCAGCGCATGGCTGGCTTGATCGTCGAACCGATAACGCGAAATGTGTCGAATGGCGAGTCGCATGGCAAGCCTCAGTCGAAGTTGTAAGCCTGGGCGATTTCGAGCCCGAGGCTGTTGTTGCGGCCGATGAAGTCGGTCAGGAATTCGTGCAGGCCGCTCTTGAAGATCCGCTCGACCGAGGTATCGGACAGCAGTTGGAGGATCTTCGTGGCCGTGTCGTGACACGGGTGTGTCACGCCGTAATCCTTCGCGAGCAGGTTCAGGCTCGACACGACGCGCCCGTAGCAATAGCGCAGCGAACGCGGCATGCGGCCGTTCAGGATCAGGTAGTCCGCGATGTTGAGCGGCTTGTACTGCACGTCGTACACCCAGCGGTACGAACGATGCGCGGCCACGCAGCGCAGGATCGTCTCCCACTGGTAGTTGTCGAGGATCGTGCCCACGTGCGACACCGACGGCAGCAGCAGGTGGTACTTCACGTCGATGATCCGCGCGGTGTTGTCGGCGCGCTCGATGAATGCGCCGATCTGCGCGAAATCGAAGATCTCGTTGCGCAGCATCGTGCTGTAGAAGCTGCCGAGGATCAGCGCGGTTTCGCGCTTCACTTCGTCGAGCACGGCCGGCAGCTCGCTTTCAGGCACCGGCTGCGCGAGCGCGCGGCGCAGCGCGAGCCACGCGCCGTTCACGCTTTCCCACGCCTCGCGCGTGAGCGCCGTGCGCACCATCCGCGCGTTCGAGCGCGCGGCTTCGATGCACGACAGCACGCTCGACGGGTTGTCGCGGTCGCGCAGCAGGTAGTCGGTCACGGTATCGGCCGCGTACGCGTCGTATTTCTGCCGATAGCCGTCGTCGGCGCCCGAGCTGACGAGCACCGACGACCATTCGGCCGGCGCGTCGGCCGTGCGCGTGAGCGCCATCCGCAGCCCGGCATCGACGATGCGCGCGATGTTCTCCGCGCGTTCGATATAGCGGTACATCCAGTAGAGCCCGCTTGCAGTACGTCCCAGAAGCATCTCGTGTCCACTCCGTCTTCGTTCGGTTCGCGCGCCGGCTCCGGCGCGCGCGGTCGCGTCCGGCTCAGTCGGCCAGCACCCAGGTGTCCTTGGTGCCGCCGCCCTGGCTCGAGTTGACGACGAGCGATCCCTCCTTCAGCGCGACGCGCGTGAGCCCGCCCGGCGTGATGCGGATCCGGTCCGACACCAGCACGAACGGCCGCAGGTCGACGTGGCGCGGCGCGAGGCCGGCGTCGGTCAGGATCGGCGTCGTGGACAACGCGAGCGTCGGTTGCGCGATGTAGTTCGCGGGACGGGCGCGCAGCTTCGCGGAAAACGCGTCGAGTTCGGCCTTCGACGCGCACGGCCCGACCAGCATCCCGTAGCCGCCCGAGCCGTGCACTTCCTTCACGACCAGTTCGTCCAGGTGCTCGAGCACGTACTTCAGGCTGTCGGCCTCGCCGCAGCGCCAGGTCGGCACGTTCTCCAGCAGCGCCTTGCGGCCCGTGTAGAACTCGACGATCTCCGGCATGTACGAGTAGATCGCCTTGTCGTCGGCGATGCCGGTGCCGGGCGCGTTCGCGATCGTGATGTTGCCCGCGCGGTACACGTCCATGATGCCGGCCACGCCGAGCACCGAATCGGGGCGGAACGTGAGCGGATCGAGGAACGCGTCGTCGACGCGGCGATACAGCACGTCGATCGGCTGGAAGCCTTCGGTCGTGCGCATCGCGACGCGGCCGTCGATCACCTGCAGGTCGCTGCCCTCGACGAGGTGCACGCCCATCTGGTCGGCGAGGAACGAATGTTCGTAGTACGCGGAATTGTGGATGCCGGGCGTGAGCACCGCGACGGTCGGGTTGTCGGTGTTGCCGCCCGGCGGGCACACGGCCGCGAGCGACTGGCGCAGCATCTGCGGATAGGTTTCGACCGGGCGCACCTTCACCTGCTGGAACAGCTCCGGAAAGAGCTGCATCATCGTTTCGCGGTTTTCCAGCATGTACGACACGCCGGACGGCGTGCGCGCGTTGTCCTCCAGCACGTAGAACTCGTTCTCGCCGGTGCGCACGATGTCGACGCCGATGATGTGCGTGTAAACGTTTCCGGGCGGCCGGAAGTCGATCATCTCCGGGATGAACGCGTCGTTGTGCGCGATCAGGTGCTTCGGCACGATGCCGGCGCGCACGATTTCCTGGCGGTGGTAGATGTCGTCGAGGAACGCGTTGAGCGCCATCACGCGCTGCTCGATGCCGAGCGACAGCCGGCTCCACTCCGCCCCCGAGATGATGCGCGGGACGATGTCGAACGGAATCAGCCGCTCCGCGGCCTCCGCGTCGCCGTAGACGGCGAACGTGATGCCCGTCTTGCGGAACACGCCTTCCGCATCGTGGGCCTTCTGGGCGAGGCTCGCGGGATTCTGCGTGTCGAGCCATTGCTTCAGGCGCGCGTAAGGCGCCCTTACCATGTCGCCGGATTGCAGCATTTCATCGAATGGCTTCATCGATTTTTTCTCCATCGATCGTTTTCCCCGGCATTGCGCATGCCGGACCGGCGTAACCAATGCTTTGCAAGGAACGTGCCGTGTCCGCTCCCGTCGATATCCCCCTGTTTTTGCGCCGCGCCGGGCACGCCCGCGCCACGTTTCGCACCACAACGGTGCATCGCCGACGCGGCGCGCACTCGCGGTGCGCCGCCGACGCGCATGGCCGATGCTGCGCCGCATCCGACGAACATAGTTCTCCCGCGTGTCACGGATGTGCAATCTGCACTGCACCAAAAGCGACGAGGCGGGCACCGGCCCGCGCGGGCGGGCCGGCACGCACACGGCGCAGCCGGCCCGGGGGAAGCGCCGACCCGGCGGCCCGGACAGTCCGACGCGATGAACTGTCCGGTTAACTCGGTCCGGCCCCTCAACGCTATGCAGCCGTAATCCCGCCGACAACGCCCATGCATATTTCGACTGACACCGATCGAAAAAAAACATCGGCCCGACCGGCGCGATGCGCGGTACGCTAGAACGTTTGCGCAGCAGACGGCGCCCCCTTTCAGGCGCCCGACTATAAAAAGCGAAGATCGAAATGGAAGCAAAGTGGCTGGAAGATTTCCTGAGCCTGGCGGATACCAAGAGCTTTTCCCGGGCCGCGCGTCATCGGCACCTGACGCAATCGGCGTTCAGTAGACGAATCGCGGCTCTCGAAACCTGGATGGACGCGAAGCTGGTGGACCGGAGCATCAATCCGATCGCACTGACGCCGGCCGGCCAGATGTTCCGCGGGCTCGCCGCGGACATCCTGCGCAGCATGTATGCGGCGCGCAATCTCGTGAACGGCTACGACCAGTTCGCGGCCAGCGACCAGGTCGTGCGCTTCGCCGTCGCGCATACGCTCGTGTTCACGCTGTTTCCGGAATGGCTCAAGCAGCTCAACAGCGAGGTCGGCCACGTGACCGCGCGCGTCAATGCGGTGAACGTGCCGGAAGGCGTGCAGCAGCTCGTCGAAGGCGAATGCGACCTGTTGCTCGGCTATCACCATCCGCAGTTGCCGATCGTGCTCGATCCGAACCACTTTCCGTTCGTCAGCCTCGGCGTCGAACGGATCCTGCCCGTGTCGTCGCCCGATGCGCGCGGCAAGCCGGTGTTCCAGCTGCCCGGCACGCCCGATGCGCCGCTGCCGCTGCTCGCGTATTCGTCGGGCGCCTTTCTCGGCAACATCGTCGAGATGCTGCTGCTGAACGCGACCGAGCCGTATGTGCTGCACCGGTGTTTCGAGACGCATATGTCCGAGGCGCTGAAAGGCATGGTCGTGGCCGGGCACGGCATCGGCTGGCTGCCGGAAAGCTGCGTCGCGAAAGAGCTCGCGGACGGCACGCTCGTCTGCGCCGGCACCGGCGACTGGATCACCGAACTCGAAATCCGCCTGTATCGATCGGCGCGCAAGCGCGGGCTCGCGGCCGAGCAGCTGTGGGCCTACATCATGAACCGGCCGCGCACGGCGCTCGACGCGGCGATCGGCACCGAAGAGGCGGCCGCGCCGGCAATGCGCGGCGCGCGACGAAGCGCGGGCGGCAGCCGCTGAATGCCGTGTTCGCGCCGTGGATATCCATGGCGCGCATGCGTATTCTTTCGACAGCAATCGATAATCCGCCGGATTCCATAAAATCCCTTACCTGTCCGCAATCCGCCGCCATCAAAACGCAAACGTTTGCGAATCCATGTCGTACTTTTTACTGCTTTCCGTATTAAGTAAGAATATTCAGCCCGAATTTCCAGACAGAAATACCTTGTTACACAAGTTTCTATTTACCTGTAACAGCCGGAATGATCAAAAACGTCGCACTCTCATTTCGCGACATACGCTCTGTATCCGAACATTCATCGATTTTGCTTGAATACAGGCGCAACAGTTTCTTTTATCAGTCGTTATTTTTCGGCACGAACGTCGATACCTCCGACGTGATTCAAAGCGTGCTCGATCATCGCTACCGGTGAGCAATTTTCATGTCCGGGAATATCGACTTTATTCAGAATTAAGACATCCTTACCAATCTCTCCTTATCCTATTTAGATAGGATCTTTCGCTCTCGTCCCATTCGGGTCACACGCGGTTGTTGGTTCAAAAGCCATCGTGTATCAATAGCGTGTCGCAAAAAGAACGTTGGCAAATTCGACTCCGAGTCGATGCGCGTCATCGATTCCGGACGGGAGATTGGAATGTCACCTTCGCTTCGACAGCAGGCTCGCCCTTTCCTGAGCGTCGTGCTCTCCACGCTCTGCATGAACGCCATGGCTCAGACATCGGCGGCCTCGCCGCCGGCGTCCGGTCCGGGGGCAAACCGGTACGTGATTTCGTATATCTGCGGCGATGCGCGGATCGACGGCACCGCGCCGCTTCCCCCTGACGGGCGCCCGTACAACCTGGGCGTGTCGTTCGTGTCGGAGAGCACCGGGCAGCCGCTCTCCAACGTACAGGTGCGCCTGCGCCGGCATGGGCGCGTGCTCGTCGAATTCAATGCATCGGGATCGCGCTGCCTGTTCAGCGTGCCGGACGCGAGCTACCGGGTCGAAGGGACCTATCAGGGAGCAACCCAGTTCGCGATCGTCGAGACGGGTACGCTCACGACGCAGTTGCGATGGTGAAACGTCGCACCGCCCCGCTCCGATCGCGTCATTCATGGAACGCATCGAATCCAGGAGACTTGAATGCCCCGTCCAGAACGACCGGACGACTCGCCCGACCGTCAGCCGAAACCCTCGTGGGGTCCGGGAAGGAATGCGGCGCTCAGCGTCGCTGCATTTGCCGCGATCTTCGGCGCGTTCGCGTACGTCGAGCGAGACACGAGGATCGGCCACGCGAGCGTGACGCACGATATCGCCGGCGTGATCGGCAACGTCGTGGGCAAGTACCGCCAGCTCATCGTCGCGGCGACGGGCGGCTCGTCCCGAACAGCGGCGCCCGCCGGCTCGACGTCGACGATCGCGCAGGCCGGGCCGGTTCCGCCGTCCGCCTCGACGGCGCCCGCCGTGTCGGCGCCGGCCGAACCGGCCGTGCCGCCGCAAGCGACGGCCCGCTCCGACACGAGCCCACCGCGCGCCGCGCACGTGCCGCCGACGAAGCTCGCGGCGAGCCCGCACGCGGCGTCGACCGGCAGTCGCACGGCGCGCCCCGGCGATGCGCACCGGACGTCACGCTCGCAGGCGCTGGCACGCACGAGAAAACACCCCGACCCCGCGACGAAACGGCAGCCGCAGTCGAGCCTCGCCGGCACGCCGTACATGGAGACCGCCCGCGTCACGCACGATGAGCTGGAAGGCGCCCGCGCTCTGGCCAAGGCGCGCCGGTGCGCAGAGATCGACGAATGGAGCTGCGTGGAGCAGAACGCGAGCCGAGCACTCGCCATCGACCCGACGAACAGCGAATCGCGCGCACTGCTAGGACAGGCGATCCGCAACCGCCTGTGAACCGGCCCTCGGGCGTGCAATCGACGTGATCGTTTCAAAGTGAGGAGACACCGTGGCCAACAATCGTCACCAACAATGCACCACCGTCGCTCCGCCGACCCGGCGGATCCTCCTGCACGCGCCGCTGCTGTGCCTGCTCGTCGCGTCCGGCCCGTGTCTTTCCGCCGAAGGCGACGCGGAACCGCGCGGCACGAGCGAGATCGCCGGATCCCGCGGCGCGCCGGATGCGCTGCCACTCGACCTGCGGCCAACGGGCGCGTCGACGCAAGCCGCGCAGGATTCGGGCACGCAGCCCCCGCTTGCGACCACGCCGATCGCGCGGGCCTCGGATGCGTCGCTGCAGATCGCGCAGGCGCCGAACCCGGCGATGCCGACCACGGTCGTGGTGGACCCCGATGCTGCGCAGCCAAGCGCACCGGCGCCGGTCGCAGCATCGCCGAACGCGTCGATGCTGCTTGCGCAGGCATTCGACACCCCGCCGCCGGATACGTCGGCGCCGCGCGCGCGAACGTCGGATGCACCGCCGCAGCCCGCGCGACCCGTGACCACCGCACCGCCGGCCGCGCCGACCATGCCGACGCTCACCGCGCAGGCATCCGGCACACCGATGCCGAATTCGCCCACGCCTGCGACCGAGACGCCGGGCGCGCAACTGCCGTCGTCCCAGCCGCCGAATTCACAGACGCCCGGCGCCCAGCTCCCCGGCGAGCCGACCCAGCGATCGCAGGGACCCGACGTCGAAGCGCCGAATGCGCGGGCGCCGAATCTCCGCACCGCCGACGTCGAGACGGTACGCAACGACGTGTTCGGCCTCGCGGCGAGCGGCGGCGCGGTCAAGGCGCTCGACGAAGCGAAGGCCCGGCCCGATGCGTTCTCCGCCGTCGACATCGCGCAACTGGAAGAGCTGTCGATTCGCCAGCAGGTGCGCGGCGGACGCGACAAGTCGCGCTCGATGACGAGTTCGGACCGCTTCGATGGAATCGACGACGCGCTGCGCGCGGCGGACGACCTCGACAAGCGGATACCCGCGACACCCGAGTACACCCCGGTCCGCACCGCCCTCGCGGGCGACCGGGTCGTCGCCCTTGCCGCACGCGGCGAGATGAAAACGGCCGTCGCGACGTTCGAGACGATTCCGTCCAGCGCGGAAATCTCGATCGACGCGTTGGCGGCCGTCGGCGATGCATACCTGTACCTGAGCGAGCCGGCCAAGGCGAACGCCGTGTACGCGCGCGCGCTGAAACAGGCCACCGCCTCGCCGACCGATCGCGCGACCCGCGGCTTCCAGTACGGCTCGCGCACGCGCCCGATCGAGCTGCAGGAAGGGCTGTTCTGGTCGTACGTCGACCAGGCACGCGCGCCGGAAGCGAAGCAGGTGCTCGACGACATGGAGAAGTCGCTGCCGCCTGCCAGGCAGGTGACCAACGTCGGCCCGGGAGAAAGCGACTATCTGCGCTACTACCGGCTGCGCGCGCAATACCTGATCTTCACGGGTCACGTGAACGAAGGGATCGCCGCGCTCGAACAGCTCGAGAAAGAGGTGCCGTTCAACGCAGAGGTGCGCGCCGCGCACGCCGACGCCGTGTCGGGCCAATCGCATCCGCGCCAGGCGATCTCGATGTATCGCGCGTCGCTGACCGATCACCCGGACAGCGTCGAGATGCTCGCGGGCCTCGGCCGCGCATCGCTCACGGCGGACGATTACGCGACCGCGAAAACCGTCGACCAGACCCTCGGCAACACGTTCCCGGACAGCGGTGCGGTGCGCAGCTTCAAGCGCGACTACAACGCATACCGCAGCCCGGTGTTCACGACCGACCTGAGCTTCGAGCACGGCAACAGCGCGCTGGCCAACAACAGCTTCACGTCGGACAGCTATGTGTATTCGCAACCGTTCGGCGACAACTGGCGCGTGTTTTCGCACACGTTCTACGGTTTCGCGCAGACCGACGACGGCAACCTCAGCCGCACGCGCACCGGCATCGGCGGCGACTACCGGCACGGGCCGCTCACCGTGCTCGGCGAAGTCACGCGCTCGATGGGCGGGGACGGCCGAACCGGCGGCCGCGGGACGATCGCGTACGCGTTGAACGACTACTGGACGGTCAGCGCCGGGCTCGACACCAACGACAACTCGCTGCCGTGGAAAGCGTATGCCGCGCACATCTGGGGCCGCTCCGCGAACGTCGAGGTCGTGTATCGCCAGAACGACCGGCGCGAAGTCAAGCTCAGCTACGGCGTGAGCCGCTACAGCGATTCGAACCTGCACCAGGAGATCGCGGCGACCGCCACGCAGCGCGTGTATACGTCCGCGAACCAGCTCGTCAACGTCTCGCTGAACCTGGGCACGGACAGCAACACGCGGCGGGACGCGCCCTACTTCAGCCCCGGTCGCGACTACGCGGCCGCGGCGACCGTCATGCATCAACTGACGCTGTGGAAGAAGGGCGACCTCGGGCTGCGACAGCGCGTGTCGGTGTCGGGCGGCGCGTACAACGAGCGCGGCTTCGGCACCAGCCCGTTGTGGAGTGCGCGCATCGAGCACGCGTGGACGTTCAAGCACGACATCACGCTGAGCTACGGCGTCGAGGTCAGCAGCCACGCGTACGACGGCCAGCGCGAGCGCTCCGAAACCGGCTTCCTGTCGCTCAACCTGCCGTTTTAGAAAGGAGCCCTGAATGCAATCCAGACGGACCTTCATGTGCGGATGCCTCGGCACGTTTGCCGCCTGTTCGCTGTTCCCGGGCGTGAGCGGCGCCAAGATGATCGACCTGCTGCCGCCGTCCGACCCGGCCGACGGCAAGACGTTTCGCGTGATCTGCCTGCACGACGTGCGCGACAACCTGATGGCGTCGTTTTCGTCGCCGACCGCGATCATCGATCCGTTCGCGGTCGATACCGGTACGCTGACCGCGATCTTCTCGTGGCTGCAGACCAACAACTACCACACCATCACGGTCAAGCAGATCGAGGCGTCGCGGCGCGGCGGCAAGCCGCTGCCGCCGCGCTCGGTGCTGCTCACGTTCGACGACGGCTTTCGCAGCCACTACACGAAGGTGCTGCCGCTGCTGGAGCGCTTCAAGTATCCGGCCGTGATGGGCCTCGTCACCGCGTGGATCGACACGCCGCCGGATACGCCGATCCGCATCAGCGACAAGGTTCAGGTGCCGCGCGACTACTTCCTGTCGTGGGACGAGGTGAAGAAGCTCGGGCAGTCGGAATTCGTCGAGCTCGGCTGCCACACCCACAATCTGCATCATGGCGCGATCGCGAATCCGCAAGGCAACGAATTGCCGGCGACCACGTCGCACCTGTACCTGCAAGACCAGAAGCGCTATGAAACCGACGCCGAATTCCACGCCCGCGTGCACGATGACCTGCAGACTTGCGTGCGGCGGATCCGCGAACGCACCGGCATCGTCGCGCGCTCGATGGTGTGGCCGTACGGCGCGGAAAACCAGCCCGTGCGCCAGATCTCGACATCGCTCGGCATGGACGTCCAGTTCAGCCTCGATGCCGGCCCGAATACGCCGGACGTGCCGCTCGACCGGCTCAGACGAATCCTGATGATGTACGACGTCGATATCGGCGGGTTCGAGCGCTCAATGCGCGAGCCGGCGTCGAACCGCGGCGACGTCGACATGCCCGAGCGTACCGTGCAGGTCGATCTCGACCAGGTCTACGACCCCGATCCCGCGCGGCAGGAAGCGAATCTCGGCAAGCTGATCGAGCGCATCTACCGGATGCAGCCGAAATCGGTATACCTGCAGGCGTATGCGGACCCGAAGGGCACGGGCGTGGCCGAAGCGGTGTATTTCCCGAACCGGCATCTGCCGATGCGTTCCGACCTGTTCTCGCGTGCCGCGTGGCAGCTCAACACGCGGTCCAACGTGCAGGTATACGCGTGGATGCCGGTGCTTGCGTTCCGGCCGCCGGCCGACAAGCTGCGCGCGCTCGAAGCCGTCAGCGCCTACGGCGGCGCGCCGGCCCGCGAGAACGGCGCGCGCATGTTCCGGCTGAGCCCGTTCGATCCCGATGCGCGGCTGATGATCCAGCAGGTCTACGAGGATCTCAGCAAGCACGCGTCGTTCAGCGGCATCCTGTTCGGCGACGACGCCGTGCTCGACGACTACGAGGATGCGGGCCGGCATGCGCTGCGCACCTATTCGCAATGGGGGCTGCCGGCCGACGTCGGCAAGATCCGCGAGAACCCCGACCTGATGAAGCGCTGGACGCGCCAGAAGACGCGCTACCTGATCGACATGACCCGGCAGCTCGAACAGATCGTGCTGGCCCACCAGAACGCCGGCGACGTGCTGACCGCGCGCAACATCTTCGCGATGCCGGTGCTCAAGCCCGAATCGGAAGCGTGGTATGCGCAGAACTACGACGATTTCATCGCCGCCTACGACTACGTCGCGCTGATGGCCATGCCGTACATGGAACAGGCGAAGGACCCGGAAGGCTGGCTCGACCAGCTCGTGAAGGCGGTGCGCGCGAAGCAGCGCGGGCTGCAGCGCACCGTGTTCGAACTGCAGTCGTACGACTGGCGCGGGCAGAAGGCGGTGCCGGCCAGCACGCTGCTCGCGCAGATGCGGCGGCTGCGCAGCGAGGGCGCCGTGAATTTCGGCTACTACCCCGACAATTTCCTGACCGGCCAGCCGGAGCTCGACGCGATGCGCGACGTGATGTCGCTGAAGTCGCGCCTCGACCCAACCTCCATCAACGCGCTGATGCAGATGCAGCAATCGCGGGGAACCAAGACGCCATGACCTCCCATAGCCTGATCCAGCGCCTGCAGGATTTCGTCTTCTACTATCCGTTCTTCATGTCGTATCTGTGGATGATCGGCGGCGTCGTGCACTACTTCCTGCTCGAGGAAGGCCGCGAGCTATCGACGCGCACGATCGCGTCGAGCGGCATTCCGAAGGTGTCGATCGTCGTGCCCTGCTTCAACGAAGCCGCGAACGCGCGCAGCGTGATCGCCCATCTGAACGGGATGCAGTATCCGAACTACGACATCATCGCGGTCAACGACGGCAGCAACGATCGCACCGGCGAGATCCTCAACGAGCTGGCCGTCGAGATCCCGCGGCTGCTCGTGATCCATCACGCGCGCAACGAAGGCAAGGCGGTCGGGCTCACGACCGCGGCCGCGGTATCCAACGCGGAATACCTGCTCTGTATCGACGGCGACGCGCTGCTCGCGCACGACGCGATCGGCTGGATGCTCGAACATTTCCTGACCGACCCGGGCGTGGGCGCGGTGACCGGCAACCCGCGCATCCGCACGCGCACGTCGCTGCTCGGCCGCATGCAGGTCGGCGAATTCTCGTCGATCGTCGGGCTGATCAAGCGCACGCAGCAGGTATACGGCCGCATCTTCACGGTATCGGGCGTGATCACGATGTTCCGCAAGACCGCGCTCGCCGACGTCGGCTACTGGAGCTCGGACATGCTCACCGAGGACATCGACATCAGCTGGAAGCTGCAGTGCCGCGACTGGCGCGTCGTGTACGAGCCGCACGCGCTCAGCTGGATCCTGATGCCCGAGACGATCAAGGGGCTCTACCGGCAGCGGCTGCGCTGGTCCAAGGGCGGCATCCAGGTGCTGCTCAAGTACGCGGGCACGCTGATGCGGCCCACGCAGATGATGATGTGGCCGCTGTTCGTCGAGTACCTGATCGGCATCGCGTGGGCGTACTCGATGTCGTTCATCCTGCTGCTCGCGCTGATCGACGTCGTCTACCCGCTTCCGCCGAACTGGCATGTGTCCGTGGTGCCGCACTGGCACGGGATGCTGCTGGTCGCGACCTGCATCCTGCAGCTGATCATCGGCAGCATGATCGATCGTCGTTACGACGAAAAACTCCTGATGTACTTCCTTGACACCATCTGGTACCCCGTCGCGTTCTGGCTGATCAGCATGATCACCACCGTCGTCGCCCTGCCCGCCGTCGTGCTGCGGGGCCGCGGCAAGCGCGCCGTTTGGGTCAGTCCCGACCGAGGCATTCAACATGAAGAACGCGCCGATTATTGACCTTTCCCTGCGCGCCCCGCGCGACATGATCGCCGAACGCGGCGGCATCGTCGGGCCCGTGCTCGTCGCATGGTTCCGCCTCGTGCGGCCCGCGCTGGTCGGCGGTGTATGGGCATCGATCTGCATCTACACGTACCGCTACCTGCTGCCGTTCAACGAGGCCGAGATGCCGATCGAGCAGATCGTGTTCTACGTGACGAGCATCGCGCTGATCGCCGGCACGATCGTCATGTGGCTGATCGCGGGACGCGTCGTGCATCCATTCGCCTATCGCCTGCGCGTGTCGAGGATAGTGCGGCGCTCGGCCAGCGTGAAGGTGCGCTCGGTGCCGCCGACCGCGTTCGCGAGCGAGCGCCGGCGCGGCGCGCGCCGCACGACGCGCATTCTCGTCGCGTCGCACGATGCGAACGGGTCGATTTCGGGCATCGAATGGGTCGCCCATGCCGGGCCGCAGCCCCGCGAATAGATCGCCGGAGACGTGCCGCGCCGCGCGCGACGCTGCCGTGCGACGCGGCACCGCTCCTGACATCGTGCTGCCGCGCATCGCGCGCCAGCCAGAAAACTTCCTGGAGACGAGGTGAATCATGTGCGGAATCGTCGGAGCAAGCGGCCTGAACAATCAGGTGCCGCAACTGGTCAATGCACTGAGCCGGCTCGAATATCGCGGCTACGATTCGTGCGGCATCGCCGTTCAGGGCGACGGTCGCCTGCGCAGCGAACGCACGCTGCGACGCGTGACGGACCTGCAGGATCGCGTGCTGACGCTCGGCCTCGAAGCGCAAACCTGCATCGCGCATACGCGCTGGGCCACACATGGCGCGCCGTCTGAAATGAACGCGCATCCGATCATGTCAGGCGACACGATCGCCGTCGTGCACAACGGGATCATCGAGAACCACGACACGCTGCGCGCCGAACTGAAGCAACGCGGCTATACGTTTCGCGGGCAGACCGACACCGAGGTCATCGCACACCTGATCCACAGCCTCTATCGCGACGACCTGTTCGACGCGGTGGTGCGCGCGGTCAAACGGCTGCACGGCGCGTACGCGATCGCGGTGCTCGGCGCGCGCGAGCCGCAGCGCCTCGTCGCCGCGCGCGCCGGCTCGCCGCTCGTGATCGGCATCGGCGCCGAGCAGAACTACCTCGCGTCCGACTGCGCGGCGCTCGGCGACCTGACCGACCGCTTCGTGTACCTGGAGGACGGCGACGTCGCGCTGATCACGCCGGATCGCATCGCCGTGGTCGATGCGGGCGGGCAGGAAGCACGGCGCCCTTTGTGCGAAGTGAAGGCGCGCGCGGACGATGCCGCGCTCGGCCCGTACCAGCACTTCATGCAGAAGGAAATCTTCGAGCAACCGAAGGCGATCGACAGCACGCTCGACGGCATCGACACGATCTCGCCGGCGCTGTTCGACGCGACGGAAGGCACGCGCGCGCTGCTGTCGCGAGTCAGAAGCGTGCTGCTGCTCGGCTGCGGCACCAGCTATTACGCGGGCCTCACGGCGAAGTACTGGCTCGAAAGCATCGCGGGCGTGCCGGCCCAGGTCGAGATCGCCAGCGAATACCGCTACCGCGACACGGTGGCCGATCCGCGCACGCTCGTCGTCGGCATCTCGCAGTCGGGCGAAACGGCCGACACCATCGGCGCGATCGAGCAGGCGCGCACGATGGGCCAGGATTTGTCGATGGCGATCTGCAACGTCGCGACCAGCACGATCGCGCGCAACGCGCCACTGCGGTTCCTGACGCGGGCCGGCGCCGAACTCGGCGTCGCGTCGACCAAGGCGTTCACCACGCAGCTCGTCGCGCTGTTCTTGCTGACGCTGACGCTCGCGCAACTGCGCGGCCGACTCGATGCCGCGCAAGTCGCGACGCACCTGAAACAGTTGCGCGCGCTGCCCGAGCGCATCGGCCACGCGCTCGCGCTGGAAACGCAGATCATGGGCTGGGCCACGAAATTCGCGCGCACCGAGAACGCGCTGTTCCTCGGCCGCGGCATCCATTTCCCGATCGCACTGGAAGGCGCCCTGAAGCTGAAGGAAGTGTCGTACATCCACGCGGAAGGCTATGCGGCCGGCGAGCTGAAGCACGGGCCGCTCGCGCTCGTCACGAGCGCGATGCCGGTCGTCACGATCGCGCCGGACGACCGCCTGTTCCAGAAGCTGAAGTCCAACATGGCCGAGGTGCGTGCACGCGGCGGCCGGCTTTACGTGCTGGCCGGCAGTCAGCTCGAGATCGACGCCGACCGCGACACGCACCTGATCCGCGTGCGCGAATCGGGCGACCTGCTGTCGCCGATCGTCAATGTGATTCCGTTGCAACTGCTCGCGTATCACGTCGGCTGCGCGCGCGGCGCCGACGTCGACAAGCCGCGCAACCTCGCGAAATCGGTAACCGTCGAATGATGCGGCGAACGCGCCCGGTACAGGCCGTCGTGCGGCTGGCCGCGGCTGCCGTTTGCGGCGCCGGCGGCATCGGCACGGCGTCGCCGCCGGCCTTCGCCGGCGCGCCGATCGTGCATACGGTCACGGTGTCGAACGTCCCGTCGCCGCAGGACAGCGGCGACCCGCGGCGCTTCATGCACGGGATCGGCGTGGCCGACGCCGGCGACGGCAAACGCTGGGTGTTCTTCAGCAGCTCGGGCATCGTGCCGCGCGGCGCGCTCCGCGGCGGCAACTGGCCGCATGACGTGTACGTCGGCGAATGGCTGCCCGGCGGGACGCGCGTGCTGCACGTGCGCACGTTCATCAGCCGCCCCGAGGCGCAGGAACCCGTGTCGATCGCGCAAAACGCGCGCGGCGACATCTTCGTCACGTTCGAGGACGGCTGGAACGCGCCGCAGGAAGTCAGCCAGCGCTACGGCGTCTACCGCCGCGACCTGAAACCGGTCAAGCCCTACCCGAACGACGTCGAATCGGGCGGCCATTCGGGGCATGTCGCGACGGCCGGCGACCGCTTCGTCGTGTTCTATTCGGCCGACTGGGTCAACGGCGGCGGTGTCGACAACCTCGGCAGCGGAAACGGTGTCTACCTGAAAACCTACGATGCGGCCGGGCGCGTACTGAACCATGTCGCGGTCGCGCCGCGCCGCCGCGAGTGGTGGCCCGTGATCGCGGGCTCGCCGCGCAACGCGCTGCTCGTGTGGCAGAAGTTCATCGAAGGCAGCACGGACGCGACGCTCGAATACGCGATGTTCGATCCGATCACAGCGAAGCTGGAAAAACTCGGATCGCTGAACGACGCGATCCAGTACTACGTGTATTCAGCCGCCTATGTGCCGGAGATCGACCGTTTCATCGTCGTCACGACGACGGCGGACGATCGCGGCGTCGCGATGCTGATCGCGCCGGACGGCCGCCGCACGGCGACGCTCGATTGCCTGCCGGCGTCGGTGCGCGAATCGGACCTCGGTGTCGCCGGCACGCACGCGTATGTGCCGACCCGCGACGGGCGGCTGCTGACGCTCGCGCTTGGGCCGGCGAACATTGCAGTGAGCGGCGTGCAACGCTCGCCGATTCCTTGGGGTTCGACCGGCATCGCCGGTTTCCCGGCGCGCGGCACGGCGATGCATTTCGTATCGCTGACGCCGTCGGGGATGCGTGAAGCCGATTTCGAGCCAGCGCAACGCACACCCATGCCGAAAAGCGAAGCGGCTTGTTCGAGTCATTGACGACGATGGCCGGTCACGCAATGTCGTGAACGCGGGCAGACCGCGTGTCGCCACCGTGAGCGTTCTCCCTCCGTGGTCCGAACCGCGATGACGACACCTCGCCCACGCGGCGCCCCGTTGGTCGGACCCACTGTCGCGGGCCGGTCCGGTCATCACCGCCGCGCCCTTGCGCGCCGAATTGGCCAGCGCCGCCCGTACCGGATAGACTGTCGCCCGATTCCTTCCATCGGCCGCGGCGCCCCGCCTGCCGCCGCCGGAACGCCCCTTCCCGGAGAACGAATGCTGAAGCGCCAGTGGTTTTCGCTCGTGCTGCTGACGGTCTGCCTGCTCGGGCAACGCGCGTCGGCTCAGTCCACGCTCGAACTCGACACCGACGGCACGGCCCGCGCCCTCACCCGCCAGACGCTGCTCGCGCGTCCGGACGCGACCGACATCCACGTGCCGCGCGACATCGCATACGGCCGGCCGATGACGTTCCGCGCGGTGCCGTTCGCCGCGCTGCTCGGCGACACGCCGCTGCCGGCCGACGGCGTGCTCGAAACGCGCGCGGCCGACGGTTTCGCCGCGCAATTGCCGCTCGATCTCGTGCGCCGCCGCGCGCCGGCCGGCGCGGTCCCGTGGCTCGCGATCGAGGATCCGGCCCATCCGTGGCCGAAGCTGCCCGGCAAGCAGGTCGGCGCGGGGCCGTTCTATCTCGTGTGGCTCGGCCCGGACGCGTCGTCGGTGCGTGGCGAACAGTGGCCGTACCAGATCGTGCGCATCACGATCGAATCGTCGCCGCTCGCGCGCTGGCCGTCGCTCGCCGTCGATGCCGCGTTGCCCGCGAACGATCCGGCCCGCGCGGGCCAGCGGCTGTTCGTCACGCAATGTCTCGCGTGCCATCGCATCGACGGGGCGGGCAGCAGCCACGCCGGCCCCGACCTGAACACGCCGATGAATCCGGTCGACTACTTCCAGCCCGCCGCACTGCGCCGCTACATCCGCAACCCGGCGTCGGTACGCGACTGGCCGGGCCGCAGCATGCCGGCGTTTCCGCCCGAACAGTTGAGCGACCGCGAACTCGACCAGATCGTCGCGTATCTCGCGTATATGGCACGGCGCAAGGCGGGGAAGTAACGCGAGCGCTCCGCCGCCCGGCCGCACTCGTCGCGCTCAGGGTTCCTGCGCGCTCCGCAACACCGCGCGCAACAACACGTCGGCGCCCGCCGTCGCCCATTCCGGCGTAATCGCTTCGGCCTCGTTGTGGCTCAGCCCGTCCACACACGGGACGAAGATCATCCCGGTCGGCGCGACACGCGCGACATAGCACGCGTCGTGTCCCGCACCGGACACGATGTCCATGTGCGACAACCCGAGCGCGCGGGCCGCGTCGCGCACCGTGTCGATACAGCGGGGCGCGAACGGCACCGGCGCATACGTGAAAATCTGCTCGATTCGCACGCCGAGGCCGGTTTCGTCGGCAACGCGCGCGAGCTCCGCGCGCAGCGCCGCGTCCAGTTCGTCGAGGACCGCATCATCGGGATGCCGGAATTCCACCGTGAAAAAACAGCCGCCCGGCACTGTATTGCGCGAATTCGGCCGCGCCTCGATCATCCCGACCGTTGCGCGCGCATCCGGTGCGTAACGGCGGCCGAGTTCGTCGACGAACGAGATCATCCGCGCGGCGCCCACCAGCGCGTCGCGACGAAACTCCATTGGCGTCGTACCGGCGTGCGCATCGACCCCGGTCAGCGTCACCTCGTACCAGCGCTGCCCCTGCCCCGCCGTCACGACGCCGATCGTCTTGCCGGCCCGTTCGAGAATCGCGCCCTGTTCGATATGCAGTTCGTACGCGGCGTGCACCGGATAGCCGCCGACCGGCTCCGTGCCCGCGTAGCCGATCCGTTCGAGTTCCTCGCCGATCGACCGGCCCGCGCCGTCGGTGCGCGACAGCCCGTATTCGAGCGTATAGACGCCCGAGAACACGCCGGCCGACACCATCGCCGGCGCGAAGCGCGAGCCTTCCTCGTTGGTCCAGATCACGACGTCGACCGGGCGTTCGGTCTCGATGCCCGCGTCGTTCAGCGCGCGCACGACCTCGAGCCCGCCGAGCACGCCGTAGATGCCGTCGTAGCGGCCGCCGGTCGGCTGCGAATCGGCGTGCGAGCCCGTCATCACGGGTGCGGCGCCCGGATTGCGGCCCGCGCGGCGCGCGAACACGTTGCCCATCCGATCGACGCGCACCGTGCAGCCGGCGTCGCGCGCCCACTGCACGAACAGGTCGCGCGACTCGCGGTCGAGATCGGTCAGCGCGAGACGGCAGACGCCGCCCTTCGGCGTCGCGCCGATCTGCGCCATCCGTTCGAGCGACGCCCACAGACGGTCGCCGTCGACGCGCGGCATGGTCACGGTAGCGTCATGCATCGCCGTGCTCCGGCGCGCGTTGCAGCGCATAGCGGAAATCGCAGCGCTTGCCGCCCTGCATGATCGTGCTGGTGCGCGTGAGCACGATGTCCGGCGCGTAACCCTGGATGAAATAGCTGTCGCGCGCGCAGCTCAGCAGGTGGCCGATCTCGCCAAGCCCCATCGCGTGATACATCTCGGCGTAGCTGCAGCGATGCACGTCGTAGTCGTAGTGCGCGTCGTCCGCGCGCCGCACCTCGACGTCGAGCGCATCGTCCTTCTCCCACAGCACCTGCAGCGCGATGAACGACTTCACGCTCGTGCCGTCCGGCTCCTGCGCGGCGAACGTACGGCCCGCATCGACGGCCGCGCCGCGCACGGCTTCGGCGATCACGGCCTGCGCGCGCTCGGCGCCGAACTCGCGCTTCATGATCTCGTAGATCGGCTTGATGATTTCCGCTTCGATGCGGCGCCGCGCGAGAATCCCGAGGCGTGTGTCCTCGGGTGCGGCGGCGGATGTCGGGTTCGCTTCGGTCATGGGGATCGTCCTGATCGTTTTATCGTTACTTGACGGCGGTACGCGAGCCGCCGAGCACGTCGACGACGGCCCACTTGCCGCCGCGCACCTGGTAGATCGTGAAGGCCGGGTCCTTCAGGTTGCCTTCGGCGTCGAATGCGATGCGCCCCGTCACGCCGGGCCGGTCGATCGCGCGAACGGCCGCGACGAGCTTCGCCGGCTGGGTCGTGCCGGCCTTCTGCGCGGCCGCGATCAGCGTGGCGGCCGCGTCGTACGCGAACGGCGCATGTAGCTCGATCGGCGCGTGATAGCGCGCCTGGTATTGCGCATCGAACGTCTTGCCGCCCGGCATCCGGTCGAGCGGCAGGCCCGGTTCGAGCGCCGTCACGCCGTCGCCGTCCTTGCCGGCGAGCGACAGGAAGGTCTGGCTCACGAAGCCGCCCGCGCCGAGCAGCGGCGCGTTCACGCCGAGCTGGCGCATCCGGCGCGCGATCGGCGCGGCCTGCGCGTCGAGGCCGCCGAAGAATACGAGGTCCGCGCGCTTGCCCTTGATCGCGGTCAGCACGCCGCTGAAATCGGTGGTCTTGTCGTTCACGTACTGGCGATCGACGATCGTGCCGCCGTTCGCCTGCACGCCCTGGATGAACTGGTCGGCCAGCCCCGCGCCGAACGACGTGCGATCGTCGATCACCGCGATGCGCGTGGCCTTCAGCGTCTTCACCGCGTACGCACCGGTGAAGCGGCCGCCCGCATCGTCGTGACCCATGATGCGCAACGCCGTCGCGTAGCCCTGCTGCGTGTATTGATGGCCGGTGGAGGCCGGCGCGATCTGCGGAATGCCCGCATCGCGGTACACGCGCGACGCCGGCACGCTGCAGCCCGTGTTCCAGTGACCGACGACGCCGATCACGTGCTGGTCGACGAGTTGCTGCGCGACCGCGACGGCCGTACGCGGATCGGACTGGTCGTCGGCCGCGACGAGCTTGTAGACGACCGGCTTGCCGCCGATGGTTGGATGCTTGGCGTTCGCGTCGTCGATCGCGAGTTGCGCGCCGTTCTGCAAATCCTTGCCGATTCGCGCGGACGGGCCGGTGAGCGGCGCGGCGAGGCCGATCAGGACCGTCTGCGCGGACTGCGCGAACGCGGGAACGGCGGCGACGAGAGCGGCCGCGGAGAAGGCGAGACTGGCGGAGAGGAAAGCGATTTTCATGTGCGAGGGATCGGTGAATCGAATCATAAACATGAAAAATATTAAATATTCAACCACCAAACCCCAAATACCCAATTGTTGGATGCTTATACCGTTCTCGACACATTACCGTATGCCGCTGTAAATACAGGATATTTTTGTGTTGTCGCTTACCCTGATTTTTCGATAAAATTCGATACATGAAAAATATCGAACAATTGCCGAACGATCCGCCGCTGCGCGCGGTGCGTGCGTTCGAAGCGTTCGCGCGTCTGGGCTCCGTCACCGCGGCGGCGGGCGAACTGGACATCACGCCGTCGGCGGTCAGCCATCAGCTGCAACTGCTCGAAGCGTTCATCCAGACGCCGCTGACGGTGCGCGAAGGCCGGCTGCTCGCGCTCACCGACGAGGGGCGCGACTACTACCGGTCGATCAGCGCGGCCTTCTCGGTGCTGCGCAGCGCGACGCGCTTCGTGCGCGACCGTTCGTCGCTGCGCCAGATCACCGTCAGCCTGATTCCGCTGCTCGGCATCGGCTGGTTCATTCCCCGGCTGCATGCGTTCCTGGCCGACAACACCGATGTCGACGTCACGGTGCTGTACGCGCATCACCGCAACTACCGAAGCGATGCATCGGACCTGTCGATCCGCTTCGGCACCGGCGACTGGCCCGGCTACCGCTGCGAGCGGCTGCTGCCGGGCGCGATGGTGCCGATGTGCAGCCCGTCGTTCCTGAAGCGTCACGGGCCGTTCCGCACGCCGGCCGATCTCGCGCGCGCGCCGCTCGTGCACGACGAGGATCGCAGCACGTGGGTCAACTGGCTGCAGGGCGCCGGCGTGCGGCACGTGTCGCATGCGGTGGGGCCGATGTTCGAGGATGGCCAGCTCACGCTGAGCGCGGCGCGCGCGGACCTCGGCGCCGCGCTGCTGCGCGCGCCGCTGGTCCAGCGCGAACTGGCGAACGGCGAACTCGTGCAACTGTTCGACCATGCGCTCGACGACGGGCGCGACTACTACCTGTGCACGCGCGAGGACGCGGACATGCCGGACGGGGCGCGGCGGCTGGCGGAATGGTTGAGGAAGATGGCGGGGATTTGAGCGGGGGCTCCTTGCAGCGTCGTCCTGCCGGGGCCTTGCATACTTTTAAGTATGCATATATGATATGCATATCATATATCGGAGGTTACCATGGGTCGGATTCTGGTCGATCTGTCGGATGGCCAACTAGACGCATTGGCCGTCATCGTCGAGACTCAACACCGTCCCCGCGCCGCCATCATTCGTGACGCGATCGACGCCTACATTGCCCTGAACAAGCCCCGGCTTGCCGACGACGTCTTCGGTCTCTGGAAAAATCGCACGATCGATGGGCTCGCCTATCAAGAGGAATTGCGCTCGGAATGGTAAAAGCCCTTTTCGACACCAACATCCTGATCGATTATCTGGGCGGCGTGGAATCCGCCCGTGCGGAGTTAGGCCGCTACGACTATCGCGCAATCAGCATGATCACGTGGATGGAAATCCTCGCCGGGGCGTCCGCAAGGGACGAGGCACCCATCCGTGCATGGCTCTCGTCGTTCGACGTCATTGCACTCGACAGCACGGTTGCAAATCGCGCGGTGACGATTCGCGAGGACCGCCGGATACGCCTGCCCGACGCGATCGTGTGGGCATCGGCGCAAGTGAACGGTCTGCTGCTCGTATCGCGCAACACGAAGGACTTTCCCGCCTCCGAACCCGGCGTTCGCGTGCCGTATCAGATCTAAGCCGGCGTACGCCCAGCGCATACGCCTTCCCAGCACGTTCCCCGACCCCGCCTCATGCCGAGCGGGCGCCCGCATCAACGCCCTCCGCTCTCCCTCCCCACCCAATCAAGGGCCGGAAGCAGATAGAAAATCCCGATGCCCCGGATTGAAACAAGCAATTTCACAAACACAGGGTGAACCCGGATACTGGCAACACTCCACTCACCACTGACAAAAAGGAATTACCCAGATGCCGATCATCAACACCCAAATCAAGCCGTTCAAGGCAACCGCTTACCACAACGGCGAATTCGTGCCCGTCTCGGAAGAGAACTTCAAGGGCAAATGGTCCGTCGTCGTGTTCTACCCGGCCGACTTCACGTTCGTCTGCCCGACCGAGCTGGGCGACCTCGCCGACCGTTACGCGGAATTCCAGAAGCTGGGTGTCGAAATCTACGGCGTGTCGACCGACACGCACTTCACGCACAAGGCATGGCACGACACGTCGGACACGATCGCCAAGATCAAGTACCCGCTGGTCGGCGACCCGACGCTCACGCTGTCGCGCAACTTCGACGTGCTGATCGAGGAAGAAGGGATGGCGCTGCGCGGCACGTTCGTGATCAACCCGGAAGGCGAGATCAAGCTGTGCGAAATCCACGACAACGGCATCGGCCGCGACGCAGGCGAACTGCTGCGCAAGGTGCAAGCCGCGCAATACATCGCGGCGCATCCGGGTGAAGTGTGCCCGGCCAAGTGGACGCCGGGTGCGGAAACGCTGACCCCGTCGCTCGACCTGATCGGCAAGATCTGACGACCGCTCCGCGCGCCTCGCCCGAGGCGCGCGACGGCGGGCCCTGCATCGCGCGGCCCGCCCCTCCTCCGGCACGACGTGCCCGACCAGCATAATCAATACGGAATCCGAAACGCCATGCTCGACGCCAATCTCAAGAATCAACTGAAAGCGTACCTCGAAAAGATCACGCGTCCGATCGAACTCGTCGCCTCGCTCGACGACAGCGCGAAATCGCAGGAACTGCTGGCGCTGCTGAACGAGATTGCGTCGCTGACGGATCGCGTGACCGTGACCGAACGCCGCGACGACGCCGAGCGCAAGCCGTCGTTCTCGATCGGCGAACCCGGCAAGCCGGCCGGCATCCGCTTCGCCGGCATCCCGATGGGCCATGAATTCACGTCGCTCGTGCTCGCCTTGCTGCAAACGGGCGGCCATCCGATCAAGCTCGACGACGACGTGATCGAACAGATTCGCGCGCTCGACGGCGACTACGCATTCGAAACGTATTTCTCGCTGTCGTGCCAGAACTGCCCGGAAGTCGTGCAGGCGCTGAACGTGATGTCGCTGATCAACCCGCGCATCCGCCACGTCGCGATCGACGGCGCGCTGTTCCAGGATGAAGTCGAGTCGCGCCAGATCATGGCCGTGCCGACGATGTTCCTGAACGGGGCCTCGTTCGGCCAGGGCCGCAGCAGCGTGAAGGAAATCCTCGCGAAGCTCGATACGGGCGCCGGCGAACGCGCGGCGAAGTCGCTCGAGAACAAGCCGGTGTTCGACACGCTGATCGTCGGCGGCGGCCCCGCGGGCGCCGCCGCGGCGATCTACTCGGCCCGCAAGGGCATCGCGACGGGTGTGGTCGCCGAGCGTTTCGGCGGCCAGGTGCTGGACACGATGGCGATCGAGAATTTCGTGTCGGTGCAGGAAACCGAAGGGCCGAAGTTTGCGACCGCGCTCGAACAGCACGTGAAGCAGTACGACGTCGACATCATGGACGTGCAGCGCGCCGACGCGCTGATTCCGGGCGACGTGCATCAGATCCGTCTCGCGAACGGCGCGGTGCTGAAGGCGAAGACGATCATCCTCGCGACCGGCGCACGCTGGCGCGAAATCAACGTGCCGGGCGAGCGCGAATACCGCAACCGCGGGGTCGCGTACTGCCCGCACTGCGACGGCCCGCTGTTCAAGGGCAAGCGTGTCGCGGTGGTCGGCGGCGGCAACTCGGGCGTCGAGGCGGCGATCGACCTCGCCGGCATCGTGAAGGAAGTCACGCTGATCGAATTCGGCGCGCAGCTGCGCGCGGACGAAGTGCTGCAGCGCAAGCTGCGCAGCCTGCCGAACGTGACGATCGTCACGCAGGCGCAGACGACCGAGCTGACCGGCGACGGCAGCAAGCTGAACGGGCTCGTCTACAAGGATCTGCGCTCGGGCGACACGCAGCGCATCGATCTCGAAGGCGTGTTCGTGCAGATCGGCCTCGTGCCGAACACCGAATGGCTGAAAGGCACGGTCGAGCTGTCGAAGCACGGCGAGATCGTCGTCGATGCGCGCGGCGCGACGTCGGTGCCGGGCGTGTTCGCGGCCGGCGACGTGACGACGGTACCGTTCAAGCAGATCGTGATCGCGGTCGGCGAAGGCGCGAAGGCGTCGCTCGGCGCGTTCGACCACCTGATCCGGCACGACGTGGCGGCGCCGGTCGCAACCGCGCAGCCGAAGGCCGAAGAAGCGGTCGCCGCCTGACGCACGTCAGCCCGACGACATCAAGGTTTGTCTCTCTTGGCCCCGCATGCCTTGGTCGGCGTGCGGGGCCCTTTTTATGCCGAAAACGCGCGCGGTTACTTGGTTGCGGCCGAGCCGACGTCCGCCGGCGCAGGCGCCGTCGACTTGAAACTGCTCGACTGCCTGACCAGTTGCTCGGTCATCGCGGCGGCCACCGGATTTGCGCCGGACGACGCACCGCCTTGCCGGTACGAACCGGTGCTCGCCGGCATCGACTGCATCGATGACGTCGACGGCGGCGGCAGCGACGGATCGAGCTTCGCCGATTCCCTGACGAGCGCGGCCGTCTCCGGCGTTTCGGATTTCGTCGCGGCCGGCCGCGCGGCGGCCGCATGGCGTTCGAGGCCGTCGCGCTTGCGCGGCGCGCGCTGCGTGACCTGCGCGGGTGCGGTTGACTGAGCCGACTGAGCCGACTGAGGGGGCTTGGCGGCCGGCGCGGGGGTCGAATCCTGCGCATCCACCGTCACGACGTTGACTTTCGGCGGCGGTGCGGCCGGCTTCGTCACCGGCTGCGGCTTGTCGCTGACGACCGGAATCGCGGGAACCGGCGCAGGCGCGGCGCCGACGCGTGCGGTTGCAGCAGGCGCGGGTGTGGGTTCGGGAAGCGACGGCGCGGCCGGCGCCTGCTTCGGCGCCGTCGTGGCAGCCGGTGCGGGCGGCGCGATCGCGCCCTGCACCGCGTGATCGTTGCCCGCGGGCGCCGACGCAACGGGTGCGGCCGCGTCGCCGATGCCGGCGTCTTCGATCGCACGGTGGTCCGCGCGCAGCAGCATCACGTACGCGGTGCCGGCCGCGGCGACCAGGAGCCCGCCGGCGATCATCATGGTCTTACGGGTACTCGTCATGCTTGCTCACCGATCATATCCATGTGAACAAGCCATCATACGCGGCCAGCGTCCGTTGATCCCGGACGAATACATTTGGTTGCATTGATCGCGGCCGAGGCCGTCGGCGCCCTGCCGTACGCCCTATCGTCAGACGGAAGAAACGCCCGCCGTCGCCCGTCAGATGCAGAAAATCGCGACTGCGATCCCGCCGAACAGCAGCCACTTGACGATGTAGTACACGGTGCGATTCCACGCCTTCAAGCGCTTGCCGGCGCGGCGAATCGCATACAGGTACCTGAACGCGCGATTGAGCCCGCCCGTGCGATCGCCGGTTTCGTTCGGCGATGCGGCCGCGCGCATCAGCAGTTGCCCGAACGCATCGTTGATGCGCTGCGCCCAACGATATTTCATCGGGCGATCGATGTCGCAGAACAGGATCACGCGATCGTGCGCGGTGCGGTTTTCGGCCCAGTGCAGGTACGTCTCGTCGAACATCACGGCCTCGCCGTCGCGCCATGCATACGATTCGCCGTCGACGACGATCCGGCACGCGTCATCGTTCGGCGTATCGAGCCCGAGGTGGTAGCGCAGCGAGCCCGCATACGGATCGCGATGCAGCCCGAGCTTCCCGCCCGGCGGCAACTGCGCGAACATCGCCGCCTTGATCGACGGAATCCGCGACAGGATCTCGACCGAACGCGGACACAATGCCCGCGCGGACGGATGCGGCGCGTCGTACCACTTCAGGTAGAAACGCTTCCAGCCGTGGCGAAAGAACGAATTGAAACCGATGTCGTTGTACTCGCCCGACGCCTTGATCCGGCTCGCGTCGCGCAACGCGAGCGCTTCGCTGCGAAACGTGCGCCATTCGCGCTGCAGCACCGCGAGCTCCGGAAAGTGCCGCGTATCGAGAAACGGCGTGGTCGGCACCGACGAGAACGCGTACGAAAAGCAGTTCAGCGGTGCGGTAAAGGTCGAGTGGTCGGATAGTTGCCTGAACAACCGGTGCCGAACCTTGCCGCGCCGATGCGTGTACACGACACACGCAATGAACACGATCAACAGGACCCAGCGCATCGATATTTCCCCCGTAAGCTGTTTGCCGAAATTCTAGGGAGGGGAAAAATTTCCTGCTCTGACGGGTAGGTCGTGCTGTGTACGCCTTAAAACACGCCGAAGTCGCGAAACGATTCGTGCCGAAACGCCGAAAAGCCCGCGCGTACGTGCTTTTCGGGCCATCCGGGCGCGCGTGCGGCATGCTGCCGCCGCACGCGCCGGCAGCGATTATTCCGGAAACGGCAAATCAGTTTGTCCGTCCGCGCGCATATCGAACGTGTTGAGCGTCATCGCGACGAGCGCGTAATAGCCGAGCAGCGCGACGAGGTTCACCACGGTCTCGTGGCCGAAGCGGGCCTGCGCCCGCGCGAACGTCGCATCGCTCACACGGCGCGTGTCGTACAGCTCGGTGGCGAATGCGTGGATCAGCGCGTCGTCGTCCGATTCGAATGCGGGCGCGACGCCGAGCCGGATCGCGTCGGCCGTCGCGGCCGGCACGCCGGCCTCGAGCGCGATCGGATGATGGATGTGCCACTCGGCCTGCGAGCGCCAGCGCGAGGCCGTCACGAGAATCGCGAGCTCGGACAGGCGCAGCGGCAACCCCGTGCGGTAACGGCAGAACGCGCCGAGCTTCTGCGCGTGCTGGGCCAGCTCGGGGCTCGCGATCCAGCCGAGGAACGGCCCGTTCAGGTTGCCGCGCGGGCCGCTGAGGATATCGGCGAGCACGGCCTTCTGTTCGTCGGTGGCCGACGCGGGATCGAAAGGAGGCAGTCTGTCTGTCATGATGAGAATGCAGTGGGGTCGGGGTTCACGCGGCGGCCGATGCGAGCGCCGCGCCGATCGCGCCGGACAGCCGCTCGACGATCGTATCGATCTGCTGCGCGGTGCAAACGAACGGCGGCGCGATGAGGATGTGATCACCATGCACGCCGTCGATCGTGCCGCCCATCGGATACACCATCAAGCCGCGCTGCATCGCCTCGCGCTTGACTGCCGCGTGCAGCTTCAACGCAGGATCGAACGCCGCCTTGGTGTCGCGATCGCGCACGAGCTCGACGCCGACGAACAGCCCGCGGCCACGCACGTCGCCGACATGCGGATGCGCACCGTAATGCTCGCGCAACGACGCACGCAGTTGCTCGCCGCGCGCCTTCACGTTGTCGAGCAGCTTCTCCTCGGCGATCACGCGCTGCACTTCGAGCGCGGCCGCGCAGGCGGTCGCGTGGCCGATGTACGTGTGACCGTGCTGGAAGAAGCCCGAGCCGTCCACGATCGTCCGGTAAATACGATCGCTCACCATCGTCGCACCGATCGGCTGGTAGCCCGCGCCGAGCCCTTTCGCGATCGTCAGCAGATCGGGCGCGACGCCGTCCTCATCGCACGCATACAGGTAACCCGTGCGCCCCATCCCCGACATGATCTCGTCGAGGATCAGCAGCACGCCGTACTTGTCGCACACCGCGCGAATCTTTTTCAGGTAGGTTCGCACCGGCGGCACCGCGCCGGCCGTCGCGCCGACCACCGTTTCCGCGACGAACGCCGCGACGTTTTCCGCGCCGAGTTCGACGATCTTCCGTTCGAGCTCGTCCGCGAGGCGCTGCGCGTACGCTTCCTCCGTTTCACCGGCCTGCTGATCGCGGTACGCATAGCACGGGCTCACGTGGTGCGCGTCGATCAGCAGCGGCAGGAACGGCTCGCGCCGCCATGCGTTGCCGCCGATCGCGAGTGCGCCGAGCGTGTTGCCGTGATAGCTCTGGCGCCGGGCGATGAAATGACGGCGCCGCGGCTCGCCCTTCTCGACGAAGTACTGGCGCGCCAGCTTCAGCGCGGCCTCGATCGCCTCGGAGCCGCCCGACACGAAATACACGTGGTCGAGCCCGGCCGGCGCGCCGTCGACGAGCCGGTCGGCCAGTTCCTCGGCCACGTCGGTCGTGAAGAACGACGTATGTGCGTACGGCAATTGCTGCGCCTGCCGCTTGATCGCGTCGATCACGCGCGGGTTGCTGTGGCCGAGACACGAGACGGCCGCGCCGCCGCACGCATCGATATAGCGTTTGCCGGTCGAATCGACGATCTCGATGCCGTCGCCTGCGACGGCGACGGGCAAGGTGGCGCGCGGGGCGCGATGGAAAACGGTCGTCATGCGTGGCCTCATGGATCAGGATGCGCTGGGCGCGTGCGCGGACGGCACGATGCGCGTCGCGAAGCGCTGCGTGCCGTGTTGATGGACGGTGAAATCGATCGCGGTGTCGTCAATCTCGAACACCGCGGTCGCGAGCGGGTTCTCGTCGTCGGGATCGGCCGGACCGTCGCGGTAGATCGGCAGCCCTTCTGGTGCACGATCGCCGAGCACGCGCAGCAGCGCGGCTTCGTCGATCGCGTCGGCGACGAACGGATGGCCGCGCCAGCGGCGCACGGCCTGCCATGCGCGGCTCCGCCGCAAGTACGCGTCGAATTCCGGCCGGGCAAGCTCGCCGAGGCGCACGCCGATGTCGAACGGCGGGCCGGCGATGACGGGCGAAAGGAAAAGCGGCATGTCGTGCAAAAGAGTCCACTCCGGTGACATGTAGCGTGCGCCGGGTCGGCGCGCCCCGTCAAACGATGCGGGGACGCACGTCGTCACGATCTCGCAACACGCGATGACGAATTAGACATTCACACAACATATGTTGTCAATACCTGGGTACGGACAACACCGGATGCAGCCGCGCTCGCTGCCCCGTCACGCCGCGACCCCGCTCGCCTGATGCGACACGAGCCGCGCATACGCGCCCTGCCGCGCCATCAGCTCCGCATGGCGGCCAGCCTCGATCACGGCGCCCTGCTCCATCACGAGGATCAGGTCGGCATGGCGCACAGTGGACAGCCGATGCGCGATGATGATCGACGTGCGCTGCGTCATCAGGTCCTCCAGCGCCGCGCGGATCTGCTGCTCGCTGATCGTGTCCAGGTGCGACGTCGCCTCGTCGAGGATCAGCACCGGCGCATCCTTCAGGAATGCGCGCGCGATCGCCACACGCTGGCGCTGGCCGCCCGACAACTGCACGCCGCGCTCGCCGACGCGCGTCGCGAGCCCGTCCGGCAACCGCGCGACGAAATCGCCGAGCGCCGCGTGGTCGATCGCGCGCCGCACGTCCGCGTCGGATGCATCGTTCGCGGCGAGCCGGATGTTCGCGTCCAGCGTGTCGTTGAACAGATAGGTATCCTGCGCGACGAGCGCGATGTGCTGCCGCAGGTCGTCGAGCCGCAGGTCGCGCAGGTCGACGCCGCCGAGCGTGACGCGGCCCTGCTGCGGATCCCAGAAGCGCAGCAGCAGGCTCGCGACGGTCGACTTGCCCGCACCCGATGCACCGACCAGCGCGACCGTGCTGCCGGGCGGCACCTCGAAGCTCACGCGGTCGATCGCGGGCACGCCGCGGCCCGGATACGTGAACGACACCGCGTCGAACCGTACCGCCGGATTCCCGGGCATCGCGTGCGCGCCGTCCGTCACCGTCACGGGCTCCTTCTCCAGCGCGCGCAAGCGGCGCGTCGACGCGATCGTGTCGGCAAGCTGGCGCGCGACCTGACCGATTTCGGCCACCGGCATGAACGCGGCCACCGCGACGAGCACCAGCAGCGGCAACGACTCGTGCGGGAACCAGCCGCGTGCGCACAACCACGCGCCGAGCGCGGCGACCGCCAGCCCGCCGAGCCCGCTCGCGACTTCGAGCGCGGCGCTTTGCGTCGACAGATCGTCGAGCAGCTTCGCGCGCTGCCGACGATACGCATCGGCCTCGGCCACGAACGCCGCGCGCCGGCGTGCGATCGCCTGGAACGCGGTCAGTTCCGCGAGCCCCTGGATCGTTTCGGTCAGGTGCGCGCCGAGCCGGCCCAGCGCTTCGCGCGCGCCGGTGCCGAGCCGGTCGACGTCGCGGCGGGCCAGCACGGGTGCGAGCCCGGCCCACAGCAGAAACGGCAGCAGCACGAGCGCGAGCGGCCATGCGACCGACGCGAGCAGCACCAGCACGCCGGCCGGCACGAGCACCGCGACGAACGCGGGCGCGAGCGTATGCGCGTAGAAATATTCGACGGTCTCGACGTCCTGCGTCGCGAGCGACACGAGATCGCCGGAACGGCGGCGCAGCAGCCCGGCCGGCGCGAGCCGTTCGAGCGTCGCGAACAACGCGATGCGCATTTCCGCGAGCAGCCGGTACGCCATGTCGTGCGCGAGCCACGATTCGAGCCAGTGCAGCACGGCCGCGACCGGCGCGATCACGAGCAGCGCGGCCACCAGCCCGGTGCCGACATGACCGGTCGGCACCGCGCCGACCACCCGCGCGCCGAGCACGCCGACGCCGATGAAGGCGAGCACGCGGCCGATCCCGAACAGCACGGTGAGCACCACCTTGCCCTTCCATGGACGCACGAAGCGAAGCAGCGTCCGCAACGTCTCCGGCCAGCCGATTGTCGCCGCATCGTCGTTCAGCGGCCGCACCTGCGGGCCCGACGACGCGCGCGCGGTCGCGCCGGCCGGGGTCGCCGCGCCGACGGATTCGGCGGCCGCTTCCAGTTGCGGCCCCATCAGGCGGCGATACGGGCCGTCGCGTGCGATCAGCGCCGCGTGCGTGCCTTCGTCGACGACCTGCCCCTGGTCGAGCACCAGGATGCGATCGGCGCCGATCACGCTGGACAGCCGATGCGCGAGCACGAGCGTCGTGCGCCCGCGCGTGAGCCGGTCGAGCGCCTGCTGGATCAGCGCTTCGTTCTCCGCATCGACAGACGACAGCGCCTCGTCGAGCAGCAGGATCGGCGCATCGCGCAGCAGCGCGCGCGCAATCGCGATGCGCTGGCGCTGACCGCCGGACAGCATGAGCCCGCGTTCGCCGATGCGTGTCGCGTAGCCGTCGGGCAGCGACGAGATGAAATCGTGCGCGTTGGCGGCGCGCGCGGCGGCGATCATCTCCGCGTCGCTCGCGTCGGGGCGGCCGAGCCGCAGGTTGTCGGCGACGCTGCCGTCGAACAGCGTCGCATCCTGCGCGACGACCGCGATCATCTCGCGCACCTGGTCGACATCGAGCGTGCGCACGTCGTGGCCGCCGATCCGGACCGCGCCGCCCTGCGCATCGTGCTGCCGCAGCAGCAGGCGCACGATGGTCGACTTGCCGGCTCCGCTCGGCCCGACGATCGCGACCGTCTCGCCCTCGCGCACCGAGAAACTCAGCGCCGCATGGGCCTCCGCGCGGCGCCCCGGATACGCGAAACTGACGTCGTCGAACGCGATCTCCGGCCGCAGGCCCGCTACGCGCTGCGCATCGACGCGAGGCGCGGCGCCGCCCGCGTCGAGCAGCGCGTGGATCGCATTCGCCGCCGACTGGCCGATCATTCCCTGATGCAGCACCGCGCGCAGGTCGCGCAACGGGCGGAAGATCTCGCTGCCGGCCATCAGCACGATCAGCAGCGCTTCGAGGCTCATGTCGCCGTGCCGCACGCGCCATGCGCCCACCGCGATCGCCGCGGCCGCGCCGAGGCCGGTGCCGAGATCCGTGAAGAACCGTGTCAGCAGGCCGAGCGCGAGCACCCAGAACGTGCTGTCCGACAACGCGCGCGCCTTCGCGGCCAGCTTCGCGCCGAACGCGGTGCTCTGCCCGAACGCCTTCAGCGTCGGCAGGCCCTGCACCGCGTCGAGAAATTCCTCGCCGAACGCCTTGAACGCGGCCGAACGGGCGAGCGCCGCGCGTTTGTCGGCGCGATGCACGAGCTGCGGCAACGCGAGCGTGACGAGCGCCGCGACGAGCAGGATCGCGGCCGTCGGCACGTCCCACCATGCGAGCACCGCGAAGATCATGAGCGGCGCGCACGCGGCGATCACGAGCTGCGGCAGGTAGACGCCGAAGAAGGTCTGCAACTGCTCGACGCCGTCGACGACGGCGAGCATCACGCCGCCCGTGCGTTCGCCGCTGAACCAGGCGGGGCCGAGCGCGGCGATCCGGTCGAACAGCCGCGCGCGCAGCGTCGCCTGCACGCGGCCCGCCGTATGCTGCGCGAGCACCGTGCGGCGATGATCGAGCCATGCGCGCAGCAGCACGCAGGCCGCCGTTGCAACGACGGCTTCGCCGATGCCGCGCGCCGGCGCGCCGGAAAACACCAGCGCCAGCACGCGGCCGAGAAACACGAAGCGGAGGATGCCGACACCCATCGCGAGCAGCCCGAGCGCGACGGCCGCCGCCACCCGCCAGCGCAGGCCCGCCATCATCGCCCATAGTCGTCGGTCGAAATACATGAAGCCCTCCGGTCGGTGTTTGGTTGCGTTCTGGTTGACCGGATCGAGGCTACCCGCGCCGCCCGCGCGCGGCAAAAGATGATTTTTCAACGGGTGTTGAGTCAACTACAATACCCCGCATGTCGCACCTTCCTCCCCTCAGCGCACTGCGTGCTTTCGAGGCGGCCGTCCGCCTCGGCGGGTTCGCGCGCGCGGCGGTCGAGCTGAACGTGTCGACCAGCGCGGTCAGCCACCAGATCCGGTCGCTCGAGGAATCGCTCGGCGCGCGGCTGCTCGAACGCAGCACGGGGCTCGGCGGCATCGGTCTCACGCCGGCCGGTGCACGCCTGCTGCCGGCCGTCAGCGATGCGCTGTCGCGTCTCACCGACGCGTGCAGCGAGATTCGCGGTGCCGCGCAACGGCTCACCGTGTCCGCCAACGCACCGTTTTCGTCGATGTGGCTCGCGCGCCGGCTGGCGGAATTCTCGTCGCTTCATCCCGACACCCCGCTGCACGCGGTCGTGCTCGACGACGAGCCGGATTTCGCGCGCAGCGGCGTCGATCTGGCGATCGTGCACGTACCGGCGCACCGGCTACGGGCCGACGACGACGTGCTGATGCGGGAAACCGTGTTTCCGGTCTGCAGCCCCGAGCTGTTTCCGTACGCGTCGGGGCACGTATGCCGCTCGCGGCTGCTGCAGGAAATGCACGAGGACAGCCCCGAGATCGACTGGCGCAACTGGGCCGTGCAGTTTGGCTTGCCGGACGACTTCGAGACGAAGATCGTCCGTTACAGCAGTTTCAGCCAGGTGATCGGCGCGGCCGTCGGCGGCGCCGGCATCGCGCTCGGCCGCGTGCCGCTGATCGAGCCCGAGCTGCGCAGCGGGCGTCTGGTGCCGCTGGTGCCGGGCCTCGCGCGCGACGCGTCGTGGCGCTTCGTGCTGCGCCGCCATCCGGCGACGCGGCACCGGCTGCTCGATCCGTTGATCGCATTCCTGCGCAGCGAAGCGGACGCGCCGCCGTTCGTCTCGAAGATCGTTGCGCCCGCATCCAACGACAGTCACGCACGGGGCGCGGGCGGGGCCTGACGGGCCGCATGCAACGCCGGCAGCGCGTTTGCGTATGACCGGCCGCTTACGGCGTCGCGAAGAACAGCGCGACGACGCACGCCATCCCGCCGAACCACACGAGCGAACGCAGCGACGCCCAGTTCAACAGGTACATCAGCGCATAGACGACGCGGATCGCGACGAACGCGATCGCGAGCTGGTCGACGCGATGCGCGTTCGCGCCGTTGTGCCACGCCACCACCAGCGCGGCCGTAAACAGCGCGAGCGCTTCCCATGAATTCTGATGCGCGGCCTGCGCGCGGGCGCGCCAGCCTTCGAGCTTCGCGAGGTAATCGCGCGGCGTACGGTTGTCGTAACCCTTGCGGGCCTTGGCGAGAAACGTCATCGGGAACGGCAACAGCGCCACGATGAACAGGCACAGCTGGGACGTCGTCATCCAAGTCTCCTCCGTTATGATTACATTGATCAATGACAAGATCGTCGAGAGCTTAGCATTGCATCGTGCCGTTCGCGCACCGGTTTTCTAGACGGGAGACTCGGCCGCGCAGGTCGAAGTGGGCAGTGCGCGGCGAGCCTCAGCACCCGAATTTCCACCAAATCATCGATAAATACGTTAATTAAAACTGGTCGAACACCAATAAGATAGCGCTCAACACTGGCTGGGCGCGCGATCGCGCCGGCCTGCCGTTTCACTCCACGCCCCGTGCGCCGAACGACATCCGACCCGAGCCCTTGCCATGCCCCGTCCCATCGTCGCCCATATCCGCCCCGACGCCGTCCGCCACAACCTCGACTTCATCCGCCGCACCGCCGCGCAATCGCGCGTGTGGGCCGTGATCAAGGCCAACGCGTATGGCCACGGCATCGAGCGGATCTACCCGGGCCTCGCGGCCGCCGACGGCATCGCGCTGCTCGATCTGGACGAAGCCGTGCGCGTGCGCGAGCTCGGCTGGGACAAGCCCGTGCTGCTGCTCGAAGGGATCTTCGAGGCCGCCGACGTCGAGCTGGCCGATCGCCATCGGCTGACGGTCGCCGTGCACTGCGACGAACAGCTCGACCTGCTGATCGCCGCGAAGCCGCAGCAGCCGATCGACATCCAGCTCAAGATGAATTCCGGCATGAACCGGCTCGGCTATCGGCCGGCCGCGTTCCGCGCCGCGTGGGAACGCGCGGCGAGCGCGCCGTCGATCGGCAAGATCACGCTGATGATGCATTTCGCGAACGCCGACGAAGGCGAAGTCGACTGGCAGCTCGACCAGTTCGACGCGACCACGACCGGGATTCCGGGCGAGCGCTCGGTGTCGAATTCGGCGGCCGTGCTGTGGCACCCGCGCGCGCACCGCGACTGGGTGCGCCCCGGCACGATCCTGTACGGCGCTTCGCCGACGGGCGCCTCGCGGCATATCGCCGACACGCCGCTGACGGCCGCGATGACGCTGACGAGCCGGATCATCGGCGTGCAGACGGTGGCGCCGGAGGAAACCGTCGGCTATGGCCGCCGCTTCACGGCCGATCGGGCGATGCGGATCGGCGTCGTCGCGTGCGGCTACGCGGACGGCTATCCGCGCCATGCCCCGACCGGCACGCCGATCGCGGTGGACGGCGTGATGACGCGCGTCGTCGGCCGCGTATCGATGGACATGCTGACCGTCGACCTGACGCCGTGCCCGAACGCGGGCATCGGCTCGAGCGTCGAGCTGTGGGGCGACCAGGTGAAGGTGGATGACGTCGCGCAGGCCAGCGGCACGATCGGCTACGAGCTGATGTGCGCGCTCGCGCGCCGCGTGCCGGTCGTGATCGTGCCGCCCGGGGCGACGAGCGTGCACCCGGCGCTACGGACCGGCAGCTACGGACGCTGACGGGCGGCGATGCTGTGTTGCTGCGATGCGTGACAGCGTCGCCGCACATGCCGTGCCGCGTGCTGGCCGGCCGCCTCACGCGGCCCGTCAGCTCTGCGGCGAACCGCCCACGCGCACCGGCGACGACACGGTACGTCGTTGCGCGTTGCACAACGCCGGGCGCCGACGCGCGCTCTGTCCGCTTCCGTCAACGCATCACGAACGCCACGTCGGCTTGCGCTTCTCGAGAAACGCGTCGATGCCCTCGCCCGCATCCTCTTCCATCATGTTGCGCGCCATCACGTCGCCCGCGTACGCATACGCTTCGTCGAGCGGCAGCTCGCGCTGACGATAGAACATCTGCTTGCCATATCGCACCGCGGCCGGGCTCTTCGCGACGATCTCCGCGACCTTGCGCGCGACGGCCGCATCGAGCGCGTCCTCGGGCACGGCTTCGTTGACGAGCCCCCACGCGGCGGCCGTCGCCGCATCGACGAAGCGGCCGGTCACCAGCATGTCGAACGCGCGCTTGGCCGCGACGTTGCGGCTCAACGCGACGGCCGGCGTCGAGCAGAACAGCCCGACGTTGATGCCCGACACCGCGAAGCGCGCGGTATCGGCCGCGATCGCGAGGTCGCACGCGGCGACGAGCTGGCAGCCGGCCGCCGTCGCGATGCCGTGCACGCGCGCGATCACCGGCACCGGCAATGCGCGCATCGCGAGCATCACGCGGCTGCACTGCGCGAACAGCGTGCGGTAGTAGTCGAGTTCAGGCTTGCCGCGCATCTGCCGCAAGTCGTGGCCGGCGCAGAACGCCTTGCCTTCGGCGGCCAGCACGACGCAGCGCACGTGCGGATCGGCGGCAAGCGTATCGAACGCATCGTGCAGGGCCGAAAGCATCGCTTCGGACAACGCGTTGAACTGCTGCGGGCGATTCAGGCGCAGCGTGACGACGCCGTCGCGCGTGTCGCGCAGCAGGATCGGCCCGGCTGTCTCGTGAATGGGTTCCATGGTGTTCCGCTCGACGGGGTTCAGCACGGTTGAGGGGCGATGCGAACGAGCGGCCATCGCGCCCGCCCGCTCGCGGCATATCGGGGAAATGGTCCTCCACATTCGGCACGACGTCCAGCCGCGCCGCCGCATGCGCATGCACGCCGGCCCGTCGGCCATCGCGCGACGCGCGATGCCGCTCGCCCGTCAACGGCGCCGTTGCGCGCCGTGCTTCCGCGCCGACGCCGAGCCTGAACTGGTGCGCCTGATGAAGCGGCGATGCAATCATTTCACCGCGTGGCTCGTCGCCCGTGCCGATCTCTACAAGACCGCATGTACGGGCGGTGATCGAAGCCGTCGTCGACGAATTCGCGACGGCGGCGGCGGGCCCGGTCGTGGGCCGATAGCGGACCGCCAGGGCCGGTGCGTCAGCGCGGCTGATACGCGCCGTCCGCCGCGGACCAGCGAAACGTCCGGCGCCATTTGCCGCCGCGCTCGCGCAACTGCAGGTCGCGGAAGCCGTCCGTCGAAGTCGACAGCACGCTCAGCGTATTGCTGCCTTCGGTGATGTCGTGATCGCGCGTGCCGTTGCGATGCCAATCGCCTGCGATATCCCGGTAGAACATCATCGGCTGCGCGAACACGACGCGCAGCGTCTTGCCGTCGATCCGGAACAGGTACAACGCCTCGAACGACGCACCGCCGCCGGAATAACCGATCGACCAGCCCGCCCGCACCCCGAACGCGGCATCGCCCGCCCGCAGCGTATACGGCGCGAGATCGAACCGCGACCACCGCTCGGGACGTAGCAGGCGATCACCCGACGGCTTCGTCTCCTCGAGGTAGTCGGGACTGTCGAGATTCGTGTTGCTCCAGTCGGTGGCCTGGTCGAGCGGCTGTTCGGTTCGCGCGACGAGGCGCGGCACGCCGTCCGGGCTGCGCTCGAACACGCCCAGCCAGACCAGCTCCTTCTGGTCATCGGCCTCGGCGTGGCGCTCGAAACCCTCGCAATCGGTAGGCGCACGGAATCGCAGCGCCTCGCGCGCCGACTCGTCGGTCGGCGCCACGCAAACGATCGCGACGAACGCGCCCGGACGCTGCGGCCACGGTTTCGCGCCGGCCAGCACGACACGCGCAAGCGGCTGGCCCGGCGCAAGCTGCGCCACCAGCCCCTCCTTCGTGAAACCGGGCGGCAAGTGCACGCCGAAACCGTCCGCTTCCGGCGCGCCGCTCATGTCGCGCGCATACGCGGCGCGGGCGTCGGGCGAATCGAACTTGCCGGGCACCTGGTCAAGGGAATGCGCGGTGCCCGCCGCGTGCGCGGCGCAGCCCGCGAACGCGGCGCCGATCGCGACGAGCCACGGCATCAAGCGAATTGTCATGCCGGAATGTCCTGTGAAGTGTTTCAGTGCGCGGCGGGCGGGCGCGCCCGGCTGCGCCCGCTGCGCCACGCGCGCACGCCCGACCACAACTGACCGACGCCGACGGCGAAAAAGACCGCGCCCATCGCGCCGATTGTCAGCACGCCGCCCCAGATCGCGCCGAACGTATTGAGCCGCGCCGTCATCCTCGGCGCGTCCGGCGCATAGCGCACTTCGACCGTCGCGCCGTCCTGCACGCTGACCTCGCCGCCCTGCGCATATTCGACCTGCTCGCCCGCGAGCGTCGTGAACGCGATCTCCGGATGATGCTGGCCTGCGTTCAGCTTGACGACGCGCCCGGGTACGACGACCGACGCGCGCAGAAATTCGCGCGTCGACTGCGCATGCAACGTGACGCCGATCAGCACGCACGTGCCCACGACGGTAAAAACGACGCCCTTCGCGATCAGCGTCTCCGTGTGCCGCGCGGCGGGTCGCCCGTATTCGGATGCCATCGGTTTCGTTCCGTTCCTGATGTTCGTCAATGCCGGGCGTGGCGGCGCATGATGCGCCGCCACGCCGCCCTCGGCATCCGGCAGGATACGGACATCCCGGCGCGCTGTAAATTGCGCGCGCAACCGTTCGACGGCCCGCTGGCGCGTCAGCCCGCGAGCTTCTTCAGCGCGTCGAGCACCGCATCGCCCTTGAACGGCTTCACGATCCAGCCCTTCACGCCGGCGGCCTTGCCGCGCGCCTTCATCGCCGGGCTGCTTTCGGTCGTCAGCATCACGACGTTGACCGCCGTGTTCGCCAGTTCGCCGCGAATCTTCTCGACCATCGTCAGGCCGTCCATGTTCGGCATGTTCACGTCGCTGATCACGAGGCGCACGCCGGGCGTCGCCTTGAGCTTCGCGAGCCCGTCCTTGCCGTCGACGGCTGTCGCGACGTCAAGCCCGTGATTGCGCAGGAAGCCGGCCACTTCGTCGCGCACGGTGCCCGAATCGTCCACCACCAGAATCTTTGCCATGTCGTATTCCCCTTTCGTCGTTGCCGACTTCAACATTCAAAACAATTCGAGTTCGCCCGCTTCGACCATCGGCCCGACGTCCTGCACGGATTCGCGGAAATCCTCCGGCGACCAGCTCAGGCTGAACACGAAACGCTGGTCGAGACGGACCGAGCGCCCCGAAGCCGGGTCGGTCATCCGGTACTTGAAACAGAGCTGCGGACAGTCGCCGCCGAACGAGATGAACTTCTGCTTGTGATTGACGACGAGCGGCACCTGAACCGGATGGCGCGCCAGCGCCTCGGCGTCGCCGAGATAGCGGTTCTTGAACGCGCCCCACACGAGGTTGGTCAGTTCGCCGAGCACGCTGTTCACGTCGCGGAAATCCGGCGCGCGGCCGCTGTCGCGCGTGCCGCCGAGCATGTCGAGCAGCGGCTGCTCGCTCGTCTGCAGCAGCATGTAGCCGCGGCACCACGCGCTTTCGAGCGCGATCAGGCTGAACACTTCGCCGAAGATGATCTGGTCGCGCACGATGCACGGCGTGTCGTGCTCGATCGTCATGCCCGGGAACAGGCTGTCGATGCGCGCCTCGGTGATCTCCGAGATGCCGCGCACCAGCGCGTTCGGGTAGTCGCGGCCGAACAGGTATTCGTCGATCGCGCGCGCGAGCGGCGTCATGTCGTCGGCGACGTAGGCCGCGCACGCGACACGCGCGAGCGCATCGGGCAGCCCGTCGCGCGACGCGAGCGATTCGCGGCGCAGGATGATCGGCAGCTCGGGCCGCAGCGCGTCGATCTGCGTCGCGATGATCGCGCTCTCGGCCGGCGAGCCGCCGTAGTCCTCGGCCAGCAGGATCGCGCCGAGATCGATGTTCGAGCGCAGCACCTTCAAGAGCCGGCTGCGCCGCACGGTCAGGCCGACCAGATTGTGCTCGTCGCAGAAACGCTTGATCGCGTCGGCATGCACGCGGCTGTCGTCGAGCACGAGCACCTTGCTGACGGGTTGGTCTTCGGTCATCGGATGGATTCCTGATGGTCGGTCAGAACAGTTCGAGCTCGCCGCCGCTCTCCACCGCGGCGGTTTCCGGCACATGGAAATCGACCGGCGCGTTCGCGCACACGCACAGCGTCGCGCCGACCCGCACGTCGCCGTCGAGCGTCAGGTCGTACGCGGCCACGTAATCGGGCGAGAGCGCGTGCATGGCGTCGATGCTCGCGCCGCTCAGCAGGTAAGGCGTCGACATCCCGAGATCGGGGAACGGCGCGGTCAGCGCCTGGTTGATCGCGCCGCAACACAGGTTCGCGACTTCCATGAACGCGTCGGTCAGCGGCCGCTGGCTGCTCGCGCCTGCCGTCGCGCCGGCGAAATGGCGGCGCGTCGCGTCGTCGTCGCTGAAGCGCAGCGCAAGCAGCAGGCGGAAATGCAGCGCCGAGATCGTCAGCACGACCACATGTTCGACTACCGTCGGCTTCGAGCGCGGCTTCGCGTGCATGCGATCGGGCGCGTCGTGTGCGTGCCCGGCGGCCGGCCGGATGTCGCACGCGCCGCCGGCCGCGAGCCGCGTGCGCGCGGCATCGAAAAAGATCCGCTCGAAACCGGCCCTCGCCTGCGCGCTGATCACGGGGCCGCTCCTTCGATCCGCGCGTGCAGTTGCCCGGCCAGCGTCTCGACCGTCGCGAGCGCGGCCGTGATCATCTTGCCGCCGGCCTGAATGTCCTGGAACGTCGCGGCCGTCACGAGATCGTTGCGGTTCAGGCTGTCGCGATAGCTGTTCGACAGTTCCTGCGAGCGCGCGGCCAGCCCGCGCACCTCGCTCGCGACGATCGAGAAGCCGCGCCCGGCCGTGCCGGCACGCGCCGCCTCGATCGACGCGTTCAGCGACACGATCGACACGTGCGCGACGATCGCCGACAGCTCCAGGTTCTTCGCGCGCATGTCCTGGTTCTGCGTGGTCAACGAGATCATCTGCTCGTGCCAGCGCTCGAACGTGCCGGCGAGCCCGCGCAGGCGCGCGGCTTCGTCGGCGATCTTCATCGCATGCTGCGCGAGCGCCGCGCGGTCGGCCGACAGCGCCTGCAACGCGTCGCGCTGCGCGGCGCTCTCGGACACCTCGCGCGCCAGCGCCTCTTCCAGTTGCGCCTCGCGTTGCGCCCATGCGTCGGCCGCTTGCGCATGCGCCGACGCCGTCTCTTCCGCCCGCACCTCGGCCGCGTGGAGCGCACCGCGCAACGCATGCGCGTCGCGCTCCATCGACGCGACGAGCCGTTGGCGCATCACACGACACACGATCGCCGCCGCCACCGCGACGACCACGCCGCCCGCGAGCGCGGCGGCCATCTGAATCATCCACGCCTGCACGATCACGCCGTCACTCCGCCGCGCCGATATCCGCGAGGCGCGCCGGCTGCGCGTGCCCCGCGCCATGCGCGGCGCCGTCGGCCGCGAAGCGCGCCGGCAGCGACACGATCGTCTCGAACGCGCGATACGGCGCTCCGACGCGATCGTCGGTGAAGCGCAGCGCGATATCGCCGCCGTCGCGCTTCAGGAAATTGCGCACCGCGTCCATGCCGACGCCGCGCCCCGATACTTCGGTCACCGCTTGCGCGGTCGAGAAGCCCGGCCGGAAGATCAGCTCGGCGACATCCTCGTCGGACAACGCCGCTTCGCTCGCGGCATCGATCCAGCCACGCTCGCGCGCGATGCCGCGAATCCGGTCGAGCGCGAGGCCGCGGCCGTCGTCGCCGAGCACGAACCACAGTTCGCCGCCGCCCACGCCGACCGCGATGTCGATCGTGCCGGACGCCGCCTTGCCGGCCGCGCGCCGCTCGTCGGACGATTCGATCCCGTGGTCGATCGCATTGCGCAGCAGGTGCATGAAGACGTTCTCCAGCGTCGCGACGATCTCGCTGCGCACGCGCTGGCCGTGGCTGTCGATATGCACGACGGGCGCCGGTTTGCCGAGCTCGGCCGCGAGCGACGGCAGCGACTCGATCACGCCGCCGAGCGCCTCGCCGATCCCTTGCGTGCCGAGTTGGCTCAGCATGCGGCGCACCGCATCGCGCGCCGCATGCCAGTCGGACGCGTTCGCCGGATCGGCGCCGTCGAGCACGCGCAGGCTCTCGCTGATGCGCGCGCGCTCGACCATCAGGAAATCGGCGCCGCCCTGCGCCGGCTCGCCGCCGCGGCCGAGCGTGACCGCGTTGATCGTCGCGTAGTGGTCGACGGCTTCGCGTACGCGCGCCAGATCCTCCATCAGCGCGTCGCGATTCCACTCGGGGCCGCTGTCCGCGCGGCGCAGCGATTCGTACGCCTGCTCCGCTTCATGGACGATGTTCGTCAGGTGCTGAAGGCTGTACGTGCGCGCATTGCCCTTGATCGTGTGCATGTTGCGGAACAGCGCCGCGACGATCGAGTGATCGGCGCGCTCGTGCTGGCGGATCATCCGTTCGTTCTCGCTGAGGAAGCCCTTCGCGCTGTGCACGAAGTCGTGGAACTTGTCCTGGCTGATCGACAGAATCTCGCCGATCATCTCGAGGCGCCGCTGCTGCTCGCCGGCCTGCGCGGTCAGCGCGCGGATCTCGGTCACGTCGCGCACGCACAGCATCAGGCGCACCACCGTGTCGGTTTCGTCGGTGATCGCCGACCAGCTCAGGTCGAGCCACTTCTCGCGGCCGTCCGGCATTCGCTTCGCGACTTCGTTGACGAGCAGGTGCTCGTTGAACTCGAAGTTCATGCTGTCCTCGCCGAGGCACGCGTGCACGGCCGCGTCGACCTGCGAGCGCGCGTCGGCGCCGATCGCCGAATCGTCGAACACGAGCGCCATCAGGTCGCGGCCGGCGATGTCGTTCGTCTCGAAGATGGATTCGAGGTACGCCGAATATTCCGCGTGCACGACGCCGCCTTCGACGACGGTCAGGATGCCCTGCTGCATGTTCTGCAGCATCGCCTGGATGTCGGCCGTCTTCTGCTTCAGTTGCGCGGCGTTCTCCTGGATCTTCTCGATCATCCCGTTGAACGCGACGATCGAATGGCCGATTTCGTCCATCCGGCCCACCGGCACGCGGCGTGTGAAATCCTGGCTCGTCGCGATCTCGCTCATCGCCGTCTGCATCCCGATCAGCGGGCGCGTGATCTGGCGATACAGCACGAAGCCGAGCGCGGTCAGCAGCACGATCACCGTGCCGGCGACGCCCGCGATCGCGGTGGCCGTGGTCGCGAGCATCCCGTTCAGCGCGCCGATCGCGTCGTCCTTCTGGCGGTTCTTCTCGACGCGCAGCGTGTCGACGATGCTTTCGAGTTCGTCGCGATACTGCGCGACGTTCGCGAACAGGTAGGCCTGCGCCATCTCGGCCTTGCCGTCCGTCTTCATCTTCACGGTGTCGTCGATCGCCGCGAAATAGTTGGCGGCGCTGTCCTTCGCCTGCATGACGAGCCCTTCCTGCGCGCGGCCGACCGCCGATTTCGCCTGCGCGTCGAGCGCGGCGCGCAGCGCGGCCTGCTTCGCCTTCAGCTCGTCGCGCGCCTGGGCGGCGGTATTTGCGTCGGGCGCGTAGACGAGCGTCATCGCCGCGATCTGGATGTTCTTCACCTCGGCGACGAGATCGGCCGACGCGAGCGCGCTCGGCACGATGCCCTGGGTGACCTGACGCACCTCGGACGCGCTCTTGCGCGTCTGGTACACGGCATAGACGCCGATCGCGGACAGCGCGAAGAACGTCAGGACGACTAGCAGCGTGATGCGATGACGGATGGTCATGAGTACAGCTCCCCGCGGCGATCCGGGTGCGATCGCCCTTTGGTCTGTTGAAAGAGTGTGAGCGCCGAATTATCGGGGATGGCGTATGACGGTCCGATGACCGAAAATCAATCGGTCATTGAGGAAAATGGAATGAATAATTGTGCGGGGAAAAGCCTAAAGTCTTTTGCGGATTTGCCGTTAACTTCGCGCCGCCTTACCGGCGTGGAAGCGACGATCGAGGAATCATCGAAATAGCGGATATTTATTGTTTTATGCCGGCTCCCCAACATCCGTTTTATTGAATGCCGGCAAAACGTTTGCGTATTATCGGCGAGCCGGCTTGTTTTGGTATTTTTATAATCGTTGCAGTATTCGCCGGGCTGGCGCGTCAGTGTCCATCCCGCATGATCGACTGTTCAGCCTTCGTTCGGCTCGGCGAGCCAGTCTTCGAATTGCAGCTGCGGAACGCGCTCGAATGCGCGGACGTTGTGCGTGACGAGTACCAGATGCCGCGCACGCGAGTCGTCCGATCGGCCTCGCGTGAACGGAGTGCCGGGCCGTCGGCCCATGCCCGATCGCGTGACGTCGCGATCCGTTCCTGCAACGTACCGGGCCCCGATTCGTTCCGGTCACGAAACAATCAATCCCGCCCCGGCGATTCCCCTCCCCATCCGCCCGCTCTAGACTGTTGCATCGTTCCCCTTTCGGACCCACGCAATGACCGACGTCCTGCCGCTGACCACCGAGCCCGAATCCGGCCTTCAATACCGGCTGCGTCCGGCCACTGGCCGCCCGGCCGCCCGCCTGTTGCTGCTGCACGGCGTCGGCGGAAACGAGACCAACCTGCTGAACGTGGCCGACGCGATCGATCCGCGCATCGAAATCGCGTTCCTGCGCGGCCCGCTCACGTTCGGGCCCAATCAGCATGCATGGTTTCCGGTGCGTTTCGGCCCGAACGGCCCTGAAATCGATGCGGCGCGTGCGGACGAGAGCCGCGTGCAATTGATCACGCTGCTGCAAGCATTGCGCGCACAGGATGGCGCAGCCCCCGCGTTACCGACCGTGATCGCCGGCTTCAGCCAGGGTGGCATCATGAGCGCGAGCGTCGGCCTCACGTCGCCGGGCGACGTGAGCGCGTTCGCCGTGCTGTGCGGGCGCATCCTGCCTGAAATCGATCCGTTGATCGCGCCGCGCGCTGCGCTTCACCCGCTTCATGCGCTGATCGTGCATGGCCGTTTCGACGACAAGCTGCCCGTCGCGTGGGCGGACAAGGCCGATGCGACACTGGCGGCGCTCGGCGTCGCGCACGACACGCGGCTGTATGCAGCCGGCCACGAGCTGACCGCGGAGATGGCCGCCGATTTCGGCCGATGGGTCGGTGAACGCGCGGGGTTGAACTGAATTTGAATGGAACGGCCCGGGGCACCGGCCCGCGAACGAACCGGCGCCCCCGGTTGCATCACGTCACGCGTTCCTTGCAGGATCCGCCACGCCACGCACGGATGCGGGCACCGCCGCCGCCCGCTCGCGCTCGGCGCCACGTTTCGCGAGCTTCCAGCCGATCACCAGCGCGAGCACGACGACGGGAATCGTCGCGATGGTCCACGTGCCGCCCGGATAGTCGAACGCCATCAACACCAGCACGCCGACGAGAAACGCGAGCGTGAGCCACGACGTGAACGGCGCGCCGGGCATCCGGAACGACACGGCCTTCATCTCGCCGCGATCGACCGCGCGGCGGAACAGGATCTGGCACATCACGATGAAGCCCCACGTCGTGATGATCCCGAGCGACGCCATGTTCAGCACGATCTCGAACGCCTGGGCCGGCACGATGTAGTTCAGCGGCACGCCGATCGCATTGATCGCGACCGTGATCAGGATGCCGCCGTACGGCACGCCGCGGGCGTTCATCCGCGACACGAAGCGCGGCGCCGAGCCGCCCATCGCGAGCGAGCGCAGCACGCGGCCCGTCGAATAAAGGCCGGAATTCAGGCTCGACAGCGCGGCCGTCAGCACCACGACGTTCATCACGGTGCCGACGTAAGGCACGCCCAGCTTGCTGAAGAACGTGACGAACGGGCTTTCGTGCGCGCTGTACGCCGTCCACGGCAGCAGCAGCGTCAACAGCACGACCGAGCCGACATAGAACAGCGCGATGCGCCACATCACGCTGTTGATCGCCTTCGGCAGCACCTTGCGCGCGTCGGCGGTCTCGCCCGCCGCGACGCCGACGAGCTCGATGCTCGCGTACGCGAACACGACGCCCTGCACGATCAGCACCGCCGGCAGGATTCCGTGCGGGAAGATCCCGCCGTGATCCGCGACGAGATGCAGCCCCGTCATCTGTCCCGCCACCGGATGGCCGCTCGCGAGAAACACGGCGCCGACCGCGAGAAACACCGCGAGCGTGCCGACCTTCACGAGCGAGAACCAGAACTCCATCTCGCCGAACACCTTCACGCCGATCATGTTCATCACCGACACGATCCCGAGCGCGCCGAGCGCGAACACCCATTGCGGCACGTCGGTGAACACGGCCCAGTACTTCATGTAGATCGCGACCGCGGTGATGTCGACGATGCCGGTCGTCGCCCAGTTCAGGTAGTACATCCAGCCCGCGACGAACGATGCGCGCTCGCCCATGAACTCCCGTGCGTACGACACGAAGCTGCCGCTGGTCGGCCGGTGCATCACGAGCTCGCCGAGCGCGCGCATGATCAGGAACGCGAACACGCCGCACACGAGATACACGAGCGCGAGCGCCGGCCCCGCGCTTTGCAGGCGCCCGCCCGCGCCGAGAAAGAGGCCGGTGCCGATCGCACCGCCCATCGCGATCATCTGCACGTGCCGCGGCTTCAACTGCTTCGCATAGCCGGCTTCGTGCGACGCGAACATCGCATCGGGATCGGCGTGCACGGCATCCGCGCCGCCGGCCGGACCGGCCGGGCGCTCGGTGGGGTGTTTCATCGTGAGTCTCCGTTGTTTGTCGATGTGTTTCGCCCCGCTGCGGGGGCGCTTTCGGTTGGGCCGCGACCCGGCCGGCGTCAGAACACGCGCGGCCGGATCAGCGCTTCCGGCTGCAGCGCTTCGTCGAGCTGCGCCTCGGTCATCAGTTCGCGCGCCAGCACGACCTCGCGGATCGACTTGCCGGTCGCGTGCGCTTCGGCGGCCACGGCGGTCGCGCGCTTGTAGCCGATGTACGGATTCAGCGCGGTGGCGAGCGCGACCGAGCGCTCCATCGTTTCGCGCAGCCGTTCGGGATTCGCGGTGATGCCGCTCACGCATCGCTGCGCGAGCGTCGTGCAGGCGGCCGTCAGGTGGCCGAAGCTGCGGAACAGCGCGCTCGCGATCACCGGTTCGAACGCGTTGAGCTGAAGCTGGCCAGCCTCGGCCGCGAACGTGATGGTCACGTCGTTGCCGAACACCTCGAACGCGACCTGGTTGACGACCTCCGGGATCACCGGATTCACCTTGCCGGGCATGATCGACGAGCCGGCCTGCACGGGCGGCAGGTTGATCTCGCCGAAGCCCGCGCGCGGGCCGCTCGACAGCAGCCGCAGGTCGTTGCAGATCTTCGACAGCTTGACGGCGATCCGCTTGAGCACGCCCGACACCTGGACGAACGCGCCGCAATCCTGCGTCGCCTCGATCAGGTTCGGCGCGGTGCTCAGGTCGAGCCCGGTGATGCGGCGCAACGCGGCCAGCGCCTTCTCCGCGTACTCCGGATGCGCGGTGATGCCCGTGCCGATCGCGGTCGCGCCGAGGTTGATCTCGCGAATCAGCCAGCCGGCCTCCTGCAGCCGCGCGATGTCTTCCGTCAGCATCACCGCGTAGGTCGAGAATTCCTGGCCGAGCGTCATCGGCACCGCGTCCTGCAACTGCGTACGGCCGAGCTTCAGCAAGCCGGCGAACGCGTCGGCGCGCTCCGCGAAGGCATCGCGCAGCCGCGCCATCGCCTCGAGCAGATGCTCGACCGCGAAGCACGTCGCGATCCGGATCGCGGTCGGATAGACGTCGTTGGTGCTCTGCGCGAGATTGACGTGCTCGTTCGGATGCAGATATTCGTACTGCCCGCGTGCGTACCCCATGATTTCGAGCGCGCGGTTGCAGATCACCTCGTTCGCGTTCATGTTGGTCGACGTGCCGGCGCCGCCCTGGATGACGTCGACGACGAACTGGTCGTGCAGCCGCCCTTCGCGGATCTCGACGCATGCCGCGGCGATCGCGTCGCGGTACGGCCGCGGCAGCAGACCGAGTTCGCAATTGGCGTCGGCCGCCGCTTCCTTCACGGCCGCGAGCGCCATCACGAGGTACGGCAGCGACGCGATGGTGCGGCCCGAAATGTCGAAATTCTCTTTCGCGCGCAGCGTATGGACGCCGTAATACGCGGTAGCCGGAATGCTTCGTTTCCCTAAAAGATCCGCTTCGACGCGGAAGCCGCTTTCTGCCATCGTGCCCTCCTGAAATGTCTCGTGCCGCTCGCCGGCCGCCGCTTGCCGACGCGACGGGTTCGCATTCTATGCCTTTGCAAAAACAAGCTCGCTTCTGTATTATCGAAAGCGGTTTTGCGTGGGACGCAACAGCGAGAATCGAATGAAAAAAGGTGCGAGAGAAACCGGCATCGATCACCTCGGCGCGATGCGCGCGTTCGTGCGCGTGGTCGAAACGGGGAGTTTTTCGGCGGTGGCGAAGGAGATGCACGTGTCGACGTCCACCGTCGCGCGCAAGGTCACGGCGATCGAGGAGGCACTCGGCGTCGCGCTGCTGCACCGCTCGACGCACAGCGTGACGCTCACCGAAGCCGGCCATATCTACCTGGAACGCGCGGTCACGCTGATCGCCGATCTCGACGACACGCTGCGTGTCGTCGCCGAGCTGAATGCGCAGCCGAGCGGCCCGCTGAAGCTCACCGCGCCCGTCGCGTTCGGCCGCCGTCATCTCGCGCCGCTGATCGCGCCGTTTCTGGCGCGCTATCCGACGATCCAGCTCGACGTGCGGCTGACCGACAACCACAACGACCTCGTGGCCGGCGGCTTCGATCTCGACATCCACGAAGGCGAGAACTACCTGGACAACCTGGTCGTCCACCGGCTGTCGCGCAACGACAGCATCCTGTGCGCGACGCCCGGCTACCTCGACCGCTGCGGGCGCCCGGCGACGCCGGACGACCTGAAGCACCACAACTGCCTGCGCTACGTGCACCCGGAAGGCGATCCGCGCTGGGAGCTCGTGAGCGGCGATGCGCGGCACAGCGTGCTGCCGGCCGGCAATCTCGTCACCGACCATTCGGAGCTGCTGCTGGAAGCGACCTGCGCGGGGCTCGGCATCGCGGAATTCGAAATCTGGCTCGTGCGTGACCTGCTCGCGAGCGGCGAGCTCGAACCCGTGCTGCCGCGCCACCGGCTGCAGAATCGGCTGACCGGCGAATACATCTACATCGCGTATCTGGCGAACCGGCGCAGCTCGGCGAAGCTGCGCGTGCTGAAGGACTTTCTGGTGGAACACCTCGCGCAGATCGGCGAGCTGTCGGCGCGCGAACTCGCGAGGATTCGCGACGCACGCGCGTAGCGCGCGCCGATGCGCATGCCCGGGTCACGGGCCGGCGGCATCGGCGCGGTAACCGCGCTCAGGCCACCTGCAATTCGAACGGGAACGTCGCGTGCCCGAACTCCACGCCCTGCGTGTTGAGCATCGGCGGGCGGTGGAAGCCGGCCAGTTGCGCACGCTGCTCGGCCGTGCCGATCTGCAGCCGCTCGAGGATTTCGCTGACGACCATGTACAGCACGTCGAGATTGCCGTCCTCGATCTTCACAGAGATGCCGAGCGCGCCATCGGCGCCGAGTTGCCGCGTGCGTTCCGACGCGCGCACGCCGATCCCGTAGCACGCATCCGCGCCGAGCTTGCCGACCACCTGCCCGCCGAACGCGTTCATCAGCACCGTGCAATAGCGCCCTTCACCCGCCACCAGTTCCGGATGGGCGGTCATCGCGCGATGAATGCGCGCCAGTGCGCGGATCCGGTCCGTCACATGGGCGCCGCCCGCTTCCACCGCGTCCGCGCCGTCGGCCAGCGACGCGTACAGGCACGCCAGCCGATCCAGCGAAAACGCCGGCGTCGGCAGGTTGCAGCCGTCGATGCCCCAGACGACTTCGTCGTCGCGCAGGCCGCACGCATCGGCCACCACCTGCTTCACGCGCACCTGCATCGGATGGTCGGGCAGATGGTAATCGGCGATCGCCGCGCCGATCGCCTGCGCGCCAGCCAGCATCCCGACATGCTTGCCCGAACAGTTGCTGCATACGCCGGTCGGCGTGTAGTCGCGCTTGATCCATGAACGGTACACCGCGTCGGACAACGGCGGATGGCCGCCGCAGCGCAGATCCGCTTCGTGCGCGGCGACCTTCGCGAGCATCGCGCGCGTGCGTTCGATGTGACGGTCCTCGCTGCTGTGCGATGCACACATCAGCGCGATGTCCGCGTCGTCGAAGCCGAAGCGCTCCGGCGCGCCCGTCTCGATCACCGACAGCGCCTGGGCCGGCTTGGCCGCCGACCGCGCGAGCGTCATCCGGAACGGATCGCCGAACCGGGCCAGCAGCCGGCCGCGTGCATCGACGACCGCCACATGGGCGACGTGCGTGTTCTCGATCGCATTGCCGCGGTACGTGACGACCGCTGCGCGTGGGGTGTCCATCCTCTCTTGTCTCCTTGTTCGGGGGCCTGATGCCGGGGCCCGTCCAACCGGTACGGCAGTGTAGCGAGTCGTCGCCGCCGCGCGTCGGCCCTGACATGGAAAGCGGTGTTGCATGCGACGCAAAGGCAAGCGCGCCCCACGAACGCCCGTGGCGCGCTACGCGTCCAGCGCGAGCAACGCGAACGTCGCGAGCCAGTGCTCGCCCATGTAGTCGCCAGCCACATGCGAGAGAGCGCTCGCGAGATGCCGGTCGGCCGCGTCGAGCAGCTTCGCGCGCCGCGCATCGACTTGCGGCAGCGCGCCGGCCAGCGACCGCTGGCACCACGCACGGCTCAGGTTCAGCCCGTCGAGGTGCGCGATCTTGCCGTCGCTGCGGTCGCTGACGGTCGCCGGCTCGAACAGCGTCGCCGGTTCGCCGCGCGCGAGATCGGGCAGGAAGCGCGCGAACCAGCCGTCGAATTCGGCGGCCGGCAGCACGCGTCGCATCAGTTCGGCTTCCATCAGCGCGGGCGACAGGAATTCGTCGCCCGACGGCTCCCACGCCTGGCACGCGACGTCGTTCAGGTGCCAGCGCTTCGCGGTATCGACGATCAGCGCGGCGAGCCCGTCGCGCTGCGTGTCGCGGGCGAAATCGAGCGCAAGCGCCAGCGCGAACGCGGTGTTGAAATGCGTGCCGACGCGCAGCGGATAGGTGGCCTTCGGCAGGAAAGTCTCGAAGCGCGACACGAACAGGTCGGCCAGCGGCGCCATCGTCTTCGCCCAGCGCGCGGCCTGCGGCAGCGCGCCCTTCAGCGCAAGCCGCTCGAGTTGCGCGGCGAGCGCGAGCAGCCACGCCCAGCCGTACGGCCGCTCGAAGCCCGCGTTGTGCGGCAGCGCGAGATACGCGCGTTCGCCGGCGACGTTCGCGTCGGTAAAGTGCGCATCGACGATCGCGACGATGCGCTCGGCCTCCGGCAATGCCGGGTAGCGTTCGAGCACGCGCAGCACGAGCCAGTAGCCGTGCACGCACGAGTGCCAGTCGTAGCTGCCGTAGAAGATCGGGTGCAGCGCGCGCGGGCCCTGCACGTCGTGCGGCCCTTCGAGCGCATGCGTGAGCTTGTTCGGATATTCGCGAGTCAGGTGCGCGAGCGCGAGCGACGCGAATTTCGACGCGAGTTCGGGGGTGAGTCGGTCGGTCATGAGGATCTCTTCCATCGAATCAGAAGCGGAATACGAACGCGTACATCAGCAGCGTGTTCACGGCCAGCAGCAGCACGGCCGTCGGCCACTGCGTCTTGATCACGCCGTTCTTGTCCTTCAGTTCGAGCAGCGCCGCGGGCACGATGTTGAAGTTCGCGGCCATCGGCGTCATCAGCGTACCGCAGAAGCCGCTCAGCATCCCGATCGCGCCCATGATCGCCGGATTGCCGTGGAATTGATGGACGATCAACGGCAGCCCGATGCCGGCCGTCATCACCGGAAACGCGGCGAAGCCGTTGCCCATGATCATCGTGAACAGCGCCATGCCGACCGTGTAGGCCGCGACCACCGCGAACGGCGAATCGATCGGCACCCAGTCCTTCACGAGCCCCGACACCACGCCGCCGACGCCCGCGACCGCGAACAGCGCGCCGAGCGCCGCGAGCATCTGCGGCAGGATCGCGGCCCAGCCGACCGCATCCATCGTGTGACGCGCTTCCTTCAGCGCATGCACGGGCGAATCGCGCAGCATCGCGAGCGCGACGACGAACGCGACGATCGTGCCGAGCACGAGCGAGATCAGCGTCACGCTCTTCGGCTCGACGAACGGCAGGAGTTTCAGCGCGAACGTGCCGATCAGCGTGACGACCGGAATCAGCAGCGCGGGCAGGAACAGCCGGTTGCCGAACCGCTGCGCGAGCGTCTCGCGCCGCACCGCCGCCGCACCGCCCGCCTCGTCGGACTGGCCGCGGCCAAGCTTGCCTGAACCGGCGATCACCGCGAGCGCGATCGCGAGGCAGCCCGTCACGAAATGCGGCAGCAGCGCGCCGAACAGGAACGTGACCGCATAAATGGCCCAGAACGCGAAATTGACGACGCGACGCGGGTTCGTGCGGTCCGTCAGGTTGAAGTACGCGAACGCGGCGAACATCAGCCCCGCGAGCGTGTACAGCGATTCGAGGCCGATCATCGCGCGCCCTCCTGCTTCACCAGGCCGAAGCCGCGCGCGAGCCGGCGGTCGAGCAGCGCGAGGCGCGTGCAGTGAATCAGCAGCGCGGCGACGGCGGTCGGGATCGCCCACACCGACAGGTGCAGCGGCTCGATGGAGATGCCATTCTGTTCGAGAAAGCCCTTGATCAGCAGGATCGACTGGATCGCGATGAAGATGTCCTCGCCGAAGAACACGGCGACGTTGTCGGCGCCCGACGCATGCGCGCGGATCTGCTGGCGCACCGACTCGGGCAACTCGCCGTGCCGGCCGACCGCGGCGGCCTCGGCCATCGGCGCGATCAGCGGCCGCACCATCTGCGTATGGCCGCCGAGCGACGTGAGGCCGAGCGCGGCCGTCCCCTGGCGCAGCACGAAGTACAGCATCAGCACGCGGCCCGTGGTGGCCGCCTGCACCCGCGAGATCATCCGCTTGGCCTGCTCCTTGAGCCCGTTGCGCTCGAGCAGCGCGATCACCGGCAGCGTGAGCCAGATCAGCCCCATGTAGCGGTTCTCGGTGAACGCCTTGCCGAACGCGCTGACGATGTCGACGAGATTCAGCCCGCCCGCCAGCCCCGTCGCGAGCCCCGCGATCGTGACCACCAGCAGCGCATTGAAGCGCAGCGCGAAGCCGATCACGACGATCGGCACCCCAATCAGCACCAGCATTTCTCCTCCTCGTGTCTGGGGACGCGCGGCACGTCGGCCGCGCGCGGCCGGCCCGGTTTGCATCGGGCTCGGACGGCGAAATCTAACACGAGACTTTATCGATAAAAAGTCGACAATTTGCAGGTTCGGGTAAACGTTGAAGCGGCACACCGTGCGCGCACCGTGTGTCGGCCGCCTTTCATCCGATGAATCGGGCGTGCCGGCCCGCCCGCGTGGCGCGGCCGCGGCACGCCGACTACACTGAAAAGCATCGGCAACGTACGGGAGAGCCGCCATGATTGACGTATTCCAGACCATCGGCAGCCGCGCGTTCTCCGCCCATCTGGCGAAGGACGGGATGGTGACGCTGATGGAGCAACGCCATGAAGTCGACCGCGTGACGCTCGCGACCGCCTATGCCGCGCTCGTCGAGGAAGCCGAGCAGGAAGACGACCTGCGCGATGCGACGGTCGAGGGAATGATGCGCGCGCTGATCCAGGGCTACGCGCGCAGCCATTGACGGCGCGGCGGCGTATTGGGCGCGCCGGTTAGGCGGCTGGCATGCCGGCGCCCGTGCCGAAACAGCGTTCGCGCTCGGCGACGGACAGGTTCGTCGTGCTCGGTTGGTACGGGTGATGCGGCACCGCGAACAGGAGGTTGTCACCGCGGCGTCGCGCAACGCGCACCGCGTGGGAGCCGACCGGATTCAGCGCGAACGTGGAACCTGTCCGCATTTTTGTGGACGAGGCGGTTGAACAACGCGTTATCCTCGCGCCTCCATAAATAGGGCGCTTCGTGGCATGCGTGGGCGGCTGCACGGATCGAGCCGGCGCGTCGTTTCTCCGTCGCTACTTGTAGTACAGATCGATTGCCGCGCCGGCATTGAATCTGCCCAGCTTCGGCATGGTGGTTCGCCACTTCAGGCTCGCCAGAAAATTCTGGACATTAGTTTGCGTCGATGTCGGCTGCGTCAGGACTAGTTCCCTCTTGAACGCGAGCGTAGTCAAGTCGTCGGCTCTGAGAAGATTGATGCCGACCGTCGTGTTGTCGGAAGGCACCAGGGTCGTGTCGTTGTCGGCGAGCGTGCCCTGCACCGGTGTCAGGTAGGCATTGACGCCATACACCGCGCCACAAGTACGTTCATCGGTAATGGTGAACGGCACCTGCTTGATCACCTGGCCCGGCTTCGGAATCGGGAAGTTGGTGCTGATTCCCCTGAAGTCGATGATGCTTGGACTGACGCGGATTTTCGACTCGCAAGGAATATAGCGCAGTCGGTTGAGGCCATTGATCGTCATATTGAAGCTCTGGCCAGGCCGGACCGCGCCCTCGCCGTCGAACTGGAAAGCGACGTAGTTGGAAATCGGAGCCATCGGCCCGTCCTTGGCCGTGCCGGCCGGTGATTTCTTGACGAGGAACACTGAGAACGTGAACGTCCTCAGGTCCGTCCCCGCCGAGCCGCACTCAACGCCATTGGGGCAACCATTGACATAGATGTCCGTCTTCAGACGGCCTCCCGGCAAGGAAGAGGCGAGATAGTCCTTCCCCTGATAAGTGACGCCGATTTCGAGGTCGGGCCCGAGATCCATCTTCTTCGGGTTGACGTAGAAATAAACATACTCGCCGGGATAGCCATTCAGGTCCACCCAACACTGCATGACACGCGTCTGCGTAGGTTGTCGCCAGAGCACCGTACCCTTCGGCTTGGAGTTGGGGACGGCAATCGTCGTGTCGACGGTCGTGATTGCGCTGACATTGCCGCCCGAGCCCGCAAGTACGCAGATCAGCGCATGGCTCTTGAGCGGCATCCAAAACAGCAGCGCAGCCGTCAAACAGAATAAATTGTGCAGTTTCATTGACTGATTCTTCAGTGAGGTCGGATTCACGGCGCCGACCGCAGTGAGACCGTGCGCGGATGCTCGAAGCCGCCGTCGCTGATGTAGACGTAGCTGACACCCGACGGCGGAACGGCACAGCCGGAATCGGGCAGTGCCTGCGTGGAGTACGGCTCCAGCATCCAATGCCGAAGTACCTTTCCGCACGCCTTTCCATTGCTGTCCTTCAGCTCGATGTCGGTCAGCGTCAGGTAGTACGGCGAATCGTTGCGCGCACTCGGCAATGACGAGCCGGGCTGACGCGTCCACCCAAGCCGGTCGATCGCCTCTTGCGAGGCAATGGAAAGCTGCGGGCGATAAAGGAGCTTGAGATGATGCCGTATCGCGAACTGCAGGGTGTCAGGCGCATCCGCCTTCTTTGGAATCTCCATCACGCTCATCAGGAAGTACGATTCCCTATCGTTCGGAAGCCCCTCGCCTTGATACATGACCTCCACCGACGCTCTTTGCCGTGCGGGAATGAGCAGCAGCGGTTTGGAAACGGCTACGGGCAGGCTCGGTGAAGCATCTTCGTTCCCCCAGCCGATGCTGATCTGCACGAGAGCCGGCTCGCGACCGTCGTTCACATGCGGTGGACTAGACTAAATCTGACAGTGGTTGGTTTTTCATGCTGGCGCGCATTGGCGCGGAGGGCGTAGCCCGTAGCGGCAATGCGCGCCGCGAACAGCAAGGAGTCCGCCATGACTCAGGAGCAGAAGGTAATTCGTGCCAAGGTCGGCATACTCGAGCTGGCCCGGCAACTCGGCAACGTCAGCCAGGCCTGTCGCGTGATGGGTTACTCGCGCGACAGCTTCTACCGATTTAAGGAACTGTACGATCGAGGCGGTGAAGCTGCGCTGCAGGAGATTTCCCACCACCGGCCGCTGCTCAAGAACCGCGTGGATCCGCAGGTCGAGGCCGCAGTTGTCGAACTGGCCCTCGAATTGCCAGCCTACGGTCAGGTGCGTATCGCCAACGAGGTCCTCAAACGGCATGCTCTTTCTGTCTCGCCCCAAGGCGTCCGTAGCATCTGGTTGCGCCACGATCTGGAGACCATGCCGAAGCGCTTGAAGGCCTTGGAAGCCAAGTCCGCCCAGGAGGGGTTGGTGCTGACCGAGGCGCAGCTTGTCGCGCTCGAACGCGCCAAGCACGAGAAGGAAGTGCACGGCGAATTCGAGTCCGAATGCCCGGGCTACTGCGGCGCGCAGGATACGTTCTACGTCGGCAGCCTCAAGGGCGTCGGCCGTGTCTACCAGCAAACTTTCGTCGATACCTACTCGAAGGTTGCTTTCGCCAAGCTCTATGATCGCAAGACACCTTTGCCGGCGGCGGACCTGCTCAACGATCGCGTTGTCCCGTTCTTCGACAGCTTCGGCATTCCGCTGCTACGCGTGCTGACAGACCGCGGCACCGAATACTGCGGCAACCCCGAACATCACGAATACGAGCTGTATCTGGCCTTGGAGGACATCGACCATACCCGAACCAAGGCCAAGTCGCCGCAAACCAACGGGATCGTCGAACGGCTGCACAAGACCATGCTCAACGAGTTCTATCGCATCGTCTTCCGAAAGAAGATCTACGACTCGATCGCTACGCTGCAGACGGACCTTGATGCGTGGCTCGACCAGTACAACAATGAACGAGAGCATCAGGGGCGCTGGTGTTATGGCAAGACGCCGATGCGTACTTTCCTCGATTCGCTCGAACTAGCCAAGGAGAAACTCATCACCCATTGATGGCTCGTTCTTTGTAGGCCCGACTACCTGTCAGATCGAGTCCCGGCTAATACAGTTCACAATCTCGATATTCTTCCTGCCGTTCTTCTCGTCCATGATGAAACGAGTTTGACCGCCGAAATCGATATCGGCCCAGGCAGCACCCGCATACGTCACTGTCATCAGAAATGCGACCTTTGACAGGGCTGCCAATGAGACAGTCGGAAAAGAAAGAAGCCTGTTCAGCATGTTGTCTACGTCCCTAAAAGCACCGTTTCCGTTTTCTTCGCCACAAAGCGCCGCAAATGGAATCGTCTAGCGCGTTCTGCTCCTGAGCTGCCTCGCGGTTACGGTCGATCGCATCAATCGGTTGCCGTAACCTTGCCGAGCACGCATCGCGTTGCTACGCGCTCATACGCGAGTTCCTTGTTTTGCGGTTTCAGCGCATAACCGATCGTGCATTGCTTGCCGCCCCAGCGTACGTCGATGCTGCCCTTGTCTTCGATACCGAACACCAGCACGCGCGACTGGTTGTCGACCACGCCGAGCAGTTTGCCGTTCGCGTCATACGCCTGCGCGCCGAACGGCACCTTACCGCCTTCGCCGCCGGTCAATTCGAACTGCACGCGCCGCCCCGACGACGCTTCGAAGCGCGCCGCGACGATCGCGCCGCGGGTCGGCACCACGTTCTTCGCGTTGTCGGTAATTTCGGTTCCGGTGCCGAGACTCGACGGATCGATGTTCAGCCAGTTCTGGCGGTACGGCTGCAAATACGGCACGACCGCATAGCCGCGCCGGTCGGTACGGATAGCCGACGATCCGAATGTCACGCCGGCCACCTTCGGCACCTCGACCACCGCGAACGTCTCGCCGAGCGGCTGCCCCAACGTGATGCCGCCGCGATGTGCGACGACCGAACCCGCGGCACCTACGTTCAGGTTCCGGCCGGAGCGATCCTGCGTGAAGTTGCCGGTCAGCTTCGCATTCGGCGTATCCCAGCCCGCGCTGATACCCCCCGAGCCGCCACCATTGCGGCTGTAGCCGCCCTGCACACCGTAATTGAGCGTGTTGCTCTCGTTCAGGTAACCCGACACGCCGGTCTGCACGTTGAAATCGCCGCGCGTCGACGATACCGCGTTCGCATAGAGACGATGCGTGCTCGACGCCTTGCCGAGCGGAATGCTGACGGATACGTTGAACTGCGTGTCCGGCCGCGCGAACGGGCCCGACTCCTGAATATGCGACGCCGACACGCTATAGCTGATGTTCTTGTAGCTATTGCTGTAGCCGATCTGGAAACGGCGGCTGCGCCCTTCGCCGTTCCAGTAGGTCGTGTCGCCCACGCCGACGGACATCGAGCCGCTCGCCAGCGGCTGATTCACGTTCATGTCGAGCCGGCTTTTCTGCCGCATCAGGCGCGGACTGTACGAACGATCCCCTTCCTCGACGTGCTGGGCCAGCGTCCGATAACCATCGGTCGAGTAGCGGTAGCCCACCATCGTGAACGTCGTGCCGGTCTGATAGAGCGTCTTCGAGTAAAGAAACCGGAAGCTCTGCCCTTGCCGAGTGCCGTTCGAGGTGCGCGAACGGCTGTGCGTGGCGTCCAGCGACATGCCGCCGATACGTGTGTTCACTCCGACGCCGAGATTGGCCGCCAGATAGTTGTCCGCGGCGAGAATACCGCCGTAACCGGTGAAGTTGTCGGACAGGCCATACACCAGCGTGCCCTGCGTGAGCTTCGGCTTCGACGCGCCCTGCACGCGATACTGACCGACCGCGAACGAATAGCGCAGACTGCCGCGCCGCACCATCACCGGCAGGTACGAGTATGGCTGGCTGAACGTGCGCACGCGCCCGTCCGCCTCGATGATCCGAACCTCGAGGTCGCCGTTCGAGCCGCTCGGATAGATGTCGGTGATCTCGAACGCGCCCGGCGGCACCGGCGTCGAATAGATGACGTAGCCGTTCTGCCGCACCTCGACGACGGCATTGCTGTCTGCGATGCCGCGCACGACCGGTGCGAAGCCGACTTCGCTGTCGGGCAACATGCCGAGATCGGTGCCGATCTGTGCGCCGACGAAGCGCACGCTGTCGAAGATGTCGCCCGACGTATACAACTCGCCGGCCGCTATCTTGCCGCGCAGGCTCCGGACGTTGCGCTCCACGTAGCTGCGATTGCTGGTGAACTTGCTCCCCGTGCCGGTCGTGCCGTTGAACGTCGATTCGTTGCGCAAGCGCCAGGCGCCGACGTTGAGGCCGCTGCGCAATCCGACGAAGTAATACTGGCTGTTGTAGCCGTGGCCGTCGTTGCGGCTGTAGCTGGCCTGATAGTCGCTGTACACCGCGGAGACGCCATCGTCCCACAGCGATGGATCGACGTACCCGCGCGGCGCGCGCGACACGTACAACTGCGGAAAGCTGATGTTCAGCGACAGCGTATTGGGATCGAACACCACCGACGCGCCATCCGCGACGGTCGACATATCGACGATCGTCGTATCGTCCGCGCCCGCAGTAACGTGCCCGTCCTTTTGCAGCCTGGCAATGTCGACGCCGGCGGCACGCAGCATGCCGAGCGTCACCGTCGGGTTGACGGTGCCTTCCGCGTCCGCGCGGAACACCACGTTCTCGCGCTTGATCAGGGTGTGATTCAGATAGAGGTCGACGTCGTAGCTGCCGGGCAGCACTGCGCTGCCTTTCTCGAAATAGCGCAGATCGACGGGCCCTTCGCCCTTGCGCAGGAAGGATTCGTTGAATTCCGCGGCATGGCCCGATACGGACATCATGAGCCCCATCAACGCGAGACTCGGCACCCCGATGTGCGCGGGCATACGGCGATCAGTATCCTTCCTGATGTATTCCATACCTTTTCTCTAAGTTGAATCACCTCCCGAGCGGCATCGCAAGCGCGCATACGCCCGTCCCCGCGACCGAGGCCCGGGGAATAACGAAAATGAAGGGAAGTACGACGTATCGATCGGGCTTCGTCAGCCGGTGATGGCGCTGTCGTGCGGTTCGACCGCACCGTAATCGTTGATCGATTCGAAATGGACCTTTGCGCCCGTGGCGCCGGCCGGCAGGTTCTTCACATCGAAGTAGCGCGTCGCGGACGGCGCCACCATTTCAGCTGCCGCCGCATAATCGCGGCCGCCGCTTTGCACCTTGACCGATGCCAGCGAAACAAAGTAAGCCGACGGGTTTTTCACTTCGAGCTGCGTCCGGCCATCGTGCTGAACGAGCCGCCAGCGGAGCTGCGCAGGTGCTTCTGCAACCGTGCCGGGCAAGCCGTCGGGCCGGTAGAAGAACTTGACGCGTTGACGCACGGCGATCTGCAGCGTGTTGTCGTCCTTGATCTTCTGCGGGATCTCCTGCACGTTGAGCCAGAACACCGATTCGCGATCGACAGGCAGGCCTTGCCCGTAATACAGGATGCGCAGCGTCTGCTGTTTCTCGCCGGCCAAACGGGTAAGGGCCGGCGTGATGACAAACGGAACGTCCGTTTTCGCATTGGCGTCGCCGGTATCCATCCACGTCTGGATCATGACGTCGGCCGGCGCCGGGTTCCGGACCATCAGAGAGGCCTCCTTGCTCGGCGCGGCCAGCACGACACGGGTTGCGCCTAGTGTGATGCCGGCGAACGAGGCGGCGGAGGACAACAATAGCGAACCGGCCAGGGCCAGCCTGGCAAAGTGGAGTCGTTTCATGGGAGGTCTCGGTAAGCGGGCGAGGGATCGCCCCCCTCGCCCGGAGGGGGCCAGCGGCTTACTCGTAGGTCAGCGTGAACGGCAGCGTGCCGTTTGCCGTACCTGCAACGACTTCATCACCGTTCTTCACATAGCCGGCGCGCATCGCCAGATTCGCCGTGTAGACCGGTGCTTCGGCCGTACCGCCGTTGACCAGCGGTGCATCGAACGTCTCGTTGGCGTTCATGTTCAGCAGCGTGCCGGCGGCGTCGTAAATGCCGATGCCGACACCCTTGGCCGTGCCGGTGGTCTGCAGCAGCTTGTTGTTCTTGCCGTCCACACCCGAACCGCTTGCCGGGTCGAAGCGTACCTTGACCGTGCTCAGGCCCTTGGCGGTCGCGCCGCAGTCGAGGTTCAGGTTGACCGCGGTACCGGCTGCAATGCCGCCGCCCGCCGCGCCGCCCAGTGAGTCGACGCTGACCTTGCCAAGCTTGACGTCGATCGACTGCTGACCCTTGCCCCCCGTGACCGACGTACCATTGCCGCCGGTGATGCCGCACGACGCGGCGACGATCTCGCCCGTGAAGTTGATCGTGCCATCGGCCGCCATTGCACTGCCGGCCGCCAGCGCAACCGCTGCCGCGACGGTCATTTTCTTGATGGAAATTGCCACTGTTAGCTCCAGTTAAGTGAAAACCAAAACTCTTTATAAGAGTCCAGTCAATTCTATATTTCACAAGCAATGCAAGAAAATAGAACCTGTACGATTCATTAAATACACTGAGTAGGACGAGTACTAAATAAAAATAGCACCTCGAATTGACGATTCTTGACGTTCAAACCAGCACATTCGGAACGCCGCGCCTGAATGATCTCTCGGCCAAACGATCGAAGCCGCTCCGAACATCGCAATGTCGGGGGCACGGAACGAGGCTGAAGGGTGTTGCCTGGGAGAGCTGCGCACGCACGAAGTGCGGGCGCGGAGACGCGGAACAGGGGTGCGGCAGAATCTCTGCCGCACCGGGCGTCAAGCTGAATATGTTCGGCGCAGCGAAATCCCGGCCACGCCAAACGAACGTGTAACAATCAGTTGCGCATTAGTTTTTGAGTGTGCATCCTGTCTTTTATCATCGTTTATGTCGACCCGATTTTTCGGTCATATCGGACACGATTCGTACCCACGGTACGGCCGGTAGATTGCGCGTGATGATTGCGCCAGGCGCGCTCTCGATAGCGACAGTCCGAACCGAAGCCCCATTCCGACCGGGCTACTGGTACGAGAAAGTAAACGTGGCGCCGGCATCGAGCGAGCCCGGCGTGAACGTCTCCGCCGTTTTTACATACCGAGCCACGAGCGGGATAGACAGACTGGCGTCCGTCACGGTGCCCGCGAGCCATTGATTCTTGTTGCCCTTCACTGCCGAATCCGGCCCAAAGTGGAGCGGCGTCTCACTACCTTGCCTGTAGATCTGGAGCCCGATGCCACGCGAAGTCGAACCGGGGAGCGCACTCAGGATCGTGCCTTCGTTCGCCTGATTCGCTACATCGGACAACGTCGCATAGACGTTCACCGCACCCTGGCAATCGACACGCAGCGTCACCGGCGCGGCTTCGTCCGATACAGCGCCGACCGCCTGCAGCTTGTTGCCGACGAGTTGCGGAAGTTTGATATTCATCTGCTTGCCCGATGTCAGCGTACATCCGCTCGCGGCAACGTTGATCGTCATCCCGTTCAGATAGGTGGTGCCTGAATAAACGACACGCCCGTCGAGGCCGTATGCCTTCGAAGTTCCGACCACAATCCTGGGTATCGTGTACGTGCCGGTGGTGAGCGAACCGGTAAATACAAGTACTGCCTGATAATAGACGATATAGTAAAACGTTATCTGATTTCCACTGGTGGCCAATAGAGTCTCTTCCAGTTGGAGGGGCTTCCAATTCGTCGGCGAACCACTCGAAGTAGCACCCACCATCAGCGCGACTCCGATTCCCGGAACCCCGGTCTCATAGATAGGGAAAGACTGCCCTCCTGAGTCATAGGTAACGTTGGGAACCAGCTTTCCGTTTGCCGCCACGCCAACCTTGCTCAGTTGTCCACCGCCGCAGTTGTAAAGGTAAAAACCGATTTGTTGGTCGCTGGCACGCGGACCGATAAGCGCACCGGGGCGATTGGCATCACGTGCGCTCGTGATCGTCGCGGGAGCGGGTGGACGGACAGTCGAGGTGGATACGCTCGATTGACACGCATGTGCCGACCCAACGACCGTCAGCAACACGATTCCGCATATCATCGTCCCGATGATGGACCGTATCCGTCGTTGCGAGGCTCGATTCGATTCCGAATTCGCTGTCGTTTTCACTCGATATTCCATATCAATTGCCGTACATTCTGCTTGATGACGAAGGGCGCTTCGCAGCGCCTTCAGCGTGGCACGTCGGTGTCGAAAGACGATGTCCATCCATCGATCACTTGACGCACGCCACCGTACCGACGGACATGCAACTCGCCGCTTCACTCGTACGCCAGCACCTTGTTTCGTTTCATCGCATAGCCGGGCGTGCATGGCTTGCCGCTCCACCGCCTATCGATGCTGCCTCGGTGTCGATACCGAGCACGAGCAAGCGCGCCCGTTTTGCATGTCGCCGAGCAACCTGTTATTTGCGTCGTTCACCTGCGCGTCGGCTCGATCAGACCAGTCCGCGCCCCGAACGGCCCCGACGCTTCGATGTGCAACGCCGACAAGCGATGGCTGATGTTCTTGCAATCGTTGCTGGAGCCGACGTGAAGGCGCCGACTGCGCCCTCAGCCGCTCCGATACGTCGTGTCGCCTACACCGGCGAACATGGAGCCTCTCCCGAACGACGGGTCGACGTTCACGTCCAAGCGGCTTTTCTGACGCGACGCGCGGCCCATGCGAACGGTCTGTGCTGGCAAATCGACAAGCCGGACTAAAAAACGGATCGCGTGATGCTTTCCGAAACAACTATCTGATCACATGGAGAATTTCGTCATTGCCCACTTAATCGAGATCCGCCTCGAACATGATTTCAAACTTAATAAAATTCATTAAACTTTAAAATTCATACTTAAATTAAGCCATTTAACAATACGTGACCTACTTGCAATATTATTGACAATCCGCTCCCCAATAAATGGGACGAGTTCCATAACAATGACGCGCCATCTAGGACAAGTACGAATTCCTCTTCGCACCGATTCAGCCATCAATCATCAAACAAGCTTGGCAAACGCGCGACATTCCGATCGAGCCACCTCGCGTGTATCGCGCGGGTGCGTAGAGGAAGCCCCGGCCACTCCGTCGTGCCGGTTCTTGCTGTCGGATTTCAGCGGCTGACGCGAGGTCAGCGATCGCGACGACCCGCAGCGCGTTGAAGCGCAGCGCGAGAGCGGTCACGACGATTGCCCCGATCGGCACCCGGCATTGCCCTCCTTGTGTTGGATGCAGAGCGCCGCGACAGCGCACCGCCCTCGCCGCTTTCGCCCCGGTTCAGGCCGCAAAATCCGGGACGAGACTTTATCGATAAAAGGTCAATGATTTGATGCCTGGAAGGGGGGCAGCATTGAACCCGACGCCACGTTGCGCCGGCCGTATGCTCGTGGTGCTTCGGCGGCGTTTGACGGGAACGGTCCCGCAGCGGTCGCCGGGGGCCGGGAAACGCGCGGCAGCCGCGACGCCTGCAAGCGGTCGATGGAGGGCACCCCGTTTCCGCACTGCCGCATGACGGCGCGCGCGGCTATCCGGCCGTGCGAACGGCGGAAAATCCGCGCAACCAGTGAGAAAATGGTCTGAAACGACGCAATGCGGAATTTTTTCGATTGCCGCCGCCCGCGCCGCATGACAGCATTCGGGCGTCGCCAACCGAAAAGAATGCCGCGCCGTCCGGCCGCCGATGCCGTTCGGCCGCGCCGAACAGGCTGCCCCCTCCATGAACCCGGCCCAGCTCCAACACCACGAACCGACCGGAGAATTCCGCTTGTGAACATCGGCATCGTCAACGACCTCCCGCTAGCCGTCGAGGCGATGCGCCGCGCGATCGCGCGACGGCCCGAGCACCGCGTGCTGTGGGTCGCGACCGACGGCGCGCAGGCCGTCGAACTGTGCGCCACGCAGCCGCCCGACATCGTCCTGATGGACCTGATCATGCCGAAATGCGACGGGATCGAGGCGACCCGCCGGATCATGCGTTCCGAACGGCCATGCGCGATCCTGATCGTGACGAGCTGCATCGGCGCGAACGCGTGGCGCGTGTTCGAGGCGATGGGCGCCGGTGCGCTCGACGCGGTCGACACGCCGCGGCTCGGCGACGGTGCGGCCGGCGACACGACGAAACTGCTGCTCGCGAAGATCGATCAGATCGGCCACCTGCTCGACGCGCCGGGCGGCACGCGCGTCGCCGGCGCGGCCGCGCGCACCGGCGGCGGCCCGCTGGTCGCGATCGGCGCATCGGCCGGCGGCCCCGGCGCGCTCGCGTCGATCCTCGGCAGCCTGCCGGCCGATTTCAATGCGCCGATCGTGATCGTGCAGCACGTCGATCGCGCGTTCGCCGAAGGCATGGCGCAATGGCTCGACGGCCAGACCCGGCTCACCGTGCGCGTCGCCCGCGCGGGCGACCGCCCGCAGCCGGGCGTCGCGCTGCTCGCCGCGACCGACGATCACCTGCGCGTCACGCGCGCCGGCACGCTCGAGTACACGCGGGAACCGGCCGCCACGCCGTATCGCCCGTCGGTCGACGTGTTCTTCAACAGCCTGACCGAGCACTGGCCGGGCCGCGTGATCGGCGTGCTGCTGACGGGGATGGGCCGCGACGGCGCGATCGGCCTGAAGGCGCTGCGGATGAAGGGCTACCATACGATCGCGCAGGACGAGGCGACGAGCGCCGTGTACGGGATGCCGAAGGCGGCCGCGACGCTCGGCGCGGCGCGCGCGATCCTGCCGCTCGGGCGCATCGCGGGCGAACTGGCCGCGCTCGCGCGCATCTGAGCCCGACGATGACCGCGCGCAACACCCATGCCTGCTCCTGCAACGACCGCAACAACCCGCATCGACCATGACGATTGACCTGACTCGCCTGCCCGGCGGCCCGAGCGCGTCGCCCGCCGACGCGCCGGCGATGGTGCTGCTGGTCGACGACCAGACGATCGTCGCGGAAGCCGTGCGGCGCGCGCTCGTCGACGAGGAAGGCATCGACTTCCACTACTGCCCGCGCTCGGACGACGCGATGGCCGCCGCGATCGAGACGCGCCCGACCGTGATCCTGCAGGACCTCGTGATGCCGGGCACCGACGGGCTGAGCCTCGTGCGGGCGTACCGCGCGAACCCGGCCACGCGCGACGTGCCGATCATCGTGCTGTCGACGCAGGAAGAGCCGGTGATCAAGAGTGCCGCGTTCGCGTCCGGCGCGAACGACTATCTGGTCAAGCTGCCCGATCGCATCGAGCTGGTCGCGCGCATCCGCTACCACTCGCGCTCGTACCTGAACCTGCTGCAGCGCGACGAGGCCTATCGCGCGTTGCGGCAGTCGCAGCAGCAACTGCTTGAGGCCAATCTCGAACTGCGGCGCCTCACGCACTCCGACGGCCTGACCGGGCTGTCGAACCGCCGCTATCTCGACGAATACCTGGCCGCCGAATGGCGGCGCGGCACACGCGAGCGCAGCGAGCTGTCGCTGCTGATGATCGACGTCGACAACTTCAAGCTGTACAACGACACGTACGGGCACGTGTCGGGCGACAGCGTGCTCAAGCAGATCGCGTCGACGATCGAGCGCTGCCTCGGGCAATCGGGCGATCTCGCCGCGCGCTTCGGCGGCGAGGAATTCGCGGTCGTGATGCCCGGCACGTCGCCCGGCGCCGCGCGGCTGCTCGGCGAGAAGATCCGGCTCGCGGTCGAGGCGCTGCGACTGCGGCACGCGCATTCGTCGACGGGCAACCAGACCGTGACGATCAGCATCGGCGGCGCGAGCATCGTGCCCGCGCCCGGCCTGCCGACGACCGTCCTGATCGAGGCGGCCGACCGCGCGCTCTATCGCGCGAAGCACGCGGGCAAGAACCGGGTCGAGATCGATCCGTCGTCGACGCCGCCGGGCGCCGGCGGGTTCGGCGCTCGGTAACGGCTGCAACCGGCGAACGCGCCGCGCTCAGGCCGCGCCGAGCCGGCGCGCGTAGTCGCCCGCGTCCAGCGGTCGGCTGAACAGGTAGCCCTGCTGCATGTCGCAGCCGATCTGCTGCAGGAACCACGACTGCGCCTGCGTCTCGACGCCCTCGGCCGTGACCTTCATCCCGAGCGAATGCGCCATCGCGACGACCGCCTGCGTGATCGCGACCGAGTCGTGATGATCGGGCACGCCCGACACGAACGAGCGGTCGACCTTCAGGTTGTGCAGCGGAAAGCGCTTCAGGTACGCGAGCGACGAATAGCCGGTGCCGAAATCGTCGACCGAAATCCGCACGTTCATGTCCGTGAGCGCTTCGAGCATCGGCAGCACGGTGTCCGTGTCGTTCATCAGCACGCCTTCGGTGATCTCCAGCTCCAGCGCGGACGGGTCGAGCCGCGTTTGCGCGAGACAGCGGCCGACCGATTCGACGAGCCCCTCGTGGAACTGCCGCGGCGACAGGTTGACGGCCAGCATCAGGTCCGGCGCGATCGTGCGGCGCCACTCGGCGGCCTGCCGGCACGCGGTTTCGAGCACCCACTGGCCGATCGCGACGATCAGCCCCGTATCTTCCGCGACCGGAATGAATTCCGCCGGCGACATCGGCCCGAGCTCGGGGCTCGTCCAGCGCAGCAGCGCCTCGGCGCCGACCGTGCGGCCGCTGCGCGCATCGACGACGGGCTGATACGCGAGCCTCAGCGTGTCCGACGCCAGCGCGCGCCGCAGCGACTGCTCGATCGCGAAGCGGCGCTGCAGCCGCAGGTTGAGCTGCGCGGTGAAGAACGTGAAGAGGTTGCGGCCGCGCTGCTTCGCGTCGTACATCGCCGAATCGGCGTTGCGCATCAGCGTCACCGCATCGTCGCCGTCGCGCGGCGCGACGCTGATGCCGATCGATACGCCGAGCCAGTATTCGTTGTTCGCGATCGCGAACGGCTTCGCGATCGCGTCGATCACCTCGCGCGCGAGCACCGCGAGACGGTCGGGATCGTCGCAGTCGTCGACGAGGATCACGAACTCGTCGCCGCCGACGCGCGTGAGCGCATAGCGGCCGTCCGCGCAGGCCGCGAGCCGCGACGCGACGCTGCGCAGCAGCGCGTCGCCCGCGTCGTGGCCGGCCGTGTCGTTGACCTTCTTGAAGCCGACCAGATCGATGAACAGGATCGCGACGCGCGCGGGCCCGCCCGCCGCGTCGGGCACGCCGAACAGCTCGCGCATGCGGTCGCCGAGCCAGCGGCGGTTGTAGAGGCCCGTCAGCGCGTCGCGGGTCGCCATGTAGCGCAACTGCTGCTGCGCTTCGCGCACGGGGCCGATGTCGTTGAACGACACGAGCACCGAATCGGCCTGCGTGTCGCCCGGCCTCACGATCGGCACCGCGTTGCCGCGCACCCAGATGATGTCGCCGTCCGCGAGACCGAAGCCGACCGTATAGTCGAGCATCGGCGTGGCCGTCTCGAGCGCGCGCCGGCTCGGCCAGTCGTGCGGCTCGATCGGCGTGCCGTCCTCGCGCAGCTTGCGCAGGATCACCGTCGACAGCCGGCGGCCGACGAGCTCGCCCTTCACGCGCATCATCCGGTTCGCGCTCGGATTGCTCGCGATCACAACGCCGTCGCGCGAGACGACGAGGATGCCCTCGCTCAGGCTGTTGACGACGAGCCGGTGATGTTCCTCGCTGCGCGCGAGCTGGCGCGCGATCCGGTCCTGATGCACCGCGAGGCCGACGCTGTTGCCGATATCGCGCAACAACGCGGTTTCCTCGTCGCTGGGCCGGCACGGCCGCGGGTGATAGACGGCGAACGCGCCGAGCACGGCGCCCGCATCGTCGAGAAACGGCACCGACCAGCACGCGCGCAAGCCCAGCGGCAACGCGATCGCGCGGTAGTCGGCCCATAGCGGATCGGTTTCGATGTCCTCGACGGTGACCATCCGGCGCTCGTACATCGCGGTGCCGCACGAGCCGGCCGCGGGCCCGATCGTCGCGCCGTCGATCGCCGCGCTGTACTGCGCGGGCAACGACGGCGCCGCGCCCACGCGCACGTGCATGCCGTCCGTATCGAGCAGCAGGATCGTGCACGACGCGCCGTCGCCGAGCAAAGCCTCGGCACGCCGGCAAACCTCGACCAACAGTTCCGGCAGCGGCGTGTTGCGTGTGATCAGCCTCAGCACGCTCTGCTCGGATGCGAGCACTTCCGCGGCGAGCCCGAGGCTGTAACGAGAACTTTGCGGTTCGGTATTCAAAGTGAATCCTGCCGTCTGTCCGACCGGGTCTGATGCGCCCGATTCGTTTTCGATATTTCGTGCCCTGTTCCGCCTCGGGTTTACGCCGATGCCCGGTGCGCCCCGTTTGCGCGCCGAGCGAGGGCGCGCCGAAATCTATTTAACACCAATCCGTGACGATCGGCACACCTGCTTCCATCAGGGGATACGCTCGGTTGCCGCGCCGCCCCCGCCAGCGACGAACGGATCGCCGCCAGGTTGCTGCACCGCACGAAGGCCGCGCGCGCTTTCTCCGAAAACGATCCGTCAGAATGTGTCCGCGCCCCGCTCCGTTCCCGGTCGGTCGTCCGCGCCAGGATGCGTGCGCGTCACCGCGCTCAGCGCGTCGATCGCCGCGGCGACCGACACGCTCGCCGGCGCCGCATACAACGCACCGACCGTCTCCGGCATCGTCGACAACTTCAGCGGCAGCCGGCCGATGCGCTCGCCGGCCCGCGCGGCGAGGTCGAACGCGCGGGCCGACTGCACGAACAGGCACGGCGACTGGTCGGCGACCGCGCGGTTGGTCTGCCACGACACCGACTCCATCAGCACGGCCGGCGGCGCCAGGCCGGCCTTCGCGAACTCGGCATCGAGCGCCGTGCGCGCGGGGGAACCGAACGGCGGCGCGATCCACGGAAACGCGGCGGCGTCGCGCCAGCCGATCCGCGCACGCCCGAGCAACGGATGGCGCAGCCCGCACACGACGATCATGTCGTCGCGGTACAACGGCGCGACGGCGAGCCCCGCGCTCAACGCCGACGCGTCGAGCCGGCACACGAGCAGGTCGAGCTCGTGGCGCCGCGCCTGCACGAGCATCCGGTCGAGCGTGTCTTCCCGCACGTTGAGCTGTACGGGGCGGCCGGCTTCCCGCAGCCACGCGAGCGCGCCCGGAATCAGTTGCGGCGCCATGTTCGGCAGCAGGCCGATCGACACCGGTCGGCCGGCGCCGGTCCGCAATGCGTCGAACGCGGGTGCGACGCCGCGCATATCGGTCAGCACGCGGCCGATGCATTCGAGCAGCGCATCGCCGTATGCCGTCGGCGCGACCCGCCGCGACGTGCGCTCGAACAGCGGCAGCCCGAGCGAGTCCTCGAGCTCGCGCAGCCATTTCGACAGCGCCGGCTGCGTGATCGACGCGGCCTCGGACGTGCGCGCGAAGCTGCGTGTGCGGCCGAGCGTATCGAGCGTTTCCATGTCGCGCACACGCAGCCGCCGCAGCGCCTGCGCGATGCGCTGCTCGTGGGCCGGCGCGCCGGGCTGCGCGAGCGGGCCCGGTCGCGTGCGGCCGGCCGGGCCGCGGGGGTCGAGGGTCACGGGCGTCTCCGTCATTCATGTTCGTCAGGTTATCGATCGACCCTGATCTTTCATCGATCGATACGCGATCCTGCCGCATAGTCGTCGGCATGAAAACCCCCGGCACGAGCCGTGCATGACCAGGAGACAGCCGACGTGAAAGACGATCAGGACGCCCCCGCCACCGAGCCCACCGCGCGGCGTCGGTTCCTCAAGCTGGCCGGTGCGGCCGTCGCGTCGGCCGGCTTCGGCGCCGATGCGCTGGCCGCGAACCCGCCGCCGGCCGCCCCGGCCGCCGGTACCGCGACCGCCTCAGCCGTCGATCCCGGCTTGCGCGGCGCCGCAACGGCGCCCGCCACTCCGCCCGCCGGCTACAACATCCTGTTCATCCTGACCGACCAGGAACGCCACTTCGACCGCTGGCCGTTCCCGGTGCCCGGCCGCGAAGCGCTGCGCCGCGACGGCATCACGTTCATGCATCACCAGATCGCCGCATGCGTGTGCTCGCCGTCGCGCTCGACGGTCTATACGGGGCAGCACATCCAGCACACCGGCGTGCTCGACAACGCGGGCCTGCCCTGGCAACAGGACATGTCGCCGGACATACGCACCGTCGGCCACATGCTGCGCGATGCCGGCTACTACGCCGCCTATCTCGGCAAGTGGCACCTGAGCGCGTCGATGCACGAAACCGCGAGCCCGTACACGGCGCCCGTGGCCGACTACAACCGCACGATCCGCGCGTACGGCTTCGACGACTACTTCGGCGTGGGCGACCTGATCGGCATGGTGCGCGGCGGCTACCAGTACGACGGGCTCACGGCCGAGGCCGCGGTGAGCTGGATGCGCAACCATGCGCCGCGCCTCGCGAAGGAAGGCAGGCCGTGGTTCCTCGCGGTGAATCTCGTGAACCCGCACGACGCGATGTTCGTGAACACCGACACGAACGGCTCGACGGTGCAGGATGCGAACCACCCGATGCTCGGCAACGCGCCGCCGCCGAACGACGCGCTGTACCGCACGTCATGGCGCGACGTACCGCTCGCGGCGTCGCGGCGGCAGCCGTACGACGAGCCGGGGCGGCCGCCCGCGCACGGCATGTTCAACGCCGCGCATGCGAACCTCGTCGGGCGCTACCCGTTCACCGACGAACGCGTGCGCCTCTATCAGGACAACTACTTCAACTGCATCCGCGATTGCGACACGCACGTCGTGCGCCTGCTGCAGACACTGCAGTCGCTCGGGCTCGACGACCGCACGATCGTCGTGATGACGGCCGACCACGGCGATCACGTCGGCGCGCACCAGCTCGTCGGCAAGGGCGCGGCCGCGTACCAGCCGCAGAATCACGTGCCGCTCGTGATCCGGCATCCCGCGTATCCGGGCGGCATGCAATGCGATGCGCTGACGTCGCACATCGACATCGCGCCGACCTTGCTCGGACTCACCGGCCTCGACGCCGCGCGGCTCGCGACGATCCGCGGCAGCGCGTTGAAGGGGCACGACCTCACGCGCTGGCTCGCGAAACCGGCGGACGCGAAACGGCGCGGCGCGCGATGCGACGCGGCGCGCGATGCGACGCTGTTCAACTACGCGATGCTGCTGTACTACGACAGCGAATGGATGCTGAAGGAACTCGGCACGCTGCGGCAGAAAGGCGTGCCGGAGGATGAACGGCTGCGCCGCGCGCTCGCGCAGCAGCCGGATTTCCGGTTGCGCGGCACGATCCGCAGCGTGTTCGACGGCCGCTACCGCTTCACGCGCTATTTCTCGCCGCTCGAATTCAACCGGCCGACGACGATGGAGGATCTGTTCGCGCGCAACGACGTCGAGTTGTTCGACATCGCGAGCGATCCGGGCGAGATGCGCAATCTCGCGATGGACAGGAAGCAGCACGGCGAATTGCTGCTCGCGATGAACGGCCGCCTGAACGATCTGATCGCCAGCGAAGTCGGCGACGACAGCCCGGACGTGATGCCGATTCGCGACGGGAAGGTGCAGGTGCGGATCCGCAAGCGGCACTGACCGCCTGAACGCACCGGGCCCCGGTCGGGGTTCGGCGCGCGCGTCAGCCGGTACCGTCCGGCCGGCCGCCGCGCGCCGTCGCCGCGCGCGCCGGCTCCGGCTCGACCGGCGCGCGAGCCACGCACCGCGCCCTCCCGGGCCGGGTTTTCGCATCCGTGATTCAATGTCGATCGAACCGGCGCCACGCCATCCGGCGGCACGGCGATGTGACCCCTCATCGAACGACCTTCACTCGATCACCATGACGAACCCTGCCGAAATCAAGGCGCTCGTTTTCGATGTCTTCGGAACGATCGTCGACTGGAGAAGCGGCGTCGCGCGCGGCGCCGCCGCATTCCTGGAGCGTCACGCGCCGACGCTCGACCCGTTCGCGTTCGCCGACGCGTGGCGCGCCGAATATTCGCCGTCGATGGAAGAAATCCGCAGCGGACGCCGCCGCTACGTGCGGCTCGACGTGCTGCATCGCGAGAACCTCGTGCGCACGCTCGACCGTTTCGGGATCGTCGACGTGCCCGATGCCGACGTCGACGCGCTCAATCTCGCATGGCACCGGCTCGATCCGTGGCCCGATTCCGTCGCCGGGCTGCACCGGCTGAAGCAGCGCTACATCATCGCGCCGCTGTCGAACGGGAACATCCGGCTGATGATCGACGTCGCGAAACACGGCGGGCTGCCGTGGGACGCGATTCTCGGCGCCGAGGTCGCCCGCGCGTACAAGCCGTCGCCGGCCGTCTATACCGAAGCGGTCGAGATTCTCGGCCTCGCGCCGGCCGAGCTGTGCCTCGTGGCCGCGCACAACGGCGATCTGGCCGCGGCGCGCCGGCTCGGACTGTCGACCGCGTTCGTGCTGCGGCCGACCGAGCACGGGCCCGGCCAGACGACCGACCTGCAGGCCGACGACGCGTGGGATTTCGACGTCAGGGATCTGAACGAACTCGCCGATCGGCTGGGCTGCCCGGGTTGACTACCGGAGGCGCGGCCGCCCCCCCGCGCCGCGACCGCGAGGCGACGGGGCGCCGTTACTTCACGACCGCCCGCCATGCGGCCCGCGCATAGAGCAGCAGCAACGGCAGCAGCGCCAGCGCGAACAGCATGCCCAGCGCGAGCACCCACACCGGCCATTGCTGCGGATTCCCGTGCACCCAGTAACGGTACGGCACGCTCAGGAATGCGATTTCCATCAGCAGCGCGCCGAGCGGCACGAGCCCGTTCACCACCGCCGCCATGCCGAAGCGGGCCGCGCCGTCGATTTTCTTCCCGGCCCCGTACGCCGCGATCAGATAGACGAAATACCCGATGATCGCGACCATCACCGCGCCGCCGGCCAGCAGACCGATACTGCGCACGCTGCGCTCGTGCAGTTGACGCGCCCCTTGCGGCAACACGACATCGACCTTCTCGCCGATTTCGGGCACGGCGCCCGAGCGGATGTTGCCGGGCAGCACGATGCGCTCGCCATTCGGCATCACGGCTTCCAGGATCGACGTGTACTTGATGCACCGGTACGAAGAGGTTCGCCCCGAGCTTTCGCGGCGCTCGCAGGTGTCCCACTCCGACTGGTAGGACACGACGGTCGCTTCGTACGTCGGCGACACCGCGAGCGCGTAAATCTCGTCGCCGATCCAGTACGCGAACGGGAACAACAGCGACACCAGGCAAAAACACACGAGCCACCAGAATGCGACCGCGCCGCCGGAGCCGCGCTTGCCGCCCGTCTGGCGGCGCACCATGCGCGACGCGAGCCAGTAAGCGGCCACGCCGAATACGACCACGCACACCACGAAAACCTTGCCCGCATGCGTCAAGGCCATCTGCCTTCCCCCCGATAGCCGGTCGAATCGCCGCCGGCTGTTTCGTCACCCACGTCGGTCATGTCGATCGCGCCGCCGTCGCGACGCGCGTGCAACCCGCTATTCCGGCTCGCCGACGAACCTCAGCGCCCCCGACTCCCCCGCCAGCAACGCACGGTTCGCATCCGCCGCCGCGCGCAGGTAATCCCACAGCGCGGTCACGCGCCGCAGCTTGCGCAGATCCTCGCGGCACGTCAGCCAGAAACACCGCGTGACGACCACGTCGTTCGGCAGCACGGGCACCAGCGCCGGCTGCGTGGCCGCGATGAAGCACGGCAGGATCGCGAGGCCGCCGCCCTGCAGCGCCGCGAAAACCTGCGCGATCACGCTCGTCGTGCGCAACCCGGCCGTCGCGCCGGGCACCGCGCGATCGAGGTACAGCAGTTCGTTGCTGAACGCGAGATCGTCGACGTAGCTGATGAACGCGTGCCGCGCGAGATCGGCCGTGCAGGCAATCGGCGCGTGGTTCGCCAGATAGTCGCGCGTCGCATAGAGCCGCAACTGATAGTCGCACAGCTTCGTGACCACATAAGGCCCGCGCTCGGGCCGCTCGAGCGTGATCGCGAGATCGGCCTCGCGCTTGGGCAGGTTGACGAAATGCGGCACCGGCAGCAGATCGACCGTCACGTGCGGATGCGCGGCGCGGAACCGCGCGAGTTGCGGCGCGAGGAAAAAACAGCCGAACCCCTCGGTCGACCCGATCCGCACGTGGCCCGACAGCGCCTCGCCGGTGTTCGCGACCTGATCGCACGCGGATTGCACGGTCGTCTCCATCGCGTCCGCATACGCGACGAGCCGCTGTCCTTCGGCCGTCAGCGTGAAGCCGCCGGAGCGCGACTTGTCGAACAGCAGCGTACCCATCGCGGCCTCGAGCGCGCGAATGCGCCGCGCGACGGTCGTGTAGTCGACGCCGAGACGCTTCGCCGCGCCGCTCGCGCGCTGCGTGCGCGCGACCTCGAGGAAAAAGCGCAGGTCGTCCCAGTTCAGGTTGCCGGAAACCGGCTCGGTGGCATGTCGCATCGGCGAGGGGAAAAAGGCGGGCGTCTCCGGGCCGGCCGTCGATATGCATAAATGCACATCCAACCGGTTTCTTTGTCGGTACATCATGAATCCGCGCATAACTATACTCGACCGTGACCTGCGGACCATGAGCCGCGGGCAATAAAACCGGAGACACCATGCAGACCCGATCCACCCTCGACGAGCATGCGACCATCGCGACGCCGGCGCCCGAGCGCACCGCGAAGCACTACCTGCTGGCCGGCTGGGCCAGCATGGCCGGCACCACGATCGAGTGGTACGACTTCTTCCTGTACGGCACGGCCGCCGCGCTCGTGTTCAACCGCATCTTCTTCCCGTCGCTGGACCCGGTCGTCGGCACGCTCGCCGCGTTCGGCACGTTCGCGGTCGGCTTCATCGGGCGGCCGATGGGCGGCATCGTGTTCGGCCACTTCGGCGACCGCATCGGCCGCAAGTCGATGCTGATGATCACGCTGCTGCTGATGGGCGTACCGAGCATGATCATCGGGCTGATCCCGTCGTACGACAGCATCGGCTACTGGGCCGCCGCGCTGCTGATCGCGATGCGCTTCCTGCAGGGGATGGCGGTGGGCGGCGAATGGGGCGGCGCGGTGTTGATGGCCGTCGAGCACGCGCCCAACGGCCGCAAGGGGCTGTTCGGCAGCCTGCCGCAGACGGGCGTCGGGCTCGGCCTGATCCTGTCGTCGGTGGCGATGGCCGCGGTGGCCGCGTTGCCGGAAGCCGACATGCTGTCGTGGGGCTGGCGCGTGCCGTTCCTCGCGAGCATCGCGCTCGTCGGCCTCGGCTGGTTCATCCGCGCGAAGGTGCCCGAGTCGCCCGACTTCGAGAAGATGCAGCGCCAGGGCAAGGCCGAGAAATCGCCGGTGACGGCCGCGCTGCGCCGCCATCCGCGCGAAGTGCTGACGATCGTCGGCGCGCGCGCCGCCGAGAACACGTGGTTCTACATGGTCGTCACGTTCGCGCTCGCTTACGCGACGCAGCAGCTGCATCTGCCGAAGGCCGAGATGCTGCACGCGATCACGGCAGGCGCCGCGCTGTCGCTCGTGACGATGCCGCTGTGCGGGCATCTGAGCGACCGCATCGGCCAGCGCCGGATGTTCGCGATCGGCCTCGTGCTGATGTGCGCGTTCGCCGCGCCGTTCTTCATGATGCTCGGCACGCAGCAGACGTCGACCGCGTGGTGGGCGATCGTGCTCGGCCTCGGCGTCGTGTTCCCGATTCTCTATGCGCCGGAATCGCTGCTGTTCGCGCAGCAGTTTCCCGCGGAAATCCGCTACAGCGGCATCTCGCTGTCGGTGCAGCTCGCCGGCGTGATCGGCGGCGGCTTCGCGCCGATGATCGCGACGTCTCTGCTGAAGGCCGGCGGCGGCCAGCCGCACTACGTGATCGCGTATCTCGTCGGCTTCGGCGTGTTCGCGCTTGCTTGTACCGCGCTGATGCGTCCGGCGCGAACGTAAGCCCACCGGCTCGCAGCGCCCGCATTCATTCGATTTCAGTTCGACCTGCCGCCCGCCGTGCCTGCGCGCGCGGCGGACGCAGCCCCTTTTTCATCGTCACACCGTTTCCCCGGAGCATGCCATGAACGCCGCAGTCCCCCAGACCACCCTCGCCCTGCCCACCGCCAAGCTGCTGATCGACGGCGCGTTCGTCGATTCGCACAGCGCCGAATGGGGCGACATCGTCAACCCCGCGACGCAGGAAGTGATCGGCCGCGTGCCGTACGCGACGCTCGACGAGGTCGATGCCGCGATCGCGTCCGCGCAGCGCGCGTTCCAGACCTGGAAGACGACGCCGATCGGCGCGCGGCTGCGCATCATGCTGAAGTTCCAGGATCTCGTGCGCCGCAATCTCGAACGGATCGCGCACACGCTGACGGCCGAACAAGGCAAGACGCTGCCCGACGCGCAGGGCGACATCTTCCGCGGGCTCGAAGTGGTCGAGCACGCGTGCTCGATCGGCACGCTGCAGCAGGGCGAATTCGCGGAGAACGTCGCGGGCGGCGTCGATACCTACACGCTGCGCCAGCCGATCGGCGTGTGCGCGGGCATCACGCCGTTCAACTTCCCCGGCATGATCCCGCTGTGGATGTTCCCGATGGCGATCGTGTGCGGCAACACGTTCGTGCTGAAGCCGTCCGAGCAGGACCCGCTGTCGACGATGCAGCTCGTCGAACTCGCGATCGAGGCCGGCGTGCCGCAAGGCGTGCTGAACGTCGTGCACGGCGGCAAGACGGTGGTCGACCGCCTGTGCACGCACCCGGACATCAAGGCGATCTCGTTCGTCGGCTCGACGCGCGTCGGCACGCACGTGTACAACCTCGGCAGCCAGCACGGCAAGCGCGTGCAGTCGATGATGGGCGCGAAGAATCACGCGGTCGTGCTGCCCGACGCGCATCGCGAGCAGTCGATCAACGCGCTCGTCGGCGCGGGCTTCGGCGCGGCCGGCCAGCGCTGCATGGCGACGTCGGTCGTCGTGCTGGTCGGCCAGGCGCGCGACTGGCTGCCCGATCTCGTCGAAAAGGCGAAGGCGTTGAAGGTCAACGCGGGCGCCGAAGCCGGCACCGACGTCGGCCCGGTCGTGTCGAAGGCGGCGAAGGCGCGCATCCTGTCGCTGATCGACGCCGGCGTGAAGGAAGGCGCGACGCTGCTGCTCGACGGCCGCGACGTGAAGGTGCCCGGCTACGAGCACGGCAATTTCATCGGCCCGACGATCTTCTCGGGCGTGACGACCGACATGTCGATCTACAAGGAGGAAATCTTCGGGCCGGTGGTGGTCGTGATGGAAGCGGACACGCTCGACGAGGCGATCGCGCTCGTCAACCGCAACCCGATGGGCAACGGCGTGGGCCTGTTCACGCAGAGCGGCGCGGCCGCGCGCAAGTTCCAGAGCGAAATCGACGTCGGCCAGGTCGGCATCAACATCCCGATTCCGGTGCCGGTGCCCTACTTCAGCTTCACCGGCTCGCGCGGCTCGAAGCTCGGCGATCTCGGCCCGTACGGCAAGCAGGTCGTGCAGTTCTACACGCAGACGAAGACGGTCACCGCGCGCTGGTTCGACGACGACGCGACGGCCGGCGGCGTGAACACGACGATCGCGCTGCGCTGACCCGACGGAGCCCGGACATGGAAATCGCCTTCATCGGACTCGGCAACATGGGCGGCCCGATGGCCGCCAACCTGCTCAAGGCCGGCCACGCGCTGACGGTGTTCGACCTCGATGCGAACGCGGTCGGCGCCGCGGTGCGCGCGGGCGCGACGGCGGCGGCGTCGCCGCGTGACGCCGCCGCGCGCGGCGCGTTGATCATCACGATGCTGCCGGCCGCGCAGCACGTGCGCGCCGTCTACCTCGGCGACGACGGCGTACTGGCCGGCGCGCGCGCCGGCGCGACGCTGGTCGACTGCAGCACGATCGACCCCGGCACCGTGCGCGCGGTGGCCGACGCCGCCGCGCGGCGCGACCTCCCGCTCGCCGACGCGCCCGTGTCGGGCGGCACCGGCGGCGCGCAGGCCGGCACGCTGACCTTCATGGTCGGCGCGGACGGCGCGCTGTTCGAGCGCATCCGCCCGGTGCTGCTCGACATGGGCAGGAACGTCGTGCACTGCGGCGGCACCGGCACCGGGCAGATCGCGAAGATCTGCAACAACCTGCTGCTCGGCATCTCGATGATGGGCGTGGCGGAAGCGATGGCGCTCGGCGCCGCGCTCGGCATCGATCCGGCCGTGCTGGCCGGCATCATCAACACGTCGACCGGCCGCTGCTGGAGCTCGGACACCTACAACCCGTACCCGGGCGTGAGCGACGCGGCGCCGGCCGCGCGCGGCTATGCGGGCGGCTTCGCGGCGAACCTGATGCTGAAGGATCTCGGGCTGGCGACGGAAGCCGCACGCGGCGCGCATCAGCCGGTGTGGATGGGCGCGCTCGCGCAGCAGCTCTATCAGTCGATGAGCCAGCAGGGGCTCGGCACGCTCGACTTCTCCGCGTGCGTGAAGCTGTACGAGGCGCAGCCGGCCTGACCCGCCCGGCCGACGCCGGACGTGCGCCGGCCCGCGACGTGCCGGTACGGCATCGCGGGCCGGTTTGCCATGCGGGGGAAGGAAAACGCGGGCGGCGCAGTCATGCCGCCGGCCGGTCAACCGCGCGGGTTAGACGCCGTCTCGAAGGTCGGATGGCACTCGAACGCGAGTTCGGAGCGCGCGTCGACGCGGCGGCCGCCGGTCAGCGATTCCTGCTTCACGCTCGCGCGCATCCCGCGCTGCGAGCAGTAGTTGGTGGCTTCGCTGACGGCCTTCGCATGGGCGTCGGCCCATGTCGTGGACACGCCGAGCGTGCGTGTCGTCACGGTGAATACGTTCGGGTTCGACGTCGTGGTCACGTCGGAAGCGGTCGAACACGCGGCGAGCAAGCATGCAGTAGCCGCAATGGTCAACCATCGCAAGGTTCGAAAAGAGACTGGAATGGACATGGAGGGCAAGCGCACGCCGTTCGACGCGCATTGAGCAACATAGGCGACAGTATGCCTGCTCGATCGCCGGAGATCATGCCCCTTTCGGTGAACACATTGTTTCGAATGGTTAAACGATGGCCGAACCCGGCAAGAATTACAGCCGTCGCCGACCATCGTTTTCGTGCGGCAGGTCATTTCGCCCGGCGCGCTGGCCACGCGGGATGCGTCGGCCCGCCCGCGGGCATGGGGACCGGCTGCGCACTGGTGCTTGCCTAAACCACACGGTTAGCGACGGCACGCGCCACGCCCTTTTTACAACCGCACCACTCGCGCGGTTCGCGCCCGCGCCTCGCGCCCGCCATACCGGCCAGTGCCCGCCCGCCTGCGTCCGTCGCGCCTGGTCTTCCCGCAGGCACGTCGATTGCGTCATCCTCGCGCCCGCCCTCCGGCGGACAGCCAACTTCCTTCCAACCGGCGCTGCGCCCCGCGCGATCGTTCACGCGGCGGTCCGGCATCGCAATACAGGTTTCCTGAACGAGAGGACGACATGAAATCAATACGAACGATAGTGGCCCTGTGCTCGGTCATTTCCATGCTCACGGCATGCGGCGGCGGCGACGACGCCGGGACCGTACTCGGCATCTCGAAGCCGCAGGCGCGCTTCATCAACGCGGTGCCGGCCGGCCCGAACCTCGACTACTACCTGAATGCGAAGGTCGACCAGGCGGGCGTCGCCTACAAGGGCGTGACGCGCTATCACGACATCGATTCGGGTAATCAGACCGCGAGCTATGACGTATCGGGCACGACGACGACCATCGCGTCCCAGTCGTTCAGCGCGGCGAACGGTCACCATTACACGACGATCGCGCTGCCGAGCACGACGTCGCTGATCTCCGTCATCGACGATCCGTACGACAAGGGGCTGCTGTCCGACAAGGCGCGCGTGCGCAGCTTCAACGCGTCGCCGAATGCGCAGAACGTGGACGTGTACGTCGTGGCGCCGGGCACCGACATCACGACGGTCAGCCCGACGATGGCGGGCGCCGCCTACCAGAATGCCGTGCCGGCAACGACGCAGGATTCGGTCTACCTGAACGGCGGCACCTACCAGGTGGTCGTGACGACGGCCGGCAGCAAGTCGCCGATCCTCAAGACCGCGCCGGTCAACATCGGCAACAACGCCGACTGGCTGCTTCTGACCATTCCGTCCGGCGGCATCGGCGACGTGACGCCGAACGACATCCACGTGCTCGTCGCGCAGGGCAACGACGCCGATACGTCCGCGCAGGAGCTGGGGCCGCAGTAACGCGGCAAGGGTCCGAAAACGGTCGCGGCGGCCGGTGCGATTGCATCGGCCGCCGCGTGTCGTATACCGGGATCAAACGTCGCGGGATCAAACGCCGGCATCAATGCCGGCTATCAGTCGTCCACCCGCTCGAGGCAGATCACGTGCTCGGCACGCGCGCCGTCGCCGTGCGCGATATCCACGTCGCCGACATGGCGCACGCGCCAGCCCGGCCGCGTCGCGATCTGCGGCATGTTGCCGGACGGACGGCTCTCGATCCCGCCCAGCCCTTCGTCGGGCGTATCGACCGCTTCGTCGAGCGACGCGTTCGAATAGATCACGTTGTCCTGCAGTTCGGACGCGCCGGTGCGCGCCTCCATGCCCTTGCCGTCGACGTCGACCGTGTTGTCGGTCATCGCCATGTTCGCGTTGTCGAGCGTGACGATCCGGCCGGCGGCCCGGCGCACCGGATCGCCGCTGTCGACCGCATGCGCATCGACGTCGATCTCCGGCAGGCCGGTCGGCATCTTGCCGGCGACCGCCTCCGGCGTCAGCGGACGCCGCGCGACCTGCTCGGCCTGGGTCGCCGCGTCGGGCATGTCGCCGGCGGCCGGCGTCTTCACCGGGCTCTTCTCGATCTGTTCCCGCTGCTTTTCGGGGGTAGGGTTCGATTCCGCGTTCTGCATCGCACCTCCTTGGCCGGCCGACGCACGCCGGCGTCACGCCGTCGCCGCCGGGCCGGAAATCGCTACAACGGTCCTTGCAAATCTTTCATGCGCACCACTGGGCGCGCGCCGTCCATCTGGCGCACCTGCCGCCGGGCACTGCACCGGCCGGGAAGTGGGCGACACGCTCGCGCGCCGCCCGCCTGCCGCCCGGACGCGGGTCAACCGCCGCCGCTCGCGCCGGCCGGCGCCGAAGCCGCGCCCGGCAGGCTCGCGCCGGTGTCGCCGCTGCTGCCGGCCGCCCCGCTGCTGGGCATGCCCGATGGCGCGGTGGAGGGCGCGGTGGAAGGCGCGGCCGACATGCCGCTCGATGCGCCCGAGTCGGCGTTGTCGCTCTTCTTCTGGCAGCCGGCGCCTGCCGCGAGGCCCGCGATCAGGATGCCGGCGAAGACGGCTCGCGATACGTGACGAAATGAATATCGCTGCATGACACCTCCGCTGATGTCGATGTGAAGGGAACCCGTTGACCCGCAATTTGCGTGCCGCGCGCCGGGCGGCGCGGCCGGGCGCGTTCCATTTGTTTTTCGAATGCCGCCCAGCCGAATATTTAATTTCCCTTCGCCGCACCTGCCGCCCATACTCGCGAACAAATCCGAGACATAACGTCCACGGCGGCCGGGCCCGCGCCGCGTGCATACGCGGCCGGTTTCGCGCCCCGCACATGGAAGGAGACAACGGCGTGCAACTGGAAGCCATCCACCGCGCGGGCATCGGGCTCGGCGCGGACGACGCATCGCATCGACACGATACGGCCGCGCGCGAGCCCGCGCCGAGCCCGCGGCTGCACAACCCCGATCTCGCGCCGACCCGGGCCGAAGGCCGGACGTGGGGCCGCTACAGCATCTTCGCGCTCTGGACCAACGACGTGCACAACATCGCGAACTACTCGTTCGCGATCGGGCTGTTCGCGCTCGGCCTGTCGGGCTGGCAGATGCTCGCGTCGCTCGCGATCGGCGCGGTGCTCGTGTACTGCTTCATGAATCTCACCGGCTACATGGGCCAGAAAACCGGCGTGCCGTTCCCGGTGATCAGCCGGATGAGCTTCGGCATCTACGGGGCGATGCTGCCCGCGATGATTCGCGCGGTGATCGCGATCGCATGGTTCGGCATCCAGACCTATCTCGCGTCGGTCGTGCTGCGCGTGCTGCTTACCGCGATCTGGCCGGGCCTCGCCGCGTTCGACCGGAATGCGGTCTTCGGGCTGTCGACGCTCGGCTGGATCACGTTCGTCGCGATCTGGCTCGTGCAGATCGGCATCCTCACGTACGGGATGGAGATGGTCCGCAAGTACGAGGGGCTCGCCGGCCCGGTGATCCTCGTCACGACGCTGTCGCTCGCCGCGTGGATGTTCAGCCGCACCGGCGGCCACCTCGCGATGTCGATCGGCAAGCCGATGACCGGCCTGAAGATGTGGACGGAAATCTTCGCGGGCGGCGCGCTGTGGCTCGCGATCTACGGCACGCTGGTGCTCAACTTCTGCGATTTCACCCGTTCGTCGCCGAGCGCGAAGACGGTGCGCGTCGGCAACTTCTGGGGCCTGCCGGTCAACATCCTCGTGTTCGCGACGATCAGCTTCGTGCTTGCCGGCGCGCAGTTCAAGCTGAACGGCCACGTCATCCACAGCCCGACGGAAATCATCGCGACGGTGCCGAACAAGCTGTTCCTCGTGCTCGGCTGCCTCGCGTTCCTGATCGTGACGGTGGCCGTGAACATCATGGCGAACTTCGTCGCGCCGGCCTTCGTGCTGACGAGCCTCGCGCCGCACCGCCTGTCGTTTCGCCGCGCGGGCCTCATCAGCGCGACGATCGCCGTGCTGATCCTGCCGTGGAACCTGTACAACAGCCCGATCGTGATCGTCTATTTCCTGTCCGGCCTCGGTGCGCTGCTCGGCCCGCTGTACGGGATCATCACGGTCGACTACTGGCTCGTGCGCAAGCAGCGCGTGAACGTGCCCGATCTCTATTCCGAAGCGCCGACCGGCGCCTACTTCTACACGCGCGGCGTGAACCGCAACGCGCTCGCGGCGCTCGTGCCGTCCGCGCTGATCTCGATCACGCTCGCCGTCGTACCGGCCTTCAGCGCGATGACGCCGTTCTCGTGGCTGCTCGGCGCGGCGATCGCGGGCGGCGTGTACTGGCTGCTGGCCGATCGAAAACGGCATTACGAAGCGCGCTCGGGCGAACACATCGCGGTTGCCTGCGCGCGACACTGACACACACGCATACGGAGTCACGGATGAGGATCCTGGTAGTCAACGTCAACACGACCGAGTCGATCACCGACGCGATCGCCGCGCAGGCGCAGGCCGCCGCGTCGCCCGGCACGGAGATCGTCGGGCTCACGCCGCGCTTCGGCGCGGAGTCGGTCGAAGGCAACTTCGAGAGCTACCTCGCGGCGATCGCCGTGATGGATCGCGTGATGAGCTACGACGAACCGTACGATGCGGTGATCCAGGCCGGCTACGGCGAACACGGCCGCGAAGGGCTGCAGGAATTGCTGACGGCGCCCGTCGTCGACATCACCGAAGCGGCCGCGAGCGTCGCGATGCTGCTCGGCCATCGCTACTCGGTCGTCACGACGCTCGACCGCACGGTGCCGCTGATCGAGGATCGCCTGAAGCTCGCCGGGCTCGATGCGCGTTGCGCGTCGGTGCGTGCAAGCGGTCTCGCGGTGCTGGAACTCGAGGAGAACCCGGCGCGCGCGATCGAGTCGATCGTCGGCGAGGCGCAGCGCGCGGTGCGGGACGATCATGCGGAAGTGATCTGCCTGGGCTGCGGCGGGATGGCCGGCCTCGACCGGCAGATCGAGGAATGCACGGGCGTGCCGGTCGTCGACGGCGTATCGGCCGCGGTCGCGCTCGCCGAGTCGCTGGTGCGCCTGAAGCTGAAGACGTCGAAGGTCCGCACCTACGCGCCGCCGCGCCCGAAGCGGATCGTCGGCTGGCCGGGCACCTTCGCGAAATGACGGGCCGCCGGCCGGCCGCCGCGTCGCGCGGCGGCCTCGCCTCGCCGGGACGCGTATCGACATGCGCGATCCGCTAGACCCGGCCGCGCTGCCCCGCGACGCGTCCGACAACTCGGGCGCGCTCGACGGGCTCGATGCGCGGCTGATGCGCATCCTGCTCGTGCTGCTGACCGAGCGTACCGTGTCGCGTGCGGCCGTGCGCCTGAACATGTCGCAGCCGGCGACGAGCGCCGCGCTCAAGCGCCTGCGCACGCTGCTCGGCGATCCGCTGCTGGTACGCAGCCGCTACGGGATGGTGCCGACCGAGTTCGGCGCGCGCCTGATCGAGCCGTTGCGCAACGCGCTGCGCGTGATCGATTTCATCCGCATCCAGCAGCCGACGTTCGACGCGCGCACGTCGGTGCGCACCTACCGGATCGGCTGCCCCGACTACCTGAACGTGCTGTTCGTGCCGAAACTCGTCGCGCTGTTTCGCGAGCGTGCGCCGAACGCGCAACTGGTGTTTCATCCGCTCGGCGACGGGTTCGACGACGAGCGCGCGCTGGCCGACGGCGAGCTCGACGTCGTGATCGACAACCGGCCCGCACGCCGGTCGCGCTTCCGTCAGGACGACCTGTTCGACGACCGCGTCGTGTGCCTGATGCGCGCGACGCATCCGCTCGCGCGGCGCGGCGCGATGACGGCCGCCGGGTTCGCGGCGGCGCCGCAGCTGTGCCCGACGCCGTCGTGGCTCGAAGCGTCCGGCGCGATCGACCGGCAGCTCGAACGCGTGGGCCTGCAACGGCGCATCGTCGTCACGCTCCCGCACTTCGAGCTCGCCGCGCATGCGCTCGTGCGCGCCGACCTGATCCTCACCACCACGTACCGGCTCGCGCGGCACTACGCGAAGCTGCTGCCGCTCGCCGCGGTCGCGCTGCCGGCGGAACCGCCGGACATCGTGTACCGGATGACGTGGAACGAATCGGGATCGTGTGTGGAAGGCGTGCAGTGGCTGCGCGGGTTGATCGCGGAAGCGACGCGCGCATGGCTCGACGCCGACGCGATGCTGCCGGCCGTCGCCGCGATCGCCGCTTCGGGTATCGATGCGGATACCGTGAAAACCGCACCGACCGTCGCCGAATCCTCGGAGCCCACCCGTCGCCCGCGCCGCACACCGGCCGCGCATGGTCACGCGTCCCACCCGGCGCGCGTCGCGCAAGCGGCACGCATCCATCGCCTCGCGACGAAACCGCACTGACCGGCGCAGGCATCACGCGGCGTTCCCCTTCCGCCGCCCGCGCCTGCAACGATTCGCTGCTCAACCCGTGCACGCGGAGATTGTCCGTGCGATTCCCTATTCGGACTCAAGTCAGACTAATCCTATTTACGCGCCCGGTACCGAATCGTCAGAATGCGTTCTTGAAACATCGCCGCGACCGTACCGCATCGCTGATTCACCCGGCCGCTATCCTGTCGAGAACCCCACCATGAAGAAAACGCTCGTTATCCTGGCCATTCCCGCCGCACTGCTCGCGAGCATCAGCGCCTTCGCCGATACGCAAGATTGCGCGACACGCATTCGTGCATTGCAGACGCAGATCGACAACGCGAAGCGAGTCGGCAACACGCACCAGGCGATGCGCCAGCAGGCCGCGCTCGAACAGATCAAGGCCCATTGCACGGACGCCGGCCAGCTCGCGCGCGCCGAGCGCAAGGTCGCCGACAAGCAGCGCGATCTGCAGCACGCGCAGGACGAGGTGCGCGACGCACAGGCACGAGCCCATGCAGCCGAAGCGCTCGGCGATGCGAAGAAGTCGAACAACGCGCAACGCAAGCTCGCCGACAAGCAGGCCAGGCTGCGCGACGCCATGCGCAAGCTGCACGACGCGCAAGTCGATCGCGACGCACTGAAAGGCTGACGGGATGCGTCAAACGACGTACCGGCTCACAGGCGCCGCGTGAGTGCGAGCCGCACCGGCAGCGAGACGATCGACCCGAGCGTCGACAGCAGAACGATGCGCTGCGCATGCAAGCGTCCGCGTCACGCGGGTTCGCGCCTCGGTTGCGTAAGCAACTTGTACGCAACGACGGCCGCAACCAGCGCCAGTACGCCGCTTACCTTCAGCGCATCGGCGAATCCGCTCGCGAACGCGGCCGGCGCCGCCTGTGCGAGCGCACCGGCAGCCGACGGCGGCACGCGGCCGAGCGCCTGCGCGAGATCACCGGCCAGCAGGCTCGACATGAACGGCGCGTCGACGAATGCGCGCAGGCCGGGCCTCGCGGACAGCAGCCCGTCGAGCCGCGCATGCGTACTGGCCGCCAGCACCGCGCCGAGCACGCCCACGGCCGTGACGATCGCCGAGAAGCGCGTCGTCGTGCTGATGCCCGACGCCATGCCCGTGCGATTCGGCGGCACGCACGCCATGATCGCCTTCTGCGTGTCGCCGTTCATGATGCCGGCGCCGCACCCCGTCACGAACATGCCGAGCGCGACGAGCCGGTAGTAGTCGCCGGCCGTCAGCGCCGCGGTCGCGAGGTTGCCCGCGCCGATCAGCGCGAGCCCGCCGGCCAGCACGCCGCCGGACGACACGCGCGCGGCGAGCGCCGCGCCGAGCGACGGGCCGGCGATCATCGCGAACGCGAACGGCAGCATCCCGAGCCCCGCATCGATCGCCGACATCCCGAACGCGTTTTGCAGGTACAGCGGCAGGAACGTCATCATCACCTGCGCGCACGCCGCGTAACCGAACATCGCGAGCACGGCGCCGACGAAGCGCGGCTGGCGAAACAGCGCGAGATCGATCATCGGCCGCGCCTGCCAGCGCTCCGCGCCGACGAACGCCGCCAGCAGCGCCGCCGCGAGCGCGAACCGGCCCAGCGTCGCGATGGACAGCCAGCCGTGCGACGGCGCGCCGATCAGCGCCGCGATCGCGCAGGCGAGCGCCGCGCCGAACAGCAGGCTGCCGGCCACGTCGACGCGCTTCGCATGGGGATCGTTCGATTCGTCGATCGCGACGTGCGCGCCGGCCGCCAGCAGCAGGCAGACGGGCAGGTTCAGCAGGAACACCCAGCGCCATCCGATCCATTGCGTGATCGCGCCGCCGACGAGCGGCGCGATGGCCGTCGCGATCCCCATGCACATGCCCCAGATCGCCCACGCGCGTGCCCGCTCGCGCCCGTCCGGGAAACGGTTCGCGATCACCGCGAGCGCCGCGGTCAGCAGCAGCGCGGCGCCGCCGCCCTTCACCGCACGCGCGGCGATCAGCCAGCCCGCCGACGGCGCGACGCCGCAGCCGAGCGACGCGATGAAGAAGAGCGCGAGGCCCGCGAAGAGCATCCGCTTGCGCCCGAAGCGGTCGGCGAGCCCGCCGGCCGGCAGCAGGCACGCGGCGAACGCGGTCATGTACGCGCTGACGACCCACTCGATATCGGCGAAGCTCGCGTGAAAGCCGCGCGCGATGCTCGGCAGCGAGACGGCCACCACGTTCGTGTCGAGCACGATCAGCGAACAGGTCGCGGACGCGACGGCGAGCGTCGCGGCGGCAGGCAGACGGGCGCCGGCGGGCGGGGCGGCGGCCGCGCTTGCGCGCGACGCCGGTGAAGACTGAGACATCGGCCACTCCGGAACAGGATGAACGAGCCGTATGCTAGGCTTTCCCCGTATTGCCTGTCATTGATACTTCCATGCTGTTTCATTGACGAAAACTGCAACCATGAGCCAGCTCGAATTCCGTCATCTGCGCGCGTTCCTGAGCGTCGCGCAACACCTGCATTTCGCACGCGCGGCCGAGGCGCTCGACATGGCGCCGCCCGCGCTCACGCGGCAGATCCAGGAAGCCGAGCGCGCGCTCGGCGTGCGGCTCTTTCACCGGTCGCGCCGCGCGGTCACGCTGAGCGCGGCCGGCGAGGCGTATCTCGCGGAAGCGAGGGCCGCGGCCGAGCACCTGCAGCGAGGCCGCGAACTCGCCGCGCTGGCCGAACGCGGCGAACTCGGCCGGATCGAGATCGGCTACGTGTCGTCGGCCGTCTATTCGGGCACGCTGCAGCGCACCGTCGGCGCGTTCCGCGCCGCGCACCCGCGCATCGAGCTGAACCTGCGCGAGGTGCCGATGGACGACGTCGCGAACCAGCTCGACACGGGCCGGCTCGACCTCGCGTACGTGCGCCCGCCGCTGGCGCTGCCCGGCGGCGGGCGGATCGTCACGCTGCAGCGCGACGTGTTCGTCGCGGCCGTGCCGGCCGATTCGCGTTATGCGGCGATGGCGACCGTGCGCGCGGCGGACCTCGCCGACGCGCGCTTCGCTGTGCCCGAACAGGCGCTCGGCACGCTCGAAGTCGCGCGCCGCGGCCGCTTCGCGCCGGTCGTCGCCGCGCGGCCGGGCGGCCTGCTCGCGGTACTCGCGTGCGTGTCGGTGAACGGCTGGGTCGCGGTGATTCCCGATGCACTTGCCGGCTGCGTGTCGCTGCCGGGCGTCGTGTACCGGCCGATCGCCGGCAAGCCGATCATGTCGGCGCTCGCGCTCGCGCACCGGCGGTTCGAAAAGGCGCCGGCCGTGCGGGCATTCCTGCGGACGATTCGGCCGGCCGCGTAAGACGTGCGCGCTCGGGCGCCGGGTCGAGCGCCGCCGCACCGGCCAAACCGGCCGCCCTCCGCACGAATATGCATTTCACGATTCGATGTTTGTCGCCCGGAAACCGATTCCGTAACCTGCCCGGCAGCCGCGCCGTCCGCGCGCGGATCACCGAGGACACGCCGCCGATGACCCATTCTTTCGCCACAGCGCGCCGCCGCGCGCTGCAGCGCCTTGCCGCCCTCGCCGCCGCGCCGCTCGCGGGCGGCCTCGCACTGCCGGCCCGCGCGGCCGGCACCGACCTGTCGGGCGTCACGCTCGTGCTCGGCGACCAGGCCGGCGGCCTGCGCGCGCTGGCCGAAGCGGCGCGCGTGCTCGACGGCACGCCGTACCGGTTCCGCTGGGCCAACTTCCAGGGCGCCGCGCCGCTGTTCGAAGCGCAGCGCGCGGGCGCGATCGATCTCGCGCCGGCCGGCGACCTGCCCGTCCTGACGGCCGCGCTCGGCGATCCGTCGCTGCGGATCGTCGCGACGCGCGTCGGCTCGCCGACGTCGCTCGGCATCGTCGTGCAGCCGGACTCGCCGGTTCGCACCGTGGCCGATCTGAAAGGGCAAACCGTCGTCGTATCGTCGGCGCGCGGCAGCATCTCGCAATACCAGTTGTACGGCGCGCTGCGCGAACATGGGCTCGCGCCGCGCGACGTCGAGGTGCGTTTCGTCCTGCCGGTCGACGCGTTCGCCGCGTTCGAGGCGAAGCGGATCGGCATCTGGGCCACGTTCGATCCGTACTACGGGCATGCGGTGCGACGCGGCGCGCGCATCGTCCGCGACGGCAGCGGCATCAACTCGGGGCTCGCGTTCCTCACGTCGCCGGTCGAAACGCTCGACGATCGCGGCAAGCGCGCGGCGCTCGCGGACGTGCTCGCGCGGCTCGCCCGTGCGGGCCAATGGGCGCTCGCGCACCCGGCCGACTACGCGAGCGTCTACGCGTCGCTCACGCGCCTGCCGCCCGACGCCGCCACCGATATCGCGCGCCGGGCCGCGCTCGCGCAGCGCAGCCTCAGCGGCGCCGACATCGACGTGCTGCAGCGCGTCGCCGATCGCGCGGCGGCGGACGCGATCCTGCCGCGCCGCGTCGACGTCGCGTCGATCGCCATCCGGAACGTGTCGGCCTGAGTGGCGCCGCGCGGGGCGCGACGCACGGTCAGCGCGGGCGCGCCATATCGAGGTCGGGCACGTCGTCGCCGAACGTCGACGCGACGATCGTGCGCATCGCGGCGATCAGCAACGTCGGCCCCGACTGGTTGAACGTGCAGCGCTCGCCCGCGGCCGGCACGGCCCGATGCAACACGGCGCGCCACGCGCCCCGCCCGCCATCGCGCTCGAACGCGGCGAACGGCCGCCGCTCGACGATCGGGCCGCCGTCCGCCCAGGACGACGACGGCGCGAATGGCGCCGGCACGCCGCCCGCCGTGCGAACCGACGTGCATCCGTACGCGTCGGCACGTGGCGCATCATGGCCTTCCGCGATCGCGACCCAGTAATCCAGCGCCGCGCCTGTCAGATCCTGAACTTGCATGCCCCTCTCCGTTACCGTCGTGACAGCAACATGCTAACGGTTGCGCGCGTATGCAGACCGGTCGGAACGCCAACGCCCCTTGGCACGGGCGACATCGCGGAAATCCCCCCGAGCAAACCCGCGCATGCTGTCACTCGCGTGCCGTTCGTGCTTAGAATGATCCGACGGTTCGCCGCCCGGCCCGCGGCAGCCAGCGAGGCCGTCATAACCGCGACATGCGCACCGGTCCGGGCCCGTTTCCGCACGTTCGGCGGCAACAGAACCAGACAATGCGCCGCAGACCGGATCTCACGGGGGACGTATGTCCAGGCACACCCTGAAGCCGTTGGTATCGCTCGTCGTGCCGTTTCACGACGAAGCGGAAGCGATCGATGCGTTCTTCGCGACCACCGTTCCGATACTGGAAGCGATCGGCACCGCGCGCTTCGGTAGCGTTTGCGTAAACGACGGCAGCCGCGACGGCGCGCTGGACAAGCTGATCGGCATCGCGGTCGCCGATCCGCGCGTGCGCATCGTCGATCTCACGCGGCGCTTCGGCAAGGAGGCCGCGCTCAGCGCGGGCCTCGACGAGGCGGCCGGCGCGGCCGTGATCCTGATCGACGTCGACCTGCAGGACCCACCGGCCCTGATTCCCGCGATGCTCGAACGCTGGCGCGCAGGCGCCGCGGTCGTCGCCGCGAAGCGCACCGACCGGATGTGGGATCCGCTGATGCAACGCGTGGCGGCCTCGCTCTGCTACCGCGGGCACAACCGGCTCTCGGAAGCGCCGCGCAATCTGCCGGCCAAGTAGCGCCGCATGGATATTTCCGGCTCGCCGATACGGCGCGGCGGACGCCCTGTCCGCGCCTGGCTCACCCCCGCACGCATCGCGCTTTACAGCGCGGTCATGCTGGCGATCGGCGTACTGCTGGGGGCGATCCTGCTCTGGATCGGCCTTCGCTCGACCGAACCGGGCACGTTCCGCCCCGGTTCGGGGTACATGGTGTTCTGGTCCGCGTCCCATCTGATGCTCCACGGCTCGCCGTGGCAGGCCTACGACATCCCCGCGTTCTCGCGCGCGCTCGCCGGACTGTTCCCGTTGGCCGGCCGCCATGCATTCCTGCCGTGGCTGTACCCGCCGTCGTATCTGCTCGCGGTGACACCGCTCGCGCTGCTGCCCTATGCGATCAGCTATCCGCTGTTCGTCGTGCTCGGCGTCGTGCTGCTCGGCCTCGCGGTGTGGCGCGTATCGGGGCTCGGCGCCGTGCCCGACGCGACACGCATCGGCTGGCTCGCGCTGCTCGCGTGCCCCGGGGTGCTCGTCACCGCGATATACGGACAGAACGCGATGCTGACCGCCGCGTGTGCGGCGCTCGCCGTGTATTTCGTCGACCGGCGGCCGATGCTGGCCGGCCTGTGTATCGGACTCCTGTCGGTCAAGCCCCAACTGGCGGTGCTGTTCCCGTTCGTGCTGATCGCCGCGCGCGCGTGGCGCGCGTTCGCATGGGCCGCGGCATGGGCGATCGCGATCACCGCACTGGGCATCGCGGCGGGCGGCATGGAACCGCTTCGCTTGTTTCTGCGGAATACCGGCGCGCTGCGCGCGCTGATCATCGAGCATGGCGTGCCGTTCTGGTTCGCGTCGCCGACACCATTCGCGGCGTTTCGGCTTGCCGGCCTGTCGCCCGCCGCCGCGTTCGCCGGCCAGGCCGCCGTCGCGGCGGTCGCGCTCGCGGCGGCGTGCCAGGTCTGGCGCCGCAGCCGCGACGCGCGGTTGCGCGGCGCGGCACTGGTCGTCGCGACGCTCGTCGCCAATCCGTATGTCTGGCACTACGAACTGTCGTGGCTGTGCATTCCAATCGCCTGCATGATCGCCGTCGGCTCGCAGCATGGCTGGCGGCGCGGCGAGCAATGCGCCGTCGCCGCGATGTGGGCGCTGCCGCTGTACGAGTTTCTGAATCCGTGGATGATGCTGCCGCAGATCGGCCCCGCCATCACGTCGATCGCGCTGCTCGTGCTGCTGCAGCGCGCTCGGTCCCTCCCGCGATCCCCCGCGCGGCGATAAGCATAGTTCAAATCGTTGCTTGTCCGGCCTCCGGGCGTCATCGAGAATGACCCGACGGGCTGCGGCCCGGCCTCGTTCCCCAACGTTCCGGATCCATCGATTCATGCTTCCACTGCGCCTGCTGCGATCACTGCTGATCGCGTCCCTCGTTGCGTTGCCGGCCGCCGCCGCGCACGCGGACAAGCCCGCCATTCTCCGCATCGGCGTCGCCCAGCAGGGCGCCGGCGACCCACCGACGTTCGGCGGATCGAGCGCCGCGACGGTGCAGTTGCAGCAGCTCGTCGAAAAGGAATTCGCCGCCGACGGCATCAAGGTCGAATGGCTGTTCTTCAAGGGCGCGGGGCCGGCCGTCAACGAGGCGATCGCCAACAAGGCGCTCGACTTCGCGTACCAGGGCGACCTGCCCGCCGTGCTCGCGCGCTCGAACGGGATCAAGACGCGCCTGCTGCTCGCCGCGAGCGTGCGCTCGGGCATCAAGATCGCGGTGCCGCCCGACTCCACGATCCGCTCGATCAAGGACCTGAAGGACCGCCGCGTGTCGATCTTCCGCGGCACCAACCTGCAACTCGTCGCCGACAACGCGCTCGCGAAGAACGGCCTCGGCGAACGCGACCTGCGCGTGATCAACCTCGACGCCGCCAGTTCGCTCGCCGCGCTCGCGTCGAAAGGCATCGACGCGTCGGTCGGCGATTACGGGCTCTACAAGCTGCGCGACGCGGGCCTCGCGAAAATCATCTACGAATCGCAGAACGACGGCCCGCAGTTGACGCGCCAGACCCACCTGCTCGTACTCGACGATTTCGAACGCGCGCACCCGGACATCGTGCAGCGCGTCGTCACCGCGTTCGTGAAGGGCGCGCAATGGTCGTCCGACGAGGCGAACCGCGATGCGCTGTTCAAGCTGTGGGCGAAGAGCGGCGTGCCGTACACGTCGTGGCAGGCCGACTATGCGAACCAGCGCCTGAAGGACCGCCTGTCCCCGCTGATCGACCCGTTCGTCGTCGCGCGCTACAAGGCCGTCGCGCAGGATGCGCTGAACCTGAAGCTGATCCGTCAGCCGGTCGACGTCGACGGCTGGTTCGAGCCGAAGTATCTCGACCATGCATTGCGCACGCTCAAGCTCGAAAACTACTGGCCGCGCTATGACGCGGCCGGCAAGCCTCTCTCCTGACCGGATCGACCCCGATGAGCGACACCGCGTTTCCCGTCCCGTCGTCCGAGTCGCGCACGCTCGCCGTGCCGCCGCGCCGCGCGGCCGCGCTGGAACGGCTCGCGTGGCGGCTCGCGCCGTGGGTGCTGCCCGCGCTGCTGTTCGCACTGTGGAGCGTGGGCAGCGCGCGCGGCTGGATCGCGCCGCAAATCCTGCCGCCGCCCGAACGCGTGGTCGACACGCTGGCCGAGCTCGCGTCGAACGGCGATCTCGTGCGCCACACGCTGATCAGCCTGCAACGCGTGCTCGTCGGCTTCGCGGCCGGCACGCTGCTCGGCGTGTCGATCGGCGTCGCGCTCGGGCTGTCGCGCACGCTGGAAGCCTACGTGCTGCCGAGCTTCAACGCGCTCGTGCAGATCCCGGTGCTCGGCTGGCTGCCGTTCCTGCTGCTGCTCGTCGGCGTCGGCGAACCGCTGAAGTACCTGCTGATCGCGCATGCGGCGCTCGTCCCCGTCACGCTGAGCACGCTGCAGGGGTTTCGCCAGACGCCGCCCGCCCTCGACGAAGTCGCGCGCGGGTTCGGCTACACGCGCCGGCAACGCATCGTCCACGTCGTGCTGCCGGCCGCGATCCCGACGCTCGCGACCGGCGTGCGGCTCGCGTTCACGAAGTCGTGGCTCGCGCTCGTCGTGGTCGAACTCGTCGCGTCGTCCGAAGGGCTCGGCTACCTGATCGTGTACGGGCGGCAACTGTTCCAGCTCGATCTCGTGATGGCGGCCGTGGTCGTGGTCGGCGCGGTCGGCCTGCTGATCAACTGGGCGCTCGACGCACTCGAAGCGCGCCTGCGCCGCGGCGTGCCGTCCGCGTTTCGCGGCTGAACGGGCCCGCCGCCCAACCGAAGGAGAATCGCCCGTGCCGCCTGCCGCCGCGCCGTCAGCCACACCGCCCGCTACCACCGCTACATCCGCCGCGGCCGCCCGCCGTCCGCATGTACCCGACTGGCGCGGCTTCGTGCTGCCGCTCGCGGCGTTCGCGCTCTGGTGGGCGATCGCTTCCGCGCATCTCGTGACAAGCGGGCTGCTCGTCGGCCCGGCCGACGTGCTGCACACCGCGTGGGCGCAGGCGGCAAGCGGCGCGCTCGGCCGTGCGCTGTCGGCGTCGCTCGCGCGCGAAGCGTGCGGGTTCGCGATCGGCGCGACGGGCGGCCTCCTGCTCGGCGCGGTGCTCGGGCTGTCGCGCATCGCCGCGCGGATGGTCGGCCCGAGCTTCGACACGTTCAAGCAGATCTCGCTGTTCGCGTGGATTCCGCTGATTTCCGTGTGGTTCGGCCTCGGCGACGTCGCGAAGGTCGTGTTCCTGTCGCTCGCCGCGCTGCTGCCGGTCGCCGCCCATACCTGCGACGGCATTCACGCGGTGCCGCGCGCGTATGTCGACGTCGCCCGCGCGCTGCGCTACTCGCGGCTCCAGCTGATCCGCCACGTGATCCTGCCGGCCGCGCTGCCGTCGATCTTCACCGGCCTGTATCTCGGCCTGATCTATTCGTGGCTCGCGACGCTCGGCGCCGAATACCTGCTCGTCGCCGGCAGCGGGATCGGCAACACGCTGATCGACGGCAGCGAGCAGTTCCGGATGGATCTCGTGCTGTTCGGGATCATCGTCGTCGGCGTGACCGGCTGGGCGCTGAACGCGACCGCGCGAGCGATCGAGCGCAAGGTGCTGGCCCGGCGCGGCGACCTCACGCGCTGAGCGCGCCTTGCCTCCTTTCCGCCCCCTTCTTCGTACCGCCATGACGACCCTCGCCTCCGATTCGCTCGACATCCTCCATGTAAGCAAGCACTACGCGCGACGCGACGCGGCGCTCGCCGTGCTCGACGACGTATCGCTGCACGTGCGTGCCGGCGAATTCGTCACGATCGTCGGCGCCAGCGGCTGCGGCAAGTCCACGCTGCTGCGGCTCGTCGCCGGGCTCGACACCGACTACACGGGCGAAATCCGCGCGGGCGGTGAACGCGTGCGCGACACGTCGCTACAGCGCGGCATCGTGTTCCAGGATCACCGGTTGTTTCCGTGGCTGACCGTCGAACAGAACATCGGCGCCGCGCTGCGCAACGCGCCGCTGGACGCCGCCGCGAAACGGCGTGCGGTCGCGGAACACATCGCCCTCGTCGGGCTGAACGGCTTCGAGCACGCGTTTCCGAACCAGTTGTCGGGCGGGATGGCGCAGCGCGTCGCGATCGCGCGCGGTCTCGTGAACCGGCCGCGCGTGCTGCTGCTCGACGAGCCGTTCGGCGCGCTCGACGCGCAGACGCGCGCGAAGATGCAGAACGAACTGCTGCGCATCTGGGAACAGGAACGCATCACGATGCTGCTGGTCACGCACGACGTCGACGAAGCCGTCTATCTCGGCGACCGCGTCGTCACGATGGCGCCGCGTCCGGGCCGCATCGCGCGCATCGTCGACGTCGCGCTGCCGCGCCCGCGCCGGCGCGATTCGCCGGCATTCGCGCGCTTGCGCGCCACGGTGCTCGCCGATTTCGACGACAGCGACCCGTCGGGCGACGACGCGTCGGGCGGCAAGCGCATCGACGCGGCGCGAGCGCACCCGATCGGCGAATGGCGGCTCGCGTGGTAGCGATGCAACGCGTTTGCATTGCTCAGCATGACGACACATATCGTTCATCGCAGCCCGCACGCTAAGGTTGTGACGATTCATCGGTTCCGAATCCGCGCGGCGCCTGCTTGAATGGAGGCTCGACCGACCCGACTCCAGGAGACTCCCGATGTCCGATATCCAGCACGCTGCTCATTCGCCTTCGCCTGCTTCGCACGCCGCGCCGCGCACGGCCGCCGTCCCGCTTCAGCTTCGCCAGGTCGCCGGCCGGATCGGCGCCGAAATTTCCGGCGTGCGGCTGTCGGCCACGCTCGACGACGCGACGTTCGACGCGATCCACGCCGCGCTGCTGCGCCACAAGGTGCTGTTCTTCCGCGGCCAGCACCATCTCGACGACACCGCGCAGGAAGCGTTCGCCCGCCGCTTCGGCGACACGGTCGCGCACCCGACCGTGCCGTCCGTCGACGGCAGCGCGGCGCTGCTCGAACTCGATTCCGCGCACGGCGCACGCGCGAATTCGTGGCACACCGACGTGACCTTCGTCGATGCGTACCCGAAGGTCTCGATCCTGCGCGCGGTCGTGATCCCGCCGTTCGGCGGCGACACCGTATGGGCCAACACGGCCGCCGCGTACGCGCATCTGCCCGATTCGCTGCGCGCGCTCGCCGACACGCTGTGGGCGCTGCACACGAACGCCTACGACTATGCATCGACGCACGTGCACGCCGACGATGCGCAACTGAAGCGCTACCGCGAAGTGTTTACGTCGACCGTCTACGAAACCGAGCACCCGGTCGTGCGCGTGCATCCGGAAACCGGCGAGCGCACGCTCGTGCTCGGACACTTCGTGCAGCGGCTCAAGGGGCTGTCGGCGCAGGATTCCGCGCACCTGCTGCAGGTGTTCCACGAGCACGTGACGCGTCTCGAGAACACCGTGCGCTGGAACTGGCAGGAGGGCGACGTCGCGATCTGGGACAACCGCGCGACGCAGCACTATGCGATCAACGACTACGGCGATGCGCGCCGGGTCGTGCGCCGTGCGACCGTTCACGGCGACGTGCCGGTCGGCATCGACGGCCGCCGGAGCGTCCTGCTGAAGGGGCCGGGCGCCACGCTGCAATAACGTCCATGTCCCGCGGCGGCGCCCTTTCGCCTGTTTCCTTTCCCTTTTTCCCGCGCGCCGCCGCGCCACTCCCTGCCGGACACCCGCCATGAACCTCGCGCCACCGGACCGACGCTTGCACGCGCAACGATGTCGTCCGTCTTCCCCGTTCACTTCCGCCAGGAGCGTCGCATGAGCGCCCTACTCGAACCCGCCGCGCAGCCGGTCGACGTGATCCCGCTGTCCGCCCATATCGGTGCGGAAATCCGCGGCGTCGACCTCACGCAACCGTTGACCACGCCGCAGATCGCGGCGATCCGCGCCGCGCTGCTGAAATGGCGCGTCGTCTTCTTCCGCGAACAATTTCTCACGCACGAGCAGCATGTCGCGTTCTCCGCGCAGTTCGGCGAGCCGACGGTCGGCCACCCGGTGTTCGGGCACGTCGACGGCCATCCGGCCGTCTATTCGATCGCGAAGCACCGCAAGGCGACGCGCTTCGAAGGCGAACCGGTGCGCCGGCCCTGGACCGGCTGGCACACCGACGTGACGGCCGCCGTGAATCCGCCGTGGGCATCGATCCTGCGCGGCGTGACGATCCCGCCGTACGGCGGCGACACGCACTGGACCAACCTCGTGCGCGCCTACGAAACGCTGTCCGCGCCGCTGCGCGGCTTCGTCGACACGCTGCGCGGCATCCATCGCTTCACGCCGCCGCCAGGCGCGCGCGCGACCGGCGCATTCGACGATGCGGTCGAGCGCCGCCCGCTCGTGACCGAGCATCCGCTCGTGCGCGTGCATCCGGAAACCGGCGAACGCGCGCTGTACGTGAGCCCGAGCTTCCTGAAATCGATCGTCGGGCTGACGCCGCGCGAGAGCCAGGCGCTGCTCGAACTGCTGTGGGAGCACGTGACGCGGCCGGAATTCACGGTCCGCTTCAAGTGGGAGCCGCGCAGCATCGCGTTCTGGGACAACCGCGCGACCGCGCATCTCGCGCCCGTCGACATCTTCGATCTCGACTTCGACCGCCAGCTATATCGCACGACGCTCGTCGGCGACGTGCCGGTCGGCCCCGACGGCCGGCCGTCGGTCGCGCTCGAAGGCACGCCGGTCGAAACGGCCGCGGCCGTCGCGCTCGGCTGACGCGGCGAACGCCGGTGCGCACGGGCGCGCCGGCCCCCTTCCATCAATCGAGCCACACGCCGTCGAACCGGTGCCCGCCGAGCGGCGAGAACGTCAACCCGTGGACGCGCCTGGAGATCGGCAGCGACACGATCGACGTCGCGATCGGCGTGAACGGCACCTGGTCCTTGAACACCACCTGCGCCTGCTCGTACAGCGCCGTGCGCTTCGCGACATCGGCATTCGAGCGCGCCGCCGTCACGAGTTGCTCGAAGTCCTTGTTGCACCACTTCGCGAGATTGCTGCCGTGCACGGCGTCGCAGCCGAGCAGCGTGCCGAGCCAGTTGTCGGGGTCGCCGTTGTCGCCCGACCAGCCGTACAGGATCGCGTCGTGCTGGCCGTCGTGCTTCGCGCGGCGGTTGTATTCGCCCCATTCGTAGCTGACGATCCTCGCGCGCACGCCGATCGTCGCCCAATCCTGCTGGATCAGTTGCGCCATCAACTGCGCGTTCGGGTTGTACGGGCGCTGCACGGGCATCGCCCACAGCGTCAGGTCGAAGCCGTTGGGAAAGCCGGCCTGCGCGAGCAGCGCCTTCGCGGCGGCCGGATCGCGCGGCGCGTCCTTCAGGCGCGGGTTGTACGACCATTGCGCGGGCGGCATCGGGTTCGTCGCGATCGTCGCGTCGCCGTTGAACACGGTCTTGATGATCGCCGCCTTGTCGATCGCGATGTCGAGCGCGCGCCGCACGTCGACGCGATCGAGCGGCGGATGCTGCGTGTTGTACGCAACGAAGCCGACGTTGAAGCCCGTCCCCGAAAACAGCGTCAGCTTCGGGTCGCGCCGCACCGTCTCGAGATCGGCCGGCCGCGGAAACGCCGACACCTGGCACTCGCCGGCCACGAGCTTCTGCAAGCGCGCGGCCGGGTCGGGCGTGATCGCGAACACGAGGCGCGCGAGCTTCACGTCGTCCGGGTTCCAGTAGTCGGGATTCGCGTCGTAGCGGATCAGCGCGTCCTTCTGGTACGTACGCAGCACGAACGGCCCCGTGCCGACCGGGAACTGGTTGATGTCCGACTCGCGATGGCGCGCGGCGAGCTGCCCCGCATATTCGGCCGACAGCACCGACGCGAACGCCATCGCGAGATTGCGCACGAACACGACGTCGGGCGACTTCAGCACGAAGCGCACCGTGTAGTCGTCGACTTTCTCGATGCGCTCGATGTTGCGGTCGAAGCCGAGATCGCTGAAATACGGGAAGCTGACCGGATAGGCCTTGCGGAACGGATCGTCCGGGTCGAGCATCCGGCGGAACGTGAACACGACGTCGTCGGCCTGGAACGGACGCGTCGGCTTGAACCACGCGGTGGTCTGGAATTTCACGCCGCGCCGCAGGTGGAACGTGATCGTGCGCTGGTCGGGCGACACGTCCCAGCTCGTCGCGAGCGCGGGTACGAGATCGAGCGTGCCGCGCTTGAACTGCACGAGCCCGTTGTAGACCGGGTACGTGCTCGCATCGAAATCGGTGCTCGTCGTGTGCTGGCCGGGATCGAAGCCGGCCGGGCTGCCTTCGGTGCAGTACACGAGCGTCTTGCCCGCGGGCGCCGCGAGCGCGTGCGTCGCGGCGCCGGCCAGCAGCAACGACGCGGCGATGCAGCGGAGCGCGGCGCCGGCATGCGATACGCCGCGCGTGCGGCGCGCGGCTGACGAAACGAAAGGATTCTTCATGGTGGCGGATAAAAAAGGCTGTCATGCGATTGATGACCGCCGATCTTCGCGCGCCTGCCGCCGATCGCTTACCAATTAATTCCGCGTTGCTTATCGTCGTGGATGCATCCCGCTGCCGCTGCATCGAAAAGTCCATGCGAGCGCCGCATGCATGCCGAACGCCGCCGCCGCGAGCTGCCCGGACCCCCGATCGAAAACCGCCGCACGGCCTTCCGGCCCCCTGCAAGTTCTCCGGAATGGGCGCATCGTATCGATTGGCCGACGCCGGCGCCGGCGCGCGGGAATCCGCCCGGCGTGCACATGCCGGCACGGCGCGTCCGTGCGCGCCGCCCTTTCCGGAGGAACCCGATGCCGATCAACCCCGATACGCCCTCTCGTCCGGTGAAGTCGCCGGGCCCCGATCACCCGATCCTGATCGAACCGCATTCGTCCCGCGTGATCGTGAAGGTGGCCGACAAGGTCGTCGCCGATACGCGCCATGCGCTGGTGCTGCGCGAGGCCAGCTATCCGGCGGTGCTGTACATTCCGCGCGAGGATGCCGACATGTCGCTGCTCGAACGCACCGACCACGCGACCTACTGCCCGTACAAGGGCGATTGCGCGTACTACTCGATTCCGGCCGGCGGCGAACGCTCGATCAACGCCGTGTGGACGTACGAGCATCCGAATCCGGCCGTCGAGTCGATTCGCGGGCACCTCGCGTTCTATCCGGATCGCGTCGACTCGATCGAGGAACGCCTGCTCGTCACCGACTGAGCGCGGCGGCGTGCTGCCGCGTCACCGGTTACGTATCGTCCGGCCGCTGATTTGCATATTCGGATTCGTTGGTTGGCCGCCGGCCCGCCGCGCCGTATCGTCGTGACTCCGGCGCGGGCCGGCCCGTTGCGTGCGTCGCCCGCATCCGGCCCGGTCCTGCGCCGGCCGCGCGGCCTTCGCGCGCGGCCCGTGAACCCGCCAGCAGGACGCCTCGATGAACGACACACCGCACGCAGACCTTGAATCGACTCCGGCAAACCCGCGCCGCCGCCAGTGGCTGCACGGCGCGGCCGCCGGGCTGGCCGGGCTCGCGCTCGGGCCGCTCGCGGCCGCGCCCGCACGCGCCGACGCCGGCGGCACGCGGCTGCGCATCGGCTTCCAGAAATACGGCAACTTCGTCGTCCTCAAGGCGCGCGGTACGCTCGAGAAGCGTCTCGCGAACCAGGGCGTCGCCGTGCAATGGCTCGAATTCCCGGCCGGCCCGCAACTGCTCGAGGGGCTGAACGCCGGCGCGATCGACGTCGGCACGGTCGGCGAAACCCCGCCGATCTTCGCGCAGGCGGCCGGCGTCGATTTCGTCTACATCGGCAACGAGCCGCCCGCGCCGCAGGGCGAGGCGATCGTCGTGCTGCCCGACTCGCCGATTCGAACCGTCGCGCAACTGCGCGGCAAGAAGGTCGCGTTCAACAAGGGTTCGAACGTCCATTACCTGCTGGTGAAGGCGCTCGAGCGCGCGGGCCTGACCTATGCCGACATTCAGCCGATCTACCTGACGCCGGCCGATGCGCGCGCCGCGTTCGTGCAGCGCAGCGTCGATGCGTGGGTGATCTGGGATCCGTATCTGGCCGCCGCCGAACGGCAGCTCGGCGCGCGCGTGGTCGCGAACGGCGACGCGCTCGTGCGCAACACGCAGTACTACCTCGCGGCGCGCAAGTACGCGGCCGCGCACCCGCAGGTGCTGCGCGCGCTGCTCGACGAAGTCGATGCGGTCGACCGCTGGGCGCGCGATCACGTGCCCGAGGTGGCCGCGCAACTGTCCCCGCTCGTCGGCCTCGACGCGCCGACGCTCGAAGTCGCGCTCAAGCGCGCCGGCTACGGCGTGCAGCCGATCACCGACGCGACTCTCGCGTACCAGCAGAGCATCGCCGACGCGTTCAGCACGCTGAAGCTGATCCCGGCCAAGCTGTCGGTCGCCAGCGCGCGCTGATGCGTCACGACGCGGGCGCCGCGCCGATGCGCCGCCATTCGTCGTAGTCGGTGACGAGGCCCGCGCCGTCGATCGCGATATCGGCCGCATACGTGCCGCTCTCGTAGCGATACACGTGCGGCGCCGTGCGCGTATAGCGCTGCTCGCCGCGCACGATGTCGACATCCGGAAAACGCAGCCACGCGGTGTGAATCTCCGCCGACTCGCCGACGGCGAGCGCGAGCCGCCGGATCGGCAGCGTATTGGTCGACGGGCTGAAGCCGAGATCGATGTCGGTCGCGCCCGCGAGCGCCGGCGCATCGACGCCGTCGATCGTCCACCGCCCCGCATCGCACGCGATGTGCCATTGCCGTGGCGGCGCCGTGCCGGTCCACCGCGTCACGCGCGCCGAACGCGTGAGCCAGTCGGTCCCGCATGCGATCGCGTAATCGATGCGAAACGGCGTGCCGTCGATCGCGCCCGCCACCGCACCCGCCAGCGCGATGCCCGTTTGCGACTCGTCGAGCCGGCACCATTCGGCCGCCTGCCACGTCTGCACGATCTGCCATGCGACGCAATGCGTCCGTGGGGCTTCGTTGTGTTGCGTCATGCCGGGTCTCCTGTCGGTCGCGCGGGAACGAAGCCGATTTTCGCTCACGGCGCGGACGAACGCACGCGGCTTCGTCGGCACCATGAGCGCCCCGGCCGATAATGAGTATCGGCCCGACGCACACCGTCGGCCCTCCGCCGCTTTGATACCATCCGTCGATCGGCACAAAATCGAACCGGAAGACAAAAGGCGCGACTTCATGGATTTGTTGGCGACGATGCGCATCTACGTCAGGGTCGTGGAGCGCGGCACGATGTCCGGCGCGGCACGGGATCTCGACATGGGCCAACCGGCCGTCAGCGAGCGCATCGAGAAACTCGAGAAACATCTCGGCACGCGGCTGCTGATGCGCAGTGCGCGTACGCTCGCGTGCACGGAGGAAGGCCGCCTTTTCTACGAACGCAGCAAGGCGCTGCTCGAGGCGGCCGAGTTGGCCGTTGCATCGGTGTCGAAGACGGAAAACGCGCTCGACGGCACGATCCGGCTCGCGGCGCCGCAATGCTTCGGCGAGGTCGTACTGCCGGGCGTGCTGATGCAGATCCGCACCGCGTATCCGAAGCTGCACATCGACCTCGTGCTGAACGACGACATCGTCGATCCGGTCACCGAGGGCGTCGACATTTCGATCCGGGTCGGACAGCTCGGCGACGGCGGCTTCGTCGCCTACGCGCTCGACGCGGTCGGCCGCGTGCTCGTCGCCGCACCGTCGTATCTCGACCGGCACGGCCCGATCGACACGAAGGCCGATCTCGCGAACCATCCGTTCATCCGCGTGAAAGGCGTGTTCGCGAACGAACAGGTGCCGCTGCAGCGCGACGGCGGCGCAGTCGAATACGCGCGTATCCGCACCGTCATGACCGCGAGCCACTGGCGCCCGATGTTCGACACGATCGCGGCGGGCGGCGGCATCGGCGTGGTCCAGCACCCGGCTTGCGCCGATGCGCTCGCGCACGGCCGGCTCGTCCGCCTGCTGCCGCACTACGACGTTCCCGACTTCGCGCTCAACGTGCTGGTGCACGCGCAGCGGCCGCTGCCGCCGCGCGTGCGCGCCGTCGTCGATCTGTTGAAACGAGCACTCCCGCCGCTGCTGACGCAGCGGCAGCGTTAGGGCCTGTTCATGCCTGCAGCGACTTCCCCGGTTCCTTCACGTGCGCATCGACTTCCATCTGGTAGAAGCGCGCGCTGACGAAGCCGGACGGCACGAAGCAGGCGTCGGCGTACGTGGTGGCAGCCGGCGCCGACGCGTCGCGCATGTAGGCACGGCGGGCGGCTCGGCGCGCTCGTGGCCGTCGCGCCGGCATGCGCGTGGGTTGCGGCACGGCCCGCGCGGCCGGTCGCGCGCGCGTCGTGAATCGTGCCGGGCGATGCGCTACGCGCGCCCACCGCGTCACCACGCCTGCCGATAGATCTCCAGCGCGTCGGCCTCGGTCACCTCGCGCGGATTGTTCACGAGCAGGCGCGTCTGCAGCATCGCGTCCGACGCCATCCTCGGCAGGTCGGCCTCGCCGATGTCGACCTCGCGCAACGTGCGCGGAATGCCCGTCGCGACGATCAGCCGGTCGATCTCGGCGATCAGCGCGTGCGTTTTCGCTTCGTCGCTGCCCGTGGCCGACGGCGCGACGATCGCCGCCAGTTCCGCATACAGCGGCGCGGCGGCCGGCGCGTTAAAGCGCAGCACGTGCGGCAGCACGAGCGCGTTCGACAAACCGTGCGGCACGTGGAAGATCCCGCCGACCGGATAGGCCAGCGCGTGTACGGCCGCGACCGGCGCGTTCGCGAACGCCTGCCCCGCGAACATCGCGCCGACCAGCATCGCTTCGCGCGCGTGCCGGTTCTGCCCGTCGTCGCATGCGGCCAGCAGGTTGCGCGACAGCAGCGTCAGCGCATGCGTCGCCAGCATGTCGGACACCGGATTCTTCAGCCGCGCGGACGTGTACGCCTCGATCGCATGCACCATCGCGTCGATGCCGGTGGCGGCCGTCGCCGCGCGCGGCAGGCCGAGCGTGAGCTCCGCGTCGAGGATCGCGACGTCCGCGAACAGGTGCGGCGACACGACGCCCATCTTGCGCGCCTCGCCGACCGTGACGATCGACACGGCCGTGACCTCGGAGCCCGTGCCGGCCGTGGTCGGCATCTGCACGAGCGGCAGCCGCGCGCTCGCGACCTTGTCGACGCCGTACATGTCGGCCAGCGCCTGCTGCCCCGGCACGAGCACCGCGATCAGCTTCGCGACGTCCATCGACGAGCCGCCGCCGAGGCCGAGCACGATCTCGGCATCGGCCGCGACGGCCCGCGCGGTCGCGTCGAGCACCACGTGCTCGGGCGGATCGGCGATCACGTCGTCGATCACGGTGACCTGCCAGCCGTGCGCGGCGAGGCTCGCCAGCGCGGGCGCGAGCACGCCGCTGCGATGCAGGAACGCATCGGTGACGACGCACAGCCGCGCGAGCGCCGGAAAGCGTTCGCGCAACAGCGCGCCGAGCCGGCGCGCGGCGCCGAATTCGACGATCTGCGTCGGAACGGTACGGAATTGAAACGGGTTCATCGGGCGCCTCCCGGGGCCGTCGCCGTGCCGGTGTCCGGCTGCACCATGTAGCGGATCACCTCGCGACGATCGAGCAACGGCATGATCGCGCCGACACCGATCCGCTGGAAATGCGGCGTTTCCCGATGCACGTCGAGGCCGTCGGCCTCGCTGTAACGCTCGAGGATCACGATGTGGTCGGGGTTCTCCGGCGACCGGAAGTACGCGTAGTCGAGGTTTTTCGGCTCGGTACGCGTGGCCGGGGCGAGTTCGGCCAGCAATTCGACCACGCGGTCGCCGTTGCCGGGTTTCGCGAAGAAATGCGCGATGACCTGCAGATAGGGTTCGTTCATGCTGCGCTCCATGTTCGACACAAGCCCGTCGCGACGGGAGCGCCCCCGATCCGCCATGAGCCGGATGGATTCAAACGCGATGAGGCGGCACCGTATCACTGACGCGTCGTCGCATTGTATTGAATCGGCGCGGCCTTCGCAGAGCCGCGACAGGCCGCGAACCACAGGCCGAATCCCGCGGCACGCTCACGACGAGCCGGAACCTGGCCGGCCGCCGCGCGCTTGCGCCGCCTCCGTCGTTCACCACGGCACCGTCCGCCCCAGATAGTCGAGATATTCGAGCCCGGGCCGCGCCCGCTTCGCCAGCAGCACGTCGACGAGGCTCGGCACGCTCTCGTCGATAGTCAGGCGCGCGTCGGGCCCGCCGAGTTCGGTACGGACCCAGCCGGGCGCCATCAGCGCCAGCGCGCGGCGCGTATCGGCCTGACGCGCCGCGAAGCTGCGCATGAACTGGTTCAGCGCGGCCTTGCTGCCGCGATACACCTCGCGCATCCCGCTGACGTTGTTCGCGACGCTGCCCTGCCCCGACGACATCGCGCCGATCAGCCCGTCGTCGGTCACGAGATCCTGCAGCGTCTCGATCGCACGCATCGGCGCCAGCGCATTCGTGATCATCACGCGCACGAATTCGTCGGTCGTCACTTCGCCGATCGTTTCGTTCGGATCGTTGGTCGTGCCCGCGTTCACGAACAGCATGTCGAAGCGCCGGCCCGACAGGCGCTCGCGCAGCGCGGCCAGTTGCGCGGGCTCGCAGATGTCGAGCGTGCCGATCTCGAGCCGGCCGTCGAACCGGTCGGCCAGGTCATGCAGCTTGGTGCGCCCCGATCCTGCGCGCACGGTGCCCGTCACGTTCCAGCCCTTGTTCAGGAATGCCTCCGCCATCGCCAGCCCGAGGCCGCGCGACGCCGCGACGAGGAGGATCGCGGGCGCGTGTCGTCGATTCGATTCAGTCGATTGCATGGTTTTCGCCTTTGCCGTGTTTCGTCATGCGCCCACTATAGGCGCGCGCCACGACAGGCGCCAGACGCATCCAATGCAATCGATAGTTGCATTCAACGCCATGTTGTCGGCACAAAAGCGTATCCTGTCCGTATGGACGACATCGACCTGAACCTCGTCACCGCGCTCGACGTGCTGCTGTCGGAAGCCAGCGTGACCGCCGCCGCGCGCCGGCTGGGCCTGAGCACGTCCGCGATGAGCCGCACGCTCACGCGGCTGCGTATCGCCACCGGCGATCCACTGCTCGTGCGCGCCGGGCGCAGGCTCGTGCCGACGCCGCACGCAGCCGCGCTGCGCGACCGCGTGCATGCGGTCGCGAGCGACGCGCGCGCCGTGCTCCGGCCGGCGACGGCCGACGTCGATCTCGCGACGCTCACGGCCACGTTCACGATCCGGGCCGCCGCGTCGTTCATGGAAATGCTGTCCGGCCCGGTCGTCGCCGCGCTGGCCGACGTCGCGCCGCACGTCCGTATCCGCTTCGTCCCGAAGCTCGACCGCGATCCGCAAGCGCTGCGCGACGGCACGGTCGACCTGGAAATCGGCAAGCGCGGCGACGACGCGCCCGAGCTGCACACGCGCATGCTCTTTCACGACTGGCACGTCGCGGTGGCGCGCGCCGGGCATCCGGTGTTCGCGTCGGCCCGGATCACGCCCGCGCGCTATGCCGCGTGCCGCCACGTCATGGCGGCCCAGCTCGGCGATTTCTCCGGGCCGGCCGACGACACGACCGGCAACGCCGGCCCCGGCCCCGCCGTGCACGTCGTCGTGCCGGGCTACCCCGACGCGATGCGTGTCGCCGCCAGCACCGACCTGATCGCGCTGGTGCCGCGTTCGAGCCTCGGCAATGCGTGCTCGCCGGGGCTCACCGAAGTCCTCGGGCTGCGCAGTTTCGAGATTCCGGTCCGTCTGCCGGCGATCCTCGTGTCCGCGCTGTGGCATCCGCGCATGCACGGCGACCCCGTGCACCGCCGCTTGCGCGATACGGTCATCGCCGTCTGCCAGCGCGCGTATCCGGATTCCCGTCCGCCGCGCACCACGACGCGCGGCAACGGAGCACGCGTCGCGGGCTGACCGTTGGCCACATCCCGCAGCTCGAACCAGCCGGCCGCCGATCGGGCGCCTTTTGCGCGATCCACCGGCTCGTCACCATTGCGGCCCGGCCCGGCGGCGCCGGCAGGCCCTTCGGCTAAAATGCCGCACTTTCCACCTCGTCCGGCCCGCTCGCCATGCAACCCGCCTCCTCCGCCCAATCCGCCTCCCGCGGCGCCGACGCCGCAGAATCGGCCCGCGACCTCGTCTACGGCCCGAACGACCGGCCGGCGCCGATGGTCGCCTTCGTCGCGGCGCTCCAGCACCTGCTGGCGATCATCGTGCCGATCGTCACGCCCGGCCTGCTGATCTGCCAGGCGCTCGGCGTGTCCAGCCGCGATACGACCCTGATCGTGTCGATGTCGCTGGTGATTTCCGGCATCGCCACCTTCGTCCAGTGCAAGCGCTTCGGCCCGCTGGGCGCCGGCCTGCTGATCGTCCAGGGCACCAGCTTCAACTTCGTCGGCCCGCTGATCGCCGGCGGCAGCCTGATGGTCAAGCAGGGCACGCCGGTCGAGACCGTGATGGCCGCGATCTTCGGCGTCGTGATCGCCGGGTCGTTCGTCGAGATGGGCGTGTCGCGCATCCTGCCGTTCGTGAAGCGCCTGATCACGCCGCTCGTCACCGGCATTGTCGTGCTGCTGATCGGCCTCACGCTGATCAAGGTCGGCCTGATCAGCATGGGCGGCGGCTACGGCGCGATGGCCAAGGGCACGTTCGCGAGCGCCGAGAACCTGACGCTGTCGGGCCTCGTGCTCGGCACGATCATCCTGCTGAACCGCGTGCCGGTCGTGTGGGTGCGCAGCACCGCGCTCGTCATCGCGCTCGCGATCGGCTATCTCGCCGCCGCGTTCCTGGGCCGCCTCGACTTCACCGGCATGCATCAGGCCGCGCTGTTCCAGGTGCCGACGCCGCTGCACTTCGGCATCGGCTTCTCGTGGGCGCTGTTCGTGCCGATGCTGATCATCTACCTCGTGACGTCGCTCGAGGCGATCGGCGACGTGACGGCCACCAGCAAGATCTCGAACGAGCCGGTCGAAGGGCCGGTGTGGATGCAGCGGATCAAGGGCGGCGTGCTCGTGAACGGCGCGAACTCTCTGCTGGCCGGCGTGTTCAATACGTTCCCGAGCTCGGTATTCGCGCAGAACAACGGCGTGATCCAGATCACCGGCGTCGCGAGCCGTCACGTCGGCATCTGGATCGCGGGGATGCTGGTGGTGCTCGGCCTGTTCCCGGTCGTTGCCGGCGTGCTGCAAGCCGTGCCCGAGCCCGTGCTCGGCGGTGCGGCGATGGTGATGTTCGGCGCCGTGGCCGCATCGGGCATCAACATCCTCGCGGGCATCCACCTCGACCGTCGCGCGCTGCTGATCATCGCGGTGTCGCTGGCGCTCGGCCTCGGCGTATCGCAGGTGCCGGACATCCTGAACAGCCTGCCGCATGCGCTGAAGAACGTGCTGGAATCGGGCGTGGCGACGGGCGGTATCTGCGCGCTCGTGATGAACTGGTTCCTGCCGGAAAAGAAGTAACCGAACGCACCGTGCGGCGGCGCGGTGCGCGTGGCGGGCCGCCCCGCGCCGACGCGGCGTCCCGCGCGCCCGGCCCCGTCGCGCAGCCGTCGGCCACGCGACGAAGACCGTTCATCCAGCCCGATCGGCGCCGCTTGGCCGAACGATCGACGCTGGTTAGAATGGCGCCATGCCCCGAACGCCAGCGCCCAACACTGCCGCCGAAGCGAGCGCCGTCCCGATCAAGGAGCGCGCGACGGTCGTCTGCTACCGCGGCGAGCACGTCTTGCTCGTCGCGCGTGCGTCGTCGCGCTGGGCGCTGCCCGGCGGCACGATCAAGCGCGGGGAGACGCCGCTCGAAGCCGCGCATCGCGAGTTGCGCGAAGAAACCGGCATGACGGGCCACGATCTCGTGTACGCGATGCAGTTCACCGGGCTCGCGAAAATCCATCACGTGTTCTTCGCGGAAGTCGGCCCGGACCATACGCCGCAAGCGAACAACGAGATCGAGAAATGCAGGTGGTTTCCGATCGAAGGCGTCGAGGCACTGCGCGCGAGCATCCCGACGAAACGCATCGTCGAACTCGTCTACAACCACGAAATCCGCAACGCATAGCACGTCGAAGGCGCGGGCACGCGCGAGCCGCCGGCCCGCCGGAATCGATTTTTTCGCGGATCGATGCGCGAACGCTCAGTGCAAGCGCTTTCTGCGCAATTCGTGCGTGGAATAGACGACGAGGAAGATGCCCAGCATCGCGACGCCGAACGCCATGAAGTCGTTTGCGCTTCCCGAGCCATGCAAGGACTTCGGGAGGATGCCGAGACTCAACCCCGCCACCGCGAGAAGCAATCCTGCCGCCATACCCCACATCGGTCCGGCGGTCTTTTCGATTTTATTTTTCATACAGCACCCGTCTACGGTCAAGACCTGGTCGGTATCGGCAAAAAGCGCCGTATCTACCTTCAGTCATTCCACTATAGCCGGGAAATAATTCCCGTACGTCTAGTGCTTTTCCCGATCAAGTTTGCATGGACGCGGCCGTTGTACGGCGTCGGTGCGCGACGCGGGCGCGGCATGATCCTGCCCGGGAGCGCGAGTATCGATGGACCGCATCGAATTCGGCGCGGCATCCGTGGAGTCGAAGCGTCGCCGCGGTGGCAAGCGCGGCATTTTCGACGGACGCAGACGCGCCGGCGGCGTTCCGTCTCTGCGTCGGCGGGCCGCAGGATCGGGAGGAATGCCGAAACGGCCGCTCGCCGTTCAATCAGTCTTCTCGCGCAAGTCGCAGCAAGACGTCGGCAAGGGCCCGAATTTTCGGTTGTTCCGCACGTTGCGGCGGATAGACGAGGAAGTACGACAGGCCGTCTTCAACCACCTCCTCGAACGGTGTCACCAGCGATCCGGCTCGGAGCCGGTCTCTTGCCATTCGTGGGTCGCCGATTGCAATGCCGTGCCCTTCCGTCGATGCCGCGAGCGTCAATTCGAGGGTATCGAATACGAGCCCGCGTCCCGCATCGATCTGGCGCGCGCCAACGTGATCGAGCCAGCATCGCCACTCCGCATGGCCAGGGTCTGTTTACATATGGAACGCACATGCGAATGCCCGAAATCGCTCGTAGGGCAAGGAGTGAGAAGCGCCGTTTGGCCGCGCCAAACAAGCGACGAGCGACGCCGCCATACGGGCGATTTCGGGCATTCCCCTGACATGATTTTTTTAATTTGGGGTTGCCACGAGAACGGCCGCTCGCCGCGTTGTGCTCCTTGCGAATACGTCAGTATTCGCGGCGTCGCACGCCTCGCGAGCGGCCGTTCTCGTGGCAACGCATGCGCGTTCCATATGTAAACAGACCCTAGGCCCCGGATGGAGCAAATCGACCTGCGCAAGATCGGCAACGGATCGCAGCGATGTTGCCAATGCGGGCGCGCACATCGGCGTGAGCCTCTCGGGAAATAGCGCTACCGCCTCCATGCCGGTCCATTGCCCCGTGCCGCGCACGATGACGACGTCGACGTCGGACGTCGTGAAATCCGGCGTATCGTCCGCGGATGTCGAAATACGCAGCTCCGTCCCGCTCATCGCACGATGAATGTCCGGCAGCCGCGGGAGCAACCAGCGAACGGCGAACGTGGACGGCAACTTCAACGTGAGCACCGCGGTCGCCCGTGCTCGGGAATCCGCGTGCTGGACCAATTGCGTGAGCACGTCGACCGCGACCGTCAGCAGTGCATTTCCTTCCGCGGTCAACGTCAGCCCCGATACATGGCGCACGAACAGTGCGCATCGATAATGCGTTTCCAACTGCTGTATCTGGCGGCTCACCGCGCCTTGCGTACGGCACAGATGATCCGCCGCCTTGCTGACGCTGCCGAGCTGCGCCGCGGCGACGAACGACTGAATCGCCGCCAACGGCGGGAGCGGCCGCGTCAGGTCGGCCAGCGGATATGCATGCGCCGCATACCCGGATTGCAAATTTTTCGATTGTTCGGTCATCGGTGCGTCGTTATCGTGCGTCTACCGGATACCCCGCTCCTACGCATAAAACGGGGGCATCAACGAATGATCGGAGGATAATTTTGGGCTCAACGTCGGCATCACTCTATACGGAACAGGTTCGCACTTACCTTCGCGAGCTGGAGCGAGGCGATGTGGGCGCCATCTGCGCGCTATTCACGCCGGACGCGCGGATTTTTTCGCCGTTTCTCGGCTGGATGCACGCGGAACCCTTCTTTTCGAAGGTCGCTGCCGCATCGGGAGAAAGCAAGATTACACCGATCGATATCTGTGTCAGCACGACAGGCGCTCGACGTGCGACCGGTTACTTCATCTACGACTGGGCCCTGAAAGACGGTTCGGTGGCGCGCTTCGAGTGCGTCGACGTGTTCGAGTTCGACATCGCGGGGCTGATCGAACGGATGATCATCGTCTACGACACCCATCCGATTCGCAGTACGGTCGGCGACAAGTACGCGTGAACGAATCGATGTCGCGCGACACCGAATGCTGCATTTGCGTGGCGCTGCTCCGCCGACGGGCGATGTCGACTCGTCACACGTGGTCTGACGCAGCCGCGCGCGGCTATCCACGCCCGATCGCGGGTGCTGCGAGCAGCGCCTGGGCGGTGCGCGTCGCCATCGGGTCATCGGACTTGTACGCCGCCGCGTACGCATAGGTACGCCACGACGCATCGCCAAGCGCGTAAAGACATACCGCCGCGAGCGCCATGCCACGCGACGACAGCGTGCCGTCGCGCTCCACCCGGCGCAATTCGGTCAGCGCCTCGCCCCAGGCGCGTGCACGCACATGCCACCAGGCCAGCACCTCGCGCATTTCGCCGTTCCCGGGACGCAGCACCGCCATCGCATCGAGCAGGTCCTGAACGTCCGAAAACGTATCCAGCGCCGCACCGGCCCACAGCACGTGCATCATCCCCGTGACGATCGCGTTGTCGCTCAACGCCTCGATCATGTTCTTCTCCAAGCTTTTTCGGCCAATCGCCATCGGCGAACGCATACTTGCGCGCGCTCGCGCATTCACCGCGTTTCACTTGCCGCCCGCGAGCGCCCTCGCCTCGGCCGCGATGCCCACGAGCGACAGTTGATCGCGTACCTGATCGATGAAGATCGCCGCCATCAGCGCGAGCATCAGAATCGTGAGCGCGCCTTTCACGGGCTGCGCCAGCGACGGCAGATCGAGCTTTTGCGACACCTTCCCGGTAAAGCCGAAGCCGATGTCGATCAGCAGCAGCATCAGCATCATCGGCGTGGCCAGTTTCGCCACCGTTTCCATCAGCGAGTCGGTCTTCCCCAGCACGAACGATTCGAGTACGGCCCCCCCGGCCGGCGTGAGGTTCGCAAGCGGCCACCAGGTATACGATTCGTAGATCGCGCCGAGCAGAAACGTCATGCCGCCCAGACACCAGAACGCCGCGATCGCGAACTGGCTCAGGAGCGTGGAAGTCAGCGACGTCTGCTGCCCCTGGCTCGGGTTCTGCATCTGCAGTTGATTGAAACCGGTCAGATCGTCGACGTACGTGCCGACGCTTTCGGCGGCCCAGAACACCGTCGACGCCGCGAAGCCGAGGCCGACGCCGATCAGCGCCTCCTTCAACCCGATGCCCACGAGCATCGTCGCATCGCCCTGCTCGAGCAGGCCGCGTTGCCCGTACGCGATGAAGCTGCCCCACAGCAGCGCCAGCGCGGTGCGCACGCGGCCTTGCACGACGTTGTCGGACGTCGGCGGAAAAATCATCATCAGGACCATCAATCGTTCACTGCAAAGGCCGAGCACGATCAAAAACCTGACCAGCTGATGGCTCGATTCGATCGATGCGAATGTAATCTCGCTCATGTCAGTCACCTGTCGCTCAATGGATGCCGGCTGGCGAGCGCGCTCGCCGCTTCAGAACGCCGGGCCGGGCCGGCGGCTCTCCGATGTTTCCTCGTCCTGCGCGTCCTCGATCGCGAGCTCGATACCCTTGACGAGCGTGTCGCGCCGCTTGCCGTAGATGTCGATGCGGGCACGGTTGCGCAGGATCTCCGTGCGCAGCGCCCCGATCTGCGCCTCCTTCGCCGCCAGCGCCTGCCCGGCCTGCGCCGCCCGGGCCTCGAGCATCGCGTGCTGCTCGGCCGCGTGCGAGCGAAATTCGCGCAGCTTCAGATACTCGTCTGCCCGGAAGGAAACGCCGCCCAGCATCGCGTCGATCTTGCCGTCGTGCGCGACGAGCTCGGCCGCATGCGCGCGCACCGCCGCGCGGCTTTCGTCCAAGGCGTCCATGAGCGGCTGCAGCTCGCCGCGCAAACCGCCGAGCGCCGCATTGAGCTTGCGATCGAGCTGGCGGCGACGCGAGAGCACGCGCTCGAACGCGGCAACGCGGCGGTCCTTCATCGCTCGCCTCCGGCATCAGGACTGCACGATCTCGCCGAGGGCCGCGAGCGTGTCGCTCGGGTCGACGAGCAGATCGGTCGGTTGGCCGAGGAAAGCCCGAATCGCATCGATCTTCGCAATGGCTTCGTCGGCAAGCGCATCGGTGCCGCTCTGATACTCGCCCACCTGCAGCAGCAGTTCGACCTCCTTGTGCTTGGCCATCAGCCGCCGCACGTGCCCCGCCGCCGCCACGTGCTCGCGCGGCACCACCTGCGTCATCACGCGCGAAAGACTGCCGAGCACGTCGATCGCCGGATAGCGGTTCTGTGCCGCGATCTCGCGCGAAAGAATCATGTGGCCGTCGAGAATGCCCCGCACTTCCTCGGCGATCGGGTCGCCGCCCGATTCGTCCTCGGCCAGCACGGTGTAAAGGGCGGTGATCGAGCCGAGCTCCGAACGGCCCGCGCGCTCCAGCAGCCGCGGCAGCTCGGCGAAGATCGACGGCGGAAAGCCGCGCCGCGTCGGCGGCTCGCCCATCGCCAGGCCGATTTCGCGCTGCGCGCGCGCAAAGCGCGTCAGCGAATCCATCATCAGCAGCACCCGCATGCCGCGGTCGCGGAAGTATTCGGCCACCGCCGTTGCCGCATAAGCGGCCTTCGCGCGCTCGATCGACGAGCGGTCCGATGTCGCGCAGACGACGACCGAGCGGGCCATTCCCTCCGGCCCGAGAATGTGCTCGCAGAATTCGCGCACTTCGCGGCCGCGCTCCCCGATCAACGCGATGACGTTGACGTCGCAGCGCGCCCCGCGCGCGAACATGCCCATCAACGTGCTCTTGCCGACGCCGGCCGGCGCGAAGATGCCCATGCGCTGGCCCTCGGCCAGCGTCATCATGCCGTCGACGACGCGCACGCCCGTCGGCATCGGGGTATCGATGACGGGCCGCGACATCGGATCGGGCGGATCGGCGATGACGGGCTGCCACTCGTCGCATTCGAGCGGCCCCTTGCCGTCGATCGGCTCGCCCAGGCTGTCGATCACGCGGCCGAGCAGGCGGGGGCCGATGCGCAGCGAAAGCGGACGCCGGAGTCCCACCACGCGTGTCGCCCGGGACACGCTGCCGAGCCGGCCGAACGGCGAGAGCAGCGCGACGTCGCGCGAGAAGCCGACCACCTCGGCACGCTGCAGCAACGCGCCTTCGGGCGAACGCAGCTCGCATAGCTCGCCGAGCGTCGCGTCGAGCCCCGATACGCGTACGAGCGTGCCGATCACTTCCTGCACCTTGCCGCACGCCGCGGGTTGCGCGCGGGCGCGCAGTTCGCGCTCCATCGCCTCCATCAGCGCCGAGAAGCCGCGTACGGCCCGCGGCTGCGCGATGTGCGCCCCGCTCGCTTCGCCGGTTCCGATACTGTCCGCGCTGTCGATCATGGCGCTCCCTTCCTTGTCATGTGTTCTTCCACGTGCCGCGCGAAGGCCGATTCAGACGGACATCGCGTCGGCGTCGGCATGCGCGGCATCGGTCCAACCCTCGTCGTGCAGGTCCCCCGCCGTTTGCAGGGCCGCGGCATCGTCCTGCCAACCTTCTTCGTCGCCGAGGTTGCCGTCGCCGCCATCGCCGCCGTCGCCGCCGTCGTCCGCGCGCGCATCCGGGTCCGCCAGGTCCTCGCCGGCGCCGACGGCGTACTCGCCGATCGGCACCTCGGCGTTGCCCGCGAAACCGGCCTGCGCGTCGACCGCTTGTGCGTCATCCCCGGGCCGCGCGTTCGGCGCCTCGCGCGATGGCTCCTCCGCCACGCTTCGCACCGCGCGCGCCAGGGCGTCGCGCATCGCCGCCAGGTGCAACGACAGGCTCGCGTCGATCGCGCCCAGGTCGGTTTCGGCGACGCATGCGCCGGGCGCCAGCGTCGCGTCGGCCGCCACGCACAGCCGCACGGCGCGCCCGGCCTCGCGCCATGCCGCGGCCGCTTCGTCGAAGGCCGCGCTCGCCGCGGCCAGATCCGACGGATGAACACGCAGATGAACGGGGCTGCCGTCGGCGACGATCCGCTCGACCGTCGCGGCCGCGCGCGCGAAAAGCGCCTTGGGACCCACCGACGCAACGATCTGCTCGACCGCCAGCGCAACCAGTTCGGCCAGCCGGTCCTGCTGCCCGGGCGCGAGCCGGCAGGCTTCGGCGTGCGCGGCCGCCGCGCGTTCGTGCCAATCGGTCAGCCCCCGCCGCAAACCGTCGTCGTAGCCCCGCTCGGCCGCTTGCGCGAACTCGCGCATCGCACGCTCGACGAGCTCGTCCGCGCGCGCGTGGGCTTCGTCGAGCAGCACGCGGGCCTGGGCGCGCGCCGCGTCCAGCGCCTCGTCGCATTGCCGGCGCATCTCGGCGTACGCCGCATCGATCTCGACGATCGCCGCGAGGCGTTCATGACGCAGGACGTCGCCTTCGACGCCCACGCCGAGGTCCGTGCCTTCGGCCTGCGGATTACGTAACCAGATCACCATGACCACTCCGGAAACAAGTCGGGCAGTTGCGAAACAATCGAAAGGCTCGGGCTCGAGCCTTCCGAAGACGGTAGTGACGGCGGCAACGAAGGAGACGGCAACGTCCCCTCCTCGTCGCGCGCCGGCATGGCCCACCGCATGATCGCGAGCGGGCCGCCCGGCGCCCATTGGCAGTCGCGCTCGAAAAGCCGAAAGCCGAGCCACGCGAGGACGTCGCCATCGGCCGCGTCGAGCGGCACTGGCATGACCGATGCCGCGTGGTGCGCGCGCGCGGCAAGCGAGCGCGCATCGCCCGCAAGCTCGCGCCCGCGCGCGAAGAGCAGATTGACGCCGCGCGCCCCGATCCAGCCCGTCAACTTCTCGCGACGCGGCCGGTCGATCCAGGTGCGCAATGGCTCCGCCTGCTCCACGAGCGCGCGCAGGCGGAACACGGTCAGACAATCGTGCGCCGGCAGCAAGGCAAGCGCCGTTTCCGGCGCGTCGAATGCGGCAAGCGGCGGCACGGGCATGCCCCATTCGACGAGCAGCGCATCGGCAAGCGCCTCCGCCTGCGCGGGGCTGCATGCGCCGAGCCGGTCCGCACAGGGCACGCGTGCAAGGCGCGCCGGATGCATCCAGTCGAACAGCGTACGCCGGCGCCGATGGTAGGCGGCCAGCCTCGCCGCCACGGCCGCCGGCGTCTCGCCGTTCGGCGCGGCAACGCTGTCGGCGGCTGCGTCGTCTGCATCGGCTGCGTCGTATGCGCTCATCGTGTGCTCCCCCTGCTTGCCCTGCCGGCCATGCGATCGTTCGGATCGAAGCTCATGCCGGCGCTTTCGCCGCGCGCCCCGCCCGGCGCGCGAGCAGGCCCGCCAGTCCGCCGCCGCCCTTGAGCAGGTTGCCGCGCAAGAGCGCGAAGCCGCCGGCGATCATCAACAGCAGCACGCCGAGCGCGCCGCCCGCATAGACGATCCAGCCGTCCTGGCGGCGCGGGCGGGCCGGCGGATCGAGCGCATCGGCCGGCACGCTCGTCACGCTGACCTGATCGTAGGTCAGCCCTTCAATGCTGTGCACGACCAGGTTCTTGATCGCCGGCGTCAGCCGCTCGAGATTCGCGTCCGGCCGGTACTTGATGAAGACCGATGCGGACGACGGCTTGACCGACTGTGCGAGCGGATCGTTGTTCGGCAGCACGATCTGCACGCGCGCCACGACCACGCCGTCGATCTTCGACAACGTGTCGTCGAGCTCCTGCGACAAACCGTAAATGAAGCGCACGCGCTCCTCGGTCGGCGTGGAAACGAGCCCGTCCTTCTTGAACAGCGCGCCGAGGTCGTCGAATTTCTTGCGCGGCAGGCCGCGCGCGCGCAGCACTTCCACGGCATGCACGATCTGCTTTTCGTCGACGCCGACCGACCAGGTCTTGCCGCCATCGGGCGTGCTCTTTTGCGCGTCGACGCCGGACATCAGCAGCGCCGCCACCATTTCGTTGCAGTCGCTTTCGGTCAGTTGCCCGTAGAGCTCCTGCTTGCAGGCCGCAAGCGACAGCACGAGCGCCGCCACCGCGACGAGCCGCCATGCGGAGGGCGGCCTCGAAGGCACGAGGTTCGGTTTCATTTCACTGGTTCTTCATGAGCGTCTGCATGGCGTCCTTCGACGATTGCACGGTTGCCATCTTCACCTGCAGATCGGCGTTCAGGCTTGCGATCTCGAGCTGGATGGTCATGTCGGCGGCGGCAAGGCGCTCCATCGACAGCGCGCTCATGTGCTGAGTCATATAGAGCACGTCGTTCGGCACTTGCCGGTAATAGTCCGCCTGCTCCTCGACCGCTTTCGTCACGAGGTCCGCGCGCTCGGTCGGGTGGAGGGCCGCCGCATGCTGGCGCCCCGAAGCCATCATCGCCTGGAACTTGTCGACGAGCGGCTGCGATACCGCGTCCGCGGTCGGCGCCGCGGGCGTCGTGCCGGTGACGCGGGCCAGTTCGTACTGGAGTTGCGATGCAGTCGTGATGCTCATTTCGTTTCTCCTGGTAGGGGCAACAGGCTCAGACACGCATGTACTGCATCGTCAGCAGCATGTCGCTGGATGAGGACGACGGCGTCGCGACCGCTTCGCCGTCTTCGGCATGCGCTCCGTTCTCGAACGCGAGCGCGGAATCCGGTGCAACGAAGCGGCCCGTGCGCTTCGCGGTCGCGACCGCCTGCTTCAGCTCCTCGCTCGCAAGCAGAACCTTCGCGAGCCGTTCAACCTCTTCGTTGCCGCCTTCCTCCAGGAGGCGCCGGGCCTCCTCCTGCCAACCGAACTCCTGGCGGGCCTTCAGGCACTGCAGCAACATTCCCTTGCTGGCCGGCACGCAGACCGAGCGCTCGACCAGATTGCGAAAGAGCCGTTCGGCCTCGCTCCATTCCTCGCGCACCATATGCAGCCAGCCGTCGAAAAACGCGAATTCGGCGGAATCCGGGCGCAGCAGATGCAGCACTTCGACGAGGTGCTCGAGATCGTCGATATCGACTTGCTCCGGCGTGCCTGCGCGGGCCAATGCCACCCTGACCAGGTCGACGACCGCGCCGACGACTCCCGATGGGCACTGCGGCCGATCCTTCAGAACGTCCATCCTTTCCCCCAAGGAAATCAGATTCGATCCGATGGGCCGCACCCGATGAGGCGTGGCCTTCCGTTGACGCTAAGTTACGCAACACGATGGGTGCGCCACGTGCCGCGCACGAAGTCGCACAACGAATTGCGAAGCGCCGCGTGCGATGGGCGGCGGCGCGTGCCGCGTTCGCGGACGTCTTCGCGCGTGCCCGCCGCCGCGCGGGTCGCGTGGCTCACGTGGCCCGCGCCCGAACGACGCGCCGCCGCGCCGCCTTGCTTCGCAGCCCTCGTCCTTGCTTCGCATCGCCATCGCGCCGGATACAGCGGCGCCGCTAACGTTGCATCGGGGCGCCCCATCCCGGGTGCGTGCCAGCGACAAGCGAAGGACCGCGGTCATGAGCGACGAAAAAACCGAAGAGCCCACAGACAAGAAACTGGACAAAGTCCGCGAGGAAGGCCAGGTCGCGAAGAGTTCCGACCTCGTCGAAGTCGCGTCGCTCGGCTCGATCGTGCTCGTGCTGACGGCGGGCCAGCACTATCTGGCCGATACGCTGCGCGCGATCGTCAAGGAGGCGATCGATTTCACTCACGGCGAGCGCGAGTTGCAGGACCTCTGGACCGTCCTCGTTCATGTCGGCCTGCAGGCGCTCGGCCTGCTGTGCGGGATCGCGGCCGTCGCGCTCGTCGCCGCCATCATCGCGCTCGCCCCGCAGACGGGGCTCAAGTTTTCGCTGAAAGCCGTCATGCCGAAGCTTGCGTCGGTCAGCCCCGGGTCCGGCTTTCAGCGCATCTTCTCGATGAACTCCGCCATCGACCTCGCGAAGATGGTCGGCAAGGCCGCGATTCTCGTCGCCGTCATGTGGCAGACGATCAAAAGCGCGATGCCCGTGGTGGCAAGCGCGCTCGATCACTCGGTACCGCAGTTGATCGGCGTGCTGTGGTCCGTGCTCATGCACGTGGTCACGGTCGCGCTCGGCGTGTTCGTCGTCATCGGCGCGTTCGACTACAAGCTGCAGAAGTGGCTCTTCATCCGCAAGAACCGGATGTCGAAGGACGAGGTGAAGCGCGAACACAAGGAGAGCGAAGGCAACCCCGAACTCAAGGGCGAGCGCAAGCGCATGGCCAGGGAGATGTCGCAGGAAGGCCCGAAAGGCGGCGTCGCGCGCGCGAACGTCGTCGTGGTCAACCCGGTTCACTACGCGGTCGCGCTGCGCTACGACCCGGCGGAGTTTCCGCTGCCCGTCGTCCTCGCCAAGGGCCTCGACGAGCAGGCGCTGCGGCTGCGCCAGCAGGCGATGCACGCGCGCGTGCCCATCGTCGCGAACCCGCCCGTCGCGCGCATGCTGCACAAGGTGCCGCTCAATCAGCCGATTCCCGAAGAACTGTTCGAAGTCGTCGCCGCGATTCTTCGCTGGGTGGACGGCCTCGCGCCTCAAACCGCCACCACGGAGTAGTGGACATGTTCAAGACCATGAAACTGCCCGGCCTCGGCGAGGCCGGCATCGCCGTCCTGCTGATCGCGATCGTCTCGCTGATGATCCTGCCGCTGCCTCCCGCGATCATCGACGGGCTGCTCGCGATCAACATCACGATCAGCATCACGCTGCTCATGGTGACGATGTATGTGGGCCATATCGCCACGCTCTCGGCGTTCCCGTCCGTGCTGCTCTTCACGACGCTTTTCCGGCTCTCGCTGAATATCGCGTCGACGAAGTCGATCCTGCTGCATGCCGATGCCGGCGAAATCATCGAAAGCTTCGGCCAGCTCGTCGTGGGCGGCAATCTCGTCGTCGGCCTCGTCGTGTTCGTCATCATCTCCGTCGTGCAGTTCATCGTGATCGCCAAGGGCTCGGAGCGCGTCGCCGAAGTGGGGGCCCGCTTCACGCTCGACGCGCTGCCCGGCAAACAGATGAGCATCGACGCCGACCTGCGCGCGAACATCCTGACGCCGGACGAGGCGCGCAGGAAACGCGCAAGGCTCGCCATCGAAAGCCAATTGCATGGCGGCATGGACGGCGCGATGAAGTTCGTGAAAGGCGATGCGATCGCCGGCCTCATGATCACGATGATCAACATCGTCGCGGGCATCGCCGTGGGCGTCGCCTATCACGGCATGTCGGCCGGCGAGGCGGCCAACCGCTTCTCGGTCCTGTCGATCGGCGACGCCATGGTCTCGCAGATTCCCTCGCTGCTGATCTCGGTGGCCGCGGGCGTCATGATCACGCGCGTGGACGAAGGCGGCGACCATGGAAATTCCTCCCTCGGCGAAGACATCAGGCGCCAGTTCACGAGCAGCGCGCGCGCGCTGTTCTTCGCCGCGCTGCTGCTGCTCGGCTTCGCCGCCGTGCCCGGTTTTCCGGCGGCGCTCTTCGCGCTGCTCGCCGGGCTGCTCGGCTTCGTCGGCTACCGTCTGCAGAAAAAGCAGGATGGTCCGGCCAAAGGCGCCGGCAAGCCCGTCGGGGCACTGCAGCGCGCCGGCGCCAAGGGCGACGCGCCCTCCATCCTGCCACGCCCGCCGCAGTTCACCTGCCCGCTCGGCGTGCGCCTCGCAGCCGATGTCAGCGCGCGTCTCGCGGCCGATGCCCTCGACCGCGCGTTCGACGCCCAGCGCCATGCGCTGCAATCGGCAGTCGGCCTGCCGTTCCCCGGCATCATGATGTGGACCGACGGCACGCTGCCCGAAGACAGTTACGAGGTACTCCTCTTCGACGTGCCGCAAGGGCGCACGACGCTCGCCGAAACGCGCGCGGTACACGCGGCGGCCGACGGCGGCGCCGCGGACGCGCCTGCCGCCGCGGCGACACCGGAAGCACTGATTGCGCGCCACACGATCGACCTGCTGCGGCGCAACGCCCATCTCTTTCTCGGCATTCAGGAAGCGCAATGGATGCTCGATCAGCTCAACGAGGACTACCCGGGCCTCGTCGCGGAGGTACAAAAGGCATTGCCGCTGCAGAAGATGGCGGACGTGCTGCGCCGGCTGCTGGAGGAAGAGGTGCCGGTGCGCAATATCCGCAGCATCACCGAAAGCCTGATCGTCTGGGGACCGAAGGAGAAGGACATGCTGATGTTGACCGAATACATCCGCATGGAGCTCGGCCGGCTCATCGCCTATCGCGCGACGGGTGGCGTGCGGGATCTGCCCGTCGTACTCGTCGACGTTCAGGTCGAGCAGCACATCCGGCAGTCGATCAAACAGACTCCCACGGGCAACTTCCTCGCGCTGCCGCCCGACGAAATCGCCCAGCTCGTCGGCAAGATCGCCGACATCGTCGGCGATACGCCGCGGCAGCCGCTGGCGCTCGTCGCGTCGATGGATATCCGGCGCTACATCAAGCGCATGATCGAGGCGCGGCTGCCCTGGCTGCCCGTGTATTCGTACCAGGAGCTCGGCTCGCACGTCGATCTCCAGCCCGTCGGCCGCCTGGCGATGTGATCGAGCGAGCCGCGCCATGCATTCCTCCGCCCCTCATCGCGCCCGCGTCATCGCGGCACCGGCCACGCACACCGACCCCGCACCCGAGATGCCGGCCGCGCAGTTGAGCCGCCAGGCCGCCCTTTTTCAGCGCCTGCGCGAAGGCGTGCACGCCGGCGCGTCGGAAACGCCCGGCGACGAGCAGCCATGCGCCGCGCCGGCCGAGCCTCCATTCGGCGAGCAAGCCGATCCGCGCTATCCGGTCGCCGGGTTCGCCGCGGACGAACATCGCGACGATGCCGGCAGCGGCGAGCGCGACGACGACGCGCCGGCCGGCTCCGGCGACGAACGCGACGACGCTGCCACGCATGCTCGATCGGCAGCGCCGATTCATTCGCCCATGCATTCGACGATGCGCCTGGCGGTGCATTCGGCCATGCATGGGTTCATGCACGTGCCGGCATATTCGACGATGCCCGCACCGATGCCGATGCCGGCGCGCGGCGCGGCGCCGCTTTCATCGCAGCGGCCGCCCAACGCACCGCCCTCGACGGCCGCGCCGGACATGCCGCACATGCCGCGCGTACACGCCGCGGGCGAGCCGCAGCGCCCCACAGCGGGCGGCCCGCACGCCGTGGCCGCCGTGCGGGCACCGGCGCGCACGGGCCAGGACATGAACCGGTTCGTCGATTCGATCGTCGCCGAGGTGTCGGACTTCTGCGCGAATCCGATCGTGTTCGAAAGCGGCGACTGGCAGATCACGATTCCCATCGATCCGGCGCTGCTGCCTGGCTGCACGTTGAGCCTCGCGCTTTCGCATTTCCAATTGACGCTTCGCTTCGACACCACGGACGCACGCTCGCGCGAACTAATCTCACAGCATGCGGCGACGTTGCGCACGAGCCTCGAGGAAGTGATGCAAAACCGCTTCGACGGCGCGCGCAGCGTCGAGATCATCGTCACGTAAAACCAATATGGATACCACACGAACGCTACTGACAGACCACGCCGAGGCAGGCGCCCAAGCGCCGGCGGCGGCCGTCTTGCTCGATCCCGCGCGGCTGCCCGCGCTTGCGGCCGCCACCGCGCGCCTGCATCGGCTCGCCGTCGACGAGCGCCTGAGCGCACTGCTCGCTCACACGCTGGGCGTGTCGGCCTTCGGCGTCGGTACGCACGATTTCGTGGAGCCGGAGCGCGCCGCCGTCGTGCGCGTGCGCTGGGGCATGGAGACGGCCGCGGTGCGCATCGACGTCGGACAGCACGCGGGGCTCGCGAGCGTCGTCGCGTCGGACGAGCCCGTCAACGAGCGCTTGCGCCATGCCGTGTGCGCCATCCTGCTCGATCCGCTGCGGCGCGCGCTGCAAGCGCTCGGCTTCGACGGCGTGGAAATCGTCTCGCTCGAGCGGGCCGCGCGTGCGCCGTTGAACGCGCCCTGCTGCGCGCTCTCGCTGCGCGTGGGCGGTACCCGCTTCGATGCGGTGATCGAGCACATCGACGGCGGCTGGCTCGACGCGCTCGAAACGCTCGTGGCCCGGCAATGCACGCCGTTCGCCACGCACGTAAGCGAGATCGCCGTACCGGGCCGGCTGCGGATCGGCGAGAAAACGATGAGCGTGACGACGCTCGATTCGCTGCGCGCGGGGGACGTCATCTTGCGCGCCGTACCCGAAGCCACCCGCGCGCTCTTCGCGAGCGAGCGTTCATCCGCCCCGATGCAAGTCGTCTGGGGCCGCTACGGGACGCGGCAACTGCGCGCCGTGGCAGACGTCACCCACCATCTGATGACCTTGAGCGAGGACCCCACCATGAGCCATGAGACGCAGTTCAACGCGCCGCTTACCGATTCGATCGACACGCCCGTCGACATCAGCCAGCTGGACCTGCCGCTGAAGCTCGAGATCGACACGGTGTCGATGCCGGTCGCGCAGCTCTCGGCGCTGCGCGCGGGCTACGTGCTCGAGCTTCCCACCGCGCTGCCCGATGCGCGCGTGCGGCTCGTCACCTACGGGCAGACGATCGGCTTCGGCGAACTCGTGAGCGTCGGCGATCATCTCGGCGTGCGTCTCGTTCAGCTGTCGCGCGGCCATGGTTCAGTTTAGCGATCTCACCGGGCTGCTGATCACCGTCGTCGCGATCAGCCTGATCCCGTTCGTCGCCATGGTCGCGACCTCGTACGCGAAGATCGTGGTCGTGCTCGGGCTGTTGCGCAACGCGCTCGGCGTGCAACAGGTGCCGCCGAACATGGTGCTCAACGGCATCGCGGTCCTCGTGTCCGCTTACGTGATGGCGCCGATCGGCATGCAGGCCATGCAAACCATGCAGACGATGCACCGTACCCCCGGCAGCGACACGTCGCTCGTCGTGCTCGATGCGTTCGATGCGGCAAAGGAGCCGTTTCGCGCCTTTCTGAAGAAGCACGCGCACGAGCGCGAAAAGCGGTTCTTCGTGCGCTCGGCAGCCGTGGTCTGGCCGAAGGACATGGCGGCGAAGATCCGCGAGGACGACCTCATCGTCCTCGCCCCGGCCTTCACGCTGACCGAGATGGCCGACGCCTTCAAGATCGGCTTCCTGCTGTACATCGCATTCATCGTCGTCGATCTCGTCATCGCCAACGTACTGATGGCGATGGGCCTGAATCAGGTCCAGCCGACGAACGTCGCGATTCCGTTCAAGCTGCTCCTGTTCGTCGTCATGAGCGGCTGGTCCACATTGATTCACGGTCTTGTCATGACCTATCGCTGAGGCACGCGCCATGGAAACCGATACGCTCGTTCGCATCACCTCGCAGGGCCTGCTGCTCTGCCTGTCCGTCTCGATGCCGGTGGTGGCCGTCGCCGCCCTCTCCGGCCTCGCGATCTCGTTCGTGCAGGCCATCACGTCGATGCAGGATCAAAGCATCTCGTACGCGGTGAAGCTCGTGGCCGTCGTGGCCACCGTGCTCATGATCGGCGCCTGGGGCGCCGCCGCGATCCTGCGCTTCGCCAATCAGATCATCACGCTCGCGGTGCCGTCGTGAATTCGCCGATCCGCAACAACCACGGCCATCACGCCGCCGATCTCGCGCAGCAGGCGCAGGCCGGCGCCGAGCACATGGGGCAGATGACCCAGGCGCGCGGCTTCACGGGCGTGAAGGTGCAGCACACGAAGATGCAGCGCGCGCGCATGCAGCACAACAAGATGCTCGCCGCCGCTTTCTACCGCGGCAAGCGTTTTGCCGAAGGCACGCACAAGCCGCCGCCCCCTTCCGCGCAAAAGCTGATGCGCCAGCTCGGCCAACGGCCGCGGCCGCCGGGCTCGGCGAAGGCGCAGGGCAAAGAAGCATCGGCTCACGAACGGCCGGACGATCAGCACGCGCTCGAGCCCCGGCACGAGCATGAACACCCGCACGAGCGCGAACGCAAGCACGAGCAGGGGCAGCAGCAAAAGCACGGACAGCAGCAAAAGCGCGAGCGCGATCAGCAACACGGCGACGGGCAGCAACAGCATCGCAACGGCCATGGCCACGATCGCGGCTCGAATCCGCAGGGCGAGGAGCATGGGCAGCCGCAGCAGAGTGGGCCGCGCGACGGGCAGCCTCGGCGCGACGGCCGTCAGTCCGGCGAAGGCCGCGACAAACCGCGCAAGTTCGCGATCGGCAAGGCGGGCCGGGCCAAGGCCGCCGCGCGCAGCCAGCCGCTCGCGGCCACGATGCAACTGCTCGCGGCGCAAAAGCTCGGTGCGCCGGACTTGCCGGCCGAACTCGCGGCGGCGTGCGCGAAGGAGGTGCTGCGGCTTGCCGCGCAGATCGAGCTGGGGCCCTTGCTGGCGGTGCCGATGCTGCTCGCGATGCGTTCGCCGATGGCGCTCCGGCGCAATGCCGCCCGGCTTCACGCGCACCGCGACGCGGCACTGATGCAAGGCGCGGCGGCCCCGGGCAAGGCCGCCGCGGTAGCGGGGCTTCTCGGCGTCGCGCTCGACAACACGCTCGCACGCCAGCGCGCGGGCATCGAATACACGTACGACGATCAATCGATCGCGGCAGTGAAGCAACGCATTCTCGACACGCAAGCCGCGCTGCCGGCCCGCGGGGCGCCAGCCGGTGCCGCCGTCACGGGCGGCGCGATCGGCGGTCAAGCCGGCGCCGCGCGGCAAGGAGCGGCCAAGGCCGCGGCCGGCGCTTCGGATAAGACGTTCGAAGTTCGCATGGCGCCGGCTGCGACAGCGGCAAAACCCTAAACTGATTCTGACGGTCGAGGCCCGGCGGCCCGATGCGCGAAGCAGCGCAACGCCGGAGCGGCGACCCGCAAGAGCAACAGCAACCGCATGACCCACGTCGGATACACGGATACCACGATCATGAAAGCGCTTCGAGTACTGACCGGCACCCACGCCGGAGCCCAGGTCCGGCTCACGAGCGGCGCCTACCGGATCGGCGCCACCGAGCACGCCGATGTCTGCATCAGCGACTGGACGGTCGAGGACATCGAGCTTTGCGTGGGCGAGGACGATGTGGCGCGGATCCGCTCGGCGAACGGCGATGAGGTGCTCGTGGCGGACTTCGTGGCCGTGCCGTTCGGCGACGTCGTGCTTTGCGTGGGCCCCGATGGCGAAGCCTGGCCGCGCGATCTCGATTTGCTGGCGGGCCTCTGGAAGACGGCCGAGCCGCCTGCCGCCGACACCGCGGCGCAGGCCGACGCGGATAGCGGCGCGCCGGATCGGGACCCGGCCCATGCGGACGAACCCGGCGCCGGCCATGCGCCGGCCGCTTCGCCGAAGGTTCCCTGGCGCACGGCCGTGCTGGCGCTCGCCTGCACCGCCGCGATCGGCGGCATCGCCGTGGCCGGTGTGATGTTCGCGGGCACGCAGTCGAGCGAGGCGGCGAGCGTGAGGTTCGACGCCGATGCGCTCGCACGGCAGTTGCAGGAGGCCCTGCACCGCGAAGGCCTCGGCGATCTTCAGGCCATGGCACGCAAGGACAGTGTGGCGGTGCGCGGCATCGTGACGAGCAGCGACGAAAGCGCGAAGGCGCAGCGGATCATGGACAGCCTCGCGCGCGGCAAGGTGCGGCGCGAATACGACGTCGCGCAGCAGGATGTGGACAACATCCAGCAGTCGCTCGCCGGCACGGGCGCGGCAGTGAGTTACCAGGGCCACGGCATCTTCCGCGTGAGCGGCAGCGTGCAGTCGATGACGACCTTCCGCACGCTGATCGCAGGTATCAGGGCCGACCTCGGCGACAACGTCAAGCGCGTCGACGTCGATGTCAAGGAAGCGCAGGCGCTCGCGCCCGATGTCGAGTACACGGCCGTGATCGCCACGGGCGGGCTGCGTTACATCGAGACGCCCGACGGCACGAAGCATCTGTTCGCGAGCAGCAAGGACGAAGCAAACAATTGACCTCGACCACCAAAGGAACCGACATGTACGACGCATTGCTTCCCATCGCGCAGGATCTGAACGCGCTGGACGCCACGCTCTCGGCGCCCGACGGCGCGCAACGGGTCGCGCGCATCGCGGCGGCCTTCGACGAAACCGCGCGCCGGATCAGTACGGCCACGCAGTCCGCGGCCGACGAGCGCGAGCGGCTCGATCTGCAAAAGCTCTATCGCGGGATGATCGCGGCGCGCCGCATCGTGCTCACGCTGCAGGAGCGCCACGGCGCCCGCGGCGCGGCGCTTTGACCGCATTCGCGGCGATACGCAAGACAGTTGAACAGTTTGCAGTTGCAGCATCCGGCTGCGCATCAGCCGGTCCGGACCGGCGGCCATCACGGCCAAGGGTCTTTTACCGAAGCATCAGGCATCAACCCACAGCAGTGCTTTTTCCATCACTTTCTTGATAAGGGGAATACATCATGTCTTCATCGATCGGAAGCTCGGGCGTCTCGCAGGCCGGTTCGCAAAACGCCGACATGGTCGGCCAGATGCAGGCCATGGCCAACCAGAACAACGCGATGACGATGGCCGCGATGCAGATCAACATGCAGCAGCAGGAAACGTCGGCGCTCGCCTCCGTGGGCAACAACGGCGCGAAGAACATCGCCGACGCCGCGAAGGGCCAGTAAGCCACTCGCCTTGCCGCAGTCCGTTCGCGCGAGGGGCACGAAAGCGGAAAGCCCTGCTTTCCGGCTACGTGCCCCCGCGTTTTTGCAGCCGGGCCGCCCTATTTTCGCCGGAGATTGCCGCCCATGAGCAGGGAACGTTTCGTCGAGTTGATTCACGAGGTTTGCGCGGTGGTCGGGCTGCCCGACGCCGAGTATGTCGTCGAGACGCAAACGCTCGAGATCGAAGGGTTCGACGTCCATCTCAATCACCACGAGACCGACCCCGATTCGGTCTATGTCAGCTTTCATTACGGCGCCGTCACGCCCGGCCGGTCGCTCGTCGTTTTCCGGCTCATGCTCGAGGCCAACCTGCTCATCTACGCGCAGGACCAGGCGCAACTGTGCCTCGAATCCGATACGGGCAACGTCGTGCTGCTCGTCCATCTGCCGATGGGCCCGACCATCACCGGCGATTATCTCGCCGATCTCTTCTCGCACTACGCCGAACACGGCCGCTACTGGCAGAACAACATCCTCGAATCGCCCGACGAAATGTTCGAGGGCATCGCGTCGGGCAATTTCATGTGGCTGCGGGCGTAACCCCGGCGAGCGCCAGCGCGCCTCGGGCAAGGGGCGCGTCCGCGCGCGCATCGATGCCTGACTGACCAGCCGTCGCATCCGTTCGGACACGGCACGCGGCCTCACCCTCACGCCATCGCCGGCGCTCATCCGAGCGGCGGCTATGCTGCCACGCGCGGTATCAGCAAGACGAGGCGGCGGCGCACACCACCCTCTCCCGCACTGCCGGAATCGGTATCGTCCGCGCGACGCGCGACATCGCCCCTGTACGGCGCCGGTCCCTCGATGACGAGGCACTCGCCCGGCGCCAGGCTTTCGTCGACGGCCCGATAGCGGCGTGCATCGCCGCGGCGCCCCAGTTCCACGCGCAAGCCGATACGCGGCATCGACGCGGCGCCTTCGACCGTCGGTGCAATCGAGAGCCAGAGATCGCGGGCGCCATCATCGGGCAGGTCATCCTCATCGCGGCGCGCGAGACGTGCCTCGTGGCGATCGATGACGGCCGGCGAGCGGTCGTGCGTGAGCGCCGTTTGCGACACCTCGATTTCGGCGCGGCCGCTCCTGGCCAATGCCTTGAGCTGCGCGAGCAGCGCGCGGCCGCCGTCGGGCGCGATACCGGCATCGCGGTGCTCGCGCGCGTCCGCCGTCGCCTCCTGCGCACCTGCCCCGCCGGCCACGGCCGGCGGCAGTGCGGGCCGCAACGCGTCGAGCGCGTCGCCATCGACGTCCACCACCCACGTCTGGACCGATACGAGCTGCGCACGCACGTCCAGGCTGGCGACGAGCGCGCCGTCGGCGTCGATGCGCTCGGCCCGATCGCGTATCAGGATGGAATTCGTGGTCGCATCCGCTTCGATCGCCGGCAGCGCCGCATCGAACTCGACGATCCGCGGTGCATCGGAAACGGCGGGCCCGCTCGCAACGGCCGGGCGCTCGAAACGGCGCCGCAACAGCGTGGCCACACCCGGCACGACGAGCGTGCGGCCATCGACCACGCGCGTTTCGTCGGCGGCATTCGCGGCACTCAGGCGAAACACCCGCACGGACAAACGCACGCGCTTTCGCGCGTCGCGCTCGAAGCGCTCGGCCGCGGCACGAATACGCTCCACGTAGGTCGCCGGCCCGCGCACGTTCACGGTTTGCGCGCCGGCATCCACCGCCAACGGGAAGTGCGTATCGGCAAGACCCGCCTGCTCGAGCGACGCACGCAGCGCTTTCGCGGAAAGGAAGTGAGGCCGGATGGCGACATGCGCCTGCTCGTTCGCGGGCGACACGTGCAGAACCGCGCCGTCGTAGTACCAGACGAATCCGTACGAGCGGCTCATGACGTCGAGAAAACGCTGCGGCGGCATCGCGAAACGGCCGCTCACGACGCCCTCCACTTGACCGTCGATGCGCAGGGCAACGTGCTGCCCCGCCGCGAACGCATTCAGGACCTCCGCGAGGCCCGCGCCGTTCGTCACGTAGACGAAGCGCGCGCCGGGGCCGCCGGCCCACGCCATGCTCGCCGCCTGCGCGTGCACGGCGGCCGCGCAGACGAAGGCCGCGACGGCGCCGCGTGCGAGCGTCCGCGTGCGGGCCGCGCTCATGCGGCGCCTTCCGGGGACGCACCGGCGCCCGACGCACCGGCGCCCGACTGATCCACATCCGGCTTGAGGGTCAGGCGGTAACCCGTCGCATAGACCGATTGCACGGTCCAGCCGACGCCGGCCGCCTTCAGGCTCGCGCGCAGGCGGCTCACGTACATGTCGACGGAGCGGCTTTGCACGGCCGCATCCCAGCCCCAGACCACGCTCATCAGATCCTGCCTCAGCACGACGGCGCCCGTGTGCCGGGCGAGATGCCAGAGAATGTCGAACTCCTTGGTGCCGAGCTTGTGCGCCACGCCCGCCACCACGAGCGAGCGCGCCTGCTGATCGAGCGCGCATTCGCCGTCGACGAACATCTTGCGGCCCTGCACGTTCATCGGCGCGAAGCGCCGCAGCAGCGCGCGCATGCGCGCGAGCAGCACCTGCCTGTCGTAGGGCTTCACGAGATAGTCGTCGGCACCTGCATCCAGTATGCGCACGATGTCGGACTCCGCCGAGTGCACGGTCTGAAAAATCACGGGCATGATCGATTGCGAACGGCTGCGGATCTTTTGCAGCAGCTTGTCGCCGGAAACGCCCGGCAGGTCCCAGTCGAGAATCGCGAGATCGGCCCACTGCTCCGACAGAAACTGCTGCGCGTCGAGCCCGCTGTGAAAAGCGTCGATGTGGTAGCCCTCGCTCTTGAGCCAGGAATGGACGAGCGCGTGATGCGCGACGTCGTCCTCGACGAACAGAATGCGTACGGGTTTGCCTGCAAGCGATTTCATATGGACCTTAGGTTCCGACGGCCGCGCGGGAGCGGCGCCCAGTCCGCGCGACGCGTGCCAAACGAATACGGGCCGCGCTCCGGCGCCTCACTCGCCGCGCGCCGCGCGCAACGCGCGGTCGGCATCGACGAGCGATGTCGCGTGCGGCTTCGCGGCGACAGGATTCAGGCACGGCAGACGCAGCACGAACATGGTACCGCCTTGCCCGTTGAGCTCCGCGTAAAGTGCGCCGCCGTGCATGCCGACGATCTGCACGGCGAGCTTGAGCCCGAGGCCGAAGCCCGTTGCCGTCCGCTTGCCGAGCTTCTCGAAGTCGGCCAGCCGATCGCCCTCGACGAGACCCGGCAGCCCGCCTGCGCGATCGTCGACGACCACCTCGGCGAAACCGTCGGCCTGCCGGATCGACACGGTCACTGCCTCGCCGCGCGGCGACGCGCGAACGGCATTGTCGATGACGTTCTGGACGGCGCGCGCCACGAAGTTGCGCATGCCGCTCACCCACAGCGGTGCGCTGTCGGGCAGCCACAAGTGTAGCGCGACGCCGCAATAGACGGCGGTGACCTCCAGCTGCGAGATGATCTGGCGCAGCGTCGCGCGCAGATCGAACCGTTTGAAGTCGCGCGCCTGCAAATGCTCAGTCACCGACGAGAAGATGAACTGCTCGCCGAGCGAGAGCACGTACTGCGCGAGCGAGGTGATCTGCTGCATGCCGCCGCAGCGCTCGAACGCCTCGGGGTCGCTCGCGTCGAGCTGCGTGAGCGCGCTGATCGAATTGAGCGGCGAGCGCAGATCGTGCAGCAAGAAGCGCAGCGACATGGCCCGCTCGTCGAGCGAGCGCGCGAACGGCGTCACGTCGGTCACGGCGATGACGGATTCGCCCGCCCCCGCACCGCCGCACGCACCAGCGGGGCCCGCCTGAATCCAGAAGGTCGAATCGTCCACGCGCACCTCGCGGCCCGCTTCGAGATCGCGCAGCCGCGGCACGTCCGTCATCTCGAAGCGCTCGCTCAGCGCCACGCTGAAATCGACGCCCGCGGGCAACGCCATCGCCAGCATCTCGAGCGCGCGCGCATTCGCGTGAACGACCGCGCCCGCGCGATCGAGCACGATCACCCCGCACGGCAGCCCGCGCAGCGTGCCGCGCACGCGGCGCGCCTCGTCGTCGGACAGGCGGCGATCGGCGGCGCCGTCGGCGCATCCCTCGGCGGGCAAGCCCGATTGGGCGGGCCGCGGCTCGGACGGCTTGCCGGGCTGCCCGCCGGGCAGCGAATGCGGCTGAGTATCGGATTCGTTCACATGGCCTCCTGCATTCCCCGGTGCGGGCGGTTGCGGTGAATCACGGCGAGATGACGCGCGGCGACAGCAGGAAGAGCCGCTCCATGTGGCTCTTCTGGCGGCTGTCGGTCCGGAAGAGCGCGCCGATCAACGGAATCTTCGAGAGTCCGGGCACCCCGGTCACGCCCATCGTCGCGCTGTCCGCGCGATAGCCGGCGATGAGCAGCGCCTGCCCCTCCTCGATGAACGCCTGCGTGTTGATCGTGCTGTTCTGGATCACCGGCAGGTTGCTGACCGTCCGATCGGTGAGCTGGCCGTCCTGAATCGCCACGTCGAGCTTGATGCGCGTGCGCCCGTCCTCCTCCACGACCATCGGCAGCACACGCAGCGAGATGCCCGTCGACACGCTGTAGAGGTCGCCCGACGTGTATCCCGACACCGGCACGAAAAACTGCGTCTGGTTGTCCATCACGGCCTCGATGTTGTTGAGCGTGACGACCTTCGGGCTCGCGTCGATCTTGGCGGCGTTCGTCTGCTGCAGCGCCGAGATGCGCGCCATCAGATAGCGGCCGGCGTCGCCGAGCACGGCGGCCACCGATGCGCCCACGGGCGTCGCCGCCGCGAGCAAGTTGCCCGGCAGCGCCGTCTGGCCGAAGTTCTGCGAGAGCGTGCCGTTGTAGGTGCTCTGTGCGAGCGTGCCGGTGCCGGTCTGCACGTCGACGTGGCTGTTGTGCGCGGTCCAGTCGACGCCGAGCTGATGCAGCGCGTCGTCGTCGATCTCGATGATGTGCGCCTCGATCTCGATCAGTTGCGGTTTGACGTCGAGGCGATCGATCAGCTTGCCGTACTGATCCATCCGGTCGGCCGTATCGCGAATCACGACGGAGTTCGTGCGCTGGTCCGCGACGATGACGGGCAGTTGATCGTCGCTCGCCGGCGCCGTGCTCGTGTTCTGCGGCGGCGGCGGCTCGCCCACCGCCGCGGCCACGGCCGGCGAAGGCTGCCCGGTGAGCCCGGCGAACATGCCCTTGCCGGCCGCGCCCGACGGCACCGGCGGCGGAATGTACGGGCCGTTGTAGGCATTGCCGTTCACGTCGTTGATCGGCGTGGTGCGCTTCACGCCGCTCGCCGGGCGGCCGCCCTCGCCGTCGCCGCGCTTGTCGGCGGCCTTGGCCGTGCGCGGGTGGTAGATGCCGTTGAGCACGGCCACCACGCCCTGCAGCGTGACCTGCTGGCCGTCGATGGGCACCGTGCGGTCGTGCGCCCACGCGTGATAGAGCGGAAAGACGCGTACCTGCGTGCCGCTTCGATGCGCGGCGTTGTTGTCGAGCCGCGACGCCACGTTCGTCACCATCTGCACGTAGCGAGGCGGCCCGCTCACGAGCGCCGTGCCCTGCGCGCTGTCGTAGACGATCGGAAAGCGCTCGTCGGAGATGCGCAGCCGGTCGAGCGCCTCGCGCAGCGCGCCCGTATCGGCCGAATCGAGCTTCACGAGCGTGCTCTGCAGTTCGGCGGCCGTCGTGATGTCGAGCACTTCGCCGTCGTAGTACCACACGAAGCCGAACGACGCCGCGAGCGTATCGAGAAAGCGCCGCGGCGGCAGATGGAACTTGCCGCTCACGGTGCCGCCCACATCGGCGGCGATGCGCGTGGGGACGCCCTGGCTCGCGCCGAAGTCGCGCAGCACATCCTTGATGTCCTTGCCCTGCGCTTCGTAATCGACGATCGACGACTTCCAGCGCACGGCCGCCGCCTCGGCAACGGGGGCCGTCGCCCCGAATGCGAGCGCGGCGGCGAGGGCCACGGTGCCCAGTCGGCAAGCCCAGTTCATGACGCGCCGCCCGCGATGAAACGTACGCGGCGCCGCCCGATGCTTCGCCGACACATAGACAAAGTTTTCATGTAAGTTCCGACTATCTTTCATAGGAAGGGCACTGACGATGAACGCTCCGAGTCACGAACGTCGCGACCTGACGCGCGAGATTCTCGAATTGATCGACCTGCGGCAGACTTTCACCGACATTCACATCGAGCAGGACCGGCCGATCATGATCAAGGCGCCGCGCGGCTGGCTCGCCGTCGGCGAGGAGCCCGTGCTCCACGACGAAATGCTGCCCACGCTGGCCGCGATCGAACCGGACTGGGAGGCGCAGCTTCAGCACGGCGCGATCGATCGCCCGTTCGTGCTCACGCGCTGCCGCCTTCGCTGCAACATCTACCGCACCAATGGCGGCCGCAAGCTCGTCATCTCGATCCGACGCCTGCCGCTGCAGCCGCTCGCGCTCGACAAGCTCGGCCTGCCCGCCTACGTGCGCTCGATGATCGACAGCGCCAAGGGGCTGATCCTCGTGACGGGCCCGACCGGCTCGGGAAAGACGACGACGATCGCGTCGCTGCTCGAGCACATCAACCGCACGCGCAACAGCCACATCGTCACGATCGAGGAGCCGATCGAATACGAACTCGAGGGCCGCACGTCGATCGTGTCGCAGCGGCAAGTGCCCACCGACACGCCGAGCTTCTCGGCCGGCCTGCGCGAGGCGCTGCGGCAAAAGCCCGACGTCATCATGGTGGGCGAGGTGCGCGACCCCGAGACGGCGGAGACGGCGCTGCAGGCCGGCGAATCGGGCCACCTCGTGCTCGCGACGATGCACACGGGCAGCGCGATCGGCACGCTCACGCGGCTGCTGTCGTTCTTTCCGGCCGAGCAGCGCGAGCGCTATGCGGCCGCGCTCGCGAACTGCCTGATCGGCGTGATCTGCCAGTGCCTCGTGCCGACGGAGGATGGCGAGAACCTCGTGCTCGCGAGCGAGCTGCTGTTCAACAACAATCAGCAGATCAGCGGCCTGCTGACCGATCCGGGCAAGCTGCCCTACCTTGCCGAATTCATGAAGCGCAAGGAAGACAACATGTCGCGCATGCTCAACGATCACCTCTTCAGCCTCGTATCGAAGCGGCAATGCCTGCCGCGCGACGTGCTGCGCGCGACCTACAATCGGCTCGAGCTGCACGAAATGCTGCAGACGCTCGCGCCGCACTGAGCCCGCGCGAAGGCCGCGCCGGCGCAATGGCGCCGGTCGCACCGTGCGTGGCGGTGCTGCGAAGGTGTGCGGTGTCGACGGGCTCACGGTTGGGCGCTCAGTAGTAGGAGTTGATCGTCCAGCCCGCCGCGACGGGCGTGTTCCAGACCGTCTGGCCAGACTCCCCGCAAAAGCTGCTGACCCACGGCGTCGTGATACCGGCGTACGTCGCCCAGTTCGTCGTCACGATGATCGTGTAGGTGCCAGGCGTGCCCGCCTGGGACAGCGCGTTGTTGATCCCGCCCGAATCGTCCTGGAGCGTCGGCGTCTGGCTTTCCGTATGCCCGAGGTTGTGGTTGCCGCCGTCGGTGATGTCGATGCTCTGCGAGAGCTGCCCGCGGTTGCCGGAGGGGCCGTTGCACATGCCGTCGTTCAGATGCGCCCACGTGGACGCGACGATGATTCCCGGCTTGGTGAGGTTGACGGTCGTCCTGAACGTATACGAGTACGTCCCGTTGCTGCCGTTGTACGAATAGGCGCCCGACTGGAAGTTCGTCGCCGGCTGGCTCGTGCAGGCCGAGTAATCGCCCGCGCCGTTCGGGTTGGCCATCACGAGCTGACAGCCCGTGAGCGATGACGCCGGCTCGATTTCGCTTTGCGTTTGCCACCTGCCGCCGCGGCACGACAGCACGCGCCCGCTCGCATCGGTGGAGACGAGCGTCGTGCTCGCCGACGCGGGGGCGATGGCCGCATTCTGCGGTGCGGGCGGGCATGGGTCGCCGACGTTGTTCGCGTTGCCGAGCGCGAGATTGCCCGCTTCGTCCACCGCCAGCGCTTGCCATGCGGCGCCGTCGTACGCATAGGCCCGATTCGTCGCGGCGGTGAGCCGCACGTCGCCCTGATGCGCGGCGACGCCCGCGAGCGCCGCTTCGTCGGCCACCGGTTCGCGCCAGTGATAGGCCGCCTGCGGCACCCACATGTGCTGCGTTCCATCGCAATTCAGGACGTTGCCCGAAGAGTCGGCCGCGATGGCGCCGGGCTGCGTGCAGGCGGCGTAGTCGATCTGCTGCGCGAGCACGATCGGCACTTGCATCGTGTTCGCCTGCGGGTTGCCCGGCACGGCCACGCGGTACAGATAATCGACGTTCTGCGCCTGCGTGCCGTCGTAGAAGATAAGGCTCGCCAGATGTCCCGTGCCCGTTTTCGTGCTTGTGCAGGATCTATTCGCCGGGTTGGGCGTATCGACCTTCCAGGTGCCGAAGGCGCCGGTGGCCGCGCCGATCGTATTGTTCGTCGCCTGAATCGAGCCACCGCCCGGGCCGGCGTTCGCCGCGATGTAGCCGAGTTCGGGATCGGGAATGGTTCGGCCGCCCTCCGTGACGAGCAGCGCCTGCAACGCCACCGGGCTGGCGCCGCCCGGGGCCGCGTAGACGAGCAGGCACGGCGTCTGACCATACGGGTTCGTGCCGCTCAACGCATTCGACAGGTAGGTCGACAGCTGATACGGCGAGCCGGTCATTTTCACGATCACCGGCGAGGTGGTCGTGGCCTGGGCCGCGAGCGCCGTGTAGTTCTGCCGAATGAGCCGCGTGGCGGCCGCCGTCAGCTGCGACTGATAAAGCGCGGCCTGCTGCGCGCGCGTATCGTCGAGCGACGAGTTCGTGAGCGTGACGAGGCCCGCCATCATCAATGCCGCGAGCGCAAGTACCGCCAGCATCTCCACCATCGTGAAGCCGGACATGCGGCGCGCTGGCCGCGCACGGAGGCCGGCGCGCCGCATGCCGATGCGAGCGAGGGTACGGGTGTGCTCAGTCATACGCTTGCGCCATCCATACCGGCATGCCGTTGGGGATCGCGTTCGCCAGTGCGGCCGGCAGCGGCACGGCCGGGTTGCCGGGGGACACGAGGTTGGCGCCGAGCGCCACGCCGGCCAGCGCCGAGCCCTGCGCAATCTGCTCGATGCCGTCGACCGCGGCCGCGGCGGCCGCCGACGCCGCATAGACCACGACCAGGCTGCCCGCATAGCCGGTATTGGGCTGGACGTAGTTCCGCCACATCGGATCGGGTACGGTCGCCCCGAGGTAGGGCGCGACGCTCGCCGCCGGCACGCTGCCGGCGAACGACGGGTTGGCGCGCGCGAAGGCCACCACGGCCTGCCGGTAGGCGCTCATGTTCGCCGCGAGCGCCATCGCCGACGGCGCGAGCGGTGCCGGCGCCGCCTCGGCGCCGAGCAGCGCGTAGGCACCGGTCAGCATCGCGAAGGCGGCGACGATCCAGATCAGGAACATGGCAGGCGGCTCGTGGCGTCAATCGGAGTGAAGGCCGATACTCTGGCCTCGATCAGGCGGAGGTCCAGATGATGTTCTTCGCACCACCGGCACAAGCGGCCTGAGCGGCGGCGGGCGTGACCGGCACGGTTTGCGTCGCACCGCCGATAGAGACGGCCGTCCAGGTTCCGCCGGCAGACGCCGCGTTGATGCATACGTCCGTCGGTACGGAATCGAATTCGATCGTGAATGTACCGCTGGTAGCGCTCGTAACGGTGACTGCGCCACCCCAGGCATCGGTGACGGTATTTGCCGCGGTGTCGATGACGAGCGTCGTCGGGATGATGCCGGCGGCAATGGCGACGGTCGTCGTCAGCCCGTTGTAGCCGTTGGTCTGCCCCATATACAGCTTCTTGACGCCGGTCTGGATGGCCGTCACCTGCTCGGCCGTCTGATTCGACGAAGCACTGCCGAATGCGCCGCGCAGCAGCGCAATCGCGCCGATGACGACGATTGCGGCGATCCCGAGATAGGCGATCGCTTCGAGCAGGGTGGCGCCACGCTGCATGTGCCGCGCCCCACGGCTGCCCACCCGGGCGCGAATCGATGCGACGGTCTTGACATTCATGTTGCTCTCCTTGGTTTCCTCAATCGGCACGCGAGAAAGACGTGCCCCTACCTTCAACACCCGTTCGTTTGCACTGCGCTTGCACGTCATTACACGGCAGGCTCAATGCACACTCCGGGCCAAAGCCGCAATTTCCTGCTGAATTCCGAAGAAGCCGCTGATGAGCCACGACAGCACGAGCGCGAGCACGACGATCGCCGCGCCGTTGACCACGCGCATCTGCGCCTCGATCGTCTCCACGCCGTCGGTCATCCATTCGTTGGCGATCGCGTGCAGCGCCTCGGCGAAGCCCTTGTATTCGGCATACACACACAGATCGTCGACGATCTCCTCCGAAGGAAACCGGTAGCCGGCGTTCTTCATCGCCTCGCCGACGTTGAGCCCCGACTTCACGCCGAACAGCATGTCGTCGATTCGCTGCCTGAGCCACGGCGTCGCATCGGCGGCCAGCCGCGCGAGCGAGCGTTCGACCGTGAAGCCCGCCGCCTGCAGCGACGAAAGCGCGACGAGAAAACCGCAGCCCGTAATGAGCCGATAGATCGAGTAAGGCGGGTAGCGGTCGAGCCAGGCCCGCACGTTGCCGGACCAGCGCGGCATCGAGTACAAGAGCGCCGCGACGAGGATCGCGAGCACCAGGAGGCAGTAGATCATGCCGCCCTGCACGAACCGGGACAGCTCGTAGAGCGACTTCGCGACGCCGTGCCAGCGCTCCGGGCTCACGATCGACGCGAAGCGCGGAATCACGAGCTTGCCGAAGAGGTACACGTACCCGATCGTCATCGCCACGATCACGCACGGGTAGGTCAACCCGCCGACGATGGCCGTCCGGATCCGGCGGCCGTACTGCACGACGTTGCACACGTTCAGCAGCGCGGCCTCGAGGCGCCCGGACTGCTCGCCGGCCATGACGATCATCTGCTCGGTATGCGGCACCCACCACGCCATTGCCTCGGCCAGCATGCCGCCGTTTTGCACGACGCCGCGCCAGTCCGCGAGCGTCAATGCCAGCGGCTCGTTCGGCTTGCGGCCCTCGTGCGACGCACGCAACTCGAGCTCCTCGAGAATCTTGAGCAACGGCAAACCGTTCGCGAGCATTTTCGCGATCTTGCGATAGAGCCGCAGGCGCGCCTGCGTCGTGAGTTGCAGGCGCGCCCAGCGCCGGTTGAGCTCAAGTGCCATAGCCGCTTCCGAGCGGCTGCGGCCGCCCCCCGCTGCCCTGCATGAACGGCCCGACCACGCGCTCCGCCATGCGCGGATCGACGAGGCCTGCCGCCACTTTTTCGAGCGCGTGCTGCGCGACCGTCTGCCCCGCGAGCTCGCCGAGCCAGTACGCGTGCGCATCGGGCTTGCGCCCGGCGCGCAGCAATTCGCAAAACGTCGCGTCGGTGCGCACGACCTCGGCCACCACGGTCCGGCCGACCGTGCCGTTCTTGCAATGCGGGCAGCCCGGCCCGGCCACGCGCACCGCGTCGAACCGCGCGCCGACGGCCCGCTTCAAGCGCGCGACGAGCCCCATGTCGAGCTGCGCCATCGACTCGGCCAGCGGGCGCGAGCAGTGCGGACACAGCAGCTTGACGAGCCGCTGGCTGATGAGCCCCGTGACGAGCGATTCGTCCGTCACCATCGCGATCGGCAAGCCGAGATCGACGAGACGGTCCACGATCGCGAGCGCGCCGTTCGCGTGCACCGTCGTCCAGACCTGATGGCCCGTCATCGCGGCGCGCAACGCGCTTTGCGCCGATGCACGGTCGCGCACTTCGCCGATCATGATCGTATCGGGATCGAGCCGCATCGCGTTCGCGATCGCGGCGGCGAACGCGAGCGAGCGCGCCTCTTCCGTCGGCGCGTTGACGACGGGCGTCTGCACGGCGCCCTCGATCGGGTACTCCACCGGGTCTTCCACGGTGATGACGTGGATCGAGCCGGCCATCTCGCGCAGTTGCCTCGTCAGCACGCGCTGCAACGTCGTGGATTTGCCCGAGCCGGTCGGGCCGCTGATGATGTTCATGCCGTGCGGCTGCTGCGCGAGCAGCTCGAACGCGTTCGCCTGCGCCACCGTGAAGCCGAGCTCGGTCAGGGCCGTCGCCTCGCCCGCATCGTTGTAGAGCAGCCGCAGCACCATGACGCTGCCGACGCTCGTGGGCGCCGTCGCGATCCGCACGCCGAAAAGCCGGTCCGGCAGCTTGTCGCGATCGCCGATGGCCGCGTCCTGGCGTTCGTTCGGCTTGTAGGTGTTGTCCGATACGCTCGACATCGCCGCGTAAAGCGTGGCGAGCAGCCGCTCGCCGTACTCGCGCGTCTGCTCCGACATGCGCACGAGTTCGTTGTGGATGCGAAAAAGAATCTCCGTGCTGAAGCGGTTCACACGGATATGGATATCCGACGCACGCTCGTCGCACGCCCGCGCGATCAGGTTCTTCGCGACGGCCTGCATCTGCGTGTGATCGATGCGCTCGGCACTACCGTCGCGGCGCGGGCCCTGATAGCTGCGCCTGATCGCATCGAGCGTCACCAGCCGCGTCGTATAGCGGCAATTGAGCCGTTCGAGCCTCGCGCAGTACGACAGCACGAACGGATTCATTTCGTGCCCTTCGGCAACGAGCAGCGTGCCGTCGTCGAGCAGACAGAGAAACTTGCGCTCCTCGTCGCTCGCGGCGAACTCGCCGCTGTCCGAAAGCGGGCGCGCCACCGCGGCGAGCGGCAGCGCCTGCCCCGGCGGCTGGCTTTGCGACGCCGTTTGCGCGGGCCGCACCGACGCGGCGGCGGCCGCGGCCACGGCGCTCAGCACCGGCTCGCGTGGCCGCGCGACGGGCGCGAGAGCCGGCGCGGCTGGAGCCGCGGGCTGAACCTGCGCAAGAGACGGATCGGTTTCGATCGGCTTCACGGCGCGCGAGAGAATCAGCGGCGTCACGCTCGTGGGCGTCTTGCCCGGAGGTGTGGCAGACGAACTCATCGCGTCACCTCGCAGGCATCGGCAACGCAGGCAGCGTCGGTATCGGCGGCACGCCGGGCGAGCCTGTCGACGCGACGTTGCGCGCGGGCTGCTGCCGCGCGCTCGCGGAGACGGTCAGCGTCGTGCGCCGTCCGTCCTGCGATGCGAGGACGATCGCGCCCGGGCGAATGGCCGCCACGCGCATGCCGTTGGGCAGCGTATCGCCGGGCCCGACGTCGAACTCCGCGCCATCGCTCGTCGCCACGGTTGCGCCGAGCTTCTTGCCGAGCCCTTGTGTCGCCACGAGCGACACGTCCGAATACGACGAGACGGTACTGCCCATCCGGTGCAGCGCTTCTTGCCGCTCCGCCACCTGCGCCTGCGCATCGAGCTTTTTCAGCTGCGCCTTGAGGATCATCGTTTCCTCCTGTAGCCGCATCAGTTCGTTGGCTGCCTGCACGGCGGCCGGTGTCGGAACGACGTTCATGCGCGGCGCCGCTTCAGCGGGCGCGGCGGCCGTGGCGGCTGCGGCGCTGGCCTCGCCGAACGCGGCCAACGGCCACGCGCAGCAGCAGGCGAGCACCAGCACAGTCAATGCATCGTCATTTCTCATAGAGCACTCCGTCGAGCGTCCACTGCCCGGATTTGTATGAAAGCGTCTCGACGCGCACGCCCGGCTCGTCGAGGTACCTGATGAGGCTGTCGGGCCGCACGTCGCCCAGTTGCGCCGACATGCGCCAGGTCTGCCAGCTCGGCGCCGGGGGCGGGCCGCCGCCCGGCTGCAGCCGGTCCAGCGTTTGCGAAGCGAAGCCGCGCTGCGGCGCGCTTGCCGGTTGCAGCGTGAACGTCAGGCCGATGCCCAGCAACTGGAAGGCGGAAAGCATGCGCAAGCGCACGCCGTGCACGCCATCGAGCACTTCGTCTCCCCCTGCGGGCAAGGCCAGCGGCTCCACGTAGCTCGCATGCTCGCCGTTGCCGTCGATCGTCGCGCGCGGCTCCGCCGCCATCAGCATCGCCACGTTCGATCCGCCCCGCGACCAGCTGTAGCTGACGTTCGACGCGCGGCAAACGTAGTCGTCGAGTTCCCAGCCGCCCGGCGCGATGTGCGTGAAGTGATCGAGGCACCCGCGAACGAACGCATCGGGCCGCGGCGCGCCGGCCCATGGGTGCGCGGCTTCGGGCGGCGCCGCGGGCTTGGGCGGATGCAGCGCGAGTTCCGCGCGCATCCGCTCGAACGCCTGCTGCCGCTCGAGTTCCATACGGTGGTGCCGGTACGCGACGATGCCGGCCGCCACCGCGGCCGCCACCACGATCGCGCCGGCGACCAGCAGCACCTCGCGCCGCGGTGCGCGCCGCGAGACCCGCGACAGATTGAGCCAGCGCGGCAAATGCGGCTTGCCGCCCCGGCGCGGGATCATGTCCTCGATGCGCCGCGCGTAGAAGTTGTGGAACCCCTGCACTTCCAGCTGCGGATCGCCGATGACGACGTTCCAGCCGCCGAGGCTGTAATCGCCGTGCAGCCGCTCGAACACGTCTTCGCTGGAACCGATCCAGTCGCCGTTCGGCAGGAACGCGCCGTCGCGCACGGCGAAGTAGGCCCAGCGCCCGTCGGGCAGATGAAACGCACCGAGCCAGTTGGGCGCCGGCTGCTGGCGTCCGTCGTAGAACGCGCCTTCGGCCGCGATCGTCTTCGACACGAGCGCGCCGAGCGACGGCAAGCCCAGTTGCGCGCCCTCGCGCGTGCTCGCGAAACCCACGCCCGCGAAGGTGCGGTCGATACGCAGCACCATCGCATCGAAATTCAGGCGCGCGGCGAGTTCCACGGCCTCCGCGCGCAGCGCGTGCCGGCGCGAGAGCGATTGCCAGAAAAGGCCGCATATGAAACGCTGGCGGCCGATCTGGATGACTTGCGTCGCCATGACGGATCCTGTGCCCGAGCGCGCGTCAAGCGCCGTTGATCGCGATCGGCGACAGCAGGATGACGATCACCTCGCGCGTGCCGGACGCGTTGAACCCGCCCATCGCGTAGTTCGACGGATGGCCGACGCCTTGCCGGTTATCCTGATCGGTGATGCCCTCGTAGCCGCTGATGACGAGCGTCTGCCCCGACTTCACGGCGATGCGCTGCAGGAAGTTGCGCGTATCGACGGTCGGCAGCTGGATCTGCTGGTTCGCCGGGCCGAACGGCGCAAGGTTCACGAGCGACGAAATGTTGCTGTAGAACTGCATCATGATCGTGCCGTCGTCGAGGATGTGCGGCAGCACCGTGAGGTTGAAGCCTGTCGTGATCGTGCCCGGCGTGAGCGACGTCTGGCTGCCGATGTTGACGGTGTTGGTCGTCGAGATCTGCGCGAGATAGCCTTGCTGCTCGGCCACCTGCACGGGAACGGGCTGATCGTTGAGCGTCGTGATCGAGGCCGAGGTCTTGCGGTGCACCGTGCCCTGCGTCGAAAGCGCATCGATGATGGCCGTCGTGCTCGAGGCGCGGCTCGACGGTGTGATCACCGTGGCCGAGAGCTCGCTCGGGTTCTGGATCATGCTCGTGAACGCGGTGGTGATGCCGAACTGCGTGCCGAGCGCCTGATAAACCGCGTGCCAGTTGATGCCGTAGCTGTCCTGCGCGGAAAGCGTGACCGACAGCACCGTCACGTTGACGAGCACCTGCCGCGCGAGCACGCGGTTCTGCTGCTCCATGAACTCGCCCACGCGTTCGAGCACGTCGGGCGTATCGGTGACCGAGATCGAGCCTGTGGCGGGCGAGGTGATGACCGAGCCTGCCGGAGAGAGCATCGCCTTGATCGCCGTCTGCAAGCCGTTGTACACCGAGAGCTGCGCGTTCATCGTGATGTTCGCGGTGTTGTCCGACGACACCGACGGCGAACCGGACGCCCCGCCGCCTCCGCCGCCGATGCCCGCGCCACCGGCGCCCGATCCGCCCGCGGCCCCCGCGCCGTTGCCCGACGCGCCGCCGCTGTTGCTCGCACCGCTCACGACGTTCGTATCCAGCCTCGAGTCGCCCGGAATGGCGACCACCTGGTAGACGCGCGTGGCCGTGTAGAAGAAGACGATCGCGCCGTCCTCGTACTTCCAGTAGACGCCGAAGCGGGCCGACGCCGTGTCGAGCAGCCCGCGCAGCGTGCCGCGCGAATACGCGATGCGCACGGGCGACGATACGTTCGGCACCCGCGCGGCCACCGTCGCGGCGCTCGTGCTCGGCGCGGGCCCCTGCAGCAGGCCCGGTGGCAGCGGCGGCACGCCGGGATAGGCCCCGGCGCCGCCCGTATCGACCGCGGTCTGCGTCGCGCGCGCGGCCGCTTCGCTCGTGCCCGGCGCGACCTTGGCCGGCAGGTGCGCGAGGCGCGAAATGCGATCGGCGAACATGCGCAGCGAATCGACCGTGCCGTCGAAGCTCGCCGGCTCGTCGAAGAGCTTCGGCAGCGTCGATTTCGCGGCGATCTTGATCGTCTTGCCCGACAGCCAGAGTTCGTCCTTGACGATGACGTCGTCACTGCCCGGCACCGCGCGGTTGTCGCCGTTCGACAGCTTGCCGAGCAATTGCCCCGCACGCGCGGTATCGGCCTGGGAGCTGCGCTCGATCTTGTCCAGGAGGCCGGTGCACCCCGCGAGCAGCGAGAGGCAGGCGGCAAGGATGACGAAAGGACGACGGAGGACGCTCATCAACTTGCTCCTTTGGGAACGACGCGCATGACGCGGTTGCGCTGGTACAAGACCACCTGAATCGGCACCTGCGCGCCGGCGAGCGCATTGGTCACCTGACGCAGCGCTTCGGCGAGCGTGCCGTGTATCGTGGCCGTCGCGTCGACCTGAAAATCGGTCGGCACGTCCCAAATGAATTGCCAGCCGGCTTCGCTCGCCCAGCGCGCGAGCGCATTGCGCACGGAGCCGTCCGACAGGCGCATCTGCCACTCCGTGCGCTCGGGCGCCACCGCGGGCGCGAACGCCGGCGTCGCGGCGGGCGCCCACGATGGGGCCGGCGACTCCGGGCCGGACGCCGGCTGCATGGCGGCGAGCAGCGGGGGCTCGATGGCGTCACGCTTTGCCGGCGCCGGTACCTGCGCTCGCGGCGGTGCTGAAACAAGTGCCGGTACCGATGCCGGCATCGCCGGCCCGGCTGCCGGTGCGGGCGTCGTCACCGGAGCGGGTGCCGGTGCCGGTGCCGGTGCCGCCACGGGCAGGACCGCCGGTGCTGCCGCCGGTATGCGAGCCGATGCCGGTGCTGCGGGCGTCGACGTCGAAACGCGCGCCTGCGCCACGGCCTGCGCCTGTGCAATGGCAGGCCCCGCCGCGGGCGCCATCGCCGCCGCGCCCGTGGGCAACGTGGAAGACGCATTCGTGGCGGCACCGTTCATGCGTGACGCCGCGCCGGCCGCCTGCGAGGCAGGCCGCGGCGCGTCAACGTTTGCGCGCCGCGCATGCGCAGTCACCGTGAGCAAACGCATATCCGTATCGACGCGCGCCTGCAGCGCGGGATCGACCGACAGCACGTCGCCGAGCGCGTGCGCGACCGACGAGCCGGCGCGCCAGCTCACCGGCGCGTCGGCCCATGCGCCTGCGTTCGGCACATTGATGCTGTAACTCGTCGGCATGATCTGCTCGAGCGCGCGCAGCAACGGCACGTCGTGGCCGCCCGTGCGCACGACGCCGCCCAGGCGCTGCCCGCCGTCGACGATCACTTGCTGATCGGAAGCGTGCGCGACCGTGCAGGCGAACCAGACGCCGCACAGCAGCGCCCGAATTGCCAGCGGCATCGCCGCTATCCAGACATTCGCCCTCGCCCGGTTCCGCCTCTTGTCGCTCATGCACCTCGGATGCACCGGAAGCTCTATTTTTCTTGTTGCCACGTTCTTTTCAATCTACTTGAACCATGCCAATAGCCGCCCTAAAAGCAGTACCGAAAGGCGTCAGGAATTCGAAAGAAATTATGTAAGAAAACAGTAACGCCGCGTAAGGATAGCACTACAGCTCAATGGGTGTTTACGGCAACGTACAACGCACCTTTAAGTAAAAAAATAATCCTGGAAAATCATCCTGTCTCGGCCGGCATGGATGATACAGGCACTGGCGCGAGAACGTCGCCTTCGCGACGCAAGCCCCGCCCAGCATGGCTCTGTGGCAGCCGCCATGTTTTTTTTGGACGCTTCTGCGCGAATCGCGGAATGGCCACCCTGGAAATATGGCAGATACAAACGTGTGCTATGGCGCCGTTCGCGGGCAAGCCGCCAATTGGGTGCCGTACAGGTGGTATCCGGAAATCCGTGTGTCAGGCGGATTGATATTCAGATTCGATTGTTTAATCTTTCTGAATAAACAAGCGCGAACTGATTCACGGCGCGCTCCAATCGTGCCGGGAACCGGTCCACTTGACCAAGACGCTGCGCAGCGCCAGCCAGATCAGCTTGAGCGCCGCCTCATCCGACTGGAAGTGGCCGCGCCGTGATCATCTTCCGAAGCTGCATGTGCAGCGACTCGAGTTTCCGTGGCATGAAGCGGCTCCCTGGCCGTCGGTTCATGCGTCACACACGAAGATTCGGACAGGCTCGCCGTGCACCGCGCCAAACGGCGCACGGCGGCGGCAAACGTAACAAATCATCAAAAAGCCGCGACGCAGGCCTCCCGCTCGTGCGTGAAAGTCCACCGCGGCACCGCCCTATCCGGCACATGCCGATGCCGAACCGAAGGTAACAAACCATCACAAACACGCGCCTGAATCGGCCCGCGATGAAAACATGCGCTCACGGCTTCACGAATCGTTTCACGCCGCTTAACGCATCGCTCATTGAGTCAGGAGCACGACATGTTCTCAACGATCTACTTCGCCGCCGCCTCGGCCCTCGCTTTCGACGACACCCCCGCGGACGTCGCCTCGAAAATGCTCCACGGCCAGTTTCTCGACGCTGTCCGCCACGCCGCACGCCATGCCGATACCGACACGGCGCAAGCTCAGCCCGGCTACGCACAGCTGCAAGTCTGCGCCGACCTCGAGCTGATGCTCGGCCGCCATGAAGAAGCGGAGGAAACGTATCGCCGCGCGCAAAAAGCCATTCGCGCCCATCGCGACGGTCTGCGTATCGCGTCGTGCCGCAATACCGGCTGGCAAGCCTTGTTCCGCAACCAGTTCAACGTCGCGCTCAGTTGCTTCAAGCGCGTCGGCGAGGAAAAGGCGGCCACGCCGCGCCAACGTCTCGACAGCCTCCTCGGTGCGACGCTCGTTTCGTTTCATCTGGGCTTGATCCAGGCGGCGTGCCATCGCCTCGGCGAGCTGGCCGCGCTGGCGGCAACGCATGGCGATCGCCGCTGGAGCTACCTCGTGGACGCGCTGCGGCGGGACCTCTTCGCGCAGCACGAACTGCACGGTGCCGAGCGACTCGCCGACCACATCTACTGGCGCTCGGCCATCGCGGAGTTCGAGCCGAGCGAGGCACCGGCACCCGGCTCGCAGCCCGCCGGGACCGTGCTGCCGCTGCTGGCCGAACGACTCTCGCACCTGAGCCGGCTCGTTTCGCTCGCCGACGGCCGGACGAGCGCGGGCGAAACGCTCAAGCAATACGTGAGCTGGAGCCGCCAGGCCGGCCTCAACGATTACCACCGCAGCCTGTGCCTGGAAATCACGCTGGCCGCGATCGCCGGCCACGCGACGCCGTTGGCCGAAGCGATGCTCGATGCGTCCGGCGCGGCGAATTCGCAAGGCAGCCAGCATGCGCGCTGGTACCTCGACTACCTCTACTGCCGCGCGAAGATCATGCAGCAGCAGATGCGCACGCAGGAATTCGCGCAGTTCTACGGCCGCTACGCGCTCGCGTCGATTCAGCACGTGCGCGCGGACAGCATGTCGATGCCCGCCGCCGCCGACCACATGCAGGCGTCGCGCACGGCGCAGCGCTCCGACGACGTGAGCGCCCGCCTGCCGGCGAAATACCGCCGCGCCTATCGCTACCTGATGGACAACCTCGACCAAAAGGACCTTTCGGTGCGCGAAGTGGCATCGCACGTGGGCGTGACCGAGCGCGCGATGCAGGCAGCGTTCAAGAACCACCTCGGGCTGTCGCCGAGCGAGCTGATCCGGCGCCAGCGGATGGAGCGCATTCGCGGCGATCTGCTCGACGACGGCGCACCGGCCACGCGCGTGCTCGACGTCGCGAACAAGTGGGGCGTGCGCCATCGTTCGACGCTGGTCAACGGCTACCGGCGCGTGTTCCAGGAAGCACCGTCGGAGACGATGGGCCGCTGAGGGCAGCGGTGTGCGGCGCCCAAGCGCCTGCACCGCCGATCGCCAACACGGCCGGCCCGCGGCTTTTTTTCCGCCAACGCCGTCCGACGAAACGCAAACGCGTGGGTCGGACGGCGTTTTCATTCGCACGTCGGTGCGAAGCGATTCCCGCACCGCTTCTCTTACCGGATGATCCATGATGCGACCATTCCCCCCCAAGCCGGCGCTCGTGCTGGCGCTTGCCATTCTGTCCGCGCGGCCCGCCGAAGTGCGCGCGCAGACTCCCGACTGCTTTGCGGCGGCCGCAGCCTATCAGCAGGTGAGCCCCGTCGTGCTGCGCGCGATCGCGTGGCAAGAATCGCATGGCAACGCGAACGCGCTCCATCGCAACCGGAACGGTTCGACCGATTACGGCATGATGCAGATCAACTCGATTCACCTTCCGCTGCTGTCGCGCTACGGCGTCTCGGCGGACGACCTCATGAACCCATGCCTGAGCGTCTACGTGGCTGCGTGGCACCTGCACAAGATGATGGTCAAGTACGGGAATACCTGGGCGGCGATCGGTGCCTACCATTCGGAGACACCTGCCGAGCGCGACCGCTACGCGCGTTCGGTGGAACGCATCGTCGAGCGCATGAAGCTGACGGATGACGGGCAGTAAGACGAGGGGGTAGCCGGGGAGACCCGGCTGCCGGCGAACGTCGTCAAGCGAGAATGCGACGTTGCATGAAGAAATCGTCCCGCATGGCGAGCGCCAGGGCAAGCACGAAGCGCAGACGAAGCAGGAACAAGGCAGGCAGGACGTGTGGACGATCAGAACGGGGCGTTCGCGAGCCGCGCGCGAAAACGCAGCGGCCCGCCGCAGCCGTTACTGCCCCTTGGCGGCGTTCGAAATGTTGCTGGCGCCCTTGTTACCCACCGACGCCAGCGCCGATGTGAGCTCCTGCGACTGCTGGTTGACGGCGGCCGCCAACGTGTTCGCGTTGTTGAGCCGCGTCATCTCGCTTTGCTGCCTCATGAAGTCGTTTTGCATCGCGGCCATTTGCGTCACGGGGTCCCCTGCGCCGAGGGCCGATGGACGCACGATGTCACCCGCCGCATGCATCGCGGTGGACGCGATACCAGGCGGCAGAAAGTGGCTTCCGGCATGCAGCGCCGAACTCAGCACCTGTGCACCGACGTTCCCCGCGCGCCCCGGCAGGCTCGCGAAGTTGCGCGGCGGCGGAGGCGGCGGCGGCGCGCCGTCGGCCCCCTTGAAGCTGGACAGCCCGTCCAGTTGGCCTTTGCTGCGCGCGGGCGCTTGCTTTTGCGCGCCGTCGGTCGCACCGTTCTTCGTCCCTTTCTCGAATTTCGCGATAGTGGACTGGACGAGCCCCGGTCGAATTCCTAAGCTGCTCATGGAGAACTCCTTGAGTGACATGACGATTTCCGTCGCCGGCAACATCGCTCGATGTCGGTGCGGCACGGTCCCCGCATCCCACTCACGCGGAGCGATATCGAGGAATGCAAGCCCAAGCTTATGCTCCACGGCATTGCGCCACGCAAGCGACGCGACGCGGCGAGCGAAATTGCGAAGCGCGCATGCGGCAAATGCGACGAAGTGCGCAAATGGATCCGCACGCGCAGCACCGCGCCGGCATCGACGTGCGCTTTTTTGCACGCCACTTCGGAATCGGCAGGCTGCCACCGTTATGTCGTTTTACCTTTCCAACACGAGAACCCACGTTCGCAAAGCGCGAAGACGGAATCGACGCGCGAAGGCACGTCGACCGCCTGGACGCGACGAGGCAGCGCGAAAGTCCATCAGGGCCTTTGTCGCGAGGCGACGTCGAACGATCGAAATCAACCGAAAGGAAACGTCATGACGATCAGAAACAGCACGCAAGTACGGTCATCATCGCTCGACCTCCCGCGCGACAACACGCAGCCCGCGCCGGCCCCGCGCCAACGAAGCGCATCGATGACCGGCCCGCGCCCCTCCGGCGGCGCATTGCTCGGCGCTCTGGGCAATGCGCCTGCCCTTCCGGCACACACCGGCAACCATGCACCGGCGCAGGCGAGCCCGCTTTCGACGACATCGCAACCGGCCGGGACGGCGCAGCAGCTCCCATCGCCGCCGCTGCCGGCGCCGATGCCGGTCAGGCGCAGTTCGCTGCCTACGCACGCATCGTCGTCGGGCTCCGCGATCGGCCGCCAAGGCGGCTCACGGTCGCTGCCCGGTTCGGGCAAGCTGGGCGCTCAACGTGCAGCCTTGGAAGACGGGACGATACCGGTGCTCAACTTGTCGGGCGGCGGGGAGTCGAGCAAAGAAGTGCCCGTACACGAGGAACCGCAGCCACACACGCCTGCATCGCAGCACGACAGTGCGGCGTCCGTTCGAAATCAGGAGACCGTGGAAACGAAAGCTGCCGACACGCAATCGGCCACGTCGCGTTCAGGCAGCCCGTTGCCGCACGAGAAGGCGGCCACGGGGCTGACAGCCGCGACGACGAGCGAGGCCGAATCGACACCCAACACGTCGCGCGCGGCCAGCCCGGTGCCGCTCCCGAAAGAGGCGCCCGCGCCCGAAGAAAAGGCAACGACGAGCGCCGTGCCACCGCAAGACGAACCGGTGCCGACAAAAAACACTTTCACGACGCCTTCCCACGCGGAAGCCTCATCGTCGCGCCTGCCCGACACACCGTCGTTGCCCAAGGGGCACGACACGGCGTCCCGGAGCGCCCTCTCCCCGAAGCCGGCCAGCTTCTCGGCGCCTCACGTCGTCGCGCACGACATCGACAGTCAGGATTCCGAAAGCCCGCCCGAAGCAACCGTTCCGAGCGCGTCGTCCCGGGTAGCGCCGGAAACCCGCACGCTGGCCGCCGCCGCGACATCGGTGCCCGCGGAGATCTCGGTCGCGCAGACCGAGGGCACACGTCCGGCATCGGCCGCCTCGATCACCAACAACCTGTCGGCCGCGCTGTCCCGGCCGGGACAGATCCAGTCGTTCATCTCGAACGTCGGCGACATGCTGACCCGGAATCCCTACGGCGCCGCGCAACCGCTCAAAGGGTGGACGGCCAACCTCGTCAACGCGTTCAGTCATGAATTCGTCGCAACCGGCGGCGCCACGCTCTTCCGGGAGTTGTGCTCGATGGCTGCCGAAGCAGTCCTCGACAAGACCGGTGCCGGGCCCGAAACACGCGGCGCAATTACGGCCACGCTGTTCACGGCGGCCGCGATGGGCAACCTGGCCGCGATGTTGCACAAGTATCACACTGGCACCGCGGACAACAAGACCTACGCGGGCCACGGTGCGCAGATCTTCGCGCTGATAGCAACAGTGGCCACCGCAGCCTATACCGGCAAGAACGACGAGGGCAACGGGCACCTTGGGCAGCTCTCCAGCATACTGCCTAGCGCGATCAAATCGTACGCATACCTGGCGCGCGACGTGATCAACGTGTTCCGCCCGCTCGAAGGCAATCACGACGCAGGCTACGAGCACCCCGTCAGAGGTCAGCTGCTCAACGGCGCTCCGTACGGCGTCAACCAGTTCGCCGTGAACACCGCGCAGGGCAGCTCGCAATGGTCGGCCCCGTCCTACGTCGACAGCCTCATTCACCACACGAAGAGCCATGCGGCGATCAAAGGCCTGTTCGGCTATTCGGCAGCGAATGCCGCCGGCGAGGGACTGGATGCGATCGGGGGACGCGTGGCCTCGGAAATCTCGACGCACGGCTTCACGGGCAAGGCGCTCGATGAACTGAAGACGCTGCGCCTGAGCTGGGGCAAGATCGACACCTCCGCAACCAGCACGGCCAGGCAGCTCGGGGACAAGGCGGCCGGCGCGGGAATCGCGCGTCTCAGCCTGTTCCTCTCCCTTTATGCCGCCACCGCCGTGGTCAATCACGCCGTGGAGGGTAAAGGCGATTGGTCCGCCGGCGGCAAGAGCGTCGCGGAGAACGCGTTCGGCGCACTGCTCATCATCGCGGGATGCCTGCCGTTTGCCGCGAGCACGTCGGGACCGTCGAACCGGTCGAACGAGGGGCGAACGATCGGCGCCGACAACGCGGTGGAACTGGGCGTGATGCATCGCACGACCGCTTGAGCAACCGGGGTGCGCCGAGCAAGCGAAACGACGCAGGTTCGCGCAGGTGGCCGCATCGGTGGCGCGGCGGCTCGCCTGCCGCGAGCCGCTCGCAACGGCATCGCGGTCGCCACCCGGTTCGGCAATCCGACGACGACTTCGCATCCGTCAACGCACTGTAAGCGCCGGGCAATAAATTAGGTTTCGCGGGCGGCCGCTATCGGCCCTCCATCAGCAGCTGATGAATACCGTCATTCTCACGCGGAGAAAATCATGTCCACTACAGCAGTACAAGGCTATAACGCCGGCTATCTGAACGGCATCGATGATGTCGGCGGCATCGGCGGCACGAACGAATCGCAGCTCGCACAACTGCTCGAGTTGCTCATCGAAGAAATCAAGCAGATTCTCGATCCCTCCAGCCAGAATTCAGGCGATGCGGGTGGCGTGGGCGGCATCGGCGGCGGTACGCCTTCGTACTCCGCGCCGCCCGCCTATGCCGGCGGCGGCGGCACCGCACCCGCTGGCGTGAGTGGCGGCGGTGGCGGCCAGGGCGGTGGCGGCGCGTCGTCGGGCATAGGCGGCGGTGGAAGCGGTGGCGGCGGCAGCCACGGCAACACGCTGCCCACTGTATCGGGCGGCGACGCCGCGCACGCCATCGCACAGGATCTCAAATCGCGCTACGGCCTCACCGACGCGCAGGTAGCCGGCGTGCTCGGCAACCTGCAGCAGGAAAGCGGGCTGCAAGGCAACGTCAATCAAGGCGGCGCGAAGGGCGCGCCCTCCGGCAACTTCGCGGACGACAACGCCAACGGCTGGGGTCTTGCGCAATGGGGCGGCACACGCAAACAAGGCGAAATCAACTATGCGAAGGAGCACGGGCTCGACCCGGGCAGCCTCGAAGCCAACATCGGCTTCATGAATCAGGAACTCGACACCACGTACAGCAAGACGATCACGGACATCAAGCAGACGACGACGGCGGAACAAGCGGCCCTGGTCTGGGACAAGGACTACGAACAGGCCACCGATCCGCAAATGGAAAACCGCAACAAGTACGCCGAGCAATTCCTCGCGCAAGGTTTCTGAACGCGAACGCGTCCGCCCCCGGGGCGTTTGAAGTTCGCACGATCCCGCCCGATGTCCGGGCGGGATTTTCTTGCCCGGCATTTTCCGCCGCGAGAACACCGCTCGCCGGCAGTACACGGACTACCCGGTCGCGCCCACGCAGATCAAATCTGCGACGCGATGGCGCTGGCGGCGGTGCGCCGTATTCCTGAGGAGGCTCGTCGAAGCGACGGCAGCGGGAGGATGTCGCAAGCGTTGCGCTTGCTCGGACACGACGTCGGCCTTGTCGAGCTCGATCGTTGATGCGTCAGGCGCGGCTGGTGCGGTCCAGGCGCGTACCCCGTTATCGGGTGGCAGGCTGAGAGCCCGATTGCGCCGAATCGGCTTGCACGACGATTCGATCCGGCGCGGTGCAATCGGGCATCAGTCTCTTTCGAGCAGGCGCCGCATGGCAAGGCGCACGTAGGGATCGGCACTGTCCTCGTGTGCCGTCGCATAGCCATGCCACGACGGATCGTCGAGGACTTTCAGGCAGATTGCCTTCAGTTCGGGCGCGCGATCGTCGGGCAATCCGTTCACGATCTGCCACGCATCGTGCGGACGCCCGCGCACCAACGCGATCGTCACGGCAAACACGTGCACCTCGCGCGTTTCGGGGTAGACATCGTGCATGCGCGCCAGCAGCGCCTCGGCCTCGTCCAGCTCGTTGGCCTCGATATGCTCGATGATCGCCTGCGCCATGGCCGGCGCATCGGCCGGCAGTTCGGTAAGAAGCTCCATCATGCTCGTCACCGTCCGTGCATCAGGCTGCGCCCGTGCCCGAGGTCAGCGTTCGCACCGCCTCCTTGCCGCCCGCCAATGCGAGTGCGGTAGCGGCGCCCTCCGGCGTCAGGTTTTCCGCGAGCGCCGTGCCGCCCTCGAGCGCCTCGAGCCCACCCGTCGCGATGGCCCCCGCCCCCGCAAGGGCTTCCTTCGGGTTGCCGCTCAGCAGCCCCTTGCCGAACGTCGCCGCGCCGTGCAGCGCGTTGCCGACACCATGGAGGACATCCCCGGCAGCCTTGGTGACATCCCCGACCACGCTTTTCACAATATTGCCGATGAAGCTCATTCGTTTTCTCCTTGATCGTGAAAGAAACGCGCGTTCGATGGAACGCGCGAAACCGGACCGCGCGAAGCCGGCCCTCGTTCCAATCTAATGAATGCGGATGCGAACGCGTTCGCGCGCGCGAAGCCGCACCGCGAAAGCCGAATGAGCGACACCCGCGAGACGGCTCGGCGACAGGCCGCCGCGAACCTGCTTCGCCAATCCGGACGATGCTTCGCGCGGTTCACGGGAGTGTCATGACCGGCCTGCACAGTCCAGTCCATCCTGTCTCCTGGTCCGAGAACATCATGGCTGCTCCACCGAAGATCGAGTTCCGGTCGCGTGCGATCGAATCCGCCGCCCTCGCCCGCACGCCGAGCGACCCCGGCCCGTCCACGGGAGCGAAGCCCGCGCCGGTGCCAACCCGGCGCGCGAGTGCCGGCGCGCTCATCGACGAGCTCGGCGGCCTCGGCAAGCGCCCGCGCGCGGAAGGTCCGCCCGCTGCGCCCAAGCCCGCCGCGGCTATCGCACCGCAGAAGCCCGGTGTGGACGACATCGGCGCATTCGTGCCGGGTGCCGGCGGCAAAGGCCGGCGCTTCGCCGATTTCGCGCACGCGATGGGCGTCAACCGCAAAGGCATGACGTTGACGGCCTTCGCCGCCAAGCGGCCCGCGAAAGACGGCCTGAACGGCGTATCGACGGCGGCGCACGGGCAGTTCGGCTACGACGCGGCGCCCGCCACCGACCTCGTGAACGCGCTGGCCTCGGGCTCGACCGCCGCCGCCGCGCATTCGATCCATCGCCGTTACGAAAACAAGGTCAAGGCGATGCTCGCCGCCGACGTCGAACGCTTCGAGCACCCCGAAAAACGCCCGCCGGGCGCGCCGATGCCCAACCAGGTCGACAACCTGCTGCTGACGAAAAACGGCAACGGACAATGGCAATACGACACCGGCAAGCTCTCGCGCATCGCGCGAGACGACGCGCATCCGCTCACGCAGCATGCCCGCGACGTATTGACCGCCATGAGCATCGCCGAGAACAAGGGCAAGCAACGTAACGGCGCGCTCTACCAGTCGGTCACGTCCGCCATCGGCCTGACGGCAAGCGGGCTGCTCGTGGGCGGCTCGCACGGCGCGCTGGCGCCGCTCGCGGCATCCGGGCACCTGACCAACGCGGTCAAGGAAGCGCTCGATTTGAAGAAGCCGTTTGTCGAAGGACGGCAAAACCTGCGCAATGCGAAGGCCGCCACGATTCAACGCTACGTCGACACGGTATTGGCCCCGCACGACTACACGGGCCAGACGCAGGACGAGCGCCTGCGCGCGGCGCTGCAAACGAGCCGCGCGAAGATCGACGATCTGCGCGCCATGGACGCGCGGCCGGCGGACGAAGGCCTGCCCGCGGACTTGCGCAGCCCGCAGGCGCAGGCCGGTATCTATGCGTCGCTCTATGACGATGCACGCCGCTACGCCAACAGCACGACGTCGTTCGGCAAGCGCTTGATCTCGGGCATGCACGCCGAAGACAAGGCGAAGGTACACAAGGATGCCGAGCGCGACATCGTGGTCAAGCACATTCTGTCGATGGTCGCCAGGAGCATCGGGCGCCTCGATCCGGCCACGCTCGCGGCGCTCGCGGGTGCCGACATGGCAGTCGATGCATCAGGCTCGCAGCGCGCCAGCCACGCGCTCGCGATCGTGGCCAACCATCCGCGCGCGAGCCGCAATCAGGATCTGATCGCCGCGCACACGCTGCTGACGGACAGCGGCATTCCGAAGGGCGAAGCGGCACTGCTGCTTTCGCAGCTTGCACGCGCGCGGCGCGAAAAACCGCAAGAGGCGCCGGCGCCGCGCGATACATCGGCTTCCGGCCTGAGTGCCGCACCGCTGACCGAAAGCGAGCGGCTCAAACAGATCGCCAACATCATCGGGCAGCCCGGCCTCACGGCAACCGCCGCGAAGACGGCGGAGGACCTCATCAAGAAAAACCTCGCGCTGAGGTCTTGACGCGCGGCGCGGCGTCGCGCGCAATCGCGACGCCCTCGCCGCCGCGCGCAGCCGGCGATGATTCGCCGGTTCGCGGCACTCGACGAAACTTCGGGATACGCGGGCTATCCGCCACCGTGCGCGCTTACCGTGAAGCGGGGTGGCCGTCGGCCGTCATCGCCGTCCATGCCGCCCTGACCTTCAATGCGAAAGGGAGATCCGATCATGCGATTCGCGTTCGCCGGCTTCGATCGCTGGCGTGTCGTCTTCGACGCGTTCGTCGCCGCCGGCTGGGAGCCTGTGGCGCTCTACTCGATTCCGGTCGACAACCGGCTCGACTTCAATAGCGAACTCGTCGAGCGCGCGGACAAGCTGCGCATTCCGGTGCAGCTGTCACGCATGAACGAAGACGATCTGCGCCGGCTCGCCGAACGGCAATGCGACGCACTGATCGTGGCCGGCTACAACTGGAAGATTCCGGCGTGGCAGCCCTATCTGCGCCATGCGGCCAACTTCCATCCGTCGCCGCTGCCCGACGGGCGCGGCCCGTACCCGGCCATGCGCGCGATCCTCGAGGGGCGGCGCGAGTGGGGCGTCAGTTGCCATCGCATCGATGCCGATTTCGATACCGGGGAGATCGTCGATGCCGAATGCTTTCCGCTCGATGCCGACGAATGGCACGAGACGCTGCAGCTGAAGCTGCAGATGGCCGCCCATCGGCTGGCCACGCGCGTGGCCCGCGACTTCGATCAGCTTTGGAACGAACGGCGTCCGCAAGGTGCGGGCAGCTACTGGCCGCGCGTTGCCGATGCCGAGCGCACGATCGATTTCGCGCGGCCCGTGGCCGAGGTGATGCGCGTCGTGCGGGCCTGCGGGAACGTCGAATCGATCGCGCCGCTCTTCGGCACGACCGTCCACGTAAGGCGCGCCACTGGCTGGCAGGAAGCACACACGTACGAGCCCGGGCAGATCGTGCATCAGTACCGGCGCTGGGTCGTGGTCGCCGCGCAGGACGGCTTCGTCGCCTTGCTCGAATGGAGCCCGCTGAACGCGTCCCTTCGTCGGCAGATGGACGGCTGAATCGGGACATCGGTTGCGCCGGTAAACGACGAAGCGGCCGCGCTACGGTGTTTTGCAGCGCGGCCGCCGATTGTGGTCGCTTGTCCCCGATCGTCGTTTCCTGCAGCCCCCCGATCGGCGGCCGCTCGGGTCGCCGATCGGGATGATCGCCGGAACGGCCGGCGACGTTACTTCGTGCTGACGCCGGCGATCGTACCCGTGTGAATGCCGGTGATGTTCTCGAAGGCAATCGCGGCGCGCGTCTTGCCCGGCGTCAGCACGTTCGCGCCGCCCAGCGCATCCGAAAGCGCCTTGCTCGCGTCGTGGCTGATCTTGCCACCGCCATGCGCGTTCGCCGTCTGCTGCAGCTGTGCGCCGATCGCCGCCGCATCCGACTGGCTCAGCTTGCCCGACTTCACCGCATTGGCAAGCGTCTTCGCCGCGGCATTGCCGTCGCCGTGCGACAACGCGCTTTCCATGGCCTGGAAGTCGGCGCCATCCTGCGCGTTGAAATTGGCCAGCGCCTTGCCCTCGTCGGCCATCTGCAGCGGCTTGCCGTCCTTCAAGAGGTCGCCCGTACCGGGTGTGAAGCCTGCCGTCGCGCCCGTCGTCGGCAAGCCACCCGTCGTCGGCAGCGTACCGGTGTTCGCCGGGAAACCGCCCGTGCCCGGCAAGCCGCCCGTCGCCCCCGACTGCCCCGCCGCGCCGCCCGCGCCACCCGTTGCGTTACCCGCCGCGCCGAGTCCGCCTTGAGCCGCCCATTGGAAATTGCCAACCGCGGACTTGCCGTCGGTGCCCGCCACGTCGTGCGTGTCGATCTGCTGGTAGGCAGCCGGGTTCGCGAGCATGGTCTGCGCCGCTTGCTGCACCGTGGGTGGCGTGCCGCCGTCGGCGTTCGTCGCGAGTTTGTACATCGTGTTCGGATCCGACGCGTTGATGCCGTGCTGCCCCATGTACGAGGCCAGCACGCCCGCCGCGTTTTGCACCGTCATCCCGCCGGTGCCGCCCGGCATGGCGCCCGCGCCCCCCATGCCGCCGGGCGTGGCGCCCACACCGCCGGGCATCGCGCCCGCGCCGCCACCCGGCACGCCACCGGGCATGCCGCCAGCACCGCCGGCGCCGCCCGGCATGCCGCCGGGCTGCCCGTTCTGCCCGGTCTGCATCTGCTTGAGCAACTGGCTGATGAGGCCGATGAGATCCTTGAGCACGTCCTGCGTCGAGCTCGTCGAGGCACCGTTGGTCAGCCGTTGCAGGTAGCTCGCCGGATCGGTGGGGTAAGTGGTCATACTCGGAACGTTCAGATTCATGATGTTTCCTTCCTGTCGGGTAAGTGTTGCGTGACCGTGGGTACTACGAAGCAAAGTCAGTCTAGGTTGCTGTCGCTGCTACAAGCGCACCGATGCGAAGGCTGCGATTGAAATGCGAATCGCCCGGCGCGCGGAAAACATCAAAACGGATACTCATGCGCGGACCCACGTCATCGACGCGGAGAATCCGCCGTTGTCGGCCGGCCCGCCGTGCGTGCTCGCCGGCGCGTCGGTGGACGCAGGCGCCTGAACGCTGGCGTCGAGCTTGGCGGCACGCTCGAGCAGACGCGCGCCGATCTTCGCGCCCTCGATGCTTTCGCGCTGCTCGGCCGCGCTGAGCGCATAGCTGTGCCACAGCGGGTCTTCGAGGCCGAACAGACACACCGCCATCAGCGCGGTATGAAGCCCCGAGCGCTTCGCTTCGGTGTCGTCGTCTTCGAGCACGCGGCGCGCGTCGCCCCATGCCTGGCGCCGGACGTAGCGCCACGCGGCGACCGTCCCCGTCCCGGGCCACTTGGGCCGAAGCACGCGGATCGCCTCGAGGAGATCCTCGAAGTCGGCTTCGTCGTCGAGCTGCGAAGCCGTCCACAGCACCTTGGTTAGGCCGCCGGCAATCTCGTCCCTGCATCCTGTGTAAGTCACGATGTCCTCGTCTGCTGGAGTGCTGCAATCAAAAAGCGCACGGCGGCGCCGCGCCCCGCCGTGCCACGCTAGCTGCCGGCTCGTGCGGTGGACGTCCCCTGGCGGTTAGTCTCTTGCATCGGGTCGGCTTTCGCCGACGCGATGCGAACGGAACGATCGGGATGCGAAGAGAGAACGGAGAAGAAAACCGACCGCGGCGATGGAAGCGATCGGTGCGACAGGCCGGAGGGCTCGCCGTATCGAAAGGGGATTTGCTTTATGCCCGGCGTAGAAGAAGGCCCGCCATCGGTTGATGCGTCCCGGCCATCGGCCAGGATGCGTCCATCGAATCACGCCCGGCGACCGATGCCGCGGCCGCAGGCGTCGGCTCATGAAATGGAGCGATCATCACGGGCAGGAGGCGCTGTCCATCACGCATCGATCGACGAATCGAAACGCTGGATTGCGCGGTCTTCTGCTTGCAGAGCAGGGGCGCTACGCGCTCCCACATTTCCACCGCCTGAGGATCCAGCCATTCCGGCGGTTCGATATTCGTGACCAGACCGAAATCGGGTTCCTGCGTATTTAACTGCCGCTTCCCCGGATTACCATCCGCGACGAGCGCACCGCATCCCCGGTGCTTGCACGGCTTCATCGGGCGTCGTGCCATCTCTACAATCCCGCTAACATTGTTTGCATATTCGTTAGCATTCTGCTAACATGCGTTCATGCACTCAATCGAATTCACCAAACAAGCCGCCCAAGCCCTCAGGGCAATGCCGCGCAACATTTCGGCGACGATTCGGGCAAAGATCGATGCATTGGCAGTTGATCCTTACGCTGCGAATCCGAACGCGAAGAAGTTGGCAGGCCAGCCCGGCTACCGGCTCCGAGTTGGCGATTGGCGTGTGTTGTACGAAATCGAAGATGGCCGCGTTGTGATCGTTGTGCTGGCCGTCAAACCCCGTGGAGGTGCCTACAAATGACCGAAGTTCAATTTATCGAGCAGGACGGCCACCGGGCCTTTGCGGTGGTCCCCATTGAACTGTGGGACCGCGTGAAGGACCTGATCGAAGATCTCGAAGATGAAGCGCTGTACGCGCAAGCCAAGGCAAGCGACGACGGTCGACGCATCCCGGCCGCCGTGCTCGATGCTGAGCTGGCAGGCGATCACCCCGTTCGTGCCTGGCGCAATCATCTGCGCATGACGCAAGACGCACTCGCCGCTACGGCAGGCATCAGCAAACCGTATCTCAGCCAGATCGAAACGCGTCAGCGCGTCGGCACTGCCGACGTTCTCTCTAAGATCGCCAGCGCGCTCTCCGTGCCGGTTGACGACCTGATCGAGTTGCCGCCTCCGCAACCGTAACGCGATGTCGCTCGTCTCACCGGTCTGCATAATGCAATCGCATAAGTGTGGCGACAGCAACGCCCGCGCCCACGCAGCGCGGGCAGCGACGGAACACGAAGACTGCCATATCGAATCCAAGCGCGGATGAGGAAAACGCCCACGTGACAATCGCCCCGTAAGTTTCGATACCTATATCGTCTCGCATTGAACGGCGACAAGTAAAATGGGTTTGCCGGATCAGCCGGCGTCAACCACACTGAGAGCCAAATGAAACGAGACAACGCGCTGTTGCAGTCGATTCTTAAAACACTTGAGGATAGTGAATTCGCATATCTGACTGCGGGCTATATCTGTAACACCATATCTGGGAGCGACACGTCGAAAGACGATGCAATCAATCACCATATCCGTTTGCTTGCCGATAGGGGCCTCATCGACATCAGCAACACTGCGGGCATCAGGCTCACCTGGGACGGTCGCGACGCGTTGAAGCCCAAGTCCGGCATTGTCGGCTAAGCAAACGAAATCTATGGTCACCCCCGTTTTTGCAAGGCTGATCTTTGATGTAGTGCTGGCTTGCCTAAATCTATCCGGCGTCGTTGTGGGGATCGCTCCCCGCGCCACGATGAGAGTCGCGCCTGACGGTCCTAAAAAAGCCCTCGGCTTCGAAAGCCGATTTCGTTGACAGGTTGTCCGTCAGGCCGGTGTGCCGTTCACGTCATCCAATTTCAGCGATCGCAAAACCAGGTGGGGCGACTACGGTAAAAACGCGGTCCTGAATCGAGCACTCAGGCTGGCATGGCACTCGTTCCCGTATTGAAAGTGGTGTGGCGGCTCGCCAGTGCCCAAGCGGTGCGCGCGAGTTTGTTCGCCTCGCGCAGGATGGTGACCATCTGTTCTTCGGTAAACCGGCTCTTCTTCATGACTTCCTCTTCTCCGTTGGAAGCCATTCTCTCAAGTTTCAACTGGTCCGAAAATTCCAGGGCAGGTCACGTCGATCTGCGAGCCTGGTTCGATCCAACTGGCGTTTGCTGCATGCAGAAAATGCAGTCCTGTGGAGACTGCCCTGCGGACGCACCGTGGATTCACGGACCAACCACCGAATACGCGGAGGACGGCACAGGCTACAGCTCGCCCGAAATCGACTGGGTGATCGTTGGGGGGAAAGCGGCCACGGCGCGCGGCCGATGCATCCGGAGTGGGCGCGCGGTCTTCGCGATCAATGCGCGACCTACGGCGTGCCGTTTCTATTCAGGCAATGTGGCGAATGGATCGACCATGATCAGCCAGGCGTTGACATGCTCGGCACAGCCCATTCCGCTCTTCACCAATGGCCCGACGGCAAGCATTCCGTTCGCCTTGGCAAGCGCGCCGCTGGCCGCCACCTCGACGGCCGCACGCACGACTAATTGCCTGGAGTGGTTCGATGAGCGACACGACGATATCAAAGGCTCGGACGAGCGTTCAGGACGCCTATGCTTGCGCCAATGCAAAAAGCAAGCAAGCTCAGTACACAGGTGGCGGTGGCGGTCCTCAAAAACCTAACGTGCTTTCCTTTCGGTAAACGCTGAAATCCTTCGTTGAACAGCGTGTTCTGTGTCCAGTACGAACAGAAAACCGCAATGCCCGTGAACAGCAGGCCGACGACGAAGCACATCAAGGAAACCTTCAGTGCACAAAGTGGAATCACTTTCGACAAGCGGTCGAATATCGCGAGCATTCCGGCCGCTGCCCCGCCATTGAGGAGCGCGAGGTATTTGAACACCTCGACCGAAATTGTGACCATCGATTTATAGGTCTCGATCTGATGGTCTTCGTCAAAAGTATTGCCCATATCACTTCCCCAGTTCGAGGAATCGTAGCATGACCGAACACCCCATCCTTTTCAGCGGCCCGATGGTGCGCGCCATCCTCGAAGGCCGGAAGACGCAGACGCGCCGCATCATCAAGCTGCCGCACAACAACCCGCTCGGCGCATGGGAACCGACGACCGCCGGCGGCGGCTCCGTGAGGTATGTCGGCGGAACGCCCGCGCCAGAGCTGGCTGCGATCTGGCACACGCGCACCGGTGATTGCTACGTCTGCCCGCATGGCGACGTCGGCAATCGCCTCTGGGTTCGCGAAACGCATGAGGTGCGCCGCATCGGTACCGAAACGTTCGAGGGTGGCCGGCCGGCGCGCCGTTATGCCGGCATCGCGTATCAAGCCGACGACGGCCGCGCCGAAGTCGACAGCGATCTCAACACGTTCCAGGCGCTCGACGCCAAGGAATCGCGCGGCTGGATACCGTCCATCCACATGCCGCGCTGGGCGTCGCGCATCACGCTCGAAATCACCGGCGTGCGCGCCGAGCGCCTCCAGAGCATCACCGAGGCCAACGCAATCGCCGAAGGCATCGACCGGACCGCCGCAGGCTTGTGGAGCACGTACCGTCAGAGCGACGCCGACGGCACGTACTCGCCGCGCCTTTCATACCAGTTCCTGTGGGACGGCCTCAACGCCGCGCGCGGTCACGGTTGGGATGCAAACCCCTAGGTGTGGATCATTCAGTTCCGGAGGATTGATGGACCTGAAAAGCGGTAAGCGCGTCAGCGCAAAGGAAGCGGCAGCAATTCTAGGCGTGCCGTATCAAAACATCAGTCGAATCGATAGGGCCTGTACCGTCATTCAGCGGTTCCGGCTAGGCCACAAAACGTACGTGTACGACCTCGGCTTGCTCGCATCGGCAAACCCGAGCCGCCATCCGAACCGCGTTCTACTCCGGGATGCGAATGAGCGAAATTCTGCGCGCGGTCCCGACCAAGGACGGGTTCTCTCTCGGCACGACGAAAAACGGTCGACCGCGGCTAATTCCGATTCATCCGCGGATCGCCGTTATTGCCAGGAGCGTGAAGTTTACCGAGCCGGCGTGGAAGATCAAAGACGAGTGGATCAAGGCTCGACGGAAGTCGGGGCACTTGGGGGTGCGGTTTCACGACCTCCGCCATAGCGCCGCATCGGAAATGATCAACGCCGGAATCGACCTTTACACGGTCGCCGGGGTGCTCGGTCACAAGACGACAACGTCGACCAAGCGGTACGCTCACTTGGTGACCGATCGGCTCGCGGAAGCCGTCAAGAAGATCGGGCGATCCTAACCCGGTTACACGAATCGGGCAGAAAAACCCACACCGTAGGGCGTTTCGAGGCCCCGATTGGGGCGCATCGAAACGCCTGAAACCCTTGTGGCGGAAGGCAGCAGGAGTCGAACCTACCCAGGAGCGTCTGACGCCCCTAACCGGATTTGAAGCCCGGCCGTACCACCGGATACGAATGCCTTCCGCGGGAAAAAGAAACCGAAGAACAACGAGCGCCTACGCCTGTATACCCACCCAACCGCTGTCAGGCCGCAGGTAGTGAAGATCGCGGTGGAAGCGAGTATACCCAACCCGGTCGAAGAACTCGAGAATCTGGATCGCGCGCTTGCGACCGAGCCCCGTCGCGTCGCGAAACGTCGCGGCATCGAGCCCGCCGCCGCGCGACGGTGCGAGATGCGCGACCAGCGCCGCCAGTTCGCGCGCGACGTCCGCATGATAGAACAGGTCGCGCACGACCTGGTGCACGTCGCCGCGCCGCGCGAGCTTGCGCAGCAGCGTGCGCACCGCGTCCTCGGCCGCGCCAGTATCGCGGGCCAGGTCGCGCACCCACGGCGGATCGAAGCGCCCCGCGTGAATCAACGGCAGCAGTTGCCGCGCGAGCGCTTCCTCGCGCGGCTCGAGGCTTACCGAATGCGACGGCAGATGCAGCCACGGCCCGCTGCGCGCGACTTCGCCGCCCGCCACCAGCGCATCGACGAGCGCGCGCCACAGCACATCGCCGGCGAGCGGCGCAGCCATCCGCCGCAGGCGTGCGGCGTCGAGCCCCTGTTCGTCGGGCATGCGTTCGTGATACACGCGCAGCGTATCGATCGCCCGCGTCTGCAACGCACGCCAGTGCGCATGGGAAATCACCGCGCCTTCGTTCGACGCGGCATCGCGTTGCCCGATCGCCAACGCATCGCCAGGCAACGCCAGCACATTCGGCGCAAACCCCGTCAGATGCGTGAGCGTCGCACGCGCGATGCCGAGCGGCGCCTGCGCGAGCAGCGCATCGAGGCGCCCTTCGTCGAGCCACGCCGCGAGCGCATCGAGCCACGCGCGGCGCGCGGGCGTGCGGCGCTTGCGTGCCGGCCCGAACGGATCGAGCACCCGGCCGCCGCCGACGGTGCGCGTCGCCTGCGGATTGCGAACGATGAAGCGGTCGCCCGGCAGCGCGAACACCGGCTCGTCGAATACCAGTTGCACGCGCATCCGCTGGCCGGCCGCGAGCGTGTCGCCGTCGAGCAGCGCGACATGGGCCACGCGATGCAGCGTGCCGAGATGCACGTGCAGCGGCGCCCAGTGGGTCAGCGTCAGCCCGGCGTCCGCGAGCAGCGTCAGCTCGACGTCCAGACGCGGCGACGTCGCGACGAGCCGCGCATCGGCGACGGTGTCGCCACGCTCGACGTCAGCCTTGTCGACGCCGGCCAGATTCAGCGCACAACGCTCACCCGCGCGGCCGGCCTCGACCGGCCGGTTCTGCGCATGAATGCTGCGCACGCGGGCCGCGCCGCCCGTGCGCAAGATCGCGAGCATGTCGCCCGTCGCGACGCGGCCCGCGAATGCGGTACCCGTCACGACGGTACCCTGCCCGGCGAGCGTAAATACGCGATCGACCGCGAGCCGGAACAGCCCGTCGTCGCGACGCGCGCGCCACGCGATCGCCGCGTCGGCCAGGTGCTGCTTCAACGCGGCGACGCCCGGATCGTCGGCAACGGTCGCACGCGTTTCGAAAATCGGCATGCCGGCCAATGTCGAATCGTGCAGCCACGCGGCGATCTCGTCGCGCACTTCGGCGACGCGCGCGGCATCGACGCGATCGCATTTCGTCAGCGCGACGGCGCCGTGCGCGACGCCGAGCAGTTGCAGGATCGCGAGATGCTCGCGCGTCTGCGGCATCACGCCGTCGTCGGCGGCAATCACGATGAGCGCGAAGTCGATGCCGCACGCGCCGGCCGCCATCGTATGAATCAGCTTCTCGTGGCCCGGCACGTCGATCAGCCCGAGCACGTCGCCGTTGTCGAGCGGCGTATACGCGTAACCGAGTTCGATCGAGATGCCGCGCGCCTTCTCTTCCTTCAGGCGATCGGTGTCGACGCCCGTCAGCGCACGCACGAGCGTGGTCTTGCCGTGGTCGATGTGCCCCGCGGTCCCGACGATCATGCGGCGGGCCCCGCGAGCGGCGCGCATTGCGCGACGAACGCCGCTTCGTCGGCCGCTTCGAGGCAGCGCAGGTCGAGCCGTAGCGCGTTGTCGGCGATGCGGCCGATCACCGGGCGCGGCCATTCGCGCAGCCGTTTCTCGAGCTGCGCGAGCGCGCGGCCGCTGCGCTTGCCGTCCGACGAGCGCACCACGAGCCCGGCGCTCGGCAACTGGTCGACCGGCAGCGCGCCGCTGCCGATCTGGCTGAACATCGGTTCGACCGTCACGTCGAAACCGCTGCCGAACGCAGCCTGCAGCGCCGGCCGCACGCGCTCGGCCGCCTCGGCGATGTCGCGCTGCGGGCGCGTCAGCAGGCGCAGCGTCGTGAGCCGGTCACGCAGGAATTCGGGCGACTGATACAGGCGCAGCACCGGTTCGAGCGCCGCGAGCGTCAGCTTGCCGACGCGCAACGCGCGCTTGAGCGGATGCTTCTTGATCTTCGCGATGAGCGCACGATCGCCGACGATCAGGCCCGCCTGCGGCCCGCCGAGCAGCTTGTCGCCGCTGAACGTGACAACGTTCGCACCGGCGGCGACGGTTTCCTGCACGGTCGTCTCGTGCGGCAGCCCCCATTGCGTCAGATCGGCCAGCGTGCCGCTGCCGAGATCGACGGCGACCGGCACGCCGCGCTCGCGCGCGAGCGGTGCGAGTTCGGCGAGCGTCGCCTCCTTCGTGAAGCCGCTGATCGCGTAGTTGCTGCAGTGCACCTTCATCAGCAGCGCGGTACGCGGGCCGATCGCGTCCGCGTAGTCGCGCAGATGCGTGCGGTTGGTCGTGCCGACCTCGCGCAGCTTCGCGCCGGCACGGCTCATGATGTCGGGAATGCGGAACGCCCCGCCGATCTCGACCAGCTCGCCGCGCGACACGACCACTTCCCGTTTCGTCGCGAGCGCCGACAGCGTCAGCAGCACGGCCGCCGCATTGTTGTTGACGACGGTCGCGGCTTCCGCGCCCGTCAGTTCGCACAGCAAAGTGTCGATCAGCTCGTCGCGATCGCCGCGGCGGCCGGTGGCGAGATCGAATTCGAGGTTGACGGGCCGCGTGAGCGCGTCGACCACCGCACGCACCGCGTCATCGGGCAGCAGCGCGCGCCCGAGGTTCGTGTGCAGCACGGTGCCGGTCAGGTTGAACACGGTGCGCACGGCGCCTGCGTTCTGCGCGGCCAACGTGCGCGAGACGGCAGCGGCGATGCGTAGCTCGTCGAGCGGCTCGGCCGCCGCGGGATCGTGCTGCGCGGCCGTGCGCCAGCGTTCCAGTTCGGCGCGCACGGCGTTCAGTACGCGCGTGCGTCCATGGTCGGCGACGAGCGGTTGCAGCGGCGCCGACGACAGCACGCGCTCGACCGACGGCACACGCGCCAGCACGGCATTCAGTTCATTCACACCCGGTTCGGTCACGTCGTTGTCGCTCCAGTCTCATGCTTCGCAGTCGGCCGGGGCCGACGCTCGCGCACCGCCCCGGCCCCGTGCCGTCAATCCGCTTCCCGCGACACGTCGGGCCACAGCAGCGGGTTCGGCGAACTGCGCTGGTAGCCGGCTTCGTTCATCAGCAGGTCGAGCGTGAGACTCGCGAGATCGTCCGCCAGCGGCTCGAACTCGTAGTCCTTCTCCTGATAGCCGATCTTGCGATAGGTCTTGCATTCGTCGCACGATTCGGCCTTGATGGCTTCGCTGCCGCCTTCGATCCCGTGATACGCGATGCCCTTCGTCGAATCGCAGTGCGAGCATTTGGTGCGCACCATGTGCCACTCGGTCGTGCACAGCCCGCACTGCAGGAAACGGTAGCCCTGATACTGGCCGCCCACCCGCACGACGCTCGCGACCGGATGGGTGCCGCACACCGGGCACAGCCCAGGCTGGTCGAGATACGGCACGTCGGCCGGCGTCACGCGGCTCGCGAGGTCCGTCCACGCGACCTGCAGCGCGGCCATCAGGAACGGCGCGGTGGCCGGGTCGACCTCGGCGAAGCGCAGCGCGAGGATCGCATCGGCCTGCGCGTCGAGTTCGGCGGGCGCCATCAGGCGCAGCCGGTCGAGCAGCTTCGCGAGCGGCGGATTGACGAGCCCGGCGCCTTCGACGCGATCGAGCAGTTCATACAGCACGGCGCGCCAGCGCGCATCGCGCTCGCCGTCGAGCGCCGGCACGAGCGGCATCGAATGTTCCTGCGCGCGCGCGATCGCTTCCTTCGACGGCAGCGGCAGCGCCAGCGTCTGCAGCGTCGCGTGCTGCGCGTCGGCGACGGTGGCCATCAGCCGCAGGTAGCCGCTGATCGGGTTCAGGTCGGCAAGCTTGCGCAGCCGCGCGGCGCGCGCCGCGAATGCGGTCGCGCGCTCCGGCAGGCGAAAGCGCGGAATGGCCGAATGATCGAGCGCCGAGATCTCGGTCGGTTCGAGAATGCGTTGTGTCACGACAATATCTTCCAAAAAAACAAGCGCCGACAGGTCGGCGCTTCGGGCGGTTCCGACGGCTGACGGGGCGGCCCGCCGCAATCGGCGTGCCGCCCCGCTCCGCTGCGCTACTTCACGCTTTCACGGAACCACTTCGGGTGATGCTTGCGGGCCCAGCCCAGCGTGACGGTGCCGCGCACCATCGCGCCGATCGAACCCTTCACCCACAACGCCGCGTAAATGTGCACGATGATGCTCGCGATCAGCACGAAGGCCGCCACGGCATGCACGACAGCGGCCGCGCGGATCACCCCGATCGGGAAGTAGAACGAGAAATAGCGCCGCCAGATCACGATTCCCGACAGCAGGAGCAGCAGCAGGCACGCCACCAGCGTGAAGAATAGCAGCTTCTGCCCGGCGTTATAGCGCCCGACCGGCGGCAGCTTGTCTTCCTGGTTGGTCAGCACGTCGCCGATCTGCTTCAGCCACTGCCGGTCGTCCGCGTCGAGCGCATTGTGGTGCCAGAAGCGCACCACGAGAATCGCGAACGACACGAACATCACGAGGCCGACGAACGGATGCAGGATCCGCGTCCACTGGCCGCCGCCGAACAGCGCGGTCAGCCAGAACATCGACGGATGGAACAGCGCGAGCCCGGACAGCGCGAGCAGCACGAACGTGATCGCGGTGATCCAGTGGTTCGTGCGCTCGTTCGGCGTGTAGCGGACGATCAGGTTGGGGTCGTCGTGGCTCATTTCGCGTCCTCCTTGATGCGTCGCGCCTCGTCCCGGGCGGCGGCTTCTTCGTCGTCGGTGACCTCGTTCGGACCGACCCGCGTGTAGTGGAAGAACCCGGCCAGCGCGGTCAGCGCGAGGCCCGCGACCGCGAGCGGTTTCGCGATGCCCTTCCACAGCTTCACCATCGGGCTGATCGACGGATTGTCGGGCAGCCCGTGGTACAGCGACGGTTTATCGGCGTGATGCAGCACGTACATCACGTGCGTGCCGCCGACGCCCTGCGGGTCGTACAGCCCCGCATGCTCGAAGCCGCGCTCCTTCAGGTCCTCGATCCGCTCGGCCGCGTGCTGCTTCATGTCCTCCTTGGTGCCGAACACGATCGCGCCCGTCGGGCAGGTCTTCACGCAGGCCGGTTCCTGGCCGACCGCGACGCGGTCGGAACAGAGCGTGCACTTGTATGCGCGATGATCCTTCTTCGAGATCCGCGGCACGTTGAACGGGCAGCCGGTCACGCAGTAGCCGCAACCGATGCAGTTCTCCTCGTGGAAATCGACGATCCCGTTGTTGTACTGCACGATCGCACCCGGCGACGGACACGCCTTCAGGCAGCCCGGATCCTCGCAGTGCATGCAGCCGTCCTTGCGGATCAGCCACTCGAGGTCGCCCGCCGGGTTCTCGTATTCGGAGAACCGCATGACCGTCCACGAATGCTCGCTCAGGTCGGCCGGGTTGTCGTACACGCCGACGTTGGTGCCGACCTCGTCGCGCAGGTCGTTCCACTCCATGCATGCCGTCTGACATGCCTTGCAGCCGATGCACTTCGATACGTCGATCAGCTTCGCGACGCTGCCGGTCACCGGTTCGCGCACCGTGGGCGGTGGCGTCGTGGTGGCCGAGACGCGCTTGATATCCAGCGATTGCAATGCCATCTCTTTCCCCTTACGCCTTTTCGACCTTCACCAGGAACGACTTGAATTCCGGTGTATAGGAGTTGCCGTCGCCCACGGACGGAGTCAGGGTATTGGCGAGATAGCCGGGCTTCGTCAGACCCTTGAAGCCCCAGTGCAACGGGACGCCGACCGTCTGGACCTTCTTGCCGTCGACCGTCAGCGGCTTGATCCGCTTCGTGACGAGGGCGACCGCGACGATGTAGCCGCGCTTGGACGACACCTTCACGCGTTCGCCATGCGCGACGCCGACCTCCTTCGCGAGGTCTTCGCCGATCTCGACGAATTGCTCGGGCTGGATGATCGAATTCAGCCGCGCATGCTTGGTCCAGTAGTGGAAATGCTCGGTCAGCCGGTAGGTCGTCGCCACGTGCGGGAAGTCCGCCACCTTGCCGAACGACGCACGGTCGTCAGGGAACACGCGGGCGGCCGGGTTGTTCAGCGCCAGCGGGTTGTTCGGGTGCAGCGGGTTCGCGCCGAGCGGCGTCTCGAACGGCTCGTAGTGCTCGGGGAACGGACCTTCGTTCATCCCCGCGCGGGCGAAGAAGCGTGCGACGCCTTCCGGGTTCATGATGAACGGCCCCATCCCGTTCTCGGGCGGTTCGTCCGCCTTGAAGTCCGGAATGTCGGCGCCCTTCCACGCGCTGCCGTTCCAGCCGATCAGCTTGCGGGTCGGGTCGAACGGCTTGCCGGCGACGTCGCACGATGCGCGGTTGTACAGGATCCGCCGGTTCGCCGGCCACGCCCACGCCCAGTTCAGCGTCTGGCCGATGCCGGTCGGGTCGGCGTTGTCGCGCCGCGCCATCTGGTTGCCGGCCTGCGTCCACGCACCGCAGAAGATCCAGCAGCCGCTCGCGGTCGTGCCGTCGTCCTTCAGTTGCGCGAACGCGGCGAGCTGCTCGCCCTTCTTCACGAGCGTCTTCGCCGGATCCTTCGGATCGGGCAGATCGGCGAGCGCTTTCCCGTTGAACTCCATCGCCAGCTCTTCGGGCGTCGGGCTTTCCGGGTTCGCGTACGGCCAGGTCAGGTTCACGATCGGGTCCGGGTACTTGCCGCCGTCCTTCTGGTACATCTTGCGCAAGCGCAGGAACAGCCCCGACATGATCTCGAGGTCGCTCCTTGCCTCGCCGGGCGGCTCCGCGCCCTTCCAGTGCCACTGCAGCACGCGGCTCGAACTGACGAGCGAGCCGTTTTCCTCCGCGAAGCAGGTGGTCGGCAGGCGGAACACCTCGGTCTGGATCTTCGATGCATCGACGTCGTTGTAGTCGCCGTGATGCTTCCAGAACTCGGACGTCTCGGTCGCGAGCGGATCCATGATCACGAGCCACTTCAGCTTCGCGAGGCCGGCCGCCGTCTTCACTTTCGACGGCGCCGCCGCGAGCGGGTTGAAGCCCTGGCAGATGTAGCCGTTCATCTTGCCGGCATTCATCAGCTCGATCGCCTGCAGCAGGTCGTACTGCTTGTCCAGCTTCGGCAGGTAGTCGTACGCCCAGTTGTTCTCGGCAGTGGCCGCGTCGCCCCACCACGACTTCATGAAGCTGACGTGGAACGCCTTGTAGTTCTTCCAGTAGCTCAACTGGTTGGGCCGCAGCGGCTGCTGCACGCGCTTCTTGATGTACGCGTCGAAATCCTGCTCGGCCTGCATCGGCAGCGTCATGTAGCCGGGCAGCAGGTTCGACATCAGCCCGAGGTCGGTCAGCCCCTGGATGTTCGAGTGGCCGCGCAGCGCGTTCATCCCGCCGCCGGCGATGCCGATGTTGCCGAGCAGCAGCTGCACCATCGCGCCGGTGCGGATGATCTGCGCGCCGATCGAGTGGTGGGTCCAGCCGAGCGCGTACAGCACCGTGCCGGCGCGGCCGGGGACGGCCGTGGTCGCGAGCATCTCGCACACCTTCAGGAACTTGTCCTTCGGCGTGCCGCAGACCTGCTGGACCATGTCCGCCGTATAGCGCGCGTAGTGCTGCTTCAGCAAGTTGTATACACAGCGCGGATGCTGCAGCGTCGGATCGACCTTCGCGAAGCCGTCGTCGCCGCGCTCGTAGTCCCAGCTCGATTTGTCCGGGTACGCGTGTTTCTCCGCGTCGTAGCCGGAATAGATGCCGTCGTTGAACGCGAAATCCTCGCGCACGATGAACGAGAAGTCCGTGTAGTTCTTCACGTACTCATGCTGGATCTTGTCGTTCGTCAGCAGATAGTTGATGACGCCGCCCAGGAAGACGATGTCGGTGCCGGTGCGGATCGGCGCGTAGTAATCGGCCACCGAGGCCGTACGCGTGAAGCGCGGGTCGACGACGATCAGCCGCGCCTTGCGGTGCGCCTTCGCCTCCGTTACCCACTTGAAACCGCACGGATGGGCCTCGGCTGCATTGCCGCCCATCACGAGAATCACGTCCGCGTTCTTGATGTCGACCCAATGGTTCGTCATCGCTCCACGGCCAAACGTCGGGGCAAGACCTGCCACCGTCGGGCCATGTCAGACACGCGCCTGATTGTCGAATGCGAGCATCCCGAGACTGCGGATGGTCTTGTGCGTCAGGTAGCCGACCTCGTTGCTGCCCGCCGACGCGGCCAGCATGCCGGTCGTGAGCCAGCGGTTGACCTTCGCGCCGTCTTCGGCCGTCTCGACGAAGTTCGCGTCGCGGTCGGCCTTCATCAGCTTCGCGATGCGGTCGAGCGCGTCGTTCCATGAGATGGGTTCCCACTTGTCCGAGCCGGGCGCGCGATACTCGGGGTGCGTCAGGCGGTTCGGGCTGTGGATGAAGTCGATCAGGCTCGCGCCCTTCGGGCACAGCGTGCCGCGATTGACGGGGTGGTCGGGATCGCCTTCGATATGGATGATGCTCGGCTGCGCGTTCTTCGCGCCGTCGCCAAGGCTGTACATCAGGATGCCGCAACCTACTGAACAGTAAGGACAGGTGTTGCGCGTTTCGACGGTGCGCGCCAGTTTGTACTGCCGGACTTCGGCCAGCGCTTCGGACGGAGAAAAGCCCATCAGGGCAAGACTCGATCCGGCAAGCGACGTGGCCGTCACCTTCAGGAACTGGCGCCGGGACATTTGTAGCATGATGGTCTCGGCGTTATTGTGGGGTGGGGTGCAACTGAAAGGGATTATAGACAGTTCAGGCAACTATGATCGAATCCTCGGATCAATACCGATTGGTCCGATTTATCTGAGATGATCCGCGTTCCGCGCGCAACCCGACCGTCATGAAACGACAGATCACTTCCGAAGCCACCCGTCTCGCCCAGCAGCAGGCCAACTGGGCCCTCACCGCGTTCAAGCGCTTCTCGTCCGACCGCTGCTCCGCGATGGCCGCGGGCATCGCGTTTTTCTCCGCGTTCTCGCTCGCGCCGACCCTCGTGATGGTGATCGCCGTGGCCGGCTGGTTCTACGGCGACGACGCCGCGCGCGGCCAGGTGTTCGAACAGGCGCACCAGTTGATCGGCGACGACGCGGCGGCCTCCATCCAGACGATCGTGCAGAACGCGCACCGCGCGGGCGAGCGCGGCGGCCTCGCCACGCTGATCTCGTTCGCCGCGCTCGCGATCGGCGCGTCGGCCACGTTCGCGTCGCTCAGCGCGGCGCTCAGCGTGATCTGGCCGGCCACCGAAAGCCGCTGGTCGAGCATGCTCGGCCTCGTGCGCGTGCGGCTGATCTCGTTCGGGCTGGTGCTCGGCGTCGCGTTCCTGCTGATCGTGTCGCTCGTGCTCGACACGGCGATCACCTTCATCGGCACCTGGCTGCTCGGCGATTCGCCGTACGTGGTCGTCACGAACTTCATCCAGTTCTTCGTCGGCATCGCGGTGCTCGCGGCCGCGTTCGCGTCGCTGATGAAGTTCCTGCCCGACGCGCGCGTCGCGTGGCGCGACGCCGCGATCGGCGGCATCGTGTCCGCGATCCTGTTCTCCGGCGGCAAGAAGCTGTTCGCGCTGTATCTCGCGCATGCGGGCACCGCCAGTGCGTTCGGCGCGGCCGGATCGTTCGCGGTCCTGCTGATGTGGCTGTACTTCTCCGCGATCGTGCTGCTGCTCGGCGCGGAGTTCGCGGCGGCGCGCGGCGATGCGCATCGGCCGACCGAGGATTCGGCGCCGGCCGGGTCGGCTCAAGTTTCTCAACCTGGCCACGCCGATCATCGCCCGCGCGACGACTGATTTACCCACCGCCTGCAAACGGCCGCGCATCGATGTCGCGCGCGCCCGGCACACGCCTCGCCCCTTTGCAACCCCGTCGCCCCGCCGCGCATTCGCGCGGCGTCGGCGCATGCTGTGCACGCCGACCTGCATGCACCTGCAACGGCAAACGTTTGCATACCCTCGTTTTGTTGCTGCAACGGGCCAAAACAGGCGGTTCACGGGTGTGCGCGTCAGCGATTGAAACAATCGCGGCGCAGCAATTGTCAACTGTTTCATAAACAGGAACAGTTGCTGATGTGCTTGATATATATGGACTTTTCCGCGCTGTTACCTTTTCGAGACACTTTATTTTTTGAGCTTTCTTGCGTGTATGGCACTGAGCTATTCTCCAATCCGCAACAAATAACGATGAATCACTTGCGTGGAGAAACTCAACGATGAAGAAACTTGCTCTCTCGACCCTCTCGCTCGCGCTGCTGGGCGCTGCCGGTGCTGCTCAGGCGCAATCGAGCGTGACGCTGTATGGCGTGATCGACACGTCGATCACCTATGTTCACGGTAACGATGGTCAAGGTAACAATTCGTGGTCGATGGGTAGCGGCAACCTGCAAGGCGCCCGCTTCGGCCTGAAGGGTTCGGAAGACCTCGGTGGCGGCCTGAAGGCGATCTTCCAGTTGGAAAACGGCTTCAACTCGGCAACGGGTGCATTGGGCCAAGGCCAGCGCATGTTCGGCCGCCAGGCTTTCGTCGGCCTGCAAAGCGACCAGTACGGTACGCTGACGCTGGGTCGCCAGTACGACCCGCTCGTCGACCTGGTCCAGGCGGTCACGGCTGACAACTACTTCGGCAGCGTGTTTGCCACGCCGGGCGACGTCGACAACAACGACAACAGCCTGCGCGTCAGCAACGCGATCAAGTACACGTCGCCGGTCTGGGCAGGCCTCCAGGTCGAGGCGATGTACGCACTCGGCGGTGTCGCCGGCGCAACCGGCAAGGGTCAGACGTGGGCGGCGGCTGCAGCCTACAACAACGGCCCGCTCGGCCTGGCTGCAGGTTACTTCCACGCGAACAACTCGGCTCCGCTGAGCCCCGCTGGCGTGCGCACCGGCTGGGCCGGCACGTCGGACGCGATCTTCGACGGTTCGGGCAGCTTCATCAACAACGCATACACGTCGGCATCGTCGATCGGCATCGCGCAAGCCGCCGGCCAGTATGCATTCGGCCCGGTAACGTTCGGCCTCGGCTACAGCAACGCACAGTACAAGGCTGACGCGAACTCCGGCTTCGGCACGAACCAGAAGTACAACACGGGTCGCGCATTCGTCACGTATCAGGCATCGGCACCGCTGCTGCTCGGCCTCGGCTACATCTACACGAAGGGTAGCGGCCAGACCGACGCCAAGTACCATCAGGTTTCGCTCGGCGCGGACTACTCGCTGTCGAAGCGTACGGACATCTACCTGGTTGGCGCATATCAGCACGCAAGCGGCCACAACGCCGACGGCAGCGAAGCGCAAGCGTCGATCGGCTCGTACGGCATCGCCGGCAAGAGCTCGCAGGAAATCGTCGCACTCGGCCTGCGTCACAAGTTCTAAAAACGAAGTATCCGGTGTGCACGGCGTCTCCGACGCCCTGCCGCCGACCTGGAAAGCCAGCCCCGGTTTCGGCCGCGGCTGGCTTTTTTTCGTCCGCCTCCGGCGAGCGAGCCGGCATTCGCTGCACGGGCTGCCGGGCAAACCGCGCCCCAATCCATGCCTGCTTGCCGGCAACGGCACCTTGCGGCTGTCAACGGCCCGGAACACCGTTTCCGAATGGTCGGGCAGGTCGCCATTTCTCCGTACGACGGCTACCATCCGCACAGCCGGCACCGCCCGCTTCATCCGATGCGCGACTTGTTGGTCGCACGTGTCGATTTCGGCGGGCGTCGTCCGTCGTATCGATGGCGGTATCCGGTTTGCCGCGGCCCCATACAGACAGGAGACTCGTCATGACGATTCAGAAGATCACGCCGTTCCTCTGGTATTCGACGCAAGCCGAAGAAGCAGCGGCCTTCTATGCCGGCATCTTTCCGGATTCGCGCGTCGTGCGCGTCACGGCCGTGCCCGGCACTGACGGCACGCGAATGGTCGAATTCGAGCTGTTCGGGCAACCGTTCTTCGCGATGAGCCACCCGCGCACGGAGACGTTCAACCACGCGATCTCGCTGCTCGTCAGTTGCGCGGACCAGGCGGAACTCGACCGCTACTGGAGCGCCCTGCTCGACAACGGCGGCACGGCCGACGGCTGCGGCTGGCTGAGGGATCGTTATGGCGTGTCGTGGCAGATCGTTCCGGAGGCGCTCATCCCGATGATGGCCGATCGCGACGCGGTCAAGGCGGGACGCGTGGCCGCCGCGATGATGCAGATGACCAAGTTCGACGACGCCGCGCTGAAGGCCGCCTTTGCGGGCACCGCGGGCTGACGAAACGCGTCGGGCCGCGCTGGCGTGACGCCGCGCCGGCTGGCCTGCACGCACCCGGCTCGACCGTTTGCGCATGCAGCCGGCTCGCACGCGTTCGCTATCCGTCGCTGGCCGGCCAGCCGGTAGCGTGCATCGTTGGCGCCGACTGCGACGCAGACAGCATCGACTCGACCGTCCGCCGCGCGTAGCCGATGAATTCGGCCAGCGGTTCGCCGGACAGGATCGCCGCGCCCGCTTCGCCATCGAGATAGGCGGTACGCGCGGCCGCCACGACCGGCTGGTGCGCGTCCGGCAAGCGCGCCAGCACCCACGCCGCGGCGACGTCCTTCGGCGCGATCCTGCCGGTCGCGGCGCTGTACCAGATGCGTGCGAGCGCGAGCACCACGTTGCACTCGTCGCCGCGCCAGTCCGGCTCGGCATTCCACTGCGCAACGGTGGCGAGCAGCGCGGCGCCGAAATCGCGCGCGGGCACCGGCTCGAACAGCACGGCCGCGGGCGGCCCGACCAGCGCGACACCGTGCTGCCGCACCTTCGTCAGCAGGATCGCCAGATCGTGATCGACGAGCGGCGCTTCGACGATGCCGGCTTCCAGGTCGCGACGCAGCCATTCGCCGAACTGCAGTTCGCGGCGCGCCGGATGACGCCACGGCACCACGTCGCCGTGCGCGACGACGGTGACCTCGAGCGGACGCATGCCGCCTGCGTGACCGGGAGGCGCCGACGCAGCGAGCAGGTCGAACATCAGCGCACGCCGCACCGTTGAGTCGGGCCGCACGGCCACCGTCACCAGCAGGTCGATGTCACTGCGCGGTTTCAAGCCGCCGTCGAGCGCCGAGCCGAACAGGTGGATCGCTTCCATCGTCGCACCGAGATGCCGCTCGATCGCGGCGCGCGCGGCAGCGACCTGCCCGGCGATTTCAGACGGAACGAATTCAGTCACGATGCGCGGGCCTCACGATGCGCACGCAACAGGCGGTAGGGACTTTCACCCCCAAGTGAGTGCGCCTGCCGGGCGCACCAATAAAAATCCCCGCACGCTTTCGCGTACGGGGACCGCGGGACATCGCAACGGCTGCCGACATGCGTGCGGCAGCGTTGCTGCGGCATTACGCTGCCGCGTCCTTCAGCTTCTTCAGCGCACGTGCCTTCACGCGCACGCTGGCCGGCTTCGCCGGGAACCAGCGCTCTTCGCCCGTGAACGGATCCTTGCCGAAGCGCTTCTTCTTCGCCGGCACGACTTGCGCCGTGATCTTCAACAGACCCGGCAGCGTGAACTCGCCTGCGCCCTTCTTGTGAACCGAGCCCAGCACGACGTTCTCGAGTGCGGCGAGCACTGCCTTGACCGCCTTCACTTCGACAGCTGCGCGCTCAGCGATGTGCGTTGCGAGCGATGCCTTCGTGAACTTGTCCTTCAGCGGCGTCGGAGCAGCCGGTGCTGCCTTCGCGACAGCCTTCTTGGCCACTACTTTCTTCGCGGGCGCAGCCTTTTTGGCAGCCACTTTCTTGGTCGCCGGTGCGGCAGCCTTCTTGGCCACCTTTTTTGCGGAAGTCGCCATGTTTCTCCTACCAGGTGTGGTCGTTGGATACACGAAGCGTGCAACGCGCGCGCTTCAACGCCGGATTCTACAAGCGCCTTGACGCTTCGTGCAGTACTTTTATGCGTTTTCGCGGGGTTTCCCGCACGTTTTGTTGCGCGCGACCGACTTCATCGACGCTCGAGCGTGAAAAAACGCCTTCACGTAGGCGCTCAAATGGGGCGAACGCGAATTACGTTCGATATTTGCGCACCTATACTGGGCCCGCTCAATGCCCGGATGCCTCCATGCGCGAAGTCAGATACGTCAAAGGACTCGACGGCCTGCGAGCCCTCGCCGTCATCCTCGTTTTCCTGTCCCACAAGGGCCACGTCCTTGCCATCGACGTCGGCAAGCTTGGCGTGTGGACGTTTTTCCTCATCAGCGGATTCCTGATCGTCGGCGAACTGCATCGCAACCGCCAGGCGGTCGAGCGCGGCGCCATGACGCGCCGCCACGCGCTCACGCTGTTCCTCGCGAAACGCGCGCTGCGGATCTTTCCCGTGTACTACCTGCTGCTCGCGGCGCTCGCGATCGCGCATGCGCTGTTCTACCAGCGCGGCGTCAACCTCGGGCTCGCTTGGCATGCGGCGTTCCTGTCGAATTACTGGATCGGCGTCGTCAAGGATGGCTGGCCGGGCTCCACGTCGCACTTCTGGAGCCTCGCCGTTGAACAGCAGTTCTATCTGATCGCGCCGCTCGCGCTGCTCGCGGTGCCCGCCGCGCGCCACATCGCGCTCGGCGTGGCGGCCGTCGCGCTGTGCGCCGTCGCGCATCTCGCGCTCTACCTGGCGGACGCATCGCCGGTGCTGATCTATGCGTTTTCCCCGTGGAATTTCGCGTTGATCGCGCTCGGCGGCGTCGGCGCGATGGCGCTCGCCGATCGCGGCGCGGCCGCCGCGCGCCGCGTACCGCCGGGCTGGCTCGGCGCGGCAGGCGTCGCCTTCTTCCTCGCGCTGCCCGCCTGCACGGCGTTGCCCGATGCGGCTGCGGGGCTCGCGGATCTCGGCCTGTCCGCGTCGCTCGGCGCGCTGATGCTGTGGATCGTCAGCGAGCCCGAGCATCCCGTCGTCGCGCTGCTCGACTGCGCGCCGCTCGCCTATCTCGGCACGATCAGCTACGGCTTCTACCTGTTCCACAACCTGATCCCGGCGCGTTTCGGCGCGCTGCCCGCGTCCTTCGCGCACGTGCCGATGCCGGACCTCGTCCGCGACGCGCTGCCGGAAATGCTGCAATTCGCGCTCGCCGTACTGCTCGCGCACCTGTCGTGGCGCTATCTCGAAAAGCGGCTGCTCGACTTCAAGAAGCCGATCGCCGCGATGCTGGCCCGGCACTTCGCCGTGCAGCCGAGCGCGTCGCCGCGCTGAGCGACGCGCCGACCCGGTGCGCGGGGGGAGCCGGATCGGAACGCGCCGATACCGGTGACGACGCCCGGCGGGATGGCAGCCGATGCGTCATCGCGCGACATCCGCGCGACGCGCGAGCGTCGCGCATACCGCGCAATCCATCCACCGATCCGGTCACGCGGCGAATGCTGAGAGGCACCCGTTTCAAGCACGACGTCCTGCCGCGTCGACAGACGTCGCGCGCCACCACCCCGCACCCATTCCCGGCGCCGCACGCAAACGTCGCGCACCATGCTCGTGCGCCGCAAATACAAAAAAGCCCCGGCGCGCGAGCGGCCGGGGCCAACGGAACAACCACCACCTGAAACGACGGAGCGCGCGGCCGCTTAAGCGACGGCAGCCAGCGCGGGGAGGCAGGTACGCAGGTACGCCTCGAATTCGCGGCTCACTTCCGGATGCTGGAGCGCGAGCTCCACGGTTGCCTTCAGATACCCCAGCTTGCTGCCGCAGTCGAAACGCGTACCGTAGTAGCGATACGCGAGCACCTGTTCGTTCGCGAGCAGCGACTGGACGGCGTCGGTGAGCTGCAGTTCGCCGCCCGCGCCCGGCTTGAGCTTGCGCAGATGATCGAAGATCGTCGGCATGAACACGTAGCGGCCGACCACGCCGAGGTTCGACGGCGCATCCTCCGGCGCCGGCTTCTCGATGATGCCCGACAGCTTGATGATGTCCTCTTCCCATTCCCGGCCCTCGACGACGCCGTACGAGCGGCTGTCCTCGCGCGGGATCGTCTCGACCCCGATCACCGAGCTGTGATAGTGGTCGAACACGTCGACGAGCTGCTTGAGCACCGGCTGTTCGCCGTGCAGCAGGTCGTCGGCGAGGATCACCGCGAACGGCTCGCCGTGCACGAGCTTCTCCGCGCACAGCACCGCATGGCCGAGGCCGAGCGCTTCCGGCTGCCGCACGTAGAAGCAGTTGACGTGGCTCGGCTTGATGCCGCGCACGAGCTCGAGCAGCTTTTCCTTGCCGCGTGCCTCGAGTTCGGCCTCGATCTCGTACGACTTGTCGAAATGATCCTCGATCGCGCGCTTGCTGCGCCCGGTGACGAAGATCATCTCGGTGATACCGGCGTTGATCGCTTCCTCGACCGCGTACTGGATCAGCGGCTTGTCGACGACGGGCAACATTTCCTTCGGGCTCGCCTTCGTTGCCGGGAGGAACCGCGTGCCGAGACCGGCAACGGGGAACACGGCCTTGGTGACTTTCAACATGTTCGCATCCTGATAGCGTTGTCTGCGCCGCGTCGACCCGCGACCCGGCGCGATTGTGTTCCGAACGGCATATCGAGAATCGACGGCACTGCCAATTCCGCTCCGCTCATTTTCGATATGAACTGATTGCCCAATTATTCCGGAAAAAAATATAATCGTTTCAGGTCGGTCGATATTGCCGAACCGATTGCCGGAGCAGAAACAAATTACCGATTTTCCGGATACAAATTCTTACGATTCGAATTCCTCGATATAGGGCACGCCGCCCCGTTCGAGGCCCGGGCGGATCGGTTCGTTCTTCAGCGCCTCGCGGTACGCCGACAGCACGGCCATGACCAGTAGTACTGCAGCGCTCGCGATCCAATGCATGTCCATCTTGCCGCTCCTTGCATCAATCAACTGGAGCTTCAAACTATCAGAAAAAAATCGGCAAATAATTCAGGCGGCTCTCGGAACCGCTTTCAGGTATCGATAAACCCATGATGCGGAATACCGATATTTCCGGACGAGATTTTTTTATTCATTGACGGAATTCTTGCGCATTACGATTGGATGAAACTTCCTGTCCATCCGTCGCAAGGAATCGAATCGCATGCAAGCTTTCAGCGGATCGTCTCTGGCCGCGCCGCCCGTCGCCGACCACAAGGAACACGTGATCGACGCGATGCGCGGCTTCGCGGCGCTGCTCGTCGCCTATTTCCACTGCCGCCAGGTCGTCTGGGTCGGCATGCAAAGCTTCCATCACGCTTACGGCCACGCGCTGACCCCGGGCGCGATCGCCGGCTACCTGACCTTTCCGTTCGCGTGGGGCTCCGCCGGCGTACCGATCTTCTTCGTGATCAGCGGCTACTGCATCCACCGCAACGCGGCGCTCAAGCTGGCGGCGAACCCCGCGTACCGGCTCGACGCGCCGAACTTCTGGGTGCGCCGCTTCGCGCGCATCTACCCGGTGCTGCTCGCCGCGCTGCTGTTCACGCTCGCGCTCGACGCGGTCAGCCTGCAGATCGAGCCCGTCAGCCACAAGATCCGCGACGTCGGCGTCGTCGCGTTCCTCGTGAACCTGTTCTCGCTGCAGGGCGTCGCCGGCTATACGTACGGGTCGAACGGCGCGCTGTGGACGCTGTCGCTCGAAGTGCAGTTCTACGCGATCTACCCGCTGCTGTTCGCGCTGCGCCGGCGCATCGGCATGCCGGCCGTCGTGGCCGCGGTCGCGCTCGTCAACGTCGCGTCGGCGTGGCTGCTCGAACGGCACGACCTGCAGTTCTTCACGTCCTACTGGCTGTCCTGGACGATCGGCGCGTGGATCGCCGACGTGCGCGCGCAGCAGTCGCGCGGCACGGCCGTCGTGCCGTCGCGCGCATGGTACGTCGCGGCCGCGGTGCTGCTCGCCGCCGGCTGCGGCGCGTTCCATTTCGGCCAGTACGGCGCGTTCCAGCTATGGTCGGCCGGCTTCGCGTGCTTCCTGTACCGCGCCCTCGCCCGCCCGCCGCGCGCCACGCCGCCGCTGCGCGTGCTGAGCTGGTTCGGCGACTTCAGCTACTCGCTGTATCTCGTCCACCTGCCGCTGTTCGTCTGCCTCGGCTCGGTGCTGTTCCACTCCGAGCTGCAACTGTCGATCTGGCCGTCGTTCGCGTTCATGGCCGTCGCGATTCCGGTGGCGTACCTGTTCTACCGGATGTTCGAACGGCCGGCGATGATGTGGTCGGCCAGCTTCAAGCCGACCCGCGCCGCCCGCGTCGTCGCGTCGACGCCCGAACAGGCGGTCTGACGCCGAGCGGCCGGCCCGTCCGGCTCCGGAGCCCTCGCGCGGCGTCCCGCCGCTCGGGGGCTTTTTCACGGCTGCACGCGGTTGCAGGCCGGTTCGACAAGGGACCGGCAGCCTGCCGCGCGCCGACCGCGCCACGGCCCGCGCAAGCCGCCGATGCGCGGTTTCCTCGGTACGACTGCGACGGTGTCCTGCTCGCGTCACGTTGCCGACGGCCCGCTCCCGTTCCAGATAACGATCGGCCAAGCTCGCGCCGACTCGGACTCGAGCCCGCCAGCCCGCCCCAACCAGGCGCGTCGCCCGCCGAAAAGACGAAGCCCCCGCACGGCACGACGCCGCACGGAGGCTCGTTTCCCGCCGGCGCGCGCCGGCTGCTATTTCTTCGCTTTCGCGGCCCGGGCGGCCTTCGCCGTATCGGCGAGAATCTTCTCGACCCGCTCCACGTAGGTTTCGGTCCCGAACCGCCGCACCGCGGTCGCACGCCCGCTCGCGACGAGCCGCTCGCGCAGCGCGCCGTCGCGCTTGAGCGCCGCCAGCGCATCGGCCAGCGCGGCCGCGTTGCCCGGCTCGCAGAGCAGCCCGTTGTCGCCGTCCTCGATGATCTCGACGACGCCGCCCGCACGCGCCGCGACAACCGGCCGGCGCGCCAGCATCCCCTCGACGATCACCCGCCCGAACGGTTCGGGCGTGATCGACGTATGCGCGACGACGTCGACGGCCGTCATGCACGCGGCCACGTCGCGCTGGAATCCAAGGAAATGCACGCGCGCGTCCATCCCGTGCTGCGCGACGTATTCGTGCAGTTGCGCCGCATAGTCGTCCTCGCCGAACAGCGGCGCGCCGACCAGCACCACGTGCATGTCGGGATGCCGCGCGGCGGCCTCCAGCAGCACGTGCTGCCCCTTCCAGCGCGCGAGCCGGCTGAACGAACCGACCAGCCATGCGTCCGTCGGCAACCCGAGGCGCGCGCGCAGCGCCGCCTGGCTCACGCCTTCCAGCGCATCGAACGGTTCGGCCGAGATGCCGTTGAACACGACGTCGACGTGCTGCGGCGTGAAGCCCGTCAGCGCGCGGAACGCCTGCGCGGATGCATCGGAGTTCGCGATCACGCGCGTGACGCCGAGCCGCGCGCAGTACTTGATCGCCTGCAACTGCTTGCCGCCGAAATGGTCGGCGCTGACGATGTCGCGCAAATGCCAGACCACCGGCTTGCGCGCGAGCCGCCCGGCAAGTGCGGCGACCACCATCGCGCGTTGCGTGTTCGCGTAGATCACCTCGGCGCGGCGCGCGCGCCGGGCGACGTCGCGCACGAGCCGCACGAGCTGCTTCACCGCGCCGAACGACACGCCGCCCTGCTTGCGCACACCCGCGAGCGCGCCTTGGTCGACCACGTCGACGCGTGCGCCGATCTCGTCGAGCGCCGCGCGGAACGGGCCGTCGTCGAACAGCAGCACGTCGGCGTTCGCGCGCATGTGCTTCATGATCTCGAGCAGCGACAGCTCGGCGCCGCCGAGTACGCCGCTCTGATCGAGCACGAGCGTCGCCGGACCGCGCGCGGCCGGCATCGGCGCGGCCGTGCCGCGCCGCGCGGTCGAGCCGGGCAGCGCTTGCTCCACGTAGTCGAGGAAGCGCTGCCGGAACGTATCGGCGGAAAACCGCTCCGCGTTCGCGCGGCACGCGTCGGGCGTGAAGCGCTGCGGCGCGCGCTCGAAATCGTCGACGGCCGCGACGATCGCGTGCGGCGTCTGTTCGTCGAAGAACAGGCCCGTCGGGTTCAGGCTCGACTGCGGGTCGAGCACGGTTTCGAGCGCACCGCCCTTGCCGTACGCGATGACCGGCGTGCCGCACGCCTGCGCCTCGACGACCGAGATCCCGAAATCCTCCTCGGCCGCGAACACGAACGCCTTCGCGCGCCGCATCCGGTCGTGCAGCACCGCGAACGGCTGATAGCCCATGATCTCGACGTTCGGGCCGGCCTTCGCGCGGATTTTCTGCATCTCGGGGCCGTCGCCGATCACGACGAGCTTGCGCTCGGGCGTGCGCGAAAACGCTTCGACGATCAGGTCGATCTTCTTGTACGGCACCATCCGCGACGCGGTCAGGTAGAAGTCCTCCTTCGCCGCGTTCAGCGAGAACGCGTCGACGTCGACCGGCGGGAAGATCACCGCGGCGTCGCGGTGGTAGACCTTTTTGATGCGCCGCGCGATGAACGCGGAATTCGCGACGAAGCCGTCCACCGCGTTCGCGGTGCGCGTATCCCAGTTGCGGATGTAATGGAGAATCATCCGCGCGAGCAGCGATTTCGGCCCGTGCGTGAGATTCGACTGTTCCAGATACTGGTGCTGCAGGTCCCACGCATAGCGGATCGGCGAATGCACGTAGCTGATGTGCACCTGGTCCGGCCCGGTCAGCACGCCCTTCGCGACCGCGTGGCTGCTCGAGATCACGAGGTCGTACTCGGACACGTCGAGCTGCTCGATCGCGAGCGGCATCAGCGGCAGGTAGCTGCGGTACTTGGTGCGCGCGAACGGCAGCTTCTGGATGAACGACGTCGTCACCGGTTTGCCACGCACGAACGCGCGGTCATCGAGGAAATCGACGAGGCTGAACAGGTCCGCGTCGGGAAAGCACGCGACGATCTGTTCGAGCACGCGCTCGGCGCCCGCGTAGGTGACGAGCCAGTCGTGGACGATCGCCACGCGCAGCGCACGCGCCGGCTGCCGCGCGCCGGCCCGTTCGGCCGGCACCGCGCGGTGCAGCGCGGCGGCGTCGCCCGCGTGGGCCACGGCGGCGTCGGCCGTGGCGAGATTCAGGACGGCGTGTTCCGCCAGATCGCGATTCATGCAGTTCTCCTCGCATTGAGACGGACGAACAGGTCGCGCACGAGTGCACGCAATCCCGGCGTCATCGTGAGCGACCACGCAACGTTCAGCACCAGTACGACCGCGCACAGGCCGATCGACTGGACCAGCCCCGGCCACGCTTGCGCCAGTAACAGGCTAGCGAGCAGGAAGGCGAGATGGGCGAGCATGTCGAGCACGATCGCGCGCATCCGGATCGCCGACAGATACAGCAGCACGCCGTAGTCGACGAGCGCGCGCGCCGCGACGACCACCGCCGCGCCGATCAGCCCGAAGTGATGAATGCCGAGCCACAGGCCGCCGACGAAGAACGGCATCTCGACGAGCCCGGCGAATGCCGCGCGGGCCGGGTTGACCTGCGACTGGATCAGGATGCGTGTGACGCTCGCCTGCCCGACGAGCCATACGCTGATCACGAGCACGCGGCCGACCGGCGCCGAATGCGCGGCGAGATCGGCGCCGACCCACAGCGTGAGGAACGGCGCGAGCGCGAAGATCGCGACGATGCCGACCGGCGTGAACACGCCGTTCAGGAATTCGAGCGACTGGCGCGCGAGGGTATCCGCGTGATCGCGGCCGACCGCCGACAGGCGCGGAAACAGCGTGCGCACCAGTGCGTTCGGCAGCATGTTCAGGCGCGTGACGAGGTTCTGCGGCACCGTGTAGTAGGTGACGAACTTCGCGCCCATGCCGGCGCCGAGCATCACGCGGTCGAGCGTGTCGGCGATCATGCTGGTCGTGCTCGCGATCAGCATCCAGCCGCCGAAGTTGAACAGCCCCTTCGCGGTACCCCACTGCGGCGGATCGATGCGGCGGATGCCGAGCACCTTGATGCTGGCCTGACCGAGCATCACCGCCGCGATCAGCCGCGCGACGACGGCCGCGGCGAGCACCGTCTGCAGGTTCGGCGCGATCCACCACGCGGCGGCGAGCGGCAGCAGCTGGAACAGGAACGTGCCGATCGTCTGGTTCGTGTTGAACACGCCGAACCGTTCGGCGCCGTTGATCGCGCCGGCGAACACCCACGACACGTTCGCGAGCGGAATCGCGAGCGCGAGCCACGGCAGCGCGAGATACACCTCGTGCTGCATCGCGGCCGACACCTTCGTGAAATACGCGGTGTAGACGAACGCACCGAAATAGATCAGCAGCCCGCCCGCGATGCCGGTGCCGAGGTTCAGCCAGAACGCGCTCCAGAACACGCGCGCGCTTTCGTCGGCGTCGCCGCTCGCGAGCGCCTTCGAGATGTGGTTCTGCGCGGCCATGCTCATCCCGAGATCGAGGATCCCGAAATAGCCGATCAGCGTCCACACGAGGCTGACGACGCCGTAGCGTTCGACGCCGAGCGCGTGGATGTACGCGGGCACGGTCACCAGCGACACGAAGGTCGGCAGGATCAGCCCGATGAAGTTGATCGAAACGTTCTTGAGTATGCCTTTGTCCATGCTTAAGCCTTGAGTGACGTCGACGACGGCGCGCCGCCCGTCACGGTTTCCAGCGATACATCAGCACCTTGCCGCGCGCGTCTTCCTCGACGAACACGAGGTATTCGCCGTTCTCGCGCCGGAACGCGCTGATGCCGAACGGCACGTCGACCCAGCCGGAGGCCTTGCCGACCTCGGCGCCCGGGCTCATCACGCCCACTTCCTTGCCGGTTTCCTTGTCGTACACGTGGATCTTGCCGACCGGCTCCACCGTGAAGATGTAGCGGCCTTCGACCGTGATCCCGATCAGGTCGAGGATCGGCTTCGCATCGAGTTGCCATGGCAGCGCGACCTGGTAGCGCACCACCGGCGAGCCGCTCGACCACTTGTCGAAGCGCACCAGCACGCGGCCGACTTCCTTGTTGATGCCCGGCTGCGGCGGCGCGTCGGCCGTGTAGCCGGTCACGTACAGTGTGTCCGTCTGCGCGTCGTAGATCGACCGGCGCAGTTGCGTGAACGGCTGCGGCATCGGGTAGGTCGTGACCTTGTCGTACGAATAGATCGGGTTGCCGGCCTTGTCGACGCCGCCGTACCGGAAGCGGTGGATGCCGCGCACGTCGCTCGTGCGCCAGATGTCGCCCTTCGTGTCGACCCACCAGCCCCAGCCGCCCGCCTTCGCCTTGCCCGTCGTGTTGAGCTCGGACTCGTCGGCATCGATCCGGCCGTTGCCGTTCGCGTCGCGCCACAGCCAGTCGCCGCCCGGCGGCTTGTTCGGCACCTTGTCGACCGGCCGCGCGCGGCCTGCGATCAGGCCGGACGGAATCGCGACCTCGCCGTCGCGCTTCGCGTCGAAGCGGTAGATCTTCAGGTGATCGGCGTACATGTCGGTCAGGTACAGGAACGTGCGGCCGTCGACGCGCCGCGCGATCGGCATGCCCGGATACTGGTCGGTGTGGAACACGGGGTCGTCCGGATACTTGAAGCGGTTCGACAGGAAGCCGACGTATTTCCAGTCCTGGCCCGGCGGCTTCGACAGGTCGAGCTCGAAGCGCTTGTTGCCCGTGTACACGCTGTTCGGCCGCGCGGGGTCGAGCCACGCGCCGTCGACGAACAGCAGCCCCTGCACCTGCCAGCGCAGCTTGCCGTCCGGCGTGTAGCTTTCCAGCACCGCGCCGAGCCCCGCGCCGATCGTGTCGTGGCGCGGCCCGATCCCGTTCATCGACACATAGACGTTGCCCGCGCGGTCGACACCGACGCCCGTCAGCCCATTGAAGCGCTGCGGCCCCGGGCGCCCCGGCACCGGCCCCGCGAAGATGCCGCCGCGCTCGCCGAGCGAGCCCGACTGCGCGTAGCCGTTCGCGCCTTTCGAGAAGATCAGGATCTGCTGGCGCGGCCCGTTGTCCGCGACCAGCACGCGCCCTTTCGCATCGACCGCCACGTCCACCGCGTCGGTGCCTGCCGGCAGCGCCGGCGCGTCGTCGAGCTTGCGGCCGTCGGCCCGCACGTGCACGAGATGCGCGGGCCCGCCGAGCGTATCGGTCAGCAGCCACAGCGTGCCGTCGCCCGCTAGCGCGATGCGGCCCGGCTCGTGCGCGCTCCACGTGCCCTTCCGCTGCATCGTCTCCGCGTCGTACACGTCCACCGCGTCACGCGACGGATTGGTCGCGAACAGCGTGTTGTCGTCGGCCGCGAGGCCGCCCACTTCCGCCTTCGCGTCGCCCACTTCCGAGCGTGCGGGCGCCGGCACCTCGTTCATCATCATGAAGCTGGCGGCCATTCGCGCGCGGCCGGCGTCGGCGCGGCCGCCCGGCGCGACCGGCGGCGCCGCGCGAAACGGCGCGGGCTGCTTCATGTCGCCGATCGTGCGCCGCGAGATGCCGAACCATTGCTTGCCCTTGTCCGGCCAGATGCCGGGCGACTGCAGGTGGCCGCGCTCGTTGCCGACGCCGATCGCGACATACGCATACTTGCCGTTCACCGCGATCGCGTTGCCGCCGAGATTGCCCCAGCCGTGGGTGCCGCCGGCGAAGCCGAGCATCTTCCCGTCCTGGTAGACGCTCGCCTCGGCGCCGCTCTCGTCCCACGGCGCATTCGTATACACCTTGCCGTCGGGCGTCACCGCGATCGCGCGGATGTCGATCTGCGTCCAGCTGCCGTCGCCATAGCCGAACGTGTTGCCGATCCACGAGGTCGTCGCGGGCAACACCGTTTCGGCCTGCACGGCGCTCGTCAGCAGCGCCGCGCATACCGTCACGCCAACCAGAATCAGACGTCGCAATGCGCTTCTCCAGACTCGATGCAACAGCGACCGGCGCAGCCGCGGATGGCCGGCGGCTGCGCGCTGTCGCTAAATGGGTTTCAAACGTCGCGATGCAGGTTACAAGCAAAAATAATCACAAGAAATTTGGAAATATTTGGGGATGTTTCCGCCAGAAATATCGAACCGGAACGGGCAGTCAATCAGGCCCGGAAACGGCAATAACGACCGCCTTTCCCGCGCCGCCACGTAGAAAATTCCGCTCCGCGCCACGTCTGGCGGCCGCCCGGTGCAAATCTTTCGTGTCGCGACCGTAATAATCGGCATTCGGGTATTTGCCGTCAGATAAATGGCGCGCGTTTTTTTACCGATTTCTTTTCCCTAGAATCGTTTTCGATTCCCTATTTCATTTAAAGGCATGCAATACGTACACGCATCGGATGCGGGTCGTGAAGGAGCCGCGCGATGACGGCCCTGTCGCGCCCCGCCGACCTCGCCCCGCCGCAACACGGCCGCATCGTGCAGCTCGACGGGCTGCGCGCGATCGCCGTGGGCGCCGTGTTCCTGCAGCACGCGCTGAAGGCGCCGCTGTGGATGGGCGTCGATCTGTTCTTCGTGCTGAGCGGGTTGCTGATCACCGGCATCCTGCTCGATCGCAAGGCGCGCGGGCAGTCGTACTTCAGCCACTTCTACGCGCGCCGCGTGCGCCGCATCCTGCCGCCGTACGTGCTGCTGCTGGCGGTGTCGACGCTGCTGTTCGGCGCGAGCTGGCTGCCGCACTGGCCGTGGTTCGCGTTCTTCTCGACCAATATCGGGCTGTCGCTCGGCAGCATCGGCCATGACAGCCTGAACGTGCTGTGGTCGCTCGCGGTCGAGGAGCAGTTCTACATCTTCTGGCCGTTCGTCGTGCTGTGGTGCTCGGAGCGCGCGCTGCCGTGGGTCGCCGCCGCGCTGATCGTCGCGGCGCCGGTGCTGCGCGCGATCGCGACGCCGTGGTTCGATTCGTTCTGGCCGATCTACTACCTGACGCCGTTCCGGATGGACCTGCTCGCGGCCGGCGCGTTGCTCGCGATCGTGCTGCGCCGCGACCGGCGCGCGCTGGAGCCGTTCTATCCGCTCGCGATCGTCGGCGCGCTCGTGTCGCTCGCGATCCTCGGCTGGCTGCACCTGTCGTTCCCGCGCTTTCGCGCCGCGAACACGCCGCTGTCGAACGCGGCGCTCTACAGCATCTCGCTGCTGCTGTGCACGTCGATCGTCGTGATCGCGCTGCGCGGGCGCGGCCTCGTGCAACGCGTGCTGACGAACCCGATGCTCGTCTACGTCGGCACCGTCAGCTACACCGTCTACCTGATCCACCTGAGCGTGCTGTACGCGCTGTGGCCGCTGCACCTGAACCGTTTCGTCACGGCCGCGCTGGCGCTTGCGATCACGCTCGCGTACGCGACGCTGAGCTGGTACGGCTTCGAACGGCGCCTGACGCGCGGGCCCGCGCGCCGCGCGCTGCCGGCCGCCGCCGGCACGACCGCCTGAATCTCATCATCCATCGCTTCTACCAGGACAACGCCATGAGCCAAACGCGTAAAAAGGCCATCATCACCGGAATTTCGGGGCAAGACGGTGCGTACCTGACCAAACTGCTGCTCGACAAGGGCTACGAAGTTACCGGCACCTATCGCCGCACCAGCTCGGTGAATTTCTGGCGCATCGCCGAGCTCGGCGTCGACACGCACCCGAACCTGACGCTCGTCGAACACGACCTGACCGACGCGGGCTCGAGCCTGCGCCTGCTCGAACGCACGCAGCCGGACGAGCTCTACAACCTGGCCGCGCAGAGCTTCGTCGGCGTGTCGTTCGACCAGCCGGCGACGACCGCCGAAGTGACCGGCATCGGCCCGCTGAACCTGCTCGAGGCGATTCGCGTCGTGAGCCCGAAGACCCGCTATTACCAGGCGTCGACGTCCGAGATGTTCGGCAAGGTGCAGGCGATCCCGCAAACGGAAACCACTGCGTTCTATCCGCGCAGCCCCTACGGCGTGGCGAAGCTGTACGCGCACTGGATGACCGTGAACTACCGCGAGTCGTACGGCCTGTTCGGCAGCAGCGGGATCCTGTTCAACCACGAATCGCCGCTGCGCGGCCGCGAATTCGTCACGCGCAAGATCACCGACACGGTCGCGAAGATCCGGCTCGGCAAGGCGACCCGGCTCGAGCTCGGCAATCTCGACGCGAAACGCGACTGGGGCTTCGCGCTCGAATACGTCGAAGGCATGTGGCGGATGCTGCAGGCCGACGAGCCCGACACCTACGTGCTGGCGACCAACCGCACCGAAACCGTGCGCGACTTCGTGCGGATGGCGTTCGCGGCGGCCGGCTACCAGCTCGAATGGACCGGCAAGGGCGAGCAGGAGCGCGGCCTCGACGCATCGACCGGCAACGTGCTCGTCGAAGTGAACCCGAAGTTCTACCGCCCCGCGGAAGTCGACCTGCTGATCGGCTGCGCGGACAAGGCAAAAAGCAAACTCGGCTGGGAACCGAAGACGACGCTCGAACAACTTTGCCAGATGATGGTCGAAGCGGATTTGACGCGGAATCAACACCATGACACGTTCTGAGGCCGGGCGTCCGTCGCGCCGTGCGTTCGTCACGGGCCTGACGGGCTTCACCGGCCGCTACATGGTCGAACGCCTGCAGGCGGCCGGCTACGAGGTCTGGGGCACGGTCGCGCCCGGCACGCCCGGCCCCGCCGACCCGGCGTTCGCGCAGTGCACGCTGCTGCCCGTCGACCTGCTCGACGCGCAGGCCATGCGCGCGGCCGCGGCCGACGCACGGCCCGACGCGGTCGTGCATCTGGCCGCGCGCGCGCATGTCGCGCAGGACGAGCCGTCGCAAACCTACGCGGTCAACATCGTCGGCACGCGCAACCTGCTGGCCGCGCTCGCCGGCCTCGACCGCCGCCCGTCGGCGGTGCTGCTCGCAAGCAGCGCGAACGTCTACGGCAACTCGACGGCCGGCGTGCTCGACGAAACCGTCGCGCCGGCCCCGGCGAACGACTACGCGGTCAGCAAGCTCGCAATGGAATATGCGGCGAAGTTGTGGGCCGACCGGCTGCCGATCGTGATCGCGCGGCCGTTCAACTACACGGGTATCGGCCAGAGCGATGCGTATCTGCTGCCGAAGCTCGTCGCGCACTTTGCGGGCAACGCGCCGCGGATCTCGCTCGGCAATCTCGACGTGAGCCGCGATTTCTCCGACGTGCGCGACGTGACGGCCGCCTATCTGAAGCTGATCGAAGCCGTGCCGGCCGGCGAGACGTTCAACGTCTGTTCGGAGCGCGCGTATTCGCTGAAGGAAGTGCTGGCGATGCTGTCGCGCATCGCCGGCTACGTCATCGACGTGACGATCGATCCGCGCTTCGTGCGGCACAACGAAGTGAAGCGCCTGAGCGGGTCGCGCGACAAGCTGCGGCGCGCGGTGGGCGAACTGCCGATCACGCCGCTCGACGAAACGCTGCGCTGGATGGTGGACGCGATGCGTGCAGCACCGCCCGGGCACGCCGCGGGCTGAACGTCGGCAAAACACGCACGACGGCATGCGCCGAAACGACAACGGGCCGCTCTCTCGAGCGGCCCGTTTCATTGATGCCGGGCAAAAACCGGCCGTATCGCTCAGCCGTCCAGGCCGCGCGCGAGATCGTCGCGAATGTCGCCCGCGTGCTCGAGCCCGACCGCGAGGCGAATCAGCCCTTCGGTGATCCCCGCCGCCGCACGCGCTTCCGGCGTGATGCGGCCGTGCGTCGTGGTGGCCGGATGCGTGATCGTCGTGCGCGTATCGCCGAGGTTGCCGGTGATCGACACCAGCTTCGTGTTGTCGATCACCCGCCACGCGTTCGCGCGCTGCTGCTCCGGCGTGTCGCCCTTCAGCTCGAACGACACGATTGCACCGCCCGCCTTCTGCTGGCGCTTCGCGAGTTCATGCTGCGGATGCGATTCGAGGCCCGGGTAGAACACGCGCGCGACCGCCGGATGCGAGTCGAGCCAGCGCGCGATCTCCAGCGCGTTCGCCGATTGCTTCTCGACACGCAGCGACAGCGTCTCCATCCCCTTCAGCAGCACCCATGCGTTGAACGCCGACAGCGTCGGGCCCGCGCTGCGCACGAACGGGAACACCTTGCCCATGATGAATTCCTTCGAGCCGACCAGCGCGCCGCCGAGCACGCGGCCCTGCCCGTCGAGGAATTTCGTCGCCGAATGCATCACGACGTCCGCACCGAGCTTCAGCGGCTGCTGCAGCACCGGGCTGCAGAAACAGTTGTCGACGACGAACAGCGCGTTCGCGGCCGTCGCGATCTTGCCGATCGCCTCGATGTCGGCGAGTTCGGTCAGCGGGTTCGACGGCGTCTCGAGGAAGAACATCTTCGTTTCCGGCCGCACGGCTTCCTGCCATGCGTTCAGGTCGGTCGGGTCGACGAAGGTCGTCGTGATCCCGAACTTGCTGAAGATCTGCGAGAACATCCCGAGCGTCGAGCCGAACAGGCTGCGCGAGCTGACGAGGTGGTCGCCCGCCTGCAGCGCGGACATCACGACCGACATGATCGCGGCCATGCCCGACGCCGTCGCGATGCACGCCTCGCCGCCCTCGAGCGCCGCGAGACGCTCCTGGAACATGGTGACGGTCGGGTTCGTGAAGCGCGAATAGGTGAAATAGTCTTCCGAATTCGCGAAGCGCTCGGCCGCGTCGGCCGCGCTCGAGAAGCAGAAGCTCGACGTGAGGAACAGCGCTTCCGAATGCTCGTTGAAGTCGCTGCGCAGCGTGCCCGCGCGCACGGCAAGCGTGTCGAAGTTGAGGGAGTCGTCCATGTTCCGTTTTCCGTATTCGATGGCCGCGCCGACGGTCATGCACGAGGCGCGGACCCGGTCAAAACCGAGGCCAAAAACAAAAAGCCCGCTATGCGTCGGCATCAGCGGGCTTCGGTGCGGTACGACAGCGATCGACTCGGGCCGGCTGCCGCCGGCCTTCGCTTTAGCTGTTTTGGGAAGTTGCCCCGCGTCCGCAAGCTGATATCAAATCGACGCAAGGCCACATCCTATCACGCCTCGATCCAAGCGCGCGCCGGCGTGAGTTACTCGACCGACAGTTGCAGGTTCATCTGCGAGCGCTCGGTATCGCTGGCCGTATCGCGATCGGCCTGCGACGCCGGCGTGAGACGCGCGCGCTCGATCGCATCGAGGTACTCGGGCGTCACGGCGCCGGTGATGTAGTTGCCGTCGAAGCACGACGCCTCGAAGCGCTCGAGCTTCGGGTTGATGTCGCGCACCGCGCGGCGCAGATCGTCGACGTCCTGATAGATCAGGTGATCGGCGCCGATGATCTTCGCGACTTCTTCGTCGGTGCGGCCGTGCGCGACGAGCTCGCCACGCGTCGGCATGTCGATGCCGTACACATTCGGGAATTTCACGGGCGGCGCAGCCGACGCGAAGATCACCGACTTCGCGCCCGCATCGCGCGCCATCTGCACGATTTCGTGCGAGGTCGTGCCGCGCACGATCGAATCGTCGACGATCAGCACGTGCTTGTCCTTGAACTCAATGCTCATCGCGTTGAGCTTCTGGCGCACCGACTTCTTGCGCACGGCTTGCCCCGGCATGATGAACGTGCGGCCGACGTAGCGGTTCTTGAAGAAGCCTTCGCGGTACTCGACGCCGAGCTTCGCGGCGACCTGCATCGCGGCCGGGCGCGACGAATCGGGAATCGGCATCACGACGTCGATCGGCACGTTCGGCAGTTCGCGCTTGATCTTCTCGGCGAGATAGTCGCCCATGCGCAGGCGCACGTTGTACACCGGCACGCCGTCGAGGCACGAATCCGGACGGGCCAGATACACGTATTCGAACATGCACGGATTCAGCGTCGGGTTCTCCGCGCACTGCTGGCTGTGGAAGTTGCCGGCCTTGTCGATGAAGACCGCTTCGCCCGGCTCCAGGTCGCGCACGAATTCGAAACCGATGCCTTCGACCGCCACCGACTCCGATGCGACCATCCATTCGGTGCCGTGCTCGGTTTCGAGCTTGCCGATGCACAGCGGGCGGATGCCGAACGGGTCGCGGAACGCGAGCAGGCCGTAGCCGGCGATCAGCGACACGATCGCGTACGAACCCTGCAGGCGGCGATGCACGCCCGAGACCGCCTTGAACACCGACGCCGGATCGAGCTCGAGGCCGGTGGTCGACAGTTGCAGCTCGTGCGCGAACACGTTGAGCAGCACTTCGCTGTCGGAGTTGGTGTTGATGTGCCGGCGGTCGATCCGGAACATCTCGTCCTTCAGCTGCATCCAGTTCGTCAGGTTGCCGTTGTGCGCTAGGATGATCCCGAACGGCGCGTTCACGTAGAACGGCTGCGCCTCGGCCTCGCTCGACGCCGAGCCGGCCGTCGGGTAGCGTACCTGGCCGATGCCGTAGGTGCCGGGCAGGCTGCGCATGTTGCGCGTGCGGAACACGTCGCGCACCATGCCGTTCGCCTTGTACATGTGGAAATTGCTGCCGTCCGCCGTCGCGATGCCCGCCGCGTCCTGACCGCGATGCTGCAGCAGCAGCAGGCTGTCATAGATCAGCTGATTGACAGGGGATTGGGAGATAACGCCTACGATGCCGCACATGGCATGTCCTTCAAGATGACAAAATCGGTTCCGTCCTGCCCGGCCGCGCCGTCACACGCGTACGTACTGGGCCATGCCGTCGGGCAGGAGCTGCTTCAGCTCGTGCACGCCCTGTTCGGCAAAAGGACGCAATAGCGCATTGCGCCAGAAATCCTGTTTGGGCAGTTCGGTCAGCCCGGCCGCCGCGACCAGCAGCACTACCAGCACACAGCCGCGGACGAGCCCGAACATCATGCCCAGCGAGCGGTCGACGCCGCCCAGGCCGCTCGCCTGCGCGATCCGCGACAGCAGCGCGTTCGCCACGCCGGCGACCAGCACGACGCCGATCACGAGCAACGCGAAGGCGATCACCCACTGCGTCAGCGCGCCGCCCGGCCAGTTCGCCGGAATGTACGGCACGACCAGCCCGACGTAGCGGCCCGCGATCACGACCGCCGCGATCCAGCCGATCAGCCCGAAAATCTCGGACACGAAGCCGCGCCACGCGCCGCGCAGCGCCGATAACGCGATCACCGCCAATACAGCGTAGTCGAAAGCCGTCAGCATCGCACGTTACTGCGTCAGTCCGGCTTCGCGCACCTTCGCGATCGCGGCGGATGCCGCCGCACGATCCGCGAACGGGCCGGCACGCAGCAGTGTAGCCGTGCTGCCGTCGGCCTGCTTGCTGTGCTCGACATATGCGGGCACGCCCGCCGATTTCAACTTGGTGGCCCACGAACGGGCGGTCGCGGCGTCCTTGAACGAACCGAGCTGCACCGCGAAGCGCGCACCGGCCGGCGACGCCGGCGACGATGCGTCGCCGCCGTCCGGGCTCGCGGCGCCGGCATTCGCGACGGTTGCGGGCGCAGGCTTCGGCGCGGCCGGTTTCGCCGCCGGAGCGGCCGGCTTCGGCGCGGGCTTCGGCGGCGTCACGCTCGCGGTGGTGGTCGTATCGGGTTTCGCGGCCGGCTTGGCGGCATCCTTCGGCGCGGGCGCCGGTGCGGCCGCCACGGCCGCGTCGGATGCGGGCGGCTCGTCGTGCGCGACGCCCGCCTGCACGTCGGACACGTCGTCGTCGCGCGGCGCGACCGCCTGGTGCGCGGGCCGGTTCGGGATGTCGATCGCGATGTCGTCGGTGACCGGCTTCGGGTGCGAGTCGAGCACCATCGGGAGCACGATCACGGCGGCCACGACGAGCGCGATCGCGCCGACGAGGCGACGGCGCGCGCGTTGCTTTTCAGGAAGGGTCGGATCGAGGAGCAGTGCGTCCGATTCCGGACGCTCGGTGCGGCGCGTGCGGCGCTCGACGCGTTCAGTGCGCTCCGTGCGCACGTTCCGGGAGGCCCCGGTGCGACCGCCGCGCCGCGGGGGCGCGTCGTCGTCTTTCTTGCCGAACGAGAAAATTCCCATGAATGGCTGAGTCCGAAACTGCCCGTCAGTCAGTGTTGCTGCGATTTACGGTAGGCCAGCACGCCGGCAACCGTATGGAAACTGCCGAAAACCACGATTCTATCATTCTCGGATGCTCTTTTTAGTGCATCGCGAAACGCTTCCGCGGGCGACGCGTAACGCGTCACGCTCGAATCGGGCCCCTCCTCCACGCCGGCCTTGCGCAGCGCGGCTTCGAGCTGCTCCGCGGAGGCCGCGCGCGGCAGCGGCAGGTCGGTCACGCACCAGTGGTCGATCTCGCCCTTCAGGTGCTGCAGCACGCCGTCGATGTCCTTGTCGTGCATCGCGCCGAACACCGCGTACGTGTACGGGAAGAAGCCCATGTTGCCGAGGTTCTGCTCGAGCACGGCCGACGCATGCGGGTTGTGCGCGACGTCGAGCACGATCGCCGGCTTGCCGGGCAGCACCTGGAAGCGCCCCGGCAGCTCGACGTTCGCGAGCCCGAGCCGGATGTCCTGCGCGGACACCGGCAGCACCGGGCGCAGCGCCTCGAGCGCGGCGAGCGCGGCCGACGCGTTGATCAGCTGGTTCGCGCCGCGCAGCGCCGGATACGCGAGCGCCGGATAGCGCTTGTCGCGGCCGAGGTAGCTCCATTGCTGGCGCTCGGCCCCTGCCTGCGCCTCGTAGCGGAAATCGCGGCCGACGAGCCACAGGTCGGCGCCGATCGCTTCGGCGTGGTCGACGAGCGTCTGCGGCGCGGCCGGATCGCCGCAGATCGCCGGCTTGCCCGCGCGGAAGATCCCCGCCTTCTCGAACGCGATCTTCTCGCGCGTGTCGCCGAGGTATTCGGTGTGATCGATGTCGATGCTCGTGACGATCGCGCAATCGGTGTCGATGATGTTCACCGCATCGAGCCGGCCGCCGAGGCCGACTTCGAGGATCACCGCGTCGAGCCCGCGCGAGGCGAACAGATGCAGGATCGCGAGCGTCGTGAATTCGAAATACGTGAGCGACACGGGCTCGGCCAGCGACGTGCGCGCGGCTTCGACGGCCTCGAAGTGCGGCAGCAGTTCGTCGTCGGTCACGTTCTGCCCGTTCACGCGCGCGCGCTCGTTGAATGCGAGCAGGTGCGGCGACGTGTGGCAGCCGACCTTGTAACCCGCGCGCACGAGAATCGTCTCGAGGAACGCGCAGGTCGAGCCCTTGCCGTTCGTGCCGCCGACGGTGATCACCGGGCACGCGAATTCGAGCTGCAGCGCCGCCTTGACCTGCCCGATGCGGGTCAGGCCCATGTCGATGCCGACCGGGTGCGCGCGTTCGAGATGCGAAAGCCACGCGTCGAGAGTGGGAAATGTGCTCATCGGATCAAATCTGGATCGGTACCGCCACTACGCCAAAAAGCAAAGCGCGCCGCCTGAGAAGCCAGGCGACGCGCGGAGTCACGACGTTGCGCCGGTCAGGCCAGCGCGTCGGCCGGCTGTCGCTGCAGCAGCGCGAGCAACTGCGCGATCTCGTCGCGCATCTTGCGACGGTCGACGATCATGTCGATCGCGCCCGTCTTCAGCAGGAATTCGGCGCGCTGGAAGCCTTCCGGCAGCTTCTCGCGGACCGTCTGCTCGATCACGCGCGGGCCGGCGAAGCCGATCAGCGCCTTCGGCTCCGCGATCACGACGTCGCCGAGGAACGCGAAGCTCGCCGACACGCCGCCCATCGTCGGGTCGGTCAGCACCGAAATGAACGGCAGCTTCGCTTCGGCCAGCTTGGTCAGCATCGCGGTGGTCTTTGCCATCTGCATCAGCGACAGCAGGCTTTCCTGCATCCGTGCGCCGCCCGATGCCGTGAAGCAGATGAACGGCACGTGCTGCTCCAGCGCATTCTGCGCACCGCGCGCGAAGCGCTCGCCGACGACCGAACCCATCGAGCCGCCCATGAACGAGAATTCGAAGCACGCTGCCACGACCGGCAGCGTGTGGATCGCGCCGCCCATCACGACCATCGCGTCGGTTTCGCCGGTTTCGTCCATCGCTTCCTTCAGACGATCGGGGTACTTGCGGCTGTCCTTGAACTTCAGCGAGTCGACCGGCACGACTTCCTGGCCGATCTCGTAGCGGCCTTCCGGATCGAGCAGCCCGTCGAGGCGCTCGCGCGCGCCGATGCGCATGTGGTGATCGCACTTCGGGCACACGTGCAGGTTCGCGTCCACGTCGTTGCGATAGAGAACGGCCTCGCAGGACGGGCACTTGACCCACAGGCCTTCCGGAATGCCCTTGCGGCTTTTCGGGTCGGTCTGCTTGATCTTCGGCGGCAACAGTTTGTCGAGCCAGCTCATCGTATGGTTTCCTGTTCCGTGGCGGGGCGGGCCGACGCGGCCCGTTCCCGCTTCCTGTGTTGTGTTTATCGCGCCGTGTTGCCGGCACCGTCCAGGGCGGCGCGCAGCTCGGCGATGAACGTCTTCAGCGCGGCGGCGGCACCTTCCGGCGCGGCGCTCTCGAGCAGTTGCACGAGGCGGCTGCCGATCACGACGGCGTCCGACACTTCGGCCACCGCACGCGCCGTTTCGGCGTCGCGGATACCGAAGCCGACACCCACCGGAACCGGCACGCGCGACTTGATGGCCGGGATTTTACCTGCAATGCTCGAAACATCCAGATTTCCCGCGCCGGTCACGCCCTTGAGCGACACGTAATACACGTAGCCGCTCGCGATCTTGCCGACGTCGGCGATGCGTTCGTCGGTCGACGTCGGCGCGAGCAGGAAGATCGGATCGATCTGCGCGGCCCGCATCTTTTCGGCGAACACGCCCGCCTCTTCCGGCGGATAGTCGACCACCAGCACGCCGTCGACGCCGGCCGCGTGCGCTTCGGCCGCGAACGCGTCGACACCCATCCGTTCGATCGGGTTCGCATAGCCCATCAGCACGACGGGGGTGTTGGGGTCGGTTTCGCGAAAACGCTTCACGTCGGCGAGCACGCTCTTCAACGTGACGCCGCGCGCGAGCGCGCGCTCCGACGAGCGCTGGATCACGGGGCCGTCGGCCATCGGGTCCGAGAACGGCACGCCGAGCTCGATCACGTCCGCGCCGCCGGCGGCGAGCGCGTGCATGAATTCGACGGTTTTCGCTGGGTCCGGGTCGCCGGCCGTGATGAACGGGATCAGGCCCTTACGGCCTTGTTCGGCGAGTGCGGCGAAGGTCTGCTGAATACGGGACATGGCAATTTTCCTCAGTGCATTCGGCGGCGGCGCGATTCACGCGCACGCCGGCGCGGCGAGCGCGCTCACGCGCTCGTGCGCGATCGCACAATAGCTTTCGTTGATCTCGTAGCCGACGAAGTCGCGCCCCTGCCGTGCGCAGGCCACCGCGGTCGTGCCGCTGCCCATGAACGGATCGAGCACGCGGCCGCCCGGCGGGCAGCTTGCGAGCACCATCCGCTCGATGATTTCCAGCGGCTTCTGGGTCGGATGATCGACGCGCTCCGCGTGCTGCCGGTGCAGGCGCGAGACCGACCAGACGTCCTTCGGGTTGTAGCCCATCTCCAGCCACTTGCTGCCTTCGAACAGCTTGCGCGAGCGGGCCTTCTTCGTGTCGGCGTCGTACGGGATGCGGACCGGATCGAGATCGAAGTAATACGCTTTGGAAACCGCGAAAAAGCCGATGTTGTCGTGCACCGACGTGAAACGGCGCGTCGTGCCGCCCATGCTCGGCACGCGCCGGTCCCAGATGATCTCGTTGACCATCGTGAGTTGCGTCTTCAGGAAACTGAAGATTTCCGGCGCGTACTGCCACGTGCAGAAGATGTACATCGACCCGCTCGGCTTCAGTTTCGGAATCGCGAGTTCGAGCCACTCGCGCGTCCACGCGAGGAAATCGTCGCCCGAACGCTTGTCCGAATCGTTGCCGTAGTCCTTGCCGAGCCCGTACGGCGGATCGGCGACGATCAGGTCGATCGACGCATCCGGCAAGTGCGCGGCATCGGTCAGGAAATCGCGGTTGTGCAGTTCGATACCGGGCGGCAGCGCGCGCGGCACGGCGGCCGGCTGAACCGCCTCCGCCTCGCTCGCGGCGCCGCCGCCCGGCTCTTCGATCAGGTCACGCATCGTTCGGGGTCAGAGCGCGATGCCCGATCGCTCGGCGACCGTGTGCATGTCCTTGTCGCCGCGGCCCGACAGGTTGACGAGCAGGATCTTGTCCTTCGGCAACGTCGGCGCGAGCTTCACGCCATACGCGATCGCGTGGCTCGACTCGAGCGCGGGAATGATTCCCTCGATCCGGCAGCAGTCGTGGAACGCCTTCAACGCTTCCGCGTCGGTGATCGGCACGTACTGCGCGCGGCCGCTGTCCTTCAGCCATGCGTGCTCGGGGCCGACGCCCGGATAGTCGAGGCCCGCCGACACCGAATGCGTCTCGATGATCTGGCCGTTGTCGTCCTGCAGCAGGTACGTGCGATTGCCGTGCAGCACGCCCGGGCTGCCGGCGATCAGCGACGCCGCGTGATGGCCCGTGTCGAGGCCGTCGCCGGCCGCTTCGACGCCGATCAGCTGCACCGACGTATCGTCGATGTACGGATAGAAAATGCCCATCGCGTTCGACCCGCCGCCGACGCAGGCGATCACCGCGTCGGGCTGCCGGCCCGCGAGCTCGGGCATCTGCACCTTGCACTCGTCGCCGATCACGCGCTGGAAGTCGCGCACCATCATCGGGTACGGGTGCGGGCCCGCGACCGTGCCGATGATGTAGAACGTGCTTTCGATGTTCGTGACCCAGTCGCGCATCGCTTCGTTCAGCGCGTCCTTCAGCGTGCGCGAACCCGATTCGACCGGCACGACCGTCGCGCCCAGCAGCTTCATCCGGTACACGTTCGCGGCCTGCCGGCGCACGTCCTCGGCGCCCATGTAGACGACGCACTCCATCCCGAAGCGCGCGCAGATGGTCGCGGTCGCGACGCCGTGCTGGCCGGCGCCCGTTTCCGCGATCACGCGCTTCTTGCCCATGCGCTTCGCGAGCAGCGCCTGGCCGATCACGTTGTTGATCTTGTGCGCGCCCGTGTGGTTCAGGTCTTCACGCTTCAGGTAGATCTGCGCGCCGCCGAGCGTCTCGCTCCAGCGCTGCGCGTGGTAGATCGGCGACGGACGGCCGACGAAATGCTTCAGCTCGCGCTCGAATTCGGCGACGAAATCGGGATCGTTCTGGAACTTTTCATACGCCGCGCGCAGTTCGTCCAGCGCGTGAATCAGCGTCTCGGCGACGAACACGCCGCCATACGGGCCGAAATGGCCACGATCATCAGGAAGGTTGTACATGGTGTCTCTCTCGATCGGTCGGTGCGCCCCGCCCGCGGGGCCGCACCGGCTTGCATCACCCGGCGTCCGCTTCGCGCACCGCGCGTACGAACGCCGCCATCCGGGCGTGATCCTTCACGCCCTTCGCGCCCTCCACTTCGATGCCACTGGAGACATCGACAGCAAACGGACGCAGCTGGCGGATCGCATCACCGACGTTTTGCGCGTTCAAGCCACCACTCAAAACGGCCCGACGCGCGAGCTCTGCGGGAATAAGAGACCAATCGAAGACCTTGCCGCTACCGCCGTAATCCGGCACCAGGGTGTCGAACAGGAGGCCGCGCGCTTTCGAATAATGAAGAGCCGATTCTACCAAATCGGCACGCTGCGTCGAGGGGCCGACGCGCACCGCGCGCAACCACGGCAGGCGCGCCGCGCGGCCGAGCGCGTCGCACTGCTCGGGCGTCTCGTCGCCATGGAACTGCAGCACCGTGAGCGGCACGTCGCGCACGACGGCTTCGATCTCGGCCTCGGTCGCATTCACGAACAGCCCGACCACCGAGACGAACGGCGGCGCCAGGCTCGCCAGCTCGGCCGCCTGCGCGATCGTCACCGCGCGCGGGCTCTTCGGATAGAACACGAGGCCGATCGCATCGGCGCCGAGGGCCGCCGCGTGCAGCACGTCCTCGGGCCGCGACAGTCCGCACAGCTTGATGCGCGTGCGCGGCGGCACGCCCGCCGCCGCGGCGGAACTCGAAGGGGACACGGCGTGATCCGTCATGATTGTGGGTCCAGATCGGCCCAGACGCTGCTCCACGGCACGCTGCCGAGCTGCGCGGGCGGGACGGCGAATTCCGCCGGGTAGCCGACGTGGGCGAGGTACAGCCCGTCGGCCATGAACGTGGGTGCGGCGAGGTTGCGGTCGCGCCCGGCCAGCACGTCGGCGAGCCAGTCGGCCGGATAGCGGCCGCGCCCGACCGCGACGAGGCAGCCCATCAGGTTGCGCACCATGTGATGCAGGAACGCGTTCGCGCGAAAGCGGAAATGAATGAAATGCCCCGCGCGCCGCACGTCGATCTGATACAGGTGTTTGACCGGCGTCTTCGACTGGCATTCCGACGACCGGAACGACGAAAAATCATGCTCGCCGATCAGGTGCGCGGCGGCGGCGCGCATCGCGTCGTCGTCGAGCGGCGTGTGGATCCAGCCCGCGCGCCCGGCCAGCATCGGCGAACGCACGGGATGCACGTACAGCGCGTAGTAATAGGTGCGCTCGAACGCCGAGAAGCGCGCATGGAACGTGTCCGGCATCGGCTTCGCCCATTGCACCGACACGGTCGGCGGCAGGAACGCGTTGGTGCCGCGCACCCACGAGAACACCTCGCGCTCGAGATCCGTGTCGAAATGCACGACCTGCCCGAGCCCGTGCACGCCGGTATCGGTGCGCCCGGCCACCGTCGTGTGCAGCGGCACCCGCGCGAACTCGGCCAGCGCATGCTCGAGCCGGTCCTGCACGGTCTTGCCGTGCGGCTGTGCCTGCCAGCCGCAGAACGCCGCGCCGTCGTACTGGATGCCCAGCGCGATCCGCATCACGCCTCGTCTGCCAGTTTCGCGAGCAGCGCGCGTGCATCGTCGCGCGTCGCGGCGTCGTTCGCGTCGACCACTTCCTGCAGCAGCGTCCGCGCGCCGGCCAGATCGCCCAGCTCGACGTATTCGGCCGCGAGGTCGAGCTTGTTGCGCGCGATGCGCGCGAGCTCGTCCGCGGTGAGCGCGGGCAGCGCGGCGCCCGGCGTGGACGGCAGGTCGAGATCGAAATCGAGCTTCAGCGCGCCGAACTGCGCGCCGCCCAGCGGCGGCAGCGATGTCGCCGCAGGCGGGCCGCCCGCTTGGCCGGCGGGCGTCGCCGCGTCCGGATCCCAGTCGAACTCGTCGTCCTGGTCGACCGGATGTTCCGCTGTCGTTTCACCCGAACCCATTGGCGGGTGCTGGGCGGATTGACCGTTAGTTGCGATTTTGTCGGTGTCGGACTGCGTTGCCCGCGTGGCAAGGGCCTCCGGCGTCAACGACGGCTCGTCCGCCGCCCGCGGCGGCAACGGCATGTCGAGACTGTTGAGCGCGCTGATCGCGTTCTGCATCAGCGTCGCGTGCTGCGCTTCGGTCGTCGAAGGGGCGACGGATGCGGCGGTCGGCTCGGCCTGCTTGTCGGCGCCAGTGGTTTTTTCCGCCGGTTCTGCGTCGGGCGGAGCCTCAGCCGGAACCGGAGTCGCGTCGTTCGCGGGCGACACGGCAGCGTCGGCAGCCGGCAATTCGGGCGACTCGTCGCGCGGTGCCGCCACTTCAGGCGCAGTCGATGTGTCCGCTGCGGGCGGCTCGACCGTCTCCGCCGCCGCGGCAGTGGCCGCGGCGAGATTCATGTCGGACGCCGCATCGCGTGCGACCGGCATTTCGGGCGTGATCGGCAGTTCACGTTCGACGGACGGCGCGGCTCCCGCAGCCGCAGCCGCGGCGCCGCCTGCTGCGGCTGGGGTCGTATCGGCACCCGCGTGGTCCGCGCGGCGCCCCCTCCGGCGCTTGCGCCATACGAAGCCGGCCGCGAGCACGATCACGGCTGCACCGGCCGCGGCGGCCGGGCGCCAGTCCATCTGTTCGGTACGACGTGCCGGTGTCGCGACGGGCGCGATCGGTTGCACGGAAGCCGATGCCGGTTGCGGCGCGCTGGCTGCCACACCCGACGCGGCTTCGTCCACCGTCGATGCGGCGGCCGACGCACTCGCGTCATTCGCGGCCGGACGCGGCGCGGCGGGCGCCGGAGCCGGCGCAGGCGCGACGCCGGTCGTCGTCGCCGGTTTGCCGATGCCGTGCTTCTGCAACTCCATCAGCACGCGATTCTTCAACGCCAGCAATTGCTGCAAGCTCGACGGCCGGGGCTGCGACGCTCCCACGGCAGGCGCCGCGCCGGCCGGTTCGCGCACGCCGGAAACCGGGCTGCCCGGCACCGCCTGCCCCGCCGCCTCGCTCGCGGACGACGGCGCCGACTGGATCGCCCCGCTCCACACATGCGGGCCGCTGGCACCGCCCGTGGGCGCCGCCGGCTGCGTGCTGTCGACACCCGACGCGCCCTGTGCGGCCGCCGCCCCGGTCGAAGCCGAAGCACCGGTCGAAGCCGAAGCACCGATCGAAGCCGCCGCCCCCGCCGCCGCTGCGGCACTGGCACCGCTCACCGGAGCCGCATGCACGGCCGACGCCACCGGCGCGGATTGCACCGCCGAGCCAGGATGCGGCGCGGATGCGCCGTGCTGCGCGATCGCCGCCCCACCCGATGCGGCGGCGGGCGCGGAAGCGGCCGTCGCACCGGAGGCAGCGGACGCGCCGGCCGGCACGAGCGCCGCGCCGGTGGCGTCGAGCGCCGGCACGGTCAGCGTCGCGCCGACTTTCAGCCGGCTCGCGTCGCGCTTCATGAACGCCTGCGGATTGGCGTCGAACAGCGCACGGGCGGCACGCGCGAGCACGGCCGGGTCGTGCGATTGCGTGGCCGCTTTCGCGATGTCGTTCAGGGACTGGCCCGGCTGGACCGTCACGGTAAGCGGTGCGGCGGCGCCGGCGGCGGACGCCGGCAGTTCGCCGGTGCCGACTGCCCACGCCGATGCGGCTGCGCCGAGCGCCAGGATCGTCAGCGCCCCACGCACGGCGCGCGACAGACGGGACTGACGCGGAAACAAGGAAATTCGGGACATCGTTGGCTCTATCGCCGCGCGCGGGCGCGGCTCGGATTCGCGGTTGGAAGCGTCAATAAAGTTGCTGCAGAAATGCAAAAGCGTCGCGCGAAACGCGACGCTTTCGGCGGGTCTGTGCGTCGTAACCGCGTAGTTTACTTCACGCGCTCCAGTTCCGGCCGAATTCGTCGCCGGCCGGCGCGCGCGTCGGGCGGGCCCGCCTGCCGCAGCCCATCCATTCGATCGACCAGAACGACCCCACGCGCGCAGTCGACAACCGTCTCGCAACAGCATCGCCCCCTGCTCGAATGACGCGGCCTTTCGGTGCTCACTGCGCGTCCGCCGCAGGATCACGGCGACAGCATCGCAAACGCTCCCTCAATGACCCGCCCCGCCAGCCGTTAAAGAATTAACCGCCGGAAATCCAAATAATTCCATCCGGCGATCAACCCGAACCAACAACCTTCATTTCGTCGATAAGAAGGCAGTTCACCCCTCTTATCGACGAAATGAAAACCCACATCACCAAAGCCTCGCCTCATAAGGCTTTCATCGCCTTGAGCCCACCTGCTTGTCATACAAAAGCGATCTTTTTCGCATCGATTCAATTTCATTACACAAAATTACACAGACCCAACCATTGCCGTCGATACGATCGCCTTCAAACGGGAATTGGCATATTTCGGCTTCGCGGTCGAACCGATGCCGTGAAGTACCAGAGGGCCATCGCGCAGTCGCACGACGGCATTCACTACCGGCTCGTTACGGGGACGAACATGGGCTATCAGCAGGGTTTGAGCGGGTTGGCCGGCGCGTCGAGCAACCTCGACGTGATCGGCAACAACATCGCGAACGCAAACACGGTCGGCTTCAAGCAGGGGCGCGCGAACTTCGCGGACATGTACGCGAATTCGGTCGCGACGTCGGTCAACACGCAGATCGGCATCGGTACGCGGCTCGCGTCGGTGCAACAGAATTTCGGCCAGGGGACCATCAATTCGACGAAGTCGTCGCTCGACGTCGCGATCAACGGCAACGGCTTCTTCCAGATGTCGAGCAACGGCGTGACCACGTACTCGCGCGACGGCACGTTCCACCGCGACAAGAACGGCGCGATCGTCGACGCGCAAGGCCGCAACCTGATGGGCTATGCGGCAGGCGCCGGCGGCGTGATCAACACCGCGCAGACCGTGCCGCTGCAGGCGCCGACCAGCAACATCGCGCCGCGCGCGACGAACAAGATCACCGGCCAGTTCAACCTGAACGCGCAGGACAAGGTGCCGGCCAGGACGCCGTTCAACGCGAGCGACAACACGACGTTCAACTACAACTCGTCGATCCAGGTCTACGATACGCTCGGCGGCTCGCAGCAGGTCACGATGTACTTCGCGAAGAGCGCGGCCGGCACGTGGCAGGCCTACGCGGGCGTGCAGGGCCAGACGCCGACGCATCTCGGCACCGTCACGTTCGACGCATCGGGCCGGATCAGCTCGACGACGTCGGCCGCGACCGGGCAGCCGACGCCGAGCCTCGGCCAGTTCGCGTTCTCGATCCCGAACACGACGGGCGGCGCCAATCCGCAGAACCTGACGCTCGACCTGGGCGGCACGACGCAATACGGCGGCAAGGACGGCGTGAACAATCTCGCGCAGGACGGCTTCGCGAGCGGCACGCTGACGACGTTCTCGATCGGCACCGACGGCAAGCTGACCGGCAACTATTCGAACGGACAGAGCACGGTGCTCGGCCTGATCGCGCTCGCGAACTTCAACAACCCGAACGGGCTCGTGAACATCGGCGGCAACCAGTATGCGGAAACGGCTGCGTCGGGCGTGCCGCAGATCTCCGCGCCGGGCAGCACGAACCACGGCACGCTGCAGGGCAGCGCGCTCGAAAACGCGAACGTCAACCTGACGACCGAGCTCGTGAACCTGATCACCGCGCAGCGCAATTACCAGGCGAATGCGCAGACGATCAAGACCCAGCAGGCCGTCGACCAGACGTTGCTGAACCTGCGTTGAACCGCGCATGAAAAACGCGCCGCGCCGGCCCCGAACCTCGAGGCCGACGCGGCGCGTCGTATCGTGCAGCCCGGCCCGCGAGCCGGACAGCGAGCGTGCTTACTTGTCGAGCAGGATGCGCAGCATGCGGCGCAGCGGCTCGGCCGCGCCCCACAGCAGCTGATCGCCGACCGTGAACGCCGACAGGTATTCGCCGCCCATCGCGAGCTTGCGCAGGCGACCGACCGGCACCGACAGCGTGCCGGTGATCTTCGCCGGCGACAGGTCGCGCATCGACGCTTCGCGCTCGTTCGGCACGACCTTCACCCAGTCGTTCGCCGATGCGAGGATGCCGTTGATCTCGTCGAGCGGCACGTCCTTCTTCAGCTTGATCGTCAGCGCCTGCGAGTGGCAGCGCATCGCGCCGATCCGCACGCACAGCCCGTCGACCGGGATCGAACCCGGTTCGCCCATCGCCGGCTTGCCGAGGATCTTGTTGGTTTCCGCGCCGCCCTTCCACTCTTCCTTCGACATCCCGTTGCCGAGATCCTTGTCGATCCACGGGATCAGCGAACCGGCGAGCGGCACGCCGAACTGGCTCGTCGGCATCGCGTCGCTGTTCATCGCGGCCAGCACGCGGCGGTCGATGTCGAGGATCGCGGAGGCCGGATCGGCGAGCTGTTCCTGCACCGCGCCGTTCAGCGTGCCCATCTGCGACAGCAGCTCACGCATGTTCTGCGCGCCCGCGCCCGATGCGGCCTGATAGGTCATCGCCGTCATCCAGTCGACGAGGTTCTCGCGGAACAGGCCGCCGAGCGCCATCAGCATCAGGCTGACCGTGCAGTTGCCGCCGACGAAGTTCTTCGTGCCCTTGACGAGCGCGTCCTTGATCACGTCGAGGTTGACCGGATCGAGGATGATGACCGCGTCGTCGTTCATCCGCAGCGACGATGCCGCATCGATCCAGTAGCCGTTCCAGCCGGCCGCGCGCAGCTTCGGAAACACGTCGTTCGTGTAGTCGCCGCCCTGGCACGTGATGATCACGTCGCACTTCTTCAGCTCGTCGACGCTGGTCGCGTCCTTGAGCGTGGTCTCGTTTTTCGCGAACGACGGCGCCTTGCCGCCCGTGTTGCTGGTGCTGAAAAACACCGGTTCGATCAGGTCGAAATCGCCCTCTTCCTGCATGCGCTGCATCAGGACGCTGCCGACCATGCCGCGCCAACCTACGAGACCTACGTTCATGACTAACCCTTTGCTTTGAATGGAGCTTCCCCGCCATTTCCGTCCCCGCGTGACCGCGCGGGGAAACAGGCGGGCACGACGGCGATCAGCGTTTAATGATCGTTTTCGTGGTAATGGTTTTCGTGATGACGATGGCGCGCGCACCCGCACGGGCAGTGTTGCCGTGGAGTTTCAGGACCGGGGAGATCAGGGAAATCAGCGCCATCGTTCGAGTCTACACAAAGCCGGTGGCCCGCACAACGGCCAACCCCGCGCGAACGGGCCGATTTTTACGGCCCGTTCGCGCCCTTTTCCACATTAGTTACCGCACTTCATTTTCCTACGCTTACAGCGCGGCGACCACCGCATCGCCCATCGCCGCCGTGCCGACCTGCTTGCAGCCCGGCGTCGCGATGTCGCCCGTGCGGTAGCCTTGTTCGAGCACCGTTTTCACAGCGCGCTCGATACGATCGGCCTGCTCCGCGCGATTCAGCGAATAGCGCAGCAGCATCGCGGCCGACAGGATCGTCGCGAGCGGGTTCGCGATGCCCTTGCCCGCGATGTCCGGCGCCGAACCGTGCGACGGCTCGTACAGCCCCTTGTTGTGCTTGTCGAGCGACGCGGACGGCAGCATGCCGATCGAGCCCGTCAGCATCGACGCCTCATCCGACAGGATGTCGCCGAACATGTTGCCGGTGACGATCACGTCGAACTGCTTCGGCGCCTTCGCGAGCTGCATCGCCGCGTTGTCGACGTACATGTGCGACAGCTCGACGTCCGCGTACTCCTTCGACACGTCGATCATGATGTCGCGCCAGAACTGCGACGTCTCCAGCACGTTCGACTTGTCGACCGACAGCAGCTTCTTCGCGCGCTTTTGCGCGGCCTGGAACGCGACGTGCGCGATGCGGCGCACTTCCGGCTCCGAATAGCGCATCGTGTCGAAGCCTTCGCGCTCGCCGGCGAACGGGCCGTCCGGCGCCGCCCGCACGCCGCGCGGCTGGCCGAAGTAGATGTCGCCGTTCAGTTCGCGCACGATCAGGATGTCGAGGCCCGCGACGAGCTCCGGCTTCAGCGGCGACGCATCGACGAGCTGCGGATAGCAGATCGCCGGGCGGAAGTTCGCGAACAGCTCGAGGTGCTTGCGCAGCCCGAGGATCGCCTGCTCGGGGCGCAGCGCGCGCTCGAGCGAGTCGTACTTCCAGTCGCCGACCGCGCCGAACAGGATCGCGTCGGCCTGCTTCGCGAGCGCCAGCGTCGCGTCGGGCAGCGGATGGCCGCTCGCCTCGTAGCCCGCGCCGCCGACCGGCGCCTGTTCGAGTTCGAACTTCTCGTCGAGTGCGTTCAGCACCTTCACCGCTTCATTGACGATTTCCGGACCGATGCCGTCGCCGGGCAGCACTGCAATCTTCATGCGAAATTCCTGACTGGGTAGGGTGTTATGGAGGCAGGCCGGCGAGCGCACGCACGGCGCGCCCGCCCGCAACGCGCGATCAGCCGACCAGCTTGGTGCTGAGCCACGGCTGCTTCACGAGCCGCTCCGCTTCGAACTGGCGGATCTTGTCCGCGTGGCGCAGCGTGAGGCCGATGTCGTCGAAGCCGTTCAGCAGGCAGTACTTGCGGAACGCGGCGATCTCGAACGGATACTCGCGGCCGTCGCCCGCGCGCACGACCTGCGCGTCGAGGTCGATCGTCAGCTGGTAGCCGTTGAACGCGTACGTGTCGCTGAACAGGTGATCGACCTGCTGCTCGGTCAGCACGATCGGCAGCAGGCCGTTCTTGTAGCAGTTGTTGAAGAAGATGTCCGCGAAGCTCGGCGCGATGATCGCGCGGAAGCCGTACTGCTGCAGCGCCCACGGCGCGTGCTCGCGCGAGCTCCCGCAACCGAAGTTCTTGCGGGCGAGCAGCACCGATGCACCCTGGTAGCGCGGCTGGTTCAGCACGAAGTCCGGGTTCAGCGGACGCTTCGAGTTGTCCTGGCCCGGCTCGCCGTGATCGAGGTAACGCCATTCGTCGAACGCGTTCGGACCGAAGCCCGTGCGCTTGATCGACTTCAGGAACTGCTTCGGGATGATCGCGTCGGTGTCGACGTTCTCGCGATCGAGCGGCGCCACGACGCCGGTATGTACAGTGAATTTTTCCATGATCCGTCTATCCGGTTGAAGGGCCGGCATTCAGCCGGCGCACATCGACAAATTCTCGGCGGGAAACGTCACTCCGCGGCGCGCTTCAGCGCGCTGCCGGCGGCGTTGACGTCTTCCCCGAAGCCTCGGACGGTATTGCAGCCGGCCAGGCCGAAACCCAGCCCCGCCAGCGCCAGCGCGGCAACCAGCCGCGCGATGACTTTCGATGCCGTCACGCGTCACCCCAGCTGGCGAATGTCGACGAAGTGGCCTTCGATCGCCGCGGCCGCCGCCATCGCGGGGCTCACGAGGTGCGTGCGACCGCCCGCGCCCTGCCGGCCTTCGAAGTTGCGGTTCGACGTCGACGCGCAGCGCTCGCCCGGCTCGAGCCGGTCGGCGTTCATCGCGAGGCACATCGAGCAGCCCGGCTCGCGCCATTCGAAGCCCGCATCGGTGAACACCTTGTCGAGCCCTTCGCGCTCGGCCTGCGCCTTCACGAGGCCCGAGCCCGGCACGACCATCGCGAGCCGCACGTTCGACGCGATGCGGCGGTTCAGCTTCTTCACGACGTACGCGGCCGCGCGGATGTCCTCGATCCGTGCGTTCGTGCACGAGCCGATGAAGATCTTGTCGACCTTGATCGATTCGATCGGGGTGTTCGGCTCGAGCGCCATGTACGCCAGCGCGCGCTCCATCGCGTCGCGCTTGACCGGATCCTTCTCGCGTTCGGGATCGGGCACGCGACCGTCGATCGACGTGACCATTTCCGGCGACGTGCCCCACGTGACCTGCGGGACGATCTCGGCCGCGTTCAGCTCGACCACGCGGTCGAACTGCGCGCCGTCGTCCGACTTGAACTGGCGCCAGTATTCGACGGCCTGATCCCATTCCGCGCCGGTCGGCACGAACGGACGGCCCTTCAGGTAGTCGATCGTCGTGTCGTCCACCGCGACCATGCCCGCGCGCGCGCCGGCCTCGATCGCCATGTTGCAGACGGTCATCCGGCCTTCCATCGTCAGCGCGCGAATGGTCGAGCCGCCGAATTCGATCGCGTAGCCCGTGCCGCCTGCCGTGCCGATCTTGCCGATGATCGCGAGCACGATGTCCTTCGCGGTACAGCCGCGCGGCAGCGCGCCCTCGACCTTCACGAGCATGTTCTTGCTCTTCTTCTGCAGCAGGGTCTGCGTCGCGAGCACGTGCTCGACTTCCGACGTGCCGATGCCGTGCGCGAGCGCGCCGAACGCGCCGTGCGTGGACGTATGCGAATCGCCGCACACGATCGTCATGCCCGGCAGCGTCGCGCCCTGTTCCGGCCCGATGATGTGGACGATGCCCTGGCGCACGTCGTTCATCTTGAACTGCGTGATGCCGAATGCATCGCAGTTCGCGTCGAGCGTGTCGACCTGCAGCTTCGAGACGGGATCGGCGATGCCGTGGCTGCGGTCCGTCGTCGGCACGTTGTGGTCCGACACGGCCAGGTTCGCGCTGATGCGCCACACCGGGCGCTGCGCGATCTTCAGCCCTTCGAATGCCTGCGGGCTCGTGACTTCATGCAGCAGTTGACGGTCGATGTAGAGCAGGGTCGTGCCGTCTTCCTCGGTGTGGACCACGTGGGTGTTCCACAGTTTGTCGTAGAGAGTCTGTGCCATGGGTATGCGGGGTCGTTGTGACTACAAGCCTTGCGGATGCGATCGATTATGCCACGCGGAACGCGTCGCGGCGCAGCGCCGACGCGAAAAAACCCATTAAAAACAGTGGTTTGGCTGGTAGTGTCAATACCTGTATCGGCATTACCAGCCAAAATGGGGCGCGCCGCGCATCGCCTCGTCGGCTGCGCCGACGATTTCTCGACAGGGGGGCTCTGCTACAGCCCCGAAGGCGGCAAAGGCGACGAAAGCGACGCATGACGCAGCGCCTCCGGCATTTCCCGCTCGATCGCCTAGACTGTCTATTCGCAACGGGCGGCACGCGGCCGCCCTCCCGCCATCACGATGCGAGCATCACCCGAAGCATCGAAGGACAGGAGCATTGCATGCGATATGAACTCTATTACTGGCCTGAAATCCAGGGCCGCGGCGAGTACGTGCGCCTCGCGCTGGAAGCAGCCGAGGCCGACTACGTCGACGTCGCGCGCGAATCGGGACGCGGAATGGGCGTGGCGGCGATGATGCGCATGATGGACGACACGAAATCGGAATGCGTGCCGTTCGCGCCGCCGTTCCTGAAGGCCGGCGACGTGGTCGTCGGACAGACCGCGAACATCCTGCTGTTTCTCGGCGCGCGGCTCGGACTCGCGCCCGACGACGAAGCCGGCCGGCTGTGGGTGCACCAGCTCCAGCTGACCGCCGCCGATTTCATCACCGAGATCCACGACACGCACCATCCGATCGGCAGCGGCCTGTACTACGAGGACCAGAAGGCGGAAGCGGCCGAGCGCGCGGCCGATTTCCTCGAGAACCGGCTGCCGAAATTCCTCGGCTACTTCGATCGCGTGCTCGAACAGAATCCGCACAAGAGCGGTTATATCGCGGGCAGCACGCTCACCTACGCGGACCTGTCGATGTTCCAGTTGATCGAGGGCCTGCGCTATGCGTTTCCGAAAGCGATGAAGCGCGCGGAACGCAAGATCGCCGGGCTCGTCGCGCTGCACGATCGCGTCGCACGGCATCCGCCCGTCGCGCACTACCTCGAGTCGGAACGCCGCATCCCGTTCAACGACATGGGGATCTTCCGGCACTATCCGGAGCTGGACAAGTAACGGCCGGCTGCCGTTACCCCATCGCCGCAGCGACCGACCGGCGCGGTGGCCCGTGCCGCGCGGCGGCCGCGTCGACGGCCTCGCCCGAGCGCGTGAGCCACGGCCCGACGTCCATTTCCTCGTAGCGCACGAGCCGGCTCTTGCGCGCGCGGCGACAGCATCGCGAACATCGGCGCGCGCCCTTCCGATGCGAGGTTGTACAGCGTCCGTGCGCCGCGTAGGCACCCGAATTGCCGGCCGACAGCACGGCCGTCAGGATCAACGGATTCATCGCGCCGGCGGCGAGCAGGATCGCGATCATCGCGATGCGACGGCCCTGCAGACGACGTTTCAGCGTCGCTCCGGACGGCGGGGCCGTCTGCGCTGCCGCTTGCGCGGCATCCGTAATGTTCACCCCGATCGTGAGCCGGGACAGTCGATTCGATTCGGGATGCAAATCGATCGCGCCGGTCATTCGCATCGAAACCGGCGCTCGCTGGCCGGTCGCCTCACACGACGCTGCGCTTGATCGTCTGCAGTTCGGCCGTCGTCACGATCTTCTCGATCCGGAATCGCGGGCTTTCCAGCCACACGTTCGCGATCCGCCGGTACTCGTCGAGATCCTCGCACGCGAGCCGCACGAGAAAATCGAACGTGCCGCTCACCAGCCAGCAATCGAGCACGGCCGGATTCGCGCGCATTTCCTCCTCGAACGGCGCCTGCGAACGCCCGTGGTCGGCCAGCACGATCTGCGCGATCACGACGATCGGCTTGGTCGCGCGCGGCGCGTTGATCACCGCGCGGTACCCTTCGATCACGCCGAGCGCCTCGAGCCGCTCCACGCGCGCCTGGCACGGCCGGGGCGTGAGATTCACGCGTTCCGACAGCTTCCGGTAGGAAATCCGTCCGTCGGTGCGCAGGATGTCGAGAATCCGGAGATCGATCTTGTCCAACTGCATCTTCTTGTCGGTCATCCGCGTTCGTTCCGGTCGGGTCGTGGCTCATGCGCGGAACGTCTGCCGTTCCACACGCGGGCCCCATTATCCGGCCGAAGCCGCCGCGCGCCAATCGACTAGAACCGCAGCGACAGGCACGTCAGGCCCCCGTCCATCTTGCGGAACTCGCTCGTGTCGATCACGTGCAGCGGCATGCCGAGCGACGCGATCGCGTCATGCACGCGCGGATAGCCGGCCGGCGTGATCAGCGTGCCGTTCACGCGCAGCGTGTTGGCCGCATATTCGTCGGCGGCGGAAATCGCGATCCTTCGATAGTCGGCGAACGCCGGATGCGCGGCCAGCGCGTCGGTCACGAGCAGCGTGTCGTCGCCGAGCGCATTGACGACCGATTTCAGGTGCAGGCCGGCGCCGACCGGCACCGCGACGACCGAGTAGCCATGGCGCGACACCAGCGACTCGAACGCGGCGATGCCTTGCGCGTCGGTGCGGCTCGTCAGCCCGATGAAGAAGCACTTGCCGACCAGCATCACGTCGCCGCCGTCGAGGCGGCCCTGTTGCATCGGCAGCAGCTCGCGATGCACGCGCAGCGCCGCTTCGATGTGCGCGGTCTCGCCGCGCCGGGCGGGCGCGCCGGGGCGCGTGATCACCGCGAATTCCGGCGTGACGACGGCAACGTCCTCGACGAAGTGCGAATCGGGAAACGCATCGAGCGGCGGCAGTTCGGTCAGCTCGACCGCGAGCATGCGCAGCGCGTCGCAGTATGCGCGGAACTGCGCGAGCGTCTTGTCGTAGTCGGGTGCGCCAAGTTCGGCGGTGGTCAGGCCCGCGCCGCAGGACGGCGCGGGACGGCGAACGATCGCTTGCGTGAATTGCATCGACTCCTCCATGTTCTGCGCCGCACCCGTGCCGTGCACGGGCCGGCGGCGTCGTGTCCGGACCATTATCGGAAGCCAAATTGCGCAATTCGCGTCGATTTCGGCGGCGCCGACAGCCGATTGCGTCGAATTGCGCGCACCACGCAGCCGATTCGGCGAACGGGCCGCCCGCGCGTCATGCGCCGGGCTCGAATCCCATCTGCGCGCGGCCGAGCGCCGTGAGTTCGCCCTCCCCCGCGCGCCCGGCGAAATCGACCTCGAAATGGTCGGCCGGGAAATCGGGCGGGCTGTCGCCGCGCAGGAACGCGCAACGCTGGCGTTGCAGGTACGCGTCGTTCTTCGCGCAGCCGGGCGCGGCCGCGATGTACATCACGTTGCTGTCGCCGCTGCCGCGATGCGCATCCTCGACCGCATGCACGACGTCGCCGTGCCAGAACACCGCGTCGCCCGGTTCCATATGCGGGATCGGCACCAGCGCATCGAGCAGCAGCGCGTGCCATTCCGGGCGAATCGACAACGCGCGGCCGGGACGCGCGCCGCACAGGTCGTCGTCGGCGACGTCGTCCTGCAGCGCGCGCAGCACGACATAGGCCATCGCGTTCGCAACCGGGATCAGCTGCAGCGTGCCGTCGCCGGGCCCCTGCGGTGTCAGCGCTGTCCAGCCCTGGAACGTGCGGAACATCGAACACACGGCCGGCGACGGAATCTCTTCGACGTCGGGCCGGAACGCCGCATCGAACGGATCGTACTCGCGCCAGCGGCCGGCCAGCACATGGCGATAGACCTGCCGAAAATTCGCGCCGAGCCAGCGCTCGACCGAGCCGCCGTCGACATGCGGCGACAGCCCGAGCGAAGTCGAACCGGGCGGCCGGCGGCGGATCCGGTCCGCATACGCGGGCACCCGATCGGGATCGAAATGCGCACGTACGCCGTCCGCATGTCGCCACAGGCGGTTCAGGAACACCCGCGCCTGCGTGAGCGCCGGCGACTGGCGCGCGGCCACCTGCGGCTTCGACCAGTAGACGCCGTAGATCTGCGGCTTGCCCGACGCCAGATTGCCGAAATAGCGGTCTTCCGCGCGCGCGTGCAGCCGGTCGGCGAAACGGTTCGCATCCAGATACGCGCCGATCTCGTCGTTCCAGTCGCGTGCCTGCCTCGCATCGAACACGCCGCGGATCACGACCGCGCCATGCGTTCGGATCGCCGCAACCGCATGCGGATCGACCCGGCCGCCCGCGATATCCGTGAACGGCACGACCGGAATCACGTCGTGGCCGTGCGCGTGCGCGCGGCGGATCGCATCGACCTGCCGGGCGATGTCGCCCTCCACTTCGCGGAACGTGGCCGCGTAGCCGGGCAAGTCGGCGCGCAGCGCCCGTTTCGCCGCGCGGATCGCGGCAGGCAGGTCGTCAATCGTCAGTTGCATCGTCGTCTCCTCGCTGAAAGCGTGTCGTGATGTGCTGTCAGCGTACGGCCGGCACACGGCCGCCATCACCACTATCCGGCCAATGATCGATACAATCCTGACAATCGTGCGTCATTCGGGACGATGGCAGACCACGCAGAGCTTGTTGCCGTCCGGGTCGCGGAAATACGCGCCGTAATAGTCGCGGTGATAGTGCGGCCGCAGGCCCGGCGGCCCTTCGCAGGTGCCGCCATGCCGCAGCGCGAGTGCGTGGCAGCGATCGACGTGCGCGCGGGTCGGCGCATCGAACGCGATCGTGTGGCCGTTGCCCGGCTCCGGTGGGCGGCCGTCGAGCGGCTTGCCGAAGAAGAACAGCGGCCGCTCGGAATCGGCCGGCATCCAGCCCGACCAGCCGTCCGGCTCGCGGAATTTCAGGCGCAGCCCGAGTGCCGCGAACAGCGGCGCATAGAAATCGTAGGCGCGCGCCGTATCACCGACGCCCACGCACACATGTGAAAACATGGCATCGCTCCTTGGTGAGAATCGCTCACGATCATGCCACGGCGCACTGCCCGCCCCTACCGGAGGCCGCGATGAAACCGCAATACGAGCACGTGACGTTCGCGTCCGGCTGTTCGATCCGCGTCTATCACCGCCAGCTCGCGCGCATTCCGTTCGAATGGCATCGCCATCCCGAATACGAACTGACGCTGACGCTCAACAGCCGCGGCCAGCGCTTCATCGGCGATCACGTCGCGCGCTACGCGGACGACGATCTCGTGCTCGTGCCGCCGAACCTGCCGCATACGTGGTCGTCGAACGCGCGCATCGATCGCGACGCGCCTGAAGTCGCGCTCGTCGTCTGGTTCGACGGAGACTGGGCGCGGCGGCTGGCCGACTGCTGCCCCGAATACGCGCCGCTGCGCTCGCTGCTGCGGCGCGCGGCGCCGGGGCTGCGCTTCGACGTGGAGACGGCCCGCGCGATGCGCGCGCGGCTGCCGCGGTTGCTCGATCCGTCGCCACGCGTACGGCTCACGGCCACGCTCGACACGCTTGCCGATCTCGCGGAAGCCGGCGGCGAACCGCTCGCCACCGTGCATGCGTACGACCGGCCCGACGGCGCGCCGTCGCCCGGCGGGCCGGGCGCGCCCGAAGCCGAACGCCTCGACCGCGTGCTCGACGCGATCGACCGGCATTTCCACGAACCGCTGCGCATCGACGCACTCGCCGCTGCCGCGCACCTGTCCGAACGCACGCTGCAACGGTTGTTCGTCCGGCATCTCGGCGAAAGCGTCGGCCGTTACGTGCAGCGGCTGCGCCTCGCGCATGCATGCCGCCATCTCGTCGGCACCGACTGGCCGATCGCGACGGTCGCCGCGCGCTGCGGCATTCCGAATGCCGCGAACTTCAATCGCCAGTTCCTCGCCGCGCGCGGCACGACGCCCGGCGCGTACCGGCAGTTCTTCAAGCAGCACGGCCATGCACCGGACGACGACGCGCCCGCGCTCGACACGCGGCCGCCGTCGCTGGAGCGCCGCGCCGGCTCGGGCCAACGCCGGCCGCGCAAATGAAAACACCCCGACGGGCTGACCCGTCGGGGTGTCGTGGCGTTGCGGTTGCCCGACGCGAGCGACCTGCCGGCCGCTCGCGCCGCACACGGTTTAACGTGCGTTGAGCGGCTTCGCTTCGCGCGGCGTATCGCCGATGAACAGCTGGCGCGGACGGCCGATCTTCTGTTCCGGATCGGCGATCATTTCGTTCCACTGTGCGATCCAGCCGACCGTACGTGCCATCGCGAAGATACACGTGAACATCGACGTCGGGATGCCCAGCGCGCGCTGGACGATACCCGAGTAGAAGTCGACGTTCGGGTACAGCTTGCGCGACACGAAGTATTCGTCTTCCAGCGCGATCTTCTCGAGCTGCATCGCGAGCTTGAACAGCGGGTCGTCGTGCAGGCCCAGTTCGTTCAGCACTTCGTAGCACGTCTCGCGCATCAGCTTCGCACGCGGGTCGTAGTTCTTGTACACGCGGTGGCCGAAGCCCATCAGCTTCACGCCCGAGTTCTTGTCCTTCACCTGCTTGATGAATTCGGGGATGTTGTCCGGCGAACCGATCTGCTCGAGCATGTTCAGCGCGGCTTCGTTCGCACCGCCGTGCGCCGGGCCCCACAGACACGCGATACCGGCCGCGATACACGCGAACGGGTTCGCGCCCGACGAGCCGGCCAGGCGGACCGTCGACGTCGATGCGTTCTGCTCGTGATCGGCGTGCAGGATCAGGATGCGGTCGAGCGCGCGGACGAGCACGTCGTTGACCTTGTACTCTTCGCACGGGTTCGAGAACATCATGTGCATGAAGTTCGCGCTGTACGACAGCGAGTTCTTCGGATACACGAACGGCTGGCCGATGCTGTACTTGTACGCCATCGCGACGAGCGTCGGCAGCTTCGCGATCATGCGGATCGCCGACACTTCGCGGTGACGCGGGTCGTTGATGTCGAGCGAGTCGTGGTAGAACGCCGACAGCGCACCGACTGCGGCGACCAGGATCGCCATCGGGTGCGCGTCGCGACGGAAGCCACGGAAGAAGAAGTGCATCTGCTCGTGCACCATCGTGTGCTTCGTGACGGTGTCGACGAATTCCTTCTTCTGCGCGGCGTTCGGCAGTTCGCCCTTCAGCAGCAGGTAGCAGCTTTCGAGGAAGTCCGCGTTTTGTGCGAGGTTGTCGATCGGGTAGCCGCGGTACAGCAGCTCGCCCTTGTCGCCGTCGATGTACGTGATCGCCGAATTACACGAAGCCGTCGACATGAAGCCCGGGTCGTAAGTGAACTTGCCGGTCTGGCCGTACAGCTTGCGGATGTCGATCACGTCCGGGCCCATCGTGCCCTTGTAGATCGGCATTTCGACGCTCGGCGAGTTGTCGCTGAACGATAGCGTGGCTTTAACATCAGACGGAGTCATGGCACATCCTCAATCGAAATAAAGAAACGGGATTCGATAACGGGCGCAGCGCGTTACACCTTGGCGTCACACGTTGCGCAGCATCTCCAACAGCCGGTGAATGTCCGGGCTGTCTAGGTCGCCTTCTGGTTCCTTGCGCGCGAGGAGCAAGTCCATCAGGTCGTTGTCGCTCAGATCGAGCAGGCGCGACAACGCGCCTACGTCTGCATCGGTGAGGTCATGCTCGTATCGGCTGAAGAATCGCTCGAATACGATGTCGTTCTCCAGCAGACCCCGCCGCGCGCGCCAGCGCAGGCGCGCGCGGCGGTGCGGGTCGGATTGATGCGATTCGTCGCTCATCAAACTTTATACCGCGCGCCGAACCATCAGTTCCTTGATCTTGCCGATCGCCTTCGTCGGGTTCAGCCCCTTCGGGCAAACGTCGACGCAGTTCATGATCGTATGGCAACGGAACAGACGGTACGGGTCTTCCAGGTTGTCGAGACGCTCGCCGGTGGCGGTGTCGCGGCTGTCCGCGATGAAGCGGTAAGCCTGCAGCAGGCCGGCCGGGCCGACGAACTTGTCCGGGTTCCACCAGAAGCTCGGGCACGACGTCGAGCAGCTCGCGCACAGAATGCACTCGTACACGCCGTCGAGCTCGTCGCGCTCTTCCGGCGACTGGAGGCGTTCCTTCTCCGGCGGCGGCGCGTCGTTGATCAGGTACGGCTTGATCGAGTGGTACTGGTTGAAGAAGTGCGTCATGTCGACGATCAGGTCGCGCACGACGGGCAGGCCCGGCAGCGGGCGCAGCACGATCTTCTGCGGCAGGTCGTTCAGGTTCGTCAGGCACGCGAGGCCGTTCTTGCCGTTGATGTTCATCGCGTCCGAACCGCACACGCCTTCGCGGCACGAACGGCGGAACGACAGCGTCTCGTCCAGTGCCTTCAGCTTGACCAGTGCGTCGAGCAGCATGCGCTCATGCTGGATCTCGAGCTCGTACGTCTGCATGCGCGGCGCTGCGTCCTTGTCCGGATCGTAGCGGTAGACTTCAAAAATGCGTTTTGCCATTTCGGATTCCTTTGACTCGGCTTAGAACGTGCGCGGCTTCGGCGGCACGGAATCGACCGTCAGCGGCTTCATTTGAACCGGCTTGTAGTCGAGGCGATCGCCTTCGCTGTACCACAGCGTGTGGCGCAGCCAGTTCTCGTCGTCGCGGTGTTCGTAGTCGCTGTGCGCGTGCGCGCCGCGGCTTTCCTTGCGCGCTTCCGCCGACACCATCGTTGCGCGGGCCACTTCGATCAGGTTCTCCAGCTCGAGCGCTTCGACGCGCGCGGTGTTGAACACCTTCGACTTGTCCTTCAGGTGGATGTTCTCCACGCGCGCCTTCAGGCCGGCCATCTGGTCGACGCCTTCCTTCAGCAGCGCCGACGTGCGGAACACGCCTGCGTGCTTCTGCATCGTCGCGCGGATGTCGTTCGCGACGTCCTGCGTGTACTCGCCCGAGCTCGACTTGTCGAGCTTGTTCAGGCGCGCGAGCGAGAACTCGCCCGCATCCGCCGGCAGCGGCTTGTGTTCCTTCTGGTTCTTCACGTGCTGGACGATGTGGTTGCCGGCCGCGCGGCCGAACACCACGAGGTCCAGCAGCGAGTTCGTGCCGAGACGGTTCGCGCCGTGCACCGACACGCACGAGCATTCGCCCACTGCGTAGAAGCCGTTGACCGGTTCCTTGTGATCGCGCGACGTGCCGACGACCTGACCGTGGATGTTGGTCGGGATGCCGCCCATCTGGTAGTGGATCGTCGGAACGACCGGGATCGGCTCCTTGATCGCGTCGACGTTCGCGAACTTCAGCGCGATTTCGCGGATCGACGGCAGACGCTTCATGATCGTCTCGGCGCCGATGTGCGACAGGTCGAGCAGCACGTGGTCCTTGTTCGGACCGACGCCGCGGCCTTCCTTGATTTCCTGGTCCATCGAACGCGACACGAAGTCACGCGGCGCCAGATCCTTCAGCGTCGGCGCGTAGCGTTCCATGAAGCGCTCGCCGTTCGCGTTGCGCAGGATGCCGCCTTCGCCGCGCACGCCTTCGGTGATCAGCACGCCCGCGCCGGCCACGCCGGTCGGGTGGAACTGCCAGAACTCCATGTCCTGCAGCGCGATGCCCGAGCGGGCCGCCATGCCGAGGCCGTCGCCGGTGTTGATGAACGCGTTCGTCGATGCCGCGAAGATCCGGCCTGCGCCGCCCGTCGCGAACAGCGTCGTCTTGCCTTCCATGATGTAGACGTCGCCCGTCTCCATCTCGAGGGCCGTCACGCCGAGCACGTCGCCGTCCGCGTCGCGGATCAGGTCGAGCGCCATCCATTCGACGAAGAACTGCGTCTTCGCCTCGACGTTCTGCTGGTACAGCGTGTGCAGCAGCGCGTGACCGGTACGGTCGGCGGCCGCGCAAGCGCGCTGGACCGGCTTCTCGCCGTAGTTCGCGGTATGGCCGCCGAACGGACGCTGGTAGATCGTGCCGTCCGCGTTACGGTCGAACGGCATGCCGAAGTGCTCGAGTTCGTACACGACGTTCGGCGCTTCGCGGCACATGAACTCGATCGCGTCCTGGTCGCCGAGCCAGTCGGAACCCTTGATCGTGTCGTAGAAGTGGTAGTGCCAGTTGTCTTCGCTCATGTTGCCGAGCGACGCGCCGATCCCGCCTTGCGCGGCCACCGTGTGCGAACGGGTCGGGAATACCTTCGACAGCACGCCGACCGACAGGCCCGCGCGCGACAGTTGCAGCGCCGCGCGCAAGCCGGAGCCGCCCGCGCCGACGATCACGACGTCAAACTTGCGGCGCGGGAGGGAAGTTTTGATTGCAGCCATTCTTTACACTCTCCAGAGAATCTGCGCGGCGTAGCCCGCACATGCGAGCAGCCAGACGATGGTCAGCGATTGCAGCAGCAGGCGCACACCGACGGGCTTCACGTAGTCCATCCAGATGTCGCGCACGCCGACCCATGCGTGGTAGAAGAGGGAAAGCAGCATCACGAAGGTCGCGAGCTTCATCCATTGCGCGGCGAAGATCGATGCCCAGCCTTCGTACGAAAAATCGTGCGCGCCGAAGAACAGGACGAGCAGAATGACCGTGTAGACCGCCATGATCGTGGCGGTGACGCGCTGCGCGAGCCAGTCGCGCAGGCCGTAGTGTGCGCCGACGACGAGGCGCTTCGAGCCGATTCGGTTGTTGGCTGCCATTTTCTTAGAATGCTCCGAACAGTTTGAGTGCCATGGCGATCGTCAGCGCGATCGAGACGACAAAGACGACGACGGCCGTCCGCTTGCCGCCTTCCTTCGAGACGGCGTCGTGGTTGACGTCCATCAGCAGGTGGCGAATGCCGGCGCAGAAATGGTGGAAGAAGGCCCACGACAACGCGAGGACGATCAGCTTGACGACGATGTTGGAGAGGAACTGCTTGAAGACCTCGAAGCTGAGCTCGGAGGTGAGGCTCTGGTCGAAGAGGAACAGCAAGAACGGCAGGAACAGGAACAGCAGCGCGCCGCTGACTCGGTGGAGAATCGACAGTATCGCCGCCAGCGGCATGCGATACTTCAACGTGATGTCGCCGATTCCGATGTTCCGGTATTCCGGCCTCGGCTTTCTTACTGCGTCAGTCATGCTAGACCCCTACTATGTTGTCACACTAATCCGCGATTTTAGCGCCTTTTCATATCGCGCTGCAGCGAAAGTCTGCTCTGGATAATTGCGCGAACACGAACAAAGGCGGCCCGAAACGTGCTTCGCGAGCGTGGGAAACGCGAATGCACGCGGCTGAACCGAACGTCGTCAGCTCAAGTCATTCTGATAGTAGTACCCGGTTGTGACATACCAGCCGCGGCGCACTTCCACCGGCCGGTCCCCGTACGTATAGGACACGCGCTCGACCGACAGCAGCGGGAAACCGGCCGGCACGTGCAGCAGGTCGGCCACCGCCGGATCCGCCGCGACCGCGCGGATCTTCTCCGTCGCGCGGATCATCCGCGTACCGAACTCCGTCTCGAACATCGCGTAGAGCGGCCCCTTGTATTCGCTCAACCGCTCGAACGTCAGCCCGCGGAACATCGCGCCCGGCAGCCAGATCTCGTCGAGCACCGTCACTTCGCCGTCGAATTCCAGCAGGCGGCGCACCTGCACGACGGGGTCGGCGGGCCTCAGGTCGAGCTGCCGTGCGATCTCGGCCGGCGCGCGCAGGCGCCGGCATTCGAGCAGACGGCTCACGTGCGGGTGCTCGGCGCCGTCGTCGGCCAGCAGACGCAGAAAGCGGAATTGCGCGCGATCCTCGTTGTGCGTTGCAACAAAAGTACCCTTGCCCTGCCGCCTGACCACCAGGTTTTCGGCGGCCAGCTCGTCGATCGCCTTGCGAACGGTGCCCTGGCTGACCTTGTAACGGGCCGCGAGCTCCACTTCGCTGGGGATGATCTCGCCCGGCTTCCATTCGCCGGATTCGAGACTTTGCGTGATCAACGACTTGATCTGCTGGTATAACGGGCTGAACGTCGGCGACGCGGCCGCCGCGGGCGAAGCCGCGGGATCGCCCGCGCCCGGCTGCCCTGGGCCGCCTGCGCCGGTCTGATTCGCGGTGTTCGCCTGGTTCGATGTCATGGCGCGCATTTCATCACAAACCGCACTTTTTCGTCCACTCAATTTCCGCAAAACATCTGTCTTATATAAGACATATGATACCGTTTGACTTTGCGCGTGACGGCTCCTACACTCCCGGTCGAGCAAGGGTTCGCGGGTGCAACAGCGCGTCCCCGGCTACGTGCCACGGCCGTCTCCAGGTTCACCGCGTCCGCCATCGCGAGTCCTCCGCCCTGCTTCAATGCAACGCTACGCACAACGCGCATAGAATGGCGTTTTCGCTCGCGTCCAACGCTTCACCCGTCCTGGAGATTTTCAATGGCTAAGCCCGCAAAGCGCGTTGCCGTCACCGGCGCCGCAGGTCAAATCGCTTACTCCCTGCTGTTCCGCATCGCGAACGGCGACCTGCTCGGCAAGGACCAGCCGGTCATCCTGCAACTGCTCGACCTCCCGCAAGCCCAAGCCGCCGTCAAAGGCGTCGTGATGGAACTCGATGATTGCGCGTTCCCGCTGCTCGCGGGCGTCGTGATCACCGACGATCCGAAGGTCGCGTTCAAGGATGCCGACGTCGCGCTGCTGGTCGGCGCACGTCCGCGCTCGAAGGGCATGGAGCGCAAGGACCTGCTGTCGGCGAACGCCGAAATCTTCACGGTCCAGGGCGCCGCGCTGAACGAAGTCGCGAGCCGCGACGTGAAGGTGCTGGTCGTCGGCAACCCGGCGAACACGAACGCGTACATCGCGATGAAGTCGGCGCCGGATCTGCCGAAGAAGAACTTCACGGCCATGCTGCGCCTCGACCACAACCGCGCGCTGTCGCAGCTCGCCGCCAAGTCGGGCAAGCCGGTCGCGTCGATCGAGAAGCTCGCCGTGTGGGGCAACCACTCGCCGACGATGTACCCGGACTTCCGCTTCGCGACCGCCGAAGGCGAATCGCTGCTGAAGCTGATCAACGACGACGTGTGGAACCGCGACACGTTCATCCCGACCGTCGGCAAGCGCGGCGCGGCGATCATCGAAGCGCGCGGCCTGTCGTCGGCAGCGTCGGCGGCCAACGCGGCGATCGACCACGTGCGTGACTGGGTGCTCGGCACGAACGGCAAGTGGGTCACGATGGGCATCCCGTCGGACGGTTCGTACGGCATCCCCGAAGACATCATCTACGGCGTGCCGGTCACCTGCGAAAACGGCGAATACAAGCGCGTCGAAGGCCTGGAAATCGACGCGTTCTCGCGCGAGAAGATGGACGGCACGCTGGCCGAGCTGCTCGAAGAGCGCGATGGCGTCGCCCACCTGCTGAAGAACTAAACATCACGCATCGGGCCGGGCGGCCTTCGGGCGCCCGGCTTCGGCGCGGGCCGGCATGCCGCCGGCTCGCGCCGAGCGATCCGATTCGCGCACGTTTTACCGCCTCGCGCCACCTCTCGCCGGCCCAGAACCTGCCCGAATCCGATTTTCTCCACGTTGACCCGCTTCCCTGACGTAGAAGAGATGGCCGCGCTCACTCCTGCACAAGTGCTCTACGACGGGGCGTCCCCGCCCGCGATCCTGCCCTGCTGCGATCACTACGCGGGCAGCGAGAAGCTGATGCGCAAGTCGCTCGCGCTGCAGGCCGAGCTGGGTCCCGTGTTCGACCTCACGCTCGACTGCGAGGACGGCGCGGCCGTCGGCCAGGAAGCCGCGCACGCGGCGCTCGTGGCCGACCTGCTCGGCAGCGCCGAGAACCGCTTCGGCCGCGTCGGCGTGCGCATCCACGACTTTTCCCACCCGCACTGGCGCGACGACGTGCGCATCGTGCTGCGCGCGGCGCGCGTACCGGCCTACATCACGCTGCCGAAGATCGCGAACGCCGCCGATGCGGCCGAAATGACCGCGTTCATCGAAGGCACGCGCCGCGAGCTCGGCATCGCGCAACCGATCCCTGTCGACGTGCTGGTCGAGACGCACGGCGCGCTCGCGCAGGCAGCCGCCCTCGCCGCGCTGCCGACGGTCGGCACGCTGAGCTTCGGGCTGATGGATTTCGTCTCCGCGCACCACGGCGCGATCCCCGACTCCGCGATGCGCTCGCCCGGCCAGTTCGATCACCCGCTCGTGCGCCGCGCGAAGCTGGAAATCGCCGCGGCCTGTCACGCACACGGCAAGACGCCGTCGCACAACGTGACGACCGAGGTGCGCGACATGAGCGTGGTCGCCGGCGACGCGCGACGCGCGCGCGACGAATTCGCCTTCACGCGGATGTGGAGCATTCACCCCGCGCAGATCCGCCCGATCGTCGACGCGTTCGCCCCGCGCACCGACGAAGTCGCGCTGGCCGCCGAGATCCTGCTGGCCGCGCAGGCCGCCGACTGGGGCCCGACGCGCCACGGCGATACGCTGCACGATCGCGCGAGTTATCGTTATTACTGGTCGGTGCTGCGCCGTGCGCGGGCCACCGGCCAGCCCGTACCGTCCGAGGCCGCGCCGCTGTTCGGCCCGGCCGCCGCGGGCGTCGCGCATTGAGTGCGCACCGCCGGCCGAGTCACGCGTTGCATGCATCCGCCGGCACGCGAGCCGGCAGACGTTTGCGAAACGACAAAAAACGTAACGGAGCCCGAAAACCTGATATATGCGCGGCCAAATAGGTGAAAATAGCGGCCGCTGCGCGCTTTCGGGGCGCGTGCAGTTTCAAACCGGCCGGCAGTGTCGATTGCCGGCCCTTGTCAACTGATTATCGAAAGGTTCTGACTCCATGAAGAAACTCCTGATCGCTACCGCCATCGGCGCCTTGTCCGCCACGATGCTGGTGTCGGCTCCGAGCGCGTTTGCCCAGGGTACGGCCACCACGACCGCGAAAAAGGCAGCGGCCAAGCGCCCGGCGCCGGCCAAGCGCATCATCCCGCGCAGCAAGAAGGCGCAGGCGCGCGCGGCCGCCAAGGTCGATCCGGTGCCGGAAGGCGCGGTCAAGTGGTCCTGCAAGGAAGGTCTGTCGTTCGATCTCGCCGGCGACATGAAGCGCGACCAGGTCGTCACGGTTCACTGGGCGAAGAAGAACTACAAGCTGCCGCGCCAGACCACGACGACGGGCGCCGACACGTTCTACGATCCGGCAGCAGGCTTCAAGCTGGTCGTGATCCCGACCAAGGCGATGCTGTTCTCCGACGCGAACGGCGGCGAGCGCCTCGCGGACGAATGCGTGACGCCGGAAATGGCGCAAGGCGGCGCAGCGCCGACGCAGGCGAACGAACTGAAGCCGGCAACGAACTAAGCGCGCGCGTTTTTCCGCTCTCGGCCCCTCGATGTCCGCCCCGGTCTCCAACGTCCGCCCTGCTCCGGATACGGTACTCGTCGACATCGTCGACTACGTGCTGAACACCGGCATCGACAGCGCGCTCGCGCTGGAGACGGCGCGTCATTGCCTGATCGACACGCTCGGATGCGGACTCGAGGCGCTGTCCTACCCTGCCTGCACCAAGCTGCTCGGCCCCGTCGTGCCCGGCACGATCGTGCCGAACGGCGCGAAGGTGCCCGGCACGTCCTTCCAGCTCGATCCCGTCCAGGCCGCGTTCGGCATCGGCGCGATGATCCGCTGGCTGGACTTCAACGACACCTGGCTCGCCGCCGAATGGGGTCATCCGTCCGACAACCTCGGCGGGATCCTGGCGACGGCCGACTGGCTCTCCCGCACGGCCCGCGCGGCCGGCCGCAAGCCGCTCGCGATGCGCGACGTGCTGGTCGCGATGATCCAGGCCCACGAGATCCAGGGCTGCCTCGCCCTCGAGAATTCGTTCAACGCGGTCGGGCTCGACCACGTGCTGCTCGTGAAGGTCGCATCGACGGCCGTCGTCGGGCGCCTCCTCGGGCTCACGCGCGACGAGCTGATCAACGCGGTGTCCAACGCGTTCGTCGACGGCCACGCGCTGCGTACCTACCGCCATGCGCCGAACACCGGTTCGCGCAAATCCTGGGCGGCCGGCGACGCCACGTCCCGCGCGGTGCGCCTCGCGCTGATCGCGAAAACGGGTGAAATGGGCTATCCGTCGGCGCTCACCGCGAAGACCTGGGGCTTCTACGACGTGCTGTTCGACGGCAAGCCGTTCCGCTTCCAGCGCCCGTACGGCACGTACGTGATGGAAAACGTGCTGTTCAAGATCGCGTTCCCCGCCGAATTCCATGCGCAGACGGCCGCCGAGGCCGCGCTGCTGCTGCACGCACGGCTCGCCGCGGCGGGCCGCACGACCGACGAGATCGGCCGGATCACGATCCGCACACATGCGGCCGCGATCCGCATCATCGACAAGCAGGGCCCGCTCGCCAATCCGGCCGATCGCGACCACTGCATCCAGTACATGGTCGCCGTGCCGCTGCTGTTCGGCCGGCTGACGGCGGCCGACTACGAAGACTCGGCCGCGGCGGACCCGCGCATCGACGCGCTGCGCGCGAAGACCGTGTGCGTCGAGGATCCGCAGTTCACGAAGGATTATCACGATCCGGACAAGCGATCGATCGCGAATGCGCTGACGATCGAGTTCACGGACGGATCGAAGCTTGCCGAAGTGGCGGTCGAATACCCGCTCGGCCATCGGCGGCGCCGTGCGGACGGCATCCCGCTGCTGGTCGAGAAGTTCAGGACCAACCTCGCCCGCCGCTTTCCGGCCAAGCAGCAACAAGCGATTCTCGACGTGTCGCTGGACCAGGCAAAGCTCGAAGCGATGCCGGTCGATGAGTACGTCGATCTGTATATGATCTAGCCGTCAGATACAGGACTCTTTGTTTCCTAGCCTCAAACCCAGGAAAATCACCATGGCCCACAATCTCCACAAGACCCTCAAGGAATTCGACAGCGGTTCCGGCAAAGGCAAGTTCTACTCGCTGCCGCAGCTCGGCAAGGAACTGAAGACGAAGATCGAACGCCTGCCGGTGTCGATCCGCATCGTGCTCGAGTCCGTGCTGCGCAACTACGACGGCAAGAAAATCACCGAAGAGCACATCGAGCAGCTCGCGAACTGGAAGCCGACCGCGAAGCGCGTCGACGAGATTCCGTTCGTCGTGTCGCGCGTCGTGCTGCAGGATTTCACGGGCGTGCCGCTGCTCGCCGACATCGCGGCCATGCGCGGCGTCGCCGAGCGCACGGGCAAGAACCCGAAGAAGATCGAGCCGCTGGTCCCGGTCGATCTCGTCGTCGACCACTCGGTCCAGATCGACTACTTCCGTCAGAAGGACGCGCTCGACCTGAACATGAAGCTGGAATTCCAGCGCAACAACGAGCGCTACCAGTTCATGAAGTGGGGCATGCAGGCGTTCGACACGTTCAAGGTCGTGCCGCCGGGCGTGGGCATCGTCCACCAGGTGAACCTCGAATACCTCGCGCGCGGCGTCCACAAGAAGACGGACGGCGCCGACACCGTGTACTACCCGGACACCCTCGTCGGCACGGACAGCCACACGACGATGATCAACGGCATCGGCGTGGTCGGCTGGGGCGTGGGCGGCATCGAGGCGGAAGCCGGCATGCTCGGCCAGCCGGTGTACTTCCTGACGCCGGACGTCGTCGGCGTCGAGCTGAAGGGCAAGCTGCGCGAAGGCGTGACGGCCACCGACCTCGTGCTGACGATCACCGAAATGCTGCGCAAGGAGAAGGTCGTCGGCAAGTTCGTCGAATTCTTCGGCGAAGGTACGCGCTCGCTGTCGCTGCCGGACCGCGCGACGATCGGCAACATGGCGCCGGAATACGGCGCGACGATGGGCTTCTTCCCGGTCGACGAAAAGACGATCGAGTACTTCGAAGGCACGGGCCGCACGAAGGCCGAAATCGCCGCGTTCGAAAACTACTTCAAGGCGCAGAATCTGTTCGGCATTCCGAAGGCCGGCGACATCGACTACACGAAGACGGTGACGCTCGACCTCGCGACGGTCGCGCCGTCGCTGGCGGGCCCGAAGCGCCCGCAGGACCGCATCGAGATCGGCCACGTGAAGTCGACGTTCACCGACCTGTTCTCGAAGCCGGTCGCGGAAAACGGCTTCGCGAAGAAGGCGGAAGACCTGAACACGCAGTACACGACGAGCAACGGCGTCGACGTGAAGAACGGCGACGTGCTGATCGCCGCGATCACGTCGTGCACGAACACGTCGAACCCGAGCGTGCTGCTGGCGGCGGGCCTGCTCGCGAAGAAGGCGGTCGAGGCCGGCCTCACGGTCGATCCGAAGATCAAGACCTCGCTCGCGCCGGGATCGCGCATCGTCACCGAGTACCTGACGAAGACGGGCCTGCTGCCCTACCTGTCGAAGCTCGGCTTCGAAGTCGCGGCGTACGGCTGCACGACCTGTATCGGCAACGCGGGCGACCTGACGCCGGAGCTGAACGAAGCGATCACGAAGAACGACATCGTCGCGGCGGCCGTGCTGTCGGGCAACCGTAACTTCGAAGCGCGCATCCACCCGAACATCCGCGCGAACTTCCTCGCGTCGCCGCCGCTCGTCGTCGCGTACGCGATCGCCGGCAACATCACGCGCGACCTGATGACCGAGCCGGTCGGCAAGGGCAAGGGCGGCCGCGACATCTACCTCGGCGACATCTGGCCGACGAGCGACGAGATCCACGCGCTGCTCAAGTTCGCGCTCGATCCGAAGAAGTTCGAGGACAACTACTCGAAGCTGACCAAGAAGGGCGACCTCTGGAGCAAGATCGAGGGCGAAACGGGCGAGGTCTACGACTGGCCGAAATCGACGTACATCGCCGAGCCGCCGTTCTTCGGCAACGACTTCTCGATGGAGCCGGCCGCGTCGATCCCGACCGTCAAGGGCGCGCGCGCGCTGGGCATCTTCGGCGATTCGGTCACGACCGACCACATCAGCCCGGCAGGCTCGATCAAGGAAGATTCGCCGGCCGGCAAGTGGCTGAAGGAAAACGGCGTGCAGAAGGCCGACTTCAACAGCTACGGCTCGCGCCGCGGCAACCACGACGTGATGATGCGCGGCACGTTCGCGAACGTCCGGATCAAGAACCTGATGATCCCGGCGAAGCCGGACGGCACGCGCGTCGAAGGCGGCCTGACGATCCACCAGCCGAGCGGCGAACAGCAGTCGATCTACGACGCGGCGATGCGGTACGTGGCCGCCGGCACGCCGACCGTCGTGTTCGCGGGCGAGGAGTACGGCACGGGCTCGTCGCGCGACTGGGCCGCGAAGGGTACGCAGTTGCTCGGCGTGAAGGCCGTGATCGCACGCAGCTTCGAGCGCATCCACCGCTCGAACCTGGTCGGCATGGGCGTGCTGCCGCTGCAGTTCAAGGGCGCGGACAGCGTCCAGTCGCTCGGCATCACCGGCGAAGAGACGTACGACATCGAAGGCCTCGGCGACGACTTCAAGCCGCAGCAGGACGTCACGCTCGTGATCCATCGCAAGAACGGCGAAACGCAGCGCGTGCCGGTGCTGCTGCGCATCGATACGCCGATCGAAGTCGACTACTACAAGCACGGCGGGATCCTGCCGTTCGTGCTGCGCTCGCTGCTCGCAGCGTAAGCGCTGCCTGTTGCAGGTGCCGCAGCCGCCTCGCGGGCGGTTGCGGCCGATTTGGATGCCCGACCTCGTGTCGGGCTTTTTTTCGCCGGTGCTCGATGCGGCCTTACGCCGCCTTGTCGCCGCGCGCCTTCGCGGCCGCCCCTCGCGCGTTCTTCTTCAAATGCATGCGGTTGTATTCGATTGCCGCACGCACGAGGTGCTTCAAGGCCCGCTTGTCGATCTCGTCGCCTTCGACAAAATCGATCGCGCGACGCGCGTTCCCTTCGAGGCCCGCATTGAACAGCCCGTCGGGATCGGGCAGGTGCGCGCCGTGCATGAACGTCAGCTTCACCTTGCCCTTGTGCGCGTTCGCGACCGCGATCATCCCGTCGCACGACCACACGGGGCTGCCCATCCACTTCCATTCCTCGACGATGCCCGCTTGCGCATCGAGAATCGTCTGGCGCAGGTCGGCGAGCGTCTCGCCGCGCCAGTCGGCGATGCCGGCGATCAGCGCGTCGATGCGCTCGGACGGTTGCAGCTCGTTGGCACGCGTACTCATGCGCGGGCCTCCGTTTGCGCGTCGGGGCGCGCCAGCACCTGTTCGAGCGCGTCGAGGAACCGTACCCAGCCGTACTGCGCACCGCGATACGCCTGCTCCTGATCGGGCCGGAAGCCGACCTGCTCCATGCGCAGGCGCGTGCCGGCCGGCGTCGGCGTGAGCGTCCACGTCACGACGCTTTCGAGGCCGTGGGCCGCCCACGTATAGGACAGCGCGCGGTGCGGCTCGATCGTGAGGACCGTGCAGTCGACCGAGCCCCAGTCCGCCCGGAAGCTGAACGCCCGGCCCGCGACGGGCTCGAAGTCGCTCTTCATCAGCCACGCCTCGATCAGGTGCGGTTGGGTGAGCGCGCGCCAGATCTTCTCCGGCGGATGCGGCAGCTCCCGGTCGACGACGACGGAGCGCGTTTCGGTAGTGGCTTGGTTCATTACTGATCCATCCTTTTGAGCAGATCTTCAAGGGCATCGAACCGGCTCCGCCAGAAGCCCGCCATCTGGCTCGTCCAGTCGATCAACGGGGCCAGCGCCTGCGGCTGCGCGCTGTAGTGCGTCTGCCGGCCTTCGTGACGGTCGTTCACGAGTCCGGCCTGCTTCAGTACGCCAAGGTGCTTCGACACGGCCGGCTGCGACACGCCCGCATCGGCCGTGAGCGCGGCAACCGTCAGCTCGCCCTCCGCGCACAGCCGTTCGAAAAGCGCGCGGCGCGTCGGATCGGCGAGTGTCCGGAAAAGCGTGTCGTGTGCATTCTGCATATCGGTCACAATTCATAACTGCGTGGTTATGGATTGAAGCATATCCGCTGATCGGCTCGAGTCAAGGCGGGATTTCGCGAACGGCGCCGTTCGATTCGGCGCACGCATCGCTCGGTCGCGCCGGCGCGCGGCCTTCGTCGAATTCGAGACTCTCCTCTAATCCGCAATCGCGCCACGCGATCCGAAAGCCGCCTGCAAGACTGCCCGGCGTGCTGTTCCACAGTTCGGGAAACATCCCGGCTCCACCGGCCCCGTCGTTGTGCATGCGCGAATCCGTTCCTGACGAGTCGCTTCCAATGACCACATAGTGCGATACGGCGCGCAGCCATTGACACGCACGCGCCATGCATCCATGCGGCGCGCCCTTCCGAGACCGCGCACATTCCGATGCTGCAACGGACGGCTCGTGTGTGCGAGCGACGCGCGTTGCCGCGCCGTCGTACCGCAAACCGGTCCGCTCGCCGGGCCCACCATCGCCGTCGCGTACGACGCCGCGCGTGCCCGTCATGCGCCCGGTTGTCAGAACTGACAGCTATGGAAACTGGCAGCTACCCGAACGGCATCGACGCCCTACGCTCGTCACCGCTCGCGGCCCCACAAGGGCCGGGGGTTCCAGTAACGTCGCCTCTCCTAAAAAAGGACTCCCGATGAAAAGGAACGCCTGGTTTGCCCTTCCCCTTCCGTCGCCCCGCCGCCTGGCGTGCGTGGCTCCGCTCGTGTTCGCCGCCGCTGCGGCGCATGCGGCGACGGATTGGGTCGATACCCATACGAAAGCCTTTCTGACCGGCCCGCAGTTGATGGCGCGCAGTGCGGCGCCGTCGCTCGAACTCGCGGCCGGCGAGACGACCAACGTCGTCGTCAGCCTGAAGCTGCGCAACGCCGCGCAGCTCAAGCAGCTGGCGCGCGACGTGAACCGGCCCGGCAGCGCGCATTACCGCCAGTACCTGACGCACGAGCAGTTCCTCGCGAACTACGCGCCGACCGATGCGCAGGTGAAGTCGGTCGTCGACTATCTGCACAAGAGCGGCTTCACGAATGTCGAGGTTGCGCCGAACCGCCTGCTGGTCTCCGCCAGCGGTACGGCCGGCACGGTGAAGACGGCCTTCAACACGTCGCTCGTGCACTTCCAGTACGCGGGCCGCTCGGGTTTCGCGAACACGTCGACCGCGCAGGTGCCGCGCGCACTCGGCGACGTCGTCGGCTCGGTGCTCGGGCTGCAAAGCGTCGCACGGGCGCGGCCGATGCTGCGCATCGGCAACGTCGCGAAGCCGCAGGCGCTCGCCGCCGGCACGGCGACGGGCCACTATCCGAAGGAATTCCCGGGCCTCTACAACGCGACCGGCGTGCCGACCGCCGCCGGCGTGACCGTCGGCATCATCACGATCGGCGGCGTGTCGCAGACGCTGCAGGACCTGAAGCAGTTCACGTCGAGCAACGGCTACGGCACGGTCTCCACGCAGACCGTCAAGACCAACGGCACGGGCGGCAGCTACGCCGACGACCAGGACGGCCAGGGCGAATGGGATCTCGACAGCCAGTCGATCGTCGGCTCGGCCGGCGGCCAGGTCGGCAAGCTGGTGTTCTACATGGCCGATCTGAACGCCGCCGGCAACACCGGCCTCACGCAGGCGTTCAACCGCGCGGTGTCGGACAACACCGCGAAGGTGATCAACGTCTCGCTCGGCTGGTGCGAAACCGATGCGGACGCGGACGGCACGCTCGACGCCGAGGAACAGATCTTCACGACGGCAGCCGCGCAAGGCCAGACGTTCTCGGTATCGTCGGGCGACGAAGGCGTGTACGAGTGCAACAACCGCGGCTATCCGGACGGCTCGAACTACACGGTGTCGTGGCCGGCTTCGTCGCCGCACGTGCTCGCGATCGGCGGCACGACGCTGTACACGACGTCGGCCGGTGCGTTCTCGAACGAGACCGTGTGGAACGAAGGGCTCGATTCGAACGGCAAGCTGTGGGCAACGGGCGGCGGCGTCAGCTCGATCCTGCCCGCGCCGTCGTGGCAATCGGGCAGCAATCGCCGGTTGCCGGACGTCGCGTTCGATGCCGCGCAAAGCACGGGCGCGTACATCTACAACTACGGCCAGTTGCAGCAGATCGGCGGCACGAGTCTCGCCGCACCGATCTTCACGGGCTTCTGGGCGCGGCTGCTCGCGGCGAACGGCACGGGCCTCGGCTTCCCGGCCGGCAACTTCTATGCGGACATTCCGTCGCATCCGTCGCTCGTGCGCTATGACGTCGTGTCCGGGAACAACGGCTATCAGGGGTATGGCTACAAGGCCGGCACCGGCTGGGATCTGACGACCGGCTTCGGCAGCCTGAACATCGCGAACCTCAACCAGTTGATCAAGTCGGGCGGGTTCTGAGCGATGCATGAAAGCCGGCGCGCGGCGATGGCTTGCCGCGCGCCGGCGGTGACCGTGCCGCGCGCTACTCCGCCGCCGGCTCCTTCACGCGCTCCGACACGACCGGCGCGCCGGCCCGATGCGACGGCGCGAACAGCCGCAGCCCGCTCGCGACGCTCGCCGCGCCTGCGAACCCCGCACCGAGCATCAACGCAAGCGTCGGCCCGTGGCGGCCCGCGATCCCGAACGACAGCGCAACCAGCGCCGCGCCCGTCGCCTGCCCGATCAGCCGTGCGGTCGCGATGATCCCGCTCGCACCGCCGCTGCGTTCGGGCGGCGCACTCGACATCAGCGCCTTCAGGTTCGGCGACTGGAAGAAGCCGAAGCCCGCGCCGCACAGCATCATCCGCCAGCCGATGTCGACGACGCCCGGCGACACCGGCAGCGCGGCGAGCGACACCATCCCCGCACTCAGCAACGCGAGGCCGATCGCGCCGAGCAGCCCCGGCGGATAACGATCCGACAGCCGCCCCGCGATCGGCGCGGCGAGCGCGACGACCGCCGACCACGGCGTCATCAGGAAGCCCGTTTCGACCGCGCTGCGATGCAGGACGGTTTCGAAATAGAACGGCAGCGACACGAACGCAAGCCCCTGCGCGGCGAACGCGCACACGGCGGTCAGCGCGGACAGCGTGAACACGGGCCGGCGGAACAGGTCGACCGGCAGCATCGGCGCCGGGTGCCCGGCCTGGCGGCGGATCAGCAGCCAGCCGAACGCGAACGCCACCGCGGCCGCCGCGCACACGACGGAGCGCGGCCCGCGCTGCGCGAATTCGCCGAGCGCGAAGATCAGCGATGCGAACGTGATCACGTTGAACAGCGCGGCGACCGGATCGAATACATGCTTGCCGCGCGCCGTCCGCGGCAGCGACGGGATCGCCACGGCGAGCGCGAACACGCCGAGCGGCACGTTCACCGCGAACAGCCACGGCCATGCGGCCACCGAGAGAATCAGCGACGCGATCGTCGGCCCCACCGCGAACGACACGCCGACGACGAGCGCGTTGAAGCCGACGCCGCGCCCGAGCCGGTGCGCGGGAAACAGGCCGCGGATCAGCGCGACGTTCACGCTCATGATCGCGCTCGCGCCGAAGCCCTGCACGATGCGCGCGGCGGTCAGCATCGGCAGCGTCGCCGCGAGCGAACAACCGAGCGACGCCAGCGTGAACACCGCCAGCCCGGCGACATACACGCGCTTGTGGCCGACGATGTCGCCGAGCGACGCGAACGGCAGCAGCGTCGCGACCATCGCGAGCTGGTACGCGTTGATGATCCACACGGACGCGGCCGGCGACGCGTGCAGGTCGGCGGCGATCGCGGGCAGCGCGGTGTTCGCGATCGCGGTGTCGAGCGTCGCGAGCGCGACGGCCAGCAGCACGGCGGACATCGCGCGCCAATTGACGGCCGGCTCGTGCGTGCCGGCGGGGGAAGCGAATTCGGACAAGATGGGCTCGGCTGACGAGCGACGCGCGGCGTCGCGGATTGAGCGGCGCGGCGCCGAACGCTCCGTGCAGCAGCACGGGAACGCGCGGCACCGCGAGCCGTATTGTTGCAGAGCCGCATCGATCGTGCAGGAGGCCGCTTCGTCAGTCAGCGAAACGAAAGATTCGGCGCGCCGCGGCGGGCGCGCGGCACCGATGCAGACGCAACGACCGGCGCACTCGCGGCCCCGCCGGACGGCACGCGGCCGGCCGCCGCCATTTACGACACCGCACGCCGCGCATTGCGGCCGCGCAGCCATTCGAGCGCGAGCAGCAAACTCGTCGAGAAGATGATCAGGATCGTCGCGAGCGCGGCGATCGTCGGGCTGATGTTCTCGCGAATGCCCGTGAACATCTGGCGCGGCAGCGTCGTCTGGTCCGCGCCCGCGAGAAACAGCGTGACGACCACTTCGTCGAACGACGTCGCGAACGCGAACAGCGCGCCCGACATCACGCCCGGTGCGATCACCGGCAGCGTCACGCGGAAGAAGGTCGACACCGGGTTCGCGCCGAGCGACAGGCTCGCGCGCACGAGATTCTGGTTGAAGCCCTGCAGCGTCGCGGCCACCGTCGTCACGACGAACGGCACGCCGAGCGCCGCGTGCGCGGCGATCAGCCCCGTGTAGGTATTCGCGAGCCCGAGCGGCGCGAAGAACAGGTACATGCCGACGCCGACCACGACGACGGGCACGATCATCGGCGACAGCAGCACGGCCATCAGCAACGCCTTGCCGCGGAAGTCGGCCTTCGTCAGGCCGATGGCCGCGAGCGTGCCGAGCACGGTCGCGACGACGGTCGCCGACGGCGCGACGATGAAACTGTTCTTCGCGGCCATCCGCCACTCGTCCGACGCGATCAGGTTCTCGTACCAGCGCGTGGAAAAGCCTGGAATCGGATACACGAGGAACGTGCTCGACGAGAACGACAGCGGCACGATCGCGAGCACCGGCAGGATCAGGTACAGCAGCGTCAGCACGACGAGCACGCGCAACGCGACGTACCACGCGCGCTCGACGAACGACATGTGCGGCGCGAACAGCGGCCTGGCGAGTTTCATGGTCGGCATCCCTTTCCCGTTTTCCTGTGCCCGGCGCTCAGCCGAGGCTCACGTTCGAGCGCGTGAAGCGCCCGTACACCGCATACAGCACGAGCGTCGCCGCGAGCAGCAGCCCGCCGAGCGCACACGCCATGCCCCAGTTGATCGTCACGTTCGTGAAGTACGCGACGTAGTAGCTGACCATCTGGTCGTTCGGCCCGCCGAGCAGCGCGGGCGTGATGTAGTAGCCGATCGCGAGGATGAACACGAGCAGCGCGCCCGCGCCGACGCCCGGATACGTCTGCGGCACGTACACGCGCCAGAACGCGGCGAACGGATGGCTGCCGAGCGACACGGCCGCGCGCTGGTAGGTCGGCGGAATCGACTTCATCACGCTGTAGAGCGGCAGGATCATGAACGGCAGCAGGATGTGCGTCATCGAGATGTACACGCCGACGCGGTTGAACAGCAGCGTGAGCGGATGCGAGATCAGCCCGCTGCCGATCAGCGCCGTGTTGATGAGCCCTTCGCTCTGCAGCAGCACGATCCATGCGGCCACGCGCACCAGCACCGACGTCCAGAACGGAATCAGCACGAGGATCATCACGAGGTTCGCGCGCCGTTCCGACAGCGTCGAGATCCAGTACGCGAGCGGATAGCCGAGCAGCAGCGCGAACAGCGTGACGGCGATGCCGATCACGAACGTGCGCCCGAAGATCGCGAGGTAGATCGACTGGTCGGGATCGGCCTGCACGATATGGCCGAAGCCGTCCTGCTTGTGGTCGAGCGCGGCGAGCAGATAGAACGGCGACACCTGGCTGCCGTTCTTCGCGATCGCCTGCCAGTACGCGAGCTCGCCCCAGCGCGCATCGAGATCGATGAATTTCGCGCGCGTCTGCGCGGGCGTCAGCGCCGCGTCGCCCCCGTTACCGTCGCCCTTGAGCGGCATCGCGCGCGCCGTCTTCGCGACGAGCGAGCGATAACCGGGGATCTCGGTGTTCAGGCGCCGCGCGAGCGCGCCCATCGCCTCGCTGTCGGCCACCTTCGTCATGTCGGCCGCGAGCGCGACATACGCGGCGTCCGCCGGTGGCGTCTTGCGATCCCAGCCCGACAACGCGGCGACCGTGTTCGGCAACGCGGTCGCGATTTCCGGGTTCTGCACCGCGCGCGTGAGCAGCGTGCCGATCGGCACGACGAAGATCAGCAGCAGGAAAATCGCGAGCGGCGCGACCAGCAGCAGCGCCATCGTGCGCTTGCGCGCCTCGGCGGCCTTCAGCTCGCGCTTGAGCGCGGCGGTCGACGGCGAGGAAGGCGCGATCGTGATCGTATTCAACGGTTCTCTCCGGCCGGGCACGTTCCGGCGGAAGGCCGCGCGACGGGTTCGACGCGTCGCGCGGCCGGTTGCATCACGGCATCCTTCAGGATGCCCGACCGGTTACTTCGTGGCCCACGCGGCGAAGCGCTGTTCGAGCTCGTCGCTGTGGTCGGTCCAGAAGCCGATGTCCTCCAGTACCGCGTTCTTGCCGTTGGCCGGCGAGTTCGGCAGGTTCGCGAGCGTCTTCGCGTCGAGCGACTTGATCGCCGCGACGTTCGTCGGGCCGTACGCGATGTGCTGTGCATACGCCTGCTGCGGCTTCGGCGTGAGCGTGTACGCGATGTACTGCTCGGCGAGCGCCTTGTTCGGCGAACCCTTCGGAATCGCCCAGTAGTCGAGGTCGTAGATGCTGCCGTTCCACACGACCTTCAGGTTCTTGCCTTCCTTCTGCGCGGCGTCGATGCGGCCGTTGTACGCGGTCGACATCACGACGTCGCCGGCCACCAGGAACTGCGGCGGCTGCGCGCCCGCTTCCCACCACTGGATGTACGGCTTCAGCTCGTCGAGCTTCTTGAACGCGCGATCCTGGCCGGCCTTCGTGCCGAGCACCTTGTAGACGTCCTTCGTCGCGACGCCGTCGGCCATCAGCGCGAATTCGAGGTTGTAGCGCGCGCCCTTGCGCATCCCGCGCTTGCCGGGGAATTTCTTCACGTTCCAGAAATCGGCCCAGCCGGTCGGCGCGGTCTTCAGCTTGTCCGCGTTGTACGACAGCGCGGTCGACCATACGAAGAAGCCGACGCCGCACACCTGCGGCGCTTCCGGAATCAGGTCGGATTTCTTCGCGATCTTCGACCAGTCGAGCTTCTCGTACAACCCTTCGTCGCAGCCGCGGTTCAGGTCGCCCGATTCGACTTCGACCACGTCCCAGTTGACGTGCTTGGCCTCGACCATCGCCTTCACCTTCGCCTGCTCGCCGTTGTATTCGACGGCCGTGACCTTGTTGCCGGTCGCCTTCTCGAACGGCTGGTTGAACGCGACCTTCTGCGCGTCGCCGTTCGCGCCGCCGAAGTTGACGACCGTGAGTTCGGCCGCGGCGGCCGATGCGCCGAACGCGACCAGCGCCAGCGCGAGCGCCGTGCGGCGCGCGGTAAAGCTTGCTCGTTTCATGATGGTTCCTCTCCTCTCGTGGTGGAAGTGGGCTTTGTTGTTGACGACGTGCTACGGAAAACCGGGTGAGCCATGCTCACGCGAACACGCGCAGGTGTTCGGGCGAGAACGCAAGCGAGACGGGTGCGCCGGGCGAGAACGCGTCGAGCGCGCCGGTGCCGAGCGGCACCTTCACGAAGCATTCGTCCTGGCCCGGCAGCGCGCAGCGCATGCGCACGTGATCGCCGAAATAGATGAGGCTGCGCGCCTCGCCGGTCACGCGGTTGGCGGCGGCGCCGTTCTGGTGACCGTTCGCGAGGCCGTTGGCGAGGCTCATGCGTTCGGGGCGGATGCACGCGACGGCCGCCGCGCCCTCGGCGGCCTCGCCGATATGGCGGCCGACGAGCTTCGTGCCGTCGTCGAGCCGGAACTCGCAGAATTCGCCGTCGACGCGCGCGATGGTGCCGCGCAGCCGGTTGCTGTCGCCGATGAAGTTCGCGACGAATTCGTTGCACGGCGATTCGTACAGGCGGTCGACCGTGTCCAGCTGCTGCACGATGCCCTTGTCGAACACGGCGACGCGATCGGACATCGTCAGCGCCTCGCCCTGGTCGTGCGTCACGTACACGAAGGTCACGCCGAGCTTTTCGTGCAGCGCCTTCAGTTCGTACTGCATGTGTTCGCGCAACTGCTTGTCGAGCGCGCCGAGCGGCTCGTCCATCAGCACCAGCTTCGGCTCGAACACGAGCGCGCGCGCCAGCGCGATGCGCTGCTGCTGGCCGCCCGACAGTTGCGCCGGGTAGCGTTTCGCGAAGCGCTCCATCTGCACCATCTTCAGCGCATGCGCGACGCGCTCCGCACGCTCGCCGGCCGGCAGCTTGCGTACCGTCAGCGGATACGCGACGTTCTGCTCGACCGTCAGGTGCGGAAACAGCGCGTAGTTCTGGAACACCATGCCGATGTTGCGCTTGTGCGGCGGCACGTTGTTCAGCAGCTCGCCGTCGAGGCGGATTTCGCCGCCCGTCGGGAACTCGAAGCCCGCCAGCATCATCAGGCAGGTGGTCTTGCCCGAGCCGGACGGCCCGAGCAGCGTCAGGAATTCCCCTCGGTGGATGTCGAGGTCGAGCGATTTGACGACCAGCGTCTCGCCGTCGTAGGTCTTCCGCACGCCGCGAAAGCTGACGATTACATCATCGGACTTCATCGTGCTGTCCCCTGGTTCCGCGCCAATTGATTTTGAGATGCGAGCCACTATACGGCCCGCACGGTTCTATACTAGGGAACCATTTCAATATTCCTAGTAGGACCACTTTGGATACCGTGATCCTCGCCGACTGGCTGTCCGCCCGTCTGGACCGCAGCTCGTCCGAGCCGATGTACCGGCAACTGCTGCAACTGATGCAGCAGGCCATCCTGACCGGGGAATTGGGGCCAGGGACGAAGCTCCCGAGTTCGCGCACGCTCGCGGGCGACCTGTCGATCGCGCGCAATACCGTGCTGCACGTGTACGACCAGCTGACCGCCGAAGGCTACGTGCTGACGACCACCGGCAGCGGCACCTACGTGGCCGACACGCGGCCGGACGCCGCCGCGATCCGCGTACCGGGCGCCGCGCCGCCGTCAACGGCCGGCGAACTCCCGCCGCCCGACGCGCAGGGCAGCCTGTCGATGCGCGGGCGGCAACTGGTCGAGCATGCGGGCGTCTCGCGGCGCCAGTGGGGCGCCTTCATGCCGGGCGTGCCGGACGTGTCGGAATTCCCGAGCCGCACGTGGAGCCGCCTGCAGGCACGGCTGTGGAAGGAGGCCAATCCGGAGCTGCTGACCTATGCGCCGGGCGGCGGCTACCGCCCGCTGCGGCGCGCGCTCGCCGATTACCTGCGCGTCGCGCGCTCGGTCAAATGCTCGCCGGACCAGGTGATCATCACGACCGGCATCCATCAGTCGATCGATCTCGCGGTGCGGCTGCTGTCCGACATCGGCGATCGCGCGTGGGTCGAGGAGCCGTGCTACTGGGGCGTGCGCAGCGTCCTGCAGGCGGCCGGCCTCACGCTCGCGCCGGTGCCAGTCGACCAGGAAGGGCTCGACCCGCGCGCGAGCGACATGCAGCATCCGCCGCGGCTCGTGCTCGTCACGCCGTCGCACCAGTACCCGCTCGGGATGGTGATGAGCCTCGCGCGGCGCCGCATGCTGCTCGAATATGCGCGCCAGCACCGCTGCTGGATCATCGAGGACGACTACGACAGCGAATTCCGCTACGGCAGCCGCCCGCTCGCGTCGCTGCAGGGGCTCGACGACGGCGGCCGCGTAATCTACGTCGGCAGTCTCGGCAAGATGCTGTTTCCGGGGCTGCGGATGGGCTACATGGTCGTGCCCGAGCATCTGGTCGACACCTTCCGCACGGGGCTGTCGGAGTTGTACCGCGAAGGCCAGCTGATGCAGCAGGCCGTGCTGGCCGAATTCATCATGGACGGCCACCTCACGTCGCACGTCAGACGCATGCGCACGCTGTACGGCGAGCGGCGGCAACTGATGATCGACGCGATCCGCGCGCGCTTCGGCGACGCGCTGCCCGTGATGGGCGACGAGGCCGGCCTGCACCTGGTGCTCGGCCTGCCCGATGCGTGCGACGATCGCACGGTCACGCAGAGTGCATTCGACGCCGGCGTGATCGTGCGCCCGCTCACCAGCTACTACAGCAATGCCGACACCGCGCGGCAGGGTTTGCTGCTCGGCTATGCATGCGTCCCGCACGAAGGCATCCGGCCCGCGTTCGACACGCTCGCCCGTGCCATCGAGCAACATCTGCCACGCAACATCCCGCGCGCGGCATGACGCCCGCCGCGCGCGGCGGCGCGCGGATCAATGCGCGCTTCCCGCTCCACGATCGAGCGATGCCGCACGCACGGCCTCGCCGGGCTTCGTAAACACCCGCTGCCGCAGCGCGGCGATCTGCGCGTCGCGATCCTGCGGCGACAGGCCGGCCGACTCGATCTGCACACGCTGCGCCGCGTAGTCCGCGTAACGGCTCTGCCACGACGCGTCGTCCTGCTGCATCTGCGCGACGCGCGCGGCCGCCTCGGGGCCGAGGGTCTGCGTCAGTTGCGCGCGCATCGCGTCGGGCGTCGCGCCGCTCCTCTGCAATTGCGCGATCTGGTCGATCGCGGCGCGCTGCCGGTCCACCCGCTGCCGCGCCGCACGTTCGTCGGCCGGCATCTGCTGTTCGAGCGCCGCGAGCCGCTCGGCCTTCTGCTCGTCCGTCAGTGAGCGATCCTGAACGATCTTCAATCGTGCGAGGTCGTAGCGCTGCCGCCACTGCTCCGCGCCGAAAAACGGCTGGCTCCAGTCGCCGAGCGTGCGGTACGCAAGCGACGCGCGCTGGTCGAGCGCGAGTTGCAACGCACCCGGGTCGGACTTGTCGACCGCGCCGGCATCGGGCAATTTGGCGAGCGCGTCGAGATACGCGCGATACCGGTGCCACACGTCGAGCGCCTCGGCCTGCGCGACCGTGCCGTCGAGCTGCGCGGCGATTTCGCGGACGACGAACGCGTCGAGCGCGGCCGCGCTCAGGTCGCTCCGCGCGGTCAGACAATAGTCGAAGAAATCGCGCACCGCGCGCGATTTCGCGAGATGGCCGCCTGCATCGAGCGGCAACCGCGGCGCGCTGGAGCCGGCGAGCGACGGCGGCAGGCCCGCCCTCGCCGGCGCGGCGGCCTGCGGTGCGGCGGTCGCCACGCCCCCGACCGCGGCCGCATCCTGCGCATCACTCGTCGCGCCCGTGCCTCGATGCGATCCCGCACCGCTCCACATCGCGACGCCGGCAATCGCCGCCAGCCCCACGACACCATAGATCGCAGCGCGCCGCGCGAGCGGCGCGCGCCCTTCACGTGCCGCCATCGATCACACGCCCGCGAGCTTCAATCGGTTCGCATGCGTGCGGATCACCGCGACCGGATCTTCCGCATACGCGCCGCGCACGCCGAGCAGCTGGTTGATCTCGTCGACATGGTTCCACTTGTAGCTCGTGCTCAGCACCTGGCCATACAGCGCGCTGCACTTCGACACGAGCCCGTCGTTCGGGCCCGAGCCGCGATTGATCATCACCGTGCCCGTGCCGTACAGCGCGGGCGTCGACACGTCGAGCGCGTTCGCCGGATCGACGACCGGAATGGTGCTCGTGTCCGTCGCCCCCGTCACGCCGAGCACGGAAAGCGTCGGCTGGATCGCCGTGCCGGCCCACGAATACAGCAGATGCGTGTTGCCGCCGACGGTTTCCGTCGGCGCGCCGGTCTGGCAACTGCCGGGCGCGCCGAGGCCCGCGCTCGGATAGTTCTGGTTGTAGGTGGCCGCCTGCGCGGTCGTCAGCGTCTTCAGTGCGGCGAGAGCGTCCTGGTTCGTGTTGTGGCTGCTGCTCGTCAGGATCCCGAACACATTGACGAACGCGGCGATCACCGTCGACGACAACCCGGTCGGATCGTACGCGAGCACGCCCTGCACGAAGTCGGCGAACTCGGAGCCGCGATGCGGCGTGCCGATCGTCGTCACCGACGCGACGAGATCGGGCGCGACGGCCGCGACATAGCGCGACGTCAGCCCGCCCTGGCTGTGACCGACGAGATTGACCTTGGTCGCGCCGGTCGCGGCGAGCACCGTCTTCACGTAGGCCAGCAGCTGCTCGCCGCGCCCGTTCGGGCCGTCGTCGCTCTGGAAGCCCGACACGTTCGCGACGTAGACGGTCGCGCCATGCTGCTGCAGGTCTTCCTGGATACCGTACCAGTAGTCGAGTACGCCCGCATACTTGTCGGTGCCGGTCAGCCCGTGCACGAGAATGATCGGATAGCGCGTCGTCGCATAGTCGTCGGCGGGCGCGGTTGCCGCCATCGCCGTATGCGTCGTCGCGAGCGTCGTCAGTGCGGTCGTCCCCGCGAACGGCGCGACGCTCATCGCGCATGCCACTGCCCCTGCCATTACCCTGGAACGCATCGATTTGGCCATGCATGTTCTCCTGGTTATTGTGCTGCCGGTGCGAATGACACCGGATCGACACGCACGCCGCATCGCGCGCGCCGCGTGTGTCGAATGCGGGAGTGAAGCACGACTCGCGAACGTTTGCGCCCCGACTAGATACGGTTCTCTAATCGGTTGACGCGCGCCGCCCGTTCGGGCGGTGCGGCGCCCAGGCACGCGCATGCTGCGACGCACACACGCGTGGCTCGCTACAGCTTCGCGCTCACGCGCACCCACGCGGTACGCCCCGGCTCCATCACCGGCGCATTCGCCGGATAGCCGAAGCCCGCGTTGCCGGCGAGGTTCAAATGCTCGGTGTAGGCCTTGTTCAGCACGTTGTCGACGCCGACCGAGATCTGCACGGTCTTGCTGACGTTGTACTGCGTATGCAGCGACAGCACGCCGAATCCTGCGCTCGGGCCGAAGTCCTTGCCGACCACGTTGCCCGCGTTCAGCGCATAGCGATGCTGCGGCGCAACGATGCGCCACAGGCCGCCCGCCGACCATGCGCCGCGCGTGTATTCAAGCCCGATGCGCGCCTCGAGCGGCGGCATCTGCGGCAGCGGATCGCCGCTCGCCACGTTGCGCCCCCACGCATACGCGAGCGACGTCTCGACGCGCAGCGGCGCGACCGGCCGCCACGACATGCCGGCTTCGCCGCCCATGATCTGCGCATTGACGTTCGTGGCCTGCGTGGTCGCGCCCATCATGCCGGCTGCATAGTTGAACAGGATGAAGTCCTGCACGTAACCCGCATACGCGGACACCCACGCATCGAACCGGTCGCTCTTGTATTGCGCGCCGATATCGAGCTGCGTGGTCTTCTCCGGCTGCACCGCCGAGAATGCGTTGACCGAGCCGGCCGGCCCGCGCGTCGCGGAAAACAGTTCCCAGTAGTCCGGATAACGCTCCGCATGGCCGATCCCCGCGTACCACGTGACGGGCAGCGACGCGAGATCGCGCTCGTAGCGCACGAAGCCGCTCGGCAGCACCGTCGACCGGTCGTCGTCGAAAGTCGGGTTCGGCTTGCTCGTCATCATGCCGCTCGTCGTCGCGCGCTTGTCGCGTGCGCTCGCATAGTCGGCGCGCGCGCCGCCGATCACGCGCGACACGTCGCTCGCATACCAGGTCAGCTCGCCGAACACGCCCGCGTTCCACATCGTCGCCTGCGCATTCCACGGCTGGTCGCGGTAGTTCTGCCGCCCCATCGACGAACGCGAATCGAGCCGGTTCGATTGCGCATCGACGCCCGTGACGAGCTTGACGTCGTCGCCGAAGCGGAACGTCGCGGCCGCGCGCGCGCCGACCGTGCGGCGCCGCACGTCCGCGGCCATCCGCATCGGCATGCTGCTCGTCGGGTCGGGCTGCCGCAGCGTGTAGTTGTCCATCACGTGATCGGCTTCGTTGTAGTACACGCGCGCCTCGATCCGGTCGAGCACGTCGCCGAGATGCCGCTTGTCGAACGACAGGCCGAACGTCTCGCGGCGGAAATGCGCGCCGTCCATCCCGCGGCCGGCGTAGCGCGCATAGCCGTCGCCGGTGCCGGCGGTCAGCTCGACGCGCGTATGGTCGTCGGGTGTCCAGCCGAGCGCCGCATCGGCGTTCCACTTGTCCCACTGCGACGGCACGGTGTTGCCGTTGCCGTCGTGGTAGTCCTGCGAATGTGCGTGGTTCGCGGTCACGCGGCCATAGACGTCCGGCGTGCCGGCGCTCAGGTCGACGTTCTGGTCGTTGCGGCCGAACGACCCGCCGACGAGGCTGCCGTCGAAGCGCATGCCGGGGCGCTCGAAACGCGGTGTCACACGTTCGAACAGCACGGTGCCGGCCGACGCGCCCGGACCGTACAGCACGGTCTGCGGCCCCTTCACGACGGTGACCTTGTCATAGCTTTCCGGTGCGATGTACGACGTCGGCGCATCCATCCGGTTCGGGCACGCGCCGAGCGTCGGCATCCCGTTCGCCAGGATGTTCAGCCGCGATCCGAACATCCCGCGCAGCACGGGGTCGCCGTTCGTGCCGCCGCTGCGGATCGACGTGAAGCCGGGGATCGTCTTCAGGTAATCGGCGCCGTCGCTGGCGGGCAGCGGCTGGCGCGGCGCCTTCGGATCCGTGACGACGACGAGCGGCGTCGACAGCGGCGACGCGACGACTTCGACGGGCGGCAACAGCGCGGCCGCGTCGGCCGTCGCCGCACCGGCAGCAGGCACGGTTTCGGCCGCGGCGGTGCTCGCGGCGAGCGCGCCGGCGGCCAGCGCGGGAACGGTAAATTTCAGCATGCGCGGCAGAGGCCGCGCACAGGCATTGCGGGGCGCCTGCGGCGCACGCAACCGGGAATGGGTCATGATCGAAAGCCCGAGTGACGCCCTCCACGCGGCCTTGGCGGGCCGCACGGATATCGGCGGTGATAGGAACGGAAAGAAACGCGTCAGGCGCGCTCGGGCGGTGCGCGCGGATAGGCGCGCGGATAGCGGTCGCTGTGCGCCGCGACGGCAGGCGACGCGGCGGCGGCAACGGAAACGACGGGAATGGATTCGACCGACGCGGCGGCAGGCGCGCCGATCGCCGGGCTATGCGCGAAGAAAGCGCAGTAGCCGCACGCGTCGAGATGCAGCGCATGATCGTGCACGCCGCCCGCGTCGGATGAACGATGCGCACCATGCTCGGTGCTGCAGACGATCGCCTCGGGCGTGGCCGCCTGCGCGATACGCCACTGCGACACCAGCGGCGCCGCGATCGCGATCCAGATCGCGAGCAGGCCAAGCCAGGCAGTCAGGTGACGATGTCGGTACGGCATGGACGGCGACGCGTAAGCGGAACGTAAAAACAGCCGAGATGTTACAGAATGTTCAACGTGATGACCAGTGCGGACGACCGTAAACGAACCGGGGGCGCATGGTTGTCAACACAACCATGCGCCCCCGCGTGCGATGCGCGCCGGCGGCGGATGATCAGGGCGCCATGCGCCGCAACACGTCGTCGCGCCGGATGAAGTGATGATAGAGCGCGGCCAGCGCATGCAGACCGATCACGAAGTAGAACGCGTTGCCGATCAGCTCGTGCGCTTCCTTGATCGTCGGCCGCAGCGCCTTGTCGGGGCCGAACAGCGTAAACGACACGCCGAGCCAGTCGAGCGACACCGGCTTGCCGCCCATGTTGATCGTCATGATGCCGAGCAGCGGCTGCGCGATGATGAACGCATAAAGCGCGAAATGCGCGAGCTTCGACAGCCAGCGCAGCAGCGCCGCCTGCGCAACCGGTTCCGGCACGCGACTGACGACGCGCCACAGTACGCGCAGCACCGACAGCACGAGGACGCACGTACCGGCCGTCACATGTACGTTCATCCAGAACGCGCGGCTGTCGCTGCCCTTCGGTCCGCGGATCTCGATGGCCAGATAGGCGAGCGCGACCAGCAGGAAGACGGCCCAGTGGAAGAAGATCGCGGGCGAGCTGTAGCGCGTCTGTTTCGCGAGGATGTTTTTCATGCTTCGTCTCGTGTCGTATTCGGGGAGAGGCGCCGGCCACCGGCCTGCGCCCGGCAAAGCTGTGACGATTGTAGCCGCACGGGTGTCCGGCTTTGCACGACGCGGTCAAATATCCGATCCATCGTCGACGCGCGCCGCACAATGGCCGCCCTATGGAAAATCCGCATCGCGCGCCCGGGCGGCTGTGGCACGATGAAGCTTTGGTGCGACGGCGCGCGGGCATCATGAGCAAGGCGTTCTTCGTTGCGGCCTACCGGCTGATCGCCGCGTTGCTCGCGGTGTCCACCACGCTGCACAGCGTCGCCGACTACTGGCGCCTGCCGGATTTTCATCTCGGCAACTACCTCAGCTACTTCACGCAACTGAGCAGCCTCTACGCGGCCGCGATGCTGGCCGCGGGGCTGTCGCGCATCGCGCGCCCCGGCTCCGCCCGCTACGAATCGATGCGCGGCGCGGCGGTGCTGTACGTGCTGATCACCGCGATCGTCTACGAGCTGCTGCTCGCGCGGCTCGATGCGCTGCGCCACGTCACGCCGCCGTTCAACAACTGGGTGCTGCACCGGATCGTGCCGCTCGTGGTGCTGTGCGACTGGCTGTATGTCGAACCGCGCTCGCCGATTCCGCGCCGCAGCGCGTTCGCGTGGCTCGGCTTTCCGGTCGTCTATCTGGGCTATACGCTCGTGCGCGGCGCGGTGGAGAACTGGTATCCGTATCCGTTCGTCGATCCGCGGCCGCACGGGTACCTGCCGGTCGCGATCCAGTGTTCGATGATCGCGCTCGGCGCGGCGGCGCTCGCGCTGAGCATTTGCTGGCTCGGCAATCATGCGAGACAGTCTGGCAGCGCGACGCTTAAGGAAGGATGAAGGCGGAAAAGAGGAAAGAAGCGGGAACGTGTGCGCCGCCCGGCGCACACGTGGCGATGCGGGCGATCAGCGGCCGTTGCGCGGCAGGAAGTTCATCGGATCGACGACCTTGCCGTTCTGGCGGACTTCGAACTCGAACGTCGAACGACCGCTCGCGTCGGTGCCCATTTCGGCGACCGGCTGACCCTGGCGCACCGCGTCGCCTTCGTTGACGAGCAGCTTGCCGTTGTGCCCGTAGGCCGTGATGAGCCCGTTGTCGTGTTTCAGGATCACGAGCGGACCGTACGCCTGGACGCCGGAGCCGGCGTACACCACGCGCCCGTTCGCCGCGGCCCGCACCGAACGGTCGGGCCCGGATGCGGCGATCACGACGCCGCGCGTCTTGCCGGCCGAGAACGGCGTCGCGACGACACCCGTGGCCGGCCATGCGAGCGAGCCCGGCTGGGCGGCCGACGCGGGCGGCTGCCCGTACGAGGTCGCAGCCGGCGGCGGAGCGACCCGCAGCACCTGGCCGGGCGACACGGCATCGGTGGGCGCCATGTGGTTCCAGTTGGCGACGTCCTGCACGCGCTGCCCGTAGGCGCTCGCGATGCCCGCCAGCGTATCGCCCGGGTTCACGCGGTAATAGCCGGCGATCACGCCCGGCGTTGCCGCCGACGTGGGCGCCGGCTGGCGCGCGGGCTGCCAGTTGTCGGTCCACGGCGTCATCGTGCAGCCCGTCAGCGCGATGGCTGCGGCAACGAGCGCCGCCTGCGGCAGCCAGCGCGTGAGCGTGTCGTGGATGGGAATAGTTTCTCTCAAGGGTCCTCCCGGATTTGCGTCGTTGCGCCGCCCACCGCCCTCCGGCGCGCGACGCACGATGTCCGGCCGAACGGCCGGATCAATCAGTATCCGACCGCTTGCGCGGCCGTCAGTTTCCACAGCGGAACGTCGACGCGAATGAGCTCACCGGCCCCTTTTTCGCGCGTCGTCCCGATCGGCAAAGATACCATTTGTCGCGGTCAAGGCCCCGACAGTTGCCCGACCCGGAAACAATCTTGCGGCGTCGCACGGGGTGCGCCGGTCGCCTGCGGGCCGTGCCGGCGGGCGCTTTGGGGGGGTTTCGCTGGCGCGGCCGCCCTTGCCCGCCGTCTCGGCGCCGTCATATTGTCCGCTTCGATCCCCGCCTATACTCGGTGATGCGCAGCGCGAATCCAACGACAACGACGAGGATGACAATGAACAACGCGACGTTTCTCTCCGTGCAGCTCGACGCCGACGATTTCGCCGGTTCCAGCGGTCTGGTCGAATTGCTCAACCGGCACCTGTTGTTCGCGACCGACGTCGCCGAAGCGGCCGATGCGCTCGTCCAGTTGGCGAGCGTCACGCATTTGACCGGCGCCACGCGCCACAGCGTCGAGCTGCCGGTCCTCGCGATCGAGCGGCTGCGCGACGCGCTCGATACGCTGAGCGGTTACGACGAAACGTGGCTGCAGGTACTGGAACCGGCCGAAGCGCTGTTCCGCGATATCGGGCGCGGCAGGCGCCCGCTGCACTGAACGGCCGCGCATCGCGCGCCGCCAATGAAAAAACCCGCCGTACCGCTATGCGGTACGACGGGCTTTTGTACGACAGAGGGTCGGATGCGGTCGCCAGCGCGGCCGAACCATTAACGACCCTTGTAGACCGGTGCGCCGTCCGAGATGCGCTTGACTTGCCAGCCGGTCTTGGCCGGAGCCGGCGCGCCCGATTCCTGGCCGGCGGCCGGTTGCGCACCGTAGCCGGTCGTGTCGGCCGCGGCGACGTTCTGCTGCGGGTTCACGCGGGCTTCAGCAGCCTGGATGCCTTCCGGGTAGTTCGTCCGGTCGCTGCCCAGCTTGTAGCCGGCCTGTTGCAGCTGGACCAGCTCGGCCTTCACCTGGGCACGGGTGACGGGCGCGTTTTGTTGGGCGAACGAGACGGCGGGAACGGCGAGGACAGCAGCAGCAGCGAACGTTGCGATCAGCGATTTCATGATTACCTCCGGGATTTTTTTGCTCCGCCGCACACACCATGTCTGCAGCGATGGAACAGAGTTTAGTCCCGACAGCACCTAGGGAAAACCATGAAAGAGCGAAAACACTGTTTCCCCGGAGCCAACAATGTCAGCATCCGGGATAGAAAAACCCTATTGAAAGAATAGATTTTCGCAACAATGCCGCCGCAAGCCGGTTACGACCAGTTCGCGTGGAAGCTGCCCGGCTTGTCGGTGCGCTCGAACGTGTGCGCGCCGAAGAAGTCGCGCTGCGCCTGCACGAGGTTCGCCGGCAGCCGCTCGGAACGGTAGCTGTCGAAATACGCGACCGCCGATGCGAAGGCGGGAACCGGCACGCCAGCCTTCACCGCGGCCACCACGACGTCGCGCAGCGCCGTCTGGTAGTTCGCGGCGATGTCCTTGAAATACGGATCGAGCAGCAGGTTCGCGAGCGCCGGATCCTTCGCATATGCGTCGGTGATCTTCTGCAGGAAGCGCGCGCGGATGATGCAGCCCGCGCGGAAGATCTTCGCGATCGTCCCGAGATCGAGGTTCCAGCCGTATTCTTCCGACGCCGTGCGCAACTGCGCGAAGCCCTGCGCGTACGAGATCACCTTGCTCAGATACAGCGCGCGGCGCACCGCTTCGACGAACGCGGCACGATCGCCGTCGAACGGCGCGGCGGCCGGGCCCGACAGGATCTTGCTGGCCGCGACGCGCTCGGTCTTCAGCGACGACAGCACGCGCGCGAACACCGACTCGGTGATGAGCGGCAGCGGCACGCCGAGATCCAGCGCGTTCTGGCTCGTCCACTTGCCCGTGCCCTTCTGCGCGGCGCGATCGAGGATCACGTCGACGAGATGCTTGCCGGTCTCTTCGTCCTTCTTGCCGAAGATCTTCGACGTGATCTCGATCAGGTAGCTGTCGAGCTCGCCCTGGTTCCATTCGGTGTACACGGCGCCGAGTTCGTCGTTGGTCAGGCCCGCGACGTCCTTCAACACCGAGTAGCTCTCGGCGATCAGCTGCATGTCGCCGTATTCGATGCCGTTGTGCACCATCTTCACGTAGTGGCCCGCGCCGTCCGGGCCCATGTACGCGACGCACGGCTCGCCGTCCGACGGCGCCTTCGCGGCGATCTGCTTGAGGATCGGCTCGACGAGGTCGTACGCGTCGCGCTGGCCGCCGGGCATGATCGACGGGCCGCGCAGCGCGCCCTCTTCGCCGCCCGACACGCCGGTGCCGATGAAATGCAGGCCCGACTGCGCGAGTTCCTGGTTGCGGCGGATCGTGTCGGTGAAGTGCGTGTTGCCGCCGTCGATCAGCACGTCGCCCTTCTCGAGCAGCGGCTTGAGCGATGCGATCGTCGCATCGGTCGCTTCCCCGGCCTTCACCATCATCAGGATCCGGCGCGGCGTTTCGAGCGACGCGACGAACTCTTCGAGCGTATAGGTCGGCACCAGATTGCGGCCGGGGAATTCGGCGATCAGTTCGTCGGTTTTCTCGCGGCTGCGGTTGTACACCGATACCGCGTAACCGCGGCTCTCGATATTGAGTGCGAGATTGCGGCCCATCACCGCGAGCCCGATCACACCGATTGCTTGTTTGCCCATTAGTCAATTCTCCGGAAAAAACGGGGCGCGACCCGAGCCGGGCCGCGCGCACAGGCGAAAGGATAGAGGAAACCCGGCGGCGCTGCGCGCTTGCGTGTCATTGCTCCGCGAGCGGCAGACGCCGGAACACGACGCTCAGGTTGTTCGCCGGCATCTCGACGACCTCGCGGCAGTCGAGCCCGCGATCGAGCCCGAGCGCGACCACCGTCTCGAGATCGCGCACGCCCCACGACGGGTCGCGGCCGCGCAACTGCTGGTCGAAGGCCGCGTTCGACGGCGCCGTATGGCGGCCTTCGCGACGGTACGGGCCGTACAGGAACAGCACGCCGCCCGGCCTCAGCACGCGCGACGCGCCCGCGAACAGCGCTTTCGTACAGGCCCACGGCGAGATGTGGATCATATTGATGCAGACGATTGCGTCGAGCGCCGCGACCGGCCACGGCGTGTCGCGCACGTCGAACGCCAGCGGGCCGGCGACGTTCGCGAGGCCCATGTGCGCGATCCACGCCGCGATCGAGCGCCGCGCCTGCGCGTCGGGATCGCTCGGCTGCCAGTGCAGGCCCGGCAACGCCTGCGCGAAGTGAACGACGTGCTGCCCGGTGCCGCTCGCGATTTCGAGCACGCTGCCGCTCGCCGGCAGCACGCGGCGCAGCACGTCGAGGATCGGCCCGCGATTGCGCTCGGCCGCCGGCGCCGACAGCCGCGCGGACGGATCGGGCGAGGAAGCGGCGCCGGTCACGATGCATGCTCCGTCGTGTGGCTGTTGCTTCCGAGCCCCAGCCGCGCCACGAGCGCGTCGAGCGCGGGGGCGCAGTGCGCCTCGACCTTCAACGTCAGCATCGGGTCCGCGCGCGTATGGCCGAGATTGAGCGCGGCAACCGGCTTGTGCTGCGCCTGCGCCCACACGCAGAAGCGGTAGCCGGAATACACCATCAGCGACGAGCCGACGACGAGCAGCGCGTCGGCCGCATCGAGCGCCTGCGACGCCAGCGCCACGCGCTCGCGCGGCACGTTCTCGCCGAAGAACACCACCGCCGGCTTCAGCAGCCCGCCGCACGCGGGGCACGCCGGGATGCGGAACGTATCGAGCGCGGCCCATTCGAGATGCGCGTCGCCGTCCGCGGCCGGCTCGGCCTGCGCGCCCAGCAGATCCGGATTGTCGGCTTCGAGCACGGCCTGGATCGTCGCGCGCGCGTGATGCGCGCCGCAGTCGAGGCAGGTCACGCCGTTGATGCCGCCGTGCAGCTCGATCACGTCGTCGCTGCCCGCGCGCTGATGCAGGCCGTCGACGTTCTGCGTGACGAGGCGCTCGATCCGGCCCGCGCCGCCGAGCCGCGCCAGCGCGACATGCGACCCGTTCGGCCGCGCGCGCCCGACGACCGGCCAGCCGATCATGCTGCGGGCCCAGTAGCGGCGCCGCGCGGCATCGGAGCCGAGGAATTCCTGGAGCTGGATCGGCGGCGAGCGCATCCATTGGCCATTGCGGTCGCGGTAGCCGGGAATGCCGGAATCGGTGCTGATGCCCGCGCCGGTCAGCACGAGCAGGCGCGGATGACGCTCGACGAACGTGTGCAGCGCATCGAGCGCGGCCGGATCGACGTCGGCGAGGGAGGAATCGGGCAAGGCTTTATCGTTCATGTTGGCAACGTGATCGGTCGTGCCGGCAGGCCGTGCGCCCGCACGGGCTGGCCACGCATGCCAGCACATGATACAGAACGCCGCGCGATCGGGTGGGCCGCCGCCACGGCAAGCCGGGGGCACGAAAAACCCGCAAAAAGACGCCCATCGCCGCTCGGCGACGGGCGCTTCAACAATTGATCCATCGGGGTAGTGGATCAACTGACAGCACAATGTTGCGACGCCCGTCGTACCGCGATTGACGGACGTTCCCCGGACTTCGTGTTCCGCGCTGCCGCGCACATCGGCGCGTCACCGGCTTTTCCGATTCGATCCTGTTCGGCTGGCTCGTCACGCCGACACGATGCTCGGCGTGCAAATGCATTCGCCGCGCGACGACGTGCGTGGCGCCATGGCATGACGATTCCGGGATCCAGGCTGCGGCCATCCGCCTGCGTCGCTGTTCATCGTCGACGGCCGAGCGGCACTGGTCGGCCTCGTGCGTCACGCATGCACGCCGTCGTTCAGAACGAACCCGATTGCCCGGATGGAACGGAAAGCCGCTCGTTCACGTCGCCGTCATCAACGGCGAAGCGACTACCCTGGCAGGTCGGCGATTCATGTTTGCAACACGATTCGTTGCGTTTCGGTCTTTTTTCATTCTCTTGTCCCCGTCTCCGATACATCCGACCCACTGAAGCGATTGCCGGGATCGACTTCGCTCGCGATCGCGCTCACGGCACATACAACCATGCAAGGAGCGCACCATGCTTCATGCCGCAAGGCCTCGCGGGCACCTGCAAGACCGCGAACAAGCATCGCACCCCGCCAGAAAGCGCGAACGTTTCGAAACTGAAACGCATCGCCGGGCCCGCCGGGCGTCGTCGTGCGGCCTCCGAGCCGGGCGGTCGATTACCTTACGATCGCCTTGAGATCGCCCGACGTTTGGCGCCGCGCGGCACGCCCCCCCGCGGGCCGGATAGCGCGAGCTTGGCCGTCCCGCTCGTCCGTCGCGCAAACACGCTAGAGTCTCTTTACATAGGGAACGCCGCGCGTTCCCGCCGCCTCGCCTCCAAGGACCCGCCATGACCGCACTTGCTGCCGCCCACCCCGACGTCGCGCATCCCGTGTTTTCGGCCGGGCGGCTGTCGATCGGCCTCACGCTTCCGCTCCTGCGCAGCGGCCACGTCGTCGCGGACTTCAACGAACAGCTCGAACTCGCGGCGCGGGCCGATTCGCTCGGCTTTCGCGCGCTGTGGATTCGCGACGTGCCGCTGAACAGCGCAGATTATCCCGACCCGGTCGGCCACCTCGACCCGTGGGTGCTGCTCGGCGCGCTTGCGGCGCGCACCCGCCGGATCGCGCTCGCCAGCGGCGCGATCGTGCTGCCGCTGCGTCATCCGCTGCATATCGCCAAAGGCGCGCTGTCGGTCGCGACGCTGTCGGGCGGCCGCTTCATCCTCGGGCTCGGCTCCGGCGACCGGCCCCCCGAATATGCGGCGTTCGGCGTCGACGCGGAAACGCGGCGCGACCGCTATCGCGCGCACTGGGACGTCGTCGCGGCCGCACTCGGCGTGCCGTCGCGCGTGCGGCCGGACGAAGCGCCGCCCGATGCGCCCGAATTCACGCTGCTGCCGCGCAGCGCCGACGCGGTGCCGATGCTTGCGGTCGGCTCGGGCGGACAGAGCGTGGACTGGATCGCACGGCATTCGATCGGCTGGATGACGTATCACCGCGATCCGGATACGCAGCGCGCCCGCTATTCGATGTGGCGCGCGGCGGTCGACCGGCTCGCCTCGCCGGCATTTCGCGCGTTCGGCGTCGCGATGCGGCTCGACCTCGCCGCCCGTCCGGATACGCCCGCCACCGCGCTGCCGCTCGGTTATGCAACCGGGCGCCGCGCATTGGTCGATATCCTGCAGGACATGCGTGCGGCGGGTACGCACCATGTCACGCTGAACCTCGGATCGGACCGGCCCGTGCGCGAAGTCATCGAAGAAATCGCCGAACATGTCCTGCCGGTATTTCACGACGAGCAAGCGTGATTCATCAGGAATCCAAATTCATATGACGCGATGCGAGCGTGGATCGCGGCCGGACGGACGCTCGCCGGGCAACGCATCGCGAGTCGGCATCGAAAGACACGCGTTACAGGCGGCTCCCCTGCGATCGGGAAAGCGGGACGTTCCCGCCGATGCCGGACGGCGGCAGCCTGCATCAGGTACCAGGTACATGACTTGCGGACATGCACGGCCAGCGCCCGCACAGCCCCGTTCATACCGGATCCGAATAGTCGGCGACGGAACTATTCGCTCACGGTCGCAATCATGTTAACTTCCGTCCATCGTTCAGCCCGGCGGCCCGCGTGACGATACGCACCGCCTTCCCACTCCATGCGACATTTCCTCCTCGGCTGGCTGCTCGCCGCCGTCGTCTCGGCCGCCCACGCGGCCGCGCCCGCTCCGGCCGCCGCGTCGGCCGCCTCCGGCGCCGAGCCCGCACTGACGCCGCAGCAGGCGCGGCAGGCATTGAATGTGCTCGAGAACCCGCGCGAGCGCGCACAGGTCGAAACGACGCTGCGCGCCATCGCGGCCGTCGGCGCGTTGAGCGCGCCCGCCGTGCCGGCAAGCGCCGCGCCTGCCAGCGGCGCATCGGCTGCCGCGGCGCCGGCGGCGCTCACGTCGAACGGGCTCGCATCGATGCTCGTTCGCCAGGGCTCGCGCTGGGCCGTCCAGATCGGCAATGCACTGCAGGAATCGCTGCGCTCGCTGCTCGATATCGGGTCGGTGGGAAGCTGGTGGCACGACAGGCTCGTGCGCGCCGACCAGCGTGCGGACCTCGCTCACACGCTCGTGATCCTCCTCGCGGTGCTCGTGCCCGCGCTCTTCGTCGAATGGCTCGCGAAGCGGCTGCTGCGACGCGCGCTGGCTGGAGTGGCCGCGCGCCGCGCGGCGTCCGATTCCGCCGCGTCGGACGGGGGCAACACGCCGCCGCCCGATACGTCCACCGCGCCCGACACCGCAACCGCAGGCACGGCAGACACCGCCCCTACGTCCTCGCAAAGCCGAGGCCACGCACGCCGACACACCACGCTGCTGCACCGGATGCCGCGCGCGCTCGTGAGTCTCGCGCTGCGCGCGGTGCCGCTGCTCGTGTTCGTCGGCGTCGCGAGCCTGACGATGTCGTTGCTCGATGAAGCGGACACGCCGATCGAATCCGCGCTCGAAGCATTGATCGACATCTACGTGATCTGCCGGCTCGTCACCATCGTCAGCCGGCTGTTCTTCCAGCCCGATGCGCGGCAGTTGCGGCTGCTGCATATCAGCGACGCATGGGCCGATTTCGCGCAACGCTCGATCGCGCGGATCGTGATCGTGGTCGGCGCGTGCACGGCGGCCGTCGAGATCGCCGCCAACTTCGGCCTGACCGAAGCCGGCCATGTCGCGCTGCTGAAGGCCGTCGCGCTCGTCGGGCACGTGATGATCTCGGTACTGATCCTGCAGTGCCGCCGGCCGGTGGCGGCACGCATCCGCGCCGCCGGCGCGGATCGGCCGACCTTCACCGTCGTCGGCAACGCGCTCGCGGACGCGTGGGCGCCTGTCTCGGTCTTCATCGTGATGGCGCTGTGGTTCGTGTGGGCGCTCGACGTCCACAACGGCTACCGCGTGCTGATCGCGCTCGGGGGCCGCTCGATCGCCGTGATGATCGCGATGCGAATGGTGTCGATCGTCGTGTTCGGCGCGCTCGCGCGGCTGTTCCAGCGCCGCGAGGACGACCGCACGCTCGTTCATCTGCACGCGTACCGCTACTACCCGCTGCTGCGCCAGATCGTGTCGGGCGCGATCGGCATCGTGACCGCCGTACTGCTGCTGCAGATCTGGGGCGTGCCGATCTTCCGCGCGTTCGAGACGGGCACGATCGGCCACCGCCTCGCGTCCGCGCTGGTGACGATCGCGATCGCGGCAATCGTCGCGCTCGTCGTGTGGGAAGCGGCCAACATCGCGATCGAGCGCCGCCTGCAACGCTGGACGCGCGAAGGCAACCTGGTGCGCGCGGCGCGGCTGCGCACGCTGCTGCCGATGCTGCGCTCGCTGCTGTTCGTGATGATCGCGCTCGTCGTCGTGCTGACGGGCCTCAGTGAACTCGGCGTAAACGTCGGCCCGCTGCTGGCCGGCGCCAGCATCTTCGGCGTCGCGCTCGGGTTCGGCTCGCAGAAGCTCGTGCAGGACTTCATCACCGGGATCTTCCTGCTGATGGAAAACGCGATGCAGGTCGGCGACTGGGTCACGCTCGCCGGCGTATCGGGCACGGTCGAATACCTGTCGATCCGCACCGTGCGGCTGCGCGCCGGCGACGGGTCGCTGTACACGATCCCGTTCAGCTCGGTGACGACCGTCAACAACACGAATCGCGGGCTCGGCAACGCGGCCGTCAAGGTCAGCATCGCGTACGGCGAGGACATCGACCGCGCGATCGCGACGCTGAAGGAAATCGGCGCCGCGTTGCGCGACGATCCGAAATACCACGACGGCATCCTGTCGGATTTCAGCTACTGGGGTATCGATCAGGTCGATGGCGCGGCGCTCGCGCTGGCCGGGCAGATCCAGTGCACGGACTCGGCGCGCTGGAGCGTGCAGCGCGAATTCAACCGGCGGATCGCGGAAACGTTCCGCGAACGCGGGATCCGGATCGCCAATCCGCAGCGCAGCGTCGTAGCCTATGCGGATGGATCGCGGCCTGTCGGCAACGATGAGAACGACGCGCGCCCCGATACGCGGAATGCCGCCGAACCGGCAGCCCGGCCGCCGTCGCCCGACGGAGCGGAGCGCAAGCCGGGCTAATCGCGCTCGCCCGGGGCCGGCGACCGGCCGCGCTCAACGCGCGGCAGGCTTCTTCACGCGCGCCGTGCTTTTCGCGGCGGGCGGTACCGCCCCCGGCTTCGCGGCACGTGGTTTCGCCGCGGCACGCTGCCCGCGCTTCGCAGCGGTTGCCGGGGCAGCGGCACCCGCATCGCGCTGCGCATGCCATTGCTCGAGCAGCACGCGCGTCTGCTCGGCAATCGTGTCGGTTACCAGCGCCGCACGCTCGCCCTCGAATGCGTCCCATTCGAGCAACTGCAGCGCCGAACGCTGCGCAATGTGAAACACCGTGATCTGCCCGAACAGGCTGAGCGCGCGCAGCCGGGTAACCGGATCATCGGCCCGCCGCCCCGAGATGCGGCCGATCAGCTCGGCGCTCACGTCGTTGAGCGGCTTGCGCAAGCGCTTCATCAGGATTTCGCTCGCGCTCGCCGGCTCCTGGCCGCCCTGCTCGCGCGCGAAGAACATCCGCTGGTTCATCGTCTTCGGTGCGGTGAACATCCGGTCCGACAGCGCGCGCAGCAGCCCGACGAACGCATCGATCAGCTCGTCGACGCTCGCGTCCGTGTCGAGCATCGCCCGCGCATGGCCGACCGCCGGCGCGAACACCGCCCAGCCGTGCTCGGCGATCGTCTCGACGCACGCGCGGTACACGCCTTCCTTGTTCTCGAAGTAGTACTGGAGCGCCGGCGCGTTCACGCCCGCCCTCGCGGCGATCTCGCGCGTCGACGCGCCCGCGAACCCGCGTTCGCCGAACAGTTCGAGCGCCGCCTCGATGATCCGCTGACGCGTTTCGTCGCCGCGCGCGTAGCCGCCCGCCGACGTGCGGCGCAGCTTCTTCGCTTCGTTCATGCCTTCCTCGTCATTCGATCGATCGACATTCTACTTGACACAATTTTATCAACTGGAATAATTCTTCCAATTGGAATAAATTGGACCCAGCATGTCGACGCCACAAGACCCGCCACAGAAAGCAGATCGTCAGGAAAACGGAACAACGCCCCGCAACGGAAACGGCGGGAGAAGGCGGCGCATCCTGCTCGCGGTCGCCGTGCTCGCGGCCGTCGGCGGCGCGGTCTGGCTCGGCCGCTGGTGGACGGTCGGCCGCTTCATCGAGAGCACCAACGACGCGTACCTGCAAGCGGACAGCATGACCGCCGCGCCGAAGGTCGCCGGCTACGTGACCGACGTCTATGTACGCGACAACCAGCCCGTGAAGGCCGGCGATCCGCTCGTGCGGCTCGACGTGCGCCAGTATCAGGTCGCGCTCGCGCAGGCGCTCGCTACCGTCGACGCCCGCCGCGCCGATATCGCGCGCGCCGAAGCCGACATCAGCCAGCAGCGCGCGAATCTCGAGCAGGCCGAAGCGCAGGCGAAGGTGTCGCGCATCAACGCGCAGCACGCAAGCGACGAGTACACGCGCTACGCGCCGCTCGCGGCGACCGGCGCCGAGACGCACGAACGCGTGGCCGACCTGAAAAGCACGCGCGACCAGGCGGCGGCGACGCTCGCCGCGAACAACGCGTCGATCGCCGCCGCCCGCACGCAGATCGCGTCGTTCACCGCACAGCTCCAGCAGGCGCGCGCGCAGCTCGAGGCCGCGCAGGCGAGCGCCGCACAGGCGCAGCTCGACCTCGACAACACGATCGTGCGCAGCACGCTCGCGGGCCGCGTCGGCGATCGCACGGTGCGCGTCGGGCAATACGTGCAGCCCGGCACGCGTCTGCTGACCGTCGTGCCGGTCGACTCGATCTATCTCGTCGCGAACTTCAAGGAAACGCAGATCGGCAACATGCGCATCGGCCAGCCCGTCGAGCTGCATGTCGATGCGCTGCCGGACGGCCCGCTGTCCGGCGTCGTCGACAGCTTCGCACCCGGCACCGGCGCGCAGTTCGCGCTGCTGCCGCCCGAGAACGCGACCGGCAACTTCACGAAGATCGTCCAGCGCGTGCCGGTGCGCATCCGTCTCGCCGCGGATGCCCGCGCGCAACGCATGCTGTTGCCCGGGCTGTCGGTGACGGTCGACGTCGATACGCGCTCGGCCCGCGACGAGACGCATCATGGCTGATACGTCCGCCACGATACCCATGCCGCCGCATGAAGGCCGCGCGAGCGTGACCGACTGGATCGCGGTCGCGGCCGGCGCGCTCGGCGCGCTGATGGCGACGCTCGACATCTCGATCACGAACTCCGCGCTGCCGCAGATCCAGGGCGAAATCGGCGCGACCGGCACCGAAGGCACGTGGATCTCGACCGGCTACCTGATGTCGGAAATCGTGATGATCCCGCTCGCCGCGTGGCTCACGCGCGTGTTCGGGCTGCGCAATTTCCTGCTGACCAACTCCGCGCTGTTCATCGCGTTCTCGATGATGTGCGGCTGGTCGCATTCGCTGCCGATGATGATCGCCGGCCGGATCGGCCAGGGCTTCACCGGCGGCGCGCTGATCCCGACCGCGCAGACGATCATCCGCACGCGATTGCCGCTGTCGCAGTTGCCGGTCGGGATGACGCTGTTCGGCCTGATCGTGCTGCTCGGGCCGCTGTTCGGCCCGGTGCTCGGCGGCTGGCTCGCGGAAAACGTGAACTGGAGCTGGTGCTTCTTCCTGAATCTGCCCGTGTGCCTGCTGCTGATGGCGCTGCTGGTGTTCGGGCTGCCGTCGGACCGCCCGCAATGGAGCGCATTCTTCAACGCGGACTGGCTGGGCATCTTCGGCCTCGCGATCGGCCTGAGCTCGCTGACCGTCGTGCTCGAGGAAGGCCAGCGCGAGCGCTGGTTCGAATCGCAGATGATCGTCACGCTGAGCGTCGTGTCGTTCGTCGGGATGATCCTGATCGCGCTGTCGCAGCGCTTCGCGAAGCGGCCGATCATGCGGCTGTCGCTGATGCGCAACCCGCGCTACGCGAGCGTGATCGTCATCGTGTCCGCGGTCGGCGCCGGGCTGTACGGCGTGTCCTACCTGCTGCCGCAGTTCCTCGCGATCGTCGCCGGCTACAACGCGGAACAGGCCGGCGCGATCATGCTGCTGTCGGGGCTGCCTGCCTTTCTCGTGATGCCGATCCTGCCGCGCCTGCTCGGCAAGGTCGATTTCCGCATCCTCGTGATCGCGGGGCTGCTGCTGTTCTGCCTGAGCTGCATGCTCGACATCAGCCTGACCGCGCAGAGCGTCGGCCACGATTTCGTGTGGTCGCAACTGATCCGCGGCCTCGCGCAGATGCTCGCGATGATGCCGCTCAACCAGGCGTCGATGGCAGCCGTCGCGCGCGAGGATTCAGGCGATGCGGCCGGGCTCTACAACATGGCGCGCAACCTCGGCGGCTCGATCGGGCTCGCGATCATCGGCACCGTGATCGACCGGCGCACGACCTTCCATACGGCCGCGCTGCGCGAATCGGTGAGCGCGAACTCGCTGATCGGGCAGGATCGCCTGTCGGCCTATGCGGCCAACTGGTTCGCGCACACCGGCGATCTCGCGTATTCGAACATGCGCGCGCTCGGCCAACTGGCGCAGCAGATCCAGATCCAGGCCATCGTGATGACCTATTCCGAAACCTTCTATCTGCTCGGCCTCGCGCTGCTCGCCTGCGTGCCGCTCGCGCTGCTGCTGCGCACGCCGCGCGGCCCGCAACCGATGTCGTCCGGCCATTGACCCGTCTTACGCGATGAAACCCTTCTCCCTGCCCCGCCGCCCCGCGCTCACCCTGTGCGCGGCCGCGTGCCTGCTCGCCGGCTGCACGGTCGGCCCCGACTACCGCGGCGCGCCCGCCGCACCGGATGCGCCGACCTTCGTGCGCGCACCGGCCACCGGCATCGACACCGCCGCGCCCGCGCCGAGCGCGTGGTGGCACGCGCTGAACGACCGCCAGCTCGACGAACTGATCGTCGCCGCGCTCGTCTACAACCCCGATCTGCACGCGGCGCAGGCGCGCTTGCGCGCGGCACGCGCGCAGCTCTCGCAACAGCGCGCCGCGCGAATGCCGAAATCGTCGGCCACCGTCGCGGCCATCCGCATGCGCGAACCGGACGTCGGCGCGCTCGGCTCGCTGCTGCCGTCGAACGACTCGGGCCAGTCGGCCGGCACGTCGCCGTCGCTCGGCGGCTCGGGGCCGCTGCAACTCTATTCGGCGGGCTTCGACGCGACCTGGGAAATCGATCTGTTCGGTGGCACGCGTCGCGCGATCGAAGCCGCATCCGCACAAGCCGAAGCGGTCGATGCCGATCTTGCCGACACGCAGGTGTCGATCGCGGCGGAAGTCGCGAATGCGTACGTCGACCTGCGCGACCAGCAGCAACGGCTTGCGTTGTCGCGGCGCACCGCGCAATTGCAGCAGCAGATGCTCGAACTCACGCAGCAGCGCCGCGCGCGCGGCGTCGCGGCCGATGCGGACATCGAGCGCCTGACGACGCAGGTCGAGAACACGCGCGCCTCGCTGATCCCGCTCGATGCCCAGGTGACCGAATCGCTCGACCGGCTCGCGATCCTGACGGGCCGCGCGCCGGGGGCGCTCGACGCCGCGCTGTCGACGCCGGACGCGGCATTGCCGACGCTGCCGGGCAGCGTCGCGATCGGCGATCCGGCCACGCTGCTGAAACAGCGCCCCGACATTCGCGCGGCCGAACGCCGGCTCGCGTCGAGCAATGCGCAGATCGGCGAGCATGTGGCCGACTATTTCCCGAAGGTGACGCTGCTCGGCGATCTCGGCTTCAGCGCGACCGACCCCGGCCACCTGTTGCGCAAGCAGAATTTCACGTGGGTCGGCGCGCCGTACCTGCAATGGAACATTCTCGACTTCGGACGCACGCGCGGTGCGGTACGCGCGGCCGAAGCATCGCGCGACGAAGCGGAAGCGAATTATCAGAAAGCCGTGCTCGATGCATTACAGGATGCCAACACCGCGTTGCAGCGTTACGGGCATCAGCGCGAACATGTGGTCGCGTTGACGAAGGTGCAGACGTCGGCCGTGCATTCGCGCGCGCTGATGGACCAGCGCTATCGCGCGGGCGTCGCGTCGATGATCGACCTGCTCGATACGCAACGCGAAGCGCTAGCCGCGCAGCAGAACGTGATCGCCGGGCAAGCCGAACTGATCAAGGACTACGTGTCGGTGCAGAAGAGCCTCGGGCTCGGGTGGCAAACAGGCGCCGGTTGACGGTGCCGCTGCAAATCATGCACGACCGATGCATCATGCTCGTCCAAACAATTCGGTAACGACTCATTGCGCGCGCAACAATACTGCTTCGTTTCGTGCGCGACGAACGGTTCGCGCCGCATCGTGCCCACGGCTATCGATGACATATCGAATATCAATTAGCCAATCGTCTGACGATCTCTTCTAATTCAGTCGGCTTCCCCACCACCGATCGGATCAAGGAGTTCCATCGTCATGTCCTCGTCTTCCCATCGCGTGCTGCGGCACGCAGTCGCCGCAATCTGCGTGGCACTCTCCGCTTCCCCGTACGCCGCTGAACTCACGCGCGACACCGGCGCACCCGTCGGCGACAACCAGAATTCGCAGACGGCCGGCCCCGCCGGCCCGGTGCTGCTGCAGGACTCCGCGCTCATCGAGAAACTGCAGCGCTTCGATCGCGAACGCATTCCGGAACGCGTCGTGCATGCACGCGGCACCGGCGCATTCGGCGAGTTCGTGCCGAGCGCCGACATCTCCGACCTGACGAAAGCGAAAGTCTTCACGCCGGGCACCCGCACGCCGGTGTTCGTGCGCTTCTCCACCGTGATGGGCTATCGCGGCTCGCCCGAGCAGGCGCGCGACCCGCGCGGCTTCGCGGTGAAGTTCTATACGCAGCAGGGCAACTGGGACATGGTCGGCATCAACTGGCCGGTGTTCTTCATTCGCGACGGCATCAAGTTCCCCGACTTCGTGCACGCGAACAAGCCGAGCGCCGTGACCGGCGTGCAGGATCCGAACCTCGCGTTCGACTTCTTCGCGCACACGCCCGAAGCGACCCACATGCTGACGCGGCTGTACACGGACGAGGGCATGCCCGATTCGTATCGCCGCATGGACGGCTTCGCGGTGCATGCGTTCAAGTTCGTCAATGCGCAAGGAGACGTGCACTACGTGAAGTTCCACTGGAAGAGCCAGCAAGGCGTGCACGGCCTGCGCCCGCAAGAGATCGCCGCGTCGATCGGCCGCGACTGGAACATGATGACGAACGATCTGTACGGCGCGCTGAAACAGGGTGATTTCCCGAAGTGGGACCTGTACGTCCAGGTGCTCACGCCGAAGGACCTGAACCGCTTCGATTTCGACGCGCTCGACGACACGAAGGTGTGGACGGGCGTGCCTGAACGCAAGATCGGCACGATGACGCTCAACCGCGTGCCCGACAACTACTTCCAGTCGACCGAGGAATCCGCGTTCGCGCCGTCGCGGCTCGTGCCCGGCATCGAGCCGTCCGAGGACCGGATGCTGCAGGATCGCCTGTTCGCGTACGCCGACACGCAGATGTACCGGCTCGGCGCGAACTACATGGATCTGCCGATCAACCGCCCCGTCGTGCCGGTGGTCAACAACAACCAGGACGGCAAGATGAACGCCGGCGACCGCAAAGGCGAGGTGAACTACGAGCCGTCGACGCTGAACGAGCTCGCGCAGGATCCGCAGTACAAGTCGGTCCGCATGGCGCTCAGCGGCACGACGCAGCAGGAAGCGATCCGCAAGAAGCTGCCGTTCCGTCAGGCCGGCGAGTACTACCGCAGCCTGTCGCAACAGGACAAGGACGACCTCGTCACCGCGCTGTCCGGCGACCTCGGCCAGGTGAAGAACGCGCAGAACCAGTACGCGATGCTGTCGTACTTCTACAAGGCCGACGCCGACTACGGTACGCGCCTCGCCCAGGCCGTTCACGCGAACGTCCAGCAGGTGCAGTCGCTCGCGGCGAAGCTGAGCGACAACTGATCCCGCGACGCCGGTCGCTGCCGACGTGCGACATTGCGCCGCGCACGTCGGCCCGGCCACCTCATCAGGACTTCCCCATGCGATCCGAACGCTTCCCCCATGCGATCCGCGCGGCCGCGGCGGCGCTCGCGCTCGCCGCACTCGCCGGCTGCGCGCACCTGCCCGACCAGCCGGCGTACGGCAAGGCCGATCCCGCCGCGCTGCGTCGCTATGACGACGACTGGTTCGACGCCGCGCGCGTCGGCCGCGTCGATATCCTGCGCGCGTTGCACGAGGCCGGCTATCCGGTCGACGCGACCGACAGCCACGGCTATACGGCCGTGATCCTCGCGTCGTACGACGGCCAGCCCGCGGCGCTCGACTACCTGTTGTCGGCCGGCGCCGACGCGTGCGTCGGCGATCGTCACGGCAACACCGCACTGATGGGCGCGCTCTTCAGGAACGAGCGCGACATCGCGCGGCGCCTGATCGACACGCGCTGCCCGATCGACCAGACCAACGGCGCCGGCGAAACCGCGCTGGGGTTCGCGACGCTGTTCAACCGCTTCGAGCTGATTCCGCTGCTCGTCGCGCATGGCGCGAATCCGAACCATGTCGACCGGCGCGGCCAGTCGCTGCTTCAGCTCGCGCTGACGCACGACAACACGTACGCCGCGGACGCGCTGCGGGAAGCCGGCGCCAGACCGTAGCGCGACGGCGCGTCAAATGGCGCGCCCCATTCTCTGCCCCCCGCCCGCTTCGCCATCGCGCGACGCCGGCGCCGCGTCGTCGGGCGGTTCGCCCGGCGGCCCTGCCGGCTCGACCTTTAAGTACCGGCGCGAGCCGACGCCCGCATCGAGCCGAAACATCGCGCGCATGACACCGCGCGGCATCCCGTTCGTCCGAGCATTCCGCTTCGCCTCACCCCCCTGCTTTTCGGCGCCTTTCGCCGCCTCCATCGAATCTCCATCTTTCCGCATAAAAGCCGCCAACTACTCCAAGCACACTCCGCCCCGTCAAAGCAGGCAGTGGGCTGCCTGCGCTTCCTGGAGTCGTTATGAACAATCAGAACCGATGCTGCCACGGCGCCGTATGTGTGCTGGTGGCGGCGATGCTGGCCGGTTGCGGGCCGTCCGAACAGCAGGCCGCCGCGCCGGCCACCCCGGTGGCGGCCATGACCGTGGCCGCCACGCGCGTCGACGTGACCGAAGATCTGCCCGGCCGCGTCGCGGCCGTGCGGGTGGCCGAGATCCGGCCGCAGGTGAGCGGCATCGTGCAACGCCGGCTGTTCGAGCAGGGCACCGAAGTACGCCAGGGCCAGCCGCTGTTCCAGATCAATCCGGCGCCGTTCAAGGCCGAGATGGATACGGCCGCCGCCTCGCTGCTGCGGGCGCAGGCCGCGCTCGAACGCGCGAAGGTCCAGACCGCGCGCTTCAAGCCGCTCGTCGAAGCCGATGCGATCAGCCGCCAGGTGTACGACGACGCCGTATCGCAACGCGACCAGGCCGCGGCCGACGTCGCGCAGGCCCGCGCGACGCTCGCGCGCCGCCAGCTCGATCTGAAATTCGCGACCGTGGAAGCGCCGATCGCCGGCCGCATCGACCAGGCGCTCGTGACGGAAGGTGCGCTGGTGTCGAGCGGCGACAGCCAGCCGATGGCGCGCATCCAGCAGATCGACCAGGTCTATGTGGACGTGCGCCAGCCGGCCGCGTCGCTCGAAGCGCTGCGCGGCGCGCTCGCGTCGCAGCCGCAAGCGTCGGACGGCAACGGGCTGCCGGTCGACGTGCTGCGCGACGACGACACGCGTTACGACGTAAAGGGCCGCATGCTGTTCTCGGGCGTCAACGTCGATCCGGGCACCGGCGACGTGCTGCTGCGCGTGCTGGTCGACAACCCGAAACGCCAACTGCTGCCGGGCATGTACGTGCGTGCCCGCATTCCGCGCGCGCACTACGCCAACGCGGTGATGGTGCCGCAACAGGCCGTCGTGCGCGCCGGCGGCAAGCCGCAGGTGTGGGTGCTCGACGCGAAAGGGCACGCGCGTCTGAAGGCCGTCGAAATCGGCGAGCTCACGAACCGCCACTACCGCATCAAGTCGGGCCTGCAGGCCGGCCAGAAGATCGTCGTCGAGGGCATGGAACGCCTGACCGATGGCGCGCCGGCCGCCGCGACCGACTGGAAGTCGCCTGACGCGGCCGCCGCCGCGTCCGCGCACTGAGTCACGAGGAGCCTCCAGCCATGGCTGAATTCTTCATCCGCCGCCCGGTGTTTGCGTGGGTGATCGCCCTCTTCATCATCCTGATGGGGGTGATCGCGATCCCGCAACTGCCGGTCGCGCGCTACCCGTCGGTCGCGCCGCCGTCCGTCACGATCACCGCGAACTACCCGGGCGCCACGCCGCAGACGATGAACGACGGCGTACTGAGCCTCATCGAGCGCGAACTGTCCGGCGTCAAGAACCTGCTGTATTTCGAATCGTCGGCCGATACGTCCGGCTCGGCGCAGATCACCGTGACGTTCAAGCCCGGCACCGATCCGGCGCTGGCGCAGGTCGACGTGCAGAACAAGATCAAGTCGATCGAGCCGCGCCTGCCCGCCGCCGTGCGCCAGAACGGGCTGATCGTCGAATCCGCGTCGTCCGGCTTCCTGATGCTGATCGGCCTGCGCTCCGACAACGGCCGCTTCGACGAAGGCGCGCTCGCCGACTACATGGCGCGCAGCGTGTCCGAGGAGTTGCGGCGCATCGACGGCGTCGGGCGTGTGCTGCAGTTCGGCTCCGAGCGCGCGATGCGCATCTGGGTCGATCCGCAGAAGCTGATCAATTTCGGCCTGTCGATGAACGACCTGACGACCGCGATCGGCCAGCAGAACGTGCAGATCGCGCCGGGCAGCCTCGGTGCGCTGCCCGCGCTGCCGGGCCAGCGCGTGACCGTGCCGCTCACCGCGCAGGGTCAGCTCACGACACCGGAGGAATTCGCGAAGGTCGTGCTGCGCGCGAACGCGGACGGCTCGAAGGTCGTGCTCGGCGACGTCGCGCGCGTCGAACTCGGCTCGCAGAACTACATGTTCGTGAGCCGCGAGAACAACAAGCCGGCCACGCTCGCCGGCGTGCAGCTCGCACCGGGCGCCAATGCCGTGAAGACGGCTGACGCGATCCGCACGCGCATGGCCGAACTGGGCAAGTCGATGCCGTCGGGCATGCGCTACTCGATCCCGCTCGACACGTCGCCGTTCGTGAAGATCTCGATCGAGAAAGTGCTGGCCACGCTGTTCGAGGCGATGGTGCTCGTGTTCCTCGTGATGTACCTGTTCCTGCAGAACGTGCGCTATACGCTGATCCCGGCCATCGTCGCGCCCGTCGCGATGCTCGGCACCTTTGCGGTGATGCTGCTGACCGGCTTCTCGATCAACGTGCTGACGATGTTCGGCATGGTGCTTGCGATCGGCATCATCGTCGACGATGCGATCGTCGTCGTCGAGAACGTCGAGCGCCTGATGGCCGAGGAAGGGCTGTCGCCGAAGGACGCGACGTCGAAGGCGATGAAGGAAATCACCGGCGCGATCGTCGGCATCACGCTGGTGCTGACCGCGGTGCTCCTGCCGATGGCGATGGCGAGCGGCTCGGTCGGCGTGATCTACAAGCAGTTCACGCTGTCGATGGCCGTGTCGATCCTGTTCTCCGCGTTGCTCGCGCTGACGCTCACGCCGGCCCTGTGCGCGACGATGCTCAAGCCGCTCGCACCGGGCCATCACGAGAAGCGCGGCTTTTTCGGCTGGTTCAACCGTCGCTTCGATCGCCTGACGAAATGGTACGAGACGCGCGTCGGCCGCCTGGTCGGCCGCACCGGCCGCGTGATGCTGGTGTTCGTCGCGATCGCGGGCGCGCTGGTGTTCGGCTTTCGCAGCCTGCCGTCGTCGTTCCTGCCGGACGAGGATCAGGGCTACTTCATCACCAGCTTCCTGCTGCCCGCGGACGCTACCGCCGAGCGCACGCATGACGTGGTCAACACGCTGGAAAAACATCTTGCCTCGCGTCCGGCAATCCAGTCGAGCATTTCCGTGATCGGCTACGGTTTCTCGGGACAAGGGCCGAACGCGGCGATCAACTGGTCCGTGATGAAGGACTGGAAAAACCGCGGCGGCGCATCGACCCTCGAGGAAGGCATGCTCGCGCAACAGGCGATGGCCGGCGTGACCGAAGGCACGGTGATGAGCCTGCTGCCGCCCGCGATCGACGAACTCGGCAACAGCTCGGGCTTCTCGATGCGCCTGGAAGACCGCGCCAACCAGGGCACGGCGGCGCTCAAGGCGGCCGAAGCGAAGCTGCTCGAACTCGCCGCGCAAAGCAAGGTCGTGACCGGCGTGTACCCGGACAGCCTGCCGGCCGGCACGAGCATCCGCCTCGAGATCGACCGCGCGAAGGCGCAGGCGCTCGGCGTGTCGTTCACGACGCTCAGCGACACGCTGTCGACCGCGATGGGTTCGACCTACGTGAACGATTTCCCGAACGCGGGCCGCATGCAGCAGGTGATCATCCAGGCCGACGCACCGGCACGCATGCAGATCGACAACGTGATGAAGCTGTACGTGCGCAACGCGGCCGGCGGCATGGTGCCGCTGTCGGAAGTGGTGCGCCCGGTGTGGACCGACACGCCGCTGCAGATGGTGCGCTTCAAGGGCTACCCGTCCGCGCGGATTTCGGGCAACGCCGCCCCGGGCCAATCGAGCGGCGCGGCGATGGCCGAGATGGAGCGGCTCGCCGCGCAACTGCCGCCGGGCTTCGCGGTCGAGTGGACCGGCCAGTCGCTGCAGGAACGCCAGTCGGCGTCGCAGGCGCCGATGCTGATGGTGCTGTCGATGATCGTCGTGTTCCTGGTGCTCGCCGCGCTGTACGAAAGCTGGTCGATTCCGCTGTCGGTGATGCTCGTGGTGCCGCTCGGCCTGATCGGCGCGATCGGCGCGGTGCTGCTGCGGGGCTTGCCGAACGACGTGTTCTTCAAGGTCGGGATGATCACCGTGATCGGCCTGTCCGCGAAGAACGCGATCCTGATCGTCGAGTTCGCGAAGCAGTTGCGCGAGGAAGGCAAGGGCTTGATCGAGGCGGCCGTGCAGGCGTCGAAGCTGCGCCTGCGCCCGATCCTGATGACCTCGCTCGCGTTCGGCCTCGGCGTCGTGCCGCTGATGATCGCGACCGGCGCCAGCGCCGAAACGCAGCACGCGATCGGCACCGGCGTGTTCGGCGGCATGGTGACCGCCACGGTGCTGGCCATTTTCTTCGTCCCTGTTTTCTTTGTGTTCGTGATGAGCATCCAGGAGCGCATCGGCGCATGGCGGGCGTCCCGCAAGCAGCCGGCTACCCCGACTCGCGAACAGGAAGGTTGATGCCATGCGATTGCTTGTTCTTCCCCTCATCCTCGCGCTGTCGGCCTGCTCGCTCGCGCCGACGCTGGTCAAACCCGCGATGCCGGTGCCGACGGCCTACACCGCCGCCGCTGCCGCCGATCTCGACGCGAACGCCGCCGATCTGGGCTGGCGCACGATGTTCGGCGATCGCCGCCTGCAGCGCCTGATCGAGCTCGCGCTCGACAACAACCGCGACCTGCGCGTGGCCGCGCTGAACGTCGAGGCCGCGGAAGCGCAGTACGGCATCCAGCGCGCCGCGCGCCTGCCGTCGATCGGCGCGGGCGCGAACTTCACGCGTCAGCGTACGTCGGACGACACGCAGTCGAATCCGCCGCTGTTCGGCACGACGCAGAACCAGTACGGCGTGAACGTCGGCATCAGCGCGTTCGAGATCGACCTGTTCGGCCGCGTGAAGTCGCAGTCGGATGCCGCGTTCGCGCGCTACGTCGCGACCGATCACGGCCGCCGTGCGGTGCAGATCTCGCTCGTCGGCGGCGTGGCCGACGCGTACTTCGCGGAACGCCTCGCGCACGAGCAACGCCAGTTGTCCGAGCGCACGCTCGCCGACTGGCGGCAGTCGCTCGATCTCGCGCGCCGCCTGAAGGACGCGCATCAGGCGAGCGGCGTCGACATCGCGCAGGCCGAAGGCCAGGTCGCGAGCGCGACGGCCGATCTCGAAGCGCGCACGCGCGCCGTCGAGCAGGCGCGCAATGCGCTGCGCCTGCTGGTCGGCGCCGAGCTGCCGAAGGATCTGCCCGAGCCGCTGCCGCTTCAGCAGCAACCGGTGATGACGCAACTGCCGGCCGGCCTGCCGTCGGAGCTGCTGTTTCGTCGCCCGGATATCCAGCAGGCCGAACAAAACCTCGTCGCCGCGAATGCGGACATCGGCGCCGCGCGCGCCGCGTTCTTCCCGCGCCTGTCGCTGACGTCGTCGATCGGCTTCCTCAGCCCCGCGATGGGCAGCCTGTTCGACGGCGGCCAGCGCGTGTGGAGCTTCGCGCCGCAGGTCACGGTACCGATCTTCCAGGGCGGCCGGCTGCGTGCCGAGCTGCGTCTTGCCGAAGTGCGCAAGTCCGGTGCGGTCGCCGAATACGAACGCGCGATTCAGGCCGCGTTCCGCGAAGTGGCCGACGGCATCGCCGGACGCGAAACCTTCGGCCGCCAGATCGAAGCGCAGACCCGCGTGGTCGGTTCGGCCGAACGCCGCACCGACCTGTCGACCCTGCGCTATCGCGCGGGCGTCGAGGGACGGCTGGAGTTGCTCGATTCGCAGCGGCAACTCTATGCGGCACGGCAAGCGCTGCTCGACCTGCGCCGCAGCGAACTGAGCAATGCCGTTGCGCTGTACAAGGCGCTCGGCGGCGGCCTGACGGACCAGGACGTCGCACCGTCGAAGCGCGTGGTGCAGAACTGAACGAACGGCGCCGTTCCGCCCGCGCGGCAGCGTGGCGGAACGGCGCGCCCCGGCCCGGCGACGGGCCGCCCCGACTGTTCGCCATCGCACGGCACACTCCATGACGAATTCCCTGATACTCATTGCAGAAGACGAGCCCGACATCGCGGACATCCTCGATGCGTACCTGAAGCACGACGGCTTTCGCACCTACCGCGTCGCCGACGGGCAAGCGGCGCTCGACATGCAACCGCGCCTGAAGCCCGACCTGATCCTGCTCGACGTGAAGATGCCGCGGAAAAACGGCTGGGACGTGCTCGCCGAGCTGCGACGGCGCGACAATACGCCCGTCGTCGTCGTCACCGCGTTCGATCGCGACCTCGACCGGCTGCAGGCGCTGCACGCCGGCGCGGACGACTACATCGTCAAGCCGTTCAACCCGGCCGAGGTCGTCGCGCGATTGCGCGCGATCCTGCGCCGGTCGGCCGCGCCGCCCGCCACGCGCATGCTGCGCGTCGGCGACCTGGAGATCGATACCGACAGCTATCTGGCCCGCGTGCGCACGGCGGGCGCCGAGGTGCCGATCCCACTGACGCTGACGGAGTTCCGGTTGCTCGCGCACATGGCGAGATCGCCGAGCCGCGTGTTCACGCGCGGCGAGCTGCTCGATGCGTGCATGGCCGACGTGAGCGCGCTGGAGCGCACGGTCGACAGCCACATCTGCCGGCTGCGCAAGAAACTCGAACGGGCCGGCGCGCCAGGCATGCCCGAAGTGATGCGCGGCGTCGGCTACCGGCTGCGGGGCGTGCAGTGACGCTGCCGGCACGGCCCGGCCGGCAAATCGGGCGGGCGATCGGCGTCGCCGCGATCGTCGTCGTGCTGCTCGCCTGCACCGTCGCGTTCTTCGTCCATGCATTGCATGCGCCGGCCGCGTTGCCGCACGACGCGGCGGCCGACGCGATGCTCCGCAATGCATTTACTTACGTGGTGCTCGCGGCCGCGCTGTCCGTCTGCCTGCTGGCCGCCGCGTTCGACCTGATCAGGCTGATCCGCCGCATGCTCGCGACGCTCGACGCGATGGCGGACACCGCCGGCCGGATCGTGGCCGGCGATCCGTCGGCGCGCGCGGTTTCCGTCGACGGCTGTCCGGCCGGCCTGTCCCGCTTCATCGAGCACTTCAACGCGATCACCCATTCAATGAAACCGGCAAATCCATCCGATGCGACGGCCACCGTCGCCACCAGCAGTCACGTCACGCGCACCCAGCTCGCCGAACTCGCAACCCGGCTCGACACGATCAAGGCGCTTGCAGCCGATACGAATGCGCCCTCGCGCGACGCGCTGCTTCAGCATGTCGACGCGCTGTTCCGGTTCGTCGACGACCTTCAGGCGGCCGAACGACAGGCCGCGACGATTCGAGCATTTCCTCGATGACGATTGGCCGTCTAACCCTGGGCCGTTTCAACACGCATCGGAAATGATCGGCGAATCGCATTCGGCATTACGTGCGTTGCGGGTTTCGAACATTACAAAATGCCGCCGATCTTTTCAAAACCATTGCGGTTAATTCGGTTTAATTTTATTTCATATAATCAAAAAAAGTTTGACACCGCGCTTTCGTTCTTGATACCGTCCGATGCAAGCAATCCGACGGTTTGCCCGCCACGCAATCGATTCCGCTCCACGTTTTTTTGCTTCCGCTGCACCGAAGTACGCGCCGCCGAACGATTCGTTCGCACGCCGGCGCGCGCGGCATCCCGATGCATTTCACTGGACGGCTGCCATCCGGCAGCGGGCCGAAGGATCGAATCAAATGAGCAGGACAACGAAGCTGTTGCTCTAGCAATCCACCCGCGCCGAATCCGGCGCGACTGCCCCGCCCCGCGGCGCAGCCTTCCCGTCATCGCGTTTTCCGTATTTCGCCCCCGGAGAAAAACCGCTTTCCGGATCGGGTGAAAGGCCCTGTCGCGTCCGTGCCATCCGCCCGCATGCGACAGAAAGCGGCGGTGCATGACCCGCACCGCTGTCGACCGTCGTTGTTCGTGCCGTTCGATGTTCAACCGGAGGGGTAATTCAAATGAATCAGGTTGCAAACAAGAAACACAAGCACATTCGCATCGTCAAACTCGCGTTCGCCGCCGCAGCAGCCGCTTCGTTCGGCATGGCGACCGCCCATGCCGCGCCCGCGGCCGGCTGGACGGAAACACGCACCAAGGGATTCCTGCCGCTCGTGCAGCAGAACGAAGCCGGTACGGCCGGCGCGCCCGCCGCGAGCACGGCGGCCGCTGCCGCCTCTGCCATCGACATGGCGCCCGGCGAATCGGTGGACATCGTGCTCGGGCTGAACCTGCGCAACGAAGCACAGCTCGACCAGTACCTGCGCGACCTGCATACGCCCGGCTCGCCGCGCTACCGGCAGTTCCTCACGCCTGCGCAATTCGCCGCGCAATATGCGCCGACCGATCAGCAGGTCGCCTCCGTCGTCGCCCACCTGCGCAAGGCAGGCTTCGTGAACATCGTGGTCGCACCCAACCGGCTGCTCGTCTCCGCATCCGGCACCGCGGGAACCGTCCAGTCCGCGTTCCGCACGACGCTCAAGCGCTTCACCCGCAACGGCCGCAGCGTCTATGCGAACACCGACGCCGCGCAAGTGCCGAACGCGATCGGCAACATCGTCGGCGCGGTACTCGGCCTGCAGAACGTCGAGCTGATGCATACGGGTGCGGGCGGCAAGCCGCAAGGCAACACCAGCAACCTGACGATCCCGGCCGGCGCGTCGGCGGTCCCGCACAACCCGACCGAATTCTCGTCGATCTATGGCGGCGACGGCACGCCGACGGCCTCGCAGACCACCGTCGGCATCATCTCCGAAGGCGACCTGTCGCAGACGGTGAGCGACCTCAATACGTTCGCCGCGAACAACGGCCTCGGCACGATCAGCACCAGCATCGTGAAGACGGGCCCGGCCGGCAGTTCCTACACCGACACCGACGGCACCGTCGAGTGGAACCTCGACAGCCAGTCGATCGTCGGCACGGCCGGCGGCAGCGTGAAGCAGGTCGTGTTCTACACCGCGCCGTCGATGACGCTCACCGCGATCACGGCCGCGTACAACAAGGCCGTGACCGACAACGTCGCGAAGGTGATCAACGTGTCGCTCGGCGTGTGCGAATCGTCCGCGTACAGCACGGGCTCGCAGGCGACCGACGACACCATCTTCAAGCAGGCGGTCGCGCAAGGGCAAACCTTCTCGGTTTCCGCCGGCGACCACGGCGCGTACGAATGCGCGAGCGGCAAGCCGTCGCGCTCGACCTACACGGTGAGCGAGCCGGCCACGTCGCCGTACGTGATCGCGGTCGGCGGCACGACGCTGTTCACGAATACGTCGACCAATGCGTACAACAGCGAAATCGTCTGGAACGATCCGAGCTGGCAGTCGGGCACCGTGTGGTCGACCGGCGGCGGGTACAGCAAGTACGAGGCCGCGCCGGCGTGGCAGTCGTCGACGCTCACCGGCTCGACCAAGCGTGCGCTGCCCGACGTCGGCTTCGACGCCGACCTGCGCACGGGTGCGATTCTGGTCGTGAACGGGCAGACGTCCGACACGCTGTGGGGTTCGGGCTACCTGAACAACGAAGGCGGCACGAGCCTCGCCGCGCCGATCTTCACGGGCATCTGGGCGCGGCTGCAATCGGCCAACAACAATGCGCTCGGGTTCCCCGCGTCGAGCATCTACAAGTACTTCCCGACCAACGCCGCGCTGTTGCACGACGTCACGTCCGGGAACAACGGCAGCGGCACTTACGGCTACAAGGCAAAGGCCGGCTGGGATGCGACGACGGGCTTCGGCAGCGTGAACATCTCGAAGCTGAACGCGTTCATCCAGAGCACGTCGGATTTCGCGCGTTGACGCGCTGCTGACCGTTGCGGTTGCGCAAGCGCGACGTACCGTACGCAACCGCGTCTGACGACCCGCGAAGGCTGCGCAGCCTTCGCGGGTTGTCTGCATGCCGCGTCATCTCGCCTCTGCCCATCGGTACGTCGCCGAGCGTGCGGGAGAGCCCGGGCGGCATGCATGTCTGTGCGGATCTCGCGGCGACGTACGCCGCTACAACGGCTTCGTGCTCCGCTATTCGGGGCTGAACGACGCGACGATCGAGACAGCGGCGATACAGTTCGCGGACGTCATCGAGCCGCACCGCCGCGCGCGACGCTGAGCGTCGCTCACAGTTGCGATTCGATCGGAAACAGCCCGAGGAACCAGACTTCCATCCGCCGCCCGGCAGATACCTCCGGCTCGCGATCGATCTCGGTGACCTTCCCGTCCGCATCGGTCTGAATCCACTTGAGCCGCCCGTTGCCGGCCGCGTCGGTGCTCGCCTCGACACGCCACGCGATCTGGTCGAGCCGCGCTTCCAGATCGTTGGCCACCTGCGACGCAATCGCGGGGCTCTCGCAGTAAACGCCGATCTCCGTATTGAGGTTTAGCGAACGCGGATCGAGATTCATCGACCCGATGAAGATGCTCGTGTGATCGAACACGTAGGTCTTCGCATGCAGCGACGCGCGCGACGAGCCGATGATGACCTGCTTCGAAATGCTCTTGTCGCCCGATGGCCGGCGCTCGTAGAGCCGCACGCCAGCGTTCACCAGATCGCTTCGATAGCGCCGGTAGCCGGCATGCACGGCCGCCACGTCGGTCGACGCGAGCGAATTGGTCAGCACCGTCACGCGCACGCCGCGTGCCGTGAGCGCGCGCAGCCGCTCGACCCCCTCCTTGCCCGGCACGAAATACGGCGACACGATCAGCAGATCGTGCCTCGGCTGCAACGCGAGCGCACGCAGTTGCGGCATCAGGTGCCCGTCGCTGTCCTTCGGCGGGTGCGCGATCTTCGACGGATCGTCGTACAGCACCGTCGCATGCCCCCACGACAGCGCCGTGCCCTCTCCGTGAACGATCCGGTCGAGCCGCTGCCGTGCCTCGAGCACGTACGGATTGTCCTCCATGGCCCGCAGGTAGTCGCGCAACCGTTCGCGCTCGCGGTCGAGGCCGCCCGGCGCCGCATCGTGTCCGACGAGCGTATCGATCGGATACGCATACGGCGAATTCCAGAACGTATCGAATTCGGTCGAGATGTCCTTCACGACCGGGCCGTGAACGACGACGTCGAGATCGCCGAACTCCAGCATCGACGATGCGCCGAAGTATTCATCGCCGATATTGCGGCCGCCGACGATCGCCGCCTGGTTGTCCGCGATCATCGCCTTGTTGTGCATGCGCCGGTTGACGCGCGAGAACTCGAACACGGTGCCGATCTTCTTGAACCGGCGCGTAGCCACCGGATTGAACAGCCGGATCTCGATGTTCGGATGCGCGCTGATCTCGAGCAGCTTGCGGTCGTCCGCGTTGGTGCCGAGATCGTCGAGCAGCGCGCGCACGCGCACGCCGCGGTCGGCCGCACGAATGACCGCGTCGGCCAGTTCGTGGCCGGTCAGGTCGTCGTGCCAGATGTAGTATTGAAGGTCCAGCGAGCGGTCGGCGCGGTCGGCAAGCAGCACGCGTGCGTCCAGCGCATCGACCGGATCGGTCAGCAAATGAAAGGCGTCCTGCCCCGGGTGCGTGCGGGCCTGCTGCTGAAACGCGGCGCCCAGCCGCGTATCGTCGGTATCGGTGTACGCATGCGTCGGCGCGCGATCGGCCTGCGGCGGCAGGCTTGCGCACGCGGCAAGCATCAGCAACGACAGAATCGCACCCCACCAACGCAGCCTGATCATGATCGCCGTCCCCGCTCCCGGGTGAAATCCGTTTGTTCTGGCCGCCGGATGGAGGCGGCATCGATCGGCGGTCCCGACGTACGCGAGTATCGCGCCGAGGCTAGCCGCGCCACAGCATACTTCGATTGCCGTCGGCGCGGCAGGCCTTCGTTGTTGCCGCGCGTGCGCCCAAAGAAAAACCCGCGACGCATGACGCGATCGCGGGTTTTCGGCACACCGCGACACAGCGCGGCGCGGCATGAAATCTGGTGGGCCCCCCGGGAGTCGAACCCGGCACCAACGAATTATGAGTTCGCTGCTCTAACCAAGCATGAGCTAGGGGCCCAGACGAGAAGCATGGCGTGCTACACGCCACCCCGGCAACGAAGCCGGGCCGGCATTGTAACAACAAAGACGACAAAGGGAACGAACGCCACCGGCATCATGCGGATACCGGCGGCGTTCGTAAGAGAAACGCCGGAAATCAGTTCCCTTCGAGGAACGACTTCAGCTTGTCGGAACGGCTCGGGTGACGCAGCTTGCGCAGCGCCTTGGCCTCGATCTGACGGATCCGCTCGCGCGTGACGTCGAACTGCTTGCCGACTTCCTCGAGCGTGTGATCGGTGCTCATCTCGATACCGAAACGCATCCGCAGCACCTTCGCCTCGCGCGGCGTCAGCGAATCGAGCACGTCCTTCACGACGTCGCGCATGCTGGCATGCAGCGCGGCATCCGCCGGCGCGACCGTGTTGGTGTCCTCGATGAAGTCGCCGAGATGGGAATCGTCGTCGTCACCGATCGGCGTTTCCATCGAGATCGGCTCCTTCGCGATCTTCATGATCTTGCGGATCTTGTCTTCCGGCATCTCCATCTTCTCGGCGAGCGTTGCCGGATCCGGCTCGAGACCGGTTTCCTGCAGGATCTGCCGCGAGATGCGGTTCATCTTGTTGATCGTTTCGATCATGTGAACCGGAATCCGGATCGTGCGCGCCTGGTCCGCGATCGAGCGCGTGATGGCCTGACGGATCCACCACGTCGCATAGGTCGAGAACTTGTAGCCGCGACGGTATTCGAACTTGTCCACCGCCTTCATCAGGCCGATGTTGCCTTCCTGGATCAGGTCGAGGAACTGCAGGCCGCGGTTCGTGTACTTCTTCGCGATCGAGATCACGAGACGCAGGTTGGCCTCGGTCATTTCGCGCTTCGCCTGGCGCGCCTTCAGTTCGCCGGCCGCCATCTGACGGTTGGTTTCCTTCAGGTCCTTCAGCGGCAGCACGACGCGCGCCTGCAGGTCGAGCAGACGCTGCTGCTGTTCGCGGATCGCCGGGACGTTACGCGACAGCACCGCGCTGTACGGATGGCCTTCCGCGGCGATCTTCTCGGCCCAGTCGAGATCCGTCTCGTTGCCCGGGAAGCGTGCGATGAATTCCGAGCGCGGCATGCCGCACTTGTCGACGACGATGTGCAGGATCTGGCGCTCGACCTGACGCACTTCGTCCACCTGCGCACGCAGCGTGTCGCACAGGCGTTCGACGGTACGCGCGGTGAAGCGGATCGTCATCAGCTCGCTCTGGATCGTTTCCTGCGCCTTCAGGTAGGCCTTCGACTTGTAGCCTTCCTTTTCGAACGCGCGGCGCATCTTGTCGAACCACTCGCTGATCTGCGAGAACTTCTCGAGCGACGCACGCTTGAGGGCTTCGAGTTGGGCGGCGTTCGCCGATGCCTGCGCGGCACCGTCGTCTTCCTCCTCTTCCTCTTCTTCCTCTTCCTCTTCGGCTTCCTCGTCCTCGTTCTCGATGGCTTCCGCTTCCTTCGCGGAGAAGCCGTCCGTATCGGCGGCATCCGCGGCGTTCGGATCGAGCAGGCCGTCGACGAGCTCGTCGACGCGGATCTCTTCGTTCGCGACGCGTTCGGCCATCGCGAGGATGTCGGCGATCGTCGTCGGGCATGCGGAGATCGCCATCACCATGTGGCGCAGGCCGTCCTCGATCCGCTTCGCGATCTCGATTTCGCCTTCGCGCGTGAGCAGCTCGACCGTGCCCATCTCGCGCATGTACATCCGGACCGGATCGGTCGTGCGGCCGAATTCCGAATCGACGGTGGACAGCGCGACTTCCGCTTCCTCCTCGACTTCATCGTCCGACGACGCGGCCGGCGCGTTGTCGTTCAGGAGCAGCGTTTCCGCGTCCGGCGCCTGCTCGTAAACCGCCACGCCCATGTCGTTGAACGTGCCGATGATGCCCTCGAGGGCTTCGGTCTCGGTGAAGTTGTCCGGCAGGTGGTCGTTGATTTCGGCGTACGTGAGGAAGCCGCGCTCCTTGCCGAGCTTGATCAGCGCGCGCAGTTTCACGCGGCGCTCTTCGAGCTCCTCGGCCGTGCCCGGCGTGCTCGTCGCGAACGCTTCCTTCAGCAGCGCCTTTTCCTTGGCGCGACGATCACGCACCTTGGACTTGCCCGGTGCAGCCGCGGCTGCGGGCTGCTCGTCGCTCTGATTTGCGTCGTCTTCGACGGATACTTCGTTCAGCTTTTTGGTCATGGAGTTCGCCGTACCGGCTATATCGACTCGCGGCTGCTGGACGACAGCCGGTTGAACCGTGGGTGCATGAGTAGTACGTACTGCCGTTTCGTCCGCGGCGGCAGTCGTGTCCCTTGCGCTTTTCGCACTTGCCCGCTTCGCCGCCGGCTTGGCCGGCCCGGAGTCGGGTCTGGCGGCAGCCCGTGTTCTGGCTGCCGGTGCCGGCGCAGCCTGAGCGGTGCCGGCCGCGGTTTTCTTTCCTGCAGGGGCTGACGTGGCTGAAGACGTTGTCCTGGCGGAAGAAGCAGACTTGGCCGCTGTGACCTTCTTGGTCGGCTCCGTCGAGCCCTTGCCTGTTGCTTTCTTTCCGCCTGTCGTCTTTGCCATCGCGATTCTCGCCTCTGCTTGGAAAACAAACCGCTGGAAACCTTATATTATAGCACGCTGGGGAGCCCTCTCTAAGCGCCCCGGCCGCCTACAGCCCGAGCCGACGCTTCATGTCGGTTCGCTGCTGGTTCAATTCCGTCAATTCGGCCAGCTCCTCGGGGGTGAAGGTGGATTGCCGCGCCAGCCTGTCCAGCCGGTCGCAGCAGGCGTCATAACGCATCTTGAGCACCGCTGCCTGCAGCTCCTCCCCCGCGATCCGCTCCTGCTCGCGCTGCCGCTCGAGCACCGTCTCGTCTTCCGGATTCTGTAACAGCAGATCGCGGACGTTTTCATCATAGTCCAGAATTTCGCGGAAGATTTCCTCGTAAGTCGCCCCGTTCGAGGACGCCCTCAGGACATCCGACAGCAGCCGGAACTCCGCGCCGTCGCCCAGCGCACGCGCATGATCGACGACTTCCGCGAACAATTCGCCGATGCGCGGCAGCGCGCGCAGGGTCGCGATCTGTTCGTCGTCGAGCTGCGATGCGATGCGCGGATGCATCACCAGCGTGCGCAACGCGCGCTTTTCGCTGTCCGTCACGCGTCGCCGCTCGCTGCGCGCGGGCGCCTGGCGCGGCGCCGCCGCGATGCGCGTATCGACTTCCGACAGCCCCGCGACTTCTTCGAACGGGATATCGAGGCGGTCGGCGAACATGTGCATGATCTGCGCGCGCAATGCATTCGCGGGCAGCGCCTGCAACAGCGGCTTCGCATCGAACAGCGCCTTCGCGCGGCCTTCCGGCTGATCGAGCGCCTTGCCGGCAATTGCTTCGTTCAACAGAAATTGCGACAGCGGCATCGCGCGTTCGACCTGCTCGGAGAACGCGTCCGCGCCGAACTCGCGCACATAGCTGTCCGGATCGTGCTCGGGCGGGAGAAAAAGGAACCGGATCGTCCGGTTGTCGCCCGCATGCGGCAGGCAGGCCTCGAGCGCGCGCCGGGCCGCGCGCCGCCCGGCCGAATCGCCGTCGAAACTGAAAATGACCGTGTCGGTCTGGCGCAGCAGCTTCTGCACGTGAACCGGCGTGCACGCGGTGCCGAGCGTCGCGACCGCGTTCGGAAAGCCGAGCTGCGCGAGCGCGACGACGTCCATGTAGCCCTCGACGACCAGCACGTACTTGCGCTCGCGAATCGCGAGCCGCGCCTCGAACAGCCCGTACAGCTCGCTGCCCTTGTTGAACAGCGGCGTTTCCGGCGAGTTCAGGTACTTCGGTTCGCCGCTGCCGAGCACGCGGCCGCCGAAACCGATCACCTGCCCCTTCACGTTGCGGATCGGGAACATGATCCGCTCGCGGAACCGGTCGTAGCGGCGCGCGACGCCCTGCGCGTCGGTTTTCTCGCTGACGATCACGAGCCCCGCTTCGACGAGCGACTCGTCGCGATAATCCGGGAACGCGGCCTCGAGGTTCTGCCAGCCGTCCGGCGCATAGCCGAGACCGAAGCGCGCGGCGATCTCGCCGGTCAGGCCCCGGTTCTTCAGATACTGGATCGCGGCCGTCGCGCCGCGCAACTGCTTGCGGTAGTAGTCGCACGCCGCCGTCATCGCGTCGGACAGCGCGGTCGCCACCGATTTCGACACGGGCGCCGGATAGTCGCCGCCACCGCCTCCGCCCCCACCGCCGCCGCGCATCGACGGCTCGTGCGGCACGGTCAGCCCGACGGATTGCGCGAGTTCCTGCACGGCTTCCGGGAACGTGAGCCCCGCGTGCTCCATCAGGAAGCCGATCGCCGTGCCGTGCGCGCCGCAACCGAAGCAGTGATAGAACTGCTTGGTCGGGCTGACGGTAAACGACGGGCTCTTCTCGTTATGGAACGGGCACAGCCCCATGAAGTTGGCGCCGCCCTTCTTGAGCTGCACGTACCGGCCCACCACGTCGACGATATCGACGCGGTTCAGCAAATCCTGCAGGAACGAATGCGGAATCACCGTGGGATCGAGCGAAAAAGGACGATACGACGCCCGGCGCACGCATCGCTGGGCGCGCCGGGAACGGGTTTTACTTCGTGAGCGCGGCCTTGACCTGCGCGGAAACGGCCGTCATGTCGGCGCGGCCGGCGAGCTTGCCCTTCAGCACGCCCATCACCTTGCCCATGTCCTGCGGGCCCGCCGCGCCCGTTTGCGCGACCGCCGCCTGGACTTCGGCCGCCACTTCGGCGTCCGACAGTTGCGCGGGCATGTAGCCGCCCAGCACGGTCAGCTCGGCCTGTTCCTTCGCGACGAGATCGTCGCGGCCGGCCGCCTGGAACTGGCTGATCGAATCCTTGCGCTGCTTGATCATCTTGTCGATCACGGCCGTGATGCCGGCGTCGTCGAGCGTGACCCGATCATCGACCTCGCGCTGCTTGATCGCGGCCATCAGCAGGCGAATCGTTGCCAGGCGCTCGCTTTCCTTCGCGCGCATCGCGGCCTTCATGTCTTCGCTGATCTGCTCTTTCAAACTCATCTTTCACCCGGGATGGAAACGTGAATCCGACGCCCGCAAACGGGCGTCAACACAAAAACCCGCTTGGGACATTGTCTCAAGCGGGTTGCTCGAATCCGGCATCGGCGACTCGCCGCCTGATCGGCTGCACGATCGCACCCGATCGCACGGAATCGCCGGTGCGCCGCTCAGTGAACCGCGCGGCGCCCAATCGTTCAGTACAGCTTCTTCGGCAACGTCTGGCTGCGGATACGCTTGTAATGACGCTTCACCGCAGCAGCCTTCTTGCGTTTGCGTTCCGCGGTCGGCTTCTCGTAAAACTCGCGCGCACGAAGCTCGGTCAGCAGACCGTTCTTTTCGATCGTGCGCTTGAAGCGACGCATTGCAACTTCGAACGGCTCGTTCTCTTTAACGCGAATGATCGTCATGATCCGACACGAATAAAGGTTTGCAGGGAAAGACTACCGAGTATAGCAGAGCGATTGTCCAAAGGCACGGGGCCGGGCCCCGCCGGAACGGCGCCGGCCGGCGCGTCAGGCACCGCGCGCATACTCGGCCGCGGCCTGCCCGGCCGCCGTGCCGGACGCCCACGCCCACTGGAAGTTGTACCCGCCGAGCCAGCCCGTCACGTCCACCGCCTCGCCGACGAAGAACAGCCCCGGCACGCGCGCGCTCATCATCGTCGCCGACGACAGCTCCCGCGTGTCGACCCCGCCCTTCGTCACTTCGGCCTTCCTGTAGCCTTCGGTGCCGTTCGGCGTCAGCGTCCAGCCCGACAGCGCGTCGCCGATCTGGCGCAGCGTCTTGTCGGGCAGATCGGCGAGCCGCGCGTCGGCCGCGACGCGATGCGTGTCGAGCCACGCATGCGCGAGGCGCGCCGGCACCCAGTCGGCGAGCAGCGAACCGATCTGGCGCTTCGACGTGCGTTTCGCTTCAAGCAGGTCGGCCACCGTGTCGCGCTGCGGCAGCAGGTCGATGCGAATCGGGTCGCCGGGCTGCCAGTAGCTCGAGATCTGCAGGATGCCGGGGCCGGACAGGCCGCGATGGGTCAGCAGCAGGTCCTCGACGAATTCGCCGCCGCGCTTCCTGTCGCCGGTCGATACGCGCACTTCGAGCGACACGCCGGACAGCGGCGCGAACGGCGCCCAGTCCTGCGGCGCGAACGTCAGCGGCACGAGCGCGGGCCGCGTATCGACGAGCTTGTGACCGAACTGCTTCGCGAGCCGGTAGCCGAAGTCGGTCGCGCCGATCTTCGGGATCGACAGGCCGCCGGTCGCAATGATCAGCGCGCGCGCGCCGATCGGCCCGGCCTGCTGCGTATCGAGCACGAAGCCGTCGGACGGCGCATGGCGCACCGCGTCGACGACGACGGGCCGGCGCCATGCGATGCCGCCCGCGTCGCACTCGTGTTTCAGCACGTCGATGATCGCGTCGCTGCCATGGTCGCAAAAGAGCTGGCCCTTGTGTTTTTCGTGCCAGGTCACGCGATGGCGCTTGAGCAGCCCGAGGAAGTCGCGCGGCGTATAGCGCGCCAGCGCCGAGCGCGCGAAATGCGGATTCGACGACAGGTAGTTGTCGGGCCCGGCATACAGGTTCGTGAAGTTGCAGCGGCCGCCGCCCGAGATGCGGATTTTCTCGGCGAGCCGCGGCGCGTGATCGATCAGCACGACGCGGCGGCCGAGCTGCCCGGCGACCGCGGCGCTCATCATGCCGGCGGCGCCCGCGCCGATCACGGCGATGTCATAAGTTTCCATGGCGCGGATTGTACCTGCCCGGCATCGGGCCCGGGCCGCCGCCAGCGGCGGTCCGCCCTCGCCTGCTATACTTTCCGGTTACGTTGACCTACCCGAGGCGCGTCCGAAACGGCGCGTCCTGCCCTCGCCCATGCTCGTTCTCGGCATCGAAAGCTCCTGCGACGAAACCGGCCTCGCGCTCTACGACACGCAGCGCGGCCTGCTCGCGCACGCGCTCCATTCGCAGATCGCGATGCACCGCGACTACGGCGGCGTCGTGCCGGAGCTCGCGTCGCGCGACCACATCCGCCGTGCGCTGCCGCTGCTCGAGGAAGTGATGGCGCAAAGCGGCACGCGCCGCGACGACATCGACGCGATCGCGTTCACGCAAGGCCCCGGCCTCGCCGGCGCGCTGCTCGTCGGCGCGAGCATCGCGAATGCGCTCGCGCTCGCATGGAACAAGCCGACCGTCGGCATCCATCACCTCGAAGGCCATCTGCTGTCGCCGTTGCTGGTCGACGAGCCGCCGCCGTTCCCGTTCGTCGCGCTGCTGGTGTCCGGCGGCCACACGCAACTCATGCGCGTGACCGACGTCGGCGTGTACGAGACGCTCGGCGAAACGCTCGACGACGCGGCCGGCGAGGCGTTCGACAAGACGGCGAAACTGATCGGCCTCGGCTACCCGGGCGGCCCTGAAGTATCGAAGCTGGCCGAAACGGGCACGCCGGGCGCGGTCGTGCTGCCGCGCCCGATGCTGCACTCGGGCGATCTCGACTTCAGCTTCAGCGGCCTGAAGACCGCCGTGCTCACGCAGATGAAGAAATTCGAAGCGGCGAAGCTGGAAGGCGAAGCACTCGAACGTGCGAAGGCCGACCTCGCGCGCGGCTTCGTCGATGCGGCCGTCGACGTGCTCGTCGCGAAGTCGCTCGCCGCGCTGAAGAAGACGAAGCTCAAGCGCCTCGTGGTCGCGGGCGGCGTCGGCGCGAACCGCCAGTTGCGCGCGGCACTGTCGGCGGCCGCGGCCAAGCGCGGCTTCGACGTGCACTACCCCGATCTCGCGCTCTGCACCGACAACGGCGCGATGATCGCGCTCGCGGGTGCGTTGCGGCTCGGCCGCTGGCCCGATCAGGCGAATGCCGACTACGCGTTCACGGTGAAGCCGCGCTGGGATCTCGCGTCGCTCGCACGCTGAATCGCACCACGCGACACCGTCAGCCGGAAAACAGAAGGCCGCTCGAACGAGCGGCCTTTCTCATGGGTGCGACAAGACGCCGTGGCGTTATGCAGCCAGCCGCTTGTCGCGCTCGATCAACGCATACGCGCTGTGATTGTGGATCGACTCGAAGTTCTCGGCTTCGAGCACGTAAGCGGCCACGCGCTCGTCCGCATCGAGGCGCTGCGCGATATCGCGCACGAGATCCTCGACGAACTTCGGGTTCTCGTATGCACGCTCGGTGACGAACTTCTCGTCCGGACGCTTCAGCAGCCCCCACAGCTCGCACGACGCTTCTTCTTCCGCGATGCGGATCAGCGCCTCGACCGGCAGATCGGCAGCCAGCTCCGCATCGATCGTCACGTGCGAGCGCTGGTTGTGCGCACCGTATTGCGAGATCTTCTTCGAGCACGGGCACAGGCTCGTTACCGGCACGAGCACCTTCAGGAACAGGCGCGTATCGCCGTTGCGGCTTTCGCCCGCGAGCGTCACTTCATAGTCGAGCAGGCTTTGCACGCCGGACACCGGCGCCGTCTTGTTGACGAAATACGGAAACGTGACTTCGATGCGGCCGGCTTCGGCTTCGAGCTTTTCGAGCATCGATGCGAGCATCGCGCGAAAACGCTCGACCGTCAGCGGCGCACGATTCTCTTCGAGCAGCGCGACGAAGCGCGACATGTGCGTGCCCTTCTGATCGGCCGGCAAACGGACATCGAGGTTCCAGACGCCGACCGTCGGTTGCACGTCGCCGCTTTCGGTACACACCGTCAACGGATGCCGGACCGCCTTCACGCCCACGCGCTGAATCGGAATCTGACGGGTATCCACCGTGCTCTGCACGTCGGGCATCACGAAGGCGGGATTCATCTGGTTCATCTTGTTCAATCCTTGTAAGCCGCGCGTTCGACGACGCGCACGCCGCGTCATGCGGCAGCCGGAAAAGCAACATGGGCCCGCAGGCCCATGTTTTCCGCATCAATGTAGACCGGTTGCGCCAGTCGCACCGACGCCGCCCGCGGGCGGCGTCAGCTTATGCGACGCGCTTCGCCTGACCGGCGACGTCGGCCGCCGGGTTCAGGAAGCGTTCGCGAATCGATTTCGCGATGCCCGCGCCGTCGAGGCCGCATTGCGACAGCAGCTTCGCGGGGTCGCCGTGATCGATGAACTGGTCAGGGAGGCCCAATTGTAGTACGGGTCGGATAACCCCACTCTCCATCAGGGCTTCCACGCAGGCCGAGCCCGCGCCGCCCATCACGCAGCCTTCCTCGACCGTGACGACGTAGTCGTGCGTTTCGGCGAGCTCGCGCACGAGCGCCGCATCGATCGGCTTCACGAAGCGCATGTTCGCGACCGTTGCGTCGAGTTCGTCGGCCGCCGCGAGCGACGGCGCGACCATCGTGCCGAACGCGAGGATCGCGACGCGCTTGCCTTCCGGCTGCGACGTGCGGCGACGCACTTCGCCCTTGCCGAGCGGGATCTCGGTGAATTCCTTCACCGTCGCCACGCCCGTGCCCGCGCCGCGCGGATAGCGCACCGCGGTCGGGTTCGGCTGCTGGAGCGCCGTGTGCAGCATCTGGCGGCATTCGTTCTCGTCGGATGCGGCCATGATCGTCATGTTCGGGATGCAGCGCATGAACGCGAGATCGTACGCGCCCGCATGCGTCGCGCCGTCCGCGCCGACGAGGCCCGCGCGGTCGATCGCGAACACGACCGGCAGGTTCTGCAGCGCGACGTCGTGGATCAGCTGGTCGTACGCACGCTGCAGGAACGTCGAGTAGATCGCGACGACGGGCTTCAGCCCTTCGGTCGCGAGACCGCCCGCGAACGTCACCGCGTGCTGCTCGGCAATGCCGACGTCGTAGTAGCGATCCTTGAAGCGCTTCTCGAATTCGACCATGCCCGAGCCTTCGCGCATCGCGGGCGTGATGCCGACCACGCGCGTATCGCGCTCGGCTTCATCGCACAGCCACTCGCCGAACACCTGCGTGTACGTCTTCTTCGCAGGCGTGGTCGACGGCTTGATGCCTTCGGCCGGATTGAACTTGCCGGGGCCGTGATAGAGCACGGGATCGGCTTCGGCGAGCTTGTAGCCCTGGCCTTTCTTCGTCACCACGTGCAGGAACTGCGGGCCGCGCAGTTCGCGGATGTTCTGCAGCGTCGGGATCAGCGAATCGAGATCGTGACCGTCGATCGGACCGATGTAGTTGAAGCCGAACTCCTCGAACAGCGTGGCCGGCACGACCATGCCCTTCGCATGCTCCTCGAGCTTGCGCGCGAGTTCGAGCACCGGCGGCGCGACGCTCAGCACACGTTCGACGCCCGCGCGTGCGGCCGCGTAGAAGCGGCCCGACATCAGGCGGGCGAGATGGCGATTCAGCGCGCCGACCGGCGGCGAGATCGACATGTCGTTGTCGTTCAGGATCACGAGCAGCTTCGCATCCTCCGACACGCCCGCGTTGTTCATCGCCTCGAACGCCATGCCGGCCGTCATCGCGCCGTCGCCGATCACGGCGATCGAGAAGCGGTCGTCGCCGTTCAGCTGGCTGCCGATCGCCATGCCGAGCGCGGCGGAAATCGACGTGCTCGAGTGCGCGGTGCCGAACGTGTCGTATTGGGATTCGCTGCGGCGCGGGAAGCCCGAGATGCCGTCGTACTGACGCAGCGAATGCATCTGGTCGCGGCGGCCCGTCAGGATCTTGTGCGGGTAGGTCTGGTGACCCACGTCCCAGACGATGCGATCGTTCGGCGTGTTGAACACGTAGTGCAACGCGATCGTCAGCTCGACCGTCCCGAGGTTGGACGACAAATGGCCGCCCGTCTTCGACACGCTGTCGAGCACGAACGCGCGCAGTTCATCCGCGAGCGGTTGCAGTTGGCGACGATCGAGGCGGCGCAAATCCGCCGGGTCGTCGATGGTTTTCAGCAAGTCGTACATCGTCGTTCCATTGTAGGAAATCAAACGCGCCCGCATTCTTTTGCACGCACCGTAGCGTGTGCGCGGCGGCGGGCTTTCGCGTCAGCTGACCCGGTTCACCACCAGGTCGGCAAGTTCGGCGAGACGCTGTGCGCGTGCGCCGAACGGTTTCAGCGCGTCGTGCGCTTCGGCGCGCAGCTGCGCTGCCAGCTCGCGCGACGCCTCGAGACCGAGGATCGATACATAGGTCGGCTTGTCGTTCGCCGCGTCCTTGCCGGCCGTCTTGCCGAGCGTCGCCGAATCGGTCGTGACGTCGAGAATGTCGTCGACGACCTGGAAGGCCAGACCCACGGCCCCAGCGTACACGTCCAGCGCAGCCATCGTTTCCGCCGAAGGCGTCTCGCCCGCCAGCGCGCCCATTCGCACGGCCGCGCGCAGCAATGCGCCCGTCTTCATCCGGTGCATCGTTTCGAGCTGCTCGCGCGTCAGCTTCAGGCCGACGCTCGCCAGGTCGATCGCCTGCCCGCCGGCCATGCCGATCGAGCCGCTCGCGAGCGCCAGCTCGCGCACGAGCGCCGCCTGCTGCACCGGCGACAGCGCATCGGCGTCGGTCAGCGCCACGAACGCCTGCGACTGCAGCGCGTCGCCGACCAGCAGGGCCGTCGGCTCGTCGTACTGCACGTGCACGGTCGGCTTGCCGCGACGCAGCGCATCGTCGTCCATGCACGGCATGTCGTCATGCACGAGCGAGTAGACGTGGATCATCTCCAGCGCCGCCGCCGCGGCGTTGCGGGCCGCCTCCGTCGCACCGGTCAGCTCGCCTGCCGCATGGCACAGCAGCGGGCGAACGCGTTTGCCGCCACCGAGGACCGCGTAGCGCATCGCCTCGTGAAGTTTCGCGGGCGTCGCGGTTTCGGCCGGCAGATAGTGGCCGAGTGCGTCCTCGACACGGTCAAGCACGGACCGCATCCATTGTTCGAATGTCATAGATCGTCGTCTTCGCCGTCCGTGGCGGCCGTTCCGGACGAAAGCGGCTTCAGCGTCGCGCCGTCGAGCACGCGGACTTGCTGCTCCACTTTCTCGAGCTGCTGTTGGCAAAACGCAACGAGGGTCGCACCGCGACGATACGCCGCCAGTGAATCCTCGAGGCTCAACGCGCCGCCTTCCATCCGGGCAACCAGCGTCTCGAGTTCCGCGAGCGCCATCTCGTAATTGTCCGGCAACGGTTCGGTGCCATTGCCGGGCGGCGTGGCGCCTGGGGATGCGGTTTTCGCCATGGACGAGGTGTCAAATTTCAAAACAAGTCGGACATTCTACGGCAAAAGAGAATTTTCCGACCTGCCGTCTTGGGCGCCCGCGCACAATTCCGGCCCCATCTTCGACGCACAGTGTGCGCCTTTCGAGGGTAGCTCGACAAAAAATTGACACAAATCAGGCACTTAATCCTAGCCTTGCGAGGCGAACCGGGTATAATTCTGCGTTTCCCTAAATCGATTTTTCGATGGTTGGGTTGTTCACTGCTTTCACGCTAACACCGGGAGTGGGAATGTCCAATCTGAGCGATGCGCTTCAGTTGAAGTCGGCCCACAGCCAGCTTCCAGTCACTGCATATTTCGATGAGGCGCTACTCGAGCGCGAGATCGAAACCCTCTTCAAGAAAGGACCTCGTTACGTCGGGCACGAGCTGATGGTGCCCGAGGCGGGGGATTATTTTGCGCTGCCGTCCGAGAAGGAAGGCCGCGTGCTGGTCCGTAACCAGACGAACCGGATCGAACTGCTGTCGAACGTGTGCCGCCACCGGCAGGCGATCATGCTCAACGGGCGCGGCCACACGCAGAACATCGTGTGCCCGCTGCACCGCTGGACGTACGACCTCGAAGGCGAGCTGCTCGGCGCGCCGCACTTCCCCGACAAGCCGTGCCTGAACCTCGGCAAGAGCCCGCTGCAGAACTGGCAGGGGCTGCTGTTCGAGGCCGAGGGCCGCAACGTCGCGCGCGACCTCGCCAACCTCGGCACCAAGCATCACTTCGACTTCTCCGAGTACCTGTTCGATCACGTCGAAGTGCACGAGTGCGATTACAACTGGAAGACGTTCATCGAGGTCTACCTCGAGGATTATCACGTCGTCCCGTTCCACCCGGGCCTCGGCAGCTTCGTGTCGTGCGACGATCTCAAATGGGAGTTCGGCGACTGGTACAGCGTGCAGACGGTCGGCGTGCACAACGCCCTCGCGAAACCGGGCAGCGCGACTTACCAGAAATGGCACGAGCAGGTGCTGAAGTTCCGCAACGGCGTGCCGCCGGAGTTCGGCGCGATCTGGATGGTCTACTACCCGGGCCTGATGATCGAGTGGTATCCGCACGTGCTGGTCGTGTCGTGGCTGATCCCGCGCGGGCCGCAGAAAACCACCAACATCGTCGAGTTCTATTACCCCGAGGAAATCGCACTGTTCGAACGCGAATTCGTCGAGGCCGAGCGCGCGGCCTATATGGAAACGGCCGTCGAGGACGACGAGATCGCGATGCGGATGGACGCAGGCCGCCGAGCGCTGATGGCCCGCGGCGAGTCGCAGGTCGGCCCGTACCAGAGCCCGATGGAAGACGGGATGCAGCACTTCCACGAGTTCCTGCGCCGCCACCTCGGCGACCTCTGACAGCGGCCGCGGCGCCTTGACGCCGCCCGGCCGCCGGCAAGCGAAAAGACGGGCTTCGGCCCGTCTTTTTTTGTTTAGACTTGGAGTGTCAGGCCATTCGCACTCCAGGGAGCCGTCATGCCACACACTCATTACACCACGCTCATCTCCGCCGCCAATCTCGCCGAGCGCCTGGCCGCGGCGCCCGGCAGCGTCGCGCTGTTCGACTGCCGCTTCGATCTCGCCGATCCCGGCGCCGGCGAGGCCGCCTACGCGGCCGGCCACCTCCCCGGCGCGCAATATCTTCATCTCGATCGCGACCTGTCCGGCCGCAAGACGGGCACCAACGGCCGCCATCCGCTGCCGACCCGCGACGCGCTCGCCACGCTGCTCGCGAGCCGCGGCCTCAAGCAGGGGCAGCAGGTGGTCGCGTACGACGCGCAAGGCGGCGCCTATGCGGCGCGCCTGTGGTGGCTGCTGCGCTGGCTCGGCCACGATTCGGTTGCCGTGCTCGACGGCGGGCTGCAGGCGTGGGAAGCGGCCGGCCAGCCGCTGACGACCGACGTGCCGCAACCGGCCGCCGGCGATTTCCGCACGGCAACGCCACTCGAATCGACGGTCGATGCAGCAGCCGTGCTCGCGAACGTGTCGTCGCCCGCGCGCGTCGTGATCGATGCACGCGCGCCGGACCGCTATCGCGGCGAAAATGAAACGATCGATCGGGTAGGCGGCCACATTCCCGGTGCGCGCAACCGCTTCTTCAAGGACAACCTGACTGCCGACGGCCGCTTCAAGACCGGCCATGAATTGCGCGAGGCATTCACCGCCGTGCTGGCCGGCACCGAGCCGAACCGCGTGATCCTGCAATGCGGCTCCGGCGTCACCGCATGCCACAACGCGCTGGCGCTGGAAGTGGCCGGCCTGCACGGCGCGTCGCTGTACCCGGGCTCGTGGAGCGAATGGAGCGCCGATCCGTCGCGGCCGATCGCGACCGGCCCGAACCCTTGAGCACCCACGCGACGCGATGAGGATGATGCGGCGGCCGATGCCGCCGCTCGTCGTTTACATCACGCCGTACTTGTGGAACCACTCGATCGCGCGCTTCCAGCCATCCTCGGCATCGGCCTTCACATAGCTCGGCCGGTAATCGGCGAAGAACGCGTGGCCGGCATCCGGATACACGACGATCTCCGATTCGCGCGCGAGCTTCGAATCGCTCGCCTGGATCGCCTTGCGCATGTCCGCGAGCGACGCCTGCGTGATGTTCTGATCCTTCTCGCCGTACAGGCCGAGTACCGGCACCTTCAACAACGAGGCGTGATCGACCGGGTTGAACGGCGTCATCTCGTCGGTCTTGCCCTCGACGAACCCGTACCACGCCACCGCGGCCCGCACGTGCGGATTGTGTTCCGCATACAACCACGCTTGGCGGCCGCCCCAGCAGAACCCGGTCACACCGAGGCGCGTCAGGTCGCCGCCGTTCTTGCCGGCCCACGCGACCGTCGCGTCGAGATCCTCCGTCACCTGCCGGTCCGGCACCTTGCTGACGATGTTGTCGACCAGCGCCTGGATCGTCGGATACTTCGCCGCGTTGCCCTGCCGGGCGAACAGGTCGGGCGCGATCGCGAGATAGCCGAGCTTCGCGAAGCGCCGGCACACATCGGCGATATGCGCGTGCACGCCGAAGATCTCGTGAATCACGATGACGACCGGCAGGTTCGTCTTGTCGACCGGCTGCGCGCGATAAGCCGGCACGCTCGCATCGCCCGAGCGGATCTCGATGGTGTCGACGTCCAGCCCGGCGCTGTCGGTCGTGACCGTCTGCGCCGACACGGGCAGCACGGCCGCCGCGAAGGTGCCGCCCAGCGCAGCCTGCATGAACTTGCGGCGCGAGAACGGGACATGGGGGACCAGGCTGTCGACTTCGGGTTTCAACATGAATGCACTCCTCGATTGGGCGCCGCCGTCACGATCGCGGATACGGCATGACGGGGCATCGCACCGGCGCACGGCGCGGATGTCGCGGCGGTTGGCACCCCGCCGCAAACGAAAACCCGGACAAGATGCCCAATAATCCGTTGTCGCGTCAACTGTCGGATGTGTAAGACTCGATTACCACGCGCTGCGGCGATCGAATCGATCATCGCACGGCGGCCTGCCGACGGGCCGCCGAGCGACCGTGCGGCGGCCCGTATCGCGGTTCGTCGCGCGGCCGAATCGTTGCAAATCGAAACGAAAAACGGGCGGCGAACACGCTCGACAGGCGCATCCCCGCCCGCTCCGCGCGCAAGCGTGCGATCAGTGCAGCTTGACGCGCGGCAGCGTCGTGCGCCGCAACCAGTGCGCGACCGTGTCGAGCATCATCCGCGGATAACCGTGCAGCGCCGCGATGTGCAGCCGATACAGCGACATGTACATGAAGCGCGCGAACAGCCCTTCGATCAGCATGTTGCCGCCGATCAGCCCGCCCATCAGGTTGCCGACCGCACTGAAGTGGCCGAGCGACACGAGCGAACCGAAATCGCGATACGTGAACTCGGGCAGCGGGCGCCCCTCGAGCCGGCAGCCGATCGCCTTGAGCAGGAAACTCGCCTGCTGGTGCGCCGCCTGCGCGCGCGGCGGGACGTTGCGTTCGTTGCCGGGCCATGCGCAGGCCGCGCAATCGCCGAGCGCGAACACGTTGTCGTCGGTGAAGGTCTGCAGCGTGCGGCGCACGTCGAGCTGCCCGAGCTTGTTGACCTGGAGGCCGTCGAGGTGCGAAAGCACGGACGGCGCCTTGATGCCCGCCGCCCAGACCGTCAGGTCCGCGCGCACCGCCTTGCCGCTCGCGGTATGCACGAACCCGGGCGCCACCTCGGTCACGCGCTCGCCGAGCATCAGCCGCACGCCGAGCTTCTCGAGCAGTTCGGCCGTCGCTGCCGACACGCGCTCCTGCAGTGCCGGCAGGATCCGCGGCCCCGATTCGATCAGCACGATGCCGACGTCATGGCGCGGATCGAGCTTGTGCAGCCCGTACGCGGACAGCACCTGCGCGGTATTGCGCAGTTCCGCGGACAACTCGACGCCCGTCGCGCCGCCGCCGACGATCACGACCTGGATGCGCGGTTCGGCCGACTCGCCCGGCGCGCTCGGCGCCGGCGCCTGGTGCTCGGCGCGCATGCACGCCGCGATCAGCCGCTTGCGGAAGCGTTCGGCCTCCCCGACCGTGTCGAGCGCGATCGCGTTTTCCGGTGCGCCCTGCACGCCGAAGAAGTGGGTCGTGCTGCCGATCGCGATCACGAGCGTGTCGTATTCCAGCTCGCGCGCCGGCAACAGCTCCGCGCCGTCGCTGTCGTTGAGGGGCGACAGCGTGACGCGCTTCGCCGCGCGATCGAGCCCGGTCAGCTCGCCCTGCTGGAACTCGAAGCCGTGCCAGCGCGCCTGCGCCGCATACTCGAGCTCCTGCGTGAACGGGTCCATGCTGCCGGCCGCGACCTCGTGCAGCAACGGTTTCCAGATGTGCGTCGGATTGCGGTCGACGAGCGTGACAAGCGCACGCGCGGGACGATTGCCGCGCGCGCCGTAACGGTCGCCGAGCCGCGTCGCCAGTTCCAGGCCGCCGGCGCCTCCGCCTACGATGATGATCCGATGCATCTGATTCCCCCCTTTGCGATTCGAAACTGCTGCCGCCGGATGAAGCAAACGCCCTATACGCGCGCCGCCCGGTGGATTAACCGGTTCGGACATCATCGATGTGCAGTTCGAAGCACTTCGATGCGTCCGATCCGGAACGCAGGGCGCGCCGCCCCGCGTCAATGACATGACTCACATGCATTGTCCGGGAGCTTGCGCGTTGACCACAAGCAAACCATCTCGATATTTGGCATCCCTGCAACAATATGCCGCGGGAAACGGGAACCGCGCGGGGGTGCGTCAGTGTGCCTCTTCCCAGTTCGCGCCGGCGCCCACCTCGGCGACCAGCGGCACCTTCAGCTTCGCGACGCCGCACATCATTTCCGGTAGTTTCTCGCGCACGAGCGGCAGCTCGCCTTCCGGCACCTCGAGCACCAGTTCATCGTGTACCTGCATGATCATCCGCGACGCGAGCTTGTCGCGCGTCAGCCAGTCGTCCACCGCGATCATCGACAGCTTGATCAGGTCGGCCGCCGTGCCCTGCATCGGTGCATTGATCGCCGCGCGCTCGGCCGCCTGGCGGCGCGGGCCGTTGCCGCCGTTGATCTCGGGCAGCCACAGGCGGCGACCGAAAACGGTTTCGACGTAGCCCTTCTCCTTCGCGGTCGCACGCGTGTCTTCCATGTACTGCGCGACGCCCGGATAGCGGGTGAAATAGCGGTCGATATAGAGCTTCGCCGCGTCGCGCGTGATGCCGAGATTCGATGCAAGCCCGAACGCGCTCATCCCGTAGATGAGCCCGAAGTTGATCACCTTCGCGATCCGGCGCTGGTCGGAATTAACCTCCAGCGGCGTCACGCCGAACACTTCGGCGGCCGTCGCGCGATGGATGTCCTCGCCCTGCGAGAACGCGCGCAGCAGCGACGCGTCGCCGGAAATGTGCGCCATGATCCGCAGCTCGATCTGCGAGTAGTCGGCCGACACGATCCGGTGGCCCGGCGATGCGATGAACGCCTCGCGGATGCGCCGACCTTCGGCCGTGCGCACCGGAATGTTCTGAAGATTGGGGTCGTTCGACGCAAGCCGGCCCGTGACCGCGACCGCTTGTGCGTAGTTCGTGTGCACGCGGCCGGTGGCGGGATTCACCATGCGCGGCAGCTTGTCGGTATAGGTCGACTTCAGCTTCGACAGCCCGCGATGCTCGAGCAGCACCTTCGGCAGCGGGTAGTCCTCGGCCAGCTTCTGCAGCACTTCCTCGTCGGTCGACGGCGCGCCGCTCGGCGTTTTCTTCACGACCGGCAATTGCAGCTTCTCGAAGAAGATCTGCCCGATCTGCTTCGGCGACCCGAGATTGAATTCGCCGCCGGCCAGCTCGTACGCCTGCCCCTCGAGCTCGATGAGGCGCGTCGCGATCTCGCTGCCTTGCGCCTGCAACAGCGCATCGTCGATCAGCACGCCGGTGCGCTCCATCTTGCGCAGCACGAGCGACACCGGCATCTCGATGTCGCGGTACACGCGCTCGAGGCCCGGTTCGCGCGCGACCTGCGGATACATCGCGTGATGGAGCTGCAGCGTGATGTCCGCATCCTCGGCCGCGTACGCAGCGGCCTGGTCGAGCGCCACTTCGTCGAAACCGATCTGCTTCGCGCCCTTGCCCGCCACGTCCTCGTACTTGATCGTCTTGACGCCCAGATGACGCAGCGCGAGGCTGTCCATGTCGTGCGTGCGGTGCGATTCGAGCACGTACGATTCGAGCAGCGTGTCGTGCTCGATGCCGTTCAGCGCGATGTCGTAGTTCGCGAGCACCTGCGCGTCGTACTTCAGGTGCTGGCCGACCTTCTTGCGATCGGCCGATTCGAGCCACGGCTTCAGGCGCGCGAGCACTTCGTCGAGCGGAAGCTGCTCGGGCATGTCGGGGCCGCGGTGCGCGACGGGCAGATAGGCCGCCTTGCCCGGCTCGACCGAGAACGACAGCCCGACGAGCCGCGCGAGCATCGGATCGAGCGCGGTCGTCTCGGTGTCGAACGCGGTCAGCGCGGCCGCGTCGATCTTCGCGAACCACGCGTCGAACTGCTCCCAGGTCTGGATCGTGTCGTATTCGCGCGCGATGTCCGCCGCGACGACCGGGGCCGGCTCGCCTTCCGGCGCATCGGCGCCGCCGCCTTCCGCGGGTGCGCTGTCGACTTCGCGCAGCCAGGTCTTGAAGCCGTAGCGCGCGAAGATGTCGCGCAGCAGCTCGCGCGCCTCGCCGTCCGTCTTCAGCGACGCCTCGATCGATTCGAGATGCGGCGCGAGATCGCACGACGTGTCGACGGTCACGAGCTTGCGGCCGAGCGGCAGGAAATCGAGCGCGCGGCGCAGGTTGTCGCCGACCACGCCCTTGATCTCGCCCGCGTGTTCGATCACGCCGTCGAGGCTGTCGTATTGCGACAGCCACTTCACGGCCGTCTTCGGCCCGCACTTCTCGACGCCCGGCACGTTGTCGACGGTGTCGCCGATCAGCGCGAGGTAGTCGATGATCCGCTCGGGCGGCACGCCGAACTTCGCGATCACGCCGTCGCGATCGAGCGTTTCGTTGGTCATCGTGTTGACGAGCGTGACGCGATCGGTGACGAGCTGCGCGAGATCCTTGTCGCCGGTCGACACGATCACGTTCATCCCGTGCCGTTCGGCCTCGCGCGCGAGCGTGCCGATCACGTCGTCGGCCTCGACGCCTTCGACCATCAGCAGCGGCCAGCCGAGCGCGCGCACCGCGCCGTGGATCGGCTCGACCTGCAAGGCGAGATCGGGCGGCATCGACGGGCGGTTTGCCTTATAGTCGGCATAAAGGTCGTCGCGGAACGTCTTGCCCTTTGCATCGAACACGCAAGCGCTATACTCTGCACTGACTTCCTTGCGCATACGGCGCAGCATGTTGATGATTCCGTAGAGCGCTCCGGTCGGCTCCCCGCCAGGGCCACGCAAATCAGGCATCGCATGGTAAGCCCGATACAGATAGCTCGAACCGTCAACCAATAGCAGGGTCTTACCTTCCAGATTTCGTTCTTCAGGCATTATGAACAAGAGAAAAGTGATTCCGAGTCTGCGTTCGCTCGCAGATCAAGAACGCGCGACGGCCAAGAAGGCGCGCGCATCGTGGCAGATGTTCACGATTATGGCAGAGTTTATCGAGGCGACCGAGTACCTGTCGGAGATCCGCCCGGCTGTCAGCATCTACGGTTCTGCCCGCCTCAAACCCGACAATCCGCACTACAAGCTCGCCGCGCAGATCGCGCGCAAGCTGTCGGACGCCGGCTTCGCGGTGATCTCCGGCGGCGGCCCCGGCATCATGGAAGCCGCGAACAAGGGTGCGCACGCCGGCAAGGCGCCGTCGGTCGGCCTGAACATCGAGCTGCCGCACGAGCAGGCCGGCAACCACTATCAGGACATCTCGCTGCGCTTCCGCCATTTCTTCACGCGCAAGGTCACGTTCGTGAAGAACTCGGATGCCGTGATCGTGATGCCGGGCGGCTTCGGCACGCTCGACGAACTGTCCGAAGTGCTCACGCTGATCCAGACGAAGAAGTCGCGCCTCGTGCCGATCATCCTGGTCGGCAGCGAATTCTGGCAGGGGCTGCTGCAATGGTTCCGCGATCAACTGATTCCGATGGGCCTGATCAATCCGGAAGACATGAACCTGATGCAGGTGATCGACGATCCCGACCAGGTGCTCGACGCGGTGCTCGCGTTCTACGAGGACAGCGGCGAGGAAGAAGAAGGTTCGGACGGCGACGGTCAACCGCCGCGGCCTGAAGAAGACCGGATGTTCTATCTGTAACCGGTCAGTGACGACAGCCGGCCCGACGGCCGGCTGTCGTGCTTTTCACGCAAAGGGCAGCGCGATCCGGTGGCCCGCCGGTCGTGACTTTGTAACGCGCTGTTAATGCCCGTTCGCCGCCGCGCGCGGTCGAATGTCAAATCCCGCAGTCGGCGCTGCGTCATGCGGCGGGATCAGCCGCACCGGCGGCCCGCCAATGTCAAATGGATGGCCCTTCGCGCGCCTGTGCACCGCCAATCCTCCGTAATAATCACGACTCGCCTTTTCCGTCGCGCGGCAGCACACTGCATTCTGTCGGCGCGGCGTTCCCCCGGTGGAGCGCCCCCCTCGCTTCCATCGCGTCGCGTCGGCCTATTCATCACGACACCACGGAAAAGAACATGCAACGCTCGCTGATCGCCCTCGCTTTCGCCGGCCTCGGCCTTTCGCTGTCCGGCCTCGCTCACGCCGTCAACGTCGACGTCAACATCGGCACGCCCGCGCCGGTCGTCGTCGCGCCCGCCCCCGTCGTGGTCGCCCCCGCACCGGCGGTCATCGTCGGCTGGCACGGCGACCGCTACTGGGACGGCCGCCGCTACTGGGAACGCCGCGAATGGGAAGAGCACCAGCACTATCGCGGGCGTGGCGGCTATCACTGCCCGCCGGGACACGCGAAAAAGGGCGAATGCTGAGCGCCCGGGCGCGGGGCCGCCCGGCCTTCGCACCGAAACGAAAAGAACAAGGCCGCACGTGAACGCAAGTTCGCATGCGGCCTTTGTCGTGATGGATGCCGTTGCGCCGTGCCGTTACTGAAACGCCACTTCCGCAAAGCTCCGCAGCTTCCGACTATGCAGCTTGTCGAGCCCGTTCGTGCGCAGGATCTCCATCGCCTTCACGCCGATCTGCAGATGCTGGTCGACCTGCCCGCGATAGAACGTGTCGGCCATGCCCGGCAACTTCAGCTCGCCGTGCAGCGGCTTGTCCGACACGCACAGCAACGTGCCGTACGGCACCCGGAAGCGGAAGCCGTTCGCGGCGATCGTCGCGCTTTCCATGTCGAGCGCGATCGCGCGGCTTTGCGACAGCCGCTGCACGGGCTCACGATGGTCGCGCAGCTCCCAGTTGCGGTTGTCGACGCTCGCGACCGTGCCCGTGCGCATCACGCGCTTCAGTTCCACGCCCTCCAGCCGCGTGACCTCGGCCACGCCGCGCTCGAGCGCGAGCTGCACTTCGGCCAGCGCCGGGATCGGCACCCACAGCGGCAGGTCGGCGTCGAGCACGTGATCTTCCCGCACGTAACCGTGCGCGAGCACGTAGTCGCCGAGACGCTGCGTGTTGCGCAGCCCTGCGCAGTGGCCGAGCATCACCCACGCGTGCGGACGCAGCACCGCGATGTGATCGGTGATCGTCTTCGCGTTCGACGGGCCGACGCCGATGTTGACCATCGTGATCCCGCTGCCGTCCGCGCGCTTCAGATGATACGCGGGCATCTGCGGCAGGCGCGGCGGCGCGGTGCCCTCGGCCGGCTCGCCGCCGAGGTTCGCGTTGTACGTGACGACGTCGCCCGGCTCGACGAACGCGCTGTACTCGCTGCGGTACGCGCGCACCTCGGGATCGTCGCTTTCCGTCATCATCGTGCGGCCGAGCTTCACGAACTCGTCGATGTAGAACTGGTAGTTCGTGTAGAGCACGTAATTCTGGAAGTGCGTGGGCGACGTCGCCGTGTAGTGGCGCAGCCGGTGCAGCGAGAAGTCGACGCGCGCGGCCGTGAACAGCGCGAGCGGATGCGGCTCGCCGGGCGCCGGCTCGAACGTGCCGTTGACGATGCGGTCGTCGAGATACGACAGGTCGGGCGTGTCGAAGATGTCGCGCATCGCGAGCAGCCGGTCGCGATCGAGTTCGCCCTCGAGATGAATGCCTTCCGGAAACGCGAAATGGATCGGAATCGGCTGCGACGATACGCCGATCTCGATCTTGACATGGTGGTTCTTCGCCAGCAGGCGCAGTTGCTCGCGGTAGTAGTTCGCGAAGAGATCGGGGCGCGTGACCGTCGTCTCGAATACGCCGGGGCCCGCGACGAAGCCGTACGAGCGGCGCGAATCGACGTGCGTGTTGACGTCGGTGCGGATCCGCACGAACGGATAGCATGCGCGCACGTGCTCGGTAATCGCTTCGTGGCGGCGATAGCGCGCGAACGCATCGCGCAGGAAGCCCGTGTTCGTGTCGTAGATGGCGGACAGCCGCGCGACCGCGGCGATCGGATCGTCGAAAGCCTCGACCGACGGGCTTTCGGGCGACAGCACACGGTGCCGGCGGCTCAAATCGTTCTTCATTTTCATCACCTCGTCTGATCCGACGACATTACCACGGAACTCGGGCGCCTTTATGGCCGCCCCCGCACACGCAGGGGCCGGATGGCGCGCAGTATTTGCTAAAATCGGTGGGTTCACTGGAGACTCATCATGAAGCCGCTCATTTTCGTCGCCGCTGCCGTCGCGTTTGCCGCCGCCAGCGTCGCTCACGCCGCCGGCGGCACGCCTGAGGCCGACGCGCCGGGCGCCGACGCGCAGGCCCGGGCCGAGGCCAACGAAGCCGCCGGCCTGCCCGATCTCCGCAAGATCAACCGGCCGGGCGCCGAAGTCACGTCGAAAGTGGATTTCGCCGACATCCGCCGCACGCCGAGCTTCCACGAAAAGAGCAAGAACGGCACCGAAGTCACCGAGTACCGCGACCGCGGCAAGCCGGTCGAGATCGACGTGAAGTCGAACTTCGGCACGCGCTATCAGATGAGCTCGACGCCCGACACGTCGCCGAAGCCGCACGACGCCGGCATCCCGATCACGCGCCTGCCGTCGCTGAACCTGCGCTACTGATTCCGCGGCGCCGCGCACCGAGCGCGCCGCGCCGCCCCTTCACCCGTTGTCGCGATGCACGCCGCCCGCGTGCCGACACCCTGACCGACGCATCCCGCATGGCCGTTTTCACCGCTGTTTCCGACTCCGATCTCGCGCAATGGATGCGCCACTACGAACTGGGCGACGTGCTGGCGTTCCGCGGCATTCCGTCCGGTATCGAAAACAGCAATTTCTTCCTGACGACGACGCGCGGCGAATACGTCCTCACGATCTTCGAAAAGCTCACGGCGCAGCAATTGCCGTTCTACCTCGACCTGATGCGCCATCTGGCCGCCCACGGCGTGCCCGTGCCGGACCCGGTCCCGCGTGACGACGGCGCGCTGTTCGGCGAGCTGCACGGCAAGCCGGCCACGATCGTCACGAAGCTCGACGGCGCGGCGGAACTCGCGCCCGGGGTCGAACACTGCATCGAGGTCGGGCAGATGCTCGCGCGCCTGCATCTCGCGGGGCGCGACTATCCGCGCAGCCAGCCGAACCTGCGCAGCCTGCCGTGGTGGCAGGAGAACGTGCCGGCCATCGTGCCGTTCATCACGGACGCGCAACGCACGCTGCTCGAAGGCGAGCTCGCGCACCAGGCCGGCTTCTTCGCGTCGGACGACTATGCGGCGCTGCCGGCCGGCCCATGCCATTGCGACCTGTTCCGCGACAACGTGCTGTTCGCGCACGCGGCGCCCGGCACCGGCCACGACGTCCGGCTTGGCGGTTTCTTCGACTTCTATTTCGCGGGCTGCGACAAGTGGCTGTTCGACGTCGCGGTCACCGTCAACGACTGGTGCGTCGACCTCGCGACCGGCGCGCTCGACGCCGCGCGCGCCGATGCGCTGCTGCGCGCGTACCAGACGGTTCGGCCGTTCACGGCCGAGGAGCGCCGCCACTGGAGCGACATGCTGCGCGCCGGCGCGTACCGCTTCTGGGTGTCGCGCCTGTACGACTTCTACCTGCCGCGCGCGGCCGAGATGCTCAAGCCGCACGACCCCGGCCATTTCGAACGCATTCTGCGTGAGCGTATCGCGCATACGCCCGCGCTTCCCGAGATCCAAACCGCATGCAACTGATCGAAGTGCCCGCCAAAACGGGCTATGTCTGGTTCCGTCAAGGCATCTGGCTGTTCCGCCGGAATCCGCTCGCGTTCATCACGCTGTTCTTCACGTACCTGCTCGCGATCACGCTGGTGTCGATGGTGCCCGTGATCGGCTCGGCGCTGCCGCTGGTGTTCATTCCCGGCATCGCGGTCGGCTTCATGGCCGCATGCCGCGACACGGTGGCCGGCAAGACCGTGATGCCAACGATCCTCGTGGACGGCTTTCGCTCGTACGGCACCGTCGCGACCCAGCGGCTGCTCGCGCTCGGCATGATCTACGTCGCGTCGATGGTGCTGGTGTTCGCCGCTTCGTCGTTCGTGGACGGTGGCGCGCTGTTCCACATGATGATGGACGCGGCCGACGAAGCGAACACGACGCCCGAGACGCTCGCCGCGCAAGGCGCGCTCGGCGCGCTGTTCTTCGCGACGCTGCTCTATCTGCCGGTCGCGATGCTGTTCTGGTTCGCGCCGGTGCTGGTCGCATGGCATGACGTCCCGCCCGCGAAGGCGCTGTTCTTCAGCGTCGTCAGCTGCTGGCGCAATCGCGGCGCGTTCGTCGTGTACGGCGTGCTGTGGTTCGCCGTCGCGCTCGGCACGTCGCTCGCGCTGTCGCTGCTGCTGCAAGCGCTGGGCGCGGGGGCGTATGCGCTGACGATCATGATGCCGGTGACGATCATCATCGTCACGATGCTGTACTGCTCGTTCTACGCGACCTATCGCGGCTGCTTCGGTGTGCAGGAACCGGGCGCGACGACGACGATGTCGGGCCGCTGATCCTGCTTCCGGCCGGCGCATGTCGCCGGCCGCTCCGCTGTTCGGCCCCCGGTCGTCGCCGGCGCGCTTCTGATCTCCCCCTTTTTCCATATCGACTGCCCGCCGGCCCCCTGTTCAGCCAAACCTTTTGCGCGCAAAATAATTCGTGTGCAAATCGTTCGCGCATCCGATGCGCTTCCCGAACCATGGATCGCCTGCCCGCGCTGCCCCAGACACTCGACGAGCAACTCTGCTTCGCGCTTTATTCGACTTCGCACGCGATGACGAAGGCGTACAAGCCGCTGCTCGACAAGCTGTCGCTGACCTATCCCCAATATCTCGCGATGCTCGTGCTGTGGGAGCGCGACGACATGGCCGTGAAGGACATCGCCGCGCGGCTCGACCTCGATCCGGCCACGGTCACGCCGCTGCTCAAGCGGCTGGAGGCACTCGGCTACGTCGAGCGCGTGCGAAGCGCGACCGACGAACGCGTCGTCAACGTGCGGGTGACGCCGGAAGGCCGTGCGCTGAAGGAGCGCGCGCGCTCGGTGCCCGCCGACCTCTTTTGCGCGATGCAACAGACACCCGAATTCCTGATCAGGCTGCGCGCCGATCTCCAGCAGTTGCGCGACGCTTTGTCGGCGGCCAACGAACGCTGACGCTCGAGCTCGGATCGACCGCCCGGCGTGCCGGGCTTTTTCTTCGAAATTTAATTTGCACACTAATAATTTGTGTTCTATATTTGCTTCGTGGCCGGCGACACCCCGTCCGACCGGACCGCTTTCTCCCTCTCTTCCCGACAGGAGCAGCACGATGAACATTCTGTACAAGACCAGCGCCACGAGCACGGGCGGCCGCGACGGCCGCGCGGTTTCCGCCGACCACAAGCTGGAAGTGAAGCTGGCCGCGCCGCGCGAACTCGGCGGCACGGGTGCGGAAGGCACGAATCCGGAGCAGCTGTTTGCCGCAGGTTACTCGGCCTGTTTCCTGAGCGCGATGAAATTCGTCGCGGGCCAGAACAAGCAGACGCTGCCGGCCGACACGCAAGTCACGGCGGAGGTGGGCATCGGCCCGAACGACGCAGGCGGCTTCGGGCTCGACATCGAGCTGCGCGTGTCGCTGCCGGGGCTCGACAAGGCCGACGCGCAGGCGCTGGTCGACAAGGCGCACCACGTGTGCCCGTATTCGAACGCCACGCGCAACAACGTGCCGGTGCGGCTGACGCTCGTCTGACGGCCGCAGGTTCCGGCAGGATGCAAAAAGGGCGCGTGCGGCATCGTGCCGCACGCGCCCTTTTGCGCGATTCGTCGAACTGGCGGGCCGGCAAGGCCCGCGTGCGCTGCTTAGCGCGCGCCGATCGAATACGGGCGGTTCATTGCCGCGTCGCGATCGATCTTGCGCATGCGGAATTCGAGATCGTAGATGTCGGTGGCTTCGGCCAGGTACGCGTCGGCGCGCTCTTTCGCGGCCTTTTCGGCGTTCTTGGTCAGCATCAGGAAGAGGTGGCTCAGCAGGTACATGGTCGATCTCGCTGTTCAAAGGTTCTGGACTAGGGTTTTCCCGAATTATAGGGAAAACCCTAGGCTTTGACCAGCATCGATCAGACGGTGCGTCGTTCCGTCGCCACAGTGCGGCGATAGATTTCGAAAAAGGACCAGATCATCGCGCTTGCGTCGGGGCCGACCGCCGCGTGAAACGGCACGGCTTCGTCGCCGCCGGCCCACGCGTGGGCGAGCCCTTTCACGTGACACAGCCGCACGACCGGCTCGCCGTCGCGACACACATCGGTGATCTGCACGCCCGTTTCGCGCGTCTCGACGCGCTCGCCGCCGCGCAGCGCACCGCGGCTGTCGGCAAGCCCGTTCAGGCGCATGAACTGCACGGTCAGTTGATCGGCATTCTTCGGCGCGACGACATGATCGCCGTCGCCCTGGACGATCAGCACGGGCATGCCCGGATACGCACCGGTATCGACCAGCGCATCGACCGCCGCGGCCGGGTTCTGGCGCAGGCCGCGCCGCATCACGTCCATCGCGGTAATGCCGGAGTTCGCCTCGCCGAGCGCGGGGCCCGAGTGCAACGCGATCGCCGCGAAGCGCTCCGGATGGTGCAGTGCAAGAAGCGACGCGAGCCCCGCGCCGGCCGACAGCCCGGCGACGTAGACGCGCGACGCGTCGAAACCGTGCTCGTCGACCAACGCGTCGACCAGCGACGCCACCGTGTCCGCCTCGCCGCGCCCCGCGCGGTCGGTGTCTTCATACCAGTGCCAGCAGCCGTGCGCGTGCGCGCGCAGCGACTGTTCCGGATACAGCACCGCGAAGCCGTGCTTGTCGGCCAGCAGGTTCATCCGCGTGCCCTGCGCGAATTCATCCGCCGACTGCTGACATCCGTGCAGCATCACGACGAGCGGCATCGCGCCGCGCCGCCGGCCGGGGGGTACGTAGAGCCCGTACGCGAGGTTCTGGACCAGCCGCCCGAGCGCGGGCGTCATCGGATGTTCGCCGCGTGTCCACTCGCCCGCCGCCCACGCGGCCGCGCGCGGCCGTACGCGCGATTCGCGTGGCGGGGACAGATCGGACACGGCGGGAGAGGCGGCCTCGAGTGCGTCGCGTGCGATGCGTTGCGCATCGCGCGCGCCGCGCTTGGCGGCCGGAGACAGCATGCGTTTCATGCCGCCCAGCCATACCTTGGTCAGACTTTTGGTCATCGATCGGGCTCGCAGTCAGGAAAAATAGGGGCGCCATGAAAGCGCCGCAATGGGTGCACCGTTCAACTTTGTGCAATGCACCATAACATTGTTTCTGGGATTTTTCCTGCGCGCCGATAGTTCCCGGCGGCGCAAAAAACGGGCCTCATGCGGACGCGGCGCTATACTGGGGTTTCGCCGCTTGTATCCGTTGTAGTCGTTCTGCCCGGCTCGCGCGTTGATTTAAGCATTCTCCCCGCCCTCGTTCGTCCCCTTCCCGATGTTCGACCTGCCCTCTCATCTGTGGATCATGATCACCGCGTTCGGCGGCGCCGGCCTGACCTTGCCGCTCGCGATCACGATTGCCGTGTGGCTCGCGCTCGGCTATTCGTGGCAACGCGCGGCCGCATGGCTCGGCGTGCTCGCGGCCGCGATCGGCGTGGTGGCGCTCACGAAGATCGCGTTCCTCGGCTGGGGCATCGGCATCCGCGCGTGGGATTTCACCGGGTTCAGCGGCCATGCGATGCTGTCGACGTCGGTGTATCCGGTCGCGATTTTCCTCGCGCTGATCCGCGCGCGCACGCCGCTGCGGATCGCCGGCATCGCGCTCGGGCTGGCGGCCGGCATCGCGGTCGGCGTGTCGCGCGTCGCGCTCGACGCGCATTCGCCGTCCGAATCGATCACCGGCTGCATCGTCGGCGCGCTCGCCGCGCTCACGTTCATCGCCGGCTCGTGGCGCGCGGTGCCGCACCGCTGGTCGGTGCCCGCGGTCGTCGCGAGCCTCGCGCTCGTCACCGTGGCGCTGCACGGCATCACGGTGCCGTCACACCGCTGGGTCACCAAGGTCGCGCTGGAACTGTCGGGGCACGAGCGCCCGTTCGTCCGCGCGCGCTGGAAGGCCAACCCGAACTACCATCCCGCGTCGCAGCCGTCGTCGCTGCAGCGCACCGAATCGGCGCCGCATACGCTTCACGCGTGACCGGCTGCCGGGCCGCTCCTTTTCACGTCCGACCATTTATGCGCACCGCCGCATGAGCAGTATGCCGAGCGTTATAACCCGCCCTATATTACGATTACGGTTTCCTCCCGTTCAAAACGAATCGCCATGCGCTCAACCGTCCGTCCGCTTCGCCGCACCCTGCTTCGCCTGCTGCCGCTGGCCGCGCTTGCCGCCGGGTTCGCGTTCAGCGCGCCCGCTTGGGCCGCCGACGAACTGGTCGTGTCGGCCGCCGCCAGCCTGACGAACGCGTTCAAGGCCGTCGGCGACGCGTACGAGAAGCAGCATCCAGGCACCAGGGTGCTGCTCAACTTCGGCGCATCGGACGTGCTGATGCAGCAGATCGCCAAGGGCGCGCCGGCCGACGTGTTCGCATCGGCCGACCAGAAGGCGATGGATCGCGCGGTGAACGAAAAGGTGATCGCGCCCGGCACACGCCGCGATTTCGCGGCGAACTCGCTGGTGCTGATCGTGCCGGCCGACAGCCACGCGGCCGCGCCGACATCGCTGAACGACCTGGCCGCGCCCGGCGTGAAACGCATCGCATACGGCGACCCGGCGTCGGTGCCGGTCGGCCGCTACACCGAGGGCGCGCTGCGCGCGGCCGGCGTGTGGGAGGCGGTCAGCGCGAAAGGCGTGCTGGCCGCCAACGTGCGCCAGAGCCTCGACTACGTCGCGCGCGGCGAGGTCGACGCGGGCTTCGTGTTCGGTACCGACGCCGCGATCATGCCGGGCCGCGTGAAAGTCGCGCTGACGGTGCCGACCCGGACGGCCATCACCTACCCGATCGCGGTGGTCAAGGACAGCCGCCACGCCGCGCAGGCGCAGTCGTTCATCGATTTCGTCGCGTCGCCGCAGGGCCAGGCCGTGCTGTCGACGTTCGGCTTCAAGCCCGCCCGGTGAGCGACTCGCGATGCAAGACGCCTGGGTCCCGCTACTGCTGTCGCTGAAGGTTGCCGGCTGGGCGACCGCGCTCGACGTCGTGCTCGGCGTCGCGGCCGCGTTCGTGCTCGCGCGCTGGCGCTCGCCGCTGCGCGACGTCGTCGATGCCGTGCTGACGCTGCCGCTCGTGCTGCCGCCGACGGTGCTCGGCTATTACCTGCTCGTGCTGCTCGGCCGGCGCGGCGTATTCGGCGCGTGGCTCGACACGTTCGGCATCGAGCTGGTGTTTACGTGGCAAGGCGCGGTGATCGCGTCGATGGTCGTCGCGTTTCCGCTGATCCTGAAATCGGCGCGCGCGGCGTTCGAAGGCGTCGATCCGCATCTCGAGCGCGCCGCGCGCACGCTCGGGCTCGGCGAAGTGGCGGTGTTCTTCCGCGTGACGCTGCCGCTCGCCACGCGCGGGATTCTCGCGGGGGCGCTGCTCGCGTTCGCGCGCGCGCTCGGCGAATTCGGCGCGACGCTCATGATCGCCGGCAACCTGCCCGGCCGCACGCAGACGCTGTCGGTCGCGATCTACGCGGCCGTGCAGGCCGGCGACGACAACACGGCCAATTTCCTCGTGCTGGTGACGTCGATCACCTGCGTGCTGGTGCTGCTCGCGACCGGCTGGCTCGTACCGTCGCGCGCACGGCGGAGCCAACCGACATGAAGCGCGTGCCCTGTCCGCATCGCCGGCGCCGCCCGGCAGCTGGCCCGCTTCGGCGGAGGCCCACATGAGCCTCGTCGTCGACATCCGCAAGACCTACGCGAACGCCGAGCGCCGCTTCGCGCTCGATGTGTCGTTCACGGCGACGACGCAGCGCGTCGTGCTGTTCGGGCCGTCCGGCGCGGGCAAGAGCATGACGCTGCAGGCGATCGCCGGGCTGCTGACGCCCGACGCAGGCACGATCACGCTGAACGGCGAGCCGCTGTTCGACGCCGCGCGCCGCATCGACGTGCCGACCCGCGAACGCCGTGTCGCGTACCTGTTCCAGGACTACGCGCTGTTTCCGCATCTGAACGTGCGGCAGAACATCGCGTTCGGGCTCACGTCCGGGCTGCGCAACCCGCGCGCGAGGACGGTGCCGCCGGAAGTCGCGTACTGGCTGCGCGCGTTCGACCTCGAATCGCTCGCGGGGCAATATCCGTCGCAGCTATCGGGCGGGCAGAAGCAGCGCGTCGCGCTCGCGCGCGCGCTGGTCGCGCAGCCGCGCATCCTGCTGCTCGACGAACCGTTCGCGGCGCTCGACGGCGCGATGCGCCAGCGCATGCGTCACGAGCTCGCCGAACTGCAGGCGCGGCTCGACATCCCGATGGTGCTGATCTCGCACGACCCCGACGACGTCGCCGCGTTCGGCGACCAGGTCGTGCAGTTGAGCGAAGGACGCGTACAGGCGAGTTCGCCGCACGCGGAGTGGCCGACGCGCGTCTCGTGAGCACGCGGCCGTGGCCGTGATCGTGGCGTTTGCCGCCACGTTGGAGCCCGGGAGAAGCCGCGTCGCGACACATGCCGATAGCGGAAAACGAAGCCGGTGCAATGCGCACGCGGGCGGCAGCGGCTTCGCCCCGTCCCTCGCACGACGGGCGCCGGCAAGCGAGTGCCGCGCTCGCGCTGCCCGCCGGGTCAGCCCGTCACCGCCAGAATCACGCTCGACGCCTTGAACAGCGCGATGGCCCGCCGGCCCGCGTCGAGCTGCAACGCATCGACGCTGTCGTTGGTCACGACGGCCGTCAGCGTTCCGCCGCCGTCGAGCGCCAGCGTCACCTCGCTGTTCACCGCGCCCGCCGCGACGGCTTCCACGCTGCCGTGCAGCCGGTTGCGCGCGGAAACTTTCAGGTCGGGCCCGCCATCGTCGACCGCGAGCACGACCCACGACGCCTTCACCAGCGCGCACGCGGGCTCGCCTTCCCGCAGCCCGAGCGCGTCGGCGCTTTCGTGCGTCAGCACGGCGACGACGGCTTGCCCGCCAGGCAGCACAAGCGTCACCTCGTCGTTGACGGTGCCGCGCACGATCGACGCAACCTTGCCGAACCACTGGTTGCGCGCGCTCGTCTTCATCCCGATCCGGCCGATCAGCGCCCAGTCGACGTCGAAGCCGGCTACGGCCGCGCTCGCCGCCTCGATGAAGCGGCGATGCTCGCGCTCGATCGTGCGGAACGCGGCGATCAGCGACGTCGCGCGCGGCGTCAGCGTCGTGCCGCCGCCGCCCTTGCCACCCGTCGCACGCGCGACGAGCGGCTCGCCGGCGAGATTGTTCATCGTGTCGACCGCGTCCCACGCGGCCTTGTAGCTGAGGCCGACGGCCTTGGCCGCGCGCGTGATCGAACCGGTGTCGCCGATCGCCGCGAGCAGCGCGATGCGCGTCGCGCCGCCGAGCGTCTGTTCGCCGGCGCGCAACCACAGCTCGCCGCCCAGTTCGAGCGGTCCGGTGGACGAGGAAGAATGCGGGGCGTCGGTCATCATCGGCATGCGTATGGAAAACGGGCGGCCATTATAGAGGCGGCGCTCAGCCCGGCTTGCCGTCGAGCTTCGGCGGCCGCAGGCTGGCCAGCAGCGCTTCGGCGTCGCGCGCCGCGCGCTGTTCGAGCGCGGCGCCGTAGCCGCGCACGAAACCGAGCTGATACGGCGGCGCCCCCAGTTGCTCGAGATGGTGAAGCGCGACCATCGCGTCGTTCGCCTCGCCGAGCACGCCCTGCACGCGCGCCAGCGTCTTGACCGTCTCGTTGCGCGTGCGGCGCGACGCCAGCGACGCGAAGAATTCGAGCGCGTAACGCAGCCGCTTCGCATCGATCCGCACCTGATGGCGTGCCGCCGTGTCGAGCGACGTGAGCGACGGCGAGCCGTAGAGATGACCGAACAGCCGCCGCACGCGCTTGGTCGCGTGACGCCGCAGCGACGGCGCGTCGTCGCCGTCGGCCGCCGGCAGCGCGAGCGTGCCCAGCCATTCGAGCCAGCCGAGCGTCAGCCGCGCATAGCGGGCCGAATGCAGCGCCTGCCGCAGCTCGACGCGCGCGGCCATCGACTGCGCGCGGGCCGCGTCGAGCGTGCCGTCCCACGCACTGCCGCCGCCGTCGGCCGCGATCAGCGCAGGCAGGCTCTCGGTCGCGAACACGTCCCAGTCGCGCACCGTGCCGAGCAGGGCGGCGAGCCAGCGCAGGTCGACGCCGAGCGTGTCCTTCCATCGACGGTCGGTGAAGCGTGGGAAGAAGCGCATCAGCGTGCGCAGGCGGCGCAGCGCGACGCGCATCTGGTGGACGAATTCGGGATCGTCGCGATCGAGCACGCCGCACTCGTTGCCGAGCCACTGCGCGGTGATGTCGCCGGCCAGCGCGAACAGCGCGGCGCGCTGCGTGCGGATGCCGGTCAGGTCGACGGGCCGTGCCTTGACCAGCACGGCGGCCACCGAGCCGCCCGCGCAGGCGCGGTCGATCACGCTCGTCAGTTGCACGAACGCGGGCCATGCGCCGCTCAGTTCGCGCGCCGCGGCGAACAGCGCGTGCAGCGCGGCCGTGCGCGCGGCAACGGTTTCCCAGTCGGGCGCGGCCAGGCGCAGCTCGACGTAGCGGCGCGGCGGCTCGCCGCCGCCGTGCAGCGTGATGTCGTCGAGCGTCATTTCGACCACGACGCCGCTGTCGTCGGCCCAGCGCCCGCGCCGCCGTTCGCTGACGATGCGCGGCGCCGCTGCCTGGGATCGCGCTTCGTCGGTGTCCGGTGCAACGCCGTCGATTTCGGCGGCCGACGCCGGTATCGGCAGCGGCGTCGCGACGACGATGCCCGCGTGCTCCGCGTCGAACAGCTCGCGCTGCGTGACGCCGGGGGCGAACGTTTCGGTGCGCGACGCGACGACCCGCGTGCCATGCGCGTTCGATTCGACCCAGGTCCACCAGCTCGCGCCGGGGCTGCGCTCGGCCTCGTCGATCTGGCACGGCTCGATCGTCACGCGCTCGTGGCCGCGCCGCATCCGGACCTGCGGGCAGATCCGCCACGCACGCACGAGCTCGGCGCCGAAGTCGCGCTGCGCACCGCGGGTGCGGCCCGCGCCCTTTCCCGGCCATCCTTCCAGCGACAACGACAACACGATTTCCAGCGCACGCGACATGGAGGCTCCCGCACATCAAGGATCGCCGGCGCATCGACCGCGCCGGCGTCGCTCGTGAAGCAGCTTCCATAGTACACGCCGCCCAAACGCGCAGGCGCCGATCCGGCCCCGTCGCGCCGTGGCGGATCAAGCCGGCGCGTCAGACCGCGTATTGCGCGATGCCGTTGCCGAACGACCAGTTCTCCTTCAGCACCTCGACAAGACTGATGAAGACGTCTTCCTGCCGCACGCCCGGCTGTTGCGCGAGGTTCTCGGCGATCGTCCGGTACAGCGCCCGCTTCTGCTCGAGCGTGCGCGTGTTGTTCGCGGTGATCTGGATCATCACGAGATCGTCGCTGCGTTCGATATCGTAGTAATGACGGCCGAACACGAAGTTCTCGGCCGCATGCTCGGTCACGACCATGAAGATGTCGTCCTCGGGCACGTTGAACGTCTGCATCAGCGCGCGATGCACGCCGTCGACGAGTGCCGCGCGGTAGGCGGCCGGTTTGCCTTCGCGTACGGCGATACGGGTGAATGGCATGGTCCTGCTCCTGTCGGTGAATGACGTTGAAGAACGAAAACACGGCGTCAGGTTAGGCCGGCCGATCTATAATGAACAGTCATTGATCAATATTTCATCAATTTTCATTGGAAATGAAAGTACTCGATCTCGATGCCGTCCGCGCGTTCGTGCTGGTCGCCGATCTCGCGAGCTTCACGCGCGCCGCCGATGCGCTCGGCACCACGCAATCGGCCGTCAGCCTGAAGCTGAAACGATTGGAAGCCCACCTCGGCAAGCCGCTGCTGGCGCGCACGCCGCGCGTCGTCAAGCTGGCCGCCGACGGCGAGCATTTCCTGCCGGCCGCCCGCGCGCTGCTCGACGCGCACGAGCATGCGCTCGGCGCGATCTCGACCGGCACGGTGCGCCTGTCGCTCGGCGTCAGCGAGCACGTCGCGGTGCCCGACCTGCCGGCCGTGCTCACGAGCCTGCACCGCCAGGATCCGGGGCTGTCGCTGGAAATGCATCTCGGGGCGTCGACGAGCCTGCTCCCGCAATACGACGAACGGCGGTTCGACGCGGTGATCGTCCGGCACGAGCCCGGCGAAGACCCGCCGCGCGACGACGGCACGCTGCTGTTCACCGAGCCGCTGGCGTGGCTCGCCGCGCCCGACTGGGCGCCGCGCGCGGGCGAGCCGCTGCCGCTCGCGGTGCTGGCCGGCCCCTGCGGCGTGCGGGCGGCCGCGCTGCGCGCGCTCGACCGCGCGGGGCTGCCGTGGCGCGAGCGCTTCACGGGCGGCGGAGTCGCGGCGGTCTCGGCCGCCGCCGCGGCGGGGCTGGCCGTCTGCCCGCTCGCACGGCGCGTCGCCCCGCGCACGCTGGTCGACGTCGGCGCGAAATTCGGGCTGCCGGTGCTGCCGCAGTCGCAGGTCGTGCTGTATTCGCGCGTCCGGGACGCCCGGGCCGCCGCCGCGCTGCGCAGGTTTGCCGACAGCCTGGCAATCTCGGCGTAAACTCGCGGGTTCCGCCGCCCGCAATCTCCAGACGAATGCCGATGAAGCCCGACGCCCGCAAGCACCTCCGCGCCAACCTGCTGATGCTCGGCGCCGCCGCGATCTGGGGCTCCGCGTTCGTCGCGCAACGCCTGAGCCTCGACGTGATCGGGCCGTTCCTGTTCACCGGGCTGCGCTTCCTGCTCGGCGCGCTCGTGCTGGCGCCGCTGCTGATGCTGAATCCGGCGTCGCGCGCGCAGCTCGCGGCGATCCGCCGCGGCCCGGCGCTGCTGCTGCCGGGCCTCGCGCTCGGCGGGCTGCTCGCCGTGTCGATCTCGCTGCAGCAGGTCGGCCTGCAATACACGCGGATCGCCAATGCCGGCTTCATCAGCTCGCTGTACGTCGTGATCGTGCCGCTGATGGGCGTGTTCGCGCGGCACCGGATCGGCGCGGGCACGTGGTTCGGTGCGTTGCTGGCCGCGATCGGCCTGTATTTCCTGAGCATCGACGAGCACTTCTCGGTGCTCTACGGCGACTGGTTCCAGCTCGCGGGCGCCGTCATCATCGCCGCGCACGTGATGGCGGTCGGCCATCTCGCGAAACGCCACGATCCGCTCGTGCTCGCGTTCCTGCAGTTCGCCATGTGCGGCGTGGCGTGCCTCGCCGTCGGCCTGGCGGTCGAGCCGGTCAGCGTCGCGATGCTGCGCGGCGCGCTGCCCACGCTGCTGTACGGCGGGCTGCTGTCGGTCGGCGTCGGCTATACGCTGCAGGTCGTCGCGCAACGCGACGCGGCGCCCGCGCACGCGGCCGTGATCTTCAGCATGGAAGGCGTGTTCGCGGCGATCGCCGGGTGGGCCGCGCTCGGCGAAGCGCTGACGCTGCGCGCGCTCGTCGGCTGCGCGCTGATGCTGGCCGGCCTGCTCGCGTGCCAGTTGCTGCCGAACGGCGCCGCGCGGAAAAAGGACGAGGACGCGCTGCCGGCGTGATCGCCACCGTCCCTATAATGACGATTCGCGTGACCCTTACGCCAACCGCTTCCGACAGGCCAGCTCCGTGACGCCCCATTCCGTCGATCCCGCCGCCGACCTGCTGCGCGAACGCGCAGCGCACTACGCCGCCCAGGCGGCGCTGTTCCTGCGCGACCAGGCGCTCTCCACCGCGTCGCACGACCTGCGCAGCCCGCTGAATGCGATGCACAGCTGGGCCTACGTGCTCGAACGCCAGCTCGCCAATGCCGATCCGAACCTGCAGCGCGCGCTCGCGGGCATCCGCACCGGCATCGACCAGCAGGTCGCGCTGATCGACGACGTGCTCGACGCGCCGCGCGCGCAAACGCGCACGCTCGCGCTCGCGCCGCAGCGGTTCGCGGCGCGCGCGCTGCTCGACGACACGCTGGCGCTCGTGCGCTTCGCGCTCGCCGACGCACGCGAGGTCGCGCTCGACGCGACGCTGCCGGACGGCGAGCCGTCGATCGCCGTCGATCGCGAACGCGTCGCGCAGGCGCTCTGGACCCTGCTGACGACAGCCGTCGAGGCCAGCGCCGCGGGCAGCCGCGTCGCGTTCGCCTGCACACGCGACGGCGCGCAGTTCACCGCGCGCGCCACGTGCACCGTGAACGCCGACGTGCTCGTCGATCCCGCGCGGCCGCACGTATTCGAATCGTTCGCGCGGCGCGAGATGCTGCGCGAGCGCGACGCGAAACGCAGCGCGTGGACGCTGGCGCTGTGCCAGCGCGTCGCACTCGCGCACGGCGGCACGTTCGCGCACGACGCGTTCGCCGACGGCGCGCCCGCCACCATCACGTTCTCGATTCCGTGCGAGGCGCCGGTGTAAGCGGTCGGCCGCCCGAAACATTACAACTTCCTTTCCGGGCCCTATACTGACGGGCCTGTCATAACCGGAGCGATTCTTTGTTACAGATCTTCGCGCTCATCGGCGCGTTGTTCCTGGTGGCCCTGAACGGGTTCTTCGTTGCGGCCGAATTCGGCCTCGTCAAACTCCGCGCAACGCGCGTCAAGACCCTCGCCCGCAAGCACGGCCTGCGCGGGCGCATCCTCGGCCTCGTGCACGGCCGGCTCGACGCATATCTTTCCGCGTGCCAGCTCGGCATCACGCTCGCGTCGCTCGGCCTCGGCTGGGTCGGCGAACCTGCGTTCGCGCAACTGATCGGCCCGCTGCTCGACCTGATCGGCGTCGAGTCCGAACGCATCGTGCACCTGATCTCGCTCGTGTTCGCGTTCTCGCTGATCTCGTTTTTGCACATCGTCGTCGGCGAACTGGCGCCGAAATCGATGGCGATCCGCCAGTCGGAGAAGGTCGGCCTGTGGGTCGCGCTGCCGCTCTATGCGTTCTACTGGGCGATGTATCCGGCGATCTGGGTGCTCAACACCAGCGCCAACGCGGTGCTGCGGCTCGCGGGGCTGTCGGCCGACCACGGCGGCGACGCGCACTATTCGACCGACGAGCTGAAGCTGATCCTGCGCAGCCGCCGCAGCGCGGCCGGCAATGCGGCGCAGCCGGCGCGCGGCACGTACAGCAACGACGAGTGGAACACGCTCGCGCATTCGCTCGATTTTTCGTCGATGACCGTGTCGGACCTGATGCGGCCGGCCCATGAAATGATCGGCCTGCGGCGCGACCTGCCGCTGCCCGACAACATGGAGATCGTCGCGCGGCACCGCTTCAGCCGTTATCCGCTGTTCGAGGATGCGTCGCGCGAACAGGTGAGCGGGCTGATCCACCTGAAGGACCTGCTGCTCGCGCGTCACGCGGGCGCCGCGCTCGAGGATCTCTCCGACTACGTGCGCCCGGTCCAGTACGTGAAGCCCGATACGCCGGCGCTGGAGCTGTTCCGCCGCTTCCGCAAGGGCGCCCCGCACTTCGCGCTGGTCGGCAGCAAGGGCGAGAAGCCGATCGGCTTCCTGACGCTCGACAACCTGCTCGGCGCGCTGGTCGGCCAGATCCACGACGAATTCCGCCAGGGCGACGCCGACTGGAGCCGCCTCGACGACGGCACGCTGATGGGCAAGGGCAGCCTGCCCGTCGTGTCGCTCGAGCAGGCGCTCGGCATCGACATCGACGAAGGCCGCGCGGAGTCGGTCGGCGGCCTCGTGATCCAGGCGCTCAGCGACCTGCCGACCGAAGGGCAGCGCGTGTCGTTCGACCGCTTCGACATCGTCGTGAAGAAGATGAACGGGCCGCGCATCGTGCTCGTACGCGTCTATCCGAAGATCGCGAAGGAGGCCGACGAATGACGGCCGCGCGTCGCATCGCGCGATGAACGCGCCGCTGCCGCGCTGCTGCGTGATCACGCCGGAACCGGCGTCCGCGTCGGCGGCCGATCGGGCCGCGTTCCTCGACCGGCTGTCGGCCGTGCTCGCGCGCGGCGAAGCGCTCGTGCAACTGCGTGTCAAATCGCTCGACGCGGCCGCGTTCGCGTCGCTGGCCGCCGCGGCGCTCGCGCGCTGCGACGCGGCCGGCGCGCACCTGATGCTGAACGGCCCGATCGAGGCAGCCGGCGTGATGCGGCTCGACGGCGCCGGCTGGCATCTCGACGGCGCCGCGTTGCGCGCTGTCGCGCAACGGCCGCTGCCGGCCGGACGATGGGTGTCCGCCGCGTGCCACTCACCGGAAGATCTGCTGCTGGCCGCGCGCGCCGGCGCGGATTTCGTCACGCTGTCGCCGGTGCTGCCCACGTTGAGTCATCCCGGCGCGCCGACGCTCGGCTGGGCGCAATTCGGCATGCTGGCCGCACAGGCCGCGATGCCCGTGTTCGCGCTCGGCGGCCTGACGCATGCACACCTCGACGACGCGCGCCGTCACGGCGCGTACGGGATCGCGGGCATTCGCGGGTTCTGGTAATTCGGCCCCCTCCGGCAGCGCTGCCGGCCCCGCCGCTTCACACGTTCATCGACTCAGGCGTTCATGCGTTCATGCGTTCATGCGTTCAGGTGCGGACGCATCGCGCGCCATGAACCGTCGTCGATGCGACGCACGTCGTGCGTCAGCGCATAGTGGTTGACGTCGCCGGTCAGCCACGCGACCAGCGAATACGGCGGCAACTCCCCTTCATCGACCCGGTCGCGCGCGCGCGCCGGCGTCTCGAACACCACCCGCCCGCCCGGCGCGTCGAACGGCACCGCATCGGGCGACAGATTCAACGCGATCGTCAACGTCTCGTCGTCGGCAAGCCGCCACGATGCGCACAGCGCGTCGGCATCGCCGTCGCCGTCCGCCTTCAGCGCATGGGCTTCCTGCGGCCGGCAATCGGACAGCCTGGGCGCGATCAGCTTCGCGCGCACCGCGAGCGCCGACTGCACGAAATGCGCACGATCGATGTCGCGCGCGGTTTCGTCGAAGATCAGCGGGATCTGCGGCGTGAGCAGCGACAGCGCGAGCGCGGCCAGGCCGGCCGCCTGCCCGCTGTCGCCCGGGCCGGTGTCGCGCCAGGCGCCATCGGACAGCACGAGCGACGTCAGCGACAGGCCGCCTTCGGCGGCCATTCCGTCCGCCGATGCGGCCGGCTGGTACGCCGCGCCGGCCGCGGTCAGCGCGCGGGCGAGCGTGTGAATCGACTGATGCGTGGAAATGCCTTCATGCGCCGACGTGTCGCGCCCCGTGAGCCGGTGCAGCGCACGCTCGCCGCACCCGTTCCACTGCGCATCGAAATGGGTATCGGCGAGATGCGCCGGATGCCGCTCGCTGCCGAGCACGAGGTGGATCAGCCGGTCGGCCGGCACGGCGGCGCGCACGCGATCCGCGATCTCGCGCAGCCACGACACGCCGATCCGGTCGGCTTCGCGCAGGCGCAGCCCGTCGCAGCGGTATTCGTCGATCCAGTACAGCGCGTTGTCGCAGAAGAAATCGCACACTTCCGGATGATCGAGCGCGAGCGGCGCGGCCTGCAACGGATCGTCGCGCGTATGGAAGAACGGCCCCGCGTAGTGGCGAAGCGCATCGGTGCCGCTGCCGAAGCGCGCATAGTCGAGCTCGAGCAGCACCGCGAGACCGTAGCCGTGCGCGTCGTCGATCAGCGCCTTCAACGCGGCCGGGCCGCCTTCGGCCGCGAGCGGCGCGAACGGCAGGCTGTCGTGCGGCGACGCGAGCAACTCCAGCGCGGTCACGCCGAGGCGCGCGAGCCGCGGCAGGCGGCGGCGCACGCCGTCGAAGCCGCCCACCGCGTGCGGGCGGATCGCATAGAGCGCGATGTCCTCCCACGCGCGCCCGTGCCAGAACGTATTGCGCCACGTGAACGCGCGCGGATCGACGACCTCGCTCGGGCCGTTGAGCCCTTCGGGTTGCGAGCGCGACGCGGGATCGGGAATCGATACGGTATCGTCGAGACGATAGCGGTATCGCGCGCCCGCGCCGCAATCGACGAAGACTTCGAACCAGTTCGGGCCGGCACTCGTCATCGGGATGAGCGTCGGGCCGTAGCCGGTATCGAGTTCGAGCTCGACGTGCGTGCTGCCGGGCGCCCACACGCGGAAATGCGTGCGCGGCGTCGTGCAGAGCGCGCCGCAGGGCTGCGCGCCAAACGGCAAGCAGTGGATGTAGTGCTGCGCGTACGGATCGTGCGGACAATCGGACATCATGCGCTCCTCGTGCGTACCGAGCGGCATGGCCGCGCCAATGGCGCAGCGCATCGGGGCCCGGCATGCGAAGGCCAGGCGGGGGGAGAAACGAGTATGCGCCGGATTTGCCGCCGCGATGCAGCGTGGTCAGACATTTTTAAATGCGAATCGACCCCGGCAAACCAGCCGTCGTAACCGCCGGCCGGCACGCGCCGGCGAGTCGGGTAGTCGGCATACCGGAATGACCGCTCGCCTTGTTGCGCCGGCCTCGCGCACATACGCTCTGCGTCACGTTCGCGGACACGTCGTCCGCCCCGACCCGAGCACTCCGCCATGTCACTTCCCGCCAGCGCCGCGAAATTCGATCCATCACGCGCACACGAATATGCCGAGCAATCGCGCATCGCGCTCGCCGGCTACGATGCCTGCCACGAACTCGCCGCGTGCATGCTCGCGTCGGCGATCGGTGCGGCCGATGCACGGATGCTCGTCGCGGGCGCCGGCGGCACGGGCCAGGAAATCTGCGTCGCGGCCGCGCTGGAACCGGGCTGGCAATTCACGGCCGTCGACCCGTCGGCGCCGATGCTCGCGCTCGCGCGCTCGAACGTCGAAGCCGCGGGTTTCGGCGCGCGGACGACGTTCGTCGAGGATGCCGTCGACGCGTTGCCCGACGCACCCGCGTTCGACGGCGCGACGCTGATCGGCGTGCTGCATCACGTACCGGGCGACGACGCGAAAGCCGCGCTGCTGCGCGCGATCGCGCGACGCCTGAAGCCCGGCGCGCCGCTCGTGCTCGCCGGCAACCATCGCCGCTACGCGGATCATCCGCGCCTGCTCGATGCGTGGCAGCAACGCTGGCGCATGAAGGGCGCCACGCCCGACGCCGTGCGCGCGCAACTCGCGAAGATCCTGCAGGGCGCCGATCCGCCCGCGTCCGAGGAAGCCGTGTTCGCGCTGCTGCGCGAGGCAGGCTTCGATGCGCCGCTGCGTTTTTTCGCGAGCCTGTTCTGGGGCGCGTGGATCGCGGTGCGGCGCGCGTGACGGTTCGACGCGACGTGCGACGGCACGCATCACGCCATTCGCGAACGCGCCGCCCGCGCTCGGTATGATGTCGTTCCCGCCCCCTTCCGGCGTCGACATGCTCACCGTCCATCACCTGAACAACTCGCGTTCGCAGCGCGTGCTCTGGCTGCTCGAAGAACTGGATGTGCCGTACGAGATCGTGCGCTACGAACGCGATCCGAAGACGATGCTCGCGCCGGCCGAATTGCGCGCGATTCATCCGCTCGGCAAGTCGCCCGTCGTGACCGACGACGGGCGCACCTTCGCCGAATCGGGCGCGATCATCGAATACCTGGTCGCACGCTACGGCGACGGGCGGCTCGCGCCGCCGCCCGGCTCACCCGAGCGCTACGACTACACATACTGGCTGCACTACGCGGAAGGGTCGGCGATGCCGCCGCTGCTGCTCAAGCTCGTCGCGCTGCGGATCGCGCATGCGCCGATGCCGTTCTTCGCGCGGCCGATCGCGCGCAAGATCGCCGCGACGCTGCAGTCGGGTTTCGTCGATCCGCAGATCGACCTGCATCTCGGCCACGTCGACGGCGCGCTGGCGCGCACCGGCTGGTTCGTCGGCGACGGCTTCAGCGCGGCCGACATCCAGATGAGCTTTCCGCTCGAAGCCGCGACCGCGCGTGGCGGCGGCAGCCGGTATCCCGCGATCGCGCGCTTTCTCGACACGATCCATGCGCGGCCTGCGTACCGGCGTGCGCTGGAACGCGGCGGCCGGTACGACGTGCTCAGGTAACCGGCGTCAGCTCAGCAATCCCGCCGCGACGTTGATCGACAAGCCGAGCACGGCCATGTTGAAGTAGAACGACAGGATCGACTGCGCGAGCACCGAACGGCGCGCGGAACGGTTCGCGAGGGACACGTCGGCCGTCTGCGACGCGACCGCGAGCGTAAACGCGAAATACAGGAAATCCCAGTAATCGGGCTCGGGGTGCTGGTCCGGGAAACGGAGCGCGCGATCGCTGCTCGGCGAGCCGTAATAGAGCCGCGCATAGTGCAGCGTGAAGATCGTCGGGATCAGGAACCAGGCGCCGAACAGCGTCGCGCCCGTGATCGCGTAGTGGCTGAGCCCCGCGCTGAAGCCGACGCTCCTGGCGGTCGCGAGTTCGATCGCGATCGCCGCCACGCTCGCGACGGTGGCGAGGCACACGACGGTCAGCACGGTCGTCGCGTTTTCGTCCTCGCGGATCGCGACTTCGCGCACCTTGTGATGATGCGCGGTGACCATGCGCACCCACATCAGCACCAGATACAGCCAGACCGCGCAATCCCAGCCGATCAGCGCGCGCGCGGTCGGACGCAGCGGAAACGGCAGCACCACCGCGCACAGCACGCCGGCGACGAATGCCGCGACCATGCGCGGCCGGTTGCGTAATACCTGCGGATAAAACGTCATCGTGTGATTCCGAAAGCGGATGGAAAGGATTCGGCCGGTGCGCGGGAGAGCCGCCGCGCCGGCAGGTAACGCGCCCCGATTATCCTCATTCCATCGTGGCGTGGCGATGGGCGCGAGCGCCTAAGATAAGGGGATGACCGCCACCGCCCTGCTCTGCCGCCATCCCGCGAACACGGCCGGCCGCGACTTCGTCGTCGGCGACCTGCACGGCTGCGTCGACGTGCTGCGCGCGCTGCTGCACGACGTCCGCTTCGATCCGGCCCGCGACCGGCTGTTTTCGGTCGGCGATCTCGTCGACCGCGGCCCGGCCTCCGAAACCGCGCTCGACCTGCTCGACCGGCCGTGGTGCCACGTCGTGCGCGGCAATCACGAGGAAGTGCTGAGCCTCGTCGCGCACGGCAAGCTGCCACTCGACGCGTGGCGCGACATCGGCGGCGACTGGGGGGCCGAGCTGCCGCCGGAGCGGCTGCGCGCGCATGCGGCGCGCGTCGACGCGCTGCCGCTCGTGCGCGTGATCGGCGACGGCCCCGCGCGCTTCAACGTGCTGCATGCCGAATTCTTCGGCTCGGATGCGGATCTCGATACGGGCAGTTATGCGCACGACGTGCGCGAGCGGCTGATCTGGGGGCGCGATCTCGTGCAGGGGCTGGCGGATCCCGGGTGGCAGGCCGGGCTGTCGCTGACGTGCACCGGGCACACGCCCGTGCGTGCGCCGCAGCGGATCGGCGCCCAATGGTTCATCGACACGGGTGCGTTCGCGCCGGCCGGGCGGCTGACGCTCGCCGAGCCGCGCACCGGCCGCACGTGGTCGATGACGCAGGCCGAAGCGCGCGAACGCCGCGCAGGCGACTGGCCGCTGCCCTGACGCGCCGGGCCGCGCAACGGCACACCGCGCCCAGCCCGCCCGGCCAAGCCGGGCCGGCCCGGGCCAGGCGAACGCTAGCCGACCTGATTCAGTTCGAACACCGCATCGACGGCCGAGCCGTTCCAGTTGTATTCGAGATAGGCCGCATGCTGGCAGTCGCGCAGCAGCGTCGTGCGGAACGCGGCGAGACACTCGCCGCGCGGGTCGCGCACCGACGGATAGAGAATCCCCGCGCCGCCTGCATTGCGCACCGCGCGGCCGAATGCCTGCCCGACGCTGTAGTCGGCCGGATCCAGCAACGCGGGATCGCGCTGCGGCCACGTGCGCACGTCGGCGACGTCGCCGTGCGCGAACACGGTATAGAGCCGCATCTGCTGGCGCATCGGCGGCTCCTTCGTCGCGGCGAGGAACAGCCCGCTGTGATAGCGCGTTTCGGCGATCGCCGTGTCGCGCGAGCGGGTGCAGTAGAACACGCCGTAGCTGCCGTCGGAAAAGCGGCTGCCCAGCGGATTCAGGTGCGTGAATGCGGCCATGATCGGCCCCCAGCCTTGCCCGTAGCGACGCTCGGCGGGCGGCACGAGGTCGAGCGTGCCGACTTCGTTGCGGATGCGGTCGTTGGTCAGCGATTCGAGCGCGTAGAGCGCGTCGAAATCGTCCGCCGACGCGACGCGATCGAACAGGTTGATGGCCGGAAAACGGGTGGGAATCACACGATAGGCGGGCGCCCAGTCGACGGTGGTCGTGGGCCACCGGATCACTTCGGTCGGGATCGTCACGCCCAGCCGCCCCGCATCGCGTCGAGATATTGCCGGACGGCCACCAGATCGCCGACGTTGCCGGCCAGCATCCGGTCGAGCGCGCGCTTGCCGCCGAACGGCGCCGCATCGTTGGGCCGCTTGATCCATGCATCGGCCGCGGCGGGTTGCGGCAGCAGGATCTGCAACCCCTTGTAGATGCCGAGCAGGAGCGATAGCCGCTCGAGCGTATCGCGCGGCAGGCGCGCCGATTCCGGCGCGGCCTTCCACTTGAAGAACGTCGACCGGCCGGGCGAGCCGAGCAGCACGATCTGCTCGTCGATCGTCAGTTCCCAGTCGCGCGCGATGTTGAAAAATGCACGCAGGCCGGCCGCCGACATCTGCGCGACCGAAGCGCGCGGCACGGCGGAATGCGATTCATAGGCAGGCTGTGACATGATCGTTAGTCTCGAAACGAATTTACTAACAAGATTAGTCCATTCCTGTATTTTTGCAAGGGTCGCACCATCGATCGTGCTCGTGCCCGAGAACGATTTCGACGGAATGATTCCGGCGCTGAAGGCGAAGAAGTTCGACGCGGTGCTGTCGTCGGTGTCGATCACGCCGCGGCGCGCGCAGCAGATCGGCTTCACGACGAAGATCTACAACCCGCCGACGCGGCTCGTCGTGAAGAAAGGCTCGTCGCTGCTGCCGACCGCCGAATCGCTGAAGGGCAAGTCGACCGGCGTCGAGCAGGGCACGACACAGGAGACGTACGCGAAGGCGTACTGGGGCAAGCACGGCGCGAACGCCGTGTCGTACCAGAACCAGGACGGCGTGTATGCCGACCTGATCGCCGGCCGCCTCGACGCGGCGCTACGGCGGTTGAAAAAACGGCGTCGCGCGCGTACGGATACCGCTTTTCCGTCGCGCGCGTCCGACCGCCCCTCCCCTTCAACCGGATGGCAACGGCGGCGCGTGGTTCGCCGTTGCATCGAATGCCTGTCGTCTTGCATCGCGCGCAGCACGATGCGTCGGCCATCGTTCGGATGACAGCTCAATCGTTCGCGGAAAAGATGGCCATGCGAACGGACCTCGTGCCGCTCGGGTCAATAGGCGAAGACCGGGCGTCGCGGCATCGGCGCCCGTGCGCACATGCCCATGCGGATCGGGTTCGCGTGCAGGAAAGTGCCGACCCGGCGCGGATGACCGGCAACCAGCCGGATCCGCCTCGCACCGGGCGCGGAGAGATGGCCTGTCGAGGCATGCCGGTCGGCCGCAAGTGCGACGTTCGAGCGGCGATGTCCCGAATCACTGCGATCGCGGCCTGCGGACCGCGGCGTGTGATGATCGATCATTTTTCTACCCCGTTTGCTGTCTGATGTATGTTCCGGCAACCGGACAATGCCGATGCCCCGGCGATCAGGCGACGACGTTCCGTGCTCGCCGCGGCGCGGCTGCTGCGCTGCACCGCGCTCGGCCGCCGCATCCCCGCGGACTGCGTCCTGGCCGGTACGGGAAGCTTTCGCTGCCTGACCGGATGGACCTCGTGTCGTCGACTCTCGCACGTCTCTCGTCGCAAGGACCGGGCCAGCCCCACGCGAGCCCGGCCGGACAAGGCGATGATCGGGCCGGCCGCCGGCTGCATCGGGCGGGGCCTGCCGGAAGTTACGAAACTGAAACATCGGGGCGCGGGCATGCGCCGGCCCGGCAACGGCGGGACCTTGCGGAATAAGGCTGAACAATGGGACGCGGAATTTTTACCGGCGGCAGGCTGGCCGATCGGCCCGGTTCGACGCGGAAATTCGCCGGGCGGCCGACGCGAAATGTTTCATGCGCTTTACATGCCCACGCCGGCAATTAGACGCACCGGACGTCGCCGCTGGACGCAGCGGCCGATCGCATGGCTATACTGCGACACCGCTTCACGCGAGCTCACGCGACCTCAAGCGACTTCACGCAAACGAGCGCCCACGATGATCCGAACCTTTCACGCTGCCGAGCGGACCCGACTGATCCGCTTCGGCGTGTCGGGCCTGGGCTCGACCGCGCTGCATGCGCTGATCGCGGCCGCGATGTTCGCGCTGTTCGACGCGACGCCCGTCATCGCGAACGCGACCGCGTTCGTCTGCTCGACCGCGTTCTCGTATCTCGCCAACACGCTGTGGAGTTTTGCGTCGCCGGTCACGTGGGGCAACTTCGCGCGATTTCTCGTGGTCGCGATGGCCGGCCTCGCCGTGACGATGCTGCTGGCGCACGGCACCGGCGCGCTCGGCCTCGCCCGCGCATGGAGCATCGTCGCGGTCGTGCTGTGCGTGCCGCCCGTCACGTTCGCGCTGCACCGGCTGTGGACCTATCGCTGAGCCGGTCCGCAGGCATCGCAGGCATCACGCATGCCGCTCAGCCGACCCGCTGATGCCCCGCGTCGCCCGATGGCGCGCCGTCGTGCCCGCCGCTGTCGCCATTGCCGCCGTTGCCGTCGTGATCGTTCAACCCGTGTTCGATCATCATCCGGTACAGCGTCACGCGTGAAATGCCGAGCTCGGCGGCGGCCTTGTTGATCCGGTGGTCGTTGCGCAGCAGCGCGTTCTCGATCGCGGTGCGTTCGGCCAGCGCCCGCGCCTGTTCGAGCGTCACCGGTTCGGTTTCGCCGGGCGTGTCGAGCCCGAGATCGTGCGGCGTCAGCAGCCGGCTCTCGGCCATCACGATCGCGCGCCGCACGCGATTGATCAGCTCGCGCACGTTGCCGGGCCATTCGTAGCGCCGCATCGCGTCGAGCGCGGCCGACGTGAAACCGCTGATCTTGCGGCCGCTGTCGGCCTTGAATTTCTGCAGCACGTAGTGCGCGAGGATGTCGATGTCCTTGCCGCGGGCGCGCAGCGGCGGCTCGTGGATGCGCAGCACGCACAGCCGGTGATAGAGATCCGCGCGGAAGCGCCCGGCCTCGACCGCGCCGTCGAGATCGACGTGCGTGGCCGAGATGATCCGCACGTCGACGGGGATCGATTCCTGTCCGCCGAGCCGCTCGATCTTGCCCTCCTGCAGGAAGCGCAGCAGGCTCGCCTGGCTTTCGACCGGCATGTCGCCGATTTCGTCGAGAAACAGCGTGCCGCCGTTCGCCGATTCGATCCGGCCCGCGCGCCGCTGGTTCGCGCCGGTGAACGCACCGCGCTCGTAGCCGAACAGCTCCGACTGCAGCAGGTGATGCGGAATCGCGCCGCAATTGATCGCGACGAACGGCCCCTTGCCGCGGCTGGAGCGCTCGTGAATCGCGAGCGCCGTCAGTTCCTTGCCGGTGCCCGACTCGCCCGAGATGAATACGCTCGCGTCCGTCTTCGCGACCTTGCGGATCGTGCTGAACAACTGCTGCATCGCCTCGCAGTTGCCGATCATCCCGTGTTCGCCGATCGACGCCGCGTAGGCCGCGCCGTCGACGCGATCGAGCGCGGCCATCCCGCGCGCATGGCCGAGCACGTGCGAAATCCATTCGTACGGCAGCGGCAGCGTCACGTAGTCGAAACAATAGCTGCGGATCAGCTCGCGCACGGCGGGGCCGATCGTGACGCCGGCCTGCGCGATGGAAATCCAGCCGATCGCCGGCTGGCTCAGACACATCTTCAGCGCGGGATAGTCGCGCGACGTGAACCCGGTGAAATCGACCAGGCCGGCAGCCACGCTCACGCCGGAGGTCATGTTCTGCGCGGCGCCGGCCGTCTTCGCGACCGAGATCTCCCAGCCGAGCCCGCGCAGTTGCGCGAGCAACGGCTCGTCGGGCGTGCGCATGATCACGAAAAGCTTGCGTCCGGCCTCGGGAGCGGTGACGGACACGTCCGTCATCTCGGGCGCCGCCTGCCCGTTTGCGTCGGGTGACCTTGCAACCATCGTTATTCCCCGCTTGGCGTTGGTATCGCGCGCCGGCTCGCCGCCGCATCCGACGGACACGATCGAACCGACATATTGGCCGTATTTCCGTCCGAATAAAATCCCCCTGCGCATGAATCGCGCGTGAGGTGGACGTTGTCATGAACGGTATATCGATGCGGCCGGCCTGCGGCTAAATGGGTGTTATCCCTGTGGCATGCACCGCGCGCGCCCGGAAAGGGCCGGTGCCGCACGCGCAAAGCCGCGCCGGTGCTGGCGCGCGGCGATTCCGCGCGACGCGGCGCACGCACGGTCGGCGCGCCGGCGCCGGTGCGCGCAACCGGTCGGCCGGGCATGCGGGCGCCCGGGAGATCGATTCCGGTTGATTTTCGTCAATCGCCGAAAGAAGCCGGTTGATGCACGAACGCAACATGCGCGGCGCCCCGCCGCGCGGCGCGGCCGGGTCAGCGGCCCGATGCGAGCGGCGCCGGCGCGTTCGCGCGGCCGCGGCCGGCCGGCGTGCCGCCGTGTTGGCCGTAGCGGGCGGCCAGTGCGTCGACCCGCGCGAGATGGTGGCGATTGTCGTGATCCCACGGGTGGAAGCCCGGCCGGAAAAAGCTCAGCCATTCGCCGGCGATGCGCGGGAACAGCCCGCGGCGCGGCCCGTACAGGAACGCGATCGTGCGCAGCATGCCGCGCACGTGATGCCCGGCGCCGCGATCGCGCCACAACAGCGTCACATGGATCAGAAACACGGTCGGCCAGAACGTCAGCGTCGTCAGCAGATACACGCCGATGCGGATCAGGTAGCGGCGCAGCCCCGGCTCCGTCACGGCATTCCACACGTCGAACGACACGGCCTTGTGCTCGGTTTCCTCCAGCGCATGCCAGATCCACATCTGCCGGTAGCCTTCGACCGAACCGTCGAGGCGTGTCGGGTCGCGCAGCAGCCAGTCGGCGAGCATCGCCGTGTAGTGCTCGGCCGCGACCGTGTGCGCGAGCTGCACCGAATGCGGCAGCTTGCGCTTCATGTAGCCGAGCACCTTCCACACGCGCTGGTCGAGCTTGCGCGCGGGCAGCCGGTTCGCCTGCATCAGCTCGTTGTATTCGACGTGCTCGCGCGTATGCATCGCCTCCTGGCCGATGAAGCCGAGCACCTGCTGCTTCAGCACGGGATCGTCGATCCGGTCGCGATAGTTGCGCACCGCATCCATGAAGAAGCGTTCGCCGGCCGGAAACAGCAGCGACAGCGCGTTGAAGAAATGGGTCACGTGCGATCCGAGGCCATGCCAGTCCTTCGCGCGCTCGACCGGCAGGTCGAAGCGCAGGTCGCGGCGCACCGGCATGATCCCGGCCGCGGTGGCGCAAGCGGCTGACTTCATGTTCATCGTTCTCCTGTTGCGGAGCGGCCGGCGCATCGTACGACGCGGCCGGCGCAAGCCCGGGCGGCGCATCGCGCACCGCCAAAATCATGACATCGACAGATGTAAAGATAGGCCGCGCGCGCCGGCACACGCAAGCTGCACGGTAGATGCGCGCTTCCAAACAGCGCGCGGTCGGCAAGGCGGAAAAAATGGCGCTCGGACGACGCCCCGACGGGTTGCGATTCGAACGCTGAGGTGCACTGACGAACGCGGTCCCGGGCGCGGCGCCGCGCCCCCACGCCGGCCCGCGAGCCCCGTGCGGCGGGCCTTGCACCGCATCGGGCACCCGTCGCGCAGCGGGCGGCGACGCGTGCCGGTCACATCGATTCATACGCGCCGCGCACCGCCATGGTGCAACCTTGGCCCAGCGGCTCGCGAAAAATTCAAACGCGCGTTCCAATTGCGTTTCGGGCGGTCGTGCGCTCGGCGCCCCGCCGCGCTTGCCGGCACGCGTGCGGCGGCGCGAAATCCGTGCGCGCCGGCCCGCTGCCCGCTCGCCTACAATAGCGGTTTCACGCAACCTCTTTCAGGAGAAATCATGTCCGTCATCACGACCGAATCGGGCCTCAAGTACGAGGACCTGACCGAAGGCACCGGCGCGGAGGCGCAAGCCGGCAAGACGGTAAGCGTCCACTACACGGGCTGGCTGACCGACGGTCAGAAATTCGATTCGAGCAAGGATCGCAACGACCCGTTCGCGTTCGTGCTCGGCGGCGGCATGGTCATCAAGGGCTGGGACGAAGGCGTGCAGGGCATGAAGGTCGGCGGCGTGCGTCGCCTGACGATCCCGCCGCAACTCGGCTACGGCCCGCGCGGCGCGGGCGGCGTGATTCCGCCGAACGCGACGCTCGTGTTCGAAGTCGAACTGCTCGACGTCTGACGCGGCACGCAAGCCGCCGGCTGACGCGCTGCCCCATGGCGCACCTTCCGTCCCCCACCGTCGCCCTGCAACGCTACGACACGCTCGAAGCGTCGGATGTGCACGATTTTCACCAGATCGTGCTCGGCATCGACGGTGCGATGGTGATGGCGGTGGACGGCGTCAGCCAGCGTCTCGACCGGCACGGCGCGTGGCTGGTTCCGGCCGGTGCGCGCCACGATTACGCGGGTCTGGGCGAAAATCGCCAGCTGGTGCTCAACCTTCCCCTCGCGTCGCTCGCGGTGCCGCAGCGGTTGTTCGACCATGCACGTGCCGTGTCGATCGACCCGGCGCTCACGTCGCTCGTCGCGCAGGTCGCGGCGGCCGCCGCGCAGTACGATGCGCCGGACGGCGACGCACGGCAGGCGGCCGCGCACCGTTTCCAGTGGCAGGCCGCCGCGCGCCTGTGCGACGCGCTGCTCGACGATGCCGGCATCGCCGCGCCTGCGTCGGGCCTCGATTTCGCGCGCATCGACCGCTGGCTGCGCGCCCACCTCGCCGAACCGCTGCGCATCGCCGATCTCGCCGCGCACTGCGGCTACGGGATGCGCCGGTTCCATCAACTGTTCGTCGACGCATTCGGCGAAACGCCGCATCGCTATCTGCAGCGGCTGCGGCTCGACGCAGCGGTCGTGCTGCTCGCCGACGGCCGGCATTCGCTCGTCGACATCGCGGGCAGCGTCGGCTTCGCGGATCAAAGCACGTTCACGCATGCGTTCACGAAGCGCTTCGGCATCGCGCCGGGACGCTGGCGCGGTGAACGGCATTGAACGCATCGGCGTCGCCGAATCCATATCGACGCACATAGCAGGCAACAACACCACCAGCCGTACCGACGCTTCACATCCCGCTGAAACATCGCATGTCCGTCGCTGCGTACGATGGACGACCATCCGGCGGCGCAACCACCGCCCATGACGCTCACCGCCGTGCCGCGCCGGCTTCGTCGCCGATCTTCCTGACGGCCGTATCGGCCGCCTTCAAAGGCCGGCCGTCGTCGTGCCGAAGCGCGAGCTTGCGGATCGCGCGCCCGGTGCTGCGGTCGACCAGCACCGAACGCGGCTCGCCGCGCGCGAACAGGTTCGCCTCGCCCCACTGCCGCAGCATCACGATGACCGGAAACAACCCCTCGCCCTTTTTGGTCAGCACGTACTCCTGATACGCGGTGCCGTCGGACGCCGGCACGACGTCGAACACACCGGCGTCCACCAGCATCTTCAGCCGGTCGGACAGGATGTTGCTCGCGACGCCGAGGCTCGCGCGGAAATCGCCGAAGCGGCGCACGCCGTCGAACGCGTCGCGCACGATCAGCAACGCCCAGCGATCGCCGACGATATCGGTCGCGCGCGCCACCGGGCACGGCGAATCCGCAAGACTTTTCTGTCTGGCCATGTTCCTCTCCGCAAGCGTGCCGGCCGCCTTCGCGGGCATGCCGGCCATCCGTGCACGGGCCTCTGGCCCGCCACTCAACAGGTTGCATTTTAAAACCTGTTTCCCTACACTCCAAACCAGTTTCAAATTGCAACTACATTGCACGAGGGAACCATGGGATCGTCCTGTCATTCCGGCACCGTTGCCGCTCGCACGCCAACCGATGCGATCCATTCTGCCGAGGGTGGCCGCCTGTCGCCGGCGCGCGTCGCGCTGCTGGCCGCGTGCTGCGCCGCGAGCGTCGCGAACGTCTACTACGCGCAGCCGCTGCTCGACTCGATCGCGCGGGACTTCGGTGTATCGCAGGCCGCCGTGGGCGGCGTCATCACCGCGACGCAGCTCGGCTGCGCGCTCGCCCTGCTGTTCGTCGTACCGCTCGGCGACCTGGTGAACCGCAAGCGCCTGATCGCCGTGCAGCTTCTGCTGCTGACCGTGGCCTGCATCGGCGTGGCCGCCGCGTCGACGCGCGTCGCGCTGCTGGTCGGAATGGTCGCGGTCGGGCTGCTCGGCACCGCGATGACGCAAGGGCTGATCGCGTGCTCGGCCGCGCTCGCCGGCGCAGGCGAACGCGGGCGCGTCGTGGGGGCCGCGCAAGGCGGCGTCGTGGTCGGGCTGCTGGCCGCGCGCTCGCTGGCGGGCGTCGTCACGGACATAGCGGGATGGCGGGCCGTCTATCTCGTGTCGGGCGCGCTCGCGATCGCGATGCTCGTCGTGCTGTCGCGGCTGCTGCCCGACATGCGCGCGCCGCGCGAACGCATCGGTTACGCGGCGCTGCTGCGCTCGATGGCGTCGCTGCTGTGCGACGAACGCGTGCTGCGCGTGCGCGGCGCGATCGCGCTGCTGATGTTCGCGGCGTTCAGCATCTTCTGGAGCGCGCTCGTGCTGCCGCTGAGCGCGCCGCCGCATGCGATGTCGCACACGCAGATCGGCGCGTTCGGCCTCGTCGGCGCACTCGGCGCGGCGGCCGCCGCCCGCGCGGGCCGGCTCGCGGATCGCGGGCGCGGCGAAGCGACGACAGGCGCCGCACTCGCGCTGCTCGCGTGCGCGTGGCTGCCGCTCGCGTTCGGCAATACGTCGATTGCGCTGCTGGTCGTCGGCATCGTGCTGCTCGACGTCGGCGGGCAGGCCGTGCACGTCGTCAACCAGAGCATGATTCTCGGTGCGCGACCCGACGCGCATGCGCGCCTCGTCGGCTGCTACATGCTGTTCTATTCGGCCGGCAGCGGGCTCGGTGCGATCGCGGCGACGATGATGTATGCGCGCGCCGGATGGACAGGCGTGTGCGTGCTCGGGGCGGGGGTGAGCGTGGCCGCGCTCGGCGTATGGGCCGCGACGCTCCGGCGCGCGTGATGCGCGCCGGCCATGCGGATCGGACGGGAAAAGCCGGCCCGCCTTCGCCGGACGGCCGGCACGCGAGCCGGCCAAGCACGCGCGCCGGTGGGGTTTTCGGACCGCTTCGGTCCCGCTTCGGTCCCGCTTCGGTCCCGCTTCGATGCGGCGCCCGCGGCGCGCGCCGCGGGCGTTCAGCCTGCCGCCTGGATCGCCTCTTCGTACACGCCGGCGACGCGCCGCGCGATCACCGCGTTGTCGAAATGCTCGCGCGCGTAGCGCTTGCATGCGGCCTCGTCGGGCAGCGCGATCGCGCCCGACAGCGCGCCGCCGAGCCCTTCCGCGATCGCGTCCGCGCCCGTCGACGGCAGCACGAGATCGTTCGACAACCCGGCGACCGCCTCCGGCAGCCCGCCGACCGGCGTGACCAGCACCGGCGTGCCGGACGCGAGCGATTCGACGGTGATCAGCCCGAAGCCTTCCAGCGCGACCGTCGGCACGACGCTGACCGTCGCCGCGCGGTACAGCGCCGCGAGATGGTGGTCGGGCACGAAGCCGAGCAGCTTCACGTTGTCCTGCAGCCCGGCTTCGTCGATACGCTGCTGCAGTTCCTCGCCGATCTTGCCCTTGCCGGCGATCAGCAGCAGCACGTCCGGATGACGGCGCTTGACGAGGCCGATCGCGTCGATCAGGTCCTCCAGCCCCATGCGCCGCACGAGCCGGCGCACGGCCAGCACGATCGGCCGGTCCTGCGGCAATTGCAGCTTGTGCCGCGCCTCGGCGGGCGTGAGCGGCGTGTCGAACTGCGCGGTATCGACGCAGCCGGGAATCACGCGCACGCGCGACGGATCGATTCCGTAGCGGTTCGTCAGGATCTGGCCGAACGCCTGCGACAGCACGATCAGCCGCGACGAGCGCGTATAGACGGCCTGTTCGAGATAGCGCTTCGCGCGCTGCCCGAGCGACGCGGCGCCCTCGACCTGGCTTTCGTCGGCCCACGGCCCCTGGAAGTGCGACACCTGCGGAATCCCGCGCGTCACGTCGAGCCCAGGGAACGTGTACAGCGCGAAGTGCGACGAAATCACGTCGGGCCGCTCGGTGCGGATCTCGTCGCGCAGCGCGCGCCGCGCGGCGAGCATCCGGCGCGCGAGCGGCTGCGACGCGGGCCCGAAGCCCTGGATCGCCCCGCCCGTGTCGTCGGCGACCTTCGGCGAGCCGGCGACGAGCCCGCGCACCTCGACGCCCGCGCCGGGCAGCGCGCCGACGAGCGAGTAGTACATCCGGTCGAGGCCGCCCGCGCGTTCGGGGAACCAGTGCATGCCGATCTGCAACGATTTGATCGGCCGGGAGGATTGGGACATCACGGTTGCTCCTGCGTGATTGCATGCTCGACCCGCTCGAACGCGGACGGCTGCGTGGGTTGGCCGATGCGCCGGTAAAGCGCGACGTACTGGGCGCCCATGTGCGCCCAGCCGAAACGGGTCATCAGTTCGCGGGCCGCGTCGCCCATCGCGCGACAGGTGTCGCGCGACGCCGCGAGCGAGCCGATCGCCTGCGCGAGCGCGGCCGGATCGTCCGGGTCCTCCAGCACGATCCCGCACTCGCGCGTGATGATTTCCGCGCCGCCCGCCGTGCGCGCGGTGACGACCGGCAGCCCGGCCGCCATCGCCTCCAGCAGCGACAGGCTCATCGCTTCGTAGCGCGACGGAAAGACATACGCGTCGACCGAGCGCATCAGCGTCGGCATGTTCTTCACGAGCCCGAGGAAATGCACGCGCGAATCGAGGCCGAGCGCGCGCGCTTCTTCCGGATACGGGCTGCCGGGCAGGTAGCCGGCCACCGCCAGATGCACGTTCGCGGGCAGCTTCGTCAGCGCCTTCAGCACGGTGCCGAGGTTCTTGCGCGGCGTGCGCAGATCGCCGACGAACAGCAGCAGGAACGCATCGTCCGGCAGCTTGAACGCCGCACGGTCGGCCTGCGCGCCCGCGAACGCGCTGCCGTCGACGCCGTTGTAGATCACGCTGATCTTGCGACTGTCGATGCCGAGCCCGGCGATCTCGTCGGCCACCTTCTGCGATACCGCGGTGATCGCGCGCGAGCGCTTGTACGCCCAGCGCTCGAGCACGGTGTTCACGCGCGTGTACACGTACTGGTAAGCCGACCACAGCCCCTTGGTGGGCCCGAACGGATAGTACGGACTCTTGAACCAGCCGCCGTGCACGAAGTGCGCGGTATTCACGTCGGCCTTGATCCACGAGATGAAGCCGTTCACGTGCAGCACGTCGTATTCGCCGCGGTGCGCGCGCAGCCAGGCCGCGCTTTTCAGCGCGAACACCTGCTGCTTGACGAGATTCGACGGCCAGAAGCCGCCGACCTTCACCGGCACCCAGCGCACGCGCGGATCGGCCAGCAGCTCGGGCGCGACATGCGACGCGACCAGCGTGACCTCGTAGTTTTCGGCCAGCGCCGCGCGCGCGATTTCGTAATTGACGCGGCCCTGCCCGTCGTTATGTCGCACGACGTGCGTGACGATCGCGATTCTCAATGGTCGCCTCCCCGTGAACGCGCGGCGGCCAGCAGGCGTTGCGCCTTCTGCCAGTGCGCCGCGGCAAGTATCGAAAAAATGGCTGTGAACATCAGCAGGCCGCCGGTGCCGATCAGCGAGTTCGTGAACACGAGCATCGCGAAGGTCGACAGGCACAGGCTCAGGCACGCGCCGACGAACTTGTCCTTGCGCAGCTTGAACGCCGCGCGCAGCGTGCGGCCGAACAGCATCACGACGCCGGCGAGATACAGCAGCGTGCCGGGCCAGCCGAGCACGAACGGCACGTTCATCACGCCGCTGTCGAAGCTGCCGTACTTGCCGAGCTCGCCGCTGTCGCTCGACAGCTTCGTCGACGCGCCGGTCGCGCCCATCCCCTCGCCGGCGACGTCGGTGAACGCCGTCTGCGCGAAGGTCGCGTAGAACTTGTTGCGGTCGTCGTAGCTGCGGTCGTCCTTCAGGTTCGTGATCGACTGCAGGCGCTGGCCGAGCCGGTCGGCCACCGGCCCGACGGTCAGCAGAGGCACGCACAGCCCGACCAGCACGACGCCGCTGATCAGGATTCGCATCCGCACGCGGTTGCTCGATTGCACGAGCTGGATCGCGAGCGCGATCACCCAGCCGCCCCAGGTCGAACGCACGAGACACAGCGCGAACGACACGAAGCCGGCCGCGCCCGCGAACCAGCGGATCTTCTGCGGCGCGACCAGCACGAACACGAGCGCGCCCATCATCGCGAACGCGAACGGCCCCGACGAGTTCATCGTGCTGAACACGCGCACGCCGTACGGCACCGGCTCGCCCTGCGAGCCCATCTGGGAGCCGACCATCCACAGCACGTCCCACTGCGGCATCACGAAATACTGCACGACGCCGTACACGCCCATCACGAGCATGCCCCACATGAAGGTGGACAGCAGCACGTCGCGGTACTCCGGATAGTTGCGCGCGTTCACCATGATGTGAAAGCCGATCAGGATCGGGTACAGCCAGTTCGCGAGGTCGTAGGTCGCGGCCATCACGCCGCTCGACACGATCCCGACCAGGTACGCGTACACGAGCCCGAACAGCATCAGCAGCACGGGAATCCCGCGCCGCTGCGCGAGCACGCGGTAATGCCTGACGAGCCCCAGGCCGGCGATCATCGTCACCGCGAGCGGCGCGACCTGGATCAGGCTCGTCGGCGTGAACGCGCCCTTCGACCAGTCGGCCAGGCGCCGCACTTCCGGGCTCAGGAACCACACCCACCACATGAAGCCGACATAGCGCGCCGGGCTCTTGAAATACAGCCAGATGCCGACCGCGATGGCCAGCACCGGGAACGCAAGCGTCAGCACCTTGCCCTGGTGGACGGCGATCAGCGCGGCGGTGAACGCCCACAGCCCGGCCTGCCCGGCCCAGTGCTTCGGCTCGGCGAACCAGCTGCGGGCGCGCGACGGCGCGCGTTCGGCGGCAATCGTACTCATCGATCCGCGCTCACCGCGACGACGCGCGCGAATCCGCGAGCGGCATCGCGACGTCCGCCGCCGCCGGCGTGCGGCGCCGGCGCAGCATGTCGCGCGTGATCCGCACGTGCTGCTCGGCGAACGCCTGCGTGGTCAGGTTGCGTTCGCGCAGGCACGCGGCGGCCGCCCGTGCGCAGTCGAGCGCCGCGGCCGGATCGGCGACGAAGCGGTCGGCGGCCTGGCGCATCGCCTGCGCGTCGAACGCCGGCACGTAGGCGGCCGTATCGTGCGGGAAGTAGTCGCTCAGGCCGCCCACGTCGGACACGATCATCGGCTTGCCGACGGCCGCCGCCTCGAGCATCACGGTGATACCCGACGCGTGGAAATTCGGCCGCAGCGGCACGACGATCACGTCGGCCCACGCGTACAGCTCGTGCTGCTTCGCGAGCCCCGACGCCGAGCCGATCTTCACGTTCGGCGCATGCCACTCGCGCGGCACGCGGCGGCGCGTCGCGAGCCGCACGTCGTAGCGTTCGTCGCCGCCGAACGCGGCGAGGAACGTGCGCCAGTCGCGGTCGCGGTCGTTGCCGATCGCGGCGATCCGCAGCGGCCGGTTCGGCTGCCATTGCCGCGGCTCGACCGGCGGGAAATCCTGCGTGTTCAGCCCGTAATAGACGAACTCGGCTTCGCGCCCGAGGGTGCGGCGGCACAGCTCGGCGTTGTCGCGGGCGAGCGTGGTCAGCACATCGGCGCGCGCCAGCAGCTTGCGGTACAGCCAGCGGCGCGGGCCGCCGAAGCCGTCCCACTTGTCGAACAGCCACACGCTCTGCGCGAGCAGCAGCGGGCGCTTGCCCTGCGCGCCGGCGAGCTTCAGGATCAGCGCGGCGGCCAGATGCTCCTGCTCGGTGTGCGTCCAGATCACGTCGGCGGCGCGCAGCGCCGCGCGGTTGCGCCACGCATGCACGACGTCGAAGCCGAGCGCCGCCTTCAGCGCGCGGCGCGCGAGGCTCACGACGCGGTTCTCGCGCACGTCCTGCGAATAGGTCAGCCGGAATTCGTCGGATTCGGCGTGGTGATAGCCGTACAGGCAGCCGATGTCGTCGCCTTTCCGGTAGGTACGCGGATCGGCGCCGTAGAACAAATGGACGTGAACGTTCGTTGCAGCCTTGGTGGTCATGCGAGCCCTCCGGGCATGGCCGCGCGCGAGGCGCGCAGGCCGTTCAAGACGTCACCGGCGGCATCGCCGCACGGTGGGGGGCGAGGTTCGTGCGGCGTGCATCGCGCGCGCCGCGGCGCACCGCGCGCCAGTGCGCGAGCACGCGGGCGCGCCGCGGGCTCGGCAGCGACAGCAGCACGTGCGCGAAGCCGGGATAGACGCGCGTGCCGACCAGCGTCCACCACCACCACGCGATCTCGCGCCGCAGCGGCGGCAGATGTTCGCGCAGCGTCAGTTGCAGGTTGTATGCGCCGTTGCCGATCGCGTTCAGCGACGCCGCATCGCGCCGGTCGTCGTCGAAGCGCTCGGCCGGGAAATGATCGACGGCAATCGCCGGGTCGTACAGCAGCGTCCAGCCCGCGCGCTGCACGGCCATGCTGAACGCCATGTCGTTGTGCACCTGCGCGCCGGCGCCGCGCAGCCGCGTATCGAAGCGCAGCCGTTCGATCGCCGCGCGGCGGTAGCTCATGTTCGCGCCTTTCAGCATGTCGACTTCACGCGCGCCGCCGACGCCGAGGTGATGATTGCCGACGATCTTGCCCGACAGCGTGAGCTGGCCGACCCGCTCGCGCGATTCGTCGAGCACGCGGCCCTTCTCGTGCACCCAGTCGCGCCCGCCGACCGCGCCCACGCGCGGGTTGGACAGGAACGCGGCTTCGATGCGCGCGAGCCAGTCGGGGTGCGGCGCCGCATCGTCGTCGGTGATCGCGACGATGTCGCCGCCCGCCGAGTCGAGCCCCTTGTTCAGCGCGGCGACCTGCCCGGCCACGTCGACCGGCACGATGCGCAGCGGCAGCGCGCCGCCGACCGCCGGGTCGGCGAGCCGTTCGTGCGTGGCGTCGTCCTCCGGGCGCGCGACGACGATCACCTCGTCGGGCAGCCGCTGCTGCCGCTGCAGCGCCAGCAGGCAGCGCGCGAGGTCGGCGGGACGCCGGTAGGTCGGAACGAGCACGGAAATTTTCATCGAGGGTTCTCCATTCGGCCGGGCCGATGCGGCGCGCGCCGGCCCGGTGTCGTGCAATGCGGTCAAGCGCTCAGGTATTCGTGCACGGCCGCATAGCCGCGGCCGTAGCCGCGCGCCTTCGGCGGCACGCCATTGAAGATCCCGCCTTCCAGATCGACGCCCGCGGTGCGCAGGCGCTTGATCGCATCGGCGATCTCGCCTTCGGTATGCATGCCCGAGCGCAGCACGAGGAACGTCGAGCCGGCCATGCGGCCGATGATGGTCGCGTCGGTCACCGCCAGCACCGGCGGCGAATCGATCAGCACGACGTCGTAGCGCTTGCCGAGCCCTTCGAGGTATTGCGGCAGGCGCGTCGACATCAGCAGCTCCGACGGGTTCGGCGGGCGCGTGCCGGCCGCGATGAACGACAGGCCCTGCACCGGCGTCTCGCGGACCGCTTCCTCGAGCGGCGACTGATCGCTCAGCAGCTCGGACAGGCCCGGCTGCACGGTGAGGCCGAAGTAGCGGTCGAGCATCCCGCGGCGCATGTCGGCGTCGATCAGCAGCACGCGCTTGCCCGAATGCGCGAGCAGCACCGCGAGGTTGACCGTCAGGAAGCTCTTGCCGATGCCCGGCGTCGGGCCGGTCAGCACGATCACGCGGTTCTTCGCGTCCATCATCGCGAACTGCATCGCGGTGCGCAGGCTGCGCATGCTTTCGACGCTCAGGTCCTTCGGACGCAGGCTCGCGAGGATCGGCCGCGCGCGGCTGCCACCCTTCTCCGCCGCCGCGTCGAGCTTCACCTGCTCGGCGCTTTGCGGCACCAGCCCGTACAGCGGCAGGTTGAAGGTGCGCTCGATGCGGTCCGGATCCTCGATGCCCTGGAACAGGTTGCGGCGCAGGAACACGACGCCCGTGCCGAGGATCAGCCCGAGGAACACGGCGGCCGACAGGATCAGCACCTTCTTCGGCTTGACCGGCGCGCCCGGACGCAGCGCCGAATCGATGAGGTGGATGTTGCCGCCCGTGCCGGCCTTCTGCACCGACAGCTCCTGCACGCGGTTCAGCAGCAGCACGTAGATGTCCTCGGCGACCTTCGCGTCGCGCTGGAGCTGGACGGCCTTCACTTCGGTCGCCGGCAGGCTGCGGAAGCGGTTGCTGAACTTGTCCTTCTCGCCCTGCAGCTCCGCGAGCTGCTGCTTCGCGGCGATCACCATCGGGTGCGAATCGGTGAAGCGCTGCGCGAGCGACGCGAGCTGCAGGCGCTGCGCGGCGATCTGCTGTTCGTACTGCACGCTGCCCTGGAGGTAGACCTTCGCCTCGTCGCTCGCGTTGATCGAGCCCGACGTGCGCTGGTATTGCGTGAGCGCGGCTTCGGCGCGCTCGAGGTCGGCCTTCAGGCGCGGTTCCTCGCCCTTCAGGAAGTCGAGCATCTTGGTCGCTTCCGCCTGCTTCGCGATCACGTGCTGGTTCAGGTACGACTGCGCGAGCGCGTTCGCGATCGCGGCGGTCTGGTCCGGGTCCTTGCCTTCGAGCGAGATCTGCACGACGCCCGTCTGCTTGCCCTGCTCGCTCACCTGGATGCCGGCCTGGAACCCGCTGATCGCGTCGAGATCGTTGTAGCGCACCACCGTGAACTGCGTGCCGGGGCGCGCGACGAGCTTGCTCACGAGCAGCGTCACGCCGCCGCCCTGCGCCGATTCGCCGACGCGGCCGGCCAGCAGCCGCGTGCCGTTCTCGTCGACGAGCGAATAGGTGCCGTTCGGGCCGGCCGTCAGCGTGAGCTTCTTGCCTTCGAGCGCCGGCACGACGCTGATCGAATCGACGTCGGCGACTTCGCCGCCCCACGCGTACGATTTCAGGCCGAGCCACGGCCGCGACGGCTCGCCGGGCGTCGCGACGCGCGCGGCGAGGCTGCCGATCACCGGCAGCGTCTTCGGCGCGATCGAGAAGTTCAGCTTGAACTGCTCGACCACCGGCGCGACGACGCCGCGGCTCTTGATGATCTCGATTTCCGCATCGGTCGGCGCCTGCTGCGGCCCGCTGTTGATCGACGCGCCCGTCTGTGTCTGCGTGAGCGCCTGCGACGTGTTGTCGTTGCCCTCGACCCGCACGTGCACGTCCGCCTGGTAGACCGGCTTCGCGACGAAGCAGTAGAGGCCGGCGAGCGCGACGACCATCACCGCGATGCCGAGCAGCAGCCAGATGTCGTCCAGGATGACCTGGAGCAACTGGCCGAGAACGACGTCCTCTTCCTCGGTCTTCGCGGTCAGGTCCGCGTAGGAGTGTTTCGCTTGCGTGTTCACCATTCGTTCCCGCTTGAGTGGTGCCGGGGGGCGGACGCCGCCCCGGCGGGCTATCAGCGCGTGATTTGCCGCATGTAGAAGATCGTCTGGATCGTCGGCAGCACCTGCTGCAGCACGCGGTTGAACTGCACCGAACCGGCCGTGCTGACGTAGACGACGTCGAGCGGCTGAAGCGGGAAGCGGCTCGACAGCATCAGCGCATCGGGCTGCGTCATGTCGAGGCGGTACACTTCGGGCTTCGTCGGGTTGTCGCGCATCCCGCGCATCACGTAGATCTTGCGCGGGTTCGCGTCGGTGTCGAGAATCCCGCCGCCCGCGGTCAGCGCATCGGCGATCGTCAGCTTGCCCTTGAGCATCGGCACCGTGACCGGCGTCTTGACCTCGCCCATGATGAACACGCGGCTGTCGCTGCGGTCCGGCACGTTGACGATGTCGCCCGGCTGCAGCATCACGTTCTGCTTTACCTCGCCGCGATCGAGCACGCCGTTCGCGTCGAGCGTGTACAGCTTGCCGTCGCGCGTCAGGCGCACACGCTGCAGGTCGGCCTCGGCGGTCGAGCCGCCCGAGCGCGAGATCGCGTCGACGAGCGTGAGCGGCACGTCGCTCACCGCGAGCGGGCCCGGCTGCTTCACCTCGCCCGTCACCTGCACCTTCTGGCTGCGGAACGACAGCACGCGCACGTCGAGCTGCGGATTCTTCACGTAGCGCGCGAGGCTCGACGCCATCTCGTCGCGGATCTGCCCGACCGTCTTGCCGGCCACGCGAATCCGGCCGACGAACGGGAAGAAGATCGTGCCGTCGGCGGCCACCGTCTGGCCGTACGGGTCGGCCTGGCCCGGCAGCGCGGTCGTATACGGCTGCTGCAGCGCACCCGCGACCGATTGCGTCGTGTTGCCGCCGCTCGAGAACGACTGGCCCTGCGGCGTCGTCAGCTCCGGGTGGTCCCACACGGTGACGCCGAGGATGTCCTGCGGGCCGACGCGATACGTGTACTGCGACGGATCGGTATAGCGCCCGGGCGGCAGCGGATGATCGACCTGCGCTTTCTGCAACTGGTCCATCACCACTTTGGCGTCGATGTAATGAACCGGATAGGTTTCGGCCGCTTCCTGCCGGCCGTCGTCCTTCAGGTTCGACGAGTCGAGGTAGTTGCCGGGCGCGGTTGCACAGGCTGACAGGAAAGTCGTCAGCGCGACGGCAAGCGCCACCGGGCGCATCGGGCGTTTCAGCATAGTTTCTGTAGCCATCCTTGAACCAGACGTTCGATCAGTGAGTAGCTCTCGCGGTAGTCGGCCTCGGGGCCGCCGTGCGGGTCCGCGATCTCGGCCCCTTCCCACTTGCCGAGCAGGTGAACCTTGCCGCGTGCGAACGGATCGACCGATTCGACGGCCGCGATCTGTCCGCGCTCGCTGACGAGAATCAGGTCGGCGTCGCGCACGATCCGGCGCGACAGCCGCCGCGAGCGGTGGGTCGTCGCATCGACGCCCCGCTCGGCCAGCAGTTGCCGCATCACCGGATCGATGCCGTCGCCGTCGTTCGCGTGCACGCCGGCCGAATGGAACGTCGGCCGCGGGCCGCCGCGCGACGCGGCGTGCGACTTGAACAGCATTTCCGCCGCCGGGCTGCGGCAGACGTTCGCGTGACAGACGATCAGGATGTTCCGGAACATGGCGTCTCGTAACGAGTGACGGAAAACGGGTTACGCGCTGGCGCGCGCGGCGCCCGGCACGCGCGCGGCGACTGCCTGGCGCGAGCCCGGCCGGCCGATCGGGTGGTACTCGATACCCTGCTCGCTCATCGTCTCCGGCTCGTACAGGTTGCGGCCGTCGAAGATCACGGGCGCCTTCCACAGGCGGCCGAGCGCGACGAAGTCGGGGCTCTTGAACGCCTTCCATTCGGTGACGATCACGAGCGCGTCGGCGTCGCGCGCGGCCTGCGCCTCGTCGTCGACGAAGGACAGGCGCTCGAGCCAGCTCGGGTGATCGGCGAGATCGAGCGCGAGCACGCGGCGCGCTTCCTGCTGCGCGACCGGGTCGTACGCGGCGACGCGCGCGCCGCGCGACAGCAGCTCGGCGATCAGCTCGCGGCTCGGCGCCTCGCGCATGTCGTCGGTGTTCGGCTTGAACGCGAGGCCCCACAGCGCGAACGTGCGGCCGCTCAGGTCCTCGCCGAAGCGCGCGACGATCTTGTCGGCCAGCACGCGCTTTTGCGTCGCGTTGACCGACGACACGGCCTTCAGGATCTGCAGCGACTGGCCGTGCTCGTCGGCCGTGCGGATCAGCGCCTCGACGTCCTTCGGGAAGCACGAGCCGCCGTAGCCGCAGCCGGCGTACAGGAAGTGGTAGCCGATGCGCGGGTCGGAGCCGATCCCGCGGCGCACGGCCTCGATGTCGGCGCCGAAGCGGTCGGCGAGGTTCGCGAGCTCGTTCATGAACGAGATACGCGTCGCGAGCATCGCGTTCGCCGCGTATTTCGTGAACTCGGCCGAGCGTACGTCCATGTACAGCGTGCGCTCGTGATTGCGGTTGAACGGCGCGTAGAGCTTCTTCATCAGCTCGCGGGCGCGCTCGCCCGGCACGTCGTCGTCGCAGCCGATCACGATGCGGTCCGGCCGCGTGAAATCGTCGACGGCCGCGCCTTCCTTCAGGAATTCCGGATTCGACACGACCGAGAACATCTGGTCGCCGCCGCGCTTCGCGAGCTCCTCGGCGACCGCCGCGCGCACGCGCTCGGCCGTGCCGACCGGCACCGTCGACTTGTCGACGATCACCTTGAAGCCGGTCATGTAGCGGCCGATGTTGCGCGCCGCCGCAAGCACGTACTGCAGGTCGGCCGAGCCGTCCTCGTCCGGCGGCGTGCCGACCGCGATGAACTGCACGTCGCCGTGCGCGACCGCGGCCTCGACGTCGGTCGAGAAGCGCAGGCGGCCGGCCGAGCGGTTGCGCGCGATGACTTCCTTCAGGCCCGGCTCGTGAATCGGCACGCCGCCGTCGTTCAGGATGTCGATCTTTGCCTGGTCGACGTCGAGACAGAACACGTCGTGCCCGATGTCGGCGAGACAGGCGCCGGTGACAAGCCCTACGTAACCGCTGCCGATGATAGTCAGATTCATGATGTGTCGGACCCCTTGACCAATGATTCGAAATTCGGAAAACCGGAATGCCTGCGTGACGCGGCGCATCGGCGTCAGTACGCGTTGCTGCCGGTGAAGCCTTTCCACAGCGTCAGCACGACGATCTTGATGTCGAGCCAGAACGACCAGTTCTGCATGTAGTACAGGTCGAGCTTCACGCGGCCCATCATCTTCTCGATCTGGTCGGTCTCGCCGCGATAGCCGTTGATCTGCGCCCATCCGGTGATGCCGGGCTTGATCCGGTAGCGGAACATGTAGCCCTTGACCAGATCCTTGTAGATGTCGTCGTGCGCGAGCGCATGCGGGCGCGGGCCCACCACCGACATCTCGCCCTTCAGCACGTTGATGAACTGCGGCAGCTCGTCGAGGCTCGTGCGCCGCAGGAACCGGCCGACCGGCGTCACGCGCGCGTCGTTCTTGGTCGCCTGCGTGACCTGCCCGGCCACTTCCTGGTGCACCTTCATCGAGCGAAACTTGTAGATCTCGAACTCGTGCCCGTCGATGCCCTTGCGCTTCTGCCGAAAGAACACCGGCCCGCGCGAGGTCAGCTTGATCAGCGCCGCGATCAGCACCATCACCGGCGCGAGCGCCGTGAGCGCCGCCAGCGCGAACAGCCGGTCGAACACGAACTTCGGCAGGATCCGCACGTCGGTGATCGGCGACGCCGCGAGGTTGATCGCCGGCACGCCGAGCACCTCGACCACTTCCTGGTTGAAGAACGACAGCGTGCGCACGTCCGGAATGAAGCGGATGTTCACGAAGTCGTGGCGGAACACCGTCACGATATGGTGAATCCGGCGCTCCTCCGTGATCGGCAGCGTGAGCCACAGCTCGCTGATCGCGCGGCTGCGCACGAGCCACACCAGCGAGTCGAACTGCCGCTCGATGCGCACGTCGTCGAGCGCGACTTCGCCCGGCGCCTCGCTTTCGTCGTACACGCACACCGGGTTGAAGCCGGCTTCCGGCCGCGCCCGCATCTGCGCGATCAGCCGTCGCGCCGCGGGCGTGCCGCCGACGATCGCGACCGCCTTCAGGTTGTAGCCGCCGCGGCGCAACTGCCGCAGCACGACGTGCACGCAGGTTTTCGAGCCGGCGAGCAGCGCCATCGTCACGAGCGCCCAGTAACCGAGCCAGAGCCGCGACAGGTCGCCCGACTGGTGAAAGCTGAAACTCAGCAGGATGCCCGCGAGCTCGACCGCGAGCCACGCGAACGCCACGCGGACCACCAGCCCGACGAGACGCTTGCCGCGCCACGACTGGTAGATGCCGACCGCCGGAAAGAACACGACGACGAGCAGGCAATCGAACAGCACCGTCGTACGTTGCAGGTCGCTGAGCCCGATGCTGCCGTCGTGCAGCGCGGCCGCGATCAGCGCCCCCGTCACGACCATCGCGATATCGATGACTCTCGCCAGCACGCTCAACATGTCCGCTTCCTCTTTGAACAGGCGTTTGCCGAACTGCTCCTCGTGCGACCCGTGCCGCACCTTCGATTCAAACGTTGCATGACGCTATTGAAGCGACAAGAAAATTCCGCCTCAAGCGCACAAGTATTTCGAAAAATAATCGGAAATTCTTGCCGCGATCTTTTTTAATTAAATCGGCAGGTTTTCCCGAATCGGTCTGAAACGAGGATTTTTTCAGACGTATCGCGCTTTCCGCTCGCCCTTTGCGGACGGGCATGCCGGGCCAGCGCCCGGAATTATTTTTTATTTTTTTATTCCCTGCCGGTGCTACCGCGGAAAATTCTCCCGACCGCATGCGCGGCGGATATCCGGCATTGGGTCCGGTTTTATTGTCGATTTACTTCATGCTACAACGACAGGCACCGACTTCAACCATGGAGAGTGTCATCATGAATGCTCCGGCAGTGGCCGCCGAAACGCGCCATTCTTCTTCCGCCGCACCCGATACCGGTACGCCCGCAGCCGGTACGCCCGCCGTCGGCACGCGCCTCGCCGTGCAGCCCGTGATTCTCGCCGGCGGCTCCGGCACGCGCCTGTGGCCGATGTCGCGCGAGCGCTTTCCGAAACAGCTGATCGGCCTGCTCGGCGATCATTCGCTGCTGCAGTCCACCGCACTGCGCCTCGACGGCCTGAGCGCCGATCATCCGCTGAACGACGACGTGCTGATCGTGTGCGGCGAGGATCACCGCTTCACGACCGCCGAACAGCTGCGCCTCACGGCCAAGCGCGCGACGATCATGCTCGAGCCGCTCGGCCGCGACACCGCGCCCGCGCTGACGCTCGCCGCGCTGCGGCTCGTCGCGAACGGCAACGACGCGGTGATGACCGTGATGCCGGCCGACCATGCGGTCGCGGACGTGCCGCGCTTTCACGCGGCCGTCGCGGCCGGCGTGCACTGCGCGGCGCAAGGCAAGATCGCGACGATGGGCATCGTGCCCACGCACGCGGAAACCGGCTACGGCTACATCCGCGTCGGCGCGCCGCTCGGCGACGCCGGCACGGGCGCCCTCGACGTGCGCCGCCTCGACCGCTTCGTCGAGAAGCCGCACCTGGAACTCGCGCAGCAGTACGTCGCGTCCGGCGAATACTGGTGGAACAGCGGGATCTTCATCGTGCGCGCGTCGGTCTGGCTGAAGGCGATCCGGCAGCTCGAGCCCGCGATCTACGCGGCCTGCGAACAGGCCGTCGCCCAGGGCAAGGAAGACGGCGATTTCTTCCGCGTCGATCGCGACGCGTTCGCCGCGTCGCCGTCGAACTCGATCGACTACGCGGTGATGGAGCCGCTCGCGAGCCTGCCGCAACTGTGCGAAAGCGTCGTCGTGCCGCTCGACGCGGGCTGGTCGGACGTCGGCTCGTGGGACGCGATCTGGCAGATCTCGCCGAAGGACGACACCGGCAACGTCGGCCGCGGCCACGTGCTGTTCGAAGGCGCCGAATCGACGTTCGCGCATTCGGAAAGCCGGCTCGTCGCCTGCGTCGGCACGCAGAACCTGGTCGTCGTCGAAACGCCCGACGCCGTGCTCGTCGCGGACAAGTCGCGCGTGCAGGACGTGAAGAAGATCGTCGGGCACATCAAGGCGCGACAAGGCACCGAAGCGACCGATCACCGCAAGGTGCATCGTCCGTGGGGCCACTACGACTCGGTCGACACCGGCGAGCGCTTCCAGGTGAAACGCATCGTCGTGAAGCCGGGCGCGCAACTGTCGCTGCAGATGCACCACCACCGCGCCGAACACTGGATCGTCGTGCGCGGCACCGCGCGCATCACGCGCGGCGAAGAAACGTTCCTGCTGTCCGAGAACGAATCGACGTACATTCCGCTCGGCGTATCGCATCGCCTGGAGAACCCGGGCAAGATGCCGCTCGAACTGATCGAAGTGCAGTCGGGTGCGTATCTCGGCGAGGACGACATCGTCCGCTTCGACGATACCTACGGCAGACGGTAACGCGTCATGCACCACAGGGCGCCGCTGTAACAGCGGCGCCCTGGCAACGCAGACATGGAGACACCGGACTTCCGCGCGGGCGTCGTGGCACACGACGGCCCGCGCGCCGCACGGCAGCGGCGATCAGCCCACGCGGTACGCGTATTCGTGACGCTCCGACTGCACGGGATCGTTGCGGCTTTCCGACAACGCACCCGCGCGACGCTCGGCGATGAAGCGCTTGATGTCCGATTCCGCGCGCGCCAGCGCCGACAGACCGGCCAGCACTTCGCCTTGCGGCTCGCGCGCCGGTGCGTCGCTCGCGCCGTGGCGATCGATCCACTGGCGCGCCCAGTCGAGCGCGTACTGCTCGGCCGCCTCGGCATCGGTGAAGCGCGGGCCGATCAGCCCCGAGCGCTCGACGCGCCGGTCGTCCTGCGAGATCTCGGCCCACGCGCGATACATCAGGTTCTGCACGGGCTGCGCGATGCCGCTGATCGTATAGCCGCGATATTCGTCGACCTGCGGCTCGGCCGCGGCGAAGCTCGCCGACGACGCCCGCGCATGGCGCAACTCCGCAGCCGGCGCGCCGGGCACCGTGAACGACACGCGAGCGCGGCCGTCCACCTGGTCGTCCCGCATCGTGCTCAACGACGACGCCCCTTCGCCCTGCCAAACGTTTGCCTGCGCAACCGGCAATTGCCACGACTCGGGGTTCTGCCAGAACACGCCGCGCAGACGGTCGTTGTCGGGCACGGGCTCCGCGCGGCGAGCCGGCACGACTGCCTCCGGCGGCGGCGGAATATACGCGAACGTGCGCCCGCTGAACTGCGTCAGCACGTCGATCATCTTCAGCAGCGTGCCGTTCGCCAGCCACTCCTCGTAACGGCGGCGGCACGTCGGCCCGGACGGATAGCGGCCCGGCAGCTTTGACCAGGCTTCCCCGGTCGTCAGGATCCAGAGCACCGCGTTGGCGACGACGCGCGGTTCGGCGCGCGGACGCCCACGACGATTCAGCCGGATGGGTTCATCGGCGATCAGCGCTGAAAGGCGAAACCACTCTTCATCGTTAAGCTCATCGAAGAACATAGTCGATCTCTCCACGCAGCCAGGCCGGGGCTGCGATTGGCGGCGCCGTCGCGACACATCGCGTCGCGGGGCGGCCAGGTTGCACATTATGGTTATCCGGCGTTGTGCATACCGGGCGACACCGCACTTTCACGGTGCCGCGATTCCCGGCAATGGCGCACAAATCGCGGTCTCACTCCAATGTGGGAATTTTTGTGCACGAAGCATACCATCCCTAGGGTTTATCTCAATATGACAATGACTTAATGTTACGCACTGAAACAACCTGCCATGGGCGAGCAATCCATTTACGCTTGAATTTTTTTGCGGGATCTTTATGCCGATCGCTGCAAAGGCCCGTCTGGCGGGGCGCCTCGGCGTCTGAAGAATGCCGTCGAACCGGCTGTTACCGCCTGATCCGACCCCGATCGGCAACAATCTCCGGGATTACTTCGGGAAATCGGTAAATCAGGGGAAAATTCGTAACAAGATATTCACGGATCGGTAAATCATTCAATTTGCGTTGAATCAAATTATCTCTCCGCACAATCTCTTTATTGTTTCTCTGCGGGTAATGAAAATACGCTGACGTGGCGCGACCGATGTGTCCCCGCATGCAAATCCGTCACGCTTGTTACATCTTCGCGGGGACCGGCAAGCGGCCGCGCCGCGCGGCATGTGGCGCGGCCGTTGCAGGCCGGAACGGAAAGGAGGAAGCCGGCGTGGCGGGCAGCGCGCGGCGGTGGCGGGTAGCCCTTGGGGGCCCGTTCACGCGCTAGCGCAGATCGCCGGCCAGCGACGCGGCCACGTCCGCGTCGACACGCTGCGCCGGCATCGTATAGGCCGGGTGATCGCAGCCGATCGACAGCGCCGCCCCGCCCTTGAGCGCCGCGCGCATCGACGCATCGAACTCGAAGCGGACGAAGTGCACGGCCGACGTCTTCTCGGCGTTGTCGCGCTCGAGATCCTCGTCGGCGATCGCGTAGACGCTCGCGTGCCCGTCGACCCGCAGGTAGACGCGATCCTCGACCCCGATCAGCCGCGCGAGCGCCGCGCGCCGTTCGATCTCGTGCTCGTACTCGATCTGCATCGTCGCCTTCAGGTTGGTGCCGTCGGGCACCAGCGGCAGATACGCGTCGAGCTCGGCTTCGATGCCGGCCTCGTCGAAGATCTTCTCGATGTGCAGCATCTCCTGGATCTGGTAGCGGATCGTCGTCTCGTCCTCGAACAGGAAACGCAGGTGGTTGCCGAGCGCCACCGCGCGGCGGCGCTTGTACGCGACGAGCCGCGCGTGTTCGGCCTTGCGGATCTTCGCGTACGCTTCGAGCGTCAGCAGGGAGTCGCGGGTCAGCGTCATGGATGTCCTCGTGGATGGCCGGCAGCTCAGACGCCGTACGCGCGGCGCAGCAGCGTCAGCGGATGCGCGAGCGGCGCCGGCGGCAGCCCGTTCTCGTCGATGCCCTGCACGATGTGATGGCCGGCGAGCGCGCAGTCGGACGACACGACATCCGGCCGAGGCTCGGCCATCGCCTTGAACACGGGCGCACCGATCCGCATCGCGTCCGCATGGAATGCCTTCTTCACGCCGAACGTGCCCGCGTGGCCCGAGCAGCGCTCGACGACGTTCACGCGCGTGTCGGGCACGAGCGACAGTGCATCGGCCGTCTTGCGGCCGATGTTCTGCACGCGCGCATGGCACGGCACGTGATACGACACGGTGCCGAGGCCCGTCTTGAAATCGGTCTTCAGCAGCCCGTCGCGATGCCGCGCGATCACGTATTCGAACGGATCCCAGAACGCGTCGGCCACCGCGCGCACGGCTGCGTCGCCGGGGAACATCAGCGGCAGCTCGCTCTTGTACATCAGCACGCAGCTCGGGATCGCGCCGATCAGCGCATAGCCTTCGCGCGCATAGCGCTCGAGCACCGGAATGTTCACCGCCTTCTTCGCGGCGACGCCGTCGAGATTGCCCTGCTCGAGCAACGGCATCCCGCAGCAGGCTTCGCGCGCGACGAGCTCGTACGGGATCTCGTTGTGCGCGAGGATCGCGAGCAGGTCGTGGCCGATCCCCGGCTCGTTGAAATTCACGTAGCACGTCGCGTAGATCGCGACCTTGCCGGGCGTGCGCTCGCCGTCGCGCACCGGCGGGCCGTCCGAGCGCCGAGCGGCGCGCCGGAACTTGCGCGGTGCGAATTCCGGCAGCCACGCGTGGCGATCGACGCCGAGCGCCGCTTCGAGCGCATGGCGCGCGGGCGGCGTGCGGTTCACCGCGTTGACCGCCTGCGTGACGACCGGAATGCCGGCGAAATGGCCGAGCGCATCGGTATTCGACAGCACCTTGTCGCGCAGCGTCGCTTCGCCGCGCTTGTAACGCGCCGCCTTGCCGCGCAGCATCAGGTGCGGGAAATCGACGTTCCATGCGTGCGGCGGCACGTACGGGCATTTCGTCATGTAGCAGAGGTCGCACAGGTAGCACTGGTCGACGACCTTGCCGAACGCAGCCTTCGGCACTTCCTCGACGTCACCCGCCGCCGTGTCGTCGACCAGATCGAACAGCGCCGGAAACGCGCCGCACAGCGACACGCAGCGCCGGCAGCCGGCGCAGATGTCGAATACGCGCGTCATTTCTGCGTCGATCGCGGCCTGGTCGTAGAATGCTTCGGACTGCCAGTCGAGCGGATGCCGGGTCGGCGCTTCGAGACTGCCTTCCTTGTGGGGCATGGGGCCCTCCAGCGTGGCGCGCATGCGCGCGGACGCGCCGCCCGTGTAGTGCGGGCAGCGAGCGGCGCACGGCCGCCGGCCGGCGAAATTTTCCGACCGGGCCGTGCGGCCTTGCAGGCGGCCGCGTCAGTCGACGAGTGCGTCCAGCGCCTTCGTATAGCGGTTAGCGTGACTGCGTTCGGCCTTCGCGAGCGTCTCGAACCAGTTCGCGATTTCGTCGAAGCCTTCTTCGCGCGCCGCCTTCGCCATGCCCGGATACATGTCGGTGTATTCGTGCGTTTCGCCGGCGATCGCCGATTCGAGGTTCAGCCGCGACGAGCCGAACGGCAAGCCCGTCGCCGGATCGCCGACTGCTTCGAGATATTCGAGGTGACCGTGCGCATGGCCGGTTTCGCCTTCGGCGGTCGAGCGGAACAGCGCGGCGACGTCGTTCTGCCCCTCGACGTCGGCCTTCGAAGCGAAATACAGATAGCGCCGGTTCGCCTGCGATTCGCCCGCGAATGCGGCCTTCAGGTTGGCTTCGGTTTTGCTGCCCTTGAGTTGAGCCATTTGCGCCTCCGTTCGAGTCGGCGCGGCCGCGTGCGACGCCGGGCCGATCAGATATGTGGGGAACGATGCCGCGCCGGGCGCGCATCGTGCTCTTCAATCTAGGCGCTCGCGTCCGCATCACCCAATAGGCTTTTTCAATGCGGGCGATAGCGATCGACCGATGGCGGGGCGAACGGTCGTGCGAATGCGCGTGCGGCATGCCGCACGACCGGCGAGGCATCGCGCCGCGCAGGGAAAAATCCCGCCGCGGGCGCGATGCGTGCCCGGCCCGCCGCGCGCGGACCGGGCAACCGACGTTTACCGAACCTCGTCGGCAGGCAACGGACGCGCCATGTAGCTGACGATGCGCCCCGGCCCCGACGCACGGCCCACGCTCGACACGTTGCCGTGGCTGCTCGTGACGCCCGACCACCCGTTGTACAGGCGGCCGGCCACGAACACCGAATCGCCGCCGTGCAACGTGCCGTTGTTGGTCACATTGCCCATGACCTTGACGTCGCCGGCGTCGATCGTGCCGCCGTTGGTCACGTTGCCCATCGCGGCAAGCTGCTTCTGCGCACGCAGCGTGCCGTTGTTGGTCGTGTTGCCCATGACCTTGACGTCGCCGGCGTCGATCATGCCGCCGTTGGCCACGTTGCCCATCGCGGAAAGCAGCTTCTGCGCACGCAGCGTGCCGTTGTTGGTCGTGTTGCCCATGACCTTGACGTCGCCGCCGTCGATCATGCCGCCGTTGGCCACGTTGCCCATCGCGGCAAGCAGCTTCTGCGCACGCAGCGTGCCGTTGTTGGTCGTGTTGCCCGTGACCCGAACGTCGCGCCCGCTGACGACGCTGTCGGCGTCGACGTTGCTCAGCCGGCCATCGATCTCGAGCGCGCCGTCGCTGTGCAGCGTGCCGGCATTGGTCACGTTGCCGGCCACTCTGACGCTGCGCCCGTGCACGGAGCCGTCGTTGTCGAGGCGGCCGGCCACGTCGACGATACCGCCGCTGACCGTGCCGTGATTGTCGAGCGCGCTCGAAACCGACAATGCCCCGCCTTGCAGCCGCCCGCTGGACTCGACCGTCGCCTTGCCGCTCGATGCGAGCGACACGCTGCCGGCCGACGCGTCGACCGTGCCGGCGATCCTGACGCCGGTTTTCGCCGACGCGCCGATCAGCGCGATCTCGTCCGCCCGCAGGCTGCCCGCTTCGGACACGTCGATCGCCGCGGCCGGCGCCTTGCCGCTTGCCGCGCCGGAAAGCGTCTGCCGGTTCGATTGCTCGATCGCCGCCGTGCCTTGATGCGCGATCGCGACGAGCTTCTTCGCTTGCACCGCCGCGTCGACCTTCAGGCCGCGCGACACGAGATCGAGCTGGTTCGCGTCACGTGCGTCGAGCCCGGCGCCTTCGATCGCGATGCGACCGTTGTCGGTCCGGAACCGTGCGACATGACCGTCCTCGTCGAATTCCGTCGTGCCCGCGACGAGCGACACGCGGTTCGCGTTGATGAAGCTCGCGCCGTTCACGCTGATTCCGTTCGGGTTCGCGACGATCACGCGCGCCTGCTGGCCCGCGACTTCCGTGGCCCCGGCCAGCACCGACGCGTTGCCGCCTGTCACCTGGTTCAGGATGACCTGCGCCGATCGTCCGCCGAGCCGCGCGTTGCCGTCGATGCCGCCCGCCAGTTGCGTGGTCGCGCCATTCACGCTGTTGTTCAGCACGAGCCCCTTCGAACCGACGTTGTAGTCGAGGAAGCGGTTCGCGGAAATGCCCGCGACGTCCGGCGCGTTGATGTCGACGAGCGGCGTGCCGTTCGACGCGACGCCGAGAATCGGGCGATTGGCGGCGGCCGGGTCGACGACGAGTTTCGGGTTCGTTTCCGCGACCGGCGGTTCCGGGTTTACCGGCGGCTTCGTTTCCGCGACCGGCGGCTCCGGGTTCACCGGCGGCTTCGTTTCCGCGACCGGCGGCTCCGGGTTCACCGGCGGCTTCGTTTCCGCGACCGGCGGCTCCGGGCTCACCGGCGGCTTCGTTTCCGCGACCGGCGGCTCCGGGCTCACCGGCGGCTTCGTCGCCTCGCCATCGTCCGTCCAGTTTCCGCCCAACTGCAGCCCGGACGGAACCGAAAGCGTCCCCGCGTTCAGCGATCCGCCGTTCGAAAGCCGGACCCGGCCATCCGACAGCAACTTGATCGAACCCGTGAGCGCCTCGACCTTGCCCGAGATATTGATGCCGACGCCCGCCGACGTGCCGCGCATGACGATCGAATCCTCTCCATGCACGCTGCCGAGCTGCGACACGTCGATCGCGACGCGCGGCGCCTCCCCGCTCGTCGATGCATCGAACGACATCGCCTGAGGATTCTCGATGGCCGCCGTGCCTTGCTGCGCGACCGCGACCAGCTTCTTCGCTTGCAACGCGGCGTTCACCTTCAGGCCGCGCGACACGAGATCGAGCTGATCCAGATTGCGCGCGTCAAGCCCCGCGCCATCGATCGTGATGCGCCCGTTCTCCGTCCGGAACCGTGCGACATGGCCGTCCTCGTCAAATTCCGTCGTGCCCGCGACGAGCGACACGCGGTTCGCGTTGATGAAGCTCGCGCCGTTCACGCTGATTCCGTTCGGGTTCGCGACGATCACGCGCGCCTGCTGGCCCGCGACTTCCGTGGCCCCCGCCAGCATCGACGCGTTGCCGCCCGTCACCTGGTTCAGGATGACCTGCGCCGATCGGCCGCCGAGCCGCGCGTTGCCGTCGATGCCGCCCGCCAGTTGCGTGTTCGCGCCATTCACGCTGTTGTTCAGCACAAGCCCCTTCGAACCGACGTTGTAGTCGAGGAAGCGGTTCGCGGAAATGCCCGCGGCGTCCGGTGCGTTGATGTCGACGAGCGGCGTACCGTTCGGCGCGACGCCGAGGATCGGGCGATTGGCGGCGTTCGGATCGACGACGAGCGGCGGTTGCGCGAACGTCGGCTGCGCCGCGAGGATCGGCATCGCGAGCGTCAGCGCCGCGGCGAGCGTGGTGCGCGCGGATGGCGTAGCCGCGCGCGGGCGGTGATGGTGTTGACGTTTCATGGTCTTCTCGGTTTCCTGTAGATGAAAAAGCGGGCGCGGCGCAAGCCACGCCGGGCCTGGCCGGTCCGTCGATCGGCCGCTGGATGAGCGTGCGTACTTACATGGTGATTGCCTCCGTGAGGTTCAGGGGTTCGGCGGCTCGGGGCACGGCTGCACGCCGCCGCGATCAGAAACGGCTCGTGACGGACACATCGAACGTGGGTTGGGCGGTTCGCAGCGCGCCGGGCTTGCGAAGCGGCATGCCGAGCGCGACGTCGTAGCCGAACATCCGGTAGCCGCCGCGCACGCCGAGCGCGGCGCCGATCAGCGTGCGCCCTTCCCGGCCCGCGCCTTCGCGCGAACCCGCGCCCGTGACGAGCCCGGCGTCGAGCGCGACATAAGCCTCCTGCGCGCCGAACCACGGCGTGGCCAGCTCGTTGCGCCAGAACCAGCCGCTGTCTCCCGCGAGCGTCCGGTTGCCGTCGAAGCCGCGCACCGTGTAGCGGCCGCCGATCTGCAGGTATTCGGTCGACGGCAGCGCGCCGGGCGCGTACTGGAGCTGGAGGAAGCCGCGATAGCCGAACGGACGCGCGCCGATCCGGAACGGCGCGTCGGCGCCGAGCGCCGCGGTGTACACGCGATAGCGGCCGTCCCATCCGGTCTGTCCGTTGACGCGCCCGGGGAAGGCGCTCAACCCGGCGAGGCTGGCGCGCATGCCGACGCTCGCGTCGACGGTCGCGCGCGCGAACTTCTCGCGATGCGCCGCGCTCACTTCGTAGCTGACGATGTCATGACGGAACACGTCGAGTTCGATCGGACCGAACCACGAGCGATCCTCGCGGCGGGCGAGCCTGAAGCGCAGCGTGGTCTTGCCGTGGCCGGAGCGATACGGCACGTAGCCGACGCCGGCTTCATAGCGGCGGGTCCGCTGGCCGAACGGCGGCACGACCACGCCGGGCAGATCGGCCACCAGCGTCTGCCGGCTCGACCATTCGCTGACGCCGAGCGAAAACGACGCATAACCGATCGGCACGTTCCATGCGGCGCTTTTTGCCTGCGAGCCGAGCGACTTGTTGCGCAGCGCGGCGTCGGTGTTGTAGGTGACGATCAGTTGATCGTAGAGCCGCAGCGGCGAATCGATCGACACGATCGCGCCGAGCTGGTCGCGGCCGGTTGCGTCCAGCCCGCCGTTGTCGGCCGTCGCGACGAAACGAATGCGGCGCGCATCGTCCGGATGGCGGACGACGATGTCGGTGTCGCCCGTCAACGCGCCGGGCACCAGATCGAATGCGGTGGCCGCCTGGCCGGGCAGGCGGCGCACGTTCTCGAGCGCCTGATCGAGATCGCGCACGTTCAGCAACGCATGCGCGCCGCGCGGAAACACGATGGGCGTCCAGCCGAGCCGGCCGCGCGCATCGTCGATCGCGCCGATGCGGCCGGGCAGCACCTCGACGATCAGGCGGCCGGTCGACAGATCCTGCGGCGGAATGCTGACGAGCGACGTGATGTAGCCGCGCGCGACGAGACGCCGCCCGACCCACTCGCGCAGCAGGCTCAAGCCGTTCTGGCCGATGCACGCGCGCTTGATCGGCACGGCGTCGGGCAGCCACGGAAAAGCATCGGCGCCCCGCCACTCGATCGCATGAATATCGAAACACGGTGTTTCCGCGGGGAAGCGAAGCGTATCGGATTTGCTCGACGCCTTCGCGGACAGCACGTCCGGCCGGTCGAGCATCTGCTGCCTGAGCTCGTCGAGCTGTTGCGCCTGGTATCGCGGCGCACTCATGGGCTGCGCGCCGGACTCCGGTGTCCGCGCCGTCGCGGCAACGGCAAACGCCGGCAGACTCGCGGCACATAGCGCGCGAGCTGTGAATGCGATAAATGCAGCGGCGCGCTGCGCCTCGGCGGACCGAGTCGGATCACTGCATTTTTTGTTAAATGTCCTTAACACTCGAATCCTGCCAATCTCGCGGCCCGTGAATCAAGCGCGGATTATGCGGAGTCGAATAATCGACGTTCAAGCCAAAACAACGTCTTGAAATTAAATTCGTATTTGTCCCATTATCTCAATCGAGCAAATAGGACATTTCAGTGATCTCGTCGGGACATTGGCTTGATTGGGTTGGCTGCGAGCGTCAAGCGTCGTCGCACCCGAATCAGTCGGATTGGAACGCCGGACGCACATCGGCGACGCGCGCTTGCGCTCACGCATCCATCGCGCGCTTGAGCAGCAATTCGCGCTCGCGCTCGTTGCGCGTCAGTTCCGCCGCGCGGCGGAATTCCAGCTTGGCCTCGTCGGCGCGGCCGAGCTTCGCGAGCAGATCGCCGCGCACGCTCGGCAGCCAGTGATAGCGCGCGAGCGCCGGATCGTCGCGCAGCACGTCGACGAGTTCGAGCGCCGCGGCCGGCCCGAACGCCATCCCCACCGCCACCGCGCGATTCAGCTCGACGACCGGCGACGGCGCGACTTCGGCAAGCGCGTCGTACAGCGCGACGATCTGCGCCCAGTCCGTGTCCGCCGCCTGCCGCGCACGCGCGTGACACGCGGCGAGCGCGGCTTGCAGCGCATACGGCCCGCGCACGCCGCCGAGCTTCGTCGCCCGCTCCAGTGCCGCGAGGCCGCGCCGGATCAGCAACGGATCCCAGCGGCTGCGGTCCTGGTCGAGCAGCAGCACGGGCCGGCCCTGCGCATCGATGCGTGCGTGCATGCGCGACGCCTGCAGCTCCATCAGCGCGACGAGCCCGAGCACTTCGCTTTCGTCCGGCGCGAGCCCGGCCAGCACGCGGCCGAGCCGCAACGCCTCGTCGCATAGCGCCGGACGCATCCAGTCGTCGCCCGCCGTCGCCGCATGACCTTCGTTGAACACGAGGTAGATCACTTCGAGCACCGACGCGAGCCGCGCGGGCCGCGCATCGGCGGCCGGCACCTCGAACGGCACGTGCGCCGCCGCGAGCGTGCGCTTCGCGCGCACGATCCGCTGCGCGATCGTCGGCTCGGGCGTCAGGAACGCACGCGCGATCTCGCCCGTCGTCAGGCCGCCCAGCAGCCGCAGCGTCAGCGCGACGCGCGCGTCGGTCGACAGCACCGGGTGGCACGACGTGAAGATCAGCCGCAGCAGATCGTCGCCGATGTCGTCGTCGCGCGCGTCGGCGAGCGCGTCCGCGATGTCGGGGACGACATGCGCGTCGAGCGCGTCCATCTCGTGACCGAGCTGGTCGCGCTTCGCCGCATGAAGCGACTCCTGCCGGACCCGGTCGAGCGCGCGACGCTTCACGGCCGTCATCAGCCACGCGGCCGGGTTGTCGGGCACGCCGTCGACGGGCCAGTGCTCGAGCGCGGCGACGAGCGTGTCCTGCGCCAGCTCCTCGGCCACGCCGACGTCGCGCACCACGCGCGCGGCGCGCGCGATGATCTTCGGCGCCTCGATTCGCCAGACCGCCTCGATCGCACGATGCGTCGCCTCATGCGTCACGACGCCTGCCCCTGGGCGGACGCCTCCAGCGGCATGGCCATCAGCTCCCACGTGTGGCCGTCGGGATCGGTGAACCCGTGGCCGTACATGTTCGGGTACTCGCGCGGCGCCTGCGGCGCGGCCCCGCCGGCCGCCAGCGCCTTCGCGACGAGCCCGTCGACTTCGGCACGGCTGTCGCACGACAGGCACGACAACACCTGGATGTGCGTGGCCGGATCGATGATGGTCTTGTCGGTGAAGGTCTGGAAAAACGGCCGCACGAGCAGCATCGCGAAGATCGCGTCGCTGATCTTGATGCAGGCGGCCTGATCGTTGGTATAGGCCGGCACGACTTCGAAGCCGAGCGCCTGGTAGAACGTCTTCGCGCGCGGCAGGTCGGCTACCGGCAGGTTGATGAAAACCATCTTGTGCATGACGGGTGCTCCCGGTGAGGTTGGATTCAGGCGTGGCTGCGGCCGACGTGGAGATCGCGGAACCGCTCGACCGCGTCGCTCGGCGTGAGGTCGTCGAGCTCGAACAGCGGCCGCACCTCGATCTCGCAATCGAGCTCGGCGCCGAACGGCGCGGGAAACCGGCGCGTCCATTCGAGCGCCTCGTCGCGCGAGCGCACCTGGATCAGCGTATAGCCGGCGATCAGCTCCTTCGTCTCGGCGAACGGGCCGTCGATCACCGTGCCCTTGCCGCCCGCGTAGCGCACGCGCCAGCCATGGGCGCTCGGCCTCAGGCCGTTGGCGTCGAGCAGCACGCCGGCTTTCGCGAGTTCCTCGTGATAGACCGTCATCGCCTCGACCAGCCGGTTGTCCGGCAACGCGTCGGATTCGCTGACGGCGTTCGCCCGGATCATGATCATGAATCGCATCGTTTGCTCCTTGTCGTCGGTGGAAGGCGACGCCCGTTCCGCGGCGCCTTACCCGGACGACGGCCGAACGACGGCCGGATCGACACGCGCCACGACAAATCAGGGTAAATACGGAGTCGCGACGCTCACAGGAAGCACGGGCCGACCGCGCGCACCTCGACCGTGCACCATTGCGCGGCCGGGCACTGGCGCGCGATCTCGATCGCTTCCTCGCGCGTGTCGACGTCGACGAGGAAGAAGCCGCCGACCATCTCCTTCGCCTCGGCGAACGGGCCGTCGAGCAGGCGCGTCTCGCCGTCGCGCACCTGCACGCGCGTGCCGCGCTCGGAGCGCTCGAGCGACTCGACGCCGCGCAGCACGCCGCGCGCCTTCAGCGACTCGGCGAACTCGACCATCCGCGCATAGAGCGCCTGACCTTCGTCGAGCGTGCGCTCGGCGCGCTGTTCGGTCGGTTCGACAATCAACAGCATGTAAGACATGGATTTCTCCTGTGGGGGACGGGGCGCGGCGGCCTGCGCCGGGCGAGCGGCACACGACGCGCGGTGCGAAAGCGTAACAGCCGCGGAGCGGCTTGCCGCATCGTTGGCCAAGCGGCACTGGCCGGACGGCCATTTCGGCCGCGGCCCGACATTTTGCCTTCAAGATGCGGTCCCGAACTGTCGGATTTTCATCCTGTGGACCGTCTCATGTCACGCCCGCTTCCCCTGTTTGCCGTCGTGCTGTTCGTGGTGTTGTCCGTCATGCCGCCCAAGGCGCTCTTCGCCCGGCCGGCCGCCGCCGCGCTGCCCGTCAGCAGCGGCTGCGGCGGCGCCGCCACGGCGATCGCCGAAATCCGGCGCGCGGGCGGCCCGTCGCCGCTCGCCGGGCAAACGGCGTCGATCGAAGCGGTCGTCACCGCGGCGTTCGGCGGCGCCGACGGCCTGGGCGGCTTCTTCGTCCAGCAGGCCGACGCACAACGCCAACACCGGCCGGGCGTGCCGGAAGGCCTGTTCGTCTACGCACCGAACGCGCGCGTGGCGCCCGGCGATCTCGTGCATATCACCGGCAAGATCGACGAGAAATACGGCCGGACGCAACTCACGCTGTCGGGCGACGTGGCCGTCTGCGCGCGCGGGCAGACGGTCACCCCGGCAGTGCTCACGCTGCCGGTCGCGTCGCCCGCCGTCCTCGCCGCGCACGAAGCCATGCGCGTACGCCTGCCGCAAACGTTGACGGTCAGCGATACCTACGAACTCGGCCGCTACGGCAGCATCGTGCTGAGCAACGGCCGGCTGCGCGCGCCGACCCAGGTCGCGCCGCCGGCCGACGCCGCCGCGCACGCCGCGGCCAACGCGCTGAACCGCATCGTGCTCGACGACGGTTCGAACCGCCGCGACCCGGCGGTCGTCCGCTATCCGCCGCCCGCACTGAGCGCCGCCAACACGCTGCGCGCGGGCTACACGGTACGCGGTGTCGAAGGCGTGCTCGAGCTGCGCTACGGCACATGGCGGCTGCAACCGGTGGCCGGCGCGGCGCCCGTATTCGAGGCCGCCGCGAACCCGCGTACCGCGGCACCGGCCCGGCATCCCGGTGCCGACGTGCGCATCGTGTCGTTCAACGTCTTCAACTATTTCAACGGCGACGGCCACGGCGGCGGATTCGACGCGCCGGCCAACCGCGGCGCGAAAACGCCCGCCGCGTTCGCGCGGCAGGAAGCGAAAATCGTCGCGGCGTTGCGCGCGCTGCGCGCCGACGTGATCGGGCTGATGGAGATCGCGAACAACGGCCACGGCGACGCGAGCGCCATCCGTCGGCTCGCCGCGCAGCTCGGCGACGGCTGGCGCGCGGTCGCCCCCGGCACCGCGCGGCTGGGCCGCGATGCAATCGCCGTCGCGCTGCTGTACGACAGCCGCGCGGTCGAGCCGATCGGGCGCGCCGCCACCGTCTCGCTTGGCCGCCGCCACCGCCCACCGCTCGCGCAGACGTTCCGGCGCATCAACGGCACACGCACGTTCACGGTCGCGGTCAATCACCTGAAGTCGAAGAACTGCCCGCATGCGAGCGGCGTCGATCTCGACCAGTCCGACGGGCAGGGTTGCTGGAATGCGGCGCGCACGCAGGCGGCCGCGCGTCTCGCCGACTGGCTCGCCACCTCGCCGACGGGCATCGCGGCCGGCGGCGTGCTGCTGATCGGCGATCTGAACAGTTATGCGAAGGAAGACCCGGTTCGCACGCTCGAAGCGCGCGGCTACACGAACCTGGTCGCCCGCTTCGTCGGCGATGCTGCGTACAGCTACGTATTTCGCGGCGAGGCCGGCAATATCGACCATGCGCTTGCCACGCCGCCGCTCGACGCGCGCGTGAAGGCCGTACGGTTCTGGCACATCAACGCGGACGAACCGGTTGCGCTGCAACCCGTGCCCGATTACAAAACCGCCGCACGGCGGTCGGCTTATTACGCACCCGATGCATACCGCTCGTCGGATCACGATCCCCTCGTCATCGACATCGCGCTGGATCGGGGCGCCGCGCCACCGGCAGCAGGCACGAATCGTGCGCATCGCTCGGGCGTCGAGTAGTGCATTTGCATCAGCATCCAGCCTGCAATGGCACTATTTACCTGATGCCCGTGGCGACGCCATATTTACCGGACCTTCACTGCGACCTGCTGCTCGACACGCTGCTTCATCCCGAGACGCGAAATTTTTTCAAGCGCTGCGCGGCCCCGCGCGGCGGGCTTTCCCGGCGATCCTGCCGACGAATTGAAAATTTGTCTCGAAACTCAATGGGAGGAAGTGAATCACATGGGTTGCTGGGATTCGTCTTATCTTCAAAATGGGCCTGGAATCAAAGGAGGATAAACACCATGGCGCTTACCGACTCGATCGAACACAAGCTGGACCGCGGCCTGTCCGATATCCGCCGCACCGGCCGGCGCGTGGGCCGCACGACGCGCGCGGCTGCCCGCGATCTGCATGCCGACGTGACCGACGATCTGCGCGGGCTGGTCGATGAACTGGAAGATCTGCTGAAAAACGATGGCGATGGCGATATCGCCGCGCTGCGCAAGCGCGTGCAAGCCCGGCTCGATGAAGCGCGCGGCGCGCTCGACTACGCGTCGGGCAGCGCGGCCGCCCGGCTGCGCGATTCGGCCGAGCGCGTGTCGCAGGTCGTGCACGAGAACCCGTGGCAAACCGCCGGCGTCGTCGCGGGCCTCGCCTTCGTCGCGGGCCTGCTCCTTTCCCGCCGTTGAACGGGGCCGCGTGCACCGCCGCCCGCCCCGCCCGTCATCAATCAGACAACGAAGGAGAATCGCCATGCAGAAGTCCCTCGCCATGAAAGCCGCCGCCGCCGTGATGCTCGGCAGCCTCGCCCTCGCCGGCTGCACGACCACGTCCGACAAACCCGATACCGCCGCAGCCAGCGCGTCCAAGCGTCAATCGATCGACGCCAGCGTGAACGCGACGCTGTCGCGTCTGTATTCGACGGTGCCGGGTTCGCGCGACCTCGTCTCGAAGGCGCGCGGCGTCCTCGTGTTCCCGAACGTGCTGCAAGCCGGCTTCATCGTCGGCGCCCAGTCCGGCAACGGCGCGCTGCGCGTCGGCGGCAGCACCGTCGGCTACTACAACACGTCGTCGCTGTCGGTCGGCCTGCAGGCCGGCGCGCAGTCGAAGGCGGTCGTGTTCCTCTTCATGACGCAGGATGCGCTCGACTCGTTCCGCAAGTCCGACGGCTGGTCGGCCGGCGCCGACGCGTCGGTCGCGGTCGTGAAGGTCGGCGCGAACGGTGCGGTCGACTCCAACACGGCCACCGCCCCGGTGGAAGTGCTGATTCTGACCAATGCAGGCCTGATGGGCGACCTGTCGGTGAACGGCACCAAGGTCACCAAGCTCAACATCTGACGACGCCGCACGCGGCCTCGCGCCGCGTTCGCTTCCCGGCAGCGCCGCGGCCCCGGCCGCGGCGTTTTCGCATGTGCGTCACGCAGCGGCTATGATGGCGGCACCTTTGCGGGCATACTCCGCATGGGCCGCCCCGCGGATGGCCGCGGCGCGTTGCTCCGCGAACCCGTGACGTTCGCGAACCGATCGCGCGCGGGGCAACGAGATTCAATCAAACCACGCATCAATCTGCGCGAATGCACCCATGGATAGCGGACACGATCACCAAAAATTCTTCTATTTCCTGCTGTTCGCGGTTACCGTCGGACTCTGCTGGATCCTCGCGCCGTTCTCCGGCGCCGTCTTCTGGGGCACCATTCTCGCGATCCTGTTCCAGCCCGTGCAGCGCTGGCTGGCCGCGCGCTTCGGCAAGCGCCGCAATCTGGCCGCGCTCGTCACGATGTCGCTGATCATCCTGATCGTGATCCTGCCGCTCGTGTTCGTCACGGCCACGCTCGTGCAGGAAATCGCGTACGTGTACCAGGAGCTCAAGGACGCCCAGCCGAACTATTCGCAGTACTTCCACGACATCATTCACGCGCTGCCGACGTCGATCCAGAACCTGCTGCAGAAATACGGGCTGACCAACATCCCGGGCATCCAGAAGAAGCTGACCGACGGCGCCGCGCAGATCAGCCAGTTCGCGGCCACCCAGGCGCTCAGCATCGGCCAGAACACGTTCCAGTTCGTCGTGAGCTTCGGCGTGATGCTGTACATGGTGTTCTTCCTGCTGCGCGACGGCGGCGAGATCGGCCGCCGCGTGCGGCGCGCGCTGCCGCTCGACGAAGAGCACAAGAACCTGCTGCTCGCGAAATTCACGACCGTCGTGCGCGCGACCGTAAAGGGCAACATCGCGGTCGCGCTCGTGCAGGGCGCGCTCGGCGGCCTGATCTTCTGGATCCTCGGGATCGAGGGCGTCGTGCTGTGGGGCGCGCTGATGGCGTTCCTGTCGCTGTTGCCCGCGATCGGCGCGAGCCTCGTGTGGGTGCCGGCCGCGCTCTACTTCCTGATGATCGGCGCGGTCTGGAAGTGCGTGATCCTCGTCGCGTTCTGCGTCGGCGTGATCGGCCTCGTCGACAACCTGCTGCGCCCGATCCTCGTCGGCAAGGACACGAAGATGCCCGACTGGGTCGTGCTGATCTCGACGCTCGGCGGAATGGCGCTGTTCGGCATCAACGGCTTCGTGATCGGGCCGCTCGTCGCCGCGCTGTTCATGGCGAGCTGGGACATCTACGCACGGGCCGAACACGGCGAATGACTCGCGTCCGTCCGCCGGCGCTCCGCATGCGGGCGGAGATCGCCGCTCAGGGATGACGGATATGGATCACGACGGGCGCCACGGCGCCCGTTGCTTCATCCGCCGCAATCGTCATCACGCCGCCATACGGGCCGACGCGCTGAACCTGGCCCGGCGCCAGCCGCACGCTTTGCCCGGCGTGCGCATCGCGCCACGTTGCGCGCACCGACGCGCCGCCGTCCGGCGCGAACGGCGCGCCGTCGGGCCCGACCAGCGCCACCTGCGCACCGGGCAAGCGCCGGCCATGCGCATCGAACCGGAGCGTGGCCGTTGCCGCGTCGTTGGCCGTCTCCCGTGCATCGACGAGCACGCCCGCCGGGGCATCGAGCGTCACGTCGTAGAGATCGACGAGCGAGCCGGTGAACCGCACGACGCCATCCGGCGCGGGCTGCCCGGCTGCCATCGCGTTCGACATGGCAGTCGACATCGCGAGTACGACACCGAGCCCGATCACCATCCTCCGTACGCCCCCGGCGCGCGATGCCGCTGCCGATCCCGACCGCTTCGCGTTGTTCCGCATGTTTCCTCTCCTCTGCCGCGTCACCAGAAAAACAGGCGGCGTGACGCGTGGGTCACGCCGCCTGTCTGCTGGCAATCACTTTAGGGAGAGCGGCCCGGACAATATATGGGACAAGTCCTAAACTGCAGCCGGGTTGATCGAACTCAGCGCAATCGACATCGCCCCGCGGCCCGATGCGAACGGCGTTGCACGCCCGTCACGCGTCCGGGTCGACCCGCAGTACGAGCTTGCCGCGATGGTCGCCGTCGAACAGCCGGTTCAGCACGTCGGGCGCGTTTTCGAGCCCATCGGCCACGGTTTCCTCGGCCTTGAGCCGGCCGTCGCGCAGCCAGCCCGCGAGCGTCTGCACGGCTTCGCGGCTCTTGCGGTAGTCGAGGATCAGGAAGCCGCGCATCGTCAGCCGCTTCGAGATCAGCACGCCGACGTCGTCGGCCGCGCGGCCGCTGTTGTAGTTCGAGATCACGCCGCACAGCGCGACGCGCCCGCCGATCACCATCCGCGACAGCACCGCGCGCATCACCTCGCCGCCGACGTTCTCGAAGTTCACGTGCACGCCGTCCGGCGTCGCCGCCTTCAGTTGCTGGCGGAAATCGTCGGCCTTGTAGTCGACGGCCGCGTCGAAGCCGAGCGTCTCGGTCAGGTAGCGGCACTTGTCCGCGCCGCCCGCGATGCCGACCACCCGCGCGCCGTGGATCTTGCCGATCTGCCCGGCGATCGAGCCGACCGAGCCGGCCGCCGCCGACACGACGAGCGTTTCGCCCGGCTGCACCGGCGCGATGTCGGTCAGCCCGTAGTACGCGGTCAGCCCGCTCATCCCGCACGCGCCGAGCAGCGTCGGCAGCGGCAGGCCCGACTGCGCGGGCAGCTTCACGAGCTGCGCGGCCTGCCCGGCCGGCACGACCGCGTAGTCCTGCCAGCCGACGAGCCCCTGCACGAGATCGCCTTCCGCGAACTCCGCGTTGCGCGACGCGACCACGCGGCCGATACCGAGCGCGCGCATCACCTCGCCGATCGCGACGGGCGGCAGGTACTGCGGCACGTCGCTCATCCACACGCGGTTGGTCGGGTCCATCGACAGATACAGCACGCGCACGAGCACCTCGCCGTCGGCAAGCGCCGGCACCGGCGTCTCGACGAGCGAAAAATGTTCGCGGCCGACCCGCCCTTCCGGGCGCGTCTTCAGCAGCAGCTGGCGGTTCACGGGTGTCGACATGCTGTTCTCCTCCAATCGTTGTGGTTCGGGATGCGCGTCAGACCGCGCACATGCCGCCGTCGATCACGAGTTCGGCGGCCGTCACGAAGCGGCTCTCGTCGGATGCGAGATAGACGGCCGCGTGCGCGACGTCGTCCGGCTCGCCGAGCCGGCGCAGCGGAATGCCGCGCGCGAGCTTGCGCGTCGCGTCGCGTTCGCCGAGCGACTGGAACAGCGGCTCGACGATCCCCGTGCGGATGAACGCCGGGTGAATCGAATTGCAGCGCACGTCGATCTCGCGGCGCGCGCAGTCGATCGCGACCGATTTCGTCAGCGACGCGACCGCCGCCTTCGACGCGTTGTACGCGGTGAAATCCGGTTCGACCTTGAACGCGGCGACCGACGAGATGTTGATGATCGACGCCGGGTGACTCTCGGCCAGATACGACAGCGCATGCTTGCAGCCGAGCACGATGCTCTCGACGTTGATCGCCATCACGCGCCGCCACTCGTCCAGCTCGATTTGCGCAGGCGAGCCGATCGAGCCGACGCCCGCGTTGTTGACCAGCACCGACAGCCCGCCCATCGCATCGACCGCCTGCGTGAGCAGCGCCTGCCAGCGCGCTTCGTCGCGCACGTCCTGGGTCGCGGCGAACGCGACCGGCGTCGCATGGCCCGCGTTGAGTTCCTGCGCGAACGCATCGAGCACCGCCGCTTCCGCGATGTCGGTGACGAACACGCGCGCGCCCTGCTCGACCATCCGGCGCGCGATCGCGCGGCCGAGGCCGCCCGCGGCGCCCGTGATGTATGCGCACTTGCCGGCGAGGCGCGGGGAAACGGTTGTCATGTGCCTGCTCCTGTCGTGAATCGTCGTCGCGGAACGCTGCCGCGACGGGGTTTTCGTGCCTGCCGGGCCGCCGCCGGCCGACGTGCGCCGGTTACCGGTACGCCGGCATGACGGCGCACCGCACGTTTGCGCGAGTATATCGAGATAAGCGCGACGCAAGCAGGACCGGCCCGGCACGACAGCCAGCGTACGCGAACGCGGCCGATCGATGAAATGAATATTCGTGATGCCCGGTCATAAGCGCCGTTCATGGCTGGCGCGTCGCCGCGCCGATGCGCGAAGCGGCGGGCGCGGCCGGACGCGTGGACGGGCCGGCCAGTCGATTATCGGCATGACGGGCGTTGGGTTGCGCATCAAGGAGAACGCAATCGGGAAGATGAACCGGCGGCGTGGCATCGTGCCCTCCGCCGGAAAGCGCCGGACGAACGCCGGCGGCAAGAAAGCGGCGCCGAAGCGCCCGCCAGGGCCCGAAAGTCAGAAGCCGTCGCCCGACGGCGCGCGCACGAACGCGCAGAGCTGCGGCGAATGCGTGTCGATCATCTGCTGGAACGGCGCACGGTGCCCGTACGCGATACCCGACACGAGCAACAGGCAGACCGCCGCGACGCGCGGCGAGAACGTGCGCTGCCGCGCGCCGTCGTAGCCGCGCAGGAACACCAGCGCGACCAGCGCGCCGAGCATCCAGCCGACGACGACTTCCGGCACGGTATGCGAGTGATCGAACACGCGCGCGACGGCCGTGAGCGCGCCGACGGCCAGCCCGGCCGCGATGCCCGGCGCCTTGCCCGGCCGGAACGCTTGCCACAGCATCGACAGCGCGACCGTCCAGACGGAAGTCGACAGCATCGTGTGGCCGCTGATCACGCGGAAATCGAACTGCGCGAGCTCGATGCCGCATCCGGCGTACAAGATCTTCGTGGCGCCGACGAGCCCCATCCCGGCGGCCAGCAGCCCGCCCCAGCGGGCGGCGAGGCGCCAGTCGGTCAGCGCGAGCCACGCCGCGCAGGTCAATGCGATCGGCAAGGTCAGCGCGGCATCGCCGATGTTGCTGATTTCACTCCACATGACGGACTTCGGAGACGAACGAAAGGCCGCAGTTTACCGCATGCGCGCAGCGCACCTGTGTCAGCCTGTGACAGGCTGTATCAGCCCGCGACACCGGTAATCAACAGCAGGTTCGTGCCGGTGATCACGGCGAACAGCGCCCACGCGAGCACCTGCATCCCGCGGCCGATCGCGTGTTCGCCCATCGTGCGGCGATCGCTGACCGAGCGGATCAGCGGCCACATCGCGAACGGCAACTGCAGGCTCAGCAGCACCTGGCTCCAGACGAGCAGTTGCCCGACCGAGCCGTCGCCGAGCCACAGCACGCCAATCAGCGCCGGCACGAGCGCGAGCCCGCGCGTGATCAACCGGCGCTGGTAGCACGGGATCTTCGTATGGAGGAAACCGTCCATGATCACCTGGCCGGCGATCGTGCCGGTCAGCGTCGAGCTCTGCCCCGACGCGAGCAGCGCGATGCCGAACAGCAGCGCGGCCGCGCCGCCCGCGATCGGCGTGATCAGCCGGTATGCCTGCTCGATGTCGGTCACGTTGTGCTGGCCCGTCGCATGGAATGCCGCGCCCGCGACGACGAGGATCGCCGCGTTGACGAGCATCGCGACGAACAGCGACACGCAGGTATCGATGCGCACGAGCGCGAGCGTGTCGCGGATCACGCCGCGCGTGCCGCCGACGACGTGCCGCGTCTGCACGACCGACGAATGCAGGTACAGGTTGTGCGGCATGATCGTCGCGCCGACGATGCCGAGCGCGAGCACGATCGCATCCTTGCGGTCGTGGCCGGGATCGCCCGGCACGAGCCCGCCGACCACCGCATGCCAGTCGGGCGGCGTGATCGCCACCTGCGCGACGAAGCAGAACGCCATCGTCGCGATCAGCCCGAGCACGATCGCCTCGATCTGCCGGAACCCCTTGCCCTGCAGGCCGAGCACGATCACGGTGTCGAGCGCGGTCAGCACGACGCCCCACGCGAGCGGCACGCCGAGCAGCAGCTTGAACGCGAGCGCGCAGCCGAGCACTTCCGCGATGTCGCACGCGATGATCGACACTTCGGCGGTCATCCACTGCACGACGCGGCCGAACCGGCCGTAGCGGTCGTAGCTCGCCTGCGCGAGATCCTTGCCCGCGACGAGGCCGAGCCGCGCCGCGAGCATCTGCAGGAAGATCGCCGCGATGCTCGAGAACGCGACGACCCACAGCAGCGAATAGCCGAACTGCGAGCCGGCCTGGATATCGGTCGCCCAGTTGCCGGGGTCCATGTAGCCGATCGCGACCAGCAAGCCCGGGCCGAAGAAACGCCTGAGCTTCTGCCAGCGCGGCGCGGCGGCGTCGATCGTGATGCTGCCCTTTACTTCCGACGGGCAGAAAGGGGCGGTGGCGGTAGAGGGGAGGAAAGGCATGGAAACCGGGAATCGAGGTCGCGACACGACGATTCTACGGGTATCCGTCCCGTTTTCCCGCGCGCGGTCGCGCACGCGTCGCAATTCGCCCCGTCGCCGTCGCAACACGCGGCGGCGTGCCCGTCATCGGGAACGGGTGACGCCGCGCGGTGCGCGAGGATTTTTTCCCGCTCGGCGACGCGATATTCGGTCGGCGACATCAGCAGGCGCTGGCGAAACAGCTTCGCGAGCCGCTCGCCGCTGCCGAACCCCGTGCGCCGCGCGACCTTGTCGGCCGGCAGCGTCGTATGGATCAGCATGTGGCACGCCCGTTCGAGCCGCACGTGCTGGACGAACTCGGTCGGCGTCACGCCGATTTCCTTCTTGAAGCGCCGCAGGAAATTGCGCTCGCTCATCGCGGCCGCCTGCGCGGCGTCCGCGACCGAGATGCGGTTCACGCTCTGCGCGCGCAACCGCTGCGCGGACATCCGGATCGACGGGCTCGCGCTCAGTTCGCGGAACGCCCACATCGACTGCACGTAGCGCTGCTCGACCGGCCGCGCCATGTTGCTGGCGATTTCCTGCGCGGCGCCGTCGCCGAGGTCGGCGCGGAACATGTCGAGCGCGGCGGCGAACACGTCGGTCTCGCCGGCCGGCGATTCGATCGTCGTGGTGACGCGGTGCCCGGCCCTGCCCGGCCGCCCGTCGACCGACGCCGGCGGCCGCCGCGTGGCGGCGAGCGCGGGCAGATCCATCGCGTCGACGATCCAGCGCGCCTGCTGGCGAATGTCGGCCAGGCGCCGCTGCAATGCGTCGTCCCAGTTGACGGCCGCGCGCTCGCCATGAAGATGAAAGAACGCGAGCGCACGGCGGCTGTGTTCGTCGCCGAGCGGATCGGCCGCGATTCTCACGCCGGACGACGACTGCAACAGTCCCCCGCTTTCGGATACGTACTTGAGCTGGTAATCCACGCCGTACCCATGCAGGCGATTCGCCAGGTTGAAGGCCTCGCCAAGACGCGCGGCCTGGGCCAACGAAAACCCCGTGCTCAAATAGATGATGACCCACCGCTGATCTGCTGCATTCACTGGCCAAGCCCCCGACTTGTTCGACTTCTTCTAATACCGTCGAACTGTCAGGCTTATATTTGGTTTGAATGCGTGCGACAGGACGGCTATCCCGAAATATGAAGCGACGGCATCTTAGCCGAACGGGTAGCGCCTTTGGCGCGAAATGGCCGACGGGGACAGCATGATGGCGGATTACTACAGGCTGCCGCGCGCCGCTGGTATGCCGACACTGAAACGCGTATGCGATGCGGCCGATTATTGCAGCCGCCATGCTCAATGACGAGTGTGTTCGATGGCGTCGTGCATCGGCAAAGCGAACGCTCGCGTATCGGCGCGAACGGCATCGACATGCATCGAACGTGCGATCGCGTCGCACGCCGACGGGCGCATCCGTTGCCCGCGCATCCGTTGGAATCGATCGGTCCTTCACCACGCCGCCCGCGCGCCGCACGTCACGCAACCGGCCGTCACGCATGCGCTCAACCGGCTGCGCGCGCATGTCGACGATCCATTCCCGCTGCGCGCGTACTGGCACGAGTCACGCGACACCGACCGCGCGCATCAGCGGGTGCGCGAACGCATCGTCGCGCGCTGCGCACGCGCGCTCGACCGGGAAGGTATGCTGGCGGCTGCACGCCGCCACACGGCGCCTTCTTTCCTCGATCCGCTTACCGGAGACTTGCCATGTCGCTCATCCACGCCGCCGCCGTCCTCGATGCCGACGCACCCGATTACGTCGTCCAGTTGCAGGCCGGCACGCATGCGCTGACCGGCGACGAGGCACCGCGCGAAGGCGGCCAGGATCGCGGGCCAGCGCCGTACGAGTTCGTCCTGGCCGGGCTCGCGCAATGCACGGCCGCGACGCTGCGCATGTACATGCAGCGCAAGACGTGGCCGGCCGCGCGCATCGCGGTGCGCACCGAGCTGCATGCCGATCGCGAAGGCGCGCAGTACGTGCGCCGCGTCGTGACGCTCGACGGCCCGCTCGACGACGCGCAACGCCAGCGTCTCGCGGAGATCTGCGAGAAAACCCCCGTGACGCAGTTCATCAAGCGCAGCACGCGGATCGAAACGACGTTGAACTGACGCACCGACGCACGCCGCAGGCGCTCACGCACGGCGCTCGAACGCTTGAAAAACGGAACGGGCGGGCCGCGCATCCAGCGCGACCCGCCCGTTCGTCGATCCGGCCCGACGCTTACAGTCCGAGCGCGGACAGATCCAGCTTGCCGTCCTTCATCGGCGGGCACCAGAAATACGCGCCCGTCAGCGGCCGCGTGAAGCGGAACAGGCCGTCGACGATCCCGTCTTCCGCGCCGCTCATCCGGCGCATCTGCACGTCGAATGCGCGGAACGAGCAGCCGAACGCGACGAAGTAGAGGCCCGCCCGGCGCGTGTCCGACCACGGCGACGAACGGCGCAGCATGAACGCCTCGGGCGCGAAGCTTTCCTGCGCGGTGCGCTTCACGTGCGCGAATTCGGGCGCGTCGTCGAGTTCCTCGTTGTCCGAACGGCGGCGCCCGATGATGTCGTCCATCTCGCCCGACGGGATACGCTCCATCTGGTCGAAGTCGTGCACCCACTGCTGCACCGCGACGAAGCTCGAGCCGTCGAGCCCCGCGCCCTGCCCCGTCACGATCGCCGCGGCCACCGCGTCGTCGCCTTCCGGATTCTCGGTGCCGTCCTCGTAGCCGGACAGGTCGCGATCGTTCGAATAGCGGAAGCCGTCGACGGCGTCCTGCAGCACGAACGCCGGCGCCAGCGCGCGTTCGATCGCCCGCGCGCGCAGCACGATCTCGCCGCGGTCGTCCGAGCGCAGCCACACCCACACGTCGGCCGGCGTGATCGGCAGCGTGCGGTCGTTCACGGAGAACGCGGGGTATTCGGTGAGTCCCGGCACCGGATGCCCGAGATAGGCCGCCAGCGCGTGCCCGAAGCCGACGACCGTGTCGCGTCCGTCGGCGATCTCGCGCAGCGCGGCCAGCGCCGCCGCGATATTGCCGTCATTCGACATCGTGAAAGTGAGGTATCGGGCTGCCGTATCGATCGGAGCCAGGATGCCTTGCTGAACGTCGCTCATCGTTTCCTCGGGAATGGTTCGGAGTGAATCTGTGCGGGCCGCATCGTCGCGCGCCGCGGACGCGCAAGTGTAATCGATGCGCCTGCCGGCCCCGCGCCCGCCATCGCGCAACGTACGCGAAAAGGGGCCAAAACCCCGAATACTAACCGTATCGACGCCGCAACGCCGCATTCGTCAGACGTTGCGGCGCGCGCGACACTCCTGATAAAATCGCGACACGTCTTTTTTCGGCGTCCTTTCAACCGTTCACTTCAGGGAGGTGCAGATGTTCCGAATGCCAGCAACCTTCCCGAACGTGGTCCCACGGCGCAGCTGATCCAGCCCGCCGTCCGCGCCGGCTCCCGAGTTTTCCGCTAACCCGTCAGCCGCGCTTTTCCCGACAGCCCGTTTCGTTCCGCCCGCGTGTTTCGCGCGGCCCGGCTGTTGCGTTTTCGACGTTCTCCGAACCGGAAAGTCCCGTCGCGCGATGCGCCGGGCAACGATACATGACCAGAAAACCCCCCCATCTGGGCGGCCACGCATTCCAGGCCGTCTTCGGCTTCACCGTCCGTTACTGGCGCAAGCAGCCGGCGCGCATTGCCGCGGTCGCGAGCCTCGCGCTGCTCGCCGCGCTCGCCGACGTCCTCACGCCGCTGTTCGCCGGCCGGCTCGTCGACGCGCTGTCGGCCGGCCTGACCGACCGCGCCGCCGCGTGGCATTCGGCCCTCGCCGCGTTCGGCACGCTGGCCGCGCTCGGCATCGGCGCGACCGTGCTGCGCCAGGGCGTCTACCTGAACATCATCACGCTCACGCTGAAGATGATGAGCGAGATCGCTGCCGCGTCGTTCCACCGCGTGCAGCGCTTCTCCACCGACTGGCATGCGAACAGCTTCGCGGGCTCGACCGTACGCAAGATCACGCGCGGGATCTGGGCGCTCGACCTGCTCAACGACACCGTGCTGATCGCGCTGCTGCCGTCGGTCACGATGCTGGTCGGCGCGACCGTGCTGCTCGGCACGCACTGGCCCGTGATGGGGCTCGTCGTCGGCGCGGGGTCGCTGCTGTACATCGCGGTGACGGTCGCGGTGTCGCTCGGCATCGTCGCGCCGGCCGCCCGGCTCGGCAATCTGTGGGATACGCGCATGGGCGGCGCGCTCGCCGACGCCGTGAGCTGCAACGCGGTCGTCAAGGCGTTCGGCGCTGAAACGCGCGAGGAAGCGCGGCTCGCGCGCGTGATCGGCAAGTGGCGGCAGCGCACGCGCCGCACGTGGGTGCGCGGCACGTTCAACGGCGGGCTGCAGGGTGCGATGCTCGTCGCGATGCAGGCCGCGATGATCGGCGTCGCGCTGCGGCTGTGGATGAACGACGAGGCGAGCGTCGGCGACATCGCGTTCGCGCTGACGATGTTCTTCATGCTGCAGGGCTATCTGCGCGACGTCGGCATGCACATCCGCAACCTGCAGCGCTCGGTGAACGACATGGAAGAACTCGTCGCGCTCGAACGGCAGCCGCTCGGCATCGACGATCGCCCCGGCGCGCCGGCCATCCGCATCGATCGGGGCGAGATCCGCTTCGAGCACGTGACGTTCCGCTACGGCAACCATCCGGTGCCGCTGTACGACGATTTCTCGATGCGGATCGCACCCGGCGAACGCGTGGGCCTCGTCGGCCATTCGGGGTCGGGCAAGACGACGTTCATCAAGCTGATCCAGCGCCTGTACGACGTGTCGGGCGGCCGCATCACGATCGACGGGCAGGACATCGCGCAGGTGCGGCAGGATTCGCTGCGCAGCCAGATCGCGATCGTCCAGCAGGAGCCCGTGCTGTTCCACCGCACGCTCGCGGAGAACATCGCGTATGCACGCCCCGGCGCGAGCCGCGCCGACATCGAGCGCGCCGCGCGGCTGGCCAGCGCGCACGACTTCATCGCCGCGCTGCCGGACGGCTACGACACGCTCGTCGGCGAACGCGGGATCAAGCTGTCGGGCGGCGAGCGCCAGCGCGTCGCGATCGCGCGCGCGTTCCTCGCCGATGCGCCGATCCTGATCCTCGACGAAGCGACGTCGAGCCTCGACAGCGAAAGCGAGCTGCTGATCCAGCAGGCGATGGAACGGCTGATGGTCGGCCGCACGACGCTCGTCGTCGCGCACCGGCTGTCGACCGTGCGCGCGCTCGACCGGCTGCTGGTGCTCGATCGCGGCAAGGTGATCGAGGAAGGCAACCACGATGCGCTGATCCGCATCGACGGCGGCATCTATCGCCGGCTGTTCGAGCGGCAGGCGCTGGAGCTGGCGAAGGGGCTCGCCGATTCGCCGCGCCGCATGGTGGATCGCGACGCCGGGCCGCTGGGCGAACCGGTGGAGGCTTGACGCCGGCGCGTCGCGATGCGGCCCGGCGGCGCGGTCATCGCCGCCGGGCCGTGTCGTCGGCAATCGGTTCCGGATCGAGGCCGTGCCACGCGCACGGCCTTTTTCGTGCTCGCGGATCTTGCGCGGCGGCACCGGGCCGCGCGCCGCGTCCGCCGCCAGGATCACTTATCATGTCGGCCAGGCAATTCGCGACGAAAGGCAGACCATGTTTACAGGCATTGTTCAGGGTGTTGGCACCATCAACGCCATCAAGGATCACGGCGAGCTGAGGACGTTCAGCATCGAATTCCCCGAGCGCTTCACCGACGACATCGAGATCGGCGCGAGCGTGTCGGTCGATGGCGTGTGCCTGACGGTGACGACCATCCATTCGCCGGCGCTGATCGACTTCGACGTGATGCTGCCGAGCCTGCGGATCACGACGCTCGCCGACCTTACGACCGGCGCGCGGGTCAACGTCGAGCGGGCCGCGAAGGACGGCGCGGAGATCGGCGGGCATCCGCTGTCCGGTCATGTCGATTTCACGGGGACCATCGCGCACATCGCGTCGTCCGAGCACAACCGGATGATCCGCATCGGCGTGCCGGCCGAATTCAAGCGCTACGTGTTCGCGAAGGGCTACATCGCGATCAATGGCTGCAGCCTCACCGTGTCGGACGTCAATCGCGACGAAGGGTGGTTCGACGTCTGGCTGATTCCGGAAACGCGCCGCGCGACCACGTTCGATGCGAAGGGCGTGGGCGACAAGGTCAACATCGAGATCGAGCGCAGCACGCAGGTCGTCGTGGATACGATTCGCGAGTCGGTCAAGGAAACGCTCGGCGAATTGAACGGCCTCGTCACCGCGCTGCTCGCGGAAAAAGGCATCGATATCGAGGAACTGCTGGCGCGTAACGTCGCGCGGCTGCCGAAGCAGTAAGCGCGATGCCCGCGTGCCAGGTGATCCGCCGGATCACCGGGTACGGGATATCGCATCGCGCCGCGGCGATCGAACGACATCGGCCGCGGCCACCCGTCACTCCGCCTCCACCCGCGCCCCCTTCCCCACCGCCACGCGCTGCGCGCGATAAATCCCCGCGTGCCCGGAAAACAGATACGCGACGACACAGGCGACGATCGCATACACGCCGATGTCCGCGCCGAACAGTTCGATCGCCATGATCGTCGACGCGATCGGTGTGTTCGCCGCGCCCGCGAACACCGCGACGAAGCCAAGCCCCGCGAGCACGGGTACCGGCAGCGCCAGCACCTGGCCGAGCGCATTGCCGAGCGTCGCGCCGATGTAGAACAGCGGCGTCACCTCGCCGCCCTTGAACCCGGACGCGAGCGTGACGACGGTGAACGCGAACTTGCCCGCGAAATCATAAGGCGGCAGCGGGCCGTGAAACGCGGCCTCGATCGTCGGGATGCCGAGGCCGAGATACTGCGGCACGTTCAGCACGGTCGCGGCCACCGCGACCAGCAGGCCGCCGATCACCGGCTGCAGCGGCGCATGGCGGATCACGCGGCGAAACCACGCGGTCAGCGCATGCGTCGCAAACGCGAACAGCCGCCCGACCACGCCGAACGCGATGCCCGCGACGACCGTCACGGCGAGCCCGGTCACGGTGACGGCCGGCACGGATGGAATCGCATAGGCCGTGTGATGGACGCCCCACGCGCGGCACACGACGTCCGCGACGATCGCCGACGCGACGCAGGTCAGCAGCGCGTCGTAGCGCAGGCGTCCGATCGCGAGCACCTCGAGCCCGAACACGGCGCCCGCGAGCGGCGTGCCGAACACCGACGCGAAGCCGGCCGCGATGCCGCCCATCAGCAGCACGCGGCGATGCTCGCGATCGAGGCGGAGCACGTGCGTGATGCGATCGGCAAGCGCGCCGCCCATCTGCACGGCCGTGCCCTCGCGCCCGGCAGAGCCGCCGAACAGGTGCGTGACGACGGTCGCGACGAGCACGAGCGGCGCCATCCGCTTCGGCACGAGCGCCTTCGGGTCGTGAATCTCGTCGATCAGCAGGTTGTTGCCGCGCGCGACCGACTGGCCGAATCGATGGTAGATCCAGCCGGTGGCGAAGCCGGCGGCCGGCAGCCCCCACAGCAGCCACGGATGCGCGACGCGCGTACCGGTCGCCCAGTCGAGCGCGATCAGGAACAGCGCGGAAGCCGTGCCGGCGAGCGCGCCGAGCAGGGCCGAAAGCGCGAGCCAGCGGCACACGTAGCGCACGGTCGCGAAAAAATCGGCAGAAGTCGTGAAAAACATGATTTCCCAGATTCGACGGAACATCAAAACCTGGGCGGCAGAATACCGGATGGACGGCCTGCGACCTCCTGACGACCCAGGAACACGCAGGCATCATCAGCCGGGCAAACCGGCGGTTGAGGGCCGCACCGCGCGCGCCACGCGCCGGGAACGACCGCAGGGAGGCATGCCATCTCCGCAGGCGGCAATTGTACGCGACGGCGCGCCACGCACACAATGCCGACGCCGCCGGGCCGCTGCGAAACGACGGCGCCGGCCCGCAGCACCGTCAGTCGCGCGGCGCGAGCGCGATCCGCGCGATCAGCCGGGGCGCGATCTGCTCGAGCGGCAGGATCGCCGACGCCGCGCCGATCGCCGCGGCCGCCTTCGGCATCCCGTACACGGCGCTCGTCGCCTCGTCCTGCGCGATCGTGTACCAGCCCTTCGCACGCATCGCCTTCAGGCCGAGCGCGCCGTCGCGTCCCATGCCGGTCAGCAGCACGCCGAGCGCCTCGCCCTGCCAGCCGTCCGCGACGCTGTTGAAGAACACGTCGATCGACGGCCGGTACGGCGTGTCGGCCGGATGCCGCGTATAGCCGAGCACGCCGCGCGGCGACAGCGTCAGATGGTCGTTGGTCGCCGCGAGCAGCACCGCGCCGGCCTCCGGCACGCTGCCCTGCCGCGCGACGCGCACCGGCAGCCGCGTATAGCCGTCGAGCCATTCGGCCATGCCGTACGCGAATGCCTGGTCGACGTGCTGGACGATCACGATCGCGGCCGGAAAATCGGCCGGCAGCGCGCGCAGCAGCGCGGTGAGCGCGGTCGGCCCGCCCGCCGACGCACCGATCGCGACGAGCGTCGGCTGGCCGCGCGCGGACGCGGGCCCCGGCGGCACGAGCGCCGCGGAACGGCTTTCGAGCAGCCGGCCGATCTGGTCGATCTTCGCGAGCAGCGCCTGCGGCGACGCGTCGGTCGACAGCCCGAGCGCGAGCGTCGGCGTGTCGACCGCGTCGAGCGCGCCCGCGCCCATCGCCTCGTACACCGACGACGTGTTGGCGCTGACGCTCGCCGTCACGATCAGGATCGCGCACGGCGCGCGCGCCATGATCCGCCGCGTCGCGGCGACGCCGTCGACCTTCGGCATCACGAGATCCATCAGCACGACGTCGGGCGGGTGCGCGACGCAGAAATCCACCGCCTCGTCGCCATCGGTCGCCACCCACAGCACGCGATGGTCCGCGCGCAGCGCGATCACGCGGCGCAGCGCCTCCACGGCCAGCGGCAGATCGTTGACGATGCCGATGTTCATTCTCGCGCGTCTCCGATCAGGTCGTGCACGGCATCGAGCAGCGCTTCGTCGTGGAAGCTGCTCTTCGCGAGGTAGTAATCGGCGCCGGCGTCGAGCCCGCGGCGGCGATCCTCGTCGCGATCCTTGTACGACACGATCATCACCGGCACGCGCTTGAGCATCGGGTCGTTCTTGATCAGCGTCACGAGTTCGATCCCGTCCATGCGCGGCATGTCGACGTCGGTCACGACGAGATCGAACGCATCGCTGCGCACCGCGTTCCACCCTTCCATCCCGTCGACCGCGACCGTCACGTCGTAGCCGCGCTTTTCCAGCAGCTTGCGTTCGAGCTCGCGCACCGTCAGCGAATCGTCGACGACGAGCACGCGGCGGCGCCGGTCGGCGAGCGCGAGCTGCGGATCGCGCGAGACCCGCGCGAGCTGCCCGCCGCGCACGAGCTTGTCGACCGAGCGGATCAGGTCCTCCACGTCGACGATCAGCACCGGGTCGCCGTTCTCGAGCAGCGCGCCGGCCGCGATGTTCTGGATCTTGTTCAGGCGGCTGTCGAGCGGCTGCACGACGAGCATCCGTTCGCCGAGGAAGCGGTCGACCGCGACGCCGTACAGCTCGGGTTCGCCGCCGACGACCACGACGGCCGTACTGGCGCGCGCCACGTCGGGTTCGCCCGCGTCGAGCAACTGGTGCGCGGCGACGAGGCCCGCGCGCCGGCCGTCGAACGGAAAATGCGGCTGCCCTTCGAGCACGTCGATGTCGTCGTGCGCGAGTTCCAGCGTGCGGCGCACGTGCGCGAGCGGGAACGCGTACGGCTCGCCGCCGACCTCGACGAGCAGGCTGCGGATCACCGACAGCGTGAGCGGCAACTGCAGCACGAAACGCATGCCGGCACCCGGCTCGTTGAAGATCCGCACCGCGCCGCGCACGCCGCGCACCATCTCCTGCACTGCATCGAGGCCGACGCCGCGCCCCGATACGTCGGTCACCGCGTCGCGCATCGAGAAGCCCGGCAGCAGCAGGAATTCGAGCAGTTCGGGATCGGACAGCCGCGCGGCCGTCTCGTCGTCGGTCAGGCGCTGGCGCACGACGGCCGCGCGCAGCGCGTCCATGTCGACGCCCGGCCCGTCGTCGATCACGCTGACGAGCAGCGAGCCGGCGCTGTGGCGCGCCTCGAGCGTGACGCTCGCCTCGGCCGGCTTGCCGCGCGCGTGCCGCGCTTCGGGCGAATCGACGCCGTGGTCGATCGCGTTGCGCAGCAGGTGGCCGAGCGGCGCGTCGAGCAGGTCGAGGATGTCGCGATCGACCTGCGTGCCTTCGCCGACGATCGAGAAACGCACCTGCTTGCCGAGCGAGCGCGCGAGATCGCGCACGATGCGCGGATACGCACGCGTCGCGTCGCCGAACGGCCGCATCCGGCATTGCAGCGCCTCGTCGTAAAGCTGCTCGGCGATGTGCGTGCTGCGCCGCTCGAAGCGGTCGAATTCGTCCATGCGCTCGGCGAGCGAGCGCTGCAGGTCGTTGAGCATGTGCCGAACTTCGTTCATCGACGCGAGCATGCCGGCGTCGAGATCGTCGGCGAACTGCTCGACCATCAGGTCGAGCGAACGGGCCGCGTCGCGCTGCGCGCGCTTCACGCGCAGCATCGATTCGGCGAACGGCTTGAGCCAGCGCGATTCGACCAGCGATTCGCCGGACAGGCTCAGCAGCCGGTTCAGCGTATCGGCGCGCACGCGGCGCATCGCGCCGGCGCCCGCCACGCGCCCGGCCTGGGCCGGATCCGGCGCCGGGCCCGACACGGCGAGCGGCGGCACCGCGGCACCGGCCCCGACCGGCTCGTTCGCGGCGCCGTCGTGCTCGCGATACGGCACGAACGACGGCGGTGCGGGCGGCGGCGCGGCGGCCGGCGCCTGCATCGTCTGCGCGCCGTCGGCGCCCGTCAGCGCCGCCGCGAACACGTCGATCTCGGTCTGCGACACGGGATGCCCCTGCGGATCGCCGACGCGCACCAGCAAATCGACGCCGGCCAGCAGCACGTCGACGTGCGTGGCCGTCAGTGCGATCGTGCCGGCCTGCGCGGCGACGAAGCACTCTTCCATCCGCCCCGCGATCTCGACGCCCATCGGCACGCCGACGATGCGGGCGGCGCCCTTCAGCGAATGCGCGGCGCGCATGCACGCTTCGAGCGCGACGGAATCGGGCTCGCCCGATTCGAGCGCGAGCAGCCGCTCCGACAGCGCCTGCGTCTGCGTGCGCGTCTCCTCGCGATACAGCTCGAGCAGCGACAGGTGGCTCAGGTCGTCGTCACCGCTCATCGCATGCTCCGTGTCACGGCGTCGAACAGACGGTCGTCGTCGAGCAGCCCCACCGACTTGCCGCGCCACGACAGCACGCCGCGCGACAGGCCGGCGCTCGCACGCCCGACCGTCGCGGGCACCGGCACCCAGTCGGACGCGCCGAAGCGCAGCACGCCCTCGACTTCGTCCACCGGAAACACGACCGGTTCGCCCTGGTGCGCGGCCACCAGCAGCCGCGTGAAACGGCCGTCGCCACCACCGCTCCCGCCGCGGCCGGCCTTGCCGGCATCGAGGCCGAGCAGCGCGCCGATCGAGATCGCGATACGCAGCGTGCCGCGGATGTTGACCACACCGCGCACGGCGGAATGGCGTCGATGCGGCAGCGAATGGATCGGGCGCGTGCCGGCGATCTCGCGCAGCACGCCGATCGGCAGCGCGAGCCATTCGTCGGCCACCCGGAACGCGAGCGCCGCATGGCGCGCGTCGCCGGCGTCGTCGCCCGCGCGCGCCGTGCCGAACGCGCTCATCCGGCGCGTGACGTCCGCCATCTCGGCCACGTCGAGCGGACGCTCGAGCAGCCTCGCCGCGTTCGACGCATAGACCGGGCAGTTCAGGCAGCGCTGGCAGTCGTTCAGCCGTTCGCACGAGCGGTCGCCGCGCGTGCCGATCCGGTTCCAGCAGTCGTCGACGTCGAGCGTCGCATCGTCAGTGGCAGCGGCGTCGCGGTTCATGCATTCCTCCGGTCATCGCGGTGTCGGTCCCATTCCCGTCGTCGTGTCAGCCGGCCGAACGCCGGGCGCGTTCGAGCAGCCATTGCGCGCCCGCGCGATCGCCGCCGACGTCGAGCAGCGTCGCGAGATGCGTCAGCGCCTCGTGATGCGTGGGGCGCAGGTACAGCGCCTTCCGGTAGAAGTCGCTCGCTTCCGCGGCGCGCCCGCGCGCATCCGCGATCAACCCGTTCAGGTAGAACGCATCGGCATGCGGGCCGACGCGCGCCGAGAACTGCGCGAGCACGCGCTCGGCCTCGTCGAACGCGCCCGCGTTCGCCAGCGCCTGCGCATCTTCCAGCGTCGGCGTGTCGTCGAGCGTCGACGCGACGCCGTCGTGAGCCGGCGCGGCGGCCTCGGCGGTTGCCAACGCCAGGTCGGCCCGTGCGCCGATCGCGGCCGTCTGCACGGCCGGCGCCGCTGCCGCGAACGGCTCACGCGCGTCGCCGCGCCAGGCCGGCGGCGCCACGGCCGGCACCGCGCGCGGGGCGACCGTGAAGCGGTCCGCGCGCCGGGACGCCGCCGCGGCGGACAGCGGCGCAACCGGCCGCACCGCGCCCGCATCGACCGGCGCGCCGGCCGGCTCGCGATGAAACGCGAACGCGAGCGGCACGCGCGCCGAGCGCATCCCGTGCCGCATCGCGACGCCTGTTTCGGCCGGCCCGACGAACAGCATGCCGTCGTCGGCAAGACGCGCGTCGAGCGAGCGGATCACGCGATCCTGCGCATCGCGGTCGAAATAGATCAGCACGTTGCGGCAGAACACGAAGTCGTAGCGAATGCCGGTATCGGGCACCGGCTCGACGAGGTTCGCGTGGCTGAACTGCACGCACGCGCGCACGCGCTCGTCGAGCAGCCAGCCGTCGCGGGTCGGCGTGAAATACCGCGTACGGAACTCGGTCGCCGTCCCGCGGAATGCATTGCGCCCGTAACAGCCCAGCCGCGCCTGCTCGATCGCGCGCGCGCTGAGGTCGATCGCGTCGATCGCGAAGCTGGCCGGCTCGAGCCCCGCATCCAGCAACGCCATCGCCGCCGAATACGGCTCCTCGCCCGTCGAACACGGCGCGCTCAGCACGCGGATCACGCGGCCGGGCATTGCGGCGAGTCGTTCGGCAGCCAGCCGCGCGAGCGTCGCGAAGGCCTCGCGGTCGCGGAAGAACCATGTCTCCGGAACGACGAACAGCTCGATCAGCGCGCGCCGTTCGTCGGCCGACGCGTTGAGCTGCTGCCAGTACGCATCGAGCGCTTCCGGCGTCACGGGCGCTCGCGCAGCCGACGGCACGCGCTCGCCGTCGGCCTGCAGCGCATGCACGCGATCGGTCAACGCCCGCATCAGGAAATCGTTGCCGAGCGAATCGGGGTCGATGCCGGTCTCGCGCAGCAACCAGCCGCGAAATCGCGATTCGGACACGTTCATGCAGACTCCTCCCCGTGGCCCGACAGGCCGTCGAACAGATACAGGCGCGCAACGTCGTCGATCAGGTCGGGCACCGACACCTGCTGCACGACGCCGTCGGGCGTGTTCGCGACCCGCCCGAGCCAGCGCGTGCGCGCGGTCGCGATGCCGCTCGCGCGAAACGCCGCGCGGTCGATCCGCATCGTCTGCGTCGCACGCTCGACGATCAGGCCGATCGTGCGCTCGCCGTCAGCGTGACCGGCGCGATAGCGGACCAGCACGAGCCGCGTCGAGCGCAGCGCCTGCGCGCGCCGCCCGAGCGCCAGCATCGGCACGTCGATCACCGGCACCGGCTGGCCGTCGCGCATCAGCAGCCCGGCAATCCAGTCGGGCGCGCCGGGCATCGCCTTCATGACGGCGAGCGGCAGCACCTTGTCGATGCCGGCCGCGTCGAGCGCATAACGCTCGCCGTCGAGCTCGAACATCAGGAACAGCGCGCGGGCGCCGTTCTGCGGATCGGCGCGCGTCACGCGTCGACCTTGAAGCGCGACACGCTGGTGCGCAACTGGTTCGCGACGAGCGTCAGGTCGTCGATCGCCTGCGACGACTGGCGCAGCGATTCGGCCGTCTGCTGCGCGGCCTCCGACAGTTGCGACAGCGCCTGCGTGATCTGCTCGGCGCCGTTTGCCTGCGTCTGCATGCCTTCGTTGACCATCTGGAAGCGCGGCGCGAGCGTCTGCACCTCGGCGATGATCTGCGACAGTTGCCCGCCGACCTGCTGCACGTCGAGCATCCCGCGGCGGACTTCCTCGGAGAACTTGTCCATCCCCATCACGCCCGCCGACACGGCCGACTGGATTTCCTTCACCGTCTGCTCGATGTCGTAGGTCGCCACCGCCGTCTGGTCGGCGAGGCGGCGGATCTCGGTCGCGACGACCGCGAAGCCGCGGCCGTACTCGCCGGCCTTCTCGGCCTCGATCGCCGCGTTCAGCGACAGCAGGTTGGTCTGGTCGGCCACCTTGGTGATCGTCGCGACCACCTGGTTGATGTTCAGCGCCTTCTCGTTGAGGATCGCGAGCTTCGCGTTCACCGAGCCGGCCGCGTCCATCACGCTGCGCATCGTCTCGCCCATCCGCGTGAGCCCGCTCTGGCTCACGCCCGCGAGCGTCGCCGACTGCTCGGCCACGCCGGCCACCTCGTTCATCGTGCGCAGCAGGTCGCGCGACGTCGCGAAGATCTCGCGCGAGGTCGCGCCGATCTCGGTCGTCGTCGCCGCGGTTTCGTTCGCGGTCGCCTGCTGCTCGCGCGAGGTGGCCGCGATCTCGGCCACCGACGTCGTCACCTGCAGCGACGATTGCTGCGCGCGCGACACCAGCTCGGTCAGCTCGTCGGCCATCCGGTTGAAGCCCGTCTCGAGCGTGCCGAACTCGTCGCGGCGACGCAGGTCGAGGCGATGTGTCAGGTTGCCGGTGCGCATCACGTCGTGCACCTCGACGAGCCGCGCCATCGGCACGGTGACCGAACGGTACAGCATGTAGCCGAGTCCGAGCGCGGACAGCAGCATGAACGCCAGCGCGGTCGCCAGCACGATCTCGGTGTCCTGCACGGATTCGCGGATCAGCTTCGCGGACTGCTCGGCGAACTTGCGGTTCTCCTGCACCAGCACGTTCGCGTTGCGCACGACCTCGGTCCACGCGGGCAGCGTTTTCGCGTACGCGGCGACCGCGTCTTCGCGCGACGCGCGGCCCTTCTGCACCGCTTCGTTCAGCAACGGCACGTAGTGATCGTAGGCGCCGCGGAACGCCGTGAAGCGCTGCCGGTCGTCGTCGCGAAACGTCGTGTTCTGGTAGTCCACCGTCAGCGACTCGACCTCCTTCAGCGCGTCGGCGATCTTCGCGAGATCGCGCTGCGCGGCGTCGGGATCGGTTTCGACGAAGATCGCGCGCTGCAGCAGCGTGAACGATTCGTTGACCGCGCCGCGCAGCGTCGACGCGAGGTAGACGCCGGGCAGCGAGTCGCGCTCGATGCTGACGGCTTCGGCGTTGATCGCACGCAGTCGCTCGTACGACACGCCGGCCGTCACCAGCATCAGCACGAACAGCACGCCGAAGCTGAGCAGGATGCGATTGCCGAGCGTCAGCCGGGCGGCGCCGATCGTCGGATGCAGGCTTTCATTGGTCGCGCGGGGCGTCACGGTGGCCATGTTCGTTATGGGCTTTCTAAATTCAGCGTTGAAAAAACCGCGCCCGCGTGCGCGCCGAATGGCGCGCCACGAGCGCATCGGGGTCTCCCGGGCGGCGCGGCGGCGGCAGGCCGCGCCGCGACATCACCGCTCCGCCTGCGCCGGCAGCCGAAGCGCGACCATGAAACCGCGCGCCGTATTGCGCATCAGGATCTGGCCGCGATGCCGCGCCGCCGTTGCGCGGACGAATGCGAGGCCGAGGCCGAAACCGCCGCGCGCCGCGCCATGCGCGGATTCGAGCTGCACGAACGACTCGGTCGCGGCGGTACGCTGCTCCGGCGCGATGCCGGCGCCGGCATCCTCGACGCCGATCAGCCAGGCGCCGTCCTCGCCGCCCAGCGTGCAATGTACGTCCATCCCGGCCGGGCCGTATTTCAGCCCGTTGTCGACCAGGTTCGCGACCGCGCGCGTCAGCATCATCCGGTCGCCCATCGTCACGCACTCGCCGTCGGGCACGTGCGCGATCACCCGGCAGCCGAGCCCGGCCGCCTTCTCCCACAGCTGGTCGACGGCGTCGACCACGATCTCGTTGAGACTCACGACTTCGTGCGCGCGGCGCTCGGACTGCGCGCGGGTCAGGTGGATGAAGCCGTCGGCGAGCGCGAGCGCGCGCCGCGCATGGCCGGCGATGCGCTCCATGATCGCCGGCATGTCGCCGTGTTCGGCCCGGTAGACGTCGAGCAGCGCGAGGATCGACGTCTGCGGCGAACGCATGTCGTGCGACAGGAAATCGAGCGCCTCGTCGCGCTGCCGCGACATCAGGTACGAATTCGAGTGGTAGCGAATGCGCGCGGTCAGTTCCATCGCGTCGGGAAGCTTCACCAGATAGTCGTTCGCGCCGGCGATGAACGCCTCGCGCTTGACGATCGGCTCTTCCTTCGCGGACAGCACGATGATCGGCACGCGCGCGGTGCCGGCGTCCGCGCGCCACGCGCGCACGAGATCGAGGCCGTCGATCTCCGGCATCACAAGATCCTGCAGGATGACCGTCGGCTTCACGTCGCGCGCGACCGCCATCGCCCGATGTGCATCGGTGCACACGTGCAGGTCGATGTCGTGCTCGCTGCGCAACGCGCGGCGGATCACCTCGCCGACGAATGGCTGATCGTCGACAAGGAGGACCGATAACCCCGATTCGAGGCAATCCGAGGCATTATCACTACTCGATTCTTTCATAAATCCAGTTTCAAACGCCGAATCTCCAAACGATTCTTTCATAGGAGTTGTTTATCCGACTTGGGCGCCATCTTATATTGGCAGTTGAAAAACCCGCCTGATTCCGCGGATTAGGCCTGTCGGCACTGCCTTGCGGGGCCTCGGACGCCGTTGTTTCCCCGTCGGCGACCGCATTACCTCCGCATTCTTTCTCTCAATAAACATAACCGGCTGATTCTAAATGAAATTAGAACACAGCATCTATCTCCTTCCGGTTTAGTTTTGCCAAATATGCAGAAAGAGACGGAAACGGATAAATCGGATCATTTCCGGATTCGACGCACGATAACGTTTGCGAGACCCGCGCCATAAGGCTTGCATGTCGTGCAAGGCTGCGGGATCAGTCGTATTGGGGCCCGATCCTGACAAGTCCAACCGGCAGTGGGACGGGGAAATCGCACGGCGGCCGACGCTCGATCCGCATGCGTAGGAGAACCGGCGGCGGAGCCGGCAGGACGCCGGCCCCGTGGGGGTGAGTCGTGAGCCCGCGCCCGATTAACCGCGCGCGTGCTGCGCGGACACTTCCTGCAGGTCGAGGTCGCGTTCGAGCGTGTGCAGCATCTCGTCGTGAATGCGCCCCGACCGGTGCAGGCGCAACAGCTCGGCGCGCCCGGCCCGGATCGCGGCCAGCACCACGTCGTAGTGCGCGGTGCGCAGTTCCGCCGGATACGCGGGCGCGTTCTTCGACCGTTCGGTCAGCTCGGCGCGATACGTGTACTGCTCGAGCAGGCGCGGATGGATCACGACGCCGTTCTCGTCGCGCACGAGCGGCTGGATCGCCGCGAGCTGCGCGGCCTCGACGTACGCCCACGTCTGCGGCTCGGTCAGGTGGTGCGCGGCGCGCTCGTCGCGCGGCGGCAGGCGCAGCAGCCGGATCAGCGGGCCGATCGTCGTGCCCTGCAGCAGCACGGTGACGAGGATCACCGCGAACGATGCGACCAGGATCACGTCGCGGCCGGGTAGCGCCTCGGGCAGCGACAGCGCGATCGCCAGCGTCACCACGCCGCGCATCCCGGCCCAGCTCATGATCGTCGCGGCCTTCCAGTCCGGCGCCTCGCCGCGGCCCGCGAGGCCGCGCACCGGCCACTTCAGCGCCTCGACCGCGTAGATCCACACGAAGCGCGACACGATCACCGCCGCCAGTACCGCGAGCACCGGCGGCACCATCGTGCCGAGCACCTGCTCGAAGCCGCCGAGCCGATGGATCGCGCCGCGCAGCGACAGCCCGATCAGCACGAACACCAGCGCCTCGAGCAGGAACACGATGACCTGCCAGAACGCGGTGCCGCGCGTGCGCACGGCCGCCGAAAACACTTCGTGCTGATGCCAGCCGACGATCATGCCGGCCGTGACGGTCGAGATCACGCCCGACACCTCGACCATTTCGCCCGCGATGTACGCGATCCAGCCGGCGATCACCGCGACGGTGATCACGAGATAGTCGTCGTCGAGCAGCTTCAGGAACCACACGACGAGCTTGCCGACCACGAAGCCGACCACCACGCCGCCGAGCCCGAGCTCCGCGAAGCGCACGACCGCGTGCTCGAGGCTGAACGCGCCGGTGAGCGCGGCCGCGACCGCGAAGCGGAACAGCACGAGGCCGGCCGCGTCGTTCAGCAGGCTCTCGCCTTCGAGCAGCACCATCAGCCGGCGCGGCAGCGCGACGCGTTCGAGCACGGCCTTCGCGGCCACCGCATCGGGCGGCGACACGATCGCGCCGAGCGCGAAGCACGCGGCCCACGGCAGCGTCGGCACCACCCAGTGCACGGCGAAGCCGACCGCGAACGTCGTGAATACGACCGCGCCGATCGCCAGCATCAGGATGCCGCCGACGTTGCGCTTGAATTCTTCCCACACGGAGAAGTACGCACCGTCCATCAGCAGCGGCGGCAGGAACACCAGCAGCACCAGCTCGGGATCGAGATCGATCGGCGGCAGGCCGGGGATGAACGCGATGCCGATGCCGCCGATCAGCAGCGCGGCCGCGGGCGGCAGCCGCAGCCGCTTGGCGATGCATTCGAGCGCGACGATCGCGAGGAATGACAACAGAACCAGCTTGAATGCCGAGACGGGGGACATGAATCGACCTCGTGAAGAATGAATTCGCGCGTTCCGGCGTCGTACCCCGGTCGGCAGTTTCGCGCGATTACATCACGAGGCGACGCCCATCGTCGAGCCCGTGTCGGGCAGTTCGGCGCGCGGGACACGCGCGGCGCCGCACCGCGCTCGCGACGCGCGATGAAAGAACGGCACGCGGGCCGGCCCGATCGCCCGCCCGCGTGCCGTCATGGCGCCGCGCCGCCTGCCGCGCGTTACCGGCGCCGCACGACCATCAACCGCGGCTCGGTCATGTCCTCGATCGCGTAGCGGACGCCTTCGCGGCCGAGGCCCGAATCCTTCACGCCGCCGTACGGCATGTTGTCGACGCGAAACGACGGCACGTCGTTGATCACGACGCCGCCGACTTCCAGCTCGTCCCACGCGCGCTGCGCATGCGTGAGCGAATCGGTGAACACGCCGGCCTGCAGCCCGAAGTCGCTGTCGTTCACGCGCGCGAGCGCGTCGTCGAAGCGGTCGAACTTCTCGAGGATCGCGACGGGGCCGAACGCCTCCTTCCGGTACAGGTCCTGCTCGCGCCCGACGTTCTCCAGCAGCGTCGCCTCGAACATCGCGCCGTCGACCTTGCCGCCCGCGACGATCTTCGCGCCCGCCGCGACGGCCGCGTCCATCCAGCCCGACAGCCGGCGCGACTCGGATTCGGAGATCATCGGCCCGACGAACGTCGACGGATCCTTCGGATCGCCCATCTTCAGCGAACGCGTCTTCGCGATCAGCTTCTCGCGCAGCGCGTCGTACAGGTCGGCATGCACGAGAATCCGCTGCACGCCGATGCAGCTCTGGCCCGACTGGTAGTACGCGCCGAACGCGAGGCGATCGACCACGTAGTCGAGCCGGTCGCGCTGGTCGGCATCGACGATCGCGGCCGCGTTGCCGCCGAGTTCCAGCACGACTTTCTTCTTGCCGGCCTTCTCCTTCAGCGCCCAGCCTACCGCCGGCGAACCGGTGAACGACAGCAGCTTGAAGCGCTCGTCGGTCGTGAAGAGGTCGGCGCCGTCGCGATGCGCGGGCAGCACCGAGAACGCGCCCTTCGGCAGGTCGGTTTCCGCGAGCACCTCGCCGATGATCAGCGCGCCGATCGGCGTGCGGCTCGCCGGCTTCAGCACGAACGGGCAGCCGGCCGCGAGCGCGGGCGCGACCTTGTGCGCGGCGAGGTTCAACGGGAAGTTGAACGGCGAGATGAACGAGCACGGGCCGACCGGCACGCGCTTCGTGTAGCCCGTATAGCCCTGCGCCCGCGCGGAAATCTCGAGATTGACGATCTCGCCGTCGATGCGCACCGATTCCTCGGACGCGACGCGGAACGTGTCGATCAGCCGCGTGACTTCGCCCTTCGAATCGTTGATCGGCTTGCCGGCCTCGATGCACAGCGCCTCGGCCAGCTCGTCGAAACGTTCGCGAAACCGCGCGACGCAATGATCGAGCACGGCCTGCCGCTTGTAGGCCGGCATCTCGCGCATCGGCTTCGTGGCGTCGACTGCCGCGGCGATCGCCGCGTCGATCGCCTTCGCGTCGGCCAGCGCGACGCGCGTGGCGACCTTGCCGCTGAACTTGTCGGTCACCTCCAGATCGGTGTTCGCGTAGACGGCTTCGTTGGCGAGATAGTACGGATAGGTTTCCTTCAACATGGAACGACTCCTTCCTGTGAACGGGGAATTCAGAGTTGCGCCGACAGGCGCTTGATCTCGCGGTTCAGCACGCGCTCGTTGTCCGAGTAGTCGATCGGCACGTCGATCACGTGCACGCCCGGCGACGCGAAGCATTCGCGCAGCAGCGGCTCGAGATCGTCGGCCGACTCGACGCGATGCCCGTGCGCGCCGTAGCTTTGCGCGTACGACACGAAATCGGGGTTCTGCAGCGTCATCGCGAAATCGGGAAAGTTCATGTTCTCCTGCTTCCAGCGGATCATCCCGAACGCGTCGTCGCGCAGGATCATCACGACGATGTCGAGCTTCAGCCGCACGGCCGTTTCGAGCTCCTGCGAATTCATCATGAAGCCGCCGTCGCCGCACACGGCGATCACCTTGCGCTGCGGATGCACGATCTTCGTCGCGATCGCCGACGGCAGGCCCGCGCCCATCGACGCGAGCGCGTTGTCGAGCAGCAGCGAGTTCGGCTCGTGCGCACGCCAGTAGCGCGCGAACCAGATCTTGTACATCCCGTTGTCGAGACAGACGATGCCGTCCACCGGCAACGCGTTGTACAGGTCGTTCACGATCCGCACCGGGTACATCGGGAAGCGCGGATCGTGCTGGCCCTTTTCCAGATGCGCGTCGAAATGCGACTTGATCATCCTGAAGCGCTCGAAATCCCAGTGCGATTGCGGCGTCAGCGCCTCCTTCATCTGCCACACCGCATTCGCGATGTCGCCGACCACCTCGATCTGCGGGAAATAGACGGGGTCGACCTGCGCGCCGAGGAAGTTCACGTGGATCACGGTCTTGTCGTCGGTGCGCATGAAGAACGGCGGCTTCTCGATCACGTCGTGGCCGACGTTGATGATGCAGTCCGCATGCTCGATCGCGCGATGCACGAAGTCGCCGTCGGACAGCGTCGCGTTGCCGAGCCACAGCGGGTGCGTCTCGTCGATCACGCCCTTGCCCATCTGCGTCGTGAAGAACGGAATGCCCGTCTTGTCGACGAATTCGAGCAGCATCTTGCAGGTGGTCTTGCGGTTGCCGCCCGCGCCGATCATCAACAGCGGATGACGCGCGGCCTGGATCGCGTCGACCGCATGCGCGACCGCCTTCTCCTCGGCCACCGGCCGCCGGCTGTAGCTGCGCGGGATCGGCTTGCCGTCGCCCTCCTCGTGCGCGATGTCCTCGGGCAGTTCGAGGTGCGCGGCGCCCGGGCGCTCTTCCTCCGCGCGGCGAAACGCCTCGCGCACGGCCGACGGGATGTTGCCGATCGACACGATCTGCCGCGTGAATTTCGTGAGCGGCTGCATCATGTCGACCACGTCGACGATCTGGAAGTGGCCCTGCTTGCTGGACTTGATCGGCTTCTGCCCGGTGATCATCAGCATCGGCATCCCGCCGAGCTGCGCATACGCGGCGGCCGTCACGAAGTTCGTCGCACCCGGCCCGAGCGTCGCGAGACACACGCCGGTGCGGCCCGTGAGGCGGCCGTAGGTGGCGGCCATGAACCCGGCCGCCTGCTCGTGCCGGGTCAGCACGAGCTTGATCTTCGATCGCCGCAGCGATTCGAGCAGATCGAGGTTTTCTTCGCCGGGAATGCCGAACACGTACTCGACGCCTTCGGCTTCCAGCGCCTTCACGAACAGATCCGATGCTTTCATGGGACTCTCGGTTATGCCGCCTGCCCGGCCTACGGACACGCGGCGTTCAGGACGCGCGCCGGCCTACGGCACGCGGACGCCTTACCTGCTGGACACAAACCACGGCACTGCTCGCCGCGCGACACGCGATGCCGGAGCGTGATGCGCGATGCGCGGCGGCGCCTCCGGATGATGGAGGACGAACGGATCCGCCCGCGCGCGGCCAGCTCGCGCGAACGGCAAAGACGTTTTCGATTGTAGACGGATTCCTGAAATTCCGGCTTCGGCCGGATGGCCGGCTCCGCCAGCGGAACGATCGGCCTGACGGCCAGTCAACACCCGCCGACGCGCCGGCCGGGCTGTAATGGCAACGATGTTTCATTCAACAGACATGTGAACCATGGTTGACACACTGCAATTCATGCCCTACAGTCCTCCTGCATTCAGCATCCGGACCACCGACGTCTTCGACGCCTGGTTTGCCGGCCTGCCCGATCGCATCGCCAGGCGCCGCATCCAGGCGCGCATCGACCGCCTGTCGATGGGCAATCCGGGCGACTGGAAATCCGCCGGCTCGCCCGTCGTCGAAATGCGCATCGATCATGGGCCCGGCTATCGCGTCTACTACGCGAGGCGCGGGACGATCTGGGTGATCCTGCTCTGCGGCGGCGATAAATCGACGCAACAGGCCGACATACGCGCCGCGCACGCAATGCTCGCGCACCTCGACATGGAGTGATCGATGGACAAGATCAAGACGCGGCCGTGGGATTCGGCCGAACACCTGAAAACCGAAGACGACATGGCCGACTACTTCGACGCCTGCCTGCAGGAGGCCGGCGACGACCCGGCCTTCATCGCGCACGCGCTCGGCGTGATCGCCCGCGCGCGCGGCATGTCGCAGGTCGCGCGCGATGCGGGCCTGTCGCGCGAAGGGCTGTACAAGGCGCTGTCGCACGACGGCAATCCGAGCTTCGGCACGATCCTGAAAGTCATCAAGGCGCTCGGCCTGCAATTGCACGGCGCCAAGGCGGCCGCGTGACCGGGCGGCGCACGGCGTCGCGTCGTGCGCGCAACGCCCGTGCCCGCGTCAGTGCAGCCAGCCGGCCGCCCAGCGCGGCGCCAGCGACACCAGATACAACCCGAGCCCGATCAGTCCGCCGACCAGCGTGCCGTTGATGCGGATGTACTGCAGATCCTTGCCGATGTTCAGTTCGATCTGTCGCGACATCTCGCGCGCATCCCAGTTGCGCACCGTGTCGCGAATGTGACGCATCAGGAAATCGGCAAAATCGGGCGCCATCTCGTGCACGGCCTTCTCGATATGCTCGTTCAGCGACGCGCGCAGCGCCGGACTCTCGGCGAGCCGCGCGCCGAGCCAGCCGCCGAGCGTCGCGGCCTGCCGGTGCAGCGCAGAATCGGCGCGCGCGAGATCGGCCTTCAGCCAGGCCCGCAACTGGCCCCACAAGTCGCGCACATAGTCGTTGAACGCATCGCCGTCGCGGATGTAGCGCTTGATCTCGTCGCCCTTCGCGATGAATGCGGGGTCGTGCTTCAGCCGCTCGGTCAACCGCACGACCGTCCGGTCGAAGCGTTGCCGCAGTTCATGCTCGGGGTCGGCCGCCACGCCTTCCAGCACGCGGCTCACCGCACTCGCGAGCATCCGCGCGCCGTTCTCGCCGAACCACTGCGTCGGCATGATCTTCTCGACCTTCGGGTATTGCGTCTTCAGCCATTCGACGATGAAGCCCGCGATCACCTCGCGGTTCTCTTCCTTGTCGAGCACGTCGACCACCTGCTCGATCGCGTCGTCGAGCAGCGCCTGGTGGCGGCCGTCCTTCGTCAGCGTGTCGAGGATCGCGCCGGCCGATTGCGACAGGTCGACCCGGTCGATCACCGCGCGGAACGCATCGTGGACGAACGACTGGATCCGCGCGTCGTCGGTCATGTCGAGCGCGAAGCTCATCAGCTTCGTCACGTAGCCGCCGAGCGCGTTGGTGTTCGCGGGCTCGTCGAGCCACGCGCCGAGCATCCGCGCCGGGTCGTGCTGGCGGATCTGCGCGGCGAGCGCGTCGGGGCCGAGGAATTTCTCGCGCACGAACACCGCGAGGTTGTCGGCGATCTTGTCCTTGTTCTTCGGGATGATCTCGGTGTGGCGCGACACGAACGGAATCGGCACGCGGCGGAACAGCGCGACGACCGCGAACCAGTCGGCGAGCGCGCCGACCATCGCGGCTTCGGCGACGGCCTTGAAACCGTCGACCCACGGGCCGCGCGGCAGCAGGATGGTCGTGACGAACACCGCGACGGCCGCCAGCAGCAGCCACAGCGCACGGCGCTTGCTTCGTTTCAGTTCGAGAGCTTTGTCTGGCGTCATGGAGGACGGGCGGATCGGCGATGTCGTTAATATCCCCGATTTCGCCGCAGCCGACAAACCCGCGGCCGGCGTCGCACACACGGCGCATGCGCGCCGCGTGTGCCCCGCTACATGAACGCCTTCAGACTGACCGCCGGATCGGCCAGCTTCACCGGGTCGGGCACCGCGCCTGCCGCGATCAGCCGGCGCGACGCGCCGATGTCGCGCCCGAGGTTCGCCGCGGCCACCGCGACGATCCTGCCGTCGTCGCCGAGCCCGAACACCGTGAACGGCCCGCTCGCCGGATCGCCGCGCACGACGATCGTGCGTTCGCCGCCGAACAGCCCGAGCATCTGCAGGTTGCAGTCGTACTGATCGGACCACAGCCACGGCAGCTCCGCATAGCGCTCGTCGGCGCCGAGCAGGTTCGCGGCCGCGACGGCCGGCTGGTTCTCGGCCACCTGCCACGATTCGATCCGCACATGCCGCCCGAGCAGCGGATTGAAGTGCATCGTCACCTCGCCCGCCGCGAAGATCGCCGCATCGGCCGTGCGGCAGCCCGCATCGACGCGTATCCCGTTGTCGACGTCGAGCCCGGCCGCCTGTGCGAGCTCGACGTTGGGCACCACGCCGATGCCGACCACGACGATATCGGCCGGCACGTCGCCGCGATCGGTTTCGACGATCGCGCCGCCGCCCGGCGCGCGACGGATCGCGCGCGGCAGCGTCGCCAACCGGAAGCTCACGCCGCGCCCATCGTGCAGCCGATGCGCGAACGCACCGACCACTTCCGGCAACGCGCGCTGCAGCAACCGGGGCGCCGGATCGATCACCGTCACGTCGCAGCCGAGCTGGCGCGCCGCCGCCGCGACCTCGAGGCCGATGAAGCCGCCGCCGAGCACCGCCACGCGACACCCCGCAGAAAGTTGCGCACGCAACGAACGTGCATCGCCCACGGTACGCACGTAATGCGGCACGACGCCCTCGTCGACCGGACCACCGAACGCACGCACCCGCGAACCCGTCGCGAGCACGAGTCGCGCATATGGCAGCGTCGTCCCGTCGTCGAGGCGCACGCGCCGTGCATCGCGCTCGATCGCCTCGACGCGCGTGCCGAGCCGCAGCGCGATGCGCTGCGCGTCGTACCACGCGGCATCCCGGATGAACGCGCGCTGTTCGCCGCCATCGCTCAGCAGCGCGTCCTTCGACAGCGCCGGCCGGTCGTACGGCAGCTCGCGCTCCGCGCCGATCATCACGATGCACGCCGCCGCATCGCGTGCGCGCAGCGCTTCGGCCGTGCGCCGCGCCGCGTGGCCGGCGCCGACGATCACGAACGGATCAGCCGACATTGACTTCCACCTGCCCGTCGACGATCCGGATCGGATAGGTCCGCACCGGCTCGGTGATCGGCGCGCATTTCGGCGCGCCCGTGCGAATGTCGATCAGCCCCTGGTGCAGCGGGCATTCGACGCAGCCGTCCTCCACATAGCCTTCGGACAAGCGCGCGTGACCATGCGAACAGAGGTCGTGCATCGCGAACAGTTCGTCGCCGATCCGGAACACGGCGATCGGCTTCTGGCCGGCGACGCGCGCCGCCGGTTCGTCTTCGGAGAATTCGTCGAAAGCGCCGAGCGGATGCCACTCGGCCAGCGTTGCTTCGGTCATGTCGTTTCCTTGCTTCGTCGGAGCGGTCAGATCGGCGTCGCGAGCAGCGTCTGCACGCGCGACGTGTCGTAGATCACGCGCTTGGTCTTGTAGCGCAAGCCGTCGGGCGTGCGGACCACCGTGTCGTAGTACTTGCCGGCCTGGTACACGTTCGATTCGCCGTTGCTGCGCGTCTGCACGACCACGTAGTTGCTCTCGGTATCGAATTCGCCGTCGCGTTCGGCGACGATCGTCAGGCCCGACGTCATGTGCCGGTACGTATGCTCCTCGTAGATGTTCGCGTGCCGCAGCGACACCACGCGGTCGCGCAGCATCCGCTGGTTCGTGCAGTGGACGATCCCGACCGGCAGCCCGAGATCGGCGTTCTCCTTCGGCACGATTTCGTACGTGCAGTCCTCGGTGAACATCTCCGGCCAGTGTTCGAGCCGGTCGTTGTCGAGGTGCCCGATGTAGCGGTTCTGGAGCATGTAAATCTCGAACCACGTCTTCATGTCTTCCGTCATTTCTTGCTCCCGCCTCAATAGCCCATCAGCTTCTGATAGCCGACCCAGAACTTGCGGATCAGGCTCTCGGTGATCACCGTGTCCTGCTGGTCCGGATTGCCGCGCGACATCTCGATCACCGACGTCGCGTCGGCATCGCGCACCGTGCCGCGCTGCACGAGCTCGGTCGCCTCCGTGTCTTCCATCGAGATGTAGCCGGCCGGCCCGACCAGGTTCGCCTGCTTGATGCGCAGCGCGCGCAGCTCGGGCGTGTCGTCCGCATAGCCGAAGAAGTGGAAGATCAGCTCGAAGTTGTCCGGCCCCTTCGGCAAGATCTGCCGCGCGACCAGCGTGTTGTGGATCTGCTGGATCACGAGCTGCGGGAAGATCGGCTGGATATGGTTCGTGCAGTCCTCGTCGTATTCCGACACGAGATCGAGGATCGACTCGTCTTCCAGATGGAAGCCCTCGTCGAACGAACGGATGTTCTGCTGCTTGTACGCGGCCGACGTATCGTCGCCCGTCTTCGTCACCGTGATGATGCTGTGCAGCCCGTGGTTCGCATCGGGAATCGAGCGCGCCTTCATCCCGACGCGGAAGATGTTGAAGGTCGTATGGAACAGGTGCAGCATGCTCGCGTGATACGGGTCCTTCACGTTCTCCATGTACAGCTTCCAGTTCGACTTCGAATACTGGCGCGTGCAGCCGAGATACTCGATCGGCTTGTGGAAGATCCGGTCGATCCACGGGCGCATCTGCTCGCCGAGATAGTCGGGCAGCGGCGCGACCTCGTCGCTGAAGGTCGCGAACACGAGCCCGCGATAGCTGTCGACGCGCAGCTTGCGCAGCCCGTGCTGCTTCGGATCGAAATCGGCCGGCATCCCGGTCATCCCCTTCTGGCCGCGCCGGAACGGCACGCCGAGCAGGTTGCCCTGGTTGTCGAAGCTCCACTGGTGATAGACGCACGTGTGCGAGCTCGCGTTGCCGCGCGACTTGCGGCACACCTGCGCGCCGCGGTGCGCGCAGCGGTTCACCCATGCGGACAGCGCACCGTCCTCGGTGCGCGTGACGACCACCGGCGTGTCGCCGACGAACGTGCTCTTGAAGTCGCCGGCGTTCGGGATTTCCGCTTCGAGCGCGACGAAATTCCACGTCGGCCCGCGGAAGATGCGTTCCTGCTCGCGATCGTAGACCGCCCGCGAGCTGAACACCTTGTACGGCACGCGCGAGCCGTCGTCGTGCGGGAAGGTCACGTCGGATGCGTCGCCGCGTGCGGCGAAAACGACGGGCGATTCTGTCTGCTCCATGTCGGACTCCTTGTCGATCCGTTGCGTTGAATGCATGGAGCCGATTTTTGAAAAGCTAATATTCGGCGTCTATCCGGAAAGTGCGATTGCGGCGGCGCAATATCCACTTTCGGCGGATTTCTGCGCTAGCATGACGGCACACGCGGCCGGCGCACGATCGCGCCCCCGTTCGCCGGATCGAAGCGCGTGTCGTCCATACCAAGGCTGAAGCCCATGTCCCCAACGTCGTTCGAGCCGCTCGCGCTGCGCGCGCACCGGCTGTTCGAATCCCGCGATCTCGACGAGACGCGCGAGCGGATCTCGCGCGTGATGCAGCCGCACGCGCTGCTGCCGAGCGGCCGCGTGCACGGGGCGTCGCACATGGATTTCGTCAGGCTGGGCGGGCTCGGGATCGGCACGATCGCGTTCGGCGACGCGATGCGCGTGCAGGTCGACGCAGTCGACGGCTATTACCTGCTGATGTTCTGCCTGTCCGGGCACGCGGAAGTGCATGCGATGGGGCGTCGGCTCGGCGTCGACGGCCAGACCGGCGTGCTGTGCGCGCCCGGCGAGCGCTTCGACGCGGTGCTGTCGGCCGATTGCGAGCAATTCGTGCTGCGCATCGACGCGGCGACCGTCGGCTCGCTGACCGGCGACCCGCGCGCGACGCTCGATCCCGTGCTGCACGTCAGCGACGCCGCGCTCGCCGCGTGGCGCCAGCAGTTGATGCTCGTCGCGCGCTCGCCCGAGTTGCTCGAACGCGCGAACGCGAACCCGCGGGTCGCGTCGCAGCTCGAGCATCTGCTGATCGACCTGCTGATCGAAGGCCATCCACCGTCGTCCGTGCCGCACGCGTCGCACCGCGACCCGGCGCCGGGCTTCGTGCGGCGCGCGCAGGAGTTCGTCGATGCGCATTACGCGCAGCCGCTGCAGCTCGCCGATATCGTCCAGGCCGCCAACGTGCCCGAACGGACGCTGCGCGACGCGTTCCTGCAATTCCGCGGCATGAGCCCGATGCAATACCTGCGCGCGACGCGGCTCGCGCACGCGCGCGAACTGCTGCGCGGCGCGGCATCCAACCGGCGGATCGCCGATATCGCGCTCGACTGCGGGTTTACCCATCTCGGGCGGTTCGCGATCGCGTATCGGGAGAAGTTCGGCGAATCGCCGTCGGAGACGCTCGACGGGCTGCGCTGAGCGCAGGCCCGCGCGTTTTCGGGCGGACGCGCCCGCGGCAGCGCGGGCGGTTGCCTGTTGCATGGCACGCGCGCACGGCGACAAGCGGGCCGACGATCATTGCGATACCGCGCGGCGCCGACCGCTTCGGTGGCTGCGGCCGTCTCCGGCACCGGTTGCTGCGATGGCGCGCGCAGCGCGAGCGGCGTCAGCAGTTCGTGCCGCTTGCGCCCATGCCTGCGCCGTTTGCGCCGGTCATGCCGGTTGCGCTGTGTCGGCAGCGCCCGCGGGCGGCAATCGCGGACCATCCAGTCGCGACGACGCGCAGGCCAGCGCGCGTTCCACCTGTTCGAACATCGCCCGCGTGGCCGGGCTATGCGGGCACGCGCGCAGCAGCAATTCCAGCCATTTCAGCCGCCGCGCCAGCATCGGCATGACCATCGTGCGCACGATCAGCCGCTGATCCGCGTCCGACGGATCGAAACGCGCGCACGTGTCGACGAGCGCGTCGAGCGTCAGTACTGCCTGAGTCGGGTTCGTCATGAGCGTCATGAACAGATCCACCGCCCGCATCGCCGCGGACGGATCGTGAAAGTGAACGGCGAACGCGCGCGCCGGCGTGTCTGGCGCACCGGCATGCACGTCGCCACAAGCGCGGACCGCGTGGCGTTCAAAACGCGTGCCACTCGGCGGCCCCAGCCGCTGCCGCTACCGGCACGCTCGGCGGCCGCGCCGCCGCCGGAAGCTGCACCCGCGCCGCTGGCGCAACCGCCGGCGCGGCAGGCTCGTCCGGGATGGCGCCCGCCAGCCTGAACGCCGACATCGCCGCCTGCAAACGGCCGGCCTGCTCCTCGAGCGAATGCGACGCCGCGGCCGCCTGCTCGACGAGCGCCGCATTCTGCTGCGTCACGCCCTCCATCTGCCCGATCGCCACATTGACCTGCTCGATTCCCTGGCTCTGCTCCCGCGACGCGGCCGCGATTTCGGCGACGATGTCGGACACCTGCTTGATCGCCTGCTTCACCTGCCCCATCGTCGCGCCGACGTCCGCGGCCTGCTGCGCGCTGTCATGGATCATCGACACCGACGCGCCGATCAGTTCCTTGATCTCCTTCGCGGCGCTCGCGGAGCGCTGCGCGAGGTTGCGCACCTCGCTCGCGACCACCGCGAAACCACGCCCCTGTTCGCCCGCGCGCGCCGCTTCCACCGCCGCATTGAGCGCGAGAATGTTGGTCTGGAACGCGATTCCCTCGATGACGCCCGTGATGTCGGACACCCGGCTGGAGCTGCTGCTGATCTGCTCGATCGTCGCGACCATGTGCTGCACGGCGTCGTGGCCTGCGTCCGCGATGTCCGTCGCGCGGGTCGCGAGCGTGTTCGCCTGCTGCGCGTTGTCGGCGTTCTGCTTCACGGTCTCCGTCAGTTGCGTCATGCTCGACGCGGTTTCCTCGAGCGACGCGGCCTGCTCCTCCGTGCGAGCCGACAGATCCGCGTTGCCGCTCGCGATCTGGTGCGACGCGATCGCCACCGACTCCGCGCTGCGCTTGATGCCGCGCACCGTCGTGCCGAGCTGCCGGTCCATCGTCTCCAGCGCGCCGAGCAACTGGCCGAATTCGTCGTGCGAGTCGATGTCGATCCGGTTGTCCAGCCGGCCGCCCGCGATTTCGTCGGCCACGCGCACGGCCTTGCCGAGCGGCGTCGAGATATGCCGCAGCAGATGCGCCGACGCCCACACCGCGACCAGCAGGCCGACACCGATCAGGCCGATCGCGATCCACAGAATGTTGCGGAAGGTCGACTCGCTGTCGTCGACGAACGATTTCGCCTGCTCGACGTTCAGCGCGATGTCGTCCTCGAGCGCCTGCCTGAGCAGGTTCGCGGTCGGCGACAGCCGCTCGATCACCGCCCTGGCCGCATCGGGATCGCCGCCGTTCATCGCCGCGGCCACGTCGTTCACCCCGGCCCGGAACTGCGGCAGCACGCTGCGGATGCGCTCGGCGATGATGCGTTCCTTGTCGCTCGTGATCGATTCCCCGTAATAACGGCCCCAGATCGTATCGAGACGGCTTTGTTGCGTGCGAATGTCGTCGACCGCGCTGCGCATGAGCACGGGGTCATGCTCGGCCTGCAGCCGGCGCATTTGCAACCGTATGTTGAACGCGAGCGCACTGATTTCCGTCAATTCGACGATCGGCACCGTATTGCCCGTATAGGCGCGATGGAGATTCGAATTCAGTCTGGACAAGCCGAATACACCGAACGTGCCAATTGCGACCATCAACGCGACGCACACCGCAAGGGTGGCAAAAATCCTGAACTTTATGCTTTTCGCAAATCGACTCACCTCGTTCCCCTCCGGTTTTCCAGGTCGGCAATGAATGAAAAGTGCCGCTTCATGACCCTGGTTTACGGGGAGAAAATCAGATTATTTATGATTCGATATTGCAATAATTAAAACCGCACACAGCAAGAATCAATATGCGCCGCCACCCATTATCTCATTATTACGTTTATTTTTTAATACATTAAATTGGGCGCAGCCTGAGAGACGCTTGTTTCGCCGGCCAGTTATCTCATTAATAGGGCGGCCGGCGCCCGGTCGACGGCACGAAGCCGCGGCGACAAGCCCGATTCCCCCTCGGAGGAGCGCGTCAAAATAGGCCGTTAGTTGCGATTCGTGCTCGAGTCACGTCACGCCGCCGGCACGAACATCTCCCGTGCAATCGCACAGAACGCCGCCGTGGCCGCGCTCTCACCGTGCAGCCGGCGGCTCATGATGATCGGTGACGTCGCGGCCGGCTCTGGCAGCCGCCGGTAAACCACCCCCTTCACGCGCACGCCCTCCACGCTTTCCGGCACCAGCGACACGCCCACCTGCGCGGCTACGAGCCCAAGCGCCGTCTGCAACTCGCGCACCTCGTGCACGGCCGCCGGCACGACCGCGCCGTCGCGCAGCGCCGACAATTGCTGATCGGCGAAGCTCGGCCGCGGCGTGCTCGGGTAGACGATCATCGTCTCGTCCGCGAGATCCGCGAGCGTCAGCGGCCGGGCCGGATCGGCGAGCCGATGCCCGAGCGGCAGTGCCGCGATCAGCTTTTCCTCGATCAGCGCCTCGCGCACCAGTTGGTCGTCGTCGAAGCGCAAGCGGCCGAACCCCACGTCGATCCGCCCGCCCTTCAGCGCGCCGAGCTGTTCGAGCGTGAACATTTCGATCAGCGACAGCTCGACGTCCGGCTGCGCCTCGCGAAACGCGCGGATCACGTCCGGCAGCGCGCCGTACAGCGTCGACGGCACGAAACCGATCACGATCCGCTCCGACAGTTGCGCGAGCCGCCGCGTCAGCGGCCCCAATTCGTCGGCCTGGTCGACCAGACGTTTCGCCTGCGCATGGAACACGCGCCCGGCATCGGTCAGTTTCAACGGCCGCGCGCCGCGCTCGAACAGCGGCAGCCCGATCTCCTCCTCGATCGCCTGGAGCTGGCGGCTCAGCGGCGGCTGCGTCATGTGCAGCCGCTCCGCGGCCCGCGTAATGTTCATTTCCTCGGCGACGGCGATGAAGTAACGGAGCTGACGCAATTCCATTTCATGCCTCAAAGGTATGGAAGTAGTCGGAAAGAGTGTTGGACGACGCGGGGCGGGAATTCCTACCATGTGCACCAACAGGAGGAATCGCATGATAGCAACTGCCGCCACCATCGAACGCATCGAGACGCTGCTGGTCGACGTGCCGACGATCCGGCCCCACAAGTTGTCGGTCGCGACGATGAATTGCCAGACGCTCGTGCTCGTCCGCGTTCGATGCACGGACGGTATCGAAGGCGTCGGCGAGGCGACGACCATCGGCGGCCTCGCCTATGGCGAGGAGAGCCCCGAAAGTATCAAGGTCAACATCGATACCTACTTCGCGCCGCTGTTGCGGGGCATGGACGCGACGCGCCCGGGCGCCGCGATGGCGCGTGCGCGCAAGCTGTTCCAGGGCAACCGCTTCGCGAAATGCGCGCTCGAGACCGCGCTGTTCGACGCGCAGGCGCGGCGCCTGGGCGTGCCGCTGTCCGAGCTGTTCGGCGGGCGCCGGACCGATGCGGTCGATGTCGCGTGGACGCTCGCAAGCGGCGATACCCAACGCGACATCGCGGAAGCCGAAGCGATGCTCGACGCACGCCGCCATCGCGCGTTCAAGCTGAAGATCGGCTCGAACGCGGTCGCCGACGACGTGGCGCACGTCGTCGCGATCAAGCGCGCGCTCGGCGAGCGCGGCGACGTGCGCGTCGACGTGAACCAGGCCTGGAGCGAAACCGATGCGATCTGGGCCGGTGCGCGGCTGGCGGACGCCGGCGTGAGCCTCGTCGAGCAGCCGATCGCCGCGACCAATCGCGCGGGGCTGAAACGCCTCACGCGGCTCGCGCAGGTGCCGATCATGGCCGACGAGGCGCTGCACGGCCCCGTCGATGCGTTCGCGCTCGCGCAGGATCGCGCGGCCGACGTGTTCGCGGTGAAGATCGCGCAATCGGGCGGCCTGCAGGGCGCGGCGAGCGTCGCGTCGATCGCGGCGGCCGCCGGCATCGAACTGTACGGCGGCACGATGCTCGAAGGCGCGGCCGGCACGATGGCGTCCGCCCAGTTGTTCAGCACGTTCGACTCGCTGAAATGGGGCACCGAACTGTTCGGCCCGCTGCTGCTCACCGAGGAGATTCTCGTCGAGCCGCTGCGCTACCAGGATTTCAAGCTGCATCTGCCGGCCGCGCCCGGCCTCGGCATCACCTTCGACTGGGCCCGCATCGAACGGATGCGACGCGGCGCCCGCTGACCCCACACGACAACCGAAACCGGAGACACAGATGAACAAGCAAGCCATCGACGCCCTGCTGAAGACCTTCGACGACGCGGCCGAGAAGCCCGGCAACCCGCGCGTGCGCGCGATCGTCAACCGGATCGTGAAGGACATCTGCTACACGATCGAGGACTTCGACGTGCAGCCGAGCGAATTCTGGACGGCGCTCAACTTCCTGAACGAAGCCGGCCGCGAATTCGGGCTGATCGCCGCGGGCCTTGGCCTCGAGCGCTTCCTCGACGTGCGGATGGACGAAGCCGAGGAAAAGGCCGGCATCCAGGGCGGCACGCCGCGCACGATCGAAGGCCCGCTGTATGTCGCCGGCGCGCCGGAATCGGTCGGCCATGCGCGCCTCGACGACGGCACCGATCCGGGCCAGACGCTGATCATGCGCGGCCAGGTGCTCGGCGAGCATGGCGCGCCGCTCGCGAACGCGCTGGTCGAGGTGTGGCATGCGAACCATCTGGGCAATTACTCGTACTTCGACCCGTCGCAGCCCGCGTTCAACCTGCGCCGCTCGATCCGCACCGATGCCGAAGGCCGCTACAGCTTCCGCAGCGTGCTGCCGGTCGGCTACAGCGTGCCGCCGGGCAGCAAGACCGAGCAACTGCTCGACCAGCTCGGCCGCCACGGCCATCGTCCGGCGCACATTCACTTCTTCGTTTCCGCGGACGGTTATCGTAAGCTGACGACGCAGATCAACATCGATGGCGATCCGCATCTGTGGGACGACTTCGCGTTCGCGACGCGCGACGGGCTGATCCCGCCGGTCAGGCAGGCCGGGGGCGCGGAAGGCAAGCCGTACGGCGTCGACGGGCAGTTCGCGCTGATCGACTTCGACTTCTCGCTGGTCAAGGAAAAGCAGGACGTGCCGGGCAGCGAAGTCGAGCGGGCCCGCGCGCAGGCGTGAGCGCCCTTCCCGTTCGACGAATCGACAACGCAAGGAGTGCAGGATGCTGTTTCATGTGGAAATGACCGTTCGCCTGCCGGCGGACATGGACCCGGTCAAGGCGGCCACGCTGAAGGCCGAGGAAAAGGCGATGTGCCAGCGGCTGATGAACGAAGGCGTCTGGCGCCATCTGTGGCGCATCGCCGGGCAGTATGCGAACGTCAGCATTTTCGACGTCGAGAGCGTGCAGCAGCTGCACGACGTGCTGAGCCAGTTACCGCTGTTTCCGTACATGGAGATGGACGTGCGGGCGCTGTGCCGGCATCCGTCTTCGGTGCGGGACGACGATCGGTGATGCCCTTGCGGCCCATCATTGCCGGGCAACCGGCGCATGGGCCGCATTTTCAGTTCAAGTCACCTGCGTCAGCGCGGTCTCTTTCTCGCCCCCGACAGCAGTGCGATCACTTCGATCTATCCCCCGCCATCTGCAATCCGGTCGACGTCAAACCGACGCGTAGCGGCTTGTCCGGATCGAGCTTCCTTTTCTCGATGACGCGCTTCCAGCCGCCGGCTGCGCCCGGGACGCGATACAACGCGACGATCGCCACATACTCCGTCTCGCGTTGCATCGGTTGAGACAAGCTCGACGACGCCCCGGGGTTCACGACGGCCGACATATCGGCCTGCAGATCCTGAGCAAGCACCGTCCGGTCGTTCTTCAACAGATCGTCGTACGATGCTCCGTCGAACATCTTGCGGTCCTTCAGTTGGTAGACGCGAACGGCAACCGACGTCGGCCGCCCTGCGTCGTCGGGGTTCAGTTCGGCACGGGCGACCAGATCGACGTCAAGCACCTTCACCTGCTTGAAAAACACGGCGCGATACGCATTCGACGACGCGTCCGACACGGACTGCCAGGCACCGCAACCTGACAGCAGCAAGGCGGCAACGGCGGTAGCCGCACTCATTCGATAGAACATGGGAACTCCGGAATCAGATCGTGCGCGGCACGAGATGCGGGTTGGGTTGCGGTACGGGAAACGCCTCGTACACGCCAAGCGCGATGCCGATCATGCGTTCATCGACTGACGGCAGCACCGTCGTCCAGCCGAGACGCGGCGCCGGGCCGGCATGTTCGACGCCGACGGTCGGATGCGGAACGAACCATGACGACACTTCCATCCGCAAATGCACATCGGCCTTGACGCCGACATACAGCTGGATGAATGCCATCACCTCTCGATGCAGCCACGCACCGGGCAACAGTTCCTGAGCCTGCCGTTCGTCGACCGGCCGCAATGTCACGCGCACCGCGCGGCTGCGATACGCGAGACGCCTGCCGAGCACGTAACCGCCGCCGAGCCCGCCGCGCTTCCCGTCCGACAGCACGTCCGCATCCGGCTTCGCCGACGTCAACGGCTTTGGCCGACCGCTACTCGTCGTCACGGCCCAGAATTCGTCCACCCGAACATCGGCTCCCGGCGCGGCGAGCGCCACCACGCCGGCCAGCCCTTCCGACGTGCGTGTCCGCTGGATCAGCAGCCCCAGCAGGGCGAGCATCCGGGAATCCGGCAAACCCGCACGCAAGGGCTTGTCGCCCCATCCGAATCCGGCGAGACATAACAGGCTGCGCGAATAATCGTCGACTCCGCCGGCCTGGAAACGCTCCGGATAACGATATTTCTTCCATGCGCGATACAGCAGCGTCGCCATCCGGTGGTTGAACGGATCGAGAAACGCCTCGACCGCCTCATGCCCTTCCTCCCGCAGTACGATCTCGTCGATCATGTGCGACGGCATCGCCGCATCGACGCCGTAAAGCCCCATGAACGTCGTGCGCACGGTCGGCGGCGCCTCGGGGTGCTCGTCGTCGAATTCGACCGCGGCCATCTCGCCCGCCGGAAACCCCAACCGCGGACGCGGCCGGAACCGTACCGGCTCATGCTCCGGCGTATCGCGCGTACCGAACCCGGCGCGTTCGGGCGCACACGCCTCCAGCAGCCGACAGAACTGCATGAACGTCATCTTCGGCGCTCGCTGGAACAGCATCCCGGCAACCGTCGGCGGCCCCTTCGACGCGGCAGCTTCGGCCACCATCCGATCGATCGAAGCCGTCATAGCGGCGCCCGCCGAGCCTTGCTGCGCGGCCATTCCGTCCGCGACCGGGACGGCAGGCTGACGATCGCCAGCTTCGTGAACAGATTGATCTCCGCATACGCGCCGAAGAACCGATGCAGCAGTTCGCCGAACAGCATCACGTCGCCTTCGCCGGAGAACCCGTGCGAATCGAGCGTGATCTCGATCAGCACACCGCGCTCCACCGCGCCGCCCGATACTTCTTCCAGCATGTCCTGCGACACATGCAGGATGCCGGCGAGCCGCCGCCGGTTCAGCTCCTCGTTCGTCCAGTCGTACAGCGCCAACGCGCCGCGCAATACCTCCGCGTTCATCATCGACAGGAAATTCGGCGCGAGATGCGACAGCACGCGCCACTGGAAGCGGTCTTCGGTCGGCGGATACAGCGGCAACGTCGGCGCGACGAGATTGCGCACACCCGCGACGTTCGGCGTGCTGGCCGCCAGCTCGTCGAGGCTCGCTTCGCGCAGCCCCTTGCGCGGCAGCAGCCCGTTCGTGCCCGTCACGCGCAGCGACAGGCTTTCCTCGGGCAGCGTGTCCATCGACTCCCACGCGTGCCCGCCGAGGATCACCCACATTTCGTGCAACCCCGATACGCCGGAACGCACGCGCGTGTGGAAATAGCGCTCCGGCGCCTCGTGCCGCAGCATGCCGCCGCGGTGCCGGAACGTCGCGAACGGCACGTATTCGTATCGCTCGGCCGTATCGTGATCGAACGTCGCGACCGCATCGACCGAATACGTCTCGACATGCTCGCCCTGATGGCCGGCCGGCACCACGCGATATTCGGTTTCGTGATGATCGATCTCGATCGGCTCGGCATCGAGTTCGAACAGGTTGATCACCGGCGAGCAGAACAGCCGCACGTTCTCCGCGTTGAAGCGCTGGTCCGACGGATACGCGTCCTTGAGGACTATCTCCAGCTCGAAGCGGGTCGATGTTTCCGGAAGCGTGGAGATGTCCAGCCCGCACAGATCGACGAACAGAAACTTCTCGCGGAACGTGAAGTATTCGAGCAGCAGTTGATATCCGGAGAATGCCGCATCGGCTTTGGGCCACAGCCGTTCTTCCGTCGAAAAGCCGGCCGGCTCGATCGTGATGCCCGGCAGCGGCACGGCTTCTCCGTCGCGTATTTCCGGAACGCGCCAGTGAATCGCATCGACCTGGCGCGTCAACGCAAGATGCATCGCGAATGCGGTCGGCAGATCGGCGTTCAGGTGCAGCCGCAGCCGCGACAGATCCGTCTCCTTGCGCAGCGCCGAGCCGTGCAACGCGAAGCCCAGGCGGATCACCGAACGGCCGTCGTGACGCACGGCCGGCCCGGCATGCGTGAGCGACACCGGCTGCAACGCGACGGCCTGCGTCGTACGGTACAGACATTGCACCGTGCGCGGCGCCGCGCCGCCGGCGCCGTCAGGAGAAGGCACGTTGATCGGCGCGGAGCGCACCGGCACGCCGGCCGGCACGACGATCGTTTTCTGAAGCGTCTCCGCGAACGGGGTCAGCTCGACGATCGATAGCGACGGAATCATCCGCAGATAGTGCGGCCACAACAGGCTGACGAGCCCTTCGGTCAGCTCGGGCAATTCGTCGTCGAGTTTCTGCCGTAGCCGGCCCGTCAGGAATGCGAAGCCTTCGAAAAGGCGTTCGACGTACGGATCACGATCGCCGACGCGGTCGAGATTGAGCAGGCGCGCCCGATCGGGGTGCGCCTTCGCGAATTCCTTGCCGGATTCGCGCAAGTACCGCATTTCCGCTTCGTAGTAGCGCAGGATGGGATCGTCGTTGTCCATGAAAAATCCATTACGAAAGAGTCAATGCGCGCGCGGGATCGAGGACCATGAGTTCCGCATGCAGTTCGCCGATCCGGCGAGCGAGCGCCGGCTTGTCGGCATCCTTGCGGCTGCTCATCGCCTTCAGTGCCTTGACCAGTTGTTGCTTGACCTCGAACGTCAGCGCGGGCTCCCAGCGCATGAGCGGCAGCGAGCGGGATGTTGCGTCGAGTTCGACCAGGAGCGCGAGCGCTGCATCGTGACGGCCGGCGTGGTCGGCCAACCGCGCCATCACGAGCCGCTGCAAGTAGCGATGCCGATCGGTTTTCATGCCGGGCAGCGCTTCGAGCCACGCGAACGCCGCCTCGATACCCTCGCGCCCCACCAGTTCGCGGGCCTGGGCTTCGATCTCCGGCCAGTCGCCGGTTGAGTCGCTTTCGCTATCCGCGGAGACCGGCAGCGGCGCAACGGCCTCTCCCGCCTCCAGGTCGCGCACGACCGCGTGCCGGGCAATCCATTCGAGTGTCGTGTCGTCGGCGAACGGCGTGCCGTCGCTGAACGCCAGCCGTTCGATGCCCGGCAAGCGTTCGAGAAACAGCGCGAAATCGGCGCGCAGCAATGCTCGCCACGCGCCGTACGGCGTACCGACGTGATCGAGCGCCACATGCTGGAAGTACTGCAGATCGAACCACAGGTGATTCGCGCCCTCCATGAATGCGCCTTCGACCCGCTCCAGCAACTCGTGCCAGTGCTTCTGCAGCACGAGGCGCTTCATCTGCTGGCGCAACTCCGCGCGTGGGGGCGCCAGACGCGTATGCGACGCGGCATCCGCCGGCGGCACGTCGTGCAGCGTGTCCCAACGAATGCTTCGCGCGACGCGTACCGAAGGCAGGTAGCCGTTTTCCTGATCCCGCAGCCACGTCGACATCGCACGTGCCTGATCGATCAAGTCGCGCGTCGACGCGATCGAGCCGGCTGAAATTTTTCCCGGCGCACTGGCCGGCGGCACTGCCGTGCCGGAATCGGCCCCGTGCGCCGGTGCTTCCTTTTTATCGAAGCGCGACACGAGCGGCTGCAAATTCGGACGGGCGGCGTCGGGCCACGCCTGCGTGCACGTCACGAGCACGCCGAGTGCGGCAAGCGCACGCTCGAGATCGGCCGGCGCGAAATCGCCGTGGCGGTCCAGCGCGTCGATCACGCGCGCGGTGGCGAGCATGTCCAGCGCGGCTTTCCTCGCTTCGTGGCGGGCGGGCAACAGCGCCTCGCCGAACCGGTCGACGAGCGCGGCGGCCAGTTCGAGCCCGTCGGCGAAACCGGCCGGGCCGTCCTGCCGCAGGCGCGCGAACGCGTAGTAGCCGGCCACGCGCAAATCCTTGCCCGTCTCCTTGAGCAGGTGTTCGCACGCGCGGACGATCAACCCGTCGTCGATTCCCGACAGCTTGCCGGCTTCGTCCTTCATTTCGAAGAACGCTTCTTCGTAGCCGGGATCACGCCCGCACGCGTGCTCGCCCGGTATCGGTGCGATCCATGCGGCCCAGGTATCCGTCCGCGCCCGCTGGAGCGAATCGACGCGCGGTCCGCCTACAAGGGTCTTCACAAAATGGGCTAGCGTCATCGCTGGTCTCAAAAAACGAATGCGTCGCCCAGCAGCGTGAGGGCGTGCCGGAACGGGCTGGCGGGTGGATCCGAAAGCGCCGACGTCGTCACCACGCGCGAGATCGAGGGCTTCGGCGGCATCGTTCGTGTCGTCGGGACGGCCGTGGTCGTTCGTGCCGACGCTCGAGCCGGTTCGAGACCGGCATTCCGGCCGGATACCTTCTCCGACGCCGCCCACCTCGCCTCGTCCGGCAACGGGCCGCTGCCCGGAAGCCCCGACGGCAGCGGCACGGCCGCATGCTTCGCGGCCTCGATCGCCGACGTCGGCAACGGCGGCGGACCGCTCGCCGAACCGCGCGCCCCTGCGTTCGCTGCCGCCGTCACGAACACGCGTGCCGGCAACGCGAAATGACGCAACTGGAGCACGTCGAGCGGGCCGGCGCCGGCTTCGCTGCGCAATTGCACCCTGAGCGGAACACCCTGGCTCGTATCCGGCGTCCAGGTCAGCAGATAGCGCGCATTGTCCTGTTGCTCGACCTTCGCGCGCTCCAGCAGCCGGATGAAACCGAAGCGTCCCTGCGAATCGAGCGCGGTGCGCAAGCCGCCCTGCTCCGTCTGCCATTCGATGTGCGACAGATTTTCAAGCGACTGCCCCGGCCATTCGAACGGCGTCCATTCCTGCTTCTGGTTGAAGTAATGCAGTTCGCGGCCGGACAACACGAATCGCATGTCGGTGACGCCCGGCGTCGGCTCCGCTCTCAGCTCGTAGCGCACCCGTGCATCGCCGGACGGGAACAGCACCGTCGCCGTGCGCGCGAGCTTGTTCAGCCCGTTCAGGAAATCCGGATCGATCGTCAATGCGCCGGAGTCCGCGCCCTGCAAGGCCACCCACCGATCGCCATGCCGTTCGACGACACCAGCCAGTTGCGACGTCACGAACTGCGCGATCACGCCGCTGTCCGGACGCATGAAGCGCGCCATCTCGGGCAGCGACGCGTCGTTGTCCGAATCCGCGAACGGATAGCGGCCACCGAATGTCCTGTTCCAGTCGGCAAGAATTGCGGTACGCCAGATTTCGTTCAGGCTTGCGGCGGCCGGCTGCACGATGACTTGCCAAGACTGATCGAACGGCGCACGGAACAATGCACCGAATCCGGACCATTGTTCGCCGAGGCTTGCAGCGACGCGGCTCGCGTAATCGCGACTGTCGGCGATATCGGACGTCTTGCCCTGCAGCACGGACTGCGCGGCCAGACGCGCAATCGCGTCCGGATCCGGACTGGAGACGATCTGAGCCGTTTTCAGGCGCATCGCGGTGATCCGCTCCAGGTAGCGCGCCAGACTCAGGTCGCCGGTTGCCGCGGGCGGGCTGACGCCCTTGCCGCCGGATGACGCCACCGAAACGAGATCGCTGCCGGTCAGACGCAAGATCGGTCCGAACGCGGCCGCGAGCGGCGCAAGTGGTGGCTTCGCCTGCTTCGACGGATCTTTCTCGTCGGCCCCGACCAGTTGCTGCGCCTTGCTGATCAGCGTGTCGGACAGCGACGGTGCGTTGGCGCCCGTTCCCGCCTGATAGACGACCGCATTCATCAGCGCGACGAGCGGCGAGCGCTGCGGGTCGCCCAGTAGCGTGAGTTGATCAGCCGTGGCTGATAGCGTAGGTGCGGGTTGCCAACGCAGACTGTTGAGGAATAGCCCCCATGCCCGCGCGTAATCGTCGAAATAGCGCTGACGCAGTTCGGCCTTCAATGTCGACGGAGATGCATTGGCAACCTTGGTGTCGGAGAGTACCCAGTCGCTCGCCACATCGCGTTGTTCGCCGGCTTCGTCGATTGCCTTCGAGATGCGCTCTTCCCATGCTGCACGCGTGAATACGCCGGGTACCGTGGCGGTCGTGCCGAACAGGCCCCGGCTCGTTGCACCACCGGCAGAGGATTGCGACGCCGCGTCGCCGAGCAATGTCGCGAGTGATAGCGGCGGGTATTTCGGTGTCGCTTCGTCGACGATCTGCTGGTAGATCGCATCTCCCGAGTTCTGAATGCCGCGCACGCCGACAATCGTCTGGCGGGTGGACGCGATCAGCGCGCCGTCCGGAACAATCACCGGCGCGGTGCGGTCCGCTCCGGCTCCGTGCCCGATGTGATTGGCAAGGAACGTGATCGCGTGCTGACGCATATCTTCCCATTTGCCGCGCGACAGTTGCGAACTGGCCGGGCGTTCGGGCGCGGACGTCGCGACGAGTTGCGGCGCCAGGAACGCGGCCACGGCCCGCTCGGGCTTGGCAAGCATCAGGTACGTCTTGAGCGTGTCGTAAGCGGCCTGCACCTGGGCTTCGCCGCCGCTCGCGATTTCCGCGTCGGACAGCGACGCGAGTTGATGCAGTCTTGCCTCGAGCTTCTGGCGGATCGGACCGATGAGGATACGGTTCGCGGCATCGGCGTAGTGCGGCCAAAGGGCGTCGAGCAACGCTTCGTCGCGATTCAGGCCGAAACGGGCAATCAACGGCGCGCCGGTGCGCTGACGGATTTCGAGCGTGTCGATCTGGCGATCGAGGTCGGTGAGCGTTTGCAGCGACTGTGCCGGGTCCAAGGCGCCAGTGAGCTTCGCAACCGTATCCGTTGTACTCGAGATCGTTGCGCGGTTGCCGAACCCGGACAGCATCGTGCCGACGAGCCAGCAGCCGATCAGCACGGTCGCGATCCACGCCGCCGTGGTCGATAGCGAAAAGCCGATGCGGCGGCCGTGTACGTTGCGGCTGTGGGCGGCGACGGTTTGCCAGATGGTGCGGTGGTGGGGATTGTCGAGCGTATCGTTGTCGTTCTCGATACTGGAATCCGGCGACATCACGTCACGCTCCTTGAACAGCGGCGCAAACATCAGACCGTGAACCGCATGCCTCCAGATACTGGATTCAGACGCTTGCCGCACCAAGTTCGACAGCGCCTCGTGCAGCCTCGAAACATGCTGGGACAATTCCGCGGGATAACGATCGCGGGCATCCGCGGCGAGGCGCGCGACACCCGCATCCGCGAGGTTGCCGGCGAGATTCCGCAGCGATACATCGATCGCTTCTCCGCTCATCGACGTATTGGCCCACGTCAAGCCGATGGCTTCGTCCGGATCCAGCCACTCGCTACCGAAATCCGTGACATTCAGAAGGTAAGCAGGCGCGGCCCAGCGTAGCTCGCGCGCATGGCGCGCTAGACGCGTAGCGAGTTCATCGGTGTCGAACGCAGTATTCGCGGCGCTACGGTTGCGGGTAATCGCTACGATCGCATCGATCGGACGGCGCCGCCGCAGTCGGCGGATTTGATCCAGCCATTCGGTGTCGAGTTGGTCACGGGTCTGGTTTGCATGCAACACGACCGTGTTACCGAGAACGATGTACCCGATGTCGGCCAGTTCGGGAGCGAGACGCCTGACGAGAGGCGTGTCTCCGGCGACAAGCAGCCAGCGGTCACGATAACCCCAACGCCAGCCGTAGCGGTTACGTAGAACCTCGCGAAGCGCAGCAGCGCGATTGATCTGTCCTGGTGACAGGTTCGGATCGTTGCGCTCGCCGGATTCGGCGCGCTTTTCGGCATCGAAACGAGCGAACCATCTGGACGCCCTCAACACCGCAATCTTCAGCAATACCCACTCGAAGAACTTGACCGCCAGGATCGCCAGCAGCAACGCACATGCCAACGCAAGCTGGCCGATGATCAGGATTTCGCGCGACCACCCGCGACGAGGCCCCTCCACCCACACTGCGATACTGAGTGCCAGGAACACGATGACGGCCGCGACGCCAATGAAGAAACCGGCCGATCGTGTTTTGTTCTCGCTTTTGTCGTTCATGTCCGTTTTCTGCATACGAGTGCGAAAAGTTCCTCATCTTCGCCACAAAGCACCAATTGCGGATCGCCCGTCGTCCGGGCCGCTTCTGCAGCGAGGGCCACGGCCAACCAGGGCCCTGCGCCCGAACAGTCGCCCACTGCTGTCTCGAGCGCGATCCAGCATGCGTCGTCCGGCAACGGCGCCGCTTGGCGAACGCTACCGATACCGTCGCCAACCAGGCCATGCGTCCATACCGTACGCAGACGGTCGGACGGAGCTTGTCCCCACCTTGCAGCAAGCTCGAGTGTTGCGGCAGGAGAATCGAGCGAGCCTTTGGCAGGCCGATGTAGAAGAAGTCCGGCGGACATCGGCGACGACTCGGGGCGCGAACGCCTGATCAGTAGCGCGACGCCCGCCTCCGCAACGCCGTCGGACAGTACCGAGCTGATTGCATTGCGAAGCTCGACGGCGACCAGAAGGTAGGCGCTCCCGGCGTCTCGGTCGTCGTGCCAGGCATCCGCTCTGAAGACCGTGAGCGCGGGTTCGCTGGATCCCATCTCCACGTTCAATGCAGGGGCTTGTTCAGCGAGTAGATTCAATATCTGAGTCTCGACGACCTCGTGCTCCAGCCACGATTGGTGACTCAGTTCGACGTAGAGTCTCGTTCCCCGTGGCAGCGCGCGGAGCTGCGGCAGCAGGCCGTCTATCAGGCGCTCGAGCAGCCATGTACAAACCGAACGATGGCGAACATATTCCGAGATTTCGTTACCCGGATAGAAACGAATATCGGGAAGGTTGAGCCAGCGTGCATTGACTTCTCTATCCGCCACTGCATCGCTTGGTCGCGATTTCGTTCCTTCGACTCCCGTCAGTATCTGTTGGAGTGAGTTTTCGGAATCGTCGGTGGAGACGCACCAGGCATGGCCTGCGATCGTCAAAGGTCTGGCTGCCATTGCATGGCACGCCTGCTCTGCGTCATCGCTCACGCGATTGGTCGCAATCGCCTGATTGCGACAGGCATAGCCGTATCCGAGCCACGCGAACAGCAGGAATGCCCATGCCAGAAATGGGTAACCCGCGACGCAAAACCAGAACCATGGCGTGTTCGCAGAGCGGTCCGTCGGCCAGAGCGCGATCGTCAGTCCGGCTCCTGCTCCCATTACGAGTACCAGCAAAATCGTCCAGACGAGCGCCGAGACCCGGGGCGCAGCCGGCACCTTCACGCGCGGCGGCACACGATTGAAGTCGATGGGCATCGTTTACCGGACCCGCGCCCCGCTGGACGAAGCGATCAGAACGGCTCCGCACCGTGTGTGATCACCGTCGCGCGATAGCTGTGTCGTACCGTCCTTCATCCTGCTGCTGCCTTCGACGATTTCATTGTCGCCGTGGATCGGGCATGAGACTTTGTCGCCAATGCGGGCTGCGCGGCGTCCTTTCACCTTGATGCGATCGGAGCCAGTCAGGACTCGGCCGCCGTGGGTCGTTGCGTCACCTTCGTATGCGAGATTTTTCATTTAAGCTTTTCCTCGTGAATATTCAACAACCATCGACCCAACCGGCTTCGGACATGTCCACACGTTTCCGTGGCACGAAGATCATCCTTAAACACCACAATGCCATTTTTACGGCTTGAAATCGACATAAACATAGAGATTCTTTTGAGTGGAACACACCCATGATCTAGAACATCAGCCCATCCTGCCGACCCACGAGAGGCGGCGGCGATCAAGCGGTTTAAAAAATTTGAGATCTGACAGAATTATCAAACTCCCCAACCACAAATGGCGCGACCATTTAATTATCCACATCATCAACAACCGGAACGGTCATTATTCCGCAGAATGCCCGCCGACTCAGCAACGGATAATCTCCTTGCTCACACGCCTAATTCGAAACAAGATGGCCATTTTTTTGACGTACACCCCACTCGGAGAACCCTGATATATCACGTAATCATATGTTCCAACCCTGAATTTCACTTGCACAAAATTCAAGCTTCCGATGGAAATATCGCTCATACCGAAATACCTTCCCGGAGGGTACGGTTTATTCGGAAACTGTAGATCGATATGGTCTGGCCTACCATACCTGTACTGAACATATCCATTGTCTGGAGAAACGTTACCCGATGCACACAATGAGACCATCTTTTCACCCAATGAGCAGCTGAAATAAATTTCCTCGTGCGGCTGACACAACGTAACTTCATCTGCATATGCGCAGCCTCCAACACCAAATGCAAAAATCGCCCCAAATCGACCAACCAAAGTACTGCGCGAGCCACAAATCAATCGACCTCCTTCTTCCATTAGTTTCAGCCCCCAGACAGTTAGCGCTTACTAATACACATCAACCTCAGAAGGCAATACCCATTTCACCCCAACCGACACATTATCCGAGAAGTTTTTGTACTTCGATGATCGACATTCTTGATCCATAATCACCCTTCCATTTCTCGAAACGTACACCCCTCCCGGCCAAACGGAAGATACAACATACACGTAAGCTCCATTTGTTATTTTTAAATGAAGACCACGGATACTACCCTCCGACACATCGGATATTGAAAACAAATTACCCGAACCAATATTCCCCTCCGAAATCTCCAAGAAACCACCATTTCTTCCATATCGATATTTTATATATCCCCTCCCGGGCCCATAGTTATTCTTCGCGCAAATTGAAATCACTTTCTCATTTGCGAGCGGACAACTAAAATAAATATCCTCATCTACTCGGCACAGAGTTTCTTCGTCCCTCACCGCACCGACTCCAGCGCCGGCCACACTAATTTTCGCCACGCACAAGAGAATTACAAAAGCAAATTTCCTACTTGTCATATCAACCCCTGCCAGCCGCGAATAGACATGAAATTATTTCTCCGATCAACAATATCCGACATATTTTCATCAGAAATTGGCCGGTGAGGGCAGCGACCCAAAAGTCCGAAATTTACAATTCTGTTATGCCACCTACATCTACGCTCGCATCATCACGATCAGAAATCTTATACAATTTACTATGGCCCCAGTATCTAGCAGCTGACTAGTTGCACGTTTTTTCGTAGCACGAATTCAATTATCTATATTAATATGATCGAATACTCTTCCCGATTGCTCCTTGTACTCACTATCACAATACGCGTCGGCCAAATTGAGCTTCGCAACCGCCCGATCCGGAAAGTCTGAAATGATCCTTTCGGGAAGAGGAATAGCGTCATACACCCTTCCATTTTTCGAAATATAGAATTTAAGGCCATTGATGCCGCTAGCATTTCGAGAATCCAAATAGTCGACAAACTCATAAATACTATAATTCTTAAAACAAACACGAAAGCCACGAACCGCAACATCTCGCGACATCTAAGATCGATTTAAAACAATCGAAACATAGATTCCCCACCTCTACTTCCCATGCTGATCAAGCTTATCGGTGTTATCCACGACCCCATATTCCACACCACTTCGAACAGCTTTATCGAACGGGATATATGCATTGCCTTCGCAAATCTGATCGAATACCAGCTTCCCATTTTTAGAAACATAAATTTCCCCAGGCACGAGCGCATTTGAGACTACGTAGGTGTAGGGCCCGCTCGTAAACTTTAGATGACTACCTAAGCCTTCAGAGAGCCTTGAGACATCAATGATCGAAATTTTTCCGCGCGGGTGTAAGAGTTCGCCAGGGTGCTTGTATTCAATATTACTCTGCGTCCCAAAGCGATATTGCACATATCCATGATCGGGTGACGAGTTGTTAGACGCGCAAACTGATGCAATTTTTTTGAGCCTTGTAATTCGCAACTAAAATAGCCTACTTCACCATGGCGGCAGAGACTCCACGCATATATATAATCAGCCCCCCTAGCACAGACAATGTCGCTGAAAATGGTTGCAGCCGTCAAGGCAACCACCTTTGCAATCATTCTCATACAAGACCACCCCATACATGAATTTCGAAGAAGTGTGCTCTTCTACCACCAATACTTTCCGCTTTCACCTTATCGATCTTCGCTTTAAATAACCCTAGGCTGATCACCTTGATTATGGAGTCAAAGACATCGCCCCGATCTGCAAGACTATAGAGACCGTCGATAACCCAGAAGAAGCACGCTGACCAGACTGCATATTTATCGTGCTCAACGGTGAATCGGGTTGAAGCATCGGACGCACCATTGTCTTTACGCAAAACGAAAATGCGAACGACAGTTGCTTCGGAGCAAGCTTGGCAGGCGTCGACATGGGCAGCGGCACTCGCTTCGGCGCTTTTCTCGATTTGCGCTTGGTTGCCATAGTCAGGTCACTCCGAAAACCGACTCTCTATGCTTCTTACTTCATCCTCTTCATCATTAATCGATGTGGTATCAAGATAGCGTCTTTAGGGGCATAAAACTCCCCTCCTCTCGGGTTTCTGGTGACATGCCAAATTAGATAACCGTCGACTACTCTCAGAATAGCGCCTCCGTCCTTTGCCCCGAAAAATGAATGGAAATTTACGAATGACGACTTCCCAGAATCGTCAACAATTCCATGGATATTATTATTTTCCTCGTTATCGCAATCTATCTTATTACCGTTTTGCGCCACAGCACAATACTGCCCGTAAATCTTACCGTCCTTTTCTTTTAAATCAATTGAAAACGTCATTGTTCCAGATGAACTACTCCAGCCCCACTCGCCGACAAACGAGTCTACGGAAGACGCGTGTCCACCGGCCGAAATCACAGCGAAGACACACCCAAAAATCCGTTTCATCATTTTATTCACGAAATTTGTCATTCGTAACCTAGGCACCGATCAACTCTCCTTATCCACCCTTCCAAAAATTTGTATTTTTTATTGGGCTTCCCTTTTTTATCATATGCCAGCGACGTATAATACTGCTTTCTGAGCGATCCAATTCTCTGCACAAGCTCATCTTGATTTGCAATGGAATTTATTTTATTAATAAAATCCTTTGACATTACGTTGTTTTGTGCAATTTCCACAGAATATTCCACAGCAAGAAGTTCCTGTATTTTCCTAACAGCCTGCCCAGATGTTATTGTCCAGTCGTATATATTAAGAGCAGTCTTTTCATTGAAGATCCCACAAAAACCTCGAGGCTCCCAATACCGCTTCAGGTATATCGCTTTGGCCTGATCATCGGTCAGCGCTTTCAAATTTTCCAACGTCGGCTCAACACCGACGTCTTTTTCGGCATACGCTTCCCAAGTAGCCCACGCGATACCTTTGTTGGTAGCCCCTCCAGGATCATTTGGATCATCCACGAACCCTCCCTCATTGAAAAGAATTATCTTTGATACTTTTTCAAATCGGGCCTTACAATCACACTCGAGCGCGAAGTTTGCTACTAATCCAATTGAATTAATGTGGTAAACATCCCACCTTGGAAAGTTCGAAACACCAGCCCCCACCTCATCCCACCACGCCAACTTCTCGATCCGCTTCCGCTCTTCCTCATGCTGCGGCTTAGGCCCCGTCTGCTTCTCCAACCCGGCGATCAACGGCTTCCACTTCGACGGATTCGCCCACTCGCTCTCGTGCTTGACGATCAGTCGCGACGCCGCTTGCATCAACCACGGATATCCGTCCCGTTCGCCTGTCGACAACGTGCAAAGCTCGTCAGCCGCGCGGCTACCATCACCCCTCTTGTACAGTGCGTCGTATACCTTGAGCATCAACGGACTGAGCTTCGAACACGATGCGAGATCAGGCGCATTCGCACCGCTCGCGTAATCAATCCATGATTGCGTCGTCGCAAAAATCGTATGTGCCGGATCGTGGGTATCTGCCAAACACTCGAAGTCGATCCACTTCTGTGCGAACTCACGGGTCACTCGCCCGCCAGCAAAGTTGAAATCACACACCCAGCCTTCAATCGCGTGCCCGTGGGCGTTCACGCCGTCGACATGCCACCAGCTCACCGGATAACCTGGATCGGGATTCGGTCCGGGCACCGGAACACGCCGTCTCGAATCACGCGCCAGCTCGGCGAGCGAGTACACCTGCACACGGTCTGTTTTTCGCGATTGCGGGTCTGCGCCCTGTACAAATTCATTGTCCAGCGTACGCTGATACAGCACCGTACCCGGCTCAATTCGCAGAATGGTCGGTTCCGACGGAAGCCCGAGCTCGGCCCAGTCCTCCTTGCGCGAACCATGTTGGCTAACCCATGCACGCCCTTGCTCAAGGAACGACTGGATGCTGTCATCACAGAAAACCTCGATGTGCGCCATTCGAACGCCCGAGCTACGTTGATTCAACGAGTCGTATCGCCCCAGGTGTCCGATCAGATCCCCCGCCTTGATTGGAATGCCGGGTGTGTCGCCAGGCTTGGCTTGATCCGTTACCACGACAACCCGATCGAACATCGCGTCCTCAACAGCCTCCTCGGCAACCGGCCCGCCATTTTCCTGGCCGAGAAAAACCCATCCACCGATCGCACTCGACGGCTCGACATAACCGCCCGCGTGTTGCGGATACAGCGATGCCCCGTGTAGATCCGTCAGTTGCCCCCACACCTTCCCGTGCTTCGTCTCAATCTTCCCGATGCCGACGCTGGTCCCCTGAGGCACGATGCCAATAGGCGCACCGTTCGGAGCCTTGCGGACTCGCAACCCCTGCTGCGCCGGATCGGGAGCCTGTCCGTTTTTTCCCGACACCGGTTTATCCTGCGCATACTGCGTCACCCGCCATTGCCGCGGCCAATACGACGGCTTCTCCCGTTTCGGGAAATTTGCGTAGTCCTCCCAGGACATCAGGTGCATATACAAGCTGTAGAACGTCAGCTTGGTATCCCGCGGGAACTCCATCGTATGCCGCACCAGCGCGAAGCCCGTGCTATACGGCGCTTCATACGGCGCCCCACTATCGGCAGCCGCCATTTCGCTGACTGGATAGGTCTTGTTGGCGCGAAACGCAATCAGCATACCGTCGGCGATACAGCGCAATCCCCCGTCGAGGTCCAGCGACTGGCCCGCACCGGCCTCCGTGATATGGATGCCGCCGTGCCACATGCCGTTGCTGCTCGACAGATAGGTGCCGGACGGTTCACGCTCGGCCAGCAGCCGATAGATATCGTGCTCATCGGTGAATCGGGTTGAAGCATCGGACGCGCCATTGCCTTTACGCAAGAACGGAAATGCGAACGACAGTTTCTTCAGAGCAGGCTTGGCAGGCGTCCGCGTTGACTTGGGCGGCGTCGCTCGCTTCGGCGCATTTTTCGATGTGCGTTTGGTCGCCATGGTCGGGCTTACTCCGAAAAACCGAAATTCAGTGTGTTCTTCACGTCCTTTGGCGGCGCCGAGGACCACATCGGAAACTTGAAACTCCCGCCGTCGGCGTCATTGACGGTCAGGTCGCCTTTCAGCTCGATTTCCCCCGCAGGACTCCCGAGCACGATCTTTCCGCCTGACAGCTTGATATAGGCACCCGAGCCATCACCGATCGTGACGCCTTTACGACCGGTTATCGTGATTCCGCCATCCGAAGAACACACGTGCACGTCCTGCATCGCCATCAATTCCATGCCGTCGCCTTGCGCCTGAATCTGCACCTTGCCCTTTGCCGCGAAGAGTCGAATTCCCAGCCTCGCCGCGAAGAACGAAATCGCTTCACCGGCCGCCGCGGTGATACGCTTCATGACGCCGATGTCCAATCCTTCGCCGGCCGTAATGAACATCTGCTTGCGTGCAGCAACCTGAACGTGCTGCCCGCTCGCGATGCCGACACCCTCCGGCGCGCTTGCGACAATGACGGGCTTCTGGAGGCGGCTCAACTTCTGCTCGATCAGTACGCGTTGCTGATTGGCCGCAGCCTGTAGTGCCTTTGCGGCGTTCGCGGCATCATTGAGAGAGCGCAGAATTTCTTCAGCCTGTGCGAACGTTGCATCCGCGTTTTGCATCGCGAGCTGCTCGCCGGCCGCCCCAGGTTGCGCTTCGGCCGATACGAGCACGCCGTCTGCCGCCCGGATCGACGCATGACCATCGGTAGCGAGTTCAGCCCCCGTTCCGCGCGCGTTGCGATCGATGTCGACCATGAAGCCGAGATTCAGCTGGCTTGCCCGGAACGGCGTGATTAGATGGACATGCTCGTTGCCCTCCCTATCCTCCATCCGCAACTCATTGCGCGCCGCCGTCCGAATAAGATTCCGCGTATGGTTCAGGTTGTTGACCAGATCCGGATGCACGCTGTCATGCATCGCCCCGATGATCACCGGCCGGTTCGGATCGCCGTCCGTATGGACGATCGCCACTTCCGCCCCGTCGATCAACGGAAAGTGATGCCCATAATCGCCACCGCTATACGGCTTCGCCAACCGCACCGGCCGGCTCGTCCCACCCGGGCTCCATTCATCGAGATCGAACGGCAGCTTGATCACGTACCAGCCCTGCTCGGTCAGGTACGCATACTTGTAGTTGCCTGGCGACGTAATCCGCGCCGGCAGAATCCCGTCGACCACCGGCCGCGAAATCGAGGCCATCGACGTGCGCCACACGCGATCCGACGGAATCCCCTCGAACGCCACCCAGTACGATTCGTTCCGCCCGCCGTGCGACTCGACCGACGTCACGAAAACCCCATGTTTCGCATCGGCCGGCTTCGGCTCGACGCGCATGACCTCGCCGGCTTCGAGCCAGAACGGATTGCCCGTTCCCTTGAACGTGATCTGCCCGGCCAGATAGGCCTCGTGCCGCAACCGCGCCACCCGCTTGCCCTCTTCGGGCGTCTCGTAATGCTCGCCCCAGCGATAATCGACGGCGTTCGTCGTCTTGTCGTCGCGCGCCGTGTTTTCCTCGACCAGCAGCGACACCCCGGCCTGTCGATGGTTGTAGTCATGCAGCCGCACGGCCTCCGGCACGCGCTTCATCTCGCGCCCGAGCGTCTTGATCGCATCCGCACCGACGCTCTCCAGCCCCGAATCACGCCGATACGGCACCGTGCGCTGCTTGCGCGCATACGCATCGAGATCGTCGCCGAACACCACCACCGCGCGATCCTTCTTCTGCTCCCAGCGAAACCAGATCCCCTCTTCCGCACACATGCGCCGGATGAACGCGAACGTAGTCTCGTGATACTGCGTCACGTATTCACGGCGCTTGTACTGCCCGCGCAACTGGAACTGAAAATCCACCCCCGCGCGATAACCGTAGTGCCGAAGCGTGTCGGTCACGATCTCCTCGACCGACTGCTTCTGAAACAAGCGGCTGGTCACGCCGCGATCGAGATCCGCGAGCGCCGGTTCCAGCACGACGCGGTAGCGCGTTTCGTCCGCCGAAGTCTCAAGCTCGTCGAATTGCGTGATCACACCATGAACCGTATACGCCGCCGGCTTCGTACTGAACCGAGCCGCGTTCTCTCCGAACATCTTTCGCAGGTAATCCATGCCCGGGTCGATCGGATCGGCAACGAACTTCGCCGGCCGGCCCAGCACTTGGTCCATTGGAATCCCGGCCACGGGGCTTGTGAATTCGATCTCGTACCGATAAAGCTGGCTCACGCGGTCCAGCCCCGTGAACTTCAGGATCGAGAACGGCGCCGGATGCGGCGCCAGCTTCAATTCATAAGCCTGCGTAGGCAAAATCATCGACATCGACTCTCTCGGTTGCGCAAACAGGCGGTGCCGCCGGGGCAACCATCGTCACCCCGGCGGTTCGCCATCACACGTCGGATCAGTTCTTCGCCTTCGGCATCTGCGACACGAGCGACAGCCCGATGTCCATGCCTTCGACCTGGAAGTGCGGGACGATGAACAGCTTGATCCGGAAGAAGCCCGGGTTGTCCTCGATATCCTCGACCGTGACCTTCGCCTCGCGCAGCGGATGCGACGCCTGCAACTCGTCGCCCGGATCCTTCATCTCGGTGACGAGCCCCTTGATCCAGTTGTTCAGTTCGAGTTCAAGCAGCCGGCGATCCTTTGTCGTGCCGATGTTTTCGCGCTGGATCAGCTTCAGGTAGTGCGCGATGCGAGACAACAGGAAGATGTACGGCAGCCGTGCGTTGATGCGGCTGTTCGCGGTCGCTTCCTTGGTTTCGTACAGCGCCGGCTTCTGCGCCGAGTTTGCGGAGAAGAAGCACGCGAAGTCGTGGTTCTTGTAGAACGACAGCGGGATGAAGCCGAGATTCGCGAATTCGAATTCGCGCGTCTCCGGGATCAGCACTTCCGTCGGGATCTTCGGCTGGTAGCCGGTGCCGAGGTCGTACAGGTGAACCGGCAGATCCTCGACCTTGCCGCCCGCCTGCGGCCCGCGGATCTGCACGCACCATCCATTGCTCACGAAGCTGCGCACCATGTTCGCCGCGAACGCGAACGACGCGTTCATCCACAGGTACTTGTCGTGATCGGGGCCCTTGACGGCCTCCTCATAGTTGAACGCCCGCACCGGCGCCGTGTCCTTGCCGTACGGCAAGCGGCCGAGTACGCGCGGCATCGTCAGGCCGACGTAACGCGCATCGTCGGTATCGCGGAAGCTCTTCCACTTGATGTATTCGGCGCGATCGAAGTAGTTGCCGATGTCCTGGATCGCCGCCACTTCCTCCATCGACCGCTTGCCGAAGAACGCCGGCCCGACCGAGCCGATGAACGGCATGTGCGCGGCAGCCGCGACCTTCGAAATATTGCGTAGCAGCGCAACGTCCATTGGCGAATTCGCGAACTCGAAGTCGCTGATCATCGCGCTGATCGGCTGGCCGCCCGGCGTGTCGTATTCCTCGATGTAGGTGAGGCGATACAGCCCGCTCTGGATCAGTTCCGGCGTGTCCTCGAAGTCGCGCTGCAGCGCGTCCTTCGATACGTCGAGCACCTCGATGCGCGCGTTCTTGCGGAAATCGGTGCGGCTCACGAGCATCTTCAGGCCCCGCCAGCGTGCTTCGAGCGCCTGGAATTCCGGCGTGTGCATCACGGCGTCGAGCTGGCGGCTGATTTGCCGGTCGATCTGGCCAATGTGGAAGTCGAGCAGCGATTTGTCGAGCCGGTCCACCGGCTGGCTCGCGTTCGCGACGAGTTCGAGGAACGCGCTCATCCCGCGCGCGATGCGCTCGTCGGCCGATGCCTCGGACAGCATGTCGTTGTCGCGGAACGCCTCAAGCGGGCGCGCCTCGCTAACGGGCTTCAGGTTGATCTTGCTGCACAGCGACGCATAGACGCTGTCGATATCCCCATGCGGGGCGTCCAGCACGACGGTCTCGGTCGCGCCGGCCTGCTGCGTTTCAGTGGGTTTCATCTCGGATCCTGTCTGCGATCGAATGGCTACGAAGTTGCGGAATGCGCTGAACGCGCGTTTTGCCCGGCGTCGCTCACGCATGCCCTTCAGGCTGCGTCGCGGCGGTCGCGATCTGCGCGAGCTCGCCGCGCAGCTTCGCGGACAGGCGGTCGTCCTTCAGCACCTTCTCGAACTCGCGACGGAACGTCCCGTTGTCGAGCAAATTCGATTTCAGGTCGCGCAGCAGGTTGCGCATCGCGAGGAGCGCCTGAAGCTCGGGAATCTGGCGCGCCACCTGCTCGGGCTCGAAATCCTTGATCGACCGGAACGACAGGTTGACGGGCAGCTCGGAACCGTCGCCGGCCAGCGTGTTGTTCGCGGCAATCTTGAGATCCGGCGCGTAGTCGGCCAGCACGGCATCGAAATTGTTCTTGTCGATGTTCACCTTCTTGCGCTCGGCAAGCGGCGCCTGCTCGCGGCCGGCGCTGAAGTCGCCCGCCACCAACAGCTTCAGGGGCAGCTCGACCTTCTTCTGCGCCCCGCCCGTATGCAAGTCGAGAGTGATCGACACCCGGCTCTTCGGGATCTCTCGCTGAAAGCTATCCAATTCGTTCTCCTTATCTCAGAAAGCTTGAAGATTCCGCGATATGCACCCCGGACCACGAGTGCACCGTCGTTCACGTCACTTTTTTTGAAAATCGCAACCCGTATTGACGCACGACCGAATCGGATATTCGCGGCATGACATGCCGATTCAGACGGCAGAAAATATCATGCAATTTCATGAAAAGTAAACAGACAGAAATCAAAAATCACATCCGACCTAACGAGAAACGGATCAATTAATACTAGTCCTATACCACCCCCTCACCTGAGGCAGACACGAACCACACCAAAACCAATCTCAAATAACTGAATGATCACCACAACTCATTGATATTTATAACGAAATTCCACAAACGACACTCCCAAAAATCTCGATAAATCAGCGAACACAAACTCCGGCAGATCACAAAAACTATTCTCACCATAATCTCAAAATCAACCCCACTCTTATCTCGATATAAATGACACATTTGTCAACAAATTACCCGATGACGGAGTGACGAAATCGGCAAATGATGGTTAGAATCGGCGCCTCATAACTTCTGATCGATATTGACTACACCATGCGGATCGAAAAGCCGCTCTGGCATGAAGGGCTGATTCTCACGCAGCAGCATTTCCAGCAGCAGGACCGCTGGAACGGGTTCGCGCTGCAACAACTGGCGTCGGCGGTCGCCGCGTCGCCGTGGGGAACGCTGAACGTCGATGTCGACGAAGAAGCACTGGCGTCCGGCCGTCTGAAGCTCACGCGGCTGCGGCTACGCTTTCCGGACGGCACGCCGATCGACACGACCATCGCCGACGCACTGCCGCCCGCGCGTGACCTCGGCCGCGAAATTCCCGCCGATACCCAGACCGTCGACGTGCTCGCCGCACTCGCGCTGCCCGACGCGAACGGCGGCAACTGCCGTTTCGACGAGACGGCGTTGGCCCGTCCGCGTCGCGCGTATCGGGAGTTCGTGAAGGTGGTGGACCTGAACGGCGCGGGCGAAGCCGAAATCGCAGCCGAGCGCCACGCCGTCCGCTTGCTGTTCGGCCACGAATCGCACGCAGACGACACCGCATGCGCAATCACTCGCCTGACGCGCACGACGAGCGGCCAGTTTCAGATCGATCGCGAATATGTACCGCCCTGTCTGTCGCTGTCGGGTCATCCGCTGCATATCGAGCGCATCCGGCGGCTCGCGGATATCCTCGCCGCCAAGAGCGCGCTCCTCGGCGCGCGCCGCAGCGAACGGATCGAACAGGTTGCCGAATACGGCGTCGCCGACGTCCAGCTCTTCTGGCTCCTGCACTGCATTCATCAGGCGTGGCCGCAACTGCGCTTCCTCGCGTCGCATCCCGCGCAGCCCACGGATCGCCTGTACCAGGTGCTCGCGCAATTGGCAGGCTCGTTGAGCACTTTCTCGACACACGTGTCGCTGACCGACATCCCGCCTTACGATCATGCCGGCGCACACGAGGTGTTCGCGACGCTCGAGGCGTTGATCCGCGATCTGCTCGACGCGATCATCCCGTCGCGGGTCGTGTCGATTGGGCTATCGCACACAACGCCGACCACCTGGGCCGGCCGGTTCCTTGACGAGCGGATCGTCGAGGGCGCGGCGGACTGGTACCTGTCCGTCAATGCGGCGCTACCGGCGTTCGAGCTCGTCGAACAGTTCCCGCGCCTGTGCAAGATCGGTGCGCCGGACGACGTCGAGCACATCGTCAATTCCGCGGTGGCGGGGATTCCGCTCAAGGCCGTGCAGCGCGTGCCGGGCGCCATTCCGGTGCGGCTGGACAACCATTATTTCGCGCTGGATGCGCACGACGCCGCCCATGCGCGGATGCTGGCCGCGCGCGCTTGCCAGATCTATCTGCCGGCGTCGATTCCCGACGCATCGATCGAACTCTACGCGGTGCTGCGCTGATGAACGCCATCGTCTCCACACGTCACGATTCCGCGTTGCTGGCGCGGGAGCCATCGTCCAGCCACGCGGCCGGGCCTTCGATGCGTGCGCTGCTGCGCGATACGGCACTGCTCGTCGCGCAACTGTCGAGCGGCGGCGAGGTCGACAACCCGGAAGGGCTGCGTCAGCAGTGCGCCCGGCTCGTCGCGCAGTTGGCGACGGCACTCGATGCACAGGGGGTCGCCGCCGACATACGGGACGATTTGCTCGTCGCGCAATGCGCGCTGATCGATGAAACCGCGCTGCGGCATCTGCCCGCCGCCGACAAGGCGAACTGGGAGTCCAGGCCGCTGCAGGTCGACCGGTTCGGCACGCACGACGCAGGCACGCGCATTTACGAGCGGCTCGAGTACCGGATGCGCGAACCCTCGCCGAACGTCGATCTGCTCGAATGCTATGCGGCCATTTTCGGTCTGGGATTTCGCGGCCGCTACGCCGCTCGCGCGGGCTCGTCGGCGGACGCCCACGAGGGCGAGGCAACGCGTCTGGCATTGCTGGCCGCGCTGGTCGCGCAAATCGATCGATTGCGGCCGGCCGTGCGGCCGGGGTTCGTCACCGATCGTTCTAACACGCGACTGATCGACCGGCTCAGGCATCTGTCGCCATGGGCGATCGCCGGAACGGCCTGCGTGATCGCGATACTCGCATGGTTCGCGTGGGATCGCATTCTCGACGCGGAACTGGCGCAACTCGTCCAGAAAGTGAAGCGGCCGTGACGTCGGATACCCCTCTCCCGCGGGTGGCGACCCACGTCGAATCCGATGCCGCAAAGGCGGCGCTGTCGGGTCTCGGCTATCCGCTGCGCACGATCGTCACGCTATCCGCGACGCTCGCGCTGGCTATCATCGGATGGGTTTTGGCCGTCGATCGCGGCGTCATGTGGGGATTGACGGCGAGCGTCGCTGTGCTTTCCGCGCTCGTCGTCTGGCTGCATTCGCGCCGGCTGACGCGTGCCCGCGAACGGAACGTGCACGTGCTTGCGCAACTCGGCGCGGCCACCGCCGACCTGCCCGTCGCACTCCGCACGAAAATGCCGCTCGCGCTCGTCACCGGCGACGGCCTGTCCGCCTTGTTCGATCGCGATACGGCGCGCGCACGTTTCGTTCACGTCGGCGACGGCGCAATCTGGCTGCGCGCCGATCGCCCGCAGGATCTCGCCCGGCTTGCCGTCGCCGTCCGTCAGTGGCGGGACGGCCGTGCACCCGATTGCGTCGTGCTCTCGGTCGCGCCCGGCCTCCATGCGAGCGACGATACGTTGTCGCAGAACCTGCGCGTGATCCGGCAGGCCGTCGCCGATGCGTGTCGCATGCTGGGCACGTCGCTGCCGGGCTACGTCGCCGTCTATCAGCGACTGTCGGATGCGAGCGTGGCGACGAAGGCTGCCGCCGGCGCGTCGGCGGCGCAGTGGTACGGCATGTCGACCGGCTCGGCCATCGCGAATCTGCACGGCTTCGACACCGCAATCGAGGCGGCCGAGTCGGACGCACTCCATGCCGACGCAAATCCGGCCGTCTCGGCCCGCGCCGCCGGAATCGCGTCGATCGTCGGATGGACCCGCCGTCTCGTGTTCGACACGCTGACGGACCGACGTCAGCCCGCGTCGCCGTGGCCGCTGCTCGGCGCCGGCTGGATCGATCACGGCCCGGCGTCCGGCCCAGGCAAACCATGGGAACGCGAAGTGCGCGCGCTGACGCGTATCACGCCGGCCGCATTGCCCGCGTCGCCGCTCCCGTGGCCCTTTCCGCAACCGCTGATCGATACGATGCCGCGCCGTGCGTGGCGATCGCCGCGCATCGCCGCGGTCGCGCATGCGATTGCGATCGTCGCGTGCGCGGCGGTCGTCGCCATCTGCGCGGCCGCCCGGAACAATGAAACGCTGATGGCCCGCGTCGGCGAGCATCTGGAACGCTACAACCGCATCCCCGCCACGCAGGACACCGCGAAGCGCGACGCGCTGCTGTCCCTTGCAGCGGACCGCGATCAACTCGACCGATACGCCCGCGTCGGCGTTCCGCTGCGGCTGTCGTTCGGCACCTATCGCGGCGCGCAGCTGCTGCCGCTTCTCGACGACGCGATCGCCTCTTACGAACCGCCCCCGCCGCCGCCCGCCGTCGTCACGCTGGACAGCATGTCGCTGTTCGACAGCGGCAACGCGCGGCTCAAGGCCGGCACCACGCGCGCGATGGTCGATGCGCTCGACCTCATCAAGGCTCATCCGGACAAGCGCGTGCTCGTCGCCGGTTACACGGACGATCGGGGTCGGCCCGATCGGAACCTCAAGCTGTCGATCGATCGCGCGTCGGCCGTGCGCGACTGGCTCGTCGATGCATCGGGCATCCCGCCGACGCAGTTCGCGATCCAGGGCTACGGCGATACACGGCCGGTCGCGGACAACGCGACACCGCAGGGGCGAGCGAGGAATCGTCGGGTCGAAATCACGCTCGTTCCCGATACGCCGGCGCCGGCCCTCCCGACGGGCGCCGCGCGGTAATACGCAACATTTTTGGGTCCCGGGGCGACGCCTCGGGCTTGTCAGCGCCGGAACGCCGTTCCGGCGATTCGCAGTACGAAAAGAAGGAGTGAACAAATGGCAATTCCGGCCTACATGTGGCTCAAGGACGACGGTGGCGCGGACATCAAGGGCTCGGTGACCGTCCAGGATCGCGAGGGCAGCGTCGAACTGGTCGCGTTCGACCACGGGGTGCACATCCCGACCGACGGCAATACGGGCAAGCTCACCGGCACGCGCGTGCACAAGCCGATCATGCTGACGAAGGAAACGGACGCGTCGACGCCGTACCTGTACAAGGCCGTGACGAGCGGCCAGACGCTGAAGTCGGTCGAGATCAAATGGTATCGGATCGACGACGCGGGCAAGGAGAAGGAATACTTCAACACGAAGCTCGACAACGTGAAGATCGTCGCGGTAAAGCCGAAGATGCTCGACATCAAGAACCCCGACTACGAAAAGCACAACCATCTCGAAGACGTGGAACTGCGCTACGAGACGATCACGTGGTCGTACAAGGACGGCAACATCATCCACAAGGACACGTGGAACGAACGTTCCTGACGTGTTGACCGGCCGGCGGAATCCGGTGCGTGCGCGCGCCGGATTCCGCCGGTTCGCATGCGCATCGACGGATGCGCGCCCTCTCCCTCTCCTGATCCGCTACCGACATGACGCCGCCGCTCCGGGACGCTTCCCATCTCATTCGCCGTCTCAATCCTCATTGCACGCGTGCGCTCGAAGCCGCTGCAAGCCTTTGCCAGACCCGGCTCGCCGACGAAATCGCGGTCGAGCACTGGGTGCTGAAGCTGATCGAGGCGGACGACGGCGATATTCCGGCGATCCTGCGTCACTACGATCTCGACATCGATGCCGTCTGGGACGCGATGATCGACGCGATCGACCGCATGCCGCGTACGCTGCGCGGCGTGCCGGCGTTGTCACGGCAGCTCGCCACGGTGATCGAGGACGCATGGGCGCAGGCGGTATCCGACGACCGCGACGGCGCCATTCGCTCCGGGCATCTGCTACAGGCGATCGTCGACGCACCGCATGTGCTGCGCACCCAGCGGGCATGGCCGCTGCTGTCGGTTTCGAGTACGCAGATCAGGCGTGTGCTGCCCCGGCTCGGGCGGCGCTCGTGCGAAAACGCATGCGACGAAACGGTATCGACGTGGGAAACCGCCCCGGCCGGCAGTCAGCGCGGCGCCGGGACGGCGGCATCGACCACCACCGGCAACGCGGCCCCGCATGCGCCGCACGTGCCGGCGCGCGCGATCGACGGCGATGCGCTCGCCCGTTTCGCGCTCGATCTGACCGAAAAGGCGCGCGGAGGCGAGATCGACCCGGTATTCGGCCGCGACCGCGAGATCCGGCAGATGATCGACGTACTCGCGCGCCGCCGCAAGAACAATCCGATCCTGGTCGGCGAACCAGGCGTCGGCAAGACCGCGCTCGTCGAAGGGCTCGCGCTGCGTGTAGCAGAAGGCAGCGTGCCGGAAACGATCCGCGACACGCGCATCCTGACACTCGATCTCGGCTTGTTGCAGGCCGGTGCGGGCGTCAAGGGCGAATTCGAGCAACGCCTGAAGAACGTGATCGACGAAGTGCGCGCGTCCGAAACACCGATCCTGCTGTTCATCGACGAAGCCCATACGTTGATCGGCGCAGGCAACCCGGCGGGCGGCGCCGATGCGGCCAACCTGCTCAAGCCGGCACTCGCGCGCGGGGAATTGCGCACGATCGCGGCCACCACGTGGGCCGAGTACAAGCAGTATTTCGAGCGCGACGCCGCACTCGAACGGCGCTTCCAGGTCATCAAGGTCGACGAACCGGACGACGACACCGCCTGCCTGATGCTGCGCGGGCTCGCGAGCCGCTATGCGAAGCATCACGGCGTGCATATCCGCGACGAAGCGATCGTCGCGGCCGTGCGGTTGTCGCGCCGCTATATTCCCGCGCGACAGTTGCCGGACAAGGCAGTCGACCTGATCGACACGGCCGCCGCACGCGTGCGCATGTCGCTCGACGTGCCGCCCGCGGAACTGCAGCAGGCGCGTGCGACGCTGGCGGCGCTCGAACTGGAGCGCGCCGCGCTGGACGCGGACCGCCACGCCGGGATCGCCGCTGTCGCCGAACGGCGTGCGTCGATCGACACGGAATACGATACCGCCCGCGACGCCGCCGACAGGCTGCTGGATCAGTACACGCGGGAACGCGAACTCGTCGGCGCCGTGCATGCCCTTCGCGACGCAACGAATCAGATGGTCGATCCGGCGGCCGTGTCGGATGCGCTCGATGCGTTGTCGGCCGTTCAACGCAAGTCGCCGATGGTTGCCGCCGACGTCGACGCGCCGTCCATCGCGCGCGTCGTCGCCGAATGGACGGGCGTACCGGTCGGCAACCTCGTCGAGGACGAACTGCGCAACCTGCTCGCCCTCGAAGCAACGCTGGCGACGCGCGTGGTCGCACAAGACGATGCGATCGCCGCATTGGCCGAGAGCCTGCGCACCGCCAAGGCCGGCCTGAAGAGCGAACACACGCCGCTCGGCGTGTTCCTGCTGGCCGGGCCGTCCGGCGTCGGCAAGACCGAAACCGCGCGAGCGCTGGCCGACCTGTTGTTCGGCGGCGACGCCGCGCTGACGACCATCAACCTGTCGGAGTACCAGGAAGCGCATACCGTGTCGCAGCTCAAGGGCTCGCCGCCCGGCTACGTCGGCTACGGGCGCGGCGGCGTGCTGACCGAAGCCGTGCGTCAGCGGCCGTACAGCGTGGTGCTGCTGGACGAGGTCGAAAAAGCGCATCGCGATGTGCTCGACATCTTCTATCAGGTATTCGACCGGGGCACGATGCGCGATGGCGAAGGGCGCGAGATCGATTTCCGCCACTGCGTGATCGTGATGACGTCCAATCTCGGCAGTGCGCAAATCGACGATGCGACGGCTGAGGACGCATCGATCACGCAGGCGGCATTGCGGGAAGTCATTCACGCGCAACTGGTCGCGCATTTCCAGCCGGCACTGCTCGCGCGGTTCCAGACGCTCGTCTATCGGCCGCTCGATGCCGCGGCGCTCGCGTCGATCGTGCGCATCAAACTGAACATGATCGCAGCACGCCTGCACCGGCAACACGGCGTGACACTGACGTGCGCGGACGATCTGATCGACTCGATCGCGCGGCACTGCGTATCGCGGGAATCGGGCGCACGCAGCGTCGATGCGTTCCTGAACCAGCGCGTGCTGCCCGTCGTGTCCCGCGAATTGCTTGCGCGGATGGCATCGGGCATCGCGCCACGGCAGATCTCGTTGTCCGCGACTGCCGAAGGCACGTTGACGATCGATTTCGTCGATGCGCCGACGGCCGGCGACGACGGCACCGAACGATGGAGCCGACAATGACCGCCGGCCCGTCGCTGTATGACATGCTGCTCGGCCAGATCGGCGGCGAACCGATCGGCGCCTACGACGACCGGACGCTTGAATGCCTGAGCGTCCAGCAGAACGTCCGCCGTATTCTCAATACGCGAGCCGGCGCGCTCAAGCATCTACCCGACTACGGGCTGCCCGACCTGACGAACATCTACAAGGCATTGCCCGCGTCCGCGCATTTGCTCAAGCAGCAGATGGAAGCGACGCTGTTGAAATACGAACCGCGCATTCGCGCGATCGACGTCGCGATCGTCGACAACCGCGATCCCGGCATTCTCGTCAGCTTCGAGATGACCTGCCATCTGAAGAACGCCGGGCTCGTGCGCTTCGGCACCTACTTCGAGCCGCCGGGCCGCCTGCATGTCGTCCGGCGCATCGACCCATCGTGATCGCGCACGATCAACCCTCGTGCGCCAGATGCGCACTAAATCCGACCTTCCCCGGCGCGATCCCGTCCTTCAGCGTCAGTGCCGGAATCTCGTAATCGCCCGCGTTCTGCCGGCGAAACGGAATCGGCTGCGTGGTCCACAGATCGTCGAGACGCCGGCCGAGCGCCGCGCGCGTTTCGTCGAAGCGCGCCGCGTTCATCTTGCCCGTCCGATAGATCACGAATGGCGGCAGCACGTCGAACCCCGGGTAGTACAGCATGCCGTGCTGGATCGGGAACAGCAGGTCGTCGATCGGCCCGTTGATGCCGCGCGGGCTATAGTGCGGTTCCCACCCGCCCGTCGTGACGATCACCATCGCCCGCTTGCCGGCGAGCGACCCTTCGCCGTAGCGATCGCCCCAATGCGTGTCGGAATGCTCGCCGACACCATAGGCAAACCCGTACGCGTACACGCGCTCGAACCAGCCCTTCATGATCGCCGGCATCGAGAACCACCACAGCGGAAACTGCAGAATCACCGCGTCGGCCCACTTCAGCTTGTCCTGCTCGCGCGCGATGTCGTCGCGCTGCGTGCCCGTCTCGAACGCGCGCTTCGAATCGAGCGCCGGATCGAAGCGATCGTCGGGCGCACGGCCGGTCATGTCGTGCGCATCGAGCGTCGCCTTCCAGTTCATCGCGTACAGGTCGGTCACTTGCACCGTGTGGCCGGCCGCTTCGAGGTGCGCGACGGCGAAGTCGCGCAGCGCGCCGTTCAGCGAGCGCGGCTCGGGATGGGCATACGCGATCAGCACATTCATGTTCGTCACTCCGTGGATTGAATGGCTGCAGGATGCCGCCTTCAGCGGTATATTTGAAATGAATTCCTGATATCCCAGGTATAGCGATGAATAATCTCAGAAGGCTCGATCTGAACCTGCTCGTCACGCTCGACGTGCTGCTCGCCGAGCACAACGTCACGCGGGCGGCCGAGAAACTGAACATGTCGCAACCGTCGGTCAGCGTCCAGCTGCAGAAGCTGCGCGACGTGTTCGGCGATCCGCTGCTGTTGCCGGGGCCGCGCGGGATGCGGCCCACCGCGCGCGCGGAAGCGCTGCGCGAGCCGTTGCGGGAGGCGCTCGAGGCCGTCGAGCGGGCCGTGGTTCCGGCCACGCCGTTCGACCCTGCAACCGCGACGAACACGTGGCGCGTGGCCGCGACCGACTACGGCGAATCGACGATCGTGCTGCCCGCGCTGCACACGCTGCGCTCGACCGCGCCCGCCACGCGGCTCGCCGTCGTCGAGCTCGTGCCGCCGCGCATCGAGCAAGACGCCGAACGAAACGGCATCGACCTGGCTTTTCACACGACCGAAGGCTCGCCGCCCGGCATGCGGCGCCTGCCGCTGTTCGTCGAGCGTTACGTCCTGATCGGCCGTGCCGGCCATCCGAAGCTGAAGCGGCGACCCACGCTCGCGCAGTTCGGCTCGCTCGAACACGTGATCGTGTCGCCCGACGGCGGCGGCTTCTTCGGCGTGACGGACGAAGCGCTCGCGAAGGTCGGCGCCGCCCGGCGCGTCGTGCTGTCGGTGCCGCACTTTCTGTTCGTGATGTCGGCCGTCGCGAGTACCGATCTCGTCGCGATGGTGCCCGAACGGCTGGTGCGCGACGTGCCCGCGCTGCGCGTGGTGGACGCCCCGGTCGAGGTGCCCGGCTATGAAATGTCGATGCTGTGGCACGAGCGCATGCATCGCGATCCGGCGCATCGATGGCTGCGGGAGACGATCGCGGCGACGGTCTGACACGCCGGTCGCGGCGCGGCTGACATCTGCTGTCACCGGGGGCTTGAAAGTCGGTCGATCACTGTATATATTTACAGTGTTTCTGCGTCATTTGACCCGAATTCCATCATCCCGAGACGGTCTTTAGTGAGGCGACCATGTTCCAGTCATCCGCATTCGATCCCGAGCAACCCGGCTTCAATCCCGTCCATTTCGAGCGCGCCGCGCAGCGGGCGGTCGTCGATCTGCAGCGTGTCGTCAGCGGCCCTGCCCAGCGGGCGCTCGGCCTGCGTCGCCGCACCCACCCGGCCGCCGTCCGCACGATGAGCTGGCAGGCGCTGCTGAACGTCGAGGAGCTGGCATTCTCGAATGCCGGTTTCCTGAGCCGCAACGAGCCGGCCGTCGTCGATGCATTCATCCGGCTGCGCGACAGTCGGCTGGTCGCCGCGGACGTCGAGGAGCCGGTCGACTGGCGCCGCGACGACGACGACCTGCCGGCCGTCTATCTGATCGTCAAGGCGATGCTCGAAGCGGAAGAGGAAGAACGGGCCGAAGCGGCCTGAGCCGCGCGGGCCTTGCGCGGCTGCGTTCTGCCGCACGTCGGGTGGCAGCGCGATCGACGCGGCCGCTCATCGGGTTCGGCTTCCGCGGTTCGACGCATCGGCGCAGCGCGCGACAAGCCCCGCCCGCCGCGGATCACCGCCGGGTGACTGCCGCCGGGCGAACGGCGCAGCAACGCCCGTTACAGCCGCGCCGCCAGCCGCGCCCCCTGGTCGATCGCACGCTTCGCATCGAGTTCGGCGGCCAGTTCCGCACCGCCGATCAGGTGCACCGAGCGCCCGGCCGCCTGCAGCGGCGCGAGCAACGTGCGCTGCGGCTCCTGCCCCGTGCAGAGCACGACCGTGTCGGCTTCGATCAATTCGTGATCGGTGCGCTGCTCGCCGTACGACACGTGCAATCCGCGTGCATCGATCAGTTCGTAATTCACGCCGCCGATCATCTTCACCTGCTTCATCTTCAGCGTCGCACGGTGAATCCAGCCGGTCGTCTTGCCGAGGCCCTTGCCGAGCGGTGCGGCCTTGCGCTGCAGCAGCGTCACTTCGCGCGCGGGCGCCGACACCCGCGCACGCGTCACGCCGCCGCGCGTCGCGGCCGGGTCGGTCACGCCCCACTCGGCCTTCCACACGTCCAGATCGAGCGCCGGCGACTCGCCGTCCTGCACCAGATATTCGGCGACATCGAAGCCGATCCCGCCCGCGCCCACCACCGCGACCCGTCGGCCGACCGGCTGCCTGCCCGCGAGCACGTCGATATAGCTGAGCACGTTCGGCCCGTCCTGCCCCGGAATCTTCGGGTCGCGCGGCGCGACGCCGGTCGCGAGCACGATTTCGTCGTAGCCGCCCGCGATCAGGTCGCTCGCGTCGACGCGGCGGTTCAGGTGCAGCTTCACGCCGGTCAACTCGACCTGCCGGCCGAAGTAGCGCAACGCTTCGTGAAACTCCCCCTTGCCCGGGATCCGCTTCGCCATGTTGAACTGGCCGCCGATCTCCGGCGCCGCGTCGAACAGGTCGACCTGATGGCCGCGCTGCGCGAGCACCGTCGAGCACGCAAGCCCGGCCGGCCCCGCGCCCACCACCGCGATGCGCTTCGACTGCGGCGCGGGCGTGTATTTCAGCTCCGTCTCGTGGCACGCACGCGGATTCAGCAGGCACGACGCGATTCGGTTCTTGAACGCATGATCGAGGCACGCCTGGTTGCAGCCGATGCACGTGTTGATTTCGTCGGCCCGGCCCTGCGCCGCCTTGACGACGAACTCGGGATCCGCGAGCAGCGGGCGCGCCATCGACACCATGTCCGCGCAGCCGTCCGCGAGAATCTGCTCGGCCACTTCGGGCCGGTTGATCCGGTTGGTCGTCACGAGCGGAATGCCGACCTCGCCCTTCATCTTCTTCGTCACCCACGCGAACGCGCCGCGCGGCACCGACGTCGCGATCGTCGGCACGCGCGCCTCGTGCCAGCCGATCCCCGTGTTGATGATGGTCGCACCCGCGCGCTCGACCGCCTTCGCGAGCTGCACGGTTTCGTTCCAGTCGCTGCCATCCGGAATCAGGTCGAGCATCGACAGCCGGTAGATCAGGATGAAGTCGCGGCCGACCGCTTCGCGCGTGCGCTCGATGATCTCGATCGGCAAGCGGATGCGGTTCTCGTACGACCCGCCCCACTGGTCGCTGCGCTTGTTCGTATGCATCGAGATGAACTGGTTGATCAGGTAGCCTTCGGAGCCCATGATCTCGACGCCGTCGTAACCGGCTTCGCGCGCCAGCGTCGCGCAGCGCACGAACGCGCGGATCTGCCGCTCGACGCCGCGCGCGCTCAGTTCGTGCGGCGCGAACGGCGAGATCGGCGACTTGATCTTCGACGGCGCGACCGCGAACGGGTGATAACCGTAGCGGCCCGTATGCAGGATCTGCAGCGCGATCTTGCCGTCCTCCGCATGCACGGCATCCGTGATCTCGCGATGCCGGCGCGCGGCGGCCGACGTCATCAGCGTGCCGCCGAACGGCTTGGTCCAGCCGGCCACGTTCGGCGCGAAGCCGCCCGTCACGATCAGGCCGACGCCGCCGCGCGCGCGCTCGGCGAAATATTCGGCGAGACGCGGCAGCGTCTTGCGGCTGTCCTCGAGGCCGGTATGCATCGAGCCCATCAGCACGCGGTTCTTCAGCGTCGTGAAGCCGAGATCGAGCGGAGCGAGCAGGTGGGGAAAGGGGGTCGTCATGATGATTCGGCCAGTAAGCGATGCCTGCCATCGTAGGCGGGCGGCGCCTTGAACGTGAGGGGGCAAACAGCCATAATGCTTGTCATTTCCGGCCAAAACGACATGACCTCCCCGTCTCGCAAGGACCGCCTCGGGCTGCGCCGGCCGACGATTCCGGTCGCCTATACGCGCCTGCTGCTGCAGGCGCTGGCCGCACGCGGCGTCGATCTGGCCGCCGTGCGTGCCGGCACGGGCCTGCGCGACGCGGTGCTGGCCGAACCGGATGCACGCGTCGCGCCGTCGCAATGGGGACGGCTCGTGCTCAACGCGATCGAGATCGGCGGCGATCCGGGTATCGGGCTCGCGTTCGGCCTGCTGCTGAAGCCGACCGTGCACGGCTTTCTCGGCTATGCGACGCTGACCGCGCGGGACATCCGCGAAGCACTGTCGGTCACGCAGCGCTACTTCCGGATGCGCAATCGCCAGTACCGGCTGACCTATGCGGAAGACGAACGTGGCGCGACGCTCGAACTGCACGGCGTGCAGGCGAATCCCGTGCTGCAGCATCACGTGATGTTCGAATTCGTGCTGACGGGGCTCGCGCAGAACATCGCGCAATGGGCCGGTCGCCCGTCGCCGCCGATCAGGCTGCAATTCGCGTGGCCGGAGCCCGCGTATTTCGCGCGCTACCGCGATACGTTGCCGCCGGTCGAATTCGGCTGCGCAGCCAATGCGCTGTGGGTCGCGCACGACGTGCTCGACTGGCCGCTGCCGCTCGCCGATGAAGTCGCGCACCGGCAGGCGCTCGTGCAGGTGGAGCACGAATATGCGCAGGTGCGGCAGGAGGAAGGCGATCTGGTCGAGCGGGTTCGCGCGGAGCTGGCGCGCGCCGCCGGCGAATACCCGGGGCCCGACATGCTCGCCGAGGCGCTGCTCGTGTCGACGCGCACGTTGCGGCGCCGGCTCGAGGAAGCCGGTTCGAGCTATCGGCAATTGCTCGACGAAGCGCGGTTTCGCGACGCAAAGCAGTTGCTCGCCGCATCGGATCTCGACCTGAAAACGATCGCCGAGCGGCTGCAATTCACCGACCCGGCGAATTTCACGCGCGCGTTCCGGCGCTGGGCCGGGCAAACGCCGAGCGCATACCGGGAAGCGGGTGCGGCGCGCGACTGATACGCAACCACTGGCGACACGAGACACCGGCCCGCGATTTCACCGGTACTGCGCGTCGCGTTCAGCTTGATCGTGTGGCCCGAGGTGCATGCCGCGACGAGCGCGCGACGTATCAGCAGCCGATATCAATCCGCGCCCCGCCGTCCCCCTCCCCCGCCTCGATCCGCACGTCGCCCGTCGCGGCGGCAATCGCGTCGTACACGTCGTCCGTCACGCACACCACCGGCACCGCGATCGCATACAGCTCGGCGGCCACGATCGCGCCGATCGAGACGATCAGGTCGCGCTCCTTCAGCACGATCCCGACCGGCCCCGTGCCGTTGCGCACCGCTTCCGCGAGCACGCTGCTGCTCGAACTGGAGCCCTTCGCGTGCGGCATCACCATCACCTTGCCGGCAAGGCTCGCGCCGGCTTGCGGATGCCCACGATCGACGATCCTGCCCGCGCCCGAGTCGTAGCCGCCCCAGAAGCTCAGCGGCTTGTCGAGCACGAACGGACGCGCACACGCGCTGCCCGGCACGAGCGTGTCGCCCGTCAAGAACTTGCCCGTCGCGTCAGTCATCGAATCGCACCTTGCCTTCGTACGCGGACCGCACGCATTCGCGCATGCTGCCGTACGCGACCGTCACGCCGATGTTCGCGGGCGCATATGACGCCCACTTCCCCGAGTTGGTCATCACCAGCCCCGACAACTGCTTCATCACCGGCGTGATGTACGTGCAGGTATCGACGACGATCTGGATGCCGCGCGCGGCGAATTTCTCCGCGAGGCCGGCTTCTTCCAGCTCCCACAAAATGAAGCGGCTCGTGTTCACGTAGAAATCGCAGGCCGGCTTGCCGTCGAAGGCGTCGAGCAATGTGTCGAGCGTGCGGAACTCGGCCAAAGAAAAATGCGGCGTGCCGAGCGCCACCGCGACGAGCGCGTCGCCGGCTGCGGCGTGGTTCAGCGTGCGGCGAATCTCGTCGAGATCGGCCATCGCGATATCGACCGTGCGCTGCGCCGCGTGCCCATGCAACGCGGCGTCGAGCGTCGGCGCCTCCGGCGTCACGCCCACTGCATGGAACAGCGCGACGGCCCCGCTCGACGCGGCGGCCGCGCCGAGCGCCTTGAGTTCGTCCTCGGTAGTGTCCGCCGGCAGCCCGACGATCGCCGGCACGATCGCGCCCGCGATCTTGCCGACCGCCAGCCCGAGCGCGGCGAAATAGATGTCGCGCGACGGCAGGCTGCTGAAGTCCGGCGCATTGAACACGATCCGCGCGGCGCGGTTCGCGTCGACATGCAGCCCCGCATACGGCGCGCGCCCCGTGATCGCGGCAGCCAGGTCGAGGAAATCGCCGTAGCGGCTCGTGCGTGCGCCGAGCACCGAGTTCGCGAACACGATCGCATTCGATTCGGCCCACGCGATCTGCTCGCCCAGCGCGGGGCGATGCTTCAGCTGATACGGCGCGCACGTGAAGCTCGATTCGCAGCCGAGCAACAAATGCGCGTCCATCAGGCGCCGCGCATCGCGCTGGATCGTGCGATCGCCGTGGTACAGCTCGGGATGGATCAGGTCGAGCGACCCGACGTTCAACGTGGTCGGCACCGCAACCTTCGCGCCCGTTTCGACGAAATAGTCGACGAAGTCGAGGCTGGTCTGGCCGTGGTACAGGCAGCCGTCGATATGCGCAGACGTAATGTCGATCAGGTGCGGCGCGGACATCACTTGCGCGGTGCGCGCGACGATTCGCATCGCACGGGCGACGCCGTCGCCGAAATCCCCGCGCAACATCGCGTCGTCGCGGTCACTCAACTGCAGCATCCGGTTGCTCCTCGTGACGCGTGCCGGCGGCGCCGGCTGCGTGAAATCCGTCAGAGGACTCTACAACTGGAAATAAAAACTGTCCAGATTTTCACAGATCCGGACCCACACAAAACCACTTTCACCGAAATTCGGCGACCAAATCACATAATGGCTCGCATTCCGATCCAGTTCCCCCTAACGCTCCGCAGTCAGGCTGAACAACTCGTCACGCAGCGCCTTCGCGCGATCGCGGCCGAACTGCGCGTCGAATTCGTCTTGCGCGGCCTGCCACGCAACTTTCGCCTGCGCGAACGTGCGCTCGCCGAGCTTCGTGAGATGGAGCGCATGCGCACGCGCATCGTGCTCGGACGCAGCCGTCGCGACGAAGCCATCGCGCTGCAACGGCTTCAGCGCGCGCAGCAAGGTCGTGCGATCCATCACGAGCGTGTCGGCGAGTTCGCTCATCAGCAGGCCGGGCCGGCGTTTGAGGTTCACCATGATCGAGAACTGGGCGGGCGTGACGCCAACCGGGGCCAGATGGCGTTCGTACAGTTGCGTGACGAAGCGCGCCGCCTGGCGCAGCGCGAGACAGTTGCACGCCTCGGAAATCGGAATGTCGTTCATGTTCCGGAATCTATATGTGCATATGCATAAAGTCAATGTACACTCCGCGGTAACAACGGCCGGCGGCCGGCCATCGCATCAAGGAGACGGACATGGACTACATCGACAAGTTGCGGATCTTCCGGTCGGTGGTGGAGATGCGCAGCTTCACGCGCGCCGCCGACATGCACGGCCTCGCGCGGCCGGTCGTCTCGCGCGCGGTGGCCGATCTGGAGGCGCGTTTCGGCAGCCGGCTGCTGCACCGGACCACGCGCCAGGTGTCGCTGACCGAGACGGCCGAGCGCATCTACGAGCGTTGCGCGGCCGTGCTCGACGAGCTCGACGCGCTGGAAGTTCAAGCGCAGGCACACACGCGCGAGCCCGAGGGCCTGCTGCGCCTCGTCGCGCATACGACGGCCGCGCTGAACCGGCTCGTGCCGTTGATCGCCGGCTTCAAGGCCGCGCACCCGAACGTGCGCCTCGACGTCACGCTGACCGAGCGCCCGGTCGATCTGGTCGGCGAAGGCTACGACATCGGCATCGTCGTGCCGTACATGCTGACGAGCGAATCGACCGTCGTGCGGCTGATCGAGCGCATTCCGGTCGTGATCGTCGCCACGCCTGCGTATCTGCACGCGCATGCGCGCCCCGAAAGCCCGGCCGACCTCGCCGATCATCCGTTCGTGCCGATCTCGCCGTCGCTGCGCCGCCCGGCGCTGTCGTTCCGCGTCGACGGCGACACGGTCACCGTGCCGTTCCGTTTCGACATCTCGTCGAACAGCCCCGTGTTCAACCGCGAAATGGTGATGCACGACTTCGGCATCGGCGTCGTCCCGAAAACGCTCGTCGAGGCGCAACTCGCGTCGGGCGCGCTCGTGCAGTTGCTGGAAGGCGCCGATCTCGTCGATGCGTTCGTCGAAATCAAGCTCGCGTACGCGAACCGCTCGCTGCTGCCCGCGAAGGTGAAGGCGTTCATCGACTACACGGCCGCGTATTGCGACCGCGAAGGCTGGAGCGTCCCGGCCGCGGCGTGACCGGGCGCGGGAACGCGCCTTTGCGACGCCGATTGGTACAGCCACGACACCAATCTGATCCTGTCCCGCCCCTCGCTTCGCGCCGCCCCGCCCCCTAACATGTGCACATGCACAAGACCACGCTCACCGATGACGATTGCTTCGCGGTCCGGCAAGCCGCCCGGCGAATCTCGCAGTTCTACGAGCGCTATCTGTCGCGGGCGGGCGTCACGCCGTCGCAGTACAGCATCCTCGCGCTGCTGCGCGAGCGGCCCGGCCTGACGATGGCGACACTGTCGAACGTGCTGGTGATCGAACGCACCGCGTTGCTGCGCGCGCTCAGGCCGCTCGTCGGCGCGGCGCTGGTGACGGGACGGATCGAGCCGCCATGTCGTGGTCAGACGTTTGCACTGACCGCGCATGGCGAAACCAAGGTGGCCGATGCGCACGTGCACTGGCTCGCCGCGCAGGAAGCGTTCGAGCGGTACTTCGGGTCGGCGCAGGCGGCCCGACTGAGAGACGAATTGTTCCGGATCACGCACAACCTGCCGGAACGCTAACCCCTTCCCCGATCGACACGACGACGTCGATCGCTTTGATCAGTGCATATACATAGGTGAATCGATGGATACGACTCAAGACGCTGCCTCGTCACGCGAAGCAGCCACAACCGAGCGGCCCGCGAAGCAACAACGCCGCGTGCCGTGGATGCGCATCGCGGTGGGCGCCGTCGTCGTCGTGGTCGCGGCCGCCGCGCTCGACTGGCTGTTCGTGCTGCGCTTCCAGGAAAGCACCGACGATGCGTACGTCGGCGGCGACGTGACGGTGCTCGCACCGAAGGTCAGCGGTTTCGTCGACAAGATCCTCGTGACCGACAATCAGCGCGTGAAGGCCGGCGACGTGCTCGTGCAGCTCGATGCGCGCGACTACGACGCGAAGCTCGCTCAGGCCAGCGCAGAAGTCGACAGCGCGCGCTCCGCCGTGACCGAACTCGAAGCGAAGCAGCAACTGCAATTCGCGGTGATCGGTCAGCACGCGGCAGACAAGAATGCGTCGTCGGCCGAGTTGACGCGCGCGGCATCCGATCGCGTGCGCTATCGCGAACTCGTGAAGTCGGACGCCGTATCGAACCAGATCGTCGAGCGCGCGGATGCCGATTACTCGAAGGCCGGCGCGGCCGTCGAACGCAGCGACGCCGCGCTGCTCGCATCGAAGCGGCAGCTAGACGTGCTCGGCGCGCAACTCGCCGATGCGCGGGCCCGCGTGAACACCGCGCTCGCCGCCCAGCGCGTCGCGGCGCTCAACGTCGAATACACGACGATCCGCTCGCCGGTCGACGGTTACGTCGGCAACCGCACGCGCCGCGTGGGGATGCTCGCGAACGTCGGCGTGCCGCTGCTGACGGTCGTACCGGCCTCCGGCCTGTGGATCGATGCGAATTTCAAGGAAGACCAGCTACGCAAGATGCGCGCGGGCGATCGCGTCGACGTCGCGCTCGATGCGTCGAGCACGCGCCTGCACGGCCGCGTCGACAGCCTCGCGCCCGCGACCGGCGCGACCTTCAGCGTGCTGCCGCCCGAGAACGCGACCGGCAACTTCACGAAGATCGTCCAGCGCGTGCCCGTGCGCGTGCATCTCGATCCGCAGCCGGGCATCGAGCAGGTGCTGCGCCCCGGGCTGTCCGCGGTCGTGACCGTGCATACCGACCACAAGAACTGAGCGGGAGCCGACGATGACCACCGCGTTTTCCGGCGACCCCGCGTCACAACCGACCAGGCAGCGCGTGTTCGCATTCGCGCTGATGTGCGTCGGCTTCTTCATGGCGACGCTCGACATCCAGATCGTCGCGTCGTCGCTGCGCGACATCGGCGGCGGGCTGTCCGCGAGCCAGGACGAATTGTCGTGGGTGCAGACGGCCTACCTGATCGCCGAGATCATCGTGATCCCGATGTCGGGGTGGCTGTCGAAGGTGATGTCGACGCGCTGGCTGTTCGCCGCGTCGGCCGTCGGCTTCACGATCACCAGCATGCTGTGCGGGCTCGCGTGGGACATCAACTCGATGATCCTGTTTCGCGGCATGCAGGGCGCGCTCGGCGCCGCGATGATCCCGACCGTGTTTACCACCGCGTTCGTGCTGTTCCCCGGCAAGCAGCGGCTGATCGCATCGACGACCATCGGCGCGCTCGCGTCGCTCGCGCCGGCGATCGGCCCCGTGATCGGCGGCTGGATCACCGACCAATGGTCGTGGCACTGGCTGTTCTACCTGAACCTCGTGCCGGGCATCGCGGTAGCCGTGCTCGTGCCGCGCTACGTGCATATCGACGCGCCCGATCTCAGCCTGATCAAGCGCGGCGACTATCTCGGCATCGCGTTGATGTCGGGCTTCCTCGGCTGCCTCGAATACGTGCTCGAGGAAGGCCCGCGCAAGAACTGGTTCGGCGACGACGCGATCGTGATCTGCGCGTGGATCGCCGGCATCTGCGGCTTCCTGTTCATCGTGCATGCGCTGACCGCGAAAGACCCGATCGTCGACCTGCGCGCGCTCGCCGTGCGCAACTTCGGGATCGGCAGCCTGCTGTCGTTCGTGACCGGCATCGGGATTTTCGTGACCGTGTTCCTGACGCCGCTGTTTCTCGCGCAGGTGCGTGCGTTCAGCTCGCTGCAGATCGGCATCGCGCTGCTGTCGGTCGGCGCGTTCCAGTTGATCGCGCTGTGTGCGTATGCGTTCGCCGCGCGCTACTTCAGCATGCGTGCGCTGCTCGTGTTCGGGTTGATCTGTTTCGGCCTCGGCTGCTACCTGTATACGCCGATCACGCACGACTGGGGCTGGCGGGAGCTGCTGCTGCCGCAGGCGCTGCGCGGCATCGGCCAGCAATTCAGCGTGCCGCCGATCGTGACGATGGCGCTCGGCTCGCTGCCGCAGTCGCGGCTGAAATCGGCGAGCGGGTTGTTCAACCTGATGCGCAACCTCGGCGGCGCGATCGGTATCGCAGTGAGCGCGACGATGCTCAACGACCGGCTGAATTTTCACTATCTGCGGCTGAACGAGCACGTGAGCGCCGGCGAACCGCAGATCGCGTCGCTGCTCGACCGCCAGGCCGCGTACTGGGGATCGGTGGCCGGCAATACGCTGAATACCGCGCAGGCCGGGCTCGCGAACCTGCATCGGCTGATCTATCGCGAAGCGCTGACGCTCACCTATGCGGATGCGTACTACGCGCTGTCGCTGTGCTTCGTCGTCGCGCTGCTTGCCGTCGTGTTTTCCAAACCCATTACGTTGAACGCGCCGCCGCCGGACGCGCACTGAGGCCAAGGATCATCATCATGAAGAAGCTACTCGTCGCGCTGACCGTCAGCGCATTCGCCGCCGGGTGCGCGGTGCAGCCCGCGCAGCATCCGGCGCTTCAGGATTCGGTTCGAACGCTCGCGCCCGATGGTTGGGATACCAATGTGCCGCGCGCGGACATCGACGCCGCCGCGTGGTGGGCGCAATTCCACGATCCCGTGCTGGACAAGCTGATCGCCGCGGTGCTCGACGGCAATCTCGATCTGCAGGCCGCCGCCGAACGCATGAAGCAGGCGCAGGCGCTGACCGTGCAGAAGCGCGCGGTGCTGCTGCCCGAACTCGACGCGACCGCGCACGCGGCCGATGCGCGGCAGAACACGCCGCCGCCGCTCGGCTATGTGCGGCAGGCGGGCGCCGGGCTCGCGCTGAGCTGGTCGCCCGATGTATTCGGCGGAGAGCGGCTCGATCTGCTTGCTGCTCAAGCGGAGTTGGTCGGGCAAAAGCATGCGGAAGATGCGATGCGGCTCGCGCTCGCGGCCGATGCGGCATCCGCGTATGTCGATCTGCGCTGGGCGCAGCAGGAATTGAAGATCCTGCAGGACAATGCGAAGATCCGCCAGCATGCGCTCGAACTCACGCGCAAGCGGCAGGCGTTCGGGCTGTCGACGGAACTCGACGTGACGCGGGCGCAGAACCAGTTGGATGCACTCGAAGCCCGGATCCCGCCGACGCAGGCGCAGATTTCGCATCAGCTCAATCTGATTGCCGTGTATTCCGGGCGCACGCCGGAATCGGTCGATCGGCTCGTGCTGGCGCAGGCTGGCGAGATTCCCGCGCCGCCGGCGGGCGCGCCGGGGACGTTGCCTTCGCAAGCGTTGTTGCGGCGGCCGGATGTGCTGACTGCCTATGCTCAAGTCGAGCGGCGTGCGGCACAAGTCGGCGTGGCGAAGGCCGAACGGTATCCGAAGTTTTCGTTGAACCTGACGGACGGGATTCTCGCGGCTTCGTATCTCGGGTTGCCGACGTTGACCGATAACCTGTTCAGCGCGGCGTTGAGTGCGACGAGCCCGATCTTCAACGCGGGACGGATTACCGCCGATATCTCGCAGAGCGAAAGCCGGATGCGCGAATCGGAACTCGGGTTACGACAGACGATGCTGCAAGCGTTGCGGGAAGTCGAGGATGCGCGTGCGAACTTGGTCAGTTCCGAAGAGGCGACGCGGCGGCTCGATGGTGCATTGGCGGCTTCCGATAAAGCGCTTGGGCTGGCGAATCAGCTGTATAAGGGTGGCGCGACGGATTTTCTGGATGTGCTGTCGGCGCAGGAGGTTTATCTGCGCGATTCGGATTCGCTCAACCAGGTCAAGCGCGAACATGCGCTGGCGGCGGTGGCGCTTTATCGGTCGCTTGGGGGTGGGTGGAGCAGGAATGATGCGGCGGGTGGGACGCAGACGGAAACGGAGGCTGTGGCGAAGAACTGACGATCAATGGGATATCGGGCGGATGGAGGCGGCCTCGCTTGTTCGGACAGTACGCTTAGATTTTTAAGTGGAACGTCGGAAGCAGCCATACTGCCAATTTGATCGCAGGCAGCGTCGCGAAGTAGCCTCATCTGGCCTCTGATCCGCCAAGCTCGAATGAGGCCGTTTCAGGTTGTACAGCTTGACATACTCGCCGATGGAGCGGCCGGGCATGGCGACAGCCGGATGTTCCGGCCCAGCACGGCCTCCGCGAGCACGTCCGCGTGCACTGGATGCCCGGGCCCACGGGGCTCGCTCGAGGGCGCCCCGGTCGTACCGAACACGGCGGCCGCGCGTTCCTGTAACTGCCGTTTCCATTCCGTGATCTGGCTCGGATGCACATCGAACTGCTGTGCCAATTCGGCAAGTGTCCGCTCGCCTTTGCCCGCTGCCAGCAATCTTCGCGTTGAACGCCGCCGACCACGTCCGCCGGGTTCTCTTCGTCCTTTTGCCGTTCCTTTGCCAGAATTATCGTTGGCTCAAGGCCCGACCGCTCCACTTATTCCGCTGTCCGATTTTGCGCGGACACCTCTAGTCGCCCACACGAGCAGTCAAACTGCCAATTAACGTGCACCCACACTCGGTATGATGGCCGTGCAACGCAACGCGTTGACCATCGATCGTTACCGTCGGATGCGCCTCGATTATCTTGTTAACTCCATGTGGTCGTCCGTCCGGATATTTTTCCGGACAGTCCACCAGATCGTGCAACCGCGCAATATTTTTGCCATCGATGCGATGTGTTTCCGATCCGGTGATCACTCGCCCACCATGTGAGGTCGCATCACCGACCACGATCATCTGCAATGCCATAACATGCTCCCTATAACGTAACCGACTGCGAAGCGCTCCCTGCGTCATGCGTGCCCATCCGCTCAATCTCGGCCCATACATTTGCCGGGACGCGAGTGATAGCGACACTAAACGACTCATCAGACTGCTGACGCTGAATCAGTAAATCATGAACGAACCGATTCCGATCGAAATCCTGTCCATACATATAGGTGTGCTGGCAGAAAGAAAGGCGGTCCCCCGGCTCGCGGATCCCCCACTGCACCGCACGGAGATAGCGAGGAATGAAATCCTCGAAGCGGTCAAGGTAGGTACGCTCTCCGTCGACATCGCCGGAATCGATCAGTGCAGCCAGAATCTCGTCGGGCTCCGTGTGCGCCATGAGGGCATTGACGTCCGACGGCTCGAGCTGAACCATGACGGAACGGCAGATCCTCGCGCTCGCCATCGATTCGTTCCGAATGTGCTGCCACTCCTTGTGACGCCCCCGGTACATCCATTGCTCGATAGGGCTCATGAACATGGCGCGAATCTGCTCACCCCACGTGTTCAACACCGCCGTTGTGTTACGCGGATCAAAGAACCGCACCATCGCGGTCATGTTGTCGCCAATATCCGCAAACAAGAATGCTTGCAGATGCGTGACCAGTGCATCCATCTCCACCCTGCTAGAGATCAAGGACAGGCATGGACTTTGGCGATCGAGCTGATCGAGTTCTACAAACCAGTCCGCCTCCGTGTCATCGACCGACACCAAAAATAGTGAAGCCGGTCCGAGTTCCTCTTCAGGCAGACCAGCGAAAACAGAGAGAAACGGTACGCCAGCATGCTGCAGCAAAGGCACCACTTTCGGCGGACATACCGCCGCGTCGACCAACCCCATCAGGCGAGCTTGCGAGGATGTAGCTTGTAGTTCCATCTGAAATCCTGTTTTTCGGCTTGCTTTCCAATCGCCTCAGGCCCACCCAGCTTGGGTCCTGCCATTACCCAAGTCGAGCTGCGAAGCGTTTGACGCAAGGCCGAGATATGCCTTGCGCTTATCTCCGCCAACAAACACGACTCGCGGGAAACCATACCCACCTGGCGCGTACTCGTGAAAATACGGCACCCGGAACCAGCAGCGGCTATCGTGTACGTAGTCATCAAATAGAGCGATGGCCCCTGCAGGCAACTTGTTCACGGCGTCGGGAGACGTATGCTGGCGTAGGAACGACTCCACGCCAGGTAATGGCGCAGCCATAACGTCGTCCTCTACGCGGTAATTCTGCACAAGCGTCGACCAGACCGTGTTGAGCAGTATTCCGCTATACGCCAGCGTAACGCACGGGGAATCACTCCCGGGCTGATCATGTTCGACGACAAATGTCGGTGGCACCTTGATCACGTCGCCACCGCGAGTCACTATTGGACGATGATCCGTGCGCTTCACTTTCCACCGTTCGCACTGGTCCGGATACAGGTACCCAAGAAGCAGCCGCATTTCCTCCGCGCCCTGCCGAAGGTCGGTCTGATCGTTGGTCACAACGTCGAGTGGCCCCTCCCCAGGACGGGCAGGTTTCGGGTTAGCGACACCAGGATGAGCAATTGCACCGCATAGCTGCTCGTTGCGCCGGTCCATGGCTTCGTTCAGCGCCGTCACCTGCCCCTTCTGCGTGCTCATGTATGACGCATATCCCGCTCCCATTGACAAGGCGTTCGCCCGGAGCAACTGAGATTGCGACCTCAGCTTACTCATAGTCGGATCATTTTCCGACGCCTTTGAAACCCCCTGCTGCACCTTATGCGGCGTCATCTTGTCTTCGTGCGCGCGCTTGAAGAACGACTGTCCCGTAACATAGCGCTGCGGATTACCAATGTCTGCGCGCAGCGTCCGCCACGCCAACATCTGACCCAATCCGACCTTCAGCGCATCTTCCACACTGTTGACATTCTCGACGGTCTTGCGCCACGCGTTAAATGCATCGATCACCGACTGGTCGAGAGCAAAGTCGGCAACCAGATCGGCGCGTTTAGTTATCGTATCGCTATCCATCAGTGGCACACCATACGAGGCGGCCTTCAGATACATATCGTGCAGCGGAATCTGGCTAAGTTTGTAGCTGTCGTCCCCAGCTTTCGCTGCAACCCCTCCTTTACCCTGTTCGCAGGGCGCATAGCCACCGCCCACGTCCGAATGGACGCCCGGATAGGCCACCTCGTCACGAATACCGCTGCCGTAGCTGTCCCCGTTGCGGATTGAATCAAGCGGAAAACTCATACGCTGCTCGTGCACCGAAAACGCGTGGTAACAGAATCGGACATCCTTAGGAATATCAAGCCGACCGTCGTTAGCGAACGCGAAGTGCCCATCAAATGTGCCAAAGTCCACGGTCGCACGAGTCGAGTCGGGGGGACCAACGGAGGCGACTGTATCGAAAAGACCAACGAAGTTGACCTTGTAATTCAGCGCATATTTTCCAGTCTGGTATCCAATCCGCCCGTCCCGAGCCCATTCATTAATCAGCTTGTTGACGAATACGCGTGCGCATGCCGCCCCCCGCGAAAAACCAATTACGTTGATCCAGATCTGCTTAACCGTCTGCGGATATCGCCCCTCGTCGATCGCCTGCTTGTGAGCGAGACCCAATCGATCGGTGTAGCCAACCAGCGGGAGTTTGTGACCATCGGCCACTTCCGTGCAAACTCTTTGGACGTCGCTATCCGGAATCAGATTTCGGGTCTTGTCGGTAGCAATAGCCCGATATATAGCATTCAGTACTCTCGTGTAGCCCCACACGCAGCGACTGCCAAAACCGGATGCCATTGACTTGCCGGAAGTCGAGTACGTCTGCTCACCAATACTCTTGAATGGTGTACCCACACCTGCTATATAGAAGCGAAATATCCCCTCTTCTGAGCGATCCAGTGCCGCGTTGTACAGACGCGCAACGTTGGAATGTGTGCGAACGAGTGAATCCCGGAAAGGATTTGTCTGTTCGTCGTTATTGTTCGTACCATCAAAGAACAGTGTGATATGAAGTGTCTGAGGGCAAGACATTAGAGCATCGCACACCAGCGCGCGCCCCTTTCTCAACGCCGTGATACTGCCCGCTATACGCCCACCCTGAGGCATCGGATCCGCCCATTTGAGGCTCATTGCGCACTCCCTCCATCCCGGTACAACCGATTCCACTCTTCATCCAAAATCCCATGCGCGATGTACGGATCGGTGTCTGGAGGGCGTATGCCCGGGTCGTTCAAATCACCCTTCTGTCCGTCAGCAACCATGATACGAACCCGATCACCCGGCAAGAAGACCGCCCAAATTCCGCCCATAATCTTCCCATATTTTGGGATCCGAACGTTTTCCGCCTTATACCAGTACCCCGGCGTCTTTCCGTCCTGCTTCTTGTCAACCAACCAGCGCACCGTTAGCTTCAGGTCTGGCTGCCATACAGAGGGGATGTCGCTGCAGCACATATCACCGCCACCACCGTACGGCCTATTGTCTGCTTCAGCAGGCAATACGTTCGGGCCACCACCGCTTACCCCCGATCCCTTCGGCCCTTCGAATCCCCACTTATGGATGTACCAAGGGGAGTAGTTCAGAGTCGAGGCGCCAATACCCAGCGTATCGTAGTGCTTCGGCAGGCTCGACAGCTCAAGCGGCTGTGCCATAGCGCCGGGGTGCTTATCGCATGCCCCGAGGCCAAAAACGGCAGCAAAGGCGACGGCCTGGATCGCACGTCGCCCGAAATGGGAAAGTCGGTCTGTCATCATGGATAAGTCTACGAATTAACGGGGCACCAAGGCCGATCCGCCCCGGGCTGCCTTAAGCATGCATTCCACACAGATCTTCTTCGGAGATAAGTCGACCATCTGATCCTTCGGGCCTGGCAAATCATGAGAAGCTGCGTACGCGGTAAATTTGCCTGTTGTACCGCTCACCACGCCGCTCGCATCCATATTCAGGAAGCTGCCATTTACCTCGACCCGGAATTTGTGGGCACGCAGCAGAATCTCCTCGCTTTCCAGCAGAATCTGTTTCTGTGCTCGCGCCACGATTGACTTCGTCAGCGCGTTCAATACGACGTCGCCCGCAGCGGAAACAAGATGCATAGGGCCAGTCTGCGCAAACAAACGAAGCGTGTCTCGCACCGTCGCGAAAAGGCTGCGGCCACTCGCAATACCAATATGACCTTCTGTTGTGATCGCGGCCTGCTGAGACGCCACATGCACGGTCGCCGGCGTGGTGATTTCGATACCCGCCTTGCCGTCAATCACCAGATGCGGTTCCGACAACTCCGGAAACTCGTTGTTGCTGCCGGCACTCGTGCCACGAATCTGCTCGTTCTGTGCCGCAATGGTATTGACGATGTCGGCCTGATGGCCATCCGCATCCTGCGCTTCGCTCTGCTGCGCGATCTTCGTCAGCGCATCATGTAGTTGCTGCGCCTTTCCGAGACGTTCAACGGTCTCGCTCATATCTTTCGCGGCGGCCGTTGCGCCCGCCCGCGTCTCGGTCGTCACTAGCATGCCACGGTTCGCGCGCAACACACCCCAGGAATCCGTTGCCAACTCCCAGCCACTGCCGCGAGCTCCGTTGCGCCCCGCATTGCCGTCAATGCGTGTGTTGTAGCCAACTACAAGGCGTGACTGCTCGTAGTCGCTTGACACTTGAACCTGCAATTTTCCTGGCGTGTCGTCGGCTACAACTTGATTCGCCTGCGCTCCCTCGAGATCTCTGGAACGCAGCCCCGATAACGCCTGGTTATCTGGCAGTTTCCACTGCACGAAGTTATTTCCGTTCGACACCCGGCCTGTAATGAGGGGGCGGTCCGGTGCCCCGTCCAAAAACGACACTACGACTTCGTCGCCGATTCGAGGAACATGGATCATCCCAAACCCCTCGCCTGCCCAAGGATGACTCACGCGGACCCAACAGGAACTGCGCTCATCACGCCGACCGATCCGATCCCAATGGAACTGAACTTTTACTCGGCCCAACTCATCCGTATAAATGCGACGACCTTGCGGACCGACAACTGTCGCCGTCTGCATCTGCATGACGGGTTTATGGTGTTCGTACGGGCTACGAAAGGGCACCGATTTACGTTGTGCCTCGATTTCAACCAAAAAGAAACCTTCAGACCCATCGAAATGAGTAATCCCAGAGGTCGGTTGCCCGTCGAAGGTGGCTTTCGCTTTAGCCAAGCGCCCGTTCAAGCTGTGAGGAAGGGCCCCGTGATGATTCGATCCCGGCAGGTTGTTCTCGATCAGCCATATCACTTCGACCACTGCGAATTGGCTGCGCTCGCTCGACTCCCGATCATGTTCCGGATGGCCAACGAGTTCGAACCACCGCCCAGCGTCGACACCGCGCAGCCCCCCCATGCCGTAAAAGCGTTTTTCGCGTGACTCCCACTCCTCCATGCGTACCTTGGTGAGATGATCGCCGCGCTCTTGGTCAAGATACGTATAGGGGCCCGTATACTCATACACCTCCAACTGCTCCGGCAATTGATGTGACACGGTCGGGATATTGGTACCCTTCGGATTCGCAAGCGGCGATGGATACTTATAGTCGAATGTGCGAGTGGTCAGGGCCGCGCTATGGAGGGTTCGCAAGCCAGACCAGTGAACCAGCGCGTCAACTTCGCTGTTAGTACCGTATCGAGAGAACTGAACCGATCGCGCGGCGAGGGGCTCACACGTGTCTAGGTGATCCGTGATAGTCAGGGTATGGGAGTTACCATCATCGGCCTGCTTCCAGATGCTGAACAGTCCTTCCTCTTCCATCAACCGATGGACGAAATTCCAATCATCTTCGTATTGAGTACAGTACGACCTCGACGGAAGCGGCCTGGACAACGCAAATTCAAATCGGCCTTTCGCCTGCGGATGTGCGTTGAATACATCCCGGAGGATCTCATCAACAGGCTTGTCCTGCCAGATACGCTGATCGCGGCGAAATTTCAGAAAATGCATCCATGACGCAAAGCTGATCTGGTAACTGGTCAGTCCGCCCTCTGATCCCAGTCTTCGGGCGGCATAGACGTAACCGTTTCGCGGCTGATAGGACCGATCTGTCTGCTGAATCCAGAGGGTAACGGATTGACCGATCAGGTCTTTCAGCTTGAGATCGCTTCGTGTCGACAGGACGTCGACCGCAAAGTCGAAATGCCGGCCGATCCGAGACCAGCCCACAGTGCGCTGGGGTAGCAATACATTTTCCCCAAAGGGAGTGTCGAGTTTCAGCAGCCGATCTTGCTGAAGCAATCCGCCCTGCATCGCCCTCACGATGTCTTGCGCATCCATTTCCATCCTTTTATTACTTTTTGCTTACTTTATTGTCAGTAGTATGACACAAGCTCTCTGGCGCGATTCTACAGTCAAATGCATCGCCAGCACGGTGAACTCCAGCGCATGGATTTGAGCTGCGTACATGCGTGAGTGCCTTACATCGTGAGGGCACTCGCCGACGGAGCTCGAGGTGGGTCAGTGCAGTGTGTCCGACTGATTAGCAATGGCGGGAACGGCCGCATTTTGGATTTCTCGTGTGTTTGCCGCTGCGAGTCATTCGGTGGCCGGCCAGCGGTAGCCGATCACTTCGTTCAGCGGGTACGCGAGTTCGCGGACTTCTTCCAGTTGATTGCCGCCGAACAGGTGGACGTGTTCGGCGTCGTGACGCAGGTAGAAACCGACGTGCCCTTTCCAGCTCGTCGGGTCGTCACGCGTCAGGATCGCGATGCAGCCGTACACCGGACGCTCCAGCGGTTTTCCCCATTCCAGCCACGAGCGTGCGAGCGCGGAGCCGGTGCCGCGGAATCCGGCGTGCGCCATGCACCAGTTCACGAACGACGAGCACCAGGAAATCTTGTCGTCGTAGCCGACCAGGTTCGTCTGGTTGTTGTACTCGACGATGCGTGGGTTGATGCTGCCCGGCGGGTGGCGGCGGATGCCGAGTTCGGCCAGCGCGACGGGCATCCAGGGTGGGTGGGCGGCGTCCGGTCTGGTCTCAACGATTGATCGAGTCACGTCTACCTAGATTCGCGGGAATTGACCGGCAATCGTCGCATGAATCGCACATGGCGACGAGCCCCCTCGGCTGCGCACCGATCGTGGCGTCTTTCGCCGTCGCACGGAGCGCGGCTCCGGATGCACCTGTGAGATCAACTACCATACGATAAATCCAATCGGCCTCGACAGACCACCCACGCGCCATGACCACACCTGCCGACGACCCTGCCTCGCCCGAACTCGACAACACGCCGACTCGACCGGATCGGGGTGCGCAATCGACGCCGCGCATCATTGTGCTGCCGGCGCATCTGCGCAGCATCCCTTCCTGCGAAGGCGTTCCCGATCTGTTCAGCACCTACCTGATCAATATCGGGCTGGCGCTGCTGTTCGGCACGATGTTCACGGGGTTGCTCGTCAGTCCGTTTTACGACGGCTCGCTTTTCGACAAAGGCTTCATCGTGTTCGTCCTGTGGCTCGCGATGCTGGGTGTGAGCGCGTGGGCCGTGAGGATCGCCATTCGCGCCGCGAGACATGCCGGCGCCTGGTTCGAAGTGGACTCGACCGGTTTTCGCTATGGCCTCGGCACACGTCCGGAACTGGCCGCCATCCCGAAAGAACAGTGCGTCGAATGGCGCGAAGCCGTCGCGAACCCCGACCGGCTCTATGACGTCGAATACAACACGGCGTCCGGCGTCACCCGGCGCTCCGCGAACTTCCGGTTCTGGCGACGCGCCACGCGCGAGCCCGTCGCGGCCTATACGCTGCGCATGAATCTCATCCCGACCGACGCCGACGATGCCATTCGCTGCGCGGGCTTCAAGAATCGTCATGACCTGCTCGTCGCCATTCTGTGCGGCCTCGCGCATCAGGGGCTGCGCTTCAATCGCAATACCTTCATTGCCGCCGGCATTCATCCGGAGACCTGGCAGAAACTCAGGACGCCGTGGCGCAAGGCCGCCGTCTTTTTCTCCATGCTCGCCGCGCTCGGCCTGCTGGCCTTCTTCATCTGGGGGCGTCTCTCCCTGATCTTCTCCTTCGCGATCTGGATCGTTACGTTTTTATATTATTGCGGCGAGGGAAAGTACGACTTCTCTCCGGATATCAAGAACTATCCGCGAGAGCCGATCGTGTTTCGCGTCGACGATCGCGAGAAGGCCGACGAAAGCGGTCGTTGACGCAGCCGGCGCCCACCCGGGGGGCGGGCTTTCACCCATGCGCGGGTTTGCGCTTCCGTCGCGATCCCCGCTTATGATGTCGCGAGCCATACGACCCTCACGCCCGCCATGCGCATCACGCCCCTGCCGCCTCTTCAGTGCCTCGTCGCGTTCGAAGCCGCCGTGCGGCACGCGAGTTTCACGAAAGCCGCCGCGGAACTGCACCTGACCCAAAGCGCGATCAGCCGCCAGATCCAGCAGCTCGAGGAATTCCTCGGCCGGTCGTTGTTCGTTCGCGAACACCGTTCGCTGCGGCTGACGATCGCCGGCGAGCAATACGCGGCGCAGGTCCACCATCTGCTCACGCAATGCGCGCAAGCCACGCACGACGTGATGAAGCCGTACGGCGATCTCGAACTGACGATCGCGTGCTCATCCGGTGTCGCACTGCTGTGGCTCACGCCGCGGCTACCGAACTTTCGCGCCACGTATCCGAACATCAAGCTGCGCCTGATCGTGCGCGACAGTCTTGCATCGATGTCGCCCGCGGAATTCGACGTCGGTGTCTACTACGTGCGCCAGCAGGCGCCAGCCGAATACACCGCGCGCCGGCTGTTCGACGAAGAAGTGTTCCCCGTCTGCGCGCCCGGCTATCTGGCCGGCCGCACGCTCGACGCGGCCGATCTCGCGAACGAAACGCTGCTGCGCCTCGAAGACGGCCAGCGCCAATGGATGTCGTGGTCCGAATGGTTCGACATGAACGACGTCGACCGGCAGAAGGCGCAGCCGCAGGACATCACGATCAACTCCTATCCGCAGATCGTGCAGATGACGATTCTCGGCCAGGGCGTGTCGCTCGGCTGGCGTTACATGATCGACGCATGCATCGAAGCCGGCCTGCTCGTGCGCGTGACGGAAGCGTCCGCGAGCCACGGCGGCGGCTACTACGTGATCTCGCCGAACGACCGCGCGCAGAACCAGGCCGCCCGCCTGTTCACCCGCTGGCTGTTCGAACAGGCGGAGCAGCAGACCGGGGCCTGAATGCCCCGAACGCCCGAACACGACGCATGCGTGCAGCGCATGCCTGCATGCGAATCTTTCGTTTCAGAAAAAAATCCGGCTCTCCTTAGTATGGGATTCGAGCGGGGCAGCCGCCCCGTCTTCTGACCAAGGAAGAGACCATGCAAGGAACGCTTTCCCCGCCCGCCGCGCCTTCCGTCGATGCGGCGGTGCAACAGCGCCGCCGCGCCATCGTCGCGACCGTCATCGGCAACGGCCTCGAATGGTTCGACTTCACCGTCTACAGCTTCTTCGCGGTGATCATCGCGAAGCTGTTCTTCCCGACCGGCAACGAACTGACGTCCGTACTGCTCACCGTCGCGACGTTCGGCGTGGGCTTCTTCATGCGGCCGGTGGGCGGCATCGTGCTCGGCGTCTATGCCGACAAGGCCGGACGCAAGGCCGCGCTGTCGCTCACGATCCTGCTGATGGCGGCCGGCACCGCGCTGATCGGGATCGCGCCGACCTACGACCAGGCCGGCATCGCCGCGCCGCTGATGATCGTCGTCGCGCGGCTGCTGCAAGGCTTCTCGGCCGGCGGCGAGATGGGCGGCGCCACCGCGTTCCTCACCGAATACGCGCCGCCGGAGAAGCGCGCGTATTACTCGAGCTGGATCCAGTCGAGCATCGGCTTCGCCGTGCTGCTCGGTGCGGCGACCGGCACGTTCGTCACGACGTCGCTCGACACGCAGGCGCTGCATAGCTGGGGCTGGCGGCTGCCGTTCCTGCTCGGGATCATCGTCGGGCCGGTCGGCTACTTCATTCGCAGCCATATCGACGAGACGCCCGCGTTCAGCGCCGTCGAATCGCAGGCGAAGGAAAGCTCGCCGCTGAAGGAAGTGCTGCACACGTATCCGCGCGAAACGTTCGCGAGTTTCTCGATGGTCATCCTGTGGACCGTCTGCACCTACGTGCTGCTGTTCTACATGCCGACCTATTCCGTGCGCACGCTGCATCTGCCGCAATCGACCGGCTTCACGGCCGGCATGGTCGGCGGGCTGATGATCATGTGCTGCTCGCCGATCGTCGGGCGACTCGCCGACGCGTGGGGACGGCGCGTGTTCCTGTCCGGCTCGGCGCTCGCGATCCTCGTGCTCGCGTGGCCGATGTTCTCGTGGATCAACCATGCGCCCGGGTTCGCGTCGCTGATCGTGTTCCAGGCCGTGTTCGGCGTGCTGATCGCGACCTATACGGGGCCGATCCTCGCAGCGTTCGCGGAGCTGTTTCCGACCAAGGTGCTGTCGACCGGGTTGTCCGTTGCGTACAACTTCGCAGTGACGATCTTCGGCGGGTTCGCGCCGTTCCTGATCACGTGGCTCATCGCCCGCACCGGCAGCAACATGGCGCCCGCGTTCTACGTGATGCTCGCCGCGGCCGTCAGTTTCGTCGGCACGCGCTTCGTGAAGGATGCGAAGCGTACGGCTTCCGCGATTCGATAAGGATTTTTTCCCATGACCATTACCGTACTTCAAGGCGGCAACGTGCTCGACCTCGAACGAGGCGTGTTGCTCGAACATCATCATGTCGTGATCGAAGGCGAGCGGATCGTCGAAGTCACCGATCGGCCGGTGGATTTGCCGAATGCGCAGGTGATCGACGTGAGCGGCAAGACCGTGATGCCCGGGTTCATCGATTGCCATGTGCATGTGCTGGCGTCGAATGCGAACCTGGGCGCGAATGCGACGCAGCCGAATATTCTCGCGGCGATTCGGTCGCTGCCGATTCTCGATGCGATGTTGTCGCGTGGGTTTACCAGCGTGCGGGATGCGGGGGGCGCGGATTGGAGCCTGATGCAGGCGGTCGAGACGGGGCTGATTCCGGGGCCGCGGATTTTTCCGTCGGGGAAAGCGCTGTCGCAGACGGGCGGTCATGGGGATTTCCGGCCGCGCGGCGATGTGCTGGAGCCCTGCTCCTGCTGTTTCAGGACGGGGGCGATTGCGCGAGTGGTCGATGGCGTCGAAGGCGTGCGGCTCGCCGTGCGCGAGGAGATTCAGAAAGGCGCGACGCAGATCAAGATCATGGCGTCAGGCGGCGTGGCTTCGCCGACCGATCCGATCGCGAACACGCAGTATTCGGAGGACGAGATTCGGGCGATCGTCGATGAGGCCGAGGCCGCGAATACTTATGTGATGGCGCATGCGTATACGGGGCGGGCGATTGCGCGCGCCGTGCGATGCGGCGTGCGGACGATCGAGCATGGGAATCTCGTGGATGAAGCGGCCGCGGCGCTCATGCATGAGCGGGAGGCGTTCGTGGTGCCGACGCTTGTGACTTATGACGCGCTTGCGAAACATGGAGCGGAGTTCGGGATGCCGGCGGACTCCATCGCGAAGGTGGCTTCCGTGCAGCAGAAAGGACGCGAGTCGCTTGAGATCTATGCAAAGGCCGGCGTGAAGATGGGGTTCGGGTCGGACCTGCTCGGCGAAATGCATGCGTTTCAGTCTGGAGAGTTCCGGATTCGGGCGGAGGTGCTTGGGAATTTGGAGGCGCTCAGGTCGGCGACGACGGTGGCGGCGGAGATCGTCAATATGACCGGGCAGCTTGGGGTGGTTGCGGTGGGGGCGATTGCCGATCTCGTCGTGCTCGATGGGAATCCACTTGCGGATATCGGAGTCGTTGCCGATGAAGGGGCGCGGGTCGAATATGTGTTGCAGCGGGGGGCGGTTGTGAAGCGGCGGGTTGGCGGGCGGTGATTTGCGGCCATTCGGCTATTTCCGCAGGCGCGGTGCGCCCTCACGGGCCTTGTGGTCGTGACAGTTGTTGACGATGGCTATCGGTGTGAGTCGCGGCGTTCGCCACAATGGCCGGGGCGGTGTCGCCCCGGCAGTCAAGCGCATTCGGAAACGCTTGCGTCCCAGTCGCTAGAGCCGCATCAAGCGGCCCTTGCAGGCGTTATAGCGGCGACGGTCCCCGGTCAGGATCGTGGTACGGCTGCTCTCGCAACGCCAACTGGCTGTAGTCCGGCGTGATCGTGATCTGCCGGGTCACGTAGTTGGTGGGCGGTCTCAAGAATCAAGTGCAACGTTTAGCCAATCCGGCGGCAGCCAATTCCATCGCCATAGCCTCTTCAGGGGTTTTCCAGTTGAGGGTTTGGCGAGGGCGGCCGTTCATCAGTTTGGCAATGTCGTTCAATTGCATCTGGGTGACGCCTGACAGGTCGGCCCCTTGGGCAGAAACTGGCGCAGCAGGCCGTTGGTATTTTCGTTGCTGCCCTGTTGCCAAGGGGCGTAGGGATCTGCGAACCAGATGTCCAGATTCAGTCGTTCAGCCAACTCGACATGGCAAGTCATTTCCGATCCACGATTACCGACGCAGGAGCGATTGAAGGCGCCTTTGATGTGTATTAGCCGGGACTCGATCTGACAGGTAGTCGGGCCTACAAAGAACGAGCCATCAATGGGGGATGAGTTTCTCCTTGGCTAGTTCGAGCGAATCGAGGAAAGTACGCATCGGCGTCTTGCCATAACACCAGCGCCCCTGATGCTCTCGTTCATTGTTGTACTGGTCGAGCCACGCATCAAGGTCCGTCTGCAGCGTAGCGATCGAGTCGTAGATCTTCTTTCGGAAGACGATGCGATAGAACTCGTTGAGCATGGTCTTGTGCAGCCGTTCGACGATCCCGTTGGTTTGCGGCGACTTGGCCTTGGTTCGGGTATGGTCGATGTCCTCCAAGGCCAGATACAGCTCGTATTCGTGATGTTCGGGGTTGCCGCAGTATTCGGTGCCGCGGTCTGTCAGCACGCGTAGCAGCGGAATGCCGAAGCTGTCGAAGAACGGGACAACGCGATCGTTGAGCAGGTCCGCCGCCGGCAAAGGTGTCTTGCGATCATAGAGCTTGGCGAAAGCAACCTTCGAGTAGGTATCGACGAAAGTTTGCTGGTAGACACGGCCGACGCCCTTGAGGCTGCCGACGTAGAACGTATCCTGCGCGCCGCAGTAGCCCGGGCATTCGGACTCGAATTCGCCGTGCACTTCCTTCTCGTGCTTGGCGCGTTCGAGCGCGACAAGCTGCGCCTCGGTCAGCACCAACCCCTCCTGGGCGGACTTGGCTTCCAAGGCCTTCAAGCGCTTCGGCATGGTCTCCAGATCGTGGCGCAACCAGATGCTACGGACGCCTTGGGGCGAGACAGAAAGAGCATGCCGTTTGAGGACCTCGTTGGCGATACGCACCTGACCGTAGGCTGGCAATTCGAGGGCCAGTTCGACAACTGCGGCCTCGACCTGCGGATCCACGCGGTTCTTGAGCAGCGGCCGGTGGTGGGAAATCTCCTGCAGCGCAGCTTCACCGCCTCGATCGTACAGTTCCTTAAATCGGTAGAAGCTGTCGCGCGAGTAACCCATCACGCGACAGGCCTGGCTGACGTTGCCGAGTTGCCGGGCCAGCTCGAGTATGCCGACCTTGGCACGAATTACCTTCTGCTCCTGAGTCATGGCGGACTCCTTGCTGTTCGCGGCGCGCATTGCCGCTACGGGCTACGCCCTCCGCGCCAATGCGCGCCAGCATGAAAAACCAACCACTGTCAGATTTAGTCTAGTCCACCGCATTTGATGAGATCGCCTTCCCAATGACCGGGCCATTGGCGCGTTTCGATTGCCTCGGGTCGATGGATGATGCGCAGTTCTTCCGGGACAAAGCTCTTGCGGGCCAACGTCTTGCGGGCGTTGCCGCGCACCGGCTTCTCCTGGCGCAAGGCCTCGATCATCGCCTGCTTCAAGCCGCCGCGGGGATGGGTATAAATCGCCGCGTAGATCGTTTCATGACTGACGCGTTGCTCGGGATTATCTGGATGCATCTCGCGAAGTCTGGCAGCAATTTGCTGGGCGACCAGCGCCGATAAACCAGATCGTGATGTACTTGCCACTACAGCGCGCTTCCTGTTGCCAGCTTCACCTGACGCCGACTTCGCTCGCGGCGCCCGGTAGGCTCTGGCCGCGCTCGTGGCGTCATAACAGCGAGACGATTCCGTACGATTGCGTGCCAGCTCTCGCGTGATCGTCCACGCGCTGCGACCAAGCAGCCTTGCAATCGCCCTGACGCTCGTGTTTCTGGCCTTCTCGATCATGATCGCCGCGCGCTCTTCGGCGCTCAGATGCCGGTACTTCGTCATTGCAACACGCTACCTCATTAACAGTGTTGCACATGAAACTAGAGTCTAAGCTTCTTGGTCAAACTTGGCCGGATGCCCCCCTGCGACACGTGACCGACATAAATTGGATGTGGCAGTGCCCCATGGAGCGGGTCCACGCTTATGAGGGGTTTCACAAGAGTCCGAGATAAGCAGACCCACGAAGCGAGTGAGCCATATTAAATGCGGCTGCTCCTATAGATAGAATCCACCAGCCGGCTTCCCGCACCGACGACCTTTGCCAGAACTTTCAATTGTTCTTGGCAAGCGAGAACTTCAGATGGATTAGGGTAGTTCAACGAATGATCCACCTCGCCCCAAATCTCCTCAAACAATGTTCGCACCTGAATTTCACAGCAAAAAGGCGAATCCTCTCGTGGCCTTACTACATAATGCACGCTCGTATAGTGGCTAGCCTTGACTTCGACAGGTATTTGAAGTGATTCAAAAAAATCGCGAGACTCCGGGTCCCAAGTATAAGCCTTCGGAACCTCGTACAAAACCCAATCCTTTTGAATATAAAGTTTATCCCGAATCAGTTGATTTATCACCCTAAACTGATCTTGATAAAGATGAAGAACGCGAACCCCCGCCAAGTCTGTTATCCGAGAAAAAAGATTTTCTTTCGTTATGACACCATCCACCATCTTCCTTTTAATTTTCTCCTCTAGATGCTCTCTATTTTTTATTCTTGACTTAACCGAATGAACAATGGGAAGCGGTGGAGCAGTGAGGGCTTCGTGACGTTCAAACCAGCTATGAACACCATGCATAAAGATGGACAAATCATGCTTGGTCTGATCGAAATGCTCCAGAATCGACTGCAGCTCTTTTTTCTTCATGGCAAGCCACCGGCAATTCAAGAATTCAACGATTTCATTCGTTGCAGCAAGGCCTTAGCGAACATTTCGTAGGCCGCCTTGGTATCCTCGTATGCACGCCGATTTCCTCCGATAGTATTTGCATCTGCCGAATCAAGGCCTTTTAGTTTTGGTATTTTCCAGATCGGTGCATGGTACTTTTGCGCCATGTTCGGAAGGGTGTTATGTGTGTGCATAACCGCAGTCTCACCAACCGGCTGAGATAAATCTTCTAGAGAAAGATGCTCTCGGATCTCAGGTCGAACAAACTCCTCAATTGCCCCCGGTATTTGCATTGCGTAATTGTAATGTGCTGTAGCTAAATTCCATGGCTTCGTGGCTTTGGTATACTTCTTCGCATTATAAATTGTAAAGCCAAGCAATCTGACAAATTCTTGCGGGAATGCCTTTCGTTTATCGGAGGATAAAAGACTAAAAATAGTATCGAATTGCTTTTTCCAGATTGTAAGCGCCTTTCCGATGTTTCTGATTCCATAAAGAGAAAACATGTCAGGCATGCACGGGATTAAGAAGCCGTCCGTTGTGGATATAATTACTTTGTTTAACGTGCCCAGACTGGGCGAGGTATCGATAATCACATACTGATACCCAAACTCAGCAGCGTACTCCTTGGCAATCTCCCGAACCCTAGTAACGATGCGGACTGCCTGCGGATCACCCTGATAAACATCACTCCACATCTTGGAAATCTTATCCTCAAATAAGTGAACACTTAGCCGACCGGGAATAAGGTCCAGATTCTTCGCTAATTTATATGGCGGAGGATTAAGGGAGATTTCGGCCGTACCATCCTCTGTCGGCTTCAGCAAAAAATGGATCGATCGGGTCTCGGCCGTCAGCGTTTTAAAGTTGCGAGTCGTTGTTGATTTCCGTGCAGCAGCGAAATCATCGATGTAGGCGTCCTCTTTTTCCCAGATCCCATGCAGCTCCTCTTCATCCATTCCCAGAATTGTTAAGTTGCACTGGGGATCCAAATCTATCAAAAGAGTTTTATGGCCAAGTTCGGCAAGCGCATGTGCCAAATGAAAAGTAAGCGTGGTTTTTCCCACCCCGCCTTTATTGTTGAAGATCGAAATTGCTTTCATTGAAACGACGCCCCCGACGCCTCGGTTGGAGTAAGTATTCGATTATTGCAAGCGCTTTGTCAGATTCGGATGCGCAATGACAGGGCTGCATCAGGAACCACCTGGAGTCGAACTGGCCACAACCCGACAATCGGTGCTGAACACGGGCAATGCCCAATCCGATGCCGCTGGTGCCGCATTCGAGGGGCTTTGGGACTACGCGTTACCCTCTTGGCCGATGACATGACTTGCATCATCAACCGACCGGTCGTCCAACCACATCCGTCTTGGTCCAAACCTCTAAAAGCGAAACCGTCCGTACAAGCAGATTCACCTCTTCCCGTCATCACAATAACGCTTCGCACGTTACCCCATCCCCTTCTATCTGGAAATGCGTTTCATTATAAACGCCACTGTGACCCCACGGCAGCCGCCTTCAGAAACACCCCAGTTCCAAACGCCAAATCAACCCTCACTCATCCACTCTAAAAGCCAAAACCAGCTTGGTCAATTCCGCCGCCTGCTGCTTCAAACTCTCCGCGGCCGCCGCGCTTTCCTCGACCAAAGCCGCATTCTGCTGCGTCATCTGATCGAGCGACTGCACCGCATCCCCGATCTGATCGATCCCGGCACTCTGCTCCAGGCTAGCCTCAGCAATCTCGCTCATCATCGCGCTAACGCCCTGAACCTGCGAGACAACATCGCTCATCACCTTCCCCGCCTCACTCACGAGCCGCGACCCGGCACCCACCGTCCCCGCGCTATGCTCGATCAGCGATTTGATCTCCTTCGCCGCTTGCGCGCTACGCTGCGCCAAATTCCGCACCTCCGAGGCAACGACAGCAAACCCACGCCCCTGCTCCCCCGCCCGCGCCGCCTCCACCGCCGCATTCAACGCCAAAATATTCGTCTGAAACGAAATACTGTCGATCATCACAATGATCTCGGAAATTCGTTGCGAAGCGTTACTGATCTGCTCCATCGTCGTCACGACCTCGCCCACCACCTGCCCGCCGCGCGCCGCCGTATCCGCCGCACCGTTGATCATCTTCGCGGCCGTTGCCGCCGTCTCGGTGTTGTTGCGCACCACCGCCGTGATCTCTTCCATCGACGAAGCCGTCCGTTCCAGGTTGCTCGACTGCCCTTCGGTGCGCTCGCTGAGATCCGCATTCCCCGAAGCGATCTGCGCCGACCCCGTCGCAATCGAAGCCGACGCCGCACGAATGCGATGAACGAGCGTCGACAGCGACGACACGAACTGGTTGAACGCATCCGACAACTGCCCGATCTCGTCCTCGCTCTCCACCGCCATGCGGCGCGTCAAGTCACCCTGACCGCTCGCGATCTCCGACAACAGCGTCGCCGCGCGGCGAATCGGCGCGGCAATCGCACGCCCCACCAGCCAGATCACGAGCAACGCAACCCCAAGCCCCACCACCGCCGCGACCAGCGCCGCGCTGCGAATCGCACGCGTCACCGGCCCGAGCAGTTCGGCCTGCGGCACTTGAACGACCACATACGCATTCAGCTCCGGAATGAACGACGTCGCGATGAAACGCGCGCCGCCATCGCCCTCGTAGCTGAGGTACGCATACGGCTTGCCCGCAAGCAGCGTCGCCGACGCATCACCCGGCAGGCCCGGCTCATCCTTCAGGAAATGCTTGCCATCGATCAGCGACGTATCGCGATGCATCATGATCGCGCCGTCGGGACGCACGAGGTACGCAAACCCGGTGTCGCCGATCCGGTAAGCGGAGATGCCCTTCGCGAGCGCATCGACGGACAGGCTCATGCTTGCCGCGCCAACCGGCACGCCGTCGAGTTCCACGCGGCTGTTGATGAACATCATGTAGCCGCCGACGGTCACTTCGCGATCCATGTTCACGTCGTACGCCTTGCCGGACGACAGGAAGTTGGTCAGCCACTGATCCTTGTCGGTCACCTTCCGCTGCAAGCCGGCTTCGTTGTAATAGTTGCCACTCTTCACCGACACCCACTGCACGGACGCGGCCTTCTGCTCGTCCTTCACGTTCTTCGCGAGCTGAATCCAGTTACGCGTGCCGGCATCGGGTTCGCCGTCGGCTTCCCATTGCAGCAGAAACGCATCGCGCGCGAGAATGCGTGACGCGGCGATCGGGCCGGCCATCTGGCGCTGCACGTCGGCGCGAATGCCGTTGACAGCGGTCGGCAACTCTTCGCGGACAACGCGATCGCGCACCGCGTTGCCGATCAGACGAACGCTGAGCCCGCTCGAAATCGCGACGAATACAAGCAGGCAACTCGTCATGCTGAGAATCAGCTTGTTCTGAATGGAAAGCTTGCGCCAGAAATGCATGGGGAACCCTCGATAACCGCTCGGTCTGAGCCAGATTGGGTTATCGGCAGGCGGGCGCGGAAACGCATCGCTGATTTCAGATAGCGATCATTCGAGATTCGTTATGTTGTTGTCGGGCTGGCATATGCGGCCGCCTATATAGGCAGAAACGGCGCAACCTGAACGCCAATCAATACGCGACGGAAATCGTCACGCGCCGGTTTCGCGCTCTTGATGCCGCATCGTTACCCGCGACGAGCATTGAAATGCCCGCCACGATCGCCCGCGTCAGGTCAGAACTCCATATCGAGTTCGTCGATGTCTTCGTGCTCGGCCTTCGCCGCGTCGATCCACTCGGCGACGAACGGGTGCGCGAGCACCTGCATGCAGTACTCGGCGACGTCCGGTTCGAGCTTCACGTCATAGGTCAAAAAGCGCGTGACGACCGGCGCATACATCGCGTCGGCGATGCCGATCTCGTCCCCGAACAACCATGGGCCGCCGTACTCGACCAGGCACTCGCGCCAGATCGTCACGATCCGCTCGATGTCGTGCTGCGCGCGCGACCAGATCCGGAAGCCGGGGAAATGCCCCCGCAGGTTCATCGGCAGCGCGGATCGCAATGCGCTGAAGCCGGAATGCATCTCGCCGCAGATCGACCGGCAATGCGCGCGTGCATGGCGTTCGTCGGGCAGCAGCCGCGCCTGCGGCCGGATCTCGTTCAGGTATTCGGCGATCGCGAGCGTGTCCCACACCGCGTTGCCGTCGTGCGTGAGGCACGGCACGAGGATCGACGGCGACAGCAGCAGCAGCTCCGCGCGCGAAGCGGCATCGATCGGCACGCTGATCGTCTCGAACGCGAGCCCGCTCAGCTTCGCGAGCAACCAGCCGCGCATCGACCACGACGAGTAATTGCGGCTGCTGATGGTCAGCATCGTCCGTGCGTTGGATTCCATGTCGCTCCCCCTGCTGAATGTCGTTCGTGCCCCTGCACCGTAAACGGACGCGCCGCATGACCGGCCGCACCACACCTGTGCGATCGGTTCGCCGAAGTGGCGCGCCGTCGCACGGCATCGCGACACATGTCGCGATGCCGACCGGCAAGGCCATGCATCGCCTGCACCCCGCTCATCACGTACCGCGCGCGTCGCCGCGCTCCCGAACCGCTGCAACGCGCGTGCCAGCCGCATGCTGGCATACGGCTTGCCTCGTTCCCTGCAATGCGGCGTCACGAGCGGCGGTCTGATGAATCTGCTTGCCTATCCGTTTTATCAATGGTCTGCGGAATGCCTGCGCCCGGCGCGCGCTTGGGCGGCCGCCACGCGCGCGACGATGTCGCTGTGGCCGCCGGTGACATCGACACCAACGGGCCGCATGGTCGACGCGCTGTGCGAACTGCTCGAATGCTGCGCGTTCTCGCATCGGCGTCCGCCGTTCGGGATCGCATCGGTCGTCGTCGACGGCGAAACGGTGCCGATCGTCGAGGAAGCGGCCGCGGCCACGCCGTTCGGGACACTGCTGCATTTCCGCAAGGCGCGGCCGGTCGCGCGCCAGCCGCGCGTGCTGATCGTCGCGCCGATGTCCGGGCACTTCGCGACGCTGCTGCGGGGCACGGTGCGCACGATGCTGGCCGATCACGACGTGTACATCACCGACTGGCACAACCCGCGCGACATCCCGCTGGCGGCCGGGCGTTTCGGTTTCGACGAATACGTCACACACGTGATCGACTTCCTCCGTCACATCGGCCCGGACGCACACGTGCTCGCCATCTGCCAGCCGACCGTCGCGTCGCTGGCCGCGGTCGCGCTAATGGCGGCCGGCGGCGATCCGGCGCAGCCCGCGAGCCTCACGCTGATGGCCGGCCCCATCGACTGCCGCGTGAATCCGACGAAGGTCAACGCACTCGCGACGAGCCAGCCGATCGAATGGTTCGAGCGCAACCTGATCAGCGTGGTGCCGGCGGGTTTCGTCGGCGCGCAGCGGTGCGTGTATCCGGGCTTCGTGCAGGTCGGCGCATTCATGTCGATGAATCCGGACCGGCATGCGGCGTCGTTCGCCGATCTGTACTACGAACGCGCGAAAGGCGACCCCGCGAAAGCCGACACGTTGCGGCACTTCTACGACGAATATTTCGCGACGGCCGACCTCACCGCGGAGTTCTATCTGGAAACGGTCGAGAAGGTGTTCCAGCAGTACGCGCTCGCACGCGGCGAACTGACGGTCGACGGCACGCTCGTCGAACCGGCGGCGATTCATCGCACCGCGCTGTTGACGATCGAAGGCGAGAAAGACGATATCTGCGCAGTAGGCCAGACGGTGGCCGCGCAGGAATTGTGTTCGGGATTACCGTCGTACCTGAAGACGCACCATGTACAGACGGGTGTGGGGCACTACGGCGTGTTCAACGGCAGTCGGTGGGACACACAGATCTATCCGATCGTGCGGGCGACGATCCACGACAACGAGCCGTACGATCGCACCGCGGATACGCAAGGCGACATGAGCGGCGCGCACTACGTCACGCTGCGTGCGCTGCTCGATGCACGTGCATCCGGGATCGACGAAGCGACCGAGGCGGAATCGGATCACGCGCACTGAACGCGGCTGGCGCCACGGTGAATTGCCCCGCCCCGCCAGAGATGCGGGGTGATGTTGGCCGCGACATTCGAGCGGCGTGCGAGCAAAACCCCTCGCGCGGATCTTCGCAACCCTTTGGAATTCGAAGCAATGTGCGGGAGCGAAGAACGGACCGCAGAAGTCAGCGGATCAATAAAAAACCGCCTGAATGCAGGCGGTTCTTCGAAAACGCACACCCAACCGGCCAGCTAGGCACCGGCCTCACCCCACGGCGTCGGCTCCGGCACCGCGCACGGGCCTTCAACGTCGATCGATTTGAAGTCGGCGGGCCCGACGATCTCCAGGTACTCCATGTCCGGCGAGTAGTCGAACAGGTAGTGGACGATCCCCGGCGCCTGATGCACGCAGTCGCCGGCGGCCACCAGCGTTTCCTGTTCGCCGTACATGAAGCGCGCCCAGCCCTTCAGCATGATCACGATATGGAACTCGGCCTCGTGACGGTGCCAGCCGGTGCCCGCCTCCGGTGCATGATTGGCCCTGACGAGTTGCGCGACGACCTTGCCGTTCGTCGCGGCGGCGATACCGAGATCGCGGTACAGGAAAAAGTCGCGCAGGCCCTCGCCTTGAAAGGAGGTGTCCTGCGGCTTCACGTGGGAAAAAGCAGTGGTGGTCGGCGTGCTCATCGCGGTGCTCCTTTATCGAAAGGATCACGCGAGACAAGCATTTAGCGTTCCAGTTTGCGGCGGCGCAAAACGCGCGCGGGCTTACTTCAACCGTCCCGACAGAAACTGCCTGAGCCGCTCGCTCTTCGGATTCACGAGAATCTGCTGCGGATCGCCCTCTTCCTCGATCTTCCCCTGATGCAGGAAGATCACGTGGTTCGACACGTTGCGCGCGAAGCCCATCTCGTGCGTGACGACGACCATCGTGCGGCCTTCCTCGGCGAGCTTCTGCATCACCTTCAGCACCTCGCCCACCAGCTCCGGATCGAGCGCGGATGTCGGCTCGTCGAACAGCATCACTTCCGGCTCCATCGCGAGGGCGCGCGCAATCGCGACGCGCTGCTGCTGGCCGCCCGACAGGTGCGATGGATACATGCCCTCGACGCGCGGCGCGAGCCCGACCTTCTCCAGATACGTGCGCGCCCGCGCGGTCGCCTCGTCCTTGCCGACGCCGAGCACGGCCATCGGCGCCTCGATCACGTTCTCGAGCACCGTCATGTGCGCCCATAGGTTGAAGTGCTGGAACACCATCGACAGCTTCGTGCGCATCCGCTGCAGTTGCTTCTGGTCGGCCACGCGCAGCGAGCCGTTGCGCTCGCGCGTGGTCTGGATCGGCTCGCTGCCGATCGTGATCTGCCCCGAGCACGGCTGTTCGAGGAAGTTGATGCAGCGCAGGAACGTGCTCTTGCCGGAGCCGCTCGAGCCGATGATGCTGATCACGTCGCCGGCCTTCGCCTTCATCGACACGCCCTTCAACACCTCGTTGTCGCCGAATTTCTTGTGCAGGTTGTCAACGGTAAGCTTGTACATGCGGAGTCCTTCGTTGCGGATCATGCGAATGCGTTAATGGCTGCGCGGCGCGAGGTACGCGAGCCAGCGCGTCTCGAGCTTGCGGAACACCCAGATGAGCGCGAACACGACGACGGCGTACAGCACGGCCGCGATGCCGTAGGCCTGGAACGACATGTACGTCGCCGAATTGACGTCGCGCGTGACCTTCAGGATGTCGGGCACGGTCGCGGTGAACGCGAGCGTCGTCGCGTGCAGCATCAGGATCACTTCGTTGCTGTAGCTCGGCAGCGAGCGGCGCAGCGCGGACGGCAGGATGATGCGCGTATAGAGCTTGAAGCGCGACATCCCGTAGGCCATCCCGGCCTCGATCTCGCCGGCCGACGTCGCCTTGATCGCGCCCGCGAAGATCTCGGTCGCATACGCGCATTCGTTCAGCACGAACGCGAGCAGCGTGCAGTTCATCGCGTTGCGAAAGAATGTGTCGAGGAGCACGTGGTCGTGCACGACCTGCAGGCTGTAGATGCCCGTGTAGCACATGAGCAGTTGCACGTAGAGCGGCGTGCCGCGGAACACGTACGTGTAGAGCCACACGGGGCCCGAGATCCAGCGGTTCGACGACGCGCGCGCGATCGCGAGCGGCACGGCAAGCGCGAAACCGAGCGCGATCGACACGACCAGCAGCCACAGCGTGATCGCGAGGCCGCTGAAGCGATAGCCGTCGGTATAGAGAAAGTTTTGCCAGTACTGGCTGACGAGTTCGATCACAGTGCAAGCCTCCGGACGCCGACGGAATAACGCTTCTCGAGGTGATGCAACACGACGTTGGACACCGTCGTGATCGCGAGGTAGATCGCGCCCGCAGCCAGCGTGAAGAAAAAGAAGTCGAGCGTGCTCTTGCCGGCGTCCTGCGACGCCTTCACGACATCGGCGAGGCCGATGATCGACACGAGCGCGGTGGCCTTCACGAGCACCTGCCAGTTGTTGCCGATGCCCGGCAACGCGAAGCGCATCATCTGCGGAAACAGGATGCGGCGAAACACGCGCCAGCCGCTCATGCCGTACGCGAAGCCGGCTTCGAGCTGGCCGCGCGGCACCGCGAGGAACGCGCCGCGGAACGTTTCGGTGAAGTACGCGCCGTAGATGAAGCCGAGCGTGATGACGCCGGCGACGAACGGATCGATGTCGATCTGGCGCCAGCCGAGCGCGTCGGTAACGTTGTTCAGCAGGATCTGCATCCCGTAGAACAGCAGCAGCATCAGGACGAGATCGGGCACCGCGCGGATCAGCGTCGTATAGAAGGTGCCGATCGACTTCAGCATGCGGTTGGTCGACAGTTTCGCGCTCGCCCCGATGAGGCCCAGCACGAGCGACGCGGCGAGCGACAGCACCGCGAGCTTCACGGTCTCGACCGTGCCGGCCCACAGCAGTGGGCCAAATCCTTGGAAGATCATATGAAGAATCCGGAACGATGTGGCTGGATCGTCAATAGCCATTAACCGCGCATCAAACGAGTTCTGCGCACTGAGTGATGCAGCCTGCTCATCAGCCCGGGCGCAGCGCGCGGCGCGCGGGCTGATCAACCGCCGTAGACGTCGAATGCGAAGTACCGAAGCGGATCGTCGACCCATCGTTGGAGTGGGCACCGATCGCGATGCAAGCGGGGGCAATACTGAGCGCGAGTTTCTTCATGGCGTTCCTGTCCGAGGCGAACTGGGCGGGCCCTGTCGGGCAGCCCGCGCCGGCGCCGCCGGCACCGCGCCCCCGCCGCGAACCCTGCCAACCCGGCGATCGCCCCTTCCGGCGACGCTCAAAGTTGTACATACAACTTTGCCTTTTCGGAGGAATGCCCGGCAATCCGGATTTATCTCTAGTCGTCGGCGGATTCTTTCACCGATGACATTTTTTATTTGTTTTTCAATTGATTGACCATCCCATCAAGCTAAACACGGGACTTCTCCCAACGATCGTTCCAGACCAGGGACGCGCCTTCACTTGTCTATACTTATCCAGCCATCGTCAGGTTTCCCGTTCGCCGAGCCGACCGTTCCCGGCCCGACCAGCCGGCGGGCAAATGGCGATTCCGCCGGTGGATGCCCGGACGGAATCGGCCGCGGTTGGCATGTGCGGCGCAAGTTCGCCGTGTACCTGCGCACGCCGCGCAAGCGAATGCCTTTACGAGAAGACCGAACTCGTCGGGGCGAAACCAGGCGTACGGCGTTTTTACGGGTTCTTTTCGGGGTGGGCGCGAGTCTATACACCGCATCGTCACCGCGCTTCCTAGAATGGGCGCCATGTCCGATACGCGATCTCCGCGGTGCGGAGCACGATGCGAGCCGGGGATGAACACATGAAATCGACCAGAACCGAATGCGCTGCTTCACGCGGTCTGCCGCCCGCCCGTTCTCGGCGTCGTTGTGCCGCGGACTCGCTCGTGCTGCTGTCGATCCGCGTCGAATCGGACGACCTTGCGCTCGTGCGGCGCCAGTTGCATCAGGCCGTCGGCGCCGCGCTCAACTGCTACACGGCCTCGCTCGACAGCCGCACCGGGCGCGCGTGCATCGAGTTCGAAGTCGCGCGCTCGCAGGCGTCGCCCGCGATCCTGTCGATCCTGCGCGTGCTGCCGGCCGCCGAGTTCGGCACGATCCGCCTGTTGCAGCATTAGCCGGCATTCGCCGCCGCGCGTGACACGTGTCACGCGCTCCCGCTTTCATCGATTCGCACACGCGTGTTCGCACGGGCACGCGTGACGGATCGCCGTTCCCGTCGCAACGGGCCTTTCCAGGAAATACATGCAATGAAAAAAGCAGTTGTCGGAACCCTCTCGCTTGCACTCTTCAGCGCCGCCGCGCACGCGCAAAGCAGCGTCACGCTCTACGGGATACTGGATGCCGGTATCGCCTATACGAACAACCAGTCGGGCAAAAGCACGTGGCAGCAAGGCAGCGGGCTGCTGTCGAATACGGTCTTCGGGCTGAGCGGCAACGAGGATCTCGGGGGCGGCCTGCACGCGCTGTTCCGCCTCGAAAGCGGCTTCAACCTGAACAACGGCACGCAGTCCTATCGAAATACGACGTTCGGCCGCCGTGCGTATGTCGGGCTGCAGAGCGACCGGTACGGCGCGCTGACGCTCGGCCGTCAATACGACGCCGTGGTCGACTACCTCGGCCCGCTCGCGCTGGCGAACAACGGCGACGGCAACAACCTCGCGTCGCATCCGTTCGACAACGACAACATCGACGATTCGTTCTACATCGACAACGCGGTGAAATACACGAGCCCGACGCTCGCCGGCTGGCAGTTCGGCGGCCTGTACGGGTTCAGCAACGCGGCCGGCGGCTTCGCGAGCAACCGCGCATACAGCGCGGGCGTGTCGTACGCGAACGGGCCGGTCAGCCTCGGCGCCGCGTACCTGCAGCTCAATCGCGGCGGCCTGACGGCCGGCGGCGCACTGTCGACGAACGACGCGCCGAACTTCCCGGCCGTCCGGCAGCGCGTGATGGGCGCCGGCGGCAGCTATGGGTTCGATCGGCTGACGATCGGCGCGTTGTGGACGCACTCGATGTTCGACGAGACGGCCGCGTCGTCGCTGCCCGGCGCGCTGAACGCGCTGCGCTTCGACAACTACGAGGTCAACGCGCGCTACGCGTTGACGCCGGCGGTCTCGTTCGCGCTCGCCTATACGTTCACCGGCGGCCGCTACGACGACGCAACCGGCAGCCACCGGCCGAAGTGGCACCAGGCGACGCTGATGGCCGACTACGCGCTGAGCAAGCGCACCGACGTGTACGCGGAAACCGTGTACCAGCACGCGTTCGGCGTGCCGTCGGGCGCGACGCTCAGGTTCGCGAACGTCACGGGGCTCGCGGCTTCGTCGACGCGCACGCAGGTGGTCGCGACGGTCGGCATCCGGCATCGGTTCTGACCGCGCGCGGGCCGTCGAAGGCCGGCCGCTCTGTGCAATCCCGCATGGACGCGCGCCGGCCGAACAGGGATCATTCCGGGAATCCGGGCCGGCGCGCCCGCGAAACCGGTACACTCGGCGCCGGGCGCGCGCCGGATCGGCATTCGGCGGCGGCCCGCCGCCGACTCTGAATCGTGATCCCATGACCACACCGATCTATCAGGAAATCAAGGACTTCATCCTCGCGCGCATTCATGCCGGCGAATGGGCGGAAGGCGACCAGGTGCCGTCGGAGAACGAGCTCGCGCGCGAATTCAACGTCGCGCGCATGACCGTCAACCGCGCGCTGCGCGAACTGACCGCCGAACAGGTGCTCACGCGCACGCGCGGCTCGGGCACTTACGTGGCGTCGCCGAAATACGAATCCACGCTCGTCGCGATCCGCAGCATCTCCGACGAAGTCGCCGCGCGCGGCCACGGCTATCGCGCGCAGGTGCTGCAGGTCGGCGCGGCCGTCGCCGACGCGAAGCTCGCCGACGAACTGCGGCTCGACGCCGGCAGCCCGATCTTCCATTCGCGCGTGCTGCATTTCGAGAACGATACGCCGGTGCAACTGGAAGAACGCTGGGTCAATCCGGCCTGCGCACCCGAATACGCGTTGCAGGACTTCACGACGACGACGCCGAACCAGTACCTGACGCGCGTCGCGCCGCTGCAGCGCGTCGAATACCGGATCGAGGCCGCGATGCCCGACGCCGAAACGCGCCACCACCTGACGATGGACGATCGCGAGCCGTGCCTGCTGCTGCACCGGCGCACGTGGTCGCAAGGGATGGTCGCGTCGGTCGCCAATCTGTGGCATCCGGGCAGCCGTTACCGGTTCACCGGGCATTTCTGATGCCGATGCGCGCGCTCACCTCGCGCGCGGTTGCGCGCATCGTCCGATCGCGCTGACGGCCAGCTTCAAGCCATCCTCCCGCGCGAGGCGCGCACCGAGCTCCGTCGCACGCGCCTTCGTGTCGCCGCGCTCGGCAAACGCGATCGCCCGCGCCAGCGCGGCAGCGTCCATGCGCCTGCCGGCGATCGGCGCATCGGCGACACCGAGCCGCTGCAGCCGGTTCGCCCAGAAGAACTGATCGCCCGCGAACGGCACGACCACCGACGGAATGCCGGCCCGCGCCGCCGAATGCGTGGTGCCCGACCCGCCGTGATGCACCGCCAGCGCGACACGCGGGAACAGCCAGTCGTGCGGCGTGTCGTCGATCACGCGGATGTGCGCGGGCAGCAGCGACGCATCGATGCCGCTCCAGCCCGGATAAAACAGCGCGCGCCGGCCGGCCAGTGCATGCGTCAGCGCGGCGGCCAGCGCCGCACGATCGAAGCCGGCCATGCTGCCGAAACCGACGTACACGGGCGGCTCGCCCGCGTCGAGAAACGCCGACAGGTCGGGCGGCGGCGCCCATGCATGCGCATCGATTCGCCACTGGCCGCATGCGTGCACGTTCGCCGGCCAGTCGGCGGGGCCGGACAACAGCGCCGGCGACACGCCGTACAGCATCGGATGGTCGGCCCACACGCGCTTGCGCGGCGGCAATCCGCACACGCTGGCGCGCGCGGCATTCGTCGATTTCCTGAACGCCTGCCACAGCAACGCGTTCACGAGCCGATGGCTCGCGCGATTCAGCCCGCGCGGCAACTTCCCCGGCGGCAGGAACGGAGACGCGAATTCGGCGGTCGGCGTGATCGGGATCATGCCCGTGCCGATCGCAGGTATGCCGCGATATTCGGCGACCGACAATCCGACGAACGATGCAAGCCCCGACACGAGAAGCGCGTCGCACCCGGCCGACGCGTCCGCGACTTCGCGCATCCACGCGGCCGTGTTCGCATTCGCGATCGCGGCAAGCGCCTTCGACGTATCGTGGAAGCCGCCGCGCCCGCGCACCGCATCGGCCAACACGCCTTCCGGCGCAATCGCGCGACGGATGTCGCCGGACAGCGGCGCCGACGGCACGCCGAGCGCGACGGCCGACCCGAGCGTCGCGGCATCGGCCAGCAGGCGGACGTCGTGACCGGCATCCATCAGCGCGCGGCCGAGCGCCGCGAGCGGACGCGTGTCGCCTTCGGTGCCGTAGGTGGCGATGACGAGTTTCATGCGGGGCGCCTCGTACACGGCGGAAAAGCCGAAAAGGTTGGATTCAAAAAAAAGTGCACGTCGTATACTAATGCAATCCGTACACTTTCAATCAACCCCTGCCATGACGATTCCGACCGACGATCCGGGCCGCCGCGCGCGCAAACGCATTCAGATGCTCGCGCATCTTGCCGCCACCGCCGCGCGCCTGTTCGACGCGCACGGTTACGAGGCCGTCACGATGGAGCAGATCGCCGCCGAGGCCGACGTCGCGAAGCGCACGCTGTACAACCACTTTCCGACGAAGGAAGCCGTGCTCGCGCACTGGCTCGAAGGCGAACTCGCGCGCGATCTCGCGCATCTGCAGCACGACGTCGCGCGGCGCAAGACCTTTGCATCGCGCATCGGCTGCGTGCTCGACGCGTCGGCCGCCTGGTGCGAGCAACATCCGGCGTACCTGCTCGCGTACCTGCGGCATCGCTTCCTCGGCATCGGCGCGGCCGAACCCGAGCGTGCGGGAGAGAACGGCGGCGATATCGCGCCGGTGTGGCGGCAACTGATCGCAGCCGGTCAGCAGGCCGGCGAACTGAACCGCACGCTGCGGGCCGACCAGCTCGCAACCTGGTTCCATCACCTGTATCTCGCGGCGATGCTGCGCTGGCTGACCGTGCCGGGACTGTCGCTGAAACGGGAGTTTCAGGCGGTCGCGAAGCTGTTCATCGAAGGCGCGGAAGCGAAACGGTGACGCAGCACGACCGGCGGCGGGACGCGGCCAACGCGTCGCGCGGCGCATACACACTGTTACAACGAACACACGCATTGCATGCCAAATTCCGCGCGCAGCAGTATGCTGATGACGTACGGCTGCGCACTGTGCATCGGGCAATCCCCTGGTTCGCACGCAATCGCGCCGCCGTCGCGACCGCAATCATGCGTTGCAAGGAGGGTTGTGATGGCTACCACGCATCAGCACTTCCACCTCGAACTACGGCACGCCACCGCGCCGACCTACTTCATCAGTTACCTGTTCCCCGCGTTGCTGTTCGTGTACGAACTGCTGCGCGTCGGCCAGTGGATCCGCGATCACGGGATGCAATTCGTCGCGTTCAAGCAGATGGGCTACGAGTATCTGCTGATGCTGCTGTTCGTCGGGCTGCAGATCGTCGTCGAGGCGATCTTCCTGCTCGGCGCCGCGATGCGCAAGGATCATCGCGATTTCGAGCACCGGTTGCCGAACGTGATTCTCGGCATCGGCCTGTCGATCGCGTTGCTGGCGATCGATCTCGCGATCCAGCTTTCGTTCTGACGACCGGCGGGCGGATGCCCGCCGGCGATGGCGAACGCGCTCAAGCGCCCGTGTCGCGCAGCAACGTCGCGACGGCGGCCAGCACGTCGTCCGTTCGCTCGCGGTGCGGCATGTGCCCGCAACGGGCGAGCAACAGGAACGACGACGGCCCCGCCACGCGCGCGGCGATCCGCTTCGGATGCACGTCGGAGCCGTATTCGTCGTCCTCGCCGTGAATCGCGAGCGTCGCGCACTGCACGTGCGGCAGGTCGCCGTCGAGATTCCAGTCGCGGAACGCCGGCGACAGCCACGTGTCGACCCACGCGCGCAGCACCCATTCGGCCTTGTCGCCGTGATAGCGCGCGAGCCGGTCGAGCTGCCCCGGCTCGTCGAACTGCCGCCCCGCGTCGCGAATGCCGGCCAGCGTGCGATCCTCGACGAACGCCTGCGCGGCGACCGTCACGAGGGCGCGGCAACGCGCCGGATGCGCGGCCGCACAGCCGACCGCCATCCCGCCGCCGACGCTGTGCCCGAACGCGACGAACGCATCGACGCCGAGCCGTTCCAGTACCGCGACGAACGCATGATCGGCCTCGTCGCGCACGAATGTCGTGCCGAGCTGGCCCGGATGACGATCCGAACGGCCGAAACCGAGGCGGTCGTATGCGATCACGTCGCGTTGCGTGGCGCGTGCGAGCTGCGCGGGGAAGTCGCGCCACAGATCGACGCAGCCGAGCGAATCGTGCAGCAGCACGATCGGCGCGGCCGGCCCCGGCGCGGCCGCGTCTTGCGCCGGCTCCGCACGCCAGCGTTTCGCAAAGAGACGCCCTTGCGGCGTCTCGACGGTCATCTCCTCGGTCACGATATCGGTCATGTGTCGGTCGTCTGCATGAAAGCGGCCGCGCGTCGGCGGCCGCATCGAATCGGAACATGGTGGCCTGCCGGCGCGCGCGGCGTCAAGCAAGCCCAAGCCTCTTTTGCCTACGTGCTCATTCGGGCTGCGGCGGCAGATACTCCATCTGGGCTTCGTCGTACAGCCGGTAGATCAGCGCCTGCATCGCGCGGATGTCCTCCGATTCGTCGAGCATGCGCATGCTCATGATGATCGGTGATACGAGGTTCGGATCGTCGAGCGGCTTGTAGCTGATGTCGTCGCGCTTCAGCCCGTACACGCTATGCGGCACGACGGACACACCCTCGCCCATCGCGACGAGGCCGAGCGCGATCTGCAATTCGCGCGTCTCGTAGATCCGGCGCGGTTGCAGCGCGCGATCGTGGAAGGCCGCGAGCACCTGGTCCGCGTAGCTCGGACGCGGCGCCTTCGGAAAGATGATCAGCGTGTCGTTCACGAGATCGTGCAGCGACAGCACGGGCTTCGCGCTGTCGAGCACGTGACCGACCGGCAGCGCGACGATCATCCGCTCCTCGCGCAGCACGACGCGCCGCACGCTCGGGTCCTCGTGGCGGATGCGGCCGAACCCGACGTCGATACGCCCTTCCTTCAGCGCCTTGATCTGATCCATCGTCGACATCTCGTGCAGGCTCAGCTCGACGGCCGGATATTCGCTGCGAAAGCGCCGGATGATCTTCGGCAGCATCCCGTACAGCGTCGAGCCGACGAAACCGACCGACATGCTGCGCTCGATCTTGCCGACCCGCTTCGTCATCGATTCGAGCTCGGTCGTCTGCGCGAGCAACTGCACCGCGTGCGAATAGAAGAAGCGCCCGGCATCGGTCAGCTTCAGCGGCCGCGCGGTGCGCTCGAACAGCGGCACGCCGAGCGCTTCCTCGAGCTGCTGGATCTGCCGGCTCAGCGGCGGCTGCGCGATATGCAGCCGTTCCGCCGCCCGCGTGAAATTCCGCTCTTCGGCTACCGCGACGAAGTAGCGGAGGTGTCTCAACTCCATGTTCGAATCCTCCCGGCACAGGCGCCGGACGCTCCTTCGGCACCGCACGGACAGCGCCCGCACCGGTCACCGTCGCCGGCCATCCGTACCGGCTTCCTCGATCGCCTGCTTCCCGATCCCGTCACGATACCTCAGCCGGCGCCGATCCCGGCGCAAGCAGCGTCGTGCCCGCGGCGACGTCCGGGAGCCGCCCCAAGCAAAACGGGAAGCCCGCAAGCTTCCCGTCGTTTCATCGCCGCGGCGGCCGCGGCGGCGCGACCGCGCATCACACCTCGGTCGCGTACAGCGCGTCGCGCTGCTCGTGGCTCAACGAGTCGAGCGGCACGTCCGGCAACTGGTAGCAGATCATCTTGCCGTACAGCTCGGCGAGGCAGTTGCTGCCCGCGTCGAGCGCGTAGCCGTCCTCGCCGTCCGGCGCCGGCGGGTAGACTTCGCGCCACGCGTTGATCGCGGCTTCGATTCGCACGATGGAAACGGGTCCGGCCTTCCGCTCGGCGGGTGATGCGCTCATGGATTCCTCTAAGTTGCGCGCTCCGCGGGCCGTGCCGGCCCGGATGGAACGATGAAAACGCCGGGCCACTCGCCGGCCGCCGCACGCGGCGCGCGCCGGATGCCGATCCGCGCCGCGCCTGTCGCGCCGGCCGGGCCGTGGCCCGGTAGGGTCGGGCAATATAACCGGCTTTGACCCCGTGCAGGCAAAAGCCGGGCAAAAAAAACGGGAAGCGCGCGGCTTCCCGTTTCGTCCCGTCGCGCGGCCGCCTGCCGTGCCGGCGTCAGCCCGCGGTTTCGCGGTTCGCCACCGGCGGCCGCTGCGCGCCGCGATTGGCGGCGACCCACGGCGCGATCTCCATGTCCTCGTAGCGCACGAACCGGCTCTTCTTCAGGAACCGGAAGCCGAGCCACACGACGAGGAACAGCGGAATGCCGACATAGGTGGCGGCCACACCTGCCCAGTCGATCCGGTTCGCGAGGAACGCCTGATAGTCCTGGCCGAGCGCGATCACGAGGCACAGCACGAACGCGAACAGCGGGCCGAACGGGAACCACTTCGACTGGTACGGCAGTTGATCGAGCGCGTAACCCTGCTTCACGTAACCCTTGCGGAACCGGTAGTGGCTGATGGCGATGCCGAGCCACGCGATGAAGCCCGTCATCCCCGACGTGTTCAGCAGCCACAGGTACACGGTCTTGTCGCCGTACAGCGACGTGAAGAAGCACAGCGCGCCGACGGCGGTGGTCGCGTACAGCGCGTTGCGCGGCACGCCGCCCGGCGACAGCTTCGCGAACACCTTCGGCGCGCGGCCCTCGGTGGCGAGGTTGTACAGCATCCGCGTGGATGCATACATGCCCGAATTGCCGGCCGACAGCACGGCCGTCAGGATCACCGCGTTCATCACGCCGGCCGCGAAGGCCAGGCCCGCGTGGCGGAACACGAGCGTGAACGGGCTCACGCCGATGTCGGTCACGTCCGTCTTCAGCAGGTTCGGGTCGGTATACGGAATCAGCACGCCGATCACGAAGATCGCGAACACGTAGAACAGCAGGATGCGCCAGAACACCTGGCGCACCGCACGCGGAATCGTCGTGCGCGGGTGCTCCGATTCGCCGGCCGCGACGCCGATCAGCTCGGTGCCCTGGAACGAGAAGCCCGCGATCATCGCGACGCCCATCAGCGCCGGCAGGCCGCCCGCGAACGGTGCGTCGCCGATCGTCAGGTTGCCCCAGCCGTTGGCCGGTGCGCCCTTCAGAATACCGAAGATCATCAACAGGCCGACGCCGATGAACGCGACCACGGTGACGACCTTGATCAGCGCGAACCAGTATTCGGCTTCGCCGAAACCGCGCACGGTGAGCGCGTTGAGCAGGAACATCACGGCGAGGAACGCCGCGCTCCACCACACGCCCGGCACGTCCGGAAACCAGTAGTGCATCACGAGCTGCGCGGCGACGAGCTCCACCGCGATCGTCACCGCCCAGTTGTACCAGTAGTTCCAGCCGAGCGCGAAGCCGAAGCCTTCGTCGACGTATTTCGCGCCGTAGGTCGCGAACGAGCCCGACACCGGCATGAACGCGGCCATCTCGCCGAGGCTCGTCATCAGGAAGTAGACCATCAGGCCGATCAGCATGTACGCGACCATCGCGCCGCCGGGGCCGGCCTGCGAGATCGACGCGCCGGACGCGACGAACAGGCCCGTGCCGATCGAGCCGCCGATGGCGATCATCGTCAGGTGGCGCGCCTTCAGCGCGCGATGAAGCTTGGGTGGGTTCGCGGGCGAACCAGGTGGGTCGGAATTCGGAATTGCGGACATAAACGAGACGAACGTTGAGCGAGCCGGCATCCGTAGCCGGCGCATGCGGAATCGGAGCGCGGCGCGCGTCCTGCGATGCATTCGATGCGGCCCCGATACGCGTTGCGCGGCGGGCTCCTGCGGCGAAGCGCGGATTCTACCTGATTCGACAGGGGGACAGCCGAGGTCGGCGCGCCCGCTGGCGCGCCGGAGATTTCGCGGAATCGACGGGTTGGCCGCGTCGGCCGCCGCGATTTCCTCATACGTTGCAAAAACCACGATTGCGACCGGGTCATTCGATTTTCATTTGTCGCGGTCGGCAGGTAATCCTGTCCCGATCCGCCAAATACCGCTGCAATAGGCAAAATCGACTGATGATTATGCGATTAATCAGACAAAAAGACCGACACTGTTAATTGATTCAAATCAAGTGGTCCGTACGCCATGCGGTAATGATGCGTAACCGTCGCGCGTCACGCTGTCTACATGCATGTTTTGCATGTACGCGCGAAATTCAGGAAATCGCGGGATAATGACGTTTAATTCGAAATAATCCGCGCGCGGAACCGCCAACGATGCGAACAGCCGCCGCCCCCAGCCCCCGAGGATGAAGTCATTCCCGCTGCCCGCCACGCTGCGCCGCCAAACCGCGTCGATCGTGGCACGCATTCTGTCGCCCCGCGGCGTACTCGTGGCGGGCATCGTCCTGCTGATGTTCAGTTGGGGACTCTCCACGTCGCTATTAATCGAGGCGCGACGCGACGCGTATGACCATGCGGTTGAAAATGCGCGCAACTTGATGCTGCTGATCGAACGCGATATCGCGCGCAATATCGAACTCTACGATTTGTCGCTGCAAAACGTCGTCGACGGCATGGCCGATCCGGAACTGATGACATTGCCGCCGCGCCAGCGCCACCGGCTGCTGTTCGACCGCGCGGCGACCGGCGCCTATCTCGGCTCGATTTTCGTGATGGATGCGCACGGCAATATCGCGATCGACTCCAGCGCGTCGCCCGCGCGGCAAGGCAATTTCGCCGACCGCGACTATTTCGCCGTGCACCGCGACCGGCTTGCCCCCGGCCTCTACATCAGCCGGCCGTACGCGTCGCGGCTGCGCGGCGGCGCGCTGACGATCGCGCTGAGCCGCCGGATCAACCGGCCCGACGGCACGTTCGGCGGGATCGTCGTCGGCACGCTCAGCATCGACTACTTCCGCGCGCTGCTCGACGGCATCGCGGTCGGCCGGCACGGCAGCGCGGCGATCGTCGAGGACAACGGCACGCTCGTGTCGCGCCTGCCGTACGACACGCGGGTGGTCGGCCTCGACCTGCACGACTCGCCGCTGTTCATCGACGCGCAGCGCGGCCGCGCCGGCGAGCTGACCGGCGTCGGCGCCATCGACGGCGTGCGGCGCGTCTATGTGTACAAGCATCTCGCCGGGCTGCCGCTGATCGTCGACGTCGCGCCCGCCGAAATCGACATCTACGCGTCATGGCGCCACCGCGCGGTCTGGACCGTCGTGCTGATGAGCCTGTTCACGGCGTTCATCGCGTGGGGCTCGCTCGCGCTGTCGCGCGAGCTGAAGCGCCGGCAGGACGCCGAATCCAAGCTGTACCGGCTCGCGCACACCGATTCGCTGACGGGCCTCGACAACCGCGGCACGTTCGACGCGGTGCTCGCGAAGGAGGCCCAGCGCGCGTCGCGCAGCGGGCGCCCGTTGTCCGTGCTGTTCGTCGACGTCGATCACTTCAAGGCGTTCAACGACTACTACGGCCACCCGGCCGGCGACGACGTGCTGCGCCAGGTCGCGCAATCGCTATCGCGCTGCCTGCGCCGCGACAGCGATCACGTCGCGCGCTACGGCGGCGAGGAATTCGTCGTCACGCTCCCCGACACCGACGCGCAAGGCGCGGCGACCGTCGCCGAAAGCATCCGGCGTACGATCGCGGGGCTCGAGATCGAACACGTGAAGAGCCCGTACGGCCGCGTCACGGCCAGCATCGGCACGGCCACCGCCGCCGACGGCCGGATGAACGCCGCGACGCTGCTGCGGCGCGCAGACGAAGCGCTGTACCGCGCGAAGTCCGGCGGCCGCAACCGCGTGCTGGACGCGCAGTCGAGCGGGGCCGACGCTTGACGCGCGATGATGGAACGTGGCGCGTGATCTGATGCGGCCGCCTGCCGCCTGGCCTGCCGGCCGCGCCGTGGACAGCCCGCGCGCGTTCGGCTAGCGTTACGTCTGCTGCGCATGCGGCGCGGCGCCGGCCCGCGCGGGCCGCCGTGCGCGTTCCGGCCACTCCTGCTCCGTCATGAACGCCCCGCTCCCGACCCGATTGCCGCCGCTCGTGCGCCACGCGCTTCGCCCGCTGCTCGACCCGTACCGCCGCTACCGCCACGCGAAGCTGATCCATGCGGCGCGCGTCGCGCTCGCGATTCTGGTGTCGATCGCGCTGTCCACGGGGCTGAACGTGCCGCACGGCGAATGGTCGACGATCACCGTGCTGATCGTCGTCGGCGGGCTGCAGCATCACGGCAACATCCGCAAGAAGGCGGCCGAGCGCGCGCTCGGCACGTCGATCGGCGCGCTCGCGGGCCTCGCGCTGATCCTTCTCTATTCCGCTTTGCATGCGCCGTTCGTCATCTACCTGCTGATGGCCGTCGGGTGCGGCGTCTGCGCGTATCACGCGATCGGCAAGGCCGGCTACATCGCGCTGCTGTCGGCGATCACGATGGTGATCGTCGCCGGGCACGGCGACAACGAGATCGTCGACGGCCTGTGGCGCGCGGTGAACGTGCTGGTCGGCATCGCGATCGCGCTGGCGTTCTCGTTCGCGTTGCCGCTCTATGCGACCTACTCGTGGCGCTACAAGCTCGCCGACGCGCTGCGCGCGTGCGCGGCCGTGCATGCGCGGCTCGCGGGCGACCGCCCGGTCGGCGACGACGCGCACCTGAAGGAAATGGCCGCGCTGAGCACGCTGCTCGTGCAGTTGCGCTCGCTGATGCCGTCGGTGTCGAAGGAATGCGAGACGTCGATGACGCAGCTCGAGGCGATCCAGCGCAGCCTGCGCCTGTGCATCGGTTATCTGGAGATCCTGTCGAGCGCGCTGCCGGCCCGCGACGACGCGGCGGCCCGCGAATACATGCGCGTCGAGATGAAGCCGTTGAATCGGCGCATCCGCGACACGCTGGTCGGCGCGAGCCGCGCGCTCAAGTTCGGCACGCCGAGCCGGCTCGCCCCGCGCCGCCGGCCGGTCGAGCCGCTGCACGACGCGCCGCCGCCGCAGTTGTCCGGCTACGTGTCGATCACCGCCAAGCTGGCCGGCGAAGTGGACCAGCTGCGCGAGCGGCTGCTCGATACCGCGCGGTCGTGGAATATCTGACGTTCCGGGAATCCGGGGTTCACGCGTCAATCTTTCATATACCTTTCTGTGTGGCGCGACGACACGCCGGCGGCGACGATCGGGGCCTTTGTCCGATCCGGCCCCGGAAATCCGGCCGCCGCCCCGGCGCGGGCGTGCGTGTTTCGGCGGCGATGCAACGCCGTCCGGCACGGCATTCTCCACCCGGTTAATCGCCCGTCAGGCCCGCCGCGACAGGCTCGACGCCGGTTCCGCACCAAAATCAACCCTTGCTCCAACTTCCCGGACAGCCGATACTCGCATATTCCGCGAAATACGATCCCACCGGCTTCAATCCACGGTAATTCCTATGAGCACGATTCTCGAAAGCCTCCCGACCGGCCAGAAGGTCGGTATCGCCTTCTCCGGCGGCCTGGACACCAGCGCCGCGCTGCACTGGATGAAACTGAAGGGCGCCGTCCCGTACGCATACACGGCGAACCTCGGCCAGCCCGACGAAGACGATTACGACGCGATCCCGAAACGCGCGATCGAATACGGCGCAGCCGGCGCCCGCCTGATCGACTGCCGCGCGCAGCTCGTCGCCGAAGGCATCGCGGCGCTGCAAAGCGGCGCGTTCCACATCACGACCGCCGGCGTCACGTACTTCAACACGACGCCGATCGGCCGCGCCGTGACGGGCACGATGCTCGTCGCCGCGATGAAGGAAGACGGCGTCAACATCTGGGGCGACGGCAGCACGTACAAGGGCAACGACATCGAGCGCTTCTACCGCTACGGCCTGCTCGTGAACCCGGATCTGAAGATCTACAAGCCGTGGCTCGACCAGACGTTCATCGACGAGCTCGGCGGCCGCGCCGAAATGTCCGAATTCATGAACCAGGCCGGCTTCGCGTACAAGATGTCGGCCGAGAAGGCGTATTCGACCGACTCGAACCTGCTCGGCGCGACGCACGAAGCGAAGGATCTGGAAAGCCTCGAAAGCGGCATCAAGATCGTGAACCCGATCATGGGCGTCGCGTTCTGGCGCGACGACGTGAAGATCGCCGCCGAGGAAGTGACGGTGCGCTTCGAAGCCGGCCAGCCGGTCGCGCTGAACGGCGTCGAGTTCAAGGATCAGGTCGAGCTGCTGCTGGAAGCGAACCGCATCGGCGGCCGCCACGGCCTCGGCATGAGCGACCAGATCGAGAACCGCATCATCGAGGCGAAGAGCCGCGGCATCTACGAAGCCCCGGGCCTCGCGCTGCTGTACATCGCGTACGAGCGTCTCGTCACCGGCATCCACAACGAAGACACGATCGAGCAGTACCGCGAGAACGGCCGCCGCCTCGGCCGCCTGTTGTACCAGGGCCGCTGGTTCGACCCGCAGGCGATCATGCTGCGCGAAACCGCCCAGCGCTGGGTCGCGCGCGCGATCACCGGCGAAGTGAAGATCGAACTGCGCCGCGGCAACGACTACTCGATCCTGAGCACCAAGTCGCCGAACCTCACGTACCAGCCGGAACGCCTGTCGATGGAGAAGGTGGCGTCGACGTTCTCGCCGCGCGACCGGATCGGCCAACTGACGATGCGCAACCTCGACATCACCGATACGCGCGACAAGCTGCGCGTGTATTCGCAGGTCGGGCTGCTGACGCCGGGTGAAGCGTCGGCGCTGCCGCAGATCAAGGGCGACAGCGACAAGTAAGTCAGTCGCTTTCGCGAGCGGCCGGGCGGTGTGACAACCGCCCGGCTGCATGCAGTACTTCCCTTCCCGCTTTTTCTTCAAGCACTGCCGGATTCGGAACGCGTATCGCGACGATCCTGCAGGCGCGTCAGAGTTTTTTCGACACCGTGGCCGTCGCAGTGGCTGCAGGCCTCGTCATCGTCGTGGAAGCAGCGGCATTGGCCGGCGCCGACGCCGGCGTGCGCGCCAGATCCCGACCGATCATGTCCGCGACCGACTTCTCGCACGACTTGATCCCTTCCACCGACTTGTCGAAATTCTTCTCGAGATCGCTGAAGCTGCCGTACGTGTACGCGAAATCGCTGTCGATGTGGACGCTGCTCGCCTTGACGTCGTAGCCGCACGCGAACGTCTTGTAATAGAGGTCCTGCTTCGTCTTCGCGTCGAGAATGCGCGCGCGGATGACGACCCACGGGATGTAGTCGAGCTGCTGAGGCGGCGAGATATAGCCGAACGACGTGAACCACACGTTCATGATCGCATCCGCGTCGGTCTGGATCGCCGAGTAGTCGTCCGACTTGCCGTCATCGGCAAGCTTCACCTTCTGCCCGTCCAGCTTCACGACCTGATAGCCGTTGCCGGTGAGGCGGCCCGCCACGCCGTCCGCGATGTCCGGTGCGAAGAGGATCTTGCCGGCGGCCACGTGGTCCGTGTAGGTGCTCGTATGGCTTGCGTTGACGGCGCCTTGCGCGAGCGCGCCGATCAACCCGAACCCGGCCGCCGCGCCGCCGGAATTGACGACCGCGACACGCTTCGGCTCGATGACGTCGAGCATCGCGATCGAATGCAGCTTCTGACGCGCCTCGGGCGTCATGTCCGTGTTCGGCACCGTGGTGCAGCCGGACAGCAGCGTCACGAGCAGGCCGCAACCGACCAGGGTGGCTTTGGATGAGTTCTTCATTGGATCAGTGGCTTTCGTTGTTGACGGAACGTGTTCATCGGGCCGCCGCACGCGGCGCGTCGACGCGCCGTGTGCGGTGCGACCGTGCGTTTATTGTTTGATCACCTGACCGTACGCGATGAAGCTGTAATCAGCCGCGCGCAGCACGTAGAGGATCGAGCGCTTGAAACCGTTGGTTCCCGTGATCGGCACGAACATGATCGCGGCATTGCCCGACAGCGGAACGCCGGCCGGCAGCTTGCAGCCCGTCGATGCGGAGGCCGTCACCGTCATGTCGTACATGTTCTGGCTCGAGCCGGGCGTGGAAAGCAGCAACGTACCGCTCAGGTTGCAACCGCTCAGCGTGCCGGTCAGCGTACCGCCCGATGCAATCGCGAACGATGCGTTGGTCGTCGCCCACGTGCCCACCACGCTGTCCTGCGTGACGGCAAGTGCGTTCGCGGCGTTGTAGGTCCACGTGAAATTCGAGGCCGTACCGTTGCGGGTGATCGTGCCGGACAACGTCTGCTTCGGGCTGTATGCGCCCGAGCCCGAATCGATCTTCGTGACGATGCCGCTCGTTCCCGCGAAGTTGATACCCGGTGCAAGCGACCACGTCGAACCGTTGACGGTCAGATTCGTGAAATCGTCGGACATCACGAACGATCCGAGCAGATTGAGCGTGCTCAGGTTGTTGTGCGGGTCGACCAGGGCGATGGTCGAGTAGCCGAGGTTGCCGGATGCCGACCAGATCCCGACCGGGCCGGTTGCCGTTGCGGCCGTCGAACCGTCTTGCGGGGTCGTCAGGCTGGGCAGTGCCTCGCCGACCGTCACCGGCTGCGACGATGCGACGGGGGCGCTTGCGGGGGGTGCCGCGAGCGGCGTGGACGCGACGGACGGTGCGCTGGCTGAGTTGTTGGCGCCGCCGGTGTTGGCGGGCGTGCCGCTGCTTGCGTTCGACGAGCCGTCGCCGCCGCCGCAACCAGCGACGACGAATACCGAGATCGCGGCTGCGGTCAGCAGACAAAGGGAATGCTTGTTCAATTCAATCCTCGATTTTTTGGTGCGTTTTTTTTAGTGGTCTAGATTCGAATCGCGTTACTTTTACGGTGGGTTGTGGGGGCCTCCTCGAGCGATGTTGGATGCTTGGTGTGATGTGTAGGGGAAGAGCAATGCGGGATTCGTCGGTTGCCGGATATTCGGCACGACGGATACGAGTGTGGAGGTGTGGTCGTGCGGGAAGGCGCACGCAGCGGTGAGAACCGCATGCAGCGGCAGACATACCGCGGCAAGGCAAAGGCACAGCGCGCGCCAGCCCCCGGTGCCTGCGCGCCCCATCGAATCGGTACATCCCATGTTCTGGTCATGCGCACGGCCTCGCCGGCCGGGCGCCCCCTCGGTTATCTGGTCGTGTGGTTTGGTTCTACGGCTCTGGTAGTACTTTTTTGAGATACCGAGGAAGGGTAACGGCGGTGGTGGGGATTTCTTTAGGGGGTTTTATCGAGGGAATTTTCTAAGGGATTTGTTCCGGGGTTCCGTAAGGCCCTTTGCTCGGCCGTTGGCTCGAGCGATGAAGTCAAACCCACGTTTGAATTCAATCTGTCGATCGGGAAAATGCTTCAGTCGCTACGCAGCGGCACAAGAACATCCCAGGCTGCGGGAATAGCGTTTTGCAAGTACAAGCGCCAGTATGATCGACGGCGTTCGGCGCCGCCCTTGGCTTCCCAGATCGTACTGCCCGACACCGCGAGCGCTGCGTAATAGCCAGCATCCCAATCGTCCGGAGGCACGCTCTGTTCGGTTTCGCCGACCACATCGAAGTTCGTGTCGTACAAAATCGTATTGATCGCAGAGAAAACGGCCATGCCCGCATAAACGGAGACAAAGGCCGATTCGCCATGTTCGAGCAGATCGATAACCTTCGTGTGGTACTCGCCGTTGGCTATTTCGAGGGTCGGCAGATCGCATTGACCCGATAACGCGTCGATGCCGCTCGCCAGAATCGTTTCGGCTGCCGTCAACACGCTCGCATACGGACTCAGCCGGCCAAGCACCTCTCTTGCACAGATCACCGCCAATCTCGCGCGGCGCAAATACCCCGCATCGGCGTGCTCGGCCGCCGACAGGGCCTCGATCAACTGAAGAAGGTCCTTTCGGACGGTAGCCGGGAGTTCACCCTCTGTCGTAATCGAGGTCGCAGCTGTCGATAATGCGTTCGACAAACGTTGTGGAATGCGCATCGCTTATGCTGATTCTCCGTAATGTCCGATGGACATGATGATTCGAGCATCGTGGCGGCGCGATGAGCGATCTATTCGATCGCTATCGCCTCGCTGGCATACCGGATTCATGACGATCATCGCGTCATTGCAGACATCTGGCTGCGGTGCGCGATCAACGAAAATCGGCAAATGCATCCCAACGAGGGGCATGCCTCGAAGTCGCGGCGAGGGTTTTCTAGTGGCCCGGCACCGGCACGCGGCGACGACGAATCGAGCAATTCAACAACAGTGCCATCGCGCGCGCCGACGAAATCAAGCACGAATCCGGCACATGGCCGGGCTCGTGTCATTTACCACCAACGATCAAACTGCATGAACTGGTCTTTAACATGTGCCAAGGCATCTTCGTCGATTGGTGCTCGAAAGGCGGCTGTGGCAATTGCCCCCGTTACGTCCGCTTTCTTCATTTCCCACGAAATCTCCGGCTTTTCAGAAACCTCTCCAAGCCGCAAAGTAAAGTGGCCACCCATATCTACAAGTTCAGCCTCCCCGCCCCCGATATCAGAGACAAACGTGTCCCAAACAGAGCAATCAAACCACGCGCTTCCTCGATATTCCAGTCTGTGCCCAAACTGCTGCACGTCGATCACCACCTGCATTCGCATCGACGGTACATGTTCGTCTGCCTCAACAACATCGAGGTGCAAACGGAACGGCTTTTCGATCTTGATTTCCATGTTCCGATATTACTTTCCGGTGTGTAAAGCGTGGATCAGAGCAGGAAGCTGCCCAGGCTGCTGCGGCGGTGAAAATTTCAGTTCCCAGCCGCCAACATTAATCACCTGATTGTAGGGCACGCCACCTTGAGTCGCAGCATTCACTGCGCTCTGCAGGCTTGACAACTGTTGCTGGGCGGTCTCAAGAATCAAGTGCAACGTTTAGCCAATCCGGCGGCAGCCAATTCCATCGCCATAGCCTCTTCAGGGGTTTTCCAGTTGAGGGTTTGGCGAGGGCGGCCGTTCATCAGTTTGGCAATGTCGTTCAATTGCATCTGGGTGACGCCTGACAGGTCGGCCCCTTGGGCAGAAACTGGCGCAGCAGGCCGTTGGTATTTTCGTTGCTGCCCCGTTGCCAAGGGGCGTAGGGATCTGCGAACCAGATGTCCAGATTCAGTCGTTCAGCCAACTCGACATGGCAAGTCATTTCCGATCCACGATCGTGCGTCAGGCTCTCACGCAGAAAGGCCGGGAGCTTCTTCATCTGGCGCGTGAACCCCTCCAGTGCGTCCTGGGCCGTACAGCCATTCATGCGACACAGCACGACGAACCGCGTCTTGCGCTCGACCAAGGTACCGACGCAGGAGCGATTGAAGGCGCCTTTGATGAGATCGCCTTCCCAATGACCGGGCCATTGGCGCGTTTCGATTGCCTCGGGTCGATGGATGATGCGCAGTTCTTCAAGCAGCCTTGCAATCGCCCTGACGCTCGTGTTTCTGGCCTTCTCGATCATGATCGCCGCGCGCTCTTCGGCGCTCAGATGCTGGTATTTCGTCATTGCAACACCCTACCTCATCAACGGTGTTGCACTCGAAACGAGAGTCTAAGCAGTCTTAAGTTACGCTGATCTTTATGCAGCAGCTACTGTCCGCGCAAGCGGAGGCGGACGGCAGATTGCAACCACCCCCCTTAAGGATGGAGATCTGCAAAGTCAATTTCCCGCTCGGAAATTGCGACCCAATCGCTCCTCAGAAAATCACAACTTTCCTGCCGTCTATCTTTGATATCCGATCGTCACAAAAACCTCCCCAGTTTCATCATCACAGATAACCCGCGCTGGCACCGACACATCACCAAAATCTCTCTGCAATTTCACATTCCAGCCATCGACGATCAATTTCGCGAGCTCGGCAGCCTGGTCGGTATCAATATCATCAAACATCCCCGTTATCTCAAGCAGATTTATCCAGAACTGAATCTCATGAACAGCCTTCCCTTTACTCAACAAATCCTCGTACTCTTCATCACTGAACAATTCAGAAACGAATACCCCACCGCCAACAACCCTAAAATCCGGGAAGAATAATTTTGCAAAATGAAAGACGAAGTCGTACACCAGCCCATGAGCTTTATAGACAGTATGCACGTAGTCAAGCCCAGAAACACTACCCGGCGGATTGGCGGCAACAAATGAAGCAAAATCGAATGACTTGTCGTTATACATTACTTTCCTCCTGGAAATTCATCTGATCGGGGCTCACGCACCTTGGGCTTTCCTATGAACTGGCTCCCATCTGGAGCATAGTTGATTCCAGTTTCCTTGACATTTGGGCGTGCAATATTTCCATGGTCTTGACCGGAGCCGCGATACTGCTTCCAAGTTCCATCACCATTATATGTCGTGTATTGCCCATCAAATCCGGGGCGCTCAATGATCGAGTGCGGGAGCCCTTCTGCGTCAGGCAAAGGGCTTGGTGGCTTATTGCGAGACTTGCCTCCCTTACCCCCGAGCTCCGGTGTCGTCGTCGCAACGTCCGTGGTATTCGCCACCGCATTCGGTGCGGCCCCATTGGAACCGACCGGATGATTCGCCCCCCCGTCCCAGGTTCCGCGGGGCCCGGAGTATGATTCGTCCCCAACCGTGACCAGTCGCGTCCCCGCGCCATCAGCCGTGCCCGTCAGAATGCCTGAGGCATCGCCAGCCACGGTTCCGCGAATAAGCCCGCCAAGCCCGCCAATTGCGCTGCCCAACACAACGCCGCCCGTCAACGCCCCAATAGCTGTCGGATTACCCTTCAGGGCGGCGCTGAGCAGATCCAACGTATTCGTGCCCCCCTGAACAAACGTACCGACAATCCCATTCTGAGCGGCCGACTGATATAACGCGCTCATCGGTGCCGAACCCGGCAGGCCGGAATAAAACAGGTTGTCGTATGCGAGCAAGGCCCCTTGTTTGACAGTGTCCTTCACTGACGACACAGCGGCCGATCCCGCCTCCTTTGCCCAGTTCACCGTCTCCTGCGGACTCTGCGATGCAACCGACGCCGCAGCGCGACCACTCAGAGCCGTCATCGCAACAGGCAGCGAAAACCCGTATTGAGACGCTTGACCAGCGAAGGCTACGGCGGCATTTACGAATTTCTGTAGCTTGTCATGAAGCGAATTGTTGAACGCCTCGTTGACTGCCCATGTCGCGCCGGCCTGTGCATCAGCTCCAGCAAGACCACTCGTGAGGCCTCCAGCAAGCGCAGCAACTCCCCCGATGACAGCATTAGTCGTGCCATTGTTGAAACTCGTAACTTGCGTCGACGTTCCGTCACCGTTGTCCGTTACCGTGACAGTCTGTTTTCCGTCATACAGGCTGTCTCGAACATACGGCGTCGCAATTGCGCTGACAGCGCCACCAATCGCCCCTCCCGCGCATCCATTTCCTCCCGCAGCTGAAAGCGCACACCCCAGCGTCGCATGAGCCAGTACGTACCCCGGGCTGCCCTCTGCCAGTACCGAAGTCTTGTCCGTCGAAGCAACGCCGATTGCACCCGCACCAATCACGCCGAGATCGCTGATCAGGCTGTTCGTAAGCGCACTGCCGAAGCTGCCTCCGGATACGGCCGTATTGATTGCGGCCGACACGACGCCGCGCTCAACAATCTTCTCCAACACCTGGCCGAGTTGCCCCATCGAGACCGCTCCACCGGTTCCGATTGTTCGACCGAGATCCTGCAAACCCTGAAGATTGGCAAGACCCGTCCCAGCCATGACACCGGCAGTCAATGCGCCGAGGGCGCCCGCCTGCAGGATCTTTCCGAAATTCAGCCCGTTCCCGGAGAATGCTTGACTGGTAATGCTTCCAACCATGCCGCCAAGTGCGCCGATCATTACCGAACCAACCGACAGCTGCGTCATCACAACGCCCGCGGCGGCGGCGGCGCCCGCCGTCACGATCGACGCTGCAATCGCGATGGCCGCGATGGCAAACGTCGGCAGCCCGCCGCCCTCCTGCACGAAGTCCGAATGCAGGTGATCACTGACTGACGTCTGCGTAAAGTTCACGCCGAGTTGCTGCTGCAGGTTTGCGAGTGCCTGCTGCGTACCAACCTGATCGACCGTGCCGTCTGCATTCAACTTCTGCAGCGCCCCACCGATCTGATTGAGCGCCTGAACATTCAACTCCATGTTCGCCGCGCTCATGAACCCGCCCGGCTGCACCACCGTCCCGGTCGTGTTCAGATACCCGCCATCGACCTTCTGCCAGATCTCGCCGACGTTGACCTGATTCGCCTGGTTCGTCAGCGTGTGCGTGTCGACGCTCAGCGTCTCCGACGCGGAGATGCTCCCCGTATTGAGGATGCTGCCGTTACCGTCCTGATTGAACTTCAGCGTGACGTCGTGTCCGGAGATGTTGCCGCCCGCCGACATCGCCTGCGTGTCCTGCGGCAAATACACCTGCGGCATCAGCGCGGTAATCGTCGGGCACGTCACCGCTCCCGTCGCGTGACACGTCGGGTCCGGCACCGTCTGCTCGACGTACCAAAGCATCGGCCTGCTCAGCCCAAAAATGAAGTTTGCTCAGCACCGCGACGAGCAACTCCTCGAACACACCAAGCGGGATGGCGTCGTCATGCTCCCTGGCCCACGATACATATCGATCCAAACCCGCGCCGGTCATCCACGCCTGTATGAATCTGGCCGATATTCGTGCGCCGTCCGCTCCGCGCGTCCCTATGGCACTTTCGTCCGGTCCAATATCGCGCATGCCAGCCCAGAAAAGTTGCGCTCCGACGATAGACCGTCATGCCATCGCTGGCCCCCTTCCCACTCAACACCGTGTACGGTACACCGTCGGCCTCCGCAAGCGGACCGGTTACGGCCCACTCTGGCACCACTCTTTGTGGCAGTGCAATTGGCGTACCGTCATTGATTCCACGGTATATATCCAGATTGCTCGCTACGATCACCGGACGAGTTGCCTCCGTGTTTGGGGCAACAACGTTCCTGTTCTGGTGCAGTACCAAGCTATCACTCTCGCAGCATGCGTTCTACAGCGTCCTTGTCGGATTCGGCAAATACAACCTCGAAGCGATGAGCTTCATCTGGACGCCAATCGAGAACTGAATCGCGCAACAAACGCAAATAGATCTTCAGCTCTGACTGCTGCAACAGCGGGAGATCAGGATGGACTAACACGATGTCGTGTTCGTCCAGCCAACTGAAGTCGCGCAAGCAGTCAAACAACGCATCCCAGTTAAATCCGAAATAAGCGGGGAATACAAGCAAGGACGCTAGCGCCTCAAGCAAGCCATTCTTCGTTCCAATGGTCGCAGGGAGCATAGCAACAAATGCGTCTTTCGGGCTGTAATAGCTCGGCTGCGCTTCGTAACGAAACGGGTTGACGATTGTCATCGCGGTCACCTTTTCACGGGAATGAATGTCTCGTAGTGGTCGGGCGTGTAATAAACTTCGCCATTTTGCCCGGTCACGATCCGCTGTGGACCGGCACCTTTCACCCCGGGCGTCGGAACAACATATTCCTTGTAGAAGCCTACTGGCTGCGACGGCAAGAGTCCCTCCTCATTTTTGAAGGTGGTGCCATCGTTACGTGACGGATACTTCACACCAGCGGCGATTCGGTCTAGCGTCGGCTGAAGATTAACGGTGCCTTGGTAGATGTTTCCGGTAGCCCGATCAGTGACCGTCACGCCAGCGATCATGGGTGCAGAGCCGGAGGTGCTGTTTGTGCCCCCTTCCGTGCTCGCCCCCGCGTAATCGCTGCCCCGACCTGCAGAGGCTCGAGAAACATCCCCCGGCGCCTTCGGCAGGCTATATCCCGCCGCACCGGCCAGGATACCCTCCACTGCAACGCCCATTTGCGCGGCCGAGTAAGCGCGCTCGTTCGACCCGCCGAAGGCATACACCATACCTGCGAATGCCCCCGCCAGTGGACTGCCCAGCATGGTGTTCAGCGTCGCAGCGCCGACCGACGAACCCGAGTTCGTTGGAATACTCGTAATCTGGGGCCCGTTGGCATACGTGAAAGGCACGCTTTCCGGCCCCGCCGCAAACTGCAGCGGATTCGCGTACGTGTAATTCAGCCCCCCCCCCAAAGGGTTCGTGAAGATCAGATTCCCACCCGCTTTGGCCGCCTGAATCTGCGCTTGGCATGCCGCGTTAGCCCCTCCCGCACACGCCTGCGCCAGATTCTGATCATTCTGGGCCGACAAGGCAGCGAGCTGGTTCTGCTGACTACAGGCCGGCCCAGAGCCCCCCTGCTGCTGACATGAGGCCGCCGCCTGTTCATACTGCTCCTGCTGCGACAACGTCATTGAGCTTGGCCGCACATGACTCAGCCAGTTGTTCTGTGTCTCGTTCTGCGCCGCCGACACCGCACCTTGAACGTTGAACCCCAATGCGCCTGCAACCGAAGCGCTCACTAGCGTTTCGATCACATTCAGCACTGGCGCGGGAATGCTGCCCGTCGCATCGATGATTGGGTTCAGGCCAGCAGACAACGCGCCCCCAAGCGCCCCCGCCGCACAGCCGGTCCCTCCCGCGGCACCGCCCGCGCAACCCAGCGCCGCGTGCGCGACCACATAACCCACCTTGAAACCGTCGCCGGTCCCAAAGAAGCCTGTGTCGTTCAGTTCCCCAATCGCGCCAGCACCCACGGCGGCCAGATCGCTGACGACGCTGCCTTTCAGGACCTCCCCGAAGCTGCCGCCGTATACCGCCGTGTTGACCGTAGCCGATATGAGGCCGCGGCCAACCATCCCAACCGCCGCTTGAGTGATCTGATCAAGCGTGGCCGTACCAGCGACGAGGCTATCCCCCAAGGACGACAGCGAAGCCGCGTTAAGCCCGAGCCCCAGCGTCAACCCCTGCGTCAAATCAGCGACCACGCCGGCCTTAAGAACCTCCCCGAGGCTGAACCCTTGATCGCTGAACGCCTGATTCATCGCGGACGCCACCATGGCACCCACGACAGGCATCCCCATCGCGGACAGCGCCACCGCCGCCGCCATCGAGAAAAGCTGATCCGGGCCAAATCCGCCCTGCTTCACGAACTCCGAATGCAGATGGTCGCTCAGCGTCTGCTGCGCGAAGTCCCCGCCGAGCTGCTGTTGCAGCGACGCGAGCATGGCCTGTGTCGCCGCCGCGTCCACCGTGCCATCCGCGTTGAGCTTCTGCAGCGCTCCACCGATCTGATTGAGCGCCTGAACATTCAACTCCATGTTCGCCGCGCTCATGAACCCGCCCGGCTGCACCACCGTCCCCGTCGTCTTCAGATACCCGCCATCGACCTTCTGCCAGATCTCGCCGACGTTGACCTGATTCGCCTGGTTCGTCAGCGTGTGCGTGTCGACGCTCAGCGTCCCCGACGCGGAGATGCTCCCCGTATTGAGGATGCTGCCGTTACCGTCCTGATTGAACTTCAGCGTGACGTCGTGTCCGGAGATGTTGCCGCCCGCCGACATCGCCTGCGTGTCCTGCGGCAAATACACCTGCGGCATCAGCGCCGTAATCGTCGGGCACGACGCCGTGCCCGTCGCATGACACGACGGGTCCGGCACCGTCTGCTCGACGTACCACAGCATCGGCTTGTCGAGCGTGTTGATCTGCTCCTGCGTCAGCGCCGCGCCCAGTTGCAGGTCGTGCGCCTTCGAGTAATCGACCGCGTTCTGGTACAGGTACATCTTTTCCTGCGCCGTCACCGACAGGTTTTTCTCGTTGTCGTACGTCAACCCGTCGACGAAGCTCGACTTGCCGGTCTGCTTCAGCGCCGCCTGCTGCAACAGCAGATCCTCTTCCTGCGGGTTGTAATAGAACAGCGTCGACGACGGCTGCAGCGCCGACGGCAGATTGTTCAGCAAGTCCTGCGGCCCGAGCGAGCCGAGCACGGAACCGCCGAGCGACGCGTCGACGTACGACGCAGCGCCCGCGACCGGTGTCGGTAGCTTGCCGGTGCCGACTGCACGAGGCACGGACAGGTTCAGCCCCGGCAAGTCCACCGGGCTCAGCGAAATGACTTGCGACGGCGCATTGACACGCGGCGTGTAGGTGTTCGCCGTCGTGATCCCGTTGATGAGCTTCTGGCCCGTCAACGACACATACGTGCCGATCACGTTGCCGACGTTCTGGATCTGTCCGTTCGACGAGATCGACAGGTTCGGCGCCTGGATGGTCGCCGCGATGTTACCGACCGGCGTCGGCGGATCGATGGTGCCGCCCGTGCTCGTGTATGCGCTTCCGTATAACGCCTTGCACTGCTCCGGCGTGCCGCACGCCCAGATGTCGTGACGCTTGTCGCTGCTGAACATGCCCGTTTCCTGCACCCAGTGCGAGTGCCAGTAAGCGTTCAGCACCTGCGCCTCGTTCACGACGGGGCCTGCGACGGCGATCGTCGCGTTGTTGCCGGCCGCGATCAGGCTGCCGATGTTCGTCAGGCTGCCCGCGTTGATCTGCAGGTTGTTGCCCGCGCTGATCACCGACGAGCTGCCCGACTGCTGGTCGACATAACCCTCGCAGTAGCTTTCCTTGTAGCCGCCGGCTGTCATGCAGCCCGAGTATTGCTCGTGCTTGCCGTAGTTCTCGTGTACCGGCACGGGCGGCGGCAGATTGTTGGTGATCGCGCCCGATACGTTGAGCTTGATGTCGTTGCCCGCAACGATGTTGCCGGACGTGTTGTTCAGGCTCTGTGCGGGCGTGGTCGAGTTCGCGGTCGTGCCGACACCGCCGATGACGATGTCGTGGCCCGCGAGCAGGTTGCCGTACGTATTGTTGATCTGGCCGGCCGCGATCACGAGATCGTGGCCGGCATAGATCGTCGCATCGTTCTGGCTGTAGCCGAACGTCGTCGTGGTCGGGTTGTTGCCGCGCGGTTGGCCTGCGTTGCCGCAGGCGGAGTTCGGCACGCCGGAGGCGCAGCCGACCTGGCTCGAATAGTTCTGCTGGTTGCCCCCCTGGTTGGTCAGGGTACCCGATGTAATCGCGACATTGTTGCCTGCGTAAAGCAGGCCCGAGTTGACGAGATTTCCGCCGCCCACTGACAGGTCATTTCCGGCCGCAATCATGCCGGTCGGTGTAGACGAGCTCAGGGTCCCAGTGGACGTTGGGGCAATACTGTTGACCGCAATTTTAAAAGTCGTTACCGGCAAACCATCCGACGGGCTGCCCGACCCCTTCACGAATACCGGGCCAAAAGTGCTGTACATCCCGCCGAGCCATGCACTCTGCGATCCCGTTTTCGCCAGTGTGTCATTGAGCTGCGTCAGGAACGCCGTGTACTGTGCTTGATCGACTTGCCGAACCGTTTGATTGACGAGTGTAGGCGCTACTGCACTGTTGTCCAGCCATTGGACATTCAGCCGTATATCGCCCTGCGCCGCAATCTGACCGCCTCGGTTCGAGAGAGACGATGCCGTGAGCGAAATCGAATTTCCTGCGGAAATGACGCCCGAAGTACCAGCCTGCTGGCTTGTGACCGTTTCGTGAACAGTCGGCAGCGTGAAGGTCTGCGTAGTGGAAGAAGGCGCCGTCGCGCCCGTTTCGATCGCCCATCTGGGAGCAGCGCTATCAATGGCGTTCCCTGTTCCCAGGTATGCGTTGTACTGGCCAAACGTGATAGCGCCAGAACCAGCCGCAGGCTGTGTACCCACGATAAAGCACCGGTCCAAACCGGCACACTGCCGATTGGCAGAGTCCGTCGACAACCCGGATGGCGAAAGAAGATCTCCCAGGGTCGCGCTGACGGTATGCGGGCTGGGCACATAATATCCACCGCTATCGCCCGGCGCCGGAACACGCTGCAACTGCCACTCGGTCTTCGTCCCTACCGCCCCCGACCATAGCAACTCGGGATCGACAACGTCCCGCGTCGTCGTAGTAGCGACACCCGGGGCCGTCTGATCGTTCACGACCGATGCCGCTGAAATATCGACATTCCGCTGCGCAAAGATCGATCCACCCGTGTTCTGCAGCGTCCCACCCAAGCGAAACACCGCATCGCCCTTCGACTGCGTCGTCGCGCCCTGGTTGTCGTAGTTGCCACCATTGACGTTGAGAACGTTCCCTGCCTCAACCGTCCCGCGGTTCGTCGTATCGCCATTCAGCGTCAACGCATTATCCGCATGCATCACCGCCCCGGCCGCATTATTCAGCGTGCCGTTGAACGTCACATCCGACCCGGTAACCTGCCCGTGATTCTCGAAGCTGCCGCCGGCCGTCAGCGTCAACGGCGACGTCCCGGTGATCGTGCCGTCGTTCGTGATCCCGTTCAGCCCCGTCAGCGAAACGCTCTGCCCGCCGTAATTCCACGTGCCGCCGACACTCACGTACCCGGCCGTGATGGACAGATTGCCGCCCTGGCTGATCGTCCCCTGCGACGGATCGAACGCCATGTTGACCGCGCTGATCCCCATGTTCCGTTGCGCGAGCAACTGTCCGCCCGCGTTGTAGAACGCGCCATTGCCGCCATTGATCGTCAGCGACACGTCGCCGGTCGCACCGGTCGCGGCCTTCGGGTTGCCGGCAAAAACGATCCCGTTCTGGTTGTTCAGCGTACCGGTATTGACGTTGAGCGCGTTCACCGCCATCAGCGAGCCGCCCACGTTCGTCAGCGCGCCCCCGACGGTGACGTTCGTCGTCGTCCCGTTCACCAGCCCGGCGTTCGCGAAGCTCGATGCATTGATCGTCGTCGTGCCGATCGACGCGAGCGACGCACCGGCCGCGTTCGTCAGGCTCGGCGCCGACACGTTGAGCGATCCGGCCAGCACGTTCGCGGCGTTGTACAGCCCGTTCTGCGAAGCCAGCGTCGCGTTGCCGACGACGTTCACCGCCTTGCCGCCCGCCAGCGTGAGCTGGTTCGACGCCTGCGCGGTGAGCGCGCCGCCGACCGTCGCATTGCCGAGCGTCACGTTCGAGCCGTTCACCTGCAGGTTCTGCGATGCGACGAGCGATGCATTGCCGGCATCGACCGTTCCCTGCGCGGAAACGGTCACGTTCTTCGATCCGACGGCCGAACCGCTCAGCGTGACGTTGCCGCCCGACACACCCAGTTGCCCGGCCACGATGCTGTTGCCGGTCAACGCGACGGTTTGCCCCGCATGCAGCGTCGCGTCGCCGTTCGCCGACACGCCCGCGACCGACACGTTGCCGCCGATGCCGTTGATGTCGACGGTCCCCATCGAACCCACGCCGCCCGCGAGCGACACGTTGTTCGCGGCCTGTACCACGACATTGCCGCCCGACTGCAACAACCCGCCGAACGACACGCTGCCGCCTGTCGACTTTGCCGACACATCGCCGACCGCGGTGGTCGCGCCGAGCGACATGTCGCCGCCGGATACCGCCGTCAACTTGCCGGCGCCCTGAATCGCGCCGAGCGTGATGCTGTTTCCGGCATGGGCGGCGATGTCCTTGCCGTACGTCAGTGCCGCACCGCCGCCGAGCGCACCGCCCGCGTCGATGCTCGCGGCCCCGAGACCGAACAGCGCGCCGCCGAGCGTCATCGCGCCGCCCGACGTCAACGCCGTATCGCCGTTCACGAGCCCGCCGGAGAGCAGCGCGAGTCCGCCGCCCGCATTGGCCCGGAGATTGCCGGTCGACACGACCGCGCCGCCGACGCCGAGATTGCCCGCCGTCGCGGTCAGCGTCGCGTCGCCGGTCGAATTGATTCCGCCCGCGACACCGAGGGTACGCCCGGCCGTCACGTTCAGCGCACCACCGCTGGATGCCGCACCGATACCCGCATCGCGCGCGGCCGCGATCGTCGTCGCGGTGCCCGACGTCACCGCGCCGTTCACCATCACGTCGCCGGCGCCGTTGCGGCCCTGCGCCTGCAATCCGATTGCGCCGCCCGCCTGAACCGAGCCGGCCGACAAGTCGTTGCCGGCGGTCATCGCGAGATCGCCGTTGGTCGCGACGTTGCCCGTTACCGCAATATTGCCGCCCGCGTTGACGTTCGCCTGGTGCGCGAACGCGATCGCGCCGGCATTCACCGAGCCGCCCGCCGTCAACGTGCCGCTTTGCTGCGCGCCAACGCCTGCGAGCGTCATGTCGCGGCCCGCGTTCAGCGCAGCATTGCCGCCCGCGACACTCTGCCCGGTCACCGCGATGTCCTGTGCCGCCACGACGTTCAGGTTGCCCTGCGTCGTCAGGCTCGTCGCGCTCGCGTTCCCGCCCGAAGCGGTTACGGCGAGATCGCCGGCCGAATTGACCGCCGAAAGCGCGACACTGCGCGCCGCATTGATCGTCGTCGTGCCGCCGGTGTTGATTGCGCCCGCAACGGAAGCGTCCCGTGCGGCTTGCAACTGCATCGCGCCGAACGCGGTGGCCGCCCCGCCGATCGTCACATCGCCGCCGCCGGCACCGCCCTTGGCCGTGACGTCGAGATTGCCGCTGACGGCCTGGATCGTGCCGAGTCCTGCATTGTTGCCGCCCGTCACGTTGATGGCCGCCGCTTGCAGCGCGCCCGTCAGCGCGACGTCGTGCGCGGCCTCGAGCGTCGTCGCCTGGGCAAATGCTGCGGAACCCGCACCGTTGATGTCGCGGCCCGCGCTCAGCGTGCCGTCGCGTTGACCCGCGAGCGCCCCCGTCAACGCGATATCACGACCAGCCTGCACGTTCGTCGACTTCGCCACCGCGATCTGGCCGCCGATCTGCGTATCGAGCCCGGACATGACGTTGAACGCGCCCGCGGTCGTGGTCGCCCCGGTGAGCACGACGCTGCCGTTCGCGGCGGTTGCCGTCAGATCGCCGTTCGACTCCACGCCGCCGCTCGCCGCCACGTTGCGTTGCGCGCTCAATGCAAGCGCTCCGCCGCTGCCGAGCGTGCCGCTGATCGACACATCCCGCGCGCCCGTCACGTTCGCCGCTCCCTGCGCGGACGCCGCCCCCGTGACGCCCGCATCGCCTTCGCCGGCCTTGCCGTTCGCGGTCAGCGTCAACGTGGTCGACGACGACGCATCGTGCAACGTCGCGTTGTTTCCGCCCGTCACCGTGATCGCGGCCGCCTGCATGCCGCCGGTCAGCGCGACGTCATGCTGCGCCGCATAGTTCGCGGTCGCGGCAAACGCCTGCTTGCCGCCGCCGTTGATGTCGCGCGCGGCCGTCACCGTGCCGTTCGCCTGTCCGACCATCGTGCCGTTCAGCGTGGCATCGCGGCCGGCCGTCAGCGTCGCGTCGCCGATCGCGCTGGTGCTCGCGCCGAGCGACAGGTCGAGGCCGGTCGCGATGGCGAGCTTGCCGCCGCTGTTGATACCGCCGGTCGCGTTGAGGCTGCCTTGCCGCGCGGCCAGCGCCGTATCGCCGACCGACTCGATCGCGCCGCTCACGGCGATGTCCCGCTGCGCGGTCACGCCAACCGTCGAACCGCTCGCCGCCTTGCCGCCGATGGCGACATCGTTCTGCGCGAACGCCGTGATCGCGCCCGCAGCGGCGACCGAACCGTCGATGCGCAGATCGCCTGCGCCCGTTGCGGTGTTCGTACCGTTCGCGCGCAGCGCGATCGTGCCGGTCGACTCGACGTTGTTCACGGCCGCATTGCCGGCCGCCGTCACGCTGACCGACTGTCCCTGGATCAGCCCGCGCTGCGCGACGTCGCGCCCGGCGTCGAGCGTGGCCTGCTGACCGAACGTCAACGTGCCCGCGCCGACGATGTCGCGCGCCGCATTGATGACGCCTTGTCCCTGCCCGGCCAGCGACCCGCTGACGTTGACGTCGCGTCCGGCCGCGAGCGTCGTGTCGCGCGACACGGTCGTCTTGCCGCCGAGGTTGATGTCACTGCCTGCCTGCGCGTCGAACGCGCCATTGCTCGCGATCGCCCCCGTCGATCCGATGCTGCCGCCGGTCGCCAGCAGCGACGTGTTGCCTGCCGACTGCAACGACCCGCCGATGTCGATATTGCGCGCCGCGGCCAGCGCCACGTCCGCGCCGCCCGTCACCGCACCGGTCACGCTCAGGTCGTTCGCCGCATCGAGCGCGAGCGTCGACGCCGCCTGCACGTCGTGCAGCGTGGCCGATCCGCCGGCCGTCGTCCGTACGTTGCCGCCGCGCAGCGAGCCGGTGAGAGTCGTATCGCCGCCGGAACCGACGTTGGCCGCGAGCCCGAACGCAACGGCGGCCGCGCCGCCTATCGCGCCGCCGGCGTTCAGCGTGCCGTTGCCCTGCGCGACGACGGAGCCGTTCATCGTCAGGTCGCGGCCCGCGTCCACGGTCAGGTTGCCGAGCGACGACGTCGATTGCGCACCCAGATCCACGGATTGCGCGGCCGTCACCGACAGATTGCCGCCCGACTGGATATTGCCGGTGCTGGTCAGCGAGCCAGCGGCATTCGTCAGCGCGACGTCGCCGTTCGACTGGACCGTGCCGCCGACCGACGTATTGCGGCCGCCACCGATGACCAGGCCGCTCGCCGTGCGCAGCGTGCCGTTGACGATCACGTCGCGCGCCGCGTCGATCGCCCCGTTCGTCAGCGAATTCACGTTGCCGCCGATCGAAACGTCGCCCGTGCGGGTCGCGAGCTGAAGCCCCGCGTTGGCCTGCACGTCGTTCAGCGCGATCGAACCGGCTGCCGTCATCGAGACGGCGCGCCCCTGGAACGCACCGGTCACGCCGATATCGCGCCCGGCGCTCAACACCGTGTCCTGCGCGAAGCCGCTGGTGCCGCCGGCGACGATGTCGCGCGCGGCCGTGAGCGTCGCGACGCCCTGCCCCGCCAACGCGCCGCCGATCGTGAGATCCCGGCCGGCCGTCGCGGTCACGTCGCCGGTTACAGTGGTCGCGCCGGTCAGCGACACATCCTGCGCGCCCTGCACCGTCAGCGCGCCCGCGCCGTTCAACGTGCCGGCCGACGCGACGCTGCCGCTGGCCGCCGTCATCGCCAGATCGCCGATGGCCTGCACGGTGCCGCTGCCGCCTACGATCACGTTGCGCTGCGCGGCAAGCGCGACCTGCGCGCCGCCCGCAAGCGCGCCGTTCACGACGACGTCGCGCGACGCGTGCACGTCGGCGGCGCCGAGCGCGGCCGCGTTGCCGTTGAATACGACGTCGCCGCCGCCGACGCTGCCGCTTGCCGTCACACCGAATGCGCCGCCCGCCTGGACCGTCGCGAGGCTCGCGCTGTTGCCTGCGTCGACCTGCAGGCCATTGGCGAGCAGCTTGCCGGTCAGCGCGACGTCGTGCGCGGCATTCAGCGCGCCGTTCTGGCCGAACGCGATCGAGCCGCTTCCCGTGATGTCGTTGCGTGCGCTCAATGCCCCGTTGCGCTGGACGATCACGACGCCGGACGTGTCGACGTTGCGCCCTGCGTCCACGCGCGCGTCGGTTCCGACCATCAGCGAGCCGCCGATCGACGCGTCGCGCGCGATATCGGCGGCGAACGTGGTTCCGCTCGCGAGCGAACCGCTGACGCTCAGGTCGCGCCCCGCCTGCACGCTGACGGCGTTCCGGGCGGTCGCCTGCGACGCGACGACGGTATCCTGTCCGGACGTCAGCACAAGATCGCCACCGCTCTTCACCGCGGCATGCGTGGCGACGTTGCCCTGCGCCGCCGTCAACGCCAGCGCGCCGGAGGTCTGCAGCGCCGCGTTGACCGTCGCGTCGCGTTGCGCGGTCGCGCGCAGCGTGCCGCTGTTCGTCTGCCCGTTCACGTTGACGTCGCGGGCCGCCTGCACGGTCGTTGTGCCGGTCACGACCGACGTGCCGTTCAGGTTCACGTCGCCCGTGCCGTCGGCGCCGCGCGCGGTAACGGACAATGCACCGCCGCCCTGCACGTCGCCGAGCGTGACGTTCGCGCCGCCCGTCATCGCGACGTCGCCGTTCGCCTGCGCATTCGCGACGCTGACGTTGCCGCCTGCCGCCACCGCCAGCTTGCCGCCGGACTGGATCGATCCGGTCGACGTCACGTCGCCGTTCGCATCGATCGCGTAACCGCCGACCCCGATGTGCGCACCGGTCATCGACACGTTGCCGGCGCTATGAACCGTCGCCTGCTGCTGCGCGGCCGAACCCGCGACCGACACGTCGCCGTTCGCCGACAGCAGCAAGTCGCCCGCATTCGCGGCGAGTTGCGCGTCGGCCCTTACGCCCATCCCCGCCGCGGTGCTGACCACCTGGATCTGCCCCGCCGTCATCGCGCCAAATGCGGTTGCGTCGATGGCGAGCGAACGGTTCGCGCCACCGTTCGCGGCATTGATCGCCGCGGCGGAGTTGTCCGAGCCGTTCGCCGCCGTGCCGTACGTGGTGCCGTACGTATCGACGGCGGCCGGTGTCACGAACTGACGCCCGGCGATCACGTTGATGCGCGTGCCGGCATAGAGCGGCGCGTTGATACCGATCGTCTCGCCGATCAGGTCGATCGTGCCCACGGTCCCCTCGATCCCCGCGCCGGGCCCGTTCACGCCGGCATTGCCTTCGATCTGCAGGTGACCGCCGGTCACGTTGTAGCCGAGCGCCTTCGCGTTCGCGAAGTCGGTCGCGGTGCCGCCGACGCCACTGAGGAACTGCGGCGCGCCGGTCGACAACGTCACGCCGATCGTGTTGGTAAAGCCGGTGCCGCGCGTCGTGATTCCGTTCGGATTCGCGATCACGACGGCCGCGGGCGCGCCGAACACTTCGAGCGGACCGTTCAGCAAGCTCGCGTAGGCATTGCCGGTCGACGTGACCTGGTTGACGATCACGCTCGCCGTGCGGCCGTTCAGGTTCGGGTTGGCCTGCACGTTGCCGCCCGTCAGCGACGTGCCCGACATCAGGCTGTTGTTCAGGATCAGCCCGACCGGATCGATGTTGAATTGCTGATACTGGTTCAGCGAAATGCCGGCCGCGTTCGGCGCGGTGATATTGACGACGGGGACGCCGCCGCCCGCGCCGGTCGACTGCGTGATGGCCGGCTGAAACGAGATCGGCGCCGTGGGGTCCGTGATCGGCGCGGCAGCCGCGAGCTGCATCGAGAATCGCACGCGCAGCGACGCGAGATCGAGCAACCGCTGCCATGCGTCGTCGTCGACACGGCGATTGCCCGCGCCGAGCACGCCGGCTGCATCGCGGCACTGCTCGACGGTGACCGTGATCGGCCCGATGAACATCGTCAGTGCGACGAGCGCGCTCGTCGCGCGCTGCCACCAGCGGTACGATCGCGCGGCCGGCTCGACCGCGAAGCATCGCGGCGCACCTGCCGCCGATCGCGCACGTGCACCGATTCGCGCCGCGCCGGCGGCGGCAAGCTGCTGCAAGGTCTTACGCTTGGACGTGTTCATCTTCTGTTGTTCGCTTCGTTCGATGGCCCCGCGACGACGCCGTCAGCCGATCCCCGACCGTGGCGCCGCGCGATGCCGGGTTTCCCCGCCCGGCATCGCGTGCGTGTTCGCCGGGTGGCTGCCCGACGCTGCTACGTGCTGCTTGCTACCTGCTGCTTGCCGCCTACTGCTGGATCCGCGCGTTGCGGATCAGATCCGCAACGACCTGCGCGGTTGCCTTCTCCATCGCGACCTGCTCGAGTTGCTGGCGCAGCGTGTCTTTCGCCTGATCGAACGGCGGCACCTGCGTCGGCCGCTTGTCGTCGGCCCGCACGATCCAGTACGCATCGCCGACCTGCACGGGCTCGCGCGTCATGCCGCCCTGCGGCAGTTTCACGAGCGCTTCGGCAAGCGGCTGCGGCCAGTTCTGCGTGTGGCCTGCCTCGATCGGCGTCTTGAACGAGATCCAGTTCAGCGCGCCACCCTGCGCCGCGGCCGGCCCCTTGCTGAACTGCCGCGCGAGGCCGCCGAAGTCCTCGCCTTTCTTGAGCCGCGCGAGGATCTGCCTGGCGGTGTCCGCGTCGTTGACGGCAATCACGCTCGGCTTGTATTCGTTCTCGCCGAGCGTCGCGACGACCGCGTCGTAGCGCGCCTTGACGTCCGCGTCCGTGACGGGTGCCGGCTTGATCTGATCGCGCAGGTACGCCTGCGTCATCGCGAGCGCCTTCGCCTGCTCGACGGCGGCCACGACCTGCGGCTTCGTGTCGTAGTGCTGCTTGAGCGCCGCCTGTCGAAACAACTCGCGCGCGATCAGCTGGTTCTTCAGCGCCGCGCGAAGCGCCGGCGTATCGGGCGCCTTCGACGCGCGCACGGCTTCGTCGACCTGCGCTTGCGGAATCGGCACGCCGTTCACGCTCGCGATCGCATCGGCCGGCATCGCGGCGGCTGCATCGGCGGGTTTCTTCGACGCCTTGGGAACCGCATACGCGTGCGGAGCGACAGCGGCGCACAGCGTCGCCGCGACGAGCGTGACGCCGATCTTGCGAATACGCGCCGACAGGTTGGATTGCATCGCGATCTCGCGACCGTTCGACAGGCGATTCATGAAGTTCTCCATCAGTCCGTCCAGTTGAGTGTGGCCAGCAACACGCTGGCCTTCTTGCCGAGTGCAGCTGGTTGCGCGAGCGCCTGCCCGACCAGCACTTCGGCCGACAGGGTTCCGCCTTTCAAACGCCATTGCGCGCGCGTGCCGACACCCGTGCCGACGAGCGACGGCCAGCCGCCCTGTGCGTTCAGGTGCGTCTTGCCGCCGTCCAGAAACACGTAGGGTTCGATGCGCGCGTCGTGCCACGCCGGCACGTTCTGCCAGGCCAGCTCGTTGCGCACGAATGCGCCGCTGTCGCCCGCGATCCCGCCTTCGGTAAACCCGCGGACCGAACCCATGCCGCCCAGAAAGATCTGCTCGTTGCCGAACAGCGCGACGCGGCTGTACTGCGCGCGCAGCGTGCCGCGATACGCCCACAGGGAACCGGCGAGATTGCCGAGCGTGAACTGCAGCGTGCCGGTGGCATCGAGCTTGGTGAACTGGCTGTGCGCATCGTCGATGCCGATGTCCGACGCATCGTGGTTGGCCGCCAGCCAGGGCAGCCCCTGCGACACGCCGACATCCCAGGTCGCGGCCGCGCCCTGATCGCGCATGACGAAGCGGGACAGCCCGTTCAGCGCGACCCGCAGCACCGTCAGGTTCTGCGGCGACAACGGAATGCCGTTGAGGTCGCGCTCGGTGCGCAGCTTGTTGAGCGTGACGTCGACGCTCATGCGCCCGCGCGGCGACCGCACCAGCACGTCGTTCCAGCCGAGCATCTGGCTGAACGTGCGCCCCGCGAGCAGCGCGACGTCGCCGATCGCCTGCTGGTACTCGGACATCGACGCCGTGTAGCTGAAAGTTTGATACCCGTACGGCACCGCCGCCGACAACACGACCGCGTTCGTGTCGGTCGTCCCGACGTAGCTGAACGACAGCGATTCCTGCAGTCCGATCACGTTGTCGGCTTCGACACCGGCGCGATAGCGCGTCCTGCCGGTCTGCGAGCTGCCGTAGTTGTCGATGCCGAAATCGTAATGAAGACGATCGCCATAGCGGTTCGAGATCGCGACGATCGAATCGCCCGGCGCTTCGCCGGGGAGAATCCGGATTTCGGCCTGATTGCGCCGCAACCGGTTGATCTGGTCGACGCCCTGCTCCAGGTCGGGCAGGCGCAGCACGTCGCCCGGCGTGCTCGCGAACGCCCATGCGGTGCCGGCTTCGGTCAGCAGCCCGCCGCCGCGCACTTCGTACCACTTCTCGTCGGGATCGCGCGGCCTCAGCGGCTTGCCGTTCAACGTCAACGCGGCCACGCGACCGGGGACGAGGTTGATCTTCAGCGTGCCGGACGCAAGATTCTGCGGCCCGAGGTACGCACGCGTCGTGATGTAGCCGCGCGAAATGAACGCTTCGGTCAGCCGGCGCAGCAGCAGATTGATCCGGTTGCGCCCGAGTTGCTTGCCGACGAACGGCGCCGCGATACGGTCCAGCTCGGGCTGCCCGAGGATCGCGTCGCCGGTGAATTCGATCCGCTCGATCGGGAACGTCGGCGCGACGTCCGGCAGCGTGTCGACGTCGGCGCCCGGCGGCAGGTCGGGCATCGCCGGCTGCTCGGGCACCGCGATCTGCGCCGGCGGTTGCGCGAGCTCGTCGCGGCGCTGCCGGTCGCGCTGCTCCTGCAGCAGACGCTGCGCGGGATCCTGCTCCGCACGCGGCACCGCGAACCCGGCCGGAAGCGCGCCGAGGCCCGGCGGCGCGCCGGCCGGCGGTGCGCCCGCGAGCTGTGCGTGCGCGCACGGCGACATCGCGCCGAGCGTCAACGCGAGCGCGGCGGCGATGCGGTGGTCCGTCTGCGACATCACAGGCCGAACCACGACACGAGGCCCATGTGATTGCGGTTGCCGATCGTCACGAGATCGCGATGGGGCGGCCGGATCGTCACGATGCCGCGCGCCGCGAGCACACCTTCGGGCGCGCTGTACGCGCCGCCGTCGATGTCGGCCTCGCCGGTCAGGCGCACCTTGCCGGTTCCCCCGGTGAACACGCCGCCCGTGTCGGCAGCATAGATCGCCGCCCAGCGATTGCCGAACCAGGCTTTCAGGTCGTGGTCGCGGTTGACCACCGTGTAGCCCGGTACGCCCTGCGCGAGCGTTTTCGGTGCGTCGAGCGTCAATGCGCCGAGCGCGAGCACGGTTCCGCCCGTGTTCGTGATTTGCGTACCGGCTTTCAGCTGGATGTCGGCCTTGGCCTCGATCACGCCGCCGAACGCCTGCACGTTCGACGATGCGCTCGCGCGGCAGAACACGAAGCACGAGCGCCGGTACGCTGCCTGCCCGGTGAAAACGGCTTGCGTGAGAATGTTTTCGCGCGCGGCGATATCGATCGCGCCGCCATTCGACAGGATCGATCCGCCGATATTCGTCACGTTCGCGGCGCGCACGGTCACGTTGCCCGCGTCGGCCGTGATGTACGCGAGTTTCGATGCATCGGCCAGCGCGCCATAGTCGACGGTGAAGCCGTCGCTACGATGCTTGAAGAACAGGAAGCGGCCGCGCTGCTCGGAGAAGCCGACCACCGCGCCGTTCTGCACGCCGGTGCTGTGGTCGACGATGTTCTGCAGGTCTCCGCCCGCGGCGATCGAAATGCTCTGGTTCGACAGGATCCGCGCATTCCGGTTGACGATATCGGCGCCCGCGGTCAGCGACACGTCGCCCTGAACGCCGAACAGGATGCCGAGCCGCGTCTGCGGCAACGACTCGTTCCGGATGCGGCCCGCCGCGTTCAGCGTCACCGCGCCCACCGAATCCGGGTCAGCGTCGATCGCGGTCTGCCCTTGCACCAGCGACCCGACATTCACGATGTCCGCCGCGCTCTTGAGCACCACGCCGCTTTGCGACGATGCCACGGTCGCGCCCTTCATCGCATCGTCGGGATTCAGCGCGATGCCCGCGCCGTTCAGCTTCACGCTGCCCGACGCCATCAGGCTGCTGCCCGTCAACGCGATCGCATCGGCTGCCGACACGTTCGCGTGGCCGCCCTTCGCCTTCATGTCGGTACCGGTCAGCGTGATGCCGCCCTGCACGGTCACGTCGAGATCTCGCGCGACGTCGACCTTCGCATGGGACATCTCGACGTTGCCGTTCGACGCCAGCGTGAACTCCCCCAGCGACGCATTCATCGCGCCGGCGCTGCGCACGCCGGGGCCGCGGTCCGTGACAATCAACTGCACGCGCCCGCTCGTCACGCTACCTGCGGCAGTGATGTCGATCGCATAGGACGACGCGGTGTCAGGGTGGGTCGTCGCGGTACGCGAGAGCCAGTCGTTCGCGTTGTCGTTCGGCGACAGCCCCGTGTTCAGCTCGGCACGGCTGCGTCCGGCCAGCAGGCGCACGCCGGCCGTCGCCGACGAAAACGTGTTGTCGATCGCGCCGTCGACGACGATGTTCTTCGCGATCAGATCGAGCCCGATCAGCGCGCCGGCGAGGCCGCCCGGACCGACGACGATCGTGCCGGTCGACGTATCGAGCACGATGTTGCGCTGGATCACGCCGGGGGCGATCTGCAGATCGTTGAAGCTCACGTTGCCGGTGGACAGCGCGACGTGCCCCGTATTGACGAACGATCCGCCGTTGACCGTGATGCCGTTCGGGTTCGCGAGCACGACGTTCGCGCGCGGCCCCGCCACCGCGATCTCGCCTTCGATCAGGCTGCGGTTGGTGCTCGTCACCTGGTTGACGATCGTGCGCGCGTTGATGCCGGCGTTGTTCAGCGTCGCGCCGGCGGTCGTCACGTTGAACGACGAATACGTGTTGCTCGATACGCCGGCGACCGCCGGCGCAAGATTGACGAGCTGCCGGCCGTTCGGCCCGACCGACACGCTCGTGGGCGTGCCGCCGTCCGGGACGATCCCCGCGGCGGCGGCGCAATGCGGCAGCAGTCCGGTTACGGCAAGGCAAAGGCACAGCGCGCGCCAGCCCCCGGTGCCTGCGCGCCCCATTGAATCGGTGCATCCCATTCTGATCTCGCGCACGGCTTCGCCGGCCGTGCGCCCTCGGTTTTTTGGTCGTGTGGTCGTACTGCTTTCGTCATACTTTTTTGAGATACCGAGGAAGAGTAACGGCGGGGCCACGACTTTCTTTAGGGCGCTTTATCGAATAATTTTTCTAATTCGTTCTGACCGGATATTACAAATTCATTTCGCATCGAGGCACAATGAAAGCATTCAGTCAATCTCGCGCCTCATGCCCTCTACATCGACGAACACGCCGCTCACCGTCATCCATCTGAACGGCCCGATCAACAGCGGCAAGACGACGATCGGTCGCGCACTCGCACGCGTGCTGCCCGATGCGCGCTTCATCGACGGCGACGATCACGACGCGCCCGAATCCGCGCCGTTCGACGTGCAATGGGCCATTGCGTTGGAGCGGCTCGTCGCGCAGATCGCGCAAGCGCGCGAACGCCACCTCGTGATCGCCTATCCGATCGGCGAAGCGGAATTCGAGCGGCTGCGCACGGCGTGCGCTGCGCGCGATGCGCGATTGTTCGTCGTCACGCTCGCGCCGCCCGAAGCGGTCGCGGTATCGAATCGCGGCACGCGTGCGCTGACGGACTGGGAGCGGCAACGGATCGCCGAGATGTATCGGGAAGGGTATGCGTCGCGCAGGTTCAGCGATTGCGTGATCGATACGTCGAACGCGTCGCCCGACGTGTGCGCGACGGAGATCGCGCGCCGCGCTCAGTGATGCCGCCGGATGCCCGACACGACCTGCTCGCGCGCCCCCTTGCGGCTCAGCATCAGCGTGACGACCGCCGATACCGCGAGCGTCCCCGCAACCACATACAGCCCCGCCGCATACCCGCCCGTCGCATGCTTGAGCCAGCCGATCGCGAACGGCCCGACGAAGCCGCCGAGATTGCCGATCGAGTTGATCATCGCGATGCCCGCCGCCGCACCGGCCCCCGACAGGAACGCGCTCGGCATCGCCCACAGCGGCGCCTTCGCGGCGCTGATCCCGACGTTGACGACGACCAGCGCGAGCACGGTCAGCAGCGCGGTGCTTCGCCGAAAACCATCGGCTCGCGCACAGGATGATGCCGGGGAAAAAGCCGGCTTCGGCCATGCCGAGCAGAAAGCGCATCACGTAGAAGCTCGTCGGCCCGGTCGCGAACGCGAATACGGCCGACCGGATGTCCACGCGAATCCGCCGGTTTCCCCGAGGAAGAATTGAGGCGGCCGAAGGCGACGCCGGGCGTCGGTACCTGCGCCCGGCAGCGCACGATTCCGGCTCGCGCGGTATGGCCGCACGGACGTTCACCCGGCATACGAGGACAATATTCCGGCAAGTTTCGGGCTAAATCGCCAAAATATTTACATCCTTCGATACGGATCGAATGGATGGCCAGCGCGTTTCGCCTCGCAACCGCTTGAGGATTTTCCGTCCGCATCCCGCCGTCACGCCACCGCCACCAGCCCGCCGTAGCGATCGGGGGTAACGACTGCACCCGGCGCCGGCCGCCACCCCACCGCCCCCGCCGCCGCCAGCCCTGCCTGCTCGTGCCCGGCCTGCACGAAACGCTCGGCGATCCAGTCGACGAACGCGCGCACGCCGGGCGACACATGCGGGCGCTTCACGTAGACGACCGACACGGCCAGCGCATCGGGCTGCCAGCGCGCCAGCACTTCCCGCAACCGCCCCGCGTCGATCAGCGCCTGCGCGGCGACGCGCGTCGGCTGGATCAGCCCGAGGCCGTGCACGCCGCAGGCGAGATACGCCTGCTCGTCGTCCACGCCGACGATACCGTCGAGCCGCACCTTGCGCACCGCGTCGTCCACCGCGAACTCGAGCTCGGCCGGACGCTGGCCGCAAACATGCGACCCGCCTACCGCGCGATGCCCGCCCAGATCGTCGGGCGTGCGCGGCACGCCGAAGCGGTCGAGATACGCGGGGCTCGCGCACGTCACGCGCTCGAGCGAGCCGAGCCGGCGCGCGACGAGCGACGAATCGGGCAGCGCACCGAGCCGGATACTGCAGTCGATCGCGTCGCCGACGCGATCGCCCGCGCGTCCGGCCACGGCGAGCATCAGTTCGAGATCGGGATGCCGCACATGGAATTCGCCGAGCGCCGGCAGCACGATCGCGCCCGCCACCGACGCCGGCAATTCCACGCGCAGCGGCCCGCTCGGATGCACCGCGGCGCCGCGAATGCTGGCTTCGAGCTCGTCGACGTCCGCGGTGATGCTGACGCAGCGCCGGTAATACGCGTCGCCTTCGGGCGTGGCCCGCAACGCGCGCGTCGTGCGCACCAGCAGCGGCATGCCGAGCGCCGCTTCGAGCTCCTGCACGGTGCGCGTCGCGGTGGCGCGCGAGATGCCGAGCGCCTGCGCGGCGCGGGTAAAGCTGTTCATTTCGACGATGCGCGTGAAGATGCGCATCGCGCGGATCGGATTGTCCACCGGACACCTCTACGGGGTTGCGACAGGCCGCGGCGCGCGCGTTCGCGCACCGCGCGTGCGTGTCGATGTCGACGCAAGCCGCGCGAGCGGCGCGGCCGCCGGGTCAGGCGTTCGCCGCCGCGACGCCGGGCGCCGGTTCGGCGAGCAGCCGTTGCGCGAGCGCCAGCGCGTCGTCGCGGGTCGCCGCCGCGTTCAGCGGATAACCCCAGACCTTCTCGAAGGCGCCCGAAAAAGCATTGAGCGCCACGCGCCGCGCCGCATCGGGCTCGATCGCGATCATCCCGGGGATCCGTTCGCGCGACAGCGCACGGTTGGCCTTGCTCCACTTCGCGAGCTGCTTGCGCATCTCGTGATCGTTATCGGCGCGATCGTCGCCGGACGGCGCATCGTCGGTCAGAAGAACGAAGCGTTCGCGGCGCGCGAGCAGCGCGTCGAGTTCGGCAATCAGGCGGGCAGGATCGGTGTGGGTCGAGCCGCTGTAACGCAGCCAGACAAACGGGAATTCAGTCGTGACGATTTGCATGTCGGCCTCCAGATGAGAACGATTCTCATTTTATGGAGCGGGACCGCGTGCGTCATTTCTCGTCCCGGCCAACTGCTTTTTCAATCCGGCCAAACGGGCACGGGCGCGATCCGGCGGGTCAGCGCTGCCGATCGGTCAGGAATTGCGTCGGCGGCTTGCCGGTCGCCTTGCGGAACATCGTGACGAAGCTGCTTGCGCTCTCGTAGCCGAGATCGATCGCGATCTGGTGCACGCGGCGGCCGGTCGTCAGCATCCGCAGCGACAGCGCGACGTGCAGCCGACGGCGCCAGTCGCCGAGGCTCATCCCGAGCTCCTTCGTCGCGAGCCGCGTCAGGCTGCGCTCGCTGATGCCCGCACGCCGCGCGAGCTCGGGCAGCGGCGACTTGTCGGCCGGATCGTCGAGCAGATGGTCGATCAGCTTGCGCAGCCGGCGGTCGGCCGGCATCGGCAGGTACAGGTCCTCGACCGGCGCCGCGACGAGCTCGTCGAGCAGCGTCGCGACCAGCCGCCCTTGCGGCCCGTCGACGTCGTACAGGTTCGGGAAACTGGCCGCCTTCAGCAGCAGCTCGCGCAACAGCGGCGACATGCCCAGCGTGCAGCAGCGCTTGGGCAAGTCGAGCGCCGCGTCGGGTTCGACCAGCACCGCGTAGTAGGTCGCGCCGGCCGAGCCGCGCGCCGCATGCGGGACATCGCCGGGAATCCAGACCGTGCATTGCGGCGGCGCGGTCCACACGCCGCCGTCGATCTCGCAATAGACGACGCCGGTCAGCGTGTAGAGCAGTTGCGCCTGTCGATGGCTGTGCCGCTCCAGCCGCCATTCGGGCTCGACGACGGAGCCGCCGAACACGACGAGCGGACGCGGCACGTGATCGACGTCGGTGTCCGCGGCGGAATCGGTGATCGATGGAAGGTCGCGCATGAAACGATAGGCTGTGAAAAAGGCCGGACGCCGGCGCGTCCTGTCGTGCTTATACCAGAAAGGCGCCGGCGCAGCCGCGCCGTTCGGGGGCGTCAGCGGCCGCGCGCCGAACCGAATACAATGCGCCGATCCCCTTGCCGCCGCGCCAACCCGCCGGAGCCGCCATGTTCGACCTGACCACGCTGACCACCTTCACGGCCGTCGTTCTGGGCCTGTTCCTGATCCCCGGCCCCGCCGTGCTGCTCGTGCTGAGCCGCACCGTGCAGGGCGGGCGCACGACCGGCATCCTGACCGGCCTCGGCGTCGCGAGCGGCGACTTCGTGCATACGCTGTTCGCGGCCGTCGGGCTGTCCGCGCTGCTGATGACGTCAGCGCTCGCGTTCAACATCGTCAAGCTGATCGGCGCCGCGTACCTGATCTATCTCGGCGCGCGCGCGCTGCTGGAGAAGCCGTCCGATCCGTCGCTGCCGCGGGTGGCGGCCGTCACGCCGCTCAACGCGTACCTGCAGGCGATTCCCGCCGAAGTGCTGAATCCGAAAACCGCGCTGTTCTTTCTCGCGTTCATGCCGCAGTTCGTGCATCCGGAACGCGGCTCGACGTTCGTGCAGTTCGCGGTGCTCGGGCTGATCTTCGTCGTGCTCAGTTCGCTCTACACGACGCTGATCGCGTGCTCGATCCGCCCGCTCGGTCGCATCGTCAAGCGGCTCACGTGGCTCGCACGCTGGCAGGGCAGGATCATCGGCTCGATCTTCATCGCGCTCGGGCTGCGCGTGGCCATGCAGCAGCGCTGATGGGCGCGACCGCATGACGCGCGCCGACGCGGACCTGCTCTACACCGACCCGCGCCTCGTCGCGGTGTACGACCTGTTCAACGCGGGCGATCGGGACTTCGTGTTCTATGCCGCGGCGATCGGCGCCGCCCGGCAACGCATTCTCGATCTCGGCTGCGGCACCGGCACGTTCGCGCGACGGCTCGCGGCGGCCGGGCATGACGTCGTCGCGATCGATCCGGCGCCTGCGATGATCGATTACGCGCGACGGCAGCCGGGCGCCGCCGCCGTCCGCTGGCTCGCGTGCGCGCTCGACGGCCTGCCGCCCGGTGCGCGATTCGATGCGGTCGTGATGACCGGGCACGCGTTTCAGTGCCTGCTGACCGACGACGATATCGACGCGACGCTGCGCGGCGTGCGACGCGTGCTCGCCGACGGCGGCCGCTTCCTGTTCGAGACCCGCAACCCGCGCACCGAACCGTGGCGAGCATGGACGCCCGCGCAGTCGGCACGCAGCGTCGAATCGCACGCATTCGGCATCGTCGATCTCCATCACGCGGTGCGTGCGATCGACGACGCGATCGTGACGTTCGACACGCACTACCGCTTCCGCCGCGACGACACGGTGCTGACGAATACGAGCCGGCTGCGTTTCATCTCGCAACCTGAACTGCAGGCGCACGTGACGGCGGCCGGTTTCGCGTCGGCCGACTGGTGCGGCGACTGGGACCACGCACCGTTCGACGCAGCGACCAGCGCGGAAATCATCGCGATCTGCCGCGCGTAACGGGCGCGGCGCAGACGTCATGCGCCTCGCTCGCCACGCGTCATCACGCGCGATCGAGCGCGCGCCGCACACCGTCCCAGTCGAGCCCGAACCGCGCGAGATACTTGCGCAGCCGGTCGGCATCGTTCGGCTGCTTCTTGCTCTGCCGCGACACCGCGAACAGCGTGCGCCCGGCTTCCGACAGGCTCGCCGACGTCCGACACACGTCGAGCACGCGTTCGAGCTGCGCCCGGTCGAACAGGTCGAGTTCCGCCGCACGCGCACCGAACACCGCATCGACGCATGCATCGGCCGCCCCCGCGCCGCCCGGCGACGACCACGTACGCGTCAGCCGCTCGACTTCCTGCTCGGCGAGCGCCTCGGTAATTCGTCCGGCATCGGCCAGCGTCGCCATCCGCGTGACCGAGGCCGACAATTCGCGGAAATTGCCGGCCCACGCCGCTCGCGGCGATGTCGCGAACGCGAGATAGCGCCGCTTCGCCTCCACGTTGAACCGCACCTGCTCGCCCTGCTCGCGGCCGAAACGGTCGAGCTCGAATTCGAGGTTCGGCTCGATGTCCTCGCGGCGCTCGGCGAGCCCCGGCAGTTCGTAGGTCCACAGGTTGATCCGCGCATAGAGATCCTCGCGGAACGTCCCGGCCGCCACCATCTGCCGCAGGTCGCGATGGGTGCCCGCGATCAGCTCGAAATCGCTGGTCGCCTCGACGTCCGCGCCCACCGGCAGGAAGCGCTTCTCCTCGATCGCCTTCAGCAGCATCGCCTGCTCGTCGAGCCCGAGTTCGCCGATCTCGTCGAGAAACAGCAGGCCGCCGTCCGCGGCGCGCAGCAGCCCCGCCCGCGCCGACTGCGCGCCGGTGAACGCGCCCTTCACGTGACCGAACAGCGTCGACATCGCCGCGTCGCCGCGCAGCGTCGCGCAGTTGATCTCGATGAACGGCCCCGCGAGCCGATGCCGGCCGCGCTTCAGCTCGTACACGCGCTTCGCGAGAAACGACTTGCCGGCCCCCGTCGGCCCGACCAGCAGCATCGGCGCGCGCGAACGCACGGCCACGCGCTCGAGTTGCTCGATCAGCGCATTGAAGCGCGCGTTGCGCGTCGCGATGCCGGCCTTCAGGAACGACACCGTTTCGTCGCGCTCGCGCGTGAAGCGCTGCGCGATCCGGTTGTAGCGGGACAGGTCGAGATCGATCACCGAGATCGTGCCCGGCCCGCTCGGCCCTTCGTCGGTCCGCTGCGGCGGCCCCGTCTGCACGAGGCGCGCGGGCAGGTAGCGCGCTTCCGCCAGCAGGAACCAGCAGATCTGCGCGACGTGCGTACCGGTCGTGATGTGGATCAGGTAATCCTCGTGTTCGAGGTCGAACGGATATGCGCGTGCGTAGTCGTGCAGCGTCGCGTAGACCTCCTCGAAATCCCACGGATCGCGGATCGTGATCGGCGTGAGTCGCACGTCGGTATGCGGCGACACGCGCGCGAGATCGTCCCGCACCTGGCTGGCGAGACGCGTGTAGTCCGGCGAATGCAGCAGTTCCAACCGATCGATCGGCAACTCCGGCTGCTCGCACAACGAAATCGTCGGCCGCCATTTGCGGTAACGGCGCGGCGCGCGGCCACCCTGGTCGAGCACCGTGCCGAGAAACCCGATGGCGACAGTCTTTCGCATATTTATCTCGCAGGATAAGAGGCGATCCGATTATATCGGATTACCGTGATGACCCTTCGGGCACGACGTCGATCCCCAGCCACGCACAATAGATAAATTCCTTTTATTTTCAATCGTTTAAGAAATTCACAAAGCCCCGGCACGCCCGCTGGCACGCTCCTCGCTAAATAAAGAACGCCGGATGTCCCGCTGGCCCACGAGCCAGGGTTCAACAAGCCCTGCTGGTGCGCCGCCGCCGAACCTCGTTCGTCGCGGCAGCGCATGCCGCCATGGACAGACGAAGGCAAACGGGCGCGCGTCGGGATGCTTCGTCCGGGTTCGAATCCCGGAGCGCCCATTGTTCGGAAGCTCAGCCAGGTGGAGCAGCCGGCGAAAGCCGGCCGGTGGCGGGTTCAAATCCCGCTCGAACGCTGTCCGCAAGGACGGTCTCGTATGAAAAGCAGTACCCGCCGGTGCGGGCCGCAAGGCCCGCCGCGCGTCGGACCGGTTGCGGTTCCGCGCGATCGGCCGGGCGGCCGCACGGCCAGCGCGAATGCGCACGACGACGCAAGGCAGCACGCGTCGCACTGTGCTTCGACGCCGGCCAGCGCGCCGCCCGCCCGATTGCGTCGCACCGCGATCCGCACGATGCGCGTCACCCGGCGGCCATTGAAGAAAAGGACAAGAATATGTGGATGCGACATGTAGTGAAAAAGAACGAGCGTGCGCTGCTGATGAATGAGGGCGATTTCGTGAAGGTGCTGGAACCGGGCGTGTTCAAGGCCTTCGATCCGTTCAAGCGTTTGTCGGTGCAGACCGCGCGTCTCGACGCGCCGCTCGCCGACGAAGCGTTGGCCGAGTATCTGCGTCACGACGCACAGGATGTGCTCGCGCAGTATTTCGTCGCGATGGATCTCGCCGACGATGAAGCGGGCCTGCGCTATGAAGACGACGTGCTCGTCGAGATCCTCGCGCCGGGCACGCGTCGGCTGTACTGGCACGGCCTGACCGCGCATCGGCTGGAACGTGTCGATCTCGCGCGGCACAGCATGCTGCCCGACGCGCTCGTGAAGCGCATCGCGCAACCGTCGCTGCGTGCGCGCGGCGTGGCCGGCCTGATGGGCGTGCTGCTGGCGCAGGTGCCGGCGTACCACGTCGGTGTACTGAAGATCGACGGCAAGATCGAGCGGTTGCTGGACGCGGGCACGTCGGCGTTCTGGCGCTTCAACCGCGACGTCGCGGTCGAGCTGGTCGATCTGCGCGTGCAGGCGATCGAAGTCGGCGGGCAGGAAATCCTCACGCGCGACAAGGTCGCGCTGCGGCTGAACCTGTCGGCGACGTGGCGCTATGCGGACGTGCTGCATGCGTTCGGCCAGTTGCAGAAGCCGGTCGAACACCTGTATCGCGAGTTGCAGTTCGCGCTGCGCTCGGCGGTCGGCACGCGCTCGCTCGACGAGCTGCTGGAGGACAAGCAGTCGCTCGACGACGTCGTGATCGCGCAAGTACGCGCCCGTCTCGACGGTTCGGGCCTGGACGTGCGCAGCGTCGGCGTGAAGGATATCGTGCTGCCGGGCGACATGAAGACGATCCTCGCGCAGGTGGTCGAAGCGGAGAAGTCCGCGCAGGCGAACGTGATTCGCCGCCGCGAGGAAACGGCGGCCACGCGTTCGCTGCTGAACACCGCGAAGGTGATGGAAGAGAACCCGACCGCGCTGCGGCTCAAGGAGCTGGAAACGCTCGAGCGCGTCGCGGAACGGATCGACCGCATCTCGGTGTTCGGCGGCCTCGATCAGGTGCTGAACGGACTCGTCAGCATCAAGGGCACGTAATGCAGGATCCGGCGCGATGCACGTGTATCGCGCCGGATACCGAAATGAATCAGGTGAAGCAAATGACGGACACGGATTATCAGGTAATGGAACTGGCGAACGGCAAGCCGGTGAAGATGTGGACGCAAGGCGTCGCCGTCGAGGAGGAAGCGCGCGCGCAACTGCGCAACACGGCGCAAATGCCGTTCATCTTCGGCCACGTCGCGGTGATGCCGGACGTGCACCTCGGCAAGGGTTCGACGATCGGCAGCGTGATTCCGACGAAGGGCGCGATCATCCCGGCCGCGGTCGGCGTCGACATCGGCTGCGGGATGATGGCCGCGCGCACGACGCTGACGGCGTCCGACCTGCCGGATTCGCTTGGTGGGCTGCGCGGCGCGATCGAACGCGCGGTGCCGCACGGCCGCGCGCCGGGCCGCCGCGATCCGGGCGCATGGGGCGATCGCGCGCCGGCCACCGTGACCGAAGCATGGAAGTCGCTGCAACCGGGCTTCCAGCGGATCGTCGACAAGTATCCGAAGCTGGAAAAGACGAACCACTACGCGCATCTCGGCACGCTCGGCACCGGCAACCACTTCATCGAAGTGTGCATCGACGAAGCGGACCGCGTGTGGTTCATGCTGCACAGCGGCTCGCGCGGCGTCGGCAATGCGATCGGCAGCCTGTTCATCGAACTCGCGCAGGCCGACATGCGGCAGCACATCGCGAACCTGCCGGACCGCAATCTCGCGTATTTCACCGAAGGCAGCCGGCACTTCGACGATTACGTCGAGGCGGTCGGCTGGGCGCAGGACTACGCGCGGCGCAACCGGCAGGCGATGATGGACGCGGTGATTGGCGCGGCGCGCGGCGCGATCGCGAAGCCGTTTTCGGTCGACGAGCACGCGGTGAACTGCCACCACAACTACGTGCAGCGCGAACGCCACTTCGGCGAAGAGGTGCTCGTCACGCGCAAGGGCGCGGTGTCCGCGCAGAAGGGGCAGCTCGGGATCATTCCGGGGTCGATGGGCGCGAAGAGCTTCATCGTGCGCGGGCTCGGCAATCCGGAAAGCTTCTGCTCGTGCAGCCACGGCGCGGGCCGGACGATGAGCCGCACCGAAGCGAAGCGCCGCTTCACGGCCGACGATCAGGCGAAGGCGACGCAGGGCGTCGAATGCCGGAAGGACGCGGGCGTCGTCGATGAAATTCCGATGGCGTACAAGGACATCGACGCGGTGATGGCGGCCCAGCGCAGCCTCGTCGAAGTCGTGCATACGCTGCGCCAGGTGGTGTGCGTGAAAGGATAGCGCGGTGCGCGGCCAATGGCCGGCGGCCGCGCGCAACAAAAGGGAAACAACAATGAAAACGGAACAATTGACGCCCGTGCGCAGCGCGCACCCGGTCGATCCGGCCGTGCGGGCGCGCGTGATGGCAGAACTCGCGGAAGTCGAGCGCCGCCACGACGTGACCGTGCTGTTCGCATGCGAATCGGGCAGCCGCGGCTGGGGCTTCGCATCGCCGGACAGCGACTACGACGTGCGCTTCGTGTATGCACACCGGCGCGACTGGTACCTGAGCGTCGAACCGCAGCGCGACGTGATCGAGCGGCCACTCGACGACGAACTCGACGTCAGCGGTTGGGAACTGCGCAAGGCGCTGCAACTGCTGCGCCGCTCGAACCCGACGCTGCTCGAATGGCTCGACTCGCCCGTCGTGTATCGCGAAGACGCGCGCTGGGCGCCGCGGCTCAGGTCGCTGGCGTCGGCGTTCTTCTCGCCGGTGCGCGGGCGTCATCACTACCTCGCGATGGCGAAGAAGAACTTTCGCGGCTACCTGCAAGGCGACACGGTGCGTTACAAGAAGTACCTGTACGTGCTGCGGCCGCTGCTCGCGGTACGCTGGATCGACTCCGGGCTCGGGATGCCGCCGATGCGCTTCGTGGATCTCGTCGACGGCACGGTGCACGAGCCGGCGGTGCGCGCGGAACTCGACGCGTTGCTCGCGCTGAAGATGAGCGCGAACGAAAGCGAATACGGGCCGCGCCGGCCGGCGATCCACGCGCTCGTCGAGACGATGCTCGCCGATGCCGAACACGATCGCGAATACAAGCGGCCATGGGGCGACGTGGCGATGCTCGACGCGTTCCTGCGCGACGTGGTCGACGATCGATGAAAAGCGGGCGGCGCGACGCCTTTGGGTGTCGCGCCGCTTCCGCATCCGCACCTGCCCGGCCCATGCACGCGAGCAACGCTCGTGCCCGCACACTGCGCGTCGTCTTCACGATCGCAACGCATTGCGGCGGTATACTCGATGTCGTTCGGTGACGCGCGCCGCCGCATGCGCCGCAGCCTTCGACCTGCCCGCTTGCTGACGATGCGTTTGCAGCCCGACGTCTTCCGCGCGCCCATCCACAGTCGATACGAACCGTCATGTCGCACCGCCTTTCGCTCGCCATCGCCGCCCTCCTCGCCGTTTCCCCGATCGTTGCCCAGGCTCGCCCGCTCGCGCGGCCGCCGGTCGAGCGCGAATTCAAGAGCTGGTCGGTCGTCTGCGACAACGGCAATCGCTGTATCGCGGAAAGCCATGCCGACGATATCGACGATGCACGCACCGGCCTGATCCTGCGCGTGACGCGCGATGCCGGCCCGGACGCGCAGCCCTCGCTCGATCTCTACGCATCGGCGCCGATCGACTTGCGCACCGCACGCGTCGATGGCCGGCCGTTCGATGCGATGCCGGCGCAATGGCATGCGTTCGGCGACAAGTCCAGCGATCAGGCGCACCCGTTCCGGATCCGGACCGACGATCCGGCAACGGTGGCTGCGTGGCTCGCCGCGGCGCGCAATGCGCAACTGCTGAGCTTCGGCGATCCGGCATCGGCGCCCGCCGCTCGCACGCCGTTGTCGGGACTGAATGCCGCGCTGCTGCTGATCGACGACACGCAGGGCCGCGTCGGCACGGTCACGGCGTTGCTGCGCCCGGGCCTCAAGCCTGCGTCGTCGGTACCGGCCGCGCCCGCGTTGCCGCCCGCGGTCACGCCCGCCCCGCCGCCCGTGTCGAATCTGTCGGCCGCCGAACAGCGGCCGCTCGTCGACGCGGTACTCGCGAAATTCGGCGCCGACGTGAAGCAATGCGCGGCCGATGTCGAAGACGAAATGTCGGCGAGCGATCGCAGGAAGGCGTCGAGAGCCGTCGCGATTTCGTCCGACGAGGCGCTCGTCGCGATTCCGTGCCAGACAAGTAGCCTGTATAACCACACCGGCCTGTGGTATCGCGTGCGCCGCACTGCCCCCTACGCGCCGGTCGCGATGAACTTCGGCGAGAACGCGAGCGCGGGTCTCGATGCTGCGTCGTTCGCGAACGAACTGACCGACGCCGGCTACGATCCCGCGAGCGCGACGCTGTCGAGCACGGTCCGGCTGCGCGGCGCGGGCGATTGCGGCTCGACCGCGTCGTGGGTCTTCGACGGTCGGCGCTTCGTACTCGACGGCCTCGCGACGCACAGCACCTGCAACGGCCTGTTCCGGGACCAGTGGCCGCGCCTGTATCGCCGGGCCGATGCGGCCGGCGGCTCGCACTGACGCGTCACGTCACGCGGCGCCGACGATCGAGAATCCGTCCCGGCCCTTCCGTTCCACCGTCTGCACGGCTGTCGTCATGAGCGTCGGTTCGGCCGCGACGCGCGCGAACCCGTCGCGCACGCCGACGACGTCCGGATCGGCCACGCACCGTCAACGATCGCCGGCCGAACTCGCGAAGGCCGGCGTGAAGGAGGAAACGGTGCGGCTGTCGATCGGCATCGAGCATATCGACGACCTGCTCGCTGATCTCGACCAGGCGCTCGCGCAGCTTTGAGCCAAACGGGTGCGCCGGCTTGCCGGTGCGCCCGCATCAAGCCGCTTGACCCTGGAGCGGCTTCAAGGTGTTCAATCCCCGGTTGATGCCGGGGCGACGCCCGGCGCGTACGATCGTGCAACGCCCCCTGCGCTGCGATACGCCAACCGCCGAGAGACCCCATGACGCCGACCGCGAAGCTTGCGCTGCTCACGTTACCGCCCGTGCTGGCGGCCTGTTTTGGCGCCCTCGCGGCCGCGTGGCGCGCGCCCGGCCCGAAAACGTCGAGCGCGATCCAGCATTTCACCGGCGGCATCGTGTTCGCGGCCGCCGCGCTCGAATTGCTGCCGCAGGACCGTGCGCATGCGCTGTTTCCGGTCGTCGTCGGTTTCGTGCTCGGCATCGCGCTGATGCTCGCGATTCGCGCGCTGTCGGGCGCGATCGAGACACGTTTCGAGGAAGCACGCTTGCCGGTGAGCCTGATCATCGTCACCGCGATCGACCTCGTCGTCGACGGCCTCGTTCTCGGCATCGCGTTTTCCGCGAGCGACGAAAGCGGGATCATCCTGACCGTCGCGCTGACGCTCGAGGTGCTGTTCCTCGCGCTGTCGGTCAGCGCGGCCTTGGCCGCAGCCGGCATCGGCCGCATGCTGTCGATCGTCGTACCGGTCGTGCTCGCGGCGCTGCTGAGCGTCGCGGCCGTTGCCGGCAATGCGGCGTTCGCCGGACTGCCCGCGAATATCTATGCTGCCCTTCTGGGGCTGGGTACCGTCGCGCTGCTGTACCTCGTCACCGAAGAACTGCTGGTCGAAGCGCACGAGGTGCCCGAAACGCCGTTCGCGACGGCTTCGTTCTTCATCGGGTTCATCGTGTTCTTCCTGATCGAAGGATCGGTGAAGGCCGGGTAAGCCGCGCGCGATGGCGCGACGGTTACCACGTCGTCGCGCCGGTCGGATAGGTATCGACGATACGTGTGCCGTTGACCGGCGTGACGCCCTCGTTGCGCAGCGCGGTCCACAGGTCGATCGCATGTTCGCGCGACTTGCGGCTGCCGTCGTCGGTCAGCACGTTCAGCGCGATCACTTCGTCGCGCGTCGTCAGTTGCAGCTGTTCCTTGAGCTTGCGCGACTGATGCGACGCGCTACGGACGTCGCCGAGCACGATCCGTTTCTCCGCGACGGTCGGCGCGTCGCCGGCATCGGCCGGCACGAACGTCAGCCGGCCGCTGGCGACTTCGCATTGCCCGCGCGCGAATGTCGCGGTCCACGCGCCAGCCGGCACGGCGGCCAACTCGCAGCGCATCCGCTCGTTCACGCGGCTGCCAACGTCGTGCGCCGATGCGTGCGACAGCGCACGTTCCGGCCAGCCTGCGGCCATTGCCGCCGTCGACATCAGACACGCCGCCAGCACGATCCCTTTTGCGATAGTACGCATCGTATGCTCCTCTTCGTATGGAGTGCGGTGGCCGGCACAGCGCCGGCTGACAAAAATGTCATGTTGCGATCAGGTTCGCGATGCGCCGCGTCGCTACCATCGAACGCGTCACGGGCCCTGCCCGTTCCCACCCACGCAGCGGGTCGCTGCCGCACGGCACGATCACGCATTAGGCCCGGGCTCGTCGAGTGCCGGGCCTTTTTTTTACGCGTGTCCGACACTCACCGCACCGAATTGCGCTGCGCGTACACGCACGGATGCGTTTTCACATACAGGTTCGGATTGCCGCAGCGATGCCCGGCATAGTCGACCTGCTCGCCGGGCATCAGGCCGGACGGCACGGGTTTGCGGCCGACTGCGGCGGCAGGGGTCGCAGTGTCGGAACGTGTCGGCGCACAGCCCGCGAACAACGGGACGATCAAGGCTGCGATCAAGGCGAGGCGAATGACGGGACGATGCAATTTTAGGTCCGGAATGAAGGGCTGAACGGCGCCGCCCGCGATCGATGCCGCTATCGCGACCGGCATGCACGCCGCCGGCACGGTCGGCCAACGGCAGACTTCATGTTCCGCTTCCCGCTCATCGCACCCATGACGCGAACATGACGGTTGCGTCATGTCGGGTGTGTCCACACGGGGCCCGCTCGCGCCCCGCAATCTGACGCATTTTTCATCTCGCGATCACGATCACGCACGGCCGCTTTCGCATACTGGGTCCATGGTTCGCCACCCGGCGGCCCTGATCAAGGAGAGCATTCAATGAAAAGCGCAAACCTCGCAGCATGGTTCGTCGTCGCCACGCTGTCGCTCGGCATGGCCACGCAGGCCGCATTCGCCCAGACGCAAACGCAGGGCAAGACCCGCACGCAGGTCGTCAATGAACTGAAGCAGGCGCAGCACGACGGCATCGTGCCGATCAGCAAGACGCAGTACCCGCCGACCGGCGAGCTCATCGCGCGCAACAAGGAGCTACACGAGATCTCGGTGCATGGCGGCGAGCAGAAGCCGCAGACCGACAACCACGACAGCCTGGCCGCGAAGCAATGATGCGCGGCCGCACGGGCGCCGGCAGCGCGCGCCGCGCGGCTGTCTCACCGCGAACGCGCGGGCGTGGCCGCGCGCGCTGTCAGGTGCGAGTGGCGGCCGGCCGTTCCGGTTCGGCCGGCCTTCGCGGAAAGCGCAGCCAGAAGGTCGTGCGGCGGCCCGGCTCGCTGTCGACGCCGCATTCGCCGCCGTGGTTGTCCATGATCGACCGGACGATCGCGAGGCCAAGCCCCGTGCCGGACGCCGAATTGTGCCGCGACGGATCGACGCGATAGAAGCGCTCGAAAATCCGCCCGACATGTTCCGCGGCGATGCCGGGCCCCGTATCCGACACGGCGATCGTCGTCGCGCCGCCCTGCTCGACGCAATCGATCGTCACGACGCTGCCGCGCGGCGCATAGGTCAGCGCATTCGACAGCAGGTTGCTCAACGCGCGCTGATACAGCGTCAGATCCGCGTCGACCCACGCGTGGCCGTCGACCTTCACGGTCACGCCTTCATCTTCCGCCAGCGGCTCGTAGTATCCGGCCACCCGCTCCGCTTCCTCCGCCGCATTCAGCCGCCGCACGCCGATCGACGTGCCGGCCTGTTCCGAACGCGCGAGAAACAGCATGTCCTCGATCATCCGCGACAGCCGCTGGTATTCGTCGATGCTCGACTCGATCACGCTCCGGTATTCGTCCGCGCCGCGCGGTTGCGACAGCACGACCTGCGCGGCCGCCTGCAGGTTCGTGAGCGGCGTGCGCATGTCGTGCGCGAGATTCGACGAGAACTGGCTCAGCCGCGTGAACGATTCGTTCAGCCGTTCGAGCATCCCGTTGAACGCATGCTCGAGCTCCTTCAGCTCGCCGGACGTATCGAGTTCCGGCAGCGGATGCGCGAGCCGGCTCGTCGACATCTGCTCGGCACGCGCCGCGAACCGCCGCAGCGGGCTCAGCCCGAGCGCCGCGATGCCGTACGCGATCGCGGCCGCGAGCACCACGCCGAACACCTCGATCACGACGATCGTATAAGCATGCGTGCGCAACAGCAGCACGTCGGCGCTGCGATCGTACTGCACGGCGACGCGCACCACGGGCGCACCCGCGCCGGCGAGCGGCACGGCCGTCAGCAGGTACTGGTGCCGTGCGCCCGGCGGCACGACGCCGACCGGCACGCGCCCGGTGTTCATCGACAGCAGCGGCGCGTACGGGCGGAAGCCGGGCGTGCCGACAAGGCGCGCGCCGCCGGCGTCGAAGATCGCGAGGTCCATGTTCGGGTGACCGTGCAACTGGTCGATCCAGATGTCGATGTTGCGCGCGACGTCGGCCGTCGTGCGCGCCTCGGCCAGGTGCGCCCCCAATGCGGCGGAAATGCCGGCCATCTGCTCGGCTGCCGTCGTTTCGACGCGATTGCTCAGCGCTTCGTACAGTGCGACGCCGCTCGACGCGAGGATCACCGACGTCGACAGGATGATCAGCGCGGTCAGCCGGCCGCGCAGCGTCCGCGGCAGCAGGCGCGCGATCATGCGGCCGCGCCGCCGCGCGCTTCGAGCACGTAGCCCATCCCACGCACCGTGTGGATCAGCTTCGGTGCGTACGCGTCGTCGATCTTCGAGCGCAGCCGGCGGATCGCCGAATCGACGACGTTCGTGTCGCTGTTGAAGTTCATGTCCCACACCTGCGACGCGATCGTCGCGCGCGGCAGGATCTCGCCTTCACGGCGCATCAGCAGCCACAGCAGCGCGAACTCTTTTGCGGTCAGCAGGATCGTGTCGCCCTGCCGCGTGGCCTTGCGGCGCGTCAGGTCGAGTTCGAGATCGGCCACGCGCAGCGTGTTCGAATCGCGCGGCTGGCCGCGCCGCAGGATCGACTTGATGCGTGCGGTCAGCTCGACGAAGTCGAACGGCTTCGCGAGATAGTCGTCCGCGCCGAGCTCGAGCCCCTTCACGCGATCGCCGACGTCGTCGCGCGCGGTGAGGAACAGCACGGGCGTCGACTTGCTGCGCCGCAGGTTCTGCAGCAATGTCCAGCCGTCCTGCCCGGGCAGCATCACGTCGAGCACGAGCAGGTCGTACTCCTCCGTTTCGGCCTGATGCTGGCCCGTGATGCCGTCCTCGACCCAGTCGACGACGTAGCCGGCCTCGGTCAACCCCTTGCGCAGATAGGCGCCCGTCTTCGGTTCATCCTCGACAATCAGAATTCGCATCACGCATTACCCTTGAAGAAACGCAGCCGGCGCATCATGCCCGCGCCGAACCCGCCGCGCAACGCCGCGCGCCACGACACCGCGTGGCTGACACGGTACAGCACCGGCAGCACCAGCAGCGTCAGCGCGGTGGACGACAGGATACCGCCGATCACGACCGTCGCGAGCGGGCGCTGCACCTCGGCGCCGGTGCCGGTCGCGAACGCCATCGGCAGGAAGCCGAGCGACGCGACCAGCGCGGTCATCAGCACGGGCCGCAGTCGCGTGAGCGCGCCGTCGCGCACCGCGGCGTCGAGCGGCATCCCTTCGTCGCGCAGGTTGCGGATGAACGAGATCATCACGAGACCGTTGAGCACGGCCACGCCGGACAACGCGATGAAGCCGACCGCCGCCGTGATCGACAGCGGAATCCCGCGCAGCCACAGCGACACGACGCCGCCGCTCAGCGCGAACGGAATGCCGGTGAATACGAGCAAGCCGTCCTTCACGTTGTTGAACATCACGAACAGCAGCACGAACACCATGAACAGCGCGAGCGGCACGACGAGCTTCAGGCGCTCGCTCGCGCTTTGCAACTGTTCGAACTGCCCGCCCCACGACACCCAGTAGCCGGCCGGCACGCGCACGTCCTGCTGCAACTGCTCGCGCGCATCGGCGACGAACGAGCCGACGTCGCGCCCGCGCACGTTCGCGCTGACGACCACCCGTCGCTTGCCGTCCTCGCGGCTGATCTGGTTCGGGCCGGGCGCCACGTCGATCGTCGCGAGCTCCGCGAGCGGCACGTACGGCGCCGCCGCGAGCGGCGCGCCGGCGCCGGCCGTCGGCGCGGGCAGCGCGATCGGCAGCCGCTTGATCGCCTCGATGTCGGTGCGCAACTCGTCGGGCAACCGCACGACGATGTCGAAGCGGCGATCGCCCTGGAACAGCGTACCGGCCTTCTGCCCGCCGACGGCCGCGGCCACCGAATCCTGCAGGTCGGCGACGCTCACGCCGTAGCGCGCGAGCTTGTCGCGGTCGAGGTTGACGGTCAGCACCGGCAGGCCCGTGGTCTGCTCGACCTTCACCTCCGACGCACCCGGCACCTTCCGCAACGCGGCCGCGATCTGTTCGCCGGTCTGGTTCAGCACGGCCATGTCGTCGCCGAAGATCTTCACGGCGACGTCGCTGCGCACGCCCGAGATCAGTTCGTTGAAGCGCAGCTGGATCGGCTGCGAGAACTCGTAGGCGTTACCCGGCAGCTCGGCGAGCGCTTCCTCGATCTCGCTCACGAGCTGCTCGCGCGGCTTCTTCGGGTCGGGCCACGTGTCGGCCGGCTTCAGCATGATGTAGCCGTCCGACAGATTCGGCGGCATCGGGTCGGCCGCGATCTCGGCCGTGCCGGTGCGCGCGAACACGCGCTCGATCTCGGGGAAGCGCGCCTTCAGCGTCTTCTCGATCGACTTCTGCATCTCGACCGACTGCGACAGGCTCGTGCCGGGAATTCGCAATGCGGCGACGGCCAGGTCGCCTTCGTTGAGGCTCGGGATGAACTCGCTGCCGAGCCGCGTGGCGAGTCCGAGCGTGGCGAGCACGATCGCGCCCGCCCCGATCATCACGCGTGCCGGGCGCGTCATGAAACCGGCGAGCACCGGTTCGTACGCACGCCGCGCCCAGCGCATCAGCCGGTTCTCCTTCTCCTCGACCCGCTCGCCGATGAATAGCGCGACGGCTGCCGGAATGAACGTGACGGTGAGCACCATCGCAGCAGCGAGCGCCATCACGACGGTGATCGCCATCGGGTGGAACATCTTGCCCTCGACGCCGGTCAGCGCAAAGATCGGCAGGTACACGACCATGATGATCAGTTGCCCGAAGATCAGCGCGCGGCGCGCCTCCTGCGATGCGCCGAACACTTCGGCGAAACGCTCGTCGCGCGTGAGCGGCCGCCCGGCCGCCGCCTGCGCATGCGCGAGCCGCCGCACGCAGTTCTCGACGATCACCACCGCGCCGTCGACGATGATCCCGAAGTCGAGCGCGCCGAGGCTCATCAGGTTCGCGCTCACCTTCGCATTGACCATCCCCGTGAAGGTCATCAGCATCGACAGCGGAATCACGATCGCGGTGATCAGCGCCGCGCGGATGTTGCCGAGGAACAGGAACAGCACGGCGATCACGAGCACCGCGCCCTCGAGCAGGTTCTTCTTCACGGTCGAGACGGCCTTCTCCACCAGCACCGTGCGGTCGTACACCGGAATCGCCTTCACGCCGGCCGGCAGCGTGCGGTTCACGTCCTCCATCTTCGCGGCGACGGCCTTCGACACCGTCCGGCTGTTCTCGCCCATCAACATGAACACCGTGCCGAGCACGACCTCCTCGCCGTTCGACGTCGCGGCGCCGGTGCGCAGTTCGCGGCCGACGTCCACGACGCCGACGTCCTTCATCCGCACCGGCACGCCGCCGACGTTGGTCAGCACGACGTTCGCGATGTCGTCGACGGTGCGCGCCTGGCCCGGCACGCGCACGAGATACTGCTCGCCGCGCTTTTCGATGTAGCCGGCGCCGACGTTGTCGTTGTTGCGCTCGAGCGCCCGCACGACGTCGGCGAGCGTCAGCCCGTACGACATCAGCTTCGCCGGATTCGGCGCGACGCGATACTCCTTCACGTAGCCGCCGATCGAGTTGACCTCGGTCACGCCGCGCACGTTGCGCAGTTGCGGCCGCACGACCCAGTCCTGCAGCTCGCGCAGGTCGGCCGCCGTGTAGCGCGTGCCGTCGGGCTTGCGCGCGTTGGCGTCGGCTTCGACGGTCCACAGGTAGATCTCGCCGAGGCCCGTCGACGTCGGGCCCATCGCGGGCGCGACGCCGGCCGGCAGCTTGTCCTTCGCTTCCTGGATGCGCTCGTTGACGAGCTGACGCGCGAAGTAGATGTCGGTGCCGTCCTTGAAGATCACGGTGACCTGCGACAGCCCGTAGCGCGAGATCGAACGCGTCTGTTCCAGCCCCGGCAGTCCGGCCATCGCGGTCTCGACCGGATAGGTGATGCGCTGCTCGGCCTCGAGCGGGGAGTAGCCGGGCGCGGACGTGTTGATCTGCACCTGCACGTTCGTGATGTCGGGCACCGCGTCGATCGGCAGCCGCTGGTAGCTGAACACGCCCAGCGCGGCCACGGCCGCGATCGCCAGCATCACGAGCCAGCGATGCGCGATCGCAAAGCGGATCAGGCGCTCAAACATGTCGGGATTCCTTGAAACGGGGTACGGTCGTGCGCGCCGGACGCTCTGCGCGGCCGGTCAGGCGGCGGATCGGAAAGCGCGCCGCATATCGGGCCGCCAATCGCGCCACGGCGTACGCGTATTGCTGCTCATTCATGTTCCGCGCTCCCCTTGCCGAGTTCGGCCTTCAACACGAAGCTGTTCGTCGCCGCGTATTCCTGGCCCGGCTCGAGCCCCTTCAGCACTTCGGTCGCGCGTTCGTCGCGCCGCCCCGTTTCGACGGCCTGCGCGACGAAACCCTTCGGCGAACGCACGAACACCGCCGGCGCGCCGTCGACGTCCTGCAGCGCGTCGCTCGCGACCGCGAGCGGCACGCCCTGGCGGCCCGCGTCGACCGACACGTTTACGAACATCCCCGGGCGCCACACGCCGTCGGGGTTCGGCAGCACGACGCGCGCCGGCGCGGTGCGCGTCTGTTCGCCGAGCAGCGAGCCCACGTACGTGATCGGGCCGCTCGAACGCGATTCGAACGCGGTCGCGCTGACGGTCGCATCGCGGCCCACGCGCACGTCGTTCAGCCGCTGCGCCGGCACGGCCATCTCGGCCCACACGGTCGACAGGTCGGAGATCACGAACATGCTCGCATCGGCGGCGATCGCCTCGCCGGGCGTCGCATGCTTCTCGACGATCGTGCCGGCGAACGGCGCACGCAGTTCATACCGGTTCAGCGCGCCCGCGCCCGCCGGCGCGTTCAGCGCGGCGAGCTTCTGTCGCGCGTTCTGCACGGCGATCTCGGCCTCGCGCAACTGCACCTGCGCCTGCTGATAATCCTGTTCGGCCGAGATGCGCTCCTGCCACAGCGTGCGTTCGCGCTCGTAGGTTGCGCGCGCACCCGACAACCGGCGCTCGGCCGTCAGCAGTTCGCTGCGGCGGTCCGCCAGATCGGTGCTCGCGATCACGGCAAGCACCTGCCCCTTCGCGACGTTCTGCCCGAGCGACACCGATACCTGTTCGACGATGCCGGCCACACGCGGCACCACGTGCGCGGTGCGATCCTCGTTGAACTTGATCTCGCCCGGCAACTGGAACGGCGTCGCGATCTGCGCGGGGCCGGCCTTCGCGAGCGCGATCTTCGACGTCGCCAGTTGCGCGTCGGTCAGCGCGACCGCGCCGTCGGCGCGCGCGAACGGGAACGATGCGGCGTCGTTGCCCGCCTTCACGTCGATCGTCGCATCGAATACGTGCGGCTTCGCGATCGACTGCGCGGACACGAACTTCTGGCCGGCCGCGTCGAACCGCAGCGGCTCCTGCGTGCGGTCGTACCGCACCAGCGTGCCGGACACGGTCACGCCGTGGGTCGCGGGCTTGCCGTCGACGAACGGATAGACGACGAGCCGCGCATCGCCGGGCTTTTCCGTCATCACGATCTCGACGGACAGCTTGCCGCGCTTGAGCACGACACCGCCGTGCGCGCCGGCGCCGTCGGCCGCCTGGGCGGATTCGGCGGCCGTCGGCGCCGATGCGCCGCTCCCGCCCCGCGCGACGGCGAGCGCGCAGAGCACGATTCCTGCGCCGCCGAGCACGGCTGCCGCAATGATGAAGATTCTGCTGCGTGACATGGTGATCCTTCAGTCAAGAGGGGCGCTCATTGCGCGCGGACCGCGAGCGGCGTGCCGACGAGCCGGCCGATATCGGCACGGGCCGTATGCGCGTCGGCGAGCGCACGGACGTATTGCGACTGCCCCAGAAACAGCGTGCGCTGTGCGTCGAGCACGTCGAGGAAGCTGAACTTGCCGAGTTCGTAGCCGCGCGACATCGCGTCGAGCGCGACGCGCGCGGCCGGCAGGATGTCGGACTTCAGCCGCTGCGCTTCCTGCTCCGCAGCCTCGAAATTCGCGTACGCCTGCGTCAGTTCAAGCCGCAGACGTGTGCGTTCGCGGTCGAGATCGGCGTTCGCGCGCTCGGCCTTGTGCGTCGCCTCGAGCAGCGCGCCCTGGTTCGTGTTGAACAGCGGAATCGGGATCGACACGCCGACCACCGCCTGGTTGTCGGGCACGCCGCCCGTGGTCACGCGCTTCACGCCCGCGCTGACGGTCACGTCCGGGATGCGGCGCGCGCGCTCCAACGACACGGCCGCGTTCGAGCGCAGCATTTCGGCACGCGCGATTCGCGCGAGCGGTGCATCGTCGAGCCGCGCGATGAGCGCGGACAGCGGCTCGACCGACGGTACGGCTTCGAGGTCGCCGAGCACCGCAAGCGGGGCGTTGCGCGCTTCGCCCATCACCGCGTTCAGCTTCTCGCGCGCAACGTCGACACGGCCGCGCGCGGTCACGACTTCGATCTGCACGCCGGCCGCCGCCACCCGGGCCTTGGTCGCCTCGACCGGCGACACCTTGCCGGCCTGCGCGCGACGGGCCGCCAGATCCGCGGAGCGCGCGGCGATCGCGGCCGATTCCTCGGTCACCTGAAGCTGACGCTGCACGGCGAGCAGCCCGTAGAAGGCTGCGATCACGTCGGCGCGCACCGCCGCGCCCTGCTCGTCGAGCGACGCGCTGGCCGATTCGCTGCCGTACGACGCGACGTCGAGCCGTGCGCGACGCTTGCCGCCGAGTTCGATCGTCTGGTTGATCAGCGCGGTCGACGTGCGTTCCGCTCGGCTGAAACCTTCCTGCAGGAACGACACTTCGGGGTTGGGCCGCGCGCCGGCCTGCATCAGCGCGCCGGCCGATGCATCGACATCCGCGCGCGCGCCGCGCAGCGCCGGGTTGTTGCGGGCGGCGACGGCGAGCGCGTCGGCAAGCGTCAATGACGATGCAGGACGTGCGTCGGATGGCGGTGCGCCGATCGGGGCGGCAGCAGCCGGAGCCGTGGCCGGCCCCGGCGACAGCGATGGCTGCGCATGAGCCGTCGCGGCCATCGCGAAGACGGCGGCCACGGCGAGGTTGAGCTTGAACATGTTCGGTTCTGCGGTAACGGTTTGCGACCGATGCTACGGACCGGCCGCAGTGCGAACATGAGGCGAAGATGATATTTCCGTCATGTTGGGCGCAACCGTACGCAGACGTGCGGTGCCGTGCGGGGACGGCGTCCCCTCTCGACGATCAGGAGGATTCGGTGAGCGGGCGGCACGATGGCCGCACGAAAGAATGCAGAGGTTCGGAAATGCGACACGCGCGGGCCATACGCCCCGCGCGCGAATCAGGTGATGTGCTGCTTTCCCCGCCGCCGCTGCACGAGCCAGTCCAGCAACTGCCGCCCGTCACGTTCGCCGAACCACCTCGCGTGCCCGATCAGATAACCGTCGTACGCCACGTCGACGATATCGGGCGCGTTGACGATACAACCGAAATACGCGACTTCCGACAGCGCGAACTCCGTATGCACGATCGGCAGCAGCGCGACCAGCGCCGCATATGCGTCGTCGCTCAACGGTTCGAGCGATTCGTAGCCGTCGAGCAACGCGTCGATCTGCTCGTATTCGATGCGCCGTGCATCGGCCGGCGCCATCCAGTCGACCGTGTTGCGCTCGATCGCGAGCGCGAGATCCGTCACGGCGCAAGTACGATCCGACAAGCCGAAGTCGAGCACGGTCCGCACCTGCGCGCCGGGCCCGGCGTCGGTCCACAGCAGGTTCGACGCATGCCAGTCGCCATGCGTCCACAGCAGCGGCAACGCAGGCAGCAGCGGCACGAGGCGCGCGTGATACGGGCCGATCGCGTCGGCCACGTCGCCGCGCCAGTTGCGCGCGCCGAGCGCCCTGACGAGCAACGGTTGCGCCGTGATCCAGCGTTCGAGCGCACCGACGAGATCGCTCGACGACAACACGCGAAAGCTCGACAGCAGCGGGCGAACCGGCCGCGCCGGCGCATCGTAGCCGGCCGACGCGCGGTGCAGCTCGGCGAGCGCGCGGCCGGCCGCATACGCATGCGAAGGATGCGTGAACGGCTTCCACGACATCACGCCGCGATACGCGTCGACACCCGGCGCGACCACGTGCACTTCATACGTCCACTCGCCGGATGCGAACGCGGTTGCGCCGTCGCGACCGGCGAGCACGTCCGCCACCGGCACGCCGTGTGCGCGCAGATGCGCGATGAAGCGATGCTCTTCCTCGAGCCCCGCGACGTCGCGCAGGCTCGCATGATGACGCTTGACGAACAGCGCGCGCTCGTCGGTCGTGCGCACCAGCACGGCCGCCGAGAACGGCCGCGGGCTGTGCCACGTGAGGCGCGCGGGCGCGGCGGCGCCATCGATCCGCGCGAGCACGGCCGCGACTTCGTCGTGCGTCATCAGCGGCCAGTCGCGTTCGGCCTGTTCGCCGTCGACGCCGAACTGCGGCGGCGCGACCTCGCGCGCCTGCGCGGCGTCACGCGATGCCGGCGCATCCGGTTCGAGGGGAAATGACATGAACGACGTAGCTCCGTGGTTGAATCGGCTGCGAATCAGCCGGCCGGGCTCGCGCTCGCGCGCAGCGTCGCGGCCGTGCGGCTCCAGTCGCGCCAGCCGACCACGGCCAGCCCGATGAACAGCGCATAGAGCCCGGCCGTCAGATACAGCTCCTTGAACACGAACATCCCGACGTACACGACGTTCACGACGATCCACAGCCCCCACGACGCGATGTAGCGCCGCGCGGTCCAGTATTGCGCGACGAGACTGAACGCGGTCAGCGACGCATCGACGAACGGCAGCGCCGCATCGGTCCAGCGCGCCATCATCCCGCCGAGCAGCGCGCTGCCGACGACGGCCGCGACCAGGTCGGGCAGCATCTGCATCGGGCGCACGCCGGTGACTGGCGCGACATCGCCGGCAGGCGCCGCCTTGCCGTCGGCACCGCCGTCGGCCTCGCTCGCCCGCTGCGCGAGCCAGCGCTGCCAGCCGTACACCTGCAGCACCGCGAACGCGCCCTGCAGCAGCATGTCCGAGTACAGCTTCGCATCGAAGAAGATCCAGCCGTACAGCGCGACCGACGCAAGGCCGACCGGCCAGCACAGCATGCGCCGCTTCGCGGTCAGCCAGATCGCGAGCGCGCTGACGATCACGCCGGCGATTTCGAGTGGGGACATCGTCCGTGCTCTCCTGGTGGGCTGCCGGGGCCGCGCGTCATGCGCCCGTTTCCGGCCGATCAGAAATCATAGGTCAACGACACGCGCGCGGTGCGCGGCGCACCCGGGAACAGGTACGCATCGCCCTGCTGCTCGCCTGCGTCGCGCCAGTAGAACTTGTTGAACAGATTGTCCACCGACACGCGCAACACCGTGCGATGGCCGCCGATCTTCGTCGTATAACGCGCGCCGAGATTGAACACGAACCACGACGGCACGCGCGCGGTACCCTCTTCGTTCGCGTTGCGCGCCGCGCTGTACTCGACGCCGCCGAGCACGTTCAGGCCCGCGACGCCCGGCACCGCGTAGTCCGCATACAGCGACGCGCGCAGCGCGGGCACGTTGATGATCTGGTGCCCTTCGTAGGCCGGCGACCCCGAATCGTATGCGCGGGCGCGAATCGCCGCGACGCTGGCCGTCAGCCCCAATCGTTCGGTCACGCGCCCGGCCGCGCCGAGTTCGATCCCCTGGTGCCGCTGCGTACCGCGCTGCACGAACGTGTACGACGTGCCCGACGCGTCGGGATCGGCGAACTGGAACGGCTTGCTGATCGAGAACACGGCCGCCGTGAGGCTCAGCCGGTCGAGCCAGTCGTATTTCGCGCCGACCTCGATCTGGTGCGATTCGACGGGCGGCAGGAACGCGTACGCGTTGATCGCGCGCACGGGCGCCTGGTCGCCGAGCGACAGCGCCTTGCTGTACGACGCATACAGCGACAGCACGTTCACCGGTTTGTAGACGAGCGCGACCTGCGGCAGGAACACCGAGCGGTCGGTGTGCGTCGTCTCGCCGTCGAGGCTGCTCCAGCTACGCTGGCGCAGCAGCACTTCCTTGCCACCCGCGAGCACCTGCCAGTGTTCGCCAAGGCTGATGCGGTCGAGCCCGAACACGCCGTACTGCCACGCATCGAGGCGCGGATACGACGACCCGGGCGAATTCGGCGACGGCGGGAACGTCAGGTCCGGCCCGTAGATATTCTCGCTGCCCACGTAGTCGTACACGGCGTCCGCCATGCTCACGACGCGGCGCTGCACGCTCACGCCGAGCGTCAACTCGTGCCGCAGCGGCCCCGTCGCGAACTTGCCCGTCGTGACCGCGCGCAGATCGTCGTTGCGCCGGTATTCGCCCGGGCTGCGGAAGTCGTACACGTCGTAGTCGCCATTCGCGCCGAAGAAGAACGGCGACGTCGCACCGGCCGCGCAGCTTGCCGCATACGAACAGCCGTACGCGAACGCGCTGTTGTCGTCGATCATCGTGCGGCTGCGGCCGGCGGCGATGTACGCGTTCCAGTCGTCGTTGAACCGATAGTCGAAACGCGCGTTCAGGTTCAGCGCGTCGGTCGTCACCGGTTTCGCCCACGGCTGCGAGCCGAGCGCTTTCGACGTCGTCTTGACCGACGGCACGACGGTGCCGCCGAGCAACTGGTAGCCGGGCGCGGAACGCTGGATCCACTGCTGGAATTCGGCGTTGAGCTGCAGGCTCGCGCGCGGGCTGATGTCCCAGTCGGCGGCGATCGACCCGAACGTGCGCCGCCCGTTCGTGCCGTCGATATAGGCGTGCATGTTCTCCTTCGCCGCATTGATCCGGAACCCGAACTGATGGTCGGGGCCGAAGCGGCGGCCGAGATCGACGGCCGCCGACGTCGAGCCGCGGCTGTCGACGCCACCCGTCACGCTCGCGACGTTCGCGGAGCGCTTCGTCACGAAGTTGATCACGCCGCCCGGCGCGACGACGCCGCTGTCGATGCCCGCGAGCCCTTTCAGGATCTCGACGCGCTCCTTGTTCTCGAGCGGCACGTTCTGCTCGCCGGACACCGTCAGCCCGTCGATCCGGATCGCGCTCGCGAGATCGACCGGAAAACCGCGGATCGCGAAGCCTTCGAAATAGCCGACCGGCGCATAGTCGTTGACGACCGACGCATCGTTGCGCAAGACGTCGCTCAAGCGCTTCGCCTGCTGATCGTCGATCAGCGCGCGCGTGATGACGTTCACCGACGCCGGCGTGTCGCGCAGCGGCGCGTCGTCGAGCCCCGCGACCGACGCTTCGCGCGCCCGCAGCGGGTGGCCGCGCTCGCCGCTCACTGTGATCGCCGGCAGCGTCGCGCTGCCGGCCGCGTCCGATGCGGGCGTGTCGCCCGGAGCCGCGGCGGCCTGCGCCGCGAAAAGCGTGACACCGAGCCCGACACCGAGCCCGACCGTCGCGCGCCGCCGCCGTGCGCGTGCCGCTGTTGTTCTATTCACCGTCATTGTTCTGGATGGAAAACTCGCCACTCGACCCTGTCGAAACCCGTTACGAAGCTGCAAATCGTTCGCCCGCGAACGCCGCCGCGCCCGTCGCCGGGCGCATGCGTCGATACGATATTCATCAGACGAACCGGACGATGCAGCCCGCGAGCGGGCCGACCGATCGGAAACACGCAGGATGGGACATCGGATTCGGATGACGCGCCGGGAACCGACGCAGCGGCCGACTGGTTCGTCGAGGGCGGGTCGGAAGGCCAACTGCATCGCGCGGTCGTCATGCGGGGGACGCTTCGAACGCCCCGGTGCGGGCGGCGGACACTGGCGCCGGCCGTTCAACGGAACGGCGGCGTGCCCGGCTCGCGCGACATCGTGGCGTGGCGCGCATTTTACCCCGGGAGAGGCAAAGGGCCGCGGAACCGGGCGGAACGGGAAACGGGAGACAGGAAAGGCAGGAACGGGAACAAGCGGCTCGGGCAGCGCGACAACGGCGGCAATGCGATCGCGATGCGCGTCGCGCGTGCCGACCTCCGGCGCCGGCGTCGTATGCGCCGGTCGAGCGGCCTGAAACCGGAGCGGAAAAGGCGGCCCGCTACCGGTTCGCCGGCCGTTCGCTCAAAAGCCCTGCATCGTCACGGTCGGATCGACGACCAGATGCACGACGCCGTAAATCACCGCGCCAACCAGCAGCGCAAGCAAAATCGCGACGAACGGCAACAGCGTGAAGTTGGCGTTCGCGAGATCGGTCGCGTGCGCCTTGCTGTTGCGCACGCCGAAGAAACTCCACAGGACCAGGCGGACCATGCCGAGCAGTTTCATGATGAGCTCCTTTCATCGAATCGGTTGACGCTATTGTCGATCCGGACGGCATCCGAAAAAAGAAGCAGTTGCGCGCGCTTTTCGCGCAGCAGGCGATCTGCGGCGGCATGTCGCACACGCGTCAGCAGTCGAGCACGAGCGGCTCCTTGGCCCCTTGCGCGGGCCGCGCGATGCACGGCAGCGCGCAGCCGGGTTCGATCGCCGCATCGGGCGCTCGCTCGTAGTCGACCGCGCCGGACAGCACGCGTGTCGCGCACGTGCCACACGAACCGGAGCGGCATTCGGACGGCACGCTCACGCGCTGCCCTTCCGCGAATTCGAGCAGCGTGCCGTCGGCGGGCGTCCACGCGGCCTCGCGCCCCGTGCGCCGAAATACGACCGGCACGCCTGCCGCCGCGGGCGTGGCAGCCGCGCGGGTCGCCCTGCGCGAGACGCTCGACGGCCCGAATGCCTCGAAGCGGATGCGCTCGTCCGGCACGTTCAGCGCGCGCAGCCCGTCGTACAGGTCGCGCATGAACGCCGCCGGCCCGCACAGGTAGAAATCGTAATCGTCGAACGAAAGGAGCCGCTTCAGTTGCGCGACGTCGATCCGGCCGGCCCGCGCGGCCGCGCGTTCGTCAGGATGACTGTCGAACCAGTGAAGCGACATGCGTGCATCGGCGGCCTCGATGCGCGCCAGTTCGGCGGCGAACGGCCGGTCGGCCGCTTCGCGCGCGCCGTGCACGAACACGATGCGGCGCGACGGCGTATCGTCGGCCAGTGCGCGGCGCAGCATCGCGACCATCGGCGTGATGCCGATACCGGCCGACACGAGCACGGCCGGCCGCGGGCTCGCGAGATCGAACGTGAAGCGGCCGCGCGGCATCTGCGCATCGAGCGTCATGCCGGCCTGCGCGTGGTCGTGCAGCCACGCCGATACGCGTCCTTCCCGCTTCACGGTGATCCGGTAATGCGCGCCGCCCGGTGCGTCGGACAGCGTGTAGCTGCGGATCGTCGGTGCATCGCTGCCCGGCAGCGCGATGCGCAGCGTCAGGTGCTGCCCGGCTTCGTACGCAGGCAATGCGCCGCCATCCGCGGGTTCGAAATGGAACGACCGGATCGCGCGCGCTTCGTCGACGATTTTCGCGATCCGCAGCGGCCGCCATGCGGGCGCCTTTACCGGCGTGGCCGCGGACGGCGCCGGTCCGGCCGTTGCCGGCGCCGGACCCGACGCCGCCGCCATCGCCGCGAACTGCGGCGCACGCTCGACCGCCGACCACCGGAACGGCAGCACCGCCCGCATGCGCCGCACTTCCCGCACATGAAACCGCACGACGCGCTGCGCGCCGTCGAACGACGCGACGACCGGCCCGTCCCACACGATCTCCGCGTGCGCGGCGACATACAGCAAATCGCCGCTTTCGAAATCGATGAACAGCAGCCCCGCGCGCGGATCGTGCCGCAGGTTGCCGAGCGTGTTGAAGAACCGATTGCCGCTGAAATCCGGCGTGGTCAGCGTGCGCGCATCGTCGACGCGCACGAAGCCCGGCATCCCGCCGCGATGCGACACGTCCGCGCCGCGCGCCGCACCGGCCTGCGCCGACGTGTTCGCGCTCGCGACGAAGAACGTGTCGGCCTGCGCGAGCAGCGCACGATCCGCGTCGCTCAGTGCGCCCGACACGTCGGGCGCGACGGCGGCCCCGACCTCCCGCGCGACGAAAGTCGGCTTGCGGCCCTGGATGTATTTCGCGCAGTTGCCGAAGCTCTGCTCGACCGCGATCGTCAGCGCATCGCCGTCGGCCGCGCGCACGACGCCGTTCACGCGATTGCGGCGCCGCGTATCGAATTCGATGCCGAGCCCGCCGAGCGGCGCGCCCGCGCGCCATGCGCCGGCGAGCGGATCGCCCGGCAGCGCGGGCGCCGCGATGCGCAGCGTGCGCGCGTCCGGCGACGTGACGAAACCCGGCGCACCGGCCCGCAGCGTCGCCCACGGCTGGCCGTGCGCATCGACGCCGCCGAGCACGAAGAACGGCAGTTGCGCGAAGAACGTCCGGTGCTGGTCCGGCATGAAGCGCCGGATCCCGCGCCGGCCGGCCGCGGCCGCCGCGTCCGCCACGCCTGCGCGCTGCTGCACGGCAAGCTCGCCCGCGTGAAACGGCGCGGTATCGAGTTCCCACCCCGGTACGACGGTGGTCGGCGCGGTCATCACGTTCTCCGTGGACAGATGCGTTGGCGGCAGGCGTTACGCGGCGAGCAGGCCCGCGCGCGTCGTCGGCATCGCGACGAAACCCGGCAGCGCCTCGATACGCGCCAGCCACGCGCGCACGTGCGGATACGGTTCGAGCGACACGCCGCCTTCCGGTGCGTGCGCGATGTACGTGTACGCGGCGACGTCCGCGATCGTCGGCTGCGCGCCGGCCGCGAACGGCTTGCCGGCCAGCTCGCGATCGATCACGTCGAGCACCTTCGCGGCCGTACGCCTGGCCGCTTCCGCGTCGAGTTGCGCGCCGAACACGGTCACGAGCCGCGCGGCCGCGGGGCCCGACGCGATCGGGCCGGCCGCGTACGACAGCCAGCGCTGCACGACGGCCGCGCCGACCGGGTCGTCCGGCAGCCAGTGTGCGTCGCCGTAGCGCTTCGCGAGATACACGAGGATCGCGTTCGAATCGGCGATCACGGTGCCGCCATCGTCGATCACCGGCACCTGCCCGAGCGGATTCAACGCGAGAAACGCCGGTTCGCGTTGCGCGCCGGCCGCGAGATCGACGTCGATGGTCTTCGACGGCAACCCGAGCAGCGACAGGAACAACCGGACACGGTGCGCGTGCCCGGACAACAGGAACGAATAAACGCGGATCGGCGAGGCAGGCTTGCTGGCGGCAGACATGGAAACACTCCGGAATCTCGCGTCGCCGGGAATCGGCGACGAACGGCCCCAGCGTAACGCTCGCCGTTCGTCGCCAGAAGACGGATAATCGCGGAAACATTATCCGCTTGCATAGGACAATCGACGATGGCCGATCTGCGCGACGTGAACCTGAACCGGCTGGCGATCTTCGTCGCGGTGGTGGAGGCCGGCTCGCTGACGGCCGCGGCCGAGCGGCTCGGCCTTGCGAAGACGGTCGTCAGCACGCACATGCAGCGCCTCGAATCCGAGGTCGGCGCGAATCTGCTGGTGCGCACGACGCGGCGGCTGAGCGTGACCGATGCCGGACGCGTGTTCTACGACGCGTGCCGCGACATCGTGCGCGCCACCGAAGCCGCACTCGACGCGGTGTCGTCCGACACCGGGCCGCTGCGCGGCACGCTGCGCGTGAGCGTGCCGATCGACTACGGCGCGCTGGTCGTCGCGCCGGCCGTGGTCGCGCTGCGCGACCGGCATCCGGCGCTCGCGGTCGAACTCGTCGCGAACGACCGCGTCGTCGATCTCGTCGCGGACAACCTCGACGTCGCGATCCGCATCGGCCGCCTCGCCGATTCGAACTATCGCGCGGTGCAGCTCGGCACGTACGAGAAATGGCTGGTCGCGAGCCCGGCGTTCGTCGCGCGGCACGGGCTGCCGCGCGATCCGGATGCGCTTGCCGCGTTGCCGTTCGTGATGTTGTCGTCGCTGCCGCGCCCGCATACGCTCGAACTCGATCACGTGCGAGGCGGCCGCGCGTCGGTGCGCTGTGTCGCGCCGGTCGTGTCGAATACCGCGACCGCGTGCCGCGCGATCGTGCTCGCGGGCGGCGGCTTCGGGCTGCTGACGGATTTCTCGACCACGGACGACGTCGCGACCGGCCGGCTCGTGCGGCTGCTGCCGGGCTGGCGCACGGCGCCCGCCGGGATTCATGCGGTGTTTCCGTCGACGCGGCTGCCGTCGCCGAAGGTGCGGGCGTTCATCGAGGCGATGAAGGCGAGGCTGGGGGAAACGCCGGCAGCGCCTACGACAAGGCGCTCACGGTCGAAGTAGCGAAAAAACGAATACATGCGGAGAGCGGCGCTCGGTACGCCTGCATGAGCCGTCTCATGAGCAACAACTTCAGATCCCTGCGCGTATCGCACACGATATGCACGACTTCGTCGGGAATCCTGCCCTGAGCCGGAAAGGCACGAATCGATGCGATCGCGTCTCCTCCTCGACGGGACGAAAGTGGCCCTGCTCGATCTCGCGATTGCCGAGCGCAAGCAACTTCAGCAACGCGAGCGTCTCTTCATGCTCCTCGCACGACTTGACGTCCATGACGACGAGCTCCGCCTCACCGTTCCGGCTGATGAGCATCGGCTCGCGGCTCTCCGGGATGTCCTTGACGATCTCGGCCGCATGGCGCTTGAGATAACTGATCGGCTTGACTCGAGTCGACAATTTCATGGAGCGCGTCCTTTGCCGAGCACCGGATGAGACCGACCATAGTCTGAATTCGGTCCTGCGCGAGACGAGGGCAGCCGACTGTTCCCGACGCCCTTACCCGCCCGCTTCCCTCAACGTCCCGAGCAACACCTTCCTGCAACTCGCGATCATCTGCGCTTCCGGATCGCGATAGCCGGTCAGCAGCCACGCCGCGCCGACGTTCGTCATCGCGCCCACCAGCGCCAGACCGATCAGCCGCTGCTCGGTTCGCTCGGCGGGCGTGACGGCCTCGCGCGCCGCGCCGATCGCCATGATCAGCTTGCCGAAGTCGATCAGCATGCGCTGGTACGTCATGTCGGTATCGGCGCTCACGCCCATCACTTCGAGCAGCAGCACGCGCGCCGCGCACGGATCACGCAGGAACGCGAAAAACGCGGCGAGCCCAGCATCGACACGCTCGCGCAGATCGCCGCCGCGCGCGGCGACCGCCTGCGCGACCGCGTCATGCAACTGCTGCGCGTGGTGCAGGTAGGTGCAGCGCAACAGATCCTCGGTGCTGTCGAACGCCGCATAGAAATAGCGGTCGTTCAGCTTCGCTGCCTGGCAGATCGACCGCACGGTCGCCTTGCGAAAACCCACCGTGCCGAACACGCGCGTCGCCGCGCGGATCAACGCGTCGCGCCGCTCGGCGGCCCGCACCTCGGGCGCCACGCCGCCATACGCCCGGCCCCTTTTTTCCGTTTCGAGTGCTTTCTCCATTCCGCTATTTGACATCAGGACACTCGAAAACTAAAGTGGTGACGAACAACACCACAATAGATGCGCCGCCGGTACAGCGCAAGCGGAACGGGAGGAACGACGGATGAAGGGGTTTTCCGGCAAGGTCGCCGCGATCACGGGCGCCGGTTCGGGCATGGGCCGCAGCCTCGCGGTCGAACTCGCGCGGCGCGGCTGCGAGGTCGCGCTCGCCGACGTCAGCGAAGCCGGGCTTGCCGGCACCGCGGCCGCCTGCGCGCAGCATGGCGTGCGAGTGAGCACGCGCCGGCTCGACGTCGCCGACCGCGACGCGATGTTCGCGTGGGCCGATTTCGTGCGCGCCGAGCACGGCAAGGTCAACCTGATCTTCAACAATGCGGGCGTGTCGCTGGCCGCCAGCGCCGAGACCGCGCGTCTCGCCGATCTCGAATGGATCGTCGGCATCAATTTCTGGGGCGTCGTACACGGCACGCAGGCATTCCTGCCGCATCTGCGCGCGTCGGGCGACGGCCACGTCGTCAACACGTCGAGCCTGTTCGGGCTCGTCGCGATGCCCACGCAAAGCGCATACAACGCGACCAAGTTCGCGGTGCGCGGCTTCACCGAGGCGCTGCGGATGGAACTCGAACTCGACGGCGCGCCTGTGAGCGCGACCTGCGTGCATCCGGGCGGCGTCGCGACGTGCATCGTCGACGCGGGCCGCGTCGACACCAGCATCCATGCGCTGACGGGCCAGGACGAAGCGACCCATCGCCGCCAGGCGAACCGCCTGATCAACGCGACGACGGCCGACGACGCCGCGCGGCAAATCCTCGCGGGCGTCGAGCGCAATGCGCGCCGCGTGCTCGTCGGCGCCGACGCGCGCCGGCTCGACCGGATCGCGCGCCTGCTCGGCGCCGGTTACCAGTGGCTGATGCTGCGCCACGTGCGCCGCGCCCGCACCCGCAACCTCGCACGCGCGCACGCACCCGCCGCGCGCCCGACCACGCCGACCCAGGACCGCGCATGACCTCGACGACGACCGACCGGCGCGACGCGCCGCCCGCCCCCGGCGCCCGCCACGACAGTGGCGATAACCATGACGATCGCGAACAGCGCGACCTCGACGTGCTGATCGTCGGCGCCGGCCTGTCCGGCATCGGCGCCGCGTATCACCTGAAGCAGCGCTGCCCGCACGCGAGCGTGGCGATCGTCGAGGCGCGCGACGCGATCGGCGGCACCTGGGACCTGTTCCGCTATCCGGGCGTTCGTTCGGATTCCGACATGTTCACGCTCGGCTACAGCTTCCGCCCGTGGCACAGCGACAAGGCGATCTCCGACGGCCAGACGATCCTCGACTACATCCGCGACACCGCGCGCACCTACGGCATCGACAAGACGATCCGCTACGGCCGGAAGGTCGTCGCGGCCGACTGGGATTCGAGCCGCGCGCGCTGGACGGTACGCATCGAGCGCACGCAAGACGGCGCGACCGACACGCTCGTCTACACCTGCCGCTTCCTGTTCATGTGCAGCGGCTACTACGACTACGACGCAGGCTATCTGCCCGACTGGGCCGGCATGGACACGTTCGAGGGCAAGCTCGTGCATCCGCAGCACTGGCCGAAGGATCTGTCGTACGCGAACCGGCGCGTGGTCGTGATCGGCAGCGGCGCGACGGCCGTCACGCTCGTGCCGTCGATGGCGGCCGACGCACGGCACGTGACGATGCTGCAGCGCTCGCCGACCTACATCGTGTCGCTGCCCGCGCGCGACCGGATCGCGAACGCGCTGCGCCGCGTGCTGCCGTCGCGGCTCGCGCACCGGCTGGTGCGCGTGAAGAACGTACTGCTGACGATGTACCTGTACAACGTGTCGCGCCGCAAGCCCGAGCAGACGAAGAAGTTCATCATCCGCGCGGCCCGCAAGCAGCTCGGCCCCGACTTCGACGTCGCGAAGCACCTGACGCCGCGCTACATGCCGTGGGACCAGCGCGTGTGCCTCGTGCCGAACGGCGACCTGTTCAAGGCGATCCGCGCGGGCCGCGCGTCGATCGTCACCGACGAGATCGAGCGCTTCACGCCGACCGGCCTCCGGCTGAAGAGCGGCCAGCAGCTCGACGCGGACGTGATCGTCACCGCGACCGGGCTGAAGGTGAAGATGCTCGGCGGCGCGCGCGTGACGGTCGACGGCCGCGCGGTCGATTTGCCCGAGACGGTGTCGTACAAGGGCATGATGTACAGCGACGTGCCGAACCTCGCGTCGTCGTTCGGCTACACGAATGCGTCGTGGACGCTGAAGGCCGAGCTGATCGCGCGCTACGTGTGCCGGCTGCTCAACCACATGCGCGCGAACGGGTACGACACGTGCGTGCCGCGGCTCGGCGCAGGCGATCTTGGCGACGTGCCGGCGGTCAACCTGAGCTCCGGCTACATCCAGCGCGCGGCCGGCATCCTGCCGAAGCAGGGGCGCCGCAAGCCGTGGAAGTTCCACCAGAACTACGTGCTCGATCTCGCGTCGCTGAAATTCAGCGCGCTCGCCGATTCCGCGATGCATTTCGAACGCCGCGCCACAACCGGCCCGGCCGCCACCGCGCCGGCTGCCGAACCCGCACTCGAAACCCGCTGAGGCCGACATGACTCCTACGCTCCATCTGATCCAGAACGTCCTGCTCGGCGTCGTCGCGGCGCTCGCCGCGCTCGCGCTGTTTTCCGCTTACGTGGCCCGTCGCGTGACGCGCGCGTTTCCGCCCGAAGGCCGCTTCGTCGACATCGACGGCGACCGCATCCACTACGTCGAATACGGCAACGGCCCGCCGATCGTGTTCGTCCACGGGCTCGCGGGGCAATGGCGCAATTTCGCGTACCTGCCGCTCGCGCGGCTCGCGCAGCGGCATCGCGTGATCCTGATCGACCGGCCCGGCGCCGGCCGCTCGCTGCGCGGCGCGGCCTCGCAGGCGAACGTGTTCGCGCAGGCCCGCACGGTCGCCGCGTTCATCGACGCACTGAAACTCGACAGGCCGGTGCTGGTCGGCCACTCGCTCGGCGGCGCGATCGCGCTCGCGGTCGGCCTCAACCATGCGGACCGCGTGAGCCGGCTCGCGCTGATCGCGCCGCTGTCGCACGAGCAGACCGAACCGCCCGCGCCGTTCAAGCCGCTGGTGCTGCCGTCGCCGCTCGTGCGCCGTTTCGTGTCGTGGACCTTCGCGATTCCGCTGACGATCCTGACTGGCCGCAAGGCCGTGCGCCAGGTGTTCGCGCCGGAGGACGTGCCGCGCGACTTCCCGGTCAAGGGCGGCGGCCTGCTCGGGATGCGCCCGCACGTGTTCTACGCGACGGCGACGGACCTGCTGTCGGCGCCCGTCGATCTGCCCGCGATGGAGCGCCGCTATCCGGAGCTCGCGCTGCCGGTCGACGTGCTGTACGGCCGTGCCGATCCGATCCTGAACTGGCGCGAGCACGGCGACGCACTCGCGCAGAAATCGGCGCGCGTGCGGTTGAAGGTCGTCGAAGGTGGCCACATGCTGCCGGTCACGCTTCCCGAAGCGACGGCCGACTGGTTGCTCGAAGTCGCCGCCGCGCCGGTCGACGCCGCCGCGCAGCCGGTGCGCATCGCATAGGTCGCGGCGACGACGCAGGGCCGGATTCCGATGCCGTGCCGGGCAGCCGGCGCCGCATCGGGTTCAGGCTCCGTCGTCGGGTATCGACAGCCCGAGATCGGCGATCACCTCGCGCGCGTTGCGAAACGCCTCGACCGCGGCAGGCGCCCCTGCGTACAACGCGCTGTGCAGCAATACCTCGCGGATCTCGACGAGGCTCGCGCCGTTGTTGAGCGCGCCGCGAACATGGCCCTTCAGCTCCGTGCCGCGGCCGAGCGCCGCCAGCATCGCGCACGTGCACAGGCTGCGCGTCTTCAGGTCGATCCCGCCCCGCTGCCACGTGCTGCCCCACGCATGCTCGTTCAGCCAGTCCTGCAACGGGCGCGAAAATCCGTCGAGATCGCGCATCGCGCGCTCGACGAACGCCTCGCCCATCACGTCGATGCGCCGCGCCTTGCCGTATTCCCTGTCCTGTTCGCTCATGTCGATGCCCTGGTTGGAGTCGGGACCGCTTCGGCGTCGCCGGCGGCCGGAAGATGTCGAGCCATGTTCGGGCGAGCCGCGCGTTTCGTCAAAGATGCGGCGCTCGGTTCGCGGCCGGTCGCGTAACGGGCGGCCGAACGCTACGTAACATCCGGGCGCGCGTTACGGCGCCTGACGGGAACATCGCAGCCGCGGCGTGCGCGCACCGCACGCGCCTGTCGCGCGAAACCGCCATTCCTCCGTTTAAATCGCGTCGATATTCGCGGTTTCCGCAATAAATCGCGACACCGTTTCGCGAAACCTGTCATGGCGCGGAATTTGCAGTGAAGGCCTGGGACACACTTCCAATGTCGAGGCCAACATGCACACTCTCTTCAAGAAGACGACGGTAACGATGGCCGTCTCGTCGCTGCTCGCGCTGTACGGCTGCGGTTCGGTCGACGGACCGACGACCCCGCCGACGATCAAGCCGAGCACGTCCGGGACGAGCGGCAGTTCGGGGACTTCGGGTACGTCGGGCGGCGGCTCGTCGGGGACATCGGGCGGCGGGAGTTCGGGTACTTCGGGTACTTCCGGTACCTCGGGCACCTCCGGCACGTCGGGCACTTCCGGTACTTCCGGTACTTCCGGTACTTCCGGTACTTCCGGTACTTCCGGTACTTCCGGTACTTCCGGTACTTCCGGTACTTCCGGTACTTCCGGTACTTCCGGTACTTCCGGTACTTCCGGTACTTCCGGTACTTCCGGTACTTCCGGTACTTCCGGTACTTCCGGTACTTCTGGCACGTCGGGCACTTCCGGCACGTCGGGCACTTCCGGCACGTCGGGCACTTCCGGCACGTCGGGCACTTCCGGCACCTCGGGCACTTCCGGCACCTCGGGTACTTCCGGCACTTCGGGTACTTCCGGTACCTCGGGCACCTCGGGCACCTCGGGTACTTCCGGCACCTCGGGCACTTCCGGCACGTCGGGCACTTCCGGCACGTCGGGCACTTCCGGCACGTCGGGTACTTCCGGCACTTCGGGTACTTCCGGCACCTCGGGTACTTCCGGCACCTCGGGCACTTCCGGCACCTCGGGCACTTCCGGCACGTCCGGCACTTCGGGTACTTCCGGCACCTCGGGTACTTCCGGCACCTCGGGTACTTCCGGCACCTCGGGCACTTCCGGCACGTCCGGCACTTCGGGTACTTCCGGTACCTCGGGTACTTCCGGCACGTCCGGCACCTCGGGTACTTCCGGCACGTCGGGTACTTCCGGCACGTCGGGCACTTCGGGCACTTCCGGCACGTCGGGTACTTCCGGCACGTCGGGTACTTCCGGCACGTCAGGCACCTCCGGCACCTCGGGTACTTCCGGCACCTCGGGTACCTCCGGCACCTCCGGCACCAGCGTCACCCCGCTCGGCAACGTCCTCCAGAAATCCGGCAACCTCGTGACGGCGCTCGGCACGACGGTCGTGAACGGCGGCACCCAGATCGGCGGCGTGCAGATCCCCGGCACGAACCCGACGACGGCCACCAGCGTCGGCAATGCAGTCAGCAGCCTCGGCAACGGCGTGCAATCGCTCGGCAACGGCGTCGCAGCCGGCCTGGGCTCGATCGGCGTGTCGCCGAACCCGCTCGGCCCGACGATCACGTCGACCACCGGCCTGCTGACCGGCGCCGGCGGTGCGGTCAACAGCCTCGGCAATGCCGTGACGAGCCTCGGCACCGGTCCGCTGTCGCCGCTCGCGCCGGCGACGACGCTGGTCGGCAGTCTCGTCAACACGGTCGGCACCGCGGTCAACTCGACCGCATCGGCGCTTAACACGGCGCTGAACAGCGCGCCGGTGCAGCAAATCGAGACGCAACTCGGCAGCGTGATCAACCCGATCACGAACACGCTGACCGGCGGCGTCACGACGCCGGGCGTCACGCAAACGCTCGGCAACGCCACGTTGCTCGGCGCCCCGCTCAGCGGCCTGCTGAACACGCTCGGCAGCGGCCTCGGCCTGGCCGGTTCGCAGGTCGGCGGCGCAACCGGCAACCCGGTCGGCACGAGCGCCGGGAACAGCGTGTCCCAGCTCGGTAACACGGTAGCGTCGGCCGGCGGCCTGCTGTCCAGCGGCAGTTCCAGCAGCGGCACCAATCCGCTCGCCCCGATCACGGGCGTGCTCGGTTCGCTGACGGGCGCACTCGGCGGCGGCAGCAGTTCGAGCGGGTCGGGCGGCACCAGCGGTACCAGCGGCGGCCCGCTCGCTCCGATCACCGGCCTGCTCGGCACGGTGACGGGTGCGCTCGGCAGCATCGGCTCGAGCGGCACCGGAGGCACCAGCGGCACCAGCGGGACGAGTGGCACGAGCGGCGCGGGTCTCGGCGGCCTGCTCGCGCCGGTCACCAACCTCGTCAACTCGCTGACGCCGCTCGGCGCGAGCCTCACCGGCACCGTCACGACGCCGAGCGGCAACCTGTCCGGCACGCTCGGCGGGGTGCTGACGAGCGGCCCGGTCGGCACGCTCACGGGTGCGCTGGGCACGCCGGCCGGCTCGGCCGGCGCCGTCGGCACGGTCAGCCCCGGCGGCGCGACGGGCACCGTGACGACGCCGGGCGGCAGCGGCTCCGTGGTGACCGGCCTGACCGGCAGCACGAGCGGCGGCGCCGCCAGCGGCACCGGCAACCTGCTGTCGCCGGTCACCAACCTGCTCGGCGGTCTGCTCGGCGCCGGCACCAAGAAGTAAGCCTCGACGCATCACGTATCAGAACGACAGGCCAATGGCCGGGCGCGCATCCATAAACAGCCCGGTCGACGGCCGGCGTCACCCGCCAAGCGGGGGCGCCGGCCCTCATCCCTACGAGGATCCGATCATGAACTCGACGCTCGACGGCATCGTCGCCGCTCCGGACCGCCCACCCCGTTCCGCCACGCCGTTCCGCGCCGGCCTGCTCGGCATCGCGGCCGGGCTCTTCGCGCTGTGGATCACGCGCGACCACCCTGCCCTCGACGCGGCGACACGCGCGGTCGTCGCCAGCCTCGCGATCATCGGCACGATCGCGCTGCACGAACTCTTCATCTCGCGCGTCTACCTGCGTCCGAGCGCGGGGCTGTCACGGCAGGCCGTCCGGCCGCTGAGCGTCGCGCGCGTCGCGACGCGGCTCGGCGCGCTGACGTCGATCTACGCGGGCATCGGCCTCCTCTACTGGCTGCTGCCCGAATACCACGGCGCGTTCTACCTGCCGTTCTGGTCGCTGCTGCGCTCGCTCGCGCCGTACGTGATCGTCGCCGCGCCGTTCTACTTCGCGTGGATGGACCGCCACCAGCGCGAGACCGACGACGCGTACCTGCTGTGGGGCCGCTTCCTGTTTCGCCGCGAGCGGCCCGCGAGCTGGAAGCCGGTGCGCGAGATGCTGGCCGGCTGGGGCGTGAAGGCGTTTTTCCTGCCGCTGATGACCGTCTACCTGTCGAAGGACGCCGATCACCTGAGCGCGTCGCTCGCGAACGCGATGCATGCGCCGATGACGATCGCGACCTTCGTGTTCATGTACGACCTGTCGTTCACGATGGACCTGATGTTCGGCACCGTCGGCTACCTGTGCACGTTCCGCATCCTCGACAGCCACGTGCGCACCGTCGAGCCGACGACGCTCGGCTGGGTCGCCGCGCTGATCTGCTATCAGCCGTTCTGGTCGCTGATCTCGAACAACTACATCCGCTACGAAGGCTCGATGTTCTGGGACAACTGGCTGCTGTCGGCGCCGACGCTGCGCGTGATCTGGGGCACGGTGATCATCCTGCTGCTGCTGACCTACGCGCTGTGCACGATTTCGTTCGGGCTGCGGTTCTCGAACCTCACCAACCGCGGGATCATCACGTCGGGCCCGTACCGCTTCACGAAGCATCCCGCGTACATCACGAAGAACCTGTCGTACTGGATGGTGTCGGTGCCGTTCGTCGAGCCGCTCGGCTGGCAGATCGGGCTCATGCACTGCGCCGGGCTCGTCGCCGTCAACCTGATCTACTACACGCGCGCGAAAACGGAAGAGCGCCACCTGATGCGCGATCCCGACTATCGCGCGTATGCCGAATGGATCGCGCAACACGGCTTGTTCGCGCGGGTCAGGCAGGCGTTTGGCGGGCGGCAGGCGGTGTGACGGCGCGGCCGGGGCGGCGGTTCATGCCGCTCCGGTTCCTCGCGCGGATGCCAAGCGGGCGCGGGCGTCGCACAGGCCGCGACACTTTCCACATGCGCCGTCCAGCGCTCGACGATGCGCTCGCGCGTGGATCTCCGCACGTCTGAACGCGCCCCATGCGGCCAATTGTCGCGAAACACGGCGATTCTCCGCTTTTCGTCGCTTTTCTCCACCCGTCCGATTGCCCGCTCCCGACGCGTCGCGTATGGTGCTGGCCGTCCGCGTACGATCCGTCGCCGGACACTCGACCGTCGCCCCGCGCGGCGGCCGCGCGGGCCGTGCCCGCCGCTCACCGTCTCCGCGATGCCGCCCGTTCGGCGCCGCGCGTTCATGAGGAAAGAGGCGTGATCCACAAAGTCCTGATCCTGTTCGCACTCTGCATCGCGGGCCTCGCCGCGATCGCCGCCGGTTTCCAGCACATCCCCAGCTGATTCGCGGCCCCGGCTCGCTTCGCCGAGCCCGGGGGCCGCTTTCATTTCCGTTTCCCCGTTGCCATGAACTTCTTTCTCGATGCGCCCGGGACGGGCGCCTTTTGCCATGCGTATCGACGTACAGCATTCCCAGCACGACATCGACGACGAACTCGACACCCTTTATGAACGTCTCCACCAGCCGGGGCATCGCCTGCACGGGCTGCCGGGCGTCGCGCTCGGCCGCTCGGGCCTGATCGTGCGCCATCGCGAAGCCGACGGCGAATACTTCCTGTACGTCGAGGATCCGTCGGCCCGGCAGCTCGCCGGCTATACGGTGTTCAACCGGCTTCCCGAAATCCCGCGCCGCGCCGACCGCTACCTGCGCGCGCCGCACACACGGCTGCGCGGCTCGGCGCAACGCCAGGGCCTCGCGACGACGCTGTACCGCTGGGGGCTCGACGCGGGCCTGTGCCTGATCAGCGGCGCGCGCCAGTCGGTCGGCGCCGCGCGGCTGTGGACGGCGCTCGCGCAGGACTACCGGCATGGTTTCGTCGATGTCGAAGGCCGCGCGTTGCGCTATCTCGGCGACACCGTTGCCGACGACGTGCACGGCGCGCTGCACACGCGGCGGCTGTTGCTCGGGAAAGGCTGGGCGCTCGACACGTTCGCGCAGGCGGCCGGGATGAGCGATACATGGCCCGAACGCCGATGCGACAATCCGTCGGATCCGCGCGACGCGCGGGCTCAACCCGCCAATCGAAACGCCCTTCGATGACGCTCGATCCCCGCACCGACGTCGAACGCACGCGCGATATCGGCGCTGGTCGATGCATTGCACGCGCTGCGCGCGGCGATCGACGAGCCAACGCCGAACCGGTAGGCGATCCGCACGCGACCACGCGCGGCGCGGCGTGACGTGGCGTTATCGCGCCTTGGCGCGCGTCGACTTCTTCGCCGGTTTGGCGGCCTTCGCGCGCGGCGCTTCCTTCTCGGGCTGCGCGCCGCCGCCGGCGAGATCCTCGAGCCATGCGAGCGCATCGACGTACGACAGGAATTGCTGCAGATAGTCCGGCGACAGTTCGCGCATCGTCGCGAGCGAGCGGTGCACGAGGCTGTTCGAGTTGAGCGGCCCCGCGTTGCGCGGCACCTGATCGAGCGACTGTCGATACTGCTGCTCCGTGCGGACTTTCGACCACGTCGCGCGGAAGTAGTCGACCAGTTCGGGATCGAGCCCGCGCCGGTCGGCCCGAGCGTCGCGCGCGAGCCCTTCGACGAGCGTGGCAAGCGCGCCACGCGCGGGCACACCCGGCGAAGTTTCCGCGGTCATGCGCGTCGCTTCGGCTTCGCGCGCACGCGCGACGGTCTCCGCGAACCCTTCGACCAGCGCCGCCAGCCGCGCGTCGAGCAACGCGCGCGCGGCGCCGTCGAGCACGGCGGCGCGCCGTTCGAGCGCATCGATCCGATGAAAGCGCACGGGATCGAGCCGGTCGGCGCCCTGCTCGCGCCATGCATCGAGCGTCGCACGCACCCGCGTCGCGTCGCCCGTCACTTGGCCTTTCCTCCGTTCGACGCCGACTTGCGCGGCACCGGCGCGATCTCCACGCGGCGGTTCTTCGCGCGGCCTTCATCGTCCGCATTCGAGCTGACCGGCTGTTCGGAGCCGAACGCGGCCGCGAACACCGACGAGGCCGGCACGCCGGCATCGATCAGCGCGCGCGTGACCGTCAACGCGCGCTTGGCCGACAGTTCCCAGTTGTCCGCGAACAGGCGGTTGCCGGCGTGCACCTGCTGGTCGTCCGCGAAGCCGCTGACCATCAGGATCTCGTCGCGCGTCTTCAGGTACGTGGCCAGCGGGCTGGCGAGCGTCTTCAGCAGGTCGCGGCCAGCGGGCTGCAACTGGTCGGAGTTCAGCGCGAACAGCACGTTGCCGCTGATGCCGATGCGCCCGTTCACGAGCGTCACGCGGCCGGCCGCGAGCGGCCCGGCGAGCGCCTGTTCGAGCGACTTGCGCTGCCGCGCCTCGAGCTGGCGCGCGCGCACCGCTTCCTCGAGCTTCGACGTGAGCTGGAGCTGCATGCCGATCACGCCGACGAGGATCAGCACGAACGCGCCGAGCAGCACCGACATCAGGTCGGCGAACGCGGGCCATACCGGCGCCGATTGCGCGCCGCCGTCGATTTCGTCGTGCATGCGTTACGCTCCGACGGGCGCCCGCCGGCCGGCGAGCTGCTGCAGGTCTTCGACGATCTGCTTTTGCGACATCACGCTCAGGTCGATCACCTCGCGCGCCTGCGCGACGTAGTACTCGAGCTGTTCGTCGCTGCGCGCGAGCGATTTCTCGAGCGCGGCCTCGATGCGCTGCAGATGCGCGAGCAGCTTGTCGTTCGATTCGCCGAACACCTGCACGGCCATCCCGAACGCGTCGCCGAGGCTCGCCACCTCGACGGCGCCGGCCGTGACCTGCGCGGCCACCGAATCGAGCTTGCGCGTTTCGGCATCGACGGTGTCGTTGAAGCGCGCGCCGACGCGATCGAGCAGATCGGCCGACGTGCTGACGAGCGCGTCGATCGCGGCGCGCTGTTCGGTCGATGCGTGGTTGACCGCGCCGAGCAGCGTCTCCAGCGTCGCGAGCAGGCGGCTGCGTTCCTCGAGCGTCGCGGTGTCGCGCACCATGCTGTCGGACAGGCGCTGGCGCAGCTCGGCGACGACGTCGGCCGCGGCCTTCGGCGCCTCCGACGCGGCCTGCACGAGACGTGCGATTTCGTTGATCGTGTCGCTCGCGTGAACCTGCGCCTGCGCGGTGATGTCGTTCGCGGTGCGGGTGAGCGTGTCGCAGATGTCCTGCTGGCGCGCCGCGGCCTGCGCGCTCGTCTGCGCCCATTCGTCGCGCAGCGCGGCCGCCATCGCGGCGAGCGAATCGTTCCATGCAGCGAGACGTTCTTCGTCGCGTGCTGCCAGTTGCGACTGCAGGCCGGTGTGCGATTCGCGGATTGTCGTCAGCAGATCGTTCGAGCGTTGCTCGAACGTCGACGCCTGTGCGGCCAGGTCGCGCGTCGTTTGAGCGAGGGCGTCGCAGATTTCCTGCTGACGGCCGGCGCTGTGCACGCCTGCACGCTGCCATTCTTCGCCGAGCTTCGCGGCCATTGCGGCCAACGAATCGTTCCACGCTGACAGGCGTTCTTCATCGCGTGCAGCCAGTTGTGATTGCAGGCCCGTGTGCGACTCGCGGATCGTCGTCAGCAAGTCGTTCGAGCGTTGTTCGAACGTCGATGCCTGTGCGGCCAGGTCGCGCGTCGTTTGAGCGAGGGCGTCGCAGATTTCCCGCTGACGGCCGGCGCTGTGCACGCCGGCACGCTGCCATTCTTCGCCAAGCTTCGCGGCCATTGCGGCCAGCGAATCGTTCCACGCTGACAGGCGTTCTTCATCGCGTGCTGCCAGTTGCGATTGCAGGCCGGTGTGCGATTCGCGGATTGTCGACAGCAAGTCGTTCGAGCGTTGTTCGAACGTCGACGCCTGTGCGGCGAGGTCGCGCGTCGTTTGTGCAAGCGCGTCGCAGATTTCCTGCTGACGGCCGGCGCTGTGCACGCCAGCACGCTGCCACTCTTCGCCCAGCTTCGCGGCCATTGCGGTCAGCGAATCGTTCCACGCAGCGAGGCGTTCTTCGTCACGCGCCGCCAGTTGCGATTGCAAGCCCGTGTGCGACTCGCGGATCGTCGATAGCAGATCGTTCGAGCGTTGTTCGAACGTCGACGCCTGTGCGGCCAGATCACGCGTCGTCTGAGCGAGTGCATCGCAGATTTCCTGTTGACGACCGGCACTATGCGCGCCCGCACGCTGCCATTCGTCGCCGAGCTTCGCGGCCATCGCCGCCAGCGAATCGTTCCACGCGGCGAGACGTTCTTCATCGCGTGCGGCCAGTTGCGTCTGCAAACCCGCGTGCGACTCGCGCATCGCGGCGAGCGTCGCGGCCGAATGGCGTTCGAACGTCGCGGCCGCTTCGCCGAGCGCACGCGCATGCTGGCCGGCCAGCGTCTCGCCGACCTGCTCCTGGCGCGCCAGCGCATCGCGCCAGGCGTCCGACAGGCGGCCTTCGGTCGATTCGAGGCGCGTCGCGACGCCGTCGAGCAAATCCGACGAACGCTGCGCGAACGTGTCGGTGAACTGGCCGAGCGTCGTCTGCAACTGCTGCGCGACGGCGTTGCCGGCCTGACGTTGTTCGTCGATCGCGCGGTTCCACACAGCCGTCACGTTGCCGGTGGTCTTCTCGAAGCCGTCCGTCAGCCCGTCGAGCTGACGCTGCACCGCGCCCGTCACGGTGTCGCGCAGCGCGGCCATCTCCTGCGCGAGCCCCGTCATCGTCGCGGCGACGACCGGCTGCAACGCGGCGCCGGCCACGCGCGCGCTTTCGGCGGCGCTTTCCTTCAGCGCGTCGCCGACGTTCGACGCCAGGCCCGCGTACGCCCGCTCGGTCCGGTCGAAAAACGCCTGCTGGCTTTCGAGCTGGCGATCGTGCAACGCGACGCTGCGCGCCTCGAGCGTCGTCATCATCGTCTGCAACCGGTCGACCAGGGCCGGCATCACGTCGGCCTGGCGCTGCAGCAGCCGGAACGATTCGTCGCGCTGGTGCGCGGACGAATGCACGCGCAGCGTCGTCGCGATCTTCGCGTCGAGCTGCTGGGCCGCATCGATCCGTTCGCGGCGCACGAGCGCGGACAGCAGCCCGAGCATCGCGGACGTCGCGACGCCGGCGATCGACGTGCCGAATGCGAACCCGAGCCCCTTCACCGGCGCGATCAGCGACGCGCGGATCGCGTCGAGATCGGTCGCGCTCTCGAGCGCGGCGCCCGTGCCCTTCAGCGTGACGACCATCCCGAGCAGCGTGCCGAGCATGCCGAGCAGCACCAGCAGGCCGACGAGGTACGGCGCGAGCGCCGGGCCCGGCAGCGCGACGCGCGCGCCTTCGACGCGGGCGCGCACAGCGCCGCGCAGGCCCGGATGCAGCATGTCGAGCCACGTGTCGAGCTTCGCGGGCGGCTCGGTCAGGCCGGCGACCGCACGCGACAGCGTGGCGGTCGCCTGCCGGTAGCGCAGCAGCTCCCATGCGCCGGCGACGTAGCACGCGCCGATCAGCAGCGTGACGGCCGCCGCCAGCGGGTTCGACGCGACATAGCCGGCACCGATCCAGCCCACTGCGAGCAGACCGGCGACGAAGACAACGAGATCAAGGCGAATTCTGGACATAGCGTGTTGATTAGCAGGTGCGAAGGGCCGCGAGCAGCCCGTCTACCGTTTGAAACCGGACTTCGAGTTCGGCAAGCAGGATGCTTTGCATCTCGTCGCGGAACGTATCGAGCCATGCGCCCGGCACGATCGCCGCGACGGCCGCGGGGTCGGCCGCCGCGCCTTCATCGGCCGGAGCGGATGCGCCGCCGGCCGCGGCTTCGGCGTCGGCCAGCGCCTGCCGCTCCGCTTCGCGCAGCCGCGCGAAGCGCGTGCCGAGCAGCGCGGGCACGGCCGACAACAGGCTGCGCTCGCGCGCGCCGAGCACGCGCTCCATGATCGTGTCGAGCGTCGCGAGCCGCGCCATCCCGGACGAGCGTGCGGCGAGCGCGACGCGCAGGCGGCCGCGCAACTGGCCGATCGCCGTTTCCATGTCCTGCTGCAGGGTCAGATAACGTTGACGAAAATCCGCGAAATCGGCCGTGTCGGCGGCCGGCGGCGGCGGATCGCCCGGCCGGCGCCGCGCCCGCGGCCGGCTGGCGGCCGTGATCGCCTGCGCGAGATCGTGGCGCACGCGCGCGCAATCGCGCTCGGCGTCGTAGCCGCGCACGCCGGCCGCGACGCCCGGCGGGCTCGCATTCAGCGCGGACGACAGCGTGATCGCGTCGGTCCAGCCGAGCCACTGGCTCAGCCGGTCGGACAGCGTCTGCCGGGATTCCGCGACATCGGCATCGGCCAGGCGCGCGAGCAGCCGGACGAGCGTCGGACCGCTCAACGCCGGGCGCGGAGATGCTTGCACCATGCTGCAAACCGTCAAAAAGGCAGCAGTTTACACGTCGTCGGGCAGTCGACCGCCAGAATCGGGGAAGCGGCGCCGTTCGACGCGCCGGTCAACCCATGCGAACGCCCGTCGCGCAAGGCTGGGCGGGCGGCGGTGCCAGGTGGGGAAGCAGGATCGGCGGCAGCCGGCGAGCGGCCGCGCCACGAGGAAGTCATACGTTTGCGAACCGGCCGACTCGCCGGTTCGCACCGGTACGGCGACGTGCATGGCCGCCGCCGCGCGCGCCGATACGGTCCGGGAATGAAAGGGCTCAGAGCCCCGCTTTCGGCGCATTCAGGATCAGCCGCAGTCCGAGCAGCGTGATCGCGCCGGCCGCGATGCGGTCGACCCACTTCTTCGCGCGCAGGTAGAGCTCGCGCGGCCGGCGCGTCGAGAAACACAGCGCGACGAGCGTGTACCAGCCGAATTCGACCGCGAACACAAGCGGCGGCAGCACGAGATAGCACCACAGCGGCGGATGCTGCGGGAGCAGCGCCGCGAAGATACTGCCGTACCAGATCGCCGTCTTCGGGTTGCTGAGCTGGGTCGTGAGGCCGGTCCAGAACGACTTGCTCGCGCTCCCGCCGGCCATCGCCTGCGGATCGTCCATCGCGATCGGCCGGTCGGCGCCGCGCCAGATCTTCGACGCCATGTAGATCAGGTACACGCCGCCCGCGACCTTGAGGCCCACGTACAGCCATTCGACGGCTTGCAGCAGCGTGTAGAGCCCGGCCAGCGCGACGCCGCCGAACACGATGCCGCCGATGCCCATGCCGAGTGCGGTGGCGAGCCCGTCGCGGCGCGACAGCCCGATCGAATTGCGGGCAACCAGCACGAAGCTCGGGCCCGGGATCATCGCGCCGAGAAACAGCGCAGCCAGGATGGCGAGTACGGCAGCCGATGCGGTCATCGAAGTCTCCTTGGTCAGCGACGCCGCTGCGCCGGCGCCTGCGTGTCGTTTCCGACGGTCGAGCGCTCGATTCTGGCACGCTTCGCGGATGGCCGAAAGCGGCTGTGCGCTGCTATGCTGGCCCTCTTTCCCGTGATCCCGCGCCGCCCCATGATCGAGATCCGCGCCGCCCGCTATCCCGACGATGCCGCCGTCGCCGATCCGATCTTTCGCGAGTCCATCGCGAGCCGCACCGTCAGCCTCGCCTTTCCGAGCGACGAGCCCGGAAATCCGGCGCCGGGCGGCGAGTTGTCCGGACGTGATCTGTCACGCGCCGCGCGACTCATCCCCCTTTCCTCGTTTCGACCGGACCGCCCGTCATGCGCGCCCTTCGCCTTTCCGCCCTGCTGCTCCCGCTGTTCGCCGCCCTCTCGCTCCACGCCCGCGCCGACGGCCTACCGAAGTCGATCGCCGCGCAACTGCCGCCCGGCTACCAGCCGCTGACCGCGCAGGCCGGCCCCGATCTCGACAACGGGCGGCACAGCTTTCTCGTCGTCGTGCATCGCGCAGTGGACACGCGCGAGCAGCCGTCGCCGCGCCCGCTGCTGATCTACGAGGAACAGGCCGATCACACGTACCGGCTCGCCGCCCGCAACGACCAGGTCGTGCTGCGCGCGAACGAAGGCGGCCAGTGCGACCCGTTTGATCCCGACGATGCGGCCGGCAACGGCTTGTCGGTGAAGGGCCGCTATTTCACCGTGCAGAACGCCGTCGCGTGCGGGCAGCACTGGACCGACTACATCACGTTCCGCTACGACCCGCGCACGCACGGCTGGCTGTTTTCGAACCGGATCGTCACCGAATCGTTTCCGCTCGACGACCAGCCCGACCACGTCACCGTCACGCGCGCCGACGCGCACCGGCCGGTGTCGTTCGGGCACTGGCAGCGCAAGGACTAGACGCCGCACGCCGCACCACCCGCGGCGGCGCCGTTTTTCAATACGGCGCGTCGCCCGCCCGACGCTCGCGACACCGGGCCAACAGGTCTACCATAGGCGCTCGTCGCCCGCGCGACCGCCGGCACGGCATGCGGCTTGCGCCTGCCCCTTTCCCCGTTGTCCCCGCCCAGGAGGACGTCATGACGCAACACTTCGATGCGATCGTCATCGGCACCGGCCAGGCCGGGCCGCCGCTCGCCGCGCGGCTCGCAGGCGCCGGCATGAAAGTCGCGATCGTCGAGCGCGGCCGCTTCGGCGGCACCTGCGTAAATACCGGCTGCATCCCCACCAAGACGCTGATCGCGAGCGCATACGCCGCGCAGCTCGCCCGACGCGCCAGCGAATACGGCGTGTCGATTGGCGGCCCCGTCACCGTCGACATGAAAGCCGTGAAGGCGCGCAAGGACCAGATCTCGGGCCGCTCGAACCACGGCGTCGAGCAATGGGTGCGCGGCCTCGACAACACGACCGTCTTTCAGGGTCACGCCCGCTTCGAACGCGCGAACGCGGTGCGCGTGGGCGATGACGTGCTCGAAGCCGAACGCATCTTCATCAACGTCGGCGGACGCGCGCAGGTGCCCGCGATGCCGGGCCTCGACTCGGTGCCGTACCTGACCAACTCGACGATGATGGACGTCGACTTCCTGCCCGACCATCTCGTGATCGTCGGCGGCAGCTACGTCGGGCTCGAATTCGGCCAGATGTACCGCCGCTTCGGCTCGAAGGTCACGATCGTCGAGAAGGGCCCGCGCCTGATCCGCCGCGAGGACGAAGACGTGTCGCAGGCCGTGCGCGAGATCCTCGAAAAAGAAGGGATCGACGTGCAGCTCGACGCGAATTGCCTGAGCGCGCGCCGCGACGGCGACGGCATCGTGATCGGCCTCGACTGCGCGGGCGGCGGCCGCGAGGTGGCGGGCTCGCACCTGCTGCTCGCGGTCGGGCGCGTGCCGAACACCGACGATCTCGGGCTCGACCGCGCGGGCGTCGTCACCGACGCGCGCGGCTACATCACCGTCGACGACCAGTTGCGCACCAACGTGCCCGGCATCTGGGCGCTCGGCGACTGCAACGGGCGCGGCGCGTTCACGCACACCGCGTACAACGACTACGAGATCGTCGCGGCCAACCTGCTCGACGACGATCCGCGCAAGGTGTCCGACCGCATCATGGCCTACGCGATGTACATCGATCCGCCGCTCGGCCGCGTCGGCATGACGCTCGCGGAAGCGAAGCAGACGGGCCGCCGGCTGCTGGTCGGCACGCGCCCGATGACGCGCGTCGGCCGGGCGGTCGAGAAAGGCGAAAGCCAGGGCTTCATGAAGGTGATCGTCGACGCGGATAGCCACGCGATCCTCGGCGCGTCGATCCTCGGCGTGACCGGCGACGAAGTCGTGCACGGGATGCTCGACGTGATGACCGCCGGCGCGCCGTACACGACGATCAGCCGCGCGATGCATATCCACCCGACCGTATCGGAGCTGGTGCCGACGCTGCTGCAGGATCTGCATCCGGTCGAATGACGCACGGCAGGCGGGCGGCCGCGACGTACGCGTGTTCGTCACGGCCCGAGCCGCGCATGATGCGCGGCGCCCGCCGCTCGTCAGCTTCCGAAATATGCCGGCCGGTCGATGTCGGCCAGCAGCCCCGGCTGCGTCGGCGCCCAACCGAGCGACGCCCGCGTGCGCTCGCTCGTTGCGGGCGCATCCATCCCCGCGAACATCGCGAACCAGCCGAAGTGCTCACCGGCTTCCGCCGCCGACTTCGCGACGACCGGCACGTTCAGCCGGCGGCCGATCACCTCCGCGATTTCGCGAAACGGCACGCCCGTATCGTCGACCGCGTGATAGCGCGCGCCGGCCGCGCCGCGCTCGATCGCGAGCCGGTACACGCGCGCCGCGTCGAGCCGGTGCACGGCGGGCCAGCGGTTCGCGCCGTCGCCGATGTACGCCGCCACCCCTTTCTCCCGCGCGAACGCAATCAGGCGCGGCACGAACGCGTGATCGCCGTCGCCGTGCACGGACGGCGGCAGGCGGACGACCGACGCATGCACGCCGCGCGCTTCGAGCGCGACCGCGCTCGCTTCGGACGCACGCGGATAATTCGCCGACACCGGCACATGCGGATCGTCCTCCGTCGCCGCGCGGCCGGGCGCGACGAGCGCGAGGCCCGACGTGACGATCAGCGGCCGCGCCGAGCCGGCGAGCGCCGCGCCGATCGTCTCGATCGCGCGGCGGTCGAGTTCGCAGTTCTGCGCGAAGCGCGAGAAGTCGTGATTGAATCCCGTGTGGATCACCGCGTCGGCGGCGTCGGCGCCGCGCGTCAGGCTGTCGAGATCCTCGAGCGACCCGCGATGGACGCCGGCACCGGCCGCGGCAACCGATGCCGCCGCTGCATCCGACCGCGCGAGCCCGAGCACCGAGTGCCCGGCGGCCAAGAGTTCGGCGACGACGGCCGAGCCGACGAATCCCGACGCTCCCGTAACAAAGACACGCATGTTCAGCACCTCCGGATGAAATGGAGGCTTACTATCTGCCGAGCGCCGCTCGCGGTGAAGCCGTGACGGTTTACCGGTAAACGAACTAACAGGATATGGCTGACGCCCCCGACAACCTGCTCGGCGCGTACCTGCGGGACCGCCGCGAGAAACTCGACCCGGCCGCGCTCGGGCTGCCGCCCACACGCCGCCGCACGCCGGGCCTGCGGCGCGAGGAAGTCGCGCAGCGCGCGCACGTGAGCGCCGCGTGGTACACGTGGCTCGAACAGGGGCGCGGCGGCGCGCCGTCGGCCGACGTGCTCGACCGGCTCGCCCGCGCGCTGATGCTCAACGACGCCGAACGCGAACACCTGTTCCTGCTCGGCGTCGGCCATCCGCCCGAGGTGCGTTATCACGCACCGGCCAGCGTGACGCCGCGGCTGCAACGCGTGCTCGATTCGCTCGACGCGAGCCCCGCGATCATCCGCACCGCGACGTGGGACGTCGTCGCATGGAACGACGCCGCGGCCGCGACGCTGACCGACTATGCGACGCTGCCGCCGGCCGCGCGCAACATCCTGCGGCTGATCTTCGTCGATGCGCGCGTGCGCGATGCGCAGCCGAACTGGGAGCGCGTCGCGCGGTTCGCGGTCGGCGCGTTTCGTGCGGACGTCGCGCGCAGCGGCGCGACGCGGGCCGTGCAGGCGTTCGTCGACGAGATGCGCGCGACCAGCGCCGAATTCGACACGATGTGGCGCGACCACGATATCCGAACGCACGACGAAGGCACGAAGGAGATCCGCCATCCGGAAGTCGGCCGGATCGCGCTCGACTATTCGGCGTTCTCGGTCACCGGCAGCCCGGACCTGAGCCTCGTGACCTTCACGCCGGTGACGCCGGCCGACCGCGAGCGGATCCGGGAACTCGTCGCGGCCCGCGAGCGGGCCCGCGCGGCACAGGCGCCGGCTGCGTGACCACGCATGGCCTTCTCGCGAGCCTGGTTCGGGACGGCATGGTTCGACGGATCGCGCAGCAGTCCTTCGCGTTCGATATCCGCGATTGAAAAACGCAGGCGGAAAATGCAAAGAGGCGTCGCGCACGAATGCGCGACGCCTCTTGTTCATTCACGGAAAAATGCCGATTACGCGGCGCGCTGCAGCAGGTCCGTGGCGAACGACTTCGCATGCGCGACGGCTTCCTGCGCGTCGCGGAATACGCCGAGCTCGTCCCAGTGCTCTTCGGCCGCGTACGTGCCCTTCACGGCGAGCGCCCGCTGGACGCTCAACTGCGCCGCGTAGCGGCCGTCGTCCAGCGGCCGTGCCGTCGCGACGACCTTGTGCGGCGGGCTCGCCCGTTCCGGCTGAACCAGTTCGACAGGACCGCTGGCCGTGCCAATATTCATCAACTCGTTTCGGGTGTTGCAGTCGGGGCAGTAGAAGCACCAGCCCGCGCCCTCCTGATGGTGCCTGACCTGCCCGCGAGCCAGCACGGCACGACATTCGACGTTTTCGCAGATGAACGGCATCGCAGTCTCCGGAGTTGTTTGACGGAAATCCTAGCATGACCGCCGGCGGTCAACCATCGGCATCCGCATGATGGCCGCGGCGGCGGTTTCGGTTCGTGACGGAGGCTCGACCGGGCGGGCGTCGCCGTCTTTCGCTGCGCTGCAATACCGGCGCTTTTTCCCGGATCGGGACGCCCGCTGCGCGAGATCAACCGGCATTCACCTATCGTCGCTGTTCGTTGCTTCCTTGTCGGCATCGCATCCGCGCGGCGCAAACCCATACAGTCGATCGATGAAGACGTAAAGGACGCTTTTCCCTCGTTTCAAGCCAAATGACATGATTCGAGGGTTCCCCCGTAAAATTCGCCATTCCGGCGTTATCGACTCATTGGTTCGTCATGCATCGAATTGGATTTTTCGTCTGCCGCGGCTACGACGCGCTCGATCTTGGCGGGCCGCTATCGGCCTTCAATCAGGTGGCCACGGCCGCCGGCCGCACGCCATACGATCTTCACGTCATCTCGCCATTCGGTGGCCCGATTCCCGGCAATACCGGCGTTTCGATCGACACGAAGCCGATCGGACGGCGCGCATTCGACACCGTCGTGTTCGTCGGCGGCGATATCGCGCCGATGCAGACGTCGGAGAATATCGTCGCGGCCAGCAAGCTGGCCACCAGGGCGTCGCGAGTGGCAAGCGTGTGTACCGGCGCATTCCTGCTTGCGGAAACCGGTTCGCTGGACGGATTGAGAGCGGCGACGCACTGGCGATACGCCGCGCAATTGCAGTCGCGCTTTCCTCGCACACGGGTCGACGGCGACAGCATCTATGTCGTCGACGGCCGCGTCTGGACGTCGGCGGGCATCGCGTCCGGCATCGACCTCGCGCTCGGCATGATCGAACGGGACATGAGCGCGGAGATCGCGCGCGAGGTGTCGCGGCTGCTGGTCGTTCCGTATCGGCGGCCCGGCGGGCAGTCGCAATTCTCCGCGATGTCGCAGATGGAGCCGGAATCGGATCGCATCCGTATCGCACTGAATTTCGCTCGCGAACATCTGGCCGAAGCATTGCCGGTCGAACGGCTCGCCGATGCGGCGAGCTTGAGCGTGCGACAGTTCGGGCGCGCCTTTCGCCGTGAAACCGGGGAAACGCCCGCGAGGGCGGTCGAGCGTCTACGAGTAGAAGCGGCAAGGCTGCGCCTGCAGAGCGGCAGCGAACCGATCGAACAGATCGCGCTGGCGGTGGGATTCACCGATCCGGAACGGATGCGCCGAGCCTTCATCAAGCTGCTCGGGCACCCGCCGCAAGCGGTTCGACGCGAGAGCAGGTCGAACGCCGCGCGCTGATCGGCCGCCTGCCGCTCAGCGCGCGGCCGGGTCGACGTCTCGCCAATGGGTGATTGGTGCGTGGGTACCCAACACGCCATTTCGCCGGACGTCGATAGTCGCCGTCAATCCTTGACGGGCGGGTAAGCGTTCCACATGTCGCGATGCAGCTTCCACGTGCCGCCCTGCTTCAGGAACACGAGCGTCTGCTTCGCACGGATCTTCAGCACTCCGTCATGATTGCGAACCTCCACATCCGATACCTCCGTCACGGCCCGGTCGTTACCGTAGAACTCGTAGTTGTCGAACGACACGGTGCCGGGTTTCGATCCGGCATACCCGTTGGTGAAGTACTCGGTGATCGCGCGGCGCCCCGTGACCTTGTCGCCGCCCGGCGGCAAGAGCGCGCCGTCGTCGGTATAGAGACGGCCGATCGCGTCGTAATCCCCTCGCGCAAAGGCGTCCGCCCATCGCGCGTTTTCGGCCTTGATGGCCGCTTCGGGCAGGCGTTGCGCACCAGCGGCGACAGCCGGCGCCGCGAGTGCAAAAAAGGACGCGCACGCTGCAAGCACGGCAGTATAAAGACGAATCCGTAGCATCGAATGATTTCCGAATCGGGTTTGAATTGAAAAAGCGGCAACGCTGCTCGCGGTGGCCGGCAAGCGTTTCAGCGCACGCCGGGAATGCGTGCGAGCCCCTTTGATGCACCGGGCAGCTTCTTGTCGACCATCGCGACGAGTTCGGGCCGCGCCTCTCCCGGATGACCGGCGTGGAACGGCGGATCGGGATCGTATTCGATCACGAGCTGCGTGTATTCGGCGGCCTGCTGGCCGCGCAGCTTCGCCGCCACGCGCAGCGCGAAGTCGATGCCCGCCGTCACGCCGCCGCCGCTCATGAAGCGGCCGTTGTCGTCTTCGACGAAGCGATCGCGAACGGGAATCGCACCATATTCGGCCAGCTTGTTGACGAATGCCCAATGGCAGGCGCTGCGCTTGCCCTGGAGCACGCCCGTCGCGGCGAGCACGAGCGAGCCGTTGCATACCGACGTCACGTGTTTGGCGCTCTCCGCCAGACGGCGGATCTGCGCCTGATACGCCGGCCGCATCGGCACCGACAAATTGGACCCGCCGGGCACGAGGATCACGTCGGTCCTGTCGATATCGGCCAGCCGTTCGGTCTTGCCGTACACGACGCCGAATTCGAGCGTCACGCTGCCGCCGTCGAGGCTCGCATAGCGCACGTTCGTATTCGGCAACCGGTGGAAGACCTCGCTGGGGCCCGCGAAGTCGAGCAGCGTGCCGCCGTCGTAATTGACGATCAGGATCTCGAGCGGCTCGTTCGGGGCGAGCAGCCCTGTGCTGCCCGCGGGCGCTGGCGTGGCGTGCCCGAGCAACGCGCCGCCGCCCAGCACGGCGCCGAGGGTGGCCGCACTGCCGAACTTCAGGACATCGCGGCGCGAACGGCCTGCCCGCGTGAGCGGCCCGGCGGACGCATGGTTGTCGCTACTGTCGGTCAAGATGATTGCTCCTTGCAACTTCGGCCCATGAGCGCGCGCAACCGCGCCGGGCCGGATCGAAGAACCGCCGCGGCGAACGGCGCGGCGGACGTGAAATCGGGATGAGGATGAGCCGGGGTGACATGCCGGGCCCGGCGAGCGCGAAGCGCGGGCTTAAAGCTGCGACGCACCGCCATCGACGACCAGCTCGGTACCGACGACGTACGAGGATTCGTCGCTGGCGAGATAGAGCGCCGCGTACGCGATGTCGTCGGCCTTGCCCATGCGGCCCACCGGAATCGCATGCGCGAATTCGGCCTTGCGCTCGCGTACCCATTCGTCGGGTTTGCCCCACCTGGAGAGCAGCGGCGTATCGATCGGGCCGGGTGCGATCGCGTTGAAACGGATTTTCCGGTCGAGAAATTCGTACGACCAGCTGCGGGCCAGCGAACGCACGGCGGCTTTTGCCGCCGCGGTCAACGAGATGCCGTGCTTGCCGGTCCGATCGACGAACGAGGTATTGAGGACCACCGACGAACCTTCGCGCAGGTACGGCAGCGCTGCTTGAAGCGTGAACACCACACCCTTGACGTTGACGTCCATGATGTCGTTGTAGAGCGTGTCGTCGATGTCGTTCACGGCGGACGGGAACGCCCAGCCCGCGTTGGCGAACACGACATCGAGGCCGCCGAACGTCTCGTCGGCCGCGGCGGCAATCGCGCGCATGTCGTCCAGCGACCTGACGTCGCCCTTGAGCACGAGCGCATGCTCGCCGAGTTCGGCCTTCACGCGCTCGAATGCGGCCTCGTCGCGCCCCGTCACCGCGACGCGCGCACCTTCCGCCATGAACAGCTTCGCGGTGGCCAGACCGATGCCGCTGGTGCCGCCCGTGATCAACGCCGATATATTTTTGAGTCGCATCTTCCGTTCCTTTTCGTGTCGTGATTGACCAGGCCGGCTACGCGACACGCGATGGCGCTTGCGTGCGGGTTCCTGCTTGATCGTTCACGTGCAGTATGGAACGTGAGGCGGATGGCTCAAAGGTCGTATAACCCTCGAAAAACGTCATTCGAGGCGTTCGATCCGCACCGGCGAACGGCATGGCGCCTGGGCCGAGCAAGCCGATGAAACGGCCACGCGCGACGCCGCTAGACGGTTTTCCCCGACAGCCCGTGCATCGGCCGCCGCAACGCGGCGTCGAACGGATTGGTGCGCGGGCCGATCGCGTCGGCCTGACGTCGCAGCAGTTCGACGACCATCGGCATCCGGTCGTCGCCGAGCCGCGACGCGAGCGTGCCGACGCTCAGCGCACCCACTGGATAACCGGTGCGATCGAGAATCGGTACCGCAACACCGGCCATCCCGTCGAGCACGCCGCTGTTGCGACCCGCGTAGCCGAGTTGCCGCACGCGTTCGATCTCGGTGCGCAGATACACCTCGTCGAGCACGCCGTAGCCGCGGATGCGCGGCACGTTGAAGCGGATCACCTCCTCGCGCTCGGCTTCGGGCAGGAACGCGAGGATCGCAAGGCTGCCCTGCCCGACGCCGAGCGCGATGCGCCCGCCGATATCGCCGGTAAACGAGCGGATCGGAAACGGCCCTTCGCACAGGTCGAGACACACGGCGTCGAAGCCGCTCTTCACCAGCAGGAAGATGGTTTCGCCGAGGCTCGCGCACAGCCGCAGCAGCGCGGGACGGCACAGCGTGCGCATGCTGCTCGGGTTGCCGGCCTGCGCGGCGAGCGCGAAAAAGTCGACGCTCAGCCGGTACAGCTTCGACTGCTCGTCCTGTTCGACCATCCCTTCGGCGATCAACGATTGCAGGATGCGGTGCGCGGTGCCCTGCGTCAGGCCGACGGCCTTCGCCAGATGCGTGACGCGCACGCCGTCCTGCTGCATGCCGGCCAGCGCGCGCAGGATCGCGAACGCACGCTGCAGCATGCCGGTGCCGGGCGCACCGGCTGAATCGACGGGATCTGCCGCATCGGCGGCGTGCTCGTCCGGGCGCGGCGCGCGGGCGGACGGCGACGTTCCGCGCGAACGAGGTTCCTGCATGTCGGCTCTCCTCGACGATTTCGGTGAATGGAATACGGTAGCCGCCATTGTCGTCCGGCCGAAAATCCGCGGGCATCCGGGTGTGCACGGGATTGACGCGGGCATTTCACGGATCGGCCGCCCGTCATACAACGGAACGATTCGCCGGCGATTTTCCGATTCGTTCCGTTCAATGGAATTTTTCCGAAATTCCTCCCGTTCAGCAGAATTCGAAATTGACGCGCCGAAATATGGCTGGCTAGAGTCCGCGTCATCGGCGCACCGGCCATGCGGTGTGCGAACCCGGAGCTCTCCATGTCGTTTCTCACGCTTACGGATCTGACGAAAACCTTCGGCGAGCTCACCGCCGTCGCGGACGTCAACCTGTCGGTCGAGCAAGGCGAATTCGTGTCGCTGCTCGGGCCGTCCGGCTGCGGCAAGACCACCACGCTGCAGATGATCGCCGGCTTCGTCGACGTCACGCGCGGCCGCATCGCGCTCGACGGGCAGGACATCACGCACCTGAAGCCGAACCGCCGCGGGCTCGGCATCGTGTTCCAGAGCTATGCGCTGTTTCCACACATGAGCGTCGCGGAGAACGTCGGCTTCGGCCTCGACATGCGCGGCGTCGACAAGGCCGAGCGCGCGGAGCGCATTCGCGCGGCGCTGGCGCTCGTGCGGCTCGACGCGCTCGCACACCGCTTTCCGCGCGAATTGTCCGGCGGCCAGCGGCAGCGCGTGGCGATCGCGCGCGCGGTCGTGATCGAGCCGCCCGTGCTGCTGCTCGACGAGCCGATGTCGAATCTCGACGCGAAGCTGCGCGAGGACATGCAGTTCGAGCTGCGCGCGATCCAGCGCAAGATCGGCACGACGACGATCATGGTCACGCACGATCAGTCGGAAGCACTGTCGATCAGCGACCGCGTGGTCGTGATGGAAGCCGGCCGCATCACGCAGACCGATACGCCGTATCGCACATACGAGCGCCCCGAAAATCACTTCGTGTCGCAATTCATCGGCAAGGCGAACCTGCTGCCCGGCACGGTCGTCGCGCACGACGGCGACGCGATCCGCATCGACCTCGGGCACGATCTCGCCGAGACGGGCCACACCGCGCATCTACCGCCGCGCGAGCGCGACATGCGCGTGGGCGACGCGGTATCGGTCTGCATCCGCCCCGAAAAGCTGCGGCTGTGCGCGCCCGAGGCCGGCCGCTTCGCGGCGACCGTCACGAGCCGCTTCTTCCTCGGCAGCCAGTGGCTGTACCGCGTCGACAGCGCGCTCGGCGAGGTGCTCGTGTGCTGCCAGAACGAAGGCGCGGAGCCGCTCGCGGAAGGCGCGCCGGTCGGCATCGACTGGCACAGCGACGCGGTGCGCGTGATGCGCCGGGAGGCCTGAATGCGACAGCCTTCCCGCCCGCTCTCGACCGAAGGCGCACCGGCCGGGCTCGCGCAATCGGGCGCGACCGTGGCCGCCACGACCGCGGCGGACGCGGTGACGCCCCGTGCCGTCGGCGGCGGCGCGCCGCGCGCGCGCTGGCGCGCGCATGCGCCGCTGTGGCTGATGTGCGCACCTGCATTCGCGCTGTTCGCCGCGCTCGTGCTCGTGCCGCTCGCGATGACGTTCGTGCTGACGTTCTACCGCTTCGACCCGGCCACCGGCCCGATCGCCGCGTTCCAGTTCGGCAACTACGCGGAAGTGCTCGGCTCGTCGTACTTCCACACGATCTTCGCGCGCACATTCGGCATTGCCGCGCTGACCACCGCGATCTGCGTCGCGATCGGCACGCCCGAAGCGTACGTGCTGTCGAAAATGCGCGACCCGTGGCGCTCGCTGTTCCTGCTCGCGATCCTCGCGCCGCTGCTCGTGTCGGTGGTCGTGCGCGCGTTCGGCTGGAGCATGCTGCTGAACACGAGCGGGCTCGTGAACCAGGCGCTCGCGCTCGTCGGCCTCGGGCCGTACAAGCTCGAATACACGACCTTCGCGATCGTGATCGCGCTGGTGCACGTGATGCTGCCGTTCATGGTGATCCCGGTGTGGACCGCGCTGCAACGGCTCGATCCGCAGACCGAGCACGCGGCGCTGTCGCTCGGCGCGTCGCCGTTCACGACGCTGCGCCGCATCGTCGTGCCGCAACTGATGCCCGGCGTGCTGTCGGGCAGCCTGATGGTGTTCGGGCTGTCGGCGAGCGCGTTCGCGATTCCGGGCCTGCTCGGCGGGCGCCGCCTGAAGGTCGCGGCCACGGCCGTCTACGACGAATTCCTCGGCTCGCTGAACTGGCCGCTCGGCGCGACGATCGCGGTGCTGCTGCTCGCGGCGAACCTCGTCGTGATGCTCACCTACTACCGCGTGCTCGAACGCCGCTACGCGCGCAGCCTCGGAGGCACCTCCCGATGAGAAAGAACGGCCCCTTTGCGCTGGCGTTCCACACGCTCGTGATCCTGTTCGTGCTCGCGCCGCTCGTGATCGTCGTGCTCGTCGCGTTCACGCCCGACGAAACGCTGACGCTGCCGACCCGCGGCGTGTCGCTGCGCTGGTTCCGCGCGATCCTCGACTATCCCGACTTCGTCACCGCGTTCCTCAACAGCGTGAAGCTCGCGTTCGCGTCGGCGACGCTGTCGCTCGCGATCGCGTTGCCGGCCGGCCTCGCGATCGGCCGCGCGACGTTTCCGGGCCGCGCGTTCCTGAACGGGCTGCTGCTGTCGCCGCTCGTGATTCCCGGCCTCGTGCTCGGCATCGCACTGCTGCGCTTTTTCGCGCTGATCGGCGCGACCGGCTCGTTCGCATGGCTCGTGCTCGCGCACATGATCGTCATCACGCCGTTCGTGATGCGGCTCGTGCTCGCGTCCGTCGCGGGCCTCGACCGCAGCATCGAGCAGGCCGCATGCTCGCTCGGCGCGGACCCGTGGACGACCTTCCGCCGCATCACGCTGCCGATGATCGTGCCCGGCATCACAGGCGGCTGGCTGCTCGCGTTCATCAACAGCTTCGACGAGTTGACGATGTCGATCTTCGTCACGTCGCCGCAGACGGTCACGCTGCCCGTGCGCATGTACATGTACGCGACCGAATCGATCGACCCGATGATGGCGTCGGTGTCGGCGCTCGTCATCTTCATCACCGCCGGCGCGATGCTGCTGCTCGATCGCGTGTACGGCCTGAACCGCATCCTGATCGGCCAACATTGATGACGACTCCCGTTTCCCGTACCAACGACATCGCGGACGACGGCGCGCAGTTCGTGCGCGTCGCCGAACGCGAGCGCGCGGCCGTCGCGTTCACGCTCGACGGCCGCCCTGCGCAGGCGCTCGCCGGCGACACCGTGCTCACCGCGATTCTGGTCGCGCAGCGTCGCGTGCGCATCAGCGAATTCAGCGGGCAGCCGCGCGCGGGCTTCTGCCTGATCGGCGCGTGCCAGGACTGCTGGGTGCGCACCGAAGCCGGCGCGCGCGTGCGCGCATGCTCGACGCCGATCGTCGAAGGCATGCGGATTCTCACGATCGCCCGGCCGATCGCAGCCGGAGACGCAGCATGAACGCCGCGCTGCAGCCGGTGATCGTTGGCGCGGGGCCGGCCGGCGTGCGCGCGGCCGAGGCACTGGTCGACGCGGGACTGCGCCCGGTCGTGATCGACGAGAACGCGCGCTGGGGCGGACAGATCTATCGTCAACCGCCGGCCGGCGCCGCGTTCGCGCGCGACAAGCGCACGCTATACGGCTTCGAGGCCGCGAAGGCCGACGCGCTGCACCGGACGATGGCCGCGCTGCTGCCGCACGTCGACTACCGGCCGAACACGCTGGCGTGGTCATGCGGCGCGGGCCGCGTCGACACGCTGCAGGACGGCCGTGAAGTGACGGTGCCGTACGCGCACCTGATCGTCGCGAGCGGCGCCACCGACCGCGTGCTGCCCGTGCCGGGCTGGACGCTCGCGGGCGTCTATACGCTCGGCGGCGCACAGGTCGCGCTGAAGGCGCAGGGCTGCGCGATCGGCCGGCGCATCGTTTTCGCGGGCACGGGGCCGCTGCTTTACCTCGTCGCTTACCAGTATGCGAAGGCCGGCGCGCAGGTCGCGGCCGTGCTCGATACGAGCCCGCTGCGCCGCCAGGCCGCCGCCGCGCCCGCGCTGCTGCGCATGCCGTCGATCTTCGCGAAGGGGCTCTACACCCTCGGCTGGCTGCGCGCGCACGGCGTCGCGATCGAAACGGGCGTCACGCTCGAGCGCGTGCTCGGCGCCCGATACGTGACAGGGCTCGCATGGCGCGCCGCCGGCGACGACGAGCGCACCGCGTCGCCGCGCGTGCTCGACTGCGATGCGCTCGGCCTCGGCTTCGGCCTGCGTTCCGAAACGCAGCTCGCCGATCTGGCCGGCTGCCGATTCGGCTTCGACCCGCTCAATCGCGCATGGCTGCCGGAGCGCGACGCGGCCGGGCGCACGTCGGTGCGCGGTATCTACGTCGCCGGCGACGGCGCGGGCATCGCGGGCGCCGACGCGGCCGAAGCGTCGGGCCGACGTGCGGCGCTCGCGTTGCTCGACGATGCCGGCATCGCCTCTCGCTCGCCGTCCGGCAAACCCGACACGGCGGCGCTCGACCGCACGCTCGCACGCATCGGCTCGTTCCGCGTGGGCCTCGAAGCGGCATTCGCGCCGCCGGCCGACCAAGCCGCGCGCTGCCCCGACGACACGATCGTGTGCCGCTGCGAGGAAGTCGACGCTGGCACGCTGCGCCGCTGCATTCGCGCGGGCGCAGCGACCGAAATGAACCGGCTGAAAGCGCTGACGCGCGTCGGCATGGGTCGCTGCCAGGGCCGCATGTGCGGCGACGCGGCCGCGCTCGTGCTGGCCGCCGAAACCGGCCTTCCGCTCGCCGACGTCGGCCGGTTGCGTGCGCAACCGCCGGTGAAGCCGTTCCCGATCTCGGCCGCGCTCGCGGGCGACGACGTCGCGGCGATTCCAGACGAGGCGCGCGATGAGTGAGCGTCGACATTACGACGTCGCGATCGTCGGCGGCGGCCTCGTCGGCGCGTCGGCCGCACTCGCGCTCACGCGACGCGGCTTGCGCGTCGGGCTGTTCGAGCGGCGCGACTGCGGTGCGCAGGCGAGCGGCGTGAACTACGGTGGCGTGCGCTGCCAGGGCCGCCCGGCCGAGCAATTGCCGCTCGCGCTGCGCGCGCGGCGTATCTGGGATCGCCTGCCCGAACTGATCGGCATCGACGGCGAATTCGTCGTGTCCGGCCACTTGCGGCTTGCGCGCAGCGACGCCGATCTCGACGCGCTCGACGCGTACGCCGCGCTCGCCGGCGAACACGGCTTGCCGCTGCAGGTGATGCGCGGCGACGCGTTCCGCCGCCGCTACCCGTGGCTCGGCCGCGCGGCGCTCGGCGGCTCGCTGTGCGAGAGCGACGGCCATGCGAACCCGCGCCTCGTGTCGCCCGCGTTCGCGCGCGCGGCTCGCGCGGCGGGCGCGGACGTGTTCGAGCACACCCCGGTCGACGAGGTTCACCACGACGGCACGCGCTTTCACGTGCAGGCCGGCGGCCGCGCGCACACGGCGACATGGCTGGTCAATTCGGCCGGCGCATGGGCGAACACGATCGCCGAGCGCTTCGGCGAAGCCGTTCCGATGGAGCCGATCTACCCGAACATGTGGGTGACCGAACCGCTGCCGCCGTTCATCGCGCACAACCTCGGCGTGTACGGCGGCGGCGTGTACGCGCGCCAGGTCGCGCGCGGCAACTGCGTGATCGGCGGCGGCCGCGGCCGCGGCGACGGCGAATTCGGCCAGCCGTCGGTCGATACGACGCGCGCGGTGATGCGCGACGCGTGCGCGCTGCTGCCCGCGCTGCGCGACGCGCTGCTGATCCGCACGTGGAGCGGCGTCGAAGGCTGCACGCCCGACCACAACCCGATCATCGGCGCGAGCCGCACGACGCCGCGCCTGCTGCATGCATTCGGCTTTTCAGGCGGCGGCTTCCTGCTCGCGCCGGGTGTCGGCGAGGTACTCGCCGATCTCGTCACCACCGGCGAAACCGTCACGCCACTCGATGCATTCTCGATCGGCCGCTTCTTCCCGCAAGCCGCGCCGACCGCCCCTTTCCGTCAAGAGGAGATCCAAAAATGAAACTGCTCGGCACGATCGCGGCGGCCGCCGCCCTTTGCATCGCAGGCGCCGGCGCGCCCGCGTGCGCGCAAACGAAGACGATCTACGTCGGCATGAACGGCGGGCCGATGGAAAAGGCCTATACGAGCCAGGTGCTCCCCGACTTCGAGAAGGCCAACAACGTGAAGGTGGTGATCGTGCCCGGCACGTCGTCGGACGTGCTCGCGAAGCTGCTCGCGAACCGCAACAAGCCGCAGATCCACGTCGCGTTCCTCGACGACGGCGTGATGGCGCGCGCGGTGAGCCTCGGCGTATGCCAGAAACTCGACGATTCGCCGGTATTGAAGGAGTTGTACCCGTTCGCGCGGATGAAGGACGACGTCGGCGCGGGCGTGCAGCTCGGGATGACCGGCATCGCGTACAACAAGAAGCTGTTCACCGAGAAAGGCTGGGCGCCGCCGACGTCGTGGATGGATTTCGCCGATCCGAAATACAAGGGCAAGGTCGTGTTCCAGTCGGCGTCGAGCAGTACGTTCGGGCTGCACGGCTTCCTCGCGATCAACCGGCTGCTCGGCGGCAACGAACAGAACGTCGAGCCGGGCTTCAGCAAGTGGGCGAGCACGGTCGGGCCGAACGTCGTCGAGTACATCCCGAACTCGGCGAAGATCTCGGAGATGGTGCAGACGGGCGAAGCCGGCCTGTTCCCGCTGACGCCGACCGGCGTCGGCGACCTGCAGGACAAGGGCATCCCCGTTGCGTATGCGAATCCGAAGGAAGGCCCGGTGCTGCTGCTCGTCGACCTGTGCGTGGTCGCGAACAATCCCGATCCGCAACTCGCGCAGAAGCTCGCGCAGTTTTTGCTGTCCGCGCCCGCGCAGACGAAGGCGGCCGAGGCCGGCAAGCAGATTCCGACCAACCGTCTCGCGAAGATGCCTGTCACGATGCAGCAAAGCCTCGGCAACGTCGACGATCTGGTGCGGAAGGTGACGGTGGTCGACTGGACCGCGATCAACGCACGCCGTGCGCAGTGGGATACGCGGTGGAATCGGCAGATCGAGCGGTGAGGGCCCCGCCGCGCGCGTGGCACGCAGCAACGCGCGCGGCGACCATCATCAACCGGAGTGATGACACTCCCCTTTTTCTGCGGATTTGACCGGGGCCGGCGGGGCCGACAACACTAGCCCGCAGTGCTGCAAAAGACGGCACGCGCCCGCCTCCCCTTCAGAGTCCGCCATGTACCCGACCGACACTGTGCAATCCCCGAGCGCCGCCCGGCCGCTCGCCGACCGGCAACTGCGCCGGATCGTCATCGCCTCCGTCGCCGGCAACGCGATGGAATGGTATGACTTTTTCGTCTACGGCACGGCCGCAGCGCTGGTGTTCGGCCACGTGTTCTTTCCGCCCGGCGCATCGCCGCTGGCCGGCAGCCTCGCCGCGTTCGCGGCATTCGCGCTCGGTTTCGTCGCGCGGCCGCTCGGCGGAATCGTGTTCGGCCACGTCGGCGATCGCTACGGACGCAAGGCGTCGCTCGTGTGGACGCTGCTGATCATGGGCGCATCGACCTTCGCGATCGGCCTGCTGCCGACCTACGCGCAGGTCGGGCTGTGGGCGCCGGCCGCGCTCGTCGTGCTGCGGCTGCTGCAGGGCATCGCGTCCGGCGGCGAATGGGGCGGCGGCGTGCTGATGATCAGCGAGAACGCGCCGCCCGAGCAGCGCGGCTATTACGCGGCGTGGAGCCAGCTCGGCGTGGGCGGCGGCTTCGTGCTGTCGTCGGCCGCGTTTCTCGCCGCGCAGGCGCTGCCGGACGACATGTTCCGCACGTGGGGCTGGCGGCTGCCGTTCCTCGCGAGCATCGCGATCTTCGCGATCGGCATCTATATCCGCCGCCATCTGCCGGAAAGCCGCGACTTCGAGCAGGCCGGCAAGCGCGGTGCGCGCACGCACTTGCCGATCGTCGAGTGCATCCGTCGCCATCCGAAGGAAATCCTGCTCGCGATGGGGCTGCGCGTGGCCGAGAACGGCGGTGCGTACATCTTCCTCGCGTTCTCGCTCGTCTACGGCAAGTACGTCGGGATTCCGAACGGCACGATGCTGACCGGCGTGATGATCGCGATGATCGTCGAGATGGGCGCAATGCTCGCGTGGGGTCGCCTGTCCGACCGGATCGGCCGCAAGCCCGTGTACCTGATCGGCGCGCTGAGCCTGATCGCGTGCGCGTTTCCGTTCTTCTGGCTGCTCGATACGCGCGTGACGCCGCTCGTGTGGCTCGCGCTGACGGTCGGCACGGCGGTGAGCCACGGTGCGATGATCGGCACGCTGCCGGCGCTCGTCGGCGAGCTGTTCAGCACCGAAGTGCGTTACTCCGGCGTCGCGCTCGGCCACGAAGTCGCGTCGATCTTCGCGGGCGGCATGTCGCCGCTGATCGCGACCGCGCTGCTCGCGCGCTATCACGCGTCGTGGCCCGTATCGCTGTTCCTCGTCGCGCTCGGCCTCGTGACCGTCGCGACGCTGTGCGTGATGCGCGAGACGCGTGCCGTACCGGCGGCCGGCACGCGCGGCGACGCGGCATGAGCGCGCGGCCCGCGCCGGCCGCCGCATCCGCGTTGCCGGTAAACGACTGGCGCACCGGTTCACGGCGCCACGTGCGCGCTGGCGCGGCGCCGCAAGCGCACGCAGCCGCAACGTCGAGGCTACGTGTCCCGGCCGCGCCGCGCGCTGTCGAACGTCGGCGCGAGCCCGAGATGGTCGAGCAGCCGCGCGAATTCGCCGAGCCGCCGGCGCATGTACGCGGGCACATCCACGTTCGCGTAGTCGTGGAAGCCGACTCCCGTGCGCACGCCGTCGCGGCCGGCTTCCATGTTGCGCACGACGCTCGCGGCCGGCGCGAAGCGCGGCCCGATCTCGCCGGCCAGATACGTCGACGCGTAATACAGGATGTCGCAGCCGCCCCAGTCGATGAATTCGAGCAGCCCGAGCACCGCGAAGCGCGGGCCGAAGCCGGTGCGGATCGCCGTGTCGATATCCTCCGCGCTCGCGACGCCTTCCTCGACCATCCGTGCGGCCTCGTTCATCGCGAGCGCCTGGATGCGCGGCACGATATAGCCGGGCGCCGGCCCGCAGATCACCGGCTTCTTGCCCACGCGTTCGAGCAGCGCCGCGAGCGCGTCGACGACGGACCGATCCGTTACCTCGCTGCGGCTGACCTCGACGAGCGGCATCAGCAGCGCGGGATTGAGCCAGTGTGCGTTCAGCATCCGCGCCGGGCGCGCGACGTAGCGCTGCAGTTCGGTGACGACGAACGTCGACGTGGTGGACGCGATCGTTGCGTGCGCATCGACGTGTTCGCCGAGCCAGCGCAGCGCGTCCGCCTTGGCATCGAGCACTTCGGGCAGCGCTTCGAACACGATATCGGCATCGCGCACCGCGTCGGCCGCGCCATCCCGCGCGACGATCGCGATGCGCGCGACGACGGCATCCGCCTGTTCGGCATCGATGCGGCCCAGCGCGACCTGCGCATGCAGCGGCCGGGCGATCTCGTCGCGCGTGCGGTCGTCGAACGCGAGACGGCCGGCCGCATCGCGCGGCTTGAAGTCGATCAGCGTCACGTCGAGGCCCGCGAACGCGAACACGAGCGCGATGCCCTGCCCCATGCGCCCCGCGCCGAGCACGTGGATGCGCGTCACTTCCGCGGCCGCCTTCATGCCGTGTACCCCGCGCGGAGCAGCACGCGCAGCGCGGCGCGTGACAGCGCCGCGAGCCCGAGCCGTTCCAGCGTGCGGCCTTCCGCGTACAGGTCCCGCACCGCCACCGCGCTCGCGATGCTCAGCAGCCCCTGCGCGACGGGCGTCGGCACGCCGGCCCAACGCCCGCACGACACGATCAACGACAGCCCGAGCCGGGTGTCCTCGAGCATGTAGCGATGCGTGCGCAGATCGATCTTCTCGCGCCAGTCGCCGCTATCGGTCAGCTTGCCGTGCGCGCCGCGCCCGTACATCCACTCGTCGCCGTCGGTCGCGTAGTGATCGGCGAGCGGAAAATGCGGCGCGCGGTAGCCGAGCGCTTCGCGCACCGCGATACGTTCGGCGTCGAGCGCGTTCGTCACGCGGCGGATCGACGGCTGCGTGCCTTCGTTGTGGATGTCCCACGCGTCGAAGTGTTCGAGCGGCCCGGCGTTCATCAGGATCAGCGGCGGATGGATCACCGGGCCCGCGTTCATCAGCGCGCCGGACAACGCATCCTCGACCGGCTCGACCGACGGATAGCCCGCACGCAGCACGTCGAACGCCCAGCCGGCCGCGTTCGCCGGCCACACGCCGGTCGGCAGGCGCGTCGCGTACGCGCTGATCACGACGTCGTTGCCGCCATGCTTGCGCACGAGGTACGGCAGCGTGCCCGTTTCGGCGAACGCGACGCGCGCACGATTGCCGGCATCAGCCGCCACGCGGGCGAACACGACGCTGCCGAACGTGCCGGGCGGCAAAAACACGACCTGGCCGTCCTCCAGCAGCGACGCGACCTGCGCGGCGAGCGCGTCGTGCGACGTGGCCGGCAGCGGCACCACGACGAGCCGCGCGCCGCTCAGCGCGGCGGCGAGATCGTCGGTCAGGCGAATCGCGCCGGGCGCATCGCCGAGCGGCACCGTGCGCTTGCCGCGATAGTCGGTGACGTTCAGCACGCCGAGCTCGCGCAGCCGCGCATGCCGCGCACGGTCGCGCCGCCACCACGTCACGTCGTGGCCTTTTTCGAGCAGGTCGATGGCCGCCGCATGGCAGCCGTGGCCGCCGCCCAGAACACATACCTTCATCGTTTTCTCCCGGTGATCGAGTCTCTCCGAGACTACGCGGCCGCCCGCGCCGCGTCGCTTCAAAACGCGCAACGACGCGCCCGTTCGCGCAACGCAATCGCGGCGCCGTGCACGACGCTGCACGCCCGCCTTCGCTACGAGGTCTAGGAATGGACATCGCCCTTTCCCGCCATGCGCCGAACCGGCTCGGCACGCTGCAGGCGCCCGACGAAGTCGAACGCGCGGTCGCGCATCGTCTCGGGCCGCACCGGATGGCCGCGTCCGGCCGCGATCCGTTTCATGCGGAGCTGTACGAGGTGCCGCTGCATCACGGCGCGCTGCTCGAACTCTGCTACGGCCGTGAAACGCGCATCGATTTCGGCGACGATGCCGATCACTTCCTGTTCCGGCTGACGCTCGCGGGCACGTGCGAACTGCAAGCCGGCAGCGTCGTCGCGCGCGCCGGCCCCGGCGCGCTGACCGTGTCGTCGCCCGCGCTCGCGAGCCGCCTGCGCACGAGCCGCGATTGCCGCAATCTCGTGCTGCGGCTCGAACGCGGCGCGCTCGAACGCAAGTTGCAGGACATGCTGCGTGCGCCGCTCACGCGGCCGCTGCAATTCGACCTCGCGACGAGCGGCGCGGGCGCGGGCGCCGCGCTCGTGCTGTCGACCTTCGAATACCTGTGTCGGCTCGGCGCGCAGCCGCGCATCGGCACGGCGTCGCCGGTGTTCGGCGCCGACCTCACCGCGTGGCTGATGTCGCTGCTGCTCACGCACCTGCCGCACGCGTACAGCGACGCGCTGCTGCGCGGCACGCCACCGCTGCCCGCGCACGTGCGGCGCGCGTGCGATCACGTCGATGCGCACCTCGGCGAACCGCTCGCGCTCGCCGTGCTGGCGGCCGTCGCGGGCGTCGCGCCGCGCACGCTGCAGCATGCGTTCCGCGCGTTCCTGCACACCACGCCGGCCGCGTACGTACGCGAGCGCCGGCTCGCCGCCGTGCACGCGGCGCTGCAACGCGGCGACGCGCGCAGCGTGACCGACGTGCTGATCGCGCACGGCATCCATGGCTTCGGCCATTTCGCGAAGGCATATGCGCGGCGTTACGGCCACGCGCCTTCCGTCACCGCGAGGCAGACACGTTGACGCTCTCCACTCCCGGCCGCGCGACGGCCCCCGCCCGCCCCGCAGCCGCGCCGCACGACGGCGACTCGCCCGACGGCCTGCGCGTGCAGGATCTCGATCTCAACCTGTTGAAGACGTTTCGCGCGGTGTATGAAGAGCGGAACGTCGGCCGCGCGGCGCTGCGGCTCGGCGTCACGCAGCCGTCCGTCAGCCACGCGCTCGGCCGGCTGCGGCTGATGTTCCGCGACGCGCTGTTCGTGCGCACCGGCACCGGCGTCGAGCCGACCCCGCGCGCGCAACGGCTCGCGATCTCGGTCGACAAGGCGCTCGCGATCCTGCAGGACGTGCTCGACGAAGGCTCGCGCTTCGCGCCCGACAGCACGCAGCGCGTGTTCCGCCTGCACATGAGCGATTTCGCGGCGAGCGCGTTCCTGCCGACGCTGCTCGCCGCGTTCGACCGGCGCGCGCCGGGCGCCGTGATCGAGACGCTGCACGTCGACGAATGCCAGCTCAACGTCGCGCTCGAATCGGGGCGCATCGACTTCGCGCTCGGGCATTTCGCCGATGCGTCGAGCCATTTCCAGCGCACCGCGCTGCTGCACGAGCGCTGCGTGCTGCTGATGCCGCGCCGCACCGCCCGGCGCGTCGGCCTGCCGGACGATTTCGTGCTCGACGGCGCGGCGCCCGACGCGCTGCGCTTCGTCGCGATCACGTCGCATCCGCAATCGATGCAATTGCTCGAACGGCACGAACTGATGCCGCGCGTGCGCGCGGCGCTGCCCGATTTCATGGTGGTGCCGGCATTACTGCAAGGCGGCGACTACGCGCTGATCCTGCCGGAGACGATCGCGATCACGTTCGCGGCGCGCCAGCCGTGCGTGCTGTACGAAGTCGCCGGCGCCGGCGAGTGGGCCGTCAACGCGTACTGGCATCGCCGCTTCGACGCGGACCCCGGCCATCGCTGGCTGCGCGCGCTGCTGCTCGAACTGTTCAATATCGGCGAGCAGGCGCCGTTCGACGCATGGCTCGCGCCGCAGCCGCCCGCCTGCGCGTAGCGCCGCGAGCGGGCCCGCACCAGGGCGCGGGTCCGCCAAAACGGTCAGAACGACGTGAGGATGCCCGCGACGAGCGCGCTCGCGGTCGCGCCCGGCTTCGCGACCGCGACGCCGCCGCCCGCCGCGCCGTTGACGACGAAGCGCGCATGCGCGCCGTTGCGCACCATCGCGGCGCCCGTGTACAGCACCGTGCGCTTCGACAGCGGATAGTCGAAGCGGATGCCGTACGAATCGGCGTTGCCGTCGCTGTCGGCCACCTTCCGGTAATGGCCGACGCTCAGCAGCAGCGACGCGCGTCCGATCGGCACCGTCGCGCTGAGCTCCATGATGTCGCTGTGCGGATACGCGCTCTGGCTGTCGACCGCGGTCGCCACATCGGGGCCGCCGCGATGGCGCATATACAGCGCTGCCACCTTCACGACCTTGAAGTCGTACGAAATCGCGCCGAGCGTGTAGTTGCCGTTCGCGGCCGGGCTCGTGTTGCCGAGCGTCGATGCCGCTACCGGGCTGAACTTCTGCTGCATGTAGTCGACGTCGACCGACAGCCCGCCGCGCACGTAGTTGATGCCCGCGCCGTACGTATCGCCGAGCGTCGCCGGCTGCCCGGCCGCGCCATTGGCGCCGCGCGCGGCCATCGCGCGCAGCATGAAGCCCGCGTAGCGCGGCGACGTGTAGCGCATCGAGTTGCGCACGCGCAGGAACGCGGGCCCGACGAAGTTGTTGGTCGCGTTGCCCCAGGCGAGCCCCGCGCCGAGGCCGGGCAGGCTGTACGTGACGAGCGTCGTATGCAGGATCGTGTAGAGCTCGCCGAACTGCACGCCGCCGAACGGCCCCGTGATGCCGACCCACGCTTCGCGGCCGAACAGCGCGCTGCTGTTCGACAACGCGCCGCTCGCCGCATTGAAGCCGTTCTCGAGCTTGAAGATCGTCGCGTAGCCGCCGCCGAGATCCTCGACACCCTTCAGCCCCCACTGCGACGCCCACAGGTTGCCGCTGCCCATGCGTGTCACGTGGTTCGGCCCGGCGTTCGCGTATTCGATCGCGGTGTCGATGCGGCCGTAGAGCGTCATGCTCGATTGCGCGGCGGCCGGCAGCGTCATGCACGCGAGCAGCGCGGCAAGCAGTACGGCAAGCCGGTCGGCCCGCCCGTTCGGTTGGTTCATCTGCGTCGTCCCGTAGAAGTTGCGGCGCCTGTCGGCATCGCGCCGCTCGATGTGAAGCGCGTCCGCTTTCAGACGCGAACGCTGCCGATCAAAACCCGGCCGAGTCTAGGAACGACAATTTCGGACGTCGACGCAATGCGCTCTATAACGCTTATAGACGCGCCGCATGATGCGCGCGCGCCCCGTCGCACGTACGCTGCGGGGCGGCTCCCGCGCAGGGCCTCGGTGTTTTCTTTATCCGCGTCGGTAAATGTCCGTGTGGCGCGGCTGTCACTCCGGCTATGGCGGCCGAATTTGGCCGACTACGCTGCGTTTCCGATCGTGTCACCCGCACGCGTTCGCGCCGCGACGGCGCCCGGCCCGCGAGGCCGATGCCGCGCGTTTCCACCGCCCGCTCCTGGAGAACCCGCATGTCCGCATCCACGGCCCGCGCTGCCGACGGCAAGCGCTATACGTACGAATGGTATGTCGTCGTCATCTGCATGCTCGCGTACATCTTTTCGTTCGTCGACCGCCAGGTCCTCGTGCTGATGATCGAACCGATCAAGCGCGACCTGCACCTGTCCGATACGCAGTTCAGCCTGCTCAACGGCTTCGCGTTTTCGCTGTTCTATGCGGTGATGGGGCTGCCGGTCGCGTATCTCGCCGACCGCTATGCGCGCCCGCGCATCATCTCGCTCGGCATCGCGCTGTGGAGCGTCGCGACCGCCGCATGCGGGCTCAGCCAGCATTTCGTGCAGATGTTCGTCGCGCGGATGGGCGTCGGCGTCGGCGAGGCCGCGCTGTCGCCCGGCGCGTATTCGATGCTCGCCGACTACTTCCCGAAGGAGAAGCTCGGCCGCGCGATCGCCGTGTATTCGCTCGGCTCGTTCATCGGCGGCGGCATCGCGTTCCTGATCGGCGGCTACGTGATCGCGCTGCTCAAGCATGCGAGCGCGTTCACGCTGCCGATCGTCGGGCAGGTGCATGCCTGGCAGGTCACGTTCCTGATCGTCGGGCTGCCGGGGATCCTCGTTGCGCTGCTGTTCGCCGCGACCGTGCGCGATCCGCAGCGCAAGGGGCTCGCGCAGGATCGCTCGGGCGCCGTGCGGCGCGTGTCGATGCGCGATTCGCTGCGCTTCGTCGGCGCGCATCGCGCGACCTTCGCGTGCCACTACCTCGGCTTCTCGTTCTATGCGATGACGCTGTACTGCCTGCTGAGCTGGACGCCCGCGTTCTATATCCGCCACTTCGGGATGACGGCCGTCGAAGCCGGCTACACGCTCGGCATCGTGCTGCTGGCCGCGAACACGGCCGGCGTGTTCTGCGGCGGCTGGCTCAACGACTGGCTGCTGCGGCGCGGCCGAAGCGATGCGCCGATGCGTGCCGGCGCGATCGGCGCCGCGTGCATGGTGATTCCCGCGACGCTGTTCACGCAGCTCGACAGCCTGCCCGCGTCGCTCGCGATGCTGGTCGTCGCGATGTTCTTCGCATCGTTCCCGATGCCGACGTCGACCGCCGCGATGCAGACGCTCGCGCCGAACCAGATGCGCGCGCAGATCTCCGCGCTGTTCCTGCTCGTGTCGAACCTGATCGCGCTCGGGATCGGCACGACCGTCGTCGCGCTGTTCACCGATCGCGTGTTCGGCGCGCCGGCCGCGGTCGGCCATTCGATGTCGATCGTCAACGTCGCGGCGGGCACGCTGGCCGCGCTGCTGCTCGCCGCAGGGTGTCGCCGCTATCGCCGCAGCCTCGAACGCGAACGCGGTCATGCGGCGGCATCGGCTTCGGCCGACGCGGCCGTCGACGGCGGCAACGCCATCGCCGTTCGCTGAAGCCGCGCGGTTCACCGATCGCGTGGTCCGCGCACCGGCCGCGCGATCGCCGCCACGCCGGCCAGCGACAATCGGCATGCCCACTATCATCCATCCCGCTTATTCCAACATCGATTTTTAATCGATTTGATTTATGCGAGGCCCATCCCTATTCTCGATTGCATGCCGGCGCGGGCTCGGCCGCGCCGCTTTTCTCTACCCACGGAATTTCCCATGCAAGCGAACCGCCACCAGGTCCGGATCGATGCGCTGATCGACGCGGCGCAGGACATCCGCTGTTTCCGGATCTCGCGCGTCGACGGCCAGCCGTTCGACGCGTACGAACCCGGCGCCCATATCGACGTCACCGCGCCGTCCGGCATCACGCGGCAATACTCGCTGTGCGGCAACCCCGACGAGCGCCGCAGCTACCTGTTCGCGGTGAAGAAGGAAACGCACTCGCGCGGCGGCTCGCGCTCGCTGCACGACGACGTGAGCGTCGGCGCCGAATTGTCGATCGGCACGCCGCGCAACCTGTTTCGTCTGACCGATGACGCGAGCGAGCACGTGTTGGTCGCAGCCGGCATCGGCATCACGCCGCTGCTGTCGATGGCGTATGCGCTGAACCGGCGCGGCGCACGCTACCGGTTGCATTACTTCGCGCGCAGCCGCTCCCACGCGGCCTTCGTCGACGAATTGTCGGCCGAGCCGTTCGCATCGCACGTGACGTTCCACTACGGCGTCGAGCCCGATGCGCTCGCGGCCGAACTCGGCCGCTGCATGGAGTCGATCGACTCGAGCGCGCATGTCTATACGTGCGGGCCCGGGCCGTTCATGGATGCGGTCGTCGCCACCGCGACCACGCGCGTTCCGGAAGACGCGATTCATCTCGAACGCTTCGCGGCGGAACCGTCGGCGGCCGTCACCGCCGCGGATGACGCCGCGGCGGACGGCTTCGAAGTGCGCCTGCAACGCAGCGGCCAATCGGTGCGCGTCGCACCCGATACGTCGATCGTCGACGCACTCGCGAAGATCGGCATCCAGGTCGATACCTCATGCGGCGAAGGCGTGTGCGGCACCTGCATGGTGCCGGTGCTCGACGGCGAACCCGATCATCGCGATCACTGCCTGAGCAAGGCCGAGCGCGCGAGCAACACGGTGATCTGCTGCTGCGTGTCGCGTGCGCGATCGCCCGTGCTCGTGCTCGATCTCTGATGCACGGGGCGCGCTGGCGCATCGCGATCTGGCGATCGACTGACGCACCGATGCGCTGAAGGTCGGGACAGGCCGGCGCCGGCGACACGCGGCCGCCGCCCATCTCGCACCGCCCGATCGTCATTCGTCGAAACGCTCGACGATCTCCGCGAGCAACACGCGCATCCATGCGTTGCCCTCGTCCTCGTGGAAGTGCTCGTGCCAGTGCATCGTCACCGGCGCGGGCGGCAGCGTGACCGGCAGCTCATACAGCCGGAACGCGTTGTCGCGGTTCAGGATCCGCGCGAGCCGCTTCGGCAGCGTCGCATACAGATCGGTGACCGACAGCACGCTCGGCAGCGCGACGAAGTGCGGCACCTCGAGCGCGATGTTGCGGCCCACGCCTTGCGCGCGCAACGCATCGTCGAGCGCGTGGTGGCTGTGCTCGACCGATTTCACGTTCACGTGCGCGGCGCGCACGAACTGCTCGAGACTCAGCGCGGCGCCGGCCGGCAAGCCGCGCCGCCGGCCCGTCATGCACACGTAGGTTTCCTCGAACAGCACCTGGTGGCGCGTGCGCGGCATCAGCTCCGGCAGGTTGCCGATCGCGAAGTCGAGCCGGCTCGCGCGCAGCGCTTCCTCGATCTCCTCCACCGGCAGCGGCTGCACGCTGAGCGTCACGCGCGGCGCGCGCTCGCGCAGCGCCCGGCAGATCGCCGGCAGGTACGCCATCTCGCCCGCATCCGACAGCGACAGCCGGAACGTGCGCGTGCTGGTGGCCGGATCGAAGCGCTCCGCGTAGCGCAGCGCGACGCGCACCATGTCGAGCGCCTTGCCGACGATGCCGGCGAGCTCCAGCGCGACCGGCGTCGGCTGCATGCCGGCGCGCGTGCGCACGAACAGCGGATCGTCGAACAGCGTGCGCAGCCGGCCGAGCGAATAGCTGACGGCCGGCTGCGACAGCGCAAGCCGCTCGCCGGCCTTCGTCAGGCTGCGTTCCTCGACGATCGCCTGGAATACGCGCAACAGGTTCAGATCGAGATGATCGACCGATGTCATCGTGACCTCCATCATTTGCCGCATTTATTTGATCATCGATTTTAGATCAATTTGACCGATATGTAGCAGAAGACGAGACTGGTCTCCGGACGCTGCGCCCGGCGCGGCCCGATTTTCGCGACTCTTTCCCCACGACGACGATGAGCGACATTGCCTACCAGACGATCGACACCCGCGCGTTGCACGGTCTCGCGCAGCCCGACCGCATCGCGCCCGCGATGTACCACGACCCCGCGCTGTTCGAAGCCGAGCTCGACCGCATCTTCTACCGCACCTGGATCTGGGTCGCGCACGAAAGCGAACTGCCGAACCCGGGCGACTTCATCACGACGACGATCGGCCGCCAGCCGGTAATCGTCGTGCGCGACAAGACCGGCGAGATCAACGTGCTGCAGAACCGCTGCCGCCATCGCGGCGCGACCGTGTGCGAAGCGCACAAGGGCAACGCGAAGGGCTTCACGTGCCCGTATCACAGCTGGTCGTACGCGCTCGACGGCACGCTGCGCGCGCTGCCGTACGGCGACGGCTACGAAGGCGTGTGCGACAAGGGCGACCTGCCGCTCGTGAAGCTGCGCGTCGGCGTGTACCAGGGGTTGATCTTCGCGAGCTTCAACGACGCGATCGAGCCGCTCGAGGATTTCCTCGGCGGCGCGAAGCCGTGGATCGACCTGTTCATGAAACAGGGCGCCGGCTACCCGATCAAGGCGAACGGCGAGCACAAGTTCAGGTTCAAGGGCAACTGGAAGATCCAGCTCGAGAACACCACCGACCTCTACCACTTCCCGGTCGTGCACAAGTCGTGGATGAAGTCGATCGACGACGAAACGGCCGCCGCGATCACGCGCTTCATGACGAGCGAGGACGCGTTCTGCCGCGCGCTCGGCAACGGCCACAGCCTCGCGGTGCTGATGCCCGAGCTGATCGATCTCGACGCGGACGACGGCGCCCCGCTGCCCGAACGCTTCGCGCCGCTCGCGGCGAAGCTCGCCGAGCGCCACGCGCCGGACGAAGTGCGCCGCATCGTGCGCTCGCTGATGGGCGTCGGCTTCAACCTGAACCTGTTCCCGAACCTCGCGCTGTCGATGGCGTTCTTCCGCGTGCTGCGGCCGATCTCCGCGAACGAAACCGAGATCCGCCACGTCGCGCTCGCGATGGACGGCGGCCCCGACGAAGCGAACCGCGAGCGCCTGCGCATTCACGAACACTTCCAGGGCCCGTTCGGCTTCGGCAGCCCCGACGACGCGGAAGCCTGGGAGCGCGTGCAGCGCGGCGCGCATGCGGGCCCCGACGTGCCGATCCTCGTGAATCGCGGGCTGAACCGTGAAATTACCGCCGCGAACGGCGAAAAGACCGCGCACGCGACCGACGAAACCGGCATGCGCGAGGCCTACCAGCAGTGGCGCAAGATGATGGAGCAACAGTGATGGACGACCGCAACGCCCTCTTTTCCGAGCAGACCTTCGCCCGCGCGGTCGAATTCGTGTGGCGCGAAGCCGAGATGCTCGACCGTCGCGACTACCGCGCATGGCTCGACCTGTGGGATCCGGCCGGCCACTACGTGGTGCCGATCGATCCCGACGCGACCGACTTCGCGGCGACGCTGAACTACGTGTTCGACGACCACGACATGCGCGAGAAGCGCGTGCAGCGGATGGTGTCCGGTTACTCGGCGTCGGCCGCCGACGCGGCGCGCACGGTGCGCACCGTGTCGCGCTTCACGCTGGAGAGCGGCAGCGCCGACACCGTCGAGCTGAAATCGGCGCAGGTCGTCGTCGCGTACAAGCGCGGTGTCGCGACGCTGTTCGCGGCCGACGTCACGCACAAGCTGCACGTCGATGCCGACGGCGAGATGCGGATCGCGGAGAAGGTCGTGCGCCTGATCGACTCGACCGAAGCGCTCAGCGCGATCGGCTTCCTGCTGTAAGCCGTGGCCGGTTCACCGCTGCACGCGCAAAGGTGAACCGGTCACCTTCACCTTTCCGAGCCATCATGCCCACACTCGAAGTTTTCCTGCCGGCCGGCCATGACGATGCGCGCAAGGCCGAACTGATCGCGAGACTGACCGATGCGACCGTCGACGCGATCGGCGCACCGATCGAATCGGTGCGCGTGCTGCTCACCGAACTGCCCGCGACGCATATCGGCCTCGGCGGCCGCAGCGCCGCGGACGGCGCGCCGCCGTCGCTGCCGGTGATCGTCGCGATCCTGATCGCCGGCCGCACCGACGAGCAGAAGCGCGCGCTGATCGCCGCGCTGTCCGACGCGGGCGCGAATGTGCTCGACGCGCCGCTGCAGGCGACGCGCGTGATCATCAAGGACATTCCGAACACCGACTTCGGCATCGGCGGCCGGACCGCGCGGGCGCTGGGGCGCTGACGATGCGCCGTGCGCCGCCGCCCCGCCGCGACGCGCCGCCGCGGTTGCGCTCAACCGTCCGCGAGCGGCAACGTGACGCGGCAGTCGAGCCCGCCGCCAGCAGCCGCGCTCGCGGCGATCCGCCCGCCGTGGCGCGTGACGATGCTCTTGCACAGCGACAACCCGATCCCGTTGCCGCCGGCCTTCGACGACGAGAAGCCGTCGAACAGCCGCTCGTGCGCGCCGGCCTCGATGCCCGGGCCATTGTCGACCGCACGCAACTCCGCCTGGCCGGCCACGTTCGCGGTGCCGAGCGTCAGCGTGCGCGGCACGCGCTCGCAACTGGCGAATGCCTCGATCGCATTGAACGCGAGATTCAGGATCACCTGCCCGATCAGCACGCGCTCGCAACGGATCGGCAGCGGTGTGTCGGCCTGCACGATCGTGACCGTCACGCCGGCCTCCTTCGCGCGCAGCTCGATGAAGTACGCGACGTCCGCGAGGATGTCGCGCAGGTCGGCCCGCGCGACGACCGGCTCGCGCTTCACGATGAACTCGCGCACGCTCTTGATGATCAGCGCCGCGTGCTCGGCCTGCCGGTCCGCGCTGCGCAGCCCCCAGATCGCGTCGTCGACGGCGCCGTTGCCGTTCAGCCGTCGCACCGCGCCTTCGATGAAATTGCGCACGGCCGCGAGCGGCTGGCTCAACTCGTGCGCGATCACGGTCGCCATCTCGCCCATCGCGTTGTAACGGCCCGCGTATTCGAGCATCCGCGCCTCGGCGCGCCGCGCATCCTCGATCGCGACTTCGTCGCTCACGTCGCGGAACTGCACGAGCAGCCCGTCGAGATCGCCTTCGATCTCGACCTGCCGGCACAGGATGCGCAGCCAGCATGCCGAGCCGTCGCGCCGCACGATCCGGTAGCGCTGCGGCGCGGACGGATGCGCCGACGGTGCATCGCGCAACTGCGCGACGAGCCGGTCGCGATCGGCTTCGGCGCAGTAGTCGAGCACCTCGCCGAGCGGTTCGCCGGGCGCGAGCCCGAGCACGCGGCGGCCCGACTCGCTGATGAACTGCACGCCGCCGTGCGGCGTCACGACCGCGATTCCTTCGTCGAGATCCTGCATGAACTCGCGCAGCCGCGCCTCGTAGCGGCGCAATTGCTGGCGCACCGCCTCTTCCGCGCTGATGTCGCGAAACTGCACCATCACGACGTCGCGCCCGCGCAGCGGCACGTAGGTCGCGGTGGCCTCGGACAGCATGTCGACGCCCGTACGCGATCGATAACACCATTCGTACACCTGCGGCCCGTCGACGAGCGCGCGATCCCACGCGCTCACCGCGATCTCGCGCCGATACTTCGGCTCTGGGCGCGTCATGTCCGGCGCCTTCAGCGGCAGCAATTCCTCGACGGAAAAACCGAGCGCGATGCACGCGGCGCGATTCGCCCACACGATCGCCTTGGTCTGCGCGTCGTGCAGCAGCACGCACGTGGTCAGCGCGTCGAGCAGCCGGTGGAAATCGTCTTCGTCGGGAAAACTCATGATCGGATTCGGAGCAAGGCGCGCGGCGTCGCGCGGCCGGAAGCCCAACATAGCACCGGCGCGCGCCGATCGCATCTGAAGATTTCTTTAGGCCGGCACGGAGCGTCACCAGTCAGGCGGCCCAACGCACCAATTGCCGCGTGTTTTCGGCGTTTCTAGACTAGGTCTGTTTGCATATGAAACGCACATGCGAATGCCCGACATCGCCCCATCCCCAGGAGACTTTCATGCCGCAAGCCGCCCTCGCCATCGAATCCGCGCCGCCTTCGCCGCCCGCGGCCCGTCCCGCGGCCGGGCAGTTGTCGCCGCTCGACGCGGTGATCGAAACCGTCGCCGCGCGCCGCGACGAATTCGACCGGCTGTCGCACGTGCCGCGCGACGTGATCGCGCTGTTCAAGCAGGCCGGCATCTATCGCGCGGGCACGCCGCGCCGCTTCGGCGGCGACGCGCTCGCGCCGACCGCGTTCCTCGACATGATCGAACGGATCGCGACCGCCGACGGCTCGGCCGCGTGGGTCGCGAGCTTCGGCTCCGCGAACGTCTACCTCGCCGCGCTGCCGCTCGACACGCAGGCCGAGCTGTACGCGAGCGGCCCCGATCAGGTGTTCGCGGGCGGCCTGTTTCCGGTGCAGCCCGCGCAGGACGCTCCGGGCGGCTGGCGCGTGAACGGCACGTGGAAATTCGCGAGCGGCTGCAAGGGCGCCGACTGGCTCGGCGTCGGCATCGCCGTGCCGGGCGCGCGGGACGCGGCGCCCAACAAGCCGCGCACGGCCGTGTTCCGCGCCGCCGATGTCGAGATCGTCGAGAACTGGAGCGTGGTCGGCATGCAGGGCACCGGCAGCCACGACCTGCGCGTGAACGACCGCTTCGTGCCCGAGGCGTGGACCTTCGTGCGCGGCGGCGAGGCGACGGTCGACGAACCGCTGTACCGCTACCCGACCGTCGCGTATGCGGCGCAGGTGCTGGCCGTCGTCAACCTCGGCCTCGCGCGCGCGGCGCTCGACGTCGTGAACCGGATGTCGGGCGGCCGCCAGACGACGACCGGCGCGCCGCGTCTCGCCGATCGCGCGTACTACCGCATCGAGCTCGCGAAGGCCGAAGCGCAACTGCGCTCGGCACGCGCGTTCTTCTACGACGCGACCGATACGGTGTGGCAATCGATCCTCGCCGGCAATCCGGTGACGCCCGACCAGGTCAGCCTGCTGCGGCTCGCGGCTACGCAGATCGCGCGCGAAGGCGCGAGCGTCGTCGAACGCGCGTACCGCCTCGGCGGCACGGCGGCGATCTATCGCACGCATCCGTTGCAGCGGCTGCTGCGCGATGCGATGGTCGTCACGCAGCACGCGTTTCTCGGCGAAGGCAACTTCGACGGCGCGGGCGCGGTGTTTACCGGCGTCACGCCGTTTCCCGGCTATCTGTGACCGGCATCGGCCGAAACCGCGATGCATACGCATGAAACCGGATCCGGAGCGCGCTCGCCGGCCGGATCATGCACCCCAACCGATTCCTCTGGAGAACCCGATATGTCCGATTCGAATCCGCTGCCGCTGCGCGTGCTGTTCTGCTGCGGCGTGTCGCAGAATTTCTTCGACCTGCCGCGCGAGCGGATCGGCGAAGTGTGGCAGGCGTACGGCGCGATGCTCGCGGCCGTCGAGGCGATGCCCGGCGTGCGCGTGCTCGGCGTGATGGACGACGACCGCCTCGTGGTCGGCCAGGCCGACGGCGCGCCATGGACCTTCTACATCATGGCCGACGTCGCCGATTTCGACACGGCGGTCGCCGTGTGCAACCTGTACCGCACGACGCCCGTCGGCGAATACAACCTGTGGCGCTACGGCAAGATCGAGGCGCGCGTCGGCCGCGCGCTGACCGTGCCGCCGGCCGCGAAGCCCGCGGCGTGAGGCGCGCGATGAGCGACCTGACACTCGCCGCGATCGACGCGCTCGCGCGGCGCGTCGCGGCGCTCGACGCCGAGCGCGCGGTGCGCGCGACGATCACGCGGTACATGGCGCTGTGCGACGTACCCGACGATGCGGGCGCGGGCCCGTCGCTGGCCGAACTGTTCACGGCCGACGCCGTGTGGGAAGGCATCGGCCCGCAGTATGCAAAGAAGTTCGGCCGCGTCGAAGGCACCGCCGCGATCGTCGCGATGCTCGGCCGCTATCTGCCGCCCGATCCGCATTTCGCGGCGAACCTGCACTTCCTGACGTCGGAGTCGATCGAGATCGGCGCCGGCCATGCAAGCGCACGCGGCCGCTGGGTCATGCTGCAGGCGTCGCGCTACGCGGACGGCTCGGCCGAGCTGATCGCCGCGCGGCTGACCGTCGATTTCGCGCCGGCCGCCAGCGGCTCCGCCTGGCTGATCCGCCATTTCCGCACCGAACGCGTGCTCGACGGCCCGTGGCCGCTCGCCGCCGCGCCACGGTCCTGATGTTTCCCGCCGCTTTCGCACGATACCGACCATGACAGGCTTCATCGACACTTTCACACTCGGCGGCCCGGGCCCGACGATCGCGATCAAGGATACGATCGACGTCGCGGGCCATCCGACCCGCGCGGCGAGCCGCGCGCTCGCCGATGCGCCGCCGGCCGTACGCCACGCGGATGTGGTCCGCCTGCTGCTCGACGCCGGCTGGCAGATCGCCGGCAAGGCGAACATGCACGAGCTCGCGTTCGGCATGACCGGCATCAACGACTACACGGGCACGCCCGTCAATCCGCAGGACGCCTCACGCATTCCGGGCGGCTCGTCGAGCGGCTCCGCGTCGCTCGTCGGGCTCGGTGCCGTCGATGCGGCGCTCGGCACCGATACCGGCGGCTCGATTCGCGGGCCGGCCGCCTGCTGCGGCGTGGCCGGGCTCAAGCCCACGTTCGGGCGTGTGTCGCGGCGCGGCGTCGCGCCCGCGGAAACCACGCTCGATTGCGTCGGGCCATTCGCCCGCGACCTCCGCACGCTCGTCGCGGTGATGGCCGCGATCGCGCCGGGCTTCGATCGCGCGCGGGCGACCGCCTCCGTTGAAGGCTGCACGATCGCTCGACTCGCCGTGGAAGCCGAGCCGGCGATCGCCGCCGCGCTCGACGCGGCCGTTCGCGCATCGGGCCTGTGCTCGCACACGGTCGTGCTCGATGCAATGCCGGCCGCGTTCGCTGCGGGGCTCACCGTGATCAACGCGGAAACGTCGCGCGCGTTCGGCCATCTGGTCGCGACCGGCAAACTCGGCGCCGATCTCGATGCACGATTGCGTGCGGCCGCAACGACCGCGCCTGCGGCATTGAAGGAAGCCGAGGCCGTGCGCGCACGCTTCGCCGCGCAGGTCGATGCCGCGCTCGAACACGCGGACGTGCTGGTGCTGCCGACGCTGCCCGCGCTACCGATCACGCTGCAGCAGGCCCGCGACGGCGTATCGGTGATCGCGATGTCGTCGCTGATCCGGCCGTTCAACCTGAGCGGCCATCCCGCGCTCAGCCTGCCGCTGCCGCTCGCCGGTTCGCCATTGAAGGCCGGCTTGCAGATCGTCGGGCGCAAGGGCGCGGACGAACGGGTCTGCGCGATCGCGGCACACTTCGAAGCGGCGCTGGCCGCATGAACCACGATGCGGGGGCCGCCTTCACCGGCGTGCGCCCACGAACCACGGAACACCACACCATGTCAGACCGAGTCGTCCTCGTCACCGGCGCCGCGCGCGGGCTCGGCGCCGTCATCGCCGAACGCTTCCATGCGGCCGGCTACCGCGTCGCGCTGGCCGACATCGCGGCCGATGCCGTTCATGTGCATGCGCGCGAGCTCGATCCGAGCGGCGAACGCGCGATCGCACTGCCGCTCGACGTCACGTCGAAACGCGATTTCGAAGCGGCGCGCGATGTGCTCGTCGCGCGCTGGGGCGCGATCGACGTGCTCGTCAACAACGCGGGCGCATCGAAGGTCGTGCCGGCGATGGAGATCACGGCCGAGCAGTTCGACTACGTAATCGACGTGAACCTGCGCAGCGTCCTGTTCGGCTGCCAGGTGTTCGGCCAGTATTTCGCGCGGCGCGGCGCGGGCCGCATCGTCAACATCGCGTCGCTCGCCGGGCAGAACGGCGGCTCGGCCACGGGCGCGCACTATGCGGCCGCGAAAGGCGGCACGCTGACGCTGACCAAGGTGTTCGCGCGCGATCTCGCCGCGCAGGGCGTCACCGTCAACGCGATCTCGCCGGGCCCGCTCGATCTGCCGATCGTGTACGAAAGCGTCGCGCCCGACAAGCTGCGTCAGGTGCTCGCGAGCCTGCCGGGCGGCAAGCTCGGGTCGGCCGCTTTCGTTGCGGATGCAGCCGTATTGCTCGCGTCGGGCGACGCGCATTTCGCGAATGGCGCATGCTGGGACATCAACGGCGGGCTGTACATGCGCTGAACGCGCCGAACCTCATCGCGACGGCTCACCGTCGTCGCCCCACACGACCATCACGTCGCGCACGAGCGCGGCGATCGACGTCGCGCCGAGCTTCTCCTTGATGCTCGCGCGATGCACGTCGACCGTCTTCACGCTGATCGACAGATCGGATGCGATCTGCTTGCTGCCCTTGCCGTCCACGACGCCGCGCAGCACTTCCTTCTCGCGCGCGGTCAGCGCATCGAGCCGCTGGCGCAGCTCGCGGTGGCGCTGGCTCACCGCATGCCGCTGCTGCGCGAGCCGCAACGCACGCTGCACGCGCTCGAGCATCTGCTGCGAGTTGTACGGCTTCTCGACGAAATCGATCGCCCCGTTCTGCAGCGCGCGCACCGACATCGGAATGTCGCCGTGCCCGCTGACGAAGATCACCGGCAGCGTCGCGCCGCGCGCGTTCAGTTCGGCCTGCACGTCGAAGCCGCTTTTCTCCGGCATCCGCACGTCGAGCACGAGACACGCAGGCAGGTTCACGTCGAAGCGCGCGAGAAAGTCGGCGGCGCTCGCGAATCCCTCGGACGCGATGCCGACCGATTCGAGCAACCAGGCGAGCGACGTCCGCATGCCGCTGTCGTCGTCGACGATGTATACGATCGGTGCGGGTGACGTCATCGCGGGGGTCTCGCTGAATATCGGTATCGGTATCGCACGCGCCGCGCGCAACGCCGGTGGCCGGCGTTGCGCAAGCGTCGTTCGCTGGGGGTGTGCGGCACATCATAACGAGCCGAAAACCCGCTGCAAACCCCTGGACGTGCCGCGCGAACGCACAATCGCGGCTTTTTTTGCACGCGGCGGCGCGCGTCTAGGTAGAACCTTTAGACGCGTTGGCAGGAACGCCATCCCGATCGTCAATCGTGCGAATGGTCGGCCGCCTTTTCGCGACGTACGCTTGGGTCATCGTCGGCGATCCGGCGCTGCCCTCGCAGCGCCGCGCGGTTCGCCGCTTTCGTCCAATCAGGAGCGCCCATGTCTTCCACGACCGATATCCAGCGACCGCCGCGCGTCGAGCCGACCGACGCGCAGAAGGCCTTCCGCCAGGCGATGGCCCACCTCGGCGCGGCCGTCAACGTGATCACCACCGCCGGGCCGCACGGCCGCTGCGGGATCACCGCGAGCGCCGTGTGCTCCGTCACCGATGCGCCGCCGACGCTGCTCGTGTGCCTGAACCGGTCGAGCGCGATGCACGCGACCTTCGAGCGCAACCGTCAGGTGTGCATCAACGTGCTGCCGGCCGAGCACGAACTGCTCGCGCGACACTTCGCGGGGCTCACCGACCTGCCGATGGAACAGCGCTTCCAGTTGCCCGTATGGGATCGCGGCGAACAGGACGTGCCGGTGCTGCGCGATGCGCTCGCAAGCCTGCAGGGCACGATCGCCGAGATGAAGGAAGTCGGCTCGCACTCGGTGATGTTCATCGAGGCGACGTCGATTCGCGTGCGCGACGACGGCGACAGCCTCATCTACTTCAGCCGTGCGTTTCATCGCGTGTCGCGCGCCGCGTGCGTGCGGTGACGTTCGCGCGACTACGCGGACCTGCTGCACAGCGCGCGCTGCCCGGCCGCGAGCGCGGCGCCCGCGAACAGCGTCAGCGCCGAATACACGAGCCCGCGCGCAAGGCCCGCGCTGTCCGACACCCACCCGATCGCGACCGGCCCCGCGATCTGCCCGAATGCGAAGACCGTCGTGAACGCGCTGATGCCCTTCGCCCAGCCGTCGGGCGGCAGGTTATGCCGCACGAAGGCTGTCGTCGACGCGACCGCCGACAGGAACGTCGCGCCGAACAGCAAGCCCGACGCGAACGCGGCAACCGGATGCACGAACAGCGCGGGCATCAGCGTCGCGACGCCGAGCAGCGCGTTGAGCACGGCGAGCGCCTGGCCGCCGCGCATCCGGTCGAGCAACCCCGACCACAGCCGCGCGGACACGACGGTCGCGATCCCGAGCATCACGTAGAACGCGGCGACCACCGTGCCGCTCATCCCCGCGCCGCGCAGCAGCGCGACGATGAACGTCATGTAGCCGATATAGCCGACGCCGAACAGGCCGTAGCCGGCCAGCGCGAGCGCGAAGCGGGCCGCACTCGCGGTCACCGCCGGTTTCGCGCCGTCGGCGTCGGCCCGCGTGACCGGTGCCGCATGTGCCTGCTCGATGCGGCGTGCCGCCGACACGGCCACCGCCGAGAACAGCACGCACGCCGTCGCGAGCGCGAACCACGCAGGTTGCCAGCCGTGCATGCGCGGCACGAGCGTGGCCGGCACGAGCAGCGACGACGCGACGATGCCCCATCCCGTGCCGCCGTAATAAAGGCCGAGCAGCAGCCCCGCGTCGCGCGGCGACGCGGATGCGAGCCGCGCGGCCAGCACGCCGCCGCTGATGAAGATCGATGCGCTGCCGACACCCGTTGCCAGCCGCTGCGCCAGCAGCGCGTGCATGTCCGACGTGAGCCCGCCCGCGGCCATCAGCACGGCGGTCAACGCGCAGCCGGCCGCGAGCAGCGTGCCCGCGCGCCAGCGCCGCGACAGCAGCGGGAATGCCAGCGCGCCGATCAGGTAGCCGGCCGCGTTCGCCGTGTTCAGCGCGCCGGCCTGCGCGAACGTCCAGCCGAGATCGGCCTTCATCGGCGGCAGCAGCAGCGCGTACGAAAAGCGTGCGAGGCCAAGCGCGATCGCGCTGCCGAGCGACAGGCCGATCGCGAGCCGCCACGCGGCCATGCGGCCGGGATCGGTTGCGCCGGCGTCCGGCCGCGAGCGGCCGGCACGCTCCGGTTGCGGCACTGCACGCATCGGGGGTGTCTCCTTCGTTGTTCGATTCCGGGGCTTCCGCCGCCATCGGTCGATCATACTGGAGCCGCCGCGAAACCGGCGCGCGCACGCGGCAAAATCGCGACGGCCGGTGCACCCGCTCCTCTCTGTCCGGCGCAACGGCGTGAATAAGCCGAAGGTCGGCCGGCGCTGACCCGCACTACCGCCCGAGTCCGGCCGCAAAAGCCGCAAGCAGGGCGCGCCCTTCCGACCATCCGCCCAACCCGGACGCCGCGTTCAGATGGCCGCGTGCGCCGAGCAGAAGCGGCGTCGCGCCCTGTTCCGTTGCCCATTCGAGCGCGCGCCCGGATGGATCGTAAGGATCGTCCGCGCTCGCGATCGCCAGCACCGGCACACGCCCGAACGAACGCTTCGGCAGGTTCGCGAACGCGGCGGCGGCAACCGGAAAGCGCGGCCCTTGCGGGTCGGGCACGGCCACGAGAAACGCGCCGCGCACCGCGCGCGCCGATGCGGCATGCCAATGTGCGAACAACAGACAACCCAGCGAGTGACAAACCACGAGCGGCGGCGCCCCGGCGTTCGCGACGGCCGCGTCCAGCGCCGCCGTCCAGTCGGCCAGGTCGGGCGCCTCCCACGAAGCCGGCGCGATGCGCGCGGCGCCGGGCAACGCCGCCTCCCAGTGGCTCTGCCAATGATCCGGTCCCGAATTGCCGATACCCGGCACGATCACGATCGCTTGCTCCATCACGCCCTCCGTCAACGCAAAGCCCGCAGTGTGACGGGGCGCCGATCGGCATGGAATGGCAAGTCATCGGTTATTGAGCCAGAATGCCGATGAATCAACGGTACCGGAGGACCGTCATGCCGGACGAAGCACTCGATCGCCTGGATCTTGCGATCCTCGAAGCGCTGCAGGAGAACGCGCGGACGCCGCTGTCGGAAGTGGGCAGGCGTATCGGGCTGTCGCAGCCCGCGACGTCGGAGCGCGTGAAGCGGCTGGAAGAACGCGGCATCATCGCCGGCTACGGCGCACGGATCGATCCGGCGGCACTGGGCTTGGGCATGATGGCCATCATCCGGCTGAAAACGACCCACGAGCACATCAAGCCGGCGCTGCGCACGTTTGCCGAGATGCCGCATGTGATCGAAGTCCATCGCATGACCGGCGAGGATTGCTTTCTGCTGAAGGTGCTGGTGCCGACACCGGGCCAGCTCGAAACCCTCATCGATGCGATTGCCCGCTTCGGCGCGGTCACGACTTCGCTGGTGCTGCGCTCCGAGCCGACGAAGGCGATCGGCAAGGCGTTGCTCGGATGACGCTCGCATGCGGCTTTCTTCAATGACATAAATCGCAGCAATTCCGGCAATTGAATCCAAATTAAAAATGATCGAATTCATTTCTGCCACCCGAATTCGATTCACTAAAAAAAGATGCGTGACCCGCCTGTCGTTTTATCCGGTTTTTCCAATATTTGAACCGCAAACGCCCTTGTTTAGCACGCTTCCGCTAAAAAGCTTGCAACGCATTGCTTTCGTAAATTCATCCGACTAATATCGACGCCACTCGTCCGGCATTCACAAAATATCGAACGAGGAGCGGGATTGTTTTTCCGCGCTTTCATGTTGAATCACTCATGTTCACCACAGGAGAATTGACATGCAGGAAACCCAGCAAATCGAATTGCTTGACTGGATGCAGGAAGACACGCACCCCGAGGCCGTCGACATGATGGTCGAGGACGCCGTGGTGCCGTTCGGCACCGCGCTCTGGCCGGTCTGAGCGGGCCACCCGTTCTCGCGGAAGGGCCGCGGCCCTTCCGCCGCTTCCGGAGATACGCATGCTGAACCTGCACCGCGCGCTCGGCTTTCACCCGGCGCTGCGCGACAAGCTGGCGCGCGGCGAATCGGGAAAACTGCTGGTCGGCTACGACACCCGCAATCGCGACATCGCGTTGCGCGCCTTTTCCGCCCTGCCCGATTCGCTTGACGCGACCACCCTCTGCCTCGAAAGCACCCCACCCGCCGACATCGCCGCCGCACTCGGCGACGCCGACCTGTTCGTGCTGCTGTACGACTCGTCGTGCCTGCCGACGCCTTCTCCGAGCGGGCCGCCGTTCCTCGCCGCGATCCGCCCCGCGATCGTCGAGCACTGGAGCAAATCGGTTTTATTCAAGGATTACGGCCCGCATCTCGACGAGGCGTTCGCCGAATCGCTCGACGACATCGCCGCACGCAACGGCCGGCTGATCGAGGCGGCCGCGCGCGCGTCGCGGATCCGCTTCATCGACGAAGCCGGCAACACGCTGACGGGCTCGCTCGCGCCGGACCAGAAATGGACGAGCGTGGACGGCATGGGCAACCTCGACGTCGTGCCCGGCGAGATCGCGACGCACGTGACCGACCTGAACGGCTCGGTCGTGTTCAGCGGCACGTTTCTCGGCACCGTGCCCTTCGCGATCAAGTACAAGGTGGCCGAGCGGCTCGCGACGCTGCACGTCGAGCACAGCACGATCGTCGATTTCGACACCGACGACGCAGGCTTCCGCCGAGATTTCTCGACCTATCTCGACCGGCACGCGAATCACCGGCGGATCGAGGAATTCGGCATCGGCACGAACCTCGGGATTCGCGGGCTGTACGGCCGCAACGCGGGGTTCGAGGAACGCCACCCCGGGCTGCATCTCGGGCTCGGCGGCGGCGAAAACGGCAGCCACCATCTCGACCTGATCTTCGCGCGCGGCACGCTCGCGCTCGACGAGCGGATCGTGTTCGACGGCGCGTTCGCCGTCTGACGCGGCGGCGATTGCCGGATCAGGCTTCGGCGGCCGCCGCGTCGCCGAGCCATTTGAACATCACGAAGCAGTCGACGAAGCCGAGCCGCGCGTGACGGTATGCGCGCGGCAGCCGGCCGACGATCTCGAACCCGAGCTTCTGCCACAGCGCGACCGCGACCTCGTTCGTCGCGACCACCGAATTGAACTGCATCGCGAGGAAACCGCGCTCGCGTGCGACCTGCTGCGAGTGTTCGCACATCAGGCGCGCGACGCCGCGTCCGCGCGCGGCCTCGCTCACCATGTAGCCGCAGTTGCACACGTGCTTGCCCGGCCCGGCCGCGTTCGCCTTCAGGTAGTACGAGCCAAGCAGCACGCCGTCCTCCTCGGCGATCCACGTGCAGAGCGGCGCGTCGAGCCACTGTGCGCGCGCCGCTTCCGGCGTCGGCTCCGGATCGAATGCGTAGGTTTCCTGAGCAGCGACGATGGCGCGGTAGGTTGGCCAGAAGCGTGCGAAATCGTCGTCGGTCATCGGGCGGATCGTGATCATGCGGGTTCTCTCGTGCGGGTGATGTCGGCAGGCAGGCCAGCGATCGTACCGCGATTCATCGACGCTCGCCGGCGCGCAACGCCGCGCTGCGATACGCGCCCCTCATCACACCATCGACCGTGGCCATTCGACCGAATCGCCACGCTTCGAACCGGATGAAAGAATGATCTTCGTCCGTGAAGCCGGCATCACTGCCTGAAACCTCGAGCCATGAAGACGCCGCGTGCGTGTCGGCCGCAACGCCGCCGCGATACGGATTGCCTCGTTCCAGCCACCTTTTTGTAGCTTATAAGTTACAATGCTTTCCAGGTTCGAACAGGCGCGCGAAGGAACACTGGTCGAACTGAAAACGGAGGCAAACATGAACAAGCTCAAAGGCGCGGTATCGCACCACGACGCGGAAGTCGTCGAGCTCGGCGCCGACCGCGAACTCGCGGTGGCCTATCTGCGCGTCGCAATGGAGTCGCTCGACGATCCCGACAACCGCGGGGCCGGCCTGCTCGCGCTGCGCACGGTCGCGGAAGCGTACGGCGGGCTCGGCGCGGTCGCGACCGAGGCCGGCATCAGCCGCGAATCGCTGTATCGCACGCTGTCCCCGAACGGCAACCCGACGCTGAAGACCCTGCTCGCGGTGCTCAAGACCGTCGGCCTGCGCCTGTCCGTCGTTCCCGCACAGCCGTCGCACGCGTAACGGGCGCACGTCACGCCTGCCCGCTCACGGCCTGACCATCCATACGAGCAGCATCTCGCCCGGCGCGGCCGTCGTCCCCGGCGGCCGATGCTCGATCGTCGGCTCGACCGCCAAAGCTTGCGCGATCGCCGCCGCATCGTCGATCGTCGTCGTGCGCACGAACGTCATCAGCCGCGCCGGCCGGCGCAGCGTCTCGCGATACAGCGCGCCGTACCACAGCGGGCGCATGCCGAGCGCGTCCTGCAGCACGTACGGATAACGCCACAGCCGCAGCACGAAGCGGCTGTCCGGGTGGGCCGGATCGACGCGGACGAACACGCGCCGCGTGCTTTCGCCGTGCGTATAGCGCGGCAGCACCGGCAGCGCGTCGGCCGGCGCCTGCGGCAACAGCCAGCGCAGCGCGGTGGCCGGCGACCACGGCGTCGCACGCTGCCAGCCGGCCTGCGCGAGATGGCGGTCGAGCGTGTCCGACGTCACGCTCCATTGCAGCGGCAGATACTCCTCGCGGTCGCCGCCGATCTCGGTGCGCCGCGTCGGCACGCGCTGCCACCCGCCGCGCCGCCACTGGTCGACCGTCATCGCGACCACGTCGCCGGCATGCGGGCGCGATGCGCGATCGATCTGCCATTGCGCGGGAACCGTCCATACGCCGGCCGTCGCGAGCACGACCACCATCGCGACGAGCGCGCCTCTCGGCTGCACGTGTTCGCGCACGCGCCAGTACGCGTAGGCGCCGGCGAGCAACGCGAACCACGCGAGCCCGAGGCTCCAGCCGCCCAGCAGACCCGACAACCAGGTATCGCCCACGTACAGCCGCGCAAAACCGCCGAGCACGATCCACAGCACGACCGCCGTCACGACCGGAATGCGCCACGGCGCGGGCCGGTCGCGCGTCAGCACCCAGCCGAGACCGCTGCTCGCGAGGATCGCGAACGCGGCGTCGGCATCGGGCAGCGGCACGTGCGGCGCGCCGGGCGGCAGGCTCGCCGGCGTCGCGCCGGGCACGCTCGCGCCGAACACCGGCACGAGCACGACGGCGACGCCGACCGTCGCGAGCCACCATGCAGCCGTCAGCCAGCAGCGATGGATCATCAGCCAGACGAGAAACGCGGCCGCGACGATCAGCCCCGTGTCGTGCCCGTGCAGCACGGCGAGCGCGCTCATCGCGGCGTCGACGGGCGGCGTGCGCAGGTTCTGCAGGAACGCGTACAGCGCGATGTCCGCATGCATCAGCGGGTCGTTCGCAACGACGTTCCGCACGATTCCCGCGAACAGCCACACGCAGCCGATAAACAGCAGCGCGAGCACGGGCACCGCGCCCGGCAACGCGCGCAAGCGGGCGATCGCGCCGTGCAATCGCGCGCCGACCCGCGGCCAGCGGCGCGCGCACGCGTGCACGACGTCGGCGAGCGCACGGCGCAGCAGCGGCCAGCCGCGCCGCAGCGCGACGCGCACGCCGATCCATACCAGCGCGACCAGCGCGGCCACGACCAGCAGGATGGCGGCGACCCGCACGCTGATCGCCGCGGCCAGTGCGGCCGATGCGCCGAACAGAATGCCGGGCGCGACGTGCACGGGCGCCCACACGAGTGCCGAGATCACGTTGACCGGATAGAACGACCGGCGCGGCAGCGTCGCGCAGCCGACGACGACCGGCACCACCGCCCGCACCGGTGCGAGAAAGCGCGCGAGCACGATGCTCTTCATGCCGTGACGCAACACGAATTCCTCGCCGCGCGCGTACGCGCTCGCGTAGCCGAAGCGCACCCATGCGTTGCGGATCATCCCGCGGTAACGTCGCCCGAGTTCGTAGCTGATCCCGTCGCCGATCACCGCGCCGACGGCCGCGACGCCGATCGTCACCCATGCATCGAGCGCGCCCGCGCCGATCAGCGCGCCGGCCGCGAACATCACGGCGCCGGCCGGCACGACCGTGCCGATCAGCGCGATCGCCTCGGCGCACGCGGCCACGAATACGATGGCCAGCACGAGCAGCGGATGCGCGCCGATCGCGCCGATCCACGCATGGATCGTGTCGCTCATCGCACACTCCCGACCGGGCCGGCCCGGTGTGCGAACGCCGGGCCGGCAGGGGCATTGGATACGTTCATCGCAACATGTACACGCTCGCGCCGCCGTCGGGGTTCAGGGGGCAAGGTCGCGGCTCAATCGAACTCGTGCTGCCGCGCGTCGGCCTCGAGCGGCGCATCGTGGTAGCCGACCGTCGCGATCTCGTGCAGGTAGCGCGCAAGAAACGCGCCGATCGAGCCGGCGGCCTCGTATTGATGTACGTGACGGAATTCGTGGGTCAGCAGGCGGCGCGTGTCGTGCCCGCGCAGCACGTACACCGCATGACCGAGCGTGAGGCCGATCGTCCCGGGCGACAGCAGCCCGGTCTCGCGGGCGATCTCGGCAAGCGTTGGCGTATCGGGAAACGGCATGCGATCGACCGCCACCACGCGAATGAGGTCCGGCTGCACGACGCCCACCGCGCGCGCATCGTCGGCTTGCGCGGGCGTCAGCGGCGCGCCCCGCGCGAGCCCGCTCGCCGCCTCGGCTTCGGCCCAGGCGAGCGCGGCGGGCAGCGCGGACGGCAGCATATCGGCCAGGTCGATCATCGCGGGCTCCCCGGTTCGCGCAGTGGCATCGCGCACCAGTTTAGTCCCGATTCGGCACGGTTCGCGGGGCGGTTGCGGCGACGGCGCGCCGGGCCGCGTCGGACGTCACGACCCCTCCGGGAATACCCTGATTCGCCCGGGCTGGCGCCGTGCCATTCCGCGTGAATTATTTCGTGTCGGTGGGCATTTCGCGACCCACCATCCTGAAAATTTCGCGAACGAGTACCGTTTTCGGGTTCGGGGGCATATATTGGTCAGAAGAACGGCCGCGGCAACACCCGGACAGCAACGACAGCAGCACGCGGCGTCATCCCGAAGAGGACCGCTGGAAGATGATCAGGGTAATTCTGGCTGACGATCACGCAGTCATGCGGGACGGACTGCGTCACATCCTGGAAACGGCCGGCGGTTTCGAGATCGTCGGCGAGGCGAGCGACGGCTCGGGCACGCTCGCGCTGGCCGAGCGCGCCGCCGCCGACGTGCTGCTGCTCGACCTGTCGATGCCCGCCCCCACCGGCATCGAGCTGATCCGGCTGGTCAAGCGCCAGGCGCCGTCGCTGCGCACGCTCGTGCTGACGATGCACGCGGAAACGCAGTACGCGGCACGCGCATTCAAGGCCGGCGCCATCGGCTATCTGACGAAGGACAGCGCGACCGCCGAGCTCGTCGAGGCCGTCGGCAAGGTGGCGGCGGGGGGCGTCTACGTGAGCCCGTCCGCGGCCGAAAGCCTCGCTCGCACGTTGCGGGCGCCGGCTCATGCCCTGCCGCACGAGCGACTGTCCGCGCGCGAGCTCGACGTGATGCGCCGCATCGTCACGGGCCGGACCGTCACGCAGATCGCGTGCGAACTCGCGCTGAGCGCGAAGACGGTCAGCACGTACAAGACGCGGATCCTCGAGAAGATGGCGCTGCCGCACGAAGCCGCGCTGATCCGCTACGCGGTGCGCCACGATCTCGACCTCGGCACCGACGACGCATGACGGCCGCCTTCCCCCTCCCGCCCGTCCCGCCGCCGTCGGACGACGACGGTCCGGATACGTCGCGCCTGTTCATGTCGTCGCTGCCGCCGGGCCGACGCGAGCGGCGGCTCGCGCTCGCGACGGTGCTCGTCTCGGCCGTGATCTTCGCCGCGCTCGCGCCGTTCGCAGCGATCCCGCTCGCGCCGGGCTGGGCGTTCATTCCCGTGTACCAGTCGGCGATCGTCGTCAACGACATGGTGACGGCCGGCCTGCTGCTCGGCCAGTACGCGATCCTGCGCGAGAAGCCGCTGCTCGTGCTGGCGGGCGGTTACCTGTTCACGGCGTTCATGGCCGGCACGCACATGCTGACCTTCCCCGGCCTGTTCGCGCCCACCGGCCTGCTCGGCGCCGGCGAACAGACCACCGCGTGGCTGTACCTGTTCTGGCATGGCGGCTTTCCGCTGTCGGTCGCCGCGTACGCATTGCTGCGCGCGACCTCGCGCGGGCGTGCGGTGCCGGCCCCGCAGCGTCGCGCGGCGATTCCGGTCGTCCTCTGCATCGCGGCCGCAGGCGGCGCGACGGTCGCGCTCGCGCTGCTCGCGACCGCCGGCCACGACCTGCTGCCGCGCATCATGAGCGGCAACCGGATGACCGCGACGATGACGAACGCGATCACGGTCGTCTGGGGGCTGAACCTGGTCGCGCTGATGCTGATGTGGCGGCAGCGGCGGCGCCATTCCGTGCTCGACCTGTGGGTGATGACGGTGCTCGTCGCGTGGCTGTTCGACATCGCGCTGTCGTCGATGCTGAACCACGGGCGCTTCGATCTCGGTTTCTATGCGGGGCGCGCATACGGTCTCGTCGCGTCGGGCGTCGTGCTGTTCGCGATGCTGTTCGAAAACGGCCGGCTGCATGCGCAGACGGTGCGCGCACTGGCGGGCGCCCGCTACCAGCATTTGCTCGTCGCGCAGAAAAGCGCGCAGTTGAACGACGCGAACGAACGGCTCGAACAGCGCGTCGCCGCGCGCACCGCGCAACTGAGCGCGTCGAACCGCGACCTGCGGCGCGAAGTCGAGGAGCGCGTGCGTGCCGAGCGGGCGCTGCAGGCGTCGCGCGAGGAGCTGCGCGAGATCGCGGCGATCAGCGCCAGCGCGCGCGAAGCCGAGCAGCGCCGCATCGCGCGCGAACTGCACGACGAACTGGCGCAGTCGCTCGCGGCGCTGAAGAACGACCTCGAATGGTTGATCGACCGCGTGCCGCAGGACGACGCGTCGCTCGCACGCAAGATCGCGGCGATGCATACGCTCGCACGCGGCGCGGTGGCCGCGACGCGCCGCATCGCGTCGGACCTGCGCCCGCTGATGCTCGACGATCTCGGCTTCGCGGCGGCGATGCAATGGCTCGTGGAGGATTTCCGGCACCGTCACGGAATCGCCTGTTCGCTGCACGTCGAGCCGCCCGAGCTGCAACTCGACGAGCCGTATGCGACGGCCGTGTTCCGCATCGCGCAGGAAGCGCTCGCGAATGTCGCGCGGCACGCGGCCGCGTCGCACGCGGCCGTCGAGCTCGTGTGCGGCGGCGAAGCGATCGCGCTGACGATACGCGACGACGGCGCGGGGTTCGATCCCGCGGTGCCGCGCAAGTCGAGTTCGTTCGGGCTGGTGGGGTTGCGCGAGCGCGCGTATCTGGTCGGCGGCACGCTGCGGATCGCGACGACACTCGGCGAAGGCACGACGGTGGAGGTGGATATTCCGGTGGCGTCCGTGCATGCGGCGATTGTGCATGAAGGACCCGGCGCGTTGCGGACGAAAGGCTGAAGCGGTCAAAGCAACGGTAGCGGGATGCTGCCGCGAGGGGTCAGTGGTAGTCCTCTTCGCGCTGATGCCGAACGGCCAAGACCGTGACTTGTTCTGCACTTTCGATCTCGAACAGGAGCACATAGCCTGACGTGCCGAAGGAAACGATGAGTTCACGCAGGAAGGGATTGCTCCCATCCAGCTTGCGGCAGGTAAACGGAAACAATCGCAACATGGCCACACCTCGTTCGATCGCTTCCAATGCCCTCGCTGCCGCTTCCTCATCACGTTCGACGAGATATCGATACAGTCGCACCAAGTCTTCGCGCGCCGCACGCGTATATCTGACTTGGTAACTCAATCCGCCGCCTTCTTCGAACGAGCCGCTTTCAGCATGGACTCGAGCTCGCGCTGAACGTCGGCGGCATCGATGTATTCGCCCGTGCGTCGCGCCTCGTCGCGAGACGCCAAACCTCGTGCGACGAACTCGCGCTGCAAGCGTCGCCGAGCGATGCCATCACGCAACGCCGACTCCATGAACGCAGACAGCGTCTCGTTTTCCGCAAGAACTGATTCCGCTTCCTCGCGCAACTGCGGATCGACTCGCAGCGCGGGCATCGTGGCCGTTTTCATCGCACCCTCCGTGCATTACATATGTAATACATGGTAGCACATCGGCCCGAATCGACGACACTCGACCGTTCGTTCTAGTCGAGCTGTCGACGAAACGCTCACGCCCGCGCCGCCACCATCCCCCGCTCCGAGCGCGTCCACGCGACCAGCGCGCCGACGCCGAGCAGCGCGAGGCACACGATCGGCACGATCATCGGCCCGAACGCGGTGCCCGTCACCTTGCCCGCGAACGGCATCAGGTTCTGGCTGAAGAAGCCGCCGAGGTTGCCGATCGAGTTGATCGCCGCGACGCTCGCGGCCGCCCGCGCGCCGGTGAAGTAACGCGGCGGCATCGACCAGAAGCACGGATACAGCAGCGGGATGCACGCGCCGCCGAGCACCAGCGCGATGAAGCGCAGCGGCGTGGACGGCAGCACGAGGCTCAGCAGGAAGCCGAGCGCACCGAGCGCCGCGACGATCGCGATCGTGCGCAGGATGCTCTTCGCGCGGCGCAGCTTCGCCGGCAGCCACACCAGCAGCACCACCGCGAGCGCCCACGGCAGCATGCTCAGGAAGCCGTTCGTCGCGCTCGACACGCCGAACGATTTCACGAGCGTCGGCAGCCAGTACGTGACGCCGTACAGCGACGTCGACATCAGCATGTAGGTCGCCGCGAACAGCATCACGCGCGGATCGAGCAGCGCCTTCCACGGCTGCCCGTGCTCGGCCTGCGCCGGCTTCTCGCGCTCCAGCGCGGCCGCGACGATCTGCTTCTCGCGCTCGTCGAGGAACGGCGCTTCGCGGAACGACGCGGGCAGCACGCGGAACACGACGATCGCGACGATCACGGCCGGAATGCCCGTCGCGACGAACACCCACTGCCAGCCCGCGAGCCCCCATACGCCGTTCAGGCTCAGCAGCACGCCGCCGACCAGCGAGCCGAGCATGTTCGCGAGCGCGCTGCCGAGCGTGAAGATGCCGAGCACCTTCGCGCGGTAGCTCTGCGGGAACCACAGCGTCAGGTAGTAGATCACGCCCGGATAGAAGCCGGCCTCGGCGATGCCGAGCAGGAAGCGCAGCGAGCAGAACGCGGGCATCGACGTGGTGAAGCCCATCAGCACCGTGATGAGCCCCCAGGTCAGCATGATCCGCGCGAGCCACACGCGTGCGCCGTAACGATGCAGCGCGAGCGTGCTCGGCACCTCGAACAGCAGGTAGCCGATGAAGAACAGCGACGACGCGAGCCCGAACGCGGCTTCCGTCATCCCGAGGCTGCGCACCATCTGCAGTTTCGCGAAACCGACGTTCTGCCGGTCGATGAACGCGATCAGGAACATCACGACGAGGATGGGCAGCAGGCGCCGCGCCATCTTCGACATGATGCGCTGTTCTTCGGCGGACGCGGGGTCCAGGGTGTCGGTAGCGTTCACTTCAGGCTCCTTCGTGAATCGGTTGCGTATCGGTTGAATCGGCGCCGCGCGGAACGAGCGCGCCGGCGCCACGTGGTTCGATGAATGGAATCGGCTCGCGGCCCGCGTGGCTCAACCCGACCGGTAGTCGTCGAGCATCGGCGCGAACATCTCGTGCCACGCGCGCGGCTTCGCCTTGATCGTGCCGGCGAGGTACAGGAATTCGACGTAGTCCATCAGCTGGTTCGGCCGCACCGAGAAGCGCGTGTCGGGCGCGGCCAGCATGCGCATCACGTCGTCGTGCGACACGCCGACGCCGGACGACGCCGCATAGAGCGCCGCCGCCGCGCGCGGGTCCTGCGCGATCAGGCGGTTCGCTTCGTCGAGCGCGCCGAGAAACGCCGCGGCCAACGCGGGCTCCGCATCGACGAGCCGCTTCGGCGCGAACACGACGTCGAGCGTCATCGGCCCGAGCACGTCGACCGAGCTCACCACGCGATGGATGCCCGGCTGCCGCAGTTCGAGCGTCGAGAACGGCGGCGACGTGAAGTGCGCGGTCACGCCGTGCTCGCGGCGGATCAGCGCCTGCATCGCCTGCGGATGCGGCAGGTTCACGGTGATCGAATCGAGCTGCGCGAAATGCGTGGGGCCGAGCTGCCGGCTCGCGACCATCTGCAGCACGACCGCCGACAGCGACGTGCGGATGCCCGGCACCGCGATCCGGTCGGACGGCGTGAAATCGCGCAGCGACACGAGACCCGGCCGGTTCGCGTTCAGCGACAGCGACGTGGTCGACAGCCCGCTGATGCCGATCACCTCGACATTCGGAATGCCGCGCGCCCGCGCCCACAGCTCGATGAACCCCGGCGCGCCGGCGCCCGCGAAATCGAGCGTGCCGGCCATCATCGCGTCGTTGACGGAATTGCCGCCGTCGAGCAGCACCCATTCGACCGCGACGTCGCGCACGCCGTGGCGCGCCGCATGCCGCTCGAACAGCCGCTGCTTCTCCATCACGAGCAGCGGCAGGTACAGCACGCCATAGCCTTTCGAGATCCGCACCGTGCGCGGTTTCGCGCGCACGAGCGCCGGGGCCCCGAGCGCGCCCAGCACGCCGAGGCCGGCGGCGATCAACGCGCGGCGGCGCGGCGACGTCGTCATGCGCGCACCGCCGCGCGGCGGACAGCCAGCGGCGACGCGCCGGCCGGCGTGGCGCGGCGGCGCGCGTTCGTCGTGCCCGTGACATGCTGCATGTTGCCGTCTCCTTGAATATTTCTGGTATTAATGCCGTCCTTGCATCCTGCTTCCGGCTCGACACAGGTTATCGACCGAGTCTGAGAAAATGCTGACATCCCGCCCCCGGGAAAACCCCTAATCCACCTACCAGCAAACGGCACCATGCGCATTCTCGTCGTGGAGGACGATGCCGAAATCGGCGCGGCGATCCGCAGCCGCCTGGCGCGGCTCGGCCATGCCGTCGATCTCGAAACCGACGGCGCGACCGCGAACGGGCTGCTGCGCATCGAGCGCTTCGATCTCGTCGTGCTCGATGCGAACCTGCCCGGCATGGACGGCTTCACGGTGCTGCGCAACCTGCGCGCGGCCGGCAGCACGACGCCCGTGCTGCTCGTCACCGCGCGCTCGGCGATCGACGACCGCGTGAGCGGCCTCGGCCTCGGCGCCGACGACTACCTCGTGAAGCCGTTCGACTACCGCGAGCTCGACGCGCGCGTGCAGGCGCTCTTGCGCCGCAACAGCGGCCACGCGAACGACGTGCTGACGCTCGGCGGCCTCGTGATCGACCGCAGCAGCCGCCTCGCGGAACTCGACGGCCAGCCGCTGTCGCTGTCGCGCCAGGAGTTCGCGCTGCTCGAAATCCTCGCGAGCCGTCCGCAGCGCATCTTCTCGAAGGAAGAACTGCTGAACCAGTTGTTCAGCTTCGGCAACGAGCCCACGGCGAACGCGGTCGAGCAATACGTGACGCGCGTGCGCAGGAAGCTGCAGGGCAGCTCGGTCGAGATCCGCACCGCACGCGGGATGGGATATCAGATTGCCGCGCATTGACTGGTTCCCGAAGACGCTGTTCGGGCGCACGCTGCTGTTCATCGCGCTCGTCGTCGCGACCGGCGCGCTCGCGCTCGCGGCAATCGCGCGCTACTACGCGGGCGTCGCGGCCGAACGCGCGTACGACCAGTTGCTGGCGGGCGCGTCGATCCAGGTCGCGGAAAACCTCTACGTGCAGGGCGGCGTGCTCGCGCTGAATCCGCCGGTCGCCGCGCTGTCGACGCTGTCGCGCTACGACCTCGTCTACTACAAGGTGCTCGATTCGCGCGGCGTCGTCGTGGCCGGCTATCACGATCTCACGAGCCCCGCGACACTCGCCGCCGCGAAGCAGGGACCCGCGTTCGCGAACGCCGTCTATCAGGGGCATCAGGTCCGCACCGCGACGATCGCACGCTACATGCCGGAGGAAAGCACGCCCGGCTGGGCGCTCGTGACGGTTGCGCAGACCACCAACGCGCGCCAGCAACTGACGAACGACATGAGCATCAAGGTGTGGACGCTGATCCTGCTGATGAGCGTGCTCGCGATCGGTGCGAGCGGCCTCGCGATCCGGCGCGGCCTGCGCCCGCTCGCGCGGATCGGCGCGATCATCGCCGCACGCGACCCGGCCGACCTGCGGCCCGTGGCCGTCGATACGCCGAGCGAGATCGACGCGATCATCGGGTCGATCAACGGGTTGATGCGGCGGCTCGCCGAGCGGATCAACGCGATGCAGCGCTTCATCGCCGACGCCGCGCACCAGATGCGCACGCCGCTCGCGCGGCTCGACGCGCAGATCGAGCTGCTCGACGGCGAATCCGATCCCGCGCGTCACGCGGCGCGGCTCGATGCGCTGCGTGCGACCTCGTCGGACGTCGGCCGGCTCACCGGGCAGTTGCTCAATCACGCGATGGTGATTCATCGCACCGAGGCCGTGCCGCTGCAACCGGTCGACCTCGTCGCGCTCGCGAAAGAAGTGCTGGGCCGCACGATTCCGCTCGCCGGCGAACGCGACGTGGCGGTTGCGTTCGCGAGCGACGCGCCGCATGCGTGGATCGACGGCGATGCGATCAGTCTTCAGGAAGCGCTGTCGAACGTGCTGCACAACGCACTGCTGCACGGCCATGCGGACGACATCGTCGTGTCGGTCGCGACCATGGGTAACGCGGATCAGGCGGTGACGCTGACCGTCACCGACAACGGGCGCGGGATACCGCGCGAGCACTGGGACGCGGCGTTGCAGCCGTTCGTGCGGATCGCGCCGGACGGCAGCGAGCGGCGCACGGGGTCGGGCCTCGGGCTCGCGATCGTGCAGGAAGTGATGAAGGCGCACGGCGGGCGCGTGGGGTTCGCGTTTCCCGAGGCGGGCGGGTTCGCGGTGGTGTTGACCTTTCCGCGCGCGGTGACGGTGTACGCAAGCGACACTTAGGCAACGGCATCCGGCGCAGGCACGCTCCGTTGAACGCCGCCGGGCGACACGCGTTCAGCCGTCGCTGTCCCGACCGTCGTCGGCGTTTCGCCGCGCATGCCGCGCCACCAGTTGGTCCAGTTCGTCATACCGGCGGTCGCAGAACAACCGGCACAACGTATCGACGTCCACGCGCTTCCTCACGTCGATCGTCTCGACGTGCTGCTCCAGCTTGCCCTTGCCGATGCCGAAGAGCCCCTTCTTCATCCGCATGGACACCGCATTCAGCTGGAAGCCGTCCGAATGCGCATCCGTCAATGCCGTCACCCACAGCTCGCGCTGATCGTCGGCATGCTGCAACACGAGCGCCGGTAGCGGGCCGTCCTGCGTCTCGTTCCATTCGATGTGCTGGGCCGCCCAAGGAAACGCCTCGAACGCATGAACGAACGACGCGTAGTCGGTCGCGCCCTGCTGATCGAGCTGATTGAAATCGTAGCCGACTCTCTGGATGGAATAGGTCAACATGGCGCGGCAACCCCGTGGCGTTCGAGATCAGGAGATCGTCAATCTACCGTGAATTTCGGTATCGGTGACGATTTTTCAGGGCAGCTCATGCGCGAAGAGATGCTGACCCATGTTGTCACGCACGGCGGCTATCATCGCGGCGAAGCGGGCAGATTGATGATTCAGGCGGCCGCGCTCACGGCACAGGATATCGAACTCCCTTGGGATACCTACGCGGTTCACTTGCATCGGACAGAACCCGACCGACGGCTGCACGGCAAGGTCGACGACGCGAACCCGCCGAATGCCGGGCGATGAAACGCCCTACGCCGCCACCGCCTCCCCACCGAGATACGCATCGCGCACGCGCTCGTCGTCGAGCAACGTTTTCGCGGGCCCTTCCAGCACCACACGCCCCGTCTGCAGCACGTACCCGTAGTGCGCGATTTCCAGCGCGAGGCTCGCGTTCTGCTCGACCATGAACACCGTTACCCCTTGCGTGTTGATCGCGTCGATCAGTTCGAGCACCTTGTCGACGTAGAGTGGCGACAGCCCCATCGTCGGCTCGTCCATGCAGATCAGTTTCGGCCGCGCCATCAGTGCGCGCGCCATCGCAAGCATCTGCTGCTCGCCGCCCGACAACGTGCCCGCACGTTGCGTCAATCGTTCTCGCACACGCGGAAACAGGTCCAGCACGCGCTCATAGTCCTCGGCCACCGCCGCACGATCGCCGCGCGTGTACGCGCCCATCAGCAGGTTCTCGCGCACGCTCATGTCGCCGAACAGCCGCCGCGCTTCGGGCACGGCCGCGATCCCGCGCCGCACGCGCTGCGGCGTCGCGAGCGCGGTCACGTCGTCGCCGTCGAAACGCACGACGCCGCGGCGCGGACGCATCAGCCCGAGAATCAGCTTCATCGTCGTCGACTTGCCGCTCGCGTTGCCGCCGAGCAGGCTGACGATCTGCCCACGGGCGACTTCGAAGTTCACGTCGAAGTGCACCTGCACGGGCCCGTAGAACGTGTCGAGGTGTTCGAGTTTCAGCAGCGCGTCGGTCATGGTCGTATCAGGCACGGAAGATTGCACGGTCATGCGGCCGCCTGCGTAGTGCGGTCCGCCGGCGCACCGATCGCGTGGCGGCGACCGAGATAGGCTTCGATCACGCGCGGATCGTGCCGCACGTCGCGCGGCGCGCCTTCGGCGATCTTCACGCCGTTGTCGAGCACCATCACGCGGTCGGACACGCGCATCACGAGTTCGTGCTTGTGCTCGATCAGCAGGATCGTCAGCCCGCGCGCCTTCAGCGACTGGATCAGTTGCAACATCTCGGCCGTCTCCGTCTCGTTCATCCCGGCCGTCGGCTCGTCGAGCAGCAGCAGGCGCGGATGCAGCGCGAGCGCGCGGCCGATCTCCACGCGCCGCCGGTTCGCATACGACAGGCTGTGCGCCGGATGATCGATGCGCGGCGTGAGCCGTTCGCCGAACCCGGCGACGATCGCGCGCGCCTCGTCGCGCAACGCCGCTTCCTCGCGCCGCACCGACGCAGGCCGCACGAGCGCGCGCAGCACTTCGGCCGCCGCACCGAGCGCGGGCCAGCCCGGCCGCGCCGCACGCAGCCGCGCATGTGCGCCGATCAGCACGTTGTCGAGCACGCTCAGGTTGCCGAATACACGGCCGTGCTGGAACGTACGCGCGATGCCGAGCGCCGCGAGCCGTTCGGGCGCGGTGCCGGTGATGTCGCGGCCGTCGAACGTCACGCGGCCGGCATCGGGCCGGTCGGCGCCCGCGATCAGGTTGAACAGCGTCGATTTGCCCGCGCCATTCGGGCCGATTACGCTCAGCAGTTCGCCGTCCGCGAGCGTCAGGCTCGCGCCGTCGAGCGCGGTCACGCCGTCGAAGCGGCGCGTCAGGCCCTGCACGTCGAGCAGGGGTCGAGTCGTCGTCATCGCATTCCTCCTCACACCGTGCCGAGCAGGCCCTGTGGCCGGAAACGAACGAGCAGCAGCAGCACGAGGCCGTAGATCAGCATCCGGTAATCGGCCGCCCAGCGGAACAGCTCGGGCAACCCGATCAGCGCGATCGCGCCGACGATACCGCCGAGCACGTTGCCGAGCCCGCCGAGGATCACCATCGTCAGCGCGAGGATCGACACCTGCGAATCGAAGGTCTGGTGATTGATGTAGCTGTACAGATGCGCGGCGATCCCGCCGCTCACGCCCGCCGCGACGCCGCCGACCGCGAACGCGATCGCCTTGTAGCGGTTCGGCGCGATGCCGTGCGCGCGCGCGGCGACATCGTCCTCGCGCACCGCGCGCAGCGTGCGGCCCAGATGCGAGCGCAGCAGCCGCACCTGCACGAGCGCGAACACGACGAGCACCGCGAACGTGAACCAGTACGCGGCGCGCGCGGTCGTCGCCCACGGCAGCGGCGCGATGCCGGTAATGCCGAGCGGGCCGCGCGTGAGGCCATCCCAGTTCAGGATCACGAGGCTCACCACTTCGCCGATGCCGAGCGTCGCGATCGACACGTAATGCCCACGCAGCCGGAACGCCGGATAGACGAGCAGCGTGCCGAGCACGGCGGTGATCACACCCGCGCACGGAATCGTCACGGCCGGCGACCAGCCGAGATCCGACGACAGCAGCGCCGACGCATACGCACCGATCACGAGCAGCGCGGCGTGGCCAAGCGAGATCTGCCCGACCGTGCCCGCGACGAGCGTGAGGCTCAGCGCGAGCAGCCCGTACAGCCACGCGTTGGTCAGCGTCTGCAGCACGTACGGCGATGCACCGAGCCACGGCAGCACGGCCGCCGCCGCGATCAGCGCGACGAGTACGGGTCGCGGCACGCGCACGGCTTTCGCGGCGGCGAGGAAGGTGCCCGTCATCGGTTCGGGCGGCAACGCGCGGTTCGCGCTGAACAAGCCGTTCGGCCGCCACACGAGGAACACGATCAGCAGCCCGAACGCGAACAGGTCGCGGTAGCTGGTGCCGAACAGCGCGACACCGTAGCTTTCGACGAGACCGAGCAGCAAGCTGCCGGCGATCGCGCCGGGCACGTTGCCGAGCCCGCCGATCAGCAGCGCGACGACGCCCTTCAGCGTCGCCTGAAAGCCCATCGCCGGATCGAGGCTGTTGTAGTACATGCCGACCAGCAGCCCGCTCACGCCACCGAGTGCGCACGCGATCGCGAATACGGTCTGGTTCACGCGATCGACGTCGACGCCCATCTGCAACGCCGCGTCGCGATCCTGCGCGGTCGCGCGCACGGCCCAGCCGAGCCGCGTGAAGCGCAGGAAGCCGTACAGCAGCGCGGCCGCCGCGATGCCGATGCCCGCGATCAGCAGGTCGAGCGAGCCGAGCGTCGCGCCGGCGATCCGCAGGTGCCAGTCGGGCAGCGGCGTCGGCACCGCGCGCGGGTCCGCGCCGAACGCGAGCTGCGCGAGCTGATCGAGGATGAAGCTGATGCCGATCGTCGCGAGCAGCGGCGCGATGCGCGCGGCATGGCGCAGCGGCCGCAGCCCGATCCGCTCGATCGCGATGCCGAGCGCGCCGCAGCCGACGACGACCGCCGCGAGCGCGACCGGCAGCGGCAGCCCAAAGCGCGTCAGGCACAGCCAGCCGATGAACGCGCCGACCATGTACACCGAGCCGTGCGCGAAGTTGATCAGGTGCGACACGCCGAAGATCAGCGCGAGCCCGACCGCGAGCAGCGCGTAGATGTTGCCGACGATGAGGCCGTTGAGCGTGTAGTCGAGCCAGGAAGCCATCACGATGCGTCCGTCAGGTGCAGGCGGTTCATGTCGGGTTCAGCGCGCCGCGAGCTGCGGCTTCGCGCCGTCCCACAGCGCCCACTGCCCCTGCTTCACGACCAGATACACGGTGCGCGCGCCCGCGACGCGGCGCGTCTGCGGATCGAAACGCACCTTGCCGAAGATCACGCTCGGCACGTCGCTGATCTTCGCGAAGCCGTCGTGCGCGGCCTCGCGCGTCGTGCCGTAGCGGCGCAGTACTTCCGCCGACAGGATCAGCGCATCGTACGCCCGCGCGACGAACGAATCGGGATCGGCGTGGAATTTCGCGCGATAGCGCTGCACGAACGCCTGCACCTCGGGGCGCGGCTCGGCCGGGAAGAAGTTCGATTCCGTATAGACGCCTTCGACGGCCGTGCCGCCCAGTTCGAGGAACTTCGGCGAATACACGGAGCCCACCGCCGCGATCGGCAGCGCGACGCCCGACGTGCGCGCCTGGCGCACGATCTGCGCGCCGTCCGCGTAGTAGGAAATCAGCACGATCGAATCGGGCTTCGATGCGCCGATCCGCACGAGCGTCGAGCGGAAATCCTTCTCCGCCGGCTGGTAGCCTTCGGCCGCGACGACCTGCGCGCCGAGCCCCGTCACCGCCTTCGCGAAGATGTCCTTGCTGGTGCGGCCCCAGTCGGTGTTCAGGTACAGCACCGCGATCCGCTTGAAGCCGAGTTCCTTCACCGCGTAGCGGGCGAGTAGCGGCTGCTCCTCGGCCTGGCTCAGCGCGGTGCTCCACAGATAATCGCCGCCCTTCGTGAAATCCGGATGCGAATTCGTGAAACCGAACTGCACCAGTTGCCCGCGCTGGTAGATCGGCGATGCGGCCATCGACGTCGCGCTGGAAAAATCTCCGAGCTCGATCGCGATGCGCGGATCGGCGACGAACTTCTGCGCGATCGCCACCGCCTGGCGCGGATCGCTGCGGCTGTCCTGGAAGTCGATCGCGAGCGGCCGGCCGTGAATGCCGCCGCTGCCGTTGATCTCGTCGAGCGCGAGATCGAAGCCGCGCTTCCACTGCTCGCCGTATTGCGCGTCCTGGCCCGTCAGCGGCCCGCTCACGCCGATCACCACCGGCTCGCCCGACACGCCGGCCGCAAGCGCGCCGCCCGCCGACAAGCCCCATGCGGCGGCGAGCGCCGCCACCGTGCCCAGCACGCGCCGCCATGCGCCGCGCGCGTCGTTCCCCGAAACCTTCATGCGTCCCCCAGCTTCCGTCAATCGAAAAGAGTGAGGGCATGTAACCATCCGGTTCAGGACGATCCAACGAAGTTTTGCGCATATCGATATCGCATGCGGCGCGAAGCCGATGACGAGCGCGAACGGCCGCCGATACCCGCCGCATCGATCGACATGCCGGCATGCATCGCATCGTGTTGATTCGATTGGCGTTTCGTTCGGCGCACCGTGCACCACCGGTGCGAATGCACGCACGACGGGCCGCCGCGGCCGTTACGCCCTTCGCAGTTTTCCCGCTGTCGATAGCAAAAATCATTATATGAATCGTGCATGCTGGCACTCCTACAATGCGCAAATCGCATCATCGGAACGCGTCATGGAGTTGCATCAACTCGAAGCCTTTTCCGCAGTCATGTCGGCCGGCAGCGTCACCGGCGCGGGCGAGCTGCTCGGCCGCTCGCAGCCGGCCGTCACGCGGCAGATCCAGGAGCTCGAAGCCGATCTCGGCTACGCGCTGTTCGACCGGCACGGCCCGCGCGTCACGCCGACGCGGCGCGCGTTCCTGCTGTACGAGGAAGTCGAGCGCTCGCTGGTCGGCCTGCGCGCGATCGAGGCGCGCGCGCGCGCATTGGGCGACGAAACGGCCGAACCCGTGCGCATCGCGGCCACGCCGTCGCTCGCGGCCACGCTCGTGCCGGCCGCGCTCGCCGCGCTGCCCGACGACGCGCATGCGCCGCACTATCAGTTGCGCAGCGAATCGGCCGAGCACGTCGTGCACGAGGTGCTGGCCGGCACGGCCGATGTCGGCGTCGTCACGCTGCCGATGGCGCATGCCGGGCTCGACGTGCACTGGATCGCGCAAACGCCGTGCGTCGCCGTGCTGCCGGCCGACGATCCGCTCGCGGCGAAACCGCGCATCGCGCTGCGCGAGCTCGCGCGGCGCCGCATCGTGACGGTCGCGAACCGGCACCGGCTGCGCCAGCGGATCGACGCGGCGTTCGCGGCCGCGCGTGTCGATGCGCACGTGTTCATCGAAACCAACGCGTCGCTGAATGCGGTGATGGCCGCGCGCGCGGGCATCGGGGTCGGCATCGTCGATCCGGCCACGGGCGTCGCGCTGCCGGTGGACGGTGTCGTCGCGCGCGCGCTCGACGTCGACATCCCGTTCGCGTTCGGCGTCGCGACGCCGGCCGGCAAGGCGCGCACGGCGGCCGTCGACGCACTGCTCGACGCGCTGCATCGCACGACGCGCGCGCTGCTCGACGACGTAACCTTTCACGATGCCGCCGCGCACGATGCGCTGCTGCGCGGCGACCGGCTGCGGGCCGACCGCGCGACGCGCGCGCCTCGCCCGGCACGTACCCGCCGCGTGCGCCCGGAGGCCGCATGACGCCCCCGCTCGACGCACTCGAGGCGCGGCTCGCGCAGGACCTGCGCTGGCTCGACCTGCCCGCGCCGTCGTGGGTGCCGCCGCGCGAAGCGGACGGCGCGCGCGTGCTCGACGTCGCGATCGTCGGCGGCGGCATGGCCGGGCTCGCGGCGTCGGCCGAGCTGCGCCTGCTCGGCATCGACAACCAGTGCGTGATCGACCGCGCGCCGGCCGGCTACGAAGGCCCGTGGGTCACGTTCGCGCGGATGGAGACGCTGCGTTCGCCGAAGCAGCTTGCGGGCCCCGCACTCGGCCTGCCCGCGCTGACGTTCCGCGCGTGGTTCGAAGCGCAATACGGCCGCGACGCGTGGGACGCGCTGTACAAGATTCCGCGCCCGCAATGGATGGACTACCTGCGCTGGTATCGGCGCGTGCTCGACCTGCCGGTGCGCAACGACACGACGCTCGTCGCGCTGCGCCCGCGCGACGACGGGCTGCTCGCGCTCGACGTGCGCGGCAACGGCGAAGCGCACACGCTGCTCGCGCGGCACGTCGTGCTCGCGACCGGCCGCGACGGCCTCGGCGGCCCGTACGTGCCGTCCGTCGCGCGGCGCGCGCCGCGCGCGCGCTGGGCCCATTCGTCCGAGCCGATCGATTTCGCCGCGCTCGCGGGCAAGCGCGTCGGCGTGGTCGGCGCGGGCGCGTCCGCGTTCGACAACGCGGGTACCGCGCTCGAAGCGGGCGCCGCGCGCGTCGACCTGTTCTTCCGTCGCGCGGACATTCCGCGCATCAACAAGCTGACCGGCATCGGCAGCCCGGGCCTCGTGCACGGCTACGCCGATCTCGACGATGCGACGAAGTGGCGTTTCATGCACTACGCGCTGACGTCGCAGACGCCGCCGCCGCGCGACAGCGTGCTGCGCGTATCGCGCCACGACCATGCGCATTTCCATGCGGGCAGCCCGATCGAAATGCTCGCCGACCACGCGGACGGCCTCGAGGTGACGACGCCGCGCGGACGCTACACGGTCGACTTCCTGATCTTCGCGACGGGCTTTCATTCGGACTGGACGACGCGCGAGGAATTCGCGTCGTTCGGCGCGCACGTGCGGCGCTGGAAGGATCGGTATCGGCCGAAACCGGCGCTGTGGCTCGACGAGCTCGCCGAGTCGCCCGATCTCGGCCCCGCGTTCGCGTTCCAGGAGCGCGAGCGCGGCGCGTGCCCGGCCGTCACGCGCATTCATTGCTTCAACCATGCGGCGAGCCTGAGCCACGGCAAGCTGTCCGGCGATATCCCGGCGATCAGCGCGGGCGCGCAGCGGCTCGCGCGCGGCATTGCGAGCCGGCTGTTCGATGCCGATCGCGACCGCCACTACGATGCGCTCGTCGCATACGCGAATGCCGAACTGCAAGGCGACGAATGGCGCGACGCCGACGCCATCGATCACTTTGACGACGAAGGGAAACCGAAACGATGACTGACTCCATCACGCCGGCCGCCGGGCCGGACACGATCGACGCGGCAGCCGGCCTGCGCGCCGGCGACGCCGTCGCCGCGCTGCGCCGCGCGCGCGACAAGGTGCTGTTGCATACGCAACTGAGCGAAGCCGCGCTGTTCGATCCCGCGCTGCCCGATCTTTCGCTGATCGAGCGGCTGCATGCGGCACGGTATGTCGCGCGGCAGTCGAATGCGCACGCGCTGGCCGACATCTATCGCGCCCGTCTGCTCGACGCAGGCGGCACGACCGACGACATCGAGCACGCAGATGCCGACGCGTTCGACGCGCTGCCTCGCCGCCTCGGCGCGATCCTGCTGCACGCGAAGCGCCTGACGCACGCGCCGGTCGATGCGCGCGCATCCGATCTCGACACGTTGAAGTCGGCCGGGCTCACGACGCCCGCGATCGTCGCGCTGTCGCAGCTCGTCGCGTTCGTCGCGTATCAATTGCGCGTCGCCGCGGCCGCGCGGGCGCTTCAGGCACGCGCCGCACAGGAGGCCGCATGACGACTGCCACCCACGGCTTCACCTCCGACACGCTCGGCTGGCGCGCGTGGCTCGACACGGTCTCGCTCGATGCGGCGACGCCCGATCAGCTCGCGGTGCTCGAAGCGAGCCACCCGCAAGCGAAGACGTCCGACTATTACCTGCTGCTCGTCCACCTGCCGGACATCCTGCGGCAGCGCTCGGGCGTGTTCAACGCGATCATGTACGGCCCCGGCGGGCTGTCGCGCGCGGAGCGCGAACTGGCGAGCACGGCGGTATCGCGCGTGAACGGCTGCGTGTATTGCGCGTCGGTGCACGCGCAGCGTTTCGCGCAGCTCGCGAAACGCACCGATGCGATCGAACAGGTGTTCGACGACCCTGCGACGGCCGGCACCACGGCGCGCGAACGCGCGATCGTCCGCTATGCGATCGCGCTGACCGAACGGCCCGACGCGATCGACGAAAGCGACATCGCCGCGCTCGAAGCCGAAGGGCTGACGCATGAGGAAATGCTCGACCTGTCGCACGCGATCGCGATCTTCGCGTGGGCGAACCGGTTGATGCTGACGCTTGGTGAGCCGGTGTTTCCGGAGCCGGCGGCCGGCGCCTGACCGCACGCAGGAACGCGGCGCGGAACCGGCCCGTGTCGCGCCTTGCGCGTCAACGGTCGGTGCGCTGCATGCTCGCGGGAATTCATCTCGCGCGGCGTTCGGGGCGGCGCAGGAGGGCGCGAAATTCGAATCAATGGAAAAACGACGCGAAGCAGCGTCGGTATCGCACGCCTGAATGGAACGGGCGTCGCGGTCGCGCCATGGTTGGCGCGACCGCGACCGGATGCTTCGACCTTCCAACGAGATCGAAACATCCTGTACTGCCATCAATCGCCCAGCAGCTTCAACCCGGCCGGCAGCGTTTCGCCGAACACGCGCACCGTATCGGCTTCGTCGAACGCGATCGCCTCACGCACCATGTCGATCCACGCCGCCGATGCATTCGCGGCCGACAGGCGCTTGATCACCGCCTCGCGCGTGTCGTCCGGAAGATCGCGCGAGCGGTCGCCCGTCATCCGCGCAATCTGCGCAGCCGCGAACGCAGCCGGCTCGACCTGCTTCCAGTCGAGCGCGAACAGCGCATCGAGCCAGCCGATGACGATTTCCGCCGGCACGACGCCGTGCGCGCTGCCGTAGAACGGCCGACGCGCGCCGATCCGCCCGAGCGCCCACGCGCACAGCGTGCGTTCGGCCGGCTTCTGCAGTTGCGCGATCAGGCGCTCGGCCAGCTCGACCTTGCGCTCGACCGGCAGCCGTTCGAGCGACGCGGACAACCGCGTCATGTCGGCCGGCCCGACCTTGGCCGGATCGAACGGCAGCTTGCGCCGCTTGTCGTCGGACGGTTCGAGGAACGCGATCGCATCGCGCACCTGCGTCTGCGCATCGTCGTCGAGCCCGCCGGCCACGCGCCGCCACAGCGTCCACCACTCGGACCACACCTGCGCGTCGGTCACGTATTGAATGCCGTCGTCGAACAGCGGCCACAGTTGCTCGATGCGCCACGCGTCGAGCGGATGGCCGAAACCCGGACGCAGGCAATACCCGGCGAGATTCAACCAGGCGCGCTCGTGATCGGCCGAGCGGCGCCGCCGCCGCGCCCGCGCGAGCAATGCGTCGAACAGTTCGCGTGCAAGCGCGACGTCCCAGTCTTCGCGCGCGCCGAGCACGTGTTCGAGTTGCGCGCGCAACCGGCGCGTGTCTTTCGGCGTCACGCCCGCGGCCTTGCTGCCGAACGAGCGCTCGATCAGCTCGATCGCCTGGTCGAGCCGCGGATGCCGCGTGGGCGCGGCAGCGTCGCCGTGCACCGGCGCGTCGCCGCGCAACTGGAATTCGAGCCGCCAGCGTCGCGCCGCATCGTCGATCGCGATGCAGTGCATTTCGAGCGTGCCGACCTCGGTCAGCGACGCGGTGAGCGTCACCGGCGTTTCGCGCGCGTCGCCGCCCGCCTTCGCGTCGACGACCGTCGCGATCGGCGGCAGCCGCACGAAATCGCCACCGTCGAGATCGACGAGATCGCCGGCTTGATACTTCGTGTCGGCCACGGTCGATACGAGGTGGAAGCGCACTGGCTGCCCAAGCTGTAGCGCGAACGTGCGATCGTCGAGCCGGATCTCGCGGCCCTCTTCCGCGCCGCGCGGCAGCAGGCAGACGCCGCGTGCGGCCGCGCCATCGGCGCCATCGTCGAGCACGAGGAAATAGCTGCGCGCGGAGCCGCCGCCGATGCGCGGCGCATGCCCGGCGCACGCGAGCCCGTAGGCCACCGCGCCGCGCGCGACGGCCACATCCGGGTGCGCGTTGTGCAGCACGTCGAGCGGCGCGCCGCGCCACGCGCCGAGCGTCTGCGCGAGACGGCCGGCAAGCGCATCCGCGCGGAACACGCCGCCGTTGAGCAGCAGCGTGTCGGGCAGCGGCCCTTCCGCATGACGCTTCAGGAACGCGGCGACGTGGCGCGTAATGGCCGCGTCGCTCGCATACGGCAAGCCGAATTCGACGATCGCCGCGCGCGCCCGGCGCGGCAATTCGTCGGCGTCGACCTGCGGAAAGAACCCGTCGACGACGATCTGCTCGACTTCCTGCCGGGTCAGCTCGGCCGAGCGCGCGCCGCCCACCAGCTTGCTGCCCGCGCCGAGCAGCGTGACGGTGACGGACGCGGGTGCGTCGTCGCCGAGCAGCCGCTCCTTCGCCGCGCGGCAGCGCTCGACGAGTTGCGACAGGCTCGCCGCCGACAGCCGCGTGCCGGGCTCCGTCAGCCGCGTCTCGACGAGGCGCGCGAGCGCGAGATCCATGTTGTCGCCGCCGAGCATCAGGTGGTTGCCGACGCCGACGCGCGTAAAGGTCGGCTCGCCGTCGTCGCCCGGCGCGACGTCGACGAGCGTGAGATCGGTCGTGCCGCCGCCCACGTCGCAGATCAGCACGCGCCGTGGATGGGCGAACGTCTCGCGCAACGTGTCGCGTTGCCCATACAGCCAGTCGTAGAACGCGGCTTGCGGCTCTTCGAGCAAGCGCAGCGCCGGCAGCTTCGCGCGTTTCGCGGCCTCGACCGTCAACGCGCGCGCGCCGTCGTCGAACGACGCGGGCACCGTCAGGATCACGTCCTGCCGCGCGAGCGGCGCATCGGGAAAATGCGCGTCCCATGCGTCGCGCACGTGCGCGAGATAACTCGCGCTCGCGTCGACCGGCGACACCTTGTCGACACCGTCGGCCGCGCCCCATGGCAGGATCGCCGCGAGCCGGTCGACCGCGGCATGCGACAGCCAGCTCTTCGCGCTCGACACGAGCCGGCCCGGCACCTGAGCGCCGAGCGTGCGCGCGTAGCGGCCGATCACGGCCGGCGGTGCGCCGGCCGCGTCCGCTTTCGTGTTGGCCTTCGGATCGGCCGCCCACGGCAGCCGCAGCGCATCCGGCGGCAGTTCGCCCGCCGCCGGGTGATACCGCACCGACGGCAGCAGCGGCTGCGCGGCCACCGCGCCGGGCCCGACCAGTTGCTCGACGTCGAACACGCGGATCGCGTCGGAACCGGCCTCGACGTACGCGACGACCGTATTGCTCGTACCGAGGTCGATGCCGACCGTATAACGCTTCATCGCGCTCAGGCGGCGCCGCGCACGTCGAACTCGACCTTCCAGCGCTCGTTCGTGCCGCTCGGAATCGCCTCGAGTTCGAGCGTGCCGGCTTCGGTCACGCGCGCATGCAGCTTCACCGGCACGACTTCGCCGACGGTGCGCCCTTCGGCCGGCAGCGTCGCCTGGATTTCCTCCAGCTCCTGCAGCTCTTCCGGCGACCAGTAGTCGAGCAGCGTGCCGACCTGGTCCTGGCGCCGCACCGACGAGCCGAAGAAGCGGAACTGCACCGGTTCGCCGACGACGAGCCCGAACTCCTGCGGCGGCAGCGCCGCGTCCGAACCTTCCTCCATCCCGAACGGCGCGACGCACAGCGCCTGCACCGGCGGCTCCAGCCCCGGCACCGCGGGCATCGCCGATTCGATCGCGACGTAGTACGCGCGCGCCGTGCCGCCGCGAATGCGCACGCCGCGGCCGCGCTTCACGTAGCCGTAGTACGCCGCGCCACGCGCGACCGCGAGATCGAGATCCGCGCCTTCGAGCAGGCGCGCGGGCGGCGCGCCTTCGGCGGCGAGCCAGCCGTTGAGCGTGTCGAGCACGCGCTGCGTGAGCAGCGTCGACTTGAACACGCCGCCGTTGAACAGCACGGCGGTCGGATGCAGGAACGTCGCGCCCTGCGGCAGCGTGCGCTGCACGCCTTCGAGCGTGTCGAGCGCCGCGACCTGGCGGCCGAGGAACGCCGCGAGATGGCGCGTGATGCCGGCGTCCTGCGCATACGGCAGGCCGAGCTGCGTCAGGCCGACGCGCGCGCGGCTCACCGGGCGCGCGGCCGCATCGACCTGCGGGAAGAAGCCTTCGAGGATCGTCTGCGTCAGTTCCGCGCGCGTCAGTTCGGTGCGGATCGAGCCGCCGATCAGCTTCGAGCCGCGGCTCGGCACGACGAGCGGCACCGCGTCGGCGCTCGGGTCGGACAGCAGCGTTTCCTTGGCCGAGCGGCACGCGTAGGTCAGCGCGCGCAGTTGCCACGGATCGGGCTGCGTGCCCTGCTGCGCGAGCTTGCGCGCCACCACGTGCGCGAGCGCGAGGTCCATGTTGTCGCCGCCGAGCAGGATGTGCTCGCCCACGGCCACGCGATGCAGTTCGAGATTGCCGTCGCGCTCGACCACCGCGATCAGCGACAGGTCGGTCGTGCCGCCGCCGACGTCCACGCACAGGATCAGGTCGCCGACCTGCACCTGCTTGCGCCAGCCGCCTTCGCTCTTCTGGATCCAGCTGTACAGCGCCGCCTGCGGTTCCTCGAGCAGCGTCATCCGCGAGTAGCCGGCGGCGCGTGCGGCTTCCGCCGTGAGCTCGCGCGCGGCCGGATCGAACGACGCGGGGATCGTCACCGTCACGTCCTGGTCGGCGAACGGTGCGTCGGGATGCGCGTGGTCCCACGCTTCGCGCAGGTGCGTCAGATAGCGGATCGAGCTTTCCAGCGGCGACACGCGCGTCACTTCCGGCGGCGCATCGCTCGGCAGGATCGCCGCGCGGCGATCGACGCCCGGGTGGCACAGCCAGCTCTTCGCGCTCGACACGAGGCGGATCGGCGTGCCGGCGCCGCGCGTGCGCGCCATCTCGCCGACCGCAAAGGTGCGCGAGGCCGTCCACGGCAGCGTCAGGTCGCCCTGCGTCAGCTCGCTTTCATGCGGCAAGTAGAGAAACGACGGCAGCAGGTCGCGCGATTCCAGCGCGCCGGGCGCGGTGAGTTGCGCGATCGGCAGCACCTGCTGCGTGATCTTCTCGCCGTCGCTCGTGCTGCTGTCGACGTACGACAGCGCGCAATGGGTCGTCCCGAGGTCGATACCGATCGAATAGCGCGGATCGCTCACAGTTCCACCTCCGCCGGTGCGATGACCGATGCGTCGTGGCTGCCCGTCAGCTTCGGCAGCCGCACGTCTGCGACACGCCAGCCGCGATGGCTGACCGTGCCCGTGAACGGCGCGGAACCGACCACGTTGCCGGTCACGCGCACGGCCGTCGCGTCGAAGCCGGCCGGCAGCGTCACGCGGCTGCCTTCGGCTTCGTCGCGCACGGGCACGATCGTGAAGTGCTCGCGCAGCGCGGCGCGGCAGCCGTCGTGCACGAGGCGCGCGGCCGCGCCGATGTCGGCGTCCGCGTAGCCGGCGATGTCTTCCTCGACGAAATCGATGAAGCGCGCATCGCGCTGCAGCAGGCCGAGCAGCTGCAGCGCGGCCTGCGGGCTCGCTTCGCGCAGCTCGGGCGCCGGCGCCTTCACGGGCGCGGGGGCGACGGGCGCGGCAGCCGGTGCCGGCGTCGGAGCGGGCGCGACCGGCGCCGCGGCGCCATCGCGCACGCGCAGCACGTCGGCGGCGAACTCGCGATTGCCGAGCACGGAGAAGAACGTGCCGACGGCCAGCGACAGCCGGCCGAAGAAGGACAGGTTGGATTCGGGCATGGGGTCTGGACTCCTGTGGGCTCGCAGCGTGGCGAGCGATCTTGCCTGGGCGCCGGGCGGCCGCGTGCGGCATGCGCACTGCCGCCGCCCGGCGCGTGATTCGAACGCGCCCTCGCGGGTGCGGAAAACCCGTATTTTGCCCTGTGGCGGGCGAACCGGGCAGAAGTTGGGGGACAGAACATGACGGCGCGACGGTTTCGATCGCACCGGAGCGCACGTCACGCGTGTACGGCGGACGTGCTGCGCCGCGTCAGCGCGGCTTGCGCGGCCGCGCCGCCTTCGCGTCGAAATCACGCGACAGCATGCCGAGCGTGACTTCGCCGAAGCGCGCGAGCAGCGAGGCTTCGGCCTCCTTCAGCGTCGCCGACAGATGCGCGTTGACGGCCTGTTCGACCAGACATTCGGGCGCGTCGTCGGACACGAGATCGGAAAACAGCGGCGGCTCGCCCACAGCGCGATAGACGTCGAGCAGCGTGATGTCGTCGAGCGCGACGCTGAGCGCCCAGCCGCCGCCGTGCCCCTTCTCCGACTGCACGTACCCGCGATCGCGCAACCCGCCGAGCAGGCGCCGCACGACGACCGGGTTCGTGCACAGCATCGTCGCGATCGTCTCCGACGTCAGCGGGCCGTCGGCCTGGTCCATGTGGATCAGCGCATGCAGCATGCGCGACAAACGGCTGTCGGTTCTCACGGGTAGAACTCCCCTCTCTCTCGAAACTTCTGAAGTTGCATGAATGATACCACCGCCCTATCATGCAACTTCTCGTGTTTCATGAGTTACCGTCAGCGGAGCACATCCGTCATTCACGCAGTTTCAGAAAGGAGCGGACGCATGCATTCTCATCATGAAGTGATCGTGATCGGCGGCAGCTTTGCCGGGTTGTCGGCCGCGATGCAACTGGCGCGGGCGCGCCGCCGCGTGCTCGTGATCGACGCCGGCCGGCCGCGCAACCGCTTTGCCGAACACGCGCACGGCTTCCTCGGGCACGACGGCAAGCCGCCGGCGCAAATCGTCGCCGATGCGCGCGCGCAGCTCGACGCGTATCCGACGGTGCGGCGCATCGACGGCACGGTTCGCACGGCCGAGCGCGACGCGGACGGGCGCTTTCACGTGGCGCTGGCTGACGGCGGCCGCGCGAGCGCCGACCGGCTGATTCTCGCCACCGGCATCCGCGACGAACTGCCCGCGCTGCCGGGGCTCGCCGAACGCTGGGGCATCAGCGTGCTGCATTGTCCGTACTGCCATGGATATGAAGTAAGCGGCCAGCGGCTCGGCGTGCTCGCCACGCATCCGCTGTCGGTCCATCAGGCGATCCTGATTCCGGACTGGGGCCCGACGACGTGGTTCACGCAGGGCGTGGTCGAAGCGAACGACGAAGAAGCCGCGTTGCTCGCCGCGCGCGGGGTGCGGATCGAACGCTCGCCGGTCGCAGAGATCCTCGGCGATGCGCCGCGTATCGACGCGCTGCGGCTCGCCGACGGCCAGGTCGTGCCGATCGACGCGTTGTTCATCGGCGCGCGCACCGACATGGCGAGCGACCTCGCGCAGCAGCTCGGCTGCGCGTTCGACGAAGGGCCGCTCGGCCCCGTCGTTCGCGTCGATGCGTCGAAGCAGACGAGCGTCGCCGGCGTATTCGCGGCGGGCGATGCGTCGACGTCGATGAGCAACGCAACCTTCGCATCGGCATCGGGCGTGATGGCCGGAGTGGCCGCGCACCGGTCGCTGATCTGGGGGCTGCACGCGTAGGCGGGCAGGCGCCGGGCGTCACGATCGATCGGACGATTCAATGTATCGGCGAATGCGGCAGGCGGGCGCCGGCCACCCCGATGGCGGCGGCACCGAATGTGCGGTTTAATGCCGGATACCCTCTGCATTAAGAGCCATGAAATGCTCGACCTCGACGACCTTCGACTCGTCCGCGCGATCGGCACGTCCCGATCCCTGGCCGCTGCCGCCCGGCTGCTCGATCTCACGCCGCCCGCGGTCACGATTCGCCTGCAGCGGATGGAAGCGCGCCTGAACGCGCGGCTCGCCGTGCGGCAACCGAAAGGCATCGCGCTGACCGACGAAGGGCAGCGGCTGTACCAGGAAGCCGTGGGCATTCTCGAGCGCGTGGAGGCGCTGCCGGTCAGCATCGCGGGCGATCACGGCGACGTGCAGGGCACGCTGCGCGTCGTCGCCCCGCTCGGCTTCGGCCGCAAATATGTCGCACGAATCGTGCGCGACGTGCAGCGCGCACATCCGAAACTTGAGATCTCGCTCCATCTGTCGGAAAGCCCGCTGACCAGCGCAGCGGGGGCCGACGTGGTCGTCCATGTCGGCAGTCTCAAGTCGTCTTCGTGGATCGGCTATCCGCTCGCGCCCAACGAGCGCTTCCTCTGTGCGAGCCCCGCGTACGCGCGTCGCATCAAGGATCTGAAGCATCCGTCCGACCTGGCGCGATACGACTGCCTGTGCCTGCGCGAGAACGACGAGGACATCCCGCGCTGGCGCTTCTCGCCTGTTGGCGGCGCCAAGGGCGATTCGCGGCGGTCCACCGTCATCCGCGTCACCGGCGCGCTGTCGTCCAACGACGGCACCGTCATCACCGAATGGGCGCTGGCCGGGCTCGGCATCGTCGAGCGCTCCGAGTGGGACGTCGCACCGCTGCTCGCGAACGGCAAGCTCGTCCGGTTGCTGCCCCGCTGGCGCCTGCCGCCCGCGCCGGTGACGGCGCTCCTGCCATCGCGTACCGGCCGCTCCGCGCGGCAGCGGGTGTTTCTCGACGCCGCGCGGCAGTTTCTCGATCCGCCGCCCTGGCGCGGCAAGGCCTGAGTTCCGGTGCGATCCAGGGGGACTTCGTTGATTAAATTCTGCTTAATGGCAGATTAGCCGTGCATTAAACACGGCGCTGCTCCCCTCCTCTACAGTGTCCGTATCGGCAACTTCGCAAACGGACGCATCGTGCCCCTTCACACCCTCAACACCCCGGCCGCATTGATCGATATCGGCCGCATGCACCGCAACATCGCACGCATGCAGGCGCATCTGGACGCGCTCGGCGTGCGGTTCCGGCCGCACGTCAAGACCACCAAATGCCGGCAAGTCGTCGACGCGCAGATCGCGGCGGGCGCGCAGGGCATCACGGTGTCCACGCTCAAGGAAGCCGAGCAATTCTTCGCCGACGGCATCGTCGATATCGTCTATGCGGTCGGCATGGTGCCCGCCAAGCTCGGCCAGGCGCTGGCGCTGCGCCGGCAGGGCTGCGACCTGAAGATCGTCGCCGACAGCCTGCCGGCCGCGCACGCGATCGCCGCGTTCGGGCGCGAGCACGGCGAACGTTTCGACGTGTGGATCGAGGTCGACGTCGACGGGCACCGCTCCGGCATCCCGCCCGATGCCGACCTGCTGATCGACGTCGGCCGCGCGCTGACCGACGGCGGCATGCTGCTCGGCGGCGTGCTCGCGCACGCAGGCTCCAGCTACGAATACGACACGCCCGAAGCGCTGGTCGCGATCGCCGAACAGGAGCGCAGCCGCACCGTGCGCGCCGCCGAGCGCCTGCGGGCCGCGGGCTTGCCGTGCCCGGTCGTCAGCATCGGATCGACGCCCACCGCGCTGGCGGCGCAACGGCTGGACGGCGTGACCGAAGTGCGCGCCGGCGTGTACGTGATGTTCGACCTCGTGATGCACAACATCGGCGTGTGCACACTGTCCGACATCGCGCTGTCGGTGCTGACCACCGTCGTCGGCCATCAGGAAGAGAAAGGCTGGGCGATCGTCGACGCGGGCTGGATGGCGATGAGCCGCGACCGCGGCACGCAGCGCCAGGCGCGCGATTTCGGCTACGGGCAGGTCTGCACCGAAGACGGCGAGGTGCTCGGCGGCTACCTGATGAGCGCCGCCAATCAGGAACACGGGATCGTGTCGCGAACGGGCGCGCCGGATACGGACATCGCGCAGCGGTTTCCGATCGGCACGCGGCTGCGCATTCTCCCGAATCATGCGTGCGCCACCGGCGCGCAGCATCCCGAATACCAGGCCATCGGCGGCGACGGCGCCGCGCAGACGTGGCCGCGGTTCTACGGGTGGTGAGCGTCGTCCGGCATCCATGCCGTGCCGTCCATGCATTGACTATTTGTCCATATCTGGACAAACTTTAAACACTCTTGATTCGTCTCGTGCCGAACAGGCGCCCCCGACCATGCCGACCGACGCCCGCCTTCTTCTCCTCGACCGTGATGCCGTCGAGCCCGCCCTGCAGGTCGAGCAAGTGATGGCGGCCGTCCGCGAAGCGTTCGTGCTGCACAGTCAACGGGCGGGACGCGTGTTCCCGGTCGTGCGCGAGAAGCTCCATACCGGCGGCGTGTTCGGCATCAAGTCGGGCGACGTCGCCGGTCAGGACTTGCTCGGCTTCAAGGCGGCCGGGTTCTGGCCGGGCAACCGTGCGCTGGGCGGCGAGCCGCATCAGGCCACCGTCGCGCTGTTCGATCCGGCGACGGGACGCCCGCTGTGCATCATGGACGGCAACGCGATCACCACCGCGCGCACCGGGGCCGCCGGCGGCCTCGGGTTGCAACTGCTCGCGCGCCGCGACAGCACGCGGCTCTGCGTGTTCGGCACGGGCGTGCAGGCGCGCGTGCAGCTCGACTACGCGCTCAGGCTGCTGCCGCGGCGATGCACGGTGCAGTACGTGACCGTCGGCGGCGAGCCGGACCCGGCGTTCGAAGCGCACTTCGTCGATCGATGCACGATCGGCGTGGCGCGCGACCGCAACGACGCGGTGGCCGATAGCGACGTGGTGATCACGGCCACGCCGGGCGGCGGCGCGTTGTTCGACGCGGATGCCGTGCAGCCCGGCACCCACCTGACCTGCGTGGGCACCGATACCGCGGGCAAGCGCGAACTTCCGGCGGGCGTGCTGGAACGCGCGCGCATCGTCGTGGACGATCACGAGCAGGCACGCGGCATCGGCGAGTGCCAGTGGGCGCCGGATTTGCCGCGCACGGAAATCGGTGACATCCTCGCGGGTACGACATCGATCGATCGTGCCGCGCACGAGATCACCGTCTTCGACATGACAGGGCTCGCGCTTCAGGATCTGACCGTCGCGCGCTTCCTGTATCGGCACGCCCTCGACCACGGCACCGGCACTGCCGTTCCGTGGCCCTGGTAAAACGACTTCCCGCTTTCAACCGCCATGCGTCTCGCCAAAGTCTCCGCCCTCTCGTTCGACCTCGACGACACCCTGTGGCCGTTCGGGCCGTCCGTCGTACGGGCCGAGGCGGCGCTTCGCGCATGGTTGATCGACCACGCGCCGAACACCGAGCGCGTGCTGCCCACGCAACAGGCACTCGGTGCGCTACGTGACGAATACGAACGTTTGTGCCCGGAGCTTGCCGGCGACTTTCGCGCGATGCGAATCGGGTCGATCCGGCTGGCGCTGGAACGCGCGAACGAAGATGTCTCGCTGACCGATCGTGCGTACGACGTGTTCTATGCGGCGCGCAACCGCGTCGAATTCTACGAAGACGCGCTGCCGGCGCTCGCGTGGCTGAGCGAGCGCTTTCCGTTGATCGCGGTCACCAACGGCAACGCGGATCTCCGGCTGACCGGCGGCGGCGAATTCTTTCGCACGACGCTCAGTGCGCGTGAGTTCGGCTTCGCGAAGCCGGAACCCGAGATCTTCCATGCGGCGGCGGATGCGCTCGACGTACGGCCGGGCGAATTGCTGCATGTCGGCGACGATTTTCACCTCGATATTGTTGGTGCGCTGAATGCGGGGCTGCAGGCGGCGTGGGTCGTACGCGAGCCGCGGGCGCAAGGAGAACAGGCTTCACGGCACGCGGTGACGCCGCATCTTACGTTGCGAGATCTGGCGACGCTGTGTCACGCGCTGGGTGGGCCCGATACGGTTTCGTGATCGCAGGCGGGCGCGGCGGGTCATGCCGATGCGGCACACGACCCGGCACCCGTTTCACTTTCACGCCGCCTTCCTCGCCTCCGCGATCCGCTGCGGCGCCTTCGGCCGCGCATACAGCCGTTCCAGATACGCGCGCAATTGCGGGAACGGCTCGATCAGGTGGCATTCGCTCGCCCAGTCGATCAGATAGGCCGTCACGCAATCGGCCACCGTCAGCGTATCGCCGACGATGAACGCGCGCCCTTCGAGATGCGTGTCGAGTATCGCGGCCATCGTCGTGAAATCCTCGCGCGCGAGTTCGATATCGGCCGGCGAGCGCTTCTCCGGCGGATAGAGGAACGTATGCCGCGTGATCCGCCACAGCGGCTGCTCGAGCTCCGTCACCGCGAACATGATCCACCGATAGGCCTGCGCCCGCAGCGCCGGATCGACGGGCAACAGCGCCTTCTCCGGATACTTGTCCGCGAGATACAGCACGATCGCGGCCGATTCGGGAATCACGAGGTCGCCGTCCACCAGCACGGGCACCTTGCCGGCCGGATTGAGGCGCAGGAATTCGGGCCGCTTGTGCTCGCCCTCGAGCAGGTTGACCGACACGAATTCGAAGTCCGCATCCAGTTCCTTCAGCCCCCACAGCGCGCGTTGCGAGCGGGTGCCGGCAAATCCGTAAAGCTTCATCGCGAGTCTCCATCCAGAACGTCGTGAAAATGTCCGCATCCGGGCCGCGCGCATCGAACCAGGCGACACGCAGCGCCCCGCGTCACGCGTCGCTCATGCGCCGGGAATCGCCAGCACCGGCATCACGTCGACCGACACGCCCGGGAACAGCGTGAAATGCGGATGACCTTCGAACAACGCGGCGGCCGCGTCGGGCGACGCCGCGCGCACGACGGTAAAGCCGGTCAACGCGTTGGCCGTGTCGCGGATGCCGCCTGCATCGATGGCCTTGGTCTTGCCGAGCGGCCCGCCGAGCTCGACGATCGCGTCGCGATGCCGCTCGACCCACGCATGCCATGCGGCGATGCCGTCGCGCTCGCGCGTGCGCCGTTCTTCATCCGGCAGCGCGAGCCATGCCTTCATCGCCGGGCTATCCTGGGTCCCGAGAAATACGGCGAGATACAACTGTTGTTGCGCACTCATGCCTTCCCCTCCGATGACGGACACGGCGGGTTGCCGCGCCTCGACCTTGACAAGATAGGTTGATATCAACACAATTGCAACATGGCACGAAAAGAAAAGCTTCCCTTCGAGACGACGCTGATGGTGCGCGATTGCTGCCTGTGCCTGCACATGCAGCGCGCGGCGCGCAATCTGGCGCGCATCTTCGACGATGTGCTGCGCCCGCTCGACCTTACCAACGGCCAGTTTTCGCTGCTGATGTCGTTGAACCGGCCGCAACCGGCCCCGATGAAATCGGTCGCGTCGCTGCTCGCGATGGACCGCACCACGCTCACCGCGGCGCTCAAGCCGCTCGAGCGGCGCGGCCTCGTCACGATCGTGCAGGATCCGGACGATCGGCGCAGCCGCCTGCTCGAACTGACGCCGGCCGGGCACGACCTGCTGGCCGAAGCGTTCCCGCTGTGGCGGCAGACGCATGCCGAGATCGAGCGGCCGTTCGCGCCCGGCGAAGTCGACCAGCTGCGCGGCCAGTTGCGCACGCTGTCGATCGATCCGGGTTCGCGCGGCTGAGCCGGCGCGCCGATCGCCGCGCGGCGCTCATGCCTACTTCCTGCCACGCGCTGTCAGCAGACATTGCCGGCCCGCGTCGCACCGCCCGATTCGGTGGCAATATCGCTCGGCACGACAACCGATCCGGTATTCACAAGGAGACGAGCATGGGCAACAACGAGAAAGGCGCGGCTTTCCGGTCGCTTCACCGCGCGGGTCAGCCGCTGGTGCTGTTCAACGTGTGGGACGCCGGCAGTGCGCGCACGGCGGCCGATGCCGGCGCCGTCGCGCTGGCCACCGGCAGTTGGTCGGTCGCGGCAGCCAACGGCTTCGTCGACGGCGAGCAGATGCCGCGCGCGCTGATGATGGACGTGCTGGAGCGGATCACGCGCGCGACGGCGCTACCCGTCACCGTCGACCTCGAAAGCGGCTACGGCGAGCGGCCGGAGGATGTCGCCGAAACGATCGCGCTCAGCATCCGGGCCGGCGCGATCGGCTGCAATCTCGAAGACAGTTTTCCGGCGACGGGCGAACTGCGCGACGCCGACGAAGCGGCGGCCCGTCTCGCGGCGGCCCGGCAGGCGGCCGATCGCGCGGGCGCCGACTACTTCATCAACGCGCGCACCGACGTGTTCTTCAAGGCGTCAGCCGATACGCATGACGAACGATTGCTCGACGCGACGCTGGCACGTGCGCGCGCTTATGCGGCGGCCGGCGCCGACGGCCTGTTCGTGCCAGGCCTGCGCGCGCCGGCGCTCATTCGCGCGCTGACAGCCGCGTCGCCGCTGCCGGTGAACGTGATGCGCGTGTCGGAAACGCCGACGCTCGCGGAGCTCGCCGATTACGGCGTGGCGCGCATCAGCCACGGGCCGTATCCGTATCTGCAGGCGATGAAGACGCTGGCGGCGCTGGTCAGGCAAGGCGGCTGACGGATCCGCGGGGGCGGCGCGGCACGCCCGCTCCCGCGCTTCGGCCGTCGCGCCGCTTGCTGCAGCGCGTGCATCGCGCATCGGCCGGCCATATGAGCGGCGATGGCACGCGGCCCGCTGGGCGCGCCCCCCCCGGGGGCGCGGTCGAACGCTCAGGATGCCTTGATGAAATCGATGAACGCGCGTAGCGCCGGCGGCACGAGACGCCGCCCCGGATAATACAGAAAGGGCCCCGAAAACGGCCGCCACCACGGATCGAGCACGGGTTCGAGCGCGCCGCTGTCGAGATGCGGACGCAGCCAGTCTTCGAACAGATGCACGATGCCCGTCCCGGCGATCGCCGCGTCGACCAGCAGCTCCGTCGCCCCGCCGATCTGGACCAGCAGCGGCCCGGCGGCCGGCTCGACCCGCACGACCTCGCCGTCGCGCTCGAACTCCCACGGCGGCATCGCGCCGCTCGCGAAGCGCCCGCGCAGGCACCGATGGGCGAGCAGGTCGCGCGGATGCCGCGGCCGGCCGTGCCGGTCGAGATAGCCGGGCGCCGCCGCGGTCGCGAACCGCTGGATGCGCGGGCCGATCGGCACCGCGATCATGTCCTGTTCGAGCCGTTCGTCGTAGCGGATGCCCGCGTCGCATCCGGCCGCGAGCACGTCGACGAAATTTTCGTCGGCAGTCACTTCCAGCCGGATGTCCGGATACGCATCGAGAAAGCGCGGTACGATCGCCGGCAACACGAGCCGCGACGCGCTGACCGGCACGTTGAGTTTCAGCGTGCCGGCCGGTCGGCCGCGGAATTCATCGATACCGTCGAGCGCCGCCGCCACTTCGGTCAGGGCGGGCCCGAGCCGCGCGAGCAGGCGCTCGCCGGCTTCGGTGGGCACGACGCTGCGCGTCGTACGGTGCAGCAGCCGTACGCCGAGCCGCGCTTCCAGCCGGCGCACGGCCTCGCTCAGCCCCGACGCGCTGAGGCCCGTCATGCGTGCGGCGTCGCGGAATCCGCTCGCGCGTGCGACGGTCATGAATGCGTTCAGATCGCCCAGATCGGTTTGCATTGTTCGCCTTTTCGTACAACCCGTGCGAATTATGCCCGCTTATCGCGCAGCCGACTCGTCCTTATGCTGAACGCATTCATCTCTTCGACAGGAGTAAGGTCATGCCCGATATTCGCCACATCGCCACCTTCAGGCTCGGCGATCGCCCCGTCAGACGAATCGGCTACGGCGCGATGCAGCTTGCAGGCCCCGGTGTATTCGGCCCGCCGAAAGATCGCGAAGCCGCATTGAACGTGTTGCGCGAAGCCGTCGAATCCGGCGTCGACCATCTCGACACCAGCGACTTCTACGGCCCGCACGTGACGAACCGGCTGATTCGCGACGCGCTGCATCCGTATCGCGACGATCTCGTGATCGTCACCAAGATCGGCGCACGCCGCGGCGACGACGCGTCGTGGCTGCCCGCCTTCGCGCCCGACGAACTCGAACGGGCCGTGCACGACAACCTGCGCAACCTCGGGCTCGACGTGCTCGACGTCGTGAACCTGCGCATCATGTTCGACACGCACGGGCCGGCCGAAGGATCCATCGAGGCGCCGCTGGCCACGCTCGCCGAGCTGCAGCGGCGCGGGCTCGTGCGGCACATCGGCCTGAGCAACGTCACGCCCGCGCAGGTCGCCCAAGGCCGCCGGATCTGCGACATCGTGTGCGTGCAGAACCACTACAACATCGCGCACCGGGGCGACGATGCGCTGATCGACGCGCTCGCCCGCGACGGCATCGCCTACGTGCCGTACTTCCCGCTCGGCGGCTTCTCGCCGCTGCAGTCGTCGACGCTGTCCGGCGTGGCCGCGCGCATCGGCGCGACGCCGATGCAGGTCGCGCTTGCATGGCTGCTGCGCCGCGCGCCGAATCTCCTGCTGATTCCGGGCACGTCGTCGGTCGCGCACCTGCGCGAGAATCTCGCGGCAGCCGACGTCGATCTGCCGGCCGACACGCTCGCGGAACTCGACCGCATCGCGGGCGCCGACGCCGCGTGACGCGCGGATAATCCGCCTGGCAGCCCGTGCAACGCGGGCCGCCACGCCCGTCAGGACGCGGCCACGCCGACGCGCTTCGGCACGCCGGTGACGATCGTCGCGACCGCCACCGCCAGCACGATCGCCGCGCCGACGAACACGCCCGCCGCGCCGTTCGCGTCGAACACGACGCCGCCGGCCGCGGCGCCCGTCGCGATCGCGAGCTGGATCGCCGCGACGATCAACCCGCCCGCGCTCTCGGCCTCGTCGGGCACGGTGCGCGTGACCCACGTCGACCACGCGACCGGCACGCCGCCGAACGCCATCCCCCACAACGCGACCAGCACCGCGTCGATCATCGGCGCACGGCCGAGCACGACGAGCGCGATGCCGAGCACGACCATCAACGCGGGCATGCCGATCAGCATCGGCCGCAGCCGGTGTTCGAGCACGCGGCCCGCGAGCGACGTGCCGACGAAGTTCGCGATGCCGTAGCCGAGCAGGATCGCCGACAGCCCGTTCACGCCGACGCCCGCCACCTGTTCGAGGAATGGCCGCAGATACGTGAAGAACGCGAAATGGCCGGTGAACACGAGGATCGTCGCGAACATCCCGAGGCCGACGGTCGGCCGGCGCAGCACGTCGATCAGCGTGCGCAGCCGCGTCGTGCCGCTCGGCGGCATCGACGGCAGCGTGAGAAGCTGCGACACGAACGCGATGCCGCCGAGCACGGCCGCGATCAGGAACACGTTGCGCCAGCCGATCAGGTGCCCGAAGTAGCTGCCCATCGGCGCGGACGCGATGGTCGCGACCGCCACGCCGCTGAAGATGATCGACAGCGCGCGCGGCACCATCGCCGTCGGCACGAGCCGCATCGCGGTGGCGGTGGCCATCGTCCAGAAACCGCCGAGCGCGATGCCGAGCACGACGCGGCCGAACAGCAGCACGCCCAGGTTCGGCGCGAACGCGACGGCGAGGTTCGACGCCACGAGCAGCACCGAAAACACGAGCAGCACGCGCCGCCGGTCGATCGTGCGCGTGAGCGCCGAGATCAGCAGGCTCGTGACGAGCGCGACCGTGGCGGTGGCCGTGACGGCCTGCCCGGCCACGCCTTCGGTCACGCCGAGGCTCTCGGCCATCGGCGTGAGCAGGCTCGCCGGCAGGAATTCGGCCGTGACGAGCCCGAACACGCCGAGCGCCATCGCGAATACCGCGCCCCAGGCCGGTTCGCGGGGGGCCGCCGTCGAGGCGGCCGAGGAGATTCCGGGATTCATGCGGGATTCCGTGTCGGTTAGGGAAAGTACTGATGAGGGCGTATCGTAAGGAACAGCGGCAGGACGGTCTATGACGTACAATCCGTTCCTGTTGATCGATCGTCCGTATCTCACGATGTCCGAGCCCCTTCTGCCGCCGATTCCCGATGCGCACGACCTCGTCAGCGAGCTGCTGCTGGGGATGCGCCTGAGCGGCGTCCAGTACCGCCGCATCCAGGTCGCGCGGCCGTTCGGGCTGAATTTCGGCCATGCGCCGGGCCGCGCGCAATTCCATTTCGTCGTGCGCGGGCCCGTGCTGCTGCGCGACGCGTCGGGCGAGACGATGCGGCTCGAGGCCGGCGACGCGATCCTGTTGCCGCACGGCGGCATGCATGCGCTGGTGTCCGATCCGGATGTGCCGTGCCGCGAGATCAACGGCTTCGAGGCCAGGAAGATATGCGATACGGTCGCGTCGGTGGCGTCGGCCGGCATGTCGCCCCCGACCTGCGCGACGACGGAACCCGGCGCCGGCGATGCGCTGATCTTCAGCGCGTGCATGGAACTCGACCTCGGCGGCATGCAGCCGCTCGTCGGCACGATGCCCGCATTCATGCACGTGGGCACGCTGCTCGCGCGCTACCCGGAAATCCGGCCGATGCTCGACGCGATGGAGCGCGAGGCGTGCACGGCGCGCGCGGGCTTCGCGGGCATCCTCGCGCGGCTCGCGGACGTGGTCGCGGCGTTCATCGTACGCGGCTGGGTCGAGTGCGGATGCGGCGATGCGACCGGCTGGGTGCAGGCGCTGCGCGAGCCGAAGCTCGGCCGCGCGATCGTCGCGCTGCATCGCGACCCGGGCCGCAACTGGAGCGTCGCGGAGCTCGCGACCGAAGCGGGCGTGTCGCGCTCGGTGTTCGCCGAGCGTTTTCTCGCGGCCACCGGGATGACGCCCGTGCGCTACCTGACCGAGCTGCGGATGCGGCTCGCCGCGCAATGGATCGCGCGCGACCGCGAGACGATCGAAGCCGTCGCGTACCGGCTTGGCTATGGTTCGCTCGCCGCGTTCAGCCGTGCGTTCAAGCGCGTGGTCGGCAAGCCGCCGGGCGCCGTGCGCGCGGACGGCAACGTGCACGCCGAAGCGTAGCGCGCCGACGCGCGGCGCCGGTGGCGGCGGTGGCCCGCGAGCGTCACTTCAACGCGTCGAGCCGGTCGACCAGCGCCGTCGCGCACCGCACCGCGAGCGCCGCGCACTGCTCCGCGTCGACTGCCGCGCCGGTCGCGACCGTGCCCTGCACGATCCTGCCCAACAATTCCTTCGAGAGTTCGGCGATCTCGTGATCCCGTTCCGTGATGATGTCCTCCTGCGCGTCGGCGATTCCGGTGATTCGCCCGTTCGGAGCGAATGCCGTGCCCGCGCCGCTCAACGCTGCTTCGCCCGCACGACGATCTGCGCCTGCGTGTCGCGCTCGATGCGCTCGAGCGACGCGCGCAGCGCCGTGAATTCGTCCGGCGTACAGACCTGCCGGCCGAAATCGGCGTTCATCCGCCGCGTGACCTGCACGACCCGCGCGGCCGCATCGAACACGTAATGCGACGTGAAATCGACGAAGCGGTCGTGCACCGCCGTATCGGCCGGCAGGTCGGTCACGGCGACGCCCGCCGGCAGCGCGATCTGGCCGGTCTCGTCGAACGTGCCGCCGAGGCAACCCCACGGCTGCGTGCGCACGGGCTCGGCCAGCCACGTCTCGACCTGTGTCGCGATGCCGCCCGTGACGCTCGACAGCGCGGGCAACGCGGTCGTGCCGTCGGGCCACACGAAATGATCGAGCGTGCCGGTAATCGTCACGTCGAACGGGTCTGTCGACACGCGCCGGTCGCTGGTCGACAGTTGCGCGCGGCCGCGCAGGCCGCTTTGCCGCAGGCGCTCGTTCGCGAGTTGCGCGATGCGCTCGCGCGACGCGCGGCGAAACAGGTTGCGTTCGAGCTCGGCCGTCCAGCCGTCGTCCTCGACATAGGCCTGAACGCGCGCGGCGCCGGGCTGCGCGGCATCGATCGCGATCCGTGCGGTGCGGCCGCGCGGCTGCGTGGCCGGCGTGCGCGACAGCACGCCCGTATCGACCAGCAGCGCGGGGCGGTCCATCACGATCGGCGGCAGGTAGCCGAACGCGATGCCGGCCGTCGTCGTATCCGCGTAGAGGCCGAGATCGGGCAGCCATGTGATCGCATGATTGATCGCGCCGGCGCCGTAGCCGGGCACCGACGGCAGCGTGTACACGGCGCCGAGATTGATCAGCACCGGTTCGCTGCGAATGCCGACCGCCGCGAGCAACGCGCCGAACAGCGCGACGTGATCCTTGCAGTCGCCGTAGCGGTTGCGCAGGATGTCGGCGACGCGGTGCGGCGCGGCGGCCGTTTCGCCGAGAAACAGCCCGACGTAGCGCACGTTCGCCTGCACCCAGTCGTACAGGATGCGCGCCTTGTCGCGCGGAGCGACGGCATCCGCCGTGAGCGCACGCGCCAGTTGCACGACGGCCGGATCGTTCGCGCCCGGATCGACGGCCGCGTTGCGGTAGCGCGCGGCGAATGCCGCGTAGTCGGGCAGCGTCGATACGACGAGCCGGTCGCCGTAGGTCGGGTAGCCGACCGCGCCGCTCTCGATGCGATCGTACGCGCCGTGCCGGTAGTCGAATGCGTAGCGCGTGCGGCCGTTCGCCGTGACGGGCGGCAGCGCGACGTAGCCGCGCGCATCCGCGTACAGCGGCATGTCGGCCGGCACGTCGAAGATCAGCCGCTGGCTGTCGACCGGCTCGCGCGACGGCTCGACGGTGTAGCCGAAGTAGCCGCGATTGACGGGCTTCGTGCGGGTCTTGCGGAACGCGACGCGCGTGCTCGACCCGGCTTCGACGCCGGGGAACACGACGGTGCGCAGCAGCCCGTCCTGGAACGTCGGCGCGCCGGCCGAGCGCGGCTCCTGCACGTCGCGGATGCCGTCCGCGCCGACCGGATGCGCGACGCCGTCGCGATCGATCGTCTCGGCCGCGAGCAACTCCACCTTCTCGAGATTCTTGTCGAACCACACGTAGCGCTGCGCGACCGCGTCGATGCCGTTCGCGTCGTTCGCGCGCAGCGTCGAATCGTCGTGCTCGTCGAGCGAGCCGTCGCGCTGGATCACGAATTCGTGGACGTCGCTGACGAGCGTGACGGGCGCCGTATCGCCCGCGTCGCGAGCATCGCGCGTGTCGTGTGAGTCGCGCGTGTCGGCCACGGCCGTCCCCACGCCGAGCGCCGTGGCGCACGCGAGCAGGCAGCCGGTCCATCGGGAAGGAAAACGCACCACGTCGAAGCTCCCCGCGCGTTCGTTGCCGGGCGTCAGCACCGCGCGCCGGCACGGTGGCCCGACCCGCATGACGCGCGCATGACGGCCGCCCGCGCCACCCTCACGCGTGGCCGTCGTGCGACCCAGTGTGGGCGACGTGCCGGCAAGCGTCAAGCCGCGCCATCGGGAAGCAGACATCATGCGGAGCAACACCGATTTCAAAATCGGCGACCTCGTGATTGCGTTCGCATGGCTGCGCGTGATCCCGTTCGGCCTCTTGCCGACGGCGTCGCATCTCGAACGGCGGCACCCGACGCCGATCGGCGCCGCGCGGCCATATGCGCTGCGCGGTCGCTCACGGCGAATCGGCGGGCCGCCACGCCGATCGGCCCGACCCGCAACCGTTGATCGGCGTCCCGACGTCATATTCGGCGCGCAAGCGACCGGCGTCGCCGGCCGCCTCATCGCCGGCGCGCCGCTCCGCTCGCGCCGCCTTCCCCCGCCGACCTCGGCCCCTCATCCCCATCCGCCGCCCCCCGCCCCGTCGCGCGGACGCGATCCGCACCGGCGTCCCGCTCGTGCGTTGTTCCCCGCATTTCGACATTTGTGCGCGCGCAACAATGGCGATGCCTCGCGCCTGGCGCCCGGCGGGCAACCCGATTCCCGCAGGGCACCGGGCGCGATGGTCTTCAAAAACCACATCTCACGAGGACATACCATGCAACTCCAATCCCATCCGGCGTGCCGCCCGTTTTACGAAGCCGGCGAACTCTCGCAACTGACGGCCTTCTACGAAGAAGGCCGTAACGTCATGTGGATGATGCTGCGATCGGAGCCGCGGCCGTGTTTCAACCAGCAACTCGTCACCGACATCATCCATCTCGCGCGCGTCGCACGCGACTCGGGCCTCACGTTCGACTTCTGGGTGACGGGCTCGCTCGTCCCCGAGCTGTTCAACGTCGGCGGCGACCTGAGCTTCTTCGTCGACGCGATCCGCAGCGGCCGGCGCGATCAGCTGATGGCCTACGCGCGCTCGTGCATCGACGGCGTGTACGAGATCTACACCGGCTTCGGCACCGGCGCGATCTCGATCGCGATGGTCGAGGGCAGCGCGCTCGGCGGCGGCTTCGAGGCCGCGCTCGCGCATCACTACGTGCTCGCGCAGAAGGGCGTGAAACTCGGGTTCCCGGAGATCGCGTTCAACCTGTTCCCCGGCATGGGCGGCTATTCGCTCGTCGCGCGCAAGGCGAACCGCGGCCTCGCGGAATCGCTGATCGCGACCGGCGAGGCGCATGCGGCCGAGTGGTACGAAGACCAGGGGCTGATCGACGAGACGTTCGACGCCGGTGACGCGTATCTGGCGACGCGCACCTTCATCGACGTGACCAAGCCCAAGCTGAACGGCGTCCGCGCGATGCTGCGCGCGCGCGAACGCGTATTCCAGTTGTCGCGCTCGGAGCTGATGGACATCACGGAAGCGTGGGTGCATGCGGCGTTCACGATCGAGCCGAAGGATCTCGCGTACATGGAACGCCTGGTGATGCTGCAGAACCGGCGCGTGTCGAAGCTGCGCACGGTGTAATGCGACGGCGCCGCCGGCCGTCGGCGGCGCCTTTTTCCGGAACGAAGCTCAGGCGATCAGCCTGAGCTTTCTCGTCTCCGCGAGCCACGCCTCGAACGCCTGCGCCGGCATCGGCCGCGCGTAGTAGTAGCCCTGCGCGTGATCGACGTCGAGTTGCTTGAGGAATTCGGCCTCCGCATGCGTTTCGACGCCTTCGGCGATCACCGCGAAATTCAGCGCCTTCGCGAGCGACACGACGGAGCGCACCAGCGCCTGCGAGCGCGGATTGCGGTCGATGGCCGTGATGAAGGTGCGGTCGAGCTTGATCGCGTCGAGCGGCAGGCGCGACAACTGCGACAGCGACGAATAGCCGGTGCCGAAATCGTCGAGGTGGATTTCCGCGCCGAGCTGGCGGAACTGCCGCATCAGCCCGATCGCCGCTTCTTCGTCCTCGATGAAGCTGCTCTCGGTGAGCTCGATGTCGACGAGGCTCGGCTTGAGCCCCGCGCCGTCGAGAATCGACGCGAACTGGTGCACGATGTTCATGTCCTGCAACTGCCGCGCGGACACGTTCACCGCGATCCGGATGCCGAGCCCCTTGGCCTTCCACGCGGCGGCCTGCGCGGCTGCGGTGCGCATCACCCAGCGTCCGAGCGGCGCGATCAGCCCCGACTCTTCCGCGAAACGGATGAACTCGACCGGCGCGACGAGCCCGCGATCGGGCGACTGCCAGCGGATCAGCGCCTCGACGCCGTGCACGTCGCCCGTCGCGATGTCGACGACCGGCTGGTAGTGCAGCACGAACTGCTCTTCCTCGAGCGCCTTGCGCAGGTTCGTGTCGAGCCACATGTACTTCGCGACCTTCTGGTTCATCTCCAGCGAGAACACGCGGTACGTATGCTTGCCTTCTTCCTTCGCGACGTACATCGCGGTATCGGCGCTGCGGATCAGCGTCTCGAGCGAATCGCCGTGCTGCGGATACATCGCGATGCCGATCGAGCAGCTCGTGTAGACCTCCACCAGCCCGAGGTGGATCGGCGTGCGCAGCCGCTCGAGGATGATCTGCGCGGTCGCCTCGAGCAGCGGCCGCGTGCCGTGCTCGAACAGCACCAGGAACTCGTCGCCGCCGAGCCGCGCGAGCGTCGCACCGGACGGCAGGCAGCCGCCGATGACCGCGGACACGTCCTGCAGCAGCCGGTCGCCGGTGATGTGCCCGTAGTGATCGTTGACGCGCTTGAAGTTGTCGAGATCGAGGAACAGGATGCCGACCTGGCCGCGCGTATTGGCGTCTTCCTCCGCGATCGCCGCGTGGATGCGCTCGCTGATCGCATGGCGGTTCGGCAGCCCGGTGAGCACGTCGGTATTCGCGAGCTCGGTGAGCCGCTGCTGCGCGTTGCGCTCCTCGGTGATGTCGATGCCCGAGCAGATCAGGAACTGCTCGTCGACGCCGCTGCCGCTCTGCACGAACTTGTTGCGGAACTGGAACAGGCGCGGCCCGTTGACCGTGTTGATGTAGCGCTCGACCGCGAACGACTGGTTGCTCGCGAAAAAGCCCGTGATGTTGCTGCGCGACTGCGCGCCCTGCTCCGGGCTCATGAACAGCTCGAACGCGCTGCGGCCGATCACGTCGACCTCGCGCTTGCCCGTCACTTCCTCGCACAGGCGGTTGAAGCGCTGCACCATCCCGTTGCGGTCGAGGATCACGACGAGCGAATTCACCTCCGACACCACCTGCTCGGCGAACGCGAGCCCGTGCGACAGATCGCCGGCGACGGATTCGGTATCGGAATAGGCGGACGCCGTGCCGGCCCAGTCGACCGTGTTGACCTTCCTGCCGACGAGATGGAGGCTGACCGGACTGCCGAACAGCACGATGTCGAGCACGAGGTGCGACGTGACGCCGGTCAGCGCGCGGATGCGCGCGGCCTGCTCGGCCGTCAGCGCGACCGCGACGTTGGTCAGGCCGCGCACCGCGGCGAGTTCGAGCGCGTTGCTGTCGCTGCCGAGACGCCAGCAGGGGCTGCGCGTACCGACATGCGCCTCGAGCACCGCGCTATCGTTTTCGTCATCCATGGACACGCCCCGATCCAGAAAAAACGCACAGTGTAGACGGAGGCGAGCCGGCCGGCCGCCTTCCCGGGACGCGCGGTGCGCGGGCCGGCAGGGCGGACGTGATTGCCGTGACGGCGAGTCTCGTCCCGTACTTGTTTGCAGCTGATGCGACCGGCGTTCGCGCGTGATGCGCAGGTTCTGCCTTACGAATGAATGATGAGAGCCATCTTATCAAATGACGATGAGGATTGGCACTCACATTTAGAGCAGAGTGTCAAGGAATTGGGACTCGATTGGCAAGCCGGATTTTTCATGATTGGTAGCGTGCGAATGGGCGGGCGACGCGGCGCGTGCCGGGCGCCGCGTGCCACGCCGCGCGGCCCGACAGGCGGGCGGTCGCGGCCGATCCGCAAATATCGGGCCAGATCATTTGGCGACGCCGTGGCGGCCAGGGCGACCCGGATGCCGCGATTCCGTTTTTTGCTGTTTTTGATTCAATTTGTGCGCGAATGCGCGGCTTTATTCCACAGTTCGTTGCAATGTCGTCCACCCGCCGCCCGCACCCGGCGCGAGACGTTCGCGCCGGGTGCACAGCTCAGCCTGCCGCGCCGTAGCCGCCGCCGCCCGGCGTTTCGACGACGAACACGTCGCCCGGCGCCATCTGCGCGCGGCCGATGTGATCGAGCGTCTCGATGGTGCCGTCCGCCCGCTCGATCGTGTTGCGGCCCAGCGCGCCGGCTTCGCCGCCCGCCGCGCCGAACGGCGCGTGGATCCGGTTGTTCGACAGGATCGACGCCGTCATCGGCTCGAGGAAGCGAATCCGCCGCACCGCGCCGTCGCCGCCGCGCCAGCGCCCGCCGCCGCCCGAGCCGGCGCGGATACGGTGCGAATCGAGCCGCACCGGGTAGCGCCATTCGAGCACCTCCGGATCGGTGAGCCGCGAGTTCGTCATGTGCGTCTGCACCGCGCCGACGCCCGCGAAGCCGTCGCCCGCGCCGCTGCCGCCCGCGATCGTCTCGTAGTACTGGTAGCGATCGTTACCGAATGTGAAGTTATTCATCGTCCCCTGGCTCGACGCGACGCAGCCGAGCGCGCCGTACAGCGCGTTGGTGATCGCCGACGACGTCTCGACGTTGCCCGACACGACGGCCGCCGGATACTCGGGGTTCAGCATCGAGCGGGCGGGCACGATCACGGTCAGCGGCTTCAGGCAGCCGGCGTTCAGCGGGATGTCGTCGCCCACCAGCGTGCGGAACACGTACAGCACGGCGGCCATGCAGACGGCCTTCGGCGCGTTGAAGTTGTTGTCGAGCTGCGCGGACGTGCCGGTGAAATCGATCTCCGCGCGCCGCGCCGCGCGATCGACGCGGATCGCGACGCGAATCTGGGCGCCGTTGTCGAGCGGGTAGCGGTACGCGCCGTCCTGCAGCGCGCCGATCACGCGCCGCACGGCTTCTTCCGCGTTGTCCTGCACGTGCCCCATGAACGCGAGCACGACGTCGCGGCCGAACTGCGCGACCATCCGGCGCAGCTCGTCGACGCCCTTCTGGTTCGCGGCAACCTGCGCGCGCAGGTCGGCCATGTTCTGCTCGACGTTGCGCGCCGGGTAGCGGCCCGACGCCAGCAGCGCACGTGTCTCGGCATCGCGCAGCACGCCGGCCGACACGAGCTGCCAGTTGTCGATCAGCACGCCTTCCTCGTCGATATGGGTCGAATCGGGCGGCATCGAGCCCGGCGTCGTGCCGCCGATGTCCGCGTGGTGGCCGCGCGAGCCGACGTAGAACAGCGGCGCGTCCGAGCCGTCCGCGAACACCGGCGTGATGACCGTCACGTCCGGCAGGTGCGTGCCGCCGTGATACGGGTCGTTCAGCATGAACACGTCGCCGTCGCGCATGCGGCCGCGGTTGCGCTCGATCACCGTGCGGATGCTCTCCCCCATCGAGCCGAGGTGCACGGGCATGTGCGGCGCGTTCGCGATCAGGTTGCCGTCGCCGTCGAAGATCGCGCACGAGAAGTCGAGCCGCTCCTTGATGTTTACCGAGTACGCGGTGTTCTGCAGCCGCAGCCCCATCTGCTCGGCGATCGACATGAACAGGTTGTTGAAGATCTCGAGCCGCACCGGGTCGGCGTCGGTGCCGAGCGAGCGGCGCGTCGGCAGCGGCGTCGTGCGCGTCAGCACGAGGTTGCCCTGCGCGGTCATCCCGGCGCGCCAGCCGGGCTCGACCACGGTCGTGCCGTTCTGCTCCGCGACGATCGCCGGGCCGTCGATCGCGTCGCCGGCGAGGAGCGTGTCGCGCACGTACAGCGCCGCGTCGTGCCACTGGCCGCCGGAATAAAAGCGCACGGCCGCGTGCGCTTGCGGCGCCTCGCCCGCCTCGCCCGCCTCGCCCGCCTCGCGCGGCGCGAGCGGCGCGATATCGACCGGCGCGTCCGAGCGGCCGATCGCCTCGACTGACGCGAGTTCGGCCACGAGCGGCGTGCCGGGCATCAGGAACGCGTAGCGCTGCCGATACGCGGCCTCGAACGCCTGCTGCATCGCGGCGACGCTGCCGGCCGGCACGTCGAGCGCCGAATCGGTGCCCTGGTAGCGCAGGTGCACGCGCCGTTCGGTCGCGATCCGCTCCGGCGGCACGCCCTGTTCGAGCAGCGCGCCGACGGCCTCGTCGGCCAGCCGGTCGAGCGCGGCATTCAGCGCCGGCAGCGATTCGTCGGACAACACGGCTTCCACCGCGCGCTCACGCATCGCCGTCTGGTCGGCAAGCCCCATCCCGTACGCGGACAGCACGCCCGCGAGCGGATGCGCGAACACCTGTGTCATCCCGAGCGCATCGGCCACGCCGCACGCATGCTGGCCGCCCGCGCCGCCGAACGTCGTCAGCACGTAGCGCGATACGTCATGGCCGCGCTGCACGGAAATCTTCTTGATCGCGTTCGCCATGCTGCCGATCGCGATCTCCAGGAACCCTTCGGCGAGCGCCTCGGGCGTCTCGCGCCGCCCGGTCGCCGCATGGATCTCGTCGGCGAGCGCCGCGAACTTCGCGACCACGCCGTCGCGGTCGAGCGGCTGGTCCGCCTGCGGGCCGAACACGCGCGGGAAATGATCGGGCTGGATCTTGCCGAGCATCACGTTGCAGTCGGTCACCGTCAGCGGGCCGCCGCGCCGGTACGCGGCCGGCCCCGGGTTCGCGCCGGCCGATTCGGGCCCGACGCGCAGCCGCGCGCCGTCGAAGCCGAGCACGGAGCCGCCGCCCGCCGCGACGGTATGGATGCTCATCATCGGCGCGCGCATCCGCACGCCGGCCACCTGCGTCTCGAACACGCGCTCGAATTCGCCGTTGTAGTGCGACACGTCGGTCGACGTGCCGCCCATGTCGAAGCCGATCACCTGGTCGAAGCCGGCCGCGCGGGCCGCGCGCACCATCCCGACGATGCCGCCGGCCGGGCCCGACAGGATCGCGTCCTTGCCCTGGAACGCATCGGCGCGTGTCAGCCCGCCGCTGCTCTGCATGAACTGCAGGTTCACGCCCGGCATCTCGTGCGCGACCTGCTCGACGTAGCGGCGCAGGATCGGCGACAGATACGCGTCGACGACGGTCGTGTCGCCGCGCGACACCATCTTCATCAGCGGCGACACCTCGTGCGACACCGACACCTGCGTGAAGCCGATGCGGCGCGCGAGTTCGGCCAGCGCGCGTTCGTGCGCGGTATGGCGGTAGCCGTGGATCAGCACGATCGCGAGCGCGCGCACGCCGCTGTCGAACACGCGGCGCAACGACGCTTCGGCGCCCTGAACATCAAGCGGCACGACCACGTCGCCATGCGCGCCGACGCGCTCGTCGATCTCGACGACCGTCTCGTACAGCGCGTCGGGCAGCACGATGTCGAGATCGAACAGGCGCGGCCGGTTCTGGTACGCGATGCGCAGCACGTCGCGAAAGCCGCGCGTCGTCGCCAGCGCGGTACGCTCGCCCTTGCGTTCGAGCAGCGCGTTGGTCGCGACCGTCGTGCCCATCTTCACCATGTCGACGCGCTCGGGCGTGATCGGCTCGCCGGCCGCGAGGCCGAGCAGGTGGCGGATGCCGGCCACGGCCGCGTCGCGGTATTGCTCGGGGTTCTCCGACAGCAGCTTGTGCGTGACGAGCGTGCCGTCCGGCCGGCGCGCGACGATATCGGTGAACGTGCCGCCGCGGTCGATCCAGAATTGCCAGCGTGCGGCGTCGGAGGAAACGGGGGAAAGGTGTCGATCGGTCATGATGTCGGGTCGATGCGTCGTTGATTCGAGGGACGAGCGCCGCCGCACGGCGCGCGTCGCGCGCCGTGTCACGGTGTCGATGAAAGGGGAAGAAAAACGAACGGCCGGCCGCCGCCGTCGGTCAGGCGGCGTCGAGTTCGCGGCCGCGGGTCTCGGGCAGCGTCAGCGCGGCGACGATCACCACGCCGTAGGCGGCGACCGCGAAGATGCCGATGCTCGTGCCGAGCCCGTACTGCCTGGACAGCGCGCCGATCAGGAACGGGAACAGCGCACCGATCGCGCGGCCCACGTTGTAGCAGAAGCCCTGGCCGGAGCCGCGCACGCGGGTCGGGAACAGCTCGGTGAGGAACGCGCCCATCCCCGAGAAGATGCCCGAGGCGAAGAAGCCGAGCGGGAAGCCGAGCCACAGCATCGACGCGTTGGTCAGGTTCAGCGACGTGTACGAGAATGCGATCACCATCGAGCCGACCGCGAACAGGATGAAGTTCGGCTTGCGGCCGAGGCGGTCGGTCAGGTACGCGCTCGTCAGGTAGCCGACCCACGAGCCGAAGATGATCATCGCGAGATAGCCGCCGGTGCCCATCACGGTGAGATGCCGCTCGGTCTTCAGGAAGGTCGGCAGCCACGTCGTGATCGCGTAGTAGCCGCCCTGCGCGCCGGTCGTCAGGAGCGCCGCGCGCAGCGTCGTCGTGATCAGCTTCGGCGCGAAGATCTCGGTGAGGCGCGGCGCGTCGGCCACTTTCGCCTGCGCGGCCTTTTCCTTCTCGTAGACGTCGGGCTCCTTCACGTAGCGACGGATCGCGACGACCAGCAGCGCGGGCGCGAGCCCGACGAGAAACAGCGCGCGCCACGCCTGCTCGGCCGGCAGCACCGAGAACAGCAGCGCATACAGCAGCGCGCAGAGCCCCCAGCCGATCGCCCAGCCCGATTGCACGAGGCCGACGGCCCGGCCGCGGTCGCGCGCGCGAATCACCTCGCCGATCAGCACTGCGCCGGCCGTCCATTCGCCGCCGAAGCCGAAGCCCATCAGCGCCCGCGCCGCGACCAGCTGGTGGTAGTTCTGCGCGAGCCCGCACAGCGCGGTGAACACCGCGAACCACAGCACCGTGAGCTGCAGCGTGCGCACGCGGCCGATCCGGTCGGACAGGATGCCGGCGATCCAGCCGCCGAGCGCCGACGCGAGCAGCGTGACCGTGCCGATGAAGCCTGCGTCGGCGAGCGAGATGCCCCAGGTCGCGACGAGCGTCGGGATCACGAACGACAGCATCTGCGTGTCCATCCCGTCGAGCATGTAGCCGACCTTGCAGCTCCAGAACGCGCGGCGCTCGCGCGGCTGCGCATCCGCGTACCACGAGAACAGGCCGCTGCGCTCGCGGCTCGCGGGCTCGGCGGCGGGCGCCGCGAAGGTCTTGCTTTCCATGGTGGTGCTCCTGTCGTTGTGCGCCGTCAAAGGGCGTGGGGTGCGGTGTGTCGTATGTGCGTGGCGTACCGGATGCCGGCCGCGTCAGAACACGGCCAGCGACGCGTTCGGGATGTCGGTCATCAGCATGTGGCCGGGCGTATGCGCGATCGCGATCGGCAGCTTCGCGTCCATCAGCGCGGTTTGCGGCGTCACGCCGCACGCCCAGAACACCGGCAGTTCGCCGTCGCGAATCGTCACCGCGTCGCCGAATTCGGGCGCGTTCAGATCCTCGATGCCGAGTTCCCGCGGGTGGCCGATATGGATCGGCGCGCCGTGCACGCCGGGGAACCGGCTCGTGATCTGCACCGCGCGAATGGCGTCGGCGCCGCGCAGCGGCCGCATCGACACGACCAGCTGGCCGCCGAAGATGCCCGCGCGGCGGTTCGCGATCGACGTGCGGTACATCGGCACGTTGCGACCTTCTTCGACGTGGCGCAGCCCGATGCCTTCGCGGGCGAGCATGTCCTCGAACGAGAACGAGCAGCCGATCGCAAATACGACGAAATCGTCGCGCCACAGCGCTTCGAGCGACTCGACGCGCTCGGTCAGGCGGCCGTCCCTATATATGTTGTAGCTCGGCACGTCGGTGCGGATGTCGAGATCCTCGCCCAGCGCGTCGATCCGGAACGCACCCGGTTCGCCGACGCCCAGCAGCGGGCAGGCCTTCGGGTTGGCCTGGCAGAAGCGCAGGAAATCGTGCGCGTACGCGTCGGGCAGGATCGCCAGGTTCGCCTGGGCAAACGGGCCGCAATGGCCGGCGGTCGGGCCGCGGAATGCGCCGCGGCGCACGGACTGGCGGAATTCGGAAGGCGTCATGAGAATCGGTCTCGGGTCGGGATGACGTGGCGATGACGGTGGTGTGTCATCGGATACGGCGAAGAATAGAAAGGAAAAAATTTTGTCGCCAACGAGTTTTTTTGCGCCCGCTGTATAGAATTTCTTAACGGATCCGCGGGTTTTCCCCGGTCCCGTTCATTTTTCGTCGGCGGCAAGCTGCGCATCCACTGCTCGCTCGACCACCATGAACACGCGTTTTCTCGAAACCTTCGTCACGCTCGCGAAGCTGCGCAACTTCCGCACGACCGCGGCTGCGCTGCACGCGACGCCGGCCGCGATCTCGCAGCGCCTGAAGGCGCTCGAGGACGAACTGCATACGGTACTCGTCGATCGCGACAGCCGTGAATTCCGGCTCACGCCGAACGGCGAATACCTGCTCGGCTATGCGAAAGCGGTGGTCGAGGCGACGCAGGAGCTGCAGGCCGCCGCGTCCGGCGAGAGCGCCCTGCGCGGCAAGCTGCGGCTCGGCGTGATCGAGACCGTCGTGCACAGCTGGCTGCCGCACTACATGCGGCGGCTTGCGGCCGACTATCCGCAGCTCGAGATCGACCTGACCGTCGACGTCAGCGTCGTGCTGCAGCGCCGGCTGATGGCCGGCGAGCTCGACCTGATCATCCGCGTCGAGGGCAGCGACGAGGCGTCGGTCGTATGCGACGCGCTCGCGAACTACCCGGTGCGCTGGATCGCGCGCGCCGGGCTGCTGCCGAACACGCGCACGGGCCTTGCGCGGCAGGTGCTGCGCCAGCCGATCCTCACCTACGGGCGCGGCACCGCGCCCCATCGCGCGCTGGAAGACATCGTGCGCACGCTCGCGCACGCGCACGGCGTGCCGCTGTCGGAGACGCGCATCACCGGGTCGCCGTCGATCTCGGTGATCGTGCAACTGGTGCGCGACGGCTTCGGCGTCGCCGCGATTCCGGTGCTGTTCGTCGACGCGCTGATCGAAAGCGGCGAAGTCGTCGAGCTGCCGCTGCAGCCGTCGCCGCCGTCGATCGTCGTGTCGATGTCGCGGCGGGCGGACGCGCCGCGGTTCGTGCACGGCGCATCGATCGCCGCGCGCGCGGCATGTCACGAGTATTGCGAGAAGAGCACGCGGTTGCTGGTCGAAGCGCTTTGACCGTGACGCGCCGGATGACGCGTGTTCGACATCGCGGCGCGAATCGCCCACAATCGCGTTCGGCGCGTCGCCACATCGGCGCCGCGCGTCGTGAATGACGGCCCGGCCGTCCGGCATTCGTCGCTTCGCATGATCGTGCACCACGGGAAAGCAACATGCAGATTCGCTCCGCTTCGCCCCGCCTGACCCTCGCGCGCATCGTGATCGTCGCGCTATATGTCGCGTCGCTGCTGCTGCCCGTCGCCGCCGAACCGCCGAATGCGGCCGGCGCGGTGAGCTGGTGGCACGGCTACACCGTGCTCGCGCTGGGGCCGCTCGCGATCCTCGACCTGCAATTCGCATGGCTCGGCAACCCGCTGCTCGTCGTCGCGCTGCTCAGGCCGAGCCGTACCGTGTCGGCGCTGCTGGCCGTGGTCGTGGTCTTTGCGCTCGCGTGGCATACGATCCCGACCGACGCGAACTACGAAACGATCCGTACGTTCGGGGCCGGATACTACTTGTGGGTTGCAGCGATCGCGGGCGCCGCCGCGCTACCGTGGATCGACGGGCGCGGGGTGCAGGAGGACGGTGCGCCGGGCCCTGCCGCCGGCGCCGCGGATGCGGCCGTGCCGACCGGCACCGGCCCGCGCACCGCGGCCCGGCCGAATGCCCGGCCGCGCGGCTGGACCGTGACGGCAACCGATACGCGCATCGAGTCGACCGACCGGACCGGAGCGACGCGTGGCATCGCGCTGTCCGACCTCGGCGCGATCCTGATCGAAACCAACGACCAGGGGCCGTTCGCGTCGGATGTCTGGTGGGTCCTGTTCGATACGAGCAGGCAATTCGCGTGCGCATTCCCGCAGGATGCGGAGGGCGCGAAGGCGGCGGTCGACCGGCTGCTCGACCTGCCCGGCATCGATCACCGCAAGGTCATCGACGCGCAGACGTCGATCCAGAACGCGACGTTCCCGATCTGGGAGCGCCCGGCGCGCGAACCGGCCACGCCGGGAGACACCGGCGCGACCGCCTGACCGGCAGCCGTTACGCGGAGGGCCCCGCATGCGGCGGCGTCAGCTTGCCGTCGCCGTACTCGCGAAGCACCTGCGAAATCACGACGCGATACCCGTCCAGCCAGCGCGCGTGCTTCGCCTTGGCTTCGAGATGCGCGGGATGCTGCATCAATTGCCGCAGCGCCGCCTCGGATTCCCAGTAGTAGACGTTCTGGATCAGGCCAGCTTCCGCGTTCTCCCACGTTTCCTCGCCGAGATAGCCTGGCGTCGCGCGCGCCACGTCGGCGATCTGCCGGTCGAGCCGGTGGAATTCGTCGTCGTACTGCCCGGCACGGAAAATGAAGGTCGACGCGTACATGTCCGCTCGCTCTGCAACGATTGAAAGAGCGCAAGTGTAAGGCACGCGCGGCGTACCGCGATCGTCAGGCGGCGAGCGAATCGGTGTCGACGCGATCGTCGAGCCACGCGTCGATGCGCGGCGCGTCCTCATGCGTTGCGGCTGCCGGAGCCGGCATGGCCGCAAGCGCGCGTCGCGCCCGTTCCAGCGCCTGCGCGAAGCCGCGCAATTCGCTCGTCGCCGGCCGGTCTTCGGCTCGTCGGCGCGCGAGCGCCGCTTCGATGCGGGTGCCGATCAACGCGAGTTGAGCATCGATGAAGTCGATGCACAGCGCGCGACAACGTCCGGAAACCGGTGCGACGGCCAGCAACACCGGCACGATCGACACGGTCAGGTAGCCGCCGGGCGCAAGCCGCGACAGCGCATGGCGCACGTCGTCCCCGCCGTCGGTCAACGACGCGAACACGGCGTCGCGCCACACCCCACGCTCGAACACGAGCGCATCGCGATGCGCGTCGAGCGCCGCACGATCCGCGACCTGCCCGGCCGTCACCAGCGGAATCGAAAACGCCCGCTCGCCGGCGGGTTGCCCGCTTCCCGCCGTGACGATGCAGTTCGCACCCAGCCACGCCGCATCGTCGCGCCGTGCCGCGAGCACGCGCGACTGCAACCGGTCGGGCAGCATCGGATCGAGCGGCACCGCGCGGCAGATCGACGGCTTGTTCGCGTGCACGCTGCAACGGCCGTCGTCGGCGAGCGCCGCGCAGCGGCCCAGCGACGGATAGTCGTAGCCTTGCAGCGTCAGCGCGAGCCATTCGCCATGCACGCCGCCGCCGCGGTGGAACAACCGGTCCGCCAGCGCATCGGCGGCCGCGACGTCGGCCGCATCGAGCGCATGCTCGCGCCCGCCCGCCTGCCAGCGTTCGCCGATCCGCCGCTTCGGCACGCGGCGAATCGTCAATGCGCCGACGAAGCGATGCCGATGCCGGAACAGTTCGCGCAACGACAACGTGGGCGCGCTGTTGCAGCAGCGTCCGCACGCGTTGCACGCGAGCAGCCAGGTGTCTACCATGGCCGCCGCACCGAATCCTGGTAGCGCGTGAGGATGAAGCGCGCGACGTCGTCCGAGTGATACGCGGCGACGAGCTGCGCGACCCACGGCTTCGCGCGATCGGCGTCGCGCACCGTCAGCACGTTCGCATACGGCGAGCGGGCGTCCTCGAGGCTGATGCTGTCGCGCGCCGGCTGCAGCCCGAAGCGGGCCGCGTCGTCGCTGTCGATCGCGACGAACGCGGCCGTGTCGAGCGCCGCGTAAAGCCGGTCGCGGCGCAGCGCGACGAATTTGAGCCCGAGCCGGTTGCCCGTCACGTCGCGCAGCGTCGCATGCAGGCCGGCATTTTCGCGCAGCGTCACCAGCGTGTCGTTCTGCAGCAGCACGAGCGCGCGCGCCAACCCGCGCGGATCGGCGGGAAGCGCGACCGTCGCGCCGGGTTGCAGTTCGTTCAGGCGCTTCAGCTTGCGCGAATAGAACGCCATCGGCAGCGTGACCGTCGGCGCGACTTCGGTCAGCGCATAGCGCTTGCGCGCACGCGTCGCGGCAAGCTGTTGCGCATCCTCGAAGCTGGCCGCGTCGATGCGCCCGTCGGCCAGCGCCGTGTCGATGCGCGACGCATCGTCGAATTCGACGACGTCGACGCTCAACCCACGTGCGGCCGCCACCCGCTTCACTTCGTCGAGAATCTGCGCATGCACGCCGCGCGTGACGCCGACGCGCACGGCCGGAGCGGCGGCTTCGGCGGCCATCGCCGCGCCGTGATGCACGACGCCGCATGCGGCCAGCAGCCCGGCCGCCACCCAACGCCCGATGCGCGTCGTCATGACGCGTCCCTCAGGATCGTGCGGAAGCCGATATGCGACGCGCCGAGATCGGCTTCCTGCTGTTCGCGCGACGATGCGCGATAGCGCACGCAGTAATCGCGCGAGCACAGGAACGAGCCGCCCTTGATGACCATCGGCGTATCGTGCCGGCGCGTCGGCGGGGCGACGGCCGCCGTGTCGCCGTTCGTGTGCGACTGATGCGGGCCCGTGTACGCGTCCTTCGTCCATTCCCACGCGTTGCCGATCATGTCGTAAAGACGAAAGCCGTTCGCCGCATAGCAGCCGACCGGCGCCAGCCCCGCATGGCCGTCCTCGGCCGAGTCGAGCACCGGAAACGCGCCCTGCCAGTAGTTCGCGGCCGGCTTGCCGTGCGCATCGCGCGGCGCCGCATCGAGCGATGCGTCGTCGCGGCCGGCCTTGCCCGCGTATTCCCATTCGGCCTCGGTCGGCAGGTCGCGGCCGAGCCAGTGCGCATACGCGAGCGCATCGCGCTGCGTGACGAGCGTCACCGGCAGGTTGCCGAGCCCGTCCACGTTGCTGCCGGGCCCGCGCGGATGCCGCCACGACGCGCCCTTCACCCACGACCACCACGCGAGGTCGCGCGCATTCAACTCGTCGCGCGTCGGCACATGGAACACCGCCGCGCCGCCCTGCTGCTCGGCCTCGGTCACGTAACCGGTCGCCTGCACGAATGCCGCGAACTGCGCGATCGTCACGTCGGTCTGGTCGATCCAGAAGCCGCCGACGCGCGCGCGGCCGTCGCCCGCCGGACGCTCGTCCGCATAGCCGCGCGTGCTGCCGAACACGAACGCGCCGCCGCGCAGATGCACCATTCCGGCCTTCGGATCGTCGCGCCACTTCGCGGGCAGCCCCGAATAGCGTTCGCACGCGCGCTCCGAACCGAGCGGCGCGAGCGCGCGGCCGCGATTCAGCTCGTCGAACGCGTCGCCTGCCGGCGCCGCCGGATTCGCATAGCCCGCCGCGAACGCGGCGGCGAACAGCGTGGCGGCCAGCGCCGCGCCGATCGTCCAGAAACGCAACCGCATCGTCTCGCCCCGCGATCAGTAATAGCCGCGCGGACGCAGCGGCTCGACACCACCGACGTTGCTCATGTAGGCCTTCCACTGGTCGACGAGCGTGCCGACCACCGACGGGTTCTGCGCGGACACGTCGGTCGTCTCGCCGCGATCCGACGCGAGGTCGTACAGTTGCCAGTGACCGTCGAGCGGCCCGAGCGGCGGCTCGGTCCACAGCGCCTTCCAGCGGCCGTCGGCGCTGCGCAGGTACGCGCGACCGTACGCTTCGTCGCCGAACGGCGTCGTGTGCACCTCGCCCGTCGCCGAGCCAGTGAGCACGGGCAGCAGCGACTGGCCGGTGACCGGATACACGTAGCGGTTGTTGTAGACGACCTTGCCCTTGTTCTGGTCGACGCCCGTCAGCGTGTTGACGAGCGGCGGCGCCGGCTGCGACGGCGGCGTGACGCCCGCGACCGCGAGGAACGTCGCCGTGTTGTCGGTCACGTGCGTGAACGCGCGCAGCGTCGGCAACGGCTGCGACTGGCCCGGCAGGTGCACGATCGTCGGCGTCGATACGCCGCCTTCGCCCGAATAGCCCTTCGTGAGCCGGAACGGCGCCGCGCTCACTTCGGCCCAGCGCAGCCCGTACTGGAGGCGCTGCGCATTCTGCTTGCCATTGTCGGTGCCGAGCGCCGAATAGGTCGGCTCCTGCGCGTTCGCGGTGTCGGTGGCGGTCGGGTCCGCGCCGGAATCGATCGGCCAGCCTTCCGCGCCGTTGTCCGACTGGAACATGATGAACGTGTTGTCGTATTCGCCGATGTCCTTCAGATGCTGGATCAGGAGTCCGATGTTGTAGTCGAGGTTCTCGACCATCCCCGCGTAGATCTCCATGTAGCGCGCCTGCGCCTTCCGCTCGGCCGGCGACAGGCTCGACCACAGCTTGTCGACCTTGCCGCTGCCGTAGTCGCTGTAGCCGTCCGCGGCCGAATGTACCGCGCTGATGTACTTCGCGTTCGCGGTGCCGTTGTTCGCGGTCGCGGGCGATGCCGTCGTCGTCTCGGGCAGCCCGTCGAATGGCTTGAAATCGGCCGGAATCAGGCCGAGCGCCTTCTGTCGCGCGATCCGCGCGTTGCGGATCGCATCGTAGCCGGCGTCGTAGACGCCCGCATATTTGTGCAGCCACGGATCGGGCACCTGCAGCGGCCAGTGCGGCGACGTATAGGCCGCGTACGCGAAGAACGGCTTGCCGTCCTGCCTGTTCGCATCGATGTACGAGATCAGCTTCTGCGTATAGAAATCGGTCGAATAGAACACGGCCGGGCTGCCGCCCGCGCCGCCCGGCTGCCCGGGCTGGCCCGGTTGCACGTAGCGGCCGTCTTCCGTGTAGTTCGACGAGCCGGCCGGCTCGTGCGCGAAGTGGTTCGTCGCCGCGCCGCCGAGCAGCACGTAGCTGCGCTCGAAGCCCCACTGGTCGGGCGTCTGCCCGCTACCCGTCGTACTGCCGACGATTCCGGAGCCGATGTGCCACTTGCCCGCGATATAGGTGTGATAGCCGGCGTCCTTCAGCAGTTGCGCGAACGACAGCGCGCGGTCGTTCAGGTAGCCCTCGTAGCCGGGCAGCCCGCGCCGCTCGTCGGTCGGCACGCCCATCGTGCCTTCGCCGACGAGATGGTGATCGGTGCCCGACACCAGCATCGCGCGCGTGATCGCGCAGACGGTGCCCGTGTGATGGTTCGACAGGATGCGGCCCGATGCGACGAGCGCGTCGAGGTTCGGCGTATTGATCTCGCCGCCGAATGCGTGGATGTCGGAATAGCCGAGATCGTCGGCCATGATGTACAGGATGTTCGGGCGCTTGGCCGACGGCGTCGCGCTGGCCTGCGGCGGCGGATTGCTGTCGACGCCGCCGCACGACGCGAGCGACACCGCGCCGGCAATCGCGGCGCAGACGACACGGAAACGAACGGCATGCAACGGCGACGCGGACTTTTTCATTTTTGTTGACGCTCGAGCTACGGGAGCGGCGATCTTAGCGTTGCTCGCGCGGCGCCCAAAGTCGGATTCGTCACATGCTAACGGGGTGCGGGAATATGCGGCTCAAGCAGCGCGCGCTTGCCCATGCTTTCCAAACCGTAATCGAGACAGGAATGCGCATCCCGGCCCCATCATCCCGTCGTGCGCCGTCGTTCACGCGCGCAGCCGCATGTTGATGTCGCTTTCAAGACCATGCAGGCACGCCATCCAGCCATCGAATTTTCATCGGAGTCGTCATGTCGAAAATCACGGAACTACTGAAAACGCTCGATACTTGCGAGCCTTACCGTCCAATAAAAACGTTGTCTATGGAGCGCGCGCGGAAGGCCTCCACACTTCTCCTTGGCAGTGGCGGCTTCTGCTTTCTGCTGCTCCTCTTGTTAGCCGGGTGGCATAAATTGGCGGCTGCCGAGTGGCAGGTGATTCCGGCAGTCACACTCTATACCTCTACAGTCGTCCTCAGCCTGCTCTCTCTCGTTGTGGAACCCATCGTCGGCGTCGTAAAGATGTGTCACTGGAAGCAAGAAGCGCTGGATACGCTCATCCGCGAGATAGAAACCGACGAAAAGAACGCCCGATTGCTGAACAGCTATGCGGACGACACCCTCAAATGCGCGCAGCATTGCCTGCAGATCAAGGTGAAACGCCTCGATTCGCGTGTCGCTTCATTCTTTGGTAGCGGCGCGGCAGCATATGCGCTTCTTGCCATCACGTTCACCAACATTAAGGATGCCGGTGGATTGCCGTGGCTGGGGAATACGCTGGCGAGCGGATTCGTCTCCGGAAACTTCATCAACACGGCGATTCTCTGGGGTATCGCCCTCGTCTTTGGATTGTCCGTCGGCTCCATGATGATGAGGCGGGTCCAGTCGCGCTTCGCGTACCAACTCGAAGTGATCGAACTGACATTGTTACACCGAGCGTTGGAGACAATGGAAAAGAATACGTAGCGCCTTACCGGTTACCTTCTCGATATGTGAGACGAGAGCAAGCGCGACGTGCAGCCAACCGGATTGCGCGCCGTCATGGAGAACCGGCCGCCGTCATGCGCGCTCCCCATTCGCGTCGTCCGACGCCAGCATCCGCGGAATCTCGTCGACCAGCGCATCGACCACCACCCGCACCTTCGACGGCACGTGACGCGCAGCCGGCCGCACCGCGAACACCTCGGCGCCCGACACGCTGTCGCTGTCCATCACGAGCGCGAGACGGCCGTCGCGCACGTACGGCGCCATCAGCCAGCACGGCAGCCACGCGAGGCCCGCACCGGCGGCGGCCGCGTCGGCAATCGCCTGCAGGTCGTCTAACCGCAGGCGGCCGGCCGCGCGATGGTCGTGCACCGCGCCGTCCGCGCCGATGATCCGCCACGGCGCCGGCTGTCCGCCGCGCGAATACGCGATGCCGACGTGCGACGCGAGTTCGGTGAGCCCCGCTGGCCGGCCGTGACGCGCGAGATACGCGGGCGATGCGCAGATGCCCATGCGCTGCACGCCGAGCTTGCGGCCGACCAGCGCGCTCGTATCGGCCAGCTCGCCGATGCGCACCGCCAGGTCGAAACCGTCGTTGACGAGGTCGGCCACGCGATCGCTGAACGACACGTCGATTTCGAGCCGCGGATGGCGCTCGACGACGCGCCGCACGACGGGCGCCACGCATTGCCGCCCGAACAGCACGGGCACGCTGATGCGCACGCGCCCGACCGGCTCGCGGCGGCCCGCGTCGAGCGCGGCCTCCGTCTCGCCGAGTTCGGCGAGCAGCCGCCGGCACTGCTCGTAATAGACGTGCCCTTCGTCGGTCAGGCCGAGCTGGCGCGTCGTACGCTGCAGCAGCCTCGCGCCGAGACGCTGTTCGAGCCGCGCGACGATCTTCGCGACCGCCGAGCGCGTCATGCCGAGGCGCAGCGCCGCCGCCGCGAAGCTGCCCGATTCCACCACGTCGACGAATTCGGCGACGCCTCTGAGCCGTTCATCCATGCCGCTCCGCTCCGATGAAAGGGGATGACAGGGTTGTGTCCGCACCGGCGACAATCGTTGGCCGAATTCTCGCCAATGCGTCCCCGTGCGCGACACTATGATAGTCCCGACTATCTCGAAAAGGAGCCGACATGCATGCATGGCAAATCAAACCGGGCGACGGCATTGCCGGGCTCGGTCGCGTCGATGCGACGGAACATCCGGTCGGGCCGACCGACGTCGTCGTGAAGATCCACTCGGCCGCGCTGAATTATCGCGACCTGATGTTCGCGCGCGGCGACTATCTCGGCATCGGAAAGGAAGCGCTGATCCCGGTCGCCGACGGCGCCGGCGAAGTCGTCGAGACCGGCCGCGACGTCACGCGCTTCAAGCCGGGCGATCGCGTGATCAATACCTACTTCCCGCGCTGGATCGACGGGCCGCCGACGCCGCACAAAGTATCGGGCTCGCCCGGCGCGCAATTCGACGGCGTGCTGGCCGAACGCTTCGTCGCCGACGAAACGGCGCTGGTCGCGATTCCCGCGCATCTCGACTACGACAAGGCGGCGACGTTGTCGTGTGCGGGCGTCACCGCGTGGAACGCGCTGTTCGTCGACGGCGGGCTGGCGCCGGGCGCGACCGTCGTGCTGCTCGGCACCGGCGGCGTGTCGATCATCGCGCTGCAGCTCGCGCAGGCGGCCGGGCTGCGCACGATCGTGACCTCGTCGAGCGACGCGAAGCTCGAACGCGCCCTCGCACTCGGTGCGGACGCAACGATCAACTATCGTGCGACACCCGAATGGCAAAACGAAGTGCTGCGGCTCACCGGCGGCGCCGGCGCGGATCTGGTCGTCGAAGTCGGCGGCCGCGACACGCTGCCGCGCTCGGTGGCCGCGACGAAGCTGGGCGGCCTCGTGTCGGTGATCGGCGGACTCAGCAGCTTCGGCGGCCCGGAACTCGCGCTGCTGCCGCTGATCGGCGGCTTCCGGCGGCTGCACGGCTTCATGGTCGGCAGCCGCACGATGCTCGACGACGTCGTGCGGCTCGTCGACGCGAAACGGATCGAGCCGGTGGTCGATCGCGTGTTCGGCTTCGACGAAGCGCCGCAGGCGTATGCGTACCTGGAGTCGGGGCAGCACTTCGGCAAGGTCGTGATTCGCGTCGCTCAGTGAGCGACGCGAGATGCACGGGCGGCGAGCGACGGACGGTCTCGTGCCGCGCTCGCCGCTTCCCGGATGACCTCGTCAGAACTTGTGACGAATCCCGGCATGCACCATCAATTGCTTCGACGTCGACGACAGATCCGCCGCACCGGGAATGTAAGCCTGGTCGAGCGACGAGCCGGTCGCGTCGCCCGCCACGCGCTGGTATGCGCCCATCAGGTACACGTCCGTGCGCTTCGACAGGTTGTAGTCCGCCATCAGCCCGATCGAATGGATCTTCGGTTTCGCGGAGCCCGTCGTCGCGTCATAGCGCACCGTCGTGTACACGTACTGCGCACCGACGAACAGCGCCGGCGTGAACTGATACTTGCCGTTCACTTCGAAGTTCTGGTACTTGATCGACGTGACCGTGCCGCCCGCGAGCGGGCCCGTCACCGGCTCGATCGTTTCGTCGCCGAACAGATAGCCGACGTTCGCGCCCGGCCGCGTGACGTTGCTGTTCGTGTAAGCGAAGCCGACCGTCGCGGGCCCCGCCGTGTAGTTGATGCCAGCGCCGAAGATCCGCAACCGCGCCGACGCGAAATTGGCATCGGCGCCGACCGACCCCGAACCGGCGATCGCACCGCCCGACGTCGCACCCGGGTTGTCCGCGTTGAGAAACGCCGCGCCGACGAGCAGGCCGCCGTGCTCGTACTGCGCGCCGACGCTCCATTGCCGGTTGTTCGCGAAGCCCGTGTCGTTGCTGAAGCTGTACGTGCCGCCGAACGAAAAGCCGGAAAAATCCGGGCTCGCGTACTTGACCGTGTTGTTCACGCGAAACGTGTTGCCGGTATTGTCGTTGTCGAACGGATGCGCGAACGGATAGACGCCCCAACTGCCGTTCGCGGTGGTCGGCGCGAGATAGTCGACGAGCGCATCGTACTGCCGGCCGAGCGTCAGCGTGCCGAACCGTGCGCTGCCGAGCCCGACGTACGCCTGCCGCCCGAACATGCGACCGCCCTGCGCGAGGGTGCCGCTGTTGACGTTGAAACCGTTCTCGATCTGGAACAGCGCGCTGTAGCCGCCGCCGAGGTCCTCGGTGCCCTTCAGCCCCCAGCGGCTACCCTGTGCGAAGCCGCTTGCCATCTGCCACGCGCCGTGCCCGCCGACGTTGTTCGTATAGTCGATACCCGCGTCGACGAGGCCGTAAAGCGTGACGCTGCCTTGCGCGAACGCAGGCGCCGCGCACAGCGCCGGAATCGCGACGAAAACAAATCTCCATTTCATTATATGTAATCCTTATCGATGTGATTTACCGTGGCGGGCCGGCGGTTCATGGTCCGCCGCTCGCACAGGTGCGATGCTGCTTCCGTTTCCGGTGCGCGGCGCGCCGCGCACCGTCCCCTCGTGCCGGTCCCGCGCGTTACTTCGCGCCGTAGATGTCGAAGTCGAAGTACTTCCGGTTGATCCGTTGGTACGTGCCGTTCGCAAGAATCGTCGCGAGCGCGCGGTTGAATGCCTCGCGCAGATCGTTGTCCTGCTTGCGCAGCCCGAGTCCGTCGCCCTGCCCGAAGTACTTCACGTCGTCGATCGCCTGGCCGACGAACGCGAAGTCCTTGCCCTGCGGCTTCTTCAGGAAACCGTCGCTGGCCGCGATCGACGCCTGGAATGCCGCGTCGAGCCGGCCCGTCACGAGATCGGCGTAGACCTGGTCCTGGTTCTGATACGACACGATCTGCACGCCGGCCGGCTGCCAGTTCGCAATCGCGTAATCGGCCTGCGCGGAACCCTGCTCGACACCTACCCGCTTGCCCTTCAGCGCGGCGGCCGTCGGCAGCAGCGGCGAACCCTTGCGCGCGATCAGCCGCGCGGGCGCGTTCGAGATCCGGTTCGTGAACGCGATCTGCTGCATCCGCTTCGGCGTGATCGTCATCGACGATGCGATCACGTCGAACTTGCGGGCGAGCAGCCCGGGGATCATCCCGTCGAAGCTCGACTCGACCCACACGCAGCGCGCACGCAACTCCGCGCACAACGCGTTCGTGATGTCGATCCCGAAGCCCGTCAGCGTGCCGTCGGGCAGCTTGTATTCGAGCGGCGGATAAGTCGGATCGACCGCGAGACGAATCTCCTTGCCCGCCCAGTCGCCCGCCTGCGCCGTTCCTGCCGCCAGCGCCACCGCGAGCGCCGCCATCCATGTCTTCATTGCCAGTCTCCTTGCGTGTGTGAATCGTCGATCGAAAGCGTGCGGGCGCCTCAGGCGAGGTAGCGCTCCGCCAGCGCAATCCAGTAGCTCGCGCCGATGGCGACGCATGCGTCGTTGAAGTCGTAACCGGGGTGATGCAGCCCGCAACCGCCGACACCGTCGCCGTTGCCGATCGACAGGTAGCTGCCGGGGCACGCTTCGAGCATGAACGCGAAATCCTCGCTGGCCGCGATCGGCTTCAGGTGCGGAATCAGCGCGGCATCGCCGCCCCATTCGCGGGCGACGTCGCGCGCGAACGCGGTCTCCGCCGCGTGATTGACCAGCACCGGATAGTCGTGGCGGTAATCGATCTCGGCCGTCGCGCCGTAACTCGCGGCCTGCCCGTGTACGATCTCGCGAATGCGCGTTTCGAGCAGCGCGCGCACGTCGGGCGAAAGCGCTCGCACGCTGAGCGCGAGCTCCGCATGCGCGGGAATCACGTTCGATGCCGTGCCCGCATGAATCGACCCGGCCGTGACGATGGCCAGATCCTGCGGATTGACGTTGCGCGACACGACGCTTTGCAGCGCCATCACGATCGACGCGCAAACGACCACCGGATCGACCGTCAGGTGCGGCGTCGCGCCATGCCCGCCGCGCCCGGTCACACGTACGCGCACCTCGTCGGCCGACGCCATCGCCGGGCCGTCGCAGAAGCCGAGCACGCCGACCGGCAGGCCCGGCACGTTGTGCATCGCGAACACTGCGTCGCAGGGAAAGCGCACGAAAAGCCCGTCGTCGATCATTCGCTTCGCGCCGCCGAGCCCTTCCTCCGCCGGCTGGAAAATCAGGTTCAGCGTACCCGTGAAGCATGCGCGTTCCGCCAGACAGCGCGCGGCCGCAAGCAACATCGTCGTATGGCCGTCGTGACCGCACGCGTGCATCACGCCGTCGTGCCGGCTCGCATGCGGCAGCCCGGTGGCCTCGCGAATCGGCAGCGCGTCCATGTCGGCGCGCAGCCCGAGCCGCTTCCCGGCGCCGCGCGTGAGCGTGCCGACCACGCCGGTGCCGCCGAGCCCGCGCGTTACCCGATAACCCCATGTTGTCAGATGCTCGGCCACGAGATCGCTCGTCGCATGCTCGTCGAAACCCAGCTCCGGATGCGCGTGCAGCCGGCGCCGCAGCGCGATCATCTCCGCCTCGATCGCCGCCATTTCCGGCTGAATGGATGAATGGTCCAACCCGATTCTCCTCGATGCATTCCGGTTGCCGATCGCCCGAATGACCGATCGCGCCCTAATCGTAGGTAGCGAAAATCCCGTCGAACAGCCGCGGTTTCGTTATGATGACAACCTTTCGTTGTCGGGTATCGCACCATGAGCACGATCAAGCTGCATCAGTTGCAGGCGCTCGTCGCCAGCGCGGAGGCCGGAAGCATTCGCGGCGCGGCACGCTCGCTCGGGCTGTCGCAGGCGGCCGTCACGCGTGCGCTGCGCGAGCTGGAGGCGAGCGAGCGCCTGCCGCTGCTCGTGCGCGCGCCGGAGGGGATCGGCTTCACCGACTACGGCAAGACGCTGCTCACGCACGCGAGGCTCGTGCTGAAACAGCTCGAACACGCGCAGAGCGATCTCGAACGCATGCGCGGCCGCGTCGAGGGCCGGCTGAGCATCGGTGTCACGCCGTGGCTCACGATGACGTTCCTCGCGGAAGCCGTGCTGCGATTTCGCGAGCACATGCCCGACGTGCGGCTCGAACTCTACGACGCGCTGATGGCCGTCGCGCAGCCGCTGCTGCGCGACGGCAGCATGGATTTCGCGCTCGGGCACGTTCAGCCGGGCGGCACGCAGGAATTCGCATGCGAGCCGATGTTGCGCTACGAGACGTCGGTCATGGTGCGCGCCGGCCATCCGCTCGAACGCGCGCGGTCGATCCACGACCTGCTCGACAACGACTGGGTGCTGAACTTCGCGGCCGACGGGCAGGCCGCGCTCGTCGACTATCTGTTCACGCGCCACGGCGCCCGGATCGACGAGCGGCGCATCGTCCGCGCGCAGTCGGTCGCGATGTTGCAGACGATGCTCGAACAGGCCGACATGTGCACGTGGTGCCCGACGATACTCGCGGCCGTGCCGCCGTCCGGCGACCGGATGCGCGCGTTGTCGCTGAAGGAAACGTTCGAACCGCGCGAGCTCGGCATCGTCACGCGCCGCAGCAGCACGCTCAGCGACGCCGCGCGCTGCTTCATCGATTGCCTGCTGCATGTCATCCGCCGGCACGCGCGATCCGCGCGCAAGGAGGACCTCGCGCTGTTCAAGACGGTGTCGCTGCTGATCTGACGGCCTACACCGGCTGCTGTTCGTCCATAGCGCATTCGCGCAAATGCTTTTCGAAATCCGTTATTGGATCGCGTCGCCGCGCGTTTTTATACTCGTCAGCACTCTCTGCCAAAGAGTGCCAGCCAATTTCGACAGAACCGCACAGGACGAACCAATGAGCCTACGCCCCTTGCACGATCGCGTGATCGTGAAGCGACTCGATCAGGAAACCACCACCGCGTCGGGCATCGTGATCCCCGACAGCGCCGCCGAAAAGCCCGACCAGGGCGAAGTCATCGCCGTGGGCCCCGGCCGCAAGGACACGGACGGCCAGCGCATCGTGCCCGACCTTCAGGTCGGCGAGCGCGTGCTGTTCGGCAAGTACGCGGGGCAAGCCGTCAAGGTGGACGGCAACGAGTTTCTCGTGCTGCGCGAGGAAGACATCGTCGCGGTCGTCAATCAATAACGGAGCGCAATCATGGCAGCCAAGGAAATCATTTTCAGCGACATCGCCCGGTCGAAGCTGACCGAAGGCGTCAACATCCTCGCGAACGCGGTGAAGGTCACGCTCGGGCCGAAGGGCCGCAACGTCGTGCTCGAACGCAGCTTCGGCGCGCCCGTCGTCACGAAGGACGGCGTATCGGTCGCGAAGGAAATCGAACTCGCGGACAAGCTGCAGAACATCGGCGCGCAGCTCGTGAAGGAAGTCGCGTCGCGCACCAGCGACGCGGCCGGCGACGGCACGACGACGGCCACCGTGCTCGCGCAGGCGATCGTCCGCGAAGGCCAGAAATACGTGGCGGCCGGGCTCAATCCGCTCGACCTGAAGCGCGGCATCGACAAGGCCGTCGCATCGGCCGTCGACGAATTGAAGAAGATCAGCAAGCCGACCACCACCAGCAAGGAAATCGCCCAGGTCGCGACGATCTCCGCGAACGGCGAGGAATCGATCGGCCAGCGCATCGCCGAGGCCATCGACCGCGTCGGCAAGGAAGGCGTGATCACCGTCGAGGACGGCAAGTCGCTCGCCGACGAGCTCGACGTCGTCGAAGGGCTGCAGTTCGACCGCGGCTACCTGTCGCCGTACTTCATCAACAATCCGGACAAGCAGATCGCCGAGATCGAAAACCCGTACATCCTGCTGCACGACAAGAAGATCTCGAACATCCGCGACCTGCTGCCGGTGCTCGAACAGGTCGCCAAGTCGGGCCGGCCGCTGCTGATCATCGCCGAAGACGTCGAAGGCGAAGCGCTCGCGACGCTCGTCGTGAACAACATCCGCGGGATCCTGAAGACGGTCGCGGTCAAGGCGCCGGGCTTCGGCGATCGCCGCAAGGCGCTGCTCGAGGACATCGCGATCCTCACCGGCGGTCAAGTCATCGCGGAAGAAACCGGCCTGACGCTCGAGAAGGCAACGCTGGCAGAACTGGGCCAGGCGAAGCGCATCGAGGTCGGCAAGGAAAACACCACGGTGATCGACGGCGCGGGCGATGCGAAGAACATCGAGGCGCGCGTGAAGCAGATCCGCGTGCAGATCGACGAGGCGACCTCCGACTACGACCGCGAGAAGCTGCAGGAACGCGTCGCGAAGCTCGCGGGCGGCGTGGCGGTGATCAAGGTCGGCGGCGCGACCGAAATCGAGGTGAAGGAGAAGAAGGACCGCGTCGACGACGCGCTGCACGCCACGCGCGCGGCCGTCGAGGAAGGCATCGTGCCGGGCGGCGGCGTCGCGCTGATCCGCGTGCGGCAGGCGATCCGCGAACTGAAGGGCGCGAACGCCGATCAGGACGCGGGCATCAAGATCGTGCTGCGCGCGCTCGAGGAACCGCTGCGCCAGATCGTCACGAATGCGGGCGAGGAAGCGAGCGTCGTCGTCGCGAAGGTCGCCGAAGGCACGGGCAACTTCGGGTACAACGCGCAGACGGGCGAGTACGGCGATCTCGTCGAATCGGGCGTGCTCGATCCGACCAAGGTCACGCGCACCGCGCTGCAGAACGCGGCGTCGGTGGCCGGGCTGCTGCTGACGACGGATGCGACCGTGTTCGAAGCGCCGAAGGACGCAGCGCCGGCCGCCGCGCCGGGCGGCCCGGGTGCGGGCGGGCCGGGGTTCGATTTCTGACGACGCGGCAGCGTGCGCGCCGGTTTGTCGGCGTGCGCGCGGTTGGGCAGAATCCTGCAACAACGCGTGGCGACGGAAGTCGTCACGCGTTGTTTGCTTTGGCGCCACGGAATGCCGGGTTCGACGGAGCCGATCGCCGCGCTCGGGTAAGATCAAGACCCGTTCCGCCACACCGCTTCCACCCCATGTCGCCCATCGCCAACACCCTGCTGCCGCTCGCCGGCGTCCTGCTGCTGAGCGTCGCCAGCCCGGGCCCGAACTTCGTGATCGTCACCTCCACCGCGGTCGCGTCGCGTCGCGCCGGCGTGATGACGGGGCTCGGCCTGGCCGCGGCGTCCGGCACCTGGGCCGCGATCGCGATCGGCGGGTTGAGCCTGCTCGTCACGCACGTCGCATGGGTTCACACCGCACTGCGGCTGGCGGGCGCCGCGTACCTGATCTGGCTCGGCCTGAAAATGATCGCGACCGCGCGCAAGCCGCTGCCCGTTTCCGCGCCGGCCGCGATGTCCGACTGGCACGCGGCGAGAAAGGGCTACGTCGTCAGCATGACGAACCCGAAATCCGTCGCGTTCTACGGCAGCATCTTCGCGCTGATGGTGCCGGCCCACGCGCCGGCGTGGCTCGATCTGTCGGTCGTCGTGCTGTCGGTCGCGATCTCGGCCGCGTGGTATTGCACGATGGCGCTGCTCGCGTCGCACCCGTCGGTGCGCCGGCTGCTGGTCCGGCGCAAGGCCGTGCTCGATACGGCGGCCGGGCTGTTGCTGATAGGGGTCGGCGGGCGGATGCTGGCCGGACGTTGATTCGCTGCGTATTTGTCCGTTTCGAATGCTCGCCGCTCACCTGCCGTACCGCGCCGGCGCGCATTCCCGCGCACGCCTGAACACGAGGTCGATGCGGTCATCGCGCATCGCAACGCGTGCGTTCGATCACGGGCGTGCTGCGCGACGGGTTCAACGTCGAGAAGAAGCCGGTCGTGCGCTTCTGACCGGGTAGCATGAAAACGCTCGCGGCGGCCCGCGAAGGCCGCCACGAGCGGACAACATCGGCGCAACGAGAACGACAACGTCAACGTCGCGCCGCCAGTCTCCTGACGACACTCACCAGCGCATCGACTTCGTCGCACGTGTTGTAGAACGCGAGCGACGGCCGCACCGTGGCCTCGAGCCCGAAACGCCGCAGGATCGGTTGCGCGCAGTGGTGCCCCGAGCGCACCGCGATGCCCTCTTCGTTCAGCGCCTGCCCGACTTCCTCGGTTTCATAGCCCTTCAGCACGAACGACAGCACGCTCGCCTTGTCGCGCGCGGTGCCGACGAGCCGCACGCCCGGCACCGGCGCGAGCACGCTCGTCGCATACGCGAGCAGATCGTGCTCGTAGCGAGCGATGTTCTCGATGCCGACGCGGTTCACGTAATCGAGCGCGGCACCCAGCCCCACCGCATCCGCGATGTTGCCGGTACCGGCTTCGAAGCGGTTCGGCGGCGGCTGGAACACCGTGCGCTCGAACGTCACGTCCGCGATCATGTTGCCGCCGCCCTGCCACGGCGGCATGTCGTCGAGGATCGCGCGCTTGCCGTACACGACGCCGATCCCGGTCGGCCCGTAGATCTTGTGTCCGGAGAACACGAAGAAATCCGCATCGAGCGCCTGCACGTCCACCCGCATGTGCGAGATCGACTGCGCGCCGTCGACCAGCGCCTTCGCGCCCGCGCGATGCGCGAGCTCGACGATCTCCTTCACCGGCACGACCGTGCCGAGCGCGTTCGACACCTGCGTGACGGACACGATCTTCGTGCGATCGTTGAGCAGCTTCCGGTATTCGTCGAGCAGTACCTGCCCCGAATCGTCGACCGGAATCACGCGCAGCTTCGCGCCCTTCTGCGCGGCAAGCTGCTGCCACGGCACGATGTTCGCGTGATGCTCGAGATGCGACACGACGATCTCGTCGCCTTCGCCGACGTTCTGCACGCCCCACGTCTTCGCGATCAGGTTGATCGCCTCGGTCGTGCCGCGCACGAACACGATTTCGTCGGGCGACGATGCGCCGATGAAGCGCTGCACCGTTTCCCGCGCATGCTCGTACGCATCCGTCGCGCGGCCCGCCAGTGCGTGGGCCGCGCGGTGGATGTTCGAGTTCTCGTGTGCGTAGAAGTACGCGAGGCGGTCGATCACGGCCTGCGGCTTGTGCGTCGTCGCCGCGTTGTCGAACCAGACGAGCTGCTTGCCGTTCACGCGCTCCTGAAGGATCGGGAAATCGCGGCGGATCGCGTTCACGTCGAACGCCGGGTGGGCGCCGCGATACGGCTGGCCCTGCGGCTCGGCCGCCTGCGCATCGTCGATGAAATAACGCGGCACGTCGGCGCCCGACCCACGCGACACCGGCACGTCGCGACGCACGGCGAGCAGTTCGCGCAGCGCGTCGTCGCCCGGCAACCCGAACGCTTCCGGCGACGCGAGGCCGTTCGACGGCACGACGATGTCCTGCGGCGTCGCCTGCCAGCCCTGCAGCGAACCGTCGGTGAAGTAGTACGGCGACGCCTTCGTCGCGCCTTCCGGTGCGGCCGCGTTCACCTGCGGCACGCCGAGCGCCGCGCCGCCGACCCGCGGTTCGAGCGCGGGCGCGATCGACACGGCGTTGTCGGGCAGCCCGTTCTGCGCGGCCGCATGCGGCGCGAGCGCGGGTGCGCGGTTGCCGAGCGACAACACATGCGTCGGCGCGGACGGCGCGAGGTTCGCGCCCGGTACCTTGCCTTGCGGCAGCGCGAGCCCCGGCACGCCGGTGCCCGCCCCGCCCGGGCCCGCGAGCGGCGAGCCGCCCGGCACCGGGTTGCTGGCCGACGCGAGGATCGGCGCCGCCGCCGGCAGTGCCGACGGCACGCCGCCGACCGCGCCGCTGCCCGCCGACAGCCCGGGCGAGGTGGCCTGCCCGGGCGGCGTCGCGAAGAACTCGGATGCGAGCCGCGCGAGCGTCGCCGGATCGGGCAACCCAGCCGGCAGCGGCGCGTGCGGCAACGCGTGCGCGTCGCCGGCGGCCACGCCGGGATTAACGATAGGTGTCGGGATAGTCATGGAACTTGGCGATTTCGACGTCATCGAGGACAGCCAGCGCATCCGGCGAATGGACCGCGAGCGAGCAATACAGCGAGATCAGGTACGACGCGATCGCCTGGTTGTTGATCCCCATGAAGCGCACCGACAGGCCCGGCCCCTGCTCGCCCGCGACGCCCGGCTGATACAGGCCGACGACGCCCTGGCGCTTGTCGCCGACGCGCAGCAGCAGGATCTTGGTCTTGCCGTCCGCGACCGGCACCTTGTCCGACGGGATCAGCGGAATGCCGCGCCACGTGAGGAACTGCGAGCCGAACAGGCTGACCGTCGGCGGCGGCACGCCGCGCCGCGTGCATTCGCGGCCGAACGCGGCGATCGCGAGCGGGTGGGTGAGGAAGAACGCCGGCTCCTTCCACACCTTCGTCAGCAGCTCGTCGAGATCGTCCGGCGTCGGCGCGCCCGTCAGCGGGAAGATCCGCTGTTCGTCGGTCACGTTCGCGAGCAGCCCGTAATCGGAATTGTTGATCAGCTGGCTTTCCTGCAGCTCCTTGATCGTCTCGATCGTCAGGCGCAGCTGTTCCTTGATCTGGTCGTGAGGACTGCTGTAAAGATCGGAGATCCGCGTATGCACGTCGAGCACCGTGCTCACCGCGTTCAGGAAGTATTCGCGCGGCTGTTCCTCGTACGGCACGAACGTCCGCGGCAGCACGCTTTCGTCCTCGAGCTGCGTGCACGCGGCGCGCACGGCTTCCGGGTTCTTCACCTGGTTCAGCCGATAGATGCCGGCCTCGACCGGCACCCATTGCAGCAGATGGGTCAGCCAGCGCGGCGTGATCGTGGAAAGCTGGGGGACGGTCTTGGTAGCGTTCGCTAGTTGGCGGGCGGCGTGATCGCTCAGCGCGGCCGTGCCGCTTGCAACGGTCGACATGTGTGGCTCCGGGTTCTTAAGATGAAAAACGGGATTGCTTATGACGCTCGGTGATTATCGGAAGCACGCCCGTGCCGGCTCAACATGCTATAGCCGTCAGATCGTGCAACCGAGGGGGAAGCGATGCGGCGCGAGCTCAGGTGACGTACGCGCCCGGCAGCAGCGTCGAGATCGACACGTCGAACGCGCGCGCGATCTTGTCGGCCGTGACGATCGACGCGATCGCCTCGCCGCGCTCGATCTCGCCGACGTACGAGCGGTTCAGCCCCGCATGCTCGGCCAGTTGCTCCTGCGACCACGTGCGCGCCTCGCGCAGCTTGCGCACGTTGGCGCCGAAGTGATGGATGAGGTCGCTCATCGCGCCTCCCAGGCGACGCGCGCCGCCGTGCGCGGCGCGGCGTTCGCTTCGCTGCGCAGCACGGCCTGCGTGACGTTTTCGCCGGGCGGCACGTCCTGCGTGAGCCACACGTTGCCGCCGATCACCGCGCCGCGCCCGATCGTCACGCGGCCGAGAATCGTTGCGCCCGCATAGATCACCACGTCGTCCTCGACGATCGGATGGCGAGCCAGCCCTTTCTCCAGATGGCCGGCCGCATCGCGCGGGAAGCGCTTCGCGCCGAGCGTGACGGCCTGGTACACGCGCACGCGCTCGCCGATGATCGCCGTCTCGCCGATCACGACGCCCGTGCCGTGATCGATGAAGAAGCCCGCGCCGATGCGCGCGCCCGGATGAATGTCGATGCCCGTTTCCGCATGCGCCTGCTCGGCGATGATCCGCGCGAGCAGCGGCAGGCCAAGCCCGTACAGCTCGTGCGCGAGCCGGTGGTGGATCATCGCGAGGATGCCCGGGTAGCACAGCAGCACCTCGTCGACGCTGCCGGCCGCCGGATCGCCGTGGAAGGCGGCCAGCACGTCGCTGTCGAGCAGCCGGCGAATCTCCGGCAGGCGCGCGGCGAATGCCTGCACGGCCTTCGACGCGACTTCGTCGAGGTTGTCGAGCGGCCCGTCGGCATTGCGCTGACGCGCCGCGTAGCGCAATTCGAGCGTCACTTGAGTGAGCAACGCATTCAGCGCCGCGTCGAGCGCGTGGGCCACGTGGAGGTTCTCGCTTTCCTGCCGCAGGTCGGGCGGCCCGAGCCGCATCGGGAACAGCACACCCTTCAGCGCGCCGACGATCTGCGCGAGTGCCTCGCGCGCCGGCAAATCGCGCCCGCCCGGTTCGAGCGAGCGCCGCTGCTTTTCGCGCCATGCGCGGCGCACCGTCTGCAGCGATTGAACGATGTCGTCGATGTCGAACGCGGCCATGCTGCTTTCTCCCCGTAACGGCCGTGAATCAATCCTGCGCCCACGGCAGGCCGCGAAAGCGCCAGCCGTTGCGGCCGCCGCGATGCTGCCGCTCGTCGAGGTCGCCCTCGAAGCCTTCGAGCACGTTGAATACCTGCGTGAAACCGCCCTTCGTGGCAGCCTCGGCCGCCTGCGCCGAGCGGTTGCCGCTGCGGCACAGCAACAGCACGACCGCATCCTTGCCGGTCTTTGCTTCCAGCTCGCGCACGAAGCGCGGGTTGCGCGTCAGGTTCGTGCCGGTCGCCCACGGCACGTGCAGCGACTCCGGCACGTAACCGACGAATTTCCGTTCCTCGGCCGTGCGCACGTCCACCAGCAATGCATCGCCCGCCGCGAACAGCGCCCACGCGGCTTCCGGCGCGACGCCGCCCGCGTAGGGCGTGCCAGCCGCCACGGCTGCCGCGCGCGCGTCTTCGAGCGCCTGCTGCGCAGCGGTTCGTTCTTGCAGTTCAACCGTCATGACACTTCCTCGTTCTCGCAGATTCGTATGAACAAAAACACCGGGAATGCGGCCGTCGCAGCTTGCGTGCTGTCTATAGCCGTCAGCGCCACTATGCGAGTGCGGTCGGGGAAGCAGAACCAATAAAAATTCATTTCCTAATCAGCGCCGCGGGGAATGCAATAGCGGACGCGCGCTATCGGCGCGCGGTCGATCGCGGGCTGGAAATGGAGGGCGATGGCCGTTCGATGTCGTGCATCGAAGGGGGTGAAAAGAAAGGAGGGGGACGATCGACGCGCATTTCGCGCGTCGTCATGGAATCCGAAATGACACGGGCCACGCGATGCACCGACGAAGCCTCCAAGCCTCGCCGATGCACGCGCCGTCAGCACATCACGCCACCGGATCGACCGGCGCAACCGGCGCGCCACGCGCCTCGATATCGCGCCCGGCAAGCAGACACAGATCCTCGCGATGATGCGTGGCCACCACCTGCACGCCCACCGGCACGCCGTTCACGAGCGACGTCGTGACGGCCAGCCCCGGCAGCCCCATCGCAGGCAGCGCGCGCAACGTGAGCTGCGCTTCCCACACGCGCTCGAACCCGTCCGGCCCTTGCCGGTCGAGATCGTCCGGAAACGGCAGTTCCGCGGAAACAGGCAGCAGCAACACCGCATATTCATCGAGAAACAGCCGCCACGCTCGCGTCAGCGTCGTGCGTCGAACCAGTGCGCGACTGATCACGTCGGCCGGCAGGTCGCGCACCTTGCCGCGCACGGCGGCGATCACCGCGGCCGCGCCCGGATCGCCGTCTTGCTCGACCGCGTTCGCCAGCGCGTCGAACCCGTCGCCCAGCCACAGCTGCTCCTGCAGCAGCGCCGCCTCGCGCATCGGCGGCGTATCGTCGATCTCGTCGACGGTCCAGCCTGCATCGACGAGCCGACGCGCGGCATCGCGCAACGCGGCCTCGACTTCGGGCACGACCTCGAGGCCACGCGGACGCACGCACAACGCCGCGCGCTTCGGCACCGCGCGCCCGTCGAACGGCACCGCGACGTGCCACGGATCGCGCGGGTCCGGTGCGGAGAACGCCCGCAGCGCGAGCGACAGATCGTCGATCGTGCGCGCGATCGGCCCAGCCGTCGACATCAGTTGCGCGCCGATCGCCCGCTCGGGTGACGATGCATTGAACGCCGGCACGCGGCCGAGCGACGGCCGGATGCCGTGTACGCCGCACGCGTAGGCCGGGTAGCGCACCGAGCCGCCGATGTCGGTGCCGACCGCGAGCGGGCCGATCCCGGCCGCGACGGCCGCCGCCGCGCCGCCGCTCGATCCGCCCGGCGTCAGCGACGGATTACGTGGATTGCGCGTGCGGCCATGCACGAGATTCGACGTGAACCAGCGCAACGCGAACGTCGGGGAATTCGTGCGGCCGAGCAGCACGCCGCCGGCCTTGCGGATGTTCGCGACCACCGGGCTGTCGGCTTGCGCGATCAGGTTTTCCTGCAAGCGCGTGCCGTTGGTCGTCGCATAGCCGGCCTGATCGACGTTGATCTTCACGGTAACGGGTACGCCCGCGAGCGGCCCCGGATCGTCGCCGCGCGCGATCGCGCGATCGACTTCGTCGGCCTGCCGCCGCACGTCGTCGGGGCGATGCTCGACCACCGCGTTGATCGCCGGATTCACGGCGTCCAGCCGGTCGAGCACGGATTCCGCCACGTCGCGCGCGGACACTTCACGCTGCCGCACGCGCTTCGCGATTTCGGTTGCCGACAGTTGCCAGAGTTGCGTCATCACTTCTCCTGGTGGAAAACATCGCCATCACTCACGGTGCCGCGCATCCTCACGAAGGCGCGGCGCCGCATTCGCTCACTGCGTATCGTGCTTCGTGCGCTCGGCGGCGGCGATGATCGCATCGGCCACGGCTTTCGGCTGGCTCAGCATCGCGACATGGCTGCCGTTCACGCGCGCGACCGTCGCGCCGATCCGCTTCGCCATCGCTTCCTGCAGCTTCGGATCGATCATCCGGTCCTGCGTCGCGACGACGAACGTCGACGGCTTCGCATGCCACGCGGCCTGCGTGACCTTCTCCGAGATGCAGCCACCGTACCACGGCCCTTGCGTCGCCGCGACGATGCGCTGCTGCGCGGGCGGCAGATCCGGCGCGAAATCCTGCGCGATCGCCTTGTCCGACAGCCGCGCGAAACCACCCGCGTCCTTGCGCAGCTCCCCGGCCCACGACGGCGCCGGCAGCCCTTGCGTGACGTCGGCGATCGACTGGCCGTTGTCGGGCGCGAACGCCGCGACGTACACGAGCGACTTCACCTTGTCGTCGTTGCCCGCGTCGCTGATCACGACGCCGGCCCACGAATGGCCGACCAGCACGACCGGCCCTTTCTGTTCGTCGATCGTGCGTTTCGTCGCGGCCGCATCGTCGGCGAGCGAACTCAGCGGATTCTGCACCGACACCACGTGCAGCCCGCGCGCCTCGAGCAGCGGAATCACGCGGTTCCAGCTCGACCCGTCGGCGAACGCGCCGTGCACGAGCACGACGTTGGTGCCCTTCAGGTCTTCCTTCGGTGCGGCCTGCGCCGCGACCGCACCGAACAGTCCGCCGACTACCGCGGCGGATACCAGAACGCGTTTCATCAAACCGGCCATCGTCATGCTCCTTTCTTTGTCGTGTTGTTCAAGTGAAGTGCTTCAGTGCGCGCCACACCTCCGTGAGGCAGGCGCGGCGACCGATCACGAATGCGCGTACAGGTCGTCAGCGGCGTCGCGATGACCGGCCGACGTCGACGCATCGGCCACGTTGTCGCCTTGCGACTTCGACGGGCCGTTCTGGTCGGAACGTGCGACCTGCTGCGCGGCGGCGACGGCTTGCTCCGCGGCCGCGATATCGTCCGGGTAGTGCGCTTCGCTGCCGGCCGGGTTGTAGCCGGCCTGCTCGAGACGGATGAGGTCGGCGCGCACTTCGGCACGCGTGAGGCCGTGGCCCGTATCGGCGAACGACAGGGCCGGAGCGACGGCGAGGACGGCAACGGCGAGGATTCGAGCGGCTTTCATGAGAGTTCTCCTTGAAGGAAGTTGGGGTGTCGATCACTTGGCATTCGGCGTGAACGTGTGGCGCTGAACGCTTGCTGCATGTCGACAGTAGAACCCGCGCACGTATCCGGCATGTTTCCGAAACCGGGGCGTTCTGCATGCCAGTTTTTCAGGAACGACCGCAGATACAGTGCGATACAAACGCGCGTGATCCGTTTCGCCCCCCCGCCGCGCACCGCATGAAAAAAAAGGCGTGCCTCGCAAGGCACGCCTTTCCATCCGCTTCACGCCGCCGTGTCACGTCACGGCGCGAGCCGCGTGAACACGTAATCGTGATTCTTCACGCGGGCCTGGTGACACGCAAAGCACGTCTGATGCTGGCCGATGTCGGCGGGCACGCCGTTGATGAAGCGCCCGAAGCCCCAGCCGCCCGTCGATGCATAGCGGCGCGAGTCCTTCACCATCACCTGCACGGTCGTCGCCTGCCCGGGCACCGTCGCCGGCGGAAACTCGTCGGACTGCTTGCGCTTGTACGCGAGCTTCACGAGGATCGTGCCATCCGGAAACGGCAGCGTCGCCTTTTCGAGCGCGCGGATCGCGACCGGATTGCCGAGCACCACGCGCAACTCGTCGAGCGGCGCGGCTTCCTCTGCCGGCGCAACCATTTCCCATTTGCGATAGCCGGGCGGAATCGTCACGCCGTAGATCGGCGACGCGGCCGCGGCCGGCTTCGGCTGTTCCGCGAACGCGGCAGGACCGCTCGCCGACCACGCACCGGCCAGCAGCACGGCCGCGGCGACCACCCGGCGCGCACCGCGCCGCCACACTCCCACGCGCGCCCGCATCACAGATGCTCCACTTGCAGGATCGCATCGGCGAATGCCTGCGGCGCTTCCTGCGGCAGGTTGTGGCCGATGCCGCCGGTGATCGTCCGGTGCTGGTACTTGCCGGTGAACTTCTTCGCGTATGCGGCCGGCTCCGGATGCGGCGCGCCGTTCGCGTCGCCTTCCATCGTGATCGTCGGCACGGCGATCGCGGGGCCTGCCGCGAGACGCCGCTCGATGTCGTCGTATTGCGCTTCGCCCTTCGCGAGCCCGAGACGCCAGCGATAGTTGTGGATCACGACGGCCACGTGGTCGGGATTCTGGAACGACGCGGCCGTGCGCGCAAACGTTTCGTCGGAGAACTGCCACTTCGGCGACGCGAGCTGCCAGATCAGCTTGTTGAACGCATCGCGGTTCTGCGCGTAGCCGAGTTCGCCGCGCTCCGTCGTGAAATAGAACTGGTACCACCACTGCAGCTCGGCCTTCGGCGGCAGCGGCTTGGCGTTCGCCGCCTGGCTGCCGATCAGGTAGCCGCTCACCGACACCAGCGCCTTCACGCGCTGCGGCCACAGCGCCGCGATGACGTCGGCCGTGCGCGCGCCCCAGTCGTAGCCGCCGAACACCGCGCGGTCGATCTTCAGTGCATCCATCAGTGCGACGATGTCGACGGCCGTGACCGCCTGCTGGCCGTTGCGCACCGTGTCGGCCGAGCGGAACGTCGTCGAGCCGTAGCCGCGCAGGTACGGCACGATCACGCGATAGCCGGCCGCGACGAGCAGCGGCGCGACTTCGGCATAGCTGTAGATGTCGTACGGCCAGCCGTGCAGCAGGAACACGGCCGGGCCGTTCTTCGGGCCGAGATCCGCATACCCGACGTTGAGCACGCCCGCGTCGATCTGGTGGATCGTGCCCAGCGACGCGGCGCCGGCCGCACGCTTGCCGGCCGATGCATCGGGCGCGGACTGCGCATGCGCAAGCGCGCTGAAGCCGAGGTCGGCCAGGCTGAGGCTCGCCAGCGTCGAGCCCAGGATCAGGCGGCGGCGGGTGTTCACGTTATCGGACATGACTCGTTCTCCATTGTCGATCGCTAAGGAAGGGGCCCGCGGCACGTGCGGGCAATCCGGTATCGTCGTTCGCAGCGGCGGCGCATCGCACCGCGCCGTCGTGTGAATCGCTTCACCGGTTTTATATCCGAACCGACCGGGCGCTTTGTATCCCAACGTATCTGTGTGCGAACACGACAAAAAGCGATTCAAAAATCGTCGGAAAAGCGACGTTTCGCCGCGATGGCCGGGCATCCGCGACCGGCGCCGGCGCGTCAGAACAGTTTGGCGATCGCGGGCACGCTGAGCACCGCGACGTAATAGCCCATGAACTGCACGCCCGTGTTGAACGCGAACAGGCGTGACAGCATTCCACCGAACAGGCCGATCGTCACGATCACGGCGAGCCCGAGCAGTTGCCCTTCCCACACGCCGATCACGACGATCAGCCCCGCGAAGGTCGCGATGATCGCTTCATGGCTCAGCTTGCGCGCGACGAACGACGCCGCGCGGTGCGCGTGGTGCATCGCGAGCGGATACGCGATCAGCGCGGCCAGCACGATCGACAGCAGCCCGTAGCCGAGGAACGCCGGCCAGCTCATCAGCGTATGCAGGTTGTGGATCTGCCCGCTCGCCGCATCGACCGTGAAGCGCGGCGGCGCATTGAACAACGGCGCGGCCGGTCCGGCCGCCACCGGGCTCAGCGGCAGCCCGAACGCGATCAGCGGAATCAGTGCTTCGGCGATGTAGGTCGCCTCGGTCACGCCGTTGCGCGCGGCGATCACGGTCGTCAGGCGCTGATAAGCATGACGCACGCGCGCACCGACGATCTCGCCCATCAGCACCGTCATCGCGACCGGGCTGAACACGAACGTCGCGCTCGACACGGCGGCCGTGCCGACCGTCCAAGCGACCTGCTCGCGGTCGAGCACCTTCAGCGGATTCGGGAAGTAGCCGCGCCAGCTTTTCACGTCGGGCGCGAGTACGAACGTCGACGGCCCGTCGCGACGCATGCGCCGCCGCTCGGCCGGCGACAGGATCGAGAACAGGTCGGCCACCAGCGGCCCGATCGCGATCCCGAGGAAGTAGCTGACGCTGAGCTTCACGCCATAACGACCGGTGAGCGCCTGCAAGCCGACCACCAGCATCACGAACGGCACGAGCAGCAGTACCGACGCCCACCGCCCGGCGGAGAAATACGCGATGCCGACGGCCGCCGCGAGGAACACCCACGGCGCCGCCTTCGCGATCGCCGCGCCGAACGGCGCGAGCAGCGACGCGAACAGCACAGCGAGCGGCAGTGCGACGAACGCCGCGACGATCGCGCCGGAGATCATCTTGCGCAGTGCGATGTGCGGCACGCCGAGCGCGCGCAGCAGCGTCGCCTGTTGCAGCAGCGGCGCGGCCATCGTGTCGCCGGGAATACCGAGCAGCGCGGTCGGGATCGCGTGCGTGATGTGCTTGGCCACCGCGCCCGCGAGGAAGAACGTGAACACGCCGGCCGGCGGCACGCCGAGCAGCGCGACGAGCAACGTGAGCGGCGCGATCGTCGTCGTTTCGTCGGTGCCGGAGATCAGGCCGATGGCGGAGAACACGATCGCGCCCAGCAGCCCCATCGCGAACGCGGCCGGCAATGCATGCAGCAGCGCGTCCATCAGCGGCCTCCCGCGCGGGCGCGCCCGGTGGAGGCGTCGTACGACGCGAACAGGTCGAGCAACCCGAGTTCCTCCATCTCGGCGCGCGCGGCGGGCGACAGGTCGTTCGTCGAGCCGAGCCCGCCCGATGCTTCGGCGAGTTGCCGCAATGCGTCGTCGCGCTCGGCGCCGCCCGCCGCATGTTCGATCACCGTGCGCTTCGGCTTGAACAGCAGCGCGCAGATCGCACCGGCCAGCAGGCAGCCGCCCAGGCCGATCAGCATTGCGTAAGCGCGTGCGATCGCCGCGTCGTGCACGAACGACGCGAGCGCGATGCGGCCGACCTCGAACGCGCCGAGGCTGATCGCGATGCCGAGCAGCACCGACCACGCAAGATGCTTCGTCGCCACCGTATCGCCCCATACCTCGACGAGCGTCGTGGCCGCCGCATCGGCGCCGGCCAACGGCCGGGCGCGATGCGGCGCGGGTGCGACGGCGCTTGAACCGGTCTGTTCCATGTGTCTCCTCCTGGTTTGATATGTCGCCGGCCGTGCCGGCGCGGCGCGCAGCGCGCGGGTCAGCCGCCGCTGCGGCCCGCGAGCAACGCGACGGCGAAATCGGTACGCACGTCCTTCGCCGCGACCATCTGCTGCGCGATCCGGTCGATGTCGGCCCCCGTCGCACCGGCCGCGACGGCGATGTTGCGCGCATGCAGCGCCATGTGTCCGCGCTGGATTCCTTCGGTCGCGAGCGCGCGCAGCGCACCGAGATTCTGCGCAAGCCCGACCGCGACCGCAATTTCGCCGAGCTCCTGCGCCGACGTCACGTTCATGATCTTCAATGCAAGGCGCGCGAGCGGATGCGTCTTCGTCGCGCCGCCGACGAGCCCGACCGGCATCGGCATCTCGATCGTGCCGACGAGGTCGCCGTTGGCGGCCTTCTCCCACGTCGTCAGCGACGTATAGCGGCCGCTGCGGCTCGCGTACGCATGCGCGCCGGCCTCGACCGCGCGCCAGTCGTTGCCGGTCGCGACCACCACCGGATCGATGCCGTTCATGATGCCCTTGTTGTGGGTCGCCGCGCGGTACGGATCGGTCGCCGCGAACACGTATGCGTCGATCACGCGGTCGATCACGTCCTCGCCGGCGTAATCGTCGGTCGCGAGCGTCGCCGCCGAGTACCGTACCTCCGCGCGCGCCAACCGCAAATCGGCGAGGTTGGACAGTATCCGCAACCGTACCTGGCCGCCGGTGATCGCCTCGATGCGGGTCGCGACGGTTTCGGCCATCGTGTTGACCGTGTTCGCGCCCATCGCGTCGCGCACGTCGACGATCAGGTGCGCGACGATCATCGCGCCGCGCGGCGTGTCGGGGAACACATGAACCTCGATGTCGCGGCAGCCGCCGCCGAGGCCCACGAGCACCTTGTCGCGACTGTTCGCGAGGGCGATCAGTTCGGCCGCGTGCCGCAGGATCGCGAGCCGCGCGCCGTACGGATCACCGACGCCGATCACCTGCACCTGCGCACGCATCAGCGGGCCGCTGCTCGACGTGCGAAAGCCGCCGGCCGCGCGGGAGAGCTTCGCCATATACGATGCGGCCGCGACGATCGACGGCTCCTCGACGGCCATCGGCACGATCACGTCGCGATCGTTGATCCGGAAGTAGCCGGCCACCGCCATCGGCAGTTCGAACGTGCCGATCACGTTCTCGATCATCCCGTTCGCGGTCTCGAGCGGCAGCGCGCCCGGTTTCGCGAGCAGCGCGTGCTCGGCGTCGTCGAGCCCGACGGTGCGGGACAGGTGGGACAGGCGTTGCTCGGGCGTGAGCGAGCGGAAGTTCGGCAAGGCGGAATCGATCGGCATGATGGGTCGGCTGTTTCGGGGTGGCGGTGTTGCCCGTCGGCGCTTGCGGCAGGCAGCGGATAGCCGAATAATAGTCACGCTGTACCCATTGAAAAGGTACAGACGGCGCAGACAGTCATCCAGCCGTACCCATGACAGTGGGCCGGCCCCGACGGAACATTCCGATGAAACAGCGTGCGAAAGCCAGCCTGTCTGGCGCAATGGCGGACAATCTGGCCAGACAGATAGAAGAAGGGGTGTTGCCGGCCGGTGCGAAACTGCCGTCGATCAGGGAATACGCCGAGGCGTCCGGCTGCTCGAAGAACACCGTGATCAGCGCGTTCGAGATGCTCGCGGCCGACGGCCTGATCGAGCCGCGCCGCGGCTCGGGCTTCTTCGTCACGCGGCGCGCGGCCGCCGTGCCCGACATCGACGAGCCGAACTCGCTCGACCGCGCGATGGACATCGTGTGGCTGATGCGCGAGCAACTGCACGTGAAGCCCGACGTGCTCAATCTCGGCGAAGGCTTCCCGCCGATCGAGTGGCTCGAGGAAACGCGGCTGAACCAGTACCAGCAGCGCATCATGCGCACGAGCGCCGCGTCGCTGTTCCGCTACGGCAGCCGCTTCGGCTATCTGCCGCTGCGCCAGTCGCTGCAGCAGAAGCTCGCCGGCTACGAGATCGAGGCGCCGCCCGCGCAGATCGTGCTCACGCACGGCGCGAACCAGGCGATGGATCTCGTGCTGCGCTACTTCGTGCGTCCCGGCGACACCGTGCTCGTCGACGATCCCGGCTACTACCCGCTGTTCGGCAAGCTCAAGCTGAGCGGTGCGAACATCGTCGGCGTGCCGCGCGAGATCGACGGCCCCGACGTCGCGAAACTGGCCGAGCATGTCGCCGCGTACCGGCCGAAGCTGTTCTTCACGCAATCGGTCGGCCACAACCCGACCGCGACCGATACGAGCGCGGCCAAGGCACACCGCATTCTGCAGCTCGCCGACGCGCACGATCTGATCATCGTCGAGGACGATGCGCTCGCCGACCTGCGGCCGCGCTCGCTCACGCGCATCGCGACGCTCGACCAGCTGCGCCGCACCATCTATATCGGCAGCTTTTCGAAATCGGTGTCGGCGGCGCTGCGTGTCGGGTTTCTCGCGTGCAATGCGGCGCTTGCCAGCGATCTCGCCGACGTGAAGATGCTGACGCACGTCAGCAGCTCGGAATACTGCGAACGCACGCTCGACGCGATCGTCAGCGATGGCCATTTCCTCCGGCATACGAATCATCTTCAGGAGAAGTTGCGGCGTGCGACCGGCACCGCGCTCGCAGCGCTCGGCCGCCTCGGCGCGGAGGTCTATCGTCCCTGTGACCAGAGCCTGTATCTGTGGGCCGCGCTGCCCGGCTGGCCCGATTCGATGCAGCTCGCGCAGGCAATGCTCAAGCGTGGCGTGATTCTCGCGCCCGGTGCGGTGTTTTCGCCGCAGGCCGATCGTCCGTCGAAGTATTGCCGCTTCAACGTCGCGTATCTCGCGGACAAGCGGTTTGCGCAGGCCTTGCAGGCAGTTACCTGAAAACGAACACGGGCCGCGCCACCGCCTGGCCCGCATTCGTCGTGTCACTCTGGTTACACGCGCCGCAACGGCCGGAACCCGGCACGCACTTCACGCGCAAACAGTTCCGGCTCCTCCCATGCGGCGAAGTGCCCGCCCTTGTCGACTTCGTTGAAGTAGATCAGGTTGTGATAGCTGCGCTCCGCCCAACTGCGCGGCGCCTGGTAGATCTCGCCCGGAAACACCGTGATCGCGGCCGGCAGCGAGATATCCACCGCGTTGAAGTTGTTCGAGTGATCCTCCCAGTAGATCTGCGCGGCGGACGTCGCGGTGTTCGTCAGCCAGTACAGCGAAATGTCGTCGAGAATCTCGTCGCGCGGAATCGAGCGTTCGGGCACGCCGCCGCTGTACGTCCACTGCGAGATCTTGTCGTACATCCACGCGGCCTGTCCGGACGGCGAATCGGCCAGCGCATAGCCCACCGTCTGCGGCCGCGTGACCATCATCGCCGAGTAGCCGCAGTTGTCGCGGTAGAACGTCGCGAGCTTCTCGTACGCGGCCTTCTCCTTCGGCGACAGCGAAGCCGGCGCCGGCGCATCGACCTGGAGCAGCGTCGCGATGTCCGGCGGCACCGTCGCCGGCATGTTCACGTGAATCCCGACGAGGCCCTGCACGCGCTGCATCGCCATCCGGTGCGAAATCACCGAGCCGCAGTCGCCGCCCTGCGACACGAAGCGCGTATAGCCGAGCCGCGCCATCAGCTCGCCCCACGCGCGCGCGATGTGATCGGAACCCCAGCCGGTCTTCGTCGGACGGCCCGAGAAGCCGAAACCCGGCAACGACGGCACGACGACGTGAAACGCGTCGTCCGCGCTCGCGCCGTGCGCGGTCGGGTCGGTCAGCGGGCCGATCGCCTTCAGCAGCTCGAAGACCGAGCCGGGCCAGCCGTGCGTCATGATCATCGGCATCGCGTTCTCGTGCCGCGAGCGCACGTGGATGAAATGAATGTCGAGCCCGTCGATTTCCGTGATGAACATCGGGAAACCGTTCAGGCGCGCCTCGCCCTTGCGCCAGTCGTAGTCGGTGCCCCAGTAGCGCAGCAGCGCCTGCATGCGCGCGAGCCGCACGCCTTGCGATTCGTCGGCGACGGTTTCGCGGCCCGGCCAGCGCGTCGCGGCAATGCGGCGGCGCAGGTCAGCCACGGCTTCATCGGGAATGTGCGCGGTGAACGGGCGTATGCCGCTCGCGCCGGTCGCGGCATGCAGCGCGGTGGGCAGCATCGCCGAGACCCCGGCGGCCACGGAAGTGGCCAGCAGGTGGCGACGCATCGGGGAAAACGGTGTGGAAGACATCGTTCGGCATCCTTTCGTGAAGTGGAAAGTGAAGATGCCGCGCGCGGGATCGCGCCCAGGCTTTCGATCCGGCGCGCCCTCGTCACGCGGCGTCGCCCATTTGAAAGGTCTGATGTATCCGGGATTTGTCTGATTTGTACGCGTTTGTAGCGGCTGCACCGCGAGCGGGCGGCCCGCGCCGCCGCTCGCTCGCCGCTGCGGCGCTCAGAGCGCCTTGACGATCGCGCCGTCGACGCGAATGTTCTGGCCGGTGATGTAGCCCGCGCCGTCCGACAGCAGGAACGCGACCGTCTTCGCGATCTCGCCGGTCTTGCCGAAGCGGCCGGCCGGAATGCGCGCGACGATCTCCGGCGTTTCCGGCCAGCTGTCGATGAAGCCCGGCAGCACCGCGTTCATCCGGATGTTCTCGGCCGCATAGCGTTCCGCGTACAGGCGCGTCCATGCGCTCAGCGCCGCGCGCAGCGCCGACGACACCGGCATCGGTTGCTCGGGCGCGTCCGCCGCGAAGCTCGAGATGTTCACCACCGCGCCGCCGCCCTGCTTCTGGAAGATCGGCGTCACGCGGCGCATCACGCGCACCACGTTCAGCAGGATCAGGTCGAGCCCCGCGTGCCAGTTGTCGTCGGTGATCGCCAGCAGCTCGCCCTTCGGCGGATGGCCGGTATTGTTCACGACCGCGTCGATCCGCCCGTAGCGGGCGACCGTTTCCTGCACGAGCGTGTCGATATCGGCTTCGTCCGTCACCGAGCCCTTGATGCCGAACCCACCCAGTTCCTCGCCGAGCGCCACCGCGCTGCCCGACGGCGACATCAGCGCGACGCGATAGCCCGTCGCCGCCAGTTCGCGCGCGATCGCCGCGCCCATGCCCTTGCCCGCCGCCGTGATCAACGCCACTTTTTCTACAGTCACGCTATGCTCCTCGTTCCGATTCCGCCGCCGCGCAGCCGCCACTCGGCGCGCCATGGTGGTAATGTAGGCGCATCGATTCCGGCTGTCGAACCAGTATTTCTGCCGCCAGCCGATAGTTTTTCTACAGTCTGACGATGCCGCCACGCCCTTCCCGCCTGCCGCCGCTGAATGCGCTTCGCGCGTTCGAAGTCTCCGCGCGGCACCTCAATTTCCGCGCCGCCGCCGACGAGATCGGCGTCACGCAGGGCGCCGTCGCGCAGCAGGTGCGCCACCTCGAGGACGTGCTCGGCCTGAAGCTGTTCGAGCGCCTGCCGCGCGGCCTCGCGCTCACGCACGACGGCGCCACTTATTTTTCCGACGTGCAGCGTGCGCTGCATGCGATCGCCGACGCCACCGACAAGCTCGTGAAACGGCGCGCCGCGCTGACGATCAGCACGACGCCGTCGTTCGCGTCGAAGTGGCTGATCCCGCGGCTCGCGCAGTTCACCGACGCGCATCCCGATTACGACGTGCGCGTGATCGCCGACCCGCAGATCGCGACGTTCCGCCACGACGGCGTCGATCTCGCGATTCGCTACGGCAAGCCGCCGTTCGGCAAGCATCTCGTCACCCATGCGCTGTTCCCGCTCGACGTGTGCGCGGTGTGCAGCCCTTCGCTGCTGACCGCGCCGGCTTCGCCGCGCGCGCTTGCCGGCCAGGTGCTGCTGCACGACGCGCATGACCTGTGGCCCGAGTTCCTCGCGGCGATGCCCGAACCGGTCGACGTCGATCCGCACAAGGGGCTGCGCTTCAACCAGACGTCGCTCGCGATCGATGCGGCCGTCGCCGGCCAGGGCATCGCGCTCGCGACCGAGCCGCTCGTCGAGCGCGACATCGCCGCCGGACGGCTGTGCAAGCCGTTCGACTTCGCGTTTCCGCTGTCGATGGGGTTCTATCTCGTGTATCCGGCCGAGCGCCGCGACGACGGTGCGATCGCGGTGATGCGCGAGTGGATGATTCAAGCCGCGTCGGACGGGCGGCCTTGAGCGGCTCGCGCGCGCTCGGCCCGCTTCAGGGCGCGATCCAGCGGGCTTCGTAGCGGTTTTCGTTCAGGTCGAATACCGCTCGGCGATGGCCGGCGCGCGCGAGTTCGAGCCAGTCGATGCGTGTGACCGTCATGTGGATCAGGCAGAAGTTTTCGTAGCCGTCGCCGGTTGGTGCGGTGCCGTCGACATGTGCGGCTTCCGGAGACGCAACCGGCATGCCGGGCGGCAACGGTGCTCGATACAGCAGCAGCGTATGCGGGCGGCTCGCCTCCCAGATCCCGCGCCGTTGCGTTTCGTCGTCGCAGACCGATGCAATTCCTTCCGCGCGAATCTGCACGAGCGCGTCGAGATCATTCGCGGCGATCGAGATACGCGGATCGCGACGCAACTCCGCGACCTTCTCCGAGCGCGCATCGGTATGAAACGACAGCACGCGCTCGACGCGGTTCACCTGACGCAACACGATCGTCCGGACCTTCGGTGCGCCATCGAGACCGAGCGTCGCCGCCTGCAACATCGTGAACGGCGAGCGCTGAACGCTGACGCCGGATTCGAGGCAGGACCAGATGCGGTCGTACGTTTGCGCGAGCGATTCGGGGGTCGAGTCGGACATGGGGCGGCGGCGATCGTCGGTGTTTCGATCGCGCAAGCTTAACCGTTCGTTTCGCCGACGGCTCGCAGGTGATGCGAACCGCCGCCCTCGTGCCTGTCAGTTGTAGCCGAGCACGACCGGCGCCGCATCGCCGGCATCGGTTGCCGGCTCCGCGCCGAAGCGGCCGAGCACGTCGGCCACATACTGCGGCCCGACGCTGATCTGCGACGAGCGATGCTTTGCTGGCCGCTTATCGCCTGCGCCCGACGCTGCGCCGGTCGAGGCCGTTTCGTTGACGGTGATATTCACGCTGATGTCTCCTCACGCGGCCCGCGCCGCACCATACGCGCGCACGAGGCGCGCGACGCCTTCCCGGATCGCATCGACGTCCGGCGCGGCGAACGACAGGCGCAGCGACGCCGCGTCGACGTTGTCCGCGAAGAACGCCTTGCCGGGGACGAACACGATCTTGTGCGCGATCGCCTGTTGCAGCAGCACGTCCGACGACACCGCCCTGATTCGCGCCCACACGAACATCCCGCCTTCGGGACGATGGAACTCGATCGCAGCGCCGAACCCGTCGCGCAGCGCGTCGCACATCGCGTCGCATTTGATCCGGTACGCGGCCGTGATGCGCGGCAGATGGCGTTCGAGCGCGCCGTCCGCCAAATATTCGGCGGCGGTGGCCTGCGTCCACGGTGCGCTGCACAGATCGACCGTCTGCTTCGCGATCACGCAGCGCCGCGCGATCTCGGCCGGCGCGATCGTCCAGCCCACGCGCAGCCCCGGCGCGACGATTTTCGACAGGCTCGCGAAATGCACGAGCCAGTCGCGTGCGCCGTCCACTTCGTTCGCGAGCGCGAGCATCGACGGCACCGGTTCGCCCGCGAAGCGCAGGTCGCCGTACGGGTCGTCCTCGACGATCAGGAAACGGTATTGCACCGCGAGACGCAGCAGCTTCAGCCGGCGTTCGCGCGTGAGCGTCGCGCCCGTCGGGTTCGCGAAGGTGGGGACCGTGTAGAGCAGCTTCGGCTGCGCGATCGCGCCGGACGCGAGTTGTGCCGCGAGACGATCGACGTCGAGGCCTTCGCCGTCGACGGGAATCGTCACGATGCGCGCCTGTTGCAAACGCATGGCTTGAAGCGTGGCCGGGTACGCCGGTTGTTCGGTCAGCACGACGTCGCCGGGCGACACCATCACGCGCAGCAGCAGGTCGAGGCCTTGCTGCGAACCGGTCGTGACGAGCAGTTCGGCTGGCGTGCACGCGACGCCGCGACGCGCCATCAGCGCGATCAGTTGCTGCTTCAGTTCGGCGAGGCCGTCGGTCGGGCCGTATTGCAGGCAGCGGACGGGTTGCGCGTACGCGCGTTCGGCGGCCGCGTTCAGGCCGGCGGCGTCGAACAGGTCGCTGGCCGGATAACCGCCCGCGAAGGAAATCATGCCGGGTTCGGACAGGTACTTGAACAACTCGCGGATCGGCGAGCCGGCAGGGTTTTGGAATGAGGGCGTGAACGCGTACATGTCGTCGTGAGCTGGAAGGCGCGGGCGGCCGGGATAGCCGTCGAGTGCCGGCCGCCAGGGCGCTTCTGGCGCCACGGCGGTGAATTCGAGCCACGATTGTCGATAGTCATTAAGGGCTCGGCAAACGATATCTATGCACTAGGTCTTGCGGTTTGGTCATTAAATCGCGGTGGGGTGCGTGTTGGCGGTGCGCGGATGATGCGGGGTTCCGGGGCGGTTTGCCGAACGGGTGTTTGATTCGGGTGGTTGTTTCGCCCGGGTGGTCATGATGATCGCCACGGCTTTCTTGGCTTGGGCGGTTCAGCAAGAATCGTGTCGTGGGCGGCGCCGCTTCAACGCGACGACCACCACGGCATCGAGGGCGTTCTCAGCGAAGCCAAATCGGAATTCTCGCCGCGATCCAATCGAGCGTGGTCGGTGGCAGCGAGATCGACCTTTCACTGTCGTACTCATCCGATGCGTCGAAATAAATCAACTTGTTCTTACGGATGATGGTCGATTCTTCCCCCGGCCGGCCGTCCCAAAAAACGAAAAATAGTCGAGTGGCGAGCGTCGAGCCGTGTGCATTGCTGACGACGAGTTTGACCTGCTCATTCTGATCCACGAAAAAACCATTGCCCGGAGCACCACTCCCGCAGATGTTGATGATGTAGGTTGTGCCGTCAACGTGCTTGACACCGCCATTCATCTTGACGTTGTAGTTGAAGCGCTGACAATCGGTACAGTCAGCCATGATCCCGCGAAATCCTACCAGGTAGACGAACGCAAAAAAAAACGACCGTGACGATCGCGAGGCCTGCGCGCTTCGCTCGGCTGAAACGGTTGAAATTTCTGACGCGCCGGTACAGGTAGAAACCGAAGATGATCGACGTGATGACGAAGTTCGCCGGCTTCGTATGCAGGAGCGCGAAAATCGTGATCGCGTTATGCACGTCAACCCACACGAACGTCCACCCGATATCGACCACCAGATATATGGCGATCACGGACAAGACTACTTTGAAGATGGTCACGCGTAGCCAGCACCTCTGAATGAATCCGCGCCAAATTAATCGATACCCATGCAAGTCCGCAATAGTAATGAAAACAACTGTTAAATCGATCCGAGTACGCGAAAGTCGCGAAGATCAGGATAATTCTCAAAGGGCATGCGGTGTCGCCCGTACTAGCCTAACGCGACTTGGTGCTGCAACACTGGCGATGGCAAGGAGTACAAGACATCCTTCCCTCCAACGATCGTTATCTGGATGCGGGCACGCATGCCGATCTTCAACGAAGTTGGTCTGACCTAGCGATGCTCATCGAGCACCGCACATCCTCTGCTCGTCCGCCTTCAGGCGGTTCATATGGAATACATCATCCACCAGGAAGTACCCTCAGTATCGACATATATCGAGATTCGCCTCGCGGCGGAGTCGAGCCGAAAACCCGAGCAAGCCGCAACGGCTCGGCAAGACTGGCCGCCAGGATCTTGATGAGCGCGGCAACGAAGATGGTACCTTCACCGGGCTCATCACATAGATGATCGGACGTCTCGCGCATACGGCCTCCCGCCAGCACCCAAATCACTCAACCATCTGCGCGCAATTCGAGCAATGGATTAAGGATCTGTAGGACTTCTGCGATCCCTACCACTCGTGAACCCTCTGCAACTTCAACACGCCGGCCAATCCAAAACGTGTGCGGGTATGCCTCAGGCGATAATAGCCAGACCTCCGCTCTGCCCTGCTGTCCCGTACAGACGCCTGTGACGTCCACGAATTCGTGATGTGACGATGACAAGTAGTCGTCGCGCACTTTGTAGATGGGACGATAGCCCGAGACGACCTCTTTCAACGAGCCGTCCGATCGCTGCGCGGTTAGAGAAAAATTCACCATCAGGTCGGGTGGACGAGGCGGGCGGGCCATACTCTTTCTCGCGGGCAGCGATGGGCGTCGGAACGTTGATTGTCGACGAATTTGCGCTGGGTGTCGAACGGCCGGTTTTGGCCGAATCTGACAAACAAAGGGCGGCCTCAGCCGCCCCACGAAGCCATTCAATCACCCACCCACACCCCGATTCGCCTCGATCACCGTCAATGCGGCCATATTCACGATCCGCCGCACGGTGGCGCTGGACGTAAGGATGTTCACGGGAGCATTAACCCCCAACAGGAACGGTCCCACCGCCACATTGCTCCCCGCCTCGGTCTTGAGCAGGTTGTACGCGATATTCCCCGCATCCACATTCGGACAGACCAGCAAATTCGCCGCCCCCTTCAACGGCGACATCGGCAGCAGCTTCGCCCGCAGCCCTTCATCGAGCGCGCAGTCGCCATGCATCTCGCCATCGGCCTCGATATCCGGCGCCTGCTCCCGCATGATCTCCAGCGCCCGGCGCATCTTCACGCCCGAAGCCGCACTCCCCGCCCCGAAATTCGACCGCGACAGCAGCGCGACCTTCGGCGTCAGGTTCAACCATTCCATCTGCCGCGCCGCCGCGATCGTGAATTCAGCGATCTGCTCCGCATCCGGGTTGTCGTTCACGTGCGTATCCACCAGCGCCACCGTCCGCTGATCGAGCAACAGGATGTTCATCGCCGCGTAGGTCGACGCACCCGGCTTCTTGCCGATCACTTCGTCCACGAACCGCAGGTGATTGTGATACTCGCCCACCGTCCCGCAGATCATCCCGTCCGCGTCGCCGAGCTGCACCATCATCGCGCCGATCAGCGTCAAGCGGCGGCGCATTTCCACGCGCGCCATTTCCTTCGAAATACCATCGCGGCAGCGCATTTCCCAATACTTCGTCCAGTACTGCGGGAAACGTTCGTCGTATTCCGGGTTGGTCACTTCGACATCCTGGCCGAGCCGCAAACGCAGCCCGAACCGCTCGATGCGCGCGAGCAGCACCTCCGGACGCCCGACCAGAATCGGCCGCGCCAGCTTCTCGTCGACGATCACCTGCACCGCACGCAGCACACGCTCGTCCTCGCCTTCGGTGAACACGATCCGCGCCTTGCCGCCGTCGCGCACGAGCTGGCGCGCGGTCGCGAACAGCGGCTTCATGAACGCACCCGAGTGATAGACGAATTGCTGCAACTGCTCGACGTACGCATCGAGATTCGCGAGCGGACGCGTCGCCACGCCGCCTTCCATCGCCGCCTTCGCCACGGCCGGCGCGATCCGCACGATCAGGCGCGGGTCGAACGGCTTCGGAATCAGGTATTGCGCGCCGAACGATACGTCGTATGCACCGTAGGCCGCCGCGACGACTTCGTTCTGCTCTTCCTCGGCCAGCCCCGCGATCGCGTGCACCGCGGCGATTTCCATCTCGCGCGTGATCGTCGTCGCACCCACGTCCAGCGCGCCCCGGAAAATGTACGGGAAGCACAGCACGTTGTTGACCTGGTTCGGGTAGTCCGAGCGGCCCGTCGCGATCACGACGTCGTCGCGCGTCTCGTGCGCCAGTTCCGGGAAGATTTCCGGCGTCGGGTTGGCCAGCGCGAGAATCAGCGGACGCGCCGCCATCTGCTTGAGCATCTCCGCCGTGAGAATGCCGCCAACCGACAGCCCCAGGAACACATCCGCGCCGCCGATCACGTCGGCGAGCTTGCGCGCGTCGGTTTCCTGCGCGAAGCGCGACTTGGCCGGGTCCATCAGCGTGGTACGGCCGCGATAGACGACGCCTTCGATGTCGGTCACCCACACGTTTTCCACCGGCAGCCCGAGGTCGACCAGCAGGTCCAGGCACGCCAGCGCGGCAGCACCGGCGCCCGACGTCACGACCTTCACTTCCGTGATGGATTTCCCGACGACCTTCAGCCCGTTGATGAACGCGGCGGACACGGTAATGGCCGTGCCGTGCTGATCGTCGTGGAAGACGGGAATCTTCATGCGTTCGCGCAGCTTCTGCTCGACGGTGAAGCATTCCGGCGCCTTGATGTCTTCGAGGTTGATGCCGCCGAACGTCGGTTCGAGGCCGGCGATGATGTCGACCAGCTTGTCCGGGTCGGTCTCGTTGATCTCGATGTCGAACACGTCGATCCCGGCGAACTTCTTGAACAGCACGGCCTTGCCCTCCATCACCGGCTTCGACGCGAGCGGGCCGATGTTGCCGAGGCCCAGCACGGCGGTGCCGTTCGTGATCACGCCCACCAGGTTGCCGCGGCTCGTGAAGCGGTGCGCCTTCAGCGGATCGGCGGCGATCGACTCGCACACGCTCGCCACGCCGGGCGTATAGGCCAGCGCCAGATCGCGCTGGGTCACCAGCGGCTTGCTCGCGACGACCGAGATTTTCCCGGGGGTCGGAAATTCGTGATAGTCGAAAGCGGCCTGCTGCTGTGTCTCTGTCTGTTTCATGTTTTCGTCCCGGCGTGGGCGCCAGGCCAGTCCCGGCGCGATCCATGAAGGGGATTCTAGGGGGCCGCCATAACGTGATGATTCTGTTTTAATATCGGCCCATCACTTTTTCCTAATGAATGCATGACCAGTCAATGAATTTTGACGCAAACGACGTGGTCAGGCGGCTCGGCGCTCGTCTGAAGATCCGGCATCTGGTGCTGTTGCTGCAGATCCAGCAGCACGGATCGCTGACGCGCGTCGCCGAGCACATGGCAAGCAGCCAGCCGGCCGTGACGAACGCGCTGTCCGAGCTGGAAAGCATGTTCGGCACGCCGCTGTTCGAGCGCTCGTCCCGCGGCATGCGGCCCACCGCGCTCGGCGCGGTCGTGCTCGAGCGAGCGAAGGCGATGATCAAGGATCTCGACCACCTCGCCCGCGAGATGGAGGCCGTCGCCGCCGGGCATGCGGCCCATTTGCACATCGGCGTGATTCCGTTCATCTCCGGCCAGATGCTGTCGGCCGCGCTGAAGCGGCTGCAAGCGCGCATGGAGCGGCGCCTGACCGTGACGATTCACGAAGGCACCAGCGACCAGCTGCTGCTGCAGCTCAGGGATCACAGTGTCGACATCGTGATCGGACGCGCGTCGTCGGCGATCGATCTCGGGCAGGTTTCGTTCGAAGTGCTGTACCAGCAGCAGCCGCGCATGATCGCGAGCCGGCGGCTGGCCGCCAAGCTCGCCCGCACGCCGCTCGACTGGCACAAGCTGCACGCGCTCGACTGGATTCTCGGCGCGCCGCATACGCCGATGCGCGAACAGGTGACCGACCTGTTCCTGTCGGCCGGCATCGCGCCGCCCGTGCCGATCGTCGAAAGTTACTCGTCGAAGCTGATCGGCGAAATGATCGCGTCGAGCGACGAGGCCGTGTCGATCGTGCCGGCCGATATCGCCGAAGAACTGGTGCGGATCGCCGGCGTGGCGATCGTGCCTTATTCGCTGGTGTGGACGCTGCCGCCGATTGCATTGTTCACGCGCTCCGCCGATTCGCATTCGCCCGCGCGCGATCTGCTCGTCGACGCGCTACGCGAGGTGTGCAAGGAAACGTACGGAGAAATGCGTCGATAGCGGCGTTACTTGCCGGCGGCAAGGCGCCGCAGGATCTCCGGACGCTCGGCGGTCAACACGTGGTCCGCGCCCTCGCCCCTGTCGTAGCGTTTGCTCGTGCGGTAGGAAAAGCGCTTCACGTATTGATTGGCGGCGGGATCGAACATCCACGCGTCGACTTCGAAGAAGTGCTGACCGAAATGATTCTCGTCCTTGCCCCATACATAGTCGGCCCGGACGAACAGCGGATACGGCGACACCTGCGGCAAGCTCCACATCGCGCGATCGGCCATCTCCGTTTGGGTGACTGTCGGCATCAGGTTCTCGATCTTGCCGTTCGCGCCGACACGCAGCACGGCCACGCGCTCCAGCATCCCGCTGCCGCCGCCAGAGAACATCCCCGAGAAGAATACCCACGAGCCGCCCGACGCAATCGGCAGCCGCTCGGACCGTGGATTCAGGCCGAACTGGTACCACTCCTTCGAAGAATGGGGAAGCGGCGCCGGCGGCATCTCGAAGCACGGCGCACGGTCGGGCAGCGCGCAGAGCTTCACGCCGGAAACCGGAAGCCCGTCCGCATCGAGCTTGCCTTCGGTTTGCGTGAAGCGCGGGAATGCAGGTTCGCCGGGGGCGGCGTGAACACTTGCGATGCCGACAACCGCAATGCTCCAGATCACCGCGAGCGTTTTACCGATCCAGCGCATAGCCCACCCTCTGTCATTTTTTGAACGACGCAGATTGTCGATGATTTGGCTTCGCCATGCAGCAACACATCGCTTGCGTCATGTCATACGCCCGCTTGCGACGCATGATCTCCAGCCATCGGCGCATCACCCGTCCGCCCGATGACACACCGCCTCGATGTTGTGTCCATCCGGGCCGATGACGAACGCCGCGTAGTAGTTCGCGTGATAACGCGGCCGCAGCCCCGGCGCGCCATTGTCTTTCCCGCCCGCCTCCAGCGCGGCGCGATGAAACGCATCGACTTGCTGCCGAGTGTCGGCCGCGAACGCGATGTGGAGATGCGCTGGTTTCTCGTCGGTCTGAAACAGACACAGCGAAGGCTTGCCGGGCGGACTGATCTCGATCCCGTAAGACGGCTCGCCTTCCCCGACAATCACGACGCCCAGCGGTTCAAGCGCCTTCAGGAAAAACGCCTTGCTTGCAGCGTAGTTGCTGACGCCGAATTTGACGTGGTCGAACATGAGTTCCCTCCGATGGATGGATCAGTCAGCACGGTGGTGTGAGGTAGCGATGGCCGCAATGTTGCGACATGCGACGTCGGTCTGTTACTGGTTCAGGACGGCCCCAAGCGGTCCCTCGATGATTCCCGAAGCGGCCGTTCGATGTGCCATGCGAGTTCTCGGCAAATCTATATTTGCCCTTCTTATTCCGGCTTGAAGAACCTGACCTCGAACTCGTCTTTGGTCTCCCTCACCAAGATTATTCGTCCGCAGTTCCAGCATGTAATTAGAATTTCGGAATTCTGAATAAGATCAGAGACCAAGTCACCCGCGCTTTTTGCGACATGATCCTCGTCGAGGAACGCTTCCGTCGCGACCAAAGATATACCTGTTCCGCAAAATAGGTTTTTGTGAACGAGTTTGTCACACTTGCATCGGACCCATGAGCCCATCGCTTATTCCCCTTTACACCTAAAATTCACGTCAAAATAATGCGCAGTGGCCATTCCTGACTGCCCTTCGCCTGCCCGCCTGCCCGCCTGCCCCTCATTTTAACGAGACATTCAGCGCTGCCGACCCGAAACGGTCAGTCGGACCGCTCGAAAGCTGATGATCATTCGATCGATGCCTAGTGACAGCATCCAAGACGTGAGGTATTTTTGCTAGCCACGAATAACCACCGCGCTACTCCATGAGCCATCGTATTGCATTCTTTTGCGCGCTCTTCGCCCCTATTGTGCTCGGCGCCTGTGCGTCCCCTCAATCGAACCCGACCGCGTGGCAGCCTGATAGGGAAGCCCGAATTCGTGTGTATTGGGGGGCGACCGTGTATTTTCACTACAACACGACTTGTACGCCGAAACAAGGGCTTTGGGGTGGATATCCTGAGCCCAGCCGCCTGGTATCCAAGCCGGGATTTTCCGCAATGGTAAATAAAACTGTCGGGATGCCGCTACCTTCCGACGCCTATCGCTATTATCAAGAATGGATCGTTCCTGCCGGCGAACCCTTGACAATTAGCGCTCAGATCACTGAGACGACCATGAGGAACGCCAAAGCTTACTGGGTAACCTATGCGCCAGGCGCCGGCACGTTTGTCCCCGAAGCTGGTCGGGATTACGAGGTTTTGATAAGCGGCCCCGGTTCCGCGCAGATTCATCTGCGACGATTGCTCGCCGGCACTGCCGGAGTGGCAATTGAGCCGGTGCCCATCTCTGAAGCGCATGCTTGTAACTGAGCTTTTCCGAGTCCCAAGGAATCCCCAATCGACGACTTCCCTCGGAAAATCGAATGGCAGAAACTGGCGGGACACTGCGCCAATTGTCCGTACTGCAAACTCGATATATCGCGCGGACTTGCCGATTTCAGCCGCCCCTTCAGCAGCATTCCACACGACCTTGGAAGTTCGATGCCATGCTGCTATCGTCGAGCATTCCTTGACGACTTCGGAGTGGCCGAACCATGCCCCTGATCTTGCGTCGCGCGACGATGGCCGATGCCGCAGCGGTGGCCGACGTCTATCTTCGGTCGCGCGACACGCTGGCATCCTATGCGCCACTCGCGCACGCCGAAGCAACCGTCCGCGATTGGGTTGCCAACATGCTTGTTCCGTCGGGCAACGTTACCGTCGCCGTGAACGATGGCCACATCATCGGCATGGCCGCACACGCTGCCACCGACGGCGTGACATGGCTCGAGCAATTGTACGTGTGCCCCGAATTCAAACGGCAAGGAATCGGCACTGCGCTGCTGGAATCGGTGAAGTCGCAAACGGACGGCTCGCTCCAGCTCCATACGTTTCAAATGAACCACGATGCTGCTGCGTTTTACGAGCAGCACGGGTTCGTTGCCATTGCGTACAGCGACGGAAGCAGAAACGAGGAGCGTTGTCCCGATGTTTTGTACCGCTTGACGCGGTAGCGCGGTCATCCGTTCGCTCGCCTCATCCGCCCGTTATCGACCGATGCAGGGGCAGCTCAGGCCAGCATCGCAAACACCGGCTGGTTCCTGACGCTCTCACGCGCCAGCATTCTCGCGTACCAGGCTCGAAGCGCTTCGCATTCCTCAGGCACTGGCAGCTTCACGAGCATCGCAAAGATCAGACCGCCGATGACGGTGATGTCGGCCATCGAGAACGTCTCGCCCGCGACGTACGATTGCCTTTGCAGAACGGCATCGAAGTAGCGCATGCCCCTCAGCGCTTTGTCGCGTTGACGGAATCCCCACTCCGGGTTTTGATACGTCTCGACGTCCGGGCCCAGCCCCGGCGTGCCGTGATGGAAGTAAACGCTGATCGCGTCGAGCAATTCCAACTCGGCGCGCTTGCTCATCATGTGGATGACGCCTTTTTCGCGTGGCGTGGTGCCGGTGAGTGTAGGTACGCCGTCGAACGCGTCGAGGTATTCGGTAATGGCCGTGCACTCGGCAATGCAAGTTCCATCATCGAGTTCCAGCACCGGCAACGTACCCGAATAATTCTTGCTGGCGATGAACTCGGGCTTTTTATGCTCGCCCTTGTAAAGATCGACCATCACGAACTGGACGCGCGATTGCAGCCCCTTTTCGGCCAGTGCAATGCGCACACGTGTCGGATAGGGCCCTGTCGGGAAATCGTGGATCTTCATCATGGGCAGCTGGGCTGTGTCGAAATCGACGTTACTGGAAGTCATTGCAGGGGCGCTCCGTAGTCGGTTGCACTGGATCGGACGACGCGGAAACACGTCGCTGGCGAAACTACCTAACGTTTGTTAGGTTAACCATATAAGGTAGAATCCGGGGTGTCAACATCCATTTCCTGCACGCGGAGGCTGAAGCGGTGACGAACGACGCGAGTTCGAACTCGAGAGAGAAAATCCTGGCAGCCGCCACGAGGCTCGCGCAGACGCACGGCTACGGCGGGTTGAACTATCGGGATCTCGCCAGCGAGGTGGGGATCAAGGCCGCGAGCATCTACCACCATTTCGAAAGCAAGGCCGATCTCGGCGCGGCGGTGGCGAGGCGTTACTGGGAGGATTCCGCGGCGGCGCTGGACGACATGCTGGCCCGATCGCGCGATCCGCTGGACTGCCTGCGCCGCTATCCGGATACCTTCCGCAAGGCGCTCGAGACCGGCAACCGGCTGTGTCTTTGCAGCTTCATGGCCGCCGAAACCGACGATCTGCCGGAAGTCGTGATGAAAGAAGTTCTGGCCTTCGCCGACGTGAACGTGGCGTGGTTGAGCAAGGTGCTGTCCGCTGCGGCAGTGGTCAGCGCCCGGGAGAGCAAACAGCGGGCGCGGGCAATCTTCGCCGCCATCGCCGGCGCTCAGCTCATCGCGCGGAGTCGCGCCGATCTCTCCCTCTACGACGCGCTGATCGACAATTATCGTAAAGCGGGGCTTTTGCCGGCGTAGCAGGGTAACGGTGACGCGGCATCGGACGACGTCGATCGTTCGTGAACGCGCGACGTTCAATCGCGCGCCCCACGCCTTCAGAAACTCACTGAACTGCACGCTCGACCGGCGCTCAACTTGATTATCGCGCCGACGCGATGCCGGCAAGCCACTCCGGGAAACTCCCCGCGATACGCTCGCGCCGCGCATCATCATGCCAGACCCGAATCACTTGTCCGGCGACGCCGCCTTCGGCGGGATCGAGGTCGACACACAAGTGATTACCGCTGCCGTCATGCGTAAACGGAATCCACTTCAGGTTGTACCAGTCATCGGCGATGCCGGGATCCGGTTCCGATGTCATGTCATCGAAATCGCCGGCGTCCACGAGACCTTTCCAGATGCGCCATTGCGCGAGGATGTCGCGGGCGCTCAGCAGCGCATCGTTTCCAGAAAACGCATCGCCCAACGCCGCCTGTCCATCGTGAATGCGCAAACTGTCGACGAGTGCGTCAGGCAGCGTCGTACCCAGCGCGACCTGCAAGGCAGCGATGTCGTCGTCGGACGCGGGTCCGTTCAGTCCGCCAGGCAGGCGCGACACATCGGCGGCGAATGCTGCGTCGAGCCGTTGCCATGTTTCGCGAAGGTCGACGGGGCGTGCGTCGTCGATATCGACGGTTGTCGTGCGGGTTTCGACCGCCGGCGGCGATGGTGAGGCTGCCTCGGCAGATGTCGCCGCCACCTGGCGCGGCGGCTCGCTGGACAGGTCGCGATCGAGACGCAGGAACAGCACGGGCGAACCTGCCGCCATCGGATATTCCGCAGCCGGGATCGCGACGAGCACATCGGCACGAGCGACGCCGCCGATCAATCCGTCGCCTTCGGACGCTAGCAGGCGGACGACCAGGCGTCCGTCGGCCCCACGATGCAGGTTACCCCATCGCATCGCATTCAGTTGGGCATCGCGCTCGACACTGTGGTCGATGATCCCGGTTTCCCAATGCGGCCCCGGTGTTGCAGCGTGCTCGAGCAAATCGAGCACGCGCGGCATGATCGCGTGCATCAGCATCGCCACTGCGCTCGTGTGGCCCGGCAGGTTGATCAGCGTGGCCTGATCGTAGCTGGTCAGGACCGTCATCCCGCTTTGCGTACCGTCGGGCCGCGTGAACGGGAGTGTGGTTTTCTTCGGCGGCGAGCGATCGTCGCTGCGCCCGAAGTTGAAACGATCAGCCGGCGTTTGTTTGATCTCGACGGTCGCATCGTCGCGCGAATACACCCGCTGCGCATTCAGTCCGATGTCCCGGAAGGGCGGCGTGGCCGGCAATCCGGCTCCGACGATCAGGTCGTAACGTTGCGCGAGCTCGGCGAGCTGCTTCCTGAATGCGTACTCGTTCTGTTGCACTTCGAGCGGCGGCAGTGTCATGTCCGGAGGCTCGATGTACTCGACCGACGGCACCGTGTATCCCCAGCGCTGCAGCACCGCACGGATATACGGTCCGCTCGTGTCGGGCCGCTGCCATCGCTCGCGAGCGATGCCGGGCGCGCGCTGTTCATATCCGACGATCACCACGCCGATGCGCGGCCGTTTGGTTACCTCGATATCGCGAACGCCTGCCGCTGTCAGCGCGATCTGCCGTTCGGCCGTTATCCGGCTGCCCTTGGGCAGGAGCAGGCTGCCTTGTCGATATTCGCTGCCGGAAGCGATGACGTGTTGCCCGGCGGATAGCGGCGCGTGCAGCAGCAGGAAAGACCGAGCGCCGCGATGCGTAATTTCAAGATCGCCTTTCGGGACGACGGTGTCGGCGTTTGCCGGCAGCGGGAAATACGGAGGGACATCGACCGCACGCCGCTCGCCAATTGCGCGAGCCGCCGGACTGCCCGCTAGCGAAGCCAGTGCACGCCGACTGAACTCGAAATCGAGCTCGACCGGTGCACGACGCGTCGCGTGCGCGGTATCGGATGCGCGCAATGCATAGCCCTCGACCGCAGCGAGCGCAATGGGCGGGACATTCTCCGGTGCGAAAACATCGGCCGCTGTCACGCGCGTCAGCGCATCCTCGATCGGCACTGTCTCGGATTGCATCGCGCCCGGCACGACGCGGCGACAGCGTTCATAGGGCTGGTTAAGCCAGGAAGGGACGTTCTCGTGATCGCTCATGTGGTGAATGTTTTCGTGCCGCAGCTCGAAGATACCTGCCCCTCAGGCATGCCCAGCGCCTGACGGCTGCCAAGCAGGAGCAGTTCGCTACGAGCTATACCCTCGTTCGGCAAAATCTCGGTCAGAAACTCCAGCCCTACGGATGAAAAGTCTCGCCCCGCTTCAGCATGTCGATGAATTCGGCGATTTTGCGCGCTCTTGTTTCCGGTTTCTTGGCGTTCTGTATCCGAAACAGGATCGCATAGCGATTACGGCTGTTCAGCGTTGCGAAAAACTTCCCGGCTTTCGGATCGGCGTCCAAAGCCGCCTGCAAGTCGTCCGGCACGATCGAGTTGCTGGCCGACGTATAAGCCGCCTCCCAGCGGCCGTCCTTCCTCGCCTTCTCGATTTCGCCCATGCCGGCCGCGCGCATCCTGCCTGCGGCGATCAGCGCTTCGGCCTTGTCCTTGTTGAGTTTGGACCAGATGCTTTTTGCGGTGCGCGGGGTGAAGCGTTGTAACCAGTATTGCTCGCTCTCGGCCTTCTTTTGGCCATCGATCCAGCCGTGGCAGAGGGCGCTTTCCACCGCCTCTTCATAGGTGACGGTCCGCTGCCCCGCGCCTTTTTTCGCGAGCCGCAGCCATGCTCCGGTCGACGTGCCGCCGTTCCGCCCCAACCAGCTTTCCCATTCGGCTTGACTGGCAAACGTTAGTGCGCCTTCTGTCATGTCACGATCCAGAATGGTTGCGTTTTCAACGACTCGAAAGCCGCCACTCAACACACGAGCGGCGACCACCGAAGCAACCCTCGCCGCAAAACCGCCTCAAACGATCCGGTTCAACGCATCGGCAAACCGCTTCACCGAACCATCGACGTCATGCAGCTTGTCGAGACCGAACAACCCGAGCCGGAAAGTCTTGAAGTCCTCCGGTTCGTCGCATTGCAACGGCACGCCCGCCGCGATCTGCAAACCGACATCGGCAAACTTCTTCCCGGTGCGAATCCCGTCATCGTCGGTGTAACCGACCACGACACCCGGCGCCTCGAACCCCTTCGCGGCCACGCTCCTGAACCCCTTCTCCGCCAGCAGCGCGCGAATGCGCTCGCCGAGTTCGAGCTGTTCCGCCTTCACCTTGTCGAAGCCGTATGCGTCGGTTTCCTTCATCACGTCGCGCAGCGTCGCGAGGCTGTCCGTGGGCATCGTCGCGTGATACGCGAACCCGCCGCCCTCGTACGCTTCCATGATCTGCAGCCACTTGCGCAGATCGCACGCGAAGCTGGTGCTGGTGGTCGAATCGATGCGCTCGCGCGCAAGCGGGCTGAACATCACCATCGCGCAGCACGGCGACGCGCTCCAGCCCTTTTGCGGCGCACTGATCAGGATATCGACGCCGCTCGCCTGCATGTCGACCCACACGGTGCCCGACGCGATGCAATCGAGCACGAACATGCCGCCGACCGCATGCACGGCATCGGCCACCGCGCGCAGGTACGCATCGGGCAGCATGATTCCGGACGCGGTTTCGACGTGCGGCGCGAACACGAGATCGGGCTTGTTTTCCTTGATGGCGGCGACCACTTCGTCGATCGGCGCCGGCGCGTATGCGGCCTGCCTCCCGGCTTCGACCGGGCGCGCCTTCAGCACCGTCGTTTCCGACGGAATGCTGCCCATGTCGAAGATCTGCGACCAGCGGAAGCTGAACCAGCCGTTGCGGATCACGAGACACTTCCTGTTCGTCGCGAACTGTCGCGCCACGGCTTCCATGCCGAACGTCCCGCTGCCCGGCACGATCGCGACCGACTTCGCGTTGTAGACTTTTTTCAGCGTGGCGGAGATGTCGCGCATGACACCCTGGAAGCGCTGCGACATATGGTTGACCGAGCGATCGGTGTACACCACCGAATATTCGAGGAGCCCCTCGCGGTCAACATCGGGAAGTAAACCTGGCATGCTCGCCTCCGGCGAAAGATGAACGATGGAATCAGGACAAGCAGCGTCTTCGATTCGATACTGCTCTGCACCATGCAAATGCGTCATTTCCTCGACGAAAGCAGATTCTAACGAACGCTGCCGGCCGCTTGGCGCCTATTTTGCCTGCCGCCGCGCCCGGTGCTCGTCGACGCCGGCCGGTACCGCGCACATCGCCCTGTTCCGTGTAAGGGTTAACGACGCGTGCGGCCGCAGCCGCCTAACATGTCGATCGGCCCCTTCACGACGGAACTTTCGATGACCTCTTCTCCCGCATCGTCACTGCAGTCGTCAACCGATCCCGCGCTCGCCGAGCGCATCGACGCGGTCCTGTCCCGCCAGCTCGACACGCAGCGCCTCGTCGGCGCGGTGGTGCTCGTCGCCCGCGACGGCGAACTCGTCTATCGCCGCGCGGCCGGCTTCGCGGATCGCGAATCGCGCACGCCGATGCGCGAGGACACGCTGTTCCGGCTCGCGTCGGTCACCAAGCCGATCGTCTCGGCAGCGGCGATGGCGCTCGTCGCGCAACGCAAGCTGTCGCTCGACGAAAACATCACGCGCTGGCTGCCCGAGTTCCGCCCGGCGCTGCCCGACGGCCGCGTGCCGACGATCACGGTGCGCCAGTTGCTCGTGCATACCGCCGGCCTCGATTATCGTTTCAACGAAACCGACGCGAACGGCCCCTATGCGCGTGCGGGCGTCTCCGACGGGCTCGATCGCGCATCGATCACGCTCGCGGAAAACCTGCGCCGGATCGCGAGCGTGCCGCTGCTGTTCGCGCCCGGCACCAACTGGAACTACTCGCTGTCGATCGACGTCGTCGGCGCGCTGATCGAGGTCGTCTGCGACATGCCGCTCGCCGATGCGATCGATGCGCTCGTGCTACGCCCGCTCGGGGCGCGCGACACGGGCTTCGTCGCACGCGATCCCGCACGGCTCGCCACGCCGTACGTCAACGACACGCCGCAGCCGCACCGGCTCGCCGAGAACGAGACGGTGCCCATCGACGAAGGGTTCGTCGGCGTCACGTACTCGCCGTCGCGCGCGCTCGATGCGCATGCGTTCCCGTCGGGCGGCGCCGGAATGGTCGGCACGGCCGGCGACGTGCTGACGGTGCTCGACACGCTGCGCGCGGGCGGCGGCGCGATCCTGCCGGCCGAGCTGGTCGACGAGATGGGCCGCGTGCAAACCGGCGATCTCGAATTGCCGGATCTGCCGGGCGCGGGGTTCGGGATCGGCTTCTCGGTGCTGCGCGACCCGCGGGCGGCCGCGTCGCCGGAATCCGTCGGCACGTGGCGCTGGGGCGGCGTCTACGGTCATTCGTGGTTCGTCGATCGCGCACGCGGGCTCACCGTCGTGTCGCTGTCGAACACGCTCTACGAAGGGATGAACGGGCAGTACACGCTCGATCTGCGCGACGCCGTCTACGGCGTTGGCTGACGCACGCAGCGAAAAAAGGCCCGACAAAGTCGGGCCAACGGGTTTGAGACACAAGGAGAATCCCGCCCACCCCATACCGGGCGGTTACGCCGCACTACACTACACGACGTTCTTCTCGACGATCGGCCGGTTTTCGAGCACGCGCGCCCAGCCGAGCGACGACAGGTCGAGCGTGTCGTAACGCCCGACCAGAATGAGTTCGCTGACGCCCCGCCCCGTCGCCGGCCCTTGCTGCAGCCCGTGGCCGCTGTAGCCGTTCGCGAACACGACGTTGTCGAGTTCGGGGTGGTAGCCGATGATCGCGTTGTGATCGAACACGTTGTACTCGTAGTACCCGGACCAGCAATGCTCGACGCGCAGCGCCTCGAATTCCGGCACGCGGTGCGCGAGCGTCGGCCAGATCACGTTGTCGAACAGGTCGTGGTCGACTTCGTCGAGCGGCAGGTCGTCCGGGTCGCGATCCGGGCTCGGCGACGTGCCGCAGATATACGTGCGCCCTTCCGGCCGGAAATACACGCCGGTCGGATCGATCAGCAGCGGGCAATCGGCGAGCTTCGCCGGCGACGATACGTTGAAGATGCTGCGCCGCCGCGCATACACGGGGATGTCGATGCCCATCATCGACGACAGCGTGCGCGTCCAAGCACCGGCCGCGTTGACGAGCGTGTCGCACGCGTAGCGCTCGCCGTCGCCCGTCACGACATGCGTGATCCTGCGGCCGTCGCGCACCACGTCCTTCACGTCAGCCGGCACGTAGCGCGCGCCGAGCGCCTGCGCCTTCTTGCGCAGCGCCTGCACGAGCCCGTAGCCGTCGAACCAGCCTTCGCCGCTCACGCCGTACGCGCCCGACGCGAGATCGTCGACGTTCAGCCACGGGAACTTCGCGCGCAGCGCGTCGCCGTCCATCAGCCGGATATCGGCGCCGAGGCGCGTCTGCAGCGCATGGTTCTCGCGCAGCGTCGCATCGCCAGCCGGCGTCGCGAGGAACAGGTAGCCGCCTTCGTGCAGGTCGATCGACGGGCGGTGGCCGTCCACTTCGAGCCGCTCGCCGATCGTGCGCAGGAAGTCGATGCCGAACAGCGACATCTCGATCGACAACGGCGTGGAAAACTGCTGGCGAATCGACGCGGCCGACAGCGCCGACGACGATTTGGCATAGGTGGGGTCGCGTTCGATCACGGTCACGGCGACCGTGGGATCGGTGGCGCGCAGGAAATAAGCGATCGAGCTGCCGATCACACCACCGCCGACGATGACGACTTGAGAACTCACGACTGACTCCGGTTGCACGTAAAAGGCCGAGGGCCTGAAAATGATGCGTGCCGCGACTCGCGGGCATCCCGCGAGCAAACTTCGCGGGCGATCGCCCCGGCTATTTCAGCACGTCCGGCATCGCCGCGAAAGCCCGCTCGCGCGTTGCGTTCAGTCCGCCGATTTCGTCGTGACGGGCTGCCACGCGGCGTTCTTCACTTCGTACAGCGTCGAGCTCGGGTTCTTCAGGTCACCCGTGTTCGTGAACGCGATCGTGCCCGTGATGCCGTCGTAGCGCGTGCCCTTCAGTGCGCCGTTGAAATCGCCCGGCTTCGTCGAGTTCGCCTTCTGCATCGCGTTGATCGCGATCCACGTCGCGTCGTACGCGAACGGCGCATACGCGAGCATGTCGACGCCGTACTTCTGCCTGAATTTCGTTTCGAACAGCTTGCCCTTCGCGAGACGCGACAGCGGCTGCCCGTACTCCCATACCGATGCGCCTTCCGCCGCATTGCCGGCGAGCTTGATGAAGTTCGCGTTCATCACGCCGCCGCCCGCGAGGAACTGCGCGCGGATGCCGAGCTGGCGCATGCGCTTCACGAGCATCGCGGCCTGCGCGTCGAGGCCGCCGAAGAACACGAGATCGGCATTGGCGCTCTTGATCTTCGTGAGTTGCGCGCTGAAGTCGACGGCCTTGTCGTTCGTGAATTCGCGCGCGACGATCGTGCCGCCGTTCGCCTTCACGGCCTTCTCGAATTCGTCGGCTTCGCCCTGGCCGAACGCGGTGCGATCGTCGATGATCGCGATGCGCTTCGCCTTCGTCACGCTCGCGGCGTACGCACCGGCGTTGCCGGCGTTCTGCGTGTCGGTCGCGATCACGCGGTACACGGTGTCGAGCCCCGCGCGCGTGATGTCGGGATTGGTCGCCGACGGCGTGATCATCGGAATGCCGGCCTTCGCGTAGATCTTCGACGCCGGCAGCGTCGTGCCGGAATTGAAGTGGCCGATCACGACGGCCACCTGCGCATCGGCGAGCTGCTGCGCGGCCTGCACGCCGGTGCGCGGATCGCTCTGGTCGTCCTGCGACGCGACGACGAACTTCACCGGCTTGCCGCCGACGGTCGTCCGCGCCGCATTCGCTTCGTCGACGGCCATGCGCACGCCGTTCTCGATGTCCTTGCCGTATGCCGCACCGCCGCCCGTCAGCGGGCCGGCCACGCCGACCTTGACGATCGTCTCCTGCGCATGGGCCGCGCCCGTCTGGAATGCGAAAAGCGCGGCGGTCAGCGCGACGCCGGAAAGCGAACGAATGCGGAACGTCATGGCAATCCTTCTTCTATGGGTCGGGATGCAACGCGAGACTGGCACGCGTCGGCAACCTCCTGCGCGCCGGTGATGCCTTTCCGTGCCGGAGTGCGTGCGACACGCCGATCCGGCCGGACGATCACCGTGGCTCCGTCTCCGAAGAACCTTTCATCGCGAAAGAGGTGAAGGGATTGTGGGTAGCCAATACCCGTCCAGCAAACGAAATATCGGAACTATGTCGTGAGGATTTGTCATCAAGTTCCGTGCTGATGGCCGATCGACGGCCGTCCGGCGGCGGCCGTGGATGGCGGTATTCCGTGGGGAATGGCGGCCGCGCCGCAGGGTAAAGGCCGGTCGTCGTCATGCCGGCCGCGCATCATCGTCGCGGCGCCGGCCCGGCCGGCCTTCGCGACGCCCACGACGGGCGCCGCGTCATCGGTCAGTGCCGATCGGTGCCCGTATGCTTGCGCACCGCATCGGCGGCCTCGCCGGCCTTCTCCTGGAGCTTGCCGGCCTGCTGCTCGGCCACGCCTTGCGCTTCGGTCTCGCGGTCGCCCGTCACCTTGCCGAGTGCTTCCTTGACCGAACCCTTGACCTGCTTGAGCTTGCCTTCGATGCGATTCCTGTCCATGGTCGTCTCCTGCGATGGTTGAGGAAAGCCGGCAATGCAGCGGCCTGCGCGGCACCGCCGAGCGGACAGGATCGCAAGCGGCGGCCGCGGGCGGCAGATGCGGATGCACCAGTGCGCATGGTGCATTCGCACCGATCCGTCAGTCCGTGCCTTTCGCGCCGCCCTTGTCGGCGCGCGCGCCGTTCGTTTCGGCCGCGCCGACGATGCCGCGCTCGCGCGCCCAGACGATCGCCTCGGCGCGGCTGTGCACGTCGAGCTTCGCGTAAATCGTCGCGACGTGATTGCGCACGGTGTTCGGCGCCAGCCCGAGGCGGCCGGCGATCTCCTTGTCGGCGAGGCCGTGGCACAGCAGGTCGAACACGTCGCGCTCGCGTGCGGTCAGATCGGACAGTTGCGCCCCCGCATCGGGCGCGTTCGCGCGCCGCACGTTCGCGAGCTTCTCGATCAGCGTGCGGCTGAACCACGACGCGTCCTGCATCGCGGTCTCGATCGCATAGACGAGCTCCATCTCCGTGCGCTTGCGGTCGCTGATGTCCAGCAGCGCGACGAGCAGGCAGTCGCGCCCGTGAATCGCGACGGGATCGGCCGACACGACGCAATCGCGCACGTCGCCGTCGCGCGTGCGGATCTGCACGTCCACGTTGCGCACGTGGCCGTCGCGCGCGAGCCGGCCTTCGATGCGCGACCACGCGCCGCGTTCGGCCCACAGCCCGATCTCGTCCGCGGATTTGCCGAGCAGGTCGGTCTGCGCGTGGCCCGTCATCGCGGCAAACGCATCGTTCACGTCGAGTAGCTCGAAACGGTCGGCCGTGACGATCGCGGTCGCGACCGGCGCCATCCGGAAGGCCGTCGCGAAGCGTTCCTCGCTTTGCATCAGCGCGCGCTCGGCCTGCTTGCGCGGCTCGAGATCCATGAACGTGAACAACATGCACGCCTCGCCGTTCATGTCGATCGGCTGCCCGGCGACGACCACCGCCTTGGTGCTGCCGTCGGCAAGTTTGAGCACGGCTTCCATCTGCGGGATGGTCGCGCCTTCGCCGAGCCGCTCGATCGCCAGCTCGCGCCGCTCGGCCTGGTCCAGCACGTCGACCTCGTACACCGAGCGGCCGAGCACGTCGTCGCGCGCGTGGCCCGTCATGTCGAGAAAGCCCTGGTTGACCTTCACGTAACGCAAGTCGTCGAGCCGGCAGATCACGGCCGGCGCCGGATTCGCGTTGAAGGTGCGCTCGAAGCGCTCCTCGGCGCTCGCCCATTCGGTCGCGTCGTGCAGCACCAGCGCGAGGCAGTCGGGTTCGCCGGCCGCGTTCGTCAGCACGAGGCTGCGGATGCGGTGCACCCAGCTCACCGACTCGTCGGCGGCCGATTCGACCTCGACCGTCACGTCGCTGAACTCCTCGCCGGCGATCACGCGATCCATCGGATAGTGCCCGTCGCGCACCGGATGGTTGTTCCGGTAGCGCAGCCGGAATCGCTCGCGGTATTCGGTGACGTCCGCGCCGAGCGCCTTAAGCTCGGTCACGCCGTGCATCGCGAGCGCGGCCTCGTTCGCCCAGACGATCCGCTGGTCCGGCTCGATCAGGATCACGCCCTCGGTGAGCCCCGCGATGATCTGGTGCAGCTGGCGCCGGTCGGTATGCGACTTGAGCACCTGTTCGTCTACTGGTTCGTTCATCGAATCGTCGTCCCTGTCGTCAACATGAGCGGTCAACATGCGCGCCGGCCGCGCGCCCGTGGCAGCGGCACATGCCAGCCGCCGCGTGCGGCGATGATCGTGTGCCGGGCAACGGCGCGACAGGCGCGGATGCACTACCCCGAATAGTACATTCGCACGCCGCCGCCGATCGTGCGGTGCCCCGCCGAACGGGGCGGCACGGCCCGCGCGCCCGCCACACCGGGTTGCCCGGGTGGTGGTGCATCTGCCGTTCCCGCCCCTGTGTTCCGTCCCCCGGTGCAAACGCACTAGCCGACCCGGTGAATTTGCGCGATGTCCGCTCGCGTTCGCGTCGGTACGCTGGTACTGCATCGGCGCTCATGCGCTGCCCTTTCATACCGCAGAGGGAGGACATCAGGATGAAATTGCATCAGACACCCGATCCGACGCGGCCCGAGCCGGCCCCGGACAATCCGCCCGAACCGGCGCCCGGCACCGATCCGCCGGTGCCGCTGCCGCCCGACGTGCCGCGCCCGGACATGCCGCCGCGCGAGCCCGGCTACGACACGCCGATCGCGCGCTAAGCCTCGCCATGCATGCGTAGGAACGCACGGGAACGCTCCGTGCTCGCCCACCGATTGATTCAACCCGCCAATCGAAGGAGGACATCAATGAACAAGACCTCGCACCTTTCGACCCTGCTCGCCGTCAGCGCGGCGTTCCTGCTTTCCGCGGCCCCGCTCACGAACGCGCATGCCCAGGCATCGTCGACCGACAGCGGCATGGCGACCGAATCGAACCAGCCTGTCACCGACACGTGGATCACGACCAAGGTAAAGAGCGAACTCGCGACCACCAAGGGCGTGGAAAGCACTGACATCAGCGTGAAGACGGTGGACGGCGTCGTCACGCTGACGGGTGTGCTGCAGACGAAGACCGCCGTGAAGAAGGCCATCGCCGTCACCCGCGCGATCAAGGGCGTGAAGCATGTCGACGCGTCCGGCCTGAAGGCCAAGGCCTGAGCTACCCCGCGGCCGAGCGCCGCACTTTTCTCCCCTTACGAAAGGAGTACACGATGAACGAGGACAAGATCCAGGGCCAGTGGAAGCAGCTCACCGGCAAGCTGAAGGCCAAGTGGGGCAAGCTGACCGACGACGATCTCGCGGTCGCGGAAGGCAATCGCGACTATCTGGCCGGCAAGATCCAGGAGCGTTACGGGATCGCCCGCGACGAAGCCGAGAAGCAATTGAAGGAATTCGACCGCGAGCTGTAACGCGCCAGTCGTCTCACCCTGCCGCGACGCACGCCGCGTCGCGGCCACGAGGAGGACAACGACATGGGCAAATATCTGATCGCATGGCTGCTCGGCGTACCGATCGGGCTGCTGGTGCTGTTTTATCTGGTCACGCACCTGTTCTGACGCACGCGACGCCCCGTCGACGCAAACGGGCCGGCGGCTGAAACCAGCCGCCGGCCCTTCTGCTTTCCTCCGTGCCGCGCGACGCGAAGCGCTTACTTCGCCGCGTTCGCCGTCATCTTGAAGATGCCCTGCGCGTTGCCCGCGTCGAAGCGCAGGTCGGTCACCCAGCGACGCGACGCCTGGTCGAACGTGCGCTTGCGCGTGATGAACTCGTAGAACGAACCGGGCACGTTGCGCTTCACGGTGCCGCCGTCGCGCGTGCGGAACTCGCGCTCGACGGTATCCGCGCGATAGGCCGTCTGGAACACGCGGCCCGAGCGCGAGCGCTCGACTTCCGGCTTCATCGGCCGGCCCTTCGCCTTCTCGTCGTCGGACAGCTTGAACACGTCCGGGACGCGATCGGTTGCGTGATTGAACGCATTGCCCTCGGTCGCGATCCACGCCATTTCCGCCGATTCCATCAGCAGCGTCTCGTAGTCGAGTTCGTTCGGCACGTCGTGCTGACGCGCGAACGCGCCGACGATCTCCGGCAGCAGCGCGTGCGCGGCTTCCAGCGGCAGCCAGCCTTCGCGCTCGACCTCCCACAGCAGCGCGACGGCCGCCGGCGACAGCGGGTCGCGCGACGAGCTGACCACGTTCGTCACGGCCTGCTGGAATTCCTTCGAAAAGCGCTCCGGATGCAGTTCGCTGACGAAGAACTGCGCGATTTCGTCCGGCGCGTCTTCGTGCGCGTACGCGCGGCCCGTCATACCGAGCTTGTCGAGCGGGTAACGGCCGTTCAGCCGGAAGCCGAGCGGACGCAGGATACGCGTGAATGCGGCTTCGCCCGGCGGCAGCGCGCCCGTATGCGGCCAGCGCACCGTGCGCAGCGCGCCGTGGTCGAAATAGACGGAGCCGCCGCTTTCGATCGCGTCGGCCGTGTACGCGCGGCCGTTCGCCGAACGCTCGAGCAGCCCCTCGAACAGCGCCATGTTCATCGCCTGCGCGATTTCCGCGCGGGTCACGACGCCGTCCTCCCATTCCTCGAGGATGGCCGGCATGTTCAGGGTCGAGAACAGGGCGTCGGTCTTCGCCTGTCCCAGCAGCTTCGTCAGCAAGCTGTCGATATTCGGATTGCGCATCGGGATTCTCGTCTCGGGGGGACCCGCCGGCAAGCGCGCCGGCCACTCGTCGGCCGGCCGCCCACGGGCGCCTGACCTTGCATGGCAAGCATTATTCAAAGGGTTGCAGCGGCGCGTAAAGCGAGATTAAATTGATACGTGATGAGTTTTTGGAATTATCGATCGTCCTTCGCCGGCATTTCGCCCCGACGCCGGGCGGCTCCGTCCATCAGACAAAACGAGCATCATGCGCAAATTCAAGATCCCCAACATGGGTGCGCTCGTGGCCTTCGAAGCCGCCGCCCGCCATGAGAGCTTCACGCACGCGGCCAAGGAGCTGTTCCTGACCGAAAGCGCCGTGTCGCGGCAGATCGCGACACTGGAAGCGAGCCTCGGCGTGCGGCTGTTCGCGCGCGTGAAGCAGCGCGTCGTACTGACGCGCGCCGGCAAGCTGTACGGCACCCAGGTGCGGCGCGCGCTGGAGGCGCTCGACCGCGACACGCTGTCGATCATCGCGCACGGCAGCGGCGGCGGCTACCTGGAACTCGCGGTGCTGCCGACCTTCGCGTCGCACTGGCTGATCCCGCGCATCAAGAGCTTCTACGACCGCACGCCGGACGTGCGCGTGAACATGGGCAGCCGCACCGACCTGTTCTCGTTCGAGGACACGCACTTCGAAGCCGCGATCCACTACGGCAAGCCGACCTGGCCCGGCACGTCGTCCGACTACCTGTTCGGCGAGGAAGTCGTGCCGATCTGCTCGCCCGCGCTGCTGAAGGGCCCCGTCGAGCGCGTCGAGGATCTGCTCGCGTATCCGCTGCTGCACTCGACGACGCGCCCCGGCGCGTGGGCGCAATGGTTCGAGACGCACGGCGTCGAGGACATCCGCACGATGCAGGGCGTGCGCTACGAATTGCATACGATGCTGATCAGCGCGGCGGCGGCCGGGCTCGGCGTCGCGCTCGTGCCGAAATTCTTCGTCGAGGAACAGTTGCAGCAGCTCGGCCTCGTCGTGCCGTGCGATGCGGCCACCGTCGGCGATTCGGCGTACTACCTCGTGTATCCGACGGAGTTCAGCCACAGCAAGCCGCTGGAATCGTTTCGCGGGTGGCTGCTCGAACAGGCGAGCGCGTATGCGGCGCCCGAGCGCGACGCGCACGACGCCGGCGAGGCGGACGACGAGGACGTCGAGTAAGGGCGCCGCCGCGCCGGCGTCATGGCTCGGTGGCGCCGCAGGCGTGGCGCACCGCGTGCGTTACATGTGCCACTTCACCGTGGCGGTCAGCGTGCGCGGATCGCCCGGCATGTTGTACAGGTCCGCGTTGCCGTGCGCGGCGATGAAGTAGCGGCGATTGAACAGGTTGTCGAGCGTGAGCGTCACGTCGACCTTCTTGCTGCGATAGCCAGCGCCCAGGTTGAACACCGTGAACGACGGCAGCGTGACGAGATCGCTCGCCGACGTATAGCGCGCCGACTGGAACTGCATGCCGGCCGCCGCATAGAAGCCGTACGGCAGCTCGCGCTTGAGCCACAGGCTCGCGCTGTGGCGCGGCATCAGCCCCGGCGTGTTGCTCGACAGCGAGAGGCCGGCCGCCGTCGATTGGGCGGAACCGTCCACCGTGCCGTTCAGGTACGCGTAACCCGCATACACCGACCACTTCGGCGCGATCTCGCCGGTGAAGCCGAGCTCCATCCCGCGCACGTGCTGCGTGCCGATCGGCAGCGCATAGCCGGGATTCGCCGGGTCGCCGATCTGCTGGTTGGTCTGGCGCATGTCGAACAGCGCGACACTGGCCGTCGCCTTGCCGCCGAGGTCGAAGCGCGAGCCGACTTCATACGCGGTGGTCTTCTGCGGCGCGAGCGCGGCGCCGTTCGAGAACGCGCCGGAACTGATCAGCGTGTCGGCCAGCGGCGAGAACGACTGGCTGAACGACCCGTACAGCGTGAGCCAGTCGAGCGGTTCGTAGATCAGGCCGACACGCGGGCTCCACGCGTGATCGGTGCGGTCGAGATTGACGTTCGACGACGTGTAGTCGTGGCGGATCTGGTTCAGGTAGTCGAAGCGCAGGCCGGCGAGCACCTTCCAGTGTTCGGTCAGCGAGATCAGGTCCTGCGCGTACACGCCCGCGAGCCCGACGACGGTCGACGCGTTCGTCTTCGCACGCGCGCCGATCGGCACGCCGGGCAGGACGACCGGCTGCGGATTGAAGAGATCGTAGTTCGCGACCTTCGTCACGCTGTAGATCGTGTCGAACTTCTGCTGCTGCGACAGCTCCAGCCCGTACAGCAACTCGTGGCGCATGCCGAACAGCGACGTCTTCTGCGTGAGCTCGAACAGCCCGTCGATGCCGTGGTCGGTGCGCTGGCGCGTCGACTGGTCGAGCGTGACGACCGGGTGCGCGGCGGTCTTGATCGGCTCGTACGTTACGTAGTTCTTCCGCTCGAGCGAGAAGTCGTACGCGCGGATCGCGCCGTGGAACGACAGCGAATCGTTGAAGCGGTGATCGAGCGATACCGTCGCGCTTTTCGCGGAGACGTCGTTGTACGAACTGTTCCCGCCGTCGGCCGACCCGTAGTACGTGTTGATCGGCACGTCGACCGGCCGGCCGCGATACGCGGGAATCCCCTGGTCGGACGTGCGGCGGTCGTGCAGGTAGTCGAATTCGACGTTCAGCACCGTGTCGCTGTCGAGCTTGAACTGCGCGGACGGCGCGATCGCCTGCCGGTTGAGCTGGAATTTGTCGCGGAAGCTGTTCGAATTCTCGGCCGCGCCGGTCATGCGAAAGCGCGCCGCGTCGTTCGCGTTCCAGCCGAGGTCGAACTCGCCGCGCCGCTCGCCGCGCGTGCCGAGCGTCACGCCCACGTCGTTCACCGGGTTCGCCTGCGGCCGCTTCAGCACGCGGTTCACGATGCCGCCCGCCGAGCCGCGCCCGTACAGCACGGCCGCCGGCCCCTTCAGCACCTCCACGCGATCGACGTTCGACAGGTCGCGGTAGTAGAGCGCGTCGTCGCGAATGCCGTCGACGTACTGGTCCGTGATGCTGTTGAAGCCGCGGATCGTGATCTGGTCGCGCTGGCCGTCGCCGACCGAGAAGCCGACGCCCGGCACGTTGCGCAACGCGTCCTGCAGCGACGTCGCGTTCTGATCCTCGATCACCGCGTGCGGCACGACGTTCACGGTCTGAGGCACGTCCATCAGCGACATGTCGGTCTTGGTCGCCGCACGCGAATGGCCGCCGTCGTACGACGCATGCTCGGCGGCCGCGTTGACGGAAATCGCGGGCAGGGTCGCCCCGGCGTCGCTCGCCTGCGCGAACGAAGTGCGGGCGCCGGCCAGCGACGTGGCGATCAGAAGCGCATGGCACGCGCTCTTGTTGAGTTTCATCGTGAACGTAGAGGTAGTGAAGAAAGCGACGAACGGGGCACGCCACCCGGCGCGCCCGGCACGAAAAAAGCCGTGACGTCCCGTCACGGCTCGTAATGCGGCGAAATAATAAACGAGAATGATTCGTGTTTTTAATTAATTTACGGCATGTCGCCTGCCCGCAACGCGGACGCGGAGCGCGCTCTGCATTCCTGACGAATACCTTTCTGTTTCAGGCCGCCGAGCGGCTTGATTCGTAATGTAAACGAAAGAATTGAATCGATCGTCTCGTCTGGCGACGATCGGTAAAAGGCGGGATTCGGGATACGGCGATGGAGAAGCTGGAGAGGATCACGAAGGATCGAGACAAGCAGGCGCGACGGATTCAATCGTCCGGTGCGCGCCGGACCGGGCAACCCCGACCCGGCGCTCCGGGCAGCCGACCTCGTATCGGCGGCGCGGCGGATCTTCTTCTGTTCTTCACTGCGTCTGCTCTCAGGTTCACTGCATTTTTTCCTCACCGCGTCGCGCCATTATCCGCTCAATTCGGCCGAAGTAAAACGTTTGCGATTGCACCCGCCTGGCTATACCGGCGATTCGGAAACAATCTTTCGAAATACTTGCGGTAATTGCGACGTGATTCCCCGTTGTTGCATTCGTTGCGGCGTTCCTTTTAAATGGAACTGGTTCCATGCGCCGGATCGGCCACATTCGCGCGTGACGTGCAGCCGCGTGCGCGTCATGATGCCGATTCAGGATCGAGGATCATTCCGCTCAGGATTCGCATCGCCCGTCCTTCCCGGACACCCCGTCAAACGAGACCGTCATGCCCGATTCCGCCTCCCTGCAGCACCTGTTTCCCGCGTTACAAGAGATTCCCGCCGAATTCCGGCTGGCTTCGCCGATCCACCAGCGCGTGTCGCTCGTCGACGGCGAATTGCGAGCATGGGACGGCGCCACCAAGACCGTGCTGTCGCCGGTATGCGTGCGGCAGGCGGACGGCAGCGTCGAGCAGGTCGAGATCGGCAGCTACCCGGTGATGGGCGAAATGGAAAGCGACGCGGCGCTCGACGCCGCGGTGCGCGCGTACGACGCCGGCCGCGGCGAGTGGCCGACGATGAAGGTCGAGCAGCGCATCGCGTGCATGCAGGACTTCATCAAGCGGATGGTCGCGCAGCGCGAACTCGTCGTGAACCTGATCATGTGGGAGATCGGCAAGAGTCTCGCCGATTCGCAGAAGGAGTTCGATCGCACCGTCACCTACATGACGCAGACGATCGACGCGCTGAAGGAGCTCGACAACGCGAACTCGCGCTTCGTGATCGCGGAAGGCACGATCGGCCAGATCCGCCGCACGCCGCTAGGCGTCGTGCTGTGCATGGGCCCGTACAACTATCCGCTGAACGAAACCTTCGCGACGCTGATCCCCGCGCTGCTGATGGGCAACACCGTCGTGTTCAAGCCGCCGCAGTACGGCACGCTGCTGTTCGAACCGCTGCTCGAGGCGTTCCGCGACGCGTTCCCGAAAGGCGTGATCAACACGATCTACGCACCGGGCGCGGTGGTCGTGCCGCACATGCTCGCGTCGGGCAAGATCAACGTGCTCGCGCTGATCGGCTCGAGCAAGGTCGCCGATCACCTGAAGAAGCAGCACCCGAAGTCGCACCGGCTGCGCGCGATCCTCGGCCTCGACGCGAAGAACGCGGCGATCGTGCTGCCCGACGCCGATCTCGACCTCACCGTGAAGGAGTGCCTGCTCGGCGCGCTGTCGTTCAACGGCCAGCGCTGCACCGCGCTGAAGATGCTGCTCGTGCATCGCTCGATCGTCGACGAATTCCTGAAGCGCTTCACCGCCGCGCTCGAACAGCTGAAGATCGGCATGCCGTGGGAAAAGGGCGTCAGTATCACGCCGCTGCCGGGCATGCATCGCACGGCCTACATGACCGACGCGATCGACGACGCGAAGGCGAAGGGCGCGCAGGTCGTCAACCACCAGGGCGGCGAGTTCAGCAAGACGCTGTTCTACCCGGCCGTCGTGTATCCGGTGTCCGAAGGAATGAAGCTGTACCGCGAAGAGCAATTCGGGCCGATCATTCCGGTCGCGCCGTTCGACGACGTCGATACCGCGCTCGACTACGTGACGACGTCGGAGCACGGCCAGCAGGTCAGCATCTTCGGTTCCGATCCGGCGCAGATCGGCGCGCTCGTCGATCCGCTCGTGAACCAGGTGTGCCGCGTGAACATCAACTGTCAGTGCCAGCGCGGGCCCGACGTGTTCCCGTTCGCGGGGCGCAAGGATTCGGCGGAAGGCACGCTGTCGGTGAGCGACGCGCTGCGCGCGTTCTCGATTCGCTCGATGGTCGCGGCGAAGCAGACCGACAGCAGCAAGCAGTTGCTCGACTCGATCGTGTCGGATCACCACTCGAAGTTCATCAATACGGGCTTCATTTTCTGAAGCCGGCTTGATCGATGCCGGAACCTCCGTCGCACGCCGGTGCGGCGCAGGCTCCGGCACACGCTGCACGGCTAGACGTTCGTCGCCAGCAGCCGAACGCCCGCCACGCCGAACACGACGGCAAGACACGCTTCCATCGCACGCCGCCCGCGCACGTACAGCCGGCGCGCACCGTCCATCGAGAACACCAGCGCGTAGCCGCCGAACACCACGCAGCCGATCGCGAGGCAGCCCGGCACGACGGCGCCGTGCGCGCCGCCCGCGCCGTTCGACGACAGCGCGACGATCGACACCCACACGAGGATCGCCTTCGGATTGGTCAGGTGCAGCATCGCGCCGCGCACGTAGAAACGCGACAGCCGCTGCTCGCGCGCCGCGTTCGCGGTTGCCGCCGGCGGGCCCGACAGCGCCATGCGCCCCGACTTGAACGCGAGCCACAGCAGGTACAGCCCGCCGAACACCTTGATCGCGACCAGCAGCTTCGACCACGCGAGCAGCGCGGCCGAGACGCCGAGCGCCGCCACCGTTGCCCAGAACATCGACCCTGAAATCACGCCGAGCGCGAACGCGAGCGCCGCCTTGCGGCCCTGGTTCGCGGCGACCGACATGATCGCGAGATTGCTGGGGCCGGGGCTGGCCGTGCCGATGAAATAGGCGGTGTAGGCAAGCAGCAGGTTGGCGGAGAAGAAGGCGTGGACGTTCATGTCGCACCTCGGGAGATGATCGGGAGATTGTCGGCAAACCCGCACCGTGTGCCCATGGACAATTGCGCGGCGATTCGCTGGGCCAGTTGCGTGACCATGCAACCGATCGCCGCGCGCCGGACCGTCTCTGTTTTGAAACAACCGGCGCATTCGCCGCCGGTTCGCGCGATGCGGCGGCGCGCGCTCCATGCAGCCGTTTCCCGTCGGGGAACGCACGGCGGGCATGGCGAACCGCCCGGCACGCGCCGGGTCGGCCGTTCGCCGGCGCGAATGCGCGACATGCCGGACGCGCGCGTTACGTTACATCCGTGAAGCATTTCGCGTCGTCGAGTCGCTTCGGGCGCCCAACGCTGCCCACCTCCCGCCCGTAGACACCCTCGTCGATCGCCTGCGCGATCCAGTCCCGGCGGGACTCGCCGACCGATGCCGGATGACGTCTCAACATTACTCAACAATCGTCCGGCGGCGCTGGTACGGAATCTGCATTCCGTTCGGGCAGAAGCCGCGCCCCATACCGCGCGGACATGATTCACCCTCGGGCGCTCCACCGATCCGCCCGTACGATATGCACACGCAACGAGGCTCTTCATGGATGCGCAGCCCAACTCGTCCGATTCGTCGTTCCAGCTCTTCCTCGCGAAGGTGCTCGAACAGCCGCTGCCCGACTGGACCGAAAAACAGCAGATGGAACTCGAGATGGCGCGCGCGCTGTCGACGCAAATGGTCACGCTCGCCGAAGACATGCGCGGCCGCGCGCCCGATCTCGCACGCTGCCTCGTGCTGCTCCGCTACGCGAAGGTGCTCGACTTCATGCTGACGTCGCTCGCCGCGCACCGCGACATCCATCCGCAGACGCTGCGCACGCTGTTCCGGCTCGCGAACCTGAAGGTCGACGACGCGTATCCGGTGTGAGCGGGCGCAACCGACCGGAGGCCGCGCAGGACCGGCGCGGCCACGCCGGCCATGCGTGATTCGCCCCACGCACACGCACGGCCCGCCTGCCCCTCCGCGCAAACGGAGGTACAATCGCGCGCCATGAACGCACTTCGCCGCTTCCTGCTCCGGCCAGGCGTCGCGCGACAGTTGCTGTGGGGGTTCCTCCTCGTGACGCTGCTGTCCCGCGCGCTGATGTCGGGCGCCGTGATGCTCGATCCGGACGGTCCGGATGCGGGCTCGGTAGTGCTGTGTTCCGGCCAAGGCCCGCTGATCGTCACGAGCGCCGCGCTGGCCGCCCGCTTCGACGCGAGCGCGCCGATCACGCCGGCCAACGATGCGCGCGCCCTCGTCGATGCGCTCAACCATGACGCGCACGCCGACAAGGCCGCGCCCTCCGGCCACGGCGACGGCCTGTGCGCATTCGGCGCCGCGCTGTTCACCGCGCTCGCATCGTTCGCGCTGCTGGTGCTGCTGTTCCCCGCGGCGCCGCCGCGGCGCTTCCGCGTTCAATTCGACAGCCTTCCGTTCGTGCGATCGATATTCGACGATCGCCCGCCCTCCCGCGCGCCTCCTCTGTTCTGCTGAACGCTCCGCCCCGTGGCGCGTGCACGTCGACGTGCATGCGCGTTCACGCCGTTCGTTTCACCCGACCTGATTCACGCGTTCACTCGCATGCCCGCCTCGCGCGGGCGACGCCGCCCTGCGCACCGTTTGCGCGGCGTGCCGCGCCGCCTGCCTGCGGCGATGCACGCACGCGGGTGTGACGCACGTCGACGGCGGCCGGCCCGCGCCGCTCCCGCCGCTCGACGAACCCGAGGAGTTCACACCATGTCGACCACCGTCGATCGGGCCATCTCGCCCGCCCGTTCCGCCAGCGCCGGTTACCGGACGCTCTGGCGCTGGCATTTCTATGCCGGCCTGTTCGTGATGCCGTTTCTCGTGATCCTCGCGATCACGGGCACGCTCTATTGCTTCCAGCCGCAGATCGAGCCGCTGCTGTATCCGCACCGGCTGATCGTCGAGCCGCGCGCGACGCCGCGACTCGATGCCGACACGCTGCTCGCCCGCGCCCGCACCGCGATGCCGGCCGGCGCGACGCCGATTTCCGTGCAGATCGCCACCGCGCCGGATCGCAGCGCCGAGTACGTTTTCCGGCTGCGCGACGGCAGCCGCGAGAGCGTGTACGTGAACCCGTACGACGGCAGCGTGCTCGGCACGCTAAGCGTCGAGAACCGCTTCATGCAGGTCGACCGGATGCTGCATCGCAAGCTGCTGCTCGGCAAGACCGGCGAGTTGCTGATGGAACTCGCCGCGTGCTGGACCTTCGTGATGATCGGCACCGGCATCGCGCTGTGGTGGCCGCGCGGCGCGGCACGCGTCGGGCGCGCGCTGCGGCCCGACCTGTCGCTGCGCGGCCGGCCGCTGTGGAAGAGCCTTCACGCGACGGCCGGTATCTGGCTCGCGGCCGGCACGATCGCGTTCATCCTGTCCGGGCTGCCGTGGTCGGGCTCGTGGGGCAAGAACTTCAAGGCCCTCGCCGCGACCGTGAACCTCGGCGCGCCGGAAGGCGCGTGGGGCGGTGCGTCGGTACGCTCGACGCGCCCCAGCGCCGCAGCGACGCCATCGACCGCGCCAGCGCAGGGCGTCGCGCCGTCCGGCCATCACCACGATTCCGGCGAATCGATGCCGGGGATGGTGATGGACGACCTGCCGTTGCCGCAGACGCCGTGGGCCGTCGGCAACGTGCCCGTGCCGCATTCGCCGTCCGCGCCGACGCCCGCGCCGCTGCCGCTGGCCCGCGCGATCGCGATCGTCGCCGGGCTCGGCGTGACGAGCGGCTACACGCTCGCGCTGCCGTCCGGCCCGGACGGCGTGTTCACCGCGTCGTACTTTCCGGCCGACCCGAAGGCCGAACGCACGATCTACGTCGACCAGTACAGCGGCGCCGTCTTGAAGGACATCCGCTATGACGACTACGGTGCGGTAGCGCGAGCGGTGTCGTACGGCACGTCGCTGCACATGGGCCGATATTTCGGGCTCGCGAACCAGATCATCTGCGCGGTGCTGTCGCTCGGGCTGGCCGCGATGGCCGTCACGGGCACGGTGATGTGGTGGAAGCGCCGCCCGGCCGGGACGCTGGGCGCACCGTCGCGCGAACGCGGCACGCCGCCGATGCGCGGCTGGATCGCCGGGCTCGTGCTGCTCGGCATCGTTTTCCCGTTGATGGGGCTGACGATCGTCGCGGTCTGGTTGATCGACCGGCTGCTGTTCGGCCGCGCGGCTGCCGCCGCGGCGTGATCGATGCAAGCGCTTCCCCCATTCGAAGGAACCCGAAACAATGAAGTTCAGATTGATGCTGCCTGCTGCCGTGCTCGCGGCGCTGTCGCCGGCCGGGCAGGCACAGGAAAGTGGCGTTGACAGCACCGGCGCCACGCTCGCACCGATTCGCGTCGACGCGCAGAAGGCGCCCGCCCTGACGCAACCGCTCGACACGGGCAGCCATCTCGGGCTGTCGCCGCTCGAAACGCCCGCGAGCGTCGAACAGATCAGCCGCGCGACACTCGACACGCGCGGCGACAGCTCGATCATCGACGCCGTGAGCCGCGCCGCCGGCATCAGCGCGTCGCCGCATCCGGGCAACGGCAACTCGGAGCTCGCCGCGCGCGGCTTCGTCGGCGCGTCGTCGGTCACGCAGCTCTACGATGGCGTGCGCCCGTACGGCGCGATCGGCGTCACGTTCCCGTTCGACACGTGGTCGGTCGACCATATCGACGTGCTGCGCGGCCCCGCCTCGGTGATCTACGGCGAAGGCGCGATCGGCGGCGTGGTCAACATCGTCCCGAAGAAGCCGACGCGCACGCCGATCCGCAACGAACTGCAAATCGGCGGCGGCACCGAGGGTACGGCGCGCGCCGCGTTCGGCAGCGGCGGCGCGATCAACGACAAGCTGTCGTACCGCTTCGACATCAGCGGCAATCGATCGTCCAACTGGGTCGATCGCGGCAATTCGCGCAACCTGTCGGTCTCCGGCGCGCTGCGCTACGACGTGACGTCCGATCTGTACGTGACGGCATCGTACGCGCAGGGCTTCATGCATCCGATGCAGTATTTCGGCGTGCCGCTCGTCAACGGCGCGCGCGATCGTGCGCTCGACAAGAAGAACTACAACGTCGGCGACGCCGACATCGCGTTCCGCGACAGCTGGGCCACCGTATCGGCGAACTGGCAGCCGAGCGACGGCCTGAACGTGACGAGCACGCTGTACCGGATGAAGAGCAACCGTCACTGGAAGGATGCGGAGTACTACACGTATCTGCCGTCGAGCGCGCAAGTCCGGCGCAGCAGCTACACCGAGATCTTTCACGACCAGGAGCAGTACGGCAACGTGACGACGGCCACCGTCGGCAGTGTGCTGCTCGGGATGCGCAACACGTTTTCGGCGGGCGTCGAGTTCAACCACACGACGTTCCAGCACGACAACAACTCGCCGTATGCGGGCACGTCGACGGTCGATCCGTTCGACTTCGATCCGGGCCGTTTCATCAATACGGCCGGCACGTTTCCGAAGTACCGCAGCCAGTCGAACCAGTACGCGCTGTTCGCGGAGAACCGGCTCGAGATCACGCCGCGCTGGTCGGTGATCGGCGGGCTGCGCTACGACCATGCGAGCGTGAACCGCGACGATCTCGTGAACGGCGGCGCATTCACGAAGGTGTTCGCGAATACCGGCTGGCGCATCGGCACCGTGTACGACGTGCGGCCCGGCCTCGCCGTGTACGGCCAGTATTCGGTCGCGGCCGATCCGATCAGCTCGCTGCTGTCGCTCAATGCGTCGAAGGCGAATTTCACGCTCGCGACCGGCCGGCAGATCGAGATCGGCGTGAAGCAGTCGTTTCTCGACGGCAAGGCCGAATGGACGCTTGCCGCATACCGGATCGTCAAGAGCAACCTGCTGACGGCCGACCCGGTGAACCCGAACCAGTCGATCCAGGTCGGCCAGCAGTCGTCGCGCGGGCTGGAAGCGACGGTCGGCGCGGAGATCGCGAAGGACTGGCGCGTCGATGCGAACGTGTCGATCCTGCGCGCGAAATACGACGATTTCCAGCAGTCGTCAGGCGGCGCGACCGTATCGCGCGCGGGCAACGTGCCGGTGTCGGTGCCGCAGCGGCTCGCGAACCTGTGGGTGAGCTGGCGCTTCGCACCGGACTGGACGGGCATCGCGGGCGTCAAGTACGTGGGCAAGCGGTTCGCCGATACCGCGAACCAGCTCGTGATGCCGTCGTACACGACCGTCGACCTCGGCCTCGCATGGAAGCCGCGCAAGGACACGACGATCACCGCACGCGCGTACAACGTGTTCAATCGCCGCTACGTGCAGTCCGCGTACTACAACGAGACGCAGTATCTGCTCGGCAACGACCGGCGGTTCGAGGTGCTGGCGAACTACCGCTTCTGAGCGCGCACGCCGCCGCGCAACGTGCAAGGCGGCACGGGCGCGGCGGCGCGCCGGTCAGCCTTCGGCATCGCCAGCCCGCCTCGATGCATCACGCACGCGTGCCCACCGCGCGCCCCGCCATCCACTTCCGGTAGCGCCGCGTCTGGCACTGCGCGGCCAGTTGCTCCCGCACCAGCGCGCGCAACGGCGACACCCGCGGGTGCGGGCGGCGCCCTTCGCTGAGCCGCGCGAGCTGGAACTTGACGACGGCCATGTTCGCCAGCGCGCCCAGCGCCTTGTTTTTCCAGCGGATCGGCCGCAGCACCGGCGCGCTGTCCTTGCCGGCGCGCCAGTCGCGCGGCAGGTTCGGGTCGATCGACAGCGCGGTCGCGATGCCGACCATCGCCACGCCGCTGTCCACCACCTGCTCGGCCACCGCACGGCGGCGGATCCCGCCCGTGACCATCAGCGGCATCCGCGCGACGGCGGTGATGTCGCGCGCGAATTCGAGGAAATACGCTTCGCGCGCGAGCGTGCGCCCATCGCGTGCCTCGCCCTGCATCGCCGGCACTTCATAGCTGCCGCCCGACAGTTCGACGAGATCGACGCCGAGCGGATTCAGCAGTTCGACCACGCGCTTCGCGTCGTCCGCGCTGAAGCCGCCGCGCTGGAAATCCGCCGAGTTCAGCTTCACCGCGACGACGAAGGCCGGCGACACCGCCGCGCGCACCGCCTTCACGATATCGAGCAGCAGGCGCGCGCGATTCTCGATGCTGCCGCCCCATTGGTCCTGCCGGCGGTTCGTCAGCGGCGACAGGAACTGGCTCAGCAGATAGCCGTGCGCCGCGTGCACCTGCACGCCGGTGAAGCCGCTTTGCTCGGCGAGCTGCGCGGCGCGCACGAAGCGCTGCTGCACGTCGGCGATATCGGCTGCGGTCATTTCCTTCGGCACCGGAAACTGCTTCGACAGCGCGCCGAGCGCGAGCGGCACGGCCGACGGCGCGAGCGTCGTCTGGCCGAGCGCCGCCTGCATCTGGCGCCCAGGGTGATTGATCTGCATCCACACGTGCGCGCCGCCCGAACGCGCGATCTGCGCCCAGCGGCGGAAGCGGTCGAGATGCGCGTCGCTTTCGAGCACGACGCCGTTCGGCCCCGTCATCGCGCGGCCGTCCACCATCACGTTGCCGGTCAGGATCAGGCCGACCTGACCGTCCGCCCACGCCTGGTACAGGCGCAGCAACGCGTCGGACGGCGCGTGGTCCGCATCGGCCATGTTTTCTTCCATCGCGGCCTTGGCCAGACGGTTCGGAACCACCGCCCCATTGGGCAGTGTGAGGGGCGCAAACAGATTCATGGTGAGCATCCTCGATTGACGATGCCCAACGATAACTTTAAAGTCAACTTTAAGGTCAAGCCCTTTTGGAGCCCACCATGAAAATCGGCGAACTGGCGAAGGCGAGCGGCCTCGCGGCGTCGCGCATCCGCTTCTACGAAGCGAGCGGCCTGCTCGAACCGGCCCGCCGGCAGGCGAACGGTTATCGGGAATACGGGCCGGAAGCGTTGACGCGGCTCGCGATCATCGACCGCGCGCAATGCGCGGGCTTCTCGCTCGACGAGATTCGTGCGGTGCTGCCGCCGGATCTCGGCGCGTGGCCGCACGACGAACTGCTGGACGCGCTGCGGCACAAGGTCGGCGAAATCGCGCTGCTCGAACGGCGTCTCGCGCAGAACCGACAGCATCTGGAAACGCTGATCGACGCGATCGAAAACAAGCCGGCCGGCGAGGATTGCACGGGCGCCGTACAGCGGATGCTCGACCGGCTGTGCGAGCAGGCCAGCGAGCCGCTGGAACCGGCGCGAGTCGTGCGGCCGGCGCGCAAGCGGGCGTGATGGAGTGTGCCGCGGGATTGCGTCGTGTCATCCATCGATCGATGCGCGCGCGGCCTGAAGCGCGACACGGCGCGGTTGTCCCGATTTGCTTACGTCGCAGGTAATCGACGCGCGCCGCCCGCGCCGCGATCATGGCCCCATCGACTCACGCACCGCATCCCGCCAAGGAGCCCGCCATGACCGCCTACGCCATCGCCCACCTGCACGACGTCGAGATGTGCGACGACATCGTCGAATACCTCGAACGGATCGACGGCACGCTCGCGCCGTACGACGGCCATTTCGTGATTCACGGCGCACGGCCCGAAGTGCGCGAAGGCGCGTGGCGCGGCGACCTGATCGCGATCGCGTTTCCCGATCTCGACGCGGCGCGCGCGTGGTACGACTCGGATGCGTACCGGCAGATCCAGCCGCTGCGCGCACGCCACGCGAGCGGCCCGTTGATCCTGATCGACGGCGTCGACGAACGGCACAAGGCGACCGATATCCTGCGTTGACGATTGACGCCGGCGGCGCCGGCAGCGCTTACGACACCTTCCGCTCCATCGGCTCCCCGACGACGAACCCGCCGCCCTGGAACCGCTGCGCGGGATCATCGTACTCGGCGGTCGGCGCCGTCACCGGGAACAGCCCCGCGAACTGCTCGGAGCTGTCGCGCGGGCGGAAGCCGAGGAAGCCGACCTTCGTGTTGTCCCACCACTTCACCGGGTTGTCCGACGCACCGTAGACGATCGCGTGCCCGACGCGGTTCGTCAGCAGCGAGCAGCGCACGAGCTCGATGAAATCGCGATAGCTGAGGAACGTGACGAGCATGCGCGGATTCTTCGGCACCTCGAACGACGAACCGATCCGCAGGCATACGGTTTCGATCCCGAAGCGGTCGAAGTAGTAGCGCGACAGCGATTCGCCGAAGCATTTCGTCACGCCGTACAGGCTGTCCGGGCGCAGCGGCGCATCGGCATCGAGCACTTCGGTGACCGGATGGAAACCGATCGCATGGTTCGAGCTCGCAAACACGACGCGCTTCACGCCATGCTTGCGCGCGGCTTCGTACAGGTTATACGTGCCGGTGATGTTCGCGCCGACCAGATCGTCGAACGGCGCATCGACCGAAATGCCGCCGAGATGGACGATCGCGTCGACGCCTTCGACGAGCTGCATCACGGCCGGCCGATCGGCCAGATCGACGACGCGGAGCTCTTCATGGGCGGCCGCGTCGCCGAGCGTCGCGATGTCGCTGACGCGCACGACGTCGGCCCAGTCGGCGAGCGCGCCGCGCAACTGGCGGCCGAGGTTGCCGGCCGCGCCCGTCAGCAGCAGGCGGCCGAACGGTTTGCGCGCGGCGGTGGATGAGGCGTTCATCGAATCTCCTTGGATCTGACCTAAACCGGAAAACGTTTTCCAACTATACGCGGACGCCGCGCCGAACGTCAATGGTCGGACCTGTTCGCGGCCATCCGCATTTTCCCGATATCGACGGCCGGCCGCGCGCGGGCTTTTTCTGCCACAATCCGGCGTTATCGAACGAAAACGTTACCCTTCGGATGAAAAAAGTTTCCCCGACGATCCGCGACGTGGCCGCGGAAGCCGGCGTGTCGGTCGCGACGGTATCGAAGTACGTGAACGGCACGCAGCGCTTCTCGCCGACCGTCGAGGCACGGCTGAAGGAAGCCATCGAGCGGCTCGGCTACCGATCGAACCCGCTCGCGCGTTCGATGATCACCGGCCGCACGCGCACCATCGGCCTCGTGATCCTCGACATCAGCAACCCGCACTTCACGAACGTCGTGAAAGGCGCGAACCGCGTCGCGCTGCAACACGACTACACGCTGCTGCTCGTCGACACCGAGGAGAACCAGACGCGCGAACGCTCGCTGATCGAGGCGCTCGCGCAGCGCGTCGACGGGCTGATCGTCAGCACGCGGATGCCCGACGAGGAAGCCGGCTGGATGCTCGACCTCAACAAGCCGCTCGTGCTGCTGCGTCGCAGCCCCGGCCTGCCGATTCCGAGCGTCGGCATCGACAACCGGCTGTCGACCTACATGCTCGCGCGTCACCTGCTCAACCTCGGCCACACGCGCATCGCGTATCTCGGCTTCGGCACCGCGCGCGTGAACGACGAACGGATCCAGGGCGCGCGCGACTGCCTCGCCGAAGCAGGGCTCACGCTCGACGTGCACGACGCGCACGCGCCGACCGCCGAGGCCGGCGAGCGCGCGTGCTCGCGCGTGATGCTCGGGCCGCAGCGCCCGCAGGCCGTGATCTGCTACAACGACTTGATCGCGCTCGGCTTCATGAAGGAAGCCGCGTCGCTCGGCTTCCGGCTGCCGCAGGACGTGTCCGTCGCCGGCATCGACAACGTGCCGTATGGCGCATACGCGGCGCCGGCGCTGACGACCGTCGACATCCAGAGCGAGAACATGGGCGAGCTCGCGATGCAGAAGCTGATCGACGCGCTCGCCGGGCGCACCGACGCGAGCTATTCGACGTTCGAGCCGCGGTTGATCATGCGCGCGTCGACGGCCTCGGCCGGCTGACGCGTTCGCGACGCGCACTTTTCCCCAACGCAAAAAGGAAGCGCCGCCCGAGGGCGGCGCATTCGTTTGCCGGAATGCGCTTACGCATCGAGTTTCGCGGGCTTCATCTTCGGCGTGAGCACATGCATCACGGCCAGCGCGATCAGATAGGCCGATGCGCCGATCGCGAACAGCACCCAGTAGTGGCCGGTGCGCTGCAGCACCTGGCCGATCACTTCCGAGAACAGCACGCCGCCGATCGAGCCGGCCATCCCGCCGATGCCGACCACCGACGCGACCGCGCGGCGCGGGAACAGGTCGGAGGCCGTCGTGAACAGGTTCGCCGACCAGCCCTGGTGCGCGGCGGCGGCGAGGCCGACGATCAGCACCGCGATCCACAGGCTCTGCACCTGCGACACGAACGCGATCGGCAGCACGCAGCATGCGCAGATCAGCATCGCCGTCTTGCGCGCACGGTTCACGCTCCAGCCCGCACGCAGCAGCATCGACGACAGCCAGCCGCCGCCGATGCTGCCGACCGTCGTCAGCGCATAGATGCAGACGAGCGGCAAGCCGATGTGCTGCATGTCCATCCCGCGCGACTCGTTCAGCCACTTCGGCAGCCAGAACAGGTAGAACCACCACACCGGATCGGTCAGGAACTTGCCGACCAGAAAGGCCCACGTCTCGCGCTTGCGGATCAGCTCGCCCCAGCGCGGCGCGCCGGCGTTCGCGTTCGCCGCGTCGAGCGCTTCGGCTTCGTCGCGCGGCTCGTCGTATTCCGCGGCGAGCGCGCGCGTGTCGGCCGTGCGATACATCACCAGCCACACCGCGAGCCACACGATGCCGATCGCGCCGATGATCACGAACGCCGCGCGCCAGCCGTAGGCCACCGCGATCGCCGGGATGATCGCCGGCGCGAACACCGCGCCGATGTTCGCGCCCGAGTTGAAGATGCCGGTGGCGAGCGCGCGTTCGCGGCGCGGGAACCATTCGGCCGTCGTCTTGATCGCGGCCGGGAAGTTGCCGCCCTCGCCGATCCCGAGCAGCGCGCGCACGAACGCGAAGCCCGCCACCGAGCCGACGGCCGCGTGCAGCATCGCGGCGATGCTCCACACCAGCATCGCGACCGCGTACGACACGCGCGTGCCGAGCCAGTCGACGATGCGCCCGAAGCCGAGCAGGCCCAGCGCATAGAACGCGGAAAACGCCATCACGATGCGGCCGTACTGCACCTGGCTCCAGCCGATGTCGTGCTGGAGCATCGGCGCGAGCAGGCCGAGGATCTGCCGATCCATGTAGTTGATCACGGTCGCGAAAAACAGCAGCGCACAGACGGTCCAGCGGTAGCGGCTCGCGGCCGCGCGCACGGCGCCGACGACGGCAGAGGGCATGAATGTCTCCGATGCGCGGTCGCGCCCGTCGCGCCGCACCAAGTTCGTTGACCGGCGACCGGCGCCGGGGCGAACGGCCCGCGCGCTCGCGCACAGGCCCTTTCACCAACCAATCTGGAAAACGTTTTTCAAAGGATAGGCCGCCTACCGGCACCGTGTCAGTCGGGGATTTCGATGAGTCATCTCAAATTGGTCGCGAGAAAAGAGACGACTGTTTCGCAGAGTGGTATTAACCGTTTTTCCGCCGATTTTCCCGCCGCGGCGTGGCGGCCGCGCGGCCGCCGAAACGCACGACCGATTCCGGCCGGAATCGACGTCGAGGATGGTTTACAGTCGTCACATGCGGCGCGCCGGGCGCCGTGACGCGCGTATGCCGCACTGCATGTGTGGCGCCTTCATGGAGATGTGTCGCGATGACTCCCGCTCACCTGATGCCGAGCCCGCTGGGCGACATCGCCGTACGCATCGAGGACGATGCGCTGACCGGCCTGTACTTCGTCGGCCAGAAATACTTTCCGTCGCTTGCGATCGCGACCGAAGCGAACGCGCGCGCGATGTCGCCCATCGCGCGCCAGGTCGCGGAAGAAATCGCCGAGTACTTCACCGGCGCGCGCGACATGTTCTCGGTGCCGATCGACCTGCGCGGCACCGCGTTTCAGCGACGCGTATGGAAGGAATTGCTCGCGATTCCGTTCGGCGAACTCGTGTCGTACGGCGACATCACCGAGCGCGTCGGGCTGCCGATGAGCGGCGCGCGCGCCGTGGGCGGCGCGGTCGGCCGCAATCCGATATCGATCATCGTGCCGTGCCACCGCGTGGTCGGCGCATCGGGCAGCCTGACCGGCTATGCGGGCGGCATCGAGCGCAAACGTGCGCTGTTGTCGCTCGAAGGCGCCGGGTTTTCGCGCGGCATGCATCAACCGATGCAGCAGGCGCTCGCGTTCTGACGCCATTCGGTGAACGACAGCCCCGTGTCCTGCCGGAACAGCCGCGACAGCGCAGCCGGTCACCCACGCTATGTGCGCTTGCGCATCGCATGCGCGACCCGCGCGTTCGCTTCGAATTTCGCGCGATGCGTCGAGAAAAACGTCCGCACGTTGCGGACGTTCGACGCGCCGGTGAACAGCCGTCGCGCGAATTCGTCGTATTCGGCCACGTCGGCCAGATCGGCGATCACGACGAAATCCGGCCCCGGCGACACGCGGTAGCACTGCGTGACGGCCGGCTCCGCGCACACGTATGCTTCGAACGCGTCGTAGTCCTCGGCCGTCTGCCGGTCGAGGCTGATCTCGATCAGCGCGGTGACGGCCGTGCCGATCGCGACCGGGTCGAGCACCGCCACCTGCCGGCGAATCACGCCGGCCTCGGTCAGCCGCCGCACGCGGCGCATGCAGGTGGGCGGCGACGACAGCGCGCGCTCGGCCAGTTGCAGGTTCGACACCGACGCATCCTCCTGCAGGATCGCGAGGATGCGCAGGTCGAGATCGTCGAGGGTGATGCCGGGCATCGGCTGCTCCTTCCAGCTAGATGGTGAAATTTAATTTCAACATGATAGTCTATCCACGGTTAATTTCATCTATCACTATTTTTTGAAATTTAATTCCATTTCGCTGGCTCTACCATCGCTCTCACTGATCCAGACAGGACATTTACGGAGCGCGATATGTGTGGAATTGTCGGGGCGGTAGCCCAGCGGGACATCCTGCCGAACCTCGTCGACGGCCTGAAGCGGCTCGAATACCGCGGCTACGATTCGTGCGGCGTCGTGGTCTACCGCGACCGCGCGCTGGCGCGCGCCCGAAGCGTCGATCGTGTCGCGAATCTGCAGCGCGAGATCGCCGCGCAGGCGTTGTCCGGTTACACCGGCATCGCGCATACGCGCTGGGCCACGCATGGCGCGCCCGTCACGCTCAACGCGCATCCGCACTTCTCTCCGAGCGACGCGAACGCGCGCATCGCGCTGTCGCACAACGGGATCATTGAGAACTGCGATCAACTGCGCGCGGAACTGCAGGCGCACGGCTACGTGTTTGCCAGCCAGACCGACAGCGAGGCGATCGCGCACCTGATCGATCATCTGTACGACGGCGATCTGTTCGAGGCCGTGCGGCTTGCGGTCGCGCGACTGCGCGGCAGCTATGCGATCGCGGTGATGTGCCGCGACGAGCCGCACCGGATCGTCGGCGCGCGCGACGGGATGCCGCTCGTCGTCGGGGCCGGCGAAGGCGAGAATTTTCTGGCGTCCGATGCGATGGCGCTGTCGGGCATCACCGATCGCATTGCGTACCTGGAGAACGGCGACGTCGCCGATATCCAACTGCATCGCTACTGGATCGTCGATGCGGCCGGCCAGCGCGTCGAGCGCGCGGTGCAACGCGTCGCCGCGCATAGCGGCGCGGCCGATCTCGGGTCGTACCGCTACTACATGCAGAAGGAGATCTTCGAACAGCCGCAGGCCGTGGCCGATACGCTGCTCGACGTTTCGTCGATCATGCCCGAGCTGTTCGGCGACGGCGCGTGGAGGGCGTTCAACGACGTCGATTCGGTGCTGCTGCTCGCGTGCGGCGGCAGCTATCACGCGGCGCTGACCGCGAAGTACTGGATCGAGAGCATTGCGAAGCTGCCGGCCAGCGTCGAGATTGCCAGCGAGTTCCGCTATCGCGACAGCGTGCCGAATTCGCGCACGCTGGTGGTTGCGGTGTCGCAGAGCGGCGAGACGGCCGATGTGCTCGGGGCCGTGCATGTCGCGAAACGCAGCGGGATGATGCACACGCTCGCGATCTGCAACGTCGCGACGAGTGCGTTGATGCGCGAATGTGCGCTGCAGTTCGTGACGCGTGCGGGAATCGAGATCGGGGTGGCTTCGACGAAAGCGTTTACGACGCAGCTCGTCGCGCTGTTCCTGCTGACGTTGTCACTGGCGCAGGTGCGCGGGCGGTTGAGCGACGACGAAGAAAAGGAACATCTGCGTGCGCTGCGGCATCTGCCCGACGCGATGTCGAAGGTGCTCGCGCTGGAACCGCAGATCATGGCGTGGTCGGAGTTGCTCGCGCGACGCGACAACATGCTGTTTCTCGGACGCGGGATGCATTATCCGATCGCACTCGAAGGCGCGCTGAAGATGAAGGAGATTTCCTATATTCATGCGGAGGCTTATCCGGCCGGCGAGCTGAAGCATGGGCCGCTGGCGCTCGTCAGCAACGAAATGCCGGTGATCGCGGTCGCGCCGAACGACATGCTGCTCGAGAAGCTCAGGTCGAACATGCATGAGGTCAGTGCGCGCAATGGGCGGCTGTTCGTGTTCGCGGATGTGGACTGCGGGTTGGTGCCGAGCGAGGGGATCGAGGTGATTCGGCTGAACGAGTACTACGGGCCTTTGTCGCCAATCCTGCATACGGTGCCGATGCAATTGCTCGCGTATCACGCGGCGCTCGCGCGGGGAACGGATATTGATAAGCCCAGGAATCTGGCTAAGTCGGTGACGGTGGAGTGAGGGGGGTTCCCCTCGTCACCCGATGAAGCCACGACGCGCACGCATCGTCTAATGGCCGCTCTTCGACCCATGTCCGGCGGCCGCCGCCCCCACCCGAACGAAATGATGCTCGACCCTCGTCCGGAGCACGCCATCGAGCGCGGCGAGCCGTTCACGCAGCCGAACCGCTTGCCCTTCCGTCATCTCGCCGAGCACAATCTTCTGCTCGAGCACGTCGCCACAGCGGGTGATGGCCCACCGGTCGACCGTCGCCGTTTCCCCTTCGAGTACGGCAGCCGCGGTCGAAACGATGCCCGGATTCCGTCTCGAAACGAGATGAACCGTATGCGTCAACGTGAAACCGGGAAGAAAACGCGACCAGTCTTCACAGACCGTCGGATGGGAAGCGGAGGAAACTTGGCTCATGGTTGCTCCGGATGAGTGGTTATCGAACCGGTGCCAGCCATGCTGTTCCCGTTTCGTTGCCGTCAATCGGCCGCATCGCCTCGAGGGCGTCCACCTTGCCCGGGAGGGCAGGTTGGCGTCGGAAGACCCGACTCTGGATGCTTGAATTCTCACGTTCGACATTCCGAACGTGGGTCCATTATACCGAAAAGCCGGCGTTGAACAAGCGGCCCCCGAACGCGCCGCTTCGGCCGGATGGCTCCGCTGATCCGGCCCTTCCCTATCCGTGCGCCTGCATGACCGGCCCGCCGGAAACCGCTACTTCGACAACCGCAGCTTCTTCGACACCACGACGCCGCTCGACGGACTCACCAGCCAGATATCGCGGAGATCCATGTGCAACGTGGAGATCCTCGTCGAAATGTCCGTCGGCTCCTCGATACTCGGATCGGCGTGTTCGGTTTGTTCGGTCAGGTAAGGCCGAACCAGGCGCCCGGAAAAAACGAGTGCGAAGTCGCCTTGCGTCCGCGCGTACTCGGCGGCCGAAAGCCGCATGCGGCTCCTGACCGTGGTCTTTTTGCCTTGTCCGGCGTCGAGTTCGATGATGTCGACGTGCTGGATGTACCCTTTTGCCTTCGCTTCCGGCGCAATCACGAGCCCGCGCCCTCGCGGCCCCGTCGTCACCCTTCTGAGCAGGATGCCAGCCCGGCCGTCGCGCTCCGCATCGAACAGGTCGACGTCCAGCGTCAGCAGGTGCGGCCGTGACCGGTATCTCAGCCCGTACCGCACCGGCACCACGAACGTCACGTCACGATCCAGACCGACGGCCGCCAGGTCGGGATCCGGGCCGTGCCGGCCGGCGGCGCCGGAGACCGCGCCGCGAATCCGGTCACGCAACGAAGGCGGCAGCGTATTGACGTGCAGCTTCTGCAACGCTTCGCGGATGGCAACCGGATCGTCGCCGACGATCGGTCGTGCCGCGGGCGTGCCGTGATCGACAGCCGCCGCGACGTGCGTCGCGCCGTCGCCAGCCTCCACTTGTGCATGCGCCGCGACTGGCGCCAGCATCGCCACGGCGACGATGCACGCGAAGCGTGAACAACCCAATTTGAATCTCCGGTGAAACACGACGAACTCCCGAACGCGTCCAGATCGATCAACGACGAGCACTATAGGGTGGAATGATCGGCCACGCACCCGCCATTTGAAATTGGCCGATGCCGGCACGCGTCGCCACAGATTCATTGTCGGCCCGGCGGCACGTCAATGGGCAACACTACCGTGTTGCCTTGGCGACAACAACCGACGCAAAGCGCGCGGCGGCGCCCGTCGCGCATCCGCAAACGCATCCCGCGCCATCGCCTGACTCGCGAAACACGTTCGGAGCCGGCTCGCCATTCACGCGCGCATTCGCGCCGCGACTCGCCCGCCGATAGTCCGGCGACGCATACCCGCATCGCCCGCTTCGACAACCGGTAGTGAAGCGCGGCGCTGATCAAATCAGCGTGCATTTTCGACATTCGATCGGCGGGTGAGCATATCGCGCGCCAGAGCGCAAGCCCGCCCGCATCGATTTCAATGGCATGACATGTCGCTGCTCGCATTGAGTCGGGACAATTCCGATTTTTTCAACCTCCCACTCAATCATGTCCGGACAAAAAAGCCCTACTTCGACGATATTGGAAAACGAGTCGAGACAAATACCAATCCAGAATAGTTGAATCGACACATTCTCATTCAAATAAAACCTCCGCTCAAACCAAACAAACATTAACCATTGTTTCAAAACAATTTTTTTTCCATCTCAAAATAAAAATATCATTTAAAGATAGAAATAGCTTGCTATTCTTCGCTCCGAAATTCCAAAGACCATCGTCTTGTCACCCTGAGAGGCGGATTCGAACCCATCCGAATCCGGAACAAAAAATAACGAGATTGTCGTTATGTCGATAGCAGCAACTTTGCGAAACTTTGCGTCGGGTCTGGTCGACCGGAACAAGCGACCGGTCGCCCTTCATTTCGGTCAGGCGCAACGCGCAGTCGGTCATCTGCTGGCGCTCCATCACGCCGATATCCGCGAGGGGCTCATGTCGGGCATCGAAGGGCAATTGACCTGCGTGTCCACCTACGATCATCTGCCGCCTGCGCTATTTCTCGGTTTGCCCGTATCGGTCCGGCTGACGACCGATCGAGGCGACATCCGGGCCGTCAACGCAATCGTGCACGAAGTGCGGGCCGGTCAATCCGACGGCGAACTGACCGTCTATCAGCTCCATGTATGCGATGCCCTGTCGCTGATGGACCGTCGCACGAACGCGCGCCTGTTCCGCTCGCGCAGCGTGCCGGACATTCTGGCGACGCTGATGAACGAGTGGAAACAGCGCAGCCCCGCGCTCGCGCGAGCGTTCGATTTCGACCTGTCGACCTTGCAGGCCGACCGCTATCCGGCACGCGAGCTGACGCGGCAGGTCAACGAATCCGACGCACGCTTCATCCGGCGTCTGCTGCGCCGGGAAGGCATCACGGTCTTTGCGAAGGCCGCCCCGGTCGAAGGCAGACGCGGCGTGACCGACGAGCGGCCGATTCACACGCTCGTGTTCTGCGACGATCCGCATCGTCTTCCGGACGCGCCGGCGGGCACCGTACGCCTTCACCCGCGCGACGCCGGCGTCGAGCAACGCGACACCGTGACGCTCTTCGCGTACGACCAGCGTCTGTCCGCGGGCAAGGTCCGCCGCCCGTCGTGGGATTACAAGACCGCGCGCGTGGACGATTTCGAGGCCGTCACCGACATCGACCAGGGCGAGTCGGGGAACGATCTCGCGCGTTTGCTGACCGACGTCGCGATCGACATCCCGCACGTCGGCGACTCGTGGAACGATCACGCACGCATCGCGCACGACCGGATGCTGGCCCATCAGTTCGAAGCCGCGCGCTTCGAAGGCATCGGCACCGTGCGCGACATGCTGGTCGGATACGGATTCACGCTGGCGGGCGACCCCGAGCTGGATATGAAGCCCATCGATCGTCGTCGGTTCGTCGTCACGTCGATTCGACACGTCATCTGGAACAACCTGCCGAAAGACTTGTCGAGCCGCGCAAGCGGGCTGTTCGCGGCAAGCCGCAACCTGACGCCAACCGTTCCGCCGCCCGATGCATCGGGACAAACGGACACGCGCTACGAAAACAGCTTCACGTGCGTGCAACGCGGTGTACCGCTCAAGCCGGCCTACGATCCGACGATCGACGCGCCGCCGGTTCACCTGCTGACCGGCACGATCGTCGGCACGCAGGGCGAGCAGGTGTTTTGCGACAAGGCCGGCCGCGTGCGCGTGCAGCTTCACGGTCTCGATCCGGCGGACCACGCTCATGCGCAAGGTGCCGGTACGAACGGCCTGGCCGGCGACAGCGCGCCGATTCGCGTCGCGGCGAGTCTCGCCGGCGAATGCTTCGGCGCGCTGTTCCTGCCGCGTGTCGGCATGGAAGTCCTGCTGGGGAGCCTGTCGGGCGATCCGGACCGTCTGGTGATCATCGGCGTGTTGAGCAACGGTGCGAACCCGCCGGCGACCTTCAGCGATACCGGCGCGCTTCCAGGCAATCGCTACGTGTCCGGCATCAAGACGCGGGAAATCAGGGGCCGCCGGCACAACCAGCTTCGCCTCGACGATACGCCGTCGCAGATCTCCGCGCAGTTGGCAAGCGAACATGCGCACACGCAGTTGAATCTCGGCTACCTGACGCAGCCGCGCATCGACGGCCACGGGGACGATCGGGGCGAAGGCGCGGAGCTGCGCACCGACGCCGCCGCGGCGTTGCGCGCCGCCCAAGGCATGCTGTTGACGACCTATGCGCGTTCGCACGCAACCGGCGGTCAGCTCGATCGCGACGAGCTGATCCACTTGCTCGATCAATGCACGGCGCTGTTCAAGTCGCTCGGCGATCATGCCGGCCAGCATGGCGGGCATTCCCCCGACACGGCCGGCCAGGACACCCTCGCCGATGCGTTCCGTCACTGGAAACCCGGCAGTTCGGAATCCGGCGCTACCGGCGACGCCCGCGCGTTCATGGCGTTCGGCGCGCAAGCGGGTTCGCTGAACGTCACGCCGAAAACGCACGTCACGTATGCGGGCGAGAACATCGATCAGATCGCGCAGCAAAACGTGCAAATCACGAGCGGCGAGCGAATCAATCTGAATGCCGGGCATGGCGTCGCGATGTTCGCGCACGGCAATGGCGTATCGGCGATCGCGCATCAGGGAAAAGTGGCCATTCAATCGCAGCACGACGACACGCAAATCGAGTCCGGCAAGGGCATTCAGTTGACCGCGGCCGGCGGCAAGCTTGCCGGCACGGCGAGCGACGAAGTCGTATTCGTCACGGCGGGCGGCGCGTATCTGAAGCTGCGTGGGAGCGATATCGAACTCGGATGCCCCGGCAAGTTCACCGTGAAATCCAACGGTCACGCATGGGACGGCCCCGCCAGCATGAGCGCCGATCTGCCGGCCTTCGATCGACATACGCTCGGCCGTGTCCCGAAGCTGATCCGCCCCACGGACGGCAACGCGGCGCCGGGGTTCGAAGGGCAGGTTCGAAAGGCATCGGGAACGCTGTCGAATTTGACGACCGACACGTCCGGGGAACTGCCGGCGGTCGACACCGACCGGTTCGAGAGGCTGGCGGTGCAGTTCACCAAGAAGAATGTTTAACGAAAGCGCAGGATTCCGGATGAATGATTCATCTCTCGATCCTCGACCGGAAGAGGACATCCGCACCAACGAGCACGCCGCGAAGGCCGACGTGCCCGACGCGGCCGCGTCGCGCCCGGAGCCACCGCAGATCGTCGTCGGCCGGACCGACGGGGTTGCGATGTGGACGAAAGACACCCGCCTGATCTGCGTCAAGCAAATGCCGTTGCCGGGTGTCGTCATCTTCGTGCATGGCGTGAACTCCGAAGGCGAATGGTTCGAGGCCGCCGAGCAGGGGCTGTGCGATGGCCTGAATCGCCGGCTCGGGCGGCTGGACGATCAGTTGAAGTATCACGGCATCGATGCCGGGCAACTGGTGCCGGCGAAGTACACGGAAAGCGTGACGCCGGATGGGTTTCTGAACCCGAAGCTTTGGTCCGGCAACTACATCAAATCCGACCCGTCCTTCTCTCCCGTCATTCATTTCCGATGGGGCTATCGGGCGACCGCCGCTGAGCTGAAAGAGTACGGCGACAAGATCTTCCTGAACGAGAAGGACTACTGGGGCGGCGGCCCGTTCACTAACGGTTGCGCGAGCCTGCCCGATCTCTGGCAAGGCGGCCTCGACGACCGCGCGGCCGGGTGGTTGACCGTCCAGGGGATCAACCCGACCAATCGACCGCTGTATCGCGCGCCACCCCGCGCATATGGCGTGCTCGCGGCGTTGCGCCTTGCGAAGCTGATCGAGTCGATTCGCCGCATGCAGGCCGACGTGCCTATCACCGTCGTGTGCCATAGCCAGGGCAACATCGTGGGCCTTACCGCGGCCTTCTTCGGCGATGCACTGCCCGATGTCGAAGATCCGTGGGGACGTAGCGGGCATTGCGTGGCGGATGCCTATGTACTGGCGAATGCGCCGTACAGCCTTGCGCGTGCGGACGGCCCAAATCCATCCGATACGTTCATGGATACCTGGTCGCAACGCGCGACCCGAGACGGTGGCGGCCGTCGCGGACGACAGACCTACACCGCCCGCACGAAAACGTTCGGCAAGTTTCTGTCGATCATCGGCACGCGGAAGGCCTACGAACTGCCCGCGGACAAGATCGATGAAGACATGGCGAACGAACGGGTATCGCCGACCAGCAAGAAGTCTTATGCGGCACAAGAGGATCGGATACGCCACGGCCTGAACGGATCGACGTATGGTCGCGTCACCGCGTATTGCTGTCCGCATGATCAGGTGATTTCGGCGGTCACGGTTCAAGGCATCGGCTGGCGCGGCATCGACAAGAACGAGCTGAACGATATCGGTGTCCCTGGCGTGCTGACGCAGCGCGTCTTTGCCTCCGGCTTCCGGGTTGGCGTGCAGAAACACTATCGGTATTGGGAAGACGACTGGCGGCATGGCAAAAAGGGAACGACGGCGGGATTCTGGTATCCGCCTTCACCGCCTGCCAAGTTCAATCTCATCGGTGCACTCAAGGGAAACGAGTCCGTGTTCGGGGTGGCGGCCACGCTTGCATCCGCGCCGATCATGTTTTTCGTCACCCAGATCAGCTCGGCATTGAACATGTTCCGCGTGAACGCCATTCCGCCGCAGGGATGGACCGTGGTGGCGGACGCGCCGGCACTCGACGAACCGTTCGCGCCGAAGGCGTTTCGGTTCGGCAAGCCCATCGAAACGAAGGACGGCAATGCGACAAGCGACTTCAACGAAGGCAACGATCCGCCGGCCGCATGGCGCGACGCAGGCAAAAGCGAGGCAGACAAGCGCGCGGACGATCCCTACGATCAGTACGAGGCGAAGAACGCGGACAGTGTCGCGCAAGGGACGGCAGAGAGCGAAGCCGGACAGCGTTATGAGGATCGCGCGTTGATGCGGATGGAGGCGCGGCGCACGCTGAATACGGAATGGCTCGATGGTGATGGCCACGTAATCGGCGAGGACGGCAAGAGCGAAATGCCGGAGGGCTACAAGGAATGGCGCGATCAGCAGATTGTCGATTGGCTCGATCGTGGCGCGACCAACAGCCCGACGAATCACTCCACGACGATGACGAATCCGAAGCATGCCGAAAAGGCGCTTGCGTACGATGTGGCGATCGGGGTTTGCTATCTGACGCCGGATCAACTCTACGACTTGCGGATTGAGGCGGATTGGAGAATGGGAGACGGTATTCCCGACGACAGCCCGAACAAGAAATACACAGAGTACTTTATACGCGGAAAGTTTGACGATCTATCGATACAGAGTTGGATCCATGAGGAGAACAGCGAAGGCAGAATGCCGACCGCGATCACGGACGAACGCGAAGGTCAGTTTTATCTGAAGGTCGGGGGTGCGGTATGAAGGTGCTGATCGTTACATGGCCGCGACGTGTTGCCGTTTCGGTCGGAGCATGGATCATCGCAGCCGTACTCATGGCCTCGCTGATGGCACACGTAGAACAACCGGACCCGACACAGTTGGAATTTGGAGATTGGATGAAGCGATTGGTAGTTGTACCAAGTTTGGTAGCGCTCATGGTGTTTCTGTTTACTACGGCCATGACCCGTTCCGCGCATTCCGCGCCAACCCCTGAGTTCGTAGCGAACTCAGCTCCGGCCGCCGCAGAGCCGGCGAAGCCATTTGTTGCCCAAGTTGTCGGTCTGATTTGGTTGAATCCATTGCAACGCATGGATTACCCGACCGAATGGCAGTTGTTGTGGACGCAAGGGCTTTCCGGGCCGAACAAGAATGACGATATGGTTCGCACCGACCCGCAGTCCTTTACTACTCTCCAATCGGTAGCAGGCATCGCATATGGCAACCGTGGAGCAGAAACATTTAGAGGGTTCTATCGCAAGTACATGACCAAGTTCCCGCTGCTGCTTCACTCACGCTACGCGAGCAACGCAAAATACTTCTACACGGTCAGCCCTGACGATAAAAAGAACTGGCGCGAGTTGGCTGGCATCCGTGTCGAGCTTGCAATTCCGGAACGACTTGACGCAGCCGAATCGCAAAGCTACTTGCAGGACTCGATCCGAAAGACGTTCTCGATCGGCAACCCACATTTTCCGACGATGTGGAGCCGCAATGCGCTCCCCGACGTACAAGTCACGCGAGGCGGTGCGAACGCCGGCTTCACATCGCTGAACAAAGCCCTGGACTACTTGCAGGCGAACCCCGACAAGAGCGTCTGGGCGATGAACTGGGACGCACCCAACTTCCCGCCCACGGACGCACAGATCAACGAGAACCTTGTCGTGCTGTTCCTCGCCGGCCCGACCTTCAACACCGAGCGTGAACCGCTCGCCTGGATCGGCAAGGCCGCAACCGGCAACACGCATGATTTTTCGCCGAAGGTCGGCACAACGCGCGCCGTGCAGGCGTGGAAGGCGACCATCGACCAAGCGGCGCGCAACGCCGGCATCGCGGCAACCGACGTCAACTACATCGTTCACGACGCAGGTAAAGGTAGCGACGCATCGTCGGCACGTCTTGCCGCGCTCGCGCAGACGTTGACGGAAATGCTTCCCGAATACGACCACCGCAAACAGACCTTCAACACGGCCGCCCTGCTCGGCGACATGGGAACCGGCAGCGCATTGACCGACGTCGCGCTCGCCATCGGCCGGATCAATCACTTCGGCGGCAACGCACTCGTCGCCGGCACGACCGACCCGGATCATCCGGTCGCGGTCGTTGTCCGGCCACCGTCGAAGCTCACGCTGATCGATCCCGACAAGGACTGGTTCCGCGCACGCGGCGGCAACAACGCCTACCTGCCGTGGTGGGGCCGCCGACACGATACGAATTACGGCATGCAGGGTTATTCATGGTGATGCACACCGGAACGACAGCGCGTTAAACGCGAACGTAGATGTTGTATCGAGCAGCAGGAGGTGGGATGAAACGATTTGTAGTTGTACCGAGTTTGATGGCACTTGTGGCGTTTCTGTTCTCGACGGCCATGATGCGCTCGGCGCATTCCGCAGCTGCCGCTGAACCAATAGCGAACGCAGCTCCCTCCGTCGAAGAGCCGGCGAAGCCATTCTTTGCCCAGGTCGTTGGACTCATTTGGTTGAATCCGTTGCAACGCATGGACTATCCGACCGAATGGCAATTGCTATGGACGCAAGGGCTTGTCGCACCGAACAAGAATGATGACATGGTGCGCACCGATCCAGAATCTTTCGCGAAGCTTCAATCGATTGGCGCGCTGGTATATGGCAACGAAGGCGCAGAAACATTCAGGGGCTTCTATCGCAAGTACATGACCAAGTTCCCGCTGCTGCTTCACTCACGCTACGCGAGCAACGCGAAGTATTTCTACACGGTCAATCCTGACGATAAAAAGAACTGGCGCGAGTTAGCCGGCATCCGTGTCGAGCTCGCAATTCCGGAGCGACTTGACGCAGCTGAATCGCAAAGCTACTTGCAGGACTCGATTCGAAAGACGTTCTCGATCGGCAACCCACGTTTCCCGACGATGTGGAGCCGCAATGCGCTCCCCGACGTACAAGTCACGCAAGGCGGTGCGAACGCCGGCTTCACATCGCTGAACAAAGCCTTGGACTACTTGCAGGCGAACCCTGACAAGAGCGTCTGGGTAGTGAACTGGGACGCGCCCAACTTCCCGCCCACGGACGCACAGATCAACGAGAATCTTGTCGTGCTGTTCCTCGCCGGCCCGACCTTCAACACCGAGCGTGAACCGCTCGCCTGGATCGGCAAGGCGGCAACCGGCAACACGCAGGATTTTCCGAAGAAGACCGGTACGACGCGAATCGTACAGGCCTGGAAGGCAACCATCGACCAAGCCGCACGCAACGCCGGCATCTCGGCCCCCGACCTCAACTACATCGTTCACGACGCAGGTAAAGGCAGCGACGCATCGTCGGCACGTCTTGCCGCGCTCGCGCAGACGTTGACGGAAACGCTTCCCGAATACGACCACCGCAAGCAGACCTTCAACACGGCTGCCCTGCTCGGCGACATGGGAACCGGCAGCGCATTGACCGACGTCGCGCTCGCCATCGGCCGGATCAATCACTTCGGCGGCAACGCACTCGTCGCCGGCACGACCGACCCGGAGCACCCGGTCGCGGTCGTTGTCCGGCCACCGTCGAAGCTCACGTCGATCGATCCCGACAAGGACTGGTTCCGCGCACGCGGCGGCAACAATGCCTACCTGCCGTGGTGGGGCCGCCGACACGATACGAATTACGGCATGCAAGGCTATTCATGGTGATGCACACCGGCACGGCAAATCGCTTCGTCCGAACGTGATCGCCGCGTCAGACCTCAAACCATTTGGAGGATGGAATCCCATGCGGGGAATTATCCGGGTAGAAGATACGCACACCCACGGCGGCCGGGTCGAATCCGGCGCCCGAACAAGCACGGTGATGGGGCGCGCGGTCGCGCGTATCGGCGACGCGTGCTCGTGTCCGATTCATGGCGCCTGCGAGATCGCCGAAGGCGACCCGAGCTTCGACATCGAAGGCCGGGCCGCCGCTTTCGACGGCCACAAGACTTCGTGCGGCGCGGAATTGATCTCGTCACTTCAACATTCGGGGCGGACCTGAATGCAAACGACCCGACGCATGACTGCCGAACAGTTCCGGCTGTTGCGGCTTCAGGATACGCGGACCAAGCCGCTGAACCAGTGGGCCTTGCACGAGATTTTCGTGAAAGGCAGATCCCAACGGGCGCTGGCCGCCGAACTCGGCATGACGGACTCCGCGATGTCGCAACTGGTGCGAAAAACCTGGCGGCGCTATCTGGAATTGCCCAGCAGCGCCACCCGCCTCACGACGCTCACGGTCACGATCCCGTCGAAGTACGAGCACGCGCTGCTGACGTGGGTGCGGGATGCACACCGGTTATCGACCCAATCCGGCCCCGATACGGCGACGTGATCGGGCCGGCGTGCTCATATAAAAACAAATTCCCCAATTTCGCAAATAAACAAAACGTTATTCCACGTTAGACCGAATCGTCAGCCAACTTTGGATCCTTTTTCCCTTCTGTCCCCCGTATCATTCCGTCACCACGCAATGAGCAAGAGACGGACATGAGCGACATCCCCCCGCTGCACTACCTCGACTACGCAGCCACGACCCCTGCCGACCCCCGTGTAATCGAAGCGATGACGGCCTGCCTCGGCTTCGACGGCATCTTCGGCAACCCCGCGTCCAGCTCGCACGCGGCCGGCCGACGGGCGAAAGACAAGGTCGAGCATGCCCGTGCGCAGGTCGCCGCGCTGATCGGCGCGGATGCCGACGAGATCGTCTGGACGTCGGGCGCCACCGAATCGAACAACCTCGCGCTGAAGGGCTATGCGGAAAACGCGACCGGCAAGCGCCACCTGATCACGAGCCGCCTCGAGCACAAGGCCATTCTCGACACGATGGCGAACCTGTCGAAGCACGGCACGCAGGTCACCTTCCTGGCGCCCGACGCGAACGGCGAAATCACCGCCGACGCAGTGGCGGCCGCGATCGGCCCCGACACGGGCCTCGTGTCGCTGATGCTCGTGAACAACGAGATCGGCACGCTGACCGACATCGGCGCGATCGCCCGCGTCGTCCACGCCGCCGGCGCGCTGCTTCACGTGGACGCCGCGCAGGCGCTCGGCAAGACGCCGATCGACGTGCGCGCGCTCGGCATCGACATGATGTCGATGTCCGCCCACAAGGTGTATGGCCCCAAGGGCATCGGCGCGCTGTTCGTCCGCCGCGAGATCGCGAGCCGGATCGCGCCGCAGATTCATGGCGGCGGCCACGAGCGCGGGCTGCGCTCGGGCACGCTCGCCACGCATCAGATCGTCGGCATGGGTGTAGCCTGCGAACTCGCCGCTGAAAAGCTCGACGGCGAGGCCGCGCGGATCGCGGCGCTCGGCGCGCGGCTCACCGGCGCGCTGTTCGCGCTCGGCGACGTCACGCAGAACGCGGCCGCCGCCCGCCGTATCCCGCACACGCTGAGCCTGACGGTGCATGCGCCGGGCTTCTTCCCGTTCATGCTCGGTGAAGCGCTTGCCGTGTCGTCCACCTCCGCATGCAACTCGACCAGCGGCGCACCGTCGCACGTGCTGACCGCGATCGGCCTCGATGCCGAAACGGCCGGGCGTACCGTACGCATCAGTTTCGGCCGTTTCACGACGGAAGAGGACGTCGACTTCGCGATCGCCTGTTTCACGCGGGCGATCGAGCAATGCCGGGCGGCGGCGGCGACCGGCTTCACCGCGTCGCGGCAGATCACGCCGGCCGACCTGAAGGCGATCCGCAATGCCGGCTTTCGCGCGGTGATCTGCAACCGGCCCGACGGCGAAGGCGCGGATCAACCGGCGTTCGAGGAGATCGCCGCCGCCGCGCGCGAACTGGGCATGGATGCGCGTTACCTGCCGGTCGAGCGCGACCGCATCGGCGAAGCGGAAATCGACGCGTTCGGCGCACTGGTCGACACGCTGCCGAAGCCCGTGCTCGCGTATTGCCGCAGCGGCAGCCGCTCCGGCCTGCTGTGGAATCGGCTGTCCGCTCGGCGCACGGCCTGAGCCGCCGCTGTCCCGCCATGACGCGTGACGACCCGCGTTCACGCACGAAGCCGATGCTTCGCTGCGTGGCCGCCGGGGGGCGCCCGTCACCTCCGCATCACGCCTCGTCATCGCCGTTTACCGGCGTATGGATCGCCAGCTTCAGCGCGGGATCGTCATTCTTCGCATAGAGATCGTGGCTCGTGTGAAACAGCGCGATCATCCGCGGCGCCTCGTCGGCCCGGCTTGCGGCGAACAGCGCACGCGCGTGCGGCGCCTCGAACATGTAGACAAGGATGTTGCGATCGACTGGCGCCGGCCCGTCACGTAGGCACGCCGCCGAAAATGCGCGACGAGCTGCGCGATGATCGGCGGCCCGCGCGAGGGAAAGCCGCGCCGGCCGCCGCCCTGCGTTGCTACGTCACTCGTCCTGCTGCTCCTGCTGCGCCTGCACCTGCCGCTGCCGGATGAACTGCCGTACATCGCTCATCGTCACGCGGCCGGTGTGCTTCGCATCGATCTCGTCGAAGTGCTGCGACACGAAGCCGAGCCCGCTGCTCTGCGCCTGCGCCTTCGTCACGGCCGCGCCGTTGCTCAGCACGGTATTGCCGCCGAGCCGCGCGTCGACGCGCTGCTGCGCCTGCTGCTGCAGGGCCGCGCCGGTCGACGGCAACACCGGCGCCGCCCGCGTGGCGGGGAAGAACGGGCCGTCGACGCCGCGCCCGCCGTGCGGCAGCTTCACCGGCGCCACCGCCTGCGGCGGCAACGCGTAGGCACTGCTCGTCACGGCACCGAGCACGATCAACGGGGACATACGCCGCATCAATTGGATTAGGGACATGATCGCTCGCATTCAATGGATGAATAGAGGGTTCCTTTGACAAGGAGTCCGTCGCTCAGGGGGCGGCGGCCAGCGTCGTCGCCGCTATCGCGCCCGGCGCGCTGCCGGTCGGTACGCCCGGCGGGTTTTCGTCCGGCCACGGCGGCGGCAGCGTATGCAGCGTCAGCGCCGTCGGAATCCGCGCGCCCTTGTAGAACGTCTGCAAGTCCCGCTTCATCTGCGGACGGGCAACGTCGTCCAGATAGATCATGTGGCCGCCCTGGAAGAAGTTCACCTGCAGCTTCGGATTCAGGCCCTTCACCGTCTGCAGCCGCGCGAGTTGCTTCTCGGTGTTGAAGAACGGCGTCGCGAGATCGTGGTAGCCGTTCTCCGCGAGCACGCGCAGCTTCGGGTTGAGCTGCAGCGCACCGAGCAGATCGGGGATCGTGTCGGGCATCGGCTGGCCGTCGTGCGAGAAATCCCAGACGCCGATGATGTCGTCGTTCAGCGGCAGGTACGTCGCGTTCGGGGCCGTATAGCCGAGATAGTCCGGCATCTGCGTCGCGAGCGCGTTCGTGAACGGCTGCGAGATCAGGATGTCGGACGGATCGCCGTCGGTCTGCAGCCGCGGGTCCGAATTCGGCAGCGACACGCGCCCGTCGTACCGGCCGATCGTCGCGCCGGGCATCAGGCTCGTGCCGAACGGATTCGCGTTGAAGTAGTCGCGCAGCGCCCGCTGCGTGAGGCTCGACGGAATCGACCACAGCCTGAGCGTCGCATCGCTCGGGAACACCGGCGTGCCGAGCGCATCCGGAATGCCGAGCTGGCTCAACACCCACGACTGCGAATACTTCTGCAACTGGCTGTAGATCAGCGTCGTGAACAGTTCCGTCTGCAGTGCGTACAGATCCTGGTTCACCGGCGCCGGCGACACCTGGTTGAAGTACGCCGCGACCGCCGCGTAGCCGGGCAGGTAGCCGGCCACCGTATCGGTATCGAGCAGCAGCCCCTCGGTCGACTGCGTGATCGCCACCGCTTCCACCGCGTCCGCGAAGTAGTTGAGGATCGACGACTGCAGCACGATGCCCGTCAGGTGCACGCCGGCCGATTCGAGCGCGAGCGCGAGCATGTCGGTACGCGGCGTGCCGTACGATTCGCCGTACAGGTAGATCGGCGACGTGCCGCGGCCGTTGACGTTCAGGTAGCGCTGGATGAAGTCGCGCATGATGTTCACGTCCACGTCGGAGCCCCAGTACTTCTGGTTGGTGTTCGGCAACACGGCTTCGGACAGCCCGGTGCCGGGCGGGTCGATGAACACGAGGTCGGTGGTGTCGATCAGGCTGTCCGCATTGTCGACGAGCGGATAGTTCGGCCAGTTGGTGCCGAACAGCGGATCGGGCGTGGCCACGCGGGTTGGCGCAAACGAGCCGAGCCGCAGCCAGATCGACGACGAGCCGGGCCCGCCGTTGTAGACGAACGTGACCGGGCGCGGCTTGCCGTTGGTGCTGGGCGCCGTGTACGCGACATACGACATCGACGCCTCCGGATTGCCGTTCGCATCCTGCGCGGTCAGGTGGCCGGTGGTCGTCGTGTAGTCGATCGTCTTGCCGCCGCCTTTCCACTGGTAATGCATGACGGCCGCTTTCTCGGACACCTGCGACGGCGCGAGGCCATCGGTCGCGTTCATCGAGTACGCGACCGGGTCGACGTACGGCTGGTTGGCCGCCGCCTGGGTGCCGGCCGCCTGCGCGCTGGCCTGCTGGCTCGCGGTGGCCTGCGCGAGGCTCGACGCGCCGACGGACGACGAATCGTCGCCGCCGCATGCCGCGAGCGCCAGCGTCATGGCGGTCAATGCGCCTAGCCCGGCCAGCCGGCCGCGACGGATACGGCGGCTGCCGGTATTGCTCTTGTCTGGTTTCATCTCTTTCCTTCGGCTTCGGATACCGCATCACAAAGGCCGCCAACGCCCGCGACACGCGCAGGCCTACCCCGCGACTCGCGTTGCAAGGTCGGCAGTCGGCGGTTGGGAATGGGACTTCTCAGAGACTGAACTTGATACAGACACAGCAAACTGCTGGCGAGAATGATGCCCGGACGCGCCCCCTGCAGTTTGGCCAACTTTTGTATTACCGAAATTTACGACATGACAAAAATAGGCGGTGCTGCGCCGCGTTGTCAAAGATCATTCGGATATTAAAAATCCCGCGATGATGCGAAGGGCAGATAGTGTCTGGGATTTGAAAGAAAACGGAATTATTCGTGCAAGGTGGGCTTTATCGGCTATGTCGCGCCGACTATTTTACTTTTTCAGCACGACGCAGAAGCCGCTTCCCGTATTGACGCAACGCATCGAAAGCCTTCATATCGACAGGATCATTCTTTCAATTTTATTATCGCCAATCGATTAAGACGATGCAGCATCATGCACACGCCATTCGATGATTCTTTCCACTTCAATCGCGTTTCAATCGAAGTGCCGATGTGCACCGCGTCATCCATAAAATACCGGCTCGACTAATTATTCACGGCATTATTTACCCGGTATTCGAACGGCTTTCCGGGACGGGCGCGACGCGCGGCATTGCCGCACATCGCGCCCGTCGTCGCAAAGACTCAAACCACGATTACTTCCCGCCGCCCGGCAGCGCGATATCGATCAGCACCGGATCGTGATCCGACGAACGATACGCATCGGCCGCGTAGAACGTCTTCTGCTGCTCGGCCGACTTGTACGCGAGCGTGTATTGCAGCGCGAGCGGCTCGTCCGCGTTGATGTGCCATTCGTGCACGGCCTTCACGTGCGACGCGAGCGGCAGCGTCGCGAGCGCGTGGTCGAGATAGCCGGCTTCGCCGTTGTACACGTAGCTGTACGCGTTCGCGCCGATCCAGCGCGCGACGAGGTTGCGATAGCCGCGCGATTCGAGCGTGCGGATCGGGTCTTCGTACGTGTAGCTGTTGAAGTCGCCGATCAGCAGCACGCCCTGACTCTTGACGCCCGTCGGGTTGCCGGCCAACCAGTCGGCCACCTTCGCCGCCGCGCGCGTGCGCGTCGGGTTCCAGCAGCCCTGGCCATCGCCCTGGTCGAGATCGTCGTTCGCGGCGTCCGGGCAGTTCTTCGACTTCAGGTGGTTCACGGCCACCGTCAGCGCCTGCTTGTTACCGCCGACCAGCCGGAACGACTGCGCGAGCGGTTGGCGGTTCTTGTCGTCGATCGCGAGCGTCGCCGCGCGGCCGACCGGTTCGACCTTGCGGCTGTCGTAGATCATCGCGACCGCGATCGCATCGCCGCCGAGCCGCGACGTGCCCGGATCGACCACGCGCCACTGATTGCCGAGCTTCGCCGCGAGCTGGCGCACTGCGCTCAATTCGCCGTAGCCGTTGTTCTGGATTTCCATCAGGCCGATCACGTCGGCGTCGATGGCCTTCAGCGCGCTGACGATCTTCGCTTCCTGGCGCTGGAATTCCTGGAACGTCTTCGCGCCGCGGTTGTCCGGATCGTCGAAGCCTCCGCCGAGACCGTTGCCGTTGAAGTAGTTGAGCACGTTGAACGACGCGACGCGCAGGTTCGATTTCGGGTCGCGCGCGGGTGCGTTGGTGCGCGGGTTCTCGCGCTTGTCGAACGCCGGCACGGCCGCGCCCGGCAGCGGCTGCACGCGCCATGCGCCGTAACGCACTTCGAGCACGCCCTCGACGTCGCGCACGGTGTAGCCCGCGCGCAGCGTGTTCGCGGCCGACAGGCCCGGCGCCGGATACGGCACGGTCGCGGGGTTCTGCTTGTTCGAGCCGTCGTCGAGGATCAGACGGTTGCGCGCATTCGCGTCGATCTGCGTCTGCGCCTGCGCGGGCGGCACGACGCTCGTCGGCGTACGCAGGCGGCCGTTGCTGAGCATCACGCTGCCGTAGCGCCCAAGCTCGTAGTTGTCGGTGACGCTCAGCGTCTGCGGCAGGCGCACGCGCATCCCTTCGTATGCGGCGAACGCGTTCGGGCCGTCGACCGGCAGCGTGAGCGTCGCGGGCGTCACAGTCTGGCCGTTCGCGCACACCGCGATCGCGCCCGACAGCGTGAGCTGCGTCTGCCCGTATTTCTCCTCGACCTTGCCCGTCACGTGCACGAGATCGCCGGCCTTCGCACGCACCTTCGGCGCATAGACGAACAGGCCTTCGGACACGCCCGGCTGGTTGCGGCGCTGCGCGTCGGCCTGCTGGACGAAGAAGCCGCCAAAGCCGTCCGTGCCGCCGAAATCGGCGGTGACGACGGCCTCGATCGACGCGTTCTGACCGGCGAGCGGCGACGGCGCACCCGGCCCCTGGATATCGGCGATCGGCGTCGTGCTGCCGCCGCAGTTCGGGCTGACGGGCGCGGCGGTGGCGCCGAATACCGGCGCGGCGAACGTCGGGAGCAGCAATAGCGGGGCAAACAGGCGGATTGTCGAGCGCATGGCGGGAATCCCGGTTGTGAGGGTGGCGAAAGCTTAGCGGCGCTCAATGACAGTTTTTGGTAATCGCGAGACAGGCGTATGTAATTATCGCTATCGCGCTGAGATCGCCACCGACCGCGCGTTTACCCCGGAAAAAGCGGGGGTGCGTCTGACGAAAATTCGCCGCGCCCATGACGATTGCCCCGCCCGCCTTCGCTGCCACGACAGCGCAGCGTCGCGCCGTCGCACTACACCGTGCCCGGCAGCGCGCTCGACACGAGCACGGCCGCAACCATCAGCACGCCGCCGAGCGCCACCGCCTCGATCCGCAACACGGCGCCGAACCGTTTCAACGAACTGGCCGGCATCGGGGCTGCCGGATCCTTCAGTGCGGCCAACAGATTCGGCATCCCGAAGAAGCGGTTATGTCCGCCGAGCGCCGCCGCGATCAGCACGAGCGCAAGCTTCATCAGCAGGATCTGCCCGTACGTCGACGCGAGCAGATTGGCGGGCGTATCGACGCCTCGCCAGCCGTTGTACGCGCCGGTCGCGAACAGCACGATCAACGTGTAGGTCGACGTATCGGACAGCGACTGCACGAACGACGCGCCGGTCGTGCGTTCGCTCGCGGGCATCGCGGCAAGCCTCGGCATCACGCCGAATGCCGTCACGAGCACGAGCCCGACCCACGCGCTGATCGCCAGCAGATGCAGCCAGTCGATCCACACCGGTACGCTGAACAGGCCTGCGTCCACCGGATGTCCGCCGTTGCTGCGTGTGAGCGCGACGCAGGCGAGCGCGGCCCACATCGCGAACGGCAAGCGCGTATCGTTCGCGCGCCGGATAAACGACAGCACCACGACGACGAGCATGAACACCGCACCGACCAGCCACGCATGACCGAACCCCGTACCCGCGAGCATCGCGCGGACGGCCGGCCCCGCTTCGAGCAACGACACCTCGCTCATCAGCGCGCAATGCGCCCAGAACGCGGTGACGCTCGCGAGCAGCGATACGACGGACGCGATGCGCAGCGTCGCGACGAGCCGCCGCCCGACGCCGTGCTGCCACGCGGACGCGCCGCGCGCGAGCCAGTGGCGCGCCAGCAGCGCACCGACGACGACCGCGAACCCGGCGTTCTGGATCGCCACCCCCACGAGCCGCAGCAGGCCGACGATACCGTCGTTCATCAGTTGCTCCGAGAAACCCCGTCCGTCAGGACGGGAAAGAAAGGATCGCCGTTGACGGACAGCTTCTTCCACGGGTTAGGATCACCGACATGATCCTTGTCTACCGCTACCGCGTGAAGTCGCTCAACGGACTGCTCAACAAGCAGAGCGGCGCGGTGAACTACGTCTGGAACTTCTGCAACGACACGCAGAAGCACGCGCTCAAGTGGGGCAAGAAGTGGCCGACGGGCTTTGACCTGAACATGCTCACCACTGGCAGCAGCAAGACGCTCGGCATCCACTCCGGCACGATCAACGCGACGTGCGAGCAATATGCGAAGTCGCGCAGCCAGCACCGTCGGCCCTACCTGCGCTATCGCGGCAGCACGACGCGGCCGAAAGGTATCGCGGGACTGAGAATAAGAGAGTGGGCCTGCAGTGACTGTGGTGTCGAGCATGATCGAGATACCAACGCTGCGTTGAACATTCTTCGATGCGGACGTGCATCGCCAGGTGTGGGAATCTTCTCCCTTCAGGGAGAGGAGGACGTCAATCCTTCACCCGGAATGTGTAGCTACCCTTCGTACGATGCGCGTCGGCCGTCATCGCCGCCCACTGCACCCTATACGCGCCCGCCGCGAGCTTCGGTATCGCGACGGTCATCACGCGCGGGTTCGACGCATCGACCTTCGCCTTGTCCTGCGTGGCGGCGTTGCCGTTCGCGTCGGACACCTTCACCGAGCTGAATGCCGGTTCGAGATCTTCGTTGAACGTGAGCCGCACCGTGTCGGGCGCGGTGTCGACCGTGCCGCCGGCCGCCGGTACGGCGCTTTCGAGCTTGCCGTGCGCCGACGCCGCGACCGGTGCGACCGCGAAAAGGGCGGCGGCCGCGGTGAAGCCGGCCAGCCGGTTGAGCATCGAGATCTTCATGTTCGCGCTCCGCATCACGGCTTCTTCAGTTCGACGACGGTCAGCGCGCCGTTCACGTCCTCGGCGACGAAGTCGACCGTATCGCCCGCCTTCACCTGCGACAGCATCGCCGGGTCCTTCACCTTGAACACCATCGTCATCGCGTCCATCCCGAGGTTCTCCAGCGGGCCGTGCTTGATCGTCAGCTTGCCGGCCGCCGTGTCGACCTTGCGGATCTCGCCGTGCGACATGCGCGCCGCCGCGGCGGCGCCCTGCTTCGCGCTCGCGCCCATGTCCATGCCGGCCATGTCGCCGGCCGCGTACGACGCGGCCGGGAACGCCAGCGCGCAACCCGTCGCCATCAAAACCAGTCCCTTCTTCATCATGTCGACTCCCTTGTGAGTGAATGGAAACCGGCGGCCGCATCGGCGCGGCCGCCGCGTGCTGCTTCATCCGTCCGGCAATTCGCCGGTGTATTCGTACGCGACGGTGCCCTTCGGATGCCGGAACCAGCCCGGATCGCGATAGTCGTTGCGCCCAAGCCCCTGCCGCACCTTGAGCACCGTGAACATGCCGCCCATCTCCAGCGGCCCGAACGGGCCCGTGCCGGTCATCATCGGCAGCGTGTTGTCGGGCAGCGGCATTTCCATGCCGCCCATCGCGCCGCCCGTGCTGCCCATCGCCATGTAGTCGGGCACGAGCTTGCCGATCCGCTTCGCGAGGTCCTTCTGCGGCACGCCGATCAGGTTCGGCACCTGGTGGCCCATCGCATTCATCGTGTGGTGCGACTTGTGGCAATGGAACGCCCAGTCGCCCGGACGATCGGCGGTGAACTCGATCGCGCGCATCTGGCCCACCGCGACGTCGGCCGTCACTTCGGGCCAGCGTGCGGCCGGCGGAATCCAGCCGCCGTCGGTGCCCGCGACTTCGAAGCTGTAGCCGTGCAGGTGGATCGGGTGATTCGTCATCGTCAGGTTGCCGAAACGAATCCGCACGCGATCGCCCGCGCGCACCGGCAACGGATCGATGCCGGGGAACACGCGCGAGTTGAAGGTCCACATGTTGAAGTCGGTCATCTCGTTCACGCGCGGCGTGTAGCTGCCCGGGTCGATGTCGTACGCGGCGAGCAGGAACACGAAATCGCGGTCGACCGGCATCGTGCCGCGATCCTTCGGATGCACGATGAACATGCCCATCATCCCCATCGCCATCTGCACCATCTCGTCGGCGTGCGGGTGATACATGAACGTGCCGTGCGCTTCGAGCCGGAACTCGTAGACGAACGTCTTGCCCGGCGGGATATGCGGCTGCGTGAGGCCGCCGACGCCGTCCATCCCATTCGGCAGCCGCAGCCCGTGCCAGTGGATCGTCGTGTGCTCGGGCAGCCGGTTGGTCACGAAGATGCGAACCTTGTCGCCTTCGACGGCCTCGATCGTCGGGCCCGGCGACTGGCCGTTGTAGCCCCACAGGTTCGCGTTCATGCCGGGCGCCATCTCGCGCACGACGGGCTCGGCCGTCAGGTGGAACTCCTTCCAGCCGTTCTTCATCCGCCACGGCAGCGACCAGCCGTTCAGCGTCGCGACGGGCGTGTACGGGCGGCCGTTGGGCGGCACGAGCGGCGGCTGCGTGCCGGCTTTCGCCATCGTGGGCGCTTCGGGCAGCGACGCGGCGCCGGCCCGGCTGACCATCGCCGCACCGAGCAGCGCGGCGCCCGAGCCGCTGAGAAATTGTCGACGGGACACCATGTCAATGACCTTCCGGATGCGGTTGCGTGGCGGGCGCCGACGGCGCCGCGGGAGTGGAAGCCGGCTGCGGCGCGGCGTCGGGTTTTGCAGCGGATGCGGATGCGGCGGAATGCGTCGCGCGCGGCACGGCATCCGACGACGGCAACCGGCCGCCGACGGCCATCTGCAGATCGGTTTCGGCGAGCCAGTAGTCCTTCAGCGCATCGATGTAGCCGTTGACTGCGCCGACCTGTTCGCGCGCATCGGTCAGCAGCTCGAACACGCTCGCGAGCATCCCGTTGTAGCGCAGCAGCAGTTCGTCGGAGATCGTCTTGCGCAGCGGCACGACTTCATCGCGGTAGTGCGTGGCGACGTCGTAGCTCGTCACGTACGCCGCGTACGATTCGCGCACTTCGGAGCGGGCATCGATGGCGGTTTTCGCGAGTCGGTTCGCGGACTGCATGTAGATTGCCTCGGCGCGCGCGACCTTCGCGCCGCCCCAGTCGAACAGCGGAATCTCGACGCTGATCTCGTAGCCGTGCTCGTGGCCCTTGCCGGTTTCGTAGTCGTTCACGTAGCCGAGCTCGACCGCGTTGACGAAGCGCGTGGCCTTGCTGAGGCCAAGCGAAGACGCGACGCCTTGCGTCTGCAATTTCGCCGCCTGGATGTCTAGGCGGTTGCTCATCGCGAAGCGTTCGAGATCGGGCAGGTCCGGGCGCGCCTTCGGCAAATCCGGCAAGCGTTCGGGCAGCGTGTACCGCGTGCGTTCGCCCCACAGCCCCATCGCGCGGGTGAGCCTCTCGCGTGCGGCGACGGCCTGCTGGCGCGCCTTCGCCTGCTGCGCGACCGCGTCGGCGTGAAACGCCTGTTCGCGTGCATGGTCGAGCCGGCTGAAGTTGCCGGCCTGCCGCATGCGCAGCGCGAGTTCGGCGGCCGCGCTGGCGGCCTCACGCACCTGCCGCGCATAGTTCGCGGCCTGCTCGGCGGCGACGGCCTCGACATACGCGCGGCGCGCGTCGGCCGCGACCTTCAGCATCGCGTCGGCCGTTTCGAGCTTGGTCTGCTCGAAGCGGCGGCGTTCGATATGCGTCGCGAGCGGCATCGTCAGCAGCGCGAACACGTTCGCCGAGAACGTGCGGCCGAGCGTCAGCTCGCCGTCGCCGGCACGCGTGCGGCTGAATGCGAAGCGCGGGTTCGGCAGCCGGCCGGCCTGCACGAGGTCGGCCTCCGACAGCCCGAGTTCCGCGTACGACGCCTGCAGGCCGCGGTTGTTCAGCAGCGCGATTTGCACCGCATCGTCCATCGACAGCGGTTTCGCGAGCAATTCCGCCGTCCGCCGGTCAACGGCTTCGCGGTCGGCGTCGGTCCGCACAGCCACCGCCTCCTTGCCGATGCGCTCGGATGCGACGGACGACACGGCGTCGAAGCCGCCGTCCTTCGAAAACGTCGTGCAGCCCGCGAGGATCGCCAGCACGACCGCGGCCGCGCCGATCCTCGGCGATATCGCGAGCGTCGTCATCGCGCGGCCCCGCCGTGTGTCGAATGGGCCGCGCCGTTGCCGGCCGCGGCGCCGCTCGTGCGCCCTTTCGCGGGCCGTTCCGTCACGTCCCGGTTCAGTTGCTGCCAGCCCGGGCCTGCGTCGTCCCGATACGGCCGGTAGCCGTCGAACGCGGACGTCACGGTGACGTCCGGCACCGACGCGGCGGCGTCGGCCGGATCGGGAAACGGGGTTTGCGCCGGCGCGAGCGACGGCGCAAGGGCCGCCGCGCTCCAGAGCGCCGCAATGATCAATCGCATGAACATGTCTCGTCGTCAGTCGTCCGGCGCGGCGCGATGCGTCGGCCGGAGCAAATAGCGGGATCGCGGCGGGTCCGCCGCGGGCAGGAGCTAGACGGGCATTCGGCGCGGCGGCCGGTCGATGCCGCCGGTCAGGAACGACACGTCCCCGGCCGAACGCGGCGGCGCGACGATCGTGACGCCGACGCTCGCCGCGGCGGGCACCGCGGGCGCGCCCGACATGGCCGCGCCGAAGCAGCAGGACACGCACGCGGCGCACGACGTCGCATGCCGCGCGTGGTCGCCGTGATCGTGATGCCCGTCCTGCGCGGCCGGTAACGTGGGCGGCGTGCTGTCCCCATGCGACACGGCGGCGCCCGCGCATGGCATCGACACAGCCGCGAACGACTGGATCGGCAGGCTCAGCGCGAGCAACACGACGAGAACGAATGTGCGCCAGTACGACATGGAAGCGAAATCGGGACAGCGACCGTTGGGCCGGTGCGGCGCACGACGGCGCGCTCCGGGGACAAGACGGCCGCAGCTTAGCGCCGCCGCGGTGACGACGAGATGGCCGAACCATGACCGGTTTTTCATGACAATTCCGTCATCCGCCGGTCATCCTTCGCGCACGCGCGACGCCGTACGCTCTGGCGTTACACTGACCGGCTGGAATCACGGACAGCCTGCCTGACCATGCGGATACTGATAGTCGAAGACGAACCGAAGATGGCGTCCTACCTCCGGAAGGGGTTGATGGAGGCGAGCTATACGGTCGACGTCGCGGAAAACGGCCAGGACGGGCTGTTCCTCGCGCTGCACGAGGATTTCGACCTGGTCGTGCTCGACGTGATGCTGCCGGAGCTGGACGGCTTCGAGGTGCTCAAGCGGCTGCGCGCACAAAAGCAGACGCCCGTGCTGCTGCTCACGGCGCGCGACGCGATCGAGGACAAGGTCGCCGGGCTCGAGCTCGGCGCCGACGATTACCTGCTCAAGCCGTTCGCGTATGCCGAGTTCCTGGCGCGCATCCGCTCGCTGCTGCGGCGCGCGCCGCGCAACGTGCGCGACGTCCTGCACGTCGCCGATCTCGAAATCGACCTGCTCAAGCGCCGCGTGCGGCGCGCCGATGCCCGCATCGACCTGACCGCGCAGGAATTCGCGCTGCTGCAACTGCTCGCCGAACGAGAGGGAGAGGTGCTGACGCGCACCTTCATCACGTCGCAGATCTGGGACATGAATTTCGACAGCGACACGAACGTCGTCGATGCGGCGATCAAGCGCTTGCGTGCGAAGATCGACAACGCGTACGAGAACAAGCTGATCCACACGATTCGCGGCATGGGCTACGTGCTCGAGGATCGTTCGTGACCGCGCGCTCCGCTTCGTATTCGCTGCTGCGGCGCCTCACGCTCGCGTTCGCCGCGGTCGCGGCGCTCGTGTTCGCGCTGACCGGCGCGTATCTGTACCGCTCGCTGTCCGCGGAGCTGACGCGGCGCGACGACATCGAGATCTCCGGCAAGCTCAACCAGTTCCTGCAACTCGCGCGCGCCAGCGGATCGACGGCCGCGCTGCGCGCCGATCCGGCCGTGTTCCATGACGTGCTGCTGTCGCATCCGGGCGTCTATCTCGGCATCTACGACGCAGGGAACCGCCCGCTCGTCGAGCATTCCGACGCAGGCGGCAATACGCTCGCGTCGGTGATCGCCGCGCCGCATCCGGCTGGCGGCGCCGACGGCCCGTTCACATGCGCGCCGCCCGGCATCGGCACGTCGCGCTGCGTGGTTGCACGCGAAACGCTGCCATCCGGCGAAACGATCCACGTCGCGCTCGCGCGCACCGCGGCCGATCGGCAGTCGCTGCTCGAAAGCTATCGGGTCGATATCTGGCTCGCGGCGGCCGTCGGCGCGCTGCTCGTCGGCGCGCTCGGCTACGCGGTCGCGTCGCGCGGCCTGCGCCCGGTCGAAAGCCTCGGCCGGCAGACGTCGCGCATCGAGGCGCACAACCTGAACGCGCGCCTCGACGCGCGCGGCGGCCCGGTCGAATTGCGCGAGCTCGCCACGTCGGTGAACCGGATGCTCGATCGGCTCGAACGCGCGTTCGTGCGGCTGTCGCAGTTCTCGTCCGATCTCGCGCACGACATGCGCACGCCGCTCGCGAACGTGATCAGCTCGTCGCAGATCACGCTGTCGCGCGCCCGCTCGACGGACGAATACGAGACGCTGATCGAATCAAACATCGAGGAATGCGAACGGCTGCAGCGGATGATCGAGAACATGCTGTTTCTCGCGCGCACCGACAATGCGACGCAGCATCTGAAGGCCGCCAAACTCGACGCGGGTGGCGAATTGCGCCGGCTCGCGTCGTATTTCCAGGCGCTGGCCGACGAAGCCGGCGTGCGCATCGACGTGCGCGGCGAAGCGCCGGTCGTCGCGGACGCGACGCTGTTCCGGCGCGCGGTGAGCAACCTCGCGTCGAATGCGCTCGAACACGCGCAAGCCGCGTCGACGATCGAGCTGGCGGTGTCGACCCAGGGCAATTACGCGGTCGTCGAAGTCACGAATCGCGGCGCGGCGATCCCGCCCGAACAGATCGAGCGGATCTTCGAGCGCTTCTACCGGATCGATTCGTCGCGGCACGGCGCGGCGCGCAACGCGGGGCTCGGGCTCGCGATCGTGAAGTCGATCATGGAACTGCACCGCGGCAAGGTGGAGGTTGCAAGCCGCGACGGGCGCACGACGTTCGCGCTGTACTTTCCGCACGGCGCCGATGGTTAGATCGTGCGCCGCCGCGTTCAGCGCTGGCGATCCTGCACCACGCCGAACGACGTGCGAACGCACACGAGCAGCACGATGGTCGCCGCGCTGAATACGGCTCCCGCGTAGAACGTGGCGGCAGCGCCCGCCCGGTCCCACAGCGCACCCGCGACGACGCTCGATACGAGCGTCACGCCCCCGCTGATCAGGTTGAACACGCCGAACGCGGTCCCTCTCAGTTCGGCCGGCGCGGCCTGCGCGACCATCGTCGCGAGCAACCCTTGCGTCATCCCCATATGAAGCCCCCACAGCGCGACGCCGACGAGCACGGTCGGCCAGTGCGCGCCGTGCGCCAGCACGACATCGGCGGCGATCAGCAGCGCGAGCCCGATCACCATCAGTTTCGTGTGGCTCGTCGTATCGGCGAGCTTGCCGAACGGGTAAGCGGATAACGCATACACGACGTTCATCGCGACCATCACGAGCGGCACGAGTGCGACGGGTACGCCGCTGCCCATCGCGCGCAGCACCAGGAACGCCTCGCTGAAACGCGCGAGCGCGAACACGCCGCCGACGGCCACGACCCACCAGTAGCGGGCGCCGAGTTGCGCGACGACCGCGCGGCGGATCGGGTTCACGCGCTTCTCGCCTGGTGCGCGCGCCGGCTCGTCGATGCCGAACGCGAGCAGCGCCACGGCCAGCACGCCGGGGATCACGGCGAGCCAGAACGCGAAGCGGAAATCGTCGCGCCACGCCAGCATGATGACGACGGCCAGCAGCGGGCCGATGAATGCGCCCACCGTGTCGAGCGCCTGGCGCAATCCGTACGCGGCGCCGCGCAGGTGCACGGGCGTGACGTCGGCGACGAGCGCATCGCGCGGCGCGCCGCGAATCCCCTTGCCGATGCGGTCGACGATCCGCGCCGCGACCACGACGCCGATCGTCGGCGCGATCGCGAACAGCGGCTTGCTGAGCGCGCCGAGCGCGTAGCCGGCCACCGCGAGCCATTTGCGATTGCGCAGGTAGTCGCTCAGCGCGCCGGAGAACACCTTGACGACCGGCGACGTCGCCTCGGCGATCCCCTCGATCAGGCCGATCGTCGTCGCGCTCGCACCGAGCCCCGCCATCAGGAACATCGGCAACAGGCTGTGGATGATCTCGGACGACACGTCCATCAGCAGGCTGACACAGCCGAGCACCCACACGCTGCGCGGAATCTGCCGAAGGATGCCGGTCGATGCGTCGGTCTGCATGGGTCGCTCCCGGTTCAGGAATCCTGAGGCTGAATGCCCGTGATGCTACCGCACGCCCGCGACGCCGAGCCGGGGAACGCGCGCCCTTGCTATTCCGCCGTATCGCGCCGGAGCTTCGCCTGCCGGCGCTTACGATCGTTCAGTATCTGATGCCGGCGATGATCGGTCAGCTTCTTCCAGTCGCGCGCCTCGTCGCGCGTGCGCAGGCAGCCGACACACAAACCCGTGCGGCCGTCGAACGCGCACAGGTCGATGCACGGCGATTTCACGGCCACGATCAGGCCGCCTTCGCAGGTGTCGTCACTTCGACGGTCACGTGCGACATGCCGTCGAAGCCCGCGAGCAGCGCATGGTAGAAACGCGTATCGCGCGCGGCGTCGCCCGATTCGACCGACACGATCGCGCTCATGTGCCCGGGGCCCACGCGCCACACATGGAGATCGTTGACCGTGTCGCCGAGCGCCTCGATCGCGCGACGCACGTTGTCCGTCAGCGTGCGATCGACGTTGACGTCGAGCAGGATCCCGCCCGTATCGCGCATCAGCCCGTACGACCAGTTGGCGATCACCAGCGCGCCGACGATGCCCGCGAGCGGGTCCATCCAGACCCATCCGAACGCACGCGCGAGCAGCAGGCCGACGATCGCCAGCACCGACACGGCCGCATCGGCGATCACGTGAACGTAGGCCGACCGGATGTTGTGGTCGCGATGCGCGGTCGAGTGCGAACCGCGATCATGGTGCGCGTGGTCGTCGTGGTCATGGTCATCGTGGTGGTCGTGCCCGTGCGCGTGGTGATGGCCGTGACCATGCCCGTGATGGTGGTCGCCGCTCAGCAGCCACACGCTGGCGAGGTTCACGGCGAGCCCCAGCACGGCGATCGGAATCGCTTCGTCGAAATGGATCGGCACGGGCGCCAGCAGGCGCGCGATCGCCTCGTAGCCGATCAGCAACGCAATCATCGCTAGCACGATCGCGCTCGTGAAGCCGGCCAGGTCGCCGAGCTTGCCGGTGCCGAACACGAAGCGCGGATCGTCGGCGTGCCGGCGCGCATAGGTGTAGGCCAGCGCGGCGATCAGCATCGCGCCCGCGTGCGTCGACATGTGCAGCCCGTCGGCGACCAGCGCGAGCGAGCCGAACAACGTGCCGCCGACGATCTCGGCGATCATCATCGCCGTGCACAGGCCGATGACCATCCACGTCTTCCGCTCGTTGCGCGCGTGGGCGGCGCCCAGAAACGCGTGGCTGTGCGCACCGCCGGCCGGCGAGCCATTGAATTCGTTCATGTTCCGGCCCGGTTACTTGAAATAGCTGTGCACGACGTCGATCAGTTGCTCGGTCGCGCTGCCCTCGTGCGCGTCGGCCGTGTCCGCATCGACGAGATGCGACCGGATGTGGTCTTCCAGCACGACGGCCAGCAAGCCGTTCATCGCGCCGCGGCAACTCGTGATCAATTGCAGCACGTCGTTGCAGCCGCGCTCTTCTTCCAGCGCCCGCTCGATCGCCTCGACCTGCCCCTTGATACGGCGCACGCGGTTCAGCAGCTTCTGTTTTTCGCGAACGGTATGACTCATCGGCGGCTCCGGTATAGGGTAGGGGAGTATATCTCCCGAAGGCTGACCCTATAGCGTGGAGGGGTATATTTTTCGAGACGAAGGCTTGTCGAAGGAAAACCACTCGGCTAGACTGTTTTCCGTCTTTGGGGAGTAGCCTGCTTTCCGTCCCCGGAAAGCGAACGCGTCAACACACTCGGCCTGCGGCCGTGGCGCGTTCAGCCTGATCGGCCTGGCGAGACCATCGGCACGTCGCGTCGTTCCTGGTCGGACGGCGGCGGATGTGTCATGGTTCGTCAGCGTCCGACCACGGAGTCCCCATGTCCCTCCCTGCTCACCTCCCCCGCGCCACCGCTGCCCGCGGAGGTGCCGCATGACCTTCATGTTCGTCGAACTGGCGTTCATGCTGATCGTCATCCTCGTCGCGGCCGAAGTCTTCACCAATGCCCTCGAACATCTCGGCGAGCGCCTGAAGATTTCGGAAGGCGTGACCGGTTCGCTGTTCGCGGCCGTCGGCACCGCGCTGCCCGAAACGATGGTGCCGCTGCTCGCGCTGGCCGGCGGCACGTCGAACCAGGCCGTGAACGAGGAGATCGGCGTCGGCGCGATCCTGGGCGCGCCGCTGATGCTCGCGACGCTCACCACGTTCCTGATGACGCTCGCCGTGATCTGCTCGCGCGGGCTGCGCGGCACGCTCGCGCCCGAACGCACGGGCTTCGCGCGCGACATGAACACCTTCCTCGCCGCGTTCTCGCTCGCAGCCGCCGCGATGTTCGTCCCGCATCACAACTGGGCCGTGCGCGCGCTGCTCGCCGCGATGCTGGTCGGCCTCTACGTGATGTACGTCGTGCTGACGTTGCGCGCGTCGACCGGGCTCGTCGATGCCGGGCACGGCACCGAGGCGCCGCACGCGATGTTCCTGTCGCGCGTCGGGCTGCCGGCCAACCTGGCGACGATCGTGCTGCAACTGCTGATCGGCGTCGCGCTGCTGGTCGGCGGCGCGAAGGGCTTCATCCACGGCGTGGAAGGCGTGTCGCATGCGCTCGGCATCTCGGCGCTGCTGCTGTCGCTGATCATCGTGCCGATCGCGACGGAACTGCCGGAGAAGGTCAACAGCGTGCTGTGGATCCGCCGCGGGAAGGACACGCTCGCGTTCGGCAACATCACCGGCGCGATGGTGTTCCAGGGCACGCTGCTGCCCGCGATCGGCATCATGCTGACGCCGTGGGAGCCGCGCCCCGAAGTGCTGACCGGCGTGATCATCACGCTCGCCGCGGCCGCGTGGCTGCGCATCAATGCGCGCACGCGCGGGCTTGCGATCTGGGCGCTGCTCGCGAACGGCGCGGGTTATGCGGGATATCTGATGCTGACGCTCACGCGCTGAATGTGCCGGGCGGGCGCGCCGGCCGACGGACACGTCGGCGCGGCGCGTTTCATGGCGCCGGTCGCGGGCGGCGGCGCCACCCGCATCCGGACGCTCAGGAAGCCTTGACGAGCTTGACGATCGTCAACGTGCCGTCGACCTTCTCGATCCGCACCTTGACCTTGTCGCCCGCACGCGCGTGCGCGAGCATCGCCGCATCCTTCGCCTTGAACGCCATCGTCATCGGCGGCATCCCGACATTCTCCAGCGCGCCGTGCTTCAGCGTGATCTTGCCGCTCGCGGCATCGACCTTCTTCACTTCGGCATCGGTCAGCGCGGCGTTCGAATTCGCCGCGCCGCCCGACGACATCTTCATGCCGGACATGTCCATGCCCGACATGTCGCCGGCGGCAATCGCCGGTACCGCGAAAGCGCTCAGCGCGACGACAGCGGTTGCAGTTGCGATCAGTTGATTCATCTTCATCGTGATTCTCCGGTGGGAAGGGATGGCACGTTCGTGCCGGAAGGAACTGCATCGGAATGCCGCGCGCGGCCCGCGCTTCGCGCACGACGGCGCTGAAGCAGAAGCCACGCGGCGGGAATGACGAACATCGACAGCAGCGGCGCCGTGACCATGCCGCCGACCATCGGCGCGGCGATCCGCTGCATGACTTCGGAACCGGCGCCGTGGCCGATCATGATCGGCACGAGCCCGGCGAGCACGACGGCGACCGTCATCGCCTTCGGCCGCACGCGCAGCACCGCGCCTTCGCGAATCGCATCGAGCAGCAACGCATCGGTCGGCGGTTCGCCGGCATCGAGCCGGCGCTGCAGCGCACCCTTCAGGTACAGCAGCATCACGACGCCGAATTCGGCGGCCACGCCCGCCAGCGCGATGAAACCCACCGACGTCGCGACGGACACCGCGTGACCGAGCGCCCACACGAGCCAGAACCCGCCGACCAGCGCGAACGGCACCGTCGACATCAGCAGCAGCGCGTCGGCCGCCGACTCGAACGTGACGAACAGCAGCACGAAGATCACGACGAGCGTGACGGGCACGACGGTGCGCAGCGTCGCCGCCGCGCGTTCGAGATACTCGAACTGCCCCGACCACGCGATCGAATAGCCGGGCGGCAACGCAACCTGCCGCGCGACGGTCTGCTGCATCGCGCGCACGGCCGTGCTGAGGTCGGTACCGCGGAGATCGACGTACACGTAGCCGGACAGCCGCGCGTTCTCGCTGCGGATCATCGGCGGCCCTTCGGCGATCGCGATACGCGCGACGTCGCCGAGGCGGATCTGCGCGCCGCGCGCGGTGACGATCGGCAGTTGCCGCAGGTTCTCGAGCGAATCGCGAATCTCGCGCGGATAGCGGATGTTGATCGGGAAGCGCTCGCGCCCCGCGATCACTTCGCCGACGTCCTCGCCGCCGATCGCCGACGACACGACCGACTGGATATCGGCCACCGACAGCCCGTAACGCGCGGCGGCGAGCCGGTCGATGTCGACGTCGATGTAGCGGCCGCCGTTCAGCCGCTCGGCGAGCGCGGACGTCACGCCCGGCACGCGCTTCACGGCGGCCTCGACCTGCGTCGCGATCGCGTCGATCCCCGCGAGGTCCGGCCCGGAAATCTTCACGCCGACCGGCGTCTTGATCCCGGTGGACAGCATGTCGAGCCGGTTGCGGATCGGCGGCACCCACACGTTCGACAGGCCCGGCACCTTCACCGTACGGTCGAGTTCGTCGATCAGCTTCTCCGGCGTCATGCCCAGCCGCCACGCGCTGCGCGGCTTGAAGCGGATCGTCGTCTCGAACATCTCGAGCGGTGCCGGGTCGGTCGCCGTATCGGCGCGGCCCGACTTGCCGAACACCGTGTCGACCTCCGGCACGGTCTTGATCAGCCGGTCGGTCTGCTGCAGCAGCTCGCTCGCCTTGTCCGCCGAGATGCCCGGCAGCGCGGTCGGCATGTACAGCAGATCGCCTTCGTCGAGCGGCGGCATGAATTCGCCGCCGAGGCGCGACAACGGCACGGCCGTCAGCACGAGCGCGACGACCGCGACGCCGATCGCGGCCCACGGGCGCCGCAGCGTCGCGTCGAGCAGCGGCCGGTACAGGCGGATCAGCGCGCGGTTGATCGGGTTCGCGTGCTCGGGCGGAATGCGGCCGCGCACCAGATAGCCCATCAGCACCGGCACCAGCGTCACCGACAGCCCGGCGGCGGCCGCGATCGTATAGGTCTTCGTGAACGCCAGCGGCGCGAACAGCTTGCCCTCCTGCCCTTCCAGCGAAAACACCGGAACGAACGACAGCGTGATGATCAGCAGCGAGAAGAACAGCGCGGGCCCCACCTCCGCGGCCGAGGCCGCGACGAGTTCCCAGCGGCGCGCGGCCGTGATCGGCTCGCCGGGATGCGCGCGGTCGTACGCTTCCAGATGCTTGTGCGCGTTCTCGATCATCACGATCGCCGCGTCGATCATCGCGCCGATCGCGATCGCGATCCCGCCGAGCGACATCAGGTTCGCGTTCACGCCCTGATAGCGCATCACGATGAACGCGGCCAATACGCCGAGCGGCAGCGACAGGATCGCGACCAGCGCGCTGCGCAGATGGAACAGGAACACCGCGCAGACGACGCCGACGATGACGAATTCCTCGACCAGCTTGTCCGTCAGGTTGTCGACCGCGCGCGCGATCAGTTGCGACCGATCGTAGGTCGTGACGATCTCGACGCCGGCCGGGAGCGAACGCTTGAGATCGGCGAGCTTCGCCTTCACCGCGTCGATCGTCGTCAGCGCGTTCTTGCCCGAGCGCATCACGACGACGCCGCCCGTCACCTCGCCCTGCCCGTTCAGCTCCGCGATGCCGCGCCGCATCGCCGGGCCGACCTGGATGCGCGCGACGTCGCCGAGCAGGACCGGCGTGCCGGCGTCGTCGGTGCGCAGCACGACGCGACGGAAATCGTCGAGCGTGCGCAGGTAGCCGGACGACCGCACCATGTACTCCGACTCGGCCAGCTCGACGACCGAGCCGCCGGATGCCTGGTTGGCCTTGCCGAGCGCCTCCGCGACCGCCGCCTGCGTGATGCCGTACGCGCGCAGCCGGTCGGGATCGAGCACGACCTGGTACTGGCGCACCATGCCGCCGATGCTCGCGACTTCCGATACGTCCGGCACGGCCTTCAGCTCGAACTTCAGGAACCAGTCGTTGAGCGCGCGCAGCTGGCCGGGATCGTGACGGCCGGTGCGATCGACGAGCGCGTACTCGTAGACCCAGCCGACGCCGGTCGCGTCCGGGCCGAGCGACACGGTCGCGCCGGCCGGCAGGCGGCTCTGCACCTGGCTCAGGTATTCGAGCACGCGCGAGCGCGCCCAGTACGGATCGGTGCGGTCGTCGAACAGCACGTAGACGAACGCGTCGCCGAACGACGAGTACGCACGCACGGTTTTCGCGCCCGGCACGCCGAGCAGCGTCGTCGTCAGCGGATAGGTCACCTGGTCCTCGACGACCTGCGGCGCCTTGCCCGGATACGACGCCTTCACGATCACCTGCGTGTCCGACAGGTCGGGCAACGCGTCGAGCGGCGTCTGTCGCAGCGAATGCACGCCCCATGCCGCGAGCAGCACGGTGGCCAGCAGCACCAGAAACCGGTGGTGGACGGACCAGTGAATGATGCGCGCGATCATCGCTCACCTCGCTGCGGCTCGACCTTCGTCAGCCGGTAGCCGTCGTCGGTCTGCGTGAACGCGAAACGCACGGTCTGGCCCGGCTTCACGTCGGAAAACGCGTGCGCCGACGGCTTGCCGAACGCCATCGTCATCGCGCCCCAGCCGAGCGCCGGCACCGGCTGATGCGAGAACGTGATGTCGTCGGCCGTGACTTTCTCCACCTTGCCGGTGGTTTCGTAGACCGGCGCGGCTGCCGGCGCGGACGATGCCGCCGCGCTTGCCCCGGCCGCCCGCTCCAGCCGCGGCAACACGCTTTTCAGGCTGGCTTCCGAATCGATCAGGAATTGCCCCGACGCGACGACCGTGTCGCCTTCGTTCAGCCCGGCGAGCACTTCCGTGTCGCCGCCGACGTCGCTGCCGACCGTCACCGACACAGGTTGAAGCCGGCCGTCGCCGAGCTTCGCGATGACGATCGTGCGCCGGCCGGTCGCGATCACGGCCTCGGACGGCACGAGCAGGCGCGACACCGTCTCCTTCTCCGCGACCCGCACGCGCATCAGCATGCCGGGCGTGAGCTTCAGCGATGCGTTGTCGATCTCCACGCGCGCCTGCAGCGTGCGGCTGCCCGTGCTGATGCCGGGCAGCACTTCGCGGATGCGTCCGCCGACATGCCGCGCCGGATCGCCGGCGAACGTCGCATCGACCGACATGCCCGGGCGCACGTTCAGGGCCAGCGCTTCCGGCACCTCGACGATCAGCCACAGCGTCGACAAGCCGGCGATCTTCGCAAGCGTCTGGCCGGGCGCGACCATCGCGCCGTCGCGCACGTTCAGCTCGCTGACGACGCCGGCCTCCGGCGCACTCAGCACGACGTGCGTCTGCGCGCGGCCGGTGCGGTCGAGGGCCGCGATCATGCCGTCCGGAATCGACAGCGCCCGCATCCGCGCGCGCGCCGCGTCGAGCAGGCCGCCGTCCATCCCGCCGCGCTTCAGCGCGAGATATTCCTCCTGCGGCGCGAGCCAGTCGGGCACGAACAGCGATGCGACCGGCGCGCCCTTCGCGATGCGCTGCATCGGCGCGCGTGCATACAGATGGTCGATGTAGCCGGTCACGCGCGACTGCACGACCGCCGCGCGCGCTTCGTCGAACTGCGTGGCGCCCACCGCGTCGAAGCCGGCCGCCGTCTGCTGCCGGCGCACGGTCGCATAGCGAATGCCCAGGTTCTGCTGCAGGCCCGGATCGATCCGGACGCCCGGTGCGTCGCCGCCTTCGTCCGCATAGACGGGCTGCAACTGCATGTCCATGAACGGCGATTTGCCCGGTTTGTCGAAGTGCTGGTTCGGCACCATCGGGTCGTGCCAGTACAGGACCTTGCGCGCGGCCTGCGGCGCCGGCGCGCCCGGCGGCGCCGCAGCGGGCACGGCGGGCGCCGGCGCGCCGTTCATCGCATGGCGGACGCCGGCGACATAGCCGGCGCCGACGAGTATCGCGCCGGCGGATGCGATCAGCGCCGCACGCGTCAGTGATTGCCTTGTCATGAGCGTCTCCTTCACTGCGCGGCGGCCATCGCCGACGGCACGACCTGATATTCGAGCCGCGCCCAGGTCTGCGACACGTCGCGCCTGAGGTCGAGCACCTGCAACTGCGCTTCGAGCTGCGCCCGCCGCGCGGCGAACGTGTCGGCGAGCGACCCCGTGCCGGCCCGGTACGCGGCCGTCGCGAGCTGCACGCGCTGATCGGCAGCGGGCAACAGCGCGGCGCTCAGGTTCGCGATACGTTCGCGGCCGCTCGCCAGCGTGTCGGATTGCGTACGGATGTCGGCCTGTACCTGACGCAGCGTGTCCTCGTACATCAGGCGCGCCTTCGTCGCGAGCGCCGCCTTTTCGGCCACGTCGCGGTTCTGGCGATTCTTGCGATTGAGCGGCAGCGGGATCGAGACGCCCACCGACACCATGTTCGAATACGCGCCGCCGCGCTGCTGGTACGCGATTTCCCACGTCCAGTTGGGGCTGCGCTCGCTGTTCGCGACCGCGGCGTCGGCTTCGGCCACCGCGATATCGTCCGCGGCGGCGACGAGCGCCGGCTGCGACACGCGCAGCTCGTCCGGCGGCAATGCCGATACGACGGATTCGGGCGCGGGCGGCGTACCCGTCACGTCCGTCACGGGCGCCGCCGTCCAGCGGGCCAGCGCGACGAGCGCGGTGCGATACGCCTGCTGCGCCTTGAGCACCTGGTCCTGCGTCTGCGCGAGCATCGCACGGGCCTGCACGACATCGCCCGCGCTCGCCTTCGCGCCGCGATACGACGCTTGCGTCGCGTCGAGTTCATGGTTCATGTGACCGAGCAGCGCCTGCTGAAGCGCGAGCGCCTGCTTCGCGTAGACGGCATCGAGCCACGCGGCCGCGGTCTGCCGGCGCACGGCCGCCAGCTCCACGAGATAGCCCGCGCGCTCGCGGCCGACCTGTTGGTCGGCCAGCGCGGTACGCAGGCGCCGCTTGTCGCCGGACACCCATTCCTGCTCGATGCCGATGCGGCGCATCGTCATGAAGTCCTGGCCGACGGTGAAGCGCTGCCCGCCGTTGATCGGCAGGTTGTCGATGCCGGCCTTGAGCATCGGGTCCGGCAACTGGCCGGCCCTGACGGCCGCTTCGGCACGCGCGAGCACGGCAGCCTGCGCGGCCTGCATCGACGCGGAACGATCGGTGGCGGACTGCAGCGCGGCGTCCAGCGTGAGCGGCGACTGCTGCGCGTGAACCGCGCCCGCCATCAGCAGCGCGGCCCACGATACGGGCGCGCGCCGGCATGCACGCGGCATGCGCGGCGTGCGGAAAGCGAATGACATGGTGTAACCCCAAATCGGAACCCAAAGGGATTCCACGTCCTGCGCACAGGACGAAACCTCACCGCGTGCGCGGTGAACCGGTCAAATCGGGATCAGCTGATGCGTGGCGGGCGCCACAACCCGTTCGGGTCGCGAGCCGGGACGGACTGCGTGTAGTGGAAGACGATCGTGCTGGCGAAGGCAGCGGGACGGCTGACGTCGACGCGGGCGGCCGGATGATAGAGACTGCCGAACTGGCATTGGGCCGTCACCTTGCAGGCCATGCCCTTGGCTTTGGCCTTCGCGTGATCGGCGGAGGGCGGCTGCATCGAATCGCAGTTGCTCATGTCGGCGGACATGGCCATGTTCATGCCCGTATCCGCGTCCATCGACATCGTGTGCTGCATCGGACATTCACCGGTCAGGCCGCTGGCTGCCAGCCCAGTGATGGGCAGCACCGCGCACAGCAGCAGCAGGATGAAAGTCCGAAACAGTTTCATGGCGGCGATTATAGCGCGGCCCATTGCGGCATGGCGCGGCGTCACTACGACGAAATGATGCGCATTCCCCGCGGTGGGCGCCGCGCGTCATCGCGGCAGGTCGTCCGCCGCCAGCACGGCCTGCACGGCCGGCCGCTCGCGCACCCGCTCGTACCACGCCCGCAGATGCGCATGCCGGCTCAGGTCGATATCCGCGTTGTACACCGAACGCATCCAGCCGGCCTTGCCCCAGCCCGTCAGCGCGAACAGGTACGCATCCGCGACCGTGAACGTGTCGCCGGTGACGAACGTCCTGCCGTCGAGCTGGCGGTCGATCCACGCGAAGCGACCGTCGAGCTTCTGCCGCACGGGCTCGACGTACTTCCCCGCCTGCACCGCATACAGCAGCGGGATGAAGCCCTTGTGGATCTCGGTGCCGAGAAAGTTCAGCCATTCCATCAGCCGGTAGCGCGCGAGCGTGCCGTAAGCGGGCGCGAGCGCGGCTTCCGGGCGCTGGTCCGCGAGATACTGCGCGATCACCGGCCCTTCGCGCAGCATCGTGCCGTCGTCGAGTTCGAGCAGCGGTACGTAGCCGAGTTCGGTCACGTCGTAGTAATCGCGGCCGTCCTCGACGACATGCTTGCGCGCGTCGACCTTGACGATCTCGGCGTCGAATCCGCCTTCGCGCAGCACAATGCAAATCGCCTGCGAACAGCTGCCGGGAGCGTGATAGAGCTTCATGCGTTTCTTTCGTGGGTTGTCCATGTATCGATTCGCCGCGACGCGGGCGCTAATATCTCGCATCGGCACGGCGCCGGGAAGACGGCAGTCGTTTGTGCCGTAGTCACAAAAAATTTACCGACCAGGATCGAGCACGATGAAAACGAGTGCGACAGGATGTTCCGTTGAAGAAGCGATGCGCCTGCTCGGCGGCCGCTGGCGGCTGCTGCTGGTGTCGTATCTGCTCGACGGGCCGCGCCGCTTCAGCGACCTGCGGCGCGACATGCCGGGCATCTCGCAGCGCATGCTGACGCTCGACCTGCGCGCGCTGGAAGACGCGGGTCTCGTGCGGCGCACCGTCTATCCGGAAGTGCCGGTGCGCGTCGAGTACGATCTCACCGCGGACGGCGACCGGCTGAGGCCGGTGGTCGACGTGATGCGCGAATTCGGGCTGTGGCTGAAGGCGCGCGACGCGCACGCCGATGCGACGCCCGACGCCCCGGCCGCAATCGAGCCGACGGCGCATGCCCCCCGCTAACCCCACGCAGGAACCACGCTCATGGAACTTCACGCTACCGTCGGCGCGGCCACGTCCGACCTCGACGACGACGAAAGCTTCGCCAACATCTACTGTCACGACGCGGAGCAGGACTATTGCTTCGCGCTGTCGCGCTTTCCGGACGACACGCTGATCGAAGTGATGGTGCGCGACCAGCTCAACCTGCGCGTCAAGGATCTGTCGGTGCGGCTGACCGACGACACGATCGACGTCGAGATCGAACCGGGCGTCGCCGCGCGTCTCGACGGCCACACGCGCTACGTGATCCATCTCGCGCCGGGTCAGTACGATCCGGTCACGCTGCGCGCCGCGTTGAAGGAAATCTTCGCCGGCAAGGACGGCTATCGCGACGACAGCACGCGCGGTTGATCGGTCGCCTGCACGCTCTTCCTCGCCACGACAACCGCCCATGACACGATTTCCGCGATTCCACCCGCTTGCCCGTGTCGCCGCGCTGCTGTTCGCCACGTGTGCGTCGATCGCACCCGCCGCGCACGCCGCCCGACCGCTGCTCGAGTTCAAGATCGACGATGCCGTCACGGCACGCGTCGAGCGCACCGACGGCGCGCACGTCACGGTCCGCTTCCTGCCGAGCGGAACGACCCAGACGCTGGACGTCGCCGCCGCCGACGAGGAAGGCCGCTACCACCTCGCGACCGACGACTACAACTTCGACGGCCATCGCGATCTCGCGATGCGCGCGCTGCTCGGCATGGTCAACGAGAGCTACGGCATCTACCTGTACGACCCCGCGCGCCAGCGGTTCGAACCGCTGAAGATGCCGGCGGGCAACGGGCCGCACGGCAATTGCGACGACCTGATCAACGTCGAAGCGAAGCCGAAAACGCGCACGCTGTACAGCTCGTGCCGCGGCGGCCCGATCTGGTACACCGATGCGTACCGCTTCGACGGCAACGGCAAGATGTATCTGTATCAAACCAGCGAAGCGATCCCCGACGACCTGCGCGATCTGCTCGACGGCGACTCGGGCCCGTCGTCGATGCTGCTCACCTACGACGAGCACGGCAGGCGCGTGTCGCGCCGCCCGCAGGGTCAAGACGGCGGCACGGTCACGTTCAAGGTGCGGCCGGCGCGCCTGCCGCTGCACGTCGCGATGAGCGACGCACCCACGCGCCGCTACGTCGTCGCGGGCGACACGGTGGAGGTGATCGATGCGAGCGACGATTTCCGGTGGTTGAAGGTGCGGTATCGCAATCCGCAAGCCGGCGCCGTGCAGGGCTGGGTCAGTGCGAAGGAGGCGATGGGAAACTGAGGCACGATGCAGTGCTTCCCCGCGCTGCCACATATCGAGCGCTGAACGTCCCATCAACAGGGATGCCTGCCCCAATGTCGACGCACGCCGCGCCACGGCTCCAACGTTCGCTCCAACGCCATTCGACTCGGCCGCCTCGTTCGCACGCGTCGGCCGGCGCATAGAACACAGGAGACGACCGTTGCCCACCCGCATCGCCGCGAGGGCGCTCGCGGGCAGCCTGCCGTACGGGCTGCTCGTGGGCAAGGTGGAACGCATCGACGCGTAGCCGCGCAAGAAAAAGGTGGAGATGCAGTGACTCGTTTACACTGCCCCGGTATGCCCTCTTCGGGGTGACGCGCGACGTTTTACGGGGCGAACGGATCGACACGACGCCTGCCGGTATTTCCCCGGATGACGTCCTTCGCGGCAAACGCTAGAATCCAGCCGCGTCAAGGGCCTGCTCCCGCGGATGACGGGCGTGCGGTCGGCCCCGCCGAGGGCCGGCCCGACACCTGTTTTTTTCGTATCAGGGGAACGCGAGTCATGGGCGGAACAGGCCCTTCGGAACCGCATGCTGCTCAACGTGAATTCCTTCCACCGCGACAACGACCGCTTCAACGTGTCGTTCAAGGCATTGGGCGAGCTGATCGAGACGGTCGGCACGCCGCACTTCGTGCCGCGCCTCACGCAACTGCTGAACGAGATCGTGCCGCTCGACGTCGCACACGTCGAACGCTCGCGCGTCGACGGCACGATGCCCACCGGCTACCGTTGCGAATGGATCGGCAGCAGCGGCATCGGCGCCGCGTCCACCGAAATCTCCGACGTGATGACGCTCTACTACGAGCGCTTTCTCGACAGCGACCCGCTGTTCGCGGGGCTGCGCGGCAAGACGGGCACGATGCTCGTCGTGCGCGACATCGCGGCGATCCCGCCTGGCGAATTCCGCCAGCGCCTGTTCGACGACGTGCATATCGGGCATGAATGCGTGCTCGCACGCGGCACGCGCTATTCGCAGCATTCGATCGCGCTGGAGCGCGGCCGCGACCGCCCGCCGTTCACGCTCGCCGAGATGAACCGCTTCCGCAGCATCAGCGACATGCTGTTCCCGCTGCTCGAACTGCATGCATCGACCACCGCCGCGCGGCGCATCGCGCACGCGACGCCCGACGTCCATCCGCTCGCGCAATTCGATGCGCGGCTCGCGGCCGACGGCGTGAAGCTGTCGAAGCGCGAATACGAAACCTGCAAGCACCTGCTCTCCGGCAAGACCGTGCCGGAAACCGCCGGGATTCTCGGCGTGCGGGTCGCGTCGGCCGAGTCTTACGTGAAGCGTGCTTTCGCGAAGCTCGGCGTACGCACGAAGCGCGAACTCGCCGCGTGGGGTTCGGCCACCGCCGCGCGCCCCGCCACCGAAGCGCGCGACGGCGGCGCGCCGCCGGCCATCTTGCGCTGACCTGCGCCACCGCGTCGGCGCCCCGGCATCGGTGCAGGCGGTGCGCTGACGCACGGCCATCGGTCTAATCGATGCCGCGTCGTTGCCACGTTACTTGCGCGTCGCCACGATGAACAGGCGCGGAAACGGCAGCAGCACCGTGCCGTCGTCCTGCGGCGGATAACCGTTCGGCCCGGCCAGCGCGTCGCGATAGCGCGCGAGAAACGCGCGCTGTTCGGACGCGTCGAGCGCCGCGAGGAACGGCCGCAGCGCGCTGCCCTTGAACCATTCGACGACCGCATCCGCGCCGCCGCGCAGCGGGTGGTAATAGGTCGTACGCCACACGTCCACGCGCGAGCACAGCGGCGCGAGCAGCGCATGGTAATAACGCGCATCGAACCGCTCGGTGCGCGCCGCGCCTTTCAGCTTGTCGGCCCACGGCCCGGCCGCGGCGACTTCGCGCATCAGCCGGTGCGCAGGTTCGTCGAGGTTGTCGGGCATCTGCACCGCGAGATGGCCGCCCGGCGCGAGCCGGCCGACGAGCATCGGGAACAGCGTGTCGTGCGCGGGCACCCATTGCAGCACCGCGTTCGACAGGATCAGGTCATAGCCGCCCGGATCGTCCCAGGTGGAAACATCGGCCACGTCGAAACGCAGCGCCGGCAGGCGCTTGCGCGCGGCCGCGATCATGTCCGCCGACGCATCGATCCCGTGGATCGTCGCGTCCGGCGCGCGCCCGATCAGCGCTTCCGTCGAATTGCCGGGCCCGCAGCCGATATCGATCGCCGTATGGATCGGTGTGTTCGGCACGGCGGCCAGCAAGTCGCGCACCGGCCGTGTCCGTTCGTCCTCGAACTGCACGTACTGATCCGCGTATTGATCGAGCGGGGTCGTCACGATAGATCTCCTTGTCGGCATGAGCGGCCGCCGCGCATCCGCGCGGGGGAAGCGGCTGGCCATCGGTCCAGCGCATTCTGCGACTGCCGCCGGCCTTCAGTAAAATGAATTTAATATCGTGATTGATTCAAAATTCTGATGAAAATCGATACGCTCGGTGTCCAGGCTTTCGTCGCGATCGCCGACGGCGGCAGCTTCAGGCAGGCAGCCGATACGCTGCATGTCACGCAAACGGCGATCACGCAGCGGCTGCGCAAGCTCGAGGCGTATCTCGGCGTCGCGCTGGTCGAACGCACGACGCGCCGCACCACGCTGACCGAGATCGGCCGGCGTTTCCTGCCGCAGGCGCGCCGGCTGCTGAACGAGCTCTCCGATGCGCTGACCGAAATCCGCGAGACGGGCCTGAGCCAGCGCGGCGACGTCACGATCGCGTGCGTGCCGACGGTCGGCGTGCAGTACCTGCCGCGCATCCTGCGCGCGTTTTCCGGGCACCGGCCGCACGATCGCGTGAAGATTCTCGACCACGCGTCGGCGTCGGTGCTGCAGGCCGTGCTGCGGCGCGAGGCGGAATTCGGCATCGGCATCGCCGGCGACCAGCACCCGGAACTCGTCAGCGTGCCGCTCACGCATGACCCTTACGTACTCGTGTGCCGCGACGATCACCCGCTCGCGAAGCGGCGTCGCATTCGCTGGGCAGCGCTGCAGCCGCATCCGCTGATCTTCGCCGGCGAAGTGAGCGGCAATCGCGGGCTGCTCGAAGGCGCGCTGAAAACGAGCGGCGTATCGCTGCATTCGTTCTACGAGGTGCAGCGCAGTTCGACCGCGCTCGGGCTCGTCGCGCAAGGGCTCGGCGCGGCCGTCGTGCCGAAGCTCGCGCTCCAGAAGAATGCGTATCCGATGATCCGCACGATCGAGCTCGTCGAGCCGTCGGTGTCGCGCACGCTCGTGCTGGTCACGCGCCGAAGCGCGCAACTGTCGCCCGCGGCGCGGGCGCTGTACGACATGATCGTCGAGCGTGCGGCGCCCGGGCGGTGATTCGCGAGCCGCGCGAGGCGACCGGCGCGTCACGAGACGTCAGGAAGCGGCCCGTTGCCGCTCAAAGCACCTTGACCATGAACACGCGCGCCGCGCCTTCCGGCTCGCACGGCACTTCGCCGAACGTCTCGTAACCGTGCTTCCGGTAGAAGTCCGGCGCCTGGAACGAGATCGTGTACAGCACCGCACGCGCGCAACCGCGCCGCTTCGCCTCCGCTTCGGCCTCGCGCAGCAGCCGGCTGCCGAAGCCACCGCCGCGCAGCGATTCGGGTAAATAGAACAAATCGATGAAGAACAGGCCGAGCGACGTGCGGCCGGTGAGGCCGCCCAACACGTCGCCGGTCGCGGGATCGGTCACGTAGACATCGAGCGCCGCCGCATCGGCACGCCCCGTCAACGCATGGTTGAATTCTCCGAGCTTGCGGCTGATGAAGTCTCGCGCGGCCGGCTGCTCGGTGTCGGTCAGTTGAAGGGTGACGTCGGGACGGGTTGTCATCGAAGCGAACGCGTACGTGAAAAGACCGCCGGGTGCGGCGCCCTCGGCGGGCGTCGCACGACTATAGCGCGTCGTCATGCGCCCACGCCACCGCGAACGTGCGCCCGCCGGCGCACGTCGGGCGGAACCGCGCGGCACCGCCGTGACGGCCTCGCACCGGCGTCAGAACGGCTTGGTCGGCAGGTACTTGCCGTCGAGCGTGATCACCGCGCGCGACCCGCCTTCGGGATCGTCGACCTTCTTCACGTCGAGCCGGAAATTGATCGCGCTGATGATGCCGTCGCCGAACTTCTCGTGAACGAGCGCCTTCAGCGTCGTGCCGTACACCTGCAGCATTTCGTAGAAACGGTAGATGGTCGGGTCGGTCGGCACGCGATCGTCGATGCTGCCGCGCAGCGGGATCGTCTGCAGCAGCAGCACCGCGTCGTCGTCGAGGCCGAGCTTGTCGGCGACGATGCGCGCCGCGTTGGCCGGCAGCGCATGCTGGCCGAGCAGCGCGGCCGTGACGAACGCCTCGCTCAGGCCCGTGCCTTCGGTGAGCTGCGCGAACGACAGGTTCTTGCGCGCCTTCGCGAGGACGACGGTTTCCGCCAGCGCGTGGCGCGCCGTCTGACTGTGCTGGGACTGGATCATGGCAATTCCTCGTAGTGGTGTGGGAGCAGGAGCGATTCAGGCCGCGACGGGCAGCGTCGCGGGGGTGGCGCGGACGCCGGGATGGTCCGCAAGGGACACGAACCGGCCGCTCGCGCCGTCGTAGGCGTCGATGCAGCCCGACTCGATGTCGTAGACCCAGCCGTGCAGCGCGAGACGCCCTTGCTCCAGCGCGAGCCGCACGGCGGGGTGCGTTTTCAGGTTGGCCAGTTGCGCGACGACGTTCTCGCGCACCATCGCGTCGATCCGCTCGCGCTCGCTGCGATGCGTGCGCGCCTCGTTCACGACCCGCGCCGAATCGGCATGGCGCAGCCAGTGGCCGACGGCCGGCATGTGATCCATGCACTGGCACGTCGCGATCGCGGTCATCGCGCCGCAATCGGAATGCCCGCAGATCACGACGTCGGTCACGCGCAGCGCGGCGACCGCATATTCGACCGACGCCGACACGCCGCCCGGCTCCGGGCCGTACGACGGCACGATGTTGCCCGCATTGCGGATCACGAACAGGTCGCCCGGCTCGCGCTGCGTGACGAGCTCGGGCACGAGCCGGCTGTCCGAGCAGGAGATGAACAGCGCCCGCGGGTGCTGGCTGCGCGCGAGGTCGCGGAACAGCGCGGCGCGCGCCGGATACGCGTCGCGCTGGAACTTCAGGAAACCTTCGATGATGTCCTTCATCGCGTGTTCTCCGGTGCGGGTGGAATCGATGAAGGGCAGGTTACGCCGTGCTTCCGATAACGTAAAAGACTGTTTTATGATCCACCGGATAAGCAGGACTTATAGGAACCGCCATGCTGCTGCGTCACATCCACTACTTCCTGGCCGTCGCCGAACACCGCAGCTTCACGCGCGCGGCCGCCGCGCTGCACGTGTCGCAGCCTGCGCTGTCGCAGCAGATCCGCCAGCGCGAGGACACGCTCGGCGCGCAACTGTTCGACCGCACCGGCCGCGTCACGCGGCTGACCGATGCCGGCGGCGTTTATTTCCGCTATGCGCGGCAGGCGCTGCACGATCTCGCGGAAGGCCGGCGTGCGATTCACGACGTGCAGGATCTGAGCCGCGGCTCGCTGCGCGTCGCGGTCACGCCGACCTTCACGAGCTATCTCGTCGGGCCGCTCGTCGAGGCGTTTCACGGCCGCTATCCGGACGTGTCGCTATCGGTGCGCGAGATGTCGCAGGAGCGCATCGAGGCGCAGCTCGTCGACGGCGAGCTCGATGTCGGCATTGCATTCGACGAGGTGCAGACAGCCGATATCGACGCGCAAACGCTACTGGTCGAAACGCTGGCGCTCGTCGTGAACCGCGGGCACGCGCTCGGCGGCAGACGCGAGGTCGGCCTGCGCATGCTGCACGACGCGCCGCTCGTGCTGCTCACCGCGGAATTCGCGACGCGCACGCAGATCGACCGCTATTTCCGCGCGCACGACGTGCAGCCGCGCGTGCTGATGGAAGCGAATTCTCTCGGTGCGGTGATCGAGATCGTGCGCCGCACGAACCTCGCCACGCTGCTGCCCGCGACGATCGCCGTCGAGCACGACGATCTCGTCGCGCTCGCGCTGGACCCGGCGGTATTGCGGCGCACGGCCGTGCTGTTGCAACGCAGGGGCGCGTATCGGAGTGCGGCCGCGCGCGCGTTCGTCGAGCTAGCGCTCGAGCACGCGGCGGAAAGATCGAAGGGGAAAGGCGATGCGCGTGCGACGCGCAAAAAATGACCGGTTGAATGCCGGTCATGCGGGACGAAAGACAACGCTGTCCCGCGTGACGTCGAAACGACGCGAGAAGCGCGTCAGTTGTACCCGAGGATCGCCACTGCCGCGATCTCCGGCCGATCGATCGTATTGCCGACGAGCGACATCGTCGGCTCCTGCAGCACGGACTGATACGAGGTCGCGCGCGCATCTTCCGGCATACCCGCGTCGTCGGCGGCCGGTTCGCCGAACGTGGCGTCGAAGCCGCTATCGAGCGCCGTTTGCTGTTGCGAAAAAGTCATCTCCACTCCTTTGCGTTGATGGGTCATCGATATTTCAGGGCCCGCTTCGACGCCGCCGCGCGCACGGATTCCCCGTCATGCGCCGCCTCGGACCGCGCAAGCTGTGCCCGTGTGCGCCGCGTGATGTGGATCACCGCGAACACGACCGGCGCGATCAGCAGCCCTTCCGCCAGTTCGGGATCGACCGGCAGGTTCATCACGTGCAGCGCCTTGAACGCCGCCGTCGCGAGCGACAACACGTAGTACGAAATGGCGGCCACCGACAGCCCTTCGACCGCGTGCTGCAAATGAAGCTGGTTGCGCGCGGTGCGCTCCATGCCGGCCAGCAGGCGCGTGACGTCCTTTTCCTGAGCGAGATTCACGCGGGTGCGCAGCAGGTCGACCGCACGCGCGATTCGCGCGGCGATCTGCTCGTGGCGCGCCCACACGCTGCGGCACGTTTCCATCGCCGGCGCGAAGCGCCGCTCCATGAATTCAGCGATCGTCGGCATCCCTTCGATACGCTCCTCGCGCAGCTCCTGGATGCGCGCCAGCACGAGCTTTTCGTATGCGCGCGACGCGCTGAAGCGCGCCCCCGATCCGGACAACGATTCGACGCGCACCGCGAGATGCGTGAGCCTGACGAGCAGCGCCGCGTCGTCGCCGTCGGCGCCGCTCGCGTCCATCCGCTGCATCAACGCATGCAGCGCCGCATGGATCTCGTCGAGCTCGCGGCTCATCCGGCGCGCGACGGGTAACGCGAGCAGCGCCATCATCCGGTAGGTTTCGATTTCGTACAGGCGCTGCAGCAGGCGGCCGCCCTGCTCCTCGCGGAAATCCTCGTCGACGACGAGAAAGCGCATGAAGCCGTCGTCGCGTACGTGCCAGTCGCAGAACACCTTGCCGCCGCCGAGCACGTGGCTGCCGACGAGCGCGGGCCCGTCGATCCAGCGCCGCAGGTCGCCGCACACACGCTGCGCGGCATCGCCCGACAGCAGTTCCATCCGCACCGCGACGAAGCGGATGCCCGCCAGCCGCGCGAACCACGCAGCCGGAATGCCGGTGATCGCGAGATCGTCGAAATAGCCGGCGTCGCGACGCGGCGCGACGAACGTGAAGGTCGAGAATTCGGTGTGGCGCTCCCACTTCAGGTGCCAGCCGCACGGCGACTGCACCGCGTGGTGCGTCGCGCCTTCGTGCGGCGCGTCGATGCCCGTGTCGCGGCACAGCGCGTGCAGCAGCGTTTCGTGGATGTCGGGCTGGCCGTCCGCATAGATCGCGTAATGCGTGAGCGATACGGCTTCGGCGAGCCGCAGGAACGGCCGCGCATGCAATTCCGCGGCCAGTGCGGCGCGCAACGGATGGTCCATCATCGATTCACCACGCTTCCCTGTTCGGTCCCGCACGCCGGATCGTCCGGCCCGAGCGCCGCGCCTCGTCGGGCGAAGCGCCAGCGTGATCGCACTATGGCAGACACACAGCAACAATAAAAACGCATAATGCTGATCGTTACGTTCAGTTTTCCTGATACCCCATGAAGATGCTCGATCACGACGTGCTGGCCACCGTCGTCGCCGTCGCGGAAACCGGCAACATGACCCGCGCGGCCGAGGCCGTGAACCGCTCGCAGTCGGCCGTGAGCATGCAGATCAAGAGCCTGGAGGACGCGATCGGCCGGCCGCTGTTCGTGCGCAAGCCGCGCAGCATCGTGCTGACGCGCGAAGGCGAGGTGCTGCTGGGATTCGCCAGACGAATGCTGGCGCTGCGTGACGAGGCATGGGCGGCCGTGGTGCGGCCGGAAGTGACCGGCAAGGTCGTGATCGGCGTGCCGGACGACTATGCGTCGTCGCTGCTGCCATCGGTGCTGAAGAAATTCTCCGCGACCTACCCGAAGGTCGAGATTCAGGTGATGGGGCTGCCGAGCAGCGCGCTCGCGCCGCTGATCAAGGAGGGCACCGTCGATCTCGTGTGCGGGACGCGCATCAAGGGGCTGTCGGGCGATTTCATCCGCCACGAGCCGATGGCGTGGGCCGCGATGACGAACGGGCCGCGCGTGTGGGAGGAGCGGCCGCTGCCGATCGCGGTGTTCATGCCGGGCAGCGTCGCGCGCGAGAACGCCATCCGCAGCCTCGAACGCGCGAAAGTGCCGTACCGCACGTCGTATGAAAGCCCGAGCCTGCTCGGGCTGCTCAGCATGGTGGAGGCCGGCCTCGCGGTCGCGCCGCTCGCGCGCTGCGCGATTCCCGCGCAACTGTCGATGCTCGGCCGCTCGCACGGGCTGCCCGATCTGCCGCCGCTCGAGCTGATCCTCGCGCGCAGCACCAAGTCGAAACGGCCGCCGTGCGACTTCCTCGCGGAACAGCTGATGGAAGACCTGCAACGGCAGACCGGGCAGACCGGCGACGCCTGAGCCCGCCGGCGCTCGCTCGCCGCGGGCTCAGCCGTGGCCCGTCGCGCCATGTCCGGCCGCACGCAACGCCGCGTTGACGATGCCGGCCACCGTGTCCACGAGCGCTTCGAGCGTGTCGCCGTGCACGTGCCGCCCTGCCGGCGGAACGTGCTCGCTGCGCCGGCCGCCCCACTGCGAGCCGGCCGTGACCGACAGCGTCGCGCTGAACCGCTGGCCGTGTCGCCGGCCGAAGATGCCGATGCGCCGCTCGGCCACATAAGCCTGTTCGGGAAGAAACAACCGGATCTCGACCGCGACTTGATCGGGGTCGGCCGCATTCGCATCCCCGTCCGCATCGAACGCCGGTGCGAGTGACTTGACGATGCGAAACGTCACGTGGGAATCCCACGCGGCGAGCGGCCCGCCGGCCGCATCGACGCGTTCGGCGTCGACCGACCACTGATGGCGATCGGGCACGCGAATCGCCTGGCGCAGCAGCACGTCCGCCGCGCGAACCGTCACCATCAATTGCCGGGCAAGCTGCCTGCCCGACGGCAACGCCGCAGCGTGCGCGCGACGGGCGGCCGGGCGCGCGATACGCACTTCTTCCGTAAGGTACATGGGCCCTCCCTGTTCAGGGGTAGCGCCGCGTTCGACGCAGCGCACAAACGGCCGCCGTTGCCGACCGGCGGACAGCACGCCGGCCGGCGAATCGGCGGCGGATTAACCGAGCAATCGGCGTTCCCGGCTCAGCGGGCGGCGGGCGGAACGCGCATCGAACGCGGGAAAGGGATGAATGAAGGTCATGGCGCGGACGGAAGCCGTCCCGGCTGTTCGACACGTCCCCAGCTTAGAAGCGACCGTATAAAAGCCGTGCAAAAAAACGGGGCAGTCGTGCAAAAAATGGCATGCCGCGCGACGGACGGATCCTGCTGTTTTACGAGCCGGCCTGCCGCGCGGCGCTGCCGACGTTCGACAGGGGCAAGGCGGATACGACGGGCAATCGAGTCGACATCCGATCAGCCGTTTGGCGGACTCGGCCCGCCGGGGGCGCGGCGATATGCTGGGCGCTTTCCACTCGTCGCCCGCAGCCATGACCGTTCAGCGTGTCGATCTCAGTCACGTCCTGCCATACGAGACGATGTACTTGGACGATCGGCTCACGGTCGATCGAAACGATCTGGATATCGCCGCGTGCCTCGGCGTGGACGGCGACGTGCCGGACGAACTGCTGGTTTCGCTGTGTGGTGCGCCTGCCGGGTCGGACGTTCAGGTGTATCTCGATAGCACGAATCGACTGACGTTCTCCGTGACGCATCCAGGACTCATCCGATCCGAGAACCGCGTATCCGTGCTTCAAACCCACGAAGCGTCCATACTGGAACTTGGGATCATCGATCTCGTCGATAACGCTGTCGTCGGGCTCGGCGCGGCGATGCTGTGGCGAATCGTCAGGGCATGTGATAGGTTGAAGATCGCGCGGATCAGCGCATTCGCAATAGGCGGCCGCAAAGCACCACCCGAACCCGGCGGGCCTCGGCTCTGCGGATATTACGCGTGGCCGCGGTTTGGTTTCGATGCGCCCATTCCCGGCACGCATGGCGACGAGGCTGCACTGTTCCAGTACTTCCAGGGATATCCGGTCGGCTTGGCCGACGGATCGCTTCGGTCTCTGCATGCGCTTTACGCGACGCGATCCGGACGAGACTTCTGGCGGGCGGCCGGATCGCATCGCGTGATGACATTCAACGTTGCGCCTCATGGCGCGTCAGTACTGGCACTGCAACGATACCTGATCGAAAAAGGGATATACGGATGACTCGGAAACACCGTCCAATTGCCGGCTTTCGGATTGTGAAGCCCACGGCCGGACGCGGTCGCGCGCCGAACACCCATCTTCCCATTCGCTTCTCGCAGTTCAAGCAGCTCATCCACGCGCTCATCACGCACGAACGTCATGACGGACACTCGCAGGCGTCAAATACGGCTACCGTCGCGCCCGATACACTGCCGGCCCTCCACTCGCCCGCGCCGCCGCAACGAAAAGTCTTCGACGTGGGGCCGATCGACCGGTCGAAGAGCACGCTGAGCGTCATCTCGATAGCCGACGCCGAAGCGCGTTGCCGCCGGGAAACGCTCCTGCACTTCGGGTTGGATCCGGACCTGTAACGCGTCGCAAGCCCCGGGCAGCCGCCTCCCCCTGCCACCACGCGACAACCGCGCCGGTCCGCGCGAGGTGGCTTTGTCCGCCCGCAGGCACAGGACGGCCGCGAGCCTTTCATCGGCGTGACAATGCGTGTGATCGACACGAGCCGCTGGACCCGGCGAGCGTCGCCATGCGCGCCCCGTCAACCATGACAGGTCGACAGCCGGCGATCCGCCGATACACTGTGACCCACCCCGACGGCCTCGATCGCACTCACCCATGCCGGCCGTCGGCTTCGATTGCGCACGGCCCTCCCGCTTCCCGCCCGCGCACCTTCCGCACGCTTTCCAAGGAGTTGCACTTGAAGCCCTGGCGCCATGCGCTGTTCGCCTTCGCCGGCCTCGCGGCCGCCGCGCCGTCTCACGCCCATCCCGTTTGCACCGTCGTCGCCGACGCCGACACCGGCACGGTGCTCGTGCAGCAGGGCGACTGCACGACCCGCGTGACGCCTGCATCGACGTTCAAGGTCGCAATCGGCCTGATGGGCTTCGACGCCGGCGTGCTGAAGGACGAGCACACGCCCACGCTCCACTTCCACACCGGCTACCCCGACTGGGGCGGTGCGCCGTGGCGCGAGCCGACCGACCCGGCACGCTGGATGAAGCTGTCGATCTTCTGGTATTCGGAGCAGGTCGCGCAGGCGCTCGGGCACGCACGCTTCCAGCAGTACACGAGCGCGTTCGCCTACGGCAACGCCGACGTCACCAGCAACGACGGCGAACGCCCCGGCGTGATGGGCGCGTGGGTCAATTCGTCGCTGCGCATCTCGCCGCTCGAACAGATCGCGTTCATGCGCGGGATCGCACGACGGACGCTGCCCGTCAGCGCGCACGCGTACGACATGACCGCGCGCATCACGCTGATCGACACGCAGCCGGGCGGCTGGACGGTGCACGGCAAGACCGGCACCGGCTCGCCGGGTATCGAGTACGACGCCGCGCACGCATACGGCTGGTTTGTCGGCTGGGCGACGAAGGGTGCGCGCACGCTGGTGTTCGCGAACCTGATCCAGGACGACGAGCGGCAGACGCCGAACGCCGGCCTGCGCTCGCGCGACACGTTCCTCGCGGCGCTGCCGACGCTGGCCGAACCGGCCCGGCCGCAATGAGCACCGCCCCCCGCAACGCCCGCATCGACCTGCTGCGCGGCGTCTCGATCCTGCTCGTCCTGCTGCATCACTTCAACATCGCGTATTCGCTGCGCGACACCGCACTCGCGCGCGTGCTCGGCTGGGACACGATCCATGCGATCGCGCGCAACGGCAACTACGGCGTGACGATGTTCTTCACGATCTCGGGCTACCTGATCACGTCGAACGCGCGCCGCCGCTGGGGCAGCCTCGGCGCGCTCGACGTGCGCGCGTTCTACGTGTCACGGGTCGCCCGGATCGTTCCGTGCCTGCTTCTGCTGCTCGCGCTCGTCAACGGCCTCGCGGCGGCCGGCGTGCCGATCTTCACGAACCATGCGCCGCAGGGCATCGCCGTGTCGTACTGGCTCGTGAATCTGGCGTCGCTCACGTTCTGGATGAACGTGCTGATCGGCGCGTACGGATGGGTCAACTACGCGCTCGGCGTGCTGTGGTCGCTGTCGGTCGAAGAGGTGTTCTATCTGTCGTTCCCGCTGCTGTGCATGGCGCTGCGCCGCGACACGCGGTTGTTCGCGTTCTGGCTGCTGATTGCCGCGATCGGTCCCGTGTACCGCTACACGCATCAGGGTGACGAAGCCGGCTTCCTCTATGCGTACTTCGCATGCTTCGACGGCATCGCGATCGGCTGCTGCACCGCGCTGCTGGCTGCACGCGCGCGATGGCGGTCGCTTGCGGCCGCGTCCGTGCAATGGCTCGCCGCCACACTGATGACTGCGCTCTATCTCGCGTGGCCGATCGCCGAAAGCCATGTGTTCGGCGTGTCCGCCATGGCGCTCGGCACGGCCATACTGCTGATCGGCGCGCATGCGGAACCTACATCGGCTCACGGCCGCATGCTCGCGCCGCTGCGCTGGAGCGGCCGGCTCAGCTATGAGCTGTATCTGTTCCATTTGATCGTGCTCGGCGCGCTGCGCACGTTCTGGCCGCCGTCTGCCACGCATGGCGACGGCAAGCTGGCGCTGCTCGTCGCCTATCTGGCGCTGTCGGCCGGCGTGAGCGCGGTCGTCGCACACGGCTACGCGACGCCGCTCGATCGCTTCATCAAGCGGGTCGCGTCGCGGCCCGGGGTGCAGGTAACGGACAGCGCGCGTGTCTAGCGCGTGACCATATCGCTGGTATCGCCGACACGACACCGGCGACCTGACCACAAGCACTGCTTACGACGCGTCGACCCATCCAGAGGCACGAACCGGATATGACGGCACGATGAATGGAAACTGGAAGAATCGGTATGGCCGCTGCAAGGATGCGGCGCCACGCCGCGGCCAGCTCAGCCGGCGTATTCGGCGGCGGCGCAGCGCACGGTGACGATGCGTGCCGGCGGAAGATTGGCCCAGACGATCCGGCTGTCGCACGCGACGAATCCCGGATCGCCGAGCGGATGACGGCCGGGCGGGCGCAGATCGTATGTGAACTAAATCATCACGCCGTCGGCCGACAGCGCGCGTTGACATTGACCGAGGATCGCCGCCACGTCCTCACGCGGCAGCGTGCGCAGCGGCAGGCACGACACGATCGCGTCGACCGTGGCGCCCGGCGGCAGCAGCCGCTCGAGCTGCCGCGCGTCGCCCGACACGATCGAGATGCCGGGAAAGCGGCGCCGCAGATGCTGCACGAACGCCGGCGAGCGTTCGACCACGACGAGGCGCCGTGGCGCGACGCCGCGTTCGAGCAGCGCCGCGGTGACTGCGCCAGTGCCGCCGCCGAGCTCGACGACCAGCCCGTCGCCGCCCGGCACCGCGTCGGCCATCTCGCGCGCCAGATGCCGCGAACTCGGGCACAACGCGCCCACCGAGGCCGGCCGGCCCGCCCACTCGCGCACGAACAGTGCCGAGACACGCCACGCGTTCGGCCACGTCATAGGCGCGCCTCCAGCGCTTGTGCGCTCAGCGGCGGCGTGCCGACGACTGCGCGCAACAGGGTTACGGCGACACGGGCAAGGTTCATGCGCATCCTCCTGGCGAATCGGTCCGCCGCAGGACGCGCGACGGTCAATCGATTCTAGGAAACGCAAACTTAAGGCGACGTGAAGATTGACCCTGATTCGCCTGACCCATTCGTGCCCGACCACTCGCCCGTTCCACGCGCGGCGATCGACGCGCCGCGGCAAGCGCGCGGCGCAACGCTCGCCGACGATCCACACCCGATGCCGCGTCGTCTCTCGATCGCGGCGAGATCGTCGGCCCGCGACCTCGTGGTGGCGGCCGAAATGGGGTCTGGACATTGATGCGGAGTGCCATTCGCCCGCGCCCCACCCGCCGACGGCGTCGACGGTGGTCATCGATGCCGTGTGCAAGCAGGCGGCACTGCCCGCGCTGTGCACCGCGCGCCATGCTGATTGCACGACGCGCAGCACACCGTCACCGCAAGTTGGTTCTCGCGAGTTCGACGATCTCGTCGCCGCGCCCGCTGAGGATCGCGCGCAGCATGAACAGGCTGAAGCCCTTCGCATGCGCGAGCTCGATCTTCGGCGGCATCGCGAGCTCGTACTTCGACGTGACGACGTCGACCACCGCCGGCCCGTCATGCGCGAATGCCGTACGCAACGCGTGCTCGACGTTCTCCGAATGCTCGACGCGCACGCTGAAAATGCCGGCGCCTTTCGCGATCGCCGCGAAGTCGGTCGGGCTCAGGTCGACGTTCGTGTCGAGATAGCCGGCCGCCTTCAACTCCATCGACACGAAGCCGAGCAGGCTATTGTTGTACACGACGATCTTGATCGGCAGCTTGAGCTGGCGGGCGCTCAGCAGATCGCCGAGCAGCATCGACAGCCCGCCGTCACCCGACAGCGACACGACCTGCCGCCCCGGATGCGCGCCCTGCGCGCCGAGCGCCTGCGGCATCGCATTCGCCATCGACCCGTGGTTGAACGAGCCGTGCAGTTGCCGCTTGCCGTTCATCGTCAGGTAGCGCGCCGCCCACAGCGTCGGCGTGCCGACGTCGGCCGTGAAGATCGCATCGTCGGCCGCGACTTCGTCGATGATCTTCGTCAGGTACTGCGGATGAATCGCGCGGCCCGGCGGCTCGGCCACCGCGAGATCGTCGAGCCCCTTGCGCGCGGCCGCATAGTGCTTCAGCGCATTCTCGAGGAAGCGCCGCTGCGTCTTGCGCGTCAAGCGCGGCAGCAACGCCGCGATCGTCTCCTTCACCGTGCCGACGAGCCCCAGCGCGAGCGGCGCGCGATGGCCGAGCTGCGAGCCTTTCCAGTCGATCTGCACGACCTTCGCGTTCGCCGGATAGAACGGCCGGTAAGGGAAATCCGTGCCGAGCATCAGCAGCGTGTCGCACGATTCCATCGCGTGATAGCCGGAGCTGAAACCGATCAGCCCCGTCATCCCGACGTCGAACGGGTTGTCCCATTCGACGAATTGCTTGCCGCGCAGCGCATGCACGACCGGCGCGCCGAGCGTGTCGGCCAGCGCGACCACTTCGTCGTGCGCGCCCTGCGTGCCGCTACCGCACAGCAGCGTGACGGCGTCGGACCCGTTGAGCAGCGCCGCGAGCCGGTCGAGATCGGCATCGGCCGGCACGATGGACGGCGGCGCCGATTCGCTCCAGGCAGGCGCCTCGTCCGGGCCGTCGCCGAGCGCGATGTCGCCCGGCAGCACGATCACCGCGACGCCGCGTTCCTCGATCGCGGTGCGCATCGCCCGCGCCAGCACGCGCGGAAACTGCGACGCGTTCGTCACGAGTTCGGCGAAGTGGCTGCACTCGCGAAACAGATCCTGCGGATGGGTTTCCTGGAAATAGCCGAGGCCGATCTCGGTCGACGGAATGTGCGCGGCGATCGCGAGCACCGGCTGGTGATTGCGGTGGCAATCGTACAGGCCGTTGATCAGGTGCAGGTTGCCGGGGCCGCAGCTGCCCGCGCAAACGGCGAGCCGCCCGGTCGACGCGGCATCCGCGCCGGCCGCGAACGCCGCGCTTTCCTCGTGCCGCGTGTGCATCCAGCGAATCGAGCCGATCTGGCTCAGGCTGAACGACAGGCCGTTCAGGCTGTCGCCCGTCACGCCCCAGATGCGCTCGACGCCCGCTGCCGCCAGCGTCTTCGCCAGGTATTCCGCCATCGTCTGTCTTGCCATGATGCCCTCACAGTTAGGTTATCGCGACATGCGGCATCTGCCCCGCATGGGCGCATGATAGTCAAGGACGCAAACTGACGTCTGATCGGTGCAATCGCGGCCCGTTGCGCGCGGAACACCCACGCGAAACCGGCCGTCACGCCGCGCGACAGCGGCAACGCGTGCGTGGACAGGATCTCCGCGAGCACCATGAACGAGCATCCGCTCGGCGGGCTCGGCTTCATCGGTTTCGCGGAAGAAGTGCGGGCGCAGGAGGCGCAGCCCGGCGCGGCGCCAATCGGTTCAGATGCCGGCCAATCTCGCCAGCGCGGCCTCCATCGCCGCGCGTATCTCCGGCCATTCCCGCTTGAGCGCGTCGAGACCGCCCGCAGCCAGCATGCGCTCGCCTTTCGCGCATGCTTCGCTCGACTCCGCATCGCCGGCCAGCGCGAAACCGCCTCGCATCGAATGCAGTTCGCCGCGGAGGCATGCGACGTCCCCGTGCAGCAACGCGGCATCGATCGTCGCCAGCGAGTGCAGCGTCGAGGCACGCAATTTTTCGCGTATCTCGTCCGTCATGGGCGGCACCGGCCGGGCGGCACGATCGGCCTGATGCGACGCCGCCGCGCCGCGTCCTCCGTGGCGCCGCAACACCGCGCCGAGCGCATCGATCGACAGCGGCTTGAGCACGACCTCCGCGACGCCGGTCTGCGCGCAGCGCCGCCGATCCTCCTCGGTCGCATGCGCGGTCATCGCGATCACCGGCACCTTCGCCCCCTGCTCGCGCAGGAAGTTCGCGAGCGCGAAGCCATCGAGTTCCGGCATGCCGAGATCGGTCAGCACCACGTCGAACGGATGCGCGAAGAACGCGCGCATCGCCTCGACACCGTTCGCGACGAGCATGGCGTCGCAATGCAGCGCATCGAGCTGATCGCGCAGCAGCGCGCGGCTCGCCGGATGATCCTCCGCAACGAGCACGCGCAGCGGAGTCTCGCCCGCCGCGTATGCCGGCAACGACGATGCGGCGGAATCCGTCTCGTCGAACTCGGCGCGCCATCCGGACGGGGCGTCGCGCAACGGCAGCGACACGATGAACGTCGCGCCCTGGCCCGGCCGGGTCTCGACCGCCAGGTCGCCATGCATCAGCCGCGCGAGGCGCCGGCACAACGGCAGGCCGAGCCCCGTGCCGCCGAAGCGCCGGTAGATCGACGCATCGGTCTGGACATACACGTCGAACAACGTCGGCAGACTCTCCGGCGCGATACCGATACCGGTGTCGCGTACCACCACCTCGACGCCATGCGCTCGACCGTCGGCGCCCGTCGGGCGCGCCTCGATCGTCACGCTGCCGCGCTCGGTGAACTTGATTGCGTTGCTGACGAGATTCGACACGATCTGACGCAGGCGAGTGGGGTCGCCGACATAACCGTCGGCCAGTCGCGGATCGATCCTGCATTCGAGCGCGAGGTGCCGGGCGGCGGCGAGCGGACGGAAAATCGCCGCGACGTCGCGCACAACCGCACGCAAATCGAACGGCACGGCCTCCAGCACCATCTGGTTCGATTCGACCTTCGACAGATCGAGCACGTCGTTGATCACGCGCAGCAACGCATCCGACGACGACATCACCGTCTGCAGGCGTCGCCGCTCGTCGGCCGGCAACGGCGCGCGCTCCATCAACTCCAGATTGCCGACGATCGCGTTCAGCGGCGTGCGGATCTCGTGGCTCATCGTCGCGAGGAACGTCGACTTCGCCTTGTTCGCATCGTCCGCCGCCTCCCGGGCCTCGCGCAGCATGCCCTCTACCCGCTTGTGGGCGGTGATGTCGGTCAGCGTACAGAGCAACACATCGACGCCGCGATAGCGCGTACGGACGATGTGCGCGGCGAGAAAGGCCGTCCCGTCGCCGGCGAGACGGACCGGCAATTCGTGCGTGACGACACGTGGCGTCCGCCCGCCCGCCATACTGTCGTGATAGGCCTGCCAGATGCGCTTGCCGAGCGGCGGCTCGGTTCCGGTGTCGTCAAATGCCTGCGCGGCCTCGTTGCGCACCATGGTGTCGCCGTTGGCGAGCGACAGCAGCATGAGCCCGGCCGGCGCCGTGCGAATCAGCGTGCGGTTCAGCGCCTCGCTTTCGATCAGCCGGATTGCACGACGGTTCATCGGGCGCAGCGCGCGTCGGTCGAACATCACGATCGCGAACCACACCATGCCGATCGCCAGCACCGCGAGACCGATCGCGATTCCGAGGCGGGCAGCGACGTCGTCGAACAGGCTGCGCCACGAGATGGTCGCGATCAACGCCGCGCGGAACCCCGCCATCTGGTCGCCGATGACGATATTCATGCCGACGCGATGGAGCGCCGCCCTTTCATCGTGCGCCCCTTGCGCAAAGTCGAGTGCGCGGGCAGTCAGCGCCGGATCCGCTTCGCGCCCCGTCAGGACATGCGCGCCCGGGGCAACCAGCGCGTAATCCTTGCCGACGGACGAAGAACGCAGAAAATCGTCGATCGCAGGTCGCGTGACAAGGGCAAACCAGGCGATCGGCTTGCCCTGCGCGTCGCGTACTGCCTGCACGAACCGCAGCACCGAACGTCCGACGAGCGGGTCTTGTCGCCGGTCCAGCAGGATCTTCCGGTAATCCGATTCGGCCGCCGCCGATATGAACTCGGGCGGCGGCTGCAACTGCCGGATCAATGCCTTGATGTCGAAGCCCGCGGGCAGCGCCAGCACCTGCTTGACCAACGGATACCCGGCGACAATGACGAAATTGCCTTCCGGATCGATCAGATATCCGCCCATTCCCGGATCGCCGGGCTGTTGTGCCGGCATGGTGCCCGTGACCTCGCTCTGCGCGAGCAGCCTGCCCAGCCACGGAGCATAGGCCTTTGCCGACTGCGATGACGAAGCGACCGCGAACGCGGCAAACGCCACCCGCCCCGCCTCGCCAACGACGACCAGCCTGCCGCGATCGTCGGCGAAGCGCCCGAGCGTATCGGGCGCCACGGCCGTGCGGTTCTTGGCGATCAACTCGATGTTCTCGACATAGCGGTTCTGCAGCGCCCTGACCACCTCCATCTCCGTGAGCAGGTCGGCCTTGCGCACCAGAAACTCCGAACGGTAGTGCGTAAGCGATTCCTGCAGGTCGAGTCGCACGACAAGTGCCGCGCAAACCAGCACGAACACCGTGATCGCCACACCGCTCCCGTACAGCAGCCATTGCTGCTGGCGCCGCACGCGCCCGGGCTCGAACGGCTTGCGGCCCGGGGCGGTAGCGTGCGCAATCAGCGCTTTCAGTTTGGTGGGCATAAGAGACGCTGGCAGAATGATTTTTGAAGTTGCCGCCAGCAGATGATGCAAGCGGCGATTTTCATGAACGCCTCGCGTGTGGCAGCGAGGCGTTCGAACCGGATACGCAAGCGCCTGAAGTTGCGCAGCCATGCGAAGGGGCGCTCGACGCCCCAGCGGGTTTGTCCGAGGCCACTACCGTGCGGCTCACCTCGACGGGCGATCTGCATAGCAATATTCTCGTTGGATTTTCCAGGTGTCGTGGAAGTCGCCTCGGCGCCGGTGCAGCCGCCCGCGCCGCCCGGGTCACGGTTACCGCCCGCCGGTTGCCCGTCTACGCATCGGTCGCAGGCATGTCGGGCAGATGGCCCTCGCTTGCATAGCGGATCAGGTCCGCGTCGCGGACGATGCCGAGCTTCTTCATCGCGCTCGACTTCTGCGAACTGATCGTCTGCTTGCTCCGGTGAAGCTGAATGGCGATCTCGCCGACCGTCATGCCGGCCCCGTAAAGCCGCACGACCTCGATTTCGCGTGCCGTCAGCGCACGCGTGCCCGTCGATTTCTCGGTGCCCTCGAGCAACTGCTTGACGAACGGCGACAGATAGTTCGCGCCGACATAGGCCGCGTGAACCGCGCCGACCAGATGCGAATTCGCATCGGACTTGCTGAGGATGCACCCCACGCCCTGCCGCTGGATCGCATGCAGCACACTGGGATTGTCGATCATCGTGATCGTCACGAGACGAAGCGCGGGATAGCGGCGCTGCAGAAACGACAACAACGTGAGGCCGTCGCCATACTTGCCGCCCGGCATCACGTAATCGACGACCAGCACGTCGCTCTGCTGCTCGTCGAGCATCGCCACCAGGTCGGTCGAATTCGACACAGTGCCGAGCAGCTTGATCGTGCTGCTGCCCGCGAGTGCCTGCGACATCCCGAGTGCGGACGACGGATGATCGTCCGCCACCATCACTCGCACAAAAAATTCATCCATCTTTATTCTTCTCCCGATACACGCGGCCCGACGTGCCATGTTGAGCGACGCGCCGGGATTCGAATCGATCTCGCAACGGTTGGATTGCGACGTTCAGCGAACCGGGCGGTGCGCAGCGTAATTTTAAGATAATAGACGGGTTCGGCGTCGCCGCCGAGAATCGGGACTCGCGGCGCTTCCGCTGGTCCGCGCCCCGTCGACCTTCGACGCCACCGCCGACGCGCCGGCCGCCGGCTGGAACACGGCGCCGCGACGGCACGCACGTTCGACAATCGGACGCCCACGCACACCCGATCGACGGCCCCCACACCGTCGATCCATCCCGTCCCGCAAAGCGCCTTGGGCCGTTGCCTAACGCCTGGCCACGGTCTTGTCCGGTTCATCCATCCTGTCGTCCGCAGCATGCTGCCACTCAGTGATCGCCCGCCGCTTCTGCGACGGCGACATCATCATGAACTCGTTCAGCCTCGTGAGGAAATCCCGTCTGGATTTCTCCGGTAGCGTCGCGAATCCAAGCAACAGCCCGAACACCTTCCCCATATAGCGCACGGCCTTCGCCCTCCTTGTTCAATCGAAATCACGCGGCATCCGGGCGATGCCGCGTGTCTGCCTTGCCAGTTTGGACACGGGCGTTCTACGCCGCAGTCGTATCGTTCATTTTTATCGTCCCGGCCAGTGCGCCACCGCAGTCACGACTGCGCTCGACGCCGGCCGTTCGTCCGCGGCGACGGCGGGAAACCGTATTCCGCGCTGTCGTGCGATACGGGCCAGGCTGCGACGCAGGTCGGCCAGCGTCACCGGCTTGGTCAATACGCTGTCGATGTTCGACGCCGCGTAACGACGCGCGTCCTCGGGCGTCAAATGCGATGCGACCGCGACCATGTCGCAAGGCAACGCGCGCGCATGGACGGCTTCCGCGAGTTCGCATGCCGACATGTCGGGCAGGTCGGCGCCGAGCAGCAGCACGTCCCACGCACCGCTCGCGAGCGTATCGAGCGCGGCGCCGCCGGACGACACGCACCGGACCGCGCAACCGAGCACCTCGAGCTGCTCGCGGAAAATCGACCCGTTGACCGACGCGTCGTCGGCAACCAGCACGCGAGGCACACGCGCGCCGGAAGTTCCCGCTGGCCGATCGTCACTCCCCTCCCGCGCCGGCGGCCGCCGCTGCTCGGCCGTCGCGACGCGCGCCTGCTCGATCGCCGTGTACAACCCGTTCAACGAATAGCTCGACACGCGGATCGTGCGGCCCGCGACGTTCGGCTGCAGCGGGCCGTCCGGTGTCGCGAGTACGACCGGCGTACCGCCGCCGAGACTGTCGAGCTCGTCGCGCCGCCACTGCTCCGAATCGCCGAAGAGTACGATCGCGTGAGCACGCTCGAGGCACCCGGCGGCAATCCCGATCGGACTCGGATGCATCGCGACATCGAAACCCCATGCACGCAGATGCGGAAAGGCGAACGCGCGCCACGCGTCGTCGGGAGACACGACGATCAGTGTCCGGCGCTCGCCCGTCACCGCCCGGGATTTCGGCGCAATCTCCATGCGCAACGGCAATCGAACGGTAAACAGGCTGCCGACGCCCGGCGCGCTGTCGACCGAAATCGTCCCGCCCATCGCCGCGACGAGCCGATCGCACAGCGCGAGGCCGAGCCCCGTGCCGCCATAGCGCCGGGTGATCGACGCGTCGACCTGGGAAAACGGCTTGAAAAGTCTGGCCCGCTGCGCGGGATCGATGCCGATGCCCGTGTCCTCGATGCCGATCGCGAGTTCCGGTACGCCGCCCGTGCCTCGCCCCGCCACCACACGGGCGACGACGCGGCCTTCGCGGGTGAACTTGATCGCGTTGCCCAACAGGTTGCCGACCACCTGCGCGAGCCGCGTCGGATCGCCGCGCATGCGCTGCGCGCCGCTCGCGTCGATGTCGGCGAACAGCGGCAATCCCTTCGCCTTCGCGACGGAGGAAAATGCCGCCAGTTCGCGCTCGATCACCGCGATCACGTCGAACTCGATCGACTCGACCGACATCGCGCCAGCCTCGATCTTCGAGAAATCGAGGATATCGCTGACGATCGCGAGGAGGCCCTCCGCCGATGCGCGCAACGTCTGCACGCGGCTCTGCTGCGATGCATCGAGCGCCGTGCGCTCGAGCAATTCGAGGTTGCCGAGGATCACGTTGAGCGGGGTCCGGATCTCGTGGCTCGTCGCGGCGAGAAACGACGACTTGGCGGCATTCGCCGAATCGGCCGCGCGCACGGCTTCCTCGAGCTGATGCACGAGCCGGCGCTGGGCACTCGTGTCGGCGAAGGACGCGATCATCACGTCCTCGCCCTGATAGCGCGCGCCGTGCGCGATGACCTCCAGATGCAGCGGCGCGGCGCCGGATGCGTCGAGCACGAGCTCGGTCGTCATCGTTCGGCCGGCCCCTGCGTCCGCGACGAACCCCTCGTATTGCGCGAGGACCTGCGCCGCCAGCGCCTGCGGATCGCCGCCGTACGGCACGAGCATCTGCGCCAGCACGTCGCTCGCCAGTATCACGCGGCGATCGGATCGTGACACGAGCCCGATGCCGACGGGCGCCATTCCGATCACGCTGCGGCACAGATCCTCGCTGTCGAACACGCGTGCCGAGCGCGCGTAGACGGGCACGAGCATGCGCCGGTAGAAGCGCACCAGCAGCAGCCACATCACCGCGATCGCCAGCAGCGACGTCGCGACGAGCGCCCCGGCCTGCACGCCGATCGCGGCCGCGACATCGGCCAACGACAGCGCATAGGCGATCGTCCAGCCGGTTGCGGCGAGCGGACTGCGGAACACGATCGTGCCGTCGCGGAACATCGCCTCGGCCGGCGCCGCGTACTCGTGCGCGACGTCCAGCGCGAGCAGGCGCGCGTCGAGCGCCTGCGTGCGCTCGACCCCGGGATCGATCGTGATGAGCCGGTTGTCCGCGGTCGTGATGAAGAACACGCCCGCCGCGTGGCGATCCTGCAGCCACGACAGCAGATATTCAGGCGCGTACTCCGTCACGAGCACCGCGAACGGCTGGCCGTCGGCGCGCGCCTGCGCGGCGATCCGGATGCGGGCCTGCCCCGTCACCGGGTTGACGTAGGGCGGCAACCAATGCACGTGCGGGCGACCGTCCGCGCCGACTTCGGGCGTGGGTGTGAAATCGATGCGCAACGCGTCGAGCACATGCGCGCGCGCCTCGGCCGTGGCCAGCGCCGGGTTGTCGCCCGACAGGTGCGGCACCAGACCGAACAGCCCCGTGCGCGTGCTGTAGTGGTAACCCTCCAAGGTGCGTCCGCGATTGAGCGAACTCGCCGCGCAAATACGCGACAGCATGAACGACAGCGCGAGGTAGCGCGCCACCTCGTCGCGCCGCGTCGTCTGGCCCGGCACGCCGACCACCAGCGACGGATACGGCTTGATCGCGAGTTTCTGGCCGTCGGCGAAGAATGCGTCGACGACGGACGCCGGCGCCGCATCGAGCTCCCGCCAGATCAGCTGCGTATTCGCGACGCCGTTGCGGAACGACGTCTCGCTCACCTGGATCTCGTCACCGGTTTCCTCGACGCCGTTCAGGAAATTGCGCCGCTCGCCGTCCAGATAGCCGTATACGATCGACACGATCCCGAGCCCGCAGGCGACGAGAATCAGGATCGTCACGACGATGGCGCCGCCGAACATCGAAATGCTCTGATAGCGGCGAATGGACTGAAGCGTGCTGTACGGCATGGCCTGGCGCGACGGCACGTCGGGTTCGGCGGTGAGCGGATGCTCGGCCCGGACGGACGTCACGATGGAATGAAAGGGATGGAGTTGTCCCGATCATGCCAAACGACTCGGGGGAAATCAGTCGAGTCAGGCCGTTTTAGTACTCGTCTGAATAATTCGAATAATTGTTTTGAACTTGACCGAGTCTTTGATGCGACATTTCGACCGATCCGGGCCGCGGCGTCACGCGGGGAACGGCAAAGCGCGGCGTATGCAGAAACGAAATACCGCCGGCAGGCCGGCGGCAAAAGATGCGTCCACGCATCGCGTGTCGCACCTGAGGCACTCGATGAGGCGCGCGCGGGTCATTCTCGAAGGAACGCCCCACGCGGCGCGCCCGCGCCGAACGCGCCCGCTCAGTTCTGCGTGAGCGGATTCAGCGTCGTGCACAGGAAGCCCGTGCAGTTCTTCGGCGCGAAATAGAACGACGCCATCACCGGCGGCACGGTGGTGCCGAGCGCGATGTCGCTCAGATACGCCGAGCCCTGCGCGCCGAACGTGTTCGCCTGCTGCACGAAGTTCGCGCCGGTCGACTGGATCGCGGCCGACTGGTACGTGAAGGTCGGCGACTGCGTCTGGTCCTTCACGTAGACCCACGAGATCGCCGTGCCGAACGCCATCGCGCCCTTCGCGCGGTAGCCTTTCGCGCCTTCGCTGTTGGCCTGCGCGATGAAGTCGCCGACCGTCGACGTCGGCGCCAGCGCGTCGTACGTATAGGTTGCGTTCGACGCGTTGTTCTTCATGTAGACGTTCGCCTGCACGGCCCCGACCATCAGCGGGCCGACGAACCAGTAGCCCGACTGGCCCTGGCCGTTCGCCTGTGTGAGGAACGCGTTCGCATCGGCCGGCAGCCCGGTCGTCGTGTACGTGTAGGTGGCCGACGAGCCACCGTCCTTGCGATAGAGATCGCCGTACGTGAGCGGCCCTTCGTAGCGGTAGCCGCTCGCCCCTTGCGCGTTGGCCGTATTGACGAAGGACGTCATGTCGGCCGGCGCCGTCTGCAACTGATACGTGTAGGTCTGCGCGGTGCCGTCGTTCACGAAGATCGACTGCGTTCCGCCATTGCCCGCAGCGTAGAAGTAGTCGCCCAGATAGCGATAGCCCTTCGCGCCTTCGTTGTTGACCAGCGTCAGGAAACTGGCCCGATCGGCCGCGACAGGCTGCGCCTCGTAGCGCCAGGTCAGCGTGCCGCCGCCCGAGCCGCCCGAGCCGCCGTTGCCGCCGGAACCCGCGCCGCCCGTCCCGCCGCTGCCGCCGCTGCCGCCGTTGTTGGTCGTCCCCGAACCGCCGGACGACGCGGGAGACGAATTGTCGTCGCCGCCGCAAGCGGTCAGCGCGAGGCAGGTCAATGCGATCAGTGCAACGGCTTTCATCGGAATCACCTTTCAAACGAGCGGGACGAACGACGCCCGTACGCGCGGATCACACCGCACGCACCGACCATCACGAATCAGGAATCAGGAATCGGGGCTCGACAGGCGGCCGGCGGCATCCCGCCGGCCCGTCGGCGTCAGTTGACCTGAAGCTGGCCACCGCGGCCCAGGCCGCCCTTCACGTCCTGCGCCTTGTAGCTGCGCAGCGCGACGACCATCTTGTTCCACGCGTCGATGAACGCGACGACCGTCGCCTTGCCTTCCGGCGTCGTCGAGAAACCGGCCAGCCCGCCGCCCACCCCGCCGCCGAGGCCGCCCAGCGCCGCGCCGTAGTTCGTCGCCGTCGAGCTGCCTTCCGACGCCGCGATCTGCACCGCCGAGCGCACGTCGAACAGCGTCAGCGTGACCACCGACGCCTTCGTCTGCAGGTGCCCCGCCACCGCCGCCACCGCGCTGTTGCCGATCAGCCCGCCGATCATGCTGCCGATCCCGCCGATCGGCGAATCGTTGATCACGATCTGCGGCTCCATGTAGTAGTCGGCCGCCACACGCTGGCCCTTCTGCTGCTTCGAGCCCGCGCGATATTCGCCCGAGTTGCGTTGCAGTTGCGTGATGCGCGACAGGCGCGCGTCGCTCTTCTGGTTGCCGATCGACGTGATCACGAAGCAGTTCGACTGCTGCACGGCCAGCCGCAGCAGCGGGTCGATGCTCGTCACCTTCGTCGCGCTGCCGAACGGGCCCCACCAGTCGGCGTTGCGGCCGTCGTCGACCGCGATCGTGCCCAGCGGCGACGCGCAGCGCTGCAACTGCGAATCGGCGCCGGCGCTCGCGCCGCCGGCCGCCGCGCCCGTCACCCCGGCGTTCTGCCCGCCGGGCGTCACCATGCCGCCGCACCCCGCGACGGACGCGCCAAGCGCTGCAACCAGCGCACCTTGAATCAGACGTTGGGAAAGGTTGGTCTTCATGTCGTTGTCGATCGATTAGAGTCGTTGTTCGGCTTATGGGTCCGTGCGAACTTAGATAAGCCCCCCGGCGTGGCGCGCGATGGTGGTCTCCCCGCGGCTGCCCCCGTTGCTTCAGGCCCGATGCCCGGTCAGTAGTACCAGTACGTCTGCTGCCAGACGCCGTAGTACGGATAGCCCGAGTACCAGTAGCCGTAATAGACGTCACGCCACTGCGTGCGCCATTTCCAGTCTTCTTCGTCTTCCTTCTTCGCCTTGCGCGCGAGATCGAGCAGCTTTTTCGATTCCTTGTCGCCGCGGCCGGCCGCGATCGACAGCCACTTCTCCGCTTCGCGCGCATCGGAGCCCATTTCCTCGAGGCCGAACAGGTAGAAACTGCCGAGCGCCTTCTGCGCGTTCAGGTCGCCGCGTTCGGCGGCCTCGCGCATCCACTTGAGGGCCTGGTAGCTGTCCTGGCGCACGCCGTCGCCGCGGAAATAGCGCAGGCCGAGGTCGTAGGCGGCCTTCGGCTGGGTCTTCGCGGTTTGCTTGAGCGCGGCGATGCGCGGATCTTCCCGGTCGTCCGCATCGTCCCTTTTTTGATAGGAGACCTGATCTTTAGGGCGATCGGAACACCCCGTGTCGTCGCAGATCCGTACCGTGCTGCTGGTGATGGACGGATCCTGCGCGCAGGCGGCCAACAGCAACAGCAGCCCCGGTGCGAGTAAACGGCGATACATGGGTACTATCCTCAGGTTCTTATTGGCACCGCAATGCTTCGAGCTATCCACCCCGCGAGCTCGTACCCGGTTGCGTGCGGCGCACCGGATACAATTCCATCCGCCAACGCCGACACGCATCCCAAGGCTCTCTCAGGTTCTCTCTTCGAATCGTTCCGTCACTGTTTATTGCCGCCGCTTTTCGCCGCCCGACCATGGCCGGCTTCGACCTCCAAACATGACGCGACAAACAATAGTGACGTGGTGAGCAATAATAATGGAGAAAAATGGCATGTCAAGTTCCATCGCGCGTTTAAAGTTTGCGTGACGCGTCAGCTTTGATATGCTCTTCCTCGCCAAAACCCTTGGAGACCCCCTCGAGATGTCCACCACCGAGCAGGCCAACGTCGATCTCATCACCGCCAACAAGGTGCGCGATCTCCTGAACCGGAACGGCATTCCGCCGCGAAGTCACAACACGACGATCGCGAACGTGCTCGGCCTGAGCTTCTCGGTCGTCACGCGCAAGATGAAAGGCCTGATCCCGTGGAACCTGTCGCAGTTGCAGGACATCGCGACGCACTTCGGCGTGCCGCCCGCGATCCTGCTCGACGACAAGGGCATGCAGCCGGCCGCGCCCGAGATGATCGACGCGACGTTCGTGATCGAATCGAAGCGCTTGCGCTGCCGCGCCGCGATCTCGACGAAGGCCACCAGCCAGATCGAAACGGATTTCGTCGCGCTGCAGTGGCAGGGCGAATGGATCGTCACCGAGCGCGCGCACGCGCGCGAGGGCCGCACGTATCCGGTCGACGTGATCGAGCTGCGCTCGGCGCAGCCGAACGTGTATGCCGCGCGGATCGCCGTGGTCGACGATTCGCACGACGTCGCCGAAACGGTCTGTGAATATTTCATCGAGAAAGGCGTGAACGCGATCCCGTACTTCGACGGCGCGAGCTTCCGCAAGGCGCTGGAAGTCGAGGATTTCGACGGCTACATCCTCGACTGGATGCTCGGCGACCAGACGGCCGCCGAACTCGTGCGCGGCATCCGCTCGAGCGAGAACAGCGGCGCGCCGATCTTCCTGCTGACCGGCAAGATCTCGACCGGCGAAGCGAGCGAGGACGAGATCGCGCACATCGTGTCGCACTACAACGCGCGCTGCGAGGAAAAGCCGGTGCGCCTGCCGATCCTGTTCGCGGAAGTCGCGCGCGAACTGAAGCTCACGCTGCCGGGCGCGGCCGCCGCGAACTGAAGCCGGAGCGACACACCACCACACGAACCACCAGACCGAGGGAAAGACATGCGCGTTTCAACCATCTGGATCAAGACCGTGCTCGCCGCCTGCGTGCTCGGAATGGCCGCCGCGGCATGGGCCGCGTCGTCGTTCACGTTCACCGTCGACGGCAAGATCAGCAAGAGCAATCAGCAGGGGAAAACGGCCTACGTCTTTTCCGAGCCGGCGCTGATGGCGCTGCCGCAGCATACGATCGTCACGTCGACGAGCTGGACGCCGAAGGCGACCTTCACCGGCCCGCGCCTGTCCGACGTGCTGAAGACGGTCGGCGCGCAGGGTACGCAGATCGAATTCCACTGCATCGACGAATACACGTTCACGATTCCCGTTTCCGATGCCGACAAGTACGGCGTGATCCTCGCGCGGACGATGAACGGCAAGGTGCTCGGCAACGACAACTACGGCCCGCTGTGGATCATGTATCCGCGCGATCAGTATCCCGACGAGTTGAAGACGCCGCTCGGCGAAGCCAAATTCGCGTGGCAGATCATCGGCCTGACCGTGAAGTGACATGACGCGGCGGCGCTGGAGAAACAGAAAGATCATCCTGATCCTCGGCTCGCTGTGGATCGCGGGGTTCACCGCATGGGCGTTCCTGCTGTGGGATCTCCTCGCCACCTCGGTCAACGAGGGCGTGCTCGAGGGGCCGCGCGAAGGCGTGTTCTGGACCGCCGCGCAATACCGCAACGTCTATACGCGCTTCGACCGGCAGCTGATTCTCTACGCGACGCGCGAGGACGACGATTTCGATCACGTGCAGATGCAGCTCGACAGCCTGTCGGTGTCGTTCGGGTTCCTGCAGCGGCCGTCGGAAGTGTCCCGATACTGGCTGCGCATCCCGCGCGCGCGCAACGAGATCGACGCGCTCGGCGAATTCATGACGCGCCTGAAGCGCGAGGTGCCGCTGCTGCGCGACGCGCCGAAGCAGGCGCATCAGGTGATCGACGAAGTCAATGCGTACTGGCCGAAGGTCAACGGCCTCGCGAACTACTTCCGCGCGATCGAAATGGCGCAGCGCGACTTCACGTTCCATCAATTGAAGGAAAAGCAGCGCGCGATCCTGATCCTCGGCATCGTGCTCGGCGTGATCCTGTGCGCGCTGTTCCTGCTGCTGTTCTATACGATGCGTACGCGCGACGACCTGCTGGCGCGGCAAAACGCGGCGCTCGATGCGGAACGCAAGGCGTCCGACCGCGCGTTCGAGATGATCGAAGCGAAGAACGCGTTCCTCGGGATGGTCAGCCACGAACTGCGCACGCCGCTGCAGGCGATCTGCGGATCGATCGAGATCCTGCTGGCACGCCCGCAGTCCGACGCGAACCTGAAGACGATCCGGCGGCTGCAGAATTCCGCACTGTCGCTGGAAGCGCTCGTCAAGGACCTCACCGACTACATCAAGCTGCGCTCGACGAAACGCGTCGCCGAACTGGATACCGTCGGCATCGCGCCGCTGCTCGCCGAAGTGCTCGAACCGCTGCGCGGGAAGATCGCGGCCAAGCGGATCGCGGTCACGCAGCTCGTCGAGCCGCCCGGCCTCGCGATCCGCTCCGATCGCAAGCTGCTGCGGCAGGTGCTGTCGAACCTGATCGAGAACTCGGTCAAGTACACGGTCGGCGGCTCGATCACGGTGGCGATCACGCTCGCGGACGCGCCGGCCGGCGAGCAGGTGCGGATCGCCGTGCGCGACACCGGCGCCGGCATCGCGAAGCAGCATCTGCCGAAGATCTTCGAGCCGTTCTATCGCGCGAACGACGCGGTCGGGCTGCACGTGGACGGGATCGGCATGGGGCTCGCGGTCGTGCGCGAAATCGTGACGACGCTGCGCGGGCATGTGGACGTGCGCAGCGTGGTCGGCGAAGGCAGCGAGTTCGTCGTGACGCTGCCGGTCGAAGCACCCGGCGTCGAACCGGCCGGCAACGCAGCCGGGGACGCGCCCGCGCTGCCGCCCGTGCTACCGCACCGCGACTGGCGCGCGCTGGTGGTCGACGACAACGACAACGCGCGCGAAACGCTCGGCGCGATGCTGTCCGCGCTCGGTATCGAGGCCGACCTGTGCGGCACCGGGCAGGAGGGCGTCGCGCGCTTCGGTACGGGGCGCTACGATCTCGTCGTGCTCGATCTCGAACTGCCGGACCTGAGCGGATTCGACGTGGCGCGGCGCATTCGCGCGGTGGCGCAACCCGACGGCGACGGCCGGCATCCGGCGATCCTCGGCGTCAGCGCGTATGAATCGGCCGCGTTGCGCGAGAACAAGCGGGTGTTCGACGCGTTCCTGCCGAAGCCCGTCCACCTGCGCGAACTCGGCGCGCTCGTCGAGAAGCTGCTCGCCTGAGCCGCGCGCCGGCGCGGCATCGCGCGCTTCCCGCTTGCCCGGCCACTCGCCTGCTCGCCTGCTCGCCTACTCGCCGATCAGATGCAGCACGATGTCGCGCCGGTGCGCCGCGCGGCGATGCTCGAACACGTAAATCCCCTGCCACGTGCCGAGCACCATGCGCCCATGCTCGACCGGAATCGACAGCTGCACCTGCGTCAGCGCCGTGCGCAGATGCGCGGGCATGTCGTCGGTGCCTTCGGTATCGTGCTCGTAACGCGTGTCGTCCTCGGGCGCGAGCGTCGCGAAATAGCGTTCGATATCGCGCTGCACCGACGGATCCGCGTTCTCCTGGATCAGCAGCGACGCCGACGTATGGCGGCAGAACACGGTGAGCAGGCCGGTGCGGATCGCCTGCTGATCGACGAACGCGCGTACCTGCGGCGTGACTTCGACGAGGCCGCTGCCGCGCGTATCGACGCCGATGTGCGTGATGGCCTGTTGCATCGCCGTGACCTCAGGCCAGCGCGGCGAAGCCGTCGGCTTCGATCTGCTTCGCGTCGGTGGGGCGAACGACGCGCGCGACTTCGACCCCGTCGCGCAGGAATACCAGCGTCGGCCACAGCTTCACGCCGAACGAACGGCCGAGCGGACGGCCGGGGCCGTCCTCGATCTTCAGGTGCCGCACGGCAGGATGCGCGGCGAACGACGCCGTGATCGCGGGCTGCGCGCCTGCGCAGATCCCGCACCAGTTCGCGCCGAATTCGATGACGGTTGCGCCGCCCAGTGCGTCGACTTCCGCGCGGGTCGGCGCGTTGGCGGTGTAGCGTTGCTCGGTGTCCATCGGGCCCTCGTGTACGTTGGCGAAACGTGACCGCGCGCGCCGGCGTGAGGCAGGCGCGCGCGGCCTTCGATTTCCTACTGTAGCGGAAAAGCCCGGCCGCTGCCGGTGTCGGCCCGGCGCGGTACCCGTGCCCCTTTGCGCACCCTTCGGAATGACACGACAAGAATCGGAGCGCCGCGCCGCCGCGACAGGATCAGCATGCGGACTAATCCCGTCACCGAAGGACTCGACCATGAACGCGCCGCATTGCGTCACCGAACCGAACATCCTCTACTTCGGCACGCCCGTCGTGCTGGTCAGCACGCTCAACGAAAACGGCACGGCCAATCTCGCGCCGATCTCGTCCGCGTTCTGGCTCGGCTGGCGCGGCGTGCTCGGCATCGCCGCCAGTTCGCAGACAACACGCAACCTGCTGCGCACCGGCGAATGCGTGCTGAACCTGCCGTCGTCGGCGCAGGCGGACGCCGTGGACCGGATCGCGCGCACGACGGGCACGTATCCGGTGCCCGACGGCAAGCGCGCGAAAGGCTACGCATTCGAACCCGACAAGTTCGGCACGGCCGGGCTCACCGAGGCCGCGTCGCAAACCGTCGCGCCGCCACGCGCGCTCGAATGCCCGGTGCATCTGGAAGCGGTCGTCGCGGCCACGCACGGGATCGGCGACGACATGCCCGACCTGCGCGGCCGCATTCGTGTGTTCGAGGTGCGCATCCAGCGTGTGCACGTGCATCCCGACCTGCTGATGGACGGTCATCCGGACCGCATCGATCCCGACAAGTGGTCGCCGCTGATCATGAGCTTCCAAAAGTTCTACGGGCTCGCGCCCCGGCAGGTGCATGCGTCGCGGCTCGCCGAGATTCCCGAGCATGCGTATCGCAGCCCCGATATCGAGCGCTCGCGCGAGGCGGGCGTACTGACCGATACCGTGCGGTCATGACGCCGCACGCGCCGGCACGGCGGCATCGCTGATGAACGTGACGCGGATGACCGGCGCGGTATTCGGCGTGGCGATGCCGAGCGCGCTGTACGACGCGTGCGGCGGTGGTGCGACCGGGCTGCGAGTCGCGATGCTGACGGGCGGCACGCTGCAGCTCGCGGGCGCGGCGCTCGCGTGGCGCACGGCCGGCACCGGCGCGCGGGCCGGCGCGCCGGCGCCGATCGGATAAGATACGGCCGGCCACGCATCTGGGCCCATGACCGAACCGACGGAGTGTTTTCAGTGATTCAACCGACCGCAGTATTCAAGGACAACCTCGCGCAACTGCCGGCCATCGACGGCATCGCGCGCATCGATCTCGTCGGCGCGAACGGCGACGTGGTCGCGACCATCGAGAATCAGCCCGGCAAGCAGGGCTCGCTCGCGGTGTACCACTATCTGAAGCAGGCGTTCGGCACGCTCGACGCGAAAGCGGCCGAGCACGGCCTCGCGGTGTTCGCCGAGCATACGGCCGACGCGCGCAATCGTCCGGGCGCGCATCCGAACGTCGATCGCCTGCTGGCGATCGTCGCGGGCGGCGATGCGCTGCGCATCGACGTGGTCGCGAAGGGCTGAGCCCTTGGCGACGCGCGCGTGCCGCCTGGCGGTGCGCGCAACCGTGATGGACGGGCGGAAAAACGCGATTGCCGCGCCCGCCCCACGTTCCCCGGAGCCAGCCCGCATGTTCCTTTCCGTTGCCTCACCGCTCGCCCGCAATCTTGCTTCGATCGTTTCGATCGCGGTATTTGCCGGCGCCACGTTCGGCGGCACGGCATCGGCCGAGCCGCTGCGCACGGGCTCCGATATCGCCGGCGCGTCGCTCGTGCCGCTCGGCACGCTGCCGCACTCGCCTGAAAGCGGTGCGCTCGATCCGTTCTGCACGCAATATCGCGCGAAAACGACCACGGCCGCCGGCCGCGAAGTCGCGCAGCGCGACTGGATCGTGACGTCCGAGGCACCGCTCGGGCGCTACACGGTCGTGACCTTCGCAAGCGGATTCAACGCCGGCACGAGCGCGATCTGCTTCGCGCGCAACGGCAATATCGGCGTCTTCGACGGCACGACGCTCGTCGCGCTCGGCTACACCGCGCGCAAGGCCGGCTGGCAACTCGGCTCGGTCGATCGTCTGGAAAACGGCGCGCTGCTCGTCTGGGGCGGCGACGGCCCCGGCGCGCCCGTCGGCGAGTTGCACGCGGAAAGCGGCGGCCTGCGGCTGACCCGCGTCGCCGCCGAAAGTACGCACTGCAACGGCCGCGCGGTCGTGCCGAACGTGTATGGCAAGCCGCTCGACGCGGCACGCAAGATGCTGATCGCGCATGGCTGGCAGCCGCTGCGTCCGCGCGAAAAGCCGGATGCGGCGGATGGCGCTGCAACGCTCGCGAAGCACGGCATCGTCGAAGCCGAAGCGTGCTCGGGCACCGGCGTCGGGTATTGCGCGCTGCGCTACCGGAACGCGGCCGGCGTGCTCGGCGTGACCACGGTGGGTGGCGCGCCGGACAAGCCTTCCGAGAACACCGTGATCGACTATCAGGTTGCCTGCCGCAAACAGTGAGTGGCGTGCAGGCCGCGCACGCGCGATGCGTGCCGTCTGGCCATCGGGCCATCGTCCGTTCGCTCGATTGACCGGCCTCGGGCGCCCTCCTAAACTGACTTCCCTTCAACGCCGCACCGGCAAAAGGGGCCGCCATGATCGATCTCTCCACGCTCGCGCTGTTCTCCGGCGCGTGTCTCGCGCTCACCGCCACGCCCGGCCCGGACATGTTGCTGATCGCGTCCCGCAGCGTGAGCCAGGGCCGGCGCGCCGGCTTCGCGACGCTCGCGGGCATTCAGGCCGGCACCTACTGCCATGCGCTCGCCGCGGCGCTCGGGTTGTCGCAGCTCTTCGTCGCGGTGCCGCTCGCGTACGACGTCGTGCGCTTCGCTGGCGCCGCGTATCTGCTGTATCTCGCGTGGAAAACCTTCCGTTCGGATGCGACCGCGCTGTCGCCCGTCGCGTCGCAACGTCGCCACTCGACCGCGACGATCTTCCGCCAAGGGCTGACGACGAACCTGCTGAACCCGAAGATGGCGCTGTTCGTGCTCGCGCTGTTCCCGCAGTTCGTGCGGCCCGAACATGGCTCGATCGCCGTGCAGATTCTCGTGCTGGCGACGGTGCTCAACCTGATCGGGATCGTCGTGAACGGCGCGGTGATTCTCTCCGCGAGCCGGCTGAGCCAGCGGATCGGCGCACGCCGCCGGCCGTCGAAGGTGCCGCAGTATCTGCTCGGGTCGGTGTTCGTGGGGCTGGCGGCGCGGCTCGCGGTGGCGGGGCGGAACTAACCCCGTCGCGAATCCGTAGTACCCCACTCCACGCTGACACCGAGTCGCGCTGCTTCCCGGGCCCGAATTCCCGAGCGCGCTCGGTTCCGTGCATCGTCATCGATATCTCCGACCCAAGAAATACGGTCGCGAGCTCCCTCACGTGTGACCAACCGCCTGTGCCCGCCTCTGCGGCCGGTCACCGTTCTTGCCGTCACATAACATATTTGTTACGTTATCGACTCATGGTTACGAGATCCAGTTCTTCAACGACCGTGTAGCGGCGGGAGTCGCGTCGTTGCCGACAACGCTGCTTGCCCGGTACTTTGCACTCGCTGACCGGATGGAGCGGTACGGTCCGAATCTCGGGGAGCCTCACTCCCGAGCGATGGGAAACGGCCTGTACGAAATGCGATTGAAGGGCGCGGAAGGTATTGCCCGAGTGTTTTACTGCGCGATCGTCGAGCGGCGTATCGTCATGCTGCACTGTTTCGTGAAGAACACGCCAAGGGCACCTCTGAAGGAACTGGAAATCGCGCGTCGTCGATTGAAGGAGGTTCGAGATGGCAACGTATAGGGAACTACGTGAGCGGGCATTGGCCGACCCCGCGGTGCGCACGGAATACGAACGATTGAATCGCGAGGAATTCGCGCTGCTCGACGCGATGCTGGCTGCGCGGCGAGAGGCTGGCTTGTCGCAAGCCGACGTGGCGGAACGGATGGGCACGAAAGCGCCCGCCATTACGCGACTCGAGCGTGCGCTCGCAACGGGGCAGCATTCCCCGTCCGTCGATACACTGCGCAAGTATGCGGCGGCTTGCGGCAAGAGGCTCGTGATCTCGTTCGCCTGAATCACGCACGCTCAAAACGGTCGGCTTCCATGACGGATTCAATACCGGCATGGCGCGCGAGCGCCGACCCCGTCAGCGCGTCGCGCCCAGCGCCACGCGCAGCCGCTCCATCAACTGCGTGTAATGCTTCAGCACGTCGTCCTTCGGCACGACGTTCGCGGTCGCGAAACGCTCCGACCACGCCGGCTTCCATTCATACGAACCGTGCACGCTGCGGTCGCCGTCGGGCGCCTGGATCAGCGAGCGGATCCGCGCGTCGCGGCCCGGCCCCGTATGCATCTCGAACAGCGCATGGATGAACGTGTGATATGCGTCGTACACGTCGTCGTCGAACAGGTAGCGATAGATGTGGAACGTGCGGTCGAGGTCGCGCTTCGCGCGGATCACGTCGTCCGGCGAGATGTCCTTCCAGTAGCCGATCCACGTGTAGAAGCACAGCAGTGCATTGAGCTGCGGCGCGACCGTGTCGTACAGCGCCAGCCGCTTCTCGATCAGCCGCTGGTTGGTCCACTGCACGAGTTCGAGCCGCTTCAGCCGGCGCGCGACGAGCCAGCCGAGGCACGCGACCGACAACGGCGTCAGCACGCCGAGCACGAGCTTGACGATTTCCAGTGAATTCCACGGCGTATTGAATGGCTGCATGCAGGACTCGACAGGAAAAAACGCATCCGCACCGACGCACGACCCGGCGCGCCACGCCGCGCCGCTGGGCCGACTGCATCGGCATTGACCGTTAGTTGCTTGCACATCGAACAGTGCGCGATCGCACGGCTCATCCTGTGCGACGCGACCCACCCCATCAGTTTATCGGGCGATTGTCACCGCGCGATGACCGCGCATCGATGCGCCGCCACGCGCCCACTCCTTGCTAGGTCGGCAGCGCCGACGTGAGCTTGACCTTCTGCATCGGAATGTCGGTCTTCACGCTCAGCACGCCGGGAATGCGCGTCAGGTATTCCATCTGGAAGCGCCGGTAATCGTCGATGTCGGCCGCGACGACGCGCAGCAGGAAATCGCAGTCGCCGGCCATCAGGTGGCATTCGACGACTTCCGGCATTTGCTGGACGGCCTCGGCGAAACGGTTCACCGACTCCGCGTCCTGGCCCTTCAGCCATACGCGCGTGAAGATCGTCAGCCCCTTGCCGACCTTCGCGGGATTCAGCACGGCCACGTATTTCTCGATCACGCCTGCTTCCTCGAGGAGCCGCACGCGCCGCAGGCACGGCGACGGCGACAGCCCGACCTCGTGCGCGAGTTCCACGTTCTGCATGCGGCCGTCGCGCTGCAGCGCGCTCAGGATCCGGCGGTCGATAGCGTCAAGCTTCATTTGGCATCCAATTCCAAAAAATTCTCGCATTGCGCGTTCAATGCCAAATTCTGGGAAAAATCTGGCCACAACGCAACCCGATTCGAGTCAAAAAAGCAGACAATCCCTCCCCCGAAGGAGGAGTAATGAGCAGTAGCGTTTCAACGTCGTCCGGGCTTCGCGACAGGCCCGCCCATGTCGCCGAGATGGGTCGCGGTTTGCGCGCGGCGCTGCCCGTCATGCTTGGTTTCGTGCCGTTCGCGCTGGTGCTGGGCGCGCAGGCCGCGCAGAAAGGGCTGAGCCTGTTCGAGGTGCCGATGATGACGGGCCTGAACTTCGGCGGCGGCTCCGAATTCGCGGCGATCCATCTGTGGACGTCGCCGCCGCATATCGCGCTGATCGTCGCGATGTCGTTTCTCGTGAATTCGCGCCACATCCTGATGGGCGCCGCGTTCGAGCCTTATATCCGGCGCCTGCCGCGCCGCCGCGCGTTCGTCGCGCTGTTCTTCATGTGCGACGAGAGCTGGGCGATGTCGCTCGCCGACGCGCGCGAGCGCTCGGCCACCCACATCAGCGTGCCCTATTACGCGGGCATCTGCATGGGGCTCTATCTGACGTGGATCTCGATGACGACGCTCGGCGCGGCGGTCGGCCCGACGATCGGCAACGTCGAACAGTACGGCTTCGACATGGCGTTCACGGCCGTGTTTCTGGTGCTGCTGCGCGGGATGTGGAAAGGCGTGCGCGCCAGCCGCCCGTGGTTCGTGAGCCTCGTCGTCGCGGCAGCCACCCACCTCGCGCTGCCCGGTGCGTGGTATGTCGCGGCCGGCGCCTGCGCGGGGCTGATCGCCGCGCTGCTCTGGGAGCCGCGCGATGCCTGAGCTCCCGGATTTCAGCACGGTCGCGACGATCGTGCTAATGGCGTCTACCACCTACCTGTCGCGCATTCTCGGCTATGTGCTGCTGCGCAACCGCACGCTGAGCCCGCGGATGGCTTCGGTGATGGAGAACGTGCCCGGCTGCGTGCTGATTTCGGTGATCGCGCCGGCCTTCGTGTCGACGCGCCCCGCCGACCTGCTCGCGCTCGCGATCACGCTGCTCGCGGCGACGCGCCTGTCGATCCTGCCGACCGTCATCGTCGGCGTCGTGTCGGCCGGCCTGCTGCGCTACCTGCTCGGCTGAGCGGGGCCGGCCGGCCGCACCGGCAAGCGGGAGTCATACCAGCCTTGTTGCTTGCGCCCCGCCGCACTTCCCCTCTCATTGCCCTCCGCGAGGATCGTCTCGACGCGAGAAATCCGCCCGCTGTTCGACCGCGAGGAGTTCGGCGGCGCGGCCTGGAAGCACCGGAAGGCTGCGGTTTTGCTGATGTTGCGCCCGATGATCTGCACGCCGTAAGGATGGTGCATCACCATGATGCCGCCATTGCCGATCAGAGACATCACTCGTCGAATCGCACTTGGGCGAACTGACCGCCGCGCGGCTCAAGGACATCCTCAAGGACACAATCATGCAGCGCTTCGGGCAGTGATCCGCTTCAGGAATCCTGAACCGATATTCGCGCATTCGCGTTTCACCGCCACGACTTACTGGTAGCTCATCGTGAACGTTGCCCGCGCATCCGCACTTCCGGGCGCAATTTGTGAGCCGGTTTGCACGTAGCCGCGGTCAGCGGTACCGTCAAATTCGCTTGCCCTTGCGCAACCGTGCCCATTGGCCATTGATTGGCGTTGCCGACCGCGGCGGAATCCGGCCCGAAAGCCACCAGTGCGTCGCCCCTCATGATCTGGACACCAATCCCGGACGCCGTCGACTGCGGCGTCAACGATAGTGTCGTCGACGTATTGCTCGGCATGGTCGCATCGGTCAGCGTCATATAGGCATTGGTCACCGTCCCCGCGCGCCTCCCCGACCTAGACAGCGAGATCGCGAATGGACACGAGCCTACCGTCGCGCCGATGGCGTTGAAAGAACTCGCGCCGAACTTGCCCATCGGCATCGTGATCAACGGTGTCGCGGCCTTGCATGTCGGAACGCGGGGCGGGACCACGACAGGGGACGCGAATTGATACTCGACGAGTACCTGTCCGCTTACGTCATTCGCGCGGTACTGAGCGTACGCGCCGCTCAATACTCCGCCGGCAGTGACGGGTCCGGTTTTGACGAGTTCAACAGCCCCCATGACCGCTCTCCTTGTCGCAATCCTTGCCTGGATCATCGTTCGCGCCGGGAACGGCGCCGACGGATCGGGTTTCGCGCCGAAACGGTTGCCCGGCGCGGCGCCCCGGATTTAACAATTCATGCCGTTCACCTGAAGATTCCACTTGCATTCCACGAATTTGGTACTCGTACTATTTTGTTTTTCGTGATTTTGAACATCGTCCTATTCCGCGCCATGACCCGTATCCGGAAAATTTGTCACGAAATGTGCACACCGAGATTCATCGCAACGCACCCCGCGACGGCTCTCAAGTTCGCCTTTCATCATCACATCTCAATCACCGTTTGGAATTCGATTTATGAAAATCACGAAAAGCACTCATGCTCTTTCCTTGATCCTGGCTGCCGCCGGTCTCGCTGCCGCTTCGGCCGCGCACGCATCCGACGGCACGATCACGTTCACGGGCAGCGTCATTGCGTCGACCTGCAAGGTGACGAACGGCTCGGGCGGCAGCATTCCCGTGGCGCTGCCGAAAATCGGCTCGAACACGCTGGCCGAGGCAGGTAAAACGGCGGGCCGCACGCCGTTCTCCGTGACGCTGGAAGGCTGCACCGCCGGCGGCGCGAACCCGACGAAGGTCGGCGTGGTCTTCGAATCCGGCGCAAACGTCAACCAGACGACCGGCCGCCTGACGCTCGACGGTGGCGCGGACGCTGCGAAGAATGTCGAAATCAGCGTGCTGAACGACAAGCAAACGCCGATCAAGATCGGCGCGATGGGCGATCAGGGTGGTCAACTCGTCGATATCTCGGCAGACGGCAAGGCAACGCTGAACTACTTCGCCGAATACTACGCAACGGCCGCGGCCACCGCCGGCCAAGCCAACTCGAAGGTTCAGTACTCGCTGACTTACCAGTAATCCATCGCAACGGAACCCGAGGAGCTTTTCAAAAAAAATTCCCGGCCGGACTTCTTCCGGCTCCTCGGTGTTCCATCTGATAAGAACTACTACATATTTTTTCGGAGTTGCCCATGTTGTCCGCAAAGTATTTTTCGACGCTCGCACTATTTTCCTCCCTCGTCGCGTCCCCCGCCTGGGCCGACGTGGTGATTTCCGGGACGCGCGTGGTCTTTCCGGGCAATGACCGCGAGGTCACGGTCAAGCTGACGAACGAAGGCAAGGCGCCCGCCCTCGTGCAGGCGTGGCTCGACAAGGGCGACCCGAATGCGTCTCCCGACAATATCGACGTCCCGTTCACGCTGACGCCCGCGATGTTCCGGATGGAACCCGGCAAAGGACAGACGCTGCGCATGATCTATACGCGCGAACCGCTTCCGGCCGACAAGGAATCGCTGTTCTGGCTCAACGTGCTCGAAATCCCGCCCAAAGCGGCGACCGGAGACGACCGGAACCAGCTTCAGATCGCCTTCCGCTCGCGCATCAAGGTGATGTTCCGCCCGGAAGGCCTGACCGGCAACGCCAGCGCCGCGCCGAAGCAACTGAACTGGAGCCTCGTCAAGGCTGGCGAAGGGTATGCGCTGCAGGCCAGCAATCCGACGCCCTACGTCGTCAATCTGGGCAGCGTGTCGCTGAAGGCAGCCGGCCACAAATACGACGCGGGAATGGGATACGTGCTGCCCGGCGCGACGCAGCAGTTCCCGGTCAAGCAACTCGGTGCGCTTCCGTCGAGCGGCGCAACGGCCTCGTTCGGCAGTATCGACGACTGGGGTTCGTCGTCGGACAACGAGAGCCCCGTTTCGATCTCGCACTGACGCAATAACCGGCCGCACCGCGCGTTGCGGGTTCGACATCCGCAATCGCATCGCGCACTGCCGCGTCCCATCTTCGTCGGAGGCCCTGCCTCTCGAACGATACCGATTTCTCAGTTTGTAACGAACGCCGAGCGACGCCGCGACACGCGCAGCCCGAAATTGGCCGTGCGCGTGGCGCCGTGCGCCCGATCACGACAGGAGTAGCGGGGAATGACTTCGAATCGACATGTACGCGCGAACGTGCCCGACATGCCGCACCTCAAGCCGATCTACGTGCTGGTTCTGTCCTGCATTGGCGCGTGGTCGCAAAGCGCGCGTGCGGAAACGCCTCCGCAATCTCTGCCCGCGCCGATCCAGGTCGCGCAGACGGAGTTCGCCCAGGTCGAATTCGATCCCGGCTTCCTGAGCAACGGCGGCGGAACGCAGGTCGACCTGTCGCGCTATGCGCGCGGCAACGTCGCGCTGCCGGGCGAATATAGCGTCGACCTCTACGTCGGCACCGACTGGATCGGCCGGTACGACATCCCGTTCAAGGCCGCGCCCGGCACGCCGGACGCGCAGCCTTGCTTCGACGAAAAGATGCTGAAGCGCATCGGCGTCGACTTCCGCAAACTGTCGCCCGAACTCGTCGCGCAACTCGCCGTCGCGGGCGAATGCCGCCGCATCGGTCAAGTCATTCCGGAAGCGAGCGCCGCGTTCGATTTCAGCGAGCAGACGCTGACGTTGAGCATCCCGCAAGCGTCGCTCGCGCACCAGGCGCGCGGCTACGTGAGCCCCGACCAGTGGAGTTCGGGCGTGCCGGTCGCGATGCTCGGCTACAACTTCAACCTCTACGGCTCGAAGAACCGCGGCACCTCGACGCAGACGCAAGGGTATCTCGGCCTGAACGGCGGCGTGAACATCGGTAACTGGCACTTCCGCCACGACGGCTCGTATAGCTGGTCGTCGCAGGGGAGCAGCCAGTACAACGACATTTCCACCTACGCTCAGCGCGACCTCCCGTCGCTGTCGTCGCAGCTCGTGATCGGCGAAACCTATACGTCCGGCGACCTGTTCGACTCGACGCAGTTCCGCGGCGTGAGACTGTCGTCGGACGATCGCATGCTGCCCGATTCGCTGCGCGGGTACGCGCCGGTGGTGCGCGGTATCGCCAACACCAACGCGAAGGTCACGATTCGCCAGAACGGCGTGACGCTTTACGAGACGACCGTCGCGCCCGGTGCGTTCGAGATCAACGATCTCTATCCGACCGGCTATGGCGGCGACCTGCAGGTGTCCGTCACCGAAGCCGACGGCTCCGTGCATACGTTCTCGGTACCGTACGCGGCCGTTCCGATGTCGCTGCGGCCCGGCATCAGCCGTTACAGCTTTTCCGTCGGCTCGTTGCGCAATCCGCAGGGCAGCAGCCATCCGTTGTTCGCGCAGGCCACGTACCAGCGCGGCCTGACGAACCTCATCACGGGCTATGGCGGCGTGACGGCCGCGACCGGCTATGTGTCCGCGATGGTCGGCGCCGCGCTCAATACGTCGATCGGCGCGTTCGGTGCGGACATCACGCATGCGACCACATCGATCCCGGGCGTGAAGCGCTTCAACGGCTCGAGCATGCGGGTCAGCTATTCGAAGTCGATCGCGCAGACGAATACCGATATCGCGATCGCGGCGTACCGCTACTCGACGAGCGGCTACTTCGGCCTGAACGACGCGATGCGCACACGCGACACCGTGCGCGAGGGCGGGTTTATCGACTCGATCTGGCGTCAGCGCAATCGCGCGTCGCTGACCCTCAGTCAACGCCTCGGCGACAAGGGCGGCCAACTCAGCGTCACCGCATCGGCCTCCGATTACTGGAATCGCCAGGGCTCCGACACCAGCTATTCGGTCGGCTACAACAACGCGTACCGCAACATTTCGTACAACCTGTCGGCCGCGCGGCAGCGCAGCCAGGGCGGCGAAATGAGCACGCTGTACTACGTGAGCGTCACGATTCCGCTGGGCCGATCGCGGCCCACGACGGTGTCGGGCAGCGTCACGCACGATACCCGCGGCCGTACGCAGGTTCAGACGACGCTGTCGGATTCGCTCGGCGTCGACAATGCGCTGTCGTACAGCGTCAACGTGAACCACGCGTCCGATACCGGCAGTTCGAGCACCGACGGCGGCGGCAGCGCCACGTACCGTGCCCGCTTCGCGGAACTCAGCGCAAGCGCGAGCGCGAGCGGCGATTATCAGCAGGGGTCGATCGGCATCCGGGGCGCGGCGGTCGCGCATGGCGGCGGCATCACGCTGTCGCAGCCGCTGTCCGAAACGTTCGGCATCGTCGAAGCGCCGGGCGCTGCCGGCGCGCGCATCACGAATTCGTCGGGCGTGCGTGTCGACGGTCGCGGTTATGCGATCGTGCCGTATCTGACGCCTTACAACCTGAACACCGTCGAGCTCGACCCGAAGGGCATCTCGATGGATGTCGAGCTGAAGGAGACAAGCCAGCAGGTCGCGCCGCGCGCCGGCGCCGTGCCGCTGCTGAAGTTCGCGACCGACACGGGGCGCGCGATCGTCATCAAGGCGGGGCAGGCGAACGGCACGCCGCTGCCGTTCGGCGCGACCGTGTACGACCAGTCGGGCAAGGAACTCGGCGTGGTCGGCCAGGCAAGCAAGATCTTTGCGCGCGGGCTCGACGCCCACGGCGAACTCACCGTCAAGTGGGGCGACGATGCGAATTCGTCGTGCCGCATCTCCTACGATCTTCCGGTTCGACAGGGCAAGCACGGTGCGAACGGATATAGCCAGATCGCCGGCGTCTGCGCGAAACCTTGACCTGCGTGGTGCGGCCGCGTGCATTGCCCGGCGTGCAGTTCGTCCGCGATGCAGGCAGCGCCCGGCATGGACTGCGGGATCCGTGGTCACAAGGTGCGGCAACGTCCGGTACTGCCCTCCGTTGCATGCGCGGTTATCGCGATCACGGACATCCCTGCACCCTGTTCTCGCAGGAAATTCGTCAGCGCGTAGCCGTCGAGCTCCGGCATGCCCAAATTGGTCAACACGACATCGAACGAATGCTCGAAGAACGCCCCGCTTCGCCTTCACGCCGTTGCTGACGATTATCGCGTGGTACCCCAGCGCATCGAGCTGGCCGCGCAGCAACACGCGGCTCGCCGGATGGTACGCGGCAACGAGCGCCCACAACGACGCGCGGGCTTGACCATCCGCTTCCGGCCTGGCATCGGCCGCCGCGTCCTGCTCGCGCGTATCCGCACGCCATCCAGCGGGCGTGTCGCCGGCCTCCTGCCCGATCAATTGCGGGTTCGCGACGCCGTTATGGAACGAAATTTCGCTAACCTGGATTTCATCGAGCGTCCGCTCGACGCCGTTCAGATAGTTGCGCCGCTGTCCCTCGACATAGCCAGAGACGGTCGACGCCATCCCGAGGCCGCCTGGCGCTATCGGCGGCGCATGTGAGCCCCGAGACTCAGCGCCGCCATGAAGGCATCCAAAACCGATTGTGGACCGCGTCGGGACGCACAGGTGCGATTGTGTCAGCGCTTTCGCTAGCTCGTCGCGCGCGGCAAGCGGAGGAACAGCGCGGTCGTCGCGGTCGCCCGCGGATCCGCGGGCTTCATTCGGGATATGAGTCCGCTCGCGATGTCGCTTGCCATCGCGCACGGAAGACCAACAGCATGACGCGACGCCCGGGCGACCCTTGCCCCTAAATCTGATGAATGAAGAAGAGTTTCCCGAAGGCGACATTGCCCTGCATACGAGTCACCCACGACGAGGCCACGCAACGAATTGCATTCGATTTGCGGCCCAGGATAGCGGCAGTCTCGTTGAGCAGACCTGTCATGCGATACCCAACCCGCCGGTATCGGCTTGATCCACCGTCGAGATGTACCGCGACGTCGCCCCTCGGGAAATTCTGGCAACATGACTCGAGAAACCGATCCCGGTCGACACCGGGAGTCATATCAGCCTCGTGGCTTGCGCCACGCCGCCCTTCCCCTCTCATTGCCCTTCCGCGAGGATCGTCCCGATGCAAGAAACCCGCCCGCTGTTCGATCGCGTCCTGCTCACCAACGACGACGGATTCGACGCTCCCGGCCTTGAAATACTCGAACAGGTCGCCACGCAACTCGCCCGCGAAGTGTGGATCGTCGCGCCCGCCGAAGACCAGAGCGGCACGTCGCATTCGCTGAGCCTGCACGAACCGCTGCGCGTGCATCGCAAGGGCGAACGCCGCTTCGCGGTGCGCGGCACCCCCGGCGACTGCGTCGCGATCGCGGTCAGCCACCTGATGAAGGGCGCGCGGCCGGACGTCGTGCTGTCGGGCGTGAATCGCGGCGCGAACCTCGGCACCGAAACGGTGTTTTCCGGTACGGTCGGCGCCGCGATGACGAGCATGCTGGTCGGCGTGCCGGCCATCGCGCTGAGCCAGGCGTTCACCGATCGCAACGCGGTGCCGTGGGGCACCGCGCTCGCGCACGCGCCGGACGTCATTCGCCGGCTCGCCGCCGCCGGCTGGGACAGCGATGCGTGCCTCAACGTGAATTTCCCGCCGCGGCCGGCCGACGACGTGCGCGGCCTGAAAGTGACGAACCAGGGCGCCGGCACGCTGCAGGGCGTCGAGATCGTGTCGGGACGCGATCCGCGCGAGATCGACTATCACTGGCTGAAGCTCGCGCGTGCGCCGCGCGATGACGATGCGGATTCGGAAACGGTCGCGCTCGGCGAAGGGTATATCGCGGTCACGCCGCTGAAGTTCGAACGCACGCACGATCAGGCGCTCGCGCGGCTGCGGTCGAACCTCGGCTGATCGCAAGCGCCGGCGGCGCCGCACGCGATGCCGGCGCGCCGCCGCCCCGCCGCATCACGTCAGGTTCAACCCGCCATCGAGCATCACGATCTCGCCCGTCACGTAATCGGACGCGACGAGCATCGCGACCGTCTGCGCGATGTCGTCCGGCGTGGCCGCGCGACGCATCGGCGTATGCTCGCGCCACAGCTGCTGCGCTTGCGTCCAGTCGGCGGTCAACGGCGTATCGACGAGCCCCGGCGCGACCGCATTGACGCGAATCGCCGGCGCAAGCGTGCGCGCGAGCAGCCGCGTCGTGTGATTGAGCGCGGCCTTCGCGGCCGCATACGGAATCGACGCGCCCTTCGGCCGCACGCCCGCATGCGAACTGACGTTCACGACGCACCCGGCACGCCCGTGCGACGCCGCCTCGCGCAGCGCGGCCTGCGCTTCGGCGACGAGCCGGAACGGCGCGATCACGTTGATCTCGTGCAGTTCACGCCACACGTCGGGCGTAGCCGCCGCGAGGTCGTCGTGCGCAATCACGCGGCTGACGCCCGCGTTGTTGACGAGCACGTCGAGCCGCCCGTGTACGGCGAGTGCGTCGCGGATCAATCTCACGCGCTCGGCGTCGTCGGCGAGATCGGCCTGCACATAGGCGCCGCCGAGTTCGCGCGCCATCGCACGCCCGGCGTCGGCCGAGGTGCGCGAATGCAGGATCACCGCGTAGCCGTCGGCCGCGAGGCGCCGCGCGACGGCCGCCCCGATTCCCGACGTCGAGCCGGTCACGAGCGCGACCGGCCGATGCACGCGCGACGCGCGCGGCTCGCCGGCGGCTTCGGCTTCGGTTTCAGGAGCCGTTTCGGAAATCGGGGCAGACATCGGCGGGAGCGGCGCGTCCATGGCGTGGAACCTTTCAGTGGCGTTCCCGCATCATAAGCGCGACACGGTCGCGAGAAGCGAATTCATCGTGATTGACCGAACGGCCCGCTCCGTCGATGACGTTCGATCCGCCGTCACGGCGCCTTCGGCAGCTCGACATACTCCTCGAGCTGGCCGGCGATATACAGCCGCTTGCCGATACGCGGGTATTCGCACACGTCGTGTTCGAGCCGCTGCCCGCCGACAAGCAGCTGCAGCGGCGCCTCGCCGGTGTTCTGCACCGTATGCGCGTCGCCGCCGCGCGGAAAACCCAGAAAATCGCCGGGCCCGATTTCGCTGGCGTGCCCGCCGATCGTCACCGTGCCGGTGCCGGACAATACGTACACGAATTCCTCTTCGTACAGATGGCGGTGATATTCGGCCGATTCGTGACCGGGCATCAGCGTGAGCAGATGAACGCCGAATTGCGTCAGCCCGGTCAGGTCGCCGAGTTGCCGCTTCAGACGAACGGCATTGGGATTGAGCGAATGCACCTCGCGCGTCGGTTCCATCTTCGCGATATCGGCGGCCTTCAGCAGTTCCCGGGGAAAGGAAATCGACATGGGGATCTCGCAAGCGTGAATGCTTCGGTTGAACGCGCGGTGCCGGAGCGGCCCGCGCGATGACTATTGTCCGACATTTTCACGCTTGCGGATGTGTCGCGCGCCCCGCATGCCGCGCGGCACTTCATCGAACGCCAGAAAGTTGCGTACGCAACCATGACGACACCGGACGACGCGTGACGCTCAGCCCGCGTGCACGCCGCGCAGCCTCGTCAGCAATGCGACGAGCCGATCGATGTGCGCATCCTCCGTGCGCCACGACGACACGCTGATCCGGAACGCCGGCCGCCCCTGCCATACGGTCGCGCCGAACCACACGTCGCCCGACGCCTGCGCGGCTTCGAGAATCGCCGCCGTTTCCTCGTCGGTGCCGGCGCGCACGAGCACCTGGTTCAGCACGACGCGGTTGATCACGTCGTAGCCGGCCGCACGCAAGCCGTCCGCGACGCGCGCCGCCTGCGCGCAATGCCGCTCGACCATCGTCGCCACGCCGGCGCGGCCGAGCGAGCGCAGCGCGGCCCACACGGGAATGCCGCGCGCACGCCGCGAGAATTCGAGGTTCAGGTTCTTCTGCGCATCCTGCGCGCCGCTCAGGTACACGGCGTCGCTGTTCATCGCGGTGGCGAGCGCGGCCGCGTCGCGGCAGATCACCATCGCGCCGTCGTACGGCGTGTTGAGCCACTTGTGACCATCGGTCGTCCAGCTGTCCGCGCCGTCGACGCCGTCCGTCAATGCTCGCTTCGACGAGGCCCGCGCCCACAGGCCGAACGCGCCGTCCACGTGGACCCACGCGCCGGCCGCCTTCGCGGGCGGAATCAGCGCCGCGAACGGATCGAATTCGCCGGTGTTCACTTCGCCGGCCTGCACGCAGAAGATCGTCATGTCGTCGAGCGGCGGCAACTGCGCGGGGTCGATCCGGCCGTGCGTATCGACCGGCGCGACGACGATGCGCTTCATCCCGAAGCCGAGCACGCGCAGCGCCTTCCTCACCGTGATGTGCGCGAGCGCGGAGATCACGACTTTCACCTCGGGTGCGCCGATCAGGCCGTCTTCGTCGATATCCCAGCCCTTGCGCGCGAGCAGCGCGCGCCGCGCGGCCACCAGCGCGACGAGCGTGCAGGCCGTCGCGCTCGTGCCGAAACCGACCGCGCTGCCTTCGGGCAACCCGAGCGCCTCGACGACCCAGCGCGCGGCCTGGCGCTCGAGCGTCGCGGCCACCGGCGAATTCGCATACGACGACGCGCACTGGTCCCACGCGAGCATCAGCCGCTCGGCCGCCGCCGCGGCCGGCAGCGTCGCGCCGATCACGAAGCCGAAGTAGTTCGGGCCGTTCGATGCGACCGTCGCGGGCGTGCCGCGCTCGTCGAGCAGGCGCATCACGTCGTCGGCCGGGCGGCCCGTATCGGGCAGCGGCTCGTCGAACGCCGCAAGGCCGGCGAGTGCGGCCGCATCGGGAAACGCGCGCCGTTCGTTCGTCGTGGCCAGATACGCGTGCGCGCGCCGGTCGGCATCGGCCAGCAGTGCAAGTTCGTCCATGTCGGTTGCCTCGGTCGGAGTCAGAGTTGCGAGAGATCGCGGCCGAGCTGCCGCAGCGCGCCGTCGATCCGCTTGTAGTACGTGAACTTGCCGACGCGGGTCGCCTGCACGAGCCCGGCATCCGCGAGGATGCGCATGTGGCGCGTGGTCGTGGCCGGCGCGATGCCCAGTTTCTCGGTGATGTACGTGCAGCACACGCCGAGCGCGTCGACGTCGCCGTGCGGCTGCGGCGGGAAATGCTGGCGCGGCTGCTTGAGCCAGCGCATCACGGCCAGACGGCTTTCGTTGGCCAGGGCGCTGAGGCGGGTGACGTCGTCCATGGGGTTCGGCTTCGTTTGACGTTTTGTATATTAGCTAAATGACGAAATGTGGGCAATGAATCCGGGGCGCGCTTTTGGCACGTGGTGTGGCTCGCCACGCGCCGACATCGGGCGCCGGCGCCGATGCAATCGCAGCGATATCGTCGCCACAACCGCTCGCCGCTCGTCCGCGGCGCAAGCAACGTGCCGCTACGCCAGCGCCTGCGCGAGCCTGTCGATCAACGCCCGCACGCGCCGCGGCTGCGCGACGCCGCCCGGATAGACGATCTGCAGATCCACGTCGCCCGGCGAGAACGCGCCCAGCACCTCGACGAGCGCGCCCGACGCCAGATCCCGCTCGATATCGACCAGCGACTTCAGCGCGATACCGTGCCCCGCGATGCACCACGCGCGTACGAGCGCGCCGTCGTTGGCGACGCGCCGGCCGCGCACCACCACGCGCTTCAATGTGCCATCGATGCTGAACGGCCATTCGGCATACAGATCCTGGCCGAAGCGCATCACGATGCAGTCGTGTTCGGCGAGTTCGTCCGGATGCCGTGGCGTGCCATGTGCGGCGAGATACGCGGGCGACGCGCACACCACGCGCCGCGCCCGGCCGAGCGAGCGGCTGCGCAACGAGCTGTCGGCCAGCGTGCCGCGGCGGATCGCGAAATCGAGCCCCAACCCGACGAGATCGACATATCCGTCGCCGAGATGCAGGTCGACCGTCACGCCCGGATACTCGGCCAGGAACGCGTCGACGACCGGCACGACCCGCTCGCGCCCGAGATCGGCCGGCGCGCTGAGCCGCACGGGCCCCGACAGCGTCTGCATGCCCAGCCGCACACGGCTTTCCAGTTCGTCGGCCTCGGCCAGCAGGCGTCGCGCGCCGTCCACCAGCGTGCGCCCCTCGTCGGTCAGGCTGATCGCGCGTGTCGTGCGCGTGAGCAGCGCCGCGCCGTAGTGGCGCTCGAGCGCCGTCAGCCGTTCGGACACCGTGGCCGGCGACAGGCCGACCTCGCGGCCGGCCGCGGCCAGCCCGCCCTTCTCCACGATGCGCAGGAACAGCGCGAGGTTGTCGAGCAGCATTGTTCGCTCCATCCGAAGGATATTTTCGCCATCTTCCGGATTATCTGGAAAAGCCGCAAACGGTACAGTGGTCGCGTGACGATCGACGCGCGGCCGCGCCGCGCTCCCACGACGAAAGGAAACGCACATGGAATACCGTACGCTCGGCCGCTCCGGCCTCAAGGTCCCCGCCCTGAGCTTCGGCGCCGGCACCTTCGGCGGCACCGGCCCGCTGTTCAGCGCATGGGGCAATACCGGCGTCGACGAAGCGCGCCGCCTGATCGACATCTGCCTCGAAGCCGGCGTCAACCTGTTCGACACGGCCGACGTGTATTCCGACGGCGCGTCCGAACGCGTGCTCGGCGCCGCGCTCAAGGGGCGCCGCGACCAGGCGCTGATCTCGACCAAGACGGGCCTGCCGACCGGCGACGGCCCGAACGACGCAGGCACGTCGCGCGCACGGCTGGTGCGCGCCGTCGACGACGCGCTGCGCCGCCTCGACACCGACTACATCGACCTGCTGCAACTGCACGCGTTCGATGCGAGCACGCCGGTCGAGGAAGTGATGTCGACGCTCGACGATCTCGTGCGCGCAGGCAAGCTCCGTTATATCGGCGTGTCGAACTTCGCCGGCTGGCAGATCATGAAGTCGCTCGCGGCGGCCGACCGGCACGGCTGGTCGCGCTACGTGGCGAACCAGGTGTACTACTCGCTCGTCGGCCGCGACTACGAGTGGGACCTGATGCCGCTCGGCGCCGATCAGGGCCTCGGCGCGCTGGTGTGGAGCCCGCTGGGCTGGGGCCGGCTCACCGGCAAGATCCGGCGCAACGCGCCGCTGCCCGAACGCAGCCGCCTGCATGAAACGGCCAGCTACGGGCCGCCGGTCGACGACGCACGCCTGTACGACGTGGTCGACGCGCTCGATGCGATCGCGGAGGAAACCGGCAAGACGGTGCCGCAGATCGCGCTGAACTGGCTGCTGCAGCGGCCGACCGTGTCGTCGGTGATCGTCGGCGCGCGCGACGAGGAACAGTTGCGGCAGAACCTCGGCGCGGTCGGCTGGGCGCTGACCGATGCGCAGATGGCGACGCTCGATGCGGCGAGCGCGGTGGAAGCGCCGTATCCGCATTTCCCGTATCGCCGGCAGGCGGCGTTCGCGCGGCTCGATCCGCCGATGCGCGGGTAAAGGGCAACGCTGACGCGGCGGCGCGGCTCGTCGGTCGCGCCGATGTTCGATGCCCGCGAAGACGACTGCGACCAGCGGCAGAATCCGATTTCGCCTCGGGAGCAAGTTGATCTATTCGCTCAATCCCACGGATTCAGAATCGCGACACCGGTTTCAACAAAATCGGCAACGTTGCGCGTCACGACCGTCATGCCATGCACGATCGCCGTCGCAGCAATGAGCGCGTCCCGCTCGGATCGCCGGTCCGGCACATGGAGCCGTGCGTATCGTTGGGCGACGGCGGTATCGACCGGTAACACGCGCCCAGCGAACTCGGGCAGCACGTGCCCGTCAAGCCATGCCCTGAGAAGCGCCCCCTGTTCCGTGTCTCTGCGCTCGGCCTGCAAGACACCCGTCTCCAGCTCCATGATCGTGATGGCCGAGACAAACAGCACCGACGCATCGACGGTCGAACACCAGGCCGCCACGTTCCTGTCCGCCTTGCCCGCCCGCACTTTCCGGAGTTCCGAAACCACATTGGTATCAAGAACGAACATCATCAGAAGCCGACCTCCTTGATTTTGACGTTTGCGCGCGGCGGGTCGAACTCAATGTCCTCGACACCCGGCATAGCGAGCGAGTCGGCAATGTTGCGCCGCTGCCGGGTGAGACGCTGGTATTCCTCGAAACTCAGCAGCACATGGGCCGGCCTGCCGCGGTCGGTGATGAACACGGGGCCATCCTTCGTCGCCTTCTTTGCCTTGGTCACGTCCTGGTTGAGCTCACGACTCGAGAGGGTGGTGATGGTCACGATGGACTCCTGGAAGCCATATATGTAGGTATGTTGCTACAAAATGTGAATCCGTGTCACTCCTCGCCCTGTGCGCCGGGATTCCTCGCGATATCTGTAGCAACGTCCTACAGTTACGAGAAACAACCGCACCGCATCCCCCGCTCGACGATGCGCACCCGAATCCGAGGACTGCCCATGCCGAGTCTCTTCGCCGCACCCGCCAATGCCCCGCCAGGCCCCGTCGCGGCGGAAACGCGCATGGTGCACGACGTGGCGACGCTGAAGCCGTCCGACTACCGCTCGGCGGACGGCGCGGCGTGGGTCATCTCGACCATCACGCCGGCCGCTGACAGCGGCGCGAACGTCACGGGCAACACGTATTTCGACACCGCGAAAGGACGCACCGTCCCGGTACCCGACGCGCGCCGCCGCTATGCGAATCGCGGCACGTGGCAGGTCGTCGCGAGCGCGGGCCCCGTCGTGCCCGCGACGGGCCGCTACGACTGGCTCACGCTCGCGTGGCTGCCGATCAACCGGCGGCCGCTGCCGCAAACGCCCGAGCACCTGTATTCGCCGTTCATTCGTGGCGGCACGATCGTCTATCAGTGGAATCCGGCCGCGGAAGGCGGCGAGCAGTTCGGCAACGTGCGGATGATCTTTCCGGAGTGGGCGCGGCAGGTGGCCGACGCGTTGCGGTCCGCACCGGCCGCGACGCAAGACGGTGTGTCGTCGGCGTCGCAACCGGCGCTCGAGCGCCTGAAAGCGGACACGAATCCGATGACCGCCGTGCTCGACTTCGGCGATGCGCTGCGCGAGGAACCCGCGGAGCGGATCGTTGCCCGGCTGCCTGCGCTGCTGAGGGTCGAAGACCGGCGTGAACTATCGGCGATCGTGTTCCTGTGCCTGTCCGCCGCGCGCGATGAAGACCGGCCGCGCTTCGTCGACACGATCAACGCGACGATCGCGGGAACCGACGACGGCGCGCGCCTGCTGGCGATCGCGTACGGCGCGTTCGCCGCAGGACGAACGCAACCGGTTCCATTCGGCGACAAAGCGCTGAATGCGCTCGTCAACGATGTGTTCGGTGCGCTGAAACAGCGGACGGCGGCGCTCGGCATACCGGTCGCGCAAGGGTCGCCGTGGTACGCGTTCTTTACCGCGTATCGGCTCGGTGAGGCGGAATCGGGCAACGGCTCCCGACGCTGACGGCATCACGCTTCGCACTTCCCGCTTCCCGCAAGCCTGCCTGTCTATAAAAAAGCCGCCGCTGCTTGCGGCCGCAACGACGTCCGGCGCTTACGCCGCCTTTCGCTTGCGCGTGTCTCCTGCGTTCGATAAGACCCGCCTCACGGGAATTCCCGCCTGAATCAGCCGGGACCGAGTGATCGATGCGCGCCCGTTTTTTATCCTTGCATGACGCACCGACGGACAGACCAAGGGCCTGTCATTCGCACAACGCATCGCCAGGCCGCGGTCCCGCGCGATTCGTTCGCCGTCCGCACAGGTGATGTTTTCCCGGCGGTGGCGCGTATTCGCGGCGACGTCCCTATAGTTCGAGGCACTCGACATTTCCACAGGAGCCCCGTCATGTTTGCATTCTCGATCCGCAACCTCGCCCGCTACGCCGTCCTCGCGTCCGCCGCCACCATGCTGCCGACCGCCGAGGCCGCATCCAGCCTGCCCGCCACGCCGACGATTCGCGCGATGGCCGGCGCGCAACCGATCGACCATCTCGACCCGAAGACGACCGCGCTCGTCGTCATCGACTTCCAGAACGAATACCTGAACGGCAGGATGCCGATCGCCGACGTCCAACAGGCGATGGCCAACGCGAAGCGCCTGATCGACTTCGCGGACCGCAACGGCATGCGCGTCTACCAGGTCCAGCACGTCGCGCCGGCAGGCTCGGCGTTGTTCGCGCTCGGCGGCAAGACCGTCGAGTTCATTCCGGAAATGAAGCCGCGCGCGCAGGACACCGTCGTGCGGAAGGAAACGGTCAGCGTGTTCGCGAGCACCGATATCGACAAGCGCCTGAAAGCGGACGGTATCAAGACGCTGGTGATCGCGGGCCTGATGACGCACGCATGCGTCGCCGGCGCCGCCCGGGATGCCGCGCCGCTCGGCTACGGCGTCGTGGTAGCATCGGACGCCTCTGCGACGCGCGCCATCGCACGCGCGAACGGCCAGTCGATCGACAAGGACACGCTGCACCGCGCCGCGCTCGCCGAGATCGAGGATACGTTCGGCGACGTGAAGACGACGGCCGACATCCTCGCCCTGCCGCTGCGCTGATCGTTCGCCGCACCGCACCCGCCGAAGCGGGTGCGGCGGCCCGATCATCGTTTCTTCCGCGAACTGGAGCCCGACATGGATCAACTGCTCGCGATGCGCGTCTATCGGAGCCTCGTCGAAGCAAAAGGATTCTCGGCCGCGGCCGATCGCCTCGACACGACCCATTCGACCGTATCGCGCCAGTTGAAGCTGCTCGAAGCCAGCCTGGGCGTGCAGCTCGTCAACCGCAACACGCGCCATTTCTCGCTGACACCCGCCGGCGAGCGCTATTACGACGCGTGCGTCGAGATTCTCGAGCGCGTCGCGGCGGCGGCGGAGGACGTGACCGATACGCCCGGCCAGCCGTCGGGTGTGTTGCGCGTCAGCATGCCGCTGTCGGTCGGCACGCTGGAAATGCCGGCATGGCTGCCCGCGTTCCGCACTGCCTACCCCGACATTCGCCTCGACGTGTCGTGCAGCGACCGCTTCGTCAATCTGATCGGCGAAGGGTTCGACGTCGCGCTGCGCATCAGCAGCGAACTGCCGGACTCCGATCTCGTCGCGAAAACCCTGGCGATCTCCGACGAAATTCTCGTCGCGGCGCCGGACTATGTCGCGCGCCGCGGCCTGCCGCGCACACCCGCTGAACTGGCAAAACACGATCTGCTCGCCTACAGCGGCGGCGACGACCGGATCAGTTGGCGCGTCGCACCGCCGAACGGCGCACCCGTCACGGTGCGGCTCGACGGCCCGCTGCGCATCGACGCGATCACCGCGTTGCATGCGGCCGCGCTCGGCGGCCTCGGCATCGGCGCCTTCACGCACCACACGGTAAGCAACGACATCGCGCACGGGCGGCTCGTCCCGATCCTGCCCGGCCATACGCTGGCGAAGCGCCGCTACTACGCGCTGTATCCGAAATCCCGGCACGTGCCGCCGAAGGTGCGTGCGTTTGTCGACTTCGTCGCCGCGCTTTACGGCACGCATGCCGGCGGCGACGGCCAGTGAGCAAGCGATCGACCGCTACCTGCGGATGCGACCGGGCAGCCGAGACGGGCGTCATGTCGCGAACGCGTGAATGCCCTATGCTCGCATCTGGCAGCGTTCCTATTCCGTTAAACCAGCCGATATACACCGGAGTGCGGCCGCGCCCACCGACCGCCACAAGGCATTCACGCGTGCACGCACGACGCTAAAAAAAGCGGCCGCTCGCGAGCGGAGCGGCCGTCAAGGAGAGATCCCTGTGCGGGATACCGGCGGACACCACACCAGACCGGCCTGCATATTGTTGATGAACGGCATGCCGATGACCATCGGACCCGTCTGATTCGCTGCACGCTGGCGTGAACGGCGGGCAATCCCGGGCTACCGCGCCCGGCGCCTGTCGCGATCCGCAACACGCCGTTACGTTCCGGAAAGGAACCCCATACGCGGCAACCGGTCGAAACGCCGCATGACCGCCGACGGCTCGATCGCCGCGGCGGCCATCCGCCTTTCAGCCCCGCTCGATCACGTCCATCATTCTTCCTGCCTCATGCTGAGCATCGGTCCCTTCTCGATCCGCGTCGTCGCGGTAGCCGTCGCCGCGCTGTTGGCGTGGCTCGTCGCGCGCTTCATCCAGCGCCGTCCGCCGGACGGGCATCACAAGAGCGCGTCGAGCCTGATCCTCGACGTGCTGCTGCTCGGGCTGATCGCCGCACGGGTCGGTTACGTCGCGCAATGGTGGCCGGACTATGCGGCGACGCCTCGCGCGATCGTCGCGCTCGGCGACGGCGGCTTCGACGCGCGCATCGGTATCGCGGCCGCGCTGGTGTTCGCCGGCTGGCGCCTGCGCCGCCTGCCCGCGCTGCGTCGGCCGGTGCTCGCGGGCATCGTCGCGGGCCTCGGTGCGTGGGGTATCGCGCAAGGCACGCTCGCGACGTTGCAGCGCGGCGCGCCGCCGCTTGCCGCGATGCCGCTCCAGGCGCTCGATTCGACGCCCGTGTTGCCGGCAGGCTTCGTCGGCAAGCCGGTCGTCGTGAACCTGTGGGCGACGTGGTGCGCGCCGTGCCGCCGCGAGATGCCGATCCTCGAACAGGCGCAGCGCGACCATCCGGGCATCACGGTGCTGATGCTCAACGAGGGAGAAAGCGCGCAAGCGGTGCGCGCGTTCCTCGAACAGCAGCACCTGCGCTTCGATCACGTGCTGCTCGACCCTTCGCTGCACGCAATGCATGCGTATGGCTCGCGGGGGCTGCCGACCACGTTGTTCTTCGACGCGAAAGGCCAACTCGTGGAATCGCACATGGGCGAGCTGACCGCCGCGCGGTTGAAGGACACCGTTACGCAGCGCTTCGAGCAGTAGCCCGCAACGCAGGAATCAGACCTGTCCGATAGGCCGGGCGATACACGGCCCGTACACTCGGGCCCATGATTTCGCTGATCCAGTCCACCTTCGATACGGCGCGCGATGCGGTCGCGCACGTCGCGCGCCGCCCTTCGTTCCTGCGCAAGCTCGACATCGCCGTGCTCGCGCTGATCGTCGCGAGCGTGCTCGTCGTGATGGCCGACAGCGTGCAGGAGTTGCACCAGCAATACGGCCACGCGCTCTACGCGGCCGAATGGGCGTTCACGCTGCTGTTTTCCGCCGAGTACCTGCTGCGCCTCTGCACCGCGAAGAAGCCGGCCGCGTATGCGCGCAGCTTCTTCGGCATCGTCGATCTCGTGTCGGTGCTGCCGACCTATCTCGCGTTCTTCTTCCCGGGCCTGCACGCGCTGATCGACGTGCGGCTGCTGCGGCTGCTGCGCGTGTTCCGCATCCTCGGGCTGTCGATCTATCTCGAGGAAGGGCAGATGTTGATCCGCGCGCTCACGCGTGCGCGGCGCAAGATCTTCGTGTTCATCGGCGGGATGTTCGTGCTCGTCGTGATTCTCGGCACCGTGATCTTTCTCGTGGAAGGGCCGGAGCACGGAATCACGAGCATTCCGGTGGGCGTCTACTGGGCGGCCGTGACGATGAGCACGACCGGATACGGCGACCTGACGCCCGTCACGCCGCTCGGCCGGTTGATCACGTCGTGCGCGATCCTGCTGGGCTACGGGATCATCGCGTTCCCGACCGGGATCATGGGCGCGGAGCTGGTCGCGTCGGCGCTGGAGCACAAGCGGGCCGGCAAGGGCGACATATCCTGTTGCCCGCATTGCGGCGCCACGCTCCCGTCGCATGAGGAAACCGATGCGGCACCGCGCGGGCGCGCGGATGTGCATCGAAACGACACGTAGCCGACATTGCCGCCGGCCTCGAAAGCCAGCCTTCTCGTGCCGGGCGGCGGCGTGCCGGTCGAGGCCGGCATTGAAGCGATCGGCGCCGTGGGCGGCGGCGCGCCCGGCGGGCATCTCGATGAAGCGTGTGCACGGCAGGCGGTTACCCGCGTTCAGTCGACACTGCTGGAATGTCGCGGTTCGGATCGCGGCGACGCAAACCCACGACGACGCCCCTTCATCGCGCCTACCCGCCCAGCGTCTGCACGAACGCGGCCACTCCCGTCAGCATGATCTGCACGCCCACGCACAGCAGCAGGAATGCGGAGACGCGCATCGCGACCTTCGTCCCTTCGCTGCCGAGATAGCGCGCGAGCGTCGTCGCGCGGCTGTAGATCTGCCAGATCGCGAACGCGACGAGCGCCGCGACCGCCGCCGATACGACCCCCGACAACAGATAGTCGCTCGCCGTATGCGCGCGGTTCGCATGCAGTGCGATGCCGGCCGCGATCGAGCCCGGGCCGATCGTCAGCGGCACGGTCAGCGGAAAGAACGCGCGCGACATCAGCTTGTGCAGGTCGTCGCCGTGCGCGGCGGCGTCGCCGCCGGCCGGTACGTCTGGCGCGTTCAGCATCGACCAGCCGGCCACGGCCACCGCGAAGCCGCCACCGATACGCAGCGCCTCCATCGATATTCCGAAGAAATTCAGCACCGGCGCGCCGGCGAAGAAAATCACGAGCAGCGTGACGAAGACGTTCGTCGCGAGCCGCTTCGACAGAATCGCGCGCTCGGCTTCGGTCAGCGATTGCGTGCGCTCGAGAAACACGAATGCCATACCGACCGGATTGATGATGCCGATCAGGCCGGTGAAGCCGAACAGGATTTCAGGGATCAGACGGTCGAGCTGCATCGATCGTACTCTCCGGTAACGAACAGGAATAAAAAAGCGGCCAGTCGGGAAGACCAGCCGCGAAGAGGAGATATCTCCATGATCCGGCACACGGGGGTGTGCCGGGCCGCAGAACCTGAATTGTCGGAAATATCAACCGGGAAGGAAATCAGTCGAGTCTGATTCTGCAGCCGCGACAATGCGAGTCGCGCACACGTACGTGTTCATGCACCGAAGGGTGCCGCCGCGATTTGCCGCGTCCGCGGCTTCAGATGCCGCGCTGATTGACGCGCTTCGACAGTTCCTCCGCGCTTTCCTTGCGCTCGCTGTACCGGTCGACCAGATAGGGGCCGACGTCGCGCGTGAGCAGCGTGAACTTCACCAGTTCCTCCATCACGTCCACCACGCGATCGAAATACGCGGACGGCTTCATCCGCCCCGCTTCGTCGAACTCCATGAACGCCTTGGCCACCGACGACTGGTTCGGGATGGTCAGCATGCGCATCCAGCGCCCGAGCACGCGCATCTGGTTCACCGCGTTGAACGACTGCGAGCCGCCGCTCACCTGCATCACCGCGAGCGTCTTGCCCTGCGTCGGCCGCACGGCGCCCGTCGACAGCGGAATCCAGTCGATCTGCGCTTTCATGATGCCGGTCATCGCGCCGTGCCGTTCCGGCGAGCACCACACCATGCCTTCGGACCACATCACGTGCTCGCGCAGCTCGACCACTTTCGGGTGACTCTCCGGTGCATCGTCCGGCAGCGGCAATCCGCTCGGATTGAACATGCGCACCTCGGCGCCCATCGCCGTGAGCAACCGCGCGGCTTCCTCGGTCAGCAGACGGCTGAACGAACGCTCACGCAGCGAGCCGTACAGAAGCAGGAACCTCGGCGAATGGGTCGACGGCGCCGCGGGCCGCAGGTGCGCGACGTCCGGCACGTGAAACAGCGTGGCGTCGAGTTGCGGCAGGTCTTTGAGGGAGTCGGTCATGGGGCGGTTCTCTCGTGATCTCGGGCCCGGCACTCGTACCAGCCCTTCGACCGGTTGACGATACGCACGACCAGCAGCATCGTCGGCACCTCGATCAGCACGCCGACGACGGTTGCCAGCGCCGCGCCGGAATGAAAACCGAACAGGCTGATCGCGGCCGCGACCGCCAGCTCGAAAAAGTTGGATGCGCCGATCAGCGCCGACGGGCAGGCCACGCTGTGCTTCTCGCCCACCGCGCGATTGAGCCAGTACGCGAGCGCGGAATTGAAGAACACCTGGATCAGGATCGGCACCGCGAGCAGCGCGATCACGAGCGGCTGCCGCAGGATCGCTTCGCCCTGAAACGCGAACAGCAGCACGAGCGTGGCCAGCAGCGCGGCGATCGACCACGGGCCGGCCTTCGCCATGGCGGCGTCGAACGCCGCCTGCCCCCTCGCGAGCAGCATCTTGCGCCACAGCTGCGCGAAGATCACCGGAATCACGATGTAGAGCACGACCGACGTGAGCAGCGTCGCCCACGGCACCGTGATGGCCGACATCCCCAGCAGCAGGCCGACCAGCGGCGCGAACGCGATCACCATGATGCTGTCGTTCAGCGCGACTTGCGACAGCGTGAACAGCGGATCGCCGCCCGTCAGCCGGCTCCATACGAATACCATCGCCGTGCACGGCGCCGCGGCGAGCAGGATCAGGCCCGCGATGTAGCTGTCGAGCTGATCGGCCGGCAGCATCGGCGCGAACAGATGGCGGATGAACAGCCAGCCGAGAAACGCCATCGAGAACGGCTTGACGAGCCAGTTCACGACGAGCGTGACGCCGATGCCCTTCACATGCCGACGCACCTCGTGCAGCGCGCCGAAGTCGACCTTGACCAGCATCGGGACGATCATCACCCAGATCAGCAGCCCGACCGGGAGATTGACCTGCGCGTACGCCATCCGGCCGATCCGCTGGAACAGGTCGGGCAGCACCTGGCCGAGCGCGATGCCGGCGACGATGCACAGCGCGACCCAGATCGTCAGGTAGCGTTCGAAGAAGTTGATGGAAGGCTTTGCGACAGCCTTGCCCGGCGGGGCGACGTTGGACGTGTTCATCGGACAGGTTCAGCCTTGAAGTCGTTGGCGCTCGCGCGTTTCGGCAGACCGCCGCGCAAATGATCAGGTTTGCGAGATCGCGGTCAACGCCGTCTGGAGTTCGGCATGGCTCATGCGGTCCAGCGGCAGCGCCAGCAACTGCAGCATGCGATAGCCGATCGCCTGACGCGTGAGTTCGAACGCGCGGCGCTTGCCTTCGTCACCGCCCGTCGCATTCGACGGATCGGCGTAGCCCCAATGGACTTTGATCGGGCTGCCGGGCCAGTACGGACAGGTTTCCGCCGCCGCGCTGTCGCACACGGTGATGACGACACACATTTCCGGCACGCCGTCGCCAACGAACTCGTCCCAGCTCTTGCTGCGGTATCCGGCCACGTCGACGCCGGCGTTCGTCAGCGCTTCCAGCGCGAACGGATTGAGGCGACCGCTCGGCGCGCTGCCGGCGCTGTAGGCACGCACATCCTTGCCGAGCTTCGCGGCCCAGTGATTGAGCATGCCCTCGGCCAGCACGCTGCGTGCCGAGTTGTGGGTACAGAGGATCAGGATGTTGGCGGTCATGGGCGATGCGCGCGAATGCGCGTCAGGATTGCCGGTTGCGGTTGCTCTTTGCCGACGGCGAACAGACGGAAACCGGCGAACACGGATTCCCGCCGCAACAGTTCTCCGTGAGATAGCCCAGCAGCCCGTTCATCGTGTCGAAGTTCGCACAGTAGAAGACGAAGCGGCCTTCCTGGCGGCTGGTGACGAGCTGCGCATGCGCGAGTTCCTTCAGGTGAAAGGACAGCGACGATGGCGGCACGTCGAGCAGCGTCGCGATCCGGCCGGCCGGCATGCCTTGCGGCCCCGCCTGCACGAGCGCGCGAAAGACGGCAAGCCGGGATTCATGCGCGAGCGCGGCAAGAGCGGCAATGGTCTGGTTCGTTTCCATTGTTCGATAATAATCGAAATATGGAAACCAGGAAAGCGACGCCGAACCACGGCGTCGCCGGAATGGTCTGCCCCCAAGACAATGCGCGCCGTGCGCCGTCAGCGCCCGATCAACCGCGTGTGACTCGGCAACGCGACCGTGAGATCGGTGTCGCCCGCTGCCGGCCGCGACACGTCACGCGTCGTGGCAAGCCATTGCGCGAACTCGGCGGCGGTCATGCCGACGGCCTCGGCCGAACTCGATGCGGGCGTGCCCGCCGGCTCGCTTGCCGCGTGTGCGGCCCGTTGCGCATGCGTTGCCGCACCACGAGATGGCGGGGCCGCCGGCGCGTTCGACGCCGCGTCCGGCGCCTTTTTGCCACGCGACATGGCGGCAGGCTTCGCCGCCGAACGTGCGGCGGCAGCAACCGGCTTCGCGGTGACCGGCGATGCGGGTTCGGCAGCCGGCGCCGCAGCTTGGGCCACGACGGCATCCGATGCGATCGCCATCGCCACGGCCACCGGCGCATCGCCCGACGGCGCGCGGCCGGCATGCAGCGCACGCGATGCCGCGGATGCCGCTTCCGCCGCCTCCACCGCGAGAGCCGCTGGATGGGCAACCTCGCCGTCCGCGGTCGTCGCACGATCGGCCGGCACGATCGCCACTTCCGCCGCCCTGCCGGTCGCCTGCGCCACCTGCGTCGCGGCAACGGCCGCCGTCGGCGCCGCCAGGATTGCCGCCGAATAGACGGCACCATGCTCCGCCGCATGCTGACGTTCATCGACGAAATGCGTCGCGAAAACGCACGTCGCGCCGAACAGCGCGCACGCCATCAGCGTGAGCCGCCAGTGGCGGCGCAGCGGGTGCGGCCGGACCCATGCCCGGTTATCCGAACCGAAATCCTCCGCACGCACCGCCTTCTCGGTCTTGCGCGACTTCGTTGCGCGAACAACCATGTCGGCTTGCCCGGCCGCGGGCATCGCCGCGCAGCGCGTGCCCTTCAGGTCGAACACGTTCGGTTTCGGCCGCCGGCTCGCCACGAACGGCCGGCGCCGCCGGCCGTACGGCGGCGGCACATCCGAGAACGGATGCGCGAGCGGAATCGCGTAATGGCCGGTGATGTCCTGCATGCTCATGATGTCGACGACGCATTGCGCGACATCCGCCGCGGCAATCCGTGCTCCCGTAGTTGAACGAATGACCCCGAGTATCGCCGTCGCGCCGGTTTCGGTAAATCGGACTGCGTTACCTTCGATCCGGACGGTAGTCGGCCTGGTCCTACCGATGCGCGACCGGCCCGGCGGACGGCACTTAGAACCGGCCGCGCAAGCCGATGAACACTTCGTTCGACGACAGCTTCGACTTCAGTTGTTCGTCGCGCGCGTTGACGCGGTTCGCGAACGTGTTGAAGCCGGTCTCGACTTATGTTTCCTGTCAGACCGGTCCCAAACACGCGCTTTCCGTGGCAGCGCCCTGCAGTTTCGGACTGGACTGATTTTCTTCAGACTCCGAAACGACCACAATCGGCCTGCTTGTTCTCCGTCTCCAGGAGATCAGGCTCCATAGTCGATACTTTTCCCGCCTTCTCCGGCGGGACTTTTTTTGGACGGCATCACACCACTCCCTGCCCGGAGCCTTCCGGCCATGATCCCGCTTCTTTCCCTCCGGTCGCGAACGCACGCCACCACCGCGCCGCACCGGCTTCGCCCGCCCGCACCGTGACCGACGCCCCTTCGACCGCGATCGCGATCCTGACGATCGACCATCCGAGCCGCGGCATGTTCGACGACCGGCTGCGCCGCGCGGGCCATGGCTACGATCGGCTGCGCATCGACGACATCCTGCGCCGCGCCGGCTACCGGCCGTTGCGCTTCGAATATCTGACCGATCTGCTCGCGGCCTGCGACACGCGCGCGTTCGATCTCTTCATCGTGCAATGCGAAACGGCCTGCCGCCGCACGACGGACGCGATCCGCGCGCTGCGCGCGCGTTTCGCCGACACCGTGGCGATCGTGTCGATCAGCCAGCGCGATGCGGATCTCGCGCAATCGGCGTGTTTCGTGGCCGGCGCGAACGAGCATCTGCCGTACGCCGCGTCGCCCGATGCGCTGATCGGCAGCATCGCGACGTGGCTGCGCTGGTCCCATCACCGTGCGATCCATCATCGCCACTGGCGGATCGGACAGTTCGAGTTCGATACGGCCGCGCGCAGCGTGACCGTCGCCGGCCGCGAGCACGTGCTGACCGAGAAGCACTTCCAGATCGCGACCGCGTTCTTCCTGAACATGGGCCGCGCGCTCGATCGCGCGCACGTGAGCCAGCTCGTGTGGGGCTCGCTCGTCGCGTCGCAAAGCCGGCGGCTCGACACGCACGTCGCGTATCTGCGCGACCGGCTCGAACTCGACGGGCGGCACGGCGTGCGGATGATGACGATGTACGGCTTCGGATACCGGCTCGTCACGTGCGAGCCGGACGAGCCGCCCGGGCCGGACCCGCGCCGGGCCGACGGCACGCGCGCCGCGCAACCCTGACGGGCAGCGTTGCGTACCGATCGGACTCCATTATCATGGGGGCACCTTGGCCGACCGCCCCCGCCCCGATGGACCACCGCGCCGCACCCGATCGATCCCGCCTCGCCGCCGGCCCGTCCGCCGATCCCACGCCGGCCGGCCGCCGCCAGCGCGCGCTGCTGTATGCCGGCGGCGCCGCCGTGACCGTCGCGATCCTGCTCGCCAGCGGGCTGATGCTGTACACGATGGCGAGGGAAGCGATCCAGGAGCGCTATACGGGGTTCGGCGTGCGGCATTTTCTCGTCCAGTTCGAATTCAAGCTGCGCACGACGGGCATGGACATGCTCACCACCCACGACGAAAGCGTATGGCACACGCGCACGGCCGATCCGGCCGCGGTCGCCGCGCTGGCCGCCGGAAACGGGCGGCTCGAACTGCGCGACAACCCGCGATTCCCGTCGATGCTCGTGCTCGCCGACCTGTCGCCCGAGCGGCCGGCCGCGTCCTATGCGCGCTATCTCGCGATGGCGAGCGACATGAGCTACCGGGTCGGCGCGTACGTCGCGAAGCAGGACGCCGGCCGGCCCGTGGCCGGCTACGCGTACAGCCCCGACCGCCGCTTCGCGATGGTGATCCCGAGCCCGGAACCGGGCACGGCTCCGGCCGAACCGGCGCCCGCTCCCGCGTCGGCGCTGCTGGCCCAGGTCGCCGCCGATCTCGATACGCCCGCGCCGCGCCGGTTCGTGTGGCATGCGCCGGCCTACGACCCCGTGCAGCGCCGCGACGTGTTCCGGATCGTCGGCGCCGCGTACGACAACGGCGTGCCGCTCGAAGTGCTCGTGTCGACGCTGCCCGTCGACGTGCTGCGCACGCGGCTCACGACTGAAGTCCCCACCAACGCGGCCATCATCGCGAATGCGCACGGCGACACGCTGCTGCGCGTGGGCGCCGCCGAGCACGACGCGGCGACGGTCTCGGCACTCCAGCGTCTCGCGGCACGCACGCGCCCGGCGGCCGGCAACGGCACGCGCGCCGCTTACGCCGACGGCCTGTTCGCGCTGAGCCAGCCGATCCCCGACACCGGCTGGACGCTCGTGCAGGCGTTCTCGCTGCGCTCGCTGCTCGCGGCGATCGGCGTGCGCGCGGGCGGCTACGCGGCGATCATGCTCGCCGCGATCGCGCTCGTCTGGTGGCTGCTGGTGCGGTTCGACCGCCGCGTGCTGAAGCCGGACGAAGCGCGCCGCCGCCGCGTGATCGACAGCGAGAACCTGAACCGTACGATCGTCGAGGCCGCGCCGTCCGGCATCGCGCTGCTGTCGCTCGCGGACGGCGCGGTGCTGCTGCAGAACGACACGATGCGCGACTACGACGCGCGCCGCGCGGGCGGTCCGTCGCTGCCGGCGCGGCTGCTCGAGCGCTTCGACCGCTCGGCCGATACCGACGCGTGGCAGTCGGGCCTGCATGTGTCGCTGCCCACCGCCGACGGCAACGCGGTCGATCTGCTCGTCAACCTCGTGCGCACGCGCTATCGCGACGCGGACGTCGTGCTGTGCAACTTCTCCGACATCACGTCGCAGAAGAACGTCGAACGCGCGCTCGACCACGCGCGGCAGGCCGCCGACGCGGCGAACAGCGCGAAATCCACGTTCCTCGCGACGATGAGCCACGAGATCCGGACGCCGCTGAACGCGATCCTCGGCAATCTCGAGCTGATCGGCCGCGAGCCGCTCGCCGATACGCAGCGCGAGCGGCTGCATACGGTCGAGGGCGCGTCGTCGGTGCTGCTCGACCTGATCAACGACATCCTCGACTTGTCGAAGATCGAGGCCGGCCAGATGACGATCGAGGCGATCCCGTTCGATCTCGCCGACACCATCCGGCAGACCGGCGCGATGTTCGAGCCGCTGGCCGCCGCGAAGGGGCTGCAGTTCGACGTGTTCGTCGACGATGCGCTCGCGCCGCGCTATCTCGGCGATCCGACGCGCATCCGGCAGATCGCCGCGAACCTCGTCGGCAACGCGATCAAGTTCACGAACCACGGCGAGATCACGCTCGAGGTGTACCTGCGCGACGACGCCGATCCCGCGTCGCCGATCGCGATCGGCGTCAGCGACACGGGCATCGGGATGACCGACGAACAGCGCGCGACGCTGTTCCGCCCGTTCACGCAGGCCGATACGTCGATCACGCGGCGCTATGGCGGCACGGGCCTCGGGCTCGCGCTGACGAAGCAGCTCACGCAGATGATGCACGGCGCGATCGACGTGAAGAGCGAAGCCGGCCATGGCAGCACGTTCGTCGTCACGCTGCCGCTGCGGGCGGCGACGAGCGAGCAGATCGCCGCGCAGGACGCGGCGCGCGCCGACGATGCCGCGTTGCCGGCCGTCGCCGCGCGCGTGCTGGTGGTCGACGATCATCCGGTGAACCGCAAGCTGCTGCAGGGGCAGCTCGTCACGCTCGGCTATGCGGCGGACGCCGCCGAGGAAGGCGCGGCCGCGTTGCGGCGCTGCACCGATACGCGCTACGACCTCGTGATGACCGACCTGAACATGCCGGGCATGGACGGCTATACGCTGGCCCGCGTGCTGCGCGCGCAGTATCCGGGCCTGCCGGTGGTCGCGGTCACCGCGCATGCGAGCGCCACCGAGCATGCGCGCTGCGCGGAAGCGGGGATCGTCGCGGTGCTCGTGAAACCGGTGCTGCTCGACATGATCGACCGCACCGTGCGGCGCTATGCGAAGGGGGCGGCCGCAAGCCGGCCCGAGCGGAACGCGCTGGTCGATCTGGCCGAAGGCCCGTTGCCGCCGGACGTGCACGAACTGTTCGGCGACACGCTCGAGCGTTCGCTCGCGGCGATCCGCGATGCGCTCGCGCGCGGCGACGTGCCCGCGCTGCGGGCGGAGCTGCATTCGCTGCGCGGCGCGTTCGCGACGATCCACGAGCATGCGGTGGCCGACGCGGTGCGCGACATGCAGGACGCCGTGCAGGCCGGCGATACGGCTGCGCTCGAACCGCTGGTCGACCGCACCGCGCACCTCGCGCGCGACACGCTCCGGCGACGCGCGGCGCAGGCGCCGCACGCACCGCAAGCCTGATCGGCCGCCGTCCGGCGGCTGTCTTTCCTCCTCCCGAGTCGTTTCGCGGCCGCGCGGGCGCGGCGGCGCGTTCGCGGGTGTAGGACACGCCCTACAAACATCGCATCTCGAATAAGTTTTGGACGACAGATTCGGACGAGTCCGATCAATACCATGGGCCCATCAACCTTACGAGCTGAAAGGATGGGGGCAATGAACAAGGCATATCGCAACATCTGGAACACGGCGACGGGCACCTGGACGGCCGTGGCGGAAACGGCGCGCTCACGCTCGAAGGGCGCCGCGCGCATGGCGCGCCGGGCCGTGGCAGCGCTCGCGCTGGGCAGCGCATCGATCGGCGGCGCATTCGCGGCCGATGCGTGCAGGACCGAGGATGGGAAAGGCTTGCTCGATGCGGCTGGCGTGTGCAACGTCACGGCGTCGCGCATGATCGGCGCGAATGCGATCGGCACGACGGCGACGCTCACCGATGACTACTTCAAGGTGAACGGCACCGGTACCGTGGCCAACGCTGCAACCACCAACTCCATTGCAATCGGCGTAGGCGCTGCCGCGAACGCCGCCACGGTAGTCGGCGCCGCCAATTCGATCGCAATCGGCTCCAACGCAGTGGCCAACGGCTCCAACTCGATCTCGATCGGGACGAGTGCGCGCCATTCAGGCTCCGGTGCGACGGTCGTCGGTGCCAACGCGGCCGCGATGGGTGGCGGTTCGGGCGTCGCCATCGGGAATAGCAGTTCAGCGGCAGGCAGTGGTTCGGTCGCGATGGGCCCGAACGCCACCGCTACCGGCGGGGGCTCGACCGCAATCGGCAGCCGGAGCTCGACCACGAACAACAACAGCGTGGCGATCGGCAATGGCTCCGCCGGCAGCGCGATCAATACCACCGCGATCGGCAGCAACGCCAAGGCCACTGGCGACAACGCGACCGGGCTCGGCCAGAGCGCGTCCGCGAGCGGCCTGGGGGCGATCGGCATCGGTTTCCGTGCGAATGCGCGGGCGGACCGCTCGGTCGCGATCGGCATGGATTCCGTCGCGAATCGCGACAACACCGTCTCCGTCGGCTCGGCCACATTGCAGCGCCAGATCGTGAACGTCGCGGCCGGCACACAAGCGATGGACGCGGTGAACGTCAGCCAGCTCCAGCCGGTCGTGACCGCGCTCGGCGGCGGCGCCGCCATCGATCCGACGACGGGCGCCGTGACCGGCCCGACGTACACGCTGACCAACGGCGGCACGCAAACGACGGTCGGTGGCGCACTCGGCGCACTCGATGGCGCACTCACGACCGCCAACGGCAACATCGCACGCAACACGGGCGACATCGCCGACCTGGCCAGCCAGATCGGCAGCGGCACGGTCGGCCTCGTCCAGCAAGCCGGCGCGGGCGCGAACATCACGGTTGGCGCGAACACCGACGGCGCGGCCGTCGACTTCACCGGCACGGCCGGCGCGCGCAAGCTGACCGGCGTCGACGCGGGCGCGGTCACGGCAACGAGCAAGGACGCGGTGAACGGCTCGCAACTGCACGGCGTGTCGAGCAGCGTCGCATCGGCCATCGGCGCCGGCTCCACCGTGAACGCCGACGGCTCGATCTCCGCACCGAGCTTCTCGCTCGGCGACGGCAGCGGCGGCACGACCACGGTTCACTCGGTCGGCGACGCGGTGACGAACCTCGATGGCCGCGTGACCGTCAACGAAGGCGCGGTCGCATCGCTGGCCGACCAGATCGGCAACGGCAAGGTCGGCCTCGTCCAGCAAGCCGGCCCGGGCGCGAACATCACGGTCGGCGCGAACACCGACGGTGCGGCAGTGAGCTTCGTCGGCACGGCCGGTGCACGCAAGCTGTCGGGCGTCGCCAACGGCGTGAACGACGACGATGCGGTGACGATCGCGCAGTTGAAGGCCACCGGCCTCATCGACTACACGGGCAAGGAAATCGCGGCCGTCACGTATGACGACATCTCGCTCGGCAGCGTGACCTTCGGGGGGACGGGCGGCACGAAGCTGCTCAACGTCGCGCCGGGCCTGATCGCGGCGGGCAGCATGGAAGCCGTGAACGGCGGCCAGCTGCACGACCTTCAGGAGCGGTTCGCGCAGGAGTACGCACGACTCGACGGCCGCGTCGGTAACCTCGAATCCGGCGGCGGTTCGGGCGGTGGCGGCGGTGGCGGCGGTGGCGGCGGTGGCGGCGGCAGCGACGGCAACGTCGGCCGCGGCACGGGCGGCGACGGCTCGCTCGTGGTCGGCGACGGCTCCGCAGCCTCGGGCGAGAACAGCTCGGCGGTCGGCCAGGGTTCGAACGCGTCGGGCAGCAACAGCTCGGCGATCGGTCAGGGTGCGGTGGCCTCGGGCGACAGCAGCACGGCAGTCGGCCAGGGTTCGAAAGCGACCGGCAACGGTTCGGTCGCGATCGGCGCGGGCTCGGTGGCGGATCGTGACAACAGCGTATCGGTCGGCTCGGCCGGTCACGAACGTCAGATCACGAATGTCGCGGCCGGTACCGCACCGACCGATGCCGTGAACGTGCGGCAGATGAACAACGCCGTCAGCAGCGCCCGCAAGGATGCAATGGGCGGGGTGGCCGCGGCAATGGCCGTCGCGGGCTTGCCACAATCGACGCTGCCGGGCCGCACGTTCGTCGCGATGGCGGGCAGCACTTACGGTGGCGAGGTCGGCTCGGCGCTTGGCGTGTCGTACATGACGCGCGACGGCAAATGGACCATCAAGGCCGGGGCAACCACCAGCAGCCGCGGCGAGTTCGGTGGTGTCGTGGGCGGTGGCTTCTACTGGTAAAACCCACGCCTCCGCCGGCGACACGGGCCAATCGATCGACTCCATCCGATACGGAGCATCGACGCGAAGCGGGAGAGCGATCTCCCGCTTTTTTTTCGCCGACGGCACGACGCCGTCGCGTCCGGCTTGCCTGCACGCCGTACGCTCATGCTTTCGCCCCGACCTCCCCTACACGGTACCCACCGCGACACGCTCCGGCGGCGCGCGGCGCAGGCGTCGCAAGCCTGATCAGCCGCCGTCCAGCGGCTGTCTTTCCCCCTCCCCAGTCCTTTCACGGCCGCCCCATCGCGGCGGCCCGTTCGCGCGTGTAGGACACGCCCTACAAACATCGCTTCGCGAATAGGTTTTGGACGACAGATTCGGACGAGGCCGATCCATACCATGGACCCATCAACCTGACGAACTGAAAGGAGTGGGTCAATGAACAAGACGTATCGCAACATCTGGAACACGGCGACGGGCACCTGGACGGCCGTAGCGGAAACGGCGCGCTCGCGCTCGAAGGGCTCGGCGCGCGCGGCGCGCCAGGCCGTGGCAGTGCTCGCGCTGGGCAGCGCATCGATCGGCGGCGCGTTCGCGGCCGATGCGTGCACGACCGAGGACGGGAAAGGAGGCTCGCTCGATGCGGCCGGCGTGTGCAAGGTCACGGCGCCGCGCACGATCGGCACGAGTTCGATCGGCACGATGGCCGCTCTTGAAGATACCTTCTTTAAAGCCAATCCCGGTGCTAGCGCTGGCGCAGCGACGGCTGACGGGAGTGGCGGAATCGCCGTAGGTGCGTTATCGCATGCGACTGGTGAGTTGTCGGTCGCTCTCGGCTACCAAGCAAATGCATTGGGTGAGCGGACGATTGCAATCGGCTCTGGCTCAGGCGTGAATGCTGCCGCACAGTACGGTATCGCCATTGGGCGTCTGGCCACGGTCTCCGACGCGGGCGTGAACAGCGTGGCCTTGGGGCAGGCCAGCGTCGCGGATCGACAGAACACCGTCTCTGTCGGTTCTACGGCCCTGCAACGCCAGATCACGAACCTCGCAGCCGGCACGCAAGCGACTGACGCGGTGAACGTGAGCCAGCTTCAGCCGGTCGTGACCGCTCTCGGCGGCGGCGCCACCATCAACTCGACGACGGGCGCCGTGACCGGCCCCACGTACACGCTCGCCAACGGCGGCACGCAAACGACGGTCGGTGACGCACTCGGCGCACTCGACGGCAACATCACGACGATCAACAACAAGCTGGCCACGGTCGTCACCGACGATTACGTGAAGGTCGACACGACGTCGGGCGCCACGGCCGCACAAGCCGGCGTCAGTGCACTCGCAGTCGGTGCAAACGCGCAAGGCACCGGTAGCCGAGCAACGGCCGTCGGCAACAACTCGGTCGCGAGCGACGCGAATAGCGCCGCATTCGGCATGGGCACGACGGCTTCGGGCAACGCGAGCACCGCCATCGGCGCATACGCGTCCGCCACGGGTTATCACTCGTCGGCACTTGGCGTGGCTTCCATCGCATCGGGATCGGAATCCGTTGCGATCGGCACCAACTCACGTGCCGATCGCGACAACAGCGTGTCGGTCGGTTCTTCGACACTGCAACGCCAAATCACCAACATGGCCGCCGGCACGCAGGGCACCGACGCCGTGAACGTGTCGCAACTTTCGCCGGTCGTGACCGCTCTCGGCGGCGGCGCCGCCATCGATCCGACGACGGGTGCCGTGACCGGCCCGACGTACACGCTGACCAACGGCGGCACGCAAACGACGGTCGGTGGCGCACTCGGCGCACTCGATGGCGCACTCACGACCGCCAACGGCAACATCGCACGCAACACGGGCGACATCGCCGACCTGGCCAGCCAGATCGGCAGCGGCACGGTCGGCCTCGTCCAGCAGGCCGGCGCGGGCGCGAACATCACGGTCGGCGCGAACACCGATGGCACGGCCGTCGACTTCACCGGCACGGCCGGCGCGCGCAAGCTGACCGGCGTCGACGCAGGCGCGGTCACGGCCACCAGCAAGGACGCGGTGAACGGCTCGCAACTGCACGGCGTGTCGAGCAGCGTCGCATCGGCCATCGGCGGCGGCTCCACCGTGAACGCCGACGGCTCGATCTCCGCGCCGAGCTTCTCGCTCGGCGACGGCAGCGGCGGCACGACCACGGTTCACTCGGTCGGCGACGCGGTGACGAACCTCGACGGCCGCGTGACGACGAACGAAGGCGCGGTCGCATCGCTGGCCGACCAGATCGGCAACGGCAAGGTCGGTCTCGTCCAGCAGGCGGGGCCGGGCGCGAACATCACGGTCGGCGCGAACACCGACGGCGCGGCGGTGAGCTTCGTCGGCACGGCCGGCGCACGCAAGCTGTCGGGCGTCGCCAACGGCGTGAACGACGACGATGCGGTGACGATCGCGCAGTTGAAGGCCACCGGCCTCATCGACTACACGGGCAAGGAAATCGCGGCCGTCACGTATGACGACATCTCGCTCGGCAGCGTGACCTTCGGCGGGACGGGCGGCACGAAGCTGCTCAACGTCGCGCCGGGCCTGATCGCGGCGGGCAGCATGGAAGCCGTGAACGGCGGCCAGCTGCACGACCTTCAGGAGCGGTTCGCGCAGGAATACGCACGACTCGACGGCCGCGTCGGTAACCTCGAATCCGGCGGCGGCTCGGGTGGCAGCGGTGGCGGTGGCGGCAGCGACGGCAACGTCGGCCGCGGCACGGGCGGCGACGGCTCGCTCGTGGTCGGCAACGGCTCGGTTGCTTCGGGCGAGAACAGCACGGCGGTCGGCCAGGGCGCGGTTGCGTCGGGCGACAACGGCTCGGCGTTCGGCCAGGGCTCGGCGGCCAGCGGTTCGAACAGCTCGGCCATCGGCCAGGGCTCCGTCGCATCGGGTTCGGACAGCACGGCCATCGGCCAGGGTTCGAAGGCAACCGGCAACGGTTCGGTGGCGATCGGCGCGGGCTCCGTGGCGGATCGCGACGACAGCGTGTCGGTCGGCTCGGCCGGTCACGAACGTCAGATCACCAACGTCGCGAACGGCACCGCACCGACCGACGCCGTGAACGTGCGTCAGCTGGATCAGCGTATCGGCGAAACGAACCGGATGATCAACGACGTCGCGAAGAACGCGTACGCCGGTGTCGCGGCGGCGATGGCGATGCCGAACCTGACGCCGTCGCAACCGGGCAAGACCGTCGTCGCGGCCGGCGCCGCGAACTACAAGAGCGGCTCGGCGATCGCGGCAGGCGCGACCTACCGGACGCGCGACGGCAAGTGGCTGATGAACGGCGCCGTGTCCGTCACGTCGACGGGCGACGCAGGCGTGCGTGCACAGGTCGGCTACGAGTTCTGACCGGACGGCTCCGCGTCGCGCGGAGCCTCTACCCGAAGCGGGGGAGCGATCCCCCGCTCGTTCGGCCGACGGCCGGTGACGGTTCCGGACGAGCCGCCACCGGCCGTCGGCGCTATGGCTTCGCGTGCGGCCTGCTTGCACGCCGCACGCGGATGCTCTCGCACCGATCTCCATCGCACGGCGCCCACTGCGCGCCGCAACATGCAGGTACACCGACATGCCAGGAAATTTCCCCATTCGCATCGTGATCGCCGACGACCATCCGGCGGTCGTCATCGGCGCACGCTACGAACTGTCCGCGACGAATACGCTCGCGGTGGTCGCGACCGCCGGCAACTCGACGGAACTGATGGAAGCGCTCGCGAGCCATCCATGCGACGTGCTCGTCTCCGACTACGCGATGCCGGGCACCGAATTCGGCGACGGCCTCGCGATGTTCACCGCGATCCTGAAGCGACACCCGAATCTGCGCATCGTCGTGATGACGATGATGGAGAACGCGGTGGCGCTGCGCGCGCTGATCGAACTCGGCATCGCGTGCGTGGTCAGCAAATCCGATATGACGAGCCACCTGACGATGGCGATTCACGCAGCCTATACGAACGGCCGCTACCTGTCGCCTTCGATGGACCGGATCCTGCGCGCCGCCGGCAACGCGGGCGGCAAGGCGCCGGCGTTGTCCGCGCGCGAGCTCGAAGTGATTCGCCTGTTCGCGTCGGGCCTGTCGGTCAACGCGATCGCCGATCAGTTGAGCCGCAGCAAGAAGACGATCAGCACGCAGAAGAGTTCGGCAATGCAGAAGCTCGGAATCGAGCGCGACGTCGATCTGGTCCGCTACGCGATTTCGTGCGGGCTCGTGTCCGATTACGGTTACGCGACGACGCTGCCGGCCGTCGACGACCATCCGCGCTGACGGTACGACGACCATTCCGGCGCACGGCCGGCCAAGCCCCCCGGCGCGGATGATCGCGCACCAGCTTCTGCCGATGCGCGCGGCACGCCGGTCAGTCCGGCTCGGCGCGCCCTTTCCCCTCTCCTTCCTGCTCCGCCGCCTTGCCCTCGCCGCCCGACGCGGCGACGATGCCGTTCTCCATCGCGTAGCGCAGCAGGTCGATATCCTTTTCCACGCCGAGCTTCTGCATCGCGCGCGCCTTCTGCGTGCTGATTGTCTTCTTGCTGCGGCTGAGCTTGTCCGCGATCTCGTTGACGGTCATCCCCGACGCATACAGCCGCACGACCTCGATCTCGCGGCTGCTCAGGCTCGGCGCCTGGTCGACGATCCGCGCGCTCGAATGCGCGGACAACGTGCGCACGACTTTCTCGACCGACGGCGAATAATAGGTGCCGCCCGTGGCGGCCGCATGCACGGCCGGAATCAGGTGATCGATCGCGTCCGATTTGCTGACGATGCACGCGATGCCGAGCCGCACGAGCGCGCCGACCACCGCCGCGTTGTCGAGCATGGTGAGCACGACCAGCTTGACGTCCGGGTAGTTGCGTTGCAGGTAGGAGAACAGCGCGATGCCGTCGCCGTGCACGTTGTCGGGCATCGCGTAGTCGGATACCAACACGTCGCATACCTTCGCATCGAGCAGCGCGATCAGCTCGGTCGAATTGCCGGCCGTGCCGGTGAGCCGGATCGTCGGCACCGACGACAACCCGTGCTGAACGCCGACGAGCAATGCCGGGTGGTCGTCGGCCAGTACCACACGTATCTGATAGCTTCCCATAGTCGTCCGAGTATTCACCGCTGTCGCGGGCGGCCGAACGGCTGCCCGATGGCCGGCGACGGCGCATGCGCGCCGTTCTTTCTGGATCGTGATTGGGCGCTAGTTTCGCATGAAACCGGGGCCGGCCGCCAAGGTCGGACGGGAGCCGCCCGCCGCGCGGCGCGCCGCCAATGAAAAAAGCCGCCGGCTCGGTCGGAGCGGGCGGCTTGGCATGCCTGCCGGGACAGCGGGGTGCGGCGGTCGATCGCGCCCCGCTCCTCCATCGGCTCGTGACCGACGAAGGCCCTGGCGGCGCCGGCGAACCGGCGCCGCGCGATACGTCAATGCGTCATTTCACGTCCAGGCGGATCTCGACGCGGCGGTTCTGCGCGCGACCGGCCGCGGTCGCGTTGGACGCAACCGGATCGGCGGCGCCGAGGCCTTCCGCGACGAACGATCGGGCCTGCAGCCCGTTCGCGCGCAGATACTCGACGACGGTGCGCGCCCGCGCTTCCGACAGCGCGCGGTTATGCGCGGCGCCCCCGGTCGAATCGGTGAAACCCGTGATCGACACGCGCGCGAATTCCATGCCGCGATTGGCCGCGATGAAGCGATCGAGATCGTTGCGGGCCTGCGTGGTCAGCGCCGCGCTGTCGGTCGCGAAATTCGCGTCGCCCTGCAGCAGCACCTGGCGCGGCTGAACCGGTTGCGGCGCCGGCTGCTGCGGCGCCGGTGCCGGCGCGGGCTGCGCGACGGGCTGCGGCTTGCCGCAGATGAACGTGATTTCGCGCGGATCCTTCATCGGCGCGCGGCTGTAGACGCGGTCGATCATCTCGAGCGGCGTGAAGCCCTGCCCGCGGCAGAACTCTTCCGCCGCGCGCGCGCACGCATTCGCGCTGCCGAGCAGCCCGTCGCAGCTCACGCGGAAGATGTTGTCCGGCTTGCCCGGCACGGATACCGCGCGAATGTCGTAGGTGAGCCCCGATTGCGTCGTACACGCACCGAGCGCCATCGCGAACGCGCCGATCGACGCGACGCGCAAAAGCTTTGAAGTCATGGTCTTGAAATGGCGTCCGCCCGCGGGCGGACGCGCTTGTCTGAGAAGGTTGAAAATCGGAACGGCATCGCACGGGCGGGGCGCTCGGCCCCGCCCCGCGCCTTACCACTGGTACGACGCGCCCACGCCAACCGTGTTGCCGCCGCTCGACAGACCCACGCCGGCCTTCATCTTCAGGTTCTGCGTGATGCGGGCCTCGCCGCCGAACGCCACCGCCTGATAGCCCTTGTAGGTCGCGCCGCCGACACCGAACGACAGCGTCTTGCCCGGATCCACGCCCGGGATCATCGTCAGCGCGGTGGCTGCCGCGATCCCCGAGTACGCGTTCCTCGACACGTCGTTGATCTGGCCCGTCAGACCGCCGACCGCACGGTCGAGCTGGCCCCGCGTCGCCGCGTCGTGCTCGTTGATACCGTCCGCGATGTTGACGATGCGGCGGTTGGTGCCGGGATCGGTGCCGTCGCCGAACGAGACGGTGTTCGCCTCGTTCGCCACGGCGCCCGAGCCGATCGCCACCGAACCGCTGCCGCTCGCGTTCGAGCCCTGGCCGATCGACGTCGCGTTCTCGCCGTTCGCGGCCGAGCCCGCGCCGATCGCCGTGCCGCCGCCGGCAGCCACCTTCGAGCCGGAGCCGATCGCCGTGCCGTCGTTCACGCCGGCGCCGACCGACGCGCCCGAACCTGCCGCCACGTTGCCGGTGCCGGTGCCGGGGTTCGCCGCCGACGAGCCGCCTGCGGTCCGGTCGGTCGCGCCGAAGTACGGGTTGGTACCCGTGCCGCCGCCATTGCCGTTGCCCGGGCCGGGGCGCAGCTCGAGGCCGCCGACGCGGTCGTCGAGGTTGCCGATCTTGTCGTTCAGCGCGCTCAACTGCCCGAAGTTCACCGCGTCGTACTGGCTCGTGCCGTCCGCGACGTTCGTCAGCTTCACCGGCGCGGGCGCCCCCGTTCCGCCGAGCGTGACGCTCGTATGGTTCAGGTTGTCATACTTGACCGCCATCGAATCCGTCACACTGGAGCTGGCCGCGGCCTGGATCGCGCCTTCGATCGTCTTGTAGCGATCGCCGTTGACTTCGATCGACGTGCCGATCAATTGACCGTTCGGGCCGACCGTCGTACCGCCGCCGATCGTGTCCGCGATGCTCTGCGCCGTGCCGTACAGCTGCGAACCGTTGATTGCGTCCGTGCTGGTCGCGTTCACCGCGCCGGCCTTCACGTTCGTCACCGTCGTGCCGTTCGTGCCCTTCAGCTTCACTTCGTCGAAGTCCGCCGATTCGTCAGCGTTCTGGCTGTACGTCACGGCGAGCGACGTCACGCCCGCACCCGGGTTCGTCGGATCGACCGGTGCGACGAGGCCAGCGTCCTTCAGCTGCGCGACGTTCACCGCGTCGGTGTCGTCCGTGCCGGCCGCGACGTTCTTCAACTGCACCGGGCCGGCCGACTTGCCGCCGCCCAGCGTCACCGCGTTGTAGTTCGGCGTGCCGTTCGCGTTGCGGTCGTACGTCACCGCGGCGATCGATTGACCCGTCACCGGATCCACCAGGCCCGAATCGGCAAGCTGGTTGTTGATCACCGTGATGTTCTTCGTGTTGGTCGCAACACGGCCATCGAGGTTGTCGAGCGCGTCGCCGACGTTGCGGTAGTCGACCTTCGCCGCGGCGTTGGCCGGATCGGTCAGCGAATACGTCGGCGCCGTCACGTTGCCGTTGGCGTCGACGGCCGAGCCGCCGCCCAGCGAATCCGCGACGCTCTTCGACACGCCGTACAGTTGCGAGCCGTTCACCGCGTCCGTGCTGGCCGCGTTCACCGCGCCGGCCTTCACGTTCGTCAGCGTCGTGCCGTTCGCGCCCTTCAGCTTCACTTCGTCGAAGTTCGCCGAACCGTCCGCGTTCGTGCCGTACGTCACCGCGAGCGATGCCAGACCCGCACCCGGGTTCGTCGGATCGACCGGCGCGACGAGGCCAGCGTCCTTCAGCTGTGCGACGTTTACCGCGTCGGTGCCGTCCGTGCCGGCCGCGACGTTCTTCAACTGCACCGCGCCGGCCGATTTGCCCGCACCCAGCGTCACCGCGTTGTAGTTCGGCGTGCCGTCCGGGTTGCGGTCGTACGTGACCGCGGCGATTGCCTTGCCGTCGTCGCCGATCAGGCCCGAGCCCTTCAACTGGCTCACGTTCACTGCATCCGCGTCGGCAACGCCAGCCTTCACGTTCGTCAGCGTCGTACCGTTCGTGCCCTTCAGCTTCACTTCGTCGAAGTTCGCCGAACCGTCCGCGTTCTTGCCGTACGTCACCGCGAGCGACGTCACACCCGCACCCGGATTCGTCGGATCGACCGGCGCGACGAGGCCCGAATCCTGCAACTGACCCAGGTTCACCGCGTCATCGCGGTTCACGCCGTTCGCCACGTTCGACAGCGTCACCGGGCCGGCCGACTTGCCACCGCCCAGCGTCACCGCGTTGTAGTTCGGCGTGCCGTCCGCGTTACGGTTGTAGGTGACCGCAGCGATCGACTTGCCATCGTCGCCGATCAGGCCCGAGCCCTTCAACTGGCTCACGTTCACCGCGTCCGCGTCGGCAACACCGGCCTTCACGTTCGTCAGCGTCGTACCGGCCGTGCCACCGCCCAGCGTGACCTTGTCCTTCGTCGCGCTGTCGTACGTCACTGCCAGCGACGTCAGGTTGCCGCTGCCGTCGTTGCCAACCAGGCCCGCGTCCTTCAACTGACCGAGGTTCAGCGCGTCGCTGTCTTCCTTTGCGTTCGCGACATGCTTCAGTTGCGTCAGGTTCGTGCCGTCGCCCAGCGTCACCGAACCGTAGTTCGGCGTGCCGTCCGTGTTACGGTCGTACGTGACCGCGGCAATCGACTTGCCGTCACCACCGATCAGGCCCGAGCCCTTCAGCTGGCTCACGTTCACCGCATCCGCGTCGGCAACGCCAGCCTTCACGTTCGTCAGCGTCGTGCCGTTCGTGCCCTTCAACTTCACTTCGTCGAAGTTCGCCGAACCGTCAGCGTTCTTGCTGTACGTCACTGCCAGCGACGTCACACCCGCACCCGGGTTCGTCGGATCGACCGGCGCAATCAGACCGGAGTCCTGCAACTGACCGAGGTTCACCGCGTCCTGACGATCCGTACCATCCGCAACGTGTTTCAGTTGCGTCGGGTTCGTGCCGTCACCCAGCGTCACCGAACGGTAGTTCGGCGTGCCATCCGTGTTGCGGTCGTACGTCACCGCAGCGATCGCCTTGCCGTCGTCGCCTATCAGGCCCGAGCCCTTCAACTGGCTCACGTTCACCGCATCCTTGTCCGCAACACCGGCCTTCACGTTCGACAGCGTCGTGCCGTCCGTGCCGCCGCCCAGCGTGACCTTGTCCTTCGTCGCGCTGTCGTACGTCACCGCCAGCGACGTCAGGTTGCCGTTGCCATCATCGCCGACCAGACCCGAGCTCTTCAGCTGGCCGAGGTTCAGTGCGTCGCTGTTTTCGGTTGCGTTTGCAACATGCTTCAGTTGCGTCGGGTTCGTGCCGTCGCCCAGCGTCACCGAACGGTAGTTCGGCGTGCCATCCGCGTTACGGTCGTACGTCACCGCGGCAATCGCCTTGCCGTCGTCGCCGATCAGGCCCGAGCCCTTCAGCTGGCTCACGTTCACTGCGTCCTTGTCTGCGACGCCTGCCTTCACGTTCTTCAGCGTCGTGCCGTCCGCGCCGCCAGCCAGCGTCACCGAACCGAGGTTCGGCGTGCCGTCCGTGTTGCGGTCGTACGTCACCGCGGCAATCGACTTGCCGTCGTCGCCGATCAGGCCCGAGCCCTTCAGCTGGCTCACGTTCACTGCGTCCTTGTCCGCAACACCGGCCTTCACGTTCGACAGCGTCGTGCCGTTCGTGCCGCCGCCCAGCGTGACCTTGTCCTTCGTCGCGCTGTCGTACGTCACTGCCAGCGACGTCAGGTTGCCGCTGCCGTCATCGCCGACCAGGCCCGCGTCCTTCAGCTGACCGAGGTTCAGCGCGTCGCTGTCTTCGGTTGCGTCTGCGACGTGCTTCAGTTGCGTCGGGTTCGTGCCGTCACCCAGCGTCACGGAACGGTAGTTCGGCGTGCCGTCCGTGTTACGGTCGTACGTGACCGCGGCAATCGACTTGCCGTCGTCGCCGATCAGGCCCGAGCCCTTCAGCTGGCTCACGTTCACCGCGTCCTTGTCTGCAACACCCGCCTTCACGTTCTTCAGCGTCGTGCCGTCCGCGCCGCCGGCCAGCGTCACCGAACCGAGGTTCGGCGTGCCGTCCGTGTTACGGTCGTACGTCACCGCGGCGATCGATTTGCCATCGTCGCCAATCAGGCCCGAGCCCTTCAACTGGCTCACGTTCACCGCGTCCGCGTCGGCAACACCGGCCTTCACGTTCGTCAGCGTCGTGCCGTTCGTGCCGCCGCCCAGCGTGACCTTGTCCTTCGTCGCGCTGTCGTACGTCACTGCCAGCGACGTCAGGTTGCCGCTGCCGTCATCGCCGACCAGGCCCGCGTCCTTCAGCTGACCGAGGTTCAGCGCGTCGCTGTCTTCGGTTGCGTCTGCGACGTGCTTCAGTTGCGTCGGGTTCGTGCCGTCACCCAGCGTCACCGAACGGTAGTTCGGCGTACCGTCCGTATTACGGTCGTACGTCACCGCGGCGATCGCCTTGCCGTCGTCGCCGATCAGGCCCGAGCCCTTCAACTGGCTCACGTTCACCGCGTCCTTGTCTGCAACACCCGCCTTCACGTTCTTCAGCGTCGTGCCGTCCGCGCCGCCGGCCAGCGTCACCGAACCGAGGTTCGGCGTGCCGTCCGTGTTACGGTCGTACGTCACCGCGGCAATCGCCTTGCCGTCGTCGCCGATCAGGCCCGAGCCCTTCAGCTGGCTCACGTTCACCGCGTCCTTGTCCGCAACGCCGGCCTTCACGTTGGTCAGCGTCGTGCCGTCCGCGCCGCCAGCCAGCGTCACCGAACCGTAGTTCGGCGTGCCGTCGGTGTTACGGTCGTACGTCACCGCAGCGATCGCCTTGCCGTCGTCGCCTATCAGGCCCGAGCCCTTCAGCTGGCTCACGTTCACCGCGTCCTTGTCCGCAACACCGGCCTTCACGTTCGACAGCGTCGTGCCGTCCGTGCCCTTGAGCGTGACCACTTCGAAGTTCGGCGTACCGTCGCTGTTCTTGCCATAGGTGACCGCCAGCGGATCGGTGCCGCCGCCCCCGCCGCCCAGATTGGCCAGCGCATCGAGCGCATCGCCCACGTTGCGATAAGTGGTGCCGCCGATGGTGTACGTCGGGTTCACGATGGAACCGTCCGCACCAACCGATGCATTGCCGCCGAAAGCCGCCACGGCCTCCTTCAACTGGCTCACGTTCACCGCGTCCGTGTTGTTCGTACCGCGCGCGACGTAAATGATCTGACGCTGCTGCCCCGTCGAACCCACCGACACCGAGTTCAGTCGATCCGCCACCGAGTTCGAGCCGAGTGCGACCGAGTTCGTCGCCGCCGCCTGCACCTGCGCAGCGCGGCCGATCGCGACCGAATTCGTCGCTGCCGAAGCGACGTTCGACAACGTGCCGAACGCGATCGAATCAGCGCCCGCCGCGCTGGACGTATTGCCGATCGCAAACGCGTTGGAGCCGGCCGCATTCGAATTCAGGCCAAGCGCCACCGCATAGTTGCCGCCAGCATTCGCACCGTTGCCGAGTGCCGTCGCGCCCGTGCCGGTCGCGTTGCTGTTGGCGCCGAAGGCCATTGCGTTGTTGGCCGTTGCCTTCGCACCGGCACCCAGCGCGATCGAGCTGGTGTTGGTCGACGTTGCGCTCGCACCGATCGCGATTCCGGTCGTGCCGGTCACGTTGGAATCGGCGCCGATCGCCACGCCATAGGATTTGTCGGCGACCTTTGCGTCGTCCGAACCGTCACCCGCGCCATCGACCTTCACATACGGGTTGTCGACGGTTGCGATAGCCTCGTTCAACTGGCCCAGGTTCACCGCATCGGTCTTCTCCGTACCGGCCGCGACGTTCGCGATCTGGCGCGCCTGCGCTGCCGATCCGACGGAAACCACGTTGGCTCGATCAGCCACGCTGCCCGTGCCCAATGCCAAGGCGTTCTGCGCAGTGGCGCTCGCACCATAGCCGATGGCCGTGGCGCCCACCGCCGTCGCCGCGGACCTTGCGCCCAGCGCAGTCGCGTTCGAGCGAACGGTATTCACGCCCGTCGAAGCCAGAGCCTCGGAGCCGATCGCCGTCGAGGACGATCCCACGGCGGAAGCGGACGAACCAAGCGATACCGCGTAGTCCCCCACGGCTTGCCCGGGCGCATTCAGGGAGTCGCTGAGCGCTGCATTACCAATGGCAATATCTCGATTCCCCGTTACCGATGCGGCCGTACCGATACCATTCACTTTGATATATGCATCGTCCAGGGCGGCCGTCGTACCGATCGAATCGGTCGAGAAACGCTTGTCGAGTGCGGCCACCTTGGTGTTCACTTCGTCGATAGCCGATTTCGTGCCGGTCGACACGCCGCTGACCAGTGCCGTAACCTGGCCGACCGTCGCCGCATCCGACGCGGCATTGCCGTCAGCCAGGTTGGTGATTCGACGCGTCAGGCCGGTCGACGAATTACCCACCGATATCGTGTTGATCTGGTCCGCCACCGAGCCGAGGCCGAGCGCAACCGCGTTCAGTGCCGTCGCTTGCGCGGCCACACCCGTGCCACGGCCGCCGATATACGGGTTGCCGTTTGCCACGCTCTGCTGCAACTGCTGCACGTTGACCGCGTCGGTCGCCGCGACACCCGCGGCCACGTTCGACAGCGTCACCGGGCCGGCCGACTTGCCGCCGCCCAGCGTCACCGCGTTGTAGTTCGGCGTGCCATCCGCGTTACGGTTGTAAGTGACCGCGGCGATCGCGCTGCCGTCGTCGCCGACCAGGCCCGAACCCTTCAACTGGCCCACGTTCACCGCGTCCGTATCCGCAACACCGGCCTTCACGTTCGTCAGCGTCGTGCCGTTCGTGCCCTTCAGCTTCACTTCGTCGAAGTTCGCCGAACCGTCAGCGTTCTTGCCGTACGTCACTGCCAGCGACGTCACACCCGCACCCGGGTTCGTCGGATCGACCGGCGCAACGAGGCCCGAGTCCTGCAACTGGCCGAGGTTCACCGCGTCATTGCGATTCACGCCATCCGCCACGTTCGACAGCGTCACGGGTCCGGCCGACTTGCCGCCGCCCAGCGTCACCGCGTTGTAGTTCGGCGTGCCGTCCGCGTTGCGGTTGTAAGTGACCGCGGCGATCGCCTTGCCGTCGTCGCCGATCAGGCCCGAGCCCTTCAGCTGGCTTACGTTAGCGGCATCCGTATCGGCAACACCCGCTTTCACGTTCGACAGCGTCGTGCCGCCCGTGCCGGCCAGCGTGACCTTGCCCTTCGTATCGTCGTCGTATGCCACTGCCAGCGGGTTCGCAGTACCAGCGTTATCGGCCACGTACTTCTTCAACTGGTCGACGTTCACCGCATCGGTCCCGGCCGTGCCGGCCTTGACGTTCGCGATCTGACGTTGCAATGCAGCCGAACCGACGGAAACGGTGTTGTCGCGATCCGCGACGGAATCCACGCCGAGCGCGACCGAGTTGACCCCCTGCGCATTGGCACGGAAGCCGAGGCCGACCGCTGACGCACCGCCTGCAGACGAACTCTGGCCGAGCGCTATCCCGTTGATGCCGGTGACCCGGGCGTTGCTGCCGACCGCGGTGGCATTGACGGCACTGCCGGCGGCGACGTTACCGATCACCACACTGTTGGCATTCGTGGTCGCGGCCTGGCTGCCGATTGCAACCGAGCCCGTGCCGGCCGAGGTGGCGTTCGGGCCCGTCGCGACCGAGGCACTACCGGCGGCAGAGCTGCCCGTGCCCACTGCCACGCCGGCGCCGCCGCCCATCGCGCTGGCATTGGAACCCAGAACCGTCGCACCGGAACCGATGTGTTTTGCATTGGTACCGATCGTGATCGTGCCGACACCACCGGCCGTTGCGCTATTACCGATCGCGATCGAGCCGGTCGCGCCTGAAACATCACCATCGATGACGCGGGCATTGGTACCGATGGCTACGCCGTTGGTCGGAACAAAACGGCCGCTCGCGACGACCCCGGCACCATCGCCGAGCGCCACGCTGCTGTCGCCAGCCGTCCTCGCCGACGCGCCGATCGCGACGGAGTGAAAACCGGCGCCCGTCGTTGCGGATCCGACCGCGACGGAACTGGAGCCACTGGACGTCACGTTTTGTCCGATGGCAACCGCATTGGCACCCGTCGCATTCGCGTGATTGGCGCTCGTGCTGTTGACCATGAAATACGGGTCGCTCGCGGCAATCGCGGCATTCAGCTGATTCACGTTGACCGCGTCCGTACCCGCCGTACCGGCCGCGACGTTCGTGATCTGGCGTTGGCTCGCCGCCGTGCCCACGGACACGGAATTGGCGCGATCTGCAAGGGAAAAAGTACCGAGCGCGACCGAATTTGTCGCATTTGCCGCCGCGCCACGCCCCAACGCCGACGAGTTCGATCCGGTAGCCGCTGCGCCTACGCCAACTGCGGTCGTTTCGGCGGCGGTCGCGCGCGCGAGCGTACCGATCGCCACCCCGTTCGTTGCGTTGGCCACCGTATTGCCGCCGAGCGCGACTGCCGAGATAGCCGTGGCGCTTGCATTCGCGCCGATGGCGGTGGCGCTTTCATTGGCGCTGGCCGCCACGTCCGCCGCATACACCCCGGTACGAATATTCACAAACTTGTCATCCGTCGCCGCGATCGCGGCGTTCAGCTGATTCAAGTTGACCGCATCCGTGCCCGCCGTACCGGCAGCCAGGTTCTGGATGCGATTGGTCCGCATGTTGACGTTATTGGCGAAATCCGCCGGGCCCGCGATATGCACGCCGGCGCCGCCATGCACCACGAGGTGGCCATCCTTGCTGCCGCTGATACCCGCCAGAGTAGCCGGCGTCGTGGCACCCACGTTTGTCCCGGCCGCCGTGCTGTTATTGCCCAGTGCAAACGAGATCGGGTGCCCCTGATAGAGGGCCGAATCCGGTGCCAGGTTACACCCGCTCACCGCGGCACCCACGCTGTATCCCGAGCCGAAACTCATCCCGGTTGTCGTGCCGCACAGCGCCAACCCGCCATTCCCGTTCGCGGCCGTCTGCGCACCGGCTTCGACTGCAAACCCGCTCCCGCCGACGCCCGCCATGACCGCGACCGCGGCCGTGACCGACGAACGCATCGTCGAGTTCGATTTCTTTCGCGCGCGCGCCGTTTCGGCCGCCGCGACCCATGTACCCGTCGTCGGATTCCAGACGGTGCGGTATGTCTTGTTCACGTTGATTGCCTCTATACGAAAGTGTGAGACGAAATTCGAGCTACGTGAGCCAATATATTTTTCGCAACGCCTTTCGATAATCAGACAGCCAGACGCGACCAAACTTATTTACTCAGACTGGTCCGAATATGACGATGCCTGACACTTCTGCGAGGAAAATGCGACGCGGCGCGCGCCCGAAACGCACGATCGTTTGACATGCGCGCCGCGCGCGCCGTATAAACGCGGCGCGCAGGCTCGCATCGAAAATAGGACCAGTCCTACCGCCGTCGCCGAATTGCTTCGGACTGCCCTACATACCGGCGGCCCTGCCATCACGATAATTGGCTCGTTCCCCGAGCCGGCAGTGCAATCGCCTGCCATTCCACACGGCTTACGGATATCGCTATGCGGCGCGCCTGGCCGACGGCATTCGCCGTCCGTCTCGCGCGCGGCCCCGATTTGCGCATTGACTTCACGGTATTCGTCCCATGCCCATCCGAAACCTGTTCGCGTCCCCGGTGGACGCCAACGCGCCGTTCGCGTCGATCGACGGCGAAGCGCGCGACCTGAGCCTGCTGCACCGCTACCAGCGCTTCACGCTGTACGGCGGGGCCGCGGTGCTGTCGCTCGTGATCCTGTTCGCGACGAGCGTGCTGCTCGACGGCTCGGTGCGCGACTACATCGCGAAGCGGCGCGAGCTGTTCGCCACGCACAAGGCGCTCGTCGAACTCGAGATCGACGCGAAACAGGCGTCGGTGCGGCGCTCGGTGATCAACGCGGAGCTGCTGTGGAACAGCCATCCGCGCCATTCGCGCAGCGCGGCCGAGGCGCTCGCGCGCGACGGCCACGTCGTGCTGTCGCCGTTGCGCAACGTAAGCGAAATCTTCGTCGCCGTGACGCCCGACGCGCTGGCCGGCAACGAAACCGACGAATACGTTCAACTGATGGAGCGGCTGACGATCTCGGTGGCGGCCGCCGAACGGCAATCTGGGATGCCGCTGTCGGGCTACGCGTACAGCCCCGACCGCAACGTGCTCGCGATCACGCCGCCGCCGTCGATGCCGTATCGCGACGTGCTCGAGCGCATCGGCGTGGCCGACACCCGCGCGCTGATCGACCGCCTCGCGTTCAACGTCGCCGACTGGTCGAACCCGGCCGTCGCCCGCTACTGGCGCGCGACGCGCCGCATCGCGTGGGAGCCGCCCGCGATCGACCCGCTCACCGGCAAGAAGGTGTTCCGCCTCGTCGAGCCCGCGTTCGACGGTCCGCGGCATTTCATGACCTTCGTCAGCGATCTCGACGTGAACGTGCTCGACGACCGGCTCAAGCAGGCGCCGGAAGACGCGGTGGTGATGCTGGTCGACCAGGCCGGCCGCGTGCTGCTGGACGAGGACCGCACGCGCGCGTCGATCGACGGCGCCGCGCTGATGCGTCACGCGCTCGCCGAGAACGGCTGGCGGCGCGGCCTCGACCGCTTCGACGAAAGCTATCTGCACGGCGTGTTCACGATCAGCGACCGGATTGCCGACACGGGCTTCGCGATCGTCTATGCGTACTCGTGGCGCACGATCGCGATCGCGATCTGGCCGACGATCGTGCGCGAAACCGGCGTGGCCGCGCTGATCCTGGCCGTGCTGTGGGCGCTCGTGATCGCGTTCGACCTGAAGGTGTTCGCGCCGGTGTTCCGCCGCTCGCGCCGCGTGTTCGAGACCGATGAAATGAGCCGCGCGATCATCGCGACGTCGCCGTTCGGCATCGTGCTCGTGTCGCTCGACACCGACGCGGTGCTGCTGCGCAACCGGATGCACGAGCTGTACGAAAGCGCGGCCGGCGCGCCGCCGCTGCACGAGCGCCTGCTCGCGCGCTACCGGCAGGGCGCGGGCAGCGCGCCGGTGCAGCTCGACGTGGAATTCCCGGTGACGCTCGACGACGGCCGCGCGCGCGACCTGCTCGTCAACTTCGTGCGCGTGCGCTACCGTGGCAAGGACACGCTGCTGTGCGGGTTCTCCGACATCACGACGCGCGCCGACACCGAGCGCGCGCTCGACAGCGCGAACCGCGCGAAATCGACGTTCCTGGCAACGATCAGCCACGAGATCCGCACGCCGCTGAACGCGATGCTCGGCAACCTCGAGCTGCTCGACAAGGCGCCCGACCGCAATCGCGAGAAATCGCGGCTGCATGCGGTCACGTCGGCCGCGCGGATGCTGCTCGACATGCTGAACAACGTGCTCGACATGACGAAGATCGAAGCCGACCGGATGACGCTCGAGGCGACCAGCTTCCGCATCGACGAGCTGGCGCGCGACATCGCCGAGCTGTTCGAGCCGGTCGCGCGCGCGAAGGGCGTCGCGCTGCGCGTGGACGTCGATGCGCAGGCGGCGCGGCCGTATGTCGGCGATCCGCTGCGGGTGCGGCAGATCGTCGTCAATCTCGTCAGCAACGCGATCAAGTTCACCGATCGCGGCGCGGTCGCGCTGTCCGTGACGGCGCCGGTGGCCGACGGCACGCCGGTGATGATCCGCGTCAGCGATTCCGGCATCGGCATGACGCCCGCGCAGCTCGAACGCGTGTTCGAGCCGTTCGCGCAGGCCGATGAATCGATCGCGCGCCGCTTCGGCGGCACGGGCATCGGCCTGCCGCTGAGCAACAAGCTCGCGGAGTCGATGGGCGGGCGCATCGCCGTGGACAGCGTGCCGAACGTCGGCTCGACCTTCGTCGTGTCGCTGCCGCTGCCGCTCGATCATCAGCACGGGATGCAGCCGGCGCCGGCCGGCGGCGACACGCCGGACCTGCGCGTGCTGTTCGTCGACGACAACCCGGTCAACCGCTCGCTCGTGCACGACCAGCTCGACGTGCTCGGCTATCGCGCCGACGTGGCGTCGAACGTGGCGCAAGCGCTCGATCTCGTCGAACGGCACGACTACGCGATCGTGATGACCGACCTCAACATGCCGGGCCTCGACGGCTATGCGCTCGCCCGGATGCTGCGCGAACGCGGCCGCGCGCTGCCGATCCTGGCCGTGACCGCGCATGCGGAGCCGGACGAGTTGCGGCTGTCGAAGGAAGCTGGCATCGACGAGATCGTCACGAAGCCGACGTCGCTGCGCTCGCTCGAACAGGCGATCGCGAAATATACGGGCCCGTGGCGGCCGGGCCGCGCGATCGCGGCGGCGCCCGCGAGCACGCGCGGGCCGCTGCCGCGCGACCTGGGCGCGGCGCTGGTCGATGCGACCAACCGGGCCAATGCCGCGATCGTGCGCGCGCTCGAATACGGCGATCTGAAGGCCGCGCGCGCGGAGATTCACAGCATGCGCGGCGCGTTCGCGATGATCGGCGAGCGCGACGTGTCGGGCCTCTGCGCGTCGCTGGAAGCGCTGGCGCTGGCCGGCGACGCGGTGGCGTTCGCGCGGGAGTTCGAACAATACCGCGGTTGCGCGCAAGCCGCGCTCGCGCGGCGCGCCGGCGCCCACGCGCAGCAGCGTGGCGATCCGCTTGCGGCCAGGGCGGCGGCGGCGGGCACGAAGCAGGGAGCATGAAGGAGGCGCGAAGCGGGAGGACGGCTCGCTTCGCGTCATCTGAACGATGAGCGGAGGACGTGCGCGGCAACCGCCGGCGGGGATTCGACGCTCGCATAAGGCAGCGTGAGGAGTAGTGCTACAACCAACGTAGCTTCGCGCAACGGCCGGGCCCAGCGACCGCCGTCGAATCCATGCCACGGCACCGCGCGAATCAAGCTTAACGTGGCCGGCCCCTGCATCCAATAGGACTGAACCGATTCGTGTTGGGATTTCTTCCCGTCGGTGGAAACGGTTCGTCAGGGTGCGTCGACGCGGTCGATCGACACGCTTTTCAACACATCGGTGAAGAAACGACGAATCGGCCGGCCGGCGCAGCCGCCGCGAAATCGTTGAGCAGCAAGGACGCGAGGCACTGGCCTGATGGTCAACGCGGCCGAAACCGCGCGCACCCCTTGCCCGCGGCCGTTCAATCTTGGCTACAGTAGTTGCACGTTTTCGCCTGGATGAAGTAACGATCGACATCCGCCGCGTCAACGAGCGCGGCCTGCGGGTGGGTAGAACACCTGCAGGCCGCTGACCACCACCAACTCAACAAAGGAGTTGACCATGGCTGACGCGAATCATAGCGCACCCATTCGTTTCCAAGACTGCTTCGTCAACACGCAAACATCCATTCAATCTCGCCGCGTCGTTCCGCATCTCAGGCTCGCCGATAGGGCGCCGCCCGTCATGCATGTGTGGATGAAGCTGTCCGGACGATGGATCGAGGCGGCGGGCTTCGCGCCCGACCAACCGCTGCGGATCGAGGTGTCGCACCGGCGGCTGGTGATTACGCCGCTCGATGCCGCGCAGTGTTCGGCGATCACGGGAGAAGCACGATGAATTACGACGATCAGGATGACTACACCGGCGCCGTGCCGGCCGATTTCGATTTCTACGACGTCGGGGAGCTGGAGGCCAAGTCCGTCCTTGCACTGAAACTCAACGCGCTGATTGCGTCGCGCGGCCTGAGTGACGAAGAGGCCGCGGCGCTCGCGGAAATGGCCCGGCCGGTGGTCACGCCCGAGCAGCGCGAGCGGCTCAGGAACGTTTCGCTGGATCAGCTGATGCTGACGCTGGCGGCATTTGGCCAGCATGTGGAAATCGTGGTGCGGGCGGCGGGAGAATCGGGCCCGGCCGGCATCACGGCGACGGTCTGACCGCGTCGCGCAACGACGAACGGGGCGGCAGCCGAAGCGTGCCGGTGCACGTACGAGGCAGGCGCCCCTTTCGATTCGACGTCGCCGGTTGTCGCGTCCGATCGAGTCAGGCCTGAACCGTCGACGTCTCGCGTGCATTCATCGTCACGGCGAGCGGCGGAAAGGTGGCCGCGCTGCGCATCGCGCCGTAGAACTTGTTCATCACGATGTCGATGCCGTAATTGTCGAGCGTCCGGCCCAGCCCGTACGAGTACAGCGTCTCCGGCCGCAGCGGAAAGCAGCGATCGAGCAGGAAGCGCGCGCCGGCCGGCGAGATCGTGTACGCACAGATCCCGTAGAACTCGAGCAGGTTCATCACCAGCACCGGGCCGCGGTCGTTCCGGAAATCGCCGATCGCATCGTCGAGCGCCGCTTCGTCGAAGCGCATCGTCACCGGCGCGCGGCTGTTGAAGATCGAACCGCGCAGGATCGAATCGAAGTTGTAGCCCCATGCGATGAAATCGTGCCGGCCGCGATTGTCGCGCAGGAATTGCAGCGTGGCGTCGTGGAAATCGGGCCGGAAGATTGCATCGTCCTCGGCGATCGTTACCCGCTCGCGGCCCGACGCGATGTCGCTCCACAGCCGATGCGTGGTCATCGCAATGCCGAACGCACCGCGCGTGTACGGCAACCCGGGCGCGAACAGGCCGGATGCGGCGATTGCGGCGTCCGAGAGCGCGTGTCCGTCGATCGCGTCGACGAATTCGAAATCCAGATGCGGGTTGTTCGCGCGGAACGCGTGCCGGCGCGCGTGGCTGCGGCGCAGCGAAATGACCTTCACGGTCGGGCGCACGACCGGGTCCGCCGCAAGCAGGGTGGACGCGTTCGTCGCCATCATTGCCAGCCCGTCACGACCGAAATGCCGAATACGATGCCGAGCACGATACCCACCGCACGGCCTTGCAGGATCGGCTTCAACGCCTCGGGCTCGAAGAACGGATCGATTGCGTCCATCCGGTTGCGCCATGCGGCGAACGCAGGCGGCACGAGCAGCACGAACGCCATCAGCACCGCCGAGACCAGCGTCACCGCCAGGCCGCCGGAGCTCCAGCGCGTGCCGGCCTCGATCACGAAGTGCACGAGCGCGACGGTCGCCGCGCTCGCGATCGTGCCGACCACCGCGCCCTTGACCACATTATCTGCATCACTCATCGATTGTCCTCCATCGCCAGTTCATGCCGCTTGATATCGGCGGATGCTGCGTATTACAGGCGAGTCGGACGCGAATCTCTATCGGACGGGTCTTATTGTCCGGCGGCGGGGTGCAGGAATCGGACCAGGCCTACACGGCGTGCGGGAGCCTATGTGGCCCGCTTCCCGGCCGGCGGCCCGCCAACACTCCTCGTGTCGGCGCTTTTAAGACTGGGCCGATTGAGTGGCCAACGGCGTGCCCATAAAGTGGAACGCGTCACGGCGCAAGACCGTCCGCGGCAACCGGCATGACGCCCGCGACGCCCTTGCATCGCGAACGTCTCGACACGAACGTCCTGACGGCGCTTCCCCGAAGCAACGTTTTTTCCCAACCGCGGCATTCGCCGCACGCAATCGGACGACACCATCATGAAACAACGCGCCACCGTCCTGTGCCGGCGCGGCGACCGGATTCTGCTGGTCGCCCGACCGCACGCCCGCTGGACACTGCCCGGCGGCCTACCCAAACCGGGCGAATCGCTGAGCGACGCCGCGCGCCGCGAACTCGCGGAAGAAACCGGGCTCGTCTGCCGGAACCTGCGCTACCTGTTTCGCGCGGCCGGCAAGCACAAGCTGCATCACGTGTTCCTGGCGGATCTCGATGCGCACGCGCGAGCACGTCCGTCCGCGGAAGTCGCGCACTGCGCGTGGTTCGACCGGATGGAGATGGCGTCGATCGATTGCAGCGGGCCGACGCCCGCGATCGTCGAACTCGCACTCGACGGGACGCGCGTCGCCGGGCCCGTGGCCTTCATGATTCACGTCGAAGCGGAGACCGCAGTGGGATGACGTCGTTGCGGTTGGCGCACGGCGTGGTTCCGGTGGCGGGAAAAAGGCGGCCGATTGCCGGCGAAACGACGCACCGAAGAAAAAAGCTCGGCGGGCTCACAGCCCGCCGAGCCTCGTTTTCTTCGGCGCCTGTTACTGCTCGATCGTCGCCTGCGCGGCCAGCTTGTCGACCAGCGCGGCCATCGCGTTTTGTCGCGCCTGCTGCTCCAGTTGCTGTCGCAGCACCGGTTTGGCCTTGTCGAAGCTCGGCACGACCACCGGGCGCTTGTCGGCGAGCTTCACGAACGCATACGCATTGCCGATCTGCACCGGGCCCGACACCGCGCCCGGCTTCAGCGACGTCATGGCCTGCGCGAGCGGCATCGGCAGCCCGGCCGTGTGGCCTTCGGCAAGCGGCGTCTTCAGTTCGCTCCACTCGGCCACGCCAGCGTTCGCGGTCGTGTTGTACTTCTTCGCGACCGCGTCGAAGGCCGCGCCCTGCTTCAGCTCGGCTGCCACCGCATTCGCCTTCGCGACATCGGGCACGGCCACCACTTGCGCGCGGTATTCGAACTGCGCGGCATTCGCGACGATGTAGTCGTAGCGCGCCTTCACCTGCGCATCGGTCACGCGCTGCGCGCCCAACGCATCGCGCAGATACAGATCGGCCGCCGCGCTCGCACGCGCGCGCGACACGATGCCCTGGACTTCGGGCCGGCTGCCGTAGTTCGCCTTGTCGGCCGCCTGCTCGATCAGTTGCCGCACGATCAGGTCGCGCTTCACCGCATCGCGCAACGCCGGCGTATCGGGCTGGCCCGACGCCTTCACGATGGTGTCCACGTCGCTCTGTACGATCGGCGCGTTGTTCACGACCGCGACGATGCCTTTCGGCAGCGGCGCCGCGCCGGCTTCGGCGGCGACCGCGCCCGTCATGCCGGTGGCGCAGACGAGTGCGATCACGGCGGGAATGGCTTGAATACGAGTCTTCATGATGGAGTCCTTGATAATTGACCGCGCACGAAGGCTGCGCGTATGAACGATGAAACGCGATGGCGCCGACGGCGTCGCGCGCTCGAGGGTGTATCGAAATCGCCGACGACGTCGGGCGTATTCCCTGTCTGCCCGCGGCGCGCCACGTTCGTTGCCGTGCGTCGAACACGGAAAAAGGACGCCGCCCCACCTCGGGCGGCGTTCGGAACGAAGACGAGCTTCGGATACGAGGTATCGAACGGATCACCATGCAACCGTTCGACCGGCACATTGTGGGCAGACGCAGACGACGACACAATCGGCCTGGTCCTACATCGGCGCACGTTTGCGTTGCACGCTCGATCCGCACGATCCACACGAATCGCGACGTGCCGCATGAATGGCGCTTGAATCAGACGAGTCTGATTGGAACGCATCGGGCCGATACGAATAATGAATTGATCCCGGCTTTCGGTCGCGCATGCATCTCGCGCCGGCCGCGAGCGATTTCATTTCATCTTCCCGTATCGAGGATCCCGTTTGAATCATCGAATCAACCTGACGCAGGTCGTCACGGCAGTCCGGCGCGCGGCGCTGCCGCTGTTCGCCGCGGCAATCGCGAGCGGCGCGACCACGGCCGCCGCCGCACCGACGCAGGACCCGCGCGACTTCGATTATGCGCATCAGCAGGCCTGGCAGATCGAGTCGGGCGATTCGCAATCGCCGATCGACATCCGGTCGGGCACCGTCGTGCAGGCCGAACGCATGCCCGGCGTGAACGACGCGATCGTCGTGCACGTCGCCACGGGCGGCGCGACCGTCGTGGACAACGGCCACACCGTGCAGGTCGTGCCGAAGCAAAGCGACGTGATCATCCGCGGCCGTCACTTCCGGCTGCTTCAGGCGCACTTCCACGCGCCGGCCGAGCACACGATCGACGGCCGGCGTTATCCGCTCGAAGGCCATTTCGTGTTCCGCGCGCAGGACGGCCGGCTTGCCGTCGTCGCGGTGCTGTATCGCAACGGCAACGAGAACGCGCAGTTCGCGTCGATCGTGCGCGCGGCGCGGCGCGGCGTCGCGTCGCCGCTGGCGTCGTTCGACGTGGCGGCGCTGATGCCGGACGATCTCGACAGCTATTACCACTACCTCGGCTCGCTGACGACGCCCCCGCTCACCGAGAACGTCGAATGGTATGTGCTGCAGGACACGATGGAGCTGTCCGCGGCGGACATCGACGCGTTCACGCGGCACTACTCGCACAACGCGCGCGCCACGCAGCCGCTGAACGGACGCCCGCTGTTGAAGTACCAGCGGCACTGAACCCACGCAACATCGCTCATCCAAGGAGAATGTCCATGTCGAACCCATCGAAGTGCCCGTTCAACCACACCGCAGGCAGCGGCACGACGAACAAGGACTGGTGGCCGAATCAGCTGAACCTGAACGTCCTGCATCGGCATTCGGCGCTGTCCGATCCGATGGACCCGGATTTCGACTACGCAGAAGCGTTCAAGAAGCTCGATCTCGCCGCGGTGAAGCAGGACCTGCACGCGCTGATGACGACCTCGCAGGACTGGTGGCCGGCCGACTTCGGCCACTACGGCGGCCTGTTCGTGCGCATGGCGTGGCATAGCGCCGGCACCTACCGCACGGCCGACGGCCGCGGCGGCGCCGGCGGCGGGCAGCAGCGCTTCGCGCCGCTCAACAGCTGGCCGGACAACGTCAGCCTCGACAAGGCCCGCCGCCTGCTGTGGCCGATCAAGCAGAAGTACGGCCGCAACATCTCGTGGGCCGACCTGCTGATCCTGACCGGCAACGTCGCGCTCGAATCGATGGGCTTCAAGACCTTCGGCTATGCCGGCGGCCGCGTCGACACGTGGGAGCCGGACGACGTCTACTGGGGCTCGGAAAAGATCTGGCTGGAACTGAGCGGCGGCCCGAACAGCCGCTACACCGGCAAGCGCGAGCTCGAAAGCCCGCTCGCCGCGGTGCAGATGGGCCTGATCTACGTGAACCCGGAAGGCCCGGACGGCAACCCCGACCCGGTCGCCGCCGCGCACGACATCCGCGAGACGTTCGCGCGCATGGCGATGAACGACGAGGAAACGGTCGCGCTGATCGCGGGCGGCCACACGTTCGGCAAGACGCACGGCGCCGGCCCGGCGTCGAACGTCGGCCCCGAGCCGGAAGCCGCGGGCCTCGAAGAGCAGGGGCTCGGCTGGAAGAGCACGTTCGGCACGGGCAAGGGCAAGGACACGATCACGAGCGGCCTCGAAGTCACGTGGACGTCGACGCCGACGCAGTGGAGCAACGATTTCTTCAAACACCTGTTCAGCTACGAATGGGAGCTCACGAAGAGCCCGGCCGGCGCGCACCAGTGGGTCGCGAAGGATGCGGACGAAGTGATTCCCGATGCGTACGACGCGTCGAAGAAGCATCGCCCGACGATGTTGACGACCGACCTGTCGCTGCGTTTCGACCCGGCCTACGAAAAGATCTCGCGCCGCTTCTACGAGAACCCGGCCGAGTTCGCCGACGCGTTCGCACGCGCATGGTTCAAGCTCACGCACCGCGACATGGGCCCGCGCTCGCGCTATCTCGGCCCGGACGTGCCGGCGGAACACCTGCTGTGGCAGGACCCGATCCCGGCCGTCGATCACCCGCTGATCGACGCCGCCGACGTCGCCGCGCTCAAGGCGAAGGTGCTGGCCACCGGCCTGTCGGTGTCGCAGCTCGTGTCGACCGCATGGGCGTCGGCGGCGACGTTCCGCGGCTCGGACAAGCGCGGCGGCGCGAACGGTGCGCGCATTCGTCTCGCGCCGCAGAAGGACTGGGAAGTGAACCAGCCGGCGGCGCTCGCGGCGGTGCTCGAAACGCTCGAAGGCGTGCGCAAGGCGTTCAACGATGCGCAGACGGACGGCAAGAAGGTGTCGCTGGCCGACCTGATCGTGCTGGCCGGCGCGGCGGGCGTCGAGCAGGCGGCGAAGAACGCGGGTGTCGCGATCACGGTGCCGTTCGCGCCGGGCCGGATGGATGCGTCGCAGGAAGAAACCGACGTCGACGCGATGGCCGTGCTCGAGCCGGTGGCGGACGGGTTCCGCAACTACCTGAAGCACGCGTACAAGACGCCGGCCGAGGCGCTGCTGGTCGACAAGGCGCAGCTGCTGACGTTGACGGCGCCGGAGATGACCGTGCTGGTCGGCGGCTTGCGGGTGCTCGGCGCGAACGTCGGCGGCTCGAAGCACGGCGTGTTCACCGATCGTCCGGGCACGCTGACGAACGACTTCTTCGCGAACCTGCTCGACATGGGTACGGAGTGGAAGCCGGTGTCGGGCGCGAACGACGTGTTCGAGGGGCGCGACCGTGCGACGGGCGCGGTCAAGTGGACGGGCACGCGCGTCGACCTGATCTTCGGCTCGCACTCGCAGTTGCGCGCGCTGGCCGAGGTGTACGGCAGCGCGGATGCGAAGGAGAAGTTCGTGCGCGACTTCGTCGCCGCCTGGAACAAGGTGATGAACCTCGACCGCTTCGATCTCGCGTGATCGACGGCTTCACGCCGCTCACGTAGCAAACGAAAACGGCCAGTCTCGCGACTGGCCGTTTTCATCATGGGTTCAACCTGACGTCAGTCCGCCAGCCGCGCAGCCAGCGCCTCAACGCGCTGCGGATCCGCATTGACCGCCAGCGCGATCCTGCGGCCGTACTCCGGATCGGCCTTCTGGAAATACGACAGCATCGTGTACTTGACGTTCTCGTCCTTCACCTGCCCGAGATCGCCCGCGAGATTCGCGATCAGATCCTTGCGCTCGTTCTCCGGCAGCGATCGATAGAACGCACCGGCCTGCGCGAAGTTCCGCGTCCGCGCGATCGCCGCCTGCTGCGTCGTGCCGGTCAGCGGCAGCCGGCTGTACTTGTACCGCGCATCCGCCGACAGATCCTTCGCCGCGCTCGGCTCGTAGTTCACGGTGCCCTTGGTCATGCCGCCGTTCATCGCGCCGTCCTGGTTGTGGTTCGCCACGTCGGCGCGCGGGCGATTCACCGGCAATTGCAGCCCGTTCACGCCTACCCGATGCAGCTGCGTATCCGCATATGCGAACAGGCGGCCTTGCAGCAGCCGGTCTTCCGACGGCTCGATGCCCGGCACCAGGTTCGACGGTGCCATCGCGGCCTGCTCCGTTTCCTGGAAGATGTTCGCCGGATTGCGGTCGAGCGTCATCGTGCCGATCTTGATCTCGGGAACGTCCGGCCAGATCTTCGTGGCGTCGAGCGGATCGAACTCGAAGCGCGCGAGCTGCTCGGGCTTCAGCACCTGGATATACAGATCCCATTTCGGGAAGTTGCCGGCGGCAATGGCCGCCTGCAAATCACGCGTCATGTGATTGAAGTCCTTGCCCTGAATGCGCTCGGCTTCCTTCGCGTCGAGATTGTGCTCGCCCTGCAAGCTCTTCCAGTGGAATTTCACGTAGTGCACGTCGCCGCGCGCGTTGACGAACTTGTACGCGTGCACGCTGTTGCCGTCCATCTCGCGATAGCTTCTCGGCGTGCCGTAGTCCGAATAAAGGCGCGTGAGCATGTGCGTCGCTTCGGGTTGATGCGAGAAGAAATCGAAGAAGCGGTTCGGATCCTGGATGTTCGTGTCCGGCGCCGGCTTCAGCGAATGGACCATGTCCGGGAACTTGATCGCGTCGCGGATGAAGAACACCGGCAGGTTGTTGCCCACCAGATCCCAGTTGCCTTCCGACGTATAGAACTTCGTCGCGAAGCCGCGCGGGTCGCGCAGCGTCTCCGGCGACGTGCCGCCGTGGATCACGCTCGAGAACCGGACGAACACCGGCGTGTCGGTGCCCGGCGCGAACACCTTCGCCTGCGTGTAGTCGGAAATGTCGCGGGTCGCGATGAAGTGTCCGTATGCGCCGGTGCCGCGCGCGTGCACGACGCGCTCCGGAATGCGCTCACGGTCGAAACGCTGCAGTTTCTGGATCAGGTTGACGTCCTGCAGCACCACGGGGCCACCGGGGCCGGCCGTCTGCGAGTTCTGGTTGTCGCCGACCGGCGCGCCGTTGTCGCGTGTCAGTGTCGATGCGCTCGCGTCGAAGGTCAGGACGGTCGCGCATACCAGCAAAGCGGTACGCCATGCGGCTTGCGTGTTGTACATCTGTCGACTCCATGTTTGAAATGGGGCCTCACTGTAATTCGCATGTAAGCCGGCCGTGAATTGACTTATTCGTATCGGCTCGATTGGCGATCGCTATCGTCGTGGTTCGCGGCGGCACGATCGGCGAGTGAAAAAAGTGCGCCGGCTCGGACCGGTCCGAGCACCGGCCGATTTTCAGACTGGGCCGATTCATTTCACGCAGCCGCGCATTCGACAATGCCTGCACCCTGCCCGATCCGCTTGCCGGTCCCGCCGGCCGGGAACTCGACCACTCAGGAGCAAGCACCATGAACGATGCAGGATCGCCCATCCGCCATGCCGCCGACGTCGCGGCCGATACGCCGCACGATGCCGGCGGCCACACGCTGCAACGCGGCCTCAGCTGGAAGGACGCGTTCTGGGTCACGAGCGGCGTGCCGGCCGGCGTGCTGTTCACGATCGGCGGCGTGTCCGCGACGATCGGCCACCCGGCGTGGGCCGTGTGGATCGCCGCGATCACGATGGGGCTGATTCAAAGCGCGACCTACGCGGAGATTTCCAGCCTGTTTCCGCATAAATCGGGCGGCGCGTCGGTGTACGGCGCGATCGGCTGGGTTCGTTACAGCAAGCTGATTGCGCCGGTATCCGTGTGGTGCAACTGGCTCGCGTGGTCGCCGATGCTCGCGCTCGGCTGCGGCCTCGCAGCGAGCTATGCGCTCACGAGTCTCTTTCCCGCCGATGCGGCCGTGCTGCACTGGCAGCTCAAGGTTGCGGACCTCGGCTTCATCAAGCCGGGGCTTTCGCTGCGGATCAACGCGACGTTCATCATCGCGACGATCCTGCTTCTCGTCACGTTCAAGCTGCAGCACAGCGGTGCGTCGAAGGCCGCGCGTACGCAGCGCATTCTCGGCATCGCGTCGCTCACGCCGCTCTTGATCGTCGGCATCGTGCCGTTCGTCACCGGCGACGTGCCGATGTCGAACCTGCTCCCGTTGCTGCCGCTCGGTCACGACGCGCAGGGCAACCTTACGGCCGCGACCTTCGGCTCATGGAACGGGCAGGGCGTGACGATGGCGCTCGGCGCGATGTTCATGGCCGGCTGGGCGTCGTACGGTTTCGAGACGGCCGTCTGCTACACGCGTGAGTTCCGCGATCCGCGGCGCGATACCGCGAAGGCGATCTTCTGGTCGGGCGCGCTGTGCCTCGTCGTGATGACGCTCGTGCCGATGGCGTTCCAGGGCGCGCTCGGCACCCAGGCGATGCTCGATCCGTCGATTCGCGACGGTAGCGGCGTGGCGGCCGCGATGGCAAAGATCGTCGGCGGCGGCGCGTGGGTCGCGAATGCGGTCGTCGTGATGCTGATGCTGTCGATCCTGCTGATCGTGATGACGTCGATGATGGGTTCGTCGCGCACGCTGTACCAGGCGTCGGTCGACGGCTGGCTGCCGAAGTACCTGTCGCACGTGAACGAGCACGGCTCGCCCACGCGCGCGATGTGGACCGACCTCGGCTTCAACCTCGTGTTGCTGATGATGTCGGACTACATGACGGTGCTGTCGATCTCGAACGTCTGCTACATGCTGTTCGTATTCCTGAATCTTCAGTCGGGCTGGATCCACCGGATGGATCGCGGCAACTGGGATCGGCCGTTCCGCTGCCCGACGTGGCTGCTCGTCGCGGGCTCGATCTGCGGCTATGCGAACCTCGTTTATGCGGGCGCGGGCGCCGATCTGCAAGGCGAAGGCACGCTGCGCAACGGGTTGATCGCGATGTTGCTGATCGTGCCGGTGTTCCTGTATCGCCATTACTGGCAGGACCGCGGCCGCTTCCCCGCGCAGATGCAGCGCGACATGGAGCTCGCGGTGCCGACGCGCAGCATGTGGCTGAATCTCGCGCCTTACGCGGCGCTGATCGGCGCGGTGCTGGCGGTCGCCGGTTCCCATTACTTCGCGTGGGGCCGTTGAGCATTCGTTGCCGGCTTCCGGCCGGCGGCGATACGCGCGGCCTGCCGGGCCGACCTTCGCCGGGACAAGACCCGGGAGCGGGCGTTCGATGGTGGCCGGTGGGCGCGGCCACGTCACGATTCACATGCTGATCGTGCTGCATGCTCCAAAACGCTGCCAGATGCGAGCATCGAGCGCCCGCCCCCGGGTCCACACGCGCGGACGATACCGATCTCCGCACGATGCTGTTTCATCGCGACGGCACGACATCGCAAACCGGCCGCACAGAACAGGACCAGTCCGACCGGCAAGCGCTGCCGATCTTCCCGTTGCCTGATGGTCCCGCGCATTCCTCGTCAATAGAATGAATCGAACGAATCCGATTCGCACCGCGAATCATTCGTCCGATCTCGAATAACTTGACGTGAACCACCCGAGGCGCCTCCACACGCGTATCTCCATGCGGGCCGCATGGGCAAAGCCGGCATGTCGTGAGGCGACGTGAAATGCTGAAAAAACTGCTCAGAAACCGGGCGCTCGCCGTGCTCGTCGCCGACATCGCGATGATCGTCACGATCGCGGTCGTGATGCTGGACGAAACGACCATGTCGCTCGCGGCGCTGCGAACGGAAACCGTGCTCGTCGCGACGAGCGTGCTGTGCGCGACCTTCCTGCTGGGCCTGATCGACCGCGACCTGAGCGACAACGGCGCGCGCATCGCGCGTTATCTGCTTCGCGCGCTCGCGCTATGGCTGATCGCGCAAGGCAGCGTGTTCGTCATGATGATCGCGATGGCCGCGGTCAATGTCGCGTCGTTCGCGTGGTTCGTTCGCTGGACGCTGGGTGTCGCGGTGTCGCTGATCGCGTTTCGCATCGCGCTGTTCGTGTGGCGGTGCCGCCGCGTGCGCGCGCCCAAGCGTTATCGCGCGATCGCGCTCGCGGGGACCGACGAGCGCATCGCGCAACTGGCTTCCGCGGTGGAACGCATGGCTTCGCCGTACCGGTTCGTCGCGATCTATCGGGTTTCGCCGGACGCCGGGGCGAGCGCCGGCGAGCTTCCGGTGCACCGCGACCTCGCGACGTTTGCGAGACACGCGCGGCAGCTTCGCGCGAGCGAGATCTGGATCGCGTTGCCGCTGAGCGAAGAGCGCGCGATCGTCGACGTGATCGAGGAATTCCGTCACGACTTCGTCGATCTGCGGCTGCTGCCCGACGTGAGCCAGCTCGCGCCGTTCGGCAGTCAGGCCGACGAAGTGCTCGGCCAGCCGGCCATCTCGCTCGCCGTGTCGCCGCTGACGCCGCGCGCGCGAATGCTGAAGGCGGCATTCGACCGTACCTTTGCCGCGGTCGCGCTGATCGCGCTGATGCCGCTGCTGCTCGTCATCGGCGTCGCGGTGAAGCTGTCGTCGCCGGGGCCCGTGTTCTTTACGCAGAAGCGGCGCGGCGCCGACGGTGAAACCTTCGACATCTACAAGTTCCGCACGATGAAGCTGCACGTCGAGCGGGATGGCACGGTCGTGCAGGCGATGCGCAACGATCCGCGCGTCACGGCCGTCGGCGCGCTGTTGCGACGCACGAGCCTCGACGAGCTGCCGCAGTTCATCAACGTGCTGCTCGGCGACATGTCGGTGGTCGGCCCGCGCCCGCACGCGGTCGAGCACGACGCGCAATACCGCACGATCGTCGACGGCTACATCCATCGCTACCGGATCAAGCCCGGCATCACCGGATGGGCGCAGGTCAACGGGCTGCGCGGCGCGACCGAACGCGTCGAAAGCATGCAGTCGCGCATCGAGCATGACCTGTACTACCTGCGCAACTGGTCGTTCGCGCTCGACCTGCGCATCATCGGCGCGACCGTGCTGAAAGGGATCGTGCATCCCAACGCCTACTGAGCGGCCCGCCGCGTTCGCGTGACCGGCGAACGCGGCGCGCACTCACCCGAACCCCGCTCGCGCCCGGCTACCCCGGGCCGGGCGCGCGCGGCCGCCGCACCCCGGCGCCGCCATCAAGGAATGATCAGATGAAGACCTCGAACGTTTCGACCGCGGCCGGCGCACGCCGGCGTGCGGTACACGCGATACGCACGGCGTCGCTTGCAGCGCTGGCCGGCCTCGCGCTGTCCGCGTGCGCGCTCGCGCCCGGCATGCGAATGGACGATCACCCGTTCGTCCAGGAACTGCGCGCGACGCGCGCGCCCGATGCGGCGCCGGGCATCGCGCGCGCGGACGCACCCGCGCATCCGGCCGACGACGGCGCACCCGCACGCGCGGACGCGTCGCCTGCGCGCCTGCCCGTGCCGATCGTGCAGATCGACCCGCAGCTGATCCAGCGCCAGCGCGCCGAGAAGGCGGCCGCGACGGCCGCGCTGTCGGCGCTCGACGCCCCCGCCGCTTCGCGCTATCGGATCGGCCCCGGCGACGTGCTGCAGATCACCGTCTGGGACCACCCGGAGCTGGCCGCCGCGCAGCCCGGCTCGCCGCAGACGCCGCCGCGCGCGGCCGATCCGGTTGCCGGGTTCGTCGTCGACGATCGCGGCAATCTGACGTTTCCGTATGCCGGCAAGCTGAAAGTCGCGGGCCTGAGCGCCGCCGACGCCCAGGCGCGCGTCACGCAGGCGCTCGCGCGCGTCTATCGCGACCCGCAGGTGACGCTGCGCGTCGCGTCGTACCGTTCGCAGCAGGTCTATATCGACGGCGAAGTACATGCGCCGGGCGCGCAGGCGGTCAACGACGTGCCGATGACACTCGCCGACGCGCTCGCCCGCGCCGGCGGCTTCACGCCGGCGGCCGACCAGAGCGACGTGACGCTCGTTCGCGACGGTGTGCCGGTGCGCATCGACGTCGCGAAGATGATTCGCGAGCACCGCAATCCGGCCGACATCGTGCTGCGCGGCGGCGATCTGCTGAAGATCGCCGCGCGCGACGACAACGGCGTGTACGTGATGGGCGAAGTCAACCGCCCGCTGCGCGCGCTCCCGAAGCGCAACGGCCGCCTCACGCTCGGCGACGCGCTGCTGCAGGCCGGCAGCATCAACTCGAACACGGCGGATGCCGCGCAGATGTTCGTGATCCGCGGCGATGCGCGCGGCACGCCGACCGTATTCCATCTCGACGCGCGCTCGCCGGTCGCGATGGTGCTCGCGAACGAGTTCGAGCTGGAACCGAACGACACCGTCTACGTCGACGGCAACGGCCTCGTGCGCTTCAGCCGCGTGCTCGCGCTGCTGTTGCCGAGCGTCAACACGGGCGCCGCCGCCGCGCTGGCAACCAAATGAGCGCGCGCCCGTCCCTGCTCGTCGTGTGCGAAGGCAATCTGTGCCGCAGCCCGATCGCCGCCGCGCTGCTGGCGGCACGGCTGCCGCACGCGACGGTCCGCTCCGCCGGCCTCGCGCCGCGCACCGGCCATCCGGCCGATCCGCTCGCCCGCGCCGTCGCGCGCGAGCTCGGTCTCGATCTCGACGCGCACGTGGCCGGCCCCGTCACGGCCGACCTGTGCCGGTACGCGGACCTGATCCTCGTGATGGACCGCGCGCAGCAGCGCGATGTCGAAGCGCGCCACCTGTTCACGCGCGGCCGCGTGTTTCGCCTCGGCGAGCACGCGATCGCGCCCGGCGGCACGCGCGCCGGCTTCGACGTTCCCGATCCCTATCGCGGCACGCGCGCCGACTTCGTGCGCTGCGCATCGCTGATCGCCGCCGCCGTCGACGGCTGGCGCCCGCTCATCCTCGCGCGCTGGCCCGACCGGCCGGCCGCCCTTTCCCCGTCGACCTCATCATGACCGCATCGCCTTCCCGCGAACCCGCTGCCGAAAGCGAGTTCGATCTCGTTCACGCGCTCGACGTGCTCGGCGGCGCACGCTGGACCATCGCCGCCCTGACCGCCGCCGGGCTCGGCGTCGGCGCGCTGTACGCCTTCCTCGCGCCGCCGACCTATCAGGCCGACCTGATGATCCAGACCGACGACGGCGGCGACAGCGCGGCGAAGAACCTGCTCGGCGACGCCGCGTCGTTCTTCAACGTCAACGCGCCGGCCTCGGCCGAAGCGCAGATCCTGTCGTCCCGGCTCGTGGTGACGCGCGCCGTGGACGATCTGCGCAGCTACATCGTCGCGAAACCGAAGCGCTTTCCGCTGATCGGCGATTTCGTGTCGCGCCTGAACGACGGCGTCGTGCAGCCGGGCCTGCTCGGCATCGGCGGCTATGCATGGGGCCAGGAACGCGCGAACGTCACGCGCTTCGACGTGCCGAGGCGCGCGCAAGGCGACACGTTCAGCCTCACGCGCATCGATGCGCGGCGCTATCGGCTGTCCGGCCGGGATCTGCCCGATGACGCGATCGGCCACATCGGCCGCGCGGAAACCTTTGCCACGCGCTACGGCCCGCTGTCGATCGAGGTCGCCGGCTTCGACGCACTGCCCGGCACGCGCTTTCGCCTGATCCGCAACGGCCGCGCCGACACGATCGACGCGCTGCGCACCGCGCTCGACGTGCAGGAAAAGGTCAAGCAGTCGGGCGTGCTCGTCGCGACGCTGCGCGGCGACGATCCGGCCGCGCTGGGCGCCACGCTCAACGCGCTCGCGCAACGCTACGTCGAACAGAACGTCGAGCGCCGCTCCGCGGAGGCCGCGCACTCGCTGGCGTTCCTCCGTGACCAGTTGCCGACCGTCAAGCGGCAGCTCGAGGAGGCCGAGCAACGCTATGCGACGCTGCGCAGCAGCGGGCATTCGATCGACCTCGCCGAGGAAGGCAAGCTCGCGCTGCAGCAGGGCGCGGACCTGCAGACCCGCGTGCTCGAGCTGCAGCAAAAACGCGACGAGCTGTCGCGGCGGTTCCTGCCGTCGCATCCCGACATGGCCGCGCTCGACGCGCAGCTCGCGACGCTGCGGCATCGGCAGGCCGCGCTCGACACGGATCTCGCGCGGCTGCCGCAGCGGCAGCGCGACGAAGTGCGCGCGCAACTCGACGTGAAGGTCGGCACCGATCTCTACACGGCGCTGCTGAACAACATCCAGCAGCTCGAACTGGTCAAGGCCGGCAAGACCGGCAACGTGCGCGTCGTCGATACGGCCGTCGCGCCGGACGATCCCGTGCGGCCGAACCGTCCGGTCGCGATCGGCGTGGGCGCGCTCGTCGGGCTCGCGCTCGGGATGCTGATCGCGTTCGCCCGCGACTTCCTCTATGGCGGCCTGCGCAGCGTCGACGAGATCGAGCGCCACGCCGGGCTGCCGGTGCTGGCGGTCGTGCCGTCCGCCGCCGGCCAGCGCGCGATGATGCGCGCGATCGAGCGTCAGGACGCGGGCCCGCACCTGCTCGCGCTCGCCGAGCCGTACGAGCCGGCGATCGAAAGCCTGCGCAGCCTGCAGACCGCGCTGCATTTCTCGCTTGCACAGGACGCGCGCCCGGTCGTGCTGATCACGGGGCCGGCGCCGGGCGCCGGCAAGTCGTTCGTCGCAGCGAATTTCGCGGCGGTGCAGGCGGCCGACGGCAAGCGGGTGCTGCTGATCGACGGCGATCTGCGCAAGGGGCGCCTGCATCAGTATTTCGGTGTCGCGCGCGACAACGGCCTTGCCGATGCGCTCGCGGCACACGCGGCGCACGACGGCATCGTGCATCGCGCGGTCGAACCGAATCTGGACTTCATCGCGACGGGCGCGTTGCCGCACGCGCCGGCCGCGCTGCTGCAGCGCGCGAGCGTCGGCGCGCTGATCGGGCAATGGCGCGCGCAGTACGACATGGTCGTGATCGACGCGCCGCCGGTGCTTGCCGCCGCCGACGCCAGCTGGCTCGGCAAGCACGCCAGCGCGATCCTGCTGGTCGCGCGCGCCGGCCAGACCAAGGCCGGCGAACTCGCCGAAGCCGCGAAGCGTGTCGCGGGCCACGGCGGCGTGGCGCCCCGTGTCGTGCTGAACGGCATCGACGCGCGCGGCGGGCGCTGCGCGTACGGCACGAAATACGGCGGCTACCGCTACACCGAATACCGCTATGCGAACGAACCCGAGGACGCGTCCGCGCGCGGCTGGCGCGCGGCGCTGCGCCGCCTGACCGGGAGAGCGGCATGACGGTCGCCGATCTGGCCACGCCCCCCTCCCGACACGCGGCCGCCCATGCGCCCACGCGCGCACCCGAGCGCGCCGGACCGCCATTGCGCATCGCGATGGTAGTCGAGGCGGCCGGCGGCGGCGTCGCCGTGCATCTCGTCGACCTGATCGCCGGCCTCCACGCGCGCGCGAACGTCGAGATCCATCTGATCGCGCCGCGCGGCGCGCGTTTCGACGAAGCCATCCTGGCCGACACGCCCCTGCGTTGCGCGTCGTTTCATCGGCTGCCGTTCCGCCGTTCGGTCGGCCTGCACGACGTCGGCGCCGCACGCGCGCTCGCCCGGCTGCTGCATGAGATTCGGCCGGACGTGGTCCACAGCCACAGTTCCAAAGCCGGCGCGCTCGCGCGCCTGTGCGGCGGGCCGTGGAAACAGATCTACACGCCGCACGCCGTGTATACGCTGAACCCGACGCTGTCGGCCGTGAAGCGCCGCGTCTACGGCGGCATCGAGCGCTGGCTCGGCAATCGCCGCTCCGACGCGGTGATCGCCGTCTCCGGCGACGAAGCCGACCACCTGCACGCCCTCGGCATCGCGCGCGACCGGATCCGCACGATCCCGAACGGCGTGACGCCGCCCGCGCTGCTGCCGCGCGAAGCCGCGCGCGCCGCGCTCGGCGTGCCGGACGACGCGTTCGTCATCGGCTTCGTCGGCCGCTTCGATGCGCAGAAGGGCGTCGACCGGCTGGTGCGCATCGCGCGCACGCTCGCCGCACGCGACGACGGCCGGCTGCACATCGTCGCGATCGGCTCCGGCGACTTCAACCGCGCCGCGGGGGCCGAAGCGGACGACCTGCCGCTGAACCTGCGCGTCGCGGGGCGTATCGACAACGCGCGGCGCTACTTCTCCGCGTTCGACGTCTTCGCGCTGCCGAGCCGCTACGAAGGGTTCCCGTACGTATGCATCGAGGCCGTCGCCGCGCAGGTGCCGATCGTCGCGACCCGCGTCGCGGGCGCGGCCGAACTCGTCGACGGCCACCAGGTCGGCCTGAGCGTCGCCAACGACGACGACCCGCGCGAATTCGCCGCCGCGCTCGCGCATCTCGCCGGCTCTCCGGCACGGCTCGCGAGCATGCGCGAGCAGTGCGCGCTCGCCGCCCGTCATTACTCGGCGGACACGATGGTCGAGCGCACGCTCGCCGTCTACCGCGAACGCCTCGAGGAGGTCCCCCGATGAGCGCCCCCGTTCATGTCGCGCTGCTGCACGCATATAGCACGCGCAATTCCGGCGACGGCCTGCTCGTCGACCTGTCGATCGGCCTGCTGCGCGACGCGTTCGGCCCGCACGTGCGGGTCACCGTGGTCGCCGCCGATCCGGCATCGTTTGCGCATCTGCCCGACGTGCATCCGGCGCCGGTGCTCGCGGCGCGCGGCGCGGCCCGCGTCGTGCAGGCAAGCGCGGCGCCGCTGCCGGTCGCGCTCAATCCTTCGCTCGGCGCGCTCGGCCACCTGCTGGACGGCGTCGACCTGATCGTCGGCGTGGGCGGCGGCTACCTGCGCGCGCGCACCGCGATCGAGGCGCTGAAGCTCGAAGCCGGCCACCTGCTGCAGATGCGGCTCGCGCGCGCCGCGCGCAAGCCGACCGTCTACCTGCCGCAAAGCATCGGGCCCGCCGCGAACCGGCCGTGGCTCGCCGCGCATCTGCGGACGATGCTCGGATCGTTCGACGACGTGTTCGTACGCGACGACCGGTCGGTCGCCTTCCTCGCCGGCAACGCGAACACGCGCCGCGCGCCGGACCTGGCGGTACTCGAGTTCGCGCGCCGCCACGCCGGCGTCGCCGCGCGTCGCCCGGCGGCGGACACGCGGCCCGCGCATATCGCGATCGTGCTGCGCAAGCCGCCCGCGTGGAACGACGCGCAGCGCGCGCGCTATCACGCGTCGACCGTCGCGCTGATCGCGCTGCTGCGTCCCGCGTGCCGGCTGACGTTCGCGGTTCAGAGCACCGGCCGCGGCAACGACGACAGCGCGTACTACCGCACGCTCGGCATCGACGCGCCGAGTTCACTCAAGCATGTCCTCGCGCACGACACCCCCGACGCCGTCGTATCGGTGCGCCTGCACGGCGCGCTCGAATCGATCCTGCACGGCGTGCCGGCATACCACCTGAGCTACGAACGCAAGGGTTTCGGCGCATACGCCGATCTCGGCGTGGCCGACTGGGTCGCGAACGCGGCGGATTTCGACGCGGCGGCCGTCGCGCGAACGCTGCTCGCCCCCGGCGCGCTCGCGCGCTTTCGCGACGCGACGCACGGCGGACTGACGCGCCTGCAGTCGGCGCGCGACGCCCTCGTCGCGTCGCTGCGCGACGCCGTGTCCCGGCCGGCCGCGCGATGACGGCGCTCGGCTCCCGGCTCGCGCTGCGCATCGCCGCGCTCGCGATGAAGTTCGCGTTGACGCTCGCGGTCGCGCGCACGCTCGGCTTCGATGCCGTCGCCGCCTACGGCTTCGCCGTCGCCGTGTCGGTCGTCGCGTCGAAAGTGCTCGGGCTCGGCTTCAGCACCGAGCTGAACCGGCGGCTTTCAGGCGATGCGCCGGCGGATGCGATCCGCACCGCGACGCGCGTGTTCGCGCGCTACGGCGTCGTATATGCGGCGCTCTGCGCACCGCTCGCGGTGCCCGGCTGGGCGGCTCGCGTGCTGCACGTCGCGGCGCTGCCCGACCTGCCGCTCGTGCTCGTTGCATGGATCGCATGCGCCGAACACGCGGCGCTCGAAATCAATACCTATCTGTTTTCGCTGCATCGCGCCCGCGTCGCGTCGTGGCTGCTGTTCGTGCGGACCGGCGCGTGGGCCGGCGTCGCGATCGCGGCGCTCGCGGCCGGTGCGATCGGGTCGGTCGAAGCGCTGTTCGTGCTGTGGCTGACGGCCGATGTCGCGGTGGTCGCCATCGGCTGGGCGGTCATCTCGCGCATCGCGCGCGCTCAGCCCGCGTCGCGCACGGCTGCCCGCGCGCCCGCGGGCAGCCTGGCGGCCGTGTGGCGCGACGGCCTGCCGTTCTTCGTCGCATTGCTGCTGATGTCGGTCCTGCAATATCTGGAACGCTTCGTCGCGGCCGGCGCGTTGCCGGCCGCGGAACTGGGCCGGTACGTGTTCGTCTGGTCGATCGCGAATGCGATCCAGACCGTCGCGGCGGCGACCGTCGTCGTGGTCGCCGCGCCGCGCTTCGTGAGCGCGCTCGGCGCGGCGCGCGCCGCGTTCCGACGCGAACTCGCCCGCTCGATCGGCGCATCGTTCGCATTGACGGCCGCCGCCGCCGTCGCGATCGCCGCGCTGCACGGGCCGGTTTTCCAGCTCGCGCACCAGCGCGCCGGGACACTGCAGACGGCCGGCCTCGCGATCCTGTCGACGTCGTTCGTGCTGCGCGCGCTCGCCGACGTGCTGTGGGCGGCGGCCGTCGCGCTGCGCGCGGGCCGGCCGGTCGCGCTCGCGATGGCGGCGCTGACGCTCGCCTGCCTGCCGGTGTCGATCGCGCTGGTTCGCGGCCTCGGCGCGCTCGGCGCGGCGTACGCCCATCTCGCCGCGAGCGTCGCGATGACGGCCGCGCTCGCGTGCATCGTCGCGTCGCGCCGTGCCCGCACGGCCGGCGCGTTACCGGGAGCCGCCGATGCTTCGTAAGCTGATGGCAAGCGGGCCGCTGCTGAGCCGCCGGCTCGTCGATGCGATCGCCGCGTGCGTCGCGCTGCTGTATCTCGCGGTCTATGCGAACGCACGGGCGCTGCTGCCCGAGTTCATCTTCCGCGATGCCGACAAGATCGATACGCAGATCAGCGGCGGCGCGACCTACGACGGCACGTCGTTCGATGCGGTCGGCCGCTTCTATCGCGCGCTCGGCGGCGCGGGCACCAGCGTGTTCGTCGCCGCGCTCGGCGTGCTGTTCATCTGGCTCGCGCTGCGGCAGACGCGTCGCGCCGGCTCGCTGTTCGCCAACCTCGTGCTGATCGCGCCCTGCCTGTTCTTCAACCTGTTCGTCGCCAGCAAGGACACGCTCGTCGTGCTGATCGCGGTGCTGGTCGCGCTCGCCGCGCGCCGGCTCGGCACGGTGCGCACGCTGGCCATCGCCGTCGTGCTGTATGCCGGCTACGCGGCGCTCATCCGCAGCTATTTCGCGCTGATCGTGCTGTGCGCGGGCAGCGCGTGGGCGTTCCGCCGCGCGCCGTTGCCGCTGAAGGTCGTCGCGCTGCTGCTGGCCGGCGCGGCATTCGTCGCGCTGCCCGATTCGGTCTACACGCTGCTTCAGCACCCGCGCGACGTGGCGGTCGACTATCTCGTGTACGAATCGCCGTTCGGCGCGCGGACGAGCTTCTACAATCCGTATCCGCCCGATTCGTTCCTGCATTTCGTCGGCAACTACGCGTACTCGGTCGCGCGGCTCAACCTGCCGATCCTGTTCTCGTTCGACGTGAAAGGCATCTCGATGCAGGGCTTCATCGCGCTCGTGCTCGCATCCGCGTGGCCGCGCGTCGCGCCGCCGGCCGACACGCGCGCCGCGTCGCTGCGCGGCGGCGACACGCTCGCGTGCCTGATACTCGCGCACGTCGCGGTGTCGATGCTGTTCGAACCCGATCTGGGCAGCTACACACGGCATCTGTCGAGCGTCGCGCTGTTCGCCGCCGTGCTGTGGCCGTTGCGCACGGCTCGCGCGGCGGCCCCGTCCGCGCCGCCGGCCGCGTCAGTCGGGCCCGCGTAGCGGGCCCCGGCGATCGCGCAGCGCCCGCGCCACCGCGTCGAGCGCCGGCTTGGGTGTCCCGTCCGCGCGGACGAGGCCGTAGTTCCGCTGCGCGGCATCCGGCCCGTTCGGCGTGTCGGCCCATTCGTAGATCGAGATCAGCGGCGTCATCGATTCATTCGACGCGGCGAGCAACGTCGTCAGGCGTTTCGCCTGGCGCGCGTCGCCGGCGGGGCCGACCGACGTCGCGCCGTCCTCGGTGATCGCAACCGGCAGCCCATAGCGCGCCTGCACGTCGCGCGCGGCCGCGCGAATCCGCGCCGGCGCCATGCCGTACGCGTGGTACGAAATCGCGTCGACGCATCCGGCCAGCGACGGCACGAGCGGCTTCAGCAGCCGATCCGGCACCGAGCCGGCGAACGGCGCGCGCGAGAATGCGAAGCCGATCACCGGCACATGTGGGCGGCGCTCGCGCAAACGCACGCAGACGGCCCGCATGAACGGCGCGAACGTCGAATCGACCTCGCCGGTGGGCCAGTATTTGTCGAGATCGGGCTCGTTCCACAGCTCGATGGCCAGCAGTTGCGCGCGGTATCGGTCGGCAAGCCGCGTCACCGTGTCCGCCAGCGTCGCGCCCGCTTCGGCGAGCGCAGCCATGCGCCGTTCGGCCGGCGCATCGCGCGGCGCGAGCGGTTCGAGCGTGCGGATGGTCAGCAGCACCGGCAATTGCGCGTCGTGCGCCGCCGCGATCGCGGCATCGACTGCGCGGCGATACGCGGGCCGATCCAGCCGGTCGGTCCAGACGCCGATCCGCACGAAATCGAAGCCGGTGACGCGGATGCGCCGGGCGTCGTCCGCGGTGAACGACGGCAACTTGACCTGCACGCCCACGAGCGGCGCGCCATCGTGCGACGGCGCCGGCCAACGCACGCGCTCGCCGGCGCACGCGCATCCGGCCGCCAGCGCGAGCGCGGCGATCAGCGGATAGCGAAAGACGGCATGCATGGATGTCCTGCGATGAAGCGCGACGTGCCGATGCACGAACACGCGGAAGCGGAAAAAAGGCGTGTCGCCGCGGCCATCGCGAGCCCGGCGGCGAAGGCCGTCGGCGCCGCATGGATCGCGATCGCCTTCCAGGCGATCGGCCGCCTCGCGGCGAGATCGGACAGCGACATGATCGCGCACGCGAGCGACGCGAACGCGACCGGAATCACGCAGATCCGGATCAACGGAATGAAGGGTCCACCGAGCGGCTGCGGCGCGGCGGCGTCGGCCCGGTACGGATGGTGTCGTTCATCGAGCGTCCTTCTCGCGAAGAAACGACCGCACGGCGGCGGCCATACGCGTCGAACGCGCACGCGCGAATGCCCGGTGCTCGCATCTGGCAGCGTGATTTTCCGAACGGAAGCCGACATGAAACCGGCTTGCGGCCGCGCCCACCGGCCGCCACGGGACACTCGCGCCTGCACACTCGTCGTGCCGGTGAAAAAAGGGCCGCCCGTTACAGGCGGCCCAACCCAAATCACCACCGGCGGCCCACCCGCCGCCGACGAATTCATTATTGCGTAACGGCCCGACGACGTGAATCAGCCGGGTCCTATTTCCGCGCGATGCCGTCGCTCAGAGCAGCAACAGCGCACCCGTCGCGACCAGCGTCGGCCCGATCGCCGCGGCGAGCAGGCCGGCCACGCTGACCGATTCGTCCGCGAAGCCGCGTCGCACGATCGCGAGCCCGGCGGGATTCGGCGCGTTGGCGATCACCGTCAGGCCGCCGCCCGCGACGGCGCCCGACACCAGCATGTATTTCGCGCCGTCGGGCATGCCGGCGATCAGCGAGCCGAGATAAGTGATCGCCGCGTTGTCCATCACGGCGGTCAGGCCGAGGGCGCCGGCATAGAGCGCGTACGCGTCCATCGATGCGACGATCGGCTGCAGCCACCACTGCTGCAGGCCGCCGAGCACGACGAGCCCGCCGAGGAAGAACGCGACGAGGAGGCTCTCGCGCAGCATCAGCGGCGACTGATGGCGCTCGTACGCGGCCGTGAAGCCGAGAAAGAACAGCAGCAGACCGATGAACACGACCGGATGATGCGCGCCGAGCACGACGCCGACCAGAAAACCGACGTGAACGAGCGTCACGCCCGCCGGCACTGGCTCGCCCTGCGCCGCCGACGCGGCCGCCGGCGCGCCGGCCAGCGCACCGCGCATCAGCGCGACCAGCACCGTCGCGTTGACGAACACCGCGACCGCGGCCTTCCAGCCGAACTGCGCGGCCATGAACGCGCTGTCCCAGCCCCACGCGGCCGCCACCATCAGCACCGGCGGCGCCGCGTAGGCCGTCAGCGTGCCGCCGATCGACACGTTGACGAACAGCACGCCGAGCGACAGATACTTCCAGCGCTGCGCGAGCGGCGCGCGGAACAGCCGGTCGCGCAGGATCAGCGCGGCGAGCGTCATCGCGGCCGGTTCGGTCATGAACGAGCCGAGCAGCGGAATCAGCGTGAGCGACAGCCAGACCGCGGCGACGTTCGTGTCGACCGGCAGCACGCGCGCGATGCGCTGCACGATCCCGGCGACGGCATCGAGAATCGGCCGGCTCGCCGCGATCACCATGATCGTGAACACGAACAGCGGCTCGGTGAATTCGCGCGATTGCGCATAGTCGAGCGCGAGCGCCGGGCCGGCCAGCACGGCCATCGCGATCAGCAGCACGAGCGCCCAGAAGCCGAACACGACTTCGACCTCGCCGAGGAGATGGAACAGGCCCGCATGGCGCGGATGACGATGCGCGAGCCGTTCGAAGCGCTTCGCGACGAAGGTGTGCAATAGCGCGAGCGCGAACACGATCGCGCCGGCGAGTTCGACGGTATGGGGCATGGCGGATTCCTGGAAGACCGGCGAGCGGCTGTGCCGGACAGTCAATGGTGGTAAGCGAACGGGCCGGCGCAATGCCGCCCGTTCGTCGACCTCCGAAGGCTATCGCGTGCACCATCGCGACTAAATCGGACCAGTCCGATTCCGCTGGCCGGGTTACAGCCGATCATCGCGATGCCCGCGATCAGGAACGTATCGCTGTACGCCATCGGCAGCGCCTCGCGCATCACGCCCCACGCATCACGCGCCGATTCACGAGCCGGAGCGCACGCTCGTGCACGCCGGAAATCGCCCCGCCCGGCTGCACGTCCGCCCCTGCCGCGGTTACGCCACGGCCGTCACCGCGCGCTCCGCGTCGAAGAAGGTTGCCCGCGCAACCTCATCCGCACGCGCATACGCGCGGTTCACGCCGCTGATCACCGCACGGATCGACGCGGTCGTCAGGTTCGCGTCGACGCCGACACCGAACGCGCTGCCGCGCACGCCCGTGCCGGCCAGCTCGGCGATCGCGATCGCCTTCGCATCGGCGCCCTGCGACAGCGCGCGTTCCTCGTAATGCTGGATCCGCAGCGGCGTGCGCAGCGCATGCATCAGCGCGTCGAGCGGGCCGTTGCCCTCGCCGCGCAGCACACGGCGCTCGCCGTGCACATCCGCGGTCAGCACGATCGTCTCGCGGCCGTCGCGCTCGGTCAGCTCATGGCCGACATAGCGCAGCGGCGTATCGCTTTCGACGTATTCCTGCTGGAACAGCGACCAGATCTGCGCGCTCGTCACCTCGTGCCCGCTGTCGTCGGTCAGGCGCTGCACGGCCGCGCTGAAATCGACCTGCATGCGGCGCGGCAGCGCGACGCCGTAACCGTGTTCGAGCAGGTACGCGATACCGCCCTTGCCCGACTGGCTGTTCACGCGAATGATCGAATCGTACGTGCGGCCGAGGTCGCTCGGATCGATCGGCAGGTACGGCATTTCCCATACGGCGTCGGCGCGCTGTACCGCGAAGCCCTTCTTGATCGCGTCCTGGTGCGAACCGGAGAACGCGGTGAACACGAGATCGCCGACGTACGGATGGCGCGGGTGGATCGGCAACTGCGTACATTCCTCGGCCGTGCGCGCGACTTCGTTGATCCGCGAGAAATCGAGACCCGGATCGACGCCCTGCGTGTACAGGTTCAGCGCGAGCGTCACGAGATCGACGTTGCCCGTGCGTTCGCCGTTGCCGAACAGGCAGCCCTCGATCCGGTCGGCGCCCGCCATCACCGCGAGCTCGGCCGCCGCGACCGCGGTGCCGCGGTCGTTGTGCGGGTGCACGGACAGGATCAGCGAATCGCGGCGCGCGAGATTCCGGTGCATCCATTCGATCTGGTCCGCATAGTAATTCGGCGTGCCGATTTCCACCGTGGCCGGCAGGTTCACGATCGATTTGCGCTCGGGCGTCGGCTGCCATACGTCGAACACCGCATCGCAGACTTCCTTCGCGAAATCGAGTTCGGTCGCCGTAAACGTTTCCGGGCTGTACTGCAGCGTGAATTGCGTGTCGGTCGCCGCGTCGGCGCAGCGCTTGATCGTGCGCGCCGCGTTCACCGCGAGCTGCTTCACGCCGTCGCGGTCGAGGCCGAACACGATCTTGCGGAATTCCGGCGCGGTCGCGTTGTACAGGTGCACGATCGCGCGCTTCGCGCCGCGCAGCGATGCGAAGGTGCGCTCGATCAGGTCGTCGCGCGCCTGCGTGAGCACTTCGATCGTCACGTCGTCGGGAATGTGGCCGCCTTCGATCAGTTCGCGAACGAAGTTGAAATCGGTTTCCGACGCGGACGGGAACGCGACCTCGATCTCCTTGAAGCCGATCGCCACCAGCGTCTTGAACATCCGCATCTTGCGCGCGCCGTCCATCGGCTCGAACAGCGCCTGGTTGCCGTCGCGCAGGTCGGTGCTCATCCAGATCGGCGCCTGCGTGATCGTGCGCGACGGCCACGTGCGGTCGGGCAGGTTGACGGGCGTGAACGGTCGGTATTTCGTCGCGGGGTTCTTCAGCATCATGATGTCGGTCCTCGGTCTGTTCGTCGGTAAAGCGCGGCGCGGCGGCCATCGGCGTCAGGCGCCGGCTGCCCGCGCAGCGGTGAAAACGGCGGAAAGCGGTAACAAAGCGGCACAACGGCAAAGCGGTACGGCAAACGACGGCCTTGACGGTTGAGCGACCGGGACGAAGCGGAGAGACGACGAAGGAAAGACGAACTCAGGCGCCGGTCGACAACCGGGGCCAGGTCGGTGATGCGGGGAAAATCTGGCGCTTCAGGAAAGAAGCAGATGGAAAGCGCGCAGCCGCGGACCCAGCCCGGAGAAGCGGGCTAGTAGTCGTAGCGGGAAGAGGAACCGGGCGGCGTGCATGACCGGCATCAAATCACAGGGCAGCCACGGCTGTCAACCGGGCGCAGAATCAGTCCAGTCCGATAGGCGCCGGCATCCTCCCTGGCTATGCTTCACGGGTGCGGCACCGGTGAAGTCCTATTCATGTTCGGAGTGAGTCGGTCCATCCTCTTCGCCAGTCGCCGCACACTCCTCCCTTGCAATCGCGCTTCGGTGTGGGCGTTCGACGGTGGCCGGTGGGCGCGGCCACGACAGAGATACCGATGTTGAAACGAAACGCTGCCATATGCGAACGCCGAGCGTCTGCTCCGAAGCGCGATTGCTTCCCCCGCCGCCTCCCCGCTCGCGCATCGTTCACGAAAACGATATACGCATCGATATAGTTTCCCGAATATATCGAAATCGCGCTCATTAAAAACATTTCACTCAATCGATTAGCCTGCCTTTTCGATTTCCTGAACAATAACCATTCTCGTTCGAATATTTTTTTATTTATTTTTCGTCATGCTTTGTACGTCGCGTTTCAAACGGCAAACGTTTGCGCGGCAAGGTTCAGGCCTTATCCAATACTTATCAGGAGGCAAGCATGGCCGATTCTCAAACGTCATCCAACCGCGCCGGCGAGTTTTCGATTCCACCGAATACCGATTTCCGCGCGATTTTCTTCGCGAATGCCGCCGAGCAACAGCACATCAAGCTGTTTATCGGCGACAGCAAGGAACCCGCCGCGTATCACAAGCTGACGACGCGCGACGGCCCGCGTGAAGCCACGCTGAATTCGGGCAACGGCAAGATCCGTTTCGAAGTGTCGGTGAACGGCAAGCCGTCGGCCACCGACGCGCGCCTCGCGCCGATCACCGGCAAGAAGTCGGACGGCTCGCCGTTCACGGTCAACTTCGGCATCGTCGTATCGGAAGACGGCCACGACAGCGACTACAACGACGGCATCGTCGTGCTCCAGTGGCCGATCGGCTGACCTGACGCACGATCGATGGCCGTCCCCGCCGGTGGCCTCCATGGCGGCCGGCGGGTTGCGCCGCGTTCAGCGGGCCCCGCCTGCTCCAGACCCCCTCATCACCGGAGACTTTCATGCCGCTCCTTTCGGCTTCGATCGTCAGCGCACCCGTCGTGACATCGGAGACTTACGTCGACATCCCGGGCCTCTACATCGACATCGCGAAGGCCGGGATTCGCGACGGGAAACTGCAGGTCATCCTCAACGTGCCGACGCCTTATGCGACCGGCAACAACTTCCCCGGCATCTATTTCGCGATCGCGACGAACAAGGGCACCGTCGCGGACGGCTGCTTCACCTATTCGTCGAAGGTGCCGGAGGCAACCGGCCGCATGCCGTTCACGCTCGTCGCGACGATCGACGTCGGCAACGGCGTCACGTTCGTGAAGGGCCAGTGGAAGAGCGTGCGCGGCAGCGCGATGCACATCGATTCGTACGCGAGCCTTTCCGCGATCGGGGAGACAGCCGCTCCCCCGTCGTCGCAAGGCGGCGGCAACCAGGGCGCCGAAACCGGGGGCACGGGGGCCGGCACCGTCGGCGGCGGCGGCGAGCGCGACGGCACGTTCAACCTGCCGCCGAACATCAAGTTCGGCGTCACCGCGCTCACCAACGCGGCGAACGACCAGACGATCGACATCTACATCGACGACAACCCGAAACCCGCCGCGACGTTCAAGGGCGCCGGCGTCCACGACCAGAACCTCGGCACGAAGGTGCTCGATTCCGGCAACGGGCGTGTGCGCGTGATCGTGATGGCGAACGGCAGGCCGTCGCGGCTCGGCTCGCGACAGGTCGACATTTTCAAGAAGTCGTACTTCGGGATCGTCGGATCGGAAGACGGCGCCGACGACGATTACAACGACGGCATCGTGTTCCTGAACTGGCCGCTGGGTTGATCGGCGGCCGTCACGAACGATCGCAATGGCGACGGGCACGACCACGCATTGCGCATCGTTCGGGCAGTCATTTGCAGTCCCACGCTTTGCTCCGCGCGCGGCCCGGTGAAATCCGTTCACCGGGCCGCGCGATGCGAGACCTTCCATCGAGACGAGGACGACATGTCACAACCCTTTACCCACGACGACCTGTACGCACTGCTGCAACTCGCGGGCAACGACGCCACCGCCGTGCAGGCCAACGGCGATCAGGCCGTGCTCGACCGGATGCGCCAGTTCATGACCGCGCAGCTCGTCGAGAAACTGCCGCAATACGACGTGTTCGTCGATATCGCGACGATCCCGTACAGCTTCGACCTCGGCAGTTGGCAGAACAAGGTGAAAACCGATGCGGCAGGCCAGGTCGTCGCGTGCACGGTGACGTGGGCCGGCGCGCCGGGCGTGCTGCCCGGCGCCGCGGCGAAGTTCGGCGTCGGCGCGGTGGTCAATTACTTCTCGAAGGCGACGCCGCAACCCGTGCAGCCGGAGCCCGTGCCGAGCGGCGGCGGCGAACGCGACGGCGTCTTCAACCTGCCGCCGAACATCGCGTTCGGCGTGACCGCGCTGGTCAATTCGTCGTCCCCGCAGACGATCGAGGTCTTCGTCGACGACAACCCGAAACCGGCCGCGACGTTCCAGGGCGCCGGCACGCAGGACGCGAACCTGAACACGCAGATCGTGAACTCGGGCAAGGGGAAGGTGCGGGTGGTCGTAACGGCGAACGGCAAACCGTCGAAGATCGGCTCGCGTCAGGTCGACATCTTCAAGAAGACCTACTTCGGGCTGGTCGGATCGGAAGACGGCGGCGACGGCGACTACAACGACGGCATCGCGATCCTGAACTGGCCGCTGGGTTGAGTCGCGTCAGTCCGACGAGCATCGCCACGCCGCCCGGCGTGGCGATGGGAAACGTTCCCGGGACGGGCCTGCCCCGTCCCGGTTCTTGAAGTTATTGGTTATCAGCAAAGCCGTTTCGCGAAACCGTGCCGCCTTGCGCTATCTCGATCGCCGCGCCTCGTCGTCACCACGCCCACCGCACGCCCGCATTCCCGGTGATCGTGCGCTGATGCTCGCCGCCGAGATTCGTCAAATAGCTGACCGTCGCATACACGCTGCCGCGCTTCGTCAGCTGTGCGACGAGCCCCGCGCCGATCTGCCCGGCCGTCTGCCCGATCTGCGTGCCGATCGCCGTCGAGCCGCCGAACGTCGTCTTGTCGTCGGCGCCGAACGCGCGCAGCACGTTCACGCGCAGGTACGGCTTCCAGTGCACGCCGCTCGCGTCGAACGCGTATTGCAGCCGCGCGCCGATCCGGCCGAGGAACGTGTTGCCGTTGTTCCACGCGACGCTCGACACGCCGTCGTCGAAGCGATCGAGCGACAGCCATTGCCACACGAGCTGCGCCTGCGGCTCGAGCGTCAGTCCGTTGCCGAGCGCGATCGGCAGCCCGGCTTCGATGGAGCCCGTGAACGCGTTGCCGTTCGTCGAGCCGTTCACGTTGTCGTTCGAATGCGAGCGCACGGTCAGCGCGCTGCCCATCAGCACGGCGTCCGTGTACCAGCCGCCCGGGCCGATGTGCGTCCAGTAGCCGCCGAGGTTGTACGCATTGACCTGCAGCGAGCCCACGCCCAGATCGCGCTGTGCGAGCGCGAAGCCGTTCACGTCGCCGACCGCGCGCGAGAAGCCGACGAAGAAGCCATAGTGATTGCGATGGCCGCTGGCGGTCGTATCGGCGTAAAGATCCTGGCCCACCTGCATCCCCCATACGGCGCCGTCGAACGACGGCGTCGCGTCGCCCTTCTGCTTGATGTTGCCGTGGCCGCCCCACACGCGGCCCCACGACGCGGGCACCGAACCGTTTTCGGCCAGCAAGCCCTGCTCGCCCTGCCGGTCATGGAACGTGTCGATCTGCAGCAAGCCGAGCTGGCGCGCGATGGCCGGCGCTTCCGCGTACAGCGGCACTTCCGGGCGGTAGATCGGTTCCGGATTGCCGCCGGTGCCCGCATGGTCGACCGCTTCGACGATCGATTCCGGCGTGCCTTCGGCGGCCGTGATCGGCGGCTCGGCGGGCGGCGTCGGCTGGCCGGGATGAACGACGGGTGTTTGCGGCTTCGGCGGCACCGTGTTGCGCAGGTACCAGTTGTCGCCCGTGCCGGTCGATGCACCGCCCTTCGCGAGGAAATACGTATAGGCGCCCGCGCTGACCGTCCCGCCGGACAACGAGAACGCGCCCGCGCTCGTCGTCGCGCCGTCCGCGGCCTGCACGACCTGGATGCCGTCGCCCGTCGTCTGCGCGCCCGCGCCGCCGACGTTCGTCACCTTCAGCGTGCTCGCGCCGCTCGCCGTGCCGCCGCTGACGACGAGTTTGTCCGACGGCGCGCCATCGCCGGCAAGCGTCGTGTTGAGCGCGAGCGTCGCGTTCTGGCCGACGTAGTTGCCCGCGACCGTCAGCGTGTTGCCCACGCCGCTGCCGCCGAGCTGCACGAGCCCCGCGTTGGTCAGGTTGCCGTTGATCCGGAAATTGCCGGTCGCGCCGCCGCCCAGGCTCGCCAGCGCGTTCGCGACCGACAGCGTGCCGTTGTTCGTCACGTTGCCCGTCACGCTGCCGTAGCCGCCGAGCGTGGCGCCCGCCGCCACGGTCACCGGCCCGCCGCCGCCCAGCGTCGCCGACGCGCTCGTCGCATCACCGACGATCACGGTGCCCGCATTGACGTTCGTGCCGCCCGCGTAGCCGTTCGTGCCATTCATCGTCAGCGTGCCGCTGCCGAGCTTCGTCAGCGAGCCCGCACCCGTGACGCCCTGCGTCAGCGTCGAGTTGAAGCCCTGCGTATCGATCGTGCCGTTGTTCGCCGTGATCGATACCGCCCGGCTCGAAGCGACGTTGAACGCGCTGCCGAGTTGCAGCGTGCCGCCATTGAACGCGAGCCCGCCCGACGCCGCGCCGAGCGCAGTGTCCGCGGCCACCGACAGCGTGCCCTGCGTGATCGTCGTGCCGCCCGAATAGGTGTTGCCGCCGGCCGATGAAGGCGCCATCGTCAGCGTGCCCGCACCGGTTTTCTCCATCGCGCCCGAACCGCCGATCGTGCCCGTGTACGTGCCGGCGCCGTCCTGCTGGAAGCGCACGAGCCCGTTGTCGGTGACGGACAGCGGCAGGTTCGACGCATTCGCCTGTAGCGCCGCACCCGCGTCGACGGTCGCGACGACCGATGCCGTCGTCGTGCCGAGCGTGCCCGTGAGATTCAGCGTGCCGCTTTGCACGAGCGCCGTCGAGAACGTACCGGTGCCGGCCCACGTCCAGTCGGTGCCGGCCATCGTCAGGCTCTGGAAATTCGCGAACGCGTTCGATGCGGTGCCCGAGCCTTGCAACGTCACGGTGTTGGCGCCCGCGCCGCCGTTGGCCGTGCCGACGATCTGCGAGCCCGTCTGCAGGATCAGCGTCACGTTGCCGTTGCCGCCCTGGATCGCGGTGCCGCCACCGCCCTGGATCAGCCCCGCGTTGGTGATCGTCGTCGCGCCGTTGGTCGAGCGCACGCCGATCCCGTTGTTGCTGATGATCCTGCCGCCGGCCTGGTTCGTGATCGTCGCGGTGAACGAGCCGCCGAGCGTGTTCGACACGACCGCGTCGACGCTGCCGCCGCTCGTCGCGGTGCCCGTCGTCTGGATCGTGCCGCTGTTGACCAGCGTGTCGTTGTTGCCCTGCATGTAGACGGCCGGCGCATCGCGGCCATTCGACGTCAGCGTGCCGCTGTTGGTGATCGTGCCGTTGCCCCCGAGCAGCGACGCCGCACGCGCGTTGTTGCCGGAGGTCGTCACGGTGCCCGTGTTGACGATCTGATTGCCCGACGCGCCGGGATTGCTTTGCCCCCATGCGGCCGTCATCCCGTACGCGTTGTTGCCGGTGGTCGTGATCGTGCCGTTGTTGACGAGCGTGTTGTCGTTGCCGTTCGCGGCCATCCCGTCGTTGTAGGTGCCCGACGTCGAAATCACGCCGGTCGCGCCGTTGGTGAGCGTGTTGCCGTTGTTCACGCCGAGCAGCACCGCGCCGCGATTCGCGACGCCCGTGCCGTTGCCCGACATCGACAGGTTGCCGTTGTTGGCGATCGCGCTCGATGTGTCGACGGAGAACGGGGTCGGCGCGGACGTCAGCACGTAGCTGCCCGTCACGGTCGAATCGAGGTTGATCGTCACGTTGGTGCTGCCGCCCGTGGCCACGACCGACGGTGCGTTCGCGCCGGTACACGTGACCGTCGTTCCGCTGCCCGGCGCGGTAGCCGAGCACGCCGCATACGCACTGACCGGCACCGCGCCGCTCAGGATCGCCATTCCGCCCAAACCCAGATTCCACGCCTTTCTTTTCATTTTTCCGCTCGCATTTATTGGTGACGTTATTGCTGCAAATCGGTGCGTGGAACGGGTTATAGCACCTGTCTTGAAACAATCGCAAGATCAGAATGCGTGATACCGGCAATCACGCCGCGAATCATTTCGCATCGGGAAATAAATGGAGTGGAATTGCCGCCATGCAGCATGCGAAGCCGCAGCCGGGGCGTGGGCGGCTTGGCGAGACGAGAAGTCGGTTGAATTTACCGACACTCGCTTAGCCATACTCATCGAACGTGATGCAATCCGAATCAATCGGAAAATTTGACGCGATTCGATGAATGACGGAAGGCGCGGACCATTGCGCGCCATTTGACGATGTTGCTTCGCACGATCGCGCGCCGTTCAAACACGGGCGCATTGCCGGATATCCGCGCGTCGACGAAAAACGCGCCCCACCGATACGATGCCGACCACCGCGGCCGGCATCCGGCGAACGATCAACCGGCCCGCGCCGGGACGGCCTTCGACATCGCGACCGGTTGCGCGAACGTGGCCGACGCGAGCTGCGTGCGCGCATCGCGCGCCACGCGGTTGAACGCCATACGTTGCGCGCCCTTCAGCCTCGCCGCCTTGGCCGCGTGAACGAGTTCGATCGGATCGACGAGGCGGGCATGCCGGCGCACCTCGAAGTGCAGATGCGGGCCGGTCGCGGTCCCCGTGCTGCCGACCGCGCCGACACGCTGGCCGCGCATGACGCGCGCGCCGGCTCGCAGCGTCGGCTCGAACGCCGACAGATGCGCGTAGTACGACGCGTAGCCGCCGTCATGCCGAATCACCACGTATTTGCCGTAGCCGCGCGGCTCGTTGCCGATGAACGTCACGACGCCGCGCTCCGACGCATGAACGGCGCGGCCTGCCGGCGCAGCCAGATCGACGCCCGAATGCACATGGCGCACGCCGGTGACCGGATGCACGCGTGTGCCGAAGCGCGAGCTGATGCGCTTCGCATTGACCGGCATCGCAAACCGCGCGCCGGCGAGCGGCATGCCGTCGAAGTCGTAATAGGCGCCCGGCGCACCCGCCTTCGGCGCGAACCACACGCCCGCGACGCGCTGGCCGCGAAAACGGACGTCGAGCGCCGTCACGCGCATGCGGCCAGGCCGCCCGGCGCTGTCGTCGCGTTCGAAGGCGACGCGGAAGGTATCGCCGGCCGCGGCGCGCTGCTTCGGATCGATGCGCCCGGCCAGCATGCGGGTGATCTGCGCGGCGACGCCGGCCGGCAGATCGGCGCGCGCCAGCGACGCGCGCAGGTTGCCGACGATCGCACCGGCGCGCGTGCCGCGATCCGGCTCCGCGAGCGTGAACGGCTCGGCCGATGCCAGATCGACGGTGCCCCGCTCGGCCGCCGGGTGTGCGTCCATCGCGGGCAACGCCGACGCCAGACCGTAATCGAACCGCGACGCATAGCCGCGCTCGACCGCGTCGCGCGCCGCCTCGCACAGCACGCGGTAAGCCACGCACGCGCCGAATCGAACGGCGAGATCGTCGCGATCGGCGCCCGCCGACAGGCCCGGCGCATGCGCGGCGTACGCGACGTCGAGCGGCACCGCCGCCGATGCGCGCAAGCCACCCCATGTCGTCCGGGCGGGATTGAAAAAGGGCACGTCGACAAGGTCGGGCGTTGCAGCCGTCACGGGCGCAACGGGCGCCGAAGTGTGAGTCGCCTGTGCCACCATGCCGTGTGTGCCCGCCATACAGGCCGTCACGACGGCACCGCGCAACAGCGCGCGGCTAATCGGGAAACACGGGACGCCGCGCCGGGCGGATTGACCTTGTTCGCGTGCGAGACGGAAACGCAGGTTCAACCGCATGACGTCGTCACTCGCTATCGAAGAAAAATCGGGAAAAGCCGGGTATCGCGGAAGAACGGCCGTCACGATCCGGCAACCTGGAAGCGAGTGTATCGGCGCACGCAAAATGACCAAATAGGCCTTGTCCTATTTGGCGGGACATACGCTTCGTACACGAACGAAATCGCAATTTCGCCGCGGCTCGTATTCGACCCCTTCATTCGCGCGAACCACCCGGCGCCGTGTACAGTCGAACGCTGCCGGCGGGTGAGCACAGCCACGCGCCGAACGATCTGTCTTCAACACGGAATCCCGTCATGTTTCTCGAACATCTTCATCCGGAACGCTGGACGTTCCTGTGGAATGCATTGTCCACGCTCTCCATCAAGCTGGCCGCCGGCCTGGCGCTGCTCGTCGCCGGCTGGTGGCTGTCCAAACGCGTCGGCAACTGGCTGAACCGGCTGCTCTCGAACAAGGAGCGCGTCGACGACACGCTGCGGCCGATCCTGTGCGACGTCGCCGTGTGGGGCATCCGCATCGTCGCGATCGTCGGCGCGCTGTCGCAGCTCGGCATCGAAACCGCGAGCATCGTCGCGGTGCTCGGCGCGGCCGGCCTGGCGATCGGGCTCGCGCTGCAGGGCACGATGCAGAACATCGCGGCCGGCATCATGCTTCTGCTGCTGCGGCCGTTCAAGGTCGGCGACTACATCGACGGCGGCACGGGCGTCGCGGGTACCGTCGAAGAGGTCGGGCTCTTCATGACGCGCCTCACGAAGCCGGACGGCATCTGCGAGTACGTGCCGAACAGCGCGCTGTGGGGCAGCTCGATCCGCAACTACACGCGCAACCCGACGCGCCGCCTCGATCTCGAAGTGGAAGTGTCCGTGCATGACGATATCGATCGCGCGCTCGATGCGCTGCACGCGCTGGCCGCGGCCGACCCCGACGTGCTGCAGGATCCCGCGCCGGACGTGATGGTGATGCGCTTCGACGACAGCACGGCCGTGGCGAACATGCGCGTGTGGACGCACACCGACAAGTTCTGGGCGATGCGCTGGCGCCTCGCCCGCCAGGTCCGCAAGACGCTCGCCGATGCGGATTGCGCGCTGCCGATCCGCACGCGCGAGCTGCACATCGTGCACGACGCGGAGCGCCGCGCGGACGGCGCGCGCATGCGCGTGTCGTAAGGCAGCGTGCCGCCCGCGACGTTACATCCTGACGATGTCGAGCAACGCCTTCCTGCCACTCTTTAAGTGAACACCGACATCGCGCCGTGCTTCGGGTCGCCCTCCGGCGTGAAGCTCGTTTCCCCCGTCATGCCGCGATAGACTCTGGCCAGCATCGCGACCGGCGCCGTCGCGGGTTCGCCGAGCGCGTGCCGACGAAGCGGGCCGGCGTGTCGTCGATCCAGTCGAGGCTTGTGAACAGTACTGCCGGAACGGCGGAGCGAAATGAAGTGAAGTGATGTGATGCGAGTAAACGGGTCGCGGTGCAACGCCGCGATCCGACGACGTTCCGGCCTGGTGTATGGCATACCCGTCGCACGCATTCGCCCCCGCCGATCCCCTCGATTTTCCCGCGTCGCGCACCGCCATTCCGGAAACCCGGACACACAAAAAACCCCACGAAAACAAGGATATTTGGCGTCTGCGACACAGTGTCCGAGTTCGGTTATATTACGCGCCCCTTGCCACCCCGCCCCCGCAAAACACGTCGCGCGCGGCCTCTTTCAACGCAGTCTGAAGCGCCGTCCGCTCGGGCTTGCCGTCAGGGCCCCGGCGCGTGGCGCACCGTCGCGACGCAGGCGCTTGCCTGCCCGCGGGAAGCCGATCCGAAGGTGTCCTTCCGAATGGCTTCCGTGCGCAAATGCAACGGCGCGCGGCGCCGATCCGGAATTCCGGATTCGCGATCCGGATCTCCGGACCCGTGTTTCCGCGCCACGGAACCGCGCGCCGGGCGGCATGGCAAACCGATGCATTCAAGTTGAAAAAGGGATCTCTGCTGTGATCAAAACGTTACGGGTAATACTGTCGGCGCTCGCGCTGTGCGTCGCGACATCGTCCGCGCAGGCCGCCGACACGAAGAAGGTCGACGTCCTGCTGGTGGGCGGCGGCATCATGAGCTCGACGCTCGGCGTCTGGCTGCACGAACTCCAACCGGACTGGTCGATGACGATGGTCGAGCGCCTCGACGGCGTCGCGCTGGAAAGCTCGAACGGCTGGAACAACGCCGGCACCGGCCACTCGGCGCTCGCCGAGCTGAACTACACGCCGGAGAAAGCGGACGGCAAGATCGACATCTCGAAGGCGATCGAGATCAACGAGTCGTTCCAGATCTCGCGCCAGTTCTGGGCGTGGCAGGTGAAGCAGGGCGTGCTGAAGAACCCGCATGCGTTCATCAACTCGACGCCGCACATGAGCTTCGTATGGGGCGACGACAACGTCCGCTTCCTGAAGAAGCGCTACGAAGCGCTGCAGGCGAGCCCGCTGTTCCGCGGGATGCAGTATTCGGAAAACTACGACCAGATCAAGCAATGGGTGCCGCTGATGATGGAAGGCCGCGACCGTTCGCAGAAGGTGGCCGCGACGTGGACGCCGATCGGCACCGACGTGAACTTCGGCGAGATCACGCGGCAGTTCGTCGGCTACCTGAAGACGCAGCCGAACTTCACGCTGTCGCTGTCGAGCGAAGTGCGCGAGATCTCGCGCAACGCCGACGGCACGTGGCACGTGTCGTGGGTCAAGCTGCACTCGGATGAGCCGCCGCAATCGGTCGACGCGAAGTTCGTGTTCATCGGCGCGGGCGGCGGCGCGCTGCACCTGCTGCAGGCGTCGGGCATCCCGGAAGCGAAGGACTACGGCGCATTCCCGGTCGGCGGTTCGTTCCTCGTGACCGACAACCCCGAGGTCGTGAAGCAGCACCTCGCGAAGGCCTACGGCAAGGCGTCGGTCGGTTCGCCGCCGATGTCGGTGCCGCACCTCGACACGCGGATCATCGACGGCAAGAAGATCATCCTGTTCGGGCCGTTCGCGACGTTCTCGACCAAGTTCCTGAAGAACGGCTCGTACTTCGACCTCGCGAAGAGCACCAACCTGCACAACGTCGCGCCGATGATGCGCGTGGGCGTCGACGAATTCCCGCTGGTGCAGTACCTCGCCGGCCAGCTGATGCTGTCCGACGACGATCGCTTCAACGCGCTGAAGGAGTACTTCCCGAACGCGAAGAAGGAAGACTGGCGCCTGTGGCAGGCCGGCCAGCGCGTGCAGATCATCAAGCGCGACCCGGTCAAGGGCGGCGTGCTGAAGCTCGGCACCGAGATCGTCGCGTCGCAGGACGGCAGCATCGCGGGCCTGCTCGGCGCGTCGCCGGGCGCGTCGACCGCCGCGCCGATCATGCTGAACCTGCTGAAGAAGGTGTTCAAGGACAAGGTCGCGACGCCCGAGTGGCAGCAGAAGATCCGCCAGATCGTGCCGAGCTACGGCACGAAGCTGAACGACAGCCCGGCGAAGGTCGTCGAGGAATGGACCTACACGAGCGACGTACTGCAACTGTCGCCGCCGCCGAAGATCGACCTCGGCGCGCCGTCGCAGGCGACCGGCACCGCGCCGGCCCGCCCGGCGAAGGCGTCGGCCGACATGGCGCTGTAACGCGCGCGACCCGCGCACGACCCGCGCAGAACCTGCGCGGCACCCCGCGGCACGCATTACGCCGCCCGACGCGGCCGCCCTCTCCGGGGCGGCCGTTTTTCCTGGCGCGCGCCGGGCGCAGGCGCCGGCTTCCGCTAGAATTGCGGCACGCGCGACCCCGTCGCCGCCCGATCCATCACCCGCATCGACACAACCCGAGCGACCGCCGGTGCGGCCCGCGTCCGAGCCGCGTGGGCGCCGCCCGCCGTGGCCGCGCCCGGCCGGGCGCGCCATCAACCGAATTCAGCTGGAGAAAGACCGTGTTTACCTGCCGAAACCAGAGCTGCGGCACGCAGTGGGAGCAGTCCGACGTCGTCATCAAGGACGAAGGCCAGGGGCTGCTGTTCCGCTGCCCACTGTGCGGCGCCCGCAACTATCTCGAACGCTTCGAGGACGACGAAGGCAACGTCGTCTACGAGCAGATGGAAGGCCGCCCCTACCTCGGAGACCTGTCTTGACCCAACCGACCGCCACGCCGTTCAGCGCGCTGCCGCTGACGCCCGCCACGCTCGCGAATCTCGCGCAGCTCGGCTATGTCGACATGACGCCGATCCAGGCCGCGAGCCTGCCGATCGCGCTGGCCGGCCAGGACCTGATCGCGCAGGCGAAGACGGGCAGCGGCAAGACCGCCGCGTTCTCGCTCGCGCTGCTCGCGCGTCTCGACGCGCGCCGCTTCGACGTGCAGGCGATGATCCTGTGCCCGACCCGCGAGCTCGCCGACCAGGTCGCGCAGGAAGTGCGCCGCCTCGCGCGCGCCGAGGAGAACGTGAAGGTGCTGACGCTGTGCGGCGGCACGCCGATGCGTCCGCAGGCGCAGAGCCTCGAGCACGGCGCGCATATCGTCGTCGGCACGCCGGGCCGCATCATGGATCACCTCGATCGCGGCAACCTGAAGCTCGATGCGCTGAACACGCTGGTGCTCGACGAAGCCGACCGGATGCTCGACATGGGCTTCTTCGACGACATCGCGAAAGTCGCGCGCATGTGTCCGACGACGCGCCAGACGCTGCTGTTCTCCGCGACCTATCCGGACGGCATCGCGAAGCTGAGCCAGCAGTTCCTGCGCAATCCGAAGGAAGTCAAGCTCGCGGAACGCCACGACGACAGCAAGATCCGCCAGCGCTTCTATGAAGTGACCGAGGACGAGCGGCTGCATGCGGTCGGCCAGCTGCTGAATCACTACCGGCCGGTGAGCACGATCGCGTTCTGCAACACCAAGCAGCAGTGCCGCGACCTGCTCGACGTGCTGCACGCGCAGGGCTTCCACGCGCTCGCGCTGCACGGCGAGCTCGACCAGCGCGAGCGCGACCAGGTGCTGATCCAGTTCGCGAACCGCAGTTGCTCGGTGCTGGTCGCGACCGACGTCGCCGCGCGTGGGCTCGACATCGCGCAGCTCGAAGCGGTGATCAACGTCGACGTGACGCCCGACCCCGAAGTGCACGTGCACCGCATCGGCCGCACGGGTCGCGCGGATCAGGACGGCTGGGCGCTGAGCCTCGCGAGCATGGACGAGATGGGCCGCGTCGGCGCGATCGAACAGGCGCAGAAGCGCGAGGTCGAATGGCATCCGCTCGCCGAACTGAAGCCGGCGGACGACAGCGTGCTGCTGCCGCCGATGGAAACGCTGCAGATCCTCGGCGGGCGCAAGGACAAGATCCGTCCGGGCGACGTGCTCGGCGCGCTGACCGGCGACGCCGGGTTCGACGGCAAGCAGATCGGCAAGATCAACGTGACCGAGTTCTCGACCTATGTCGCGATCGAGCGCGGCGTCGCGCGCGACGCACTGCGCAAGCTCAATGCGGGGAAGATCAAGGGCAAGCGGGTCAAGGTCCGGTTGATGGACGACGAGTAAGCGGGCCGCGGCGCGGGCGGTCGCAGCACCGCCGCGCGCCGCCCCGTACGTCACCCGAGTTCGGGATAACCGTGCGCGGCGGCTTCCCGCTCGAACCGCGCAATCGTGTCGTAGTCTGCCGGCGACAGCCGGTCGAATCCCCTCAGCCGCAGCACGCGCGCCCGCTCCGCATCGGCGGCCACCGCGCGATCGAGCGCATCCCGCAACGCGCCGACCTGCGTATCCGCCAGCGCCCGCGACGCGACGAACGGCAATCCCGGCGCGGATGCGGTCGTGCCGATCACGCGAATATCCTCGAGCAGCCCGGGCAACGCGTCGCGCACATACGCGAACGTCACGCAGTCGATCGCCGCGCAATCGGCTTCTCCCGACGCCAGCGCGCGCAGCACGTTCAGGTGCGAACCGAACGGCGTGACCGAGCCGAAGAACCGCCCGTCGTGCGCATACGGCGCGACCGCGTGCCGGAATGCATTCATCCCGCTGTGCGAATCCTCGCCGTTGAAGGCCGCCCGCAACCCGCGGCATGCAGCGAGCGTCGTCGCACCGCCCGCATGCACGCGCGCCGACACGACCAGCACGCTGCGGTAGCGCGCCCCGTCGCAGCCGTCCGCATCGAAAACGGGGGTCGCAATCAACCGCACGACGTCGCGCAAGCCGAGCATCCGGTACGGGTAGCCGCAGGTCTGCGACAGCAGCAAATCGTCGCGCCGCCACAGTGCCTGGAGGTCGTCGGGCGCGTCGGGCAGCGCGACGCCGGCCGGCCCGCCCGCGTTCGCGAACGCATCGAGCGCGTCGCGCAGCAGCGCGCGCCACAGCGCTGCGTGGCGCGGCGTCACGTTGTACATCGGCAGGACTGCAATCCAGGCGTTCATGCGGGCATTCTACGCATCGGCAGCGGTCAGGAAGCTTATGGGCCGCGACACGATAAGCAAATGCGAATCGATTGGTTGGCGTGGCCGTGCCGCCCCGGTACCGTTCGAAGGCCTGCCGGCGCCGCCACCGTGCGATGCCGGGCCAGCCGACCGTGATCCGCGAGACACCAGCGCACCCGGGGCGAGCGCACCGGTTCCATCGCTCGTTCCCCGCACTGCCCGATCCACCCGCCTCAACGCCATGGCCGAATACTTCGACGTCGACCACGCGCGCGCGATCGCCGCGCTCCACGCCCGTTTCACCGCCCGCACCGAGTGGCCGACCTGGCTGCTCGTCGTCGTGATCTACGGCGGCTGGCTCGCCGTGCTGCTGCTCGTGCGCGACGGGCACCTGTCGCGCGCCGCCGCGACGCCGCCGCTGATCCTGCTCGGCGCGTGGCACCTGTCGCTGCAGCACGAACTGCTGCACGGCCATCCGACGCGTTCCGCCCTGGTGAACAAGCTGCTCGGCTATCCGCCGCTGACGGTCTGGTATCCGTACACGCTGTATCGCGACACGCATCTCGAGCATCATCGCGACGAGGACCTGACCGTGCCAGGCGTCGATCCCGAAACGAACTACGTGACGCGTGAACGCTGGGCGCGGCTGCCGCGCTGGCGCCGGGCGCTGACGGTCGCGCGCAAGACTTTCCTCGGACGCCTCGTCGTCGGGCCGCCGCTCGCCATCGTCACGACGCTGCGCGATGCGTTCGCCGCGTTCCGGCGCGGCGACTTCCGTTATCTGCCGATGTGGTCGGCTCACGTCGCCTGCGTGGCCGCGCTGCTCGCGTGGCTGCACTGGGCGATCGGCGTGCCGTGGTGGTACTACCTGCTGGCCGTCACGTGGCCCGCGCTGTCGCTCGCGATGATCCGCTCGCTGTACGAGCATCGCGCCGCGCCGCATCCGAAGGCGCGCATCACGATCAACGAAGCCGGCTTCGCGATGCGGCTGCTGTACCTGAACAACAACTATCATCTCGTCCATCACGACCTGCCGAAGCTGCCGTGGTACGACCTGCCGCGTGCATACCGGATGCGGCGCGACGCGTATGCGGAGAAATGCGGCGGCTTCGTGATCCGCGGCGGGTATCGCGCGCTGCTCGCGCGCCATGCGTGGACGCCGACCGATTCGCCCGTGCATCCGTTCGACGAGGGCACGGCTTCGCTGTCGACGGGCAGCGGGATCAAGGTGGCGGTGGTCGACAGGGTGCTGCAGATCAGTACGTGATGTCGGCCCGCGCGTTTCGGCACCCATCCTTACGAAAAGCCGACAGCGCGGTTCGCCGCCCGTGAATTGCCAATTGCGTCGGCAATGCCCAGAATGGCCGCTCATCCGGCGCTTCCGACGAGCATTCGCGCCGGCTCCGCCGCACGGCCGCGCGCCGCATTTCCCCGACGACGATGCAACCGAACTCCCCACCCGGCGCGATCCGCGCGATCGGCAACGACTGGTCCGTTTCCGCGATCACCGCGGGCTTTCTCGCGGTCCTGATTTCGTACGCGGGCCCGCTCGCGATCTTCTTCCAGGCGTCGCAGGCCGCGCATGCGTCCAACGACATGGTGTCGTCATGGGTCTGGGCGATCTCGATCGGTGCCGGTGCATCGGGCCTGTTCGCGAGCTGGAAGCTGAAGGTGCCGGTCGTCACCGCATGGTCGGCGCCCGGCACCGCGCTGCTCGTCGGCCTGTTTCCGCAACTGACGCTCAACCAGGCCGTCGGCGCGTACATCACGGCCGCGCTGATCATCCTCGTCATCGGCATCACCGGCTATTTCGACCGGCTCGTGCGCCACATTCCGCGCGGCATCGCCTGCGGCATGATGGCCGGCATCCTGCTGCCGTTCGGCATGCACGCGTTCTCCGCGGCGACCGCGCAGCCGCTGCTCGGTTTCGGGATGATCGCGTCCTACGTGATCTTCAGGCGCCTGCTGCCGCGCTACAGCATCGTGCTCGTGCTGCTTGCAGGCGCCGCACTCGCGACGCTGCTCGGGATGACGCATCTCGGCAACGTGTCGCCGAGCCTCGCGCGGCCGATCTTCATCGCCCCCGAATGGACGCTCGGCACGACGCTCAGCCTCGCGCTGCCGCTCGTCGTCGTCAGCCTCACCGGCCAGTTCCTGCCGGGGATGACGATCCTTCGTGTGTCGGGCTATCACACGAGCGCACGGCCGATCATCACGGCGACCAGCGTGATGTCGCTGGTCGTCGCATGCTTTGGCGGAATCACGATCGTGCTCGCGGCGATCACCGCGGCGCTGTGCACCGGCAAGGACGCGCACGAAGATCCGGACCGGCGCTATATCGCGGGCATCGCGAACGGCGTGATCTATCTGATCGGCGGACTCTTCGCGGGGACGATCGTCACGCTGTTCTTCGCGCTGCCGAAGGCATTCGTCGCGATTCTGGCCGGGCTCGCGCTGATCGGCGCGATCAGCGCGAACGTGCACGGGATTTTCGAGGACGACGATCATCGCGAGGCGTCGGTGATCACCTTCCTCGCGACCGCGTCGGGGATGACGTGGCTCGGGCTCGGGTCCGCGTTCTGGGGGATCGTGATCGGGTCGGCGGCGTATGTGGTGTTGAACAGGGTGCGGCAGCCTGCATGATGTGCACCCTGCGCGGCCACTTCCCCTACCGCGCCGGCTGGCGCACCAGTTGCGCGAGCGCATCGGCCAGCGTCGTCGTGCCGTAGGCCCGCTCGGACACATCGGCCTCGACATCGATCCGCCCCGCGTTATGCGCGTCGTACAGATCGACGATCAGCTGTGCATGGCGTTCGCTGAGCCCGGCGCTCAGCAGCGTCGCGCTCCACGTGTCGCGCGGCAGTTCGTGCGCGACGATCGCGCGGCCCGCCGCCGCGCCCAACGTATCCGCGATCGCGGCCACGCTCACGCGCCGCGGCCCTTCGACGCTGACGATGCGCGGCCCGCGCCCGCCCTCCGGCGCATCGCGCAGCAGCCGCGCCGCAACGACGCCGACATCGGGCGCCCAGACCGTCGGAAACACCTTGCCGACCGGATGGTGGAAGCTCGGCAGCACGCCGGTGCCGAGCGCGACCGGCAGCACGCGCGCCCAGTTCTGCAGATGCTCGGCCGACCGCAGCAGCGTCAACTGCGTGGGAATCGTCTTCAACCGTTCCTCGAAGTCACGGAACAGGCGCGTGATACCCGTATTGCCTTCGAGCTCCGCGCCGTAGTCCGACAACGCGAGCAGCGCGGGTGGCGGGTTCGCGGCGAGCGCGGCGGCCGCCACATCGATCGTCCGCGTCATCGTCGCGGCCGGATCGGCGTCGGCCGTCGGCACCGGGCACAGTATCTGCACGGCCCGCGCGCCGTCGATCGCCGCGGCGATCGCGTGCGCGTCGGTCAGGTCCGCGATCGCGACATCGCAGCCGAGCTGCGCGAAACGGTCGCGATGACGTGCGTCGCGCAGCACCGCGCGCACGGAATGGCCTGCGTGGCGCAAGGTCGTCACGGTCGACAGGCCGACGTTGCCGGATGCTCCGAAGATCACGAACACGGTTCGCTCCTGGGGGGATGAAGGTGACGTGATTGTCGGGCCGCTCGGCGCGGACGGCGAGCAGGAAGAGATGAACAGCGCAGGAAACGATGATGGATCGGGTAGCGGCTGCAATGCGAGTCGTTCGCGGCTTCCCTTGTCGCTTCGAATCGTACGGTCTGCCCCCGGACGGGGGCGCACGCGGCAATCGCCCAACAGCCTGTTGGACGGTCACTCCGGGATCCGACGCGGCAACTCATATCCGGTGCGAAGTCATCGCTCCGTCATGCCGGGCGCCCCCTCCTCCCCGTCATAAGCCAGCCGCAACCCACCGCGCATACCCGACCGCGCAATCTCCGTCGGCGTCGCACCGAGCACGCGGTTCATCCAGTTCGCCATGTGGCTCTGATGCGCAAAGCCCGCCTCCAGCGCGATCTGGCTGATGCTGAGCCGGCCTTCGAGCAGCAGCGCCTTCGCGCGCTCCACCCGGCGCCGCACGACGTACTGGTGCACGGGCATCCCCAGCGTTTCGCGGAACAGCACCTTGAAATGCGGCACGCTGATCGACACGAGCGCCGCGAGCTCGGCCAGCGTCATGCGCCGGTCGAGATTCGCCTCGACATAGTCGATCACGCGCGCCGCCGCCTTTGGCGCCAGCGTGCGCCGACGTTCGCGAAACGCCGGCTGGCCGTCGACCAGCCGCGCGACGAGCGCGGTGCACAGGCTTTCCGCGTACAGCGGATCCGATGCGTCTTCAGCTTCGAGTTCGGCGGCCATCGCCCACGCGATGTGCTGCAGCCGAGGGTCGCGCACCTGCAGCCGCCGGCGAATCTGCGCGTGCGACGGCTTCAGTTCGAGCTGTTCGACCGTGCGCCGCACGAACGTATCGCCGAGCGCGATGTGCAGGATCCGGCAGTCGGCGCTGTCGGTCCACTGGCCGGGCAAGCCGGCCGGAATCACGTCGACGTCGCCGTGCGCCTGGATGCGCGACACGCGCTCGCCGTCGCACACGCAGTCGGCGCGCACCGGCGCGCCGATATGCACGCCGATCCGGTGATGCTCGGCCGCCGGAATCCGGTACGTGCCGGCACGGATTTGCAGCAGCGACGCGCCGAAGCCGCGCCAGCCCCGCCCGCGGCTGGAGCGCAGGCTGACCGGAACGCCGTTGTCCGCCGGCGCGGCAAGAATCGGATCGCTCATTGAGGGTCTCCACCAGATCGGGTGCCGAACGCACATTGTGACGCGTTTCGGGCCGGCGCGCCGGCCCTGCGTGGCCGCCGCCGAGTCGAGCAGAAAAAAGATCATCCGTTTCTGCTCGGGACGATCCTTGCGTGCGCGCCGGCTGGCGCCGCGAAGCCTACGATGGCCTCATCCGACACCTACGGAGCCCCGTCATGCCCCATGACTGCCCGCTACGCGCGGCGTTCATCGCGCCCTCGCCTTCCACCGCTCGCGCTTCATCCGCCCCCGGCTCCCGCCACCGCCGCACCGCCATCGCCGCGTGGTGCCTGCGCGTGGTCGGCTGGTACGGGCTCGAACGGCTGCTCGCGTCGATTCCCGACAGCAACGACGACTTCGCGCTCGTCTGACCGGCCGGTCGACACCCCGCCTACTTGCGCCGCCGCTCGTGCGGCGCGGCCGACGCCCCGTCGATCACCGGCGCGCCCTGCTTGATCAGGAAGTCGCGGAACAGCCCCGTCACCTGCGAGATCCGCCGGTCGGCGAGCGTCACCACATACCATTCGCGCTCGATCGGGTTGCCGGGAAACGGCAGTTGCCCGAGCAGCCGCGTGCGCAATTCGAGCGCGCACGCATGCAGCGACAGGAATGCGACGCCGAGCCCCGCTTCGGCCATCTGCTTGATCGCCTCGTTGCTCGACAGTTCGGAGCCCACATGAAAACGGTAGCCCGCGTTCTTGAACAGGCTCTCGACGGTCGAGCGCGTGCCCGCGCCGCGTTCGCGCACGAGCAGGTGCGCGGATTCGAGATCCTTCAGCGCGACGCGCTTGCGCTGCATCAGCGGATGGCCGGGCGCCGCGACGAACACCATCGGATGCTTCGCGAATTCGACCGCGTGCGTGCGCAGCTCCTTCGGCGCGCTGCCCATCACCGCGAGATCGATTTCATGCGTCGCGAGCATGCGGATGATGTCGTCGCGGTTGCCGACCTTGAAATACGTCTTCACGTGCGGGCGCGTCGCGGTGAATTTGACGAGCAGCGGCGGGATCAGGTATTCGGCCGTCGTGATCGCGCCGATCCGCAGCGTGCCGCCGAGATCGCCCGTCAGCGCGGCCACTTCGTCGCCGGCCTCGCTCCACAGATGCAGGATCTCGCGCGCGTAGCGCGCCACGATCTCGCCGGCCGCGGTCAATTGCACGCCGCGCCCGACCCGCTGCAGCAACGCGGCACCCACGGCCTCCTCGAGCAGGCGAACCTGCAGCGACACGGCCGGCTGTGTCAGGTTCAACTCCTCGGCCGCGCGCGACACGCTGCCGAGCCGCGCGATCATGTCCAGCGCCTTCAACTGCCGGAACGTCGCGGTCTTTCCTATAAGTGAATACATATGAGTCGCTTATAAACATTAAATTGTTCGACTGGGTACGAAACTATATCGTCGGTTCTTGAGCAATGTCATGCGAATCGTCATTCAGCGGGAGCCCACCATGGACAACACCACGCCCAACCTTGCAACGGACCGCGCACCGCGCCTGCCGCGCATCGTGATCGTCGGCGGCGGCGCCGGCGGCCTGCAGCTCGCCACGCGTCTCGGCGATACGGTCGGACGCCGCGGGCAAGCCGAAGTCGTGCTCGTCGACCGCTATCCGACGCACTTCTGGAAGCCGCTGTTGCATGAAGCCGCGTCGGGCCATCGCGATCCGGCTTCCCACACGATCGAATACGCGGCGCAGGCGAAGCGCCACGGCTTTCGCTTCGTGCAGGGCGCGCTGCAGCGGGTCGACCGCGCGGCACGCACGGCGACGATCGCGGCCGTGCAGGATGCGGACGGCACGGAAATCCTGCCGCAGCGGGAACTCGATTACGACGACCTCGTGCTGGCGGTCGGCAGCGTGACGAACTTCTTCAACGTGCCGGGCGCCGAGCGCCATGCGCTGCCGCTCGAAAACCTCGACCAGGCCGAGGATTTCCGCCGCAAGTTCCTCGCTGCGTGCACGAAGGCGAACCATCGGGCCGAGCAGCAGCCCGCGCGGCGCGCGGCGCCGATCTGCATCAACGTGATCGGCGCGGGCGCGACCGGCGTCGAGCTGGCCGCCGCGCTGCGGCACGCGATCCAGCAACTGACGACGTACCGCTTCAAGGCGCTGGTATCCGCGCGCGACGTGCACATCCGGTTGATCGAAGGCGGCCCGCGCATCCTGCCGGCGCTCGACGAACGGTTGTCCGGCAAGATGCACGCGCAGCTTCGCGCGCTGAACGTCGACGTGCTGACCGATACGCGCGTGGCGGAAGTCGGCGCGGATGCCGTGACGACCGCGACCGGCGAACGCCTCGCGAGCGACATCACGATCTGGGCGGCCGGCGTCGCCGGGCCCGCGATGCTGCGGGACATCGGCGACATCGCGCTCAACCGGTCGAACCAGGTGATCGTGACCGACACGCTGCAGACGCCCGACGATCCGCACGTGTACGCGTTCGGCGACTGCGCCGCGTGCCCGTCGACCGGTGCGGGCGGGTTCCTGCCGCCGCGCGCGCAGGTCGCGCACCAGCAGGCCGTGTATCTGGTCAACGCATTCGCGCGCCGCATCGCCGGCAAGCCGGTGGCCGGCTTCACGTTCCGCGATGCGGGCACCGTCGTGTCGCTCGGACACGCGGGCGCCGCGTATCAGGCGGGCATCGGCGTGCGCTCGCACTCGCTGATCGTCGACGGGCTGGCGGCGATCGGGCTGTACAAGTTCCTGTATCGCAAGCACCTGTTCAACGTGGTGGGTATGAAGCGCGCGCTGTTCCAGTCGCTGAGCCACTGGCTGCAAAGCCGTCACCAGCCGTCGATCAAGTTGCACTGAGCAACGACTCACACACGGCATCGCAACACGGCATATCGCGTGGCCATCGCTCGATATGCCGTATTTCCCTATGCATATGCGTGATTCGTCCGCAATGCGCGCCACACTGGTGCATCACGTTGAAGGCCGCCGATACGACGCCATTCCGGCGGGACATGCCGCGCGACACGCATCCCGCGCCCGCTGTGACTGGCCGCCCCATTCATTAGTCGGATCGTATGAGTCGGCTAAAAATATTAATTGGTCGCGTTTTCCGGATCGACGCTAAGGTGTGAGGCATTCCCGTCGGCGAACGGATCATCACGTTTCTGAAAAGGAATCACCGTGGTCATCGAAGCCATCGTCACCCGTCTCGACGCAGCATTCGCGCAGATCGAAGCAACACCGGATTCGCGCGAATCGCGCAACCAGCGCGACGCGATCATCCAGTGGCTCGACCGGGCATCGGAAGAAGGCTATCGACTCGGTCTCGTCACGACGCTGCCGGCCGCGCGGCTCAGCGACATGTTCGAAGGCCAGTTCGGCCGCGCGAACCTCGACCGCTTCTCAGTCGTCGTCACGGACGCCAATCAACAGGAGTCCGGATCGAATCAGCATCCGTTCGATGTCGCGCTGCAAGCGCTCGGCGTGCCGCCGGAGCGCGCGGTCGGGATCGCGAGCAGCGAGCCGGAACGCCGCGAGGCCGAGCATTTCGGGCTGTCGCGCTGCGTGAGCATCACCGATACGGTGCGCTCGATCGCATCGGCCGGGCTGCACTGAACGCCGGCACACGAGCCGGCCGCGGCCGGCCGTCATCGTCGCTCCGGCGGCAATCGGGCGCGTGCCTACCCGCATCCTGACATTCTGCTGTCAAAGTCGCTTGCGACACTTCGGGGCTCGACTACATCCCCGGAGACGGACGACGCACATACGCATCGTCCGGTCCGTTGCCCGCCACGATGACACGCCCGACCCGCACCGCCGCCGCCCTCACGATTGCCTGCCTGTTGCTCGCCGCTTGCGGCGGGAATGACTCGACAGCGCCTGCCACGTCGGCCGACAACAACGGCACGGCGCCGGCCCCGCAGCCGCAGCCCGCGCCGGCCCCGGCACCCGCGACCTACTACCAGACGAAGACGCCGTACCGTCCGCAACAGGACGCCGCGACGTACGAAGCGCCGCCGGCCGGCTACGCGCCCGTCTATACCGAACTCGTCGCCCGTCACGGCTCGCGCGGGCTGTCGGGCTTCAAGTACGACGGCGCGATCTACGCGATGCTGATCAAGGCCGAGGCCGACGGCGCGCTGACCGCGCTCGGCGCGCAGCTCAAGGCCGACACATACGCGATGATGAAGGCCAATGCGCTGCTCGGCTACGGCGTGCAGGGCATCTCGACACCCGGGTACGGCAACCTCACGCAAGCCGGCATCCGCGAACATCAGCAACTCGCCGCGCGTCTCGCGCAGCGGCTGCCTGCGCTGTTCGCCGCCGGCAATCGGCAGGTGGTGGTCGTCAACTCGGGCCAGGATCGCGCGGTCGACAGTTCGACGTATTTCTCGGCGGCGCTCGTTGCCGCGCAGCCGGCACTGGCGTCGGCCATCACGCTGCCGGCCGCGCCGTCCGGCTATCCGGCGAGCGCGCCGGTCGCGCAGCCGGCCGGCACCAATCGCTTCCTGCTGTATTTCCACGCGTTGAAACCGGCCACCGATCTCGTGACCGACGCGAGCGATCCGTACTACGCGACCTATCAGGCGAGCCAGGCGTACCAGGCCTATGCAAACGACGCGACGGTGGCCGCGAAGCTGAAGGCGATCAAGGCCGAGCCGCAAGCGGCCGACGTCGCGCAAACGGTGCTGTCCGCGCTCGTGTCGCCCGCCTTCATCGCGAAGCTCGGCGCCGACGGCTACACGTTCGCGAACACCGGCACCTATGCGTTCACGTCGACGGACGGCAAGTTCACCAACACGCTGAAGGGCGACGGCAAGACGAAGATCGCGACGGCCGTCGACGCAGTGAACGTGCTGTACAACCTGCTGCAGGTTGCGCCTGCGATGACCGCTGAAACCGGCGGCGTCACGATGGAGAAGTACATCGGTGCCGAGCAGGCGCAGTATCTCGCGTACCTGCAGGATGCCGAGGACTACTACCAGAAGGGCCCCGGCATCCAGGAAGCAAACCCCGTAACGTACCGGATGGCGAAGGGGCTGCAGGACGATTTCTTCGCCGAGGTCGACGCGATCGCGCGCGGCGACCTGACGCACGCCGCGAAGCTGCGCTTCACGCATGCGGAGGTCGTGATTCCGTTCGCGTCGATCATGAACCTGAAGAACGTGTTCGTGCCGACGCCTCAGTCGCAGACGTACACGTATGCGAACAACCCGTGGCGCGGCGATCAGGTATCGCCGATGGCCGCGAACATGCAGTGGGACGTCTATCGCAACGGGTCGCGGCTCATCGTGAAGATGCTGTACAACGAGCGCGAGACGGATTTCCAGGCCGCGTGCGACGGCGCGAAGATCGCGCCGGGCAGCCACTTCTACGACTACGCGGGGCTGAAGCAGTGTTACGGCTATCAGTGACGTGATGCGCGGGGCCTTCTGGCCGGAACCGCACGTTGAAACCCGGACGGCGCGGACCGTCCGGACTTCGCTACACACGCCGCATCCCGCTAGACCTTGCGCACGCCGTTCCGAAGCAGCGCCTGGTGCAGGAATGCCAGTTGTCCGTCGTCCAGCACGCGCTTCGGTACCACGCGGAACATCACCGATGACTGATAAAGCAGGATCATCTGACGATCCTCGCTCCAGTGAATGAGATCCGCATAGCGAATTTCGTCGCGCGAAGTCGGCGTTTCGACAACGAAGCGATCGCCTTCGAAAATGACCGTGTAAAGCTGATGAAGCGCCCTTTGCTGGTCGTAAATCTTGCGGCCTGCGCGCGGCATGATCAGGTGATTCAGAACGGGCACGCCGATCGCCACGACAGCCGCGATTCCCGCGGCCATCCAGACATGGCGCCATTCCGGAAAATGCCCGCTTGCTACGCGGACACCGCCGACCAGCAGCACGACATACACGATCGCGAGAGTCGCAAACGACTTGAGCAGGGCTTTCCCGTTGTACCTGCGCCAAAGATTCACGCGGTATGCGTGGACGAGATCATCCGCGGTTATTTGAAAAACGACTTCGGTATCGCTCGTGGGCATGGGCGGGCTCGGAATGTTCTCGGGTTCCTGGATTTGCTGTGGATGCTTCACCGCGGGCTGCGCGATCCAGACGGCCGGCAGTGCACGCGCACGATGACGTGCAAACCGAGCCGCGCGATATCGCCTGCCGGTCGATGCACGGCGACAATATACCTGCGTGGAATGACGTCCACGCGGGGCGCCACCGCGGCAGTGGCGCAGCCGGCGGCCGGCGCGGGCGGCTGAGCGATCCTGTCGGGGCGAACTCGCATCGGCTCGCACGGTCGAACGAGCATCGTCGGAGAATCCCCATGAAACGCGTCGCCCTCGCCGCTGCCCTGACCCTGTTTGCCGCCATCAGCCTGCCGGCCATCGCCGGTACGCCCTCCGGAGCCGTCGCGCCGGCTTCGGCTCACGCATACGCGAAGAATTGCGTACCGTCGCGGGATGCCGCACAAGGCGCCCGTTCTCTCTCCAGCGCGCCGCCGATCCGCGTCTGCGTCGGCGATTCCGACACGCAGTTGAACCTGCCGTGGTTCCTGACCGACGTTCTCACCGCCGTTGACACGCATCAGTCGCCGAGCGGCCTGCTCCACAAGATGCGCGACGATTTCTGAATCCCGGCCGGCCCCGCCTCGTTCATGGCTCGTCGGGCCGCTCCAGCACCTCGATGAACGTGCCGACGATGCCGCGCCACATCGCTGGGTCGGCGATGCGCGCCAGCAACCGCCGCAATTCGCGTCGTTCGTCGTTCGACAGCACGCCGTGCGCGCCGCGGATGCTGTCGTAGCTCGGCGTACCGCGCGACGCGAGTGCGCGATCGAGCGAATAGTCGCGGGTCTCTCCGTCCACAGAAATCCGGATCCACAGCGAACCGCCGTCCGCCACGGCGGCGCCATCGGTCACGACGACCGTGGGTGCGGCATTTTCTTCCATCACAACGCTCCGGTTTGACGCGCTGGCGGCAGGTTGCCGGCCACGGCGCCACATTGAAATGTTTCTTTTTGAGACACAATCACAAAACTGCGCCGATTTTTAGACAATAATATTTCGTAATGGCGCGCCGCATCTTATACTGGCCGCGCACCATCCTCGTGCCAAGAGACGGTGTCTTTTGTCCCGGCCGCACACACTGTGCGGCCGGGGCTTTTTTCGGTACGCTGCGTCGATATACATGCTTGATGCGCGCATGTTATTGAGCAATGCTGCCAGATGAATGGCCGATCGCGACAGGCTCACCCGATGCCGTCGCGACGGCCGAATCGATCGGCGTCCCGAAACCGGCGCGCGAGCCGCATGGCCCGAATCAGGCATGCGGCATGCGCGCCGTTCGCGCATCGACCAGTTCGACTTGCCACGCCATGCGTACAACATCAAAGGCAATCGCACGACTGTGGGCGCTCACGCCCGGCTCGAAGCCCCTTTTTCAGCGCAGCGGCGCGTGGCCGCGCGTCGTCTTTTTCGTCGCCGTGATCATTTGCGTGCTCGTGCCGGTGCTGGCGATCATGCTGGCCGACCGCTATGCGCGCGATGCCGTCACCGCGCACGAGCGTGTCGTGGCAAACGACATCGTGGCTTCCGTGGATCGCATTCTGGACGGCGTGCGCCTCCGACACGCGGACGAGTTGACCGCGCTCGTCGGTCGGCCGTGCGCGACGGTGTTCCGGACGCTCGCCGAAGTAAGCACTCGCCTGCGCTATCTGCGTGCCGTCGCACTGGTGAGCGACGGTCGCGTCACGTGCTCGTCGGCGCTCGGCTCGATCGACGTGCCGCTCGCCGCGTACGCGCGCGAACCCGAACCGGGATCGATGATCGTCACGCTGCTGCGTCAGACGCCGTTCCAGCATGGCGTTCCGGTGCTGTCCGTGTTCCGCGCCACCGCGCATGGCGCGGGCGTCCTGTACCTGATCGAAGGCGACTACGTGGCCGATGCGCTCGCGCACGGCGCCGGCAACGAAGCGGAAACGGCCACGCTGTCGATCGCCGGCTCGGGGCGTCTCGATCAGCACGGTGCGTTCACGCCGGAAACGGATGCAGGCCCCGCGGGCGGCAGCACGATGGCCTCGCGGCGCTGGCCGTTCACGGTGTCGGTCGTCGCATCGGCGCGCTACGCGTCACAGGTCCAGCGCCACTACCGGCTGATCTGCGCGACGATCGTGCTGCTGGCCGACAGCCTCGTGATGGCCGCCTACCTGCTCGCGATGGCGCCGCGGCGGCTGCTGCTGAAAGCCGTGCGCCACGCGCTCAGGCGCAACGAGTTCCATGTGGTGTACCAGCCGATCGTCGACGTGCGGACGCGCAGGACGGTCGGCGTCGAGGCGCTGTTGCGCTGGCAGCATCCGAAGTGGGGGGCCATCAGCCCGGCCGCGTTCATCCCGCAGGTGGAATCGAGCCCCATGTTGCCGAAGATCACCGAATTCGTGCTGCGCACGGCCGTATCCGAACTGACCGCGCTGACGCCGGCCGCGCCGCTGCGTATCGCCGTGAACGTCGCGCCGCAGGACCTCGAGCGCGCGCGGTTCGTGGCCGTCGTCGAGGACGCGATTCGCGCGCTGCCGCCCGGCTTCACGCTGGTGCTCGAAGTCACCGAGCGCATCCTGCTCGAGAAGAACGCGCGTACCACCGAGATCTTCCAGGCGCTGCGGTCGAAAGGCGCGAAGTTCGCGATCGACGATTTCGGCACGCATCACAGCAATCTCGACATGCTGTCGCGCTTTCCGTTCGACTACGTGAAGATCGATCGACAGTTCGTGTCGCAACTGGACAGCGGCAGCGCGAGGCTGATCGAGGGAATCGCGGCCGTCGCGCATCACTACGGCCTGAAGATCATCGCGGAAGGCGTGGAGACGGAGGCGCAGCATCGCGCGCTGCATGCGGTCGGGATCCAGTACGCGCAGGGGTACCTGTATCAGCGGCCGCTGCGCGCGGAAAACCTCGAGCGCGATTTCGCATGGGCGACCGCGTAGCGCCGCCGCGGCCGGCGGCTACTGCGCGCCGTACTGACCGCCGAGGCGCACACGGTCCTGCTCGACCCATCCTTCGAAGTCGTCGCCGGTCTTGCCGTTCACGTACATGATGTCGTACCAGCGCCCGTGCGACTTGTAGACCGTCACCGAATCGCCGGGGACGATGAAAGTCCGTTTCGTGACGCACCGCGCGTCGGGCGCCGAATGGAAATACGCGCGCCCCGTGCCGACGACCGTGCCGGACGCCGGTGGCCGGAAGTTGTCGTCCGGGCCGCTCGTGGCCGCATCGAGCTTCCCGCAGTCCACCGTGCTCGTCGCGTGCGCGCCGTTCGCGCCCAGGCCCGCGCCGAGCACCAGCATCGCGATGCCCATGCGCATCGTCATTTTCATCTGTTTCATTCGTTCTTTGCGCCGTCGCGTTTTTTCGGTTTGCCGGTTCGCGGCCGGCACACGCTCGATCCCGCGCGACCGTCGTCGCTTCCGGATGATACGACCGCCGTCGACATTCACAAAAACGGACCACCATGCCGAAACATGTCCTATAGTCAGTCAACAGACATCATTCGACAACGGGACGCATCGACGTCCACGGAGGAGACGTGAAGCTGAAACAGGCCATCGACCGCATTCCGGGCGGGCTCATGCTGGTCCCGATGCTGCTCGGCGCGTGCGTGCATACGTTCGCGCCGAACGCCGGCAAGTACTTCGGCTCGTTCACCAACGGCCTGATCGCCGGCACGGTGCCGATCCTCGCCGTGTGGTTCTTCTGCATGGGCGCGACGATCAACCTGCGCGCAGCGGGCGTCGTGCTGCGCAAATCGGGCACGCTGCTCGCGACGAAGATCGTGGTCGCGTGGCTCGCGACGGTGATCGCCGCGCGGTTCATCCCCGACGACGGCATCCGCACCGGCCTGTTCGCGGGCCTGTCGCTGCTCGCGATCACGACCTCGATGGACATGACCAACGGCGGCCTCTACGCGGCCGTGATGCAGCAGTACGGCAGCAAGGAAGAGGCCGGCGCGTTCGTGCTGATGTCGATCGAATCGGGGCCGCTCGTCAGCATGCTGATTCTCGGCGCGGCGGGGGTCGCGGTGTTCGAGACGCGGCTCTTCGTCGGCGCGGTGCTGCCGTTCCTGATCGGCTTCACGCTCGGCAACCTCGACGTGGCGCTGCGCGAATTGTTCGGGCGCTGCGTGCATCCGCTGATCCCGTTTTTCGGTTTCGCTCTCGGCAACGGCATCGACCTGCACGTGATCGCGAAGAGCGGGCTGCCGGGCATCGCGCTCGGGCTCGCGGTGATCGTCGTGACGGGCGTGCCGCTGATGCTGGCGGACAAGGTGATCGGCGGCGGTAACGGGACGGCCGGGCTGGCCGCGTCGTCGACGGCCGGCGCCGCGGTCGCGAACCCGGCGATCATCGGCGAGATGATCCCGAAGTTCAAGCCGATGGTGCCGGCGGCGACGGCGATCGTCGCGACCGCGTGCCTCGTGACGGCGATTCTCGTGCCGATTCTGACGGCGATGTGGGCGAAGCGGGCGGCAAGGGCGGCAGGGGTGCCGGTGAGAGTGGCGGCGCCGGTCGGGAATGGCGGGGCGATCGAGCATGAGGGGCATGTTTGACGGGCAGGTTCGAGTCCGGTCCCCGGCACCGACCATCCCGGCACCCGCCCGACATGCCGGACACCACACCGCAAACGCATGCGTCTCGCAGAAGCGCCACACGATCGCCGCGCGCCGCGGGTTGCCGCGGACGATCGATGCGGCCCGCACGGGATGGCGCATCGCGCTCCGGCTTCCTGCCGCCTGATGCCATCAGGCCGCCGCCGGCGCGAAGCGCCGGCAGGCGCTAAAATCCGCCGCCTGGGCATCCACGACGGACAAGCGTTTTGACGGCGTTCGAGCAGGGCTTCATCCTTACCCGCCATTGGCGGGACACCGCATCCGGCATCGAGATCGAGTTCTGGCTGGCAACCGGACACGGCCCGCGCCGCGTGCGGTTGCGCCCGCAGGAAGCCGTCGCGTTCATCCCGGCCGAGCAGCAGGCGCTCGCGGAACGCACGCTGGCCGGCGAGCGCGACGCCGAGCTGCGTCCGCTCGCGCTGCGCGATTTCCGGCGGCGCCCGGTCGTCGGCCTCTATTGCAAGCGCTACCGCCATCTGTCGGGGCTCCAGAAGCGTCTGGCCGCCGCGGGCGTCGATGTGTACGAAGCCGACGTGCAGCCGCCCGACCGCTATGCGATGGAGCGCTTCATCACCGCGTGCGTGGCGTTTCGCGGCCAGCCCGGCCGCGACGGCACGCTGACCGGCGGCGAGCTGAAGCCCGCGACCGGTTACCGGCCCACGCTGCGCTGCGTGTCGCTCGACATCGAAACCAGCATCCACGGCGAGCTGTACTCGATCGCGCTCGAAGGCTGCGGGCAGCGCCAGGTCTACATGCTCGGCCCGCCGAACGGCGATGCAAGCAGCGACGCAGGCCCCCTGGACTTCGACCTCGACTACTGCGACAGCCGGCCCGCGATGCTTGCGCGGCTCAACGACTGGTTCGACGAGCACGATCCCGATGCGGTGCTCGGCTGGAACCTCGTGCAGTTCGACCTGCGCATCCTGCATGCCCATTCCGAGCAGTACGGCATCCCGCTGAAGCTCGGGCGCGGCGGCAGCGTGCTCGACTGGCGCGCGCACGGCCAGCAGCCCGATCACTTCTTCGCGGGCGCGGCCGGCCGGCTGATCCTCGACGGCATCGACATGCTGAAATCCGCGACGTGGACCTTCCCGTCGTTCAGCCTCGAATACGTGTCGCAAGCGCTGCTCGGCGAAGGCAAGTCGATCGACAACCCGTACCAGCGGATGGACGAGATCCAGCGCCGCTTCGATCACGACAAGCCCGCGCTCGCACGCTACAACCTGAAGGATTGCGAGCTCGTCACGCGCATCTTCGACAAGGCCGACCTGCTGTCCTTCGCGCTGGAACGCGCGAGCGTCACGGGGCTGGCTGCCGATCGCACCGGCGGCTCGGTCGCGGCGTTCACGCACCTGTACCTGCCGCGCATGCATCGGCTCGGCTATGTCGCGCCGAACCTTGGCGACGTGAAGGGGCAAAACAGCCCCGGCGGCTTCGTGATGGATTCGCGGCCCGGGCTGTACGACTCGGTGCTCGTGTTCGACTACAAGAGCCTCTATCCGTCGATCATCCGCACGTTCCTGATCGATCCGGTCGGCCTGATCGAAGGGCTCGCGCACCCCGGCGACGACGCATCGGTGCCCGGTTTTCTCGGGGCGCGTTTCTCGCGCACCGCGCACTGCCTGCCCGACATCGTGCGCCGCGTGTGGGAAGGCCGCGACGACGCGAAGCGGCAGCGCAACGCGCCGCTGTCGCAGGCGCTGAAGATCATCATGAATTCGTTTTACGGCGTACTCGGCTCGACGGGTTGCCGGTTCTTCGATCCGCGCCTCGCGTCGTCGATCACGATGCGCGGCCACGAGATCATGCATCGCACGCGCAAACTGATCGAATCTCAGGGATACGAAGTGATTTACGGCGATACCGATTCGACGTTCGTGTGGCTCGGCCGCGCGCACGACGACGACGAAGCCGGCGCCAAGGGCCGCGCGCTGGTCGAACACGTGAATCGCTGGTGGCATACCCACCTGCGCGAGCAGTTCGGGCTCGACAGCGCGCTGGAACTGCAATACGAGCGGCATTACCGCCGCTTCCTGATGCCGACCGTGCGCGGCGCGGAAGAAGGCAGCAAGAAGCGCTATGCGGGGCTCGCGGCGACCGCCGACGGCGGCGAGGATCTCGTGTTCAAGGGGCTCGAAACGGTGCGCACCGACTGGACGCCGCTTGCGCAGCAATTCCAGCGCGAGCTGTACCGGCGCGTGTTCAGGCGCGAGCCGTATCAGGATTTCATTCGCGACTACGTACGCCGCACGCTGGCCGGCGAATTCGACGACCAGCTCGTCTACCGCAAGCGCGTGCGCCGGCCGCTGCGCGAATACGAGCGCAACGTGCCGCCGCACGTGCGCGCGGCGCGCATCGCCGACGAGTTCAATCATGCGCAGGGCCGGCCGCTGCAGTATCAGCGCGGCGGCTGGATCAGCTACGTGATGACGACGGCCGGCCCCGAGCCGCTCGAGACGATGCGCTCGCCGATCGACTACGCGTTCTACCTGAGCCGCCAGCTTCAGCCCGTCGCCGATGCGATCCTGCCGTTCCTGCGCGACGATTTCGAACGCGTGATCTCCGGGCAGGGGCAGTTGTTCGGCGATTGACGGACCACGATCCGGCCCGAACACGAGAACGCCGCGGCGGCCCGCCGGGAAGCGCCCATTGCGCGCCGCCCCGCAGGCATCCGGCTAAAATGCCAGCCTGCCGCGCGTCCCGCCGCGGCTGGAGGACACCATCATGACCGCACGTCGCGGCGCCGCGGTCGCCATCGCGCCCGGCCACGAGACAGCCAGCCTGTCGAAAGCCCAGAACACGTTCAATACGCTCGTCAAGCAGATCGAAAAGCGGCGCGAGCGGCTCGGCGCGTGGGAAGCCGTGATGCCGGCGTTCCAGAAGAAGTTCGTGGACGGGCTGTTACCGCTCGAACAGGAAGCGACGGCGCTGCGCATCCGGCTGATTCATCTGCTCGACGACGCGTTTCTGCAGAAGGGCCTGAGCAAGGCCGAGCAGCGCATGCTGTCCGAGTTGATCGCCGACATGGCGAATGATTTGCTGAACGTGAGTGACGACCCGGCGCTGAAGATCATCTATAACCGGCATGCCGCGTCCGGAAACGTCGGCGCCGCCGCGGCCGATCCCGAGCCGGCGGAACCGGCACGGGAAGCCGAACCGCAATCGCAACCGCTGGACGATCTCGACGCGCTGTCGCCCGACGAACTCGCGGAACGCATGCAGGCCGAACTCGACGCGCAGTTCGAGCGCGACATGGCCGCTCACGCGGCCCGCGAGGCCCAGCGCGCGAAGCGCAAGAAAGCACCGAAGCAATCGGCCGCGCAGGCCCGGATCGAAGCCGAGCGGGCCGAGTCGAGCAAGTCGATCCGCGAGATCTATCGCAAGCTCGCGAGCGCGCTGCATCCCGATCGCGAAACCGATCCGCAGGAGCAGCAACGCAAGACCGTGCTGATGCAGCGGGTCAACCGCGCGTACGAGAAGGGCAACCTGCTGCAACTGCTCGAGCTGCAGCTGGAGATCGAACAGATCGACCGGCGCGCGATCGACGGCCTCGGCGAAGCGCGACTCACGCGCTACAACGGTATCCTCGAGGAACAACTGCGCGAGCTCGACCAGGAGATCGTGCACGTCGAGAACGACTTCCGGCGGACCTACGGCATCGCGTCGTCCACCAAGGTCGCGCCCGATACCGTGCTGCGCATGCTCGCGCGCGACATTGCCGGCATGCAGCGCAGCAACCAGGATCTGAGCGTCGCGCTGCGCGAGTTCGAGGATCCGGAACAGGTCCGGGGCTGGTTGAAGGACATGAAGCGCCGGCCGGCATCGTCGCGCTTCGACGACGATTCGTATTGAGCGGCACTGAGGTATCGGCGAACGCGCGACACGCACGCGCCACGCGTCACCGCCCGCCGCCCATCCCGCCCATCAGCGTCATCAACTGCTCGCGCAGCCACCGGCTCCCCTGATCCTGATCGGCGCTGCGATGCCAGTAGCAGAAGTAGTCGAGCCCCGGCATCTCGAACGGCAGCTCGAGAATCCGCGCCGGATAGCGTTGCAAGAGCCGCAACGGCGCGGTCAACGCGAGATCGCCGCGCATCGCGATCAGCGGCGCGACCATGTAGTGCTGCACGCGCATCTGAATGTTGCGGCGCAGCCCGAGCCGCGTCAGTTCCGCGTCGACGTGCCCGCTTCCCTTGCGGCGGCTCGACACGTGGATGTGCCCCATCGACAGGTAGTCGTCCATGGTCAGCGTGTCGCCCTTGAACGGATGATCGTCGCGGATCATGCACGCGTAGCGGTCCTGCACGAGCAGCGCCTGGTGCAGATGCGGATCGCCGATCAGCGGCGCGTCGATCGCGATGTCGACGGAGCCGTTCGCGAGCGCGGTCGCGACTTCGCGGCGGTCCAGCGTATAGCTGCGCACGTGCATGCCGGGCGCACGCGCCTGCAGCAGCTCGCCGAGCGCCGGCAGCAGCAGCGCTTCGGTCAGGTCGCTCATGCTGAGCCGGAACACGCGCGCCGAAGTAGCCGGATCGAACACGTCGCCTTCGTGCGCGCTCGAATCGAGCAGTTGCAGCGCCTCGCGCACGCGGCCGACGATGTTCTCGGCCATCGGCGTCGGCATCATCCCGGCCGGCGTGCTGACGAACAGCGGATCGTTCAGCGTCTTGCGCAGCCGCGCCAGCGCGTTGCTGACGGCCGGCTGCGTGAGGTTCAGCACCTCGGCCGCGCGCGTCAGGTTGCGCTTGTTGTAGATCGCCTCGAATACGACGAACAGGTTCAGATCAATCTTCGAAAGGCGCATCGCCGAATCTCCTTGCCGGCATATTAATACGGTGTGCGCCTCCCGTTCGCCCACGTCGCCGGCCCGCGCGGCGCGCCGCTCATCCGCGCGGCGGCGGCGTCAGGTACGGCGCGGTCGCACCGGGTTCGCCGTCCTTGATCTCCATCCGCGCGATCGCCTGCAGGTGCACCTCGTCCGGACCGTCGGCGAAGCGCAGCGCGCGGCCCCAGGTCCACAGGTCGGCAAGCGGCGTATCGGGGCTCAGGCCCGCCGCGCCGAATACCTGCATCGCGCGGTCGCACACGTCCGTGTAGACGGTCGGCACGAGCGCCTTGATCATCGAGATTTCCTTGCGCGCGGCCTTCGCGCCAACCTTGTCGATCATCCATGCGGCCTTCAGCACCAGCAGGCGCGCCTGGTCGATCTCGATGCGCGAACGCGCGATCCATTCGCCGACCGTGCCGTGCCGGTTCAGCGGCTTGCCGAACGCGACACGCGACTGCGCGCGGTCGATCATCAGCGCCAGCGCCAGCTCGGCCGCGCCGATCGAACGCATGCAGTGGTGGATGCGGCCCGGCCCGAGGCGGGCCTGCGCGAGCGCGAAGCCGCTGCCTTCCTCGCCGAGCAGGTTGCGCACCGGCACGCGCACGTTGTCGAACGTGATCTCGCAATGCCCTTCCGGCGCATGGTGATTGACCACCGTGATGTTGCGCACGACCGTCACGCCCGGCGTGTCGCGCGGCACGAGGATCATGCTCTGCTGCTGGTGCGATTCGGCCTCGGGATCGGTCTTGCCCATCACGATGAAGATCTTGCAATTCGGATGCGCGGCGTTCGTGATGAACCACTTGCGGCCGTTGATCACGTACTCGTCGCCCACGCGCTCGATGCGGGTCGTGATGTTGGTCGCATCCGACGACGCGACGTCGGGCTCCGTCATCGCGAACGCCGAACGGATTTCCCCGCGCAGCAGCGGCAGCAGCCACTGTTCGCGCTGCTCGGGCGTCGCGAACATGTGCAGCAGCTCCATGTTGCCGGTATCCGGCGCGTTGCAGTTGAACACTTCCGACGCCCAGCTCACGCGCCCCATGATCTCGGCGAGCGGCGCGTATTCAAGGTTCGTCAGGCCCGTGCCGGGCTCGTCGTCCTTCAAATGCGGCAGGAAAAGGTTCCACAGCCCTTCCGCTTTCGCGCGTTCCTTCAGTTCCTCCATGAACGACACGGGATACTGGCCCGCATGCACCTCGTCGTTCCACTGACGGATGCGCGGCACGATGTGCGCGTCCATGAATGCCCGCACGCGTTCGCGCAGCGCTTCCACTTTCGGGGTGTAGCCAAAGTCCATGATCGACTCCTCGAGATTGCGTGTTTCCGTTCGTCCGCTTCAGAAGGCCGAGACGCCGCCGTCGACGGCGACGGCCTGCCCGGTTAGATAAGTGTTTTCCTTCGCGCACAGCGTCAGCATCGTCGCGACGATTTCGTCGGGCCGGCCGAGCCGCTTCATCGGCGAGCCCTGCGCGAGGAAATCCCGGCGCTCGCCGATATCGCTGTCCGTGACCATCGGCGTCGTGCTGTAGAACGGGCACACTGCGTTCACGCGGATGCCGTGGCGCGCGTATTCGAGCGCGGCCGTCTTCGTGAGCCCGACCACCGCATGTTTCGACGCCGCGTATGCGGCCAGCTTCGGCGCGCCGCCGAGCCCGGCCATCGACGCGACGTTCAGGATCACGCCTTCGCGCTGCACGAGCATCTGGCGGATCTGGTGCTTCATCCCGAAGAACACGCCCTTCGCGTTCACCGCGAAGCTCAGGTCGAGGTCGGCTTCGTCGGTGTCGATCAGCGCCTTCATCGGCGGTGCGATGCCCGCGTTGTTGATGCCGACGTCGACGCGCCCGAAGCGCGCGACGGCTTCATGCACGAGCGCTGCGACGTCGGCTTCGATGCGCACGTCGCAGCGCTGCGCGATCACGTCGGCGCCGCCCGCGCGCAGCGGCCCGGCCACGCGTTCGAGCGCGTCGCCGTTCAGGTCGCCGAGCGCGAGCCGCGCGCCCATCGCGGCGAGTTCGCTCGCGAGCAGCGCGCCGAAGCCGCTCGCGGCGCCGGTGATCATCACGGCCTGGCCCGCGTAGCTGTCGAGTTTCATCGCGCGCTCAGATCGTCAGGCCGCCGTCGACGACGATGCATTCGCCGTTCGTATAGCTCGCCGCGTCCGACACGAGATACAGCACGGTGCCGGCCATTTCGCGCGGCTCCGCGTGGCGGCGCAGCGGGATCTTCGCCTTCCACGTCTCGTAGATGTCCTTGTCGGCGAACAGCGCGCCCGCGAACTTCGTCTTCGTGAGCCCCGGCAGCAGCGCATTCACGCGGATGCCGAGCGGCCCGCATTCCTTCGCGAACGCCTTCGTCATGTTGACGACGGCCGCCTTCGTGATCGAGTAGATGCCTTGCCGGTCGCCCGGCTGCAACGCATTCACCGACGCTGTGTTGACGATCGCGCCGCCGCCGTGCGTCTTCATCAGCTTGCCGGCCTCGACCGACATGAAGAAGTAGCCGCGGATGTTCACGTCGACGGTCTTCTCGTACGCGGCGAGATCGGTATCGAGGATGTGCCCGAAATACGGGTTCGCGGCCGCGTTGTTCACGAGGATGTCGAGGCGGCCGTACTTGCCGCGGATGTGCTCGAACGTCGCGGCGATGTCCTCCAGGCGCCCGACGTGGCACGCCAGCGCCTCGGCGCGCCCGCCCGCCGCGACGATCGCGTCGGCCACGGCCTGGCAGTCGTCGAGCTTGCGGCTCGACACGATCACGTGCGCACCCTGCTCGGCGAGCAGCTTCGCGATTTCCTCGCCGATGCCGCGGCTCGCGCCCGTCACCAGTGCGATCTTGCCCGTCAGGTCGAACAGGTTCGTTGCCATGTTGCTGTGCTCCTCCATTGATTGTGTTGTCGTGTCGCCGCTCGACGAGCGTCGCAAGCGCGACGCTTCGCGGGCGACGTCAGCGATGCGCGTCGATCACGCCGACGGCGAGTTCGGCCAGCCGGCCGGCCATTTCGCCGACGCGCAGCGCCTGCTCGCTCGATGCGTTGCCCTGCAGCGCGCGCGCCTTCACGCCCTGCGCGATCGCCGCGAGCCGGAAGAAACTGAACGCGAGGTAGAAATGCCAGTCGCGGATCGGCGCGATGCCACGCAGTTCGCAGTAGCGCGCGACAATCGCCGCTTCGTCGGGAATACCGAGTTCGGCACGATCCTGGCCCGCGAGCCCGCGCACCTGCCCGCCGGACGGCAGCCGCAGGCACATGCAGAAATACGCGAGATCGGCGAGCGGGTTGCCGAGCGTCGATAGCTCCCAGTCGAGCACGGCCTGCACGCGATAGCCGTCGCGCGCGAACATCAGGTTGTCGATCCGGAAATCGCCGTGCACGAGCGCCGGCCGGCCCGTGTCCTCGGGGCACGCTTTCGGCAGCCAGTCGATCAGCGTCTCCATCGCGTCGAGGCGCTCCGTCTCGGCCGCCCGATACTGCTTCGTCCACACGCCGATCTGCCGCTCGAAGTAGTTGCCGGGGCGGCCGTAATCGGCGAGGCCCACCGCGTCGACGTCGACGTCGTGCAGCGCGGCCATCGTCTGCAAGAGCGCGTCGTAGCAGGTCGCGCGCTCGGCCTTCGGCAGTTCCGGCAGCGCGGGATCCCAGAAGATCCGGCCATCCTCGAAACTCATCACGTAGAACAGGCTGCCGATCACGTCGCGGTCTTCGCACAGGTGATACGGACGCGCGACCGGCACCGCGGTGCCCGACAGCGCGGTGAGCACGCGGAATTCGCGGTCGACCGCGTGCGCGGATTTCAGCAGTTCGCCCGGCGGCTGGCGGCGCAGCACGTAGCGGCCGCTCTTCGCGTTCAGCAGGAAAGTCGGATTCGACTGGCCGCCGGCAAACTTCTCCGTGTCGACCGGGCCTTCGAAGCCCGGCACGTGCGTTTCCAGATAGCGCGTGAGGCGGGCTACGTCGAGTTGCTGGGAAGGGTTCGTCATCGTCGCGATCGTTCGTGGGTCAGCCGTAGGTGCGCAGCGCGTGTCGTTCGGGATCCTCCAGATGCGGGATGCCGTTGAACGACGCGAGGTGGAACGCGTCGGCGTTGAAGAAAAACTGCGAAAGACTGCTGTTGCGGATCTGCAGGTTCAGCGCGATCGCGCTCGACGGCGGCGCCGCGAGCACCTGCTGCACGGTCACCGCGATCGGGCCGCCGGAGCTCACCGCCAGCACGCGCCGGCCGCCGCCTGCGCGGATCGCCGCGCGCGCGGCGGCCACGCGCTGCTGGAAATGAGCCCACGTTTCGGGCGCCGCATCGCCGAGCTTGTCCTCGGTCCACAGTTGCAGCACCTGCCGCAGCGCGCGAAAGTGCTCCTTCATCGAGCCGGCCGCGAGCCGCGCGATCTCCGGGTAGTCGCTGGCGGCTGCCGCGAACAGGCCGTGGAAATCGTATTCGTTCAGGCCCGGATGGCGGTCGACCGCGACGCCTTCGCGGCCCATCCCGCGCAGGATCGCGGCGACCGTCTGCGCATGACGGTTCATCGTGCCGCAGACCACGCGGTCGAACGTCAAGCCCTGCCGCGCGAAGTATTCGCCGAGCCAGGCGCCCTGCTGGTCGCCCGCCGCGGAAAGCCGGTCGTAGTCGTCGGTGCCGAACGACGCCTGTCCGTGCCGTACCAGAAAGAGTTCAGCCATTGCACTCGCCCGAGGGAAAACCGAAGGCCCAGCATAGCGATTGAGCGGGCATTTTTGAAATTTATTTTCTGAATCACCGAGTATTCATCGTGTGAATTCCCAGCATTCAAACGACTCCCTCGCGTCCGCTTTCGTCGGCCACCGCGTCGCGGCACGCGAATTGCGTCAGCCCACACCGTGTCGAATAAATCCAGGAGGGATGCGATGCTCGGTACGATCCTCATCATCGTTCTGATTCTGCTGCTCATCGGAGCATTTCCTGCATGGCCGCATAGCCGAAGCTGGGGCTACTGGCCATCGGGGACCGTCGGGCTGATCGTCGTCATTGTCGTGATACTGGTGCTGCTCGGTCGGATCTGACGCTCCGGCACCGGCGAGGGGACGCGTCACAGCCGGCACGGGTGCGTGCCTTCCGCAGCCTTCGCCGTGGATTCTTTACACGACGAAGCCCGCGAAGACATGCACCCGATGCCGTCGACGCGGCCCGTTACTGGCCGCCCTCCAGACGCAACTGGAGCCTGCTCTTCACCGACGTCACGCCCGGTACCCGGCGGGCCGCATCCACTGCGGCCCGGTCCTGGGACTCGTCGGTGATCTGCCCGGCGAGCGTCACGTCGCCCGTCTTCGCGTTCGCGAACACGGTGACCTGCGCATGGTCGACGCCGGGCGCTCTGACGATCGCCTGGCGAACCTTCTTCGCGAATGCACGGTCGGCCGCGCGTTCGGCCTTCTTCGCCGCGCGTGGCGACGCGGGCGCCGACGCCGCCTGCTCGGCGGGTGCGGCGGCCGTGGCGGACTGCGCATGACCGGCCAGCGGCGACAACGCAACGAAACCTGCAGCGACGATTGCAAAACGGGACTTCATCGGATTCTCCTGGACAGGAACGAACGGGTACGACGAATGGGCCGGCCGTCAGGCCGTGACACCGGACAACCCACGGGCGCGGTCGCGTCCGTGCGGCGCCGTGAGCGCGTCAAGCGCACGCACGTCGGCTTTCAGCGCGGGCGACAACGTCGCACGCAGATGGTCGATGAAAGTGCGGACCTTCGCGTCCACGAAGCGGCGCGACGCATACATCGCGTACACGTCGAGCATCGCCAGCCGGTAGTCCGGCAGCACGCGCACGAGCCGCCCGCTGCGCAGGTCGTCGATCGCCGAATAGATCGCGAGCGAGCCGATGCCGAGTCCCGCACACAGCGCGATCGACAGCGCTTCCGGCGCATTCGCGTGAAACGGCGCGGCCGTTACCGCATGCGACGCGGTCTGGCCGCCGGGGCCGTGCAGCAGCCATTCGTCGTTCGCTTCCGCCGGCGTGTCGAGGCGCAGGCAGGTATGGCGCGCCAGGTCGGCGGGCACGGACGGCGCGCCGTAGCGGGCGAGATAGGCCGGCGACGCGACCAGCACGCTGAAGGACGTGCCGCATGAATGCGCGATGCAGGCGGAGTCGGGCAGGCTCGCGGCCGTCACGACCGAGACGTCGTAGCCTTCCTCGACGAGATTGGGCATCCGTTGCGAATAAGTCATCTCGATGGCGACTTCGGGAAAGCGCGCCCGATAGGCCACCGCCGACGCGGTCACGTGGCTCTGTCCGAGCCCCGGCATCGTATGCACGCGCAAGCGTCCGTACGGACGGATCAGCGCGTTCCGGGCCTCGGCATTCGCCTGGTCGACCTCGCCCAGGATCGATTGCAGGCGCTCGAAATAGCGGCGCCCGCTGTCGGTCAGCGCGATTTTTCGGGTGGTCCGGTTCAGCAGCCGAATCTGCGCATACGCCTCCAGGCTCGCGACGGCCCGCGACACCTGCGCGGTCGCCATATCGGCCTGTTTCGCGACGGCGGTGAAGCTGCCGGCCTGCACGACGCGCACGAATGTCCGCATGTTTTCGAGCATGTCCATTTCGATTGATCGTCCGGTCCGGTGCTGCATCCACGCGACGCGCCGGCGGAGCGCGGCGGCGCATTCGATGTCGTCGATTGTCGGGCCATCCGCGCCGCGGCTTCAGCCCCCCGACCGGGGGGCTGAAGCGTCGGCCGATCATGTGGAATGCTTGGCGTTTGCGTCGACGGCCGCCCGAAGCGAACGATCCGCGGCCGGCGTCGCCAGCACGATCTTGCCGATATGCCGCCCCGAATCCATCAGCTCGTGCGCCGCGCGCGCGTCGCGCAGATCGAACAGCCGATAGACCTGCGGCTTGACCGTGCCTTGCCGGATCAGCGGCCACACGGCCTCCTCGAGCTCGCGAATGATCTGCGCCTTCTCCGCGTAGGTGCGCGAGCGCAGCGTCGAGCCGATGTGCGTGAGCCGCTTCGTCAGCATCGGAAACAGGTCGAGCTCCTTCGCGGGGCCATTGATCACGCCGATCTGCACGATGCGCCCGTTCATCGCGGCCGCCGCGAAATTACGCGCGACGTAGTCGCCCGCGATGATGTCGACGACCACGTCGACACCCTTGCCGCCCGTGAAGCGCGCGACCGCATCGACGAAATCCTCGCTGCGATAGTCGATCGCGAGATCCGCGCCGAGCCGCATGCTCGCGTCGCGCTGCGCGTCCGACCCGACGGTCGTGACGATCGCCGATGCGCCGAACGCCTTCGCCAGCATCGTCGCCGTCGTGCCGATGCCCGACGCGCCGCCGTGGATCAGCACGCTTTCGCCGGCTTTGAACCCGCCGCGCTGAAACAGATTCAGCCACACCGTCATGAAGGTTTCCGGCAGCGCCGCCGCCTCGGCCATCCCGAGGCCGTCGGGAATCGCGAGCGTGTTGCTCTCGTTCGCCACCGCGTACTCCGCGTAGCCGCCGCCGGGAATCAGCGCGCAGACACGATCGCCGACGGCGAACCGCGTGACGTCGCGCCCGATCGCGACGACCTCGCCGGCGATATCGAGGCCGGGAATGTCGGACGCGCCAGGCGGCGGATCGTACAGCCCCTTGCGCTGGAATACGTCGGGGCCGTTGACGCCGGCCGCGTGAATCCGGATCAGCACGTCGCCGGGGCCAGGCGCCGGTACGGCGCGGGTCGCGGGCACGAGCACGTCGGGGCCGCCGGGACGCACGATTTCGATCGCCGTCATGTGGGTGGGAAGAGCGTTCGCGTCATCAGTCACGATATGATCCTCAACGTTCGTCGATGCGCGGCCGATTCGCGGGCCATCCCCGAATCGCGGCATCGCCATGTAAGTGAAGCCAGTCTATGGGCGATGCCGCGTGCGGGCACGCAGCGAATTACCGGTCGGGGAATGCAAAAATGCATCAGTCGGGACACACGATGAACTGGGACGACGCGCGCGTCTTTCTTGCGATCCATCGCGAGCGCACGCTGCGCCGCGCGGCGCGCACGCTCGGCGTCGATCAGGCGACGGTCGGGCGGCGGCTCGCGACGCTCGAGCACATGCTCGGCGCGACGCTGTTCCTGCGCTCGTCGAAAGGCTATCTGCCCACGCCGGTCGGCGAACTGGCGCTGCGCGCCGCCGAGGCGATGGAGCAGCACGCGCACGAGCTGGTGCGACTGACGCAGGGCGTCGACCGGCGGCTCGCCGGCGAGGTGAAGATCACGACGACCGACGCGCTCGCGATCGAGTTCGTGATGCCGTCGATCGCGCGGCTGCACGCGAAACATCCCGACGTCTCCGTCGCGCTGAACACGTCGACCCACATCCTGAATCTCGCGAAACGCGAAGCCGATATCGCGATCCGCACGGTGCGGCCCGAGAACCCCGATCTGGTCGCGCGCCGTCTCGCACGCTGGGACATGGGCCTGTTCGCGTCGCCCGACTATCTGCACCGGCACGGCGAACCCGAGCGCGGCCGCGCGTTCGCGGGCCACGACCTCGCCGTCTACCAGCCGTACGTCGAGGCCAGCCGCAAGCCCACCCTCGCCGGCGAACCGATCGACGGCGGGCGCATCGTCACGCGCACGAACTCGAACCTGATGCTGCGTGCGGCGCTGCGCGCGGGCCTCGGCATCGGCGAGATTCCCGTCCACATGGGGGAGCGCGACGGGCTCGCACGCATCTGGCCGGACCGCGTGCGGGAGTCGCCGTACGAGGTCTGGCTCGTCACGCACCGCGACCTGCGCCACACCGCACGGATCCGCGCGGCGATCGACGAGATCGTGGCCGCGTTCGCCGCGCACGGCTGACGCGGGCGGCGCCGCGTCAGCCGGTCATTCGTCGTCGCGTCGCACCCGTGACGCATCGAGCGCCAGCCCGCTGCGCACCGCCTGGATGCGCGACGTCACGTTGAGCTTCTCGAAGATGTTCTTCAGGTGCCACTTGATCGTCTCCGGCGCGACGCGCAGCGCGCGGGCGATTTCCTTGTTCGACAGGCCGCGCGCGACGTAGTCGAGAATCTCGACTTCACGGGCGCTGAGGTTGCCGGGCGCACCCTGCCGCGCGGCCGGCGCCCCGCTCGATGCCCGCTGCGCGTCGAACGCACGGGCCAGATCGCGCAGATACCACGCGCCGACTGCCGGAAAGCGGTCGGCACGCTTCTGTACGCGCGCCAGCAGACGCTCGGCCGCCGCCCCTTCGTCGACGAAGGTTCGGACGAGCCCGTTGCCCTGGCCGTATTCGAGCGCACGCGCCAACGCCGCGAGCGCCGCGCTTTCGTCGCCCGCCTGATCGAGCGCGATCGCATGCAACACGGCGGCCTGCGCCGCGAACCAGTCGAATCCGCGCGCGGCCAGCACCGCATGCACGGTCGCCATGCACTGCGCGGCCTCGTTCGCGCGCGCATCGGCAAGCAGCAGCCTTGCCTGCGCGGATTGCGCCATCTGCCACGTCTCGACGTGGCTCGACGCTTCGTGCGGCGGCACGGGCGACACCAGCGACGCCAGCGCGCGCCCCACACGATGAGCCTGCGTCGGCTGGCCGGCGGCGAGATGCAGCCGGATGCCGGTCGCCATGCATGCGACGCGCAACCGCAGCCATTGCCGGCTGCATGCGATGTGATCGGCTTCGTCGAGTATGTCGTGCGCGCGCGCGTCGTTCCCCGACCGGAATTGCAGCAGCGCGGCAGTCTGCATGAACCTCAGCAACGGCCCGAGCGAACAAGCCTGCATCGCGATGTCGAAGCGGTCGGCCTGGGCGTCGCGCACCTTCGCCCAGTCGTTCCATTCGTAATAGATCGCCGACAGGTAGCCGGCCGACAGCGCCGTCGCCGCCGACAGGCGCCCCGCCGAGCGTTCGGCGGCCCGCAGTGCCGTCTCGAACGTCTTCGACGCGTCGTGCAACCGCCCGGCGACGAACTCGGCCAGGCCCGCCATGTTCTGGCGGTACACGTTCGCGTAAAGCGGCTCGTGCCCCGACGCCGCGTGCTCCGCGCGCACGCCGAGATCCAGCACGTCGCCGAGGCGGCCCGCGTAGCCCAGCCCGAAGATCAGCGTCGTCTGCCCGATCTGCTCGACCCAGGAACCGGCCGGCGGTGCGGCCGCCAGCACGCGCTCGCCGAGCTGCAGCGATTCGATGCTGCGATCCGACAGCCCGGCGATCAGCGCGCGCACGGCCAGCAGTTCGGTCGCCGTGACGGCATCGGTATCGAGCCGCCCGATCTCGATGTCGGCTTCCAGCGCTTCGAGCGCGCGCCGCGCATCGACGATCTGCATCGACAGCGCGAGCGCCCACGTATGCGCGATCCGCAGCCGCAGGCGGCCCGTCAGCGCCTGCGCGGGCAGGCGCGACACCCAGTCGAGCACGGTACGCACGTCGCTCGACGCGATGAGCTTCATCGCGCACGCCTCGACCCAGCCGGCGGCCGCGTCGAAGTCGCCGGCCGCGAGCGCGTGCCTGACCGCGTCCGGCCATTGCCGCTCGGCCGCGTACCACGCGCTCGCGCGGCGATGCAGCGCGGCCACCGCGCCGGGCTCCCGCAGCGCCAGCTCCTCCCGCAGGTAGTGCAGGAACAGCGCGTGATAACGGTAGCGCTGGCGGCCGCCGTCGATCGACCGGATGAAGAGGTTGTGCGCGCTCAGCCATTCGAGGCAGTCGAGCGCATCGTCGCGACCGGTCAGCGCATCGCACAGCGCCGGCGTCATCCGGTCGAGCACCGCCGTATGCAGCAGGAAGTGGCGGATCGCGTCCGGCACCTGCGTCATCACGTTCTCGTTCATGTACGCGGCGATGCCGGCACGCGCGCGGCCGACCTGTTCGGCCACGCGCGCCGCGTCGCTGTCGTCGTGCAGCGCCAGGGCCGCCAGTTGCAGGCCCGACACCCAGCCTTCGGTCGCCGCGCGAAGGCGCCCGACGTTTTCCGCATTGAGCGGCTTGCCGGCCACCCGCTCGAAGAATGCGCGCGTCTCCGCGTCGTCGAAGCGCAGGTCGTTCTCGTCCACCCGCACCAGCTCGTCGCGCGACTCGAAATAGCTGAGCGGCAACGCGGGCACCGAGCGGCACGACAGCACGACATGCAGGTTCGACGGCGCGTAGCGCAGCAGATCGAACATCGCGTCGTGGATGACCGGCGACGCGAGGCGATCGAAGTCGTCGAGCATCAGGAACAGGTCGACGCCCGCGCTGTCCAGTTCGTTGAGCAGTTCGTCGAATACGGTCTTCAGCGGAATCAGCGCGCGATCGCGCAACAACTGCCGCGCGCGGGCGCCGACGCCGCCGGTCGCGTCGACGATCGCGGCGACCACGTATGACGCGAAGATCGACGCGTTGTCGTCGTCCTGGTCGAGACTCACCCACGCGACTTTCACGCCCGACGCCACCAGTGCCTGGCGCCACTCCGCCAGCAGCGTGGTCTTGCCGTAACCGGCCGGCGCGCTCACGAGCGTCAGCCGACGGTCCAGGCCACGCCCGAGCCGCCCGAGCCGCGCGATGCGCGCCACGATCCCGCGGGCCGACGCCGGCGCCAGCTTCGTGCGCACCAGCACTTCGATCGCATCGGTGTCCGGCGGGCGGGCCGGTTGTCTGCTGTCCGTCGGCGCCATGCTGCTCCTGTTCTCCTCGCGCTGATCGCGTGTCCGCCGGCGCCGCGAGCGAAGCCGTCGACCGGCCCGGTCTCGCCGTGCGCCGCAAACAGCATAACGATTCGGCGCCGGCCGTCAAAAGTAGGTGATGTCCGTACCGGCGTGTGCGCACGCTGCGCATATCGGCCGCGACATGGGACCCGCATTGTTCTCGAACCGGCGCGCGCTGTTCAGCCCCCCATTCGGGGGGTATCCGGCGGCGAGGAAGTCGCCTCGTCCCGAGCGGCCGGCGCCGGCGGCGGCCGGGCGCGCCGCTCAATCGGACTGGTAGCGCTCGCGCAGCGCGCGCTTGTCGATCTTCCCGACGCTCGTCTTCTCGATCGCGTCGACGATCAGCAGCCGTTCCGGCACCGCATAGCGCGAGATCAGCCCGCGGTCGGCCACCTGCTTCACATGCGCTTTCAGCTCGTCCGGCCCGACGCGGCCGACCTGCTCGTCGGTCAGGACGACCAGCGCGAGCGGACGCTCGCCCCAGCGCGCATCCTTCACGCCGATCACCGCTGCCTCCCGCACGGCCGGGTGGCGCGACAGGATGTCCTCGAGTTCGAGCGACGACACCCATTCGCCGCCCGTCTTGATCACGTCCTTGATCCGGTCGGTGATCTGCAGCCGGCCGTCGGGATCGATCACGCCGATGTCGTTCGTATGCAGGTAGCCGCCCGCCCACAGCGCGGCCGACGCCTGCGCGTCGCCGAGATAGCCGGGCGTCGCCCACGGCATCCGCACGACGACCTCGCCCGCCGACCGGCCGTCGTGCGGCACGTCGCGACACTGCGCGTCGACGATGCGCAGGTCGACGAGCGGCAACGGCAAGCCCGCCTTCGTCCGGCGCGCGATGTCGTCGTCGGCCGACGCGCCGCCGCCCGCCCGCGGCGGGTCGATCTGCGCGATCGTCATCAGCGGGCAGGTTTCCGACATCCCGTATCCGGTGTAGACCTCGATCCCGCGCGCGAGCGCTGCCCGCGCGAGCCCGTCGGACAGCGGCGAGCCGCCGACGATCACCTTCCACGCCGACAGGTCGGCCGCCGCCGACGCCGGGCTGTCGAGAATCATCGCGAGCAGCGTCGGCACGCAATGCGAGAACGTTACCGCTTCGCGCGCGATCAGCGCGACCAGTCCGTCCGGCGAATAACGGCCCGGATAGACCTGCTTGAGCCCGAGCGCGGTCGCGATGTAAGGCATCCCCCATGCGTGCACGTGGAACATCGGCGTGATCGGCATGTAGACGTCGTCGCGATGCACGCGGCCGCGATCGCGCGCGCTCGACAACGCCGCCATGCCCGCGAGCGTATGCAGCACGAGCTGGCGATGCGTGAACGCGACGGCCTTCGGCAGGCCGGTGGTGCCCGTCGTGTAGAACGTCGTCGCGCGGGTGTGCTCGTCGAAATCGGGGAACGCGAAATCGGGCGAACCGGCCGCGACGAGCCGCTCGTATTCGTCGGCGAAGCCGTCAGGCAGGTCGATGTCGTCGCCGTCGGCGATCAGCACGACGTGCCGCACCGAGTCGAGCCGGTCGCGCATGCCCGCCAGCAACGGCAGGAAATCGCGGTGAACCAGCACCACGCGTGCACCCGAATGGTCGAGCGTATACAGCAACTGGTCGGGCGACAGCCGGACATTGGCCGTCATCAGTACCGCGCCCATCATCGGAATCGCGTGGTAGCACTCGAGGTAGCGATGGCTGTCCCAATCCAGCACGGCGACGACGTCGCCCGCGCCGACGCCGATCGACGACAGCCCGCTCGCGAGCTGCCCGATGCGATGCCGGAACGCCCAGTAGTCGTGCCGGACGCGGTCGCCGTACACGATCTCCTGCTCGGGCCGCGTCGCCAGCGGCGCGTGAAGCAACTGCTTGATCAGCAGCGGATACGCGTGGGCGGACGGTGCCGGTTCGGCTTGCGGATACGAGTACGACGAATTCATGAGTGTCTCCATGGGCGACCGGTCGGGTCGTCGAGCGTGCGGCCACGATACCGGACCGCCCGGCTTTCGCGTCCCCCCTGTCCGGGGGGAGCCAGCCCTTGTCGAAACCGGCCGCCGGCCGCCCGTGCACGTAACACGGCGATTGGCACGCGATACCCACCCGTTCGGGGAGGCGCTCACCGCAACACGCCGCTGTAGGATGCATCGCAGCGCGTATCCTTCCCGTGGGGTGCCCGTTCACCCGACCGGACATGACCGGAACGCCGCGCCGCCGATGCGGGATCGCCCTCTCCGGCTCGCGCATGCGGCCACCGGCTCGCGCCCGCCACCTACCCCATCTCCCCAGCAAGGAGCAGCCATGACTTCCGACACGACGCAGATGAGCCGCACGCCCGCACCCGACCCGGCGGAGAACAATGCGTATTTCCCGTCGCCATATTCGCTGTCGCAGTACACGTCGTCGAAGACGGACTTCGACGGCGCGGATTATCCGAATCCGTACACCGGCGGCAAGTGGAAAGTTCTGATGATCGCGACCGACGAGCGCTACGTCCTGATGACGAACGGCAAGATGTTCTCGACCGGCAATCATCCGGTCGAGATGCTGCTGCCGATGCACCACATGGACAAGGCCGGCTTCGAGATCGACATCGCGACGCTGTCCGGCAATCCGGCCAAGCTCGAACTCTGGGCGATGCCGCAGGACGACGAAGCCGTGCAGAGCACCTACCGCAAGTACCTGCCGAAGCTGAAGACGCCGCTCAAGCTGTCCGACGTGCTCGACCAGCATCCCGGCGCCGACTCGCCGTATATCGCGGTGTTCATTCCCGGCGGCCATGGCGTGCTCGCCGGCATTCCGCACAGCCAGGACGTCAAGCGTACGCTGCGCTGGGCGCTCGACCACGACCGGCACATCGTCACGCTGTGTCACGGGCCCGCATGCCTGCTGTCGGCCGCCATCGACGAAGATCCGCGCGACTACCCGTTCAAGGACTACGAGATGTGCGTGTTTCCGGATGCGCTCGACACCGGGCCGAACCTCGACATCGGCTACATGCCGGGCCCGCTGCCGTGGCTCGTCGCGCAAAGCCTCGAAAAGCTCGGCGCGCGCGTGCTGAACAAGGACATGACCGGCCGCTGCCATCAGGACCGCAAACTGATCACGGGCGACAGCCCGCTCGCGTCGAACGGCGTCGGCAAGCTCGCGGCCGCCGCGCTGCTGAAGGAAGTCGGGCACTGACGGTTCGCGCCGCCTGGGGCGGCGTCTCGCCGGGGCGTGGCCGCCCGTCTCCAATCGATCGACCGGGCCGTACGGTAGTATGGCGATCCAATGGAACCCCGATGGATCCGAACGAGTGGCCATGCCCGAATTTTCTTCATCTGCCGGCGCCGGCCAAGGCGCGCAAGCGCTCGTCCTCATCGCCGAGGACGAACCCGAGATCGCCGAGATCCTGATCGCCTATTTCGCGCGCAACGGCCTGCGCACCGTGCACGCCGCCGACGGGCGCCGCGCCCTCGAACTCCACCTGTCGCTGAAGCCCGACCTCGTGCTGCTCGACGTGCAGATGCCGCACGTCGACGGCTGGAAGGTGCTCGCCGAGATCCGCCATCGCGGCGACACGCCGGTCATCATGCTGACCGCGCTCGACCAGGACATCGACAAGCTGACCGGGCTGCGCATCGGCGCCGACGACTACGTGGTCAAGCCGTTCAACCCTGCCGAAGTCGTCGCGCGCGCGCAGGCCGTGCTGCGCCGGTCGATGGGCGGCGCGCGCCAGGACGAACAGCGCGTGCTGCGCGCGGCGCCGTTCGAGATCGATCTCGAGCACCACGAAGCGACGGTCGAAATCGACGGCACGCGCCGCACGCTCGTGCTGACGCTCACCGAATTCAAGCTGCTCGCGCAGCTCGCGCGCGCGCCGCGCCGCGTGTTCAGCCGCGCCGAGCTGATGGCCACCTGCCTGCCGGAAGGCGATGCGCTGGAGCGCACGGTCGACAGCCACGTGAGCAAGCTGCGCAAGAAACTCGACGATCTCGGCGTCGCGGGCGTGCCGGCAAGCGTGCGCGGCGTCGGCTACAAACTGTGGAGCGGCGAGTGAGACTCGACGGCCTGAGCCGCCAGATCGCGCTGACGATGGGCGCGATCGCCTTCGGCGTCACGGTGCTGATCGTCGTGACGGCCTACGCGTTCTACTACCTGCTGTACCAGTACTCGCCCCAGTCGTTCCAGACGGTGAGCTGGCTGCCGAGCGGGCCGGAGTGGGTGTGGATCATCTCGACCACGCTGGTCGGTCTGTTGATCGCGGTCGTCGTTGCGATCAACCTGTCGCGCCGCATCCTCGTGCCGCTGAATTCGGTGACGGACAGCATCCGCCGCGTCGCGCGCGGCGATCTCGGGGCGCGCGCCGTCGCCGGCGACCGTTCGCTGAAGGAAGCGGCGCTGCTCGCCGACAACTTCAACGCGCTCGCGAGCGAGCTGCAGCGCGTGACCGCCGAGCAAACCTTCTGGAACGCGGCGATCGCGCACGAACTGCGCACGCCCGTGACCGTGCTGCGCGGGCGGCTGCAGGGGCTCGCCGAAGGCGTGTTCACGCCGAGCGACGCGCTGTACCGCAGCCTGCTCGCGCAGGTCGAAGGGCTGACGCGGCTGATCGAGGATCTGCGCGTGGTCAGCCTCGCCGACAGCGGCCACCTCAGCATCGAGATCCGCGACACCGACCTCTCCGCCGAGGTGCGCGCCGTGGTCGACGCGTTCGCGCACGCGCTGCAGGCCGCCGGCCAGCATCCGGAATTCGATCTCGACCCGCGGCGCATGCGCTGCGATCCGGTCCGCATCCGCCAGGCGTTGCTCGCGTTGCTGGAAAACGCACGCCGCCACGCGGTGCCCGGCGCGATCCGGATCCAGACGCGCATCGAGAACGGGATGTGCCGGCTGCGCGTCGAGGACGACGGCCCGGGCATCCCGGCCGAGTTCGCGCCGCACGTGTTCCAGGCATTCCGGCGCGTCGACGAGACGCAACCCGGCGGCACGGGCCTCGGGCTCGCCGTCGTCGCGGCGATCGCGCGCGCGCACCGCGGCGAAGCGCTGTGCGTGCCGACCGGCGCGGGCGGCACGCGGTTCGAGGTGCAGTGGCCCGACGATCTCGTGCCGGCGCCCGACAGCGCGCGCTTCCCGGCGTAGCACGACGCCGCTCCCCGCTCACGCACGCGGTTCGCGCCCGACCTGTTCGAGCGGCGGGCTGAACCCGGCGCCGTGTACGCCATCACGGGCACCGCCCCGCTTCCCGGCCGCGCGCCGCACGCCCCCGCGCGCGCGGCGTCGGCACGGTCGAATGTCAGCCGCGTGCCGACGGCCACGTAGCGCAATCCCTCCGTTCCTCGCCTCGCGCGATCGCCGGCGTCCGTACCGCGCCGAAGCCGCGCGGGTGAAACGGAAATGAACACCTGGGGTTATCGATTGATCCCAAAGATTCATTGGACAGTGTCTCCGCCGCCGCGCGATGCTGGGCCGGCCCGTGAACGCAGCGTCATTGCAACGCCGCGCACGAACATGGAGTGAGACAGATGCCCAACGACCACCGTCAACGGCGCCACACACTGTGGCTGCTGTGCGCGCTTTCATTCATCCTGTACGTCGATCGCGTCAATCTCGCGACCGCCGCCGGCGCGATCAAGGCCGAACTCGGGCTGTCGAATACCGAGCTTGGCATCGCGTTCTCCGCGTTCGCGTATTCGTATGCGATCTGCCAGATCGGCGGCGGCTGGATCGCCGACCGGTTCGGCGCCCGCATCACGCTGATCGGCTGCGGGCTGATCTGGGTCGTCTCCACGTTCACGACCGGGCTCGTGCACAGCCTCACGCTGCTGTTCGCCGCGCGCCTGCTGCTCGGCGTCGGCGAAGGCGCGACGCTGCCGGCCCAGGCCCGCGCGATCACGCACTGGTTCCCGCGCGAGCGGCGCGGCGTCGTGCAGGGCTTCACGCACTCCTTCTCGCGGCTCGGCAACGCGGTCACGCCGCCGATCGTCGCCGCGCTGATGACATGGCTGTCGTGGCGCGCCGCGTTCTTCGTGATCGGTGCGGTCACGCTCGTCTGGCTCGCGTGGTGGATCGTCGGCTTCCGCGAGCATCCGGTGGGCGACGACGACGGCCGCAGGCGCGCAGCCCGCCGTGCCGCACCGTCCGGCCCGACGCCGTGGGGGCCGCTGTTCCGGCGCATGGCGCCGACCATCTTCGTCTACTTCTGCTATGGCTGGACCGCCTGGCTGTTCTTCACGTGGTTGCCGACCTTCTTCCTGAACGGCCAGGGCTTGAACCTGAAATCGACCGCGTTGTTCGCGTCCGGCGTGTTCTTCGCGGGCGTCGTCGGCGACACGCTCGGCGGCTGGCTGTGCGACCGCATCTATCGGAAGACCGGCAATCTCGCGATGTCGCGGCAAAGCGTGATCGTCACGAGCTTCGTCGGCGCGCTCGTCTGCCTGCTGCCGCTCGCGTTCGTGCACTCGACGGCCGGCGTCGCGCTGTGCCTGTCGGGGTCGTTCCTGTGCCTCGAACTGACGATCGGACCGATCTGGGCCGTGCCGAGCGACATCGCGCCGACGCACGCCGGCATCGCGAGCGGGATGATGAACGCCGGCTCCGCGATCTCGGGAATCCTGTCGCCGATCCTGTTCGGCTATCTCGTCGATCGCACGGGCAGCTGGATGGTGCCGTTCATCGGCTCGGTCGCGATGCTGCTGATCGGCATCGTCGCCGCGCTGCGGATTCGCCCGGACCGCGCGCTGTCCGAATCGATACCGGCGCTCGCGGACGCGCCGGCCGCGCCGTCGGCGCACTGAATCCGTTCGCCGCGGTTCGCCTGCCGCGGTCGTCTTGCTGGCGTCGCCGTCACGCTTCACTGCGTTCCGCGATGGTGGGTCGGCTGGGTCGGCCAGCGCGGCTTGATCGGCTTGATCGGCTTGATCGGCTTGATCGGCTTGATCGGCTTGATCGGCCTGCTCGGCTGATTCGGCTGATTCGGCTGATTCGGTCTGCGCGGCTGGCGCGGCTGACTCGGCCGCCTCGGCTGGCAAGCCGCGCCATTATGCGGCGCCGTCATCCTCTGCCCGGTCGCGGTGAAACAGCGCGAGAAACTGCTGCGCGGGAATGCTCAGCGGCCGGTCGCGCCGCACGAGGCTGCCGTACGACGGCAGCTTCTGTTCGAGCGTGTAATCGATGATCGCGACGAGGCCGTGCGCCGCATTGCGCTGCGCGACCGTCAGCGGAATCACGCCGAGCATCGACGAACGGTCGACGAGGTTCATCGTGGTCAGGATCGACCCCGTTTCGACGAGCCCGCGCGGCATCGGCTGGTGACGCGCGCGGAATTCGCGCTCGACGACCTCGCGCGCCGGGCTGCCGGCCGGTTGCAGGATCCACGCGTAATCGAGCAGCGCGTCGAATTCCACGGGCCCCGCGCCCGCAAGCGGATGGTCGCGGCCCGCGATGATCGCGAGCGCCTCGTCGTCGACCACGCGGAAGTCGCAATCGGTCCCGACGTGGCGCCCGATCACCACTTCGAGCACGCCTTCGCGAAGCTGCGGCATCAGCCGGTCGCTCGTATCCACCGCGATGTCGATCGCGAGCAGCGGATAACGCGCCTTCAACCTCACCAGCGCCTCGGTCAGCCGCCCCGGCGACGCCGCCATGATGCTGCCGATCGCGAGTCGCCCCGCGCTGCCGAGTTGCAGTTCGCCGAGCTCGCGGTTCAGCGCCTCCATGCTGCCGCGGATGCCGCGGAAATAGCCGAGCACGCGCTCGCCGGCCGGGTTCAGCACGAGCCCGCGCCCGATGCGATCGAACAGCCGCTGGCCGAGCGCGCTCTCCAGCTCGGCCAGCATCTTCGTCGCGGCCGGTTGCGTGAGGCCCATCTGCTCGGCCGCGGCACGCAGCGTCGAGCATTCGTCCACGGCCAGCAACAGCGCGATCTGGCGCATGCGCAGCCGGTTCAGCAACTGCGGCGTCGAATCTCGTCGGTCGATCGAGCCCATCTCTGATTACTCCAGGTTATCGATTCATCAAGAGTTTTCAATTTACCGACTCATTCCGTCTACCTAGCATGAACCCCGTAGACGAACGAACGGCCGCATGCCGCTACCGGAGACACCGCATGAACACCCCCTCGTCCACCGCCACCCTGCCCGTCGTCGCGCTGACGCTCGGCGACCCCGCCGGCATCGGCGCCGAACTGATCGCGAAACTGCTCGCCCGCCCCGACGCGACCGCCCGCGCGAATCTCGTGCTGATCGGCGACCGCTGGCTGTGGGAAGCCGGCCAGCGGGTCGCCGGCGTCAGCGTCGACGTCGAGCCCGTCGCGTCGCTGGCCGCCGTGCGCGGCCGGCCGGCGACCGCGCGCGCCGCGTTCGTCGCGGTCGATACGGTCGATCCCGCGCAGGTCGAGGTCGGCCAGGCCGGCGCGCCGGGCGGCCGCTCGACGCTCGCCGTGCTCGACCAGTGCCTGGACGCCGCACTCGCCGGCGACATCGACGCGATCTGCTTCGCGCCGCTGAACAAGTACGCGATGAAGCTCGGCGGCCTCGAACATGACGACGAACTGCACCACTTCGCCGCCGCGCTCGGCGTGATCGGCTACTTCTGCGAATTCAATACGCTCGGCGAGCTGTGGACGGCGCGGATCTCGTCGCATATCCCGCTGAAGAATGCGGCGGCGCAGTTGAGTGTCGAACGAATCGAACAGGCGTCAGAACTCATCTACCGGTCGCTGCTCGAGAACGGCGTCACGGCGCCGAAGGTGGCGATCGCCGCGTTCAACCCGCACGGCGGCGACGGCGGCAGCTGCGGCCGCGAGGAAGTCGACATCATCGAGCCGGCGGTGCGCAAGCTGCAGTCGCGCGACTGGCCGACCGACGCACCATTCCACGGCCCGTTCCCGGCCGACACGATCTTCCTGAAGGCGCAGGCCGGCGACTACCAGGCGATCGTCACGATGTACCACGATCAGGGGCAGATCGCGATCAAGCTGCTCGGCTTCTCGCGCGGCGTGACCGTGCAGGGCGGGCTGCCCGTGCCGATCACGACGCCCGCGCACGGCACCGCGTACGACATCGCGGGCCGCGGCACGGCCGACGTCGGCGCGACCTGGCAGGCGCTGCAGATCGCCTGCCGGATGGGCGCCGCGCGCCGCACGCCCACCGTTTCGGCGTGACGTTCGCGCGCCCTTTACACACGACGACATCGATTCCCGGAGACACCATCATGAAAATCCGTTCCGTACGCGCTCGCGTATTCCAGTGGAAAGGCAAGACCGTTCCGCCCCAAGGCAACTTCTGCTCGAATGCGATGGATCTGCTGTACGCGCCGCAGGAAACGATGAGCACGTTCCGCTTCCATGCGTGGACGGTCGTCGAAGTCGAGACCGACGACGGCATCGTCGGCCTCGGCAACGTCGCGCTCGCGCCGCACGTCGCGAAGGTCATCATCGACCAGTACCTCGCGCCGCTCGTGATCGGCCAGGACCCGTGGGACTACGAATACCTGAACCAGCGGATGTACCGCGCCACCCACGCGTGGGGCCGCAAGGGCATCGGCATGGCGGCGATCTCGGCGGTCGACATCGCGATCTGGGACATCCTGGGCAAAAGCGTTGGCAAGCCGGTGTTCAAGCTGCTCGGCGGCCGCACGAAGGAAAGGATCCCCTGCTACTACTCGAAGCTCTACCGCACCGACCTGAAGGCGATGCAGGACGAGGCGCAACGCTATCTGGCCGAAGGCTTTCGCGCGTTCAAGATGCGCTTCGGCTACGGGCCCGCGCACGGGCAGCAGGGCGTGGCCGAAAACCTGAAATCGGTCGCGGCGATCCGCGAGGTGATCGGCTACGACAACGACCTGATGCTCGAGTGCTACATGGGCTGGAACCTCGAATACGCGAAACGCATCCTGCCGAAGCTCGAGAAGTATCAGCCGCGCTGGCTGGAAGAGCCGGTGATCGCCGACGACATCGACGGCTACGCGGAGCTGAACCGGCTGACGCGCATCCCGATTTCCGGCGGCGAGCACGAATTCTCGCTGTACGGCTTCAAGCAGCTGCTCGACCGCAAGGCCGTGTCGGTCGTCCAGTACGACACGAACCGCGTCGGCGGGATCACGATGGCGCACAAGATCAACGCGCTGTGCGAGGCGTACAGCGTGCCGGTGATTCCGCATGCGGGCCAGATGCACAACTATCACCTGACGATGAGCACGCTCGCGTCGCCGATGAGCGAGTACTTCCCGATGTTCGACGTCGAGGTCGGCAACGAGCTGTTCTATTACATCTTCGACGGCGAGCCGGTGGCCGAGAACGGCTTCCTGCAACTGCGCGACGACGTGCCGGGCCTCGGCCTCACGCTGAAGACCGCGTTCCTCGACCAGTTCGACATCGTCGAGTGAGGCCGGCCATGAACGCGCGCTACCAGGGCGTCTTTCCGGTCGTGCCGACGATCTTCGACGCGCACGGCGCGCTCGATCTCGACGGCCAGCGCCGCTGCATCGATTTCATGATCGATGCCGACTCGCACGGCCTCTGCATCCACGCGAACTATTCCGAGCAGTTCGCGCTCGGCGACGACGAACGCGATCTCCTCACCCGCACCACGCTCGAACACGTCGCGGGCCGCGTACCGGTGATCGTCACGACGTCGCATTTCAGCGCCCGGATCTGCGCGGAACGCAACCGGCACGCGCAGGCGCTCGGCGCGGCGATGGTGATGGTGATGCCGCCGTACCATGGCGCGACGTTCCGCGTCTCCGATGGACAGGTGCGCGCGTACTTCCGCGAAGTCGCCGACGGCCTCGACATTCCACTGATGATCCAGGATGCGCCGGCGAGCGGCGTCGCATTGTCGGCCCCGCTGCTCGCGACGCTCGCGCGCGAGATCGACGCGGTGTCGTACTTCAAGATCGAGACGGCCGGCGCCGCGACGAAGCTGCGCGAGCTGATCGCGCTCGGCGGCGACGCGATCGAGGGGCCGTGGGACGGCGAGGAAGGCATCACGCTGCTCGCCGATCTCGATGCCGGCGCGACCGGCACGATGACGGGCGGCGGCTATCCGGACGGAATTCGCCGGATCACCGACGCGTATTTCGCCGGACGCCGCGACGATGCATACGACGAGTACGCGCGCTGGCTGCCGCTGATCAACTACGAAAACCGCCAGTCGGGCTTCCTCACCGCGAAGGCGCTGATGAAGGAAGGCGGCGTGATCGCGTGCGACCGGCCACGTGCGCCGTGGCCCGAGCTGCATCCGCTGGTACGCGCGGGGTTGCTCGACACGGCGCGGCGGCTCGATCCGCTCGTACTGCACTGGGGGCGCTAGACACCGTTTTTTCACCCGCAACGCGCGTGCGTTGCGCATCGGCGTGACGGCGGCCCGACAGAAGGCCGCCGCCGCTCATCGGATGGATGGAGACACCATGAACCTGCTGAACCCCGCGACCCCGGCCTACGACGCCGGCGAAGCCATTCCGCGCCGCCGCTGGCTGCGCGTGATTCCGCCGCTGCTGCTGGCCTGCATCATTTCCTACATGGATCGCGTCAACATCGCGTTCGCGATGCCCGGCGGGATGAACGCCGATCTCGGCATGGACGCGACGATGGCCGGCCTCGCCGGCGGCATCTTCTTCTTCGGCTATCTGTTCCTGCAGATTCCCGGCGGCCGGCGCGCGGCGCTCGGCAGCGGCAAGGCCTTCATCGCGTGGTCGCTCGTGAGCTGGGCCGTGCTGTCGGTACTGACCGGGCTCGTCACGCACACGTGGCAGCTGCTGGCGCTGCGCTTCCTGCTCGGCGTGGCCGAAGGCGGGATGCTGCCCGTCGTGCTCACGATGGTCAGCCACTGGTTTCCCGACCGCGAACGCGGCCGCGCGAATGCGATGGTCATCCTGTTCGTGCCGCTCGCCGGCATGATCACCGCGCCGCTGTCCGGCTTCATCCTCGCCGCGTACGACTGGCATCACCTGTTCTACAGCGCGGGCGCGCTGTCGGTGCTGTGTCTCGTCGTCTGGATGCTGTTCGCCGACGACGGCCCGGAGACCGCGCGCTGGGTGTCGCCGCGCGAGAAAGCGTACATCCTCGACGCATTGCGCGACGAGCAGGAGCGCAAGCGCGCGGCCGGCACGCCGGCGGCCGCATCGTTCGGCGCGCTGCTGCGCCACCCGACGATCTGGCTGCTCATCGCGATCAACTTCTGCTATCAGGCCGGCGTCTACGGCTACACGATGTGGTTGCCGACCCTGCTGAAAAACCTCACGCACGGCGGGATGGGCCGGGTCGGCCTGCTCGCGATGCTGCCGTACGTCGCGATGGTGATCGGGATGCTCGCCACGTCGTATTTGTCTGACCGGACCGGCAAGCGGCGCCTGTTCGTGCTGCTGCCGCTCGTCGCGTTCGCCGCCTGCCTTGCGCTGTCGGTGCTCACGCATGCGTCGATGGCCGTGTCGTTCGCGTTCCTGATCGGATGCGGCTTCTTCCTGCAGGCGGCGGCCGGCGTGTTCTGGGCGATTCCGCCGAAGCTCTGCAGCGTCGAGGCAGCCGGCAGCGCACGCGGCCTGATCAACGCGCTCGGCAATCTCGGCGGCTTCTGCGGCCCGTATGCGGTCGGCGTGCTGACGCAGCACGTGAGCGCGGCGGCCGGCGTCTACAGCCTCGCGGCCACGCTCGCGGTGGCCGGCCTGCTCGCGCTGACGCTGCCGAAGCGCTGCGAGGGCTGACCACGACGACACGAGACAGCGAACGACACACCGGAGACCCACCATGAACGACATCCTGCTGCTGGTGCAGAAATGCGCGCACACTTTCAGCTTCTACGACCTCGACACGAAAGCGCCGCTCAAGCACATCGTGCTGCCGAACTTCCCGCATGAATTCACCGTCGACGTGAACGACCGATACGCGTACGTCGGCATTTTCGGGATCGAGACCGCATGGTCGCGCGGCCATGAAGGCGATCACCGGATCGCCGAGATCGATCTCGTCGAGCGCGCCCATACGCGCATGCTCGACCTGTGGCCGTACTACCGGCCGCACGGGATGGCGAGCGACCGCGACGGTCGGCTGTATGCGATGAGCGAGGCGCACGACATGCTGCTCGTATTCGACGAGCCGACCCGGCAGACGGTACCGAACATGGCCGTGCCGTCCGGCGGCGTGAAGACGCACCTCGTGACGCTGACGCGCGACGCGAGCCGCGCGTACGGCGTGCATCTGCTGTCGAACACGGTCACGCAATTCCATCCGCGCGACGCAACGGTCGCGCCGCGCGCGGTGATGCCCGGCCCGCGCCCTGAAGGCAATGCGCTGTCGAGCGACGAGCGCACGCTGTTCGTCGCGAACCGCGGCGACGATACGCTGGTCGAGATCGACACGGAAACGATGACCTGTGGCCGTCGCGTGAAGACGCGCAGCGATCCGAATCGCATCTACCGCACCAGCACGCGGGACGGCCGCGACCTGCTGCTGCTGACCAATTCGGGCGAGCGGTCGATTTCCGTATTCGATGCGCGGCAGCTCGAGGAGATCGAGCGCATCGCGCTGCCCGCGAACCCGACCGCGCTGTCGTTCCATCCATCGAGGCGCGTCGCGTACGTGTCGTTCCAGGACGACCATGTGCGCGAACTCGACCTCGACGGGTGGCGTTTCGTCGGTGCGCTCGCGACGCTGCGCGAACCCGATGCGTCGTACGTGCTCGCCGGCGCGCTCTGACATGCGCGACGAAGGGCCGCCCGGCGGCATGCCCGATGCGCTCGTCGATGCGCATCACCATCTGTGGCGGCTCGATGCGGGCGCGCACTATCCGTGGCTGCAGACGCACTACGATCCGGCGCGCTTCATGTTCGGCGACTACGCGGCGCTGTGCCGCAACTTCGACGTCGACGATTTCCGGCGTGCGGCGCAATGCGCGCCGCTCGTCGCCAGCGTGCATGTCGAGGCCGAACGCGCGCGCGACGAGGCGCTCGCGGAAACGCGCTGGCTGCACGAGGTCGCGGCCACGCACGGGCTGCCCTCGGCGATCGTCGCGTGGGTCGACCTGCTGGCTCGCGATGCGGACGAACGGCTCGCCGAGCAGGCCGCGTGGCCCCGCGTGCGCGGCGTGCGGTTCAAGCCGCGCACCGCGGCGGCGCCGGACGCATCGATCGGCGGGCCGGGCACGCTGCGTGATCCGCGCTGGCCGGCCGCACTCGACCGCCTTGCCGCGCACGGCCTGAGTTGGGATCTGCGCGTGCCGTTCTGGCATCTCGGCGACGCGGCCGCGATGCTGACCGATGCGCCCGACGTCGACGTGGTGCTCGAACATGCGGGGCTGCCGTGGGACCGGTCCGAAGCCGGGCTCGCGCGCTGGCGCGGCGGGATGGCGGCGCTCGCCGAGTTGCCGCGCGTGACCGTGAAAATCTCCGAGCTCGGCCTGCGCGATGCGGGGTGGAACGACGCGGACAACGCGCGGATCATCCGCGACACGATCGCGATCTTCGGCTGGCAGCGCTGCCTGTTCGCGAGCAATTTCCCGGTGGCCGGGCTGCGCGTGTCCTATCCCGCGCTGCTGCGCACGTTCGCCGGCGCGATCGCGCACCTCGACGGCCCCGCGCGCCGCGCGATCTGGCATGACAACGCGCTGCGGGTGTACCGGATCGCACTCGACGCGCCGCATCAACCGGCGCGCGGGTAGCGCCGGTTTCCCGCCGTTCCGCCTCGTCGGGCCGGCACCGCGCTGCTCCCCCACCACCACATTTTGTGCATCGCACGACCCACCCTGAGCAAAAAGTATCGGTTCACGAATCCTTTTGATGTGGTGATCGCATCGCCCGCGTCACACCATTGTTCCTGCCGTCATCGGCGGCATTCGAACAAGCAGAATCAAGGAGACACGGGTGAACAAGATGCGAATCGTCGCAGCCGGCCTGCTGCTCGGCGCCTGTCTGCCGGGCGTCGCGGCCGCGCAAACCTGCAAGGTGCCGACCCTTCGGGTGCTCGCGCAGAAGAGCCTCGGCCTGTCGGTGATGGAGAAATCGCTGGCCGACTACGAGAAGAAGAGCGGCACCAAGGTCGAGATCAGCTATTTCGGCGAGAACGATCGCCGCGCGAAATCGCGGCTCGACGCGTCGACCGGCGCGGGTTCCTACCAGATCTACTACGTCGATGAAGCGAACGTCGCCGAATTCGCGTCGGCCAACTGGATCGTGCCGCTCCTCAAGTACTACCCGAAGGACTACGACTACGACGACTTCCTGCCCGGCCGCCGCGCGGTCGCGAGCTACAACGGCGTCGCGTACTTCGCGCCGCTGATCGGCGGCGGCGACTTCCTGTTCTACCGCCGCGACCTGCTCGACGCCGCGCACATCCCGGTGCCGAAGACGCTCGACCAGCTCGTCGCCGCGATCAAGAAGCTGAACGCGCCGCCGAAGGTGTACGGCTGGGTCGCGCGCGGCCAGCGCGGCTCGGGAATGAACGTGTGGCGCTGGTCGCCGTTCATGCTCGGCATGGGCGGCACGTGGACCGACAAGAGCGGCCAGCCCGCATTCGACTCGCCGGCCGCTGTGAAGGCCACGCAACTCTACAGCGACCTGTTCAAGTACGCGCCGCCCGGCTCGGCGACCTACGACTGGAGCAACGCGCTCGAAGCGTTCCGCTCGGGCAAGGTCGCGTTCATGATCGAATCGACGCCGTTCGCCGACTGGATGGAAGATGCGAGCAAGTCGAGCGTGGCCGGCAAGGTCGGCTACACGCGCCCGCCCGCGCCGCTGCCGTCGGCCGCATACGGCCACGGCTTCGCGATCTCGGCGGTCGGCGCGAAGGACGATTGCACGCGGACGGCCGCCGGCCGCTTCATCGCATGGGCGACCAGCAAGGACCAGGAACAGGCGCGGCTGCGCAACGGCGTGTTCAGCGACTACAACCGTTCGAGCACGATCGGCAGCCCGTACTTCAAGCAGCACGTCGCGCCGCAGATCCAGGCCGGACTGAACGACACGAACCCCGTCACGCAGGTGACGATCTGGCGCACGCCGCAGTGGCCGGATATCGGCGACAACCTCGGCATCGCGCTCGAACAGGTGTTCACCGGCACGCAGACGGATATCCGCGGCACGCTCGACGATGCGGACCAGTACGCGAAGGACGCGCTCGAACATGGCGCTCGCAAATGACGGCGCCGGCGGACGCGCGCTCGGCGTCCGCCCGGCCCCTTCCGCAATGTCGGCCCGGCGCGGCCGCGCGCGCCGCGACCGCACGAGCCTGCCGTGGGTGTTCCTCGCGCCGACGCTCGCGCTGCTCGCGGTCCTGAGCCTCGTCCCGACGATCGCCGCGATCAACCTCGCGCTGCGCAACCGCGTGCTGCGCTACCCGGACAGCGAATACGTCGGCCTGCGCAACTTCATCCGGCTCGCGTCGGACCGGCGCTTCCTGAACGCGATCGAGGTGTCGGTGCTGTGGGAAGTCGTCACGGTCGCCGGCGCGGTGCTCGTCGGCATCGCGCTCGCGGTGTTCCTGTTCGAGCGCGTGCACGGCCGCTGGCGCCGCTTCGCGTCGCTGGTGCTGATCATGCCGGTGCTGCTGCCGCGCGTGTCGGCCGCGTTCATCTGGAAGTTCATGTACGCGCCGCTCACCGGCATCCTGAGCTGGCTGCTCGGCACGCTCGGCGTCGAGCACACCGCGTTCCTCGCCGATCCGCATCTCGCGCTGTACGCGGTCGCACTCGTCGACGTGTGGCAATGGGGGCTGTTCTTCGCGGTCGTGATCCTGAAGCTGCTCGAGACGCTGCCGCCCGAGCCGCTCGAAGCCGCGCGGCTCGACTACGCGACGACGTGGCAGGTGCACGCGTACATCGCGCTGCCGATGCTGAAGGCGCCGCTCGTGAGCCTCGTGTTCATCAAGATGGTCGAGTCGCTGCGCTCGTTCGACCTGATCTACGTGATGACCAAGGGCGGCCCGGGCATCGCGACCGAAACGCTCGATCTCTACGCGTACCAGCAGGGCATCGGCCTCGCCGGCAAGGTGTCGTATGCGTCGGGCATGGCCGTGCTGATGATGGTCGCGACCACGCTGGTCTTCACGCTCATCTGGAAGAGGGTCAACAAATGGGACGACTGATGGCCCGCCGCGGCCCCGCCGCCACCGTGTCCACCGCCGTAATCGCCGGCGCGATCCTGCTCGTCGCCGCGTTCCCGCTGTTCTGGGCCGTGCTCAATTCGCTCAAGCACCTGCTCGACATCGTCACGCCCGCGCCGCGCTTCTTCTTCACGCCGACGCTCGCGAACTACGAACAGGTGCTGTCGAGCCCCGAAGTGCTGATCGGCCTCGGCAACAGCATCGCGATCGTCGGCGCGGCCGTGCTGATCGGTGCGGTGCTCGGCGTGCCGGCCGCGTATGCGATCGCGCGCTACCCGGTGCGCGGCAAGCGCGACATCCAGTTCTTCCTGCTGTCGCTGCGCTTTTTGCCGCCCGTCGCGGTCGCGCTGCCGCTGATCGCGATCTGGGTCGATCTCGGGCTGTACGACACCAAGCTGTCGATGATCGTCACGTACCTGCTCGTCACGCTGTCGACCATCACGTGGCTCTCGATCCCCGTGTTCCGCCGGCTGCCGCGCGAGATCGAGGAAGCCGCCGCGCTCGACGGCTACGGCCCGTACGCGGTGTTCTGGCATATCGCGTTGCCGGTGTGCGCGAGCACGCTGCTCGGCGGCATCGTGTTCAGCTTCGTGCTGGTGTGGAACGAACTGATGATCGCGCTCGCGCTCACGTCGTCGCGCAGCGCGACGCTGCCGGTGGTCGCGTCCGCGTTCACGTCGCTCGGCCAGGAAGTGCCGTGGGGCGTGATCAACGCATCGACGGTGCTGCTCGCGCTGCCGCCGCTCGTCTTCGTCGGCATGCTGAGCCGGCTGCTCAATTCGATCGTCAAGGGAAAATGAGGAGAACACGTTGAAAGCACTCGTACTCGAACGCACGCGCGAGCTCGCGCTGCGCGACATCGACCTGCCGCAACAGGTCGGCCCCGGCGACGTCCGGATCAAGGTCCATACGGTCGGCGTCTGCGGCAGCGACGTGCATTACTACGTGCACGGCGGGATCGGCCCGTTTCGCGTCGACGCGCCGATGGTGCTCGGCCACGAGGCGTCCGGCACGGTCGTCGAAACCGGCAGCGACGTCACGCACCTGCGCGTCGGCGACCGCGTGTGCATGGAGCCCGGCGTGCCTCGCTTCGATTCGCCCGCGACGCTGCGCGGGCTCTACAACCTCGATCCCGACGTGCGCTTCTGGGCGACGCCGCCCATCCACGGCTGCCTGACGCCGTTCGTCGTGCATCCGGCCGCGTTCACGTACCGGCTGCCCGACAACGTGTCGTTCGCCGAAGGCGCGATCGTCGAGCCGCTGTCGATCGGCCTGCAGGCCGCGAAGAAGGCGGCGATGAAGCCGGGCGACCTCGCGGTCGTGATCGGCGCCGGCACGATCGGCGCGATGACGGCGCTCGCCGCGCTCGCCGGCGGCGCCGCGCGCGTGATCCTCGCCGACGTCGTGCCGGAGAAGCTCGCGCTGTTCGCCGCCAACCCGGCCGTCACGACCGTCGACGTGCGCACGCGGCCGCTGGCCGACGCGGTGGCCGACGCCTCCGGCGGCTGGGGCGCGGACGTCGTGTTCGAGGCGAGCGGCAGCGCGAATGCGTATGCGGGGCTCATCGACCTGATGTGCCCGGGCGGCTGCGCGGTGCTGATCGGGATGCCGGTCGCGCCGGTGCCGCTCGACGTGGTCGCGCTGCAGGCGAAGGAAGGCCGCATCGAATCGGTGTTCCGCTACGCGAACATCTTCCCGCGCGCGCTCGCGCTGATCGCGTCCGGCGCGATCGACGTGAAGCCGTTCATCTCGCGCACGTTCCCGTTCTCCGAAGGCGTGCGCGCGTTCGAGGAAGCGGCGAGCGGGCAGCCGCGCGACGTCAAGATTCAGATCGAAATGGATTGAGCCATGGCCCAGATCACCTGCAAGGCTTTGTCGAAGCACTACGACGGCGGCCCCGCCGTGCTGCATCCGCTCGACCTCGAGATCGCCGACGGCGAATTCATCGTGCTGCTCGGCCCGTCCGGCTGCGGCAAGTCCACGATGCTGCGGATGATCGCGGGCCTCGAGGCGATCACCGGCGGCGAGCTCGTGATCGGCGATGCGGTCGTCAACGATCTGCCGTCGCGCGAGCGGAACGTCGCGATGGTGTTCCAGAACTACGCGCTGTACCCGCACATGACGGTGTACGACAACATCGCGTTCGGCCTGCGGCGGCTGAAGGTGCCCGCCGACGAGATCGACCGCCGCGTGCGCGACGTCGCGCGCATCCTGAGCCTCGATGCATTGCTCGAGCGCCGCCCGCGTGCGATGTCGGGCGGCCAGCAGCAACGCGCGGCGATCGCGCGCGCGATGATCAAGACGCCCGCCGTGTTCCTGTTCGACGAGCCGCTGTCGAACCTCGACGCGAAGCTGCGCACGCAGTTGCGCGGCGACATCAAGCGGCTGCACCGGCAACTGAAGACGACCACGCTGTACGTCACGCACGATCAGCTCGAAGCGATGACGCTCGCCGACCGCGTCGTGCTGATGCGCGGCGGCCACATCGAACAGATCGGCACGCCGGCCGAGCTGTACGGCCAGCCGCATACGGTATTCGCGGCGGGGTTCGTCGGCACGCCCGCGATGAACTTCGCGGACGGCACCATCGAGCGCGTCGGCGCGACCGTGCTGCTCGACTGCAACGGCGCGCGCTGGCCGCTCGCGTCTTCACGCTTCGCGCGGCTGCAGGACGGCCACAAGGTGAAGGCGGCGATTCGCCCGAACCACCTGCGGCTCGCCGCCGAAGGCGATCCGACCCCGGGCACGCTGTCGCTCACCGGCACGGTCGAGCTCGTCGAGCTGCTCGGCGCGGAGGCGCTCGTCACGCTGGACTGGCGCGGCCAGCCGTGCGCGGCCCTCGTGCCGGCCCCGATGGCCCCGGCGCCGGGCGCCGTGGTAGCGTTTCGCTTCGACGAAGAAGCCCTGCATCTGTTCGACGCCGGCACCGAGCGCAACGTCACGCTGCCGGACGCGAACCCGATCGCGCACGCGGCGCCGCCGGCGGCCGCGACGCGCACCACGCCGCCTGCCGCGACGGGCTGGTCGATGTCCCGCCCGTAGCACGCCGGCACGCCCCGACGGAGCACACGATGAACCCGGATCTCGAGATCGTTCCCACCCACCGCGACGAATCGTTCCGCGCGTGGGTCCACGACTATCCGCATTCGGTCGCGAAGTGGCACTTTCATCCCGAGTACGAGATTCACCTGATCCAGGCGTCGCGCGGCAAGGTGTTCGTCGGCGACCACATCGGCGATTTCGGCCCCGGCAACCTGATCGTCACCGGGCCGAACCTGCCGCACAACTGGGTCAGCGAGCTCGCCGACGGCGAACGCGTGCCGTCGCGCGACGTCGTGCTGCAGTTCTCGCGCGATGCGATCGAGAAGATGGTCGACGCGTTCAGCGAGCTGCAGCCGGTGATCGAGCTGATCGACGACGCGGCGCGCGGCGTGCAGTTTCCCGATCGCGTCGGCATCGAGGTCGCGCCGCTGATGCTCGAACTCGCGAACGCGCACGGCTGCCGGCGCGTCGAGATCCTGATGTCGCTGTTCGACCGGCTGTCGTCGTGCCGCGAGCGGCGCGTGCTCGCGGGCCCCGGCTACCGCAGCGACGCGCAGCACTACATGTCGTCGACCATCAACCAGGTGCTGTCGTACCTGCAGCAGAACCTGCCCGGCATGCTGCGCGAAGCCGACGTCGCCGCGTTCGCCGGCATGAGCGTGAGCACCTTCACGCGGTTTTTCCGGCGCCACACCGGCTCGTCGTTCGTGCGCTACCTGAACCGGCTGCGCATCAACGAGGCGTGCGAGCTGCTGATGTTTTCCGACCTGACGGTGACCGACATCTGCTACCGGGTTGGGTTCAACAACCTGTCGAACTTCAACCGTCAGTTTCTCGCGATGAAGCAGGTGCCGCCGTCGAAGTTCCGCGCGCTGCACCGGCTCAACGAACCGCACGGCCGAGACGACGCGCCGCCCCCGCGACGCGCGCCGCCGCGCGCCCCAGACAGGACGCTTCATACGTGACATATCTCGGCATCGATCTCGGCACGTCCGAGGTCAAGGTTCTGCTCACCGACTCCCGCTCGGTCCCGCTCGCGACCGGCTCGGCCACGCTGTCGATCAGCCGTCCGCATCCGCACTGGTCCGAACAAAGCCCGCAGGCGTGGTGGCACGCAATGCTCGACGCGATCGCGTCGGTGCGGGCCGCGCACCCGGCCGGCTTCGCCGCGCTGCGCGGCATCGCGCTGTCCGGGCAAATGCACGGCGCGACGCTGATCGACCGCGCGGACCAGGTACTGCGCCCCGCGATCCTGTGGAACGACACGCGCGCCGGTACCGAATGCGTCGAGCTCGAGGCGCTGGTGCCGGAATCGCGCGCGATCACCGGCAACATGGCGATGCCCGGCTTCACCGCGCCGAAGCTGCTGTGGCTCGCCAAATACGAGCCGGCCGTGTTTCGCGCAGTCCACAAGGTGCTGCTGCCGAAGGACTACCTGATCTGGCGGCTGTCCGGCGAATTCGTGTCCGACATGTCCGACGCGTCGGGCACGCTATGGCTCGACTGCGCGCGCCGCGACTGGTCCGACCGGATGCTCGCCGCGACCGAGCTGTCGCGCGCGCAGATGCCGCGCCTCGTCGAAGGCAACGCGGGCGCCGCGCAACTGCGCGACACGCTGCGGCGCGAATGGGGCATCGCCGGGCCCGTGACGATCGCCGGCGGTGCCGGCGACAATGCGGCGTCCGCGATCGGCATGGGCGTCACGGGCGCCGGCAGCGGCTTCCTGTCGCTCGGCACGTCGGGTGTGCTGTTCACCGGCACCGACCGCTTCGCGCCGAATCCGGACGCCGCCGTGCACGCGTTCTGCCACTGCGTCGAAGGGCGCTGGCACCAGATGAGCGTGATCCTGTCGGCCGCCGCGAGCCTCGACTGGCTCGCGCGCGCGTACGGCACGACGGCCGGCGCGCTCGCCCCGCGTGCGGAACGCGCCGATCCGGCCCGCGCGCCGCTGTTCCTGCCGTATCTCGGCGGCGAGCGCACGCCGCACAACGATGCACATGCGCGTGGCGTGTTCTTCGGGCTGTCGAACGAACACGGTGCGGACGACCTCGCGTATGCGGTGATGGAAGGCGTCGCGTTCGCGATGGCCGACGGCTACGATGCGCTACGCGCGGCCGGCACGACGCTCGACGCGGTGTCGTTCATCGGCGGCGGCTCGAAGAGCGCGTTCTGGGCGCGGCTGTGCGCGAATGCGACCGGGCTCGCGATGCAGCGCCACGCGGACGGCGCGGTCGGCGCGGCACTCGGCGCGGCGCGGCTCGCGCGGCTGGCTGCGACGAACGACACCCTCGCGGAAGTCTGTGTCGCGCCGCCCGTCACGGAAGCGGTCGCGCCCGATGCCGCGTCGGTCGATCTGCTGGCGGGGCGGCTTGCACGGTATCGGCGGCTGTATCGCGCGCTGCGGGACGAGTTCGCGGCCGCCGATTGAGCGTTAGAGCGATCGCGCTTGACCCGGCCCTTGGGATCGCCTTTATGCTGACCGCAACGAATCGACAGCAAAGAGGTGACGGATGGGTTCGTCCACGCCCCGTTTGAACGCATCGGCCGCCGCCGCGCGGCTCGGCGTCTCGATCAAGGCGCTGCGGCTGTACGAGCGGCACGGCCTCGTCACGCCCGAGCGCACGCCGGCCGGATACCGTGCGTACGGCCCGGACGACCTCGCGCGCGCCGCCGACATCGCGGCGCTGCGCAAGCTCGGCCTCGGTCTCGCGCAGGTGGCGAGCGTGCTCGGCGGCGATGCGCGCAGCCTCGATGCGGCGCTCGGCGCTCACGAAGCGGCGCTCGATCGCGGAATTCAGGATCTCGTGAGCAAGCTCGACCGCGTGCGTGCGATGCGCGCCGGCCTGGCTCGGGGACGGATGCCGGCCGACGGCGAACTCACGCGGCTGCTCGACGCTGGCGGCGCCGGCGTCGCGTTCAGCCTGCCGTGGCCGTGGGGCGGCGAACGGTTCGAGTGTCGCGATATCCGGCCGTTAAACTACATCATCGGTTCGCTCGGGAGCGGCAAGACGCGGCTCGCGCTTCGGCTGGCCGACGCGCTGCCCGGCGCCGTGTTCGTCGGCCTCGATCGGCTCGACGACGATGGTGCAGCCGCATCGGATGCATTGCGTGCCGATCCGGAACTGAAGTCGCGTGTCGACCGCACGTCGGCGTTGCTCATCGGCAGAGGCGCGACGCCGTCGGCGGCGCTGACCGCACTGCTCGTCGGCCTCGAAGCAGCAAGCCCGCGCGTGCGGATCGTCGACATGATCGAACAGGATCTCGATCGCGCCACGCAACTGGCGTTGATCGCGCATCTGCGCGAATGCGCGGCCGCCGGCATGCGGCCGCTGTTCTTGCTGACGCGCTCGTCGGCGATCCTCGATCTCGCGGCGGTCGGCCCCGACGAAACCATCCTGCTGTGCCCGGCCAATCACAGCCCGCCTGTGCGCGTGGCGCCTTACCCGGGCGCCCCGGGGTATGAAGCCGTGGCCACGTGCCTGGCGGCGCCGGAAGTTCGGGAGCGGGTCGCGCGGCGGCCGGAAGCGGCGCGCTGTCAGGCCTGATAGGCAGCAGAAGAGAGGATTTGCCGGCCCGCCCCGTCGGCGAACCTGACGGCACGCGTCAAGCGGGTAGGCATCGACCTGCCCGACAAGCGTGCCCGCAAGCCTGCGATCGTGACCGGAAAAGGTTCGGAAAAGTCCGGTGCTTGCCAAGCGCTATTGGACAGGTCCGCAAGCCGTCTTGTCCGGATGGCCAAAAACGCGCGCGGCCGGACGATCGCCCCTACGACTTCACGCTCGCCACCTCACTGCTCGGCCGCATGCGCGATCTGCTGAGCGGCAACGAAGGCACGGCGCTCGCCAATGCGGTCACGATCCTGACCGCGCTCGGCATTGCCGCACCCAGGGCCAGAAAGGGGCTTTTCGCCGTCCTCAAATGGCTGCGCGGGCGCGAGATCACGCACGTGCGGATGAAGGACCACACCGCGGTGCTGCACGTCGATGGCGGCACACTCGAGATCGACCTGCCCGTGCTCACACTGCTGCGCGACGTCCGCGTTCGCCGCGCAACCGCGCAAGTGCTTGCGCCGCTCGCGCGCGAAGGCATCGAGATTTTCGCGGCGGGCACCGATACCGAGGTGTACGAGACGGTCGCCCGCAACGAGATCGCGTGGTTTCGCGCGCCCGAGCCAGCCGATGCGCTGCTGCTCGACGAGCATCGCAAGATGGCGTTCTCGATCGTGTCGCTCGCGTTCAAGGACGACAACAAGTGGCGGCTGTACGACGGCACGTCGACGATTCACGCGACGATCACCGATGCCGGCTTCCTGTCGCGCGTGAACAACAGCCAGATCAGTTTCAGCAAGGGCGACGTGCTCCTGTGCAATGTCCGTATGCAGCAGTGGCAAACTTCGGACGGCGCAAAAACCGAATACGACGTCACGGATGTCCTCGAACATCGCCCGGCGGGCCTGCAGATTCCGTTGTCGGGCCTCTGATCCACGTCGCCGCCCCGCGCCCGACGCAACTTCTCACCACTCATGAAACCGGCGATCCATCTGCGTGCCGCCTCGCGGGAAGACCTCGCCTTCCTGCTGACGCTCCGTCGACTCACGATGACCGAGCACCTGCAGCGCGTCGGCGCGCCGACCGACGACGAAGCACACGACCAACGCATCCGCGCGAACTTCGACGACGCGATGATCGTCTGCGAAGGCGCCGACGCCATCGGCCTGCTGAAGGTGACGCGCGCGGCCGGCGAATGGCACGTCCATCAGATCCAGATCCTTCCCGCGTGCCAGGGTCGTGGCGTCGGCGCGGCCGTACTGAACGCATTGCTGACCGACGCGGCACGCGAGCGCGTATCCGTATCGCTGAGCGTGCTGCACGGCAACCCGGCGCGGCGGCTCTACGAACGGCTCGGCTTTCGCGTCGTATCGGAAACCGATACGAGCGCGAACATGATCCGGCACGCGTGACGCGCATCGATGCAACCGCACCGCTTTTCCATTACTGCGTGATCTTCGCGTCCTTCAGCAGGTTGCCGATCATCTGCGCACTCGCCTTCTCGACCGCGATCGCCTGCAACTGCTGCTGAAGCGTCGGCTTCGCGGTCTCGAAAGCCGGCACCTGCGTCGGCCGCTTCGCATCCAGCTTCACGATCGCGCGCACGCCATCGACGGGAATCGAATCCTTCGTCACCGCGCCGACGGGCAATTTCTCGAGCGCCTGCGCGACCGGCAGCGGCAACCCGGCCGTCTTGCCCGCCGCCGCCGGCGTGTTGAAGCTCACCCACGGCAGCTCGCCGCCGGTATCGCGGCTCGGCGCGACGCTGTACTGGCGCGCGAGCCCGTCGAACGACTTGCCCGCTTTCAACTCGCTCAGCACGGTGGCCGCCGCGACCGGATCCTTGACGACGATCACGCGCGGCTTGTATTCGTTCTTGCCGAGCGCGGCGACGAGCTCGTCGTAGCGCGCCTTGACCTGCTCGTCCGTCACGGGCTCCGGCTTCACGTTGTCGCGCAGGTACAGCTGCACCTCGGCCGTCACCTTCGCCTGCTGCATCGCCGCCTTGACCTCGGGCTTGTCCGCGTAGTTGGCCTTCTCGGCCGCCTGCTGCACCAGCACGCGCGTGATCAGCTGATTCTTGATCGCCTCGCGGATCTGCGGCGAATCGGCTTGCCCGGACGCGCGCAGCAGCGTATCGACGTCGGCCTGCGTGATCGGCGTGCCGTTGACGGTCGCGACGGTCGCCGCGCCCGCCGCCGTTTCCGCGTGGACGGGGCCCGTCAGCGCGCCGGCCAGCGCAGCGATCAGCAACAGGCGGTTCGGTGTCGTTTTCATTTTCGTCATGTCGTCACTTCGGCTCAAAAATCGCGGCATCGGGCTGCCGCGCAAGTTCACCGGCGCGGCAATGTGCCGGCGCAACCGGTCGGTCGATTCGGTTCATCGTCGTGTGCACGCGCACTCCCGCCGGTGCCGCCGCTATTGTGCCCGGATCGGGCTTTCCGCGCCGTGTGGTTGGGAACGACCGCCCGGCGGGCGGTGAGGCGCGCGTTGCGCACGCCGCTCATTACGCACGCGCGATGCGGAAATTGCGTGGAAGCACGATTGACGTCCGGCGACACGCGGTGAATCCCGTCGTTGCCGCGCGGGCATGGCCGACGGACCGCGGCCGCGCACGCGTGATCGATGTCATGGCGTCCACCGGTACACGGTGATGCTGTTCCCCTTCACGTTGTTCTTCATCACCACGTACTCGCCGTTCGACCGGCGGTACGCGCGAATGCTGTACATCGCATCGATCGCGCTGCTGGTATCAACGGTCGCGGGGCTCGCGTTCACCAGCGTCGTGTCGAGGCTTCCCGTGGTCAGGTTGAACGCGTCGACGTTCGGCCAAAGCGGCCCGCTGCTGCTGAACCAGTAGCCGACGAACAGATGGTTGCCCGCCGCGTCGATCGATTTCGCGCCGCTGTGCGGCAGCGTGATCACCGGGTCGGGCTTCGTCGTGTTGCCCGCGCGCCAGCCGTGATACACCTCGATGCGCGTGCCGATCGACGTCCAGTCGTTGCTGCCGAGCGCGCCCTGCGCGAGCACCATCGTGTCGCTGTCCGCGAGATAGACGATGCGCGTGAGCGGCTGGATGCTGGCCGGAATGCGGGTCGCGACGCCGGGCCCCCACGACGGCTTGCCGTTCGCGTCGAAGCCGGTCAGCGGGTAATGCGTGATCGCGCCGGTCTTGTCGAGGCCTGCCCATACGCCACCCTGGCTGTCGAGGCTGAAGCCGCCCGTCACGCGCTGCGTCGTGTTGAACGCAGGGCCGGGAAGCGAGCCGTCCGGAATCGCGACGTAACCGTTCGCCGCGTTGAAATGATAGAAGTAGAAGACCGGCGGGTTCTGGCCGGCCGCGACGAGAATCCGGTTCGCGCCGACCGACGTGAGCAGCCCGAAGTGTTCGTCGCGCTGCGTGTCGCTCATGTTGATGCGCGGGTCCGACGGATACGTGAACGGGTCGACGGTGTTCGCGACGAACTTGCCGCCTGCGCGGCCGCTGTAGATGTGCGTGCCGCCGTAAAACAGCGCGCCGTCCGTGACCGGGTCCGGCGCGGCGATGCCTTCGAAGTTCAGCGACTGCAGTGTCCAGCGCAGGCTGCCGGTGCTGCTGTACGCGTGAATGTCGGTCGCGCCGTTGCGGCCGAGATCCCAGCTCCCGCCCCACGGATTGTTGAGCACATAGAGATTGCCGCCGGTGTCCTTGCCGATCCCGACGATGCGCGTGAAGCGTTGCGGGCCGACCTGCCCCTTGATGCCCGTCGTCGTGTCGAGATAGCCGCCGCGCACGCCGAACGTACCGACGAGCGCCGGCCGGCCCGAGATCGAATAACGCTTGATGTTCTGGTCCGGGCCTTCGTCGCCCACCAGCAATTGCCCGGCCGCCGCGTCGACATACAGCGCCGACGGCTGCGAGCCGGCCGGCATGCGGATCGTGTTCAGCAGCGCGCCGGCCGGGCTGAAGCCGACGATCGAGCCGGCACGCTTCTGCGCGACCCACACGTTGCCCGCGCCGTCCACCGCGAGCGCGCCCGGCGCCGACACGCCGATGTCGCGCTGCCACACGCCATCGGTCGTGAACACGCGCACGCGATTGCCGTAGAAATCGCTCGCATACAACAGCGACCCGGCCGTCGCGAGCCCGGTGACGACGTCGATGCGCGGCTGGTTGGTCGCCGCGCTGATCTGGATCACGCGGTCGCGATACTTCGTCGCGCGGCTGTAGCGCCCCACCGCGCCGCTGCCGTAGGTCTTGCCGGGCTGCAGCGCGACGAACAGCGACGTCGCGTTGCCCGTGATCGCGCTGCCCTGGAATTCCGAATGCGCGCCGATCGAGCCGATGCTCTTGCCGTTCTGGTAGATCGCGACGCCACCTTCGTCCTCGTCCCACATCGACGCCGTGTAGATCACGCCTTCGGGCGCGACCCACATCGCGCGCGCCACGTTGCCGACGTGCGCCGCGAGCGTGCCGTACGTGTTCGCGATCCAGTCGGTCGTGTTGGCTGCATGCGCGGCGGATGCACATGCGGCGATCGCCGCGGCAACAAGCGCGGCCCGGATTCGTTGTCTGGCGACCATGACGGAGGCTCTCCTGAATGAGACAAACATTCACATGAAGGATCGGCCGGCCAGATGGCTTGAAGTCCGCGAGATGTAAATTCTTCCCTGAATCATCCGGCGCAGTCGGTATGACGTACGGCATGCGTTCGATAATGCGCAGGGCGAGAATAGCGTTATATAAATCGAAAAAAATTGCGAATCGCCCGCGCTTGCGGCGAGCGCGGCTTCGCGTCAGTAAATGGTCACTTACGCGCCGGATCGGAAATGGAGAAAATCAGGCATTCGCCGCCGGGAATATCGCCGGGGATTCAACGACGATAGATTGAAACGGCGAATGCCATTTCGGCAGTATCGGGAAAAATCCACTGTCCCCAAATGAAAACGCCGGCCTGAATCCGTGTCGAATCCAGGCCGGCGAATATCATTTGCTGCGGGTCAGGCAATGCAGCGTTTGCGCCACCGCATTGCCGTGCGTCAAGCCGACGTTTCCCTCACCTTCACCTCGGCGACGCGCGCGCCGTCCGGATCGTCGCCATCGCGCGGCGCGTCGAGCTGCCCTTCCCATTTCGCGACCACGGCCGCGGCGATCGAGTTGCCGACGGCGTTGGTGGCCGAGCGCCCCATGTCGAGGAACATGTCGACGCCCATGATCAGCAGCAAGCCGGCTTCGGGCAGGTTGAACTGATTGAGCGTCGCCGCGATCACGACGAGCGACGCGCGCGGCACGCCGGCCATCCCCTTCGACGTCACCATCAGCATCAGCAGCATCGTGATCTGCGTGCCGAGCGGCAGATGGATGCCGTACACCTGCGCGATGAACAGCACCGCGAACGTGCAATACATCATCGAGCCGTCGAGGTTGAACGAATAGCCGATCGGCAGCACGAAGCTCGAGATCTTGCGGTTCACGCCGAAGCGGTCGAGCGCGTCCAGCAGCTTCGGATATGCGGCCTCGGAGCTGGCCGTCGCGAACGACAGCAGGAACGGCTCGCGGATCAGCCGGAGCAGCGTGAACGCGCGCTTGCCGAGGAACGTCACGCCGGCGAGCGTCAGCACGGCCCACAGCAGCGCGAGCGCCAGATAGAAGCTCGCCATGAACTTCGCGAACGTGAGCAGGATGCCGAGCCCTTCGGTCGTGATCGTCGACGCGAGCGCCGCGAACACCGCAACGGGCGCGAACCACATCACCGTGCCCGTCACCTTCAGCATCACCTGCGCGAGATCGTCGATCACGGCGGTCAGGCGCTTGCCCGCCTCGCCGAGCGCGGACAGCGCGGAGCCGAAGAAGATCGAGAACACGACGATCTGCAGGATTTCGTTGTTCGCCATCGCCTCGGCAATCGACTTCGGCACCAGGTGCACGACGAAATCCTTCAGCGTGAACGCGCCCGTCTTCAGGTTGAGCGCCGCATCGGATGCCGGAAGCGGCAGGCTCAGGTGGCTGCCGGGCTGCAGGATCGTCGCGGTCAGCAGGCCGAGCAGCAGCGACGTGAACGACGCGATGAAGAACCAGCCGAACGCCTTGACGCCCACGCGGCCCACCGCGCTGCCGTCGCCCATCTGCGCGATGCCGACGGTCAGCGTCGCGAACACCAGCGGCGCGATGATCATCTTGATCAGGCGCAGGAACACATCGGACAGCAACGACACGTACCCGGCGACCTCCTTCGCCATCTTCGGGTCGGGAAACGCGCTATGGCAGGCGTAACCCACGGCGATACCCAGCATCATCGCGACGACGATGTACCTGGTGATGTTGTGCTTCTTCTTCATTAGTAATCCAAATCACAAAGCGTATGTTGCTAACGGCTGGCACAGCTTCCGCGTCCGGCTGCGAATCGAAACCCACGTCTCACTGGGTGCGACCTGCCCGCCATCGGCGCTCGCCATGGCGGACAGGGGGGGCATTCTAACGCAAATGGCTCGCCGGCTTTCAAATCTGAAAGCGGCACGGGTTGATCTGCGTCCTGAACCCGCCGGGAAAGGGACGCCTGCCACGCCCGGCCCGCCGGAAATCGTCACGCAGGCAGCGACACGATCAAGCGATCGCGACACATTCTCACAAACCTGCGCAGACCTCGACACTACGGCACGTAAACGGTCTGTAATATTTGGAAATGATTCGCGTTGACAATGTGCATCGACGTCAACGCGCAATTCCGAGCCGGAAATGCGGCACCGCGTTCGCGCCATGGTTTCCATCAGGCCGAGTTATTCATTTCGTCAGTATTCCTTGAAATGAAGGATCGGGAAAAAGCGGCATCGTGATGAACATTCTTTACACTAATTTCCACGGCGACTATGGCGGCGGACAGGACACCTACGTCCGCGATCTCGCCGTCGCGATGAGCCGTCATCACCGCGTGACCGTCGCGTCGCCGGAAGGCAGCCGCTTGTCGCGACTGCTGAAGGACACTCCCGACGTGGCCATCTTCGACATGGAATTCAAGCCGCGCTGGAACCGGCTGTGCCGGGAGATTCTCCGGCTGCGCCAGCGGATCGCCGCCGAACGCTTCGATGTCATCCACGTGAACGGGTCCGCCGATCACCGGCAGGTCATGCTCGCGCTGCTCGGTTGCCGATATCGGCCCGCGGTCGTGCTGACCAAGCACAACACCTATCGCGCCGACAGCTTCGGCAACCTGCTGCGCGCGCGGCTGGCCACCGACCACACGATCGCGGTCAGCGACTACGTCGCGAGCATGCTCGCGCTGCGCTCGCCATACGGAAACGTCACGGTCGTCAAGCACGGCGTGCGCCGGCCCGCTGCCGAACGACTCGCGGCCGACGAGATCCGCCGCCGCAAGATCGCGCTGTTCGGCGCGTCCGGCGCGGATGCGATCGTGCTGGGCAGCAGCGCCGGCACCGCGCCAGAAAAAGGCTGGATGGACCTGATCGCCGCACTCGGCCGCCTGCCCGAAACCGAACGCGAGCGGTTTCGCGTGCTGCTGGTCGGCGCGGAGCCATCCGGCGAACAGCGCGAGCAGCTCGCGCGGCACGGCATGGCGTCGCGTACTGCGTTCACCGGGCGACTCGACGATGTGCGGGCGCCGTTCTCGATCATCGACGTGTCGTTCGTGCTGTCGTATCACGAGAGCCTGTCGTATGCGTGCCGCGAAGCGATGTCGCTCGGCTGCCCCGCGATCGTGACGCGTGTGGGCGGGCTGCCCGAGAACGTCGAGCCGGGCGTGGACGGCTGGGTCGTCCCGCCACGCGAGCCCGCGGCGATCGAAGCGATCCTGCGCACGATCGCGGAGGATCCGGGCCGCGTCCGCGCGATGGGACGCAGCGCGCGGCTGAAAGGCAAGCGAGAGTTCTCGTTCGACGCGTTCGTCGACGCGACCTTGTCCATTTATCAGCAATCGGTTCGACACAACTCCTCCCGCCGGGTGACCTCGTTGAGATCCGCGAAATGGCAATGAATATCTGGAAGAAGTACTGGGACCTGCGCACGCAGGAGTGTCCGTGCGACGTGCACTTCGTCGAGTGGCTGGAATCCGTGCGCCTCAAGGGCATCCGCATCTATCACTTCGGTACCGGCGGCCACCACCATGTCGGCGTCGAATGCGCGCGGCCGCATCTGAACAACACCGTCTTCGGCGTGACGGCATCGCCGAAGGAATACAAGTCGTACGTCGATCTCGTCACGCGGCAGCCCGAGGTGAGCAAGACCTACCTCGCGTATTTCGGCGACATCTATACGAGCAATTCGAGCCTGCTGCCGACGTTCGACGCCGTCACGCTGTTTCATCTGTGCGAGTTCCGCGACGAAGCGAACAGCCGCTACGGCGCGAAGACCGACGAGGAGGTGCTCGATCTGTTCGCGCGCCATACCGCGCCCAATGGCCATCTGCTGTTCTACAAGGGCTCGTCGGCCTACCGGAAGGCCGAGCCGATCATCACGCGGTGGGCCGCGCATGCCGATTTCGCCGAGATCGGCGACTTCAAGACCCTGCGGATTTTCCGCAAGGCCGCGTAATCCCGCTTTCCTGCGATCCGCCGATGCTTGCGCGCACCCCACGCTATCCGATCCTGATGTATCACCAGATCCGCCCGCTCCCGCCGCCGACCGACCGGCTGCGCAGCCTGAGCGTCGCGCCCGACGCGTTCCGCCGCCAGATGACCTTGTTCAGGCGGCTCGGCTACCGCGGGTTGAGCGTGCGCGAACTGCAGCCGTACCTGCGCGGCGAACGGCAGGGCAAGGTCTTCGGCATCTCGTTCGACGACGGCTTTCTCAACGTGCTGACGCATGCGATGCCCGTGCTCGACGCGCTCGGGTTCACCGCGACCTGCTATTTCGTCGCCGGCCGGTTCGGCGGCGCGAACGACTGGGACGCGGGCGCGCCGACCACGCGCTCGCCGCTGATGACCTGCGAGGACATGCTCGCGTGGCGCGATCACGGCCATGAAATCGGCTCGCATACGCTCGATCACGTCGCGCTGTCGTATGTGCCGGCGCCTGTCTCGGCGTTTCAATTGACCGAATCGAAGCGGCAACTCGAAATGCTGAGCGGGCAATGCGTCGAATCGTTCTGTTATCCGTACGGCGATCTCGATGCACGCGTGCGCGATCAGGTCATCTCTGCCGGGTACGGCAACGCGACGACGACCCGGCGCGGATGCGCCGGTGCGGCCGACGATCCGTTTCTGTTGCCGCGCATCCCGGTGGCGGGCGGGGTCGGGGCCGTGAGGCTGTGGTTCAAGTGCATGAAGGGGCGAATGGCGGGTTGCCGATAAGCGCTTGAGCAGATCGACTGGACGGGCCGGTCTCACCCCGATCCAATCCCGTCTCCTTCGGTGACTCAATTTCCGACCGATTGCAGATCAATGACAAGTATCTTGATCGGTTGCCGGCCCTGCTCGAGGCATCAGTATGCGACGTAAGGCGCAGACCCGCCTTCCGCCGAACGATCCAGACCAAAATAGATTGTCCGACCGTAAAAATAGGGCAGCCCGAGATCTAGCCAGGAGGACGATCCGAAGTGACCCGCGACGTCATTGAATGCATATGTCGAACTCCTCGAGAACAACGTATCTGCGTTTTCCACGGACAGGGAAATCATGCTCACCGTGCCGTCGAGCCCAACCAGGGTCGCGGCATAAGTGGTCGTCGTTGACGGGCAATAGAATTGCGTGTTCCTGGTACACGTAATCTGCGACGAGTCATCGAAGAAATTCGCATTTGATCCGGTATCGAAGAACGCTGTGACTTTCCTGGAAAGGAATGCTCCCGGCACATCACCCGTCGTCGTCGACATCAGCTTCGTGGTGGCACCGAATGCATTGTTGCTTTGCGTGCCGATGCCAAAAATCAACGAACCCGTCGCGCTTTCCCGACCGTCTTCCGAAATCTGCGGCATTTGTACAATCACGCCGTTGTTGTCTACGGCAAATTGACCGACAGGATTGCTGATCTGTTGCGATAGCGGCACGGTGACTTGTTCGCAACTCGAGTTTCCGTCCGCGCACGCGTAGTAGTTGCTCAACGACGCGACCTTTACACAGGTTGCGCCGCAATCATAGGGCGCCGGGCCAATTCCAAGAATGCCGTTTGCACCAAGAACCGTGGCCGAGTTCGCCGATTCATTCCCGTTTGTACAGGAACTTGGCACGTTGTCCGTTCCGAGATCGCCGATGATCTGCACCGGCAAGGAACTCGCACGTTCATCGCCAATGGCAAGATCAATCGTTCGAACCGTGCCCCACGTATAACTCGAAACGAACTTGCCGCACTCGGAAAGCGTCGCTCCGTCGCTCGTGGTTGTTTTAGGCAGACTGTCGATAACGCTCGGAATGGCATCACGTACGATCCGCAAGCCATACGATGCCGTGTCGACGAGCACATTGGACACCACCTGGCAACTTGACGTTCCGGGCGCACAAATCTTGATGTTGACGGTCGGAATGTTGACGACGCGTGCAACGCCTCGCGCAACCGTAATGATGGCGGTATTCCCAGTGTTGCCGTCCGATGTGCCAGAACTATTGGCGCCCGTTTCGCCGGAACCGGAATCGCCGCCGCCGCACGCGACGAGGAAAGCCGCCGAAACGGTCATCAAGCTGAATATGCCGAACCACCGGACGACCGTACGAAAAATGCTCATGATCATTTTCATCGGAGTTACAGGATATCGTTGCCGGTCAGGCCGGACGGAAGCGCGGGCGGCAACCAGGCTTGCCCGGAAAATGCCCCCATGTGCCCTCCTGTCTTGATCACGAGATTGCGCGTCGAAACGGATACCGGCGTACGCCAGCCACGACTTGCATGCGCGGCTTCCACGCCCGCCCTGTAATCGCGAAGATAATTGCCGAACACCGACGCGAGATCGGGAACCGTCGGCCCTTGCCACGCGACGCCGAAGACGATTCCGTCGCCCGATGTGTATTCGCGGATCACGGTTCCAGATTCGAGCGTGGATTCACGGACGATGTACACGGCGGGATTCGTCGTCAGGCCATCGGCCGCCCGATTCGCAGGCCGCATCACACGCACTTTCGCCGCATGATCGGCGGCGGACAGCGATAGCGGTGCGCCGCCCAGTTCGGCGTACGCATGGGGCGTTGCCCATCCCGCGATGAGCGCGGCGGCGTAAACACAGTTAATCGACCTCACATCTCCCTCCCCGGGTAACAGCCGCGTAAGACGGTTCGGGGCGCCCCTGCTGCGAGTTCGCTCCCTTGGGATCAAGTCACCCCCAACGCCGTCGTCGCCGAGAGCGGTAACCAGGCGCCCCGTGGGGGCCGGGCACAACATTTGGTGACATTAAACTCAATACTGATACGTTTGTCACTTATGCCGATAGAGCGCGTGCTCGAACATTTCCTAACGTCGGTGTCACATTCATCATCGGCACCACGTGGGTCATATCCATCACTCGGGTTAGTCATCCTCAATGTTCCGGTCGCACTCGACGCATGTCGCGAGCAAGGATCACGAAACGTCCGCGGTCAGGTCATGCGCCGCTGAAACTCGACGGCGATCGTCACGTCGCTCGCAGGGCAGCACTGCAACATGCGTGCGACGTGTCCTGGCCAATGCGGTTCAGAAGCGGTATCCGACCGACAGGAACGTCACGATCGGATTGACCCGGAATTTGCTGGTGCTCGTGACCGTGCCGACGGATGAGCGGGTAGTGAGCGTGGCGCGCGTCGATACCCACGAATACGCCACCGACGCGTTGATCGACCAGTGAGAATCGATGTTGTAGGTCAGGCCGCCGTTGACGACGGGCGCGAAGGAATTGCTGAGTGATACGGATGTCGGCCCCTCGAGCGCTGTCCCGACGGTCGGCGAGAAATAGATCTGGCCGGTGGAAACGGGGTTGCTGAGCTTGATGTTGCTGAACCACGTGTAGGTGACGCCGGCGCCCAGATACGGCCTGAACCGTGCATTCGGCTGACCGAAGTAGTAGTTGAAGATGATCGCCGGACTCCAGGCCCGCGCGGTCCCCAGCTCGCCGAAACCGCTGAGCGTACCTGCGCCGTTCAAGTGCCATGTCGGCGGAAAACCCATGACCGTCGTCGCCGCGATATGGTCGGTCAGGAAGTACGTTGCGGTCAGTCCGAACGTATCGCCGCTTGCGATCTCCCCACCGCTGCCGGTCATCACTTGTGACTGGCCGAGCGCATTGACGGTCAGCGGATCAGCCGACCCCTGCGGTGCAAAATGGGACCAGCCGGCATTGACTACCCACTGACCGGCTGATTGAGCATGCGCGCCAGAGATGGCGGCGACCAGTACGACGGTTCCTGCGCTGATTCGCTTCACGATTGTCTCCAGATTTTGGACAAGAAAAATCCCGTTTTTATTCACTTCGTATTCCGAATTTATTTGCTTACGTCAACCCCAAACATTCCGAGCATCGACAATCACTGATGTTCGGGTTCGACAGAAGTCGAAAAGGCAAACGGGAAGCGGCCCAGCACCGTATTGGTCTTCGCTATCTGCGCGCGATCGCTCAGCGCCACATGCAACGCGAGCCCGCGCGCCGGGTCGTCCACCATGCTCACCCGCGCACCCTCGACGCCGGCATCTTTCAGCGCGGAGATCAGTGCGTCGAACGTCTCCCATCGTTTGAGTTCGGGCTTGAAGATCTTGCCGACCGCCGTGAGCGGCATCGCATCGACGATATGAATCCGCTTCGGAATCGCGGCACGCTCGCCGATCGAGCTGCGTATGAACGTGTCGAGCTCCGTCTCGGTTGCCATTGCGCCGGCTTTCAACTGCACGTAGGCGACCGGCAGCTCGCCTGCATGCACGTCGGGACGTCCGACTGCCGCGGCGATCTGCACTGCCGGGTGGCGGTGCAGCGGTTCCTCGATCGTCGCCGGATCGATGTTGTGCCCGCCCCGGATGATGAGCTCCTTGCGGCGCCCCGTGAGCCAGAAGTAGCCCTGCGCATCGCGCCGCGCGAGATCCCCGGTGTTGAGCCACTGCCGGCCGTCGCCGAGATCGAGCCACAGGCTCTTGTTCTGATCTTCCTGAAGGTAGCCCGCGAACACGTTCGGCCCTGAAATCGTCAGCACACCGACTTCGTTCTCGACGCAATCGCGCACGTAGCGGCCGGCGTCGTCGAGTATCACCGCCTTCATCATCTGGCCGGGGATGCGCAAACCGATCGAACCGAGACGCCGTTCACCGCCTGGCGGATTGACGCTGCTCACGCATGCGCCCTCGGTGAGCCCGTAACCTTCGAGAATCCGGACCCCGGTGCGATCCTGGAACGTACGGAATACTTCCACGGGCATCGGCGCGGCGCCGCAGAGCCCATACTCGAGCGAGTCGATATTCCGGCCGTCGACGGGCACGTCGAGCAATGCCGAATACAAGGTCGGCACCGCGCTGAAGAAGTTGATCCTGTGGTGCTCGACGATTTCCCAGAACCGTTTGACAACGCCGTCGCCGCGATAGCCCTGTGGCGTACCCAGCACCACATGTGCGCCGCGCGAGAACGGCACCAGGCCCGTTGCCAGCACGGCATTGACATGGAACAGCGGCAGTCCGCAGAAAACGGTCTTGCCCGGGCCCATCCCGGCGCCGACGACCTGCCCGACGCTCCACGCATTGGCCACCTCGTTGCCGTGCCGGCGAATCGCGATTTTCGGCAACCCCGTCGTGCCGCCCGTGCAGAAGTAGGACGATATGTCGTCGGCTTCGAAACGCCGGGGGATCAGCAGCGAATCGCCGGATTCACGCGACATCGCACGGTCGAAATCGTGGATCTCGATGTGGCGAGGAACGGCGCCGCGCACGCCCGCGCGCCCGTGCAACTGCTTGCATTCGCGACGCTGCATCGCGCGTGCGGCCATTCGGCGCCACCCCTGCACGCGCTCGGCCAGATCGATCAGGACGAGGCTTTGCAGCGACGGCACCTGGCTCAGGACGGGATGGATCTTCGACCAGATATCCGTTCCCGGAAAGGGCGCCAGCGTCACCAGCACTTTTGCGTTTGCGGCCTTGAGCAGCGATGCGATCGCCGGCCCCTCCAGCAACGGATTGATTGCGCATACGATCCCGGCCGCTTCGCCGCCCCAGATGACGAAATGCGTCTCCGGCAAGTTCGGCAGCACGTAGGCGACCACCGAGTGGCGATCGATGCCCAGGCGCGAAAACAGGTTCGCGGCGCGGGTGATATCCCGCAGAAGCGCCGAATAGGTCCAGCGCAATGGCTTGCGATGATCGTCGGCGCGCAGGAAAAACGACAAGGCCGGCGCACTCGGGTCGATCGCCGCACCACGGCCGATCATCTCGTAAGTGCTGGCCGGGAGGTCGTCGGGCGGCCCCTGGTTTTCGATCCGAAGCACGTCCGCTTCGGTTGCGATGGCGTTCATGCGCGCTCGTCCACGATTCGGTTGCGTTGCACACCGAGGTCGATCGCCCCGTCCGTGCTCCGGATCCGTGCTTCGACCAGATCCCCGGCCTTCAGGTACTGCGGGCGAGCGGCCTGAACCTTCGCGAACATCCGCCACTTCATGTGCTCGGGCAGCAACGCGGCAATCCGTTGCTTCGCCGGCGACGGAATGCTGAGCGCGCATCCGGACGGCGTGCCCGTTGCAAGCAAGTCACCGGCGTTCAGATCCTGAACACCCGAAAGCTCCGTGAGCGTTTCGGCCGGACCGTACACGAGGTTCCCGGTCGAATCGCTCTGCCGCACTTCCCCGTTCACGGTCAGTGTCAGTGTCAGCGCGCGCAGCCGCGCGATATCGCCGGCCTCCAGCAGGCACAGATACGGCCCGACCGGCCCGAACGTTCGATAGCTTTTCCCCTTGTAAAACTGCATTTGGGGAATCTGGATATCGCGTGCGGAATAGTCGTTGACGATCACGAGGCCAGCCACGTACTCGTGCAGGTTCTTGTCCGTGATGGCTTGCCGAGACGTGATATCGCGGCGAAGCACGAGCCCCAGTTCGATCTCGTAGTCGAGAAACCGCACATGTTGCGGCCGGATGACGTCGGAATCGGCGGCGACGATGCAACTGGTCGCCTTCGTGAAGATCATGTTGAACGACTTCGCGTCCGGGTTCATGCCGGACTCGATCATGTGCTGGCGATAGTTCGCGCCCTGGCAAACGAACCGTTGATTGCGCGTGACCGGCGACAGCCACTCGACGTCCGACTCGGAAATCGTTTCTCCATCGAGCGCGGCGAGTTCATCGATCCGATGGGCTCGCACGAATTCGCCGGTCGTCGGGTAGTCGCCCGGTATCGGCGTGATCCGGTGATGCCTCACCACGCCCCATTGGGCGCGCCCCTGATGCCGGTAGTGCAAGACGTGCAATGCCATGAAGATGCCTCGAACAGGTCTGAGTGAAGATGAAGGTCACGCAAACAGCTTCGCGAGCGTGCGCAGCTTCGCGAACGTGACGTCCGGACTGGTCCGGAGGTTTCGGATGAGCGACGCGATGCTCGCGGCAGTGATCTTCGGTTTGGTGAAGCTGCGCGGCATCCGGGGGCCCCATTGCGACATCGCTTCACGGCTGACTTCGTGGATGCCCGTCGCCACGTCCGCCGTGAACATGTCCCCATCGCAATAGTGTTCGTGCTTGTCGCCCCACGGGTCCTGCCAATAGTCGAAGACCTGGCTGCCGAGAATGTGGCGCCCCATTCCCCATGCGTGCGTCCATCCTCTTTCGCTCAGCACACGCTGCCCGACCCCCACGGCATCCGCGTCAACCAGCTCGAATGCCGAGTGGCTGTACAGCGCTGCGAACCCCTGTGCCAATGCCAGGGTATGGTGATCGGCGGGCGTCGCCCCGCGATCGAGTCGCAGGAACGCGACGGCGGGCGAGCCATCCGGCAACACCTGAACGTCGCTCGGGATGAAGCCGAAGTGAGACGTGTACCACGCGCAGGTCGCCTGGAAATCGGCGAGTTCGAGCACGACATGACCGAGGCGAATCACTTCCGGCACTTCCAGCGGCGGACGCTGGGTATCGTTCACGCGAACGATGGAATCGGGCGAGTTGAACGGTAACGCCGACCGGTGCGGCAGGGCGCCGGCCCGCGCTTGTCCCGCGACTGCGTCGACACGAAAACCCGACGGATCGACGAGCGTGACGCGATGCCCGCCACCGGGCCACGGCGACGGCTCCACGTCCGACGCGCCCGGCACGTCGGCAAGCTTTCGCAGTGCGTCGATGCCGTCGACTTCGAGCCCGAAGCCGACGAAGCGGTTTTTTTCAGCCCGCCGGACGACGTAGCAGAACGGTGTGGCGGCCGTGCTCCGAAGGAACAGATGGTCGCCGTCACGGGATACCGTCCGCAGGCCGAAATCGTTGAGAAATCGTTCGGCCCGCTCGAGATCGGGACGCTCGAACATCAGATAGGAAAGCGCCCGGGCCTTCGTCGTCGGCTGGGGGCTCCGTGCGGGTTGTGCAGTAGTGAGCTTCATGGGGGCCTCAGGAAATCGGCTGGGCAATGTGATCGGTCAGCGACGACAACGACGTGCGCGCACCAAGCAACCGCAGGGATTCGAGAACGAGACGGGTCGAGTCGGCTACCGGGCCTTCGTGCAGGACCGTTTTGTCCGGCCGAATCACGGCCGCCCAGCCGAACCGCACGACACCCGGCATGAACGTACCGTCCAGGTCTTCCCATCCGTCGTTGTCGATGCGATGAAGGCGCTGCCCGCGGTGCACGACCCGCACCACGACGCCACCCGCCGCAATGAACGCGGCTCGTGCGCCGGCGTCGAGCTCGACGCCTGGGTCCCGTCCGAATCCGATCAACGCGAGACCGCTACCGAACACGTCGTCGCTCAGGCGGATCGCGCCATCGTGCTTGCGCAGCCATCCCTGCGGCAGCGCCGCGCCGCGTACGAGCCGCGTGGATGAATGGCCGGGGACGAACAGACCGCTCCGGAACGCATTCTTCGGCTTGATTCCGAGCTCGTCGAAGTGATTCCGCAGCGGCGGAACGAGCCGTGTCAATCGCATCAGACCATGCGTGAACAACGCGATCCCGGCATTTCGCGGCATCACGAGCTTCCCCATGAATTTCGCGACGCCGATCATCGCCTTCGCGTGCGGCCGGCGTTCCAGATCGTAGGAGTCCAGAATTTTCTGGGTTGCGTGGCCTTTGACGACCCACGCCAGTTTCCAGCCGAGATTTGCGGCATCGCGCAGACCGGCGACGAGCCCCTGGCCGACGAACGGCGGAGTGATATGGGCGGCGTCGCCCGCGAGAAAAACGCGCCCTTTGCTGAACGTCGTGACGGTTCGGGCATGAAAACGGTACACGGCCTTGCGTTCGATCACCATGTCCTCGATGCCGCCCCACGGCGCGAGCAGTTCGCGGATGCGTTCGTCGGATTCCATCTCCTCTCGCGTCTCGCCGGGATGGAGCATGAATTCCCAACGCTCACGCCCGCCGGGAGCGGTCATATGCGGCGTCGGCCGCCGGTGGTCACAGATGAACTCGACATGGTCGATGGGTCGACGCACGTTTCGCGCGTCGACAATCAACCAGTCTTCCGCGAACGTCTTGCCTTTGAAATCCTGTCCGATCAACTGGCGCACGATCGAACTGGCACCATCGGCACCGACGACGTAGCGAGCGCGCACGACGTGCCGCGCGCCCTGCCCGCCGTCGAGCGTGGCGGCGACGTGATCGGCGTGCTCGTCGAGCGAGACGAGCGTCACACCCAGCGCCATTCGGGCGGTGCGGTGCGCGGCCAGTCGGGCACGCAAGCATCGCTCCAGGTCCGGTTGATAGAACGTCACGAGCTTCGGATGGCCATCGACGCTCCCCAGCGTATTGATGCGTCCGAACTCGCCGAACCAGGGAGAGCGCATCCGGACGTACGGGATCGCCACCGTATCGAGGTCGGCTTCGTTCACCCCGATGTACTGCAGGATGCGAAGCGCGTCGTTGTCGAGCGCGATCGCACGCGGCGCCATGAAGATCTCCGCCGCCCGGTCGACGACAAGCACACGCACGCCATCCCGGCCAAGAAGCGCGCCGATCGCCGCGCCGACGGGGCCGCAGCCCACCACCAGCACGTCTACATCCGATGGCAAGTCGCGGCCGCCGGCACAGCTCGCGTTGTCGTTGCCTTCATGGACGCCCGGCTCGCACGTCAGTTTTGTCTCCACCACCGTTCCGTCTCCCATTCTCGGGACTGGCCACTGCCGGCCGTCCTGATGACATTAAAGTCATAATTGATAACTTTGTCAATTTTGACGTTCGAACGTATACTCGAACACCGAAACCATGCGCACGCCGATGCCCAACACTTCTTCCCGTCGCACCAGAACACCGTCGCCGGCCGTCTCGAACGGGCACGCGCCGTCGAGCCCCGAGGTTCGCGAGCCGCGGGGCGCGCGCCGCAAGCGCGAGACGCGCGCGCGCTTGCTGGATGCCGCCTTTGTACTCATGGCGCAAAAGGGGATGGAAGGCGTCGCGATCAATGAAATTACGGAAGCCGCGGACGTGGGCTTCGGGTCGTTCTATAACCACTTCGAATCGAAAGAAGCGATTCATGCCGCGGTTCTGGAAATCGTGTTCGAGGAGTTCGCGGATACCCTGGACCGCATCGCAGGCAGCCTCACCGACCCGGCCGAGATCATTTCCGTGTCGCTGCGCCATACATTGCTGCGAGCCAGAAGCGAGCCGGTCTGGGGACAATTTCTCCTGCGCGAAGGGTTGTCCATGCGAGCGCTCAGCCGCGGCCTCGGACCGCGGTTGTTGAGGGATATTCAGAAAGGCATCCTCGCGGGAAGATTCTCGGCAAGCGACCCGCTGATGAGCGTGATTACGGTCGGGGGCGCGGTACTGACCGCCATTGCGATCGAGCTCCGATTCGATGCGGACGAGAAGCCGGTTACCGACATGTTGAACATGATCGGGTACAGTCAGAACGGCTTTGCCGAGCGTGCAGCTTCATCCCTTTTGCAGACGTTGGGTGTGCCGCGAACTGAAGCGACAGAGATTGCGAATCGCCCGTTGCCGCCCGCTGTGACGTCTGCGCCCGAGGAGTCGCCGGAGCGCTAGCGATCTATCGTTCGTCTGGGATAGGTAGAACCCTGCCGGGTACCTGCGTAGCGCTGACGGCCGTCGTCACCCTATGCCGGCCGCGCAGCGCGGGGCATGCAGGCTCATGACCTCACCGACGGCAGGGCAGTGGCGGAAGCCTCTTTGATTGTTCGACGTTCGTCGGCCCGTCGTGGGCGCTCGGAGAAGATGTCTCGGGTCGCCTTAACGAACCAGGGAACACATCCGGAATCAGTCGACCTGCCCGACCGCTGCCCCCTGCGCCAGCCGTCTTTTGACGCCCACGAACGCCAGGCCGGCCAGCGCGATGGAGCCACCATAGAACAGCAGCGCCGTCACGTCCGTTCCGAGCCGGGAGAACACGAACCCGACCGCCAGCATGCCCAATCCGAGGCCGGTGCGCTCGGCAACGTACGAGATACCGATCACGCGATCGCGCGACGCGGCCGGCGTCGACTGCAGGAGCGAATAGTAGATCGTCTCCGTGGCGGCGTCGAAAATGCCCGCCAGCAAGACGAAGCCCAACATGCCCGGCATGCCACGCACCTCGAAGACGCCGAGGAAGCACGCGAAGGTCAGGATCAGCAACGCGATGAAATACGGCTCGAGCGGCTGGTGACGCGATTCGAGACGCTCCAGCAAGCGCGGCGTCACTGCCGCGGAAACGAGCCGTCCGACACCCCACACAGCCATCAGCCAGCCGTATAGAAACGCGGGCTGATTCGGGTCGAACAGCTGCGACCTGATCGGGAAGCCGACATTGTGCGTACCCGAGCCGAACGCTTCGACGAAGCGCGCGCCGATCACCAGCATCACGATGACCGACAGATAGCGCGCCGCGCGCGGCAGTGCGCCGGCCTCGGCCGCAGCGCGCGTCTCCTCGGCCGGTCGATGCCGGCGCGGCATGTTGCCCACCAGCATCAGAAATGCGATGGCGGAGATCGCGAACGTGATCGAATCGATCAGGAATACGCTCTTGTAGGCCAGGTACTGCGTGATCACCGATGCGAGCAGGCTACCGCCGACCACCGACACCCCATCGGTCGCACTGAGGATCGCATTGAAACGATGCCGGCCCTCCTGCCCGACCATTTCCGGCACCTCGGACATGATGGACACCCGGTAGATCCCCTGGAAAAGCCCGATGAAGAACGGCACGAAATAGATGAGCGACGCGTCGGCGGCACGCGACGACGTGGCCAGCACGCCGATCGCCAGTGCACTGCCCGCTTCCGCGGCGAAGATCAGGGTACGGCGGGAGAACCGGCTCAGCCGCGGCACCGCGGCGCCGCCCGCGACCGCACCCAGCAGGCGCGACGCCATCGTCAGGCCGAGCAGCGCGGCGGAGCCCGTGACCTCCAGCGCGTAGGTCGCCAGAACGATGCTGATCATCGTCGAACTGATGTCCGAGATCGTCTTGAACGACAACCAGACGTACAACTGCGCCAACGAAGACGAAGCGCGTTTTTCTAGAACCAGCTCGGATTTCATGGCAGCTCATCTCGCTGAGGAAAAGGAAATCAGCAACATGTCCCGGAACGCGAGTTCGTCCGGGTTGGCTTGCTGAACGGCATTGGCACTGTGGTACAGCACGGCATCGTTCACGATCACGGTATCGAGGAAATCCGTCAGCGGCCGTGCGAACAAGGGAACGGTGGAGACCTTCGACGCGTGGATCTCCGATACGACCGGCCGGATATTGCGACTGTCGATGAAATGCATGAAGACCCATTCCAACCCGTCCTGGTGAATCCCCGATGTGGTCGGACTGACCTCACCTTGTTCCGCAATGATCCGGAACAGATGGACATCGATCTTGTACTCCCGCCCCGCAACCAGCCGCTCCCCGAGGATGGCGATGTCGACGTCCAGCAACTGGCGGAGAATCGCACTTTCTATGAAGGAGTCCTCGGCATAGGTCAAGCGATTGACGCCCGGCACGTAGTCCACATCGTAGGTCGCGGTTGGCTCGAAATTCGTGTTCCGGTCAATTTGCAACGGTTGACCCGGCTTGAAGCGATACAGCAGGAAGCGCCGTTCGCGTCGCGTGTAGCGCTTATAGTTCTCGTCGACGACAAGGCGCTCCCAGTGGCGCTTGAACGCAACAACCTCGTCGCCATCGCAGCGGATCACGCCGTGGAAGCGTGGTGCATGGCAATAGCCGTTGCGATTCAACTCGTCAATGACGGTATCGATGGACATCGTGTCTCCCGTGAGTCGGGCCATTCGTTCAGGAAACGATTTCCGGCTCGATATCGCGAACGATCCGGTCATAGAGATCGATCGCATGATCGCGCCCATTCACTGCCGCCCAGCCCTTCAGCAGATAATTTTCCTCGATGTCCGCCCGGACCTCGCTACCGACCGGGCAGGCGACCTTGCATTCGATGATCGCCGGATCGCCGACGACGGAATCGAGCCCGCGGATTCCGTTGAATGTTCCGCTCGCCTCTGGAAACAGCGCGAACATCGAGTAATGCTGGCGCCCGTCCGCCGCGCGTTCGCAGGCGCTTCGCAAGCGTTCGTGCAGCCCGGAAGCCCGTGTCAGCATCAGCAGATAGAGCTCGTACGGGTCGAGGCCCGCGATGTCCTTGAGCGCCGCGTTCACATAAAGGCCGCCGAGCCGCGGATTGATCTCGATGACGATCGGGCCGGTCGGCGACAGACGGAATTCGAGGTGCACGATCGCGTTGCGCAGGCCGATCGCTTCGAGACAATCGATCGCATACCGATTGATCTCGGCAATCGCGGGCGCCGGAAAGGACACCGGCGGCGAGATCAGCAGGTTTTCCAGCACCGTGCCGCGCTTCTCCGTCAGGATCAGCTTTTCGTTGATCAGCACCGGATAAACCTGATCGTCGACGATCACGCATTCGACGCTGCCTTCGACGCCGTCGATGTACTGTTCAAGCAGAATGCTCTTGCCCGGCTCATAGTGAACCGGGGCGCCGTCACGGGCGTGGACGTCGTGCGCCATGCCGTAGTAGTCCGAAACCACTGCCTGACCATGTTGCGCGGTGAATCGCTGATAGTGATCGCGCAATTCGTTCCAGTCGCGACACTTCGCGGTAAAGGCCGAGCCCGCGCCGTAAGGCGGTTTCGCGATCAGCGGATAGCCCACTGTGTCGGCGGCTTCTCGCAATGCGTCGACATCGCTGCACATTGCGTGTCGAATCGACCGTACCCCCCGTTCCTCCAGCGCCGCACGCATCAGGAATTTGTTGTTGCAGGCGGCGACGGCCGCCGACGGAGAATGGACTCGGCCGGTCATCCGGCAAACCTCGGCGACCACCGCGCCCACTTCCCCATAGGCCGACGCCTGCCCCGCATAGCAAAAGACGGCCTTCACGTCATAGTGCGCGTCCAGATACTCGAGCAATCTCAGCAGCGACTCGACGGAAAGCGAATCGAGCCACCACGTGTCGTCGCGCGCCGCGCGTGCATCGCCGTCCGTCGGCACGTGCCGGCGCACGACGGCCGTCAGGCACGCGAGACCCATCTTGCGAGCGACCTCGAAGTGATAATCCCGATAGCTGGTCAACGACAGCAAGGAGCCCTCGATTTGCACAAACAAAACCGCGTCTTGTCGCATGTTTTCACCTGGATGAGAAATCAGTCCGCACACCGCTCAGCGCCCGTTCAGTTGTCGATCCAGTCGCACGTTTCGCCCTGCCAGTTGACGAACCGGTAGATGCGTTGTTCGCCGGTTTCTACAAACTGCGGGATGTCGCCCTGGCCTTCGAACAGCGGCACCGTAAACTTTCCTTTCGCATGAGGCAGCACATACTCGGGCATCGCAACGTTCGAAACGCGCCGCTTCAGTCGGTTCATGATGCGGATGGCGTCGCGGATCGAGGCCTTGTAGACCGACGCGCCCGGCGAGAACGGCATGAAGTGATACAGGTAGTACGGTTTGACGCCGCGGCGATACAGTTCGATGAAGAGCCGATGCAGCGTCTCCTCGTCGTCGTTGATGCCGCGCAGGAATGGCATGTTGGAAAATACGATCGGCACCGCCGACCGAATCCGCTTCACTGCGTCCGTGAAGGCCGGACTGAGTTCGTCCGGATGGCAAACGTGAACGCCGAATGCGTTCACCCGATGCCGCTCGAGCATTGCGACCAACTGATCGGTGACCCTGTACGGATTGAAGGTGAGCGATCTGGAGTGAATCCGGATCAGGAGATCGCGTCCGACGTCACGCAGGGCGGACAGATGCTCGTCGAGCTTGGCGTCGGAGAGCATCAACGGGTCGCCGCCGCTCAGAATAACTTCCTCGATTGCCGGATTCTGCTTGATATAGGCCACGCTTTCGCCGAACGTGTCCCGGCTGGCGTTGGTCTTTTCGCTATTGACTTCAAGCGTGCGGAGCGCCTCGAAGCAGAACTGGCAATACGAATTGCACGTGTTGACCATGCGCAAAATGACGCGATTGTCGTACTTGTGCTGACAGATCGGCGTCTTCATTTCATGCGCCAGCTCCCAGTTTTCCGATTCGCCATCGTATCCTCCGACGATTTCGTCACTCCAGAACGGAACGACCTGACGCCATAGCGGATTCCGGACGATGTCGGCGTCGGTGTCGCCCTGCGATTCGCGAATCAAGCGGAGATAATAGGGCGTGATCTGTAGCTTGCGGCCGTTCAGGTTGCTTTGAATGTGCGAACTCAGTTCGTCGGACCAGCCCCCGCAGGCCTCGCGTAGCGATGCTTCCTCCCGGATGGTGTTCCGTTGCTGCCAGCGCCAGTCGCGCCATTCGGCCGACGCGACATCAAAACTCCGATAGTTGTCCGAATATTTTTTTCGCCACCAGAATTTCCAATCAACATTTTACTCAGCCCTCTCTAGACCAACGAAATGCAATCAACGTATCGTTACGCTCATGAATTCAACACGACCCATGATCCGAGCGCCGGATAGAAAACCATCGACACCACACTCAACCGGAATACGGCCTATACAACACTGCAAACTGCAAATCCATCAACCCATGAAAGCATCGATCACGGGATATACACAAACTGACACCTGAAATATCCCATCGAGCCATATCGTCGATATAGTTACGCGATGCAGAAAGCCCAAGCCACAGTACAGCCCAACAAAGAAATATGGACGCAACTCTGCTCAGCCTACTCACAAACATGGAGAGGCATCGATTAAATATTTCGCAGAAATTTATTTACTTTCGCTTCAGCATGCGAAAACGACAGTTCCCGCTCCCCGTCCGATCGCGATTCATGCGAGCTATTACGTCCGTGCAAGATCATTTCGCGCGGCGGCCAAGCCAAAGGAATTTGAAAGATTTCCCGTTCTGGATATAAGCATTCCCGATTCGACGAGTCTCAATCCTAAGTTAACAAATTTAAGTAGCGCAAGAAGAATTTCACTAGCCATCCATAACAGTCCCTCCCACACGTCTACTTTGCCGGACGCCTCTGTCGTGCTTTCAATTGGGAAACGCACATACAGCTCGCATTTTTACAATTACCAATCGACATCATTCGATACTCAAGGAATTGCGCACCTCGCAAAAACATCAGGTTTAACGCCCGCCTAGAAAATAGAATATTCAGCTTCTCCCAAATTTTGAAAATACCCCTCGTCGATGCGGCTTTGAATAAGCCCAATATCGAGCTCATCCGGGCATCATTTCTTACAATTTGATAGGCAAGTTGCCCACCTTTCTGAATGCGGGTGTGCGGGGATAGGCCGGACGCGTGTCGCAACGCGCCGGAAATGTAGAGACGTCCGTCCCAAATGAAGAGGAAGTATCCCTGCTGCGCGAGCCCCTTGTGGGCTCGCAGAAAAGGTGTCTTGGGGCCCCTATACAGATCAAGGACTTGGACATCTTTTTTGAGAACACCGCATGCTTCTTGTCTCAGAAAAGATGTCCTTGGCCACGAAAATTCTCAGAAAAGTTGTCCTTCGGAATGTCACGCCCCTACCTAGGCGCCTCGGCGGAATTCGGCGACCGGTAGCACAATGGATGAGCGTTTCAGCGGCCAGCGATGTCGGCACTTCTTGTGCTATAAATGTGCATATAGTGTGCGCCGAGAAAGCTTCCATGAACCCCGGTCTGGCCCGAGATTCAACGCCCCCCCTCGATTTCGATCACTTCCTGGCGTCTTTGAAGGACTCGGAGAGCGCTGCGCCGATCGTCTCGGCGCGACGCTTCGCGGCCGCCCTGCATATCGATATGCAGACACTCGCACGGCTGGCCCATGTCCATCGCAATACCATCAGTCGTCTTCCCGGCGCCGAAAGCGTGCAAAAGTATCTTCGAGACGCGCTGCGGGTCATCCGAGCTGCAACCGATATCTCCGGAGATATACGGAGCACGCTGTTTTGGTATCGCAATGAACCACTGCCGACCTTTGGCTACAAGACTGCCGAAGAGCTGATATCGGAGGGACGCACTGAAGACTTGCTGCGCTACATCACATCGCTCGAGGCCAGTGCGTCCGGATAGGGTCACCTTCGGGCAGCACTCGGAATTATTCGCGCCACGACCGACATCTCCGGCGACCTGCAGAGCGCGCTCTTCTGGTATCGCGATGAGCCTTTGCCGGTCTTCGCCTACAAAACTGCGGAACAATTCGTATTCGAAGGACGCATCGATGGACCTACTGCGCTACGTCACATCGCTCGACGCCGGGGCAGCCGGGTGAGGCCATAAGGCACGCATTGCAGGCCACCAGAACTCCAGCTACTCTTGCAATGTACCCGGTCAGGTTCGACGAAAGAAAACAGGGAGCGGGGCTTATCGGACTGGACGTTGTTCCGCGGTTTGTTCCCGCCCCACCTCTTCACGAGCCCGCTCAACGAGCGCGCATTGTCGTTTCTGCGACATTCGACTTGAGGGCTCCCAATTCTCACGGGTCGTGGCCGATATTGCGTCAATGAAATATTTCTCGGACGGTGCGGTGCTACGTCATTGCGGACCGTCAAGTGATTTGAACAGCTGATCGAAAGTCGCGTCCAGCTTCTTTCCCGCTGCCGATAGCTCCGTCAATCTCGGTGAATACATGTGAGCGCTGCCGTCGTACGTGTATGGTTTTTCGTACGATGACTGATACGCTACATGAATGCGCAGATCGTCGCTCAGAACGGTTGCAAGTTTAGCCTGACAGAGAGCATTTGCATTCTCGCCTATTACAAACAACGGGGTTTCCTCACCCGCTTTGAGTACATCATATGGGCGAGGCCAAGCGGTCTTGAAGCACGTATCCGGGAATCCCATATCGCGCTCGAATTTTTGCCAAATATCGGGACCAAGTCCAGAATATATACGCCCGTGAATTGTCACGGTCATATCGGTTAGGATCGCGGGTCCGAGGCCTGCGTTATTGAGGTAGATGCCGGGGAGCTTGTTCGATTTGTCCCACATTGGAACTACCGTCACATACGGGCGATTAGTATTCCACGTATTTTTATTAGCCGCGCTTGCAGCCCAAAGAGATGTGGCCAGTGAAAAAATCGAGACTGCGATTGCGACAATATCTAATTTAAATGAACTAGCAGAATTATTTTTCGGCATCACCTAACTCGCAATGCGAAATATCGCAACATACAGGACATTTCGGCGCATATTTAATGACTTTCAAATGACTGAAATAGACTCCATATCTTCACCATACGAAGCGCAGAGATCCGGTCATAGCAGGAACTACTGTCGCCGAGAAGCTGGACCCAGAATCCATCGAACCCGGATACCTGTCTGAGCTTCATCCTCCCGTGCGATGACTCCTTGATCCCGCATCTTCGCGAACATGCTCGTGATCTGCTCCGCCGAATCGAGAGCGAGAAGATCCAGAGCCTGTCGATTGTTGATGGCCCCATGCCGTCCAATAAAGGTTGTGATGATACCCGCCGCGTCGACCTTCGGTTCTCGCCGCAGCGTTACATAGAGATTGGCGCCGTCTTCTATAAAGATTGGATCAACAAACCCTGCCCGTCGCATTCGGCCGACGACAGTGTTGATGCCTTCGCCGAGATCCTTATTTGGAGCATCTGGATATTTTGAAAGCAGCCGAACAAGCTTCGGATTCCGAGAAAAACGAGCGTCGGCGATGTTTTGAGTAGTTACATAACCAGGTAAGCGGCCTGGGCTCCGAAACTCTACACGATTTCTGTAAACGCTAATGAGCACGTTGTCCGAAACCCCGTAGTCGCGATGCAGAACAGCATTCACAAGCAGCTCATATAGTGCCTCATCCGGGTACGCCGGGGCAAGCAGTCCGTCCAACGTCCAGCAGACGCTCCGGCCGATTACCTCTTTCAGAATGCGGAATGCCTCTTCGATTTGATCGCGAAGCGAACCTTCAATCGAGTGCGTGTCGTTAGTCAGACTATCTCGTTCAATTTCATCGTGAGAAGAATCGTAACGAACGATTTTTACTGCACACTGGCGAGGCATAGTCGAACTCGGATTCTCGGCAAAGAGAAGCACACTTGCGACTGAGGGTGCAAAGGAATCGGGATGAATCAGCCGCTCCTGCAGCGCGAACGAAATCGGATCCTTGTGGGTAATACGAAGCGACTGAAGAAATGTCCTGATGGGCGCTCCATCCACAATTAATTCAGGATGAACCTCAGTCAGCCACATGTCCTCCTCCGAAATCATCCCCTTGGCACGCATTAGGTCCTGGACCTTCGAAGCGGTTAGCTTCAGGTTCTGAGCACCTTTGCGTATGAGCACTTCTCCACTGGACGTCTCATGGACCTTCAGACTCCTCCGAATCTCAAGCTCCAAGACGAAAGCAGGAGTTAGCTGTCCTTTTCGATAAAGAAATCGATGACTAAAGTCAATGCCTGGATTCAAGGTGGCAAGCGCTGAAATGAAGCTATTGTAGTCTTCGATCGACGGTTTACCTACCCAACGATCAAGTGGAACTGGAGTCTTACGACTGTCTTCGACACCGATCACCAGCGTCCCACCTTCTGCATTCGCAAAAGCTACTGCCGGATCCTGAATATCTTTAGCCTTGAGGCGCGCCGACTTTCGATCAAAATAGTCACTTTCTTCCCGTTGACAGAGGTCAAGGGCCTCCGTTTCATCAATTTCAACAATCTTGGTCATCGTGTCTTTTTTTATTACAGTGGTCTCTTGTTCCCATAGCGCCGCCCCTATCCTCATTGGGGCGAGGGGTTAAACCGCTTTGCATAATCTAGAAACTCGCGATTCAACGTATCTGCATCAGTCGAATAGTGGGCGTCTCGATGACAATTTGGACACAAGGCGACGCAATTCCACACTCGATCGCCTTTTTCCGCTCCGAGTATGTGATGCACATCCAAAAAACCTCGATAGCGCTGCCGATGGCCACATCCAACGCGCTCACATGCGTCTGTCCGGGCAAGCACCGCGCATCGAACCTTCGGGTCGCGCTTGACCTCCGAACGTACTGCTAGACGACGTTCGGCGCCGTCGCTGCCAATAAGCCACGAATCCACAACGGGACAGTCGTCGTAGGTGTCATCGACATAGTCTTCGGTAGCCGTCGAATCGATAGGAATCTTAGCCAAATCGACAACACCCGGCCAATTCCACAGCACATCTGCAACCTCATGTCCGCGTGGCCAACGGTCATCCTGCAACCAAACAGTTGGACTGGTGCCGTTCATGGCATGGTTCTTCGACATTCGACCCAAAGCCCCCTTGGCTATCAGGTGGCTGCTCACATCGCGCTGTCCACGCCAAATTGGCGCGAGTTCCTCACGGGGGATTAGTGCGGCAAACACGATCTCTGCACCTTCACGCTGCACCAAAAGGTGATGCGTGTTGCCCTCAGTAAGGTCGCGCTCAACGATAGCGGCAAGCGTACCGTCCCAGTTGCCCTTGATCAGCCGCGCACGCAATTGAGCCGCCGCATACTTCCCCTTGGTAGCTCGCTCACCTGACCATCTCCAGCACAACCGGACGCGCATTTGCAGTTCTAGGCCGTCGTCACCGCGCACACGAACGAACTGCGAGATTGCGGTACCCATCTGCTTTCGCTTGTCATGCAAGACTTGATACCCCCGCGCTGCAAGGAACGGTGCGATGGCATCACGCGTCACCGCCTCCTCAGCAAGGCTTTCTGTGCTGCGAAATACGCGTTGCCCTTTGCTCATAGCCTATCTATCTCTTGCTTGACCTGAACTTCATGTGCTCTTGAAAAAGGCACCGATGGTAATCGATGCTCCGCCGCAATTCTGGCATTTCGGGCGCATATCATCTGCGCCAACGCGCTTGCGTCCGACAGCGTAAGAATCAGGCGCTACATTCTCGAACCCCTCGAACCGCGTTGCCGACCGCCCCCAATCGTCAGAAGACTTGATACAGACGCCTTCGTGCCCACAGGCATCACAGGTCGCCGTATAGTGATTGTGCTCCCATGACATAAATGCTCCGTTTCCTGACTCTCGTTGGACAGAACGCCCAGTGGACCTCATCTAGGCTGACCAAGGGCGGTGAAAAGCAATGATGGCGACGCAGAAAATTAAGGGGCGCAGCAGTCCGCGCGCCTACGTTCCGGTATCGTCAATGAAACTGACAATGCCACAAAACAGGCTGCGCAAGGTTCAAATCATGTTGCGCAGCCTTACCACCACGTCACCACTTCACAAAGCTACTCATACAAACGGAGAAACTCCCAAAACGATATAATTCGCCCTTGGAGCAACGCCAAGAGTGCTTTTCATCGCTTGAGAATTAATATCCCAATAAACACTTCCCCAATTCCAATTAGCCTCAGAAATCTGAACAATCACATATGACCCGAGTCTCAACCTGGCAGATGTATTGTTTTGCGAAAAATCAAGACCAACATTAAAAGAGTGAACCTGCCTATTTGCACTTCTCGATAGTGCAACCTTAACCACCGACCCCGCCAAATCAGCAAACGGCTTCAGCGCAGGTTGTGCCATTGTGATCAGCGACAATCCGCTCTTAAAAGTCGAACTATCGAGAGCTGACAAAAGAGTGCTATCCGATCTACTCCTGATGTTTATTGTTCTACCCTCGAATGAGATGCCATTAGCACCAACAGTGAGCCCCTTGAATATAGGATGCCCATTCACGCTGGCACTCTCCCCGTCATTTGCAAACGCTCGCAATGCAAATCGCAACTCCTCCGTTTCCGTGGCAATTTGATTCTTTCCTGCAAATTCGCAGAGAATTTCATGCTGACCCGTGCCAGGATATGAATCGACATAAAATTTATCGAGAGTGATTTTTATTCTCTCATTGATAAGCGATGCATCCGGATCAATGTTATTTGCACCTTCTATTGAAATTTTTCCATTCTGCGCCGTACTTCCAGCGGGAATAAAGCCAATCGCGAGCCCCGTGTACCCGTAGCTTGGATGGAAAGGCGAAAACCCTTGCCCTGCCACGCCTGGTGTCAAGAAATGATTTGCCCCATCGATATCATCAATTGACAGCAGATAGTTCGCAATATCAGCCGGGGGCAACGCCCCCAAAGAATCGTTCAGATTGAAATTTGACATATACAATTTTTACTTGGTTCGAGTTCTGACGCCAGCTCGCGTCCGCGCTTTCCCATGAACTTCCGTATAAATATCGGCTTTCGCGGATTGTGCCAATTCAAGCGTAACTGCCAGAGCATACGGAATCTGTTCGGACTGGCATGACTGATGGACCGCCCGGCATTGGACACCAACAAAAATTCCCTTCGGATCAGCAGCTATTCGCGTGAGCGTATGCCCTTCGAATACATGATGAATCACTGTCCCGCGTTCGGCATTCGATGATGTCGGCTGTTTCTGATGGCGTTTGACGCCCTTCCAGAAATGTCTCTTCCCGCCCTCGTCAATCAACCCGAGAGTGACGCCTCGATAGTCAAGCGTCGAGGTCAGCACAGGTGTAGTCCATGCCAAGGTGATAGTGATTCGACGCACATCACGACTGGCGAGCATCGCCGAAGGGACGGGAATTCGGTACTCGTGTAAGACGTCGTGCTTGATCAAATCGTCCGCAAGCAACGTGATTTGCTTATCGTTACCTGAGATAACTCGACCGCCTCGCACCTGGCCGAACCCCAAAAACCGAGTGATTGTGCCCCTGCGACGCTGTCCTAACTTGGAATCCCGCGGCGGATAAGAGTCGTAGAGCACATCGCCAATGCCTTCCCAAGCGGCGCTATGAACAATGAGAGCCTTCAGAATCGCTGCACGCGTGCGAAGCGCCACCCAATCCGAACCAGTCGCGCGGAAGATAGGCGCAATTGACTCTGCAACTCGTATTCCCAGGCGCGTGACAAGCGCAGCGGCGTTGCTCGTTCCGGAAATGCGATTCACATGGCGGAGGTCTCCTCCATGTGGATCAGGCGCCGCAACGAGTTGTCCAAGATGCTGCGAAGGCGAACCATGGATCTCTAATCCGTTTTGCGCGGTGAATGTCGCAGCAAGACGCCCGCCCTTATGGAGCACATCTGGCTTGATACTTCGATTCACGCCCAAGCCTAGGGCGGACCCCAAGTTGGTCATACCCGCTTGCGGATAAGGATCAATGACATTGGGCGGGCACGCCGGACCGTCGTCCGCATGTAGTGCCCCGACCGTCAGAGAGTTGGTGGACTCCGCCGGACTCAGCAAGCCACGTGTTCCTTTTGCCTGCTCCAATGCCAACAGGATAAGTGCCTCTCGTTCGAGCGGATCAAGTGCTGCAATTGTTTGTGGTGTGTGTCCGTACTGCGACATAGGGAATGCGCTGCGGATATTACCGGCGCTCACTACGAACATCAGGCCGTGCTCGTGACTGAAGTAATCGAGCAGCGCGGCCCAAGGAGATGGCCTCTTTACAAAGGGCGCGTATTCGTCGCAAATGGAATGATTGACGAGTACGACATTGGGAAAAGCAGCCGATGCACCGTCCAATCCCGATACTAGCGAGATGATTGCTCGATAGATCATCTTGATCGGAAGCTTATCGGAAGGGGTACTTTCAACCGCACTTGCGCCATTGGAAGTGAGGACTGGTACAACAACGACCTTTTGCTCTAGTGGTTGCTGCGGCACATGTAAGTCGTCACGAACGACTAGTGAGGCCATCGCCGTGCCGTGATAGCGGGCATTCACCGGCACCTGCGCGCCCGTTAGATCAACCTCATGTACGATAATTTTCCCATCAAGGGCAGCATGGGATGCGATCGGATATCCGTCAATAATCGCAGCAATCGGGGTGTCACCAGCGGCCTGAGGTGTTCCGAGGTCGGGAAGGCTGGGAGCGGTCGACGTCGGCGCGACCGTCGAAAAATAGGATTGCGGCCGAATTGTCATTACGCTATCGGCATTTGCGAGCGCGCCTTGGTATCTGGTCAAGCTGACCGCGACATGGGCAGGCACACTTACGAGAGCAGCTTGATAGCGAATCTCCTCGATCGTGACGACATCCAGCATTGCCCCGCCAACTTCGACAAGAAGGGCATTCAATGTTTCAAGCGCGTTATCGCGCAGCTGCTTTTCGGATCGATACCAAAGGTCCACCTCGACCTTTACGTGACGCTCCGGATCGTGACGAACAAGCGCTTCCACGTAGCGCTTGATTAATGGATCGATTCGGTCTTCGGCCGAGAATACGCGAACGTCCTGCAAATAGCCAAACAACGCCCACAGAGCCTTCGCTTCGGCCGGCGGCGACTCGCCCTTGATGAAAGAGCGCCACCGCGCTAAGAAGTTTCGCAGCCCCTCCACACTGGGCATAGTGAGATAGAGACGAGCGGGAGAAGATTCCTCAGGGGCTGCGTTTTCACGCCGCACTCCTTCGGCACCGTCTTCATCTTCCTCATCATCATCGGACGGCACAATTGGTGTAGCACTACGGCTGGTGAGCCACTCGAATCCCAATGCTGCAGCTGCAGCTTCGAACTCGTCGACAGGCCCGATCAGATCGAACACTAAAGCTCGCTCTGGCGTTACGGCTCTGGGATCCTGCGAAACATCAATGCCGCCGTCGGCGGCGGCTAAGGACTGGGAAATCCTCTCAAATCCCGTCCTCAGCAATACACTCTTACTCTGCTCCTGAAAGGAGATCCGGCCCGGGACGTACTTCCGCCTTCCGGGAATTCGACTTTTTGGTTGAGGCTCGCGCTGCAGACGTACGAGCGGGTAGTTCTGTGCCATTCGAGTCCGATGTTTGTCGAGTTAAGCGAGATTGCCAACGGGACAAAACCTCTCGGACAGCCTTGGCAGGCGTCAGCGCGCCTTTCGACAAGACCAACTTACGCCGAATATCGAGTGTAAATGCCTCGACTTCCGACATGCTTTCCCCCGTCATGCACGCCACGAAATCTTTGGCACTAATGCCAGCAGAAGTGCCAAGCGATTGCTCAAACTTCTTGAACCATTTCCCAAGCTCTATCGGGCCCGGCAACGGCAATTCAAGCTTGACTTCAAAACGACGCCAAACTGCCCGATCCAATAGTTCAGGGTGATTCGTAGCACATACTACAATCGAATGACTGGGGAGTCTATCGAGTTGCGTGAGCAATGAACTTACTACTCGCTTGATTTCACCGGTCTCTTGGGAATCGCCACGCTCTTTACCCACCGCATCGAACTCATCGAAGAATAAAATGCACGGACTCAACGCCGCGTAGTCAATTAATTTTCTCAGGCGATTAGAGGTTTCACCAAGAAAACTGTCCACAACGGCGTCATAGCGCACCGCGAGCAACGGCAACGAGAGTTCCGTCGCTATCGACTCAGCAAGACTGGTTTTCCCGTTTCCCGGAGCTCCCACCAATAGAATCGTGTGACGAGGCTCAAGGGAATGCTCACGCAGCAATCCTGCGTTCACATACTCATGGAGAAATTCATCAATTTGGTCCCGTACTCCCTGAGGCAGGACCAGATCGTCCAAGCGCCGCCGAGCGGGCATGTCATATACCAGCTCCGCGACACGCTCCGGCAATGTCGACGAATCGGATGCCTTCACATTTTGCGGCGCTGCAGCCGTTTGAGCGCGGCCTCGCGACCTCGCATCAGCAAGAATTGCTTCCATAGTTCGTTGCACGGCGCTGCGGTCGCCGCGGAGATTCGGCTGGGCCATAGCTCTAGCATCGTTAGTTACGTTTGATCGACTCGCCCGGTTGCTCGTCTGCAACCTTGGCGGCGTATTGCGGTGTTGCTGCGGCCAACTGCGGGGCGAACGCATCAACAAGCATGATCATGGTTTGAAAAAACGCCCGTAGTCGGGCCAAATCATCGAAAGAAATACTAGTCGGGAGCGGATTCGTCGTTTCGATGGTTGCACTTTCTGCGGCTTCTGTCGCACTTTCCTGCTCAGACAGCCCCGCGATCAATCGAGCCCGCGTTCGCGGAATTGCTCGCCCCGATTGGCAGAACCGCCACAAACTTGCGCGATTCACACCCAGCCTACGTGCGGCCGAACCGCATCCACCACAAATGTCGACGAATGTCCTTACCTGCTCCGCCAGTTGGTCATCTGGCACGACTTTAGGCATTCGTTTCCCCTTCCTATTTAGGACTAGCTTAGCGCGCCAAACCTAAAAGTGCAACGGCAATCTCTAAAACGCAACCTTCTAACGCAACACTTTCGTTTCATTTCGTTTCACATTCCGGCAAAACTGCAACGCTTGCCGCCAGAAAGTGAACATCTTGGGTCGCGAGAGGGCGCTGATCCGCACAGGTGAAGCTCTAGGTTCAATCGCGTCAGCAAGCTGCCTCATGACGACCGCCCGCACCACTGCGGCCGCGTGAGGCAAGATTGGAGATCTGACTACCTGGGCGTTACTGGCTAGCAATCAAGCGATAGATGCCGAAAGGTCAGTCTGCCGAGGCACTTGCTGACGCAATTGACCCCGACCCACGTCGTAACGCAAAGACCGGATCAGGACCATGAGAGGTAAGTCCTCTAACTGGGAGCCGATACTACCTCGACAACCTTTAGGCGGGAGGGATCATGCGCGGCCTTGATCTGTGCCGCGAATAAGCTGCGTAAGTCAAGACATGAAACTCTCAGTCAGCATCAGATCGGGTCTGAGATTGCTTTGCCGTCACTTCATCAAGAGCCGTGGTCGACCCTGAGCGGACGGCTGCCTGTGCGCAAAGCAGCCGTGATCTGCCCCCTGCAAACAGGGCCAGCCGGAGTCTAGTAAAGTTCGTTTTCGGAGAAGAAGACGAACATGAAGAAGCGTTTTACGGAACAGCAAATCATCGGGTTTCTGAAGGAAGCCGAGGCCGCCATGCCGGTCAAGGAACTGTGCAGGAAGCACGGGTTCAGTGACGCGTCGTTCTACACCTGGCGCGCGAAGTTCGGCGGCATGGAAGTCTCGGAAGCCCGCCGGCTTAAGGACCTTGAGGTGGAGAATGCCCGGCTGAAGAAACTGTTGGCCGAAGCAATGCTCGATATCGAAGCGTTGAAGGTCGTGGTCAAGGGAAAGCCCTGAGCCCGCAAGCCAAACGCGAAGCAGTGTCGGCGATTCGGGAGAAGGTCAACATCTCCGAGCGCCGCGCCTGCCGGCTTGTTGGGCTTTCTCGCAGCGTGCTGCATTACGACGCGAAGCCGGACCACGAGAATGAGATGCTAGCGGCGCGTCTGGTGGAGTTGGCGCACGAACGTCGTCGATTCGGATACCGCCGGCTGCACGCCTTGGTGGAACGCGAAGGCACGCACGCCAATCACATGCTGTAATTGCGTCTCCGGCTAACGACGGAGGCTGCCATGGAAACGTATGTGGGTCTCGATGTATCGCAGAGGTCAACGGCGGTTTGCGTAATCGATGGGGACGGTAATCCCGTCTGGCGCGGAACAGTAGCATCGGATCCGCAGGCTATTGATAGCATCATCCGACAGCAAGCCCCCGAGGTCCGGCGCGTCGGAATGGAAACTGGCCCTCTCGCAGTATGGTTCTATCACGCACTGCGAAATCGAGGTGTTCCTGTTGATTGCATTCATGCCCGCCACGTGCACGCAGCGCTCGCGACGCAACTGAACAAGACTGACAGCAATGACGCGCGCGGCATCGCTCAACTCACGCGCAGTGGCTGGTATCGTGCCGTCGAAGTCAAAAGTATCGCGAGCCACGAAGTCCGGCTGCTTCTTGGAGCGCGCAGTCAATTGGTCAGTATGCGTACCGGCCTGTACAACCAGATCCGCGGGGTGCTCAAAACCTTTGGTGTTGTGCTGCCTCCTGGTACGCGTAGCGCATTCGAGAAACTCGTCGAGCAACATACGCCATCGACATCGCTAATCCGTGGCGTAGTTGACATCCTGCTCGACAGTTGGAGGCATATAGACAGGCAAGTCCGTGAGACCGATAAGGCGCTTGAACGGATTGCGCGCGCCAGCGATGTGTGTCGTCGTCTGATGACGGTCCCCGGTGTCGGCGTGAAGACGGCAGTGGCATTCGCTGCTGCAGTCGACAATCCGGATCGATTTCGCCGTGTCGGCGATATTGGTCCGTATCTTGGTCTAACGCCAAGGAAGTACCAATCAGGGGACGTCGACCATAACGGTGGAATATCCAAGACCGGCTGCCGGCTGACCAGACACATGCTGTTCGAGGCGGCGTCGGCTTTGCTCCTGCGTCATAAGCGCGACTGCGCACTCCGACGTTGGGCGCAGGCACTGATTCCCCGGATTGGCCTGCGCAAAGCACTGGTTGCAACCGCTCGCAAACTCTCGACGCTGCTGCTCTCAATGTGGAGAAGCGGCAAGGAGTTCATCCCGGGATAGCCACACGCTCGCCGTCGCAAGTCGCTTTACCTGCAACAACTGCGGTACCGGTTCATCCAGGCTGATTACGTCGCCTCAACGATTCCTTGACGCGCTTTGCGGGAAAACCGCGGCAATCACATCGGAACGTTGTAGCGACTCTCTGACGGCATGTTGTGGCGTGAACACGACCACGAAGACGACAAGGAAACGGCTGGTCTGAACCCTTTCCAGGAGGATGATCTATTGACAGCAATTAGACGACAAGCGCATCTATCGCCTGTACCGTGAGGCAGGGCTGGCTGTGCGGCGCCGTCGCAAGCGCCACGGCGTAATGATCGAGCGCGAGCAACTGGCATTGCCGAGCGCGCCCAACGAGGTGTGGTCAATCGATTTCGTGATGGATGCGCTTTCCAACGGCCGGCGCGTGAAGTGCCTGACCGTCGTCGACGACTTCACGAAAGAGGCTGTCGACATCGTCGTCGACCATGGCATCTCAGGTTTGTATGTCGCTCGGGCATTGGACCGTGCAGCTCGCTTCCGTGGCTATCCCAAGGCGGTGCGAACAGACCAGGGCCCCGAATTTACGAGCCGGGCGCTTGACCAGTGGGCGTATGCGAACGGCGTCACTCTGAAGTTGATTCAGGCGGGCAAGCCGACGCAGAATGCGTACATCGAATCGTTCAACGGCAAATTCCGCGACGAATGCCTTAACGAGCACTGGTTCACGACGCTCGCGCACGCTCGGGCTGTCATCGCGGCATGGCGTCAGGACTACAACGAGCAAAGGCCGCACAGCGCACTGAACTACCTTGCGCCGTCAGAGTTTGCGGCGAAACATCGGGCAACCGCGGATGCTCCTGCCGCTTTCCAGGAGCTGGTTTAAAGGGACTTTGCTAGAAGCCCATTGGCCCTATTGAAGGGGGCAGGTCAGCCGTCCAGATATTCCATATCTGGACTCTTTGCTAACAAAAATGCCAGCGGGATTCCCGGCGCTATAATCAGGCGACCACATGCACGGTTGATTCAAGCCTTCGCGCGACGATACGCCGTCGCAACGGCCGCGTGCTACGGGACAAACGCGACTGCTTCGTATTAGCGTGTTGCGGTAACGCCGACGGCAGTAAGCATCACAAGAATGGGTGTTGTGAGCAACAAACTCGCCGAACTATGTGACGTGATGAAAATCCACGCGCTCATCCTGATCAGTTTGGCCTATCCGGGGGGACGAACGTCGAGCAGCCCCGAATCGGGTCCCGCTTGAGCTGGATGCCATTGCAGAGCACAACGAGAAAAAGGTCGATGACTGACACTATTCACCCGTCCAAGTTAGTTACCGAGTACGCCAGTGACAACGTATGCCGGATTCTCGCCCTTGATGGTGGTGGCGCGAAAGGCTTTTACACGCTGGGTGTTCTCAAAGAAATTGAAGCGATGCTTGGGTGTCCGCTATACAAGAGGTTTGATCTTGTATTCGGCACGAGCACCGGGGCGATCATTGCCGCGCTCGTCGCGCTGGGCTATGAAATAGACCAGATACACGCGCTCTATACCGAGCACGTACCGCGCGTCATGTCCAGTCGGTCTGCTGCCGCAAGAACAGCGGCACTCCATGAATTGGCAAAGGAAGTCTTTCAGGAAAGAACCTTTGAAGATGTCAAAACGGGGATCGGCATTGTCGCGACCCGTTGGATGACGGAACGTCCGATGATCTTCAAGGGCAACATTACGCAGGCACACGGCCGTAAGGGGACCTTTCGTCCAGGGTTCGGGGTAAGCATGGCCGACGCCGTGCAAGCGTCGTGTTCGGCATACCCGTTCTTCGAAAGAAAAGTGGTCGTTACCGCGACTGGCGACAAGATCGAATTGATCGATGGCGGCTACTGTGCAAACAATCCCACTCTTTTTGCCCTAGCAGACGCCACAGTTGCCTTGAAAAAAGATCGCAAGGATATCCGTGTCGTGAATGTGGGTGTCGGCATTTACCCTGAACCCAAACCGAAATTATTGATGCGTATTGCTAAGAAATGGCTTGCCGTACAGTTACTCCAGAAGACCCTCGAGATCAACACGCAATCAATGGATCAGCTACGTGACGTCCTGTTCAAGGACATTCCAACGATTCGCATCAGCGATACGTTCGAGCGGCCGGAAATGGCGACGGACTTGCTGGAGCATGACCTGGACAAACTGAACATCCTTCGGCAACGCGGGAGCGAATCGTTCGCTGCCCGCGAGGTACAACTCAGGGAGTTTCTGACGTAAGCGAGGCATAAAGTGGGAATACCGGAATCGCAGCTTGAAACATGGTCCCACCAGGGATCAATTACCCAATCCGCTAAAACATATCAAACCATAAAGGACGCCCTGGAGAGCGCCAATTCAGCGTATTACGGGAAGAATTTCCATGTCTTCCTGCAGGGTTCCTATGGAAATGATACAAACATCTACTCGGAAAGCGACGTCGATGTGGTCATACGGCTTGATGATGTCTACTACAGCGACCTGACATCGCTATCGCCGGAAGACCGAGTCGCGTACGAACGCGCGCTGATTCCCGCGACCTACTCGTACGACCAATACAAGAAGGATGTCGTCAAAGCGCTTGTCGACCGCTTTGGATCCGACGTCACGATTGGCGACAAAGCCATTGCCATAACGGCGAATGGCAGCCGGCGGAAAGCCGACGTGATTGCCGCCATGCAGTTCCGCCGATACTGGAAGTTCAAGAGCACTTACGACACGCAATATGTCGAGGGCATCTGTTTTTTCAACGGAGCCGGCAAACTCATTGCGAACTACCCCAGACAGCATTCTGAGAACCTGACCAGCAAACATCAGGGCAGCAACGGGTGGCTCAAACCCACGATACGAATCCTGAAAAATCTTCGAAGCAACCTTATTGACGACGGCCAATTGCAGCCCGGTATTGCGCCGTCGTACTACCTGGAGGGCCTGCTTTACAACGTGCCCAACGAGAGCTTCGGTTCCAGCTATGCGGATTCCTTCGTGAACGCCATCAACTGGATTCAGCGAGAGGCGGACAAGAGCAAGCTAGTCTGTGCCAATGAGCAGTATTACCTGCTCCGGAGTGGTACGCCCACCTCGTGGGAATCTGCAAATGCCGATGCATTTATCAGCGCCGCCATCAGCCTCTGGAATGCCTGGTAAGGGTAACCACCGTTAATCAAACTGCCGCAAGCGCGGCACCGTCAACAAGTTCGGGAGTCGCAATGGCCGGTCGGGGCATCAACCTTTTCATGTGGAGATACCAGGTCAGCTACCGAATACACATTCGGTGGTTGGCGCGCGAGGTGCTGAAGCGCCTCGGAGCGCCAGCGGAGGCTGAGGTGCTTCTTGTCGGCGCCCGCAAGCCCGGAAGCAAGAATCGGAATCCGGTGTGCGTGGAGCCGGAGGATGGAAAGTGGCCCCTGGCGCTTTTCGACGGCCTACTCGATGCAGTGGAATCGACCTATAACAAACACGACCTGCAGAACATAATTTACGGCGATGAAGCGAGCATGCGCGACAAGCCGGAATGGATGCGTCGCGACTCAGTGCGGACGTCGGTCCGCAAAGCACTCAAGGTCTTCGACACCGCGCACGATGTGACTTCGTTCTGCGGCGAGGTCAGGTGCGTCGATGAATACTACGTCACACCCGTCGTGCAGATTCCCAACGCCACCTTCACGCAATTTCCGCCCTTACCTGATAGACCCGTCGAGGGACGGCGACAGGGATACGGATATCGTAGTCTGATCCATGCTGCGATGTACGCCGTCCTTCACGAAGCGACGGGAGAATTGCACAGCCCAGATCCCGGTCGCTTCACTCGTGACAGCATGAGAAACGCTGAGGAAGTCGTTCGCGTTGGGGCGCAGGAGTTTCTGCACACGCCAGGGCTTTCGATCGAACGGCAGTACTTTCATACCACTCTTTTTGACTCGCTGAACCTCGTGGCGTCGCTGATGTACGAAGGCGCAAAAGGTGTCGGCAACCTTATCCTCGTCAACCCCGAGAACGAATGTGTCGAGTTCCTAGCCAGGTTTTCCGACCCCGTGCCGTTTCGCGAGCCGAGATGGGTTCGGAAAGTTCTGCAGATGGCCACCACCGGCGTTGGCATCATCGCCGACAGCCGACAGATCTACGGCCTTGGGAAACTGAAGGATTCGCACGACGCTTACGCAGCACAGGATGCATTTACGGCCGCCTTCATCGACCACTACCACTGGGAGTTGCGATGTGGTGATCAGGTACTTCTCCGTAGCCACTACGGAGTGCCCAAACTCGCACAGGAACCCTTCGACAAGGTTGCCTTTCTCGCAAACTACGCCCGACTCTTTCCCGGAACCTCGCCGGAAGACGGATTGCATCTATGGAACCTGCTGCTGGTCCAAATACGTCAAGAACACGGCAGCATGATCGTCGTTGCGGCAGATGCGCTCAGTGAGGCACGCCGGCTTGGCAAACAAGGCACGCGCATCGAACCAACCCGGCTGACGGAGTCATTGCTTGAAAGTTTCAGCGGTATCGACGGGACCATACTGCTCGCACCGGATGGGATGTGTCACGCTGTCGGAATCATTCTTGACGGCGAGGCCACCGATCAATGCACTCCCTCACGAGGATCCCGATACAACTCAGGGATGCGCTACGTACAGACAGGGTTAGCTCGCAGGCTGGCAATTGTTGTTTCAGATGATCGCACCGTCGATGTCATTCCTCGAATCCGACGATTGGTCAGTCGTTCGAGGGTCGAGCAGTACGTCGCCGCGTTTGAAACGGCGACACTCGATAACTACCATGACGCTCGAAACTGGCTCGACGAGCATCGCTTCTATGTCAATGCAGAGCAATGTAGCCGGATTAACAAAGCGATCGATAGGCTAGATGCGGCCCCAAAGGAAGTGGGGCTGATTTACCTTGGAACTGAGCGCTTCGGGGCTCATCCCGAGATGGATGACAGTTATCTCACGAACTAGCCGCCTAGCGCTCGACGGCTTCATAAGGCCCCCGCTGCAAGGGGCGCAGCGGCAATTAGTTCGCCAGCTGTGGCTTGCTGAGCGACCAATCAGGTCGAGCGTGCTGTCCCCGCCTCGATCCGGGAGACACTCTTTTCGGCTTCGATCATTCGCTCGCAGGGCGAAAATATCGGCGCCAATTGTCAACGATCTGTACGCATCGATCGGTTGAATCCACCACCGTTCTGAGTCAGATGGCGACTACACAAGCAAAAAGAGCCCGACATCGCGGGCTCTTTTTGCTTTTTCGTCTTACCGTCAATCGGCATAGGGTCGGAGGTGGACTACACCAACAGTACCCAGCAAAACGGACATTACGACGCCGCCTACCCACTTCGCAAATTTGGTTGACATGACTTGATTACTTTTTGCCATGGTGTGCCTCCTTATGTGAAGATTGTTTACGCTGCGACGAACTGCATTCCCTTTTGGGGGGATTCGAACCCCCACGACGGCCCTTACGGGCTGAGACGATATTTCCCTCGTGATGAATATGAAGATGAGCATTCATATGCAAAGTGAAGTCAACCGCGTCGTGTCCTCCGCTCCTATGCCGACTTAGCGAAACGCATTTTACATGGTTTCAAGCTCAACAACTAGCGGAGACTCCCCCACCGCGCGGTGCCGTATCGACGAGGTTCGGACCGCATATTCCATGGACGGGAGTGATATAGTTGAGCACCCAAATCTTTGGAAGCAGGCTCGCCAATCTGTCACACGGGCAGTCAGGCCGACGCGCGTTTCCGCCGGTAGGCCAATCACAGTGCCGACCGTAGCGTCGCGAGTACGGGCCCGGGCTCACCCAGATCGAGTGGACAGTCGACGCGAATCCGAACGGCATTCCATTCGACGATGAGGCTTGATGCCACTTGAGTCGCCCCTAAGGCAAACGACCCGCCGGATGGCATGTCCTATCGATCGGCCGCTGTGATCGGTCAAACTGACGCTCCAACGTCCGCGTGGCCGCATGGATGAACGGCCGGAGCTGGTCAAACTGAGTCAGCCGATCTGGCGCTGTCTGTTTGGTCTAGTCCAGCCTTATACAAATGAGCATTCACGGGCAACGCACTGTAAGCAAAATGGGAGCTTAGAGCTTCCATTTCGTTTTACTGAACTACGCCGAGTTACTTGTACTCGACCTTCATCGTCATTGCTCCGGTCTTTCCGACCTTGAAAATCTTCACGTCGACATCTTTGTCAAATTTCGCGCCAAGCTCTGCGCCAGCATCGACGTCCATCGTGATCTCGACCGATTTTACGCCTTCTTCTCGCACGGCCTTGATAATCGCGGTTACCGCCTCACACTGTTCTTTGATCGTTATCGTAGTATCAGTGGCGCTGCGCACGAGCTCAATGCTCTTGTCGAACATGGACTTCGCAAAATCGGAGACGGGTCCGTAGAGCCGCTCGAAGAAATCCCGCTCTTTGATGGCGAGCATCGCACATTGAAAGTCCGCCCGTGTCGTCACATGGAATACTACTACTGCATTTTTTGTTCTTCGCTCATGCCAGATCCTCGCTCACGGTCGATGTTTGCTCGTCGTTACTGGATCAAGAAACGATCACGATTCTTCACGTCCTTGATCCATTCAGGAGCTCGACCACGCCCGCTCCATGTTTCACCGGTCTTCGGATTCTGATACTTGGCAGTGGTGGGCGCCGCAGCCTTCTTGCCGCTGCTTGCGCGCTTACGACCGAAGACCTGTTCGGACGTAATACCGTACTCGGCCACCTTTTCGCGGATGTCCGCAAGCACCGCCTCCAGTTCAGCGACGCGCGCGGCTTCTGTTTCCGCTTGAAGCTTCGCGAGTTCCTCCTTTAGGGTCTTGTAATTCTTCATTGCCATATAGTCACCTTCGGTAGTTGTTGGATGCTCTAAGACCGGATGATTATGCCATCTAGTTACGTCAGCCGACTTGATATATTTTTACGTACTCCTCACGCGAGCCATGTCGACATGGCTCCCCCGCCACCGATATATAAAATTCATCGAAGTGTCTTATGACCGCCCTGGTTGAGGACACTGGTGAAGGATTTTCAGCCGAAGCAAAGAACCCGAAACATATAGCGCTTCGCTCTCTTGTAGGGAGCCAATACAGCAGCCACATACATACACCGACGCCCGACAGATACGAATTGAGCGCCGAGCGCCAGCGCCCTTGAGCGCCCACCACGCAGTATTCCGGCCGTCCATCACGACAACCTTCTTGTCATAAACCGAATCGCAGGTCCGATGCGGAGTGAGCCGGCCGAGCCATCTCATGCTGACCAGAACTCATTGCGCACCACGCCGCCTTAACCTTGAATTCCTTCGTTTGCCACCATCTTGGTACCGCGCTCTTCGCCACGCTCGTCGAGTCAGCTAAAACCCAATACGTTCCGTATCTGATGCAACGGAACTGCCCGCCGATCGACAGTACCGCTCCTATTCTTGACTCCTGCGGCACGCCGAAAGTCGATTAGTTTCTCTACCGCAGCCAGCCCTTCCGAAACTCCGGATCCCGTGGTCGTCGGCAAACACCAGCGTTGATACAGATAGCGCGCATTCTCAGCCTCATCCAGCGTACAAGTAATCGGTGAAATGCGACAAAGATCTAGACCACATCGACATTGCACCATGCTCGGTCGAGTCACCATAATCGGTTTCTCGCACTGTGGGCAAACGTCGAGCAGTTGAACAGAATGGACACGACATGCGGTCATCCAGGTAAGGCGATGTGAAGCAAGCATGATCCCACCGTCGAGCAGGCACAGCGGACAAATCCGCTCGCGCTCTCGAACAAGCAAGTGCCGGGCCTCAATCACATGAGGCCCCACCGCGTAACTGAAGGCAGTCCCTCGTGCTCGCCCACCAACTTCGACCGGGCACATCGATCTCATCGTCGATTGATCGATCCGGCAAACACGAGACAATTCCGCAATCTCGGCGGAAACCAACGGACCGAACGCAACACAACCGGCTTCACGCAGCAATGCCCCAACGCTTCTCAGGCCGTTGGCATCCACCAAGCGCATAAGCACCGACGACAACGACTCGTCAGGATAGGGTTCGACGCGAAGCGCAAGCGGTAGCCGTAACATCGAATTCGCCGGTCTGACGGAATACGATGCCCAACTGCGATTTTCCATATCGAACTCCAGATCGATGCAGTGCTCGTTCCTAGCGATAGGCGCCTGTCTGCATGCTCAGTAGCGTCCGGGCCACCAGTTCCTCTCCGTCGGCGGTATCTAGATACGTGACGGGCTTCCTCCACCCGAGTGATGGAACCTCTTCGTGCAGCCAAGTACACAACCACCGTTTCGCGTCAAAACCCTCCGGTTCGCCTGACTCATTGACTATTTTCTGCACAAGATCCAAGAGCCTGTTCCAAACCGGTTCAGGCATGTGCTCGACCATGCATTCGGATCGCCATGTGCCGCAACGACACGTTTTCATGATGTTCACCTCACCCAGATTCGAAGTCCCACGTCGGAACCCATGGCGATCCGATTCGAATCGGATCGCCACGGCTTATTGAGAACACCGCGTCACACGGTCTGCACCACTTGGCCGCCTATTGCGTCGACCAGTGCACGATGGAGGAACGCGAACGGTGGCTCCGGCAACTCCGTGAACAAACGCATAGAGACGTGCTCAACGCTTCGGGCCGAGCTCAGGATCGACCCCGACCGAGGTCGGTATTGCCGTTCCGCGTTGACCAGTTCCTTGAATCCCCGAGGCCAGTCCGACATGATCCGTCCGATTTTTTGCATGCGCGGCGTCAGTTCGGAAATGGCCTTCGAGCGCAGCCCCTTGTCTGTCGATCCGCTTGTTGCGCCACTGACGCGATACAGGAACGAAAGCACACGCAGCAACTCCCCAAGGTCAAGCGCGGCGAAATCCGGTGGAACGCCTGGCGGACAGTCTGGCACATCATGCTCAAAGCTCATACGCCAGCGTCGATCGATGAGCCGAGTGATCATCAGATCGTCCGTCTTCGCGGGTTGACATGCAGCCGACCCGAGATCCGTCCCGCACTGACAACGCGCCACGCCCGGCCGCATGGACGACACTTCGCGTCGACAGCCCGGACAGCGATCGAATAGCTGGACGCTGTGGACAACACAGCACGTCGCGAATACGTAAGCATTCACACCCAGCACGTGTTGATGCTCCGCGATACACAGCGGACATATGCGCTCCTTGGCGCCGACAAGGATTGCATCGGGTTCGACCCAGTGGCCATACAAGCTGATCTTCGCGTGCTTCGTCCCGCTACGGTCAATAGCGCCCACGGTCAACGGTGTCATCGCCCGAACCAATTTCGGGGAGAGCCGGCAAACACGGGCAAGCGCATCGACCTCCGAGGCAAAGCGCGGCCGAGCAGCAGCCACGCCGGCGCGGCGCAGGACCATCCCAGGTCCACTCAACCCGTTGACCTCGGCAACGCGATGCAGCACCGACGAAAGCGACTCTCCGCGATGCGGAGCAACGCCGAGAAGAAGAGGGGTCGTCATTGCACGTCCTCCGCAAACGGTTCACCCGGTTGGTCAAGCGGAACGCCATTAAACTTCGAATCGAAGGGATCGCGAGAAGGCGGTACATCCTTCCAGATATGAACGCGAAACGCCGCGGCAAAATCGTTCAGCGTGACACTTTTCCCACCGCGTCGCTCGGCAACCTGGTAAGCACCGTTCAACAGCTTGCACATGTAGTCCACCAGTCCTGCAGTTGCGTAGTACAACTTCATCACGACACGCTTGTCGACAATATCCGTCATCGGCAATGGCATATCTTTGGCGAGTGCCTGCATCACGCCAATGAACGTTTTGGCGCCTTCGTTGGTGTTCACATTGAACGGACGCATCTCCGTCACGCGAGAAAACCGGCGCCGCAATTGCCCATTGACTCGCAGCACACCCAGCAGCGACGGCAGCCCCGCGAGCACAACAGCAGCTGGGAGCCGGTCCAGCAGCACCTTCAACCAGTTCGCAACCTGTCTCAGCGAACGGCGATCGCCCTCGACGAAGTGCTGAAACTCGTCGAGCATGATGATCTCCACGCCACAGCCGTGTACCAGTTTGACAATCTGCTCTGTCAGGCGCGCACTCGATTGACCAGCTTGCGCAATTTCACCCAAGGCAATCAACATAGCTTCGGCCAACGATCTGACAGTCGGTACTGCAGGCACGATGACATAGAGAACCGGCACGTGCCGGCGCAACACCTCCTCTCGCACCGGGAATTGGGCACGATAGCATTCGAGCACGGTCGATTTTCCGGCTCCGGACGCCCCGATCGTCGCCAGACACCCTGCTTCACCAGATTCCCGCAGCCATTGATGGATCTCCTCGATGCTCTTGAGCGCAACAACGAAATCGGGATGCTCGACGATGCTTTTACGGACATTAAATCGTTTCATGATGATCTCCTTACCGTTCGGTACGCTTCGTAACAGAAAATTCAGGAACGCTATCGAATCTGACGATCATGGGATCGACTTGATCCAGCTGGACGGAGTCGTCACCTGCGTTCCCGCCGGCGGTTCCCAGCAAAAGATCCTTGCTCGACTTCCCCTTGATCTGCGCAACCCATTTGCGCTTCTTGAGTTTCTGATCAAGCTCCGCCTTGGCAATGTCGTCTGCGAGACGGATACGCGCTTTTCGAAGCGAGACAGGGTTGATATCGATGCTGCTGTCTCGCATGGCGCTGGTGACTTCGTTGTGCATCCATCTGGTCAGATCCTTCGTGTAATCTGGATCGGTGCAATCAACGCGAAGGTATTCTTTCTGCCTTGGGTCGTAGACGTAGACAAAGCTGGTCTGCTCGTTGAAATACCGAACCTTGATTTTTTCGTCGCCCGAGATGCTGTGACGAAGCAGTTGCAACGCACTAGAGTTGTACGACAGGTGATCAAACGTCACGCCACTGTTCGTAATCGGACGCATGATGGTGTCCGAAAACGCGACGGAAAGCTGATTGGGATCGGCCGGCATGTAGATAGGAGTCAGCCGTGCACTTTCCTGCCATGCCTGAAACGGTGTCTTGCCCTTCAAACCACGATGTGGCGCGTGCTGGTAACACTCCACAATCCAGCGCACGACAAACACCGTTAGCTGTTCGAGGGTCACGCACGCAAGCTTCTCGGACGGGTACTGTCCACGATCCTTGGTATTCGACCAAGTCGTCCCCGGAATCAAATGGAAGAGTTGTTCCGCTATCGTGCGCATGAACCGCTCCACACGGCCTTTGAACCACGGTGCACGGCTCGGGCAGTACACGAGTGAAATCCCCAACTCGTCGCAGCCAGCTCGTGTGGCGCCGCCGTGGAATTCCCACGCGTTGTCACCGAAGATCATCTCGGCTACACCTCGCGCCAACCATTCAAGATGCCCCAGGCCTAATCGGTTCAGTAGATCGCGCTTGCTGAGCATGGCCATTTGCATTGCCCATCCGACCTCCTCCTGGCCAGGTGAGCGCGCCCCGATATGAAACCCCATCACCATGCGAGTGTGCGCGTCAATGATGAGCGTCAGTACGGGACGAACGATGACCATACGGGTGCGCTCACAGACGCACAGCAAGTTCACCGGCGTGTGGTCAATCTCCCACCGCTCGTTGAGTCGTTTTGTTTTGAGCCGACGGAACACCGGTCGATACTGCTTCAGTGCTTCGGTGCGGCCCTCCCGGGCCGCGGTGACGAGATAGCTGTTCAGTTTCCCAACATGGCGATAAAGCGTCGCTCTACTAATCGTGGGTAGCGGATTTTCCAGGTCACGTTCGTTATGAGCGTCAATGGCCTCCTCTACTTGATCGTACAATCTCGCGACGTTTAGTTTCTGGCCGTTGAGATAGTGCGTTTCGATGACATCTTCGACCAGCGTGAGCAGTGAACCATCGAGGATTTCGCGTCGTCCCTTGTTTTCATGGCGCGGCACCACGTCCATGACATCTCGTGACGGCTGGTAGCGTTTTCTCCACCGACAGAAGGATCGATAGGTTGGCGGTATCGATGCGCCAACCTCACACGCCACCCGTTTGATGACGGTCTCGACTTCGTGGACGCGCGAGCACTTCGCCTCCTCGACGGCTCTTAGGTAGACGAGTCGCGCACGCATCACGACAAGATCTTCTTCTTTGAAGGTGGTGACATCACGTCGAGCAACAACAATCGGTGACGCAGCCGTCTCACGTAGCGATTCGATACTGACGGACCATGTCCCATTACCGTGGCGTGCCCATATTTCAGTTTCGTGCAGGCGTATTGGCGAGCTGTAGTCGGAGCTGAGCTCGATTCGACCATCGGGCAGCGCAGTCTGAACGCGCCAGACATACTCGCCCTCACGGAACTCGACGCCACGCTTAAGCAAAAATTTTTGCATGACGCACCTCCGAAGGAGCGACGTAAATGGCTGCGTCGGAGGTCAGCGGCACATCGAGATCGATACCCGCGGCGCCATTGGCGATCCAGGTCAACGCAATGTCGCGCGAACGGGCCAAATGCACGAGGTTTCGGAAAGTTTTCGGATACTTCTTTTCAACGAGCCACTGTGCTTCCCGGATCCGTTCGGACGAAATTCGCCCCAGCCACGGCCGCAAGAGCCGCAGAGTCTCGTGACGGGTGCCGGAGATGTAGGTACGTTCATCCCAAATGAAAAGGGCGTGTCCATGCTCCGCAAGGACGGCTCTCGCACGCGCCATGCGGGCCTGCACTGAAGGCTTCTGCAGATCCTTTGCTGGCTTGGCTTCGACGAAGACAGTCGAACTGTCGCGCCGCACAATCTCGTAATCCGGCGTGTACCGAAAAAGCTGGCCGGCCTCACGAAGAACAAATGTTCTATCTTGAGCGCTACGAAAGCGCAGTACCTCAGGGCTGAACTCGAGCAAGAGGGTCGTCGCCTCTTCCGCCAGCGAATACCAAGGCATCGAGCAAGCGTTTTTGACAGAGGGCGTGAAACCTAGAAAATTTCCGCCACTGCGGGTATCGTACGAAGGCATGATGATGTCTCCTGCGCCCTTTCGGGCGCGTGGATGTGGGGGGCGCCAGTCCGAATGGACAAGCGCCGGCCGCGCGGATGTCATTTCCACGCAACGAGGAGACGAGTTGGGCCTTGACGCCGATGAGGGGGGAGCTATACTGAAGTCGCTTAGGTTTCAGTTGTGCTCCCGCTCAGTCGGGTCGAAAGAACCAATCCGTCGTAAAGGGTTGGTTTTTTCTTTTCTGTCGAATAGGCAGTACTCCTAATTCAATAGGTTGATGGGGAAGGGCATTTTCAGGATGACGTTACCGATCCAGCCTCGCCACCAGCTCATCAAGCAAGGTGACTTCGTCACCGCTTAGACGCGTCGACGCTCGCACCAGGCGATTGATCAGGCGCAACGTATCTGAGTGCAGGTCGTCAGGTAACCGCAATTTCCTTTGCGAGTCCAGAGCGGCTTCAAGCAATGAAGCGACATCGGCGTTGCTCATGCCGAGTACCGCAGCAATCCGCTCGATTTGTTCGGTCGATGGTGGCGGCTTAACCGCGCGTTCCAACTTCCAGACATATTGAATCGCGACCCCAAGCTGCCTGGCCACATTCGTCTGACTGAGGCCGGCTCGCTTTCGGTAGTGCACCAATGCGTTTGAGAATGGAGTCATCGCCTTCCACCTGCACGTGTCCTATCTCCCAATGTATGTGGTGACCCAGCCGGCGGACAAGTAAATTTTTTCTTCTTCTCCGCGACAGCAAAGGCGGAACAACCCTCGTTCGAATCAAAAAATAGAGTCAGGCGTTATGGAAACGCTGAAAAGGAGAAGAAAATAGTTTCCCTTTTTGTACAAGTGTCGGCTCGTATGTTTCTCGAATAGGGTCGATTCGTTCGTCAAACTTCTGAACGGCATACGCAAGGAAATCGACGAAAATTAATCTATAGGTGTTCAAACGACGCGCAGATTTGCGGTGACGGATGAACGGTGCCGGCCGGCCGATAAGCATCCGTTGCGTGAAAGTTACACTCCCAGGACAAGTGTGGGCCGGGTTGCAAAGCGACACAAATAGCCATGGCTCACATCGCCGCGATTGGTATGCCAATGTGTGTGCCGCAGAAAGGCTGCACAGAGCCTCTAGGTCTACTTCGTCAGGTCATCAAGACGATCGACAAAGCCATCCACGGCGATTCGATCAAGTTCTCGCTAAAGCAAGATCACGACAACCTCCGACTCGGAGCGGCCGTAGAAGCCAATCTTTGCGATGCGCTCAAGTGCCACATCGACCTGCACGGGGAGGGTTAGCCGAACGAGCCGAGTAGCTTCGGCAGATGGCTTGCGCCCTGAACTAAGCATCGACCTCCCCATTGGCTTGTGGAGACACACCCCGGACGTGAAACGGCGATTGAGCGTCGTTAATGCGGCGACATCGATCTGACACCATCGGCTAAACATTGCGTCGTAGGCCGTCACTGCCAAATATTCTCCGATCGTTTTCTGCCTATCCATACGGGTTACATGCCCAACGCATAGAAGGTAGCCAATTATTCAAAGACAACATATCGAGACTGCGGACATCTTTTCTGAGAGACAACACCCCTTTCGTACGCACAAAGTGATTCAACATCCCCGTACCGGCAATCGACAACACAACTGTACCGGTACTGTACAGAAAACCGTCGCTACACTGATCCCCATCCCAGCCTCGAACCGAATGGAGAATCCGCGATGGAATTCCTCACCCTCAGCGCACTGCCTGCCGGCATGCTGTTCGCGCTCGTCACGTCGATCACACCCGGCCCCAATAACACGATGCTGCTCGCGTCCGGCGTCAACTTCGGGTTCCGCCGCACGATGCCGCACCTGTTCGGCATCAGCATCGGCGTCGCGATCCTGATGCTCTGCGTCGGCTTCGGTCTCGGCGAAGCGTTCCGTCGCGTGCCGGTCCTGTACACCGTCCTCGAAGCCGCGAGCGTCGCCTATCTGCTGTACCTCGCATGGCGCATCGGCACCTCCGGCGAAGTGAAGGCTCACGGCGCCAAGCCGCGGCCGATGACGTTCATCGAAGCCGCCGCGTTCCAGTGGGTCAACCCGAAGGCGTGGATGATGGTGCTGACCGCCGCGACGACGGTCCGCCTGTCCGCCGACTACGGGATGAACGCCGCGTGGATGTCCGTCGTGTTCATCCTGATCGGCTTCCCGTGCATCTGCCTGTGGGCCGCGTTCGGCCAGGGCCTGCGCCGCTTCCTGTCGAATCCCCGCGCGCTGCGCGTCTTCAACGTGACGATGGCCGTGCTGCTGATCCTGTCGCTGTATCCGCTCGTCGCGCATCTGCTGCCGCAGTAAGCGCTCACAAGCGCGCCCGTTGAGCTCCACGCGATGCAGGCGTACCCTTTCGGTACGGGCGCGTGCAACCGCTTCGGCGGTTGCACCGCTGCTCTGCATGGAGGTTGCCGATGAAGCCACTGCTGAAAGCCGGCGAGCACATCGAAGGCATGCACTGGATCGCCGAGTACCGTCCGCTGACGCACGAGATCCGCGTGTTGCGGGAAGACGTCGAAATCGGCACCTACTGCGCGCCACCGACGATGTTCGGTGAAGAGGAAGACATGGGCGCCGCGAACCACGACGATCATCGCAGCCGGGAAGCCGCGCTGCGCGCGTATCTGCGCAACTTCGTCAAGGAACACGACGCGGAAGAATAGCGGCCCGGGCGGTGCCGCTTCACGCGGGCCGGCGCAACGCACCGGCCCGCACGCCGCTCAATGCCCGAGCGACTCGATCTTGCCTGCCGGCTGCGCCACGCCATGCGGCCGCGCCATCTGCTTGATCAGCAGCGCGACACACGCGAGCACGCCCGCGACGGCGATCGTCGCGAACACGCCCGCGAACGAGAAATGCCGACGCGTCAGCTCGGCGACGAGGAACGACCCCGCGATCCCGCCAAAGCGGCCGACGCCGAGCATCCAGGCGACGCCCGTGCCGCGCCCTTCGGTCGGATAGAACGCGGCGGCCAGCGCCGGCATCGACGATTGCGCGGTGTTCATCAGCACGCCGGCCACGAACACCACCAGCACCAGCAGCCCCACGTTGCCGGCCGCCTGCCCGATCGCATACACGCTCACCGCCGTCAGCGCGTAGCACACGGCGATCACGCGGTTTGCGTTGAAGCGGTCCATCAGCACGCCGCACAGCACGGCACCCACGCCGCCGAGCGGGAACAGCGCCGAGATCAGCGTCGCGCTCTTCGGCGTCAGGCCGGCATCCTTCAGCAGGATCGGCATCCAGTTGATCGACGCGTAGAAGATCACGAGGCCCATGAAGTACGCGAGCCACAGCATCACCGAGCCGACGATGTACGAGCGCGACAACACGACGCCGAGGCCCTTGCCGCCGGTCTGCGGCGCGGCTTCGGTCAGCGCGAACGAGCCGGCGTTCAGCGCGTCGCGCGAGATGCGAGCGAGCGTGGCGCGGATCTTGTCGATGCCCTGGCCGCTCGCGACCATGAAGCGTACCGATTCCGGCATCTTCAGCAGCAACAGCACGCCGAGCAGCAGCGGCGTCACGCCGCCGAGCACCAGCACGCTGCGCCAGCCGAAATGCGGAATCATCCACGCGGCGAGGAAACCGCCGAACGCGGCGCCGAGCGGAAAGCCGCAGAACATCAGGTTGATCACGGTCGCGCGGCGCTTGTCCGGGCAGAATTCGCCCATCATCGTGACCGCGTTCGGCATCGCGGCGCCGAGCCCGACGCCGGTGATGAAGCGCAGGATGGTCAGGTGTCCGATCGTGTTCGAGAACGCGGACATCAGGCATGCGACGCCGAACAGGAACACCGAGCCGAGCAGCAGCGAGCGGCGGCCGAGCCGGTCGGACAGCGGGCCCGACACGAGCGCGCCGCATGCAAGGCCGAACAGCGCGGCGCTCAACACGGGCGCGAGATCGGGTTTGGTGAGGTTCCATTCGCCGAGCAGCGACGGTGCGATGAAGCCGATCGCGGCCGTATCGAAGCCGTCGAGCAGCACGATCACGAAACACATGAGGAATACGAGCCATTGAAAGCCGCCGAACGGCTGCTCGTTGATGAAGGTCTGGACATCGACCACGGGTGTGCGGTTCATCGCTTGTCTCCTTGTCGGCCGGTGTGGGCGCGTCAGCGCTCGAACCGGTCGCATCCAACATTGATATATATGCAACAAGCGCGGCCTCGTGGCCGCGCCTTTCCTTCGTTCACGCGCCGATTCGCTGCCGGTGCGCTCGTTGATCGTCACGGCTCGCCAGCATCAGCGGCCATGCGATCGGATCGCCGCCGGCACTCGGCCGGCCGTCTTGCGCGGCCCCACCTAGGCGGCCCCATCCTGTTCTTTAAAGATCTTGTCCGCGAGATGGAACGCGGAATTCGCGGCCGGCACGCCGCAATAGATCGCGGTCTGCAGCAGCACTTCCTTGATCTCGTCGCGCGTCACGCCGTTGTTCCGCGCGGCGCGCAGGTGCAGCGCCAGTTCCTCGCCGCGGTTCAGCGCGACCATCATCGCGATGGTCAGCAGGCTGCGCGTATGGCGCGGCAGCCCGTCGCGGGTCCAGATCTCGCCCCATGCGTAGCGCGTGATCAGGTTCTGGAATTCCTCCGTCACCTCGGTGCGGTTCTCGATCGAGCGGTCGACGTGCGCATCGCCGAGCACCGCGCGGCGCACCTCCATCCCTGCTTCATAACGTTGCTGGTCGTCCATCGCAGAGCCTCACGCAGTCAGGAATTCGACGAGCGCACGGTTGAAACCGTCGGTGCACTCGATGTTCGAAATGTGCGCGGCGTCGAATTCGACATGCAGCGCGCCGGGAATCGCGGCAGCCAGCGCGCGGCCCTGGTCGGGCGGCGTCGACATGTCCTTGTCGCCGGTCACGACGAGCACCGGCAGCGCGATGCCCTTCACTTCCTCGCGCAGGTCGGCCGCGTTCAGCGCGTCGCAGTTCGCCGCATAGCCGTCCTTGTCGGTATGCACGAAGGTGTCGCGGATCGCGTCGAACAGGCGCGGCTCGCGCTCGACGAATGCGTCGGTGAACCAGCGCGGCAGCACGGCGCCGGCGAGCGCGGCCATGCCTTCGGCGCGCGCCTTCTGCGCACGCGGCGCCCACACTTCCGGCGAGCCGATCTTGGCCGAGGTATTCGACAGCACCGCGCGCACGATGCGCGACGGGTAGCGCGCGGCGAGCGCGGCGCCCGTCAGCCCACCCATCGAGATCCCGCAGAAATGCGCGCGTTCGATGCCGACATGGTCGAACAACCCGATCACGTCGCCCGCCAGTTGGTCGATCGTGTACGAGCCGGCCGGCGCGTCGGAATGGCCGTGGCCGCGCGTGTCGTAGCGCAGGATGTTGAAGTGCTGCGTGAGCGGGCGGATCTGCGGCGCCCACATCTGCAGATCGGCGCCGAGCGAGTTCGAGAAGACGAGCCACGGCGCGTCGTCGCGCGCGGCACGGTCGATCCGGTAATGCAGTTTCACGCCGTTGACAGTGGCGAAAGGCATCAATGTTCTCCTGGTTGTTTCGCGCCCGCGTGCAGCGCGAGCACGGCGTCGACGTAAGCCTGCGCCTCGCCGACGTAATGTGCGGGATCGAGCAGCCGCGCGAGCGCGTCGCGCGACAGGTGGGCCGATACGGTTGCGTCGGCCGCGAGCACGTCGAACAGCGTCGCGCCGGTGCGCACGGCTTCCTTCGACGCATGTTCGACGACGTGGTGCGCATCGAGCCGGCCGATCTTGTCGCCGAGCGCGAGCATCACCGCTTCGCCGAGAATCAGCCCGTGCGTGAGGTCGAGGTTCGCGGCGAGGCGTTCGGTGTTGACGTCGAGGCCCGCGACGATCTGCGCGACCTGCGCGAGCGCGCCGCCCGTCAGGCGGGCGAGATCGGGCAACGCGTCCCATTCGGCCTGCCAGCCGCCGAGCGCGCGCTCGTGCTCCTGCACCATCCCCGCGAACACGGTCGCAACGAGGTTCGGCGCACGCACGGCAGCCGTCAGCACGGCCGCGCAGCCGACCGGGTTGCGCTTGTGCGGCATCGTCGACGAGCCGCCCTTGCCGGCGGCCGCCGGTTCGCCGAGTTCGCCCACTTCGGTCTGCATCTGCAGCGACACGTCGCGCGCGATCTTGCCGAGCGTGCCGGTCAGCATCCCGAAGCACGCCGCAGCCTCCGCGATGCGGTCGCGCTGCGTATGCCACGGCATGGCCGGCAGCGCGAGATTCAGGTCGGACGCGAGCGCGGCGCTCACGCCGGCCGCATGCTCGCGCAAGCTCGCGAGCGTGCCGGCCGCGCCGCCGAACTGCAGCACGAGCAAACGCTCGCGCAACTCGGCGAAACGCGTGCGATGGCGCAGCAGCGCGTCGAGCCACTGCGCGAATTTGAGGCCGAGCGTGATCGGCAGCGCCTGCTGCAGCCACGTGCGGCCGATCATCGGCGTCGCGCGATGCGTGCGCGCGAGCGCCGCGAGCGACGCACAGGCTTCGTCGAGCATCGGCTCGAGCACGTCCAGCGTGTCGCGCAACTGCAGCACGGTCGCGGTATCGATGATGTCCTGGCTGGTCGCGCCCCAGTGCACGAATTTCGCGGCCTCGGGGTCGTCGGCCTTCACTTGCGCGGTGAGCTGCTTGACGAGCGGAATCGCGAGATTGCCGCCGAGCGCCGCGCCGTGCGCGAGCGCATCGGCGTCGAGCCGGCCGGCGTCGCACGCGCGTTCGATCGGCGCGACCGCGGTGGCGGGAATCACCTGCTGCGCCGCGAGCGCGCGCGCAAGCGCGGCCTCGACGTCGAGCATGCGCTGGATCGTCGCGCGGGGCGACCAGATCCGGTTGAGCGGCTCGGTGCCGCAGATCAGGGAGGTCAGGCGGGCGCTGTCTTCGAGCATGGCATCAAGATGGGGAAACGGCGTGCGCCTATTGTCTACCGAAGCGCGCCGGCGTGCGCTCGAATGCGCGCACCGGCACGCTTGCCGTTCAGGCGGCGGCCTTCTGCGTCGCGTCGATCAGCGGCACGCCGGTCAGCTTCTGCAGTTCGTCGAACGACAGGTCGGTGAAGATCTCGCTCACCGCGAGGCCGTCGGCCGTCACGTCGAGCACGGCCAGATCCGTATAGATGCGGCTCACGCATTGCACGCCGGTGACCGGATACGAGCACTGTGCGACGATCTTGCTCTCGCCCTGCTTCGTCAGGTGCTCCATCATCACGAACACCTGCTTCGCGCCGATCGCGAGATCCATCGCGCCGCCGACGGCCGGGATCGCATCGGGCGCGCCCGTATGCCAGTTCGCGAGGTCGCCGCTCGCCGACACCTGGAACGCGCCGAGCACGCAGTAGTCGAGATGGCCGCCGCGCATCATCGCGAACGAATCCGAGTGGTGGAAATACGCGCCGCCGGTGAGCAGCGTCACGTGCTGCTTGCCGGCGTTGATCAGTTCGTCGTCTTCCTCGCCGGGCGCGGGCGCCGGGCCCATGCCGAGCAGGCCGTTCTCGCTGTGCAGGAAGATCTCCTTGCTCGGGTCGAGATGGTTCGCCACCAGCGTCGGCACGCCGATGCCGAGGTTCACGTACGCGCCTTCGGGGATGTCCTGGGCGACGCGCTTGGCCATTTCATCGCGGGTCAGTCGTTTCATGTCGATTTTCTCCAGGCGGGTCAGGCGGCTTGCGATGCAGCGTGTTCGGCGGCCAGCTCGGCCGCATGCGCGGCCTGCGGCACCTCGACGACGCGCTGGACGAAAATGCCCGGCGTCACGATGTGTTCCGGGTTCAGCGCGCCGAGCGGCACGACTTCCGACACCTGGACGATCGCGACCTTCGCGGCGCTGGCCATGATCGGTCCGAAATTGCGCGCGGTCTTGCGATAGACGAGATTGCCCCAGCGGTCGCCCTTGTACGCCTTCACCAGCGCGAAATCGGCGTGAATCGGCGTCTCGAACACGTACGGCTTGCCGTCGATCACGCGCGTTTCCTTGCCTTCCGCGAGCTTGGTGCCGTAGCCCGTCGGCGTGAAGAAACCGCCGATGCCGGCGCCCGCCGCGCGAATGCGCTCGGCGAGGTTGCCTTGCGGCACGAGCTCCAGCTCGATCTCGCCCGCGCGGTACAGCGCGTCGAACACCTGCGAGTCGCTCTGGCGCGGGAACGAACAGATGATCTTGCGCACCTTTTTCGCCTTCAGCAGCGCCGCGAGGCCCGTCTCGCCATTGCCCGCGTTGTTGTTGACGATCGTCAGGTCGCGCGCGCCCTGTTCGATCAACGCGTCGATCAGCTCGGACGGCATGCCGGCCGTGCCGAAACCGCCGATCATGATTGTCGCGCCATCGTGGACGTCGGCGACCGCCGACTGAAGCGATTCGAAAATCTTGTTGACCATGTATCTTCCTGATGCGAACCCGCGGCTCGTGCGCGGCCTGTCGAGGGGACACGCGCGTGTCGCGTGCCGCGCCGGAGGCCTTCGTCGACCCTCGGCATTTGTTCGCCAATCGAACCTAGATTCGATTAGCGAACGATGGGCCGATCATAGGGGCGCGCACAGCGCATTGTCAAGGCGGGTTCCCTCGGGGGCCGTCGCGTCTTCGAACGGCAGGCCGACGTAGTTTTCGGCGAGCGACTGCGCGGCGGCTCGCGAGCGCGTCACGTACTTCAGCTCGGCAAACTTCAGGCGATTGACGAACGGCGAATCGTCCGGCGACGCGTGCAACATGTTCGTCATGAAGTACGAGAAGTGCTCGGCGCGCCACACGCGTTCGAGACAGGTCGCCGAATAGCGCTCGAGCGGCGTCGCGTCGCCCGTCCGGTAGCGCGCGCCCAGCGCGCGGGACAGCGCGCGGACGTCGGCCACCGCGAGGTTCATCCCCTTCGCGCCGGTCGGCGGCACGATGTGCGCGGCGTCGCCGGCGAGGAACAGACGCCCGTGCTGCATCGTCTCCGACACGAAGCTGCGCATCGGCGTCACGCTCTTCTGCGTGATCCGGCCCTCGGTCGGCGTCCAGCCGGTGTCGTTCGAGAAGCGCGTGTGCAGCTCGTCCCAGATCCGCGCGTCGGACCATTGAGCGAGATCCTCGTCGGGCTTGCACTGCAGGTACAGGCGCGTGACCGTCGGCGAGCGCATCGAGAACAGCGCGAAACCGTTGTCGTGATGTGCGTAGACGAGCTCGTCGAGCGACGGCGCCGCGTCGGCGAGGATGCCGAGCCACGCGAACGGATAGACGCGCTCGAACGTCTTCAGCCGCTCGGCGGGAATCGTCTGGCGCGCGATGCCGTGGAAGCCGTCGCAGCCGGCGATGTAATCGCAATCGATGCGGTCCGCACGGCCGTCCGCGTGCTTGAACGTGACGAACGGGTGCTCGCTTTCGACATCGTGCAGCGCGACGTCGCTGACTTCGAAGTGCATCTGATGGCCGTGCTCGACGCCGGCCGCGATCAGGTCGCGCACGACTTCGTGCTGGCTGTAGACGGTGATCGCACGCCCGCCGGTCAGTTCGGACAGGTCGATGCGGTGCCGCTGGCCGTCGAACAGGAGCTCGATGCCGTGATGTTCGAGCCCTTCGCGGCGCATCCGGTCGCCGAGGCCGGCTTCGTTCAGCGTGTCGACCGTGCCCTGCTCCAGCACGCCGGCGCGGATGCGGTTCTCGCAGTATTCGCGCGAACGCGCTTCGACGAGGATCGAATCGACGCCTTGCAGGCGCAGCAGATGGGAAAGCAGAAGGCCGGACGGACCGGCGCCGATGATCGCGACTTGGGTGCGCATTGTTCGTCTCCAGAACATTGGTTCGAGTAATGAAACACATTTCAGCGCTTTCCCGACTATGCGGCAACGCGATTCAGGAGATATGTTGTATACGTTCTGGAGATACCGGCCCGGCGATGGATGCGCTCGATCTGAACCTGATTCCCTACCTCGTCGCCCTCGACGACGCGCGCAACGTGAGCCGCGCGGGCGACCTGCTCGGCGTGAGCCAGCCGCGGGTGAGCACCGCGCTCGGCCGGCTGCGCGAGTACTTCGGCGATCCGCTGTTCGTGCGCACGTCGCGCGGGATGGAGCCGACGCCGCGCGCGCTCGCGTTGCTGCCGGCCGCCCGCGACGCGCTCGCGCAGATCGAGCGCGGCCTCGTCGCGCCGCACGATTTCGACCCGGCCGCGAGCACGCATACGTTCTCGATCGCGCTGTCGGACGTCGGCGAGATCGTGTTCCTGCCGAAGCTGCTGCAGGCGTTCGCGACGCATGCGCCGCACGCGAACCTGCGTTCGGTCTCGCTCGCGCACGACGAAGTCGGACGCGGCCTCGAGGCCGGGTCGATCGATCTCGCGGTCGGCTACTTCCCCGATCTCGACGGCAACAACTTCTTCCAGCAGCGGCTGTTCACGCACCGGTTCGTCTGCCTGATGCGACGCGGCCATCCGTTCGAGCAGACGCCGCCGTTCACGGTCGAGCAGTTCCTTGCGTGCGGACACGCGGTGGTGCGCGCCGAGGGCCGCAGCCAGGAGGTGCTCGAGAAATACCTGGCGAAGCAGCGCATGCAGCGCCGCGCGGTGCTCGAGACGCCGCACTTCATGAGCCTGCCGTTCATCCTGAGCCGCACCGACCTGATCGCGACGGTGCCGCACGCGATCGGCTATGCGTACGCGGCCGAGCACGCGTTCATCGTGCCCGTCGAGCCGCCGCTCGCGCTGCCGCGCTTCGACCTGAAGCAGCACTGGCACCGCAAGTACCACAACGACCCGCGCACCGCGTGGCTGCGCGGCGTCGTCGCGTCGCTGTTCAACGACGAGCAGGACGAATGGCCGAAGTGAAGAAGCACGCGCGGCGGCCCGCACGCACGACCGGCGAAAGCATGAAACAATGCCCGGATATCGGCCGCCGCAGGCGGCCTTCGATGGAGCCACTAGATGGGTAAGGGAAAGAAATCCGCGCAGCCCGAGGCGGTCGCCTCCCGGCCGAGCCGTGAAGAAGCCGAAGACGCCGTGCGCGTGCTGTTGCGCTGGGCCGGCGACGATCCCGCGCGCGAAGGCCTGCTCGACACGCCCGCACGCGTCGTGCGCGCATACGAGCAGTTCTTCGCCGGTTATGCGCTGGAGCCGCGCGACATCCTCGCGCGCACGTTCAGCGAGGTCGACGGCTACGACGAAATGATCGTGCTGAAGGACATCCGCTTCGAGAGCTACTGCGAGCATCACATGGTGCCGATCATCGGCCGCGCGCACGTCGCGTATCTGCCGAACCATCGCGTCGTCGGCATCTCGAAGCTCGCGCGCCTCGTCGACGCATTCGCGAAGCGTCTGCAGATCCAGGAAAAGATGACCGTGCAGATCGCCGACACGCTGTTCGACGTGCTGCAGCCGAAGGGCGTCGGCGTGATCCTCGAAGCCGCGCACCAGTGCATCTCGACGCGCGGCGTGCACAAGCCGGGCGTCGAGATGGTCACGTCGCGCATGCTCGGCACGTTCCGCACCGATCCGTCGACGCGTCGCGAATTCCTGTCGATCGTCGCGAATCCTTCCTCGGTCAACCTGACGAATACCTGATGGAGCAGACGAAGCAAACGGCGCACGCGCCCGTCGTGCTCGTGACCGGCGCCGCGCGCCGGGCCGGGCGCGCGTTCGCCGAGTATTTCGCCGCGCACGGCTATCGCACCGCGGTGCACTACGACCGTTCGGCCGATGCCGCGCAGGCCGCCGCCCGCGCGATTGCCGAACGCGGGCACGATTCGGCGGCGCTGCAGGCCGACCTGTCCGATGCCGCGCAGATCACCGCGCTGATCGATCAGGTCTACGCGCGCTTCGGGCGCCTCGACGTGCTGGTCAACAACGCGTCGGTGTTCTGGCAGGACCATTTCCCGAGCTTCGATCTCGCGGCGTTCGACCAGGCATGGGCCGTCAACTGCCGCGCGCCGATCCTGCTCACGCGCGCGTTCTACGAACGGGCCCGCGCGGCCGGCACGCAGGGCGTCGTCGTGAACGTGGTCGACCAGAAGATCAAGGAAAACTTCCACCGCGACCATTTCAGCTACACGGTCGCGAAAGCCGCGCTCGGTAACCTGACGCAGATGCTCGCGCTGTCGTCCGCGCCGGTGCTGCGCGTGAATGCGGTGTTCCCGGGGCTGATGCTGCCGAGCGACGACCAGACGCAGGCCGACTTCGAACACGCGAGCCGCGCCTCGACACCGCTCGCGCGCATCGCGGGCCCCGACGACGTCGCAAGCGCGATCCTGCTGCTGACGGGCAATGCGTACAACGGCGTGGATTTCGTCGTCGATGCGGGCCAGAACCTGATCCGCGTGGATCAGGACGTGCTGTACAAGCACCGCTCGCCGGACGGCAAGCACTGACGCATGCGGCGCGCGCCGGACGAACCGGGCGCGCCGCCCGCCGCGTTACGGCTTCTCGGCGCTCCCGCCTTCGCGGACCTTGCCCTGCGCGACGCTCGTGCCGGGCGGCACGCTGTGCGTGAGCCACACGTTGCCGCCGATCACCGAGCCGCGCCCGATCGTCACGCGGCCGAGAATCGTCGCGCCCGCATAGATCACCACGTCGTCCTCGACGATCGGATGCCGCGCATTGCCCTTCACCAGCGCGCCTTCGCCATCGGCCGGGAAGCTCTTCGCGCCGAGCGTGACGGCCTGGTACACGCGCACGCGCTCGCCGATGATCGCGGTTTCGCCGATCACGACACCGGTGCCGTGGTCGATGAAGAAGCTCGGGCCGATCTGCGCACCCGGATGGATGTCGATACCGGTGGCCGAGTGCGCGATTTCATTGATGAACCGCGCGAGCAACGGCACACCGAGTTGGTGCAGCGCGTGCGCGAGCCGATGGTGCATCATCGCGAACACGCCGGGGTAGCACAGCAGGATCTCGGTGATGTGCTGCGCGGCCGGATCGCCCGCGTACGCGGCCTGGATGTCGCTGACGAGCAGCGCGCGGATCGCCGGCAACTGCCGGCCGAATTCGCGCGCGATCTCGAACGCGCGTTCGTCGAGCTCGGCGAACGGCGTATCGACGTGCTCGGGCAGGAACGGCAGCGCGCGGCGGATCTGCTCGGACAGGATGCGAAGCGTGCTTTCGAGCGTATGGCCGACGTAGTAGTCGACGCTTTCGTCGGTCAGGTCGGGCGCGCCGTAGTGCGTCGGAAACATCGACGCGCGCAGGCCGGTCACAATCTTGCAGATTGCATCGCGCGACGGCAGTTCGCGGATGCCACGCGGATGGCGCGTGCGATGGAGTTCCTCGCGCGACTCGCGCAAGCCGGCGACGATTTCTTCGAGGCCCCACTGACGGGCGGCTGATGTCGACATAGGCCAATGCGGGCAGCCGCGCTCGGTCGCGCGGCCGCTAATAAAGTGACGGGTTCCGCAAGATTACCGCGTTTTTTGTCCGGCAGCGGCCCCTGGGGGATCGGCCGGACGGCCGACGCCGTACGAGCGCGACGACATCACATCGAGATGCTGCTCGCGTCGATCCAGCGCACGGCCCAGTCGCGCGCGTGCGCGATCGCGTCGCCTTCGTCGTTGAACTGGAGCTCGATCGGAAAAAAACGGTTCGCCACGAGTTCCCCGTCGCTCGATCGGGAGATCACGACGTAGGGTTTGAACGAACCGTCACTGGCGCGTGCGGGCGCGCAATTCAACAGATAACCGCGGTGCGTGAAGGCAGTAGTCGCTTGCATGAGTCCGCCACCTCTAGTCCCTTGCTTTGTTGTTCGCTACCCGTCTTTAAGGGTGCTGCGGCGCCCCGGCGCGGGCAGAGGCGGCGAGACTTCATCCCCTGTCGCCGCTTCGCAGGAAAAGAATCATACTCTGTAGAAAACGCGTCTTCTAGCTGAAATAAATCATGACAAATCAGTGCGCGCCGCGCGACCGCGGCGATCGCCCGCGCGCCTTTTCCCGTCGTGCCCGGAACGGGATTTGCTTCGATCCGGAGCGTGTCGCCGCCAGGAGAGCCGCGATGGAATCCTCCGCTCAAACAGGCCGTGCGCATCCGCGCAGCATCGAACTCGACAACGACGCCACCCACGACAGCACGGTCGATACCGACGGCAAGAACCGCGAAGCCGCGCGCCTCGCCGGGGCCGGGCCGATCTCGCCCGACCAGGTCACGCGCAGCAATGCGTCGCTCGTCAATGCGATGCCGGAAGCCGGCGACGGCCTCGCGGGTTTCGACAGCCGCCCCGACGGCAACCATCCGGCGTTCGCGTTGCGCGCCGGCTACGTGGTGATCGAGAAAGGCTTCGACACGCCGCCCGCGGGCGACGCGCCGTTCGGTCCCGTGCACCGGATGTACGGCAGCGCGTACTGGCCCGGCCACGGCCGCCGGCCGGAGCGTGTCATCGAGCTGACGGCCGTGCCGAAATAGCCGGCGCGGCGTTTGAATCGATCGTTCGTTTGGGAATCGCCGTCGGCCGCCGACGGCGATCGACGGCGGTGCATCGGCGCGTGCGACCGGACCGCGCGCCGATACTCGCTCGCACGATGCCGAAGTGAACGATGCCGCGCATTGGCATCGGCCTTCGCAATTCATGCATGCTGCGCATCGCATCGACGCACATGCATTGACCGAAGTCATGGCGCCCCGGCGCGATTGCGATTGAATGGCGATACGTGCGGCGCATCGGCGTGATCGCCGTGCCGGTCGATGCGCGCGCATGCGTTTTCGCCAATGAGGCGGCCACCGCATGTCCGTTCACGAGCTGAACAGGGACAGCGCGGCACGCGCGGACACCTCGCTGCACGATCGTGCCCGTTGGTTTACTCTGCCTCGCAGCATCGCGCATTGCCCGGCCCGACCGGCCATCCGGCCGACTTCGTTCCAACCCGCCACTCGGAGACACTATGTACAAGCGTATTCTGGTTGCCGTCGACGGCAGCGACACGTCCCGCCACGCGTTCGACGCCGCGCTGGCGCTCGCGAAAGCGCACGGCGCGGAGCTGCAGCCGTTCTACGTCGTCGAGAACGCCGCGATCTACTACAACGTGCCCGGCTACGATCCGTCCGTGCTGCGCGATCAGCTCGTCGCGCAGGGCAACGCGCTCGCGCAGGATTTCGCGAAGCGGATGCAGGCCGCCGGCGTGAAAGGCGAAACGCGGCTGAACGAGGCGACGTCGCTCAACGACGTATCGTCGCTGATCCTCGACGGCGCGAAAGCGTTCGGCGCCGATCTGCTCGTGCTCGGCACGCACGGCCGCCGCGGCTTCCGCCGCCTCGTGCTCGGCAGCATCGCCGAACAATGCGTGCGCCACGCGACGCTTCCCGTGCTGCTGATCCCGGCCGCCGCCAACACGGACGAGCCGGCCGCGTAAGCGGCGTTCGGCACGCGCAGCCGGTCGCGACGTTTTGTCACCCGACAGCGGCAACTTGCGGTGGGACAATGATTTCGTCGATTCAACGCCGGAGTAAACGATCATGCTGACGCCCGTCGCCACCCGCCCCGCCGCCACGCCCCATGCCGGTAGCTGGGCTCCCCGCCAGGCCGCACACTGCTCGTCGTGCGCGATGCGGCACCTCTGCATGCCGCAGGGCCTGGCGCCCGAAGCGCTCAGCCGCCTCGAGTCGGTCATCTGCGCGGCTCGCCCGGTCAAGCGCGGCGAAGCGCTGTTTCGCGAAGGCGACGCATTCGACAACCTGTACGCGGTGCGCTCGGGTTCGCTGAAAACCGTCGCGACGCGCCACGACGGCCGCGAACAGGTCACGGGCCTGCACCTCGCCGGCGAAGCGCTCGGCCTCGACGGCATCTGCGACGATACGCACCCGCGCACCGCGGTCGCGCTGGAAGACAGCTCGGTGTGCGTGATTCCGTACAGCGCGCTCAAGGCGCTGTGCTCGGAAGCCGGCTCGATGCAGTTGCGCATGCACAAGCTGATGAGCGAACAGATCGTGCGCGAAACGTCGCAAACGATGCTGCTCGGTTCGCTGAACGCCGAGGAGCGCGTCGCCGCTTTCCTGCTCGACGTCTCGTCGCGCTACCTGAAGCGCGGCTACTCGCCGTCGGAATTCAACCTGCGGATGACGCGCGAGGACATCGGCAGCTATCTCGGCATGACGCTCGAAACGGTCAGCCGCACGCTGTCGAAATTCCAGAAGCGCGGCCTGATCGAAATGCAGGGCCGCCACGTGCAGATCGTCGACTTCGACGGCCTGCAGCACGTCTGACGCCGCACGGCGCGCGCAGGCGCCACGCGCGCCGCCTGCGTGGCGCCCTGACGCCGCCGGTCAATCGAGAAACAGCGCGGCACGCGCCTTCAGCGCCGCGCTGAAATCGTCGAGCCAGCCGATCGACAGACGCCAGCTCTGCCAGTACAGATCGATGTCGATGGTTCGCCCGCGCGACATGTCGATCAACTCGCCCGCCGCCAGTTGGCGGTCGACCATCCGGTCGGGGCACATCCCCCATCCCAATCCCGTTTCGCACGCGCGCAGGTAACCCGCGACGTGCGGTATCCAGTGCTGCGGCGGATCGAGATCCGCGCGCGTCACGCGCCTGATGAAACGCGCCTGCAACCCGTCCTTCGGATTGAACATCACGCACGGCGCGCGGCGCAGCGCATCGCGCGTGATCCCCGCGTCGAAATAACGTGCGTAAAACGCCGGCGAGCACACCGCGCGATAGCGGATCCGCCCGAGCCGCTCCGACCGGCACCCCTGGATCGGCTCGGCCTGTGCGGTCACCGCCCCCTGCACGCTACCGTCGCGAATGCGCGACGCCGTGTAATCCTGATCGTCGATCACGAGGTCGAGCAGCGTCTCGCGCGCCGTGCAGAACGGCCCGACCGCGTCGATGAACCACGTCGCCACGCTGTCGTCGTTGACGGCCACGCGCAACGTCGGCCACGCGCCGGCGATCTGGCCCGGCAATGCCGGCATCCGGCCGCCCAGTTCGGCTTCCAGCAACTGCACGCGTTCGGTATGCCGGCACAGCAGCGCGCCCGACGTGGTCGCGACACACGGCTGCCCGCGCTTGACGAGCACGCTGCCGACCCGCTCCTCCAGCAGCTTCACGCGCTGCGACACGGCCGACGGCGTGACGTTCAGCTCCTTGGCCGCCCGCTCGAACGAGCCGTGCCGGATCACGGCCGCGAGGGCATCGAGCAACGCGTAGTCGAGCATTAGATTTCCTTAATCCGCATTAGGTGATTTAGCTTCTCTTATTTCCTTGCCGATCGCAGACTAGCGCTACCCGATTCGTTCGTCTACTGCTTCCACGGCTTTCCCCCCAATCATGAACTGGCTCGCTTTTTCCCACGGCGCCGCACTGTGCGCGTCGCTCATCGTCACCATCGGCGCGCAGAACGCATTCGTGCTGCGCCAGGGCATCATGCGCTCGCACGTCGGCAAGATCGTGCTGCTGTGCGCGGTGTCCGACATGATCCTGATCGGCGCGGGCGTCGGCGGCGCATCGGCGCTCGTCGAGCGGTATCCGACCTTCGTCCATGCGGTGCTGTACGTCGGCCTCGCGTATCTCGCGTGGTTCGGCATCAACGCGCTGCGCCGGGCGTTCAAGCCGGGCCACGACACGCTCGACGTGCGCGGCGACGCGGTCGCGCCGCCGCCGCAGGGCGCGCTCGCGATCGTGCTGATGACGCTCGCGTTCACGTGGCTCAACCCGCACGTGTATCTCGACACGTTCCTGCTGATCGGTACGGCCGGCGCGCGCGAGCCGGAAGGCGCGCGGCTCGCGTTCGCGATCGGCGCGATGACGGTCAGCGTCGTGTGGTTCCTCGGGCTCGGCTACGGTGCGCGATTGCTGGCGCCGTGGTTCCGCAAGGCGGTCGCGTGGCGCGTGCTGGATGGCGCGATCGGCGGCATGGTGCTGTTTCTCGCGGCCGTGCAGTTGCGCTGACCGAACCGCCCCGCGCACGGGCGGCGGTCTGCCGCCCGTCTTTCCCCCGCTCCGCCGTAATACCGGGGCAGTCCGCCCTCTTCCGTCGCGCACCCCTCGCAAAAAAATTCGCTCCCGATCGAACGCAGCCGCACGGAGCGCTCACGCAGCGGACACGGTATCCGCCATCTGCCGCAAACCGTCCACCATCGCGGCGGCGCGCCGCCTGCACGAATCGAAGCGATCGGCGAGAATGTCCGGTGTCCCGCGACCATGGCGGAACCGCACCGCGCACCCTGCCGTCCCGCCGCGATCGCCTCGACCCATCCCGCAGTTCAATCCCGTTACCCGCAGTTATCGGAGAGGAACATGGCACATCGCACCCTCGGCACATCCAGCATCCAGGTTTCGCCGCTCGCGTTCGGCGGCAACGTCTTCGGCTGGACCGTCGATGAAAACGCATCGTTCGCGCTGCTCGACGCGCTCGCCGACACCGGCATCAACTTCATCGACACGGCCGACGTCTATTCGGCGTGGGTTCCCGGCAACCACGGCGGCGAATCGGAAACGATCATCGGCAAGTGGCTGAAGCGCTCCGGCAAGCGCGAGCAGGTCGTGATCGCGACCAAGGTCGGCATGCTCGGCGCGCGTGCCGGGCTGTCGAAAGACAACATCCTGAAGGCCGCCGACGATTCGCTGCGCCGCCTGCAGACCGACTACATCGACCTGTATTTCTCGCACCGCGATCTCGCCGACACGGCCCCGCTCGAAGAAACGCTCGGCGCGTATCAGACGCTGATCGAAGCGGGCAAGGTGCGCATCATCGGCGCGTCGAACTACAGCGGCGCACGCCTGCGCGAAGCCGCCGCCATCAGCGCGCGCGACGGGCTGCCCGCGTATCAGGTCATCCAGCCGGAATACAACCTGCTCAACCGCGCCGACTACGAACGCGATCTCGAACCGGTCGTGCGCGACCTGAAGCTCGGCGTCGTCAACTACTACGCACTCGCGAGCGGGTTCCTGTCGGGCAAGTACCGCAGCGAGGCCGACCTGAAGAAGAGCGTGCGCGGCGATCGCGTCGCCGGCTATCTGAACGAACGCGGCCTGCGCATCCTCGCGGCGCTCGACGCCGTGTCGGCGAAGCACGGCACGCAGCCGGCCGCGATCGCGCTCGCATGGCAGATCGCGCGGCCGACGATCACCGCGCCGATCGCGAGCGCGACGTCGCTCGAGCAGCTCGAACTGCTCGGCGAAGCGATCCGCGTCAAGCTCGATCAGGACGACATCCGCCAGATCGACGAAGCCAGCGCGCCGTGAAGTCATCGGCGGCGGCAGGCCGAAGGAATCGCACGGGCAGGCGGTTCCGCGGCCCGCCTGCGATCCGCGCAAAGTGGATGGATACAATCGCGGGCGTCCGATGGCCTCGCGGCGCGACCGGGCTGCTTCGCGCCGCGTTCAAACCGCACATAAAAACCGTCGATGATGAATGTCGGTTTGAACGGCTTACGGCAACGACTGCAACGTCGCCTCGGCGAGCCTCGCGATCCGGCCCATGCCCGCCGTCGTTGCAATTTCGGCTGCGCGCCGGCACGCATCTAGCGCGGCCACGCCGCCGCAGCGCGGATCGGCCCGGCGCAAGAACTCGGCCTGCTTGAGCAACAGCTGGGCTTCGTAATACCGTTCTCCGCTCGATTCGCAGCAGGCGAGACACTGTCCGATCTGCGCGAGCGCCGCGCCGTAGTCACCGCGTTCGGCATCCAGCTCGGCAAGCAGCGACGCGTAGTAGGTCATGCCGAGCAGGCCGCCCGACTGCCGCTGCGCATCGAGGTGCGCGACGACGCCCGCGCGATCGCGTTGCGCCCACGCATGAATGATCGCGGCGTAATGCCCGACTGCCCGCAGCCGGTGCGTGCCCGCGAGGCGGAGAATCGCTTCCGACACCGCTCGCGCCGCGTCGCGGTCTCCGGCGAGCTGATGCGTGCGCGCGAGGTATAGCATCGTGACGCCGAGCGTCGGCAGATGATCGAGACAGGTCGCGCAATAGACGGCTTCGCGCGCCATCGCGAACGACGGCTGCGGATCGTCGTCCATGCACCAGCGCACGCTGGCGAGCGATGCCATCGCCCACGCGCGCGTATCGAGCGCCAGGACACGCCGGTGCCCCGCGTCGCGTCGCACGTCGTAGCCAGCCAGCACCGCGTCGAACGCGGCACGGGCGCGCGCATAGTCGCCGTCGATCCACAGGCTCATACCGCGCATCGCGTCCGCCGCGACCTGCACGCCCGCATCGCCGCGCTCGGTCGCCAGCGTGTCGAGCCGCTTGCCGATCCGGCGCACGGTCGAACGGTCGCCGGCGACGTGGTAATAGGTCGCCAGCGTCCACAACGCGCTGATCTCCAACTCCGGATCGTCGAGCGTCTGCGTCTGCCGCAGCAACTGCTCCGCATGCTCGCGCACCCGCGGGTCGGCCCAGCCGAATCGCGCCATCGTCGCGTGCATCAACGTGGCGCGGATGCGCGCACTGTCGTGCTCGCGCCGCGCGTGATCGGCAGTAGCGAGCCAGTCGGACACGGCCTGCCCGTAGCGGATCGCGTCGTCGTATCGAGAACGCTCGAGCGCGCGATGCGCCGCATCGATGCCGTGCGCGATCGCGTCTGCGTACGCGCCTGCGCGCGCGAAGTGCGCGGCGACGCCGAACGCATGCGCACCGGCGCCGCGATCGGCCTGCGCGAGCAGCGCGCGGCCGACGCGCGCATGGTTGCCGCGCCGTACGGCAGGCGGCATCGATTCGTACGCGGCGTCGCGAATCAGCGCATGGCGGAACGCATAGAACACGCGATCGCGCCGATGTTGCGCGTACACGATCCGCTCTTCGAGCAGCAGCCGCAGATGTGCGTCGAGCGTGGCGCGATCGTGCGGCGACGCGTCGGCGAGCACTTGCGCATCCACTTCGAGCCCGATGGTCGCGGCCAGCTGCGCGGTGTCGCGCGCGTCGTCGATCCGGTCCAAGGCGAGACCGAGCATGCCGCCGAGACTGAGCGGCAGCGGGTACGGGTCCGTTGCCGCTGGCTCGGCAATCGGACCGTCCGCGCCGCTCACCGTCAGTTCGCGCGCGACGGCCTCGATGAACAGCGGGATGCCGGCCGTGCGATCGGCGAGCCGGTCGAGCCACGCCGGATCGAACGCGCCCGGGCCCAGATGCGCCGACATCAGGCGCTGCGCGTCGTCGCGCGGCAGGCGGCGCAGCACCAGGCGGTCGGTCGCGCCGCGCCAGCGCGCGAGTTTGTCGGGGCGCGACGTGAGCACGATGCACAGTGCCGCCGCGCGCGGCGAGTGCTGCAGATACGCGAGAAAATCCTCGGTCGAGCGATCGAGCCACTGAACGTCCTCGATCACGAGCAGCACCGGCGCGCCGTTGCCGAGCGACACGATCAGTTGCTCGAGGACGTCGAACAGCGCGTGCTGTTCGCGCGCGCTCGACCACAGGAGCCCGTTCGCATCGCAGGGCAGCCCGAGCCAGGCCGCGAGCGCGACACGCGCCGCCGCATGGTCGCAATCGAGCGGTGCGATCATCGCGTCGATCGCCGCGAGCGCGGCGCCGGGCGCGTGATCGGCGTCGACGTGCCAGTGCGAGGCGATGAATCTCAGGACCGGAAACAACGCATGATTCTCGCGTTCGGGCAGGCACCCGCAATGCGCAAAGGCATGGCCGCAGGTCCGCACGGCCTCGCACAGTTCGTGCACGAGCCGCGACTTGCCGAAGCCCACATCGCCGACGACGAGCCGCGGCACGCCGCGCGGCGGCGGTTCGCCACGCATCGCGCGACGATGCCGCTCGTGTGTGTCCTGCCACGCGCGCAACAGCACGTCGAATTCGCGCGCGCGGCCGACCATGGGCGTCCGCCTGCCCGCGTCGAGCGAATCGAACGGCGTATCGGCGTGCCGCTCGCCGAGCAATTCATGAACCGGCTGTGACACGAGGCCCGCGCGCGGCAGCCGCAACGCGGTCGGACGCGAATCGGCATGCCGTTCGAGCACGAGCCGCGCATCGTCGCTGATCAGGATCTGTCCGGGCCTGGCCAGCCGCAGCAGCCGCGACGCCGCGGCCGGCGTCGACGCGCCCGACATGTGCGACCCATGCGCGAGCATCTGCCCGACGTGAATCGCGGCGGCCACTTCGACTCGCCAGCCTTCTTCCGCGCCGCCGACACTGCCGCCGGCGGCCGACGGCACCGGCAGCCGCGCACGCTCGGCGACGCGCACGATGTCGAGCGCCGCCCGCGCCGCGCGACGCGCGGGCCAGTCGATGTCCCCTTGCACGCCGAAATGGAACAGCAGCGTGTCGCCGAGCCGTCCACCCGCGTGCGCGCCGTGACCGATCGCGATATCGGCGCACTTCGTCAGCCACTGCGCCTCGTAGCCGTCGAGCGCCATCCCCTGCTCGGTTCCGGCACGACGTTGGCGGCCCTCTCCGGCGATCGTCACGCAGCAGCACAGCGTGGTGATCTGCCGGTACTCGCCCCCCTCCGCGATCGTCTCGCTACGCGGCGCAAGCGAGCGCGCACGCGCGCGGCGGCCGGTGCGACCGGTGTCGAACCGGCCGACGAGCGCGGCGAAGTTGAGCGCACGAAACTGCGCCGCGAGCGCGTCGGCCGACGCGGCGCGCTGCCGCGGATTCTTGTTCAGCGCATGCCGCAGGACCGCGCCGAGCGGCAGCGCCGCGATCGGCGGCGGAAGCGCGACATCCACGGGGCTCAGCTGCTGATGGAGGATCTCGGCCACGCTCGCGCCCTGCATGACGACCTCGCCGGTCAGGCATTCGAGCACGATCAGGCCCCACGCATACAGGTCGCTGGCGGGCGTCGGCGGCTCGTTGCGCAATTGCTCGGGCGCACAGTAGGGCGGCGAGCCGAGCACCTCGGTCGCGAGCGTCGCGGTCCGACGCGTGATGTCTTCGGTACCGGGCAGCAACGCGCCGATGCCGAAATCGAGCAGCTTCGCGTGCGGCCCGTCGTCGGCCATCGCGATCACGACGTTCTGCGGCTTCAGATCGCGATGCACGATGCCGCGCCGATGGGCGGCCGCGAGCGCGTCGAGCACTTCCGTCATCAGCCGCCCGGTGTCGATGGCCGACAGCGGCCCGTCCGCGGCGAGCCGGTCGCGCAGCGTCCGGCCCTCGACCAGTTCGAATACCGCGAACAGCCGCCCGTCGGGCGCCTGCCCCTGGTCCAGCAGCGCCACGATGTTCGGGTGCCGCAGCGCCTCGCACAGGCTCGTCTCGCGCCGGAAGCGCGCACGCCGGCGCATGCGCTCCGGCGCGATCGGCGCGGCGTCGTCGCGCATCAGCTTGATCGCGACCGCGAGCCCCGTCTCGTCGCAGGTCGCCCGAAACACCACACCGTTGCCGCCTTCGCCGAGCAGCGCGCCGAGCCGGTAATGCCATCTGCCGGCGAGCGTCGCGAAAGGCGCCGCATGCCTCGGCGGTTCAGGCGCATCCGGCCGGGCGGGCGCGCGGGACACGATCGGCAACACGGCCGGTCCTCCAGCGTTCACGGACAATGGACGACTGGGCCCGGCACCGCGCGCGGCGCGCCGGAACGCGGCCCGCCGCTCGGCACCCACTCGCATTCGAGATGCTCGCCGCGCACGATCCGGAACGGAACATCGCCGAAGCGGACGCTGCCGCGCCGACGCTCGACGAGCTGGCTCGCGCCCAGCCCGGGCAGCGCCGCGAACTGGCTCCGGGCGCGATGAATCTGCACATTGACGTGGGATGTGTCGATGCCGAGCATGCGCGCGAGCCGGCCGAGCTCGATCCATCGCTGCGTGGCGGCGTCGTGGCCGGCCTGCCAGTCGGCCGAGCGCGCGCGGGCGAGCGTGACGAGGCTGTAGTGATGGGCGCGCTCGCCGAGGTCGACCACGCCGCCGCGGACATGCAGCAGCATGCGCACGTGCTCCTCGTTCCGGCTGACGAAGAATTCGAGCAGTTGCGCCGGCGCGGCCGGATCGGCGCGGGCGGCGAGCGTCACCGTCGAGCCTTGGCGCGCGAGGGCGAGGCGCCATGCGAAGTCGCCGGTCGACACTTCGTCGCCGTCATGGAGCGCGCGCGGCGGCAGCGTGTCGTCGCACAGCCATTCGCCGGCCGGCGATCGGACGATCGTGACCGGCTGCGCGGCAGGGGCCGGCAGGATCTGGCGCGGCGCGAGCACGATCGGCGCGACGGCGCCACGGATCGGCCACAGCGTATCGGCCGGATCGTCGAGCGATTCGACGCGCCAGGGCGCGATGCCGGCCCGGCCGAAGCGGATCACGTCGCCTTGCCGCAGCACCGCATGCTCGCCGTCGCGTAGCGATACGCCCGATACCGACGTGCCGTTGCTGCTGTGATCGTGGAGTTCCCAGAGCCCGCCGGCCCAGCGGACATGGGCATGGACGCGGGACACCGAGCCGTCCCGGATGACCGTGTCGCAGCGCGCGTCATCGCGGCCGAACACGTGATACGCGCGGAGCAGGCATGCTTCTCCGGAAGCGTCGTTCTTGAGTATCGCCATGGCCGCCCCGTGTCGGATTCGCCCGGATCGTTCGAGTGCCGCATCGACGTTGCCGGACAAGCGATTGATTCAATGATCGCGAACGGTCGCACGTTCGCCGCCTCGTTACCTGTTTTTCTGATCAGCTGTCTTGCAAGGGGTCGCCCCGGCATCGCACGTTATTTCAGCAAATTGAACTGTCGATCGCTTTGTTGTTTTAAAATCGGGCGCCCGATGAAATCCTGCCAAATAAAATCATGCCCCGCAACCGGAATACACGGATAACGGCTTCATATTGCAATCCTTTACGTTTCCGATAAATTTCCGGACTGCCAATAAGGGGGCGAAATTATTCATCGTCTCGCAAACGGCCGCCTGGCATACATCCGACCGGTATGGCGACATTGAATGACAGAGCGGGATTAATGACCTTTGCCAACGCGGAAATTTTGTTTGCCCGAGCGAAAATAAAACCACACCGTTTCGATTGTTTAAATAATTTTCCCTGGCGTTTTTATAATCGATGCCGTTTAACCCGTTCGTAAATCAAGCCGCGCCGCTCATGCCTTTCGGGATAGCCGGCTAATGCGGGTATGTCGGCGCGACGATGCACATGGGGTAGTCGATCGAACGGCCGCGACACCGGATACAGCCCCGCCCCCCCGTCGTCGTATCGATTCGCCCGGCCCCCCCAAAAAAACCGTTCGGTTTAAAATGTTTGCAAATCATCTCATGGTGTGACGGGCATGGGCAGACCCAAAAAATTCAGTCGAGAAGGCGTGTTGCAAAAGGTGCTCCCGCTCTTTTGGAAGTACGGCTTCGCCGGAACGTCGCTCCAGCAGCTGGAACGGGCGTCGGGCGTCAACAAGTCCGGGCTCTATGCGGAGTTCGGGGACAAGGAAGACTTGTTCCTGCATACCCTCCTCTACTACTACGAACATCGCGGGGCGCTGCAGATCCTTACCGCGGAGCCGAAAAGTTACGGCAACATCGAGCGCTTCCTGCGGCTGGGCGATCCGCAAGACGACGGCTGCGTAGGTTGTTTCTCCGTCAACTCGCTGCGTGAATTCCCGTCGTTGTCCGACCGCGTGCGCGAAGTCGTCGGCGCGTATCACCATCGGCTGATCCCGCAGATCATCGAAAATATCGAGGCCGAGCCTCATCACCTGCCTGCCGCGACCATCGCCACGATCGTGACGGTGTTCTTTGCCGGCTATTGCATCGAGCGCAATTTGCCCGCCGAGGCCGAAGGCGACGCCGTCGGCGCATTCATGCAAGCGCTACGCCTCCTTTGACGCTCGTCCGCAGTCGGCCCGCTTCGCGATAGACCAATCGTTTTGAACCGATTGGTTTTTTTAATTGGCCCCGCCTCGCCCGCTTGATCATACTGAACCGATCGGTTCAATAAAGTACCGATCTACAGCGGAGAGCAGCCATGAGCTTGAAGATTCACCCGATCAACTTCGGCAACATGTCGCTCGATTCGAGCGGCCTCGTCCTGTTTCGCGAACCCGGCAAGCAGGTGACGATACCGGTGCTCGGGTTTCTGATCACGGGTGGCGCGCATCCCGTGCTCGTCGATACGGGTTCGCGCAGCGTCGAGCAGTACGCTGAATTCGGTCTGCCCTACGAAGTCACGCCAGAGATGACGATCGAGTATCACCTCGCTCAACACGGCCTGGAGATGAGCGACATCCGTCACATCGTCCATACGCACGCACATATCGATCACGTCGGCATGACCGACCGATTTCCCATGACGACAACCGTCGGTATCTCGCGTCGCGAGCTGGAATTCGCGGCATCCGGGATCATGGGCCCGCTGATGTACACCGCGGCCGATACGAAGCATCTGATCGACCGCCTGCATACGCGCGGCGCAATCCGGCTGTTCGACGTGGACGGCACGTTCGAGGAAGAGGTCATTCCGGGCGTCGCGGTCCGTCTCTCCGGTGGCCATACGCCGGGTTCGCTGTCGGTGCTCGTCGAAACCGACGAAGGCATTGCCAACATCTGCGGCGACATCGCCTACAACCTGAAGGATCAGTTGATCGACCCGATCCTCGACCAGGCCGCGCACGAACCCACCATTACCGCGAACCGCGCGATGTCGACGCTCGACGAGAAGCGCGCGATCAAGCGCGCGCTTGCAACGAGCCGCTTCCTGCTGCCAAGCCACGACGTGCCCGCGCTGGTGAGCGGCGGGAAGGTGGTCGGCCTGATGGAAAACGCCATCTCGAACCCGCGGGCCGATGTCACGAAGGCGTCGAATTACACGCCATTGACGCAGGGTTGAACCCAGATGCCCGGCCTTCTGCGTCGAACGTTCGGACTGTTGATTGTCGCCGCGGGCGCATTCCACGCCGCGGCCACGCTGGTTCTGCACGCGCTCGGCAGGTAGTCGGTTGATCGGTGCGCGCCCGTCTCGTCTGCCGCGCCGCGTGCTTCTCAAGCCTCGAAAGGACTCTCTCATGACTACGCCCTTTTCCGCGCGGACGGCGCGCGCACTCCACACCCTCAGCCTCGCGTACTTCGTACAGGCGACGGGCGCGCTCTCCGTCGTCGGCAGCCTCGACTCGATATCGCGTCAATGGGGGCTCGCCGATTCGCAAAGCGTTTACCTCGTTACCGTGTTCGGTGTGACGTTCGCTTTCGCCGCTCCGCTGCTGCAAGTCGGTTTTGGACATCTGCGACGCCGTCGCCAGGTCCTGCTCGGTTTGGCGCTGTTCAGTACGGCTGCCCTCCTGCTGGCGGCCGCGCCGAATTATCCCGTGCTGCTGCTGTCGCGCGTGCTGATGGGGCTCGGCGCGGGTTTCATCGGCCCCGTGCTGGGCGCCTTGGGTTCGAGCCTCGTCGAGCGCGACCAGCAGGGCAGCGCGATTGCCACCGTGCTGCTCGGCTTGAGCGTCGCCGGCCTGGTCGGCATGCCGCTGTCCGCATGGATCGCGCACGCATGGGGCGCACGCTCGCTCTTCGTCGCCGTCGGACTCGCCGGCGCCGTGACCGCCGCGCTCATCGTATGGGCCGTACCCGACACCAGCAGGGGCGAGAACATCGAATTCGCAACGATGGTCTCTCTTCTGACGCGCACCGCTACGCTCAGTGCATTTCTGGTCGTGTTCTTCATCGCGGCCGGCGTCTATTCGACGTACGCTTTTATCGCACCCATCATTCGCGACGTATTCCACGCAGGCGCCGACATGGTGTCGACCTCGCTCGTGGTGCTCGGCGTAGCCGGCGTCGCGGGCAACCTGTTCGTGACGCGCGCCGCGCGGCGCTATAGCGCGGAAACGATGCTGCTCGCCGGCCTCGCCCTGCTTGCAGCGGACCTGGTGTTTCTCTGGTTCACGCCCCCGAGCCTGCACCTGCTTTTTGTCGCACTGACGGCGTGGGCGTTCGCGACCGACCTGCTGTGGCCTTCACAGCAACGGCGCATCGTCGAACTCGTACCGCAATGGCGGGGCATTGCGTTGGCCTTGACCGCATCCTTCGTGTTTTGCGGCATCGGCGTCGGCTCCGCCGTCGCGGGGTGGGTGTATCCCGCGTTCGGTTTGACAGGGTCGATCGGCAGTTCACTGGTGTTTCTCGCGCTGGCGACCGGCAGCCTGCTCGTGTCCCGTGCGTCGGTCAACGCGAAGGCCTGCGCGGCCGGGTGTCGGGAATCGCTTCAATCATGACGCGATCGAGACAAGGCACCGGCCCGCGGATACGCCAGCAGGCCATCGGAATGAACGGCATCCTGACCGCACTCGCCGCGCCCGTACTCGCGCTGCTCGTTCGATGATCGACGTCGCGCACGCGACGTCCGGCCTCGATCGAACGAACGAAAAATAACGGCGGCCGGGAATCGATCCGGCCGCCGGCTTGTTCCAGAGTGATTTCGGTTCGCCTAGATCAGTTTCTCGAGCAGCACGACATCGAGCGTCGCCTTGCCCGCGAGTTCGCGCGCCAGGTTCTGGAACGCCGGTGCTTCGCCGTGGACCTTCAGCGCACGTTCGTCCCGCCATCGCTCGATCATCGTAAAGCGATGAGAAGCCTCGCGGTCGCGATGCAGCTCATATTGCTCGCACCCATCCTCGGTCCGGACGGCCGGTACGGCCGCCAACAACGCCGCTTCCATCGCCTTCGCGTGTTGCGGATCCGCGGTAATCGTGGCAACGACAAACTGCTTTGACATTTTCATTCTCCATCGTAAAGGGATCTTTCGAGCATCTGCTTTCGTTTGACACGCCAGTACGACGACACGATCGGACGGATCGGTTCGTCCGCATGGCGCCCCGTCGCTCATTCAGTCTTCCAACTGCTTCGCGAGCGTCAATGCACACAGCGCCCGGCGGGCGCTGTGTGGCGTTCCGAAACGACACCGGGTATTGGCCGTCAGTCGAGCCGGCGCCCGACACGTTCAGTCGACTGCCGGAAAGTCCAGCGTCGTGTCGTTCACGCGGTTCACCAGGTTGGTGAAGGTGATCGATGTCATGACCAGGATGATCTCGATGACCTGCCGCTCGGTATACCCCGCGTCCAGCACCGCCTCCAGCACGCCCGGGGGCACGGTATCGCGCGTCGTCGCGATCGATCGCACGAACGAGAGCAGCGCATCACGCCGGGCCTCCCCCGACGCGCGACCGGCGCGGATATTCTTCATCACTTCCGGCGTGAGACCCGACATCCTGCCGAGCATCGTATGAGCGGCCAGGCAATAGTCGCAACCGGACAGCGCGCTTACCGCAAGGCGCACCGTTTCAATATCGGCCTGATCCAGAGAACTTGCCGCGATCGCCGCATCGACGTTCAACATGGCCGAAAGACCGGCCGGGCTGTGCGTGCCGATGGTCGCGTAGGCGTTCGGGACCTTCCCAAGTGCGGCCTTGATCTGACCGAACACAGCTGCGGTTTCGCCGGTAGCTTCCGACGGCTTAAGGGTAGTCAAGCGTGTCATATATCTCTCAACGAGTTGGATAACGAAGTGCCGACCGGAAACGGCCGGCAGGATAGCGACGATGACGAGTCGGAGCTCGCGCCCCTGGTTTTACTGCCAGATAACCGCGCCAAATGCCGAATAGGTCGCGTCACGCAACGCGCACGACAATTATCGACATCGAAAACCCACGACCCGATTTAATCGCAGCAGTTGTCATCATAAAAATTCGCCGCTTGAATTTGAATGCGATTTACCGAAAAACTGACTTTGCTCGTCAACATCGGGGCCGGCCCGTTTCGCCTTCAGATCATTCATTTTCAGGCACGTCATGAACGTGTCGGCGCGATATCGACCCACCGATTACCCGGCAAAAAGGACGTTATTTCGGCGCGGCGAAAGCACCCGTTTTCCGTGCACAGCGCCATGCAACATTCAAAATCGGATCTCGGCCTTCGAACCGCCGCGAACACCGGGCGACGCGCGAACGCATCGGTACGCGCACGTCGGCCTCCGGTGACGGCAATCAACGGCCCGGTTCGCCCGGCACCACATTGTTGGCGACGGACGTCACGCCCGCGACCCGCGCGGCGCTATCGCCGGCAAGCTGGACTTGCTCGCTGTCGGGCACGTATCCGGTCAGGGTCACGGCTCCCCGGCGAGCGAGCACCCTCACGTTGATTGCATTCAATCGTTTCGTTTTCGACAGCGCCCATACGATTTTCCGCGACAGCGCGCGATCGGCCGCGCGTTGCGCCTTCTTTTCACTCTTCGTCACTTCTTTCTGGCTGACGACCTGCTCCGGCGGCGGAGCGGTATTCTGCTCCGCCGCATGGGCTGAAATACCGAAGGCCAAATAGCTGACATACAGCATCGACGCGATCGTTTTCTTCATCACACTCTCCTTAACCAACGTGAACGTAAAGTTATCAAGGGATAAAACCCGAGTGAATGGTAGGAAGACAATTGGCCGACCTCAATGGCCTCTCCCTGAAAACAGCTTTCAACGCGCGTTCTTCGCCTTCCCGCACCGATGCTCGCAAGCCACCTATACCTGCGCATAGGTGCGTTGACTATTTTCGACTAGCTCGAATACACGGCGAGACGATTTTCCGTGCAGCTCCGAAACGCCAAACTGGCTGCATGTGTTGCCCGATGAGCCGAAAGGCGCCTGAACGACGCTCGAACGTGGGCGATCCGCCAGCGGGAACCCGGTTGCCGTGGACTATCGCGACTGGACGTTAACGAAACCTGGGGACCAGACAGCGTCCCGAATTGGAGCCGAGAAGCTGATGAATACTCCGTTGCGCGTCGTTCTGCATTCACCTCCGCACGTCACGGCTCGCGCGGCTAAAAAGACCGTGCTACTCCATCGCGTCGCCAACGTAGTCGCGCATCGCGGCGATCATCGGCGAAATTCGTTCGCGGAGGTGCGCATGAAGGTATCTGACCGCCGGCGAGAACTGGCGACGATGCGGACACACGAGGCTCAGCGGAGCCGCCTCGCCTCGCTGATCGGGCAGCAATACTGTCAGGCGCCCCGCTCTGACGTCGTCATGGACATCGAGCCAGGATTTGTAGGCAATGCCCCTGCCCTCGACAGCCCAGCGCCGCGCGATTTCGGCATCGTCGCACAGCAGCACACCCTTCACCGTGACCTGCCGCCTCACGCCGCTTGCGGGAAACAGCCAGCGATCGTAGACACGCCCACCGAGCACGTAGGGCAAACAGTCGTGCAAAACCAGCTCGTCGAGCGACGCAGGCGCGCCGTGCCGCTTCACGTATTCCGGAGAGGCGACGAGCACTCTTCGGTTGCTTTCGGCGAGCGGAAGCGCGACGTAGCTTGCGGCCTCCGGCGCGCCATAGCGGATAGCCACGTCCACCGGATCGCGAAATACGTCGGTCACGTGGTCGGACAACGAAAGCTTCAGCACCAGCTTCGGATGCGCATCGCGGAACACGCCGAGCCAGGAAAGCAGTGCATTGCGTCCGATATCCGACGGTGCGGCGATTCGCAACGTACCTTGCAACGCGTGCTTTCCACCGTGCAACCGCTCACGCCCCTCGTGAACCATGGAGAGCACTTCCTCCGCATAGGGCAGGTACTGCTCGCCTTCCGCGGTGAGTTTCAGGCTTCGGGTGGAGCGTGCAAAGAGACGGGTATCCAGCTCGCGCTCGAGCCTTTGAATCGCGGCGCTCACCTGCCCTGGCAGCAGATCGGCTTCCCTCGCCGCATTCGAGAAGCTGCCGAGCGCCGCGGCTCTCACGAATAGTTGAAGGTCCTCGAGCCGCACCATTTTCATTCCTGGAGTGAAAGTCCTCCCTAATGTAACGCGTTTTTCCCGCAGTCGAGGTCGAGCAGTATTTCACTCACACGTTGGCGCCCGGTCTGCAGCGAGCAGCCCAGCGCCACTCAACCATCATTCGGAGTTCAACCATGAAAGCGGTTGTCTATACACAGCATGGCCTGCCCGCGGACCATCCCGAGTCCCTTTTCGATGCCGAGGTGTCCAAGCCCGAAGCCGAGCCGCGCGACTTGCTGGTCAAGGTCGACGCGATCGCCGTCAATCCCGTCGACACGAAGGTTCGTATGGGGTCGCCCACCGAGCAGCCGCGGATCCTGGGATGGGACGCCGTCGGAACCGTCGAGGCAATCGGAAGCAACGTTTCCATGTTCGCTCCGGGAGACAAGGTTTTCTTCGCGGGCTCGATCGCCCGGCCCGGCGCGTATGCGCAATATGTTCTGGTCGACGAGCGTATTGCAGGCCGCAAGCCCGCGACGCTCTCCGATGCTCAAGCGGCAGCGTTGCCGCTTACGTCGCTGACGGCGTGGGAACTGCTCTTTGATCGCCTCGGGATCGCCGAGGGCGCCGGTGCCGGCGATGCATTGCTGATCGTCGGTGCGGCCGGCGGCGTCGGCTCCATGCTGACGCAACTGGCGCGTCAACTGACGGGGCTGCGTGTAATCGGGACGGCGTCTCGCCCCGAAACGCGCGCATGGGCGCAAGCGCTCGGTGCACACGACGTCATCGACCATACGCAGCCGCTACTCGAAGGGCTGCGCCGCATCGGCGCCCCGCAAGTGCGCTACGTCGCCAGCCTCACTCAGACGGACGTCCATTATGCGCAGCTCGTCGAGGCGCTGGCGCCGCAGGGCCGACTTGCCGTGATCGACGACCCCGACACGCTGGACGCGATGCCGCTCAAACGCAAGTCGATTTCGCTTCATTGGGAACTCATGTTCACACGATCGCTGTTCGAAACCGCGGACATGGTCAGGCAGCACGAAATCCTCGATCGCGTCTCCACCCTGATCGACGACGGTACGTTGCGCACGACCATGGCCGATCACTTCGGAACCGTCAATGCCGAAAATCTCCGGCGCGCCCATGCCCTCATCGAGAGCGGTCGCGCGCGAGGAAAGATCGTGCTGGAAGGCTTCTGACGCACGCCGACGACGCCCTGTATCGCCATTCCGAACATGCTGGACAAGACCGGAGAACAAACATGCACTTCCCGCATCGACGCATCACGAGATTCACTTCCCTCCGCCGGACCGCAACCGCACTGGCAGCCGGCTTGAGTTTCACGCTGCTGGTCAACCCCGTGTTGGCGCAACCGTCCGCGCCGGCAACGGCGCCGGCGGTTCAGGCGACCGACCGCACCATCGGCGCGATGGACACGGTGGCCACCTTTTCCGGCCCGATGCCCACCGGCGTGACGGTTGCCGAGAACGGCCGGATTTTCGTTAATTTCCCGCGCTGGGGCGACGCCGTGCCTTTCACCGTTGGCGAGTTGCGTGACGGCCGCGTCGTCGCCTATCCAAACGCCGAGATCAACCATGCCGATGCGGCGCACCCGTCCACGCACTTCCTGAGTGTCCAAAGCGTCGTTGCCGACGGTCACGGCAAGCTCTGGGTTCTGGATACCGCCGCACCGAACTTTTCGGAGCCGGTCGCGGGCGGCGCGAAGCTCGTCGCCATCGATCTCGCGACCAACCGCGTCGTCAAGACGATCGTGTTCCCCGCGAACGTGATGCGCGCCCAGACCTATGTGAACGACATGCGCTTCGATTTTCGCATCGGAAAGGCCGGGGTCGCTTACGTGACCGACTCCTCGCTGTCGGGCATCGGCGGCCTGATCGTGATCGACCTCGACAGCGGAAAGGCGATACGCCGCCTGACCGGCGACGTGTCGACGTCGGCGGATCCTCGCTTCGTCCCGGTCGTCGAAGGCCAGTCGTTGAAAGTCCGCGACCCGAACGGGACCACCAAGCCCTTTTCCGTGGCGTCCGACGGCATCGCGCTCTCCGCGGACGGCCAGACCCTCTACTACTGCCCGCTGTCGAGCCGCCATCTCTACTCGATTCCGACCGCGATGCTGCGCGATCCGTCGATCAGCGACGCGCAACTGGCGGCCGCCGTGAAGGATCTCGGGGAGAAAGGGGCGTCCGACGGTCTTGCCAGCGACGCGAACGGCAATGTCTATGCCGGCGATTACGAGCACAACTCGATTCGCAAGCTCGAGCCGGGCGGCGAATGGCAGACGATCCTGCACGATCCGCGCGTGCTGTGGCCCGACACGCTGTCGGTCGGCCCGGACGGTTACCTCTACTTCACCGCGAACCAGCTTCACCGCCAACCGGTATTCCACGGCGGCAAGGACGAGCGCCAGAAGCCGTACGCATTGTTCCGCGTACGCATCGGCGCAGGTCCCGCACCGACCCGTTAATCCCTTTCGCCATCGCCGACAACCGGAGTCCCGCACATGAATCTCGCCGACGCCATTCATGCCCGCCATACCGTCAAAGCCTTCGAGGGCGGCAAGTCGCTTCCCGCCGCGCAGGTCGAAACATTGCTGTCGCTGCTTCACCAGTCGCCGTCCTCGGTGAATTCCCAACCGTGGCATTTCGTGGTGGCCGCGACACCGGAAGGCCGCGCGCGCATCGCGGCCGCCACAACGGGCGCCTACGCGTACAACGAGGCCAAGGTCGTCAATGCATCGCACGTCATCGCGATGTGCATGCGGACCGACATGGACGACGAACACCTTCAGGCCATTCTGGAGCGCGAATCGGTGGATGGTCGATTCAAGACCGCCGAAATGCGCGCCGCGCAGAACAAGAGCCGCCGCTCGTACGTCGACATGCACAAATACGAGCTGCGCGATACGCCGCAATGGATGGAAAAGCAGGTCTATCTGGCGCTGGGCGGCCTGCTGCTCGGCGCGGCCGTCCTCGGCGTCGATGCAACGCCGATGGAAGGGTTCGACAGCCGCGCGCTCGATGCAAGCCTCGGCCTGCGCGAACGAGGCCTGACGAGCGTCGTCATCGTGTCCCTGGGTTTTCGCAGCGGCGACGACTTCAACGCGGATCTGCCCAAATCGCGGCTGCCGCGCGAACGGATATTCACATTCATCTGATCACCCGAAGCAGGCTTGCCGCCCGCGCGGCAAGCGTTCCGAGCTACCGTTTCGCGCACGCTCGGCTGCACGACTTCGAGGAGCGTCATCATGTCCGAGTTGATTCGGATGGACACGCACGGCCGCACCGCGACCGTGCCCTCGTCCAGATATGGCGGTGCGCTGTTATTGGGCGCGGCGATTTTGTTGTGGGGTGCGAACTGGCCGGCGATGAAGCTCGGCCTGGCGCACGTCACACCGCTGTGGCTGTCGGCAGCAAGGTTCGCATCCGGGGCGCTGTGCCTGTTCGTCGTGCAAGCTGCGACCGGGACGCTGCGCTTGCCGAAGCGCGCCGACCTGCCGTTTCTCGCCAGCGTCGGCTTGCTTCAGATGTTGGCGTTCACCGCGATGAGCGCCGTCGCGCTGCACCACGTGAGCGCCGGCCGTTCCGCCGTGCTCGCCTATACGACGCCGATCTGGGTGACGCCCGTGTCGGTGCTGGCATTTCGCGAGCACCTGTCCGTGCGTAAAGCATTCGGCACGGCACTTGGCGTGGCCGGGGTCCTGCTGCTCTTCAATCCGCTCGATGTCGACTGGCACGATCGTCAGGCCGTTGTCGCACACGTCATGCTGCTCGGCGCGTCGCTGTGCTGGGCGGTCTGCATTCTTCATCTCCGGCATTTCCGCAGCGCGTCGAGCGCCTACGTGCTCGCGCCCTGGCAAATGCTCGTTGCCGCCGTACCGCTCGCCGTGCTCGCCAGAGTGCTCGAGGGACCCTACACGGGCGACGGCAGCCTCAGCCTGACGTCGGCACTGATCTACATCGGTCCCATTGCAACGGCATTTTGCTTCTGCGCGGTGAATGCCGCCAACACGCGCATGTCGAGCACGAGCATGGCGACGGCGATGTTAGGCGTTCCCGTCTTCGGCCTCATGACGTCGGTCCTCTTTCTTCACGAGCATCTCACGATGGGACTCGCGGCAAGCGTCGTTCTCATCGTGGCCGGCATCGCGCTCTCTATCGCATCACGCTGACCTTGATTGTCTGAACCAGGAGAATGCCATGGTCGATCTCGACCCGACTCAACCCAGACTCACGCTCGTTACCATCGACCTGTCGTTCCATCGCGCGGCCTCCGGCGTCGTGCGGCGGATACTGAACGAGCATGGCGTAACGGTCGACGAAATATTCGCACCGCACGAAGAAGCCTTCCGGATTCTGCGGGAAGGGCAAGCCGACATGCTGAGCAGCGCATGGCTCCCGAGCAGTCATAGTCTCTACCTCGCTCCGTTCGAGCAGGACGTGCACAAGATCACCGTCCTTTATCGGCCATATGCATTGTGGGGCGTACCCGACTATGTGCCCGAAAGCGCGGTGAGCTCCATCTCCGATCTGAAACGGGCGGATGTCGCGTCACGGATGGTGAAGCGGATTCAGGGCATCAATCCCGGTGCGGGCATCAGCAGATTTTCCCGCGAAATCGTCGCGCAGTACGGCCTGGCGGACGCAGGGTATCACTTCGAAAACGGCACGCTCGACGATTGCGTACGCGCCTTCGAGGAGGCCGTCGCCGCACGCCGGTGGGTGGTGGTTCCGCTTTGGACTCCACAGTACCTTCACGAGCAATACACCATCCGCGAACTCAAGGACCCGAAGGGTCTGCTCGGCGGCACGGACGACGCCACGTTGATCGTCAGAAACGCGTCGCTTGACGCGATCCCGTTGGCCGCATTGTCCGAACTGCGCACTCTCAGCCTCGGCAATCGGGAAACGAGCCGTCTGGACCATGTCCTTTCACGCACCGGCTCGCCGCGAACGACCTGAGGCGCCACGGGCGAGCACCGTCGGTGACGAACGCGTAGACGACGCGTATCGACCGAAACCGCCGCGACCGTCGACGGCCGTTATGCAGTTCGCGCGAACGAATATTCGGAGTAAGTGAAATGACTTTATGGGCGGAGCGCGTTGATCGACACGTCGCCTCGCCAATAAACTGCATCGCACTACATCGCAATCGCCGAGAAACAGAAGACTGAAACGAGCCGGCCGAGATGACGCAACCGGCTCGGCGTTTCCCGGCAGATGTCATTCACTTCGTAACCATCGACGGAACAACATCATGACGCAAGCACACAAAGGCACCGCACTGATCACGGGCGCATCGTCGGGTATCGGTGCGGTCTATGCCGAACGACTCGCACGCCGCGGGTTCGATCTGATTCTCGTTGCACGCAACAAGGATCGGCTCGACGCATTTGCGAAGCGCATTACCGACGACACGCAGCGCAGTGTCGAAGTGATCGCCGCGGACCTCGGCGATTCGCGCGCGCTGGCCGCCATCGAAGCGAAGCTGCGCACGGACGCGAGCATCACGCTGCTGGTGAACAATGCCGGTGTCGGCGCGCATAAGCCGCTGCTCGAAAGCGACGTCGACGCAATGACGCGCATGATCGATCTCAACGTCACGGCGCTGACGCGCCTCACCTATGCAGCAGCACCCGGCTTCGTCGCTCGCGGCCACGGCGCGATCATCAACATCTCGTCCATCGTTGCGATCGGGCCCGAGCTGCTGAACGGCGTGTATGGCGGAAGCAAGGCATTCACGCTCGCGTTCACGCAGTCCCTTCATCACGAACTGGCAGACAAGGGCGTGCAGGTTCAGGCCGTTCTCCCGGGCGCGACGGCGACGGAGTTCTGGGAGATTGGCGGGCTCCCGCTGGACAACCTCCCGAAGGAGATCGTCATGTCGGCTTCCGACATGGTCGACGCAGCGCTGACCGGCTTTGACCGTCAGGAACTCGTCACGATTCCATCCCTGCACGCAGGAGAAGAATGGGCCGCATACGACGCCGCCCGCCGCGTCATGATTCCCCATCTCTCGAGCAATACCCCCGCGGCGCGTTACGCCGTCGCGCATTAAACGCAGCAAACCTTTTTCGCAACCGCTCCAGTCGTCCATTCAAAGGAACTCCGATCATGAAACTCACCGGAAACACTGTCTTCATCACCGGCGGCACGTCGGGTATCGGCCGCGCTTTCGCAGAAAACCTTCACAAGCGTGGCAACAAGGTCATTGTCGCGGGGCGTCGCAAGGCGTTGCTGGACGAGATCGCTCGGGCCAATCCGGGTATCGACACCGTGGAGCTGGACGTCGGCGACCCCACGCAGATCGAGCGTGTCGCGCGACAGCTGATCGCGGACTATCCGACGCTGAACGTCGTGATCAACAACGCGGGCATCATGCCGTTCGATGACGCCGGCGGTGCGCTGGACGACGCGCAAGCCGTCCGGCTCGTGAACACGAACCTGCTCGGGCCGGTGCGTGTCAGCGCCGCGCTCGTCGAACATCTGAAGGCGCAACCCGAGTCGTTCATCATCAACAACAGCTCCGTACTGGCATTCGTCCCGCTTGCCGCCACGGCGCTCTACTCCGCGACGAAGGCGGCCATTCACTCGTACACGATGTCGCAACGCTTTGCGTTGCGCAATACGAGTGTCCGCGTGCTGGAAATCGCCCCGCCGTGGGTCGACACGGATCTGATCCACAAGAGCGGTGATCCGCGAGCAATGCCGCTGGACGCCTTCATCGCCGAGACGATCCAGCGTCTCGAAACCGCGACGACGGAAGTCGTGGTCGAGATGGCGCAGCCGCTGCGGAACAACGTCGGCCCCGACGAGTATGCGTTCGTCGATCAGTTCAATCAGGCGCTCGTCGAGAACCCCATTCCGGTAGCCTGAGCCGCCGCGAAGAAGGACTCCGGAAGGCGGCCCTGCGACGCCGCCTTCCGCCCCCCGCAATTCGATCACTCACCGAACGACAAACGACTTGAGGCTGACAACAATGTCCGACAAGAGCCTGACGACCGCCGCCGGCGCCCCCGTATCCGACAACCAGAACTCGATGACCGCCGGCGCGCGTGGCCCGGTCGTATTGCAGGACATGTGGCTCGTTGAAAAGCTGGCCCATTTCGACCGCGAGGTAATTCCCGAGCGTCGCGTACACGCAAAGGGGTCGGGCGCCTTCGGAACGCTGAAGGTCACGCACGACATCTCGCGCTACACGAAAGCCAAGGTCTTCGACCGGGTTGGCAAGGAAACGCCGATTTTCATGCGATTCTCGACGGTCGCGGGCGAGCGCGGCGCCGCCGACGCGGAGCGCGACGTGCGCGGTTTCTCGATCAAGTTCTACACGGAGGAAGGGAACTGGGACATCGTCGGCAACAACACGCCCGTGTTCTTCGTGCGGGATCCGCTCAAGTTTCCGGATTTCATCCACACGCAAAAGCGCGATCCGCGGACGAACATGCGCAACAACGTCGCGGTGTGGGATTTCTGGTCGCGCCATCCCGAGTCGCTGCATCAGGTCACGATCCTGATGAGCGATCGCGGCATCCCGAAGAACTACCGGCAAATGCACGGCTTCGGCTCGCACACGTTCTCATTCGTCAACGCGGCGAACGAACGCTTCTACGTGAAGTTCCATTTCAAGTCCGCACAAGGCATCGAAAACTATACGGATGCGGAAGCCGCTCGCGTGGTCGGTCAGGATCGCGAGTCCGCGCAGCGCGATCTCTACGAGGCGATCGAACACGGTAACTTCCCGAGATGGCATTTCCGCATCCAGGTGATGCCGGAAGCGGACGCATCGAAGGTGCCGTACAACCCGTTCGACATCACCAAAGTCTGGCCGCACAACGATTACCCGCTGATCGACGTCGGGACGATCGAGCTGAACCGGAACCCCGAGAACTATTTCGCGGACGTCGAGCAGGCCGCGTTCACGCCGGCGAACGTCGTACCCGGAATCGGGTTTTCGCCGGACCGCTTGCTTCAGGGGCGCCTGTTTTCGTACGGCGACGCGCAGCGCTACCGGCTCGGCATCAATCATCACCAGATTCCCGTCAATGCGCCGCGCTGCCCGTTTCACTCGTTCCATCGCGATGGCGCGATGCGTGTCGACGGCAACCTCGGCAGCACCGTGAACTACGAACCCAGCCGTCAAGGCGACTTCGCCGCGAATCCAGCAGCGGCCGAACCGCCGGTGCAGGCAGGCACGGTCGACCGTTACGACCATCGTGACGATGACGACTATTACAGCCAGCCCCGCGCGCTGTTCCGTCTGTTCAGCGCCGACCAGAAGGAGAGACTGTTCGCCAACATCGGGCGGGCGATCAGCGGCGTCCCGCAGGACGTGGTCGACAGAGTGCTCGCCCATCTCGAGCGCATCGATCCGGCGTATGCCGCCGGCGTCCGTACTGCGATCTGGGCCGAGTAAGCCGGCGTGCGCGCGCCGAGCGGACGTCGCGCGTCGATCTCGCGGATTCGTCTGTCTTTAATCAAGGAGTAACGTTATGGAAAGCGCGAAGCAATACGAATATCTGTTCCTCGGCGGCGGCAAGGGCGGAAAATCCCTGGCGATGGACCTCGCCCGAAGCGGCAAGCGCGTCGCCATCATCGAACGCGGCATGATCGGCGGTTCATGCATCAACGTCGCGTGCATCCCCAGCAAGACGTTGATTCAGAACGCGCGCAACATGCATGCGTGGCGAGCGGCGTCCGCCGACGCGCACCATCTTGCAGACATGGCGGGCGTGCATGCGAACGTCCGCGCAGTCGTCGACGGCATGGTGGATATCAACCGCCGCGCTTTCGAACAGTCGGGCCTCGATCTCGTGATCGGTTCCGGTCGGTTCGTCGCGCCGCGACGCATCCTCGTTCGGGCCGGCGACGGCTCCGAACAGCTGTTCGAAGGCGAGAACGTCTATATCAACACGGGCACCGTGGCGGCGGTTCCGGACGTGCCCGGCCTGCGTGATTCGAGCCCGCTCACACACGTTGAAGCGCTGAACCTCGACGTGCTGCCGAAAAAGCTCATCGTGATCGGCGGCGGCTACATCGGCCTGGAGATGGCCCAGGCGTTTCGGCGCCTCGGCAGCGAGGTCGCACTCATTCACGACGCACCGCGGGTCGCCATTCGCGAGGACGAGGACGTCAGCGTCGAAATCCAGCGCGCGTTCGAGGACGACGGCATCTCGCTGCATCTGTCTGCCCGGATTACCGGCGTAACCGGGCGGTCGGGTACGGGCGTCACGGTCAAGCTCGACGACGGCACATCGATCGACGGCAGTCATCTGCTCGTCGCGGCAGGCCGGCGGCCGGTCACCGACGACATCGGCCTGGATCTGGCAGGCGTCGATCGCGACGAGCGGGGCTTCATCAAGGTCGACGACGCGCTCGCGACCACCGCTGAACGAACGTGGGCGATCGGCGAGGTCGCCGGCACGCCGATGTTCACGCACGCGTCGTTCGACGACTATCGCGTACTGAAGGCCGGTATCGAACGGCGGGCAGGCAGCACGGCAGCGCGCATCATTCCGTACGCGTTGTTCACCGATCCGGAACTGGGGCGCATCGGCCTGAACGAAGCGGACGCCAAGGCGCGCAACACGCCCGTCATCGTCGCGAAATTGCCGATGGCGGCCGTGCCGAGAGCCCGCACCAACGGAACGACGCGAGGCTTCATGAAGGCACTCGTGGCGCCCGAAACCGGACAGATCCTGGGCTTCACGATGGTCGGCTCGGGGGCGGGCGAAGTGATGTCGGTCGTGCAAATGGCAATGATCGGCAACCTGCCGTACACGTCCGTGCGCGACGCCATCATCGCCCACCCGCTTCTCGCCGAGGGCCTCAATCTGCTCTTCGCCACCATTAAATAAGCGAGTGCCTTTGCCGTTTGCCTGGCTTGCCCCACCGAACGCGGGGCCAGCCCGATGCTCGTGCCGCCACGACGCGCTTTGCGTCGCGGCGGCTTTCGCGCTTCCAATTCAGTCGTCGCCGCCACGATAAAAATGCTGACAGCCGCTCTCCTGCGATCGACACTATCCGGTAAAATCTCCGGACGAGTTCGAATCGCGCAACGCCAGCCCGTCATGTGCCGCACGGGCAGCTCCGCGATCGCGGGCCCTGAGAAAAATATGCCTTCGTCAACACCGGCGTCCCGGTCCGAACGCCTCGAGTGAACGATGGGCAAAGTCGCCGTTCTTCCACCTCATCCAGCATTGCCTGCGCCTCGTTACCGACGCGAACGAAGTGCGGGCACGGCCGTGCGTCGTGGAGTGGATACATGAATTGCTGCTGGCATCCGATATCGACGATCACTGGCGTCGATGTCGACACATTTGTGCGGCCTTGCTCGCCGAGCAACGGGGGAACCTCTTGGATCTGAACGCGACGCGCGCAGCCGGTCGTCCGGTCGATAGCAACGACCCGAACGACGAAGCGCGGGAAAATCGTATTTCGCGGCATCTCGCGCTGCGAATCCTGCCCATTTTCATGTTTGCGTATGTTGCCGCATACGTCGACCGCATCAACGTCAGCTTCGCGAAACTCCAGATGGGGGTCGACCTGGGTTTCACCGATGCGGTGTTCGGATTCGGCGCGGGTACTTTCGCGCTGGGCTACGTGGTGTTCGAAGTTCCAAGCAACATGATCCTGCAGCGGGTGGGCGCCAAGCGATGGCTCACGCGAATCATCCTGTCGTGGGCAATCGTTTCGGCATTGACCACCTTCATCGCGACGCCCAAGCAGTTCTATGTCATGCGTTATCTGCTCGGGGTGGCGGAGGCCGGGCTCGTGCCCGGCATCGTCTATTACATCTCCCAGTCGTTCCCGCGATACCACCGCGCGCGGGTGCTGTCCACCTTCTACGCGGCGCTGCCGCTGTCCGGTCTGATCGGCTCGCCGCTGAGCGGCTTCATCATGGAGTACTTCGACGGAATCGGCGGGCTTTCCGGCTGGAAATGGATGTTGATGGTCGAGGCGCTGCCGGCGTTCGTCGCCGCGCTTCTCTGCTGGAAGTATCTCGAGGACGATGTCACCCAAAGCCGCCACGAGACGGAGGCCGACCGAGCCTACCTCACCCGAACGCTTGCCGAAGATCGTGCTCTCGCCGCTTCGGCGAACAACAACGCGATGTTCGGCAGCTGGATCTTTTGGGTATTCGGGCTGATCTATTTCCTCGACGTCGTCGGCATTTACGGCTACACGCTATGGGCGCCCACGATGATCAAGTCGCTCGGCGTGGGCAGGGATCTCTTCATCGGATTGATTGCGGCGCTGCCCAACGCGTTCGCGATGATCGTGATGATCACGGCCGGACAAAGCGCGGATCGCCGCCGAGAGCGGCGCGTCCACACCGCCGCCCTATTCTTGCTGGCAGCGTTGGGGCTGACACTCGCCCTCGTCTGGCACGGCAATCTGTGGCTTACCGTGATGGCACTGTGCATCGCGAATGCGGGATTGCTTTCTCTTCCCCCGGTGTTTTGGGGAATGCCCACGGCGGTTCTCGGCCCCGGCAACGCCGCCAGCGGCATCGCATGGATCAGCGCGATCGGCAACATCGGCGGCTTTTTCGGCCCCTATGTAGTCGGCGTTCTCAAACAGTCGTCCGGGAGCTTCGCGCTTCCCGTCTCGTGCATGATCGCGTGCCTGTTGCTGGGCTTCTGCCTGACGCTGTCGCTGCCGAAACACATCGTCAACAGATAGCCCCCGGGCCGCGATTCCGGTTCGCTCCGGATCGACAGGGCGATGCGGCCGAATCGCCCCACCGGCGTGTTCCGTTGCGCTGACGCGGCGCGGCGCCGACGCGCGTCGAGATCGGTACTGCTACTCCGCGGCAGGATCCAGCCCCAGCGATTGCGCGCCCAGCACGAACTCGGGCAGGGTTCGCGCGCCCATCTTCCGCATTGCGTGGCCGCGATGGATCTTCACGGTGATTTCGCTCAATCCGAGCTCTGCGGCAATCTGCTTGTTCAGGAGGCCGCTCACGACGTATTTCATCACCTCGCGCTCGCGCGGCGTCAGCGTCTGGTAGCGGCGGCGCACGTCGGCGACACGGCTCTCCGACTTGCGCCGCTTCTCATCCTTCAGCAATGCATTCTGGACGACATCGAGCATGTCCTGGTCGCGAAAGGGCTTGGACAGGAAATCCAGCGCCCCGTTCTTCATCGCCTTCACCGACATCTCGACATCGCCATGAGCCGTAATGAAGATGATCGGCAGCTGCACGTCGCCCGCGACGATCTGCTCCTGCAACGCCAGTCCGCTCTGTCCTTTGAGCCGGACGTCGAGAATCAGACAGCTCGGCACATCGGGCTTGTCGAAATCCAGAAACTCCTGCGCGGAGCCAAAGAGCTCGACACTCAAGCCAACCGAGCGAAACAGCCGGCCGAGCGCCTTGCGCATGGAATCGTCATCGTCGACAACGTACACGACGGAGTTTGTTGCGATGAGATCGGGACCGTGGCTCATGACTGCGTGATTCCTTCAAGCGGTAGAACGAACTGCATCGATGCCCCCTTGTTTTCTTGCGACTCGGCCCAGATGCGGCCGCCATGCCCCTCAACGATCGAACGGCAAATCGAGAGCCCCATGCCCATGCCCTCCTTCTTGGTGGTGAAGAACGGCGTAAACAACGAATTGACGTCTTCGCTGCGAATGCCGGGGCCGGAATCCTCCACGCGTACCTGCACGTTCGCGCCATCGACCAGCCCGGTCGACACGACCAGGGTCCGCTTGCGGTCCGCGACGTCGCTCATCGCCTGAACGGCATTCATCAGGAGGTTGATGATGACCTGCTGCAACTGGACACGATCTCCGCGGACCCAGAGCGACGGCTCACAGCTTTGCGCGACCTCGACGCCGTGAATCTGAAGCTCGCGGCGCACGAGATCGATCGATTGTTCGACGATGGACGTCACGTCGACGAGCGCGTCGTCCCTGTCTCTGCGCTTGGCCATCGCACGGATCTGCCGGATGATATCCGTCGCCCGTCTCGCGTCGTCTGTCATCTGCTCGACGGAATCCCGCACCTCGACGAGATCCGGCACGTCGTGGTCCAGCCAGCGCAGCCCTGCCTCACCCGACGTGACTATCGCAGCCAGCGGTTGGGTGACTTCATGCGCGATCGAAGCCGCCAGCTCGCCGAGCATCGTTACCCGCGTGACATGCGCCAGCTCCGCGCGCGATCGCTCGAGCGCCTGCTCGGCTTGCCGGCGCGCCTCGATGTCCGTGTTGACGCCGTACCAGCGCAGGATCCGGCCGTCTCCGCCGCGCAACGGCGCGGCACCGACGATCATGCAACGATACTCGCCGCTGCCGAGCTGCACGCGCGCCGTCACCTCGAACGGGCTTCCCGTGGAAATCGCCTGGCGCCACGCGGCGCGCAACGTCTCGATGTCGTCGGCATGAACGATATCGCGCCATACATCCGTGCCGTCACTGGTCCGCACACCGTAATCCGTCCAGCGCCGATTGAGGTACAGCAAGCGCCCGTCTTCGTCCGTGCTCCAGACCATCGCGGGAATCGCGTCGACGGTGGCCACGAGCTCTTCCTTCTGGCGGCGCAATTCGGCTTCCAGCGATTTCGCCTGGGTAACGTCGCTATCGGTGGAAAGAATGGCGACGGGCAGGCCCGACTTGTCTCGCGACACGATCCATCGGCTGGAAATCACGACGCGCTCGCCGTTCTTGCGAATGCGCGTGAGCTCTCCCTGCCAGTTGCCGTGCGTCACCGTCTTCTCGATCAGGTCGGCAATCGGCAGCGCGGCGCCGGTACGCGTCAGCTCATGGAATGCTTTCCCGAACGCTTCTTGCGCGCTCCATCCGTATAGGCGCTCCGCGCCTTTGCTCCAGAAGCGGATACGCCCGTCGAGCCCGTACACCACGATCGCGTCGTGGGTCAGATTGAGCAAGTCGACCTGGTTCTGCAGCGTCGCCCTGCTGCTCTGATTGCGCAACGCCAATGCCGAGACCGTCACGATCGCAATGACGCTCACGATACAGCGCGCGAGCGAACTGACGGCTATCTGGTCGCTCTGAGCCAGAAGAAATCCGAGGACCGTCAGGGATACGCAGGCCCAGGCCACGCCGACGGTGACCGTTTGGGACGCGACCGACGCGACCAGCAGCACCACGACGACATACAGGACCGCGACGGCGACGTCGACGGGCGCAAACGCGTCGACAAGGAATACCGCGAGGCCCAACGCGATCGCGACCGCGTACACCGCGGGCTGACTGTTTCGGAGTTGCGCCTGGAGATTGGGCCCGAGCTCGGACGCACGCGCCGCCGCGAGTTCGGCCGGAGCGATGACCGGATCCGCGTATGCGCCGTGGCCGTCACCCGCCTGGCGGTCGTTATTCATAGAGTCACTCGGTAAAGACGGATTTCCGGATCAGGTCCGATTGCTCTCCGAGCCGATCTCCTCCAGGCGCTGCTTGATCTGCGCCGGATCCACCGGTTTGCTGAATACGCAGATCGCGCCAAGCTTCATCGCTTGCTCGCGGGTGGTTTCGGATGGAAAAGCCGTGATGAAGATCACGGGCGGAGCCGGTCCGCGCTCGAGAAGCGCTTCATACATCTCCAGCCCTGTGATGCCCTTCATCTGGACGTCCGAAATGATACACGCGACGTCCATTATCAAGTCGGCGTCAAGGAACTCCTCGCCGGACTCGTAGACCCTGACCTCCCAGCCGAGCGAGCGAACGAGGCTTCGCGTGGCCCTGCGGATGGACCGGTCATCATCGACGATGGAAACAATACCTTGGTTCGGCATACGAGCGGTCCTTGACCTTCAATTCAGTAAAAATATCGAGAACGCGAGCATTTCAGGTCGGCGGCTCGACCGCATCCTATGCCGCGGGCAATCGGCGCGCAAACTATACTTCGGTATGAGTGCCGTCTCGGCCAACACCGTCGTGCGTTGCCCGCGTGTGTCATGCAGTTGCGGCAGTCGCTGCCAGTTGCTGCAGCCCCTTGGGCATGAACCGCGAGTCGTGTCGGCCACTGCCCGCCATCCAGTATGGCGCTGCGTCGCGCCCGCCGTTGATCGCGGGCGTGCCGTCGAAGCTGGCAGTCTCCAGATCGCGAAGCTGGGCTTGAATCCAGTCGATGAACGCCCGTATCGACATCGGCACCTGCCGGCGGTCCGGATAGAGGACAGAAATCGGTAGCGGCGGCGGACCATACTCGTCGAGCACGGTGACGAGCCGCCCTTTTGCGAGCTCTTCCGTCACCATACGCTCGCTGACCTGGGCAATACCGACACCCTCCACCGCATAACGAACCGCCGAACGTGCGTCATTGACGGAAATGCGCTCCGCCAGCTTGAGCCGTGTCTCTGCTCCGTCCACCGTGTAGCGGAATTCCCGGGCTGGGCCGAAGCGCCTCGGGGTGTAATGGATGACATCGTGGCAATGAAGGCTATCCGGGTCGGCCGGCGTGCCCCGAACGCGCAGATAGTCCGGACTGGCGACGGTCACCACGTGAAAATTCCCGACGCGCCGGCTACGCAGCGACGAATCCGCGAGTTGTCCGACGACGACGGCGCAGTCCACGCCGTTGGCGATCAGGCCGTCCGCATCCCCGCCGACGTCCACGCGCAAGCCCACCTCGGGGTAACTGGCGTGGAAAGCCGGCACGAGCGGCAAAACCGAATGCGCGACCTCCTGGTCGAGGTCCACCGCCAGCCGCCCACGCGCGATCTTCCCCGCCCCGCTGAGTTGCTGCTGCATATGCTCGATCTCGCCGAGAATGCGCTGGCAGTGCTCCTGATACTGCTCCCCCTCCGTGGTGAGGCGAACACAACGGGTGGACCGCTGAAGCAGCGTGACGCCGAGATGCTCCTCCAATCGACGGACCAGCGTGCTGGCCGACGCTGCACTGATACCGAGCATCTCAGCCGCTGCTGTGAAACTGCCCAGTCGGGCGACGTGACTAAACACTGACATCGCATGCAGAGTACGGTCCATGCTGTTCTCCGGAAATCGTTGCGGTAGAAGGATTAACCGGAAGTCTAGAGAACAGTCGGCCGCGGCAATATCACCTCGTGGGAGTTTGGACCTTATACGATGGTGTTAATAGTCGCACCGCGGGCGCAGCGCGATCGAAGCGTGCGGCTCGCCGTATTGGACGGAATCGCCCGCCTACCCGCCGGTACATAGCGTGACACCGACCCGGACTCTCTGGACGACAGACTGGCGCAGTACCATTACGCTCCGTTGAGCAATGTGCCGATCTGAAATAGCGCCGTTACCAGGCACGCACCTGCCCCGCATTAGTACGCGGTCCGAATTACTTGCGGCCATCGAACATTCATTGGCGGCACTTTGAAAACGCCAATCTCATGCCGCCCTCCTCGATGATGGTCCGGACAACACCTCCGAGAAAAATCCATCACCGGATCCGGGTTCTCAAAGCTACGGCCACGATCGTGTCTTATTGTAGTCGCGGCGCCAAGCCTCGATCTCACGTTTGACTTCCGCCAACGATTCGAACCAGTGCAGGTTCAGGCATTCGTCCCTGAACGAGCCGTTGAATGTCTCGATGAAGCTGTTGTCGGTGCGCCTGCCTGGTCGGCTGAAGTCGATGTGCATCTTGTGGTGATAGGCCCACATGTCCAGCAGGAGACCCGAAAACTCACTGCCGTTATCGGCAAACAGGAACCTCGGTACGCGGCGCTGAGCCACCAAACGATTCAGCACTGACACGACGTCCTCGGCACGCAAGCGCTTGCCTACTTCAATGGCCAGCGCCTCGCGACTAAAGATGTCCACGACCGTCAGGGCTCGCAGGCGGGTACCGTCGGCCAATTGGTCCGCTACAAAGTCCAAGCTCCAGACTTCGTTGGGGCGAACCGGCACGCAACGCTCGCAGCGCGACACCACCATCTTGCGGCGCTTGGGCAGCTTCAAGCGTAACTGAAGCTGTTCTTCGGCATAGAGTCGATAGACCCGATTCCGGCTCACACGCCAACCTTCACGCTTGAGCAGCACGTGCACGCGCCGGTAGCCACATCGAACGCGCGTCTGTGCGATCTCGCGCATGCGTTGACGCAGTGCTGTCTGCGGGTCCTTGACGCTGCGATAGTAGTGGATGCTGTGAGCTTGCTTGACAAGCCGGCACGCCCGCTGCATCGGAAGATCGTAGTGATCCACGATGTAGCTCACTACCTGTCTCTTCAGCGCGGGCGCGGCCACTTTTTTGTGGCGATATCCTGCAGGATGGCCTTGTCCGGACTCAGTTCCGCGACCAGCTTCTTGAGCCGCTCGTTCTCGTCCTGGAGTGGCTTCAGTTCGCGAACCTGGTTCGATTCCAGGCCCGCGTACTGCTTCTTCCATCGGTAATACATCTGCTCCGATATCCGAGCTGCCGAACCAGATCCGCCACCGGCATGCCCAGCTCAGCTTGTTTGAGCGCGGCCACGATCTGCTCAACCGAGTATTGCTTGCGCTTCGTCGCCAACCTCTCGTTTCTATCGGGAAAATTGCCACCGAAACACTAACACCCATTTGTGTTCAGGATTTCTAGAGCAGATCAACCTGGATCAGGCAACAAATCTGGTCGAAATCACCGCGCCTGGCGCGAACCGCCGCTCGGCGAGATGGTTTTCCAGCCGGAGCGAGCGTACCTTTGCGGCCGTGGCACAACATCTCTTTCGTTCGCGCCTGCTGCGCGGCACCGGATGATGCTTGCATTCTCATTGATCAAAACTGTACGTTTGCTCAGCCCGCCAGGCGTTGCCGGGCAACCAGCATTCATGCGCTACGACCGCCCTTATGGATGATCGGAAAGACCCCGCCGATTTCAGCGTAATGCCTTGCTTTATCTTGGGGAAACGACACCTAATTTTTGTGAGATCGCCCTTTCACTGATGCTCCACATTCCCAATCGTCCCAGTTTGGATGCCAGCTGCAGACGAGCCGATCGCCAGTCCGTCAGCGCTTGAATACGCTGCTTCTTCGCGTTCGCCAGCGCCGATTGCGCATTGAGCAGCTCCAGAATGCTGCCCACGCCGACCTGATACCGACGCCGAGCTGCGTCATACGAGTGGTGCGCAAGTGTCAGCAGGTTCGCGCTGTTGTCCAGATTCTTTGTCGCACCTTGCAGCGATTGATACGCGTTCCACACATCGAGCCCGACCTGCTGCCGCGCTTCGGCCAGCAGGTCGACTTGTAGCTCGGTCTGAGCCTCTGCCTGCCGCACCTGGTAGGTTCGCGCAAAGCCCTCGAAGAACGGAATCGTCACCTGGAACCCGAGATACCACTCCCGATGCGTCGCCGGAAACACAGGGAAGCCTAATTGCAGGCTCGTCGGCTGATTGTTGAAGTTGTACTGGGCGACCAGGTTCAGGCGCGGCAACCCTTCGGCTCGCGTCTGCGCCGCTTTGGCCTTCGCTGCTTCTACTTGCGCCACGGCCGCCGCGACGCCGGGATAGTTGCGCTGCGCGTCCTCAATGAGCGCGGCCACCGAGTCGTCGAATTCATGGTCGGGTTTCACACCATCGCCGACATCCGGCAGCATGATTGGCGTCGCGGGCGCGAGATTCATGTCCGACGCGAGCGTGCCAATGGCGCTGGCCCAATCGCTCTCGGCCTTCGTGCGGCTCACGACCGCTTCGGCATACGCCGTCTGCGCCTGCAACTGATCGCTGATCGCTGCCACGCCCCGATCGGTGCGTGCGGTCGCCGCGTCGGCGCTGGTCTTAGCGGTTTGCTCAACCTCGCGAGCCGCCGCAAGTGTCCCCTGCGCCGCCTGCGCCGCATAAAAGTCCCTAGCGACCGTGCCGAACACCGTCTGCAGCGTTGCGAGCTGATTGGCCTGCGCAGCGGCTAGCAGTTCGTTTGCGTTGCGCAGCGCGGCCGAGCGGCCGCCGAAGTCGTACAGGACCCAACTGAGCGACACGCTGGCGTTTTGCAAATTCTTGCCGTAGTTCGAATCGTATTGCGGGAAACCTGTTACGTGGTTGCGCACGATGTCACGCGTACCCTGCCAGTTGCCGTTGATGGTCGGCAGGAAGCCGGCCCGACCGACGCCGACCGCTGCTGCCTGGATCTTGACATTCGCCCAGGCCTGCCGGGTTTTCGGATGATTGCAGAGGGCGCGCTCGACCGCATCCTGCAAGCGTAGTGGCGTCGGGAGATCACCAACTGCGCATACACTTTCACTGGCTCCAAGGAGGTCGACGGCGGGCGTCGCCGGCACGGCGCTGTTCGTCAGCAGCGGATCGAACGCCCACGCCGTCGCATTCGCAATGCCGAACGCGAGCGCCGCGATGGTTCGTTTAACGTTCACGCAAGCTCTCCTGGCCGGTCTGGATCACCGGATCGAGGAAATAATGCGCAACGCTGCGTTTTCCCGTCTTGATCTCGGCCGATACCGACATGCCCGGCGTCAGGTTGATCCACGTGTCGTTGGCACGAATGCGATTTGTCGTCAGGCGAATGCGGACCGGGAATGTCAGGCCGCGTTTGCGATCCGGTACCGCGTCGTTGGAGACGGTCTCGACGGTACCGTGCAGGAAGCCGTAGCGCGTATACGGAAACGCCTCGATCTTGACGACAGCCGGCTGCCCGACCTTCACGAACCCGATGTCCTTGTTCTCAATGTCGGCCTCAACCTCCAGCGTGTCGTCCGGCACAATTTCCATGACCGGCGCCGCAGCGGTCGCGACGCCGCCCAGCGTATGGATCTTGAGTTGCTGCACGGTGCCGGCGACGGGTGCGGTCAGGCTTAGCAGCTTCTGGCGCGTGTCGGCCTTGGTTTCGTCATTGCGGCTCTGGGCCAGTTGCTGGTTTGCCTTGTCCAGTGCATCAAGTTGTTGCCGGCGGTATTCGGACGTCAGCGCCGCGACCTCGGCGCGCTGTTGCGCGATCGCAGCCGTCAGTTCCTGCGCATGGCTGCGCTGCGCAGCCAGCTCATGCTCCTGATTCAGTGCGGTTTGCTCCTTGTCCAGGTAGTCTGTGCGCGAGACGTATTTCTCATTGAGCAGCGACGCATAGTCGTTCGCCTGCCGACGGGCCAACGGGGCAGTCGCCTCCAGTTTCGCGATTTGCTGTCGGGTGGTCCCGAGTTCGGCCCCGCGCTTCATCAGTTCGGCCTGTGCGCTGTTCAGCTTATCGCGGTATGCAAAATAGATGCCGTTGGCGAAGTGCTGCGCTTCGAGTTGCTGCGCGTCGCTCGCGCCGTCGACCTTAGCCAGTACGGGCGAGGTGCCTGCACCCTGGGCCTGCAGCAGCGCGCGACTGCGCTCGGCCGCGAGTGCGGCATCCAGCCGGCTCTGGCGTGCCTTGTCGGCGTCGGCCGCCGCCTGTGTCGTGTCGAGTTCCATCAGCAACTGGCCGGCCTGGACCCGCTGCCCATCGCGCACGAGAATGCGACGTACCACGCCCGTCAGCGCGGGCTGGATCGTTTTGACCTGCTGCCTCGGGATCAGCTTGCCGGGGGCGACCGCGACGATATCGAGCTTGCCGATCAGTGCGATCAGTACCACCAATAGGGCCAACGCAACGACGATCCGCATCGTCCACATCGGCAGTGGGTGAACGGGTGTCTCCGCCAGTTCGAGGTGAGCCGGCAGGAAGGCGCGTTCGTGGGCAAGGCGCGGCTTTGTATCATTCTCCAGCCGCACCCGCCAGGCCTCGCGAAACACGACACCATACCGACTCATCAGCGCGGCGAGCGCCTGCAATTTCGTGATCATGGACAGTATCAGGCGTTTTGAAGCGCGATCAGGTGCGCATAGTAGCCGCCCAGCTCGAGCAGCGTTTCATGCGTGCCCCGTTCGACGATGCGGCCGCGGTCCATCGCGATGATGTGATTGGCGTGACGCACAGAGCTGAGCCGGTGCGCGATGATGATCACCGTGCGGCCCGCGCACATCGCTTTCATGTTGTTCTGGATGATGTGTTCTGTCTCGAAGTCGAGTGCGCTGGTGGCTTCGTCGAAGATCAGGATGCGCGGATTCGTCACCAGCGCGCGTGCAATGGCGATTCGCTGACGCTGGCCGCCCGACAGATTCGCGCCTTGCTCGCCGACGATCGTGTCGTAGCCCTCCGGCATCTCCGAAATGAACTCGTGCGCCCCGGCGAGTTGCGCAGCGCGAATCACCAGGTCGAGCGACGCGCCCGGATCCGTGACCGCAATGTTCTCGCGAATCGAGCGGTTGAAGAGGCGATTTTCCTGCAGTACGACGCCGATCTGCCGCCGCAGCCAGGCCGGCTCAGCCAGCGCCAGATCGATGCCGTCGATCCGCACCCGCCCCTGCTCGGGCAGGTACAGGCGCTGCAGCAACTTAGTGAGTGTGCTTTTACCCGAGCCGGAGCGGCCAACGATACCGACGACTTCGCCGGCCGCGATGTCGAGCGACACGTCATCGAGAATCGTCGGCCCGTCCGGCCGGTAGCGGAAGCGGATCGACTGGAAACTGATATTGCCGCGCACGGCCGGCAGTGTCTGGCGGCTCTGCGCCAGTTCGGTGCGTGTATTGAGGATGTCGCCGAGCCGGCTCATCGAGATGCCGACTTGCTGAAAGTCCTGCCAGAGCTGCGCGAGACGCAGCACGGGCGCAGCCACGTGCTGGGACATCATGTTGAATGCGACCAACTGGCCGACCGAGAGCTTGCCCTCGATCACGAAGCGGGCGCCCAGATACAATGTCACCAGCGACACCAGCTTGCCGACCAGCTGAATCAACTGCTGACCGACGTTGCCGAGCGCCGTGACGCGGAAACCGGCCGCGACATAGCCCGCAAGTTGATTGTCCCAGCGACGCGTGAATTGCGGCTCGATCGCCATCGCCTTGACGGTTTCGACGCCGGATACCGTTTCGACCAGGAACGACTGGTTATCAGCTGTGCGGGCGAATTTCTCGTCGAGCCGCTTGCGCAGGATCGGCGTTATGAGAATCGAAATCGCCGCATAGACCGGCAACGACACGACCACGACCAGCGTCAGCCAGACGCTGTACACGCACATGACGCCCAGAAAGATGATCGAAAAGAACAGGTCGATGACGGCCGTGAGCGCCTGTCCGGTAAGGAAGCTGCGGATGTTCTCCAACTCCCGGACGCGTGCGACGGTGTCACCCACGCGGCGCGCGCCGAAGTAGGCCAGCGGTAACGTCAGCAGGTGCCGGAACAGCCGCGCACCGAGTTCGACATCGATTCGGCTCGCCGTATGGGCGAACACGTAGTTGCGCACGCCCGACAACAGAATCTCGAACAGGCCACTGACCAGCAACGCGACACAGACGACGTTCAGCGTGTCGAATGCGCGGTTGACCAGCACCTTGTCCATCACCACCTGAAACATCAGCGGCGAGACGAGTGCGAAGATCTGTAGCGCGGCCGACACGATCAGCACTTCGAGCAGGATGCGGCGGTACTTGACGACCGCCGGCACGAACCAAGAGAAATCGAAATGGGCGAGCGCGCCAGCGAGTGAGGCCCGAGACGCTATCAACAGGGCCCGTCCATTTGTCCGCACCATCACCTCGGACGGAGAAATAATCTTTGGCCCTGCACCGGCGGCCTCGACGATCAGTGCCTTTTCGCCGTCGCATGACGCCAATACAAAATGCCGACCGGATTCATCGAGCATCAACGCAGGTAGGGGTGTTTCCACCAATCGCTCGGCAGACACCCGAACACGCTGGATTTTGAGACCAAGCGACCGCCCAGCGATCTGCAGATCGTCAACTTCGAGTTGCTCACCTCGCGTTGCGGCTGCGTGGTGAAGCTGTTCGGCGTTTGCCGCAATACCATGATATTGAGCAATGACCATCAATGCGATCAACCCAGGATCGCTCATCTGCCCGCTTTTGGGCGCTGCGTCGCTCATCGAAACACCATGCCAGCATGTAAGAAAACCGCCCACTACTGCATTGTGGGCGGCGAATTAAAACATTAATCGTCAACGCAAATTGGCGGCCACCAATGTTTGCGACGCCGCTTGTACTTCGGGAGACAAGTTTGTCACTCCAGACGCTGGTGGCGAAAATGCCGCCATCGCTTGCACCAATATCTCGGCATTTGGTACAGAAATGGTGGGAGCGGTACTCAAAATAGTCGGCACGGAGGTAACGTCGCTATTTGTCGCAACATTTTGACTGAAAGCGCTTGCCCCACCGCCCGGAATAACCGAAATAGGTGGGGTGAATGTTATGCCGTCCGGACGAACACCATAGGGTAGTTGAATACTAATATCCGGCGCGTCGCTGCCACTCGGATAATGTGTCCACGAAACCGGATCACCAGGATTCATCCCAACGGATGCCCATTGGCCTCCGCCTCCGCCGGGAGGGATATTCAAACCAGTCGGAATTCCCGGCACTCCCGGCACCGACCCGGCCCCAGGGTTTCCTGGCAATGTCCCGCCTACGATGGCCACTTTTGAAAAATCAAAATTAGGATACTCTGCTTCCGCCGGTAGCGGATAAACTACACCCGGGAGCGAAGCAGGAGCTATAAACAATTGCCCCTTTATTTTCAGAACATCGACGGAACCAAGAGACGGGTGATAAAATTGCTCAGTGAATTTATCGCCATTCCAAACACGATTGTGCTTCTCACCATTTGTGCCAATCCAATGTTCCTCCGCCAAAGGTGAGTTTGGATCACTGGAAGTATGAGTCGCTTCGTACCATTTCCCGTCGGGAAGGTCAATCCGTACATGAAGACGTTGTTTGTCGTCTATATTTGATCCAACCGTCGACTGAAGATTTCCCGCCGAATCATATTGTCGCTGCGTGGATAAACGCCCCTGAGCGTCGTAACTCGATTCTGTACGCCCCCCATCTGCCCTCGTTTCCGTGATGGTCGCCAGCTTGTGACTAGGATTATTCAGTAAAGTGCCACTATTGTCGTAAGTGGTTCGCACGACAAGCCTACCGCTCGCATCATATTTTTCATAGCTATCCGGTTGTCCCAGGTACGGGTTTTTCACCGTAATTTCTTTAGAGCCATCCGTATTGAAATGCGTGGTCGTGTAGGGTTGAAGGTACCCAGGAACCACCGTCTCATCTGTTAGGCGTCCACCTTGATCGTAGTTTCGCTTTACGGACGTCGCAACATCATTGTAAATATTTCCGGTCGACGTTGCGGATACATCTATTGCAAGCACTCCATCTGGGTAAAAATCTTGCACCGCATAGACAAAGAATTTAGAGTCTATGTTTTCAATTCTCGATTTAACGCCGGTTTCATAAAAAAATTCTTTCTTTGCGACGTATCCGCTGGCATCCCAATATCGAATTTCTTTCTGATTGCCATTTTCATACCAAAATTTATCCTGCAAAACACTCTTGCCATCCGCAAGAAACGTTTTCAGCTCCTTTCGATTTCCATTAAGGAAGAATTCCTCATACGTCACCACGCGGCCATCCGTAAAGCCACGTTGTCGCTGTGTCATCTGCCCGGTCTGAGGGTCAAAATTTGCCCACTCGCTCGAACCATCTGCATATGCACGCGCATATCCCTTCTGCCGTCCCGTAGAATCAAATGAATCTATTCCCAGAACTTTTCCATTTTCATCATAAATTACCTCGAATATCCCATTGCTATTGTACAGCCAATCAGAGCGCCCAATTTTCGCTCCATCTTTCGTGTAATTCTGCGTTGCAATCTTATGACCGGTTGCCGCATCATAATTCGTAACGGAATAACTTCCATCCGTATCGTAGATTACTTCCTCTTTCTTCGCGCCGGACGAATCAATATAGCTCGACGCACGGACCTTAGCCCCGGAAAAAACGAGGTTCCTCGAATCTCCGCCAGATAGATTAATTTTTATTGACCGAAGCGATGAGTCATCATAGAAAAATATTATCTTATTTGCGCCTATAGCTTGAGCGCCCTGCAACCCAGAATCAACGGCCCGGGGATTGGTCGGATTAAAGTTATTATAGAGCTCATTCGGATGGGAGCTGTAATAGTCAAAAAAATCTATGAATCCACGATCACTCGGTAAGGCAGGGAATGTACCGGCTATATCTAGGGCAGCCGTCTTAAGTTTTTCAAAAAGATTTTCGATGGGAGTACCATTATTCTGCGCATACGCCGCATCCAGGGTTTTTTGTATCAAGCCGTTTGCATTCTCTGCACCATCCCCATTTAGCAATATTTTTATTCCGGTGTTGGCAAAAATTTGCTGCTGTACAATATAATTGTTTGCCTGAGATTCCGCCTCGGTTATTGTTCCAACTGCGCCCGCCATTAGCCTATAAACCGGATCACCAGGATTAATATTTTCTACGACACCGTTAAATAGATTTCGATTGCTGGCATAGTTTACGTAATGGCCCAATTCGTAACTCAAACCGCCAACGAATTTGGTCGCCTCACTTCCGATAATATTTGATCCCATATCAATTCGCAACCCGCCATTGACGCCGTTCGATGTCCGCATGCCCTCCGGGTGTCCGTCAAAACGCGCCATTGGGGAGGCCTTATTGTCGTCAATATCCTTTTGGTATTGAAGTAATTGATTTACGAGAACGGGGCTTGAATTGATTAAATCCAACTCCTCTTTGGTTGGAGATTGCACGTCACCCCAAAGCGTCTCGAGACCAGTAATTTTTTTATCGAAATCAGACATGATCAATGACCCTCACTTATTCTTGGGAAAAATGTGCCGAGCGAACGCAAATCGGACCCGCATATGTGGAAATCAATTCGACGACGACGCCTGCTTGACTGCCATTTGTACGCCTGGCATTAAATCCACCTCGCGCACTATCAAGATGGAATTCTTTTAAAACACTTTCTACATCAGCCTTGGATATGCAAATTTTTTTGACATCGAACACTACAACGGCGTATGTCTTCACAATGCGATCACCCATGAATTCTCTCACATAGTTGAATTCACAGGGAGGCTTACCGATGTATCTTCGGTCAAGATAATCGGGGTATTTTTCATAATAAAAACGCTGAACAACTTTATTGTCGATTTGTGGCGGGTATTCTAATCCGCAGACGGACAAGCCACTTTTCCCTTCAATTTTTTGCCCAGCGCTCATAACCACCCCAAGCTTCTGCGAGAAGTATTCGACATCCGAGAGATCGTTATGAGTCGCGATGTCTCGAATGCCGTTTAGAACTTCACTTGAACTTATTGGCGAGTTGACTCTTGACCCCGCACATCCGGCGATCGGCGCAATCAGGAGCAACGTTAACATTAATAATTTCATTAATGTCCTTTCGGAATGTAATGTTTAATTTGGATCATTCGGCTACATCTTTCAGTACCGACTCGGTCGGACATGCAACGTTGATTCTTTTTCGATCGGCGTTGACGGATCGCTGAGTTGCCACACCTGAGCGCTTACCGACTTATAGTCGAACTAAGTGAGGCATCGATGTTTTTCACGAGTGCGTCTCCCGTAAGTTCCAAATTGGATGCTCGTCGCCACAAGTGACGAGCTTTGAATTTTTTCCTAAGCCGCGAGGCATTGACACGCCAAAAAATCCGTTATAACTCACATAAATTTATCAACATGAATATTAGATTCACTATTCTAAGCCGATGTGCAATGCGTCACGGTTAGCTGGGCAACAATGTCGCTTACGGCACAAGATGATACATACGACGACATTACATACTATTACTTGACTGTAGGGAAGTGCCTGCGCTGTTCGGAAATATTGATCTCGCATTTCGACAACAATCCGTCGACTATCATTGGAGCAAAAGTTCAGCGGTTCGCGGCATTGCATTATGAGGGCGAATCGCAGCCCGCACCATGCCGCATGGCTAGGCGCTGCTGGATCGGCGCTATATGGCCAGAGGATGGTGGGATCGTATTGAATCTATGCGAGCAGGCGAAGCAGATCGTGTGAACCGGTGCAACATATATTGACCGTAGCCATCGCTCGCAGCGCCGCGCATTCGCGAAGGGCGACGCAAACGGGTTTTCGCGAAACTGAAAGGCCCACGTGATCCAATCTGAAACGCTCTGAGTGCCACCGTCTTAACGGACGGTCGAAACGCGACAACGGCTGCCCACGTGAGGGAAGAACCGCGACCACCATAGAGCATATCTATCGATTTTTCCCTTCAATATGTGAGAAAAAGCTCACAATCATTGAGACCCTACACCCTCCACTCCCGCCCAACGCCACCATCCCGCCCCCAATAATCCCCTTGACGCCCTATCTTTCGATATATATCTTTAGATATGTTTTGCGACACATAGGACACAATCATGCGGCACAACCCCTTCCGCGGCCATCCCCGCTGCGACAGTCATGGTACGTATGCCCGCCCCGACGGGTTCGCCGGTCTCTGGTACGCGATCGGCCGCCACCGTCGCGGCGGCCCCGATGCATTCGGCAGCGGTCCGTTCGGCGGCCGCGGCGGGCGCGGCTTCGGCGATTTCGGCGACGACGGCATGCCGCGCGGCCGCCAGTTCAGCTCCGACGATCTCCAACTGCTGCTGCTCGCGCTGCTCGCCGAGCAACCGAGCCACGGCTACGAGCTGATCAAGGCGCTCGACACGCGTTCGAACGGCTTCTACAGCCCAAGCCCCGGCATGGTGTATCCGGCGCTCACGTACCTCGAAGAAGTCGGCTTCGTCGCGTCGCAGGCGGAAGGCAACCGCAAGCGCTATGCGCTGACCGACGCGGGCCGCGCGCACCTCGATACCCAGCGTGAACGCGTCGATACGCTGTTCGCGCGTCTCACGCACCTTGCCCGCAAGATGGAATTCATGCGCCGCGCGTTCGCCGGGGAATCGGCGGCCAACGAAGCGCAGGAGGAATCGCAAGCCGGCTGGCTGCCGGAATTCGTCGAGGCGCGTCTCGCGCTCAAGCGCGCGCTGCTGCACAAGAGCGCCGCCGATACCGACGAACAGCGCCGCATCGCCGCCATCCTGCGCCGCGCGACGGCCGAAATCGAAGGCGGCGCCGGCGCGTGAGCCGCGCCGCCCCGTCACCACCCAAGGAGAACGGATTGATGCAGAACACGTCCGAACGCACCGTCACCCGTGTGCGCCACACCCTCAAGTTCCGCCTGCTGCAGGTGCTGCGCGTGCATGCCGTGACGCCGCACCTGCTGCGTGTCACGCTCGGCGGCCCCGATCTCGCGGACTTCGAATCCGCGTCGTTCGACGATCACGTGAAGGTATTTTTCCCGCCGCCCGGCGCGGAGCGGCCCGCGCTGCCGACGCTCGGCGCGAACGGCCCCGAGTTTCCGGAAGGCGAACCGAAGCCGGTCGCGCGCGACTTCACGCCGCGCCGCTTCGACCGCGCCGCCTGCGAGCTCGATCTGGAATTCGTGCTGAACCATCCGGGCCCGGCATCGCAGTGGGCCGCGCAGGCACGCGTCGGCCAATGGCTCGGCATCGGCGGCCCGCGCGGTTCGTTCGTGGTCCCGACCGATTTCGACTGGCATCTGCTGATCGGCGACGATACGGCGTTGCCCGCCGTCGCGCGGCGTCTCGAGGAATTGCCGGCCGGCGCGCGCGCGGCGGTCGTGCTGGAAGTGGCCGATCGCACCGCGCAGATCTCGTTCGACACGCGCGCCGACGTGCACGAAATCTGGCGCTTCCGCGCCGAAACCGCCGCGGCGAACGGCGACGTGCTGCTCAATGCCGTCCGCGGCCTGCCGCTGCCGTCGTCCGGCGACGGCTACGTATGGGCGGCCGGCGAAGCGTTGTCGATGCGCGCGGTACGCCAGCATCTGACCGGCGAGCGCGGCATCGACAAGTCGCGCATCCGCGCGGCGGCCTACTGGAAGCGCGGCGCGGCGGCCGTGCACGAAACGCTGGAAGACTGACCGGAAACACCGGGTTCGCCGGCGGCCGAAACAATCGTTGCGCCGGCGCAGCGGCGGGCTTGGCACCGGCATCGCGGCTGGTATATATCTGTGTCTGCGCGCCGCTGTCGGGCGACAGCCGCCGCAGCCCGCCCAGGAGCGCCCGGTCATGACAAAAGAAAGCCACGCTTCGCCTTTCCTTCGCCACCTGAAGATCGCCGGTTATTGCGGCCTCGCCGCGGTAGTCCTCGCGTTGTTCGTCGCGATGTGCGCGATCCTGAAGGAAAGCGCCCTCGACCGCGATGCCGCCCGGCATCCGGCCGATACGCCCGAACTGCGCGACGGCGGCGGCGGCCCGTCCGCGTCGGCCGAATCGGCCCGCACGTCCGGCTCGCCCGGCTGACGGCAGCCCGGTCGTTTCCTTCCGCTTACGGTGCCTGCCGGCGCCCCATCACGACGGCATGCACCGAATCGCCGAGCCGTTCGAGCAGCGCGGTCACACGTTGCCCGTACAGGTGCGCGGCCAGTGCGCCGGCCGTGCCGACCAGCACGCCGCCCGCCATGTCGAACGGCCAGTGCACGCCCGCATAGACGCGCCCCCATGCGATCGCCACGGCCATCGCGGCCATCACGAAGCCGGTCACCCGCGTCGTACCGCCGAGCAGCAGGCCAACCGCCATGCTCCACGCGAACGTCATGTGATCGCTCGGGAACGAGCTGTCCGGCGCGTGCGGAATCAGCTGCGTGCCGACGCCGGCCATGAACGGGCGCGGCGAGAACCAGACATGCCCGAGTACCTGCGCGAGCGCAAGCGCCACGCAAACGCCGACCCCGGCCTCGATCGCCTGACGCCGCGCGGGGCGCGCGCCGAAGATCCAGGTCAGCAGCAGCATCGCGGGCAGCGCATAAACGAGCCAGTCGGCGGCGAAGATCGCGAGGCGGGCAATGCCCGGGTGCGGTGCACTCCCGGCGTTGATGGCGGAAAAGAGGGCGAGATTGACGTTCTGCATGAATCGGGTTGCGTGGGGCGTAAAAAGATCGGCCGGTTGCCCGGTCGAATACGAACGATGCCAGGGCGTGGCCGCTCGAGCGGTACCTGATGCGGCCGCCGCCCGGACAAGGCCCGCGCGGCGAACGCACTTAGAGCCTGCACTGCAACACAAGTTCACACAATTGTCATATTCTGGCGCCACCGTCTCCCGTAAAAGCTCACCGCGATTCCCGTAAAGGCTCACCTTTTCACGTCACGGCGTCATCGACGCGTGCGACCATCGCCCCGGCCGGCGTGCCGCCCCGGCCGTTTGCATCGTTCATCTCAATATTGACGCCGCAAATTATTCGAAATCGGCAACAATTAATTCCAGATGCGGCATCGCACAACGGCAACGCACAGGCATACGATTACGACCACTCATCCACGAAGCGATCAACAACAAGGAGTCCGCATGAAACCCAGCGATGTCCGATCGAAAGCGTTTGCGATGCCGTTGACCAGCCCTGCGTTCCCGATGGGCCCGTACCGTTTCGTCGATCGTGAGTTTCTGATCATCACGTACCGCACCGATCCGGACCGCCTCCGTGAAATCGTCCCCGAGCCGCTGCAGGTCACCGAGCCGCTCGTGCAGTACGAATTCATCCGCATGGCCGATTCCACCGGTTTCGGCGATTACACCGAGAGCGGCCAGGTGATTCCGGTCGAGTACAACGGCCAGCGGGGCGGCTATACGTTGGCGATGTATCTCGACGATCATCCGCCGATCGCCGGCGGCCGCGAGCTGTGGGGCTTCCCGAAGAAGCTCGCGTCGCCCACGCTGCACGTGAACACCGATCACCTCCTCGGCACACTCGATTACGGCAAGGTGCGCGTCGCGACCGGCACGATGGGCTACAAGCACAAGGAACTCGACATCGACGAGCAGGCAAAGCGGCTCGCCGGCCCCAATTTCCTGCTGAAGATCATTCCGCACGTCGACGGCACCGCGCGCGTGTGCGAACTGGTGCGCTATTACATGCAGGACATCAAGATGAAGGGCGCATGGACGGGCCCCGCATCGCTGGAGCTGGCGCCGCACGCGCTCGCGCCGGTGGCCGATCTGCCCGTGCTCGAGATCGTCGAGGCCCGCCACATCGTCGCGGATTTGACGCTGGGCCTCGGCGAAGTCGTCTACGATTACCTGGGCCAGTAACGCGTCCGCAGTCCCTTCTCCCTGTCAATCCTTTCACCACGGGAATTCGAACATGAGCAACCTGAATGGCAAGACCGCAGTCGTCACGGGCGCCGCGAGCGGCATCGGCAAGGAAATCGCGCTCGAGCTCGCCAAGGCGGGCGCGGCCGTCGCGATCGCCGACCTGAACCAGGACGGCGCGAACGCGGTCGCCGACGAGATCGTCAAGGCAGGCGGCAAGGCGATCGGCGTCGCGATGGACGTCACCAACGAGGAAGCCGTGAACGCCGGCATCGACAAGGTCGCCGCAACGTTCGGCTCGGTCGACATCCTCGTGTCGAACGCGGGCATCCAGATCGTCAACCCGATCGAGAACTACTCGTTCGCCGACTGGAAGAAGATGCAGGCGATCCACGTGGACGGCGCGTTCCTGACGACGAAGGCCGCGCTCAAGCACATGTACAAGGACGATCGCGGCGGCGTCGTGATCTACATGGGTTCGGTGCACTCGCACGAGGCGTCGCCGCTGAAGTCCGCGTACGTGACGGCCAAGCATGGCCTGCTCGGCCTGGCCCGCGTGCTGGCGAAGGAAGGCGCGAAGCACAACGTGCGTTCGCACGTCGTGTGTCCGGGCTTCGTGCGCACGCCGCTGGTCGACAAGCAGATTCCGGAGCAGGCGAAGGAGCTCGGCATCAGCGAAGAGGACGTGATCAAGAGGGTGATGCTCGGCAACACGGTCGACGGCGTGTTCACGACGGTACAGGACGTCGCACAGACAGTGCTGTTCCTGTCGGCGTTCCCGAGCGCCGCGCTCACGGGCCAGTCGTTCATCGTCAGCCACGGCTGGTTCATGCAATGAAGCCGCACGCCCGCACCGAAAAGCAGGCCGTGGATGCGGCGGACCTGCACCACGAAGCCGGCGCGCCGGCCGCCGCGCGGTCGCTGCCGTACGAAACGATCGCGCTCGTCCTGCAGGGCGGCGGCGCGCTGGGCGCGTATCAGGCCGGCGTATTCGAAGGACTGCACGAGGCGGGCATCCCGCTCGACTGGATCGCGGGCATCTCGATCGGCGCGCTCAACACCGCGCTGATCGCCGGCAATGCGCCCGAGCACCGCGTCGAGCGCCTGCGTGAATTCTGGGAAACGATCTGCCAGCCGGCGTTCTTTCCGACGATTCCGGCCGCGTTCGAATTCGCGCTGTTCAACAGCATCGACCAGATCCGCACGTTCTTCACCGCGTCGCAGGCCGCCAGCGCGATGATGCAGGGCCAGCAGGGCTTCTTCGTGCCGCGCTTTCCGCCGCCGCTGCCGGGCGTGTCCGACCATCCTGAAAAAATCAGCTGGTACGACACGTCGGCGCTGCGCACGACGCTGTTGAAACTGTGCGATTTCGACCGGATCAATTCGGGCGAGACGCGCGTGTCGGTCGGCGCGGTCAACGTCGGCACCGGCAACTTCGTGTACTTCGACAACTCGCGCATCCGTCTCGCGCCCGAACATTTCATGGCGTCCGGTGCGTTGCCGCCCGCGTTCCCGCCCGTCGAGATCGACGGCGAGTATTACTGGGACGGCGGTGTCGTGTCGAACACGCCGCTGATGGAAGTGCTCCGCGCGCATCCGCGCCGCGACACGCTCGCGTTCCAGGTCGATCTGTGGAGCGCGCGCGGGCCGCTGCCGCGCACGATGGCCGACGTCGCCGAGCGCACGAAGGACGTGCAGTATTCGAGCCGCACGCGTTTCGTCACCGACACGCTGCAGCGCGAACAGCGCTACCGCAACGTGCTGCGCCACGTGCTCGAACAGGTGCCGGAAGCGCAGCGCAAGAACGACCCGTGGTGCGTCGAGGCCGAAGCGATGTCGAGCGGGAAGAAGTACAACATCCAGCACCTGATCTATCAGCAGAAGGCGTACGAGCATCACTACAAGGACTATCAGTTCGGTCTGTCGACGATGCGCGACCACTGGTCCGCGGGTCTCGACGACATCCGCAAGACGCTCGCGGTGAAGGACGGCCTCGCGCTGCCCGTCAACGATGCGGGCTTCGTCACGCACGACATTCACCGCCGCCGGTAATGCCGTGTACGACGGGCCGGTGCGCCGCGTGCGCCGGCCCGTCCTCCTTTCCGATTCGACATGCCGATTTTCATTGCGCTATTCGCGCTCATCGCCCTGGGCTGGGGCGCCGTTCATCTGTTTCACGTCATCGCCGCGCAGTTCGGCCAGCCGGTCGCGATCGCGGCCGCCGTGCTGGCCGCCGCGCTCCTGATCGCGCTGATCGCGTGGTGGCTCAAGCGCCGCCGCGACATCGCACCGAACACGAAGGAAGAAGGCTGGACGCACGTCGTGCATCGCGCGTGGGGCGAGTTGCGCGTGTCCGCGACGCAAGGGCTGCTGTGGCTGTCGCGTGACGGCGCGGACGGCCGCTATACGCTGTCGCAACTCGACGGTTGCGAGGCCGCGCCGATCGACGGCCGCTGGCATCTCGTCGTGCGCGTGCGCGACGCCGTGCACGGCGAATGGAAGCTGCCGATGATGGACAAGCGCGATGCGCGGCGCTGGGCGCGCGTGCTCACGCTGGCGAAAGACAACCGGCTCTGAACGCGTGCGGGCCGCGCGGCCGGCACGGGCCAGCCGCACGACGGCCCGCTATCGCGCACCGAGCGCCCACAGCGCATCGAGCACGTGCTGCGTCGCCCGTTCGACCGAGCCCGCCCGATGCGCAATGCCCAACTCGCGCCACAACGCCGGCCGTAGCGGCCGCATGACGATGCGCGCATCCGGCAGCGGGGCCCCGGCCTCGTGCGGCAGCAGCGTCGCGCCGTACCCTGCGGCGACCAGGCTCTTGATCGCATCGTTGTAGTTGAGTTCGATCCGCGGCTCGGGCCGGTGGCCGGCGAGCGCGAACCATTCGGCCGTGAGCCGCGACAGGCGCGTCGTCGCATCGTTGAGAATCAGCGGCCGCGCGGCCAGATACGCGGGCGTCACACGGGCCGGAAGCGGCCAGTCCGCGGGCAGGAAGGCCATCACCGGATCGCGACGCCACGGGCGGATCGACAGTCCCGCGACCGGCGCCTGCGGCAGCGCGACCAGCCCGACATCGAGCGTGCCTTGTGCAATGCGCGCCAGCGTGTCCTGCGACGTGAGCACCGCGATCTGCACGTCGATATCCGGATGCCGCGCGCGCAATCCGGCCACCGCCTGCGGCAACAGATGCGCGATCGCGCCCGTCGATGCGCCGAGGCGGACACGCCCCGTCAACCCCTGCACCTGTCGCTGCACGTCGTCCAGCGTGGCTTCGACTTCCGCCAGCAGACGCCGCGCCCGCTCCACCAGCACTTCGCCGATCGCCGACGGGCGCACGTTGCCGCGCGTGCGCGACAGCAGCGGCGCGCCGACGCGGCTTTCCAGTTCGGCGACATGCAGGCTGACGGTCGGCGGCGCGAGATGAAGCCATTGCGCCGCCGCCACGAACGATCCGTGGTCCGCGATCGCGACCAGCGTACGCAGACGGTCCAGACTGATCTCGCGCATCACACACCTCTCGTTCAGGAAAGCTGAATCGGACGATCAGTAAATTCAACTTTTCCTATTCTAGGCGTTCGGTGGACGATACGGCTTCCCCCGACGATCGAACGCGACGCACACGACCATCATGAGCCTCCCCATTGTCTTCATCGACGGCGACCAGGGCACGACCGGGTTGCAGATCCACGCGCGGCTGCGCGACCGCACCGACGTGCAACTGCTCACGCTTCCCGCCGCCGAACGCAAGGACGCGGCGCGGCGTGCCGACGCGCTCAACGCGTGCGATATCGCGATCCTGTGCCTGCCCGACGCGGCCGCGCGCGAAGCGGTCGGCTTCATCCGCAACCCGGCGGTACGCGTGATCGATGCGAGTTCGGCCCATCGCACGCAGCCCGACTGGGTCTACGGCTTTCCCGAGATGGCCGACGGACATGCATGGCACATCGCTCATGCGAAGCGCGTGACCAATCCCGGCTGTTACCCGACCGGCGCGATCGGCCTGCTTCGCCCGCTGTTGCAGGCAGGCCTGCTGCCGCGCGACTACCCGGTGAGCATCCACGCGGTGTCCGGTTACTCGGGCGGAGGGAGGGCCGCCGTCGACGCATTCGAATCGGGCGATGCCACCGCAAACGCGTTGCCGCTGCAGGTCTACGGCCTCGCGCTCGAGCACAAGCACGTGCCCGAGATCCGTCAGCATGCGGGGCTCGCGCACCGCCCGTTCTTCGTGCCGGCCTACGGTGCCTATCGGCAAGGCATCGTGCTCACCATCCCGATCGAGCTGCGCCTGCTTCCGGCCGGCGTGACGGGCGAGCGCCTGCATGCGTGTCTCGCGCATCACTACGCGGATGCGCATCACGTCGACGTGATGCCGCTCGCGGACGCACGCGCGGCAACGCATCTCGACCCGCAAGCGCTGAACGGCACCAACGACCTGCGGCTCGGCGTGTTCGTCAACGAAGATCGTGGCCAGGTGCTGCTGTCCGCCGTGTTCGACAATCTCGGCAAAGGGGCATCCGGTGCCGCCGTGCAGAATCTCGACTTGATGCTCGGTGCGCGACACGCGGCGTGACGCTCCCGCGGGCATCGTCGACGGTGCCTGCGCACGTCTCCCGCAAAAGCTCACCTTTAGCCGGTTTCAGGCCGCATCGTCACCCGCGGCCGCATTCAGGCCGGCCAGCGTCTCCACCAGAAAATCCACGCACACGCGCACCTTCGCCGATGCCGCGACGCGTTCCGGATACACGGCCCAAATGTTCGCGGGCTGGATCGCCTCCGGCAGCACGCGGCACAACGCGCCGCGTTCGATCAGCGGCCCGGCTTCCCAGATCGAGCGCAGCACGATGCCGCGCCCGGCCAGCGCCCACTGCACGGCCACCTCGCCATGGTTCGTCGACAGCGCACCGCCGACCTTCACCGTGGCCGTCTCGCCGCGCACGTTCAGCCGCCATACGCCGAACGGATGGTCGCGCTCCTTGATCGCGAGACAGTCGTGCGACGCGAGATCCGCGAGCGAGCGCGGCATCCCCCGGCGCGCGAGATAGTCGGGCGACGCGCACAGCACGCGGTAATTCGCGGCGAGTCGGCGCGCGATCAGATGATCGGCGATGTCGTCGCCGATGCGCACGTCGAGGTCGTAGCCTTCGCCGGCCACATCGACGAGCCGGTCGAACAGATCGAGCCGCACGTTCAGTTGCGGATAGCGCGCGCTGAAGTCGAGCAGCGCCGGCGCGACGACGTGCCGGCCGAAGCCGAAGCTGCTCGACATGCGCAGCGTGCCGCGCGGCACCGTGCGCGTGGTCGACACGTCCTCGACGAGATGATCGACGTCGTCGAGAATTTTTTCCGCACGCGCGAACACGCGCTCGCCGGCCTCGGTCACCGTCATGCGGCGCGTCGAGCGGTGCAGCAGACGCGTGCCGAGCTGCGCCTCGAGCATCGCGATGCGCTTGCTGACATACGCGGGCGACACCGCGAGCTGCTCGGCGGCCGCGCTGAAGCTCATCAGTCGGACAACCAGGCTGAACACGCGCAGGTCGTCGAGGTTCGGCGATTTATTCACGATTCGTGGAAAGTCGATTAACTTTTGCGTGATTTTAATCCAGATTGAAACAAATAGAATGACGTGACGGGCCGCTGCCTTCCCGGTAGCCGGCCGAACAGCCAAGGAGATTTGCATGACCGACAGGACTTACAGGATCGCCGTGATCCCCGGCGACGGCATCGGCCGCGAAGTGATGCCCGAGGGCCGGCGCGTGCTCGACGCCGTGACCGCGCGCTTCGGCATCCGCTTCGACTTCGTCGAGATCGACTGGGCGAGCTGCGACTACTACGCGCAGCACGGCACGATGATGCCGGACGACTGGAAGGCCCAACTGTCGGGCGTCGACGCGATCCTGTTCGGCGCGGTCGGCTGGCCCGCGACCGTGCCCGATCACATTTCGCTGTGGGGCTCGCTGCTGAAGTTCCGCCGCGAATTCGACCAGTACATCAACCTGCGGCCCGCGCGCCTGTTCGACGGCGTGCCGTCGCCGCTCGCCGGCCGCCGCGCGGGCGACATCGATTTCATGATCGTGCGCGAGAACACCGAGGGCGAATATTCGTCGGTCGGCGGCACGATGTTCGAAGGCACCGAGCGCGAAGTCGTGATGCAGCAGTCGATCTTCACGCGGCACGGCACCGAGCGCGTGCTGAAATTCGCGTTCGAGCTCGCGCAGCGGCGCGCGAAGCGCGTCACCGTCGCGACGAAAAGCAACGGCATCGCGATCAGCATGCCGTGGTGGGATGCGCGCGCGGCCGAGATGGCCGAACGCTATCCGGAGATCGCGGTCGACAAGCAGCACATCGACATCCTGTGCGCGCGCTTCGTGCTGCAGCCGGACCGCTTCGACGTCGTCGTCGCGTCGAACCTGTTCGGCGACATCCTGTCGGATCTCGGGCCGGCCTGTACGGGCACGATCGGCATCGCGCCGTCGGCGAACCTGAACCCGGACCGCACGTTCCCGTCGCTGTTCGAGCCGGTGCACGGCTCGGCGCCCGACATCGCGGGGCAATACATCGCGAATCCGGTCGCGATGATCTGGTCGGCGGCGATGATGCTCGACTTCCTCGGCAACGGCACGGGCCGCGAACGCGACGCGCACGATGCGATCGTCGCCGCGATCGAGGACGTGCTGCGCACGGGGCCGCATACGCGCGATCTCGGCGGCAAAGCCGGCACGCAGGAAGTGGGCGAGGCAATCGCCGCGCGGGTTGCGGGTTGACGGTCATGCCCGGCGCTCGCGCCGGGCGGCGTCGCGTGAATCCGGCTGCGGTGAGCGACACGCGATACGGTTGCGCACTTGTGCGGACTCCGTCGATGCGTCGGCAGTCAAATCGAGCGGTGAGCAACGACGCATCGGAACGCGCACTGCTTACACAGTTTGTCGTTGAAAATCGAAGTCGATCCGACCGGTGAGTTGCACGCCGCACTCGCACACACCGATCATCAACACACGATCGCATCGACGCGATCGGTGAGATGCCTCACGCGGTGAAGCACACCGCTGCACGTCGCCACATACGCCGCCTCACCGGGCGCAACGCCGCGTCGACCTGTTCGAAGCACACAGCTCGACGCGACATTTCACCTCGTCCCGAAAAATCTCACCTTCAGCGGACGGCTCCCGAATTTCCTCACCATAGAACCCCGGTGATGCGCTCGCCGGTCCGTTGAACGCGTGCTCGCATCACAGCCCGAGGTCGGACAACCCCGGATGATCGTCGGGGCGACGGCCGAGCGGCCAGTGATAAAGACGGTCCGCCTCGCGAATCGGCAGATCGTTGATGCTCGCGTGACGATGCGCCATCAGGCCGTTTTCATCGAACTCCCAGTTCTCGTTGCCGTACGAACGGAACCAGTTGCCTGCATCGTCATGCCACTCGTACGCGAAGCGCACCGCGATGCGATTGCCGTCGAACGCCCACAGCTCCTTGATCAGCCGATAGTCGAGTTCGCGCGCCCACTTGCGCTGCAGCAGCCCGACGATCTCGTCGCGGCCCGTCACGAATTCCGCGCGATTGCGCCAGCGGCTTTGCGGCGTATAGGCGAGCGACACGCGTTGCGGGTCGCGCGTGTTCCATGCGTCCTCGGCGGCGCGCACTTTCTGGCGCGCCGTTTCGAGCGTGAAGGGCGGAACGGGCGGACGAACTTCGGGGGAAGCGGACATGGGTTGCTCCTGTTCAGGGTGACGGCCGCGAACGCACGCGGCCGGTTCGGATTCGCTGCGTCGGCTACCGCGATACGGTATCGAGCAGCACTTCAGCCGTCGCGCGCGCATCGCGCGCGGCGTTTGCATCGCCACTGACGAGCGCCACGCCAATCGCGCCGTCGATCAACACGAGCCACTGACGCGCGATGCGCGCGAGCCCGCGGCGCTCGATGCCGGTTTCGTCGGCATAGGCGTCGAAGCGCTCGCGCACGAACGCCAGCAGGCGTGCCTTGTGCATACGGGCGACGACGCGCACGGGATCCTCGGCGTCGGGTATCTCGCCCGACGCATTCAGGAACGCGCAGCCGTGAAAGTCGGGCTGCCCGAACCAGTCGCGCAGCACGTCGAACATGCCGAGCAGTTGCGCGCGCGGCGTCTTGCCCCGCGCCAGCGTGGCGTCGACGAACCAGCGCATCCAGCGCTCGTCGCGACGTTCGAGCGCGGCGATCACCAGCGCCTCTTTCGATTCGAAATGCGAATAAAAGCTCTTTCGCGCCGCGCCGGATCGCTTGACGATCGCATCGACACCGGTTGCGTGGATGCCGCCCGAATAGATCAGCGCTTCGGCCGCGTCCAGCAGCCGCTCGCGAACGCCCGGTTCGCCGGAGGAGTCGAGAAGTGGGTTCATGGGTTTACGGTAGAACGATCGTTCTACCTTGTCAATATCCGGATGAAAAAGCCCTGTCGGCGGGAGGGCTGAGTCGTGCCCGAAGCGCTGGCTCGTCGGGGTGAGCCTTCCGTTCGAGCCGTGCGGATGGGAAGGTGAACGAATCGGGTAGGGGTCGGCGCACCGATCGGTGTCGAGGACGCCTCGTATCAGTGAGTCGCAACGCAGCGTGCGGCTCACGGTGGATGTGCCGGGTCGGTACGATCTCGCATACGGTCGCGAGCGAACCCTCGCACGCCAGGCGAAGCGGGGAAGCGCGCGGAAGAGGAGAAACGGGCGCCGAATGCTATGACGAGGAGAAGCGAAGCAGTTGCCGACAGGTGACGCGAGCCTGCTATTGCGCATCACCTATGCGCGATCGTGTGATGATTCGGCGCACGACCACGGCTCCCGAAAAATCTCACCTCAAGCGTTCAATCGTGCGTCCGCGGCGCGACGGTGCGTGTGTGCAAACGAAAACGGGGCAGCCGGCAAACGTGCCACGCCGCCCCGTCTCTCGACACCCGACTCAGACCGTCCAGTCGAGAATCACCTTGCCGCTTTCGCCGGACAGCATCGCGGCGAAGCCTTGCTCGTAATCGTCGGCCGCGAAGCGATGCGTGATGATCGGCGACAGGTCGAGACCGCTCTGCAGCATCGCGACCATCTTGTACCAGGTCTCGAACATCTCGCGGCCGTAGATGCCCTTGATCTCGAGCCCCTTGAAGATCACCTGGTTCCAGTCGATCGCCGTCTGCGCGGGCGGGATGCCGAGCAGCGCGACCTTGCCGCCGTGGTTCATCGCCTCGAGCAGGCTCGTGAACGCGCTTGGCACACCGGACATCTCGAGACCGACGTCGAAGCCTTCGGTCATGTGCAGGTCGGCCATCACGTCGCGCAGCGACTCGCGCGCGACGTTGACTGCGCGCGTCGCGCCCATCTTGCGCGCGAGCTCCAGCCGATAGTCGTTGATGTCGGTGATGACGACGTTGCGCGCGCCGACGTGCTTCGCGATCGCGACGGCCATGATGCCGATCGGGCCCGCGCCGGTGATCAGCACGTCTTCGCCGACCAGGTTGAACGACAGCGCCGTGTGCGTCGCGTTGCCGAACGGATCGAAGATCGACGCGAGATCGTCGGAGATTTCCGGCGGAATCTTGAACGCGTTGAACGCCGGAATCGCCAGGTATTCGGCGAAGGCGCCTTCGCGGTTCACGCCGACGCCCACCGTGTTGCGGCATAGGTGCCGACGCCCGGCGCGACAGTTGCGGCAGAAACCGCACGTGATGTGGCCTTCGCCGGACACGCGATCGCCGATCGCGAAGCCGCGCACTTCCTGCCCCATCTCGACGATCTCGCCGACGTATTCGTGGCCGACGTGCATCGGCACCGGAATCGTCTTCTGCGCCCAGTCGTCCCACTTCCAGATATGGATGTCGGTGCCGCAGATCGCCGTGCGGCGGATCTTGATCAGCACGTCGTTGTGGCCGACGTCGGGACGCTTCACGCGCGTGAGCGTGAGGCCGGGGCCGCGTTCGAGCTTTGCCAGTGCTTTCATGGTCGCGCCTCCGTCAGATGATGCCGAGCGACTTGCCGACGCGCACGAACGCGGCGACCGTCCGGTCGATCTGCTCGGGCGTATGCGCGGCGCTCATCTGCGTGCGGATGCGCGCACGGCCGCGCGGCACGACGGGAAACGAGAAGCCGATCACGTAGACGCCTTCGCCGAGCAGCCTGTCGGCCATGTTCGTCGCGAGCTGCGCGTCGCCGAGCATCACCGGGATGATCGGATGCGCGCCGGGCACGAGCGTGAAGCCGGCTTCGGTCATCTGCTTGCGGAACCGCGCGCCGTTCTCGCGCACGCGCTCGCGCAGCTTCGCGCCTTCGTCGCTGCCGAGCAGTTCCAGCACCTTCAGCGACGCCGCGGCGATGCTCGGCGTGAGCGTGTTCGAGAACAGATACGGACGCGAGCGCTGGCGCAGCAGCTCGATCACCTCGCGACGCGCGGCGACATAGCCGCCCGACGCCCCGCCGAGCGCCTTGCCGAGCGTGCCCGTGATGATGTCGACGCGGCCTTCGACGCCGCAGTGCTCGGGCGTGCCGCGGCCATGCGTGCCGATGAAGCCGACCGCATGCGAATCGTCGACCATCACGAGCGCGCCGTAGCGATCGGCGAGATCGCAGATGCCCTTCAGGTCGGCGATGATGCCGTCCATCGAGAACACGCCGTCGGTCGCGATCAGCTTGTGGCGGGCGCCCGTGGCGTCGGCTTCCTTCAGCTTCGCCTCGAGGTCGGAAAGATCGTTGTTCTTGTAGCGAAAACGCTTCGCCTTGCAGAGGCGGATACCGTCGATGATGCTCGCGTGGTTCAGCTCGTCGCTGATCACCGCGTCGTTCTCGTCGAGCAGCGTCTCGAACAGCCCGCCATTCGCGTCGAAGCAGCTCGAATAGAGGATGCTGTCCTCGGTGCCGAGAAACGCGGCCAGCGCGCTTTCCAGTTGCTTGTGGACGGTTTGCGTGCCGCAGATGAAGCGCACCGATGCCATGCCGAAACCGTCCTGGTCGAGGCCGGCCTTCGCCGCGTCGACCAGGCGCGGATCGTTCGCCAGGCCCAGATAGTTGTTCGCGCAGAAATTGAGCACGCCGGCACCGCCGGCGAGCCGCACGGCTGCCGCCTGGGGACTCGCGATCTCGCGCTCGGTCTTGTAAAAACCGTCCACGCGGATCTGGTCGAGCGTCCCGCGCACCTGGGCGAGAAAGGCATCACGCATCGCAAAGCTCCTGACAGGGTTTCGCATTCCGCAGCACACCGCTCGTGGCGGCGCAACGGCCTGCTACTGTTATAGTCGGTCGTTCGGTTGACCGCATTTATCCGATATTCCGAACTAGAATTCGAAATATCGAACAACTCTAAGCGAACGGAATCCAAATGGCAAGTTCCCCCGGATCGCGGCGCACGCCTGCCGGCGCCGCCCCGCAACCGCCTGCCGCGACCCCGCCGCGCGTGGGCGAGCAGATCCAGCGGCTGCGCAACGAGCGCAAGCTGACGCTCGACGACCTCTCGCGCGCAGCCGGCGTATCGAAATCGATGCTCTCCGAGATCGAACGCGACAAGGCCAACCCGACGATCGCGGTCGCGTGGCGGCTAACGAACGCGCTCGGCATCACGCTCGATGAACTGTTCTCGCAGCCGAAGGCGCCCGACACGATTCGCGTGGACGGCCCGCACGACATTCCGACGCTCGCCGGCCACGACGGCCGGTACCAGTTGCGCGTATGGGGCCCGATCGATCTCGCCGGCAAGTTCGAGTGGTACGAGCTGACGCTGCCGGGCGGCGGCGCACTGGTATCGAACGCGCACGAACCCGGCACGCGCGAGCATCTCACCGTGCTGCACGGCGCGATGGAAATCGAAGCCGCCGCGGCCAGCCGACGCCTGAAGGCGGGCGACACCGCGCGCTATCCGGCCGACGAGCCGCATGCGATCCGCAACCCCGGCAAGACCGAAGCGCGGGCCTTGTTGATCGTGATCCATCGCTGACGGCGCGGATAGTCGGCCAAAAGGCAGATCGCAGGCCAGTTGCGGAAAATACTGTATGTTTGTACAGTATACGGACATTCCGCCATGCATGGGCCGGAGCCGGCGCACCGAGGCGCCCGCCCCGGTCGACAGGAGCCTGCAATGACAGAAGAACAAGATTTGGCCGCGCTCAGCTTCAAGGCTGCCGCGCACGACCTCGAACTGATCGTTCGCCATATCGCCGCGCGCTACATCCGTCAGCGCGTGCCGCTGACGTGGCGCCTGCTGCACGCGATCGAAGCCGAAGCGCTCGCCGATCTCGGCTTTGCCAGCCGGCACGACGCCGGCATGCGCCAACTGTTCGAACGACCGTCCGACATGACGTTTCCCGAAACCGACGATCCGATCGACTTCGGGCGCTCGAACGCGCTGCCCGCGGTCTTTTCATTCGCCGTTCTCGCGTACGAAGCCGCAGCAACCACGCACGACACCGCACGGCCCGTGCGCGCTCACCGCCCGTCCAAGGCGTGGGGCGACTGATGGCCGAGCCCCGGCCGCGATGCATGGCGGCCGGTTCACCCGCGTGCTGCCCGATACGTTGCGAAAAGGGCTACGATATACGCAACTAACGGAATTAACACCATGTCCCTTCCCACCTCTCCCGACACCGCCGCGCGTGTGGAAGAAAAGGATCTGTTCGACCGTGACGCATCCGACTGGGTCGTCTCGCCCGAAGCCGCGTTCGACGCGTGGCTCGCAATGCAGGACTATCGCCGCTCGTCGGCCGATGTCTATCGCGCGCAATGGGGCGCGTTTCTCGCGTGGATGCGTGCGCATCAAAAGAATCTGGCGACGGTCGATACGCCGGCCATCGCGAACTTCGTCGGCGAGTTGCCGATCAAGAAGACACAGCGGATGCGCTATTTAAGGCTGATCGAGCGTGTGCTCGACCATATCCGCCGCACCGAATACGCATCGACCAATCCCGCCCGTTTCATTGCTCAGGATGGCGAAGCGAACTGGCGCAAGGCCCGCGACAACGAACCGACCGGCTTCCTCACGCCGGCGGAACGCGCGACGTTGCTCGCGTATCTGTTTTCGCCGATCGGCGTATCGGGCGCCGCGTACTGGAAGGAGCGTCGCGACCGCGCGCTCGTTGCCGCGTTTCTCGGCGCCGGCATCAAAACCGGGGAAGCGCGCGCGCTTACGATTAGTTGCATCAATACGAGCGGCACGTCGCTGCGGATCGAGTCGACGCATCCGGATTACGCGCGCGAAACCCATCTCGCCTCGTTCGCGATCGCATTGCTCGAAGCCTGGCTCACCGAACGCAAACGCCAGGAGATTCCGGGAGAACTCGTGTTCCCCGCGTCGCATGCCGGGCGGCCGATGCACAAGGCAACGATGCTGCGCGCGATCGACGCGATCGTCGAATCGGCCGGGCTCACGTCGTCACGCACCGCGCGCGCAAGCCCGCAAACATTGCGCAATACGTACGCGGCCGAACTGTTCGAGCACGACGTCCCGCCCGAGCGGGTCGGCAAATGGCTGGGCTTCATGCGGCCGATCTCGTCGAATCGCCTGCATCGCGCATGGAAAAACTGGCGCGACGGGCTGGCCGACGACAACGGTGACGCGTCCGAGCGTGACGAAACTCACTGATCGGGAAACGGCTGCTCACGCAAAACGATCCGTGAGCAGCCTTGCGCGGCGCAGCCTCACCATTTCACAGCTCCCGAAAAACCTCACCTCAAGTCTCCCGGATATTCTCACCTGTGCGGTGTGGCCGGCTTCCGGGTCAAGTCTGCGCGAAACGCGCGGCGGCTTCGAAACGAGACGGCCATGGGCCCGAAGCGTGCTCGCATTCGGGGCACGCGACTTCAAAGCCGTCGTCACCGTGTGACAGTTCCGGCTCGCCGTCGCAATGCGGGCACCGGGCCGGCGCCGGAATCTCGTGATCCAGCGAGGTGCCGATCGCGGCATACGCGTTCGCATCGAGTTGTCCGGCATCGGCCAGGCGCCGGAGCAGCGCCGCGATTTCCGGATTCATCCCGCGGTTCGCGCGCAACGCGTTCGCGTCGCGCATCGCGCGGTCCAGTTCGTCGCTCTGGGTACGCAACTGTTCTTCGAGCCGGTCGGCGCGCGCCTTGGCCGAGCTCAATTGCTGCAGGAAATCGAACTCCTTGCGCTGAACGTCGCGCAACCCGCTCTGGTAGGTCGACGCCATGCTGCGCAACGCGTCCAGTTCGACCAGCATCGGCTTGACGCGGCGTTCGGCTTCGGCCACCGCATCCTTGATTTGCTGCGCATAGTGCTCGGTGCGCTGCTGCAATTCCGCTTGCAACGCATCGATGCGGTCGCGCAACGCGGCATTCTGGGCCTGTTCGGCATCGAGGCGGCCGGCAGCCGCGGCCAGTTCCTTTTCCAGTCGGGCGACTGTGGTGAGCAACGTTGCTTCGCTTGCCGAACCGTGCGTGGTCTGCGACGCAAGCTGGACCTCGAGTTCGGTCACCCGCGCCTGCAATTGCTCGTTTCTCGCTTCGCCGCGCGCAAGCGCTTCTTCAAGCGTTTCCTGGCGGACGGTTGCGTCACGCAACCGTTGTTCGGCCGCGGCCACGTCGGCGCGAACCTGCTCGCGGTCGCCGTCGAGGCTGTCGCGCGCCGCTTTCAACGCCTCTTCATAAAGTGCGCCCAGCAATGCGCCGGCCTTTTCCTCGACGGCCTTCGGGATCGCCGCGCCGTCGAGCCTGATCTTGGAGGCGGAACGGATGCGCTCCCAAAAGTGGTCGATGTCTTTCGGGATGTCGCTGGCGCTGCCGGTCTGGGTGAGATCGCGCACGTTGGCGGCCGACGGCCGGATGCCGAGATCGAAAAACAGGCGCTTGCACGCATGCAGCGACAATTCCTGACGCCGTGCACCGCTTGCGCGCAGCGATTCCAGTTCTTCCCGAATGACTTGACGCATTTCGTCCAGGGTCATGACAACACTCGCAGGCAATGAAGTGTTGCAATCATAACGAAACACGTATCCCTTGATACTTGTTTCGACGGTCCGTTGTGAATTTACGTCGTTTTGCACCGAAATCAGCGCTGCGAACGTGTTCGGCCGAAGGTGGCCTTGGATTCCGTGAAACAAAGCGAAGAAAATCATCCAAGTCTTTGTTCAGCAAGCGTTTTTCAGCGGATCCCGAATTTTGGCATTTGTTTCACATCACATCGGATCCGATAGCCCGTGGGTGTTCAGGGGTTGGGGTATCTGTGGAAAACTCGTCAACCGAGGTCTTGAGAGTATTAGAAGTAAACACCCTTGAACCCTTAGTTAAAAACGTTAACGCCACGGCACAGCCTTGTGGCACAAGGCTTTCCGGCCGACAAGGTGAAGTTTTACGGGAGCCAAGGTGATCTTCTGCGGGAGCTGACGTGATGGGGTTCGGGGAGCTGCGTGAGCCGTTGCAGGAAGGGTCGTGAGCGGATTCGGGATCACAGTAAAACACGAGTTTTCCCAAAGGTGAGGGTTTTCGGGGCCGTGCAGCCATGGAACCCGCGCCGCGCCTGACCGCACAGTTTTCTGCCTGTGCAGACATAGGTGAGAATTTGCGGGACCTGTTTCGCGCCCCGATTCTGCCCATCTTTTGGGCAGATTAGGTGAAAGGTGAGGTTTCACGGGACTCCACGGGAATTTGCTGTGAGGATTTCCGGGAAGCGGACGCCATTTTGCACAGCAAAAGTGCTCTCCGGCGGCTGTGATGCCCCAAAGGTGAGGTTTTTCGGGAGGGAAATCCGGGTCTTCCTGCCCCTTTGGGCGCAAGGTGAGCTTTTTCGGGGCATGGATCACAGGCTGTGGCTTGGCTTACAGGTGAGATTTTCCGGGAGAGAGATCTGCTCGAAAAATGGGCAAAGGTGAGGTTTTTCAGGAGCCGGCACCGGTCGAATTCGCCGAAAAGCCCGCCAGGACTGGAAGAAATCTCGTTTTTGCTGTGCCACTTTTTGGCACAGGTGAGATTTTTCGGGGGCGGTCCTACGGTCGTCTGATGAAGGATTTCGGCCTAAAGGTGAGGTTTTGCGGGAGACCGCGACGATGCACAGCCAAATGCCTTCTGGGCATAAGTATCGGAAGAGATTGGAGTTTTTGATACCGCGCCGGTTACGGTGAGGTTTTTCGGGAGCCATTTCCGTGCCCACCGCCGTGCCGCATTTGATAGGTAAGGTGAGCGTTTTCGGGAGTCGTTGGCGCTCGGTCCCGCGTCCGTCGGGCATTTATCGGTGTCCGGACGAATCGACCTGCTGTGCTCGAGGTGAGTATTTTCGGGACCGGATACGATTTGCGCGCTGTACAATGCGCGCCCGGGCCAGCCAATCAGCGTTGTTCGGGCCGCGTGTGCCGGTTTCCGGGGTGCTTTGGCCTATGTCGGAGCCGAATCGACTTCCTCGCGAGCCGTGCCTGTACATGCATACAGGCCGGTGTGCTTCAGTCGCGGACGGGCGGTGAGGTGCAGTCGCAAGCCTGTGTCGAACTCGCGGCTGCGCAGTCGCAAAATTACGACAAATCGAAAGGTGAGCCGATACGGGAGCCAATTCCGCACGTGTCGCGCACAGGGGAAATTCTGTGAATCGGCGCATGCCGCGGCACGTCTGGAAGAGTCCGGAACGCCGCCCTGGCCGACCGGTGAGCGTTTTCGGGAGGGGTTCGGGTGAGTGCCGTTTTGCCGGCGCGCTTCACCGGCTATGGTGAGCATGTCGTTCTGGACGCACATCACCGCAGGCGCTATCCTTCTGGGAAACTTCTCCTCCGACCCGACGTATGGCCACGACGAAGCGCGCCAAGAAAACCGATGTGGATGTGGTGAGTGCCAGTTCAGCCGAATTGCGAAAGGCCGTCGAGGCGATCGCCATTCAGCCGAAGAGCGGCAAGATCACGCTCCTCACTCGCAAGCTGTTCAATGTCCTGCTGGCCGTCGCGCAGCAGGCCGACGATTCGGGCGATACGTATCGCGCGCTGCTGTCGGACATCGTTGCCAACTCCGCTTTCGATTCGAACGACACCGCGTTGGTGAAGGAACACCTGCGCCGCATGGTGTCGGTGCAGGTCGAATGGAGCACGGGGACGTCGAGCCAGAAGCCGGGCCGCAAGTGGGGGATCTCCACGCTGATTGCCGATGCGGAAATTCTCGAGGATCCGACCACCCGCCGCGTATGGGTCGAATTCTCGTTCGCGCCGAAGATCAAGAAAAAGCTGCTCGACCCGGTCCAGTATGCGCGCCTGAGCCTGCAGTTCCAGAGCCAGCTGCGCAGCAGCGCGGGGCTCGCGCTGTACGAGATCTGCGTGCGCTACCTGACGAACCCGAGTCACCTGACGATGCGCGAGCCGTGGGAATGGTGGCGGCCGATTCTGTCGGGCACGCCCGACACGGAAGCCGGCGACGAAGCGAAGCGCGAGTACAAGTACTTCAAGCGCGACTACCTGCGTCCCGCGATCGCGGAAGTCAATGCGGTCACCAACATCTTCGTCGAACTGATCGAGCACCGCGAAGGGCGTCGGGTGGCCGAGATCCAGTTTCGCGTGACCGAACGCAAGCAGCCGATGCTCGCGCTCGACGAACACCCGAACGTGTTCGACAGCACGCTGGTCGACCGGATGGTGAAACTCGGGATCCCGCTGAAGGAAGCACAAACACTCTATGCGGACAGCGAGGAAAACCGGATTCGCGCCGCATTGCAGATGACCGAGCAGCGGATGCGCAGCACGACGCTGCCGCCGGTGCGCAGCGCGCCGGCGCTGTTCAAGGACGCGCTGAAGAAGGGTTATGCGCCGCCGGTCGAGTCGGTCGACGCGCTGCCTGCCGGCACGCCGTCCGCGAAGGTTGCGGCTGCGCAGCCGGACGACCTGAAGGCTCGCCTGCTGAGCGAGTTCGCGGCGTTCCGCCGCAAGGAAGCGAAGGTGCTGTACGAGGAGCAGGGCGACGCGGAGCGCGAAGTGGCGCGTGAGTCGTTCGAGTCCGAGGCATTGCCGACAATGGGCTCGCATCTGCGCGACGACTGGCGCAAGCGCGGCCTCGATTCCAAGCTGGCCGAGACGGCCTTTTTCGACTGGCTGGCCCAGAAGACCTGGGGCGAGCCGACGGACGGCGATCTGCTGTCGTTCACGCTGAACCAGTCGCGGGCCGCTTGAGGCCCGCTCAGGCCCGCTGACGGGCCGCCGCCGGTCCCATCCGTTGGTCGGGCGGGGCCGGCGCCCGTGTCAGGCTCTGCCGGCCGCTTCCATTACTCCGACAACAGCATCCGCTCGAGTTGCTCGAGGATCGCATCGCGCTTATCCTTCGGGAGGCCGCGCAGGCGCAGTTCGATGCGGTCTTCGCCATACGATTTCAGATCGCCGACCGACTTGCCGCCGAGCTTGATCTCGAGACGCTGCGCGTAGCGCTGACGGCCCGCAGCCTTCGGCGTCTCCTGCGCCGCGACGCGGCCCTTGACGATGTCCGAGACCTGGCGCGTGCTGAGGTCGTCCGACACGATCTTGTTGATCAGCCGCAGCGTCGCCTCGGTGCCGCGCGCGTTGTGATAGCGGCCGACCTGATACGCCATGTTCGATCCGAAGCGATCGGGGCGCGCGACCATTTCCTGCATGATCGCTTCCGGCAACTTGCCAATCGACAGCGCAACGGCCACCGTCGACTCGTCGAGGCCGAGATGCTCGGCGAGTTCTTTCTGGCTCTGGAAATGCTTGTCGTCGAGGAAGCGGCGCCACACGACGGCATTGTCGAACACCGTCTGCGAATCGCGCTGAACGTTGAGGTCATAGCCGAGCTTGTAGCTCTGGATGCCGATCGGCACGTCGATCACGATCGCCTTGACCGACTCCTTGTTTGCTTCCTTCAGCGCCCGCACGCGGCGGCCACCATCGCTGACGAAATACGTGCCCGGGTTGTCGTAATCCGGAATCACGTGGATCGCTTGCTGCTGCCCTTGCTTCGCAAGGTTCACCGCGAGTTCGGCAATCGACGATTTCAGATAGAAGTGCCGCGGGTTGAACGGGCTATGTTTGATCGCCTTCAGCGGCAACTCGATCACCTGCCCGGGGGCATAGCGATTCTCGAGACGCCACGCGCGGTATTGCTGCGATTCGTCAATCGACGGGTCGATCGTGAATTCCGGAGCAGGAGGCGGTGCGATGTCCTTCTTCGCGGATTTGGTCGACGCCGGGGTCGGCGTCTCGGACTTGACGATGCCGTCGATCGCATTGAGCCGATCGAGCGCCGTGCGCTTCTCGCTCGTCGTGATATCCGGGCGCGCTTGGAATCCTTTGGCAAATTGGGAGGGTTTCATGTGACTCCTTTGTGCGCATAAAGTCAGGGCAGCATGGCGACGATTTCGTCGGCACATGCGCGAATTTCGGAGGCGGCCAGCTTGCCGCCACGATCGTTCATTTGCAGCACGGTCTGACCGAGCGCCATCGCCTGCTTGTACGCTTCCCGAGTCGGGATCTGCGTCTTCAGCAACGGAAAGCCAAGTTCCTCGAGTGCACGCTTGAGCTCGCGGGTCAGCATGCGTTTCTCTTCGGTCTTGTTCAGCAGGAAGACCGCGCGGAGGTCTTCGTTCATCACCTGCGCTTGCTGAATCAGTTTGACCAGCCCGACGCTCGACCAATAATCGGCCGGCGACGACGATGTCGGGATCACGGCAATCGATGCGGCCAGCAGGACGACACCCGAGACTTTCTCGGTGATCGACGGCGGGCAGTCCACGACGATGATGTCGTAGTCGTTGATGAACTTCTTGATCTCGCGATGGATCTGGCCGTCGGCTTCGGCAAGATTGATGACCGGAAACGGGATGCCGTTTTCGCTGTCGCCGGATGCGCTCGACCAGTGAACCAGCGTGTTTTGACGGTCAGCATCGATGACGAGGACGCGCTTCCCTTTTTCATGGAACGCGGCGCCGAGATGCATGGCAATCGTGCTTTTGCCGACGCCACCTTTTTGTTGAGTGACTGCAATGATTTCCGCGGCCAATTTTCACTCCTGTTTTGGTCGTTGGAATTCTACAGGACGATATTTGAATTTCAATGAAATTGTCGGTCGACAACGACGCATTGGCCATTCGGACGATCGGTTTATGCGCATAAACGAAGTGGCGACGATGGGGAGTTCGTTGGGGCGGTGTGTTGGAGGTGGCGAAGCTAAGATAGAGGGGTGATGGGCTGCGTGGTGGGATGGTCTTCACGCGCTACATCGCCGGGCACCTGTTCGTCACGGGGATATCGCGGGTGCTCTGCCCTTTCCGGGGCGGATAGGACTGTCGGCGAGTCGGGGAGTTTGTGCGCATAAACTCCGCAGCGGACGAAGCGATGAACTCGGCTGGGGAGCGTGCGTGCCGGGCATCTGCGAGCTCCAAGGCGAATGCGCGTCCCTGAGTTGCGTCCGTGAACGGGCATTCAGGGGACATTCTGTCGGCCCCGCAGCGTTTATGCGCATAAACCAGACGCAACGATGATCCGCGATGAAGGGCCGCAGCCGACACCTCACCAAATCAGGCGACCCATGATGTCGTGTCGGGACGGTCTGTCGTTTGCAGCGATTGCGCGGTGCCGTCTCGTGTCGGCATCGCCCAAGGCCCGAGTCAAGCCGTGCGCCGCCCGACAATCGCCGGCATTATGCGCATAAACCTGCCCAAGGCAGGCCGCCGATGATGTCGCGCTGAGTGGCTGATCGATACAGCGATCGCCCTCTGCCGCCTTGTGCCGCATACGTCCACGCCCGGAGTCGCGCCTCGCCTCGGCCAAAAATCGCTGGCTTTATGCGCATAAACCACTCGACGCGCCGGGCCATCACGCCCCCACCATCGGAGATAACCTGTGCGACACATTGCTGGGCAAATTGCAGTCCGCGAATCCTGCGCACCAGATGTTCTAGCTTTATGCGCATAAACAACGGCTCTTTGAAGCGTTTTCGAACACCGGAGACACGCTCTCCCATCACAGCGCGTCGCTAAACCGAACCGTCTCAGCCACTTGTCGAAAGGAACGCCACCCCGGTCTCGGCTGAACCACGCCAGCAAGCCCCTCAATGCAGAGTGGCTACAATATAGGGCTCCCCCACCCAGGCTTGAATGATGATCACGATCTACCACAACCCCCGATGCTCGAAGTCCCGCGAGACGCTTGCGTTGGTCGAGTCGCTGAATACCGCCGGCACGCCGTTGACCGTCGTCGAGTATCTGAAGACGCCGCCGACCGTCGAGGAACTGGAAACGCTGCATCAGCAGCTCGGCCGGCCGGTCCGCGACATGCTGCGCGACGGCGAGGAGCCGTACAAGACGCTGAATCTGGCCCGCGCGGATCTGACCGACGCCGAAGCCTACGCGGCGATCGTCGCTCATCCGATCCTGCTGCAGCGCCCCATCGTCGTGTATCGCGGCAAGGCGGCTATCGGTCGACCGCCCGAGTCCGTGAAGGCGTTGTTCGAATAATTCTTGTCCGGCGTATTTTTCTTATTGCATCGATGCGGCCCAGCCCGGCCCGGCACGCGCAACGGCATCCAGGCCGACGCAACCTCCAGGCCGCCTGCTAGCCGTCACCGGAACGATACGCCGACATCGCGGCGCCTCGGGCGTGAACACGCCCTAGCCGCCACCGGACGACCCGTCATCATCATCCGGCTCCCGCCCCGCGGCCGCTTTCGCGGCCGTCCGCAACAGCGCGATCTGCCCGCGATAGGCGCGGCATCCGCTGCAGGTCGGCAGATGCACACGCACCTGCAGGCGCTCGTGCAGTGTCAGAGGCCGGTCGAGCGCATCCGACAGCAGTCGTGTCACGTCAGTACATTTCCCCGGCAGCATCTTCGGTCGTCAGTCCTTTTTCGCTCAGGCAGGTTCGCAGGCGCGTGCGTGCCCGGTACAGCAGCACGCTGCAATGATTCGTCGTCAGCGTCAATTCGCTGCAGATGTCCGGAATCTCGACGTCGAGAAATTCGCGCATCATGAACACGCGTCCGATCTGCTCCGGCAGATGGTCGAGGCACACCTGGAACAGCATCCAGAACTGCTGTTGCTGCAACAGCGTCTCGGGTTTCGGCCACGGTCGCGGTTTCGCATGCGCGGCCCAGTGCCCGTTGTCCTTGAACAGTTCGCGATCGAGCACGGATTCGCCGTCGAGCTCCGCATCGAGCGCGGTCAGGCTCACCATCCGCTGCCGCGCGCGCAGCACGTCGATCAGCTTGTTGCGCAGGATGGCGAACACCCACGTCTTGTGGGCCGATAGCCCCGCGAACTCGCCGGCATGCGACCACGCGGCGGCCAGCGCCTCCTGCACGGCGTCTTCGGCCGCGTCGGCATCGCGAAGCTGGAGTCGTGCGAAGCGCAGCAGATCGTGCCGCAGTTGTGCGAGATAGGCGGGGTCGTCGTATGCGGACGGCATGTGTGGGTCGTCGTGTTTCGAAGCGATCGCGCATGCGTCACGGAACGGGCGCATCGCGGTGCGAGCAGCTTACTGGTTGCGGTGCCGCCCTGCAACGCCATGTTCCGTCGCGATTTCATGAAGCCGGCCGCCGCGCTGCGCTATGCTTGCCGAACCCTCGTCTCGCACGTCGAAGGCGCCGCGCGGCGGGCAAACTGTAACGTCGGAACATAACGGTCGAGTTATCCACAATTTCTGTGGAAAACCTTGTGGAAAGTCGGCCGGACGGCCCCGTCGGACGGCTCGCGGGCTGGCTTGCCTATAAACAGACCTTTGTCGCCCATTCGGAAGCAATCGCTCCGATTCCTCACTTACCGGAAGGAGAATGCCATGTCCTATCGAATTGCGGTCGTCGTCGGCAGCCTGCGCAGCGCTTCGACGAACCGTGCGCTCGCGCACGCCGTGATCTCGCTCGCCCCCGCCGATTTTTCGTTCGAGTTCGTCGAGATCGGCGAGCTGCCGCTGTACAGCCAGGACTACGACGCGAATTTCCCGGAAGTCGCGAAGCGCTTCAAGCAGTCGATCGAAGCCGCCGACGCGTTGCTGTTCGTCACGCCCGAGTACAACCGGTCGATTCCGGGCGTGCTGAAGAATGCGCTCGACTGGGGCTCGCGCCCGTGGGGTTCCAATTCGTGGTCGGGCAAGCCGGGCGCGGTGCTCGGCACGTCGCCGGGCGCGACGGGCACCGCACTCGCGCAGCAGCACCTGCGCAACGTGCTCGCGTACCTCGACGTGAAGACGCTCGGTCAGCCCGAGATGTTCATCAAGCACGACCCGGCGCGCATCGACGACCAGGGGCAGATCGTCAGCGAGGACACGCGCAAGTTCCTGCAGGGCTTCGTCGATCGCTACGCGGGCTGGGTGCGCCTGCTGAAATCGGCGTGATGTCGTTGGCCTGATCGCCGCCGCGCCGGTTCACGCAGTCGCGCCGGCGCCGGCCCGCACGTGGCCGGTCACGCGCCGGCGTGTCGTGCGTCGCGCGCTTCGCGGATGCCCAGCAGGATCTCGTCGAGCAGCGCGATATCGAACGGCTTCGACAGCACGCGGACGTTGACGGTGCGCGTGCGGTCGAGCTCCTCCGCATAGCCCGTGACGAGAATCACGGGTAGCTTCCCCGGCCGCTTCTCGACCGCTTCGGCCAGATCGATGCCGTTCATGCGGCCCGGCATGTGGATGTCCGAAATCACGAGATCGAACGCGTCGTTCGCCGCGGCGCCCTCGATCAGGCGCAACGCGTCGTCGGCGGTGGGCGCATAGGTCACGCGATGACCGAGCAGCGACAGCAGCGCTTCGGTGCCGGCCGCGACTTCGCCGTTGTCCTCGACGAGCAGCACGTGCAGGCCGGCGAGCGTGCCGTTCCCCGCATCGTGCGCGCCGGCCGCCGGCCGTGCGACGACGTCCTCGGCGCGCGCGCGCGGCAGGTACAGACGCACCGACGTACCGGCGCCGACCGCGCTGTCGATCGTCGCGAGGCCGCCCGAGCGTTCGCAGAACGCGAATACCTGCGGCAGGCCGAGCCCCGTCCCCATCCCCTGCGCCTTCGTCGTGAACAGCGGTTCGAATGCACGGGCGAGCACGTCGGGCGCCATGCCCGAACCCGTGTCGTCGAGCGAGATCTGCACGAACTCGCCCGTCAGCGGGAAGCCGTCCTCGCGGCGCAGCGTGACGTTGCGCGCACCGACCGTGAAGCGTCCGCCGGTCGCCATCGCATCGCGCGCGTTGACCGCGAGGTTGATCACCGCGAGCTCGAGCTCCGCGACGTCGACGCGAATCGGCCAGACGCCCGGCTCGATCGCGACGACCAGCGACGACTTCGACCCGAGCGACGTCTTCAGCAGTTCGCGGCACGTGCCGAGCCATTGCCCGATGTCGATCGTCTCGTTGTGCAGCGGCTGCTTGCGCGCGACGCCGAGCAGCTGGCGCGTGAGCGACTGCCCGTTCTTCAGCGCGCGTTCGATCGCGCCGAGCTCCTTGTCGAGATGCTGGACGCCGCGCCGCCGCGCGATCTGCACGTTGCTGGAGATGATCATCAGCAGGTTGTTGAAGTCGTGCGCGACGCTGCCGACGAGATTGCCGAGCGCCTGCATCTTGCGCGACTGCCGGTACGCCGATTCGATCGAGCGCCGCATCGACGCTTCGGCCTGCCAGCGGTCCCACGCCTCCTCTTCCGCCTTCAGCCGCTTGAGCGACAGCCAGATCACGGACCACAGCGCGACCGACGGCGCGAACATCGAGATGAACAGCACGCTCAGGTGTTCGTACCATTCATGCCAGATCGCCGACGTGCGGTATGCGCAGGTCACGAAGACCGGGTAGCTGCCGACCTGGCGATACGCGACGATCTCGCTGCTCGCGCCGTCGTGGCGCACGCGCACGACGCCCGCGCGCGGATCGTTGTGCGCATTGCCGAACGTGACCGAGCGATCGGTGTGCGCGAGCGACGGCGGCGGCGGATACGACGCGATCACCGCGCCGTCCGAGCGCGCGAGCGCCATCGTCATCGGCGTGCTCGCGCCGCCGAGCAGGTCGCGGTAGAACGCGTTGAAATACGACGACTTCAGCGCGATCGACACCATGCCGGCGAACGAGCCGTCGCTATGGCGTCGCGCGACGCCTGTGTTGAATACGGGAATGTTCTCGAGCTTGAGCGGCCCCATCATCAGCCGCGAGATGTGTTCGATGACCTTGCCGTCGCGGATGCCGGCGAAGTCGTCGCGGTTCGCGATCGACGCGTACGGCGCCGGATAGTAGAGGCTGTTGGCGAGCAGCATTCCGCTCGCGCCGAAGATCGACACGGCGGCCACCTGCGGATAGCCGCCGCCGATGGTGTTCAGCGCTTCGTGGATGTCCGATTCCCTGCTGCGCACGGCTGCGTCGTCCATGTCTTGCACGAGATCGACGATGCGCGCATCGAGCGTTTCGCTCAGGTCGAACACCTTGAGCGCATGCTCCTCGGCGACGCGCACGGTGCGCATCGTGACGTCGCTCGCCGCGGCCTCGCGCGCCTTCAGGTCGTTGTACGCCATCACCGCCACGTAGATGCACGGCAGCACGATCGCGGCGACGAGCAGCACGATCAGCGTCACGCGGCGTACCGCGAAATCGTGCTCGGGCGCGCCGGACGCGTAGCTGCCGTCGTCCTGCCAGTCATCGGCGGGAGCGGGGGCGGGAGCGCGGGAGTCGGCAGGCCGTTCGGACGTCATCGAGGAAAGCGGGTGAAGCGGAGGTGTCTGCCATCATAAACGAGTTGCGGCGGCCCGCCGCGCGGCGCCGTACGGGCGCAATCCTGTCGTATGTGACAGAGGTAAACCGTCAGATTGAAAACGCGACGAATCCGGCAGCGCAAACGTACACAAGGAAAAATTTTGCGTGCTTATCTCGAAAATGGTCGCGCCTGTTTTCGGAATGGCGCGCGATCGGATCGATTCTGTTCGAAATGGTGAATATGGCGAGTTGCATCGCCTCCGGTTTACTCCGAGAATCGCGCCTTGCTTTCCCTATGACAGATACATGCGCCCGCCGGCGATTGCCGCGCGGTGCGTCGCGCGCACCTGCGTCGCGGCGCCCCGTGCGCGGCCGCAAGGCGGTTGCCCGCGCCCGAAACGCATGGCACCTAAAGAAGTGCGCCGCGCGGTCGTTAACGCGAGAGAGACCATTCCGTATACCGCATCGCCCCATGCCTTTGCCGATTGTAATTGCCGACGATTCGCTGCTCGCTCGCAAACTGCTGACAAAGGCGCTGCCGGGGGATTGGGACGTTGACGTCGCGTATGCAGCGAATGGTCGCGAGGCCTTGGCGCTCTATCGTGACGGCAAAGCTTCCGTGATGTTTCTGGACCTGACGATGCCCGACATGAGCGGATATCAGGTCCTGGAAACACTGCGCCACGAAGATCTGAACACGTTCGTGATCGTGGTATCCGCCGATATCCAGCCGCAGGCGCAAGCACGCGTGCGTGAATTGGGCGCGATCGCATTCGTTGCCAAGCCCGTGACGTCGGAGGCATTGCTGCCCATTCTCAAGGAGTATGGGTTGTATGCCTGAATCGGTGTTCACGGCGGAGCAACGCGACGCGTTGCAGGAGATCGCCAACCTTGCAATGGGCCGCGCCGCCGCGCGGCTGGCGTTGCTGCTCGGACATTTCATCGAGCTGTCGGTGCCGCGCGTGCGCGTCGTGAAAGCGGCCGACGCGAGCGACGCGCTGCGCGAGATGACAGGCATTCACGACAACGTGACCGCCGTGCGCCAGGGCTTCCGTTCCGACATCAAGGGCGAGGCGATCGTGCTGTGCCGCACGGCGGGTGTCGCGCGGCTCATGTCGGTCGTCGACCGCACGTTCGGCGACGGCGTGTACGGCGGGATGGCGACGCCGGACGAGCTCGTGTTCGACGTCGCGAACGTGCTGATGGGCGCCTGCGTCGCGTCGATCCTGGACGAACTCGGCCGCAAGCCCGTGTTCTTTCCGCCGGGGCTGCTCGGCGCGAACGTGTCGTTCGACGACGTCTTCCAGCCGAACGAACTGGGGTGGAGCGTCGCGCTGCTGCTGGAGGTGAACTTCGGGCTCGAGGACCACACGTTCCGCGCGCATTTCGTGATGCTGATGGCCGAGGATTCGATCCGGCTGATGGGCGACGCGCTCGACGCGTTGCTGTCCGCGCTATGACGGCCGCCGCCCCTTCGCTGAGCGACCTCGTGATCGAGCGGGTCGGCTTCGGCCTGTTCGTGCTCGACCGTTCGATGACCGTCCTGATGTGGAATCGCTTCATGCAGGACCACAGCGGCATTCCCGCCGCCGACGTGATCGGCCGCAACCTGTTCGACCGCTTTCCGGATCTGCCGCGCGCATGGCTGTCGCGCAAGCTCGAGAGCGTGTTCCAGCTCGGCAGCTTCGCGTTCAGCTCGTGGGAGCAGCGGCCCTACCTGTTCCGCTTCGAGCACGACCGGCCGATCACGGGCGGCGTCGACTACATGCAGCAGGACTGCACGTTCATGCCGCTCACGCGCGGCCGCGACGTCGAGGCCGTATGCGTGACGATCTCGGACGTCACGCATGTGAGCGTGATGCAACGGGAGCGCGAGGAAGCGGTCGCGAAGCTGCGCGAACACGCGAATCTCGACGGGCTGACCGGCATCGCGAACCGGCGCTTTTTCGAGGTGCGGCTCGGTGACGAATTCGCGCGCTGGCAGCGCTACGGCGGCGACCTGTCGGTGCTGCTGTTCGACCTCGATCACTTCAAGACGATCAACGACCGCTTCGGGCATGCGGTGGGCGACGCCGTGCTGCGCGAGACGGCGCGCCGCGTCGCGTCGATCGTGCGCGCGCAGGATACGTTCGGCCGCTTCGGCGGCGAGGAATTCGCGCTGCTGCTGCCGTGCACGAATCTCGACGAGGCGATGCGGGTGGCCGACAAGGTGCGCGAGGCGATCGGCAGCGTGCCGGTCGACGCCGAGGGCGTCAGCGTGCCGGTCACGGCGAGCGTCGGCGGCGCGTGCGCGAAAGCCGGCGCGTCGACCTGCGACGTGCTCGTCAACGAGGCCGACGCCGCGCTCTATCGCGCGAAGCGGCTCGGGCGCGATCGGTCGGTCGCGTACGCCGACTGACCGCGCCCGCCGCGCTCAGCTTTTCGCGATGTCGGCGAGCACGCCGGCCAGCACGGCCGGCTGCGACACGAACGGCGAGTGGCTGCTGTCGAGCTGGTGCACGTGGGTCGGGTTGCCGGGCGCGAACGCGTCGGCTTCGTCGATGAAGCGCTGCTGCAGCGCGGGCAGGATCACGCGATCGGCCAGGCACTTGACGTAGTGGCGGTCGATCGCGCCCCAGCGCGCGGCAGTCGTCGGGATCGCGGTCGCGAACGGCGCGGCCGGCACGTCGCAACTCATCAGGTTCGCGACCGCATCGAAGTCGGCCTGCGGCACGTCTTCGTACAGCGCGCGCTTCATCAATTCGCGATACGCGGCATCGCCGCTGTGCGGATCGATGCGCAGCGCGCCGGCCACGCGCGGGCTCGCGAGCATCAGCGGGCCGAGCAGCTCCCCGTTGTTTTCCGGCGCGCGCACGTAGTCGAGTCCCGGTACGCCCGACGCGGGCATGAAGGCCGCGAGATAGGCGATCTTCGCGATCTTTTCCGGCGCGCGTTCGGCGGCCGCCGTGATCGCGAGGCCGCCCATGCTGTGCCCGACCAGCACGACCTTGCCGCGGCCGAGCGCGTACGCGTCGTCGACGGCCTGCATCACCTGCGTCGCGTAGTCGTCGAGCGTCGTGTTCGCGACCGGCGACGGCTCGGCGCCGAACGCGTCCTTGTCGAGCGGACGCGCGAGATACGACGCGGGAAAGCGTGCATGGATGCCGTGCGCGGGCAGGTCGCGCGCGATCGACAGGTAGCCGCGCGCGGCGAGCGCGGCCGCCACGTGGGCATAGCACCACGCGCCATGCCATGCGCCGTGCACGAGCACGAAAACGGGATGATCGGACTGCGGGGTGGCGGTGTCGTTCGTCTCCATGGTGTCCGTGTTTTTTCGAGAAAGGTGTTCATCTTAGACGAAGCCGCGCGCCGCCCGGCATGAACGCCGGGCCCGAGCCAGCGCCGGTTCGCACCGGCCGTCGCGATACAGGCCATTTGTCTCGTACAGGCCACATTTCGTCCTGATCTGATTTGAATTTGCGCCGAAGCGCGCTAATTTGTCGGTTTGCCTGCGATTGCACCCCATGAACGTCGACTATCTCTTCTATCGGAAGCCGGACAAACCCGGCCCCTATTCGCTCGACGACCTGGGCGACATCGCGCCGCCGATCGGCCCAGGTGAACTCGTGCGCGCGGGCATCGCACGCGTGTTCGAGCAGATCGACTGGCAGGAATCGCCCGACGTGCCCGGCGCGTGGTTCGGCACGGGCGGCGCGGTGTTCCAGTTCACCGCCGAGCCCGACGGGCGCGTGACGAGCTTCATGGGCTCGCGCCTCGAGCGCCGCTCGATGCTGCAGCTCACGCGTGAAATGGGGCTCATCGCGCTCGACCTGCAGCGCGACATCGTCTACGGCTGACGCGCCGCGCGGCATCCCTTCGCGAAGGCCGGCCGCACCGCCTTCGCGGCGGCGCTCGACACCCCGCCAGACCTGGCGCGTGTCCGCCATCGACCTTCAAAGATTGCTATACTTTCGGCCAATTCCGGCTTCCGGCCGGTAATTTGTGCCTGTCTGCGTCGATCGTTCGCATATCTCGCTCGCATTCGACGCCCTGACCATCCCAGCCGGGCATGGCTTCTTCAATCGCCCCGCGTGGGTGTCTCCGTGGAGCTCGTCTTGGCCGTTTCCCATTCCGTCGTGGACGAACAAGAAACCGACGCCGCTGCCGTCACATCGGGCAGTTCTTTCTATCTGGCGATGCGCATCCTGCCGGCCGCGCAGCGCGATGCGATGTTCCAGGTCTACGCGTTTTGCCGCGCGGTCGACGATATCGCCGACAGCGACCTGCCGCGCGCCGAGCGCAACGCGGGCCTCGATCGCTGGCGCGCGGACATCGACGCATGCTTCGCCGGCCGCCCGCCGCGCCACCTGGCCGCGCTCGATCGCGAGATCCGCGCGTTCAACCTGCAGCGCGCCGATTTCCACGCGATGATCGACGGGATGGCGATGGACGCGGTGGAAGACATCTGCGCGCCCGACGAGCCGACGCTCGACCTCTTCTGCGATCGCGTGGCGAGCGCGGCCGGCCGGCTGTCGGTGAGGATTTTCGGGATGCCGGAAACCGAAGGGATCACGCTGTCGCACCACCTCGGCCGTGCGCTGCAACTGACGAACATCCTGCGCGACATCGACGACGACGCGGCGATCAACCGCTGCTACCTGCCGCGCGAGCTGCTCGCGCGCGAAGGCATCGCGATCACCGATCCGGCGACGATCGTGCGCGATCCGGCGTTGCCGCGCGTATGTGCAACGCTCGTCGAGCGCGCGCTCGAGCACTTCCGCCAGGCCGACGCGGTGATGGACACCTGCCCGCGTGCACAGGTGAAGGCGCCGCGGATCATGTCGGGCGCGTATCGCTGCATTCTCGACGCCGCGATCGCACGCGGCTTTGCCGCGCCGCGCGCACCGCTGCGCAAGCCGAAGGCGCGCATGCTGATGATCGCCGCGCGCTACGCGCTGTTCTGAGTCGACCGACGCAATGCCCAGAACCGTCCACGTGATCGGCGCAGGACTCGCGGGCCTGTCGGCCGCGGTCGAGCTGCAACGTCGCGGGCGGCGCATCGTGCTGCACGACGCGCATGCGCACGCGGGCGGCCGCTGCCGCTCGTGGTTCGACGGGACGTTGAACACGACGCTCGACAGCGGGCTGCACACGGTTTTCGCGGGGCAGCCGGCGACGCAGCGCTACCTGCGTGCGATCGGCGCGGCCGATCAGCTCGCGGGGCCCGCGCTGGCGGAATTCCCGGGGATGGACATCGCGTCGCAGCAGCGCTGGACGCTACGCTTCGGCAACGGCCGTTGGCCGTCGTGGCTGTTCGATGCCGCGTCGCGCGCGCCGGGCACGACGCCGCTCGACTACCTCGCGCTGGCTCCGCTCGCGTTCGCCCGCACGGGCCGATCGCTTGCGCAGACGATGCGATGCGACGGCGTGCTGTGGGATCGCTGGCTGCGACCGTTTTTCCTCGGGGTGCTGAATATCGAGCCGCGCCACGCGAGCGCCGAGCTCGCGCGCGCCGCGCTGTGCGGCACGTTCGCCGCGGGCGGCCCCGGCTGCCGTCCGCTCGTCGCGCGCCGCGGGCTCGGCAGCGCGTTCGTCGAACCGGCGCTGCGGATGCTGCAGTACGGCGGCGCGCAGATCCGCCTGAATTCGCGGCTCGATGCGTTCGAATTCGGCGCGCACGGCAATGCGGTCGACGCGGTGTCGGTCGGCGGCGAGCGCATCGATCTCGCGCCGGGCGACGCGGTCGTGCTGGCCGTGCCGCCCGAGGTCGCGCGGCCGCTCGTGCCCGAACTCACCGCGCCCGACGCGTTCAGCGCGGCCGTGACCGCGTATTTCGCGGTCGAATCGTCGGCCGGCAATCCGTTGCAGACGACCGTCGTCAACGGCGTCGTCGACGCGGTGCGCACCGGCGACGGCCAGCTCGCGGCGACGATCCGCGATGCGGGGCGCTGGCTCGACATGCCGCGCGACACGCTCGCGCGGCGCATCTGGGAAGACGTCGCGCGCGTGACCGGCGCGAACCCGCAAGCCATTCCCGCGTGGCAGCTCGTCGTCGAGCCGCGCGCGGGCTTTGCGGCGGTGCCGTCGCAGGAAATGAAACGTCCGGCCGTGCGTACGCGCTGGACCAATCTTGTACTCGCGGGCGACTGGATTGCCACCGGCTTGCCCGCCACGATCGAGGGCGCGATCCGTTCCGGCCAGCTGGCCGCGGACGTGCTCCAGACGCAATAAACAGAGGGACCGATGAACGATCTCACCGAAATGGCTACCTTGTCCGCCGGCGCCGTGCCGGCCGGCGTCGACGCGGCTGTCGCGCGTGCGACCGACGCGCTGCTCGCCGCGCAGCAACCGGACGGACACTGGGTCTACGAACTCGAAGCGGATTCGACGATTCCCGCCGAATACGTGCTGCTCGTCCACTATCTGGGCGAGACGCCGAACCTCGAGCTCGAACAGAAGATCGGCAAGTATCTGCGCCGCATCCAGCAGGCCGACGGCGGCTGGCCGCTGTTCACCGACGGCGCGCCGAACATCAGCGCGAGCGTGAAGGCGTATTTCGCGCTGAAGGTGATCGGCGACGACGAGAATGCCGAGCACATGCAGCGCGCGCGCCGCGCGATCCACGCGATGGGCGGCGCCGAGATGTCGAACGTGTTCACGCGCATCCAGCTAGCGCTGTACGGTGCGATCCCGTGGCGCGCGGTGCCGATGATGCCGGTCGAGATCATGCTGCTGCCGCAGTGGTTCCCGTTCCACCTGTCGAAGGTGTCGTACTGGGCGCGCACCGTGATCGTGCCGCTGCTCGTGCTGAACGCGAAGCGTCCGCTCGCGAAGAACCCGCGCGGCGTGCGCATCGACGAGCTGTTCATCGACCCGCCCGTCAACGCCGGGCTGCTGCCGCGCCAGGGCCACCAGAGCCCGGGCTGGTTCGCGTTCTTCCGCGTGGTCGACCATGTACTGCGCGCGGTCGACGGCCTGTTCCCGAGCTATACGCGCGAACGCGCGATCCGTCAGGCCGTGTCGTTCGTCGACGAGCGCCTGAACGGCGAGGACGGCCTGGGCGCGATCTATCCCGCGATGGCCAACGCGGTGATGATGTACGACGTGCTCGGTTACGCGGAAGATCATCCGAACCGCGCGCTCGCGCGCAAGTCGGTCGAGAAGCTGCTGGTCGTGCACGACGACGAAGCGTATTGCCAGCCGTGCCTGTCGCCCGTATGGGACACGTCGCTCGTCGCGCATGCGTTGCTCGAGACCGGCGACGCGCGTGCGCAGGCAGCCGTGCTGCGCGGCCTCGAATGGCTGCGTCCGCTGCAGATCCTCGACGTGCGCGGCGACTGGATCTCGCGCCGCCCGAACGTGCGGCCCGGCGGCTGGGCGTTCCAGTACGCGAACGCGCACTACCCGGACGTCGACGATACGGCCGTGGTCGTGATGGCTATGGATCGCGCGCAGAAGCTCACGCAGTCGGACACGTATCGCGAATCGATGGCGCGTGCGCGCGAATGGGTCGTCGGCATGCAAAGCAGCGACGGCGGCTGGGGCGCGTTCGAACCGGAAAACACGCAGTACTACCTGAACAACATCCCGTTCTCCGATCACGGCGCGCTGCTCGATCCGCCGACGGCCGACGTGTCGGGCCGCTGCCTGTCGATGCTGTCGCAGCTCGGCGAGACGCCGCTGAACAGCGAGCCGGCCCGCCGCGCGCTCGACTACATGCTCAAGGAGCAGGAGCCGGACGGGAGCTGGTACGGCCGCTGGGGGATGAACTACGTGTACGGTACGTGGACGGCCCTGTGCTCGCTGAACGCGGCCGGCCTGACGCCGGACGATCCGCGCATGAAGCGCGGGGCGCAGTGGCTGCTGTCGATCCAGAACAAGGACGGCGGCTGGGGCGAGGACGGCGACAGCTACAAGCTGAACTACCGCGGCTACGAGCAGGCGCCGAGCACGGCGTCGCAGACGGCCTGGGCGCTGCTCGGCCTGATGGCGGCCGGCGAAGTGAACAACCCGGCCGTTGCGCGCGGCGTCGACTACCTGGTCGCTCAGCAGAACGAAGAAGGTCTGTGGGACGAGACGCGCTTCACGGCGACGGGCTTCCCGCGCGTGTTCTACCTGCGCTACCACGGCTATCGCAAGTTCTTCCCGCTGTGGGCGCTCGCGCGCTACCGCAACCTGAAGCGCGCCAATGCGACGCGCGTGACGGTCGGGATGTAACGCGTGCCGACGACGCAGCACAATGGCACGTTGCCCGTCATCGCGGTCACCGGGATGGCGTTCGAGGCGCGCATCGCGCGCGGTGAAGGCGTCGAGGCCGTGTTCGCCGCGCGGGCCGACCGGCTCGAGCGCGCGCTGACCGAAGCGACCGCGCGCGGTTGCGCGGGCATCGTGAGCTTCGGCACGGCGGGCGGGCTCGCGCCCGACCTGACGCCCGGCGCGCTCGTGATCGCGAACGCGATCGACGGGCCGTTCGGCCGCGTGGAGACCGATGCGGGCTGGAGCACGCGGCTCGTCGCCGCGCTGCACGACACGCCGGTGTGGGCGCGCGTCACGCGCGGCACGATCGCGGCCGTCGGTGCGCCGGTCGTCAGCGAACAGGACAAGGCGTCGCTGCATCATGCGAAGGGCGCACTGGCCGTCGACATGGAGTCGCACATCGCCGCCGCGTTCGCGGCCGCGCGCGGCGTCCCGTTCGCGGTGTGCCGCGCGATCGTCGATCCGGCGTGGCGCACGCTGCCGCGTGCGGCGACGGCCGGCCTGCGCGACGACGGCAGCACGGCGATCCTGCCGATCCTGCGCGAACTGCTGAAGCAGCCGTCGCAGCTCGGCCCCTTGCTGCAGGTCGCCAGCGACGCGCGCGCGGCGCGCACGACGCTGATCCAGGCGCGCCACGCGTTCGAGCGGGCAGGCGCGATGCGGATCGTCTGAGCGGCGTTCGCCGCGCTTTACTTCTTTCTTCCCCATTCGATCGCGCGGAACCGACGCACTGTCGTTGCCGCGCCGTAGCCGCGAGCGCACGAAGTCGGCGCGCGCCTGCACCGGCATGGCAGCCGCAGCGGAGTGGGTGTCTCCGGAACAGCCGTCCGTATGAGATTCCCGAATCTCGAACGGGAATCGCGCGGGCATCGTACGCAGAGTGTGTTCGCGCTTGTGCGTCGGTATGGTGAGCACTATTTGCCATTGTGTAACCCGTCGGCGCTCAACCATCCGATATCCCGTCGCTCATCGGCAGTCAATACCCCGGTGAGCTTCCTTTGCTCCAGGTTCATCCCGGTATAAGCGCGTGCCCACGGACTCATTCCGGCGGGCTGTGCGTCGACGCAATTGGATTCTGCTTTTCGATTTTGTCTGATTGACGCGTCGGGCCCCATCTTTCATCGTTCGAGTTGATTTGGTTTTCTTATTTACCGAGCGAGAGAGGCGAATGGCGCAAGACATTTTCTTGAAGCTGGCGGGCATAGCGGGCGAATCGCTCGATGCAGATCACTCGAATGAAATTGAAGTGCTGACGTGGGATTGGTCGGTGAGTCAGCAATCCAATATGCATATGGGAAGTGGTGGCGGAGCAGGCAGAAGTATCGTCGACGACCTGACTTTCGAGCACTACATCGACCGTGCCACACCGAATCTTATCCAGTGCTGCCTGACAGGAAGGCATATTGAGCGTGCGGTGCTGGTTATGCGCAAAGCTGGCGGTACGCCGCTCGAATACCTCAGGGTCACGATGGAGGACGTACTTGTTACCAAGGTTAGTCAGGTTAGCACCACCAATATGAGAATTCCGCGCGAGGAGGTTCGACTATCCTTCTCCCAAGTGAGACAGGAATATCTGGTTCAGAACTCGCGGGGAGGAAATGGCGGAACGGTGAGCATGGGCTACGACATCAAGGCCAACATGACTATTTAGCGACAGGGGGCGCAATGCTGTTTATTTCAAAACAAGGCCATGTCGATGCGGAGCGCATCGAGGTCAGGATTTTTTCGACAATTGAGCGAAGCGCGATGGCAAAGGTGAATGGAATCGTTGTTCACCAAACTGACGGGACCACGGCTGATAGTACGTTTAATAGCTATGCAGCAAGTGGGGCAAATGGAGCGCACTTCCTGATAGACAAGAGTGGAGCCATATATCAAACCGCTTCAGTGTACAAGAGAACCAACCATGTCGGGTTGCTCAAATCTCGGTGTCTTATGGAAAGAAAGTGTAGTCCATCCGAATTTAAAAGGGTGTCTGGCATGGCGGGGAAATATGCAAAATTATCGGGGGTGGAGTATGGGAAGGGTTTTCCGGATAGGTATCCGGGAAATACGGACTCTATTGGGATAGAAATCGTCGGTCGAATGGATAGAGAAACGAAAATATACGAAGTGGTAAATGACAGGCAAAATGATTCATTGAGGTGGCTCGTAAAGGAGCTTTGCGAAACATTGGGAATATCTTTTTCCGAGATATACAGGCATCCTGAGGTGTCGTACAAGAGGGAAACAGAAGCGGGAACTGCAAAATGGGATTGATGTGTAGGTATTTTTTTCTTGTGTGTATTTTCTTGTTCTGTTCCTCGTCGCAGGCGAGAGGGGTGAGGGATATCGAGATTCTCGAATCCGGGAAGAGCAGAGAGGCTGATGCGTTGGAGGTCTGTAAGAGATTTCGACCCACGGTCAAGCAGATCAGGAATTTCTTCACGAGGGCATATCCGGTCGAGGGATATATGTTTTCTCACGAACGGTATTCTTCGTGTTATGCGGCGGGAACTTTGAAATTCGATGACGGCAGTTCGGGGAAGTGGGATCTATCTTCAAGTGGCGTTGCTACATTTATCTTCACGAGAGGCGATGCAGTAACGCTTTTTTATAAAAACAATAAATGGTACGACCCGTTTGCTTGTACTTATGGGCTGGGCGACGTTGGGGAATGCTAGGTTGCCAGGCCTGGTGTGAAAAAAAAGAGCGCTGCATCATGCAGCGCTCTTCGTTTGTGCGCGTCCGCCGTTGCGGCGTTACTGCGCGGCCGGACCGCTCGCGGGCAGCGTCGGCATCGCCGGCGCGATCGGCGCGCCGTTGGCGGCCGGCGCCGTGGTCGCGCCCGACGATGCTGCCGCCGGTGCCGCAGCAGGCGTACTCGCCGGCATCGCACTGTCCGCGCCGGGATCGTCGTACTGCGGCAATCCAGGTGCCGCTGGCGCGTTGTTCGGCGTGGCGCCCGATGTGCCGCCCGCATCGCCCGGATCCTCGTAGTTCGGCAGCCCCGGCACGGCCGGCGTCGCGGCCGGCACGGCGCCCGCTTCGCCCGGCTCGTTGTAGTTCGGCGCCGCGGCCGATGCCGACTGGCCGCGATACGTGAGCGACTTGCGCTGCTGCAGGTACGCGTCGCGCACGAACGAATACGGATCGAGCGCGGCCTGCTTCAGCAGGTCAGTCGCGCCGAGCAGGTCCGAGCGCGCGCTGATGAACTGCGCGATGTACATCGGATTGCGCGCGGCCGGCTCGATGTAGTTCAGCAGGTTGAAGCGCACGTCCACCGCGCGGCCGACGCCGTCGCGGATCGTGCTCGGCCCGAACACCGGCAGCACGAGGTACGGGCCGGACGGCATGCCCCAGCGCGCCATCGTCAGCCCGAAATCCTGGTGATGCTTCGGCAGCCCGGCCGGCGTCGCGATGTCGATCAGGCCGGCGACGCCGAACAGCGAGTTCATCGCCACGCGCATCAGATCCTGCGTCGCATCGGTGATGCGCAACTGCAGCAGGTTGTTCGCCATGTTGCCGAGATCGCCGAGGTTCGAGAAGAAGTTGCTGATCGCGGTGCGCACCGGCGTCGGCGTGACTTTCTGGTAACCCTTCGCGATCGGCTGGGCGATGTTCGTGTCGACCGTGTCGTTGAACTTGTACATCGCCCGGTTCATCGGCTCGAGCGGGTCGTTGGGATTGCGGTTCGGTCCCGTCGCGCAGCCGGTCAGCATCGCGCTGGCGGCGACGGTCGCCGCAATGATTCGCACCTTATTCATTGATTCCTTGCGATTGGTTCTTGGCGCGCTTGACGCGCGGTTTGCCCATCAGGACGGGCTGGAACACCACGGCACCGATCAGCGTGCAGGTCAGGGCCAGCGCGAGCAGCTTGCCCATGCTCGACGTGCCCGGATGGTGCGACAGCCACAGGCTGCCGAAGGCGGTCGCCGTCGTCGCGGCGCTGAACAGCACGGCGTGCGTGAGGCTCGAATGCAGCAGCCCCGTCTGCCCCGCGCGCCACGCCATCACGAAATACACCTTGAACGCGACGCCGACGCCGAGCATCAGCGGCAGCGCGATGATGTTCGCGAAGTTCAGCGACATGCCGAGCACGACGCACATCTCGAGTGTCACGATGCCCGACACGAGCAGCGGCACCAGCGTGCGCAGCACGTCGCCGAAGCGGCGCAGCGTGACCCACAGCAGGATCGTGATCGAGATGATCGACCACAGCGCTGCATGCAGGAACGCGTTGATGATCGTGTCGGCCGAATGCAGGATCGAGATCGGCCCGCCGGTCGCGCCCGGCTCCGCGGCCTTCACGGCCTTCGCGAAACGGCGCAGCATCGTGTCGTCGTTCGGGTCGACGCCCTTCGGCACCTTCGGCGAGATCTGCACGAGCGCATGGCCGTCCGGCGCGACCCAGTCGCGCACGACCTGCGGCGGCAGCGATTCGCGCGTGATGTCCTGCGGCTGCAGCAGCGCGGCGAGCTGGTTCAGCGCGATGCGCAGCGTATCGGAGAACGCGCGTTCGGCACGGTCGCGCGTGGCGCTGTCGGCGGCGGCGAGCTTCGCGAGCGACGCGGACAGGTGCTGCGCGGCGGCCGCGCCCGGGCCCGGGTGATCTTCGGCCGCATAGCTCAACAGGTCCGACACGCGCTTGAGCGCGGCCACGCGCTGCGCGTCGGTCGCGGGCGGCGCGGCCGGCTGCGTCAGTGCGGGCAGCAGCTCGCTCGCGGCCGCGGCGATCGCCGCGCGCTTGGCCGGCTGGTCGGCGGGGATGAAGGTCGACAGCGTGGTCGTGCGGCCCACTTCGGGCAGCGCATCGAGGCGCTTCGCGGCCGCATCGGCTTCGGCAAGCGACGGCGCGAGCAGCGTGACGTCGTTGACGGCGGCTTCCGGCGAATCCTTCAGCGCGAGCAGCGTCGCCATCGATTCGCTGTTCGGATCCTTCAGGTGCAGCGGGTTGAAGTCGAAATGCAAGAACGCGAGCAGCGGCAGCGCGCCGATCACGACCGCCAGCGTGCCGATCAGGATCGGCTTGCGATGGCGATCGAGGTAATCGTCGACCGGCGCGAGCCACGGGAAGCCCGGCGTCTTCGATTCGCCCGGCGGCGCGAACAGGCGCAGCAGCGCGGGCAGCAGCGTGAGCGTGGTCAGCAGCGCGACGAACATCCCGACGCCCGCGATCAGGCCGAGCTCGGACACGCCGCGATAGGCCGTGGGAATGAACGAGAAGAAGCTCGCCGCGACCGCTGTGGTGGCCAGCGCGAGCGGCATGCCCATCGAGTGCGCGGCGCCGATCAGCGCGTGATCGATGCGTTGATCGCGGAAGCGTTCCTCGCGGTACTTCACGCCGTACTGGATCGAGAAATCGACGCCGAGGCCGACGAACAGCACCATGAACGCGACCGAGATCATGTTCAGCGAGCCGACCATCGCGAGGCCGAGCGCGGCCGTCACGACGAGGCCGACGAACAGCGTAACGAGCACCGAGCCGATCATCCGCTTCGAGCGCAGCGCGAGCCACAGGATCACGAGTACGGCGAGCAGCGTGAGCACGCCGTTGAGCGCGGCGCCGTCTTCGACCGACGCGAATTCGTCGTCGGCGAGCGGCTGTTCGCCGGTCAGGCGCACGGCCGCGCCGTAGCGCTTGTCGAGATCGAGCGACCGGGCCGCGTCGCGGATCACCTGGCTCGTTGCCGCGCCGGCCTTCAGCGCGCCGTAGTTGACCACCGGCTGCACGGTGACGAACGCGCGCGCGGGCTGCCGCGCAGCATCGTTGTCGACCAGCGCGCGCCACGAGAACGCGGCCGGCTTGCCGGCCAGCACGTCGTCGACCGTCGCGGCGCTGCGCGCGAGCAGCTTCGCCATCGCGGGCAGCTTCACCTGGCCGGTCAGGAGCGGCTGGCCGAGCGTGGTGGACAGCGTGGTGGCGAGCCCGGTGAGGCTCGGGTTCTTCGCGAGTTCGTTGACGAGCGGGCGCGCGCTCGCGAGCTGGGCGGTCGTATCGGAGACTTCCTGCGGCGACAGGAACAGCAGCCCGTTGTGCTCGAAGAACGGCCCGCCGCCCGGTTCCGCGACCGGGCCGATGCGGCCGGCGGCGGCATCCTTCTGCAGCGCTTCGGCCAGCGCATGGGCGGCGGCAGTCGCGAATTCCGGCGCGGGCGCCTCGACGACCGCGAGGATCGTGCCGTTGCGTTGCGGGAACGCCTTGTCGACGGCCTTGCCGAGCGCGGCCCATTGCGGTTCCGCATCGACGAGCTTGCTGATGTCGGTGTTGATCTTGAAATGCTGCGCGACGTAGACGCCGCTGAAGGCGGCGATGACGAGCGACAGGACGACGACCCAGACGGGGCGGCGCACCGACCACGCAACGAGTCGGACGATGAGAGAGGTCACCATGTGGCGGTGGGGAGCGGCTGGCTAGGGCAAAGTAGCCAAGTATACCGGCGCGGCGCGGTGACGGTCGTGACGGTGGGGAGATTCGGGGCGGGAAGGATATTTGCTTCCGGCGTGGCAATCGGAGTGCGCGGTCGGTTCATTTGTATGGGGATACTTACATAAGGGGGCGCGGCGACGCGCCGACATGCGACCGAGCGCCTGTGACAAACGGCGCTGAAAGGTAACAGTCGGTCACCGGGCGGCACCGGGGCGTCGGGCCCGGTATACTTTGCTCCACCGGCCGATGCAAAGAGCCGGCCGTCTTTTTCCATCGAGTGCGAAATTCGTATGAAACGTCATCTGTTTGCTTTCGTCGCGGCGGCCGCCGTGTCGGTTTCCGCTTTCGCGCAGAGCGCGCCGGTCGATGTCGTCCGCACGGCGGTCGAGGGCACCGTCAATGCGATGAAGGCCGATCCGGCCGCGCGCGGCGGTGACATGGCGAAAATCACGCAAGTCGTCGAGCAGCGCTTCCTGCCCGTGACGAACTTCGAGCGCACGACCCGCATCGCGGTCGGCGACGCGTGGAAGCAGGCCACGCCGCAACAGCAGCAGGAGCTGTACAAGCAGTTCAGGCTGCTGATGACGCGCACCTACGCCGCGTCGCTCGCGCAGCTCGGCAACCAGGACGCGAAGTTCTCGTTCAAGGCGGGCGGCGCATCGGGCGCCGACGCGCTCGTGCAGTCGACGGTGACGACGCCGGGCGACAGCCAGTCGGTCGGCTATCGTCTCGGCAAGGTCGGCAACGACTGGAAGATCTACGACATCGACATGTCGGGTGCGTGGCTGATCCAGGTCTACCAGGGCCAGTTCAAGAGCCAGCTCGCGGCGGGCGGGATCGACGGCCTGATCGCGTATCTGCAGAAGCACAATTCGCGGACGAATTGACGGCTGCCGCGCGATGCGCGACTGAAATGCGGCTCGCAAAACATGACGCCCCGGTCGCGGATGCTGCCGGGGCGTTTCACATTGCGCCGTGGCCGGGCAATATCCGCCCGCCTCGGCGCAAGCCAATCGATGCCGGGCCGGACGCTGCGAGTCTGCGGTGACAATCCGTTCGGCAAAGCGCCGGACGGCAGGTTCCGTCATCCGGCAGACTGCCTCGCCATGGCATGAATGACCGCCGTGCGGCATGCCCCGCTCACGGCTCGCGTCGTCGATTTTCGTCGGTGATTTGCCGCAGCGCCTTGCGAAGCCTGCGGTTATCGATAAGCAGTGCGAAGACGGTAATTGCCAGGATGATCGTCGGTGCATTCTTTCCCGACATTCGGGCAAACGCGCTCGCCAGCCCGGCGCACAAAAACGCAACCAGCAAAAGCAGTAACCGGTCCTTCCACCACGCGTACGAACCCAGTTTCACGTTGCGACCTCAGCTATATCGGCGGCGAGTACATGCGAGCCCTTTGCGCGCATACGTTGCACGCGCCGGATTTTCCGCGTCGAATATTTCGGGATGCATTTTCAAATGCAATTGAAGGCGGTAGGGCACGTAGATGGCCGTTTGCGTGCCACCAGCATTCGATTCGAACGTCGTGGCCACCGGAATAGTGTCATCTATCCAGCGAGGGGGCGATTGGACAAGTATGAAATCGGACGGGCGAATTGCGCGTGGCGCAAGGCAGACGCGCTGGCGTATTGCCCGCTGCGGGTTTGTCGCCGTTCGCGCGACGGTCTTGGCGCGGGGGGCAAGCCGCCCCGGTGTCACCCTACCGCCGCCGATGCTCGACCGCGAACTTGATCAGCTCGGCCTGCCCTTCGATCTCCAGCTTGCGCTTCAGGTTGAGCCGATGCGTCTCGACCGTGCGCACCGACAGCCCCGTCTGCTGCGCGATCTGCTTGCTCGACAGCCCTTCGGCCAGCATGTCGAGGATGTCGCGTTCGCGCGGCGTCAACCGGTCCAGCGGCGACGCCGTCGCGCTGGCCTGGATCATCCGCGCGGCCAGCCCTTCGCTGAAGAAGGTCTGCCCGGCCAGCACCGCACCGATCGCACGGACGATCTCGCTCGCGGGCGAATCCTTCAGCAGATAGCCGCTCGCGCCGGCGCGCACCGCCTGCGTCACGTATTCGATGTTGTCGTGCATCGACAGCATTAGCACGCGAATGCCCGGAAAGCGCTCGTGGAACACGCCCGCGAGCGTGATGCCGTTCATTCCGTTCATGCCGACGTCCATCAGCGCGAGATCGGGTTCGAGCGACGCGGCGAGCGCGAGCGCCTCGTCCGCGTTGCCGGCCTCGCCGACCACCGACAGGTCGGCGGCTTCGAGCCGCATCCGCAAGCCGTCGCGCACGAGCGGGTGATCGTCGACGAGCAGCAGTCGCGCGGCGGGCCGGGCGGTATCGGGGGCGCTCATGGGCAAAAGTCTCCGGTTAGGGTGCGCGTGCTCAGGCGGCGGCACGCCGCAGCGGCACGCGCGCGGCCACGACGGTGTGGCCGACCTGCGACGTGATCGTCAGCGTGCCGCCGAGCGCGTCGAGGCGTTCGCGCATGTTGCGCAGGCCGATGCCGCGGCTCGCGTCGGCCTGCGAGCGTTCGGCGTCGAAGCCGCAGCCGTTGTCGGCGATGGTCAGCGTGACGGATTGCGCGCCGACGTCCAGCGTGACGGCCGCGCGCGACGCCCGCGCATGATGCACGATGTTGCTCAGCGCTTCCTGCGCGATCCGGAACAGCGCGGTATTGACGGCTTCGGGCAGCGGCCGCGTGCCGCTGTGCGCGACCTGCGTATAGCCGATGTCGATGCCGCTTTCTGCGCCGAGCTCGCGCACGAGTTGTTCGAGCGCGGCCGCGAGGCCGAGATCGTCCAGCATCGACGGCCGCAGCGCATGCGAGATGCGCCGGACTTCGCGCAGCGTGTCGCCGAGCCGCCCGACGCCCGACGCGAGCGCCTGCTCGGCTTCGGGCACGCGCGACGTGCCGCGCTCGAAGCGCGCGAGCGCGGATTCGAGCATCAGCTTCGCGGACACCATCATCTGGCTGATCCCGTCGTGCAGCTCGCGCGACAGCCGCGCGCGTTCCTGCTCCTGCGATTCGACGACGCGCTGCGCGAGCAGCTTCAGCTTCGCGTCGGCGCTGCGCGATTCGCTGACGTTCAGCACCAGCGCACACACGGCGATCGCCGCCGCGCCGGTGAGCGCGATCGCGGTCAGCCAGCTCATCGTGCGCTCGATGTTCGCGGACGCGCGCGCGTCGATGCGCTGCAGCGCGGTGTCGACGTCGTCGAGATAGATGCCGGTGCCGACCATCCAGCCCCAGCGCTCGAGCGCGACGACGTAGCCGAGCTTCGGCGCGACGCGGCCCGTCGACGGCCGCTGCCATGCGTAGCGCACGTAGCCGCCGCCCTGCGACGCCGCGCCGATCAGCTTCTGGATGGTGAGCGCGCCCTGCGGGTCGCGCATCGACCAGAAGTTGTGGCCGACGCGCTCCGGCTCGCGCGGATGCATCAGCGAATTGCCGTGCAGGTCGTAGACGAAGAAATAGCCGTCGGGGCCGAAATCCATCTTCTGCAGCATCGCGAGCGCCTGCGTGCGCAGCAGCGCGTCGTCGCGCGCATTGCGGCCGCTCGCGTCGTAGAGCGGCATGATCGCGCTCGTCGCGAGCTCGACGTAGTGTTTCAGCTCGACTTCCTTGCTCGACAGGTACGCGGCCTGGATCGTCGCGTGCTGCGTGCGCGCGAGCGACGTCGCCTGGTGGCGCACGCCGAAGCCGATGCCGGCGATCGTGAGCAGGAACGGCACGATGGCCAGAAGGAAGATCTTTGCCTTGAGTCTCATGGTGGTGCGAAGCGGCCGTGAAGCGGCGCGGCCGGCCAGGTGCGGCCGGCCAGGCGCGGCCGGGGCGCTGCCGACAGGCGCGGGCCGGCCGGGCGCATCGGCCGCGCGGCGGCGTATCGAGCCGATATTGTCGGCGATTTTGCAGGCGGACGGCGGCTGCCCCGCCGCTGCTCGTACGCTCAGGCCCGCCGCGATTCGAGATCGACGGGCGGCGTGGCCGCCGTCTGCACGACGACGCGGTTGCGCCCGCCTTCCTTCGCCCGATACAGCGCATCGTCGGCGAGCTTCAGCGCGGCCTGGATGTTGTCGTCGCGTTCGGGATAGCTCGTCGTCACGCCGATGCTCACGGTCAGCCGGCCGACCGTGCCGGCGTCGTGCCGGATGCCGAGATCGAGGATGCCCGTGCGGATCGTTTCGGCGATCGTCGCCGCGCCGTCGCTATCGATATCCGGCAGCACCACGACGAATTCCTCGCCGCCGTAGCGCGCTGCATAGTCGGCCGGGCGGCGCAGGCAGCCGGCGATGCAGTGGCCGACCGCGGCGAGCGCGTCGTCGCCGGCCTGGTGGCCCTGCGTGTCGTTGTAGTGCTTGAAGTAATCGACGTCGATGAACAGCAGCGACAGCGGATGTTGCGAGCGCGCGGCGCGCCGCCATTCGCGCGCGAGCGTGACGTCGAGCATCCGGCGGTTGTCGAGACCCGTCAGGCCATCGGTGCGCGCGAGCGCCTGCAGCTCGGTTTCGGCGCGGTGGCGCTTGCGCAGTTGCACGTCGAGCAGCAGCGACAGGCCGACGAAGCCGATCGCAAGCGCCACCATCGCGGAGCCGATCGGGATCGCACGGTCGTACCACGCGGCGTAGGTGTCCGCTTCCGAGCGCGCGACCATGACGATGAGCGGCAGGTGATCGAGGTGCCGGAACACGTACAGGCGCCGCACGCCGTCGATCGACGCGGTGTCGGCGAAGCTGCCTTCGCTGGCGGTCATGAATTGCCGGAACGTACTCGCGCGGCTGATGTCGCGGCCGACGATCCTGGGGTCGTACGGCTCGCGCGCGACCATCCTGCCGTCCGTGTTGATCAGTGCGACCGAGCCGCGATCGCCGAGCGACAGGCGCGAGAACAGGTTCTGGAAATATTCGAGCCGGATCGACATCACCGCGACGCCGCCGAACGACCCGTCGGGCCGCGTGATCCGCCGGCTGAGCGCGATGCTCGGCGAGCCGCCGCGCAGCCGCGAATGATACGGGGGGCTGACGTACAGGCCGACGTCGGGGCGGTCGCGGTGCACGGCGAAGTACGGCTCGCTGCCGAAGTTGGCCTTGCGCGGCACGTCGCTCATGCCGTCGACCGCGATGTCGCCTTTCGCGTCGAGCACGTAGATGCCGCCGAGGTACTTGGCCGTCGTCGAGCGGTCGAACAGCACCTGGCGGCGCAACGGCATCGGCAGCCTGGCGACCTCGGGGTCGTTCGCGCCGTCGACGACCGCCTGCAGCGACAGCGAATAGATCTCGATGTTGCGTTCGATGTCCCACGCCGCCATCAGCGCGAGGTTCTGCTGCATGCTGCGCGAGCGGTCGCGCGCGTCGATACGGCCTTCGTACAGCACGATCGCGCACAGGAGCAGCAGGATCAGCGCGATCAGCAGCCCCGTGTAGAAGATCAGGTGCGGCAGCAACAACCGGCGCAGATGAGCGGCGATACGGCTCGTCACGCCGGATTCGCTGGGCATTGCGTAGTTGGTTTCGGCCATGGTCCGTGGATCGGGGGCATCGTCGCCGGGCGGCGTGCCGATGCGATTGTTCGTATGGCTACCGGTGGCGACCCGGTGCGCAGCCCTGCCCGTGCATGCCTTCCGTCCAGCGGAGAAAACGGGCACCGATTATCGACAATCGCGGCCAGATAAACCCGATATTCACAGGTAACATCGGCTGCAATTCGACGATCTGATAAATCGCGCGATGCGAATGCCACGGAGTATAACGCGCGTGTTTGCGTGCGCGGGAAATGTTGCGGCTGCTTGATCGGGGTCAAATTATGGGGTAATCCCGCGCTTGCAAATATCGGGCGGATCGTTGCTGAGCAAGGCATTGCGGTGCGGCGGGAAAGTTCGCGCGGCTTCCGGCCGCGGATACCGGCGGATTAACGGCGGGCGGGCGTCGCACGCGAAAGCGCGCGATATGCGCCGATTATCGGTTTCAACGATCGGGTGAATACCCATGCGAAAACGGGCAGCCGCGAGGGCCGCCCGTTTCGCAAGGCCGGAGTACCACCGGCATGCGGCGCCCGGCATGCGGGACGAGCCCGCATGCGCAGGTTCATGCGCCGTGCTGCTGCGCCTTGAACGCGAGCCGGAACCGGTGCAGCAGCGGCTCGGTATAGCCGCTCGGCTGCGACGTGCCTTGCAGCGCGAGCGCGCACGCGGCCTTGAACGCGGTCGACCGGTCGTAATCGGGCGCCATCGGGCGATAGTTCGGATCGCCGGCGTTCTGCTGGTCGACGACGCGAGCCATCCGCTTGAACACGTCGAGCACGAACGCCTCGGTGATCACGCCGTGGCGCAGCCAGTTCGCGATGTGCTGGCTCGAGATGCGCAGCGTCGCGCGATCTTCCATCAGGCCGACGTCGTGGATGTCCGGCACCTTCGAGCAGCCCACGCCCTGTTCGACCCAGCGCACGACGTAGCCGAGGATGCCCTGCGCGTTGTTCTCGACCTCGCTCAGGATCTCGGCCTCGCTCCACGCGGCGCGCTCGACGACCGGCACGGTCAGCAGCCCTTCGAGCAGCGCGTCGCGCTCGCTCGCGTACGGCGTTTTCTCGAGTGCCTGCTGGACGGCCTGCACGTCGACGAGGTGGTAGTGCAGCGCGTGCAGCGTCGCCGCGGTCGGCGACGGCACCCATGCGGTGTTCGCGCCGGCACGCGGATGCGCGATCTTCTGCTCGAGCATCGCGTGCATCAGGTCCGGCATCGCCCACATGCCCTTGCCGATCTGCGCGCGGCCGCGCAGGCCGGCCGACAAGCCCGCGAGCACGTTGTTGCGCTCGTACGACTGGATCCACGCCGACGATTTCATGTCGCCCTTGCGGATCATCGGGCCCGCTTCCATCGCGGTGTGCATCTCGTCGCCGGTGCGATCGAGGAAGCCGGTGTTGATGAACGCGACGCGCGCGGCGGCGGCGGCGATACACGCGGCGAGGTTCACGCTGGTGCGGCGCTCCTCGTCCATGATGCCCATCTTCAGCGTGTTGCGCGGCAGGCCGTACAGATCCTCGATGCGCGCGAACAGCGTATCGGCGAACGCGACTTCGGCCGGGCCGTGCATCTTCGGCTTCACGATGTAGATCGAGCCCGTGCGCGAATTGCGCTTCGCCTTCAGGTCGTGCAGCGCGCACAGCGTCGTGACGACGCCGTCGAGGATGCCTTCCGGAATCTCGTTGCCGTCGCGGTCGAGCACCGCGCCGTTGGTCATCAGGTGGCCGACGTTGCGCACGAACAGCAGCGAGCGGCCGTGCAGCGACAGCGTGCCGCCGGCGGGCGTCGTGTACTCGCGATCGGCGTTCAGCCGGCGCGTGAAGGTCTTGCCGCCCTTCGCGACTTCCTCGACCAGCGTGCCCTGCATCAGGCCGAGCCAGTTGCGGTAGAGCTGGACCTTGTCGTCCGCGTCGACCGCCGCGACCGAATCCTCGCAGTCGATGATCGTGCTGACCGCGGCTTCGAGCACGACGTCCTTCACGTTCGCGAGATCGGCGCGGCCGATCGGCGTGGATGCATCGATCTGGATCTCGAGGTGCAGGCCGTTGTGCTTGAGCAGGATCGCGGACGGCGCACCGGCCGCGCCCTGGTAGCCGACGAACTGCGCCGGCTGCGCGAGCCCGACGTCACCCTTCGCGGTTTCCACCGCGAGCTGGCCGTCCTGCACACGGTAGCGCAGCGCGTCGCGGTGCGAGCCGCTCGCGAGCGGCGCGGCGTTGTCGAGCACGTCGCGCGCGTAGTCGATCACGCGCTGGCCGCGCGTCGGGTTGTAGGCCGCGGTGCGTTCGGCGCCGCCGTCTTCCGGCAGCGCGTCGGTGCCGTACAGCGCGTCGTACAGGCTGCCCCAGCGCGCGTTCGCGGCGTTCAGCGCATAGCGCGCGTTCGACAGCGGCACGACGAGCTGCGGGCCGGCCTGCGTGGCGATCTCGCTGTCGACGTTCGCGGTGGTTGCGGCGACGTTCGACGGGACCGGCACGAGGTAGCCGATTTGTTCGAGGAATGCACGATACGCGGCATGGTCGCGTACCGGGCCGGGGTGCGCGCGATGCCACGCGTCGAGTTCCTGCTGCAGGCGGTCGCGTTCGGCGAGCAGCTCGCGGTTGCGCGGCGCGAGGTCGTGCACCAGGGCCGAGAAACCGCTCCAGAACGCGGCCTTGTCGATGCCGGTGCCCGGCAGCGCTTCGTTTTCAATGAACTGGCTCAGCGCTGGCGCGACTTGCAGTCCTGCTTGGTCGATCATCGTGAATCCTCCCGGGGAAAATGCGCGCGGTTTGGCTGGTTATTCCGCGACGCTCTGTGTGCCGGCGCGGGCGATCTGCGCGTCCTGTTCGGACTTTACGCCAGACACGCCGATCGCGCCCGCGATCCGGCCGCCGACCGTGACCGGCACGCCGCCTTCGAGCAACCCCGTCAGCGGCGCGCTCAGAAACGCGGTGCGGCCACCGTTGATCATATCCTCATACGCCTTCGTCTCGCGACGGCCGAGCGCCGCCGCGCGCGCCTTGTCCTGCGCGATGCAGCCGCTGGCCGGCGATGCGCCGTTCAGCCGCGCGAACGCGAGCAGGTGGCCGCCGTCGTCGACGACGGCGATCGACACGGCCCAGCCGTGGCGTTCCGCTTCCGCGCGGGCCGCGGCGAGCATGCACTCGGCATCGGCCAGTTCGAGTTCGGGTTTCGTTTGCATGGCTTTCCTCCGGAATAGGCGGTCAGTCGACCAGCCGGTTGTCGACGCGCTCGATCCAGTGGCGCATGGGCGTGCGGCTCGCGCCATTCGGATGAGTCTGGCAGCCGACGTTGGCGGTGACAATCAGGTCCGGCCGCGCGCGCGAGCGCGCCGACGCCCGCGCGCCTTCTCCGCACGGACGGGGTCGGAGCACGACAGGTCGCCGTATTCCTTCATGAACTTGCCGCAGCCGCTTGCGGTCGGCGCGATCGCTTCCGCGCCCGGCGTCGATCGCGGGCCACCACGCGTCGACGTTGCGGCTCGACGGCCGGACGTGAGCGGGCGCGGCTTGGCCGGCGCGGTAACCGCTAGAATTGCGGTTTTAGCCCGGAACATGTCCATGTCTTTTGCCTCGCTTGGCCTGATCGAGCCGTTGCTGCGTAATCTGCAGGGCCTCAATTACCAGACACCCACGCCGGTGCAGGCCAAGGCGATTCCCGCCGTGCTCGGCGGCAAGGACGTCATGGCCGCCGCACAGACCGGCACCGGCAAGACGGCCGGTTTCGCGCTGCCGCTGTTGCAACGGCTGGCGCAACACGGCCCGGCGGTATCCAGCAACCGTGCGCGCGTGCTGGTGCTGGTGCCGACACGTGAACTGGCCGAGCAGGTGCTGCAAAGCTTCGTCGAGTACGGCAAAGGCCTCGATCTGCGATTTCTGGCCGCCTACGGCGGCGTGAGCATCAATCCGCAGATGATGAAGCTGCGCAAGGGCGTCGACGTGCTCGTGGCGACGCCCGGCCGTTTGCTCGACCTCAATCGCCAGAACGCCGTGCAGTTCGATCAGGTGCAGACGCTCGTGCTCGATGAAGCCGACCGCATGCTCGATCTCGGCTTCGCGCGCGAACTCGACGCGGTCTTTGCCGCGTTGCCCGCCAGGCGCCAGACGCTGCTGTTCTCGGCCACGTTTTCGGACGAAATCCGCAAGATGGCCGCGAGCATTCTGCGCAGCCCGGTCGATATCAGCGTCAGCCCGCCCAACGCCACGGCCAGCAAGATCAAGCAGTGGGTGGTGACGGTCGACAAGCGGAACAAGCCCGACCTCTTCATGCACCTGGTGGCCCAAAACAAGTGGGAACAAGCGCTGGTGTTCGTCAAGACCCGCAATGGCGTCGATTATCTGGCGCTCATGCTGGAGAAAGCCGGCTATGCGGTCGATACGATCCACGGCGACAAGCCGCAACCCGCGCGTTTGCGTGCGCTGGAGCGCTTCAAGACGGGTGAAGTGCAGATGCTGGTCGCCACCGATGTGGCGGCGCGCGGGCTGGATATCGACGATTTGCCGCTGGTGATCAACGTCGATCTGCCGATCGTCGCGCAAGACTACGTGCACCGTATCGGCCGTACCGGCCGAGCGGGCGCGAGCGGCGTGGCCGTGTCGCTCGTGTGCGCCGATGAAGCGCCGCAACTGGCCGCGATCGAAGCGCTGATCCGGCAGACGCTGCGTCGGGAAGAAGAGCCGGGTTTCGAAGCCGAACACCGCGTGCCGGAAACCAGCGCGACGGGTCAGATCATCAAGAAACCCAAAAAGCCGAAGAAGCCCAAAGTGCCGCAAGCCGTGCCGGTCGCCAGGCAGGCGCCGGGCAAGAAGCCGCCAGCGCAACGGAGCGAAGGCAAGCGCAAGCCAGCTGCGCAGCAGGCGAAACCAGCCGTCGGCACGGGAACGGACTACACCATCGGCAGCCCGTTCAGCGTGCACAAGCCGCGCGGCAAACCGGCGGGCAAGCTAGCGGCGGGAAAGGCTGCGGGCAAATCCGCGAGTGGTCGCGGCAAACCTGGCAAACCGTCCAGATAGCCCGATCCTTCGCTTTCGACGTGCCCGATACGATCGAGCCGTCCGATGCCGTGGATGCATACGGGTGGTTCGGAACAGCGCTGCCGGGTTTCTCGTGAGCGACCTGAAACCGCCCGCGATAGAAGCTTCGCGGCGTGACCGATGATGTGCGATGACTGAAGTGAGAGATGGAATGACGACGATATTCGACGAGGCGACAACGGCGGCGATCGCCGCGTTTGCCCAACTGGATTTCTACACGGCCGTGCAAGCGATGCGCGCCGAAGCCGATTACGACCACGAACGAGACCAGTGGATCTCGCGCTATATCGACGAGCACGGCGGCGGCGTGGACGATGCGGAATACGATGCCCTGCACGCGCGGGCGCAGGCCACGCCGGAATACGCGCAGTTCATCGATGGGGTTCGGCGGGAAATTCTGGAGTACTTCGGCGTGACCGACGATCAACTGGACTGGATGGTCGTGCTGCGCGACGACGACAGCGATGAACTGTGGGCGGAAGTCAACCGGCAGCGGAACGCGCTGGGAACGGGTGAAGTGCGCGGAGATCTCTGACCGGGTTTGTCATTCGCCGGTACGTTGGGCGCGCCGTTTTGAGGTTCGGCTCCGCGCCACGTATCGGACACTCGCCGTTCACATCAGTCTTCTCGCTCATCCGATTCGTGGACGGTGTTGAAGCTGAACGGCGGGCCAGGGTTGCCAAACGAGATCCACCGAACCCGCGACGCATGAAAAAAGCCCGCCGAAGCGGGCAACCTCACGATGCGGAGGGGGAGATCCGAAAACGCGATCGGCGCGCGCTCAGCCTTTCGTCGCGCCGAACGTGAGCCCCGCGACGAAATGCTTCTGCATCGCGAAGAACATCGCGACCGACGGCAGCGCGGCGAGAATCGACCCGGCCGATACGAGATTCCACGACGTCGTCCATTGCCCCTTCAGCGCCGCGACGCCCGCCGTGATCGGCGCCGCCTCGTCGCCCTGGGTGAGACACAGCGCCCAGAAGTAATCGTTCCACACGAACGTGAACACCAGAATCGCGAGCGCGGCCAGCGCCGGCCGGATCAGCGGCAGCACGATGCGCCAGAACACCGTCCATTCGCCCGCGCCCTCGATGCGCGCCGCCTCGATCAGCTCGAACGGCAACTGCTTGATGAAGTTGCGCAGGAACAGCGTGCAGAACCCCGTCTGAAACGCGACATGAAACAGGATCAGCGCTTCGACGGTATTGAACACGCCGAGCCGCAGCGACAGGTCGCGCACCGGAATCATCAGCACCTGCACCGGCACGAAGTTGCCGGCGACGAACGTGCCGAACAGCGCGGTATTGCCGCGAAACCGGTAGGTCGCGAGCGCGAAGCCGGCCATCGCCGCGAGCGCGATCGAGCCGATGACCGACGGCACGGTGATCTGCACGCTGTTCCAGAAGTAATGGAGCATCGGCGACGTCGTCAGCGCGTCGCGATAGTTCTCGATCATCGCGAAGCGGCGCGGCCAGCCCCAGTAGTGGCCTTCGACGAGCTCCTCGGTCGAGCGCACCGACGTGACGAACACCGCGATCATCGGCAGCAGCCAGATCACGAGCGCGACGGGCAGCGACAGCTTGTACAGCCGGCGCGATACCGGCTTCCAGTGGGCAACGGGTGTCGGAAACATGATGAGTGAACTCCCGAAAGGTCACTGTTCGTTGCGCAGCATGCGGCGCAACTGGAACACGATGTAGACGAGCATGATCGCGAACAGCACGACCGCGATCGACGCGGAATAGCCGAGCCGGTAGTACTTGATCGCCTGGTCGTACATGTAATACGCGAGCACGGTCGAGCTTTCGAACGGGCCGCCGCCCGTCATCACCGAGATCAGGTCGAAGCTGCGCAGCGCGCCGATCACGGTGACGACGATCGCCATGAACGTGGTCGGCCGCAGTTGCGGCAGCACGACGTGCCACAACAGCGCGAAGCCGCGCGCGCCTTCCATCCGCGCGGCTTCGATCTGTTCCGGGTTGACCGACGTGAGGCCGGTCAGGTACAGGATCATGCAGTACGCCGTTTGCGGCCACAGCGCGGCGAACACGATGCCGAACGTCGCGTAGCGCGCGTCGCCGAGCACCGGGATCCCATGCCCGGCGAGCAGCGCGAGCAGGCCGAAGGTCGGATCGTAGAACCACGAGAAGATCAGGCCGACCACCACGCCCGACAGCACGAACGGCGCGAAGAACAGCGACTTCACGAGCCGGATGCCGCCGACCGCCTGGTTCAGGTACAGCGCGAGCGCGAGGCCGAGCGGCGGCGCGAGCATGAACAGCAGGAGCCAGATCACGTTGTTGCGCAGCGCCGTGTAGAACGTCGGCGCATGCAGCAGCTCCGCGTAGTTCGCGAGGCCGACGAAGGTGCGCTCGGTCATCCCGTCCCAGTTGTACAGGCTCAGCGACAGCGTCGACAGGATCGGCCAGATCACATAGACGGCAACCATCGCGCAGGCCGGCGCGAGAAAGAGCCACGCGGCGCGCCGTTGCCGCCGCACGGCGGGCGACGGGCGGCGCGCGCGCCATGCACTGGCGGACGAGCCGCGCGGCGGCGGCGCGGTGCCGTCGCGCGGGGTGGACGTGGTCGGACTGGACACGGCAAGCCTCCTGAACGGACACGGCGGCGCGCGGCCGCCGGTTGGGTCACGCGGTCACTTCTTGTAGATCCGCTTGCGGGTCTGTTCGAGTTGCGCGAGCACCGTATCGAGCTGCGCGGGATTCGCGACGAACTGCTGCATGCCCTTCATCCCCTCGTCGGCCATTTCCTTGGTCATGTCGCGGTCGTAGAACTGCGCGACGCCGCCCTTCGTGTCGGCGAGGATCCGGAAGCCGATGCGCGAGATCGGATCGGCCGGCTCGGGCGACTTGCTGTTGGCCGACAGCGAGCCGAGCCCTTCGGCGAGCTTCGCGCCGATCTCGGGCGTTTCGACGAATGCGAGGAACGTATGCGCGTCGGCCTTGTTCTTCGCCTTGGTCGGGATGTGCAGCGATTCGACCGGGCCGTCCTCGGCGGTCGGCACCTTCGGGTCGATGATCGGGAAGCGGTAGTAGCCCATTTCCGGTTTCACGTTGGGCGGGAAACCCGCCGCGATGAAGGTGCCCATCAGCATCATCGCGGCCTTGCCCTGGAACAGGAACGGCTGCGCGCCGTCGAGATCGTAGGACAGCGCGTTGTCGATGAAGTAGCCGGCATCGATCAGCGATTTCCACGTCGTGTAGACCTTCTTCACGCGCGGGTCGGTGTACGGCACGTCGCCGGCCATCAGCTGCTGGTGGAGCGCGTTGCCGTTCAGGCGCAGGTCGAGATAGTCGAACCAGCCGGCGAGCGTCCATGCGTCGCGGCCGCCGATCGCGATCGGCGTGATGCCGGCCGCCTTCAGCTTCCTGCACGCATCGAGAAACTGGTCCCACGTCTTCGGCTCGTCGGCGATGCCGACCTTGCGGAACAGGTCCTTGCGGTAGAACAGCCCCCACGAGTAGTAGACGGTCGGCGCCGCGTACTGCTTGCCGTTGTACGACGAGGCGCTGCGCGTCGACGCGTACATCGCGTCCCAGCCGTTTTTCGTCCAGTCGCCGCTCAGGTCCTCGAACAGCCCGCGCTTCGCGTAGTACGCCATCCGCTCGCCCGCGTGCCAGTTCACGACGTCCGGCGCGACGGTCGTGAGCCACGCGGGGAGCTGCACCTTGTACGCTTCCTCGTCGACGAAGGTCGGTTTCACGTCGATGTCGGGATGGGCCTTGTGGAACGCTTCGATCGTCGACTGCCACACGGCGCGCTGGCTCGCGCCCTTGAACGCGATGTTGATCGTCAGCGTGCCGGCATCGGCGGGCGCCGCGGCGCCGAACGACGCGGATGCGATGGCGGCGGCGGTCGCCAGGCGGGCAGCGACGCGAAGGGGGCGATGGGTCATGAGTGTCTCCAGTCCTGTGTGTCGTTGTTTGTGCGTGACCGGCGCGTCATCGCGCCGGGGCGGTTGCTACGAACGGCTTCGATACACGGCGACGCCTTGCGGCTCGACCTGCGCGGCGCCGAGCACGAACGCCGACGGCGGTACCGCGTCGATCGCATGCGGTGTGTCGCCGTAGTTGAAGACGTAGGTCAGGCCGCCGCGGCGGCTCACGCGTACGGCGTCGCCGAGCGGCGTCGGGGCCAGGCCGGCTTCGGCCGCGATATCGGCGAACAGGCGCACGGTGGTCGCATCGTCGAACAGCGCGGCCCAGTAATGCAGCGTACCGTGCGATAGGCAGGCCGGATGGCCGTCGGCGAAGCGCGCGTGCACGACGCTGCGCGTGTCGTCGTGCAGCTCGACGAAGTCGCGCCAGTGGCGCGCCGCGCCCGTGAGCGGCGACCCGTCGCGCAGCGTGCCGTCGATCCGTTCGGTCAGGTTCGGCCGCAGCGATTCGACGCGCCACACACGCACCGGCAGGATCGACGCGAGCGGGCCGGGCGGCAGCGCCGGCGGAATCTGCAGGTCGGCGGTTTTCGAGCCGGTGCGCGGGCCGAACACCGCGTGCGCACCCGATGCGGCGAGCCGCGACGCGAAATCGTCCGGCACGATCGGCAGCGGCGGCACGACGACGAGCCGATAGCCGTCGAGCGGTGCATGCGCGGAAACGATGTCGACGTCGAGGCCGAGCGAGCGCAGCGCCGAGTAGTACTCGAACGCGAAGCGCGGGTAGTGGAAATCGGCGCCTTGCGGCTGCACTTCGAACAGCCACTTCGCTTCATAGTCGAACACGAGCGCGACGGGCGCACGCACCGCACCGTTCGCGTCGGCATCCGCGCCGGCGTCGAGCACGGCGGCGATTTCCCGCGCGACGCGCTGCGCTTCGCGCCCGCCTTCGTCGAGCCTGTCGTCGGGCGTGTGCAGGCCCGCATGCATCTGCTCCTGCGCGAACGGCGCCTGCCGCCAGCGGAAGTACGACACGCAGCCGGCGCCGTGCGCGAACGCTTCCCAGCTCCACAGCCGCACCATGCCCGGCAGCGGCGCGGGGTTCCAGTGCGCCCAGTTCACGGGGCCCGGTTGCTGTTCCATCACCCAGAATGGCCGCTTCGACATGCCGCGGTAGAGGTCGTGATTGAACGATGCGAAATCCGGATGGCCGGTGCGCAGCCAGCGCGCCTTCACGTCGGGCGCGAACCATTGTTCCTCGAGCGCGCCGAGCGGGTAGCTGTCCCACGTCGCGATGTCGAGGTCGCGCGCGACCTCGTAGTGATCGAACTCGGTGAACAGCTGCATGAAGTTGTGCGCGACCGGCCGGCCCGGCGAATGCGCGCGGATCACGTCGACCTGCATCCGGTGATAGCGCGCGAGCTCGTCGGACGCGAAGCGCCGGTAGTCGAGGCGATGCGACGGATGGGCTTCGGTCACGGTGCCCACGGGCGCGTCCACTTCGTCGAAATGGCGATACTCCATGCTCCAGAACACGGTGCCCCACGCGCGGTTCAGCGCATCGATCGTGCCGTAGCGGGCCTTCAGCCATGCACGGAAGCGCACGAGCGCGGCCGGCGAATAGCCGACGACCGTCTGGTGGCAGCCCAGCTCGTTGTCGGTCTGCCAGTAGCGCACGGCCGGGTGGCGGCCGTAGCGTTCGGCAACCGCCGTGCAGATCTGGCGCGACGCTTCGAGATAGGTCGGCGACGAGAAATCGTAGTGGCGGCGCGAGCCGAACGCGCGCGGCCGGCCGTCGGCGCCGATCGCGAGAATGTCGGGATGGCGGTCGACCAGCCATTTCGGCGGCGTGGCGGTCGGCGTGCACATCACGATCTCGAGGCCGGCCGCGCCGAGCACGTCGACCGCACGGTCGAGCCAGCCCCAGTCGTATTCGCCGGGAGACGGCTCGATGCGGCTCCACGCGAATTCGGCGATCCGCACCTGCTCGATGCCGAGCGCTTTCATTCGGCGGGCATCGTCGGCCCACATCGATTCCGGCCAGTGTTCCGGGTAGTAGCAGACTCCGAGGCGCATGCCGATCCTTATGCGTAGTGGTGAACGTGAACGTCGGCGCGCGCGGGCACCGCGCGGCCGTCTTCGGTGAACAAATGACAGGCCGCGGCCGGCGCGTGCACGTGCACGCGTTCGCCAGTGCGCACCTGCGCGTCGCCGGGCACCTTCGCGATCAGCGGCGTGGCGTCGGGCTGGCCGGGCTGGTCGAGGTGCACGTAGGTCTGCTCGCCCAGGCGTTCGACGAGCGCGACGTCGCGCGCGAGCGTCGTCGCGTCGGGCGCGGCGCCGAGCGTCAGGTGTTCGGGGCGGATGCCGAGCGTGACGGCGGCGCCGGCGCCCAGCGCCGAGCCGTCTCGCGGCAGCACGAAGGTTTCGCCGGACGGCACGAGCGTAACGGTCGTGCGATGCGCGTCGCACGCGGCCACGACGGCCGGCAGGAAATTCATGCGCGGCGAGCCGATGAAGCCGGCGACGAAGCGGCTGGCAGGGTGGTGATAGAGGTCGAGCGGCGCGCCCACTTGCGCGATGCTGCCGTGCCGCGCGGTATCCGCGCCGGCGTGCAGCAGCACGATCTTGTCGGCGAGCGTCATCGCCTCGGTCTGGTCGTGCGTCACGTAGACGACGCTCGCGCGCTCGAACTGCCGGTGCAGCCGCGCGATCTCGATGCGGGTCTGGCCGCGCAGCGCCGCGTCGAGGTTCGACAGCGGCTCGTCGAACAGGAACACGCCGGGCTCGCGCACGATCGCGCGGCCGATCGCGACGCGTTGCCGCTGGCCGCCCGACAGCGCCTTCGGCTTGCGCTCGAGCAGCGTGTCGAGCTGCAGGATGCGCGCGGCGTCGCGCACCTTCCGGTCGATCTCGGCCTTCGGCACGCGCGCGAGCTTCAGTCCGAACGCCATGTTCTCGTACACCGTCATGTGCGGAAACAGCGCGTAGCTCTGGAACACCATCGCGACGCCGCGCTCGGCGGCCGGCACGTCGTCGACGCGGCGGCCGTCGATCGACAGCTCGCCCGCGCTCAGATCCTCGAGCCCGGCGATCATGCGCAGCAGCGTCGATTTCCCGCACCCGGACGGCCCGAGAAACACGCAGAACTCGTGCGCGCCGATCTCCAGATCGACGTCGCGAATGACCGGCGCGTGCTCGCCATAGGCTTTCTGCACGCGCCGCATCGAGATGCTCGCCATTGTCTCCGCTCCATGTTTTAATGCGCCATCCTGCTTGATTAAGCGCTTAATCATCGCGATCAAAAAAGAGGCGATGCGATCGCGGCCGAGTCGCGCCCGTCGGTCGGGCGGCAAGGTGTGCGGCGATAGTGCGCCGCTTCGGTGAGCGAAGCAAATACTGGATCGACGTCTCATATAGTGGGCAAACGATGGCAACACTGGAAGAAGTGGCGCGCCGCGCCGGCGTGACGGCCGCGACGGTATCGAACGTGCTGCGCGGCCGCGGCCGGGTCGGCGACGCGACGCGGGCGCGCGTGCTCGAAGCGGTCGACGCGCTCGGCTACCGGCCGCATCTCGCCGCGCGGGCGCTGGCCGAAGGCCGTGCGCCGACGGTCGCGCTGATGGTATCGAGTATCGCGAACCCGTTCTATCCGGAGTTCGCACTGGCGGTCGAGCGCGCGGTGCGCCGCAACGGGCAGTTCCTGATCGTCTGCAATACGAATGAAGACCCGTTGCAGGGGCGCGCGTATCTCGACCAGATCGCCGGCACGATCTCCGAGGGGATTCTCGTGACCAATGCGAACCTGCACCTGCCGGATCTGCTCGACGTCGCGCGGCGCGGCGTGCCGGTCGTGCTGTGCCTGTGGGAGCGGCCCGACGCGCCGCCCGACGGCCTGCCGTGCGTGGCGATCGATTTCCGCGAGGCCGGACGGATCGCGACGCGGCATCTGCTCGAGCTCGGTCACGAGAAGATCGGCGTGATCGTCGGCGGCGCGGCGAGCGGCGTGCAGGCGGCGCGCTACGACGGCTTCGTCGACGTGATGCGCGACGCGGGGCTCGACGCATCGATCGTCGCGGCCGAGCACGATTCGATCGAAGGCGGACTGCGTGCGGCGGGCCGGCTGCTCGATGCGCACCCGCGGTTGACCGCCCTCGTCGCGACCAACGACCTGCCGGCGATCGGCGCGATGCATGCGGCCGCCGATCGCGGCCGGCGCGTGCCCGACGATCTGTCGATCGTCGGCATCACCGACATCCATCTCGCCCGCGACACGCGGCCCACGCTGACGACCGTCGCGATCCCGACCGCCGAGGCGGCCGGCCTCGCGGTCGAATTGCTCAATACGCTGCGCGAGGCGGGCGGGCAGGGCGGAGACGCATCGCGCGTGCGGGTCGCGTCACCGCCGACGCTGGCGGTGCGCGGGACGACCGGGCCGGTACCGCACGCGGCATAGCGAGGCGCGGGCGGTGGTGTGCCGCCTCAGCCGCCTTCGACGAGCCGCAGCACGATGTTTCTTGCCGACTCGAGATGCGCGACCGTCATCGCGCGTGCCGCGCGTGCATTGCGTTCGCGACATGCCTGCAGAATCGCTTCGTGCTCGACCTGGAACGACGGTGTGTCCGCGAGCAGCGTGGCCTGCAGGCGCTCGTAACGTTCGACCTGGCCGCGCAGTTCGGCGATCGACTTCAACTGCCGCGCGTTGCCGCAGCACGAATACAGCAATGCGTGGAATTCACGGTTCAGCTCGCCCTGCCGGCGCGGCGCGGTTGCATCGCCGAGCAGCCGATGCACGAGTTCGGCGCGCGCGAGCGTTTCGTCGTCGAGCCGCTTCACGCTGCGGTAGATTGCATCGCCTTCGAGCAGCACGCGCAGATCATAGATTTCCTGCACGTCCGATGCGCTCAGCATCCGCACGACGGCGCCGCGATTCCGGAAGATATCGAGCAAGCCTTCGCGCTCCAGCCGCTGGATTGCCTCGCGCATCGGGATTCGGCTGATGCCGAACCGCTCGGCCAGGTCGCGCTCGACGAGCCGCTCGCCGGCCGCCAGTTCGCCGTTGATGATCATGTCGCGCAGCGACGCGGCGATCGCGTCCGCCGTGGAGTCGAGTTTGGCTTCCATGCGTGCCTGTTCGTTGATTTTGGAATAATGGTATACCAAACGACCATCCAGTGCCACAATGGCGACCATCGACGGGCTGCACGCAACGGCGTTCGGCCCGGTGGGGCAACCAACATCAATGGAGAGCGAAATGGCATCTGGCGAACACCGGTATCGCGTCGCGGTGGAGTGGACGGGCAATCGCGGCACCGGCACGTCCGGCTATCGCGAGTACGGCCGCGATCATGTGATCCGGGCCGGTTCGAAGCCGGATATCCCCGGTTCGTCGGACCCGGCGTTCCGCGGCGACGCCGCGCGCTGGAACCCCGAAGATCTGCTGCTCGCGTCGGCATCGGCATGCCACAAGCTCTGGTATCTGCATCTGTGCGCCGAGGCCGGCATCCGCGTGCTGGCCTATGTCGACCACGCGGAAGGCACGATGGTCGACAGCGCCGAAGCGGGGCGCTTCACCGAAATCGTGCTGCGCCCGCGGGTGATGATCCGGGCGGGCGACGATCGCGCGCTCGCCGAGCGGCTGCATCACGATGCGCATGCGAAGTGCTACGTGGCGAACTCGGTGAACTTCCCTATTCGGTGCGAGCCGGTGATCGAGGTCGAGGCAGCCTAGCTCGGAGCAATCAGTCCTCGTTCGTAGGCGGACATTTTCGAGCAGATCAATGCGCCTGCATGGACGCTCGGGATAGCGACGCGAGTCGTGCTTCCGATATACGCCCGTTTATTGTGACCGAGTGGGCTACGGGCGCGCCATCGATGTCGAATGCCTCTTGTTTAATTGACTGCATACGATAACGATTATTTTCGGACGGGAGTCGTGCGAGAGAAATCGGAAAACAAAATTTATGCGAAAAGTCAGTCCGATTGTCCGTCAGTATGCCTTACGTATCTGACAGGAAATGTCCACGGCGCATGTCAATCAGACGCATCCGAAATTCACAATTTGTGGTGTTTCTTCAACGGCTTAGCAATTGTTGACAGTGATTTACCAGTGCTTTGGTACGCTCACGCTCGATAATCCAACGAATGGACGCGGGCCGCGTCAACGAGAGTGAACAAAAATACGCATCGCCTGGTGTATTCCAGGCTTCGGGGTATCGTGGTGGCCGTCGCGGAGACGGCGACCGCCGAGGGCAAATCCGCAACAGCCGAGGTGCGCGCACGTCGACGCTCGTCGATATCCGGTGTGCACGTCGTAGCAGCGGGCGTTGCTGCGCTTGGCATGTTCCCCACCTTATCCGGTGCGCAGATCGTGCCGACGCCGGGCACCAGCACGCACGTGATCCAGACGCCGAACGGCTTGCCTCAAGTCAACGTGGCGCGACCGTCGAATGCGGGCGTCTCGGTCAACACCTACAACCAGTTCGACGTACAAAAGGCTGGCGCGATCCTGAACAACTCGGCCACGATGGTTCAGACGCAGCAGGCGGGCTGGATCAACGGCAACCCGAACTTCGGCGCCGGGCAGGCCGCGCGGATCATCGTCAATCAGGTCAACAGTCCGAATCCTTCCCAAATTCGTGGCGCTTTGGAGATCGCCGGCTCCCGGGCGGAACTCGTCCTCGCGAATCCGTCGGGCATTTATCTTGATGGCGCGTCCTTCATCAACACCAGTCGCGCAACCCTCACAACGGGCGCGCCGTACTACGGCGCCGATGGTTCGCTCGCCGGTTACAACGTCAACCGCGGGCTCGTGACCGTCTCGGGTGCCGGTTTGAATGCAACCGGTACCGATCAGGTGGATCTTATTGCTCGCGCGGTACAGGTGAACGCGGCGGTCTACGCGAAGAACATGAACGTGATCGCCGGTACGAATCAGGTCAATCACGACACGCTTGCCGCGACGCCGATCGCTGGCGATGGCCCCGCTCCGTCAGTCGCGATCGACGTGAGCCAGTTAGGCGGTATGTATAGTAATCGGATCTTCCTGGCGTCCAACGAGTTCGGTGTCGGGGTGGCCAACGCTGGCACGATCGCGGCGCAGGCCGGTGACCTGACGCTGCAATCGAACGGCCGGCTCGTGCTGACCGGCAAGACCACGGCGAGCGGCAATCTCGCACTGTCGGCCGCCGGTGGCCTTCAGAACAGCGGCACGACGTACGCGCAACAGTCGGCGTCGGTGAATACCGTCGCCGATCTGACGAACACCGGCACACTCGCGGCGCAACAGAATACGACTGTGAACGCCGGCACCGTCAATTCGACGGGTACGCTCGGCGCGGGTGTGAACAACGATGGCTCCGTCGGCCGCGGTGGCGACCTGAACGTCTCGACGTCGGGCCAATTGAGCGCAACCGGCCAGAATGTGGCCGGCGGCAACGCGTCGCTGACGGGCGGCAGCGTGAATCTTGCCGGCGGCCAGACGGCAGCGAACGGCAATCTGTCGCTGAACGCGACGGCCGGCGACATGAACCTGTCGAACGCAACGACGAGCGCGCAAGGCGACGTCCACGCGAATGCTTCGGGCACGATGATCAACGATCACGGCAACCTGTCGAGCGGCGGCAGCACGACGCTGACCGGCGGTGCCCTCTCGAACCAGAGCGGCAAGGTTTCGTCACAGAGCGCGTTGTCGGTGAATGTCGCCGGCCAGATCGCCAACCAATCGGGCGAACTCGTATCCGAAAGCACGGCCGACCTGCGTGGCGGTGATATCGCGAACAACCAGGGCACTATTCAAAGCGCGGCCGGCATGACGGTGGCCGGCGCGTCACTGGACAACACGGCGGGGCGGATCACGTCGCTCAACGCAGACGGCCTCTCGGTCACGACGAGCGGCCAATTGATCAATGCGGCGGGCACTACCGCGAACGGCGCGCAAGGCGGTGTGATCGGCGGCAATGGCGATGTGTCGGTCCAAGGCGCAAACGTTGTCAATCGCGGCGCGATCACGTCCAACACGAATCTGCGGGTATCGGGCCAGTCGGTCGACAACGGTAGCGGCACGCTGCAGGCTGCGCAAAAGATAGCGGTCGATGCGGGCGCGCGCTTGATCAACAACGGCGGCTCGATCGTTGGTCAGACGGCCACGGTCAGCGCGACGACGCTCGACAACAGCGCCGGCACCGTGCAGGCCGACCAGATGTCGCTGACCGCGACCGACCTCGTGAATCACAGCGGCACCATCACGCAGACCGGCGCCGGCGCGATGAACGTGAACGTGTCGGGCACGCTCGACAATTCGAGTGGCGGTACGCTGCAAACGAACAGTACCGACCTGACGCTCGCGCCGACGGCACTCGTGAACGACGGCGGCACGATCACGCATGCTGGAACCGGCACGCTGACGCTCGGCAATGGTTCGGGCTCGGTATCGAACGTCGGCGGCGCAATCGCGAGCAACGGGCGCGTGGTCGCGCAAGCCGGTACGCTGAACAACACGTCGGGCTCGTTCAACGCGCAGAACGGACTGACGGCAACCGTCGGCGGTACGCTGAATAATGCGAGCGGCAAGCTGCTGTCGAATACGGATCTCGGCGTCACCAGCGGTACGCTCGCGAACGACGGCGGCCAGATCGGTGCCGGCACGAATGCGACGCTCCGCACGGGCTCCATGACGAATCAGGGCGGCTCAGTCGTCGCACCGAACCTGTCGGTCCTCACCGATTCCACGCTCGACAACAGCGGTGGCAAGCTGGAAGCCAATCAGCTCGCACTGACGGCCGCGAACCTCGTGAATCACGGCGGTACGATCACGCAGTATGGATCGTCGGCGATGGGGATGAACGTCAGCGGCACGCTCGACAACTCGGCCGCCGGCGTGATCCAGACCAATGCCACGGATCTGACGCTTGAGCCGGCCGAGTTGAACAACGCGGGCGGCACCATTACGCATGCCGGCACCGGCACGCTGACGATCGCACCGGGCAATGGCGCCCGCGCGCTGAACAACGCGTCGGGCACCATCGTGACGAAGGGACAAGCTATCGTCAACGCGGCTTCCTGGAACAACGCGAGCGGTATTCTTGCCGCGCAGCGCGGTATCAACGCCACGATTGCGGGTGACGTGAACAACGCACAGGGCCTGCTGCAATCGGACGCGTCGCTGTCGTTGAAGAACGGTGGCGCTCTGTCAAACCGCGGCGGGCACATCCAGGCGGGGCAATCGACTCCGAGCGACACCAGCACGCTCGCCATTCAATCCGCGTCGATCGACAACGCGGACGGCGCCATTGTCGACCTCGGCGTCGGCAAGATGACGGTGCAAGGCGGCAGCCAGATCGCGAACAGCCATGCCGGAGGTGTATCAGGCATGGGCGCTATTACCGGCAACGGCGACGTGACGGTCAGCGCGGCATCGATCAGCAACACGCAGGGCGGGCAGCTCAGCGGCGCGTCGCTGCACGTACAAGGCAACACCCTCGACAACAGCGGCGGCACCATCGGCAACGTCACGAATTCGAACGGCGACGTGGACGTCACGACGACCGGCGCGATCACGAATACGAACGGACAGATCAGCTCGACGCACGATCTGTCGGTGTCGGCGGCCACGCTGCTGGACGGCGGCACGTACAGCGCAACGCACGACGCCAACGTGAACCTGCAGGGCGACTACACGGCGGCGTCCGATACGCAGTTCAACGTTGGGCACGATCTCGCCTTCACGCTGCCCGGCACCTTCACGAACATTGCGAACCTGCAATCGGTCAACAACCTGAGCGTCAACGCGGGCAACATCGTCAACGTGGGCGCGTTGACTGCCGGCGGCCTGCTGCACACGCAATCGATCAATCTGACGAACACGGGTGCGCTCGTGGGCGCCAGCGCGTCGCTTAACGCCGTCAATACGATCTCGAACCTCGGCCCGACCGCGCTGATCGGCGCATCCGACAGCAACGGCACGCTCGAAATCCTCGCACGCGACATCGAAAACCGCGACGACACGACTGCGACCGATTCAATGGCGACGACCGCCATCTTCGGGATGGGCAAAGTCGTACTGGGAGGCGGCAAGGACGCGAGCGGCAACTACACGAACGCGGGGCTCGTCAACAATGTGTCGGCGCTGATCCAGTCCAGCGGCGACATGGAACTGCACGCGGACAAGGTGACGAGCACGCGCCGCGTGATGAAGACGTCCACCAGCCAGATCGATCCGGCACTGCTCGCGCAGTTCGGCATCAGCATGTCCGGATGCGTGGCGGTGTACATGGATGCCTGTGCCGGCCGAGACGTGCACTGGGTCGACCTGAGCAAGCCCGAACAGCGAGAGCTCTTTCTGGATTTCGTGGGCGGGGTTCCGACCGATCCACCTCACGGTGGGCAGTGGAATAGCGGCTACCAGAAGACGACGTACTATGCCGACAGCGCAACGGCGACGACCGTGACCGACATCAGTCCGGCCGCGCAGATCGTGTCGGGCGGCAAGATCGACGCATCTTCGGTCGGCACGCTGCAAAACTACTGGAGCAATATCGCGGCGGTCGGCGACATCAAGGTGCCGGGGCACTACGACGCCGACGGCTGGGCGGCGACCGGGCAGAAACTGCCGGGCGTGACGGTGTCCTACTCGGGGCAATACCACTACAACAACTACGACAACACTGAACACGACTGGCAACTGCCGTTCGGCAATGCGCCGTTCGTGACGGGGCGCCCGGGTGGCTATACGCAGGCGGCGCCGGCGTCGATCAAGGATTACACGCTGCCGGGCTATTTTTCGACGCTGAGTTCCAACGGCACGATCTCGGGTACGGGTGTGAGCGTCAACAACTCGGCGGCCAACACATCGATTCCGTCGCTCGGCTTGTTGCCGGGACAGTCGGTGCCGGGCCTCACGCCCGCCAATTTGAGCGGTAACGCGAGCGGCGCGAAATCGGGGGCGTCGTCGGTGCACGGCGGTCCGCCGGCGCCGGTCGATCCGATCATCGCCAGTGCAACGGCGCTGAACGTCCTGAATAACCTCACCATTCCGCAAGGAGGCTTGTTCAAGCCGACCACCGCGCCGAACGCGAGCTACGTGATCGAGACGAACCCGGCGTTCACGAACCAGAAGAACTTCATTTCGAGCGACTACTTCTTCGGACAGCTCGGCGTCGACCTCACGCATATCCCGAAGCGGCTCGGCGACGGCTTCTATGAACAGCAGCTCGTACGCAACCAGCTGACGGCGCTGACCGGCAAGGCGGTGCTCGGCCCGTACGCGGACCTGCAGACGATGTATCAGTCGTTGATGACGGCAGGCGCGGATCTGTCGAGGTGGCTCGATCTTCCCATGGGCGCGAGCCTGTCGGCCGGGCAGGTGTCGAAGCTGACCGGCAACGTGATCATGATGGAGACGCGCGTGGTCGACGGCCAGTCGGTGCTGGTGCCGGTCGTATATCTCGCGCAGGCGAATCAGCAGAATATCAACGGCCCGCTGATCAGCGCGACGAACATCGATTTCCAGAATGCGCAGTCGTTCACGAACAGCGGCACGATCAAGGCCGACAACACGCTGGAGATCCAGGGCAAGCAGATCGACAACGCGTTCGGCGCATTGCAAAGCGGTGGGCTGATGTCGCTGAAGACCGACAACAACATCGATCTGACGTCGGCCAACGTGAAGGCTGGCAGCCTGCAGCTGGATGCCGGGAAAGACCTGGTTCTCGATACGGCGACGAAGACGAACACGCGCGTGAGCCGGGACGGCGCGACGAGCGTGGTGACGACGCTCGGGCCGACCGCCAAACTCGACGTGGTGGGCAATGCGTCGATCACGACGGGCGGCAACTTCCAGCAGAACGCGGGCAACGTGTCGGTCGGCGGCAATCTCGGGATGAATGTCGGCGGCAACTGGGATCTCGGCGCGGTCCAGACCGGCGAGCACAAGATCGTGCAGCGCGCGAACGGCGTGTCGAATACCGACATCAACAAGGTCACCGGCAGCACTGTGCAGGTTGGCGGTGCTTCACTGATTGGCGTCGGCGGAGATCTAACGGCCAAGGGTGCGCAGATCGACCTCGGCCAAGGCGGGGCGATCGCAGCCAAGGGCAACGTCACGCTCGGCGCAGCGAGCGCGACGTCGACCGTGAACAGCAACAGTTCGGGCAGCGATAGTCACGGCAGTTACGCGGAGACGCTGCACACGTCGGATCAGGCGCTGACCGGGACGACGCTTAAAGGCAGCGACACGGTCACGATTGCGTCGGGCAAGGATCTCACGATCAGTGGCAGCACGGTTAGCCTCGACAAGGGGAATGCGAACCTGATGGCGGCCGGCGACGTGAATATCGGCGCAGCGACCGAAACGCATGAGCTGAACTCACACGAGACGCATAGCCACAGCAACGTCGTGAGCGGCGTGAAGGTCGCGAGCGGGATCGACCAGACGATGACGCTGAATCAGGGTAGTCTGGTATCAGCGGACGGTGCGAACATCGTCAGTGGAAAGGACGTCAATGTTCAGGGCAGCACCATCGTCGGAACGAATGACGTGACGCTCACGGCAGCGCGTAACGTAACGGTAACGACGTCGCAGGATACCTTGCAGTCGTCGAGCTACTACAACAAGAAGGAATCCGGGCTGATGTCGGGCGGCGGACTGTCGGTGTCGGTGGGCAGCAGTTCGCTGAAGACAACCAACCAGAGCGCCGAGGTGTCGAACAACGCCAGCACGATCGGCTCACTGAACGGCAACCTGAGCATCGCGGCTGGCAACGATCTGCACGTGACCGGCAGCGACCTGATCGCGGCGAAGAATCTCAGCGGGACAGGCGCGAACGTTACGATCGACGCCGCGCAGGACAAGAACCACCACGGCGAGACGCAGGAAGTGTCGAAGAGCGGCCTGACGCTGGCGCTGAAGGCGCCGGTGATCGACGCGGTATCGAACGCCGTTGGTCAATCGCGTGCGTCCAGCAATAGCCAGGATGGTCGCGCGGCAGCGTTGCATGGGATGACCGCGGCGAGCGCGGCGTGGGATGCGAACATGGCTGCGGGCGATGTGGTCCGGGCGCTGGGGGCGGGCGAAACGCCTCAGTTCAAGGTCGAACTCAGCGTCGGCAGCAGCCATAGCAAGAGCGCGTTTACCGAGAACAGCGTGACGAATCGCGGCTCGAATGTGAACGCCGGCGGAACGGTGGCATTTGCGGCAACCGGCAACGGTCAGCCGGGCAGCGGCAATGTGACGATCGCCGGCTCGAACGTGAACGCGAGCGATGTGATTCTGGCGGCGAAGAATCAGGTCAATATCGTCAATACGACGGACACCGATTCGACGCGCAGTACGAACGACTCGAAGAGTGCGAGCGTGGGCGTGTCGGTCGGCACGGGCGGCTTTGGTATCTCGGCGGCGATGTCGAAAGCCAATGGCGACGGCAACAGCGATCTGGCCACGCAGAACAACAGTCACGTGAATGCGGCAAACGGCGTGACGATCATTTCGGGCGGCGATACGAATATCATCGGCTCGAACGTGAACGGCAACCAGGTGAATGCCGATGTGGGCGGGAACCTGAACATTGTGAGCGTCCAGGACACGTTGTCGAGCGCGGCGCATCAGTCGAGTTCGGGTGGCGGTTTCAGCATCAGTCAGGGTGGCGCCAGCGCGAGCTTCAGCCAGAGCAAGGGGAATGCGTCGGGCAGCTATGCGGGCGTCAACGAGCAAGCCGGTATTCGCGCGGGCGACGGCGGCTTCAATATCAACGTCACCGGCAATACCGACCTGAAAGGCGGGCTGATCGCGAGTAGCGCGGATGCGTCGAAGAATTCGCTGACGACGGGTTCCCTCTCGTTCTCGGACATCCAGAACCAGTCGCACTACGACGCGAGCTCGAGCGGCTTCAGTGCGAGCGCGACGGCCGGCGACGGCGGGATGAACTACAGCACGCACGGCAGCACGTCGGGCAAGAATGCAGGCGGCGCTGCGCCGATGCTTGGCCAAAACGACAGCGGTAGCGACAGCGCGACGACGAAGAGCGGCGTGAGTGCGGGGACCATTACGATTACGGATTCGGCAAACCAGAAGCAGGATGTGGCGGGCTTGAACCGCGACACGACGAATACGAACGGTACGGTCGCCAAACTCCCCGACATGCAGAACCTGCTGGCCAATCAGTCGGACATGATGGCGGCAGCCAGCGCGGCCGGCGAAGCGGTGTCGCGCCGGATTGGGGATTACGCGGACAAGATGATGAAAGACGCCGCCGCGAACGGTGACCAGGCCGGCGTCGAAGCGTGGAAGGAAGGTGGAGCGAACCGCTCACTGATGCAAGGTGCCGGCGCGGCGCTGGTGACGGGACTGGCTGGCGGCAACGCGGTCGGTGGCGCTGCCGGCGCGGCGATTGCATCGATCGCGTCGGGCAAGCTGAACGAGCTGAGCAGCGCGATCGCCGGCAGCGATCCGACCGGCAATGCCAATATGAATCAGGCGCTGGGCAACATCGTGGCGAACGCGCTTGCGACAGGTGCGGGCGCCGCTGTAGGAGGTGAGGCGGGAGCGTTCTCGGGGTACAACGTTGATCGGTTCAACCGTCAACTGCATGCCGAAGACAAGACGCTCGCGAAGCAGCTCGCCGATAAAAGCAAGGGGAAATACACGCAAGCGCAGATCGAAGACCAGATGCGTATTATGGGCGCCAACGTGAACGGGACGAACGAGTCGGGTGCGCCAGCGACGCTGATTGGTCAGTTGCCCACCGATTCGGGGGCGCGATGGGTGTCGGGCGGCACGACCAGTGATGGGAAAACGATTCTCACGCAGCTTACAGCACAGCCTAATCCGGAATTGCAGACATACATCGCGACGAATGCGGGATCGGTCCCGGCGGGTGACGTGCCGCGCGTTATTTATGCTCCCAACGGAAGCGGTGGAAGCTGGAACATAACGGGACCGTTTACGAAGTTCGACCAGTCGGATGCGAACTATGTGAAGGGCACGACTGCGGATATGGCGTCGATGGTGTCGAACACCGCAGGGTGGATTTCGTCAACTGCGGCAACTGGGGCTGCCGTGCCGTCACCCTTTGCTCCAGCGTTTGGAACAATTGCATACGGAGCGACGGTTGTAGGTATCGGTGCTGACGCCGTGTCCCAACTGGTAAGTCCCAATGCAGGTCAATACACTTACGAGGGTGCTTTGGCACTGGGTGGTCAAGTGGTTGGGGATAAAATGCCTATCGCGTCGCTGGTCATCAATGGCACATCCGAAGTCATAAAAAAGCAACCATTCTCAACAACGATCAGCAACTGGGTTGGACAGCAGCTGAATTCTATTTTCGGTCCGAGCGCTGACAAGGGAAAGAAATGAGACTAATCGAAGATGGTAATTTCGCAGGGTGGCTGAGGGTTGTACTTTTCTTGATTGGCTTAGCCGTGGCTGTGGGGGGGCTTGGATTTGACCAAATGCCCCGATGGATCAGAGCCGGGGCATTCATCCTTGGCTTTGCGACAATGGCGCTTGGCGGTATTTCTAGTCGAGCGCATATGCTTAAGATTAAACCATTTGGCGGTTCGGCGTGGCGTAAAGCAAAGAAGACATACCGGGAAGATAGCCATAAATGAGGATTGTATAAATGACTATCTTGACAGTGTTGGGCCGGGCACTTTTTGCTTTAGTCTCGATTGAGATTATTAGGTGAGTAGCGGTGACTTTTGAGCGATTCCGCTAAGAAATCGAAGTCCGCGAGTACATGTCTAGAAAAATATGAGAACTATTCGCCGGGGGAACTCTGCAGCAGCACTGCTGCTGATAGCGGCAAGTGTGTCGGCGCAGGAAGCGCCGCGCTTGGCTGCTCAGGGGAACGACCAGCAAATCCGTCAGCAGGAAGAGGCGCGCGAGCGCGAACGAACGATCTCCGCGCCCGGGGTGCGTTCGGGCGTGACGGCGAGCGCCGGTTATCCGACGCTGTCGTCGGAGTCGCCGTGCTTTCGCATCGATCGTTTTTCGCTCGACGTGCCGAACGCGCTGCCCGCTTCCGTGAAAGCGCAAGGTGCTTCCGCCTTGCCGATGGACCGCTTCGCCTTCGCGCGCGAATGGCTCGACCATTACGCTGGCCAGTGCGTCGGCAAGCAAGGCCTCGACGTCCTCGTCAAGGGCCTGTCGCAAGCGATCCTGGCGCGCGGCTACGTCACGACGCGCGTGCTGTTGCCCGAACAGGATCTGTCGACCGGCACCCTGAAGTTGTCGCTGATTCCCGGCGTGATCCGCCACGTACGCTTTGCCGACGAGAAGCTGCGCGGCACCTGGAAAACCGCCTTCCCGGCCGGTGACGGCGAACTGCTAAACCTGCGCGACCTCGAACAGGGCCTCGAGCAGATGAAGCGCGTGTCGAGCCAGGACGTGTCGATGCAGATTGTCCCCGCCGATGTGCCGGGCGAGAGCGACGTCGTGCTCGACGTGAAGCGCGGCAAACCCTGGACCGTCGTCGCGTCGATCGACAACTCGGGCACGCGCGCGACCGGCCGGCTACAGGGCAACCTGTCGCTCGGCATCGACAATCCGCTTGGCCTGAACGACATCTTCAACATCGGCGTGAGCCAAGATCTCGAGCTAGGCGACAAGCGGCTTGGCTCGCACGGCTGGAACGGCTTTTATTCGATCCCGTGGGGCTACTGGACCGCGACGCTGTCGGCGTACACGAACACGTACTACCAGCAGATCGCCGGCGTGAACCAGACGTTCGTCGCGAGCGGCAACTCGAAGACGGTCGACTTCAAGCTGAACCGTGTGCTGTCGCGCAGTCAGAACGACGTGTTCGGCGTGCAGTTCCGGCTGTCACGCCGGTTCGGGCAAAGCTTCATCGAAGACACCGAAATCCCGCAGCAGCGCCGCAACAACACGTTCGTCGAGTTCGGCCTGACCGATCGGCACTACTTCGGCAACGCGCAGTTCGACGGCACGCTCGCGTACCGGCAGGGCGTCGGTGCGTTCGGCGCACAGGACGACAGCGTGGCGGCCGACGGCGGCCCGACCTACCGCTACAAGATGGCGGTGCTCGATGCGAACCTGTCGGTGCCGTTCGCGATCGCGCAGCAGCCGTTTCGTTACGTGACGACCCTCCACGGCCAATTCACGGGCAACACGCTGTACTACATCGACGACATGACGATCGGCAGCCGCTACACGGTGCGCGGCTTCGACGGGGAGACGATGCTGGCCGCCTCCCGTGGTTTTTACTGGCGCAATGAACTGCAGGCGCCGATCGATCAAACCGGGCAGGCGGTGTATGCGGGCATCGACTACGGCCGCGTGTGGGGCCCGCAGCCGGTCACACTCGTGGGCACGCAACTGGCAGGGGCCGTGATCGGCGTGAAGGGGAGCGTCGCGACTCGCTTGGGTGCCTACGGTTACGACCTGTTTGCCGGCACGCCGATCTACAAGCCGTCCGGGTTTCCTACGGCACGCGTGACCGTTGGCTTTCAGCTCACCGCACAGTTCTGACGAAGTGGGCGCAATCCGCTACTTTGCCCGCCGTCGTTTGAGACGACGGCGGCGAGGATCGAGAACTGACGGCTTTTTCGATCGTATAGTGCATGGCTCTCTTGTCGGAGGGCCACGTGTGGCGACCCTGCTATCCGCGCTGCGGCGGCAAAGCCCGAAATCGCCGCCTCACAACCCCACTCCGTAAACCTCCCCCGCCGCCGCCCGAATCGCCTCGACCATCACCGCCACCGCCGGCGAATGCAGCCGGTCGGTGCGCGTGATGATCCCGAAATCGTCCATCCGGCAATCCATCTCCAGCGGCAGCACCGTGACGATCCCGTGCCGCGCGTAGTAGTGCGCGACGTCCTCGGCGAGCACCGCGATCATGTCGCTCTGTTCGAGCAGTTGCGTGATGAACAGCAGCGCCGAGGTTTCGACGAGGTTCGCCGGCGGCGCGAGGCTCGCGCGCTGGAACACGAGCTCGAAGCGGTGGCGCAGCACGCTGCCGGCCGGCGGCACGACCCACGCGGCGCGCTGCACGTCGGCGAGCGCCAGCGGCGCGTGCGCGAGCAGCGGGTGGCCGGGCCGCACGACGGCGGCCACCGACTCGCCGGTCAGCGGCTCGTAGCGCAGGCGCAGCTTGTCGTGTTCGGCGGACAGCCGGCCGAGCACGATGTCGATCTTTTCCTGCGCGAGGTGTTCGAGCAGCACGTTGCTGGTATCGATCTCGACCGACACGTGCAGGCCCGCATGCGTGCCCTTTACCGCCGCCACGGCCGGCGGCACGAGCCGCAGGCCCGGCGACGTGATCGCGCCCACCGCCACGTGGCCCAGATGGCCGGCCTTCAGCGCGGCCAGTTCCTCGCGCGCCTGGTCGAGGCTGCCGAGCGCCGCGCGCGCGTGGCGGATCAGCGCGTCGCCGTACAGCGTCGGCCGCATCCCGCGCGGCAGGCGCTCGAACAGCACCGCGCCGATCGATTCCTCGAGCTCGCGCAGCAGCTTCGACGCGGCCGGCTGCGTCATGTTCAGCGCGGCCGCCGCGCGGTGAATGCTGCCTTCGTCGGCGAGCGCGACGAGCAGCAGCAACTGGCGCGTCTTCAGGCGGGCGCGGTTGCCCCACGGGCTGGCTTCGGTCATCGTACGGGTTTATATCGATATCGGAATCGATATCGTAATCGCCTAAATCGTCATTAGCCAGTTATCAAAATTCTGCCTAGACTGCGCCGGTATCCCGTCACCACAGGACTGACGATGTCGGCAACAAAACCCAGGCTGCGCTCCGCTCAATGGTTCGGCACGAACGACAAGAACGGCTTCATGTACCGAAGCTGGATGAAGAACCAGGGCATTCCCGATCACGAATTCGACGGCCGGCCGATCATCGGCATCTGCAACACGTGGTCCGAATTGACGCCATGCAACGCGCACTTCCGCAAGCTCGCCGAGCACGTGAAGCGCGGGATCTCGGAAGCGGGCGGCTTCCCGGTCGAGTTCCCGGTGTTCTCGAACGGTGAATCGAACCTGCGGCCGTCGGCGATGCTCACGCGCAATCTTGCATCGATGGACGTCGAGGAAGCGATCCGCGGCAACCCGATCGACGCGGTCGTGCTGCTCGCCGGCTGCGACAAGACGACACCCGCGCTGCTGATGGGCGCGGCGAGCTGCGACGTGCCGGCGATCGTCGTGTCGGGCGGCCCGATGCTGAACGGCAAGCTCGAAGGCAAGAACATCGGTTCGGGCACGGCCGTGTGGCAGTTGCACGAAGCGCTGAAGGCCGGCGAGATCGACGTGCATCACTTCCTGTCGGCCGAAGCCGGCATGTCGCGCTCGGCCGGCACCTGCAACACGATGGGCACCGCATCGACGATGGCGTGCATGGCGGAGGCGCTCGGCGTCGCGCTGCCGCACAACGCGGCGATTCCGGCCGTCGATTCGCGCCGCTACGTGCTCGCGCACATGTCGGGCATCCGGATCGTCGAGATGGCGCTCGAAGGGCTCGTGCTGTCGAAGATCCTGACGCGCGCGGCGTTCGAGAACGCGATCCGCACGAACGCGGCGATCGGCGGCTCGACCAACGCCGTGATCCACCTGAAGGCGATCGCCGGCCGCATCGGCGTGCCGCTCGAGCTGGAAGACTGGATGCGCATCGGCCGCGACACGCCGACGATCGTCGACCTGATGCCGTCGGGGCGCTTCCTGATGGAGGAGTTCTATTACGCGGGCGGGCTGCCGGCCGTGCTGCGCCGGCTCGGCGAAGGCGGGCTGCTGCCGCACCCGGCCGCGCTGACGGTCAACGGCAAGTCGCTGTGGGACAACGTGCGCGAAGCGCCGAACTACGACGAAGAAGTGATCCGCCCGCTCGACCGGCCGCTGATCGAGGACGGCGGCATCCGCATCCTGCGCGGCAATCTCGCGCCGCGCGGCGCGGTGCTGAAGCCGTCGGCGGCGAGCCCCGAACTGCTCAAGCATCGCGGCCGCGCGGTGGTGTTCGAGAACCTCGACCACTACAAGGCGACGATCAACGACGAAGCGCTCGACATCGACGCGAGCTCGGTGATGGTGCTGAAGAACTGCGGGCCGCGCGGGTATCCGGGCATGGCCGAGGTCGGCAACATGGGGCTGCCGCCGAAGCTGCTGCGCCAGGGCGTGAAGGACATGGTGCGGATCTCGGATGCGCGGATGAGCGGCACCGCGTACGGCACGGTCGTGCTGCACGTCGCGCCGGAAGCGGCGGCCGGCGGCCCGCTCGCGGCCGTGCGCAACGGCGACTGGATCGAGCTCGACTGCGAGGCCGGCACGCTGCATCTCGACATCACGGATGAAGAACTGCAGCGCCGCCTGTCGGACGTCGATCCGACCGCGGCGCCGGGCGTGGCCGGCCAGCTCGGCAAGGGCGGCTATGCGCGGCTGTATATCGATCACGTGCTGCAGGCCGACGAGGGGTGCGACCTCGACTTCCTGGTCGGCACGCGCGGCGCGGACGTGCCGAGCCATTCGCATTGAGCGGCGGGCGGTAATCGCCGGTTGTGCAGAGACACGGGCCACGCCGGCGCTGAAGCGCCAACGTGGATCGACCGCGAAGCATGGGACGTACGTAAGCGCTAAAGCGCTACCGTACGTCGACAGGAGACAAGATGACGACGCAGTACACGCCCGTGCAGGCCGCGGCGGAACAGTCCGATTCGCCGGCAGCCGTCGACGAACGCAAACTGACCCGCCTGCTCACGCGCAAGCTGGTGCCGTTCCTCGCGCTGATCTATGTGGTCGCGTACGTCGACCGTACCGTCGTCGGCTTCGCGAAGCTTCACATGAACGCGGCGATCGGCCTTGGCGACGCCGCGTACGGGCTCGGCGCGGGACTGTTCTTCATCGGCTACTTCCTGTGCGAGGTGCCGAGCAACCTCGCGCTCGGCCGCTTCGGCGCACGCGTGTGGTTCGCGCGCATCCTCGCGACCTGGGGCGCGATCACGATGGCCATGGCGCTCGTGCAGGGGCCGACCAGCTTCTACGCGCTGCGCTTCCTGCTCGGTGCGGCTGAAGCCGGCCTCTATCCCGGCATCCTGTACTTCCTCACGCAATGGTTCCCGCTGCGCGATCGCGCCCGCGTGATCGGCCTGCTCGTGCTCGCGCAACCGCTCGCCGGTATCGTGACCGGGCCGCTCGCCGGATGGCTGCTGTCGACGCACGGGTGGTTCGGCCTGTCGGACTGGCAGACGCTGTTCGTCGTCAGCGGCTTGCCGGCCGTGCTGCTCGCGTGGCCGACGCTGCGGCTGTTGCCCGAATCGCCCGCGCATGCGCGCTGGCTGAACGACGACGAACGCCGCTGGATCGCCCGGCAGCTCGCCGCCGATCGCGACGCCTATCGCCCCGATTCGCACGGCAATCCGCTCGCCGCGTTGCGCGACCGCCGCGTGCTGCTGCTCGCCGCGCTGTTCCTGCCGTTCCCGCTGTGCATCTACGGGTTGTCGCTGTGGCTGCCGACGATCATCCATGCGTTCGGCGCCGGCGATGCGATGACTGGTCTACTGTCCGCCGTGCCCTACCTGTTCGCGGTGGTCGGCCTGGTCGTCGTGCCGCGCCATTCGGACCGCAAGCGCGAGCGCTACTGGCACATCGTCGTCGTGTCGGCGGCGGCCGCCGTGACGATGGCCGCGAGCGCGTGGGTGCGGCAACCGGCGCTGCAATTCATGTTCATATGCCTGACCGCGTTTTCGCTCTATTCGATCCAGGCCGTCGTGTGGGCGCTGCCGGGCGAATTCCTGGCCGGCACGAGCGCCGCGGTCGGCATCGCCGCGATCAATTCGCTCGCGAATCTCGGCGGCTACGTCGGGCCGTACGGGATCGGGCTGATCAAGGCGTCGACCGGCAGCCTCGCGGCCGGCCTGTATTTTCTCGCGGCGACGCTGCTTTTCGCGGTGCTGATGACGTTCGTGGTTCGGGCCGCGCTGCGCGCGCCGGAGCCGGCCGCGGGCGCATTCGCCCGTGAATCCTGAACGCCTTGTTTTCCGACTGAACGCCGATTCGACTGACGCAGGACCCACCATGACATCGAGCAGCACGCCGCGCTATCGCGGCATCTTTCCCGTCGTCCCGACGACGTTTACCGACACCGGCGAGCTCGACCTCGCGAGCCAGAAGCGCGCGGTCGACTTCATGATCGATGCGGGGTCGGACGGCCTGTGCATCCTCGCGAACTTCTCCGAGCAGTTCGCGATCACCGACGACGAACGCGACGTGCTCACGCGCACGATCCTCGAACACGTCGCCGGCCGCGTGCCGGTGATCGTCACGACGTCGCACTACGGCACGCAGGTGTGCGCGGCGCGCAGCCTGCGCGCGCAGCAGCTCGGCGCGGCGATGGTGATGGCGATGCCGCCGTATCACGGCGCGACGTTCCGTGTGCCGGAGGCGCAGATCTTCGAGTTCTATGCGCGCGTGTCGGATGCGATCGACATCCCGATCATGATCCAGGACGCGCCCGCGAGCGGCACGCCGCTGTCCGCGCCGTTCCTCGCGCGGATGGCGCGCGAGATCGAACAGGTCGCGTACTTCAAGATCGAGACGCCGGGCGCCGCGAACAAGCTGCGCGAGCTGATCCGGCTCGGCGGCGACGCGATCGAGGGGCCGTGGGACGGCGAGGAAGCGATCACGCTGCTCGCCGATCTCCATGCGGGCGCGACCGGCGCGATGACGGGCGGCGGCTTTCCGGACGGTATCCGGCCGATCCTCGAAGCGTTCCGCGAAGGCCGGCACGACGATGCGTTCACGCATTACCAGACGTGGCTGCCGCTGATCAATCACGAGAACCGCCAGTCCGGGATCCTCACCGCGAAGGCGCTGATGCGCGCCGGCGGCGTGATCGCGTGCGAGCGGCCGCGGCATCCGATGCCGGAACTGCACCCGGACACGCGCGCGGAACTGCTCGCGATCGCGCGCCGGCTCGATCCGCTCGTGCTGCGCTGGGCGCGCTGAGTGATTCGCGAAGGAGAGACGCACGATGAGCAATCCAATTTCGCTGGGTGTGATCGGGATCGGCAAGATCGCCCGCGACCAGCATTTGCCGGCGATCGCCGCCGAACCGGGCTTCGCGTTGACTGCCTGCGCGAGCCGTCACGCGGAAGTCAACGGCGTGCGCAATTATCCGGATCTGAACGCGCTGCTCGCCGCCGAGCCCGAGCTCGACGCCGTGTCGCTGTGCGCGCCGCCGCAGGTGCGCTACGCGCAGGCGCGCGCCGCGCTCGAGGCCGGCAAGCACGTGATGCTCGAGAAGCCGCCGGGTGCGACGCTCGGCGAAGTGGCCGCGCTGGACGCGCTGGCGCGCGAGCGTGGCCTCACGCTGTTCGCGACCTGGCATTCGCGCTGCGCGAGCGCGGTGGAACCGGCGCGTGCGTGGCTTGCGTCACGCACGATCCGCGCGGTGCAGGTGCGCTGGAAGGAAGACGTGCGGCGCTGGCATCCGGGGCAGCAGTGGATCTGGGAACCGGGCGGCCTCGGCGTGTTCGATCCGGGCATCAACGCGCTGTCGATCGTCACGCGGATCCTGCCGCGCGAGCTCGTGCTGCGCGAGGCGACGCTCATCGTGCCGAGCGACGTGCAGACGCCGATCGCGGCCGAACTCGATTGCGCGGATACCGACGGCGTGCCGGTGCGCGCGGAATTCGACTGGCGGCACGGCCCGGTCGAGCAATGGGAAATCGCGGTCGACACGGCTGACGGCGTGCTCGCGATCAGCCGCGGCGGCGCGCAATTGTCGATCGCGGGCGAGCCGGTCGAGATCGGGCCCGAACGCGAGTATCCGGCGCTGTATGCGCACTTTCGTGCGCTGATCGCGCGTGGCGAAAGCGACGTCGACGTGCGGCCGCTGCGGCTCGTCGCCGACGCCTTCCTGTTCGGCCGACGCGTGCAGACCGACGCGTTCGGCCGCTGAACCTGCGTGCGCGCACCGCCTGGGGCGCGCACGACGAACGATTGATTACGGACACACATCACGGCATCGGCCGACACAAAGGAGACACCACATGAACCGCACGACTCACACGATCCGTCGACATACGCTGCGCGCGCTGCTGGCCGCGCTGTGCATCGCGCCGCTCGGCATGCAGGGCGCCGCGCACGCCGACGCGCCGCTGAAGATCGGCTTCCTCGTGAAGATGCCCGAGCAGGCGTGGTTCATCAACGAGCAGAACGCGGCGTCCGCGCTCGGCCAGAAGGAGAACTTCTCGGTCGTGAAGATCGGCACGCCGGACGGCGAGAAGGTGCTGGCCGCGATCGACAACCTCGGTTCGCAAGGCGCCCAGGGCTTCGTGATCTGCGCGCCGGACGTGCGCCTCGGGCCGGCGATCGCGTCGCGCGCGAAGCGCTACAACATGAAGTTCGTGACCGTCGACGACCAGCTCGTCGATTCGAGCGGCAAGCCGCTGCCGAACGTGCCGCACCTCGGGATGTCGGCGACCAAGATCGGCAACCAGGTCGGCCAGGCAATCTCCGACGAAATGAAGCGGCGCGGCTGGAAGCCCGAGGAAGTCGGCGCGCTGCGGATCACCAATTACGAGTTGCCGACCGCGAAGCTGCGCACCGACGGCGCGACGCAGGCGCTGCTCGCGAACGGCTTCCGCAAGGAGAACATCTTCGACGCGCCGCAGAAGACGACCGACGACGAAGGCGGCTTCAGCGCGGCGGCACCCGTGCTCGCCCGCCATCCGAACGTGAAGAAATGGGTGATCTACGCGCTGAACGAGGAAACCGTGCTCGGCGCGGTGCGCGCGACGGAACAGCTGCACATCCCGGCGGCCGACGTGATCGGCGTCGGCATCAACGGTGCGGGCGAGGCGTTCGCCGAATTCCAGAAGAAGGAGCCGACCGGCTTCTACGGGACGATCGCGGTCAGCTCGACGAACCACGGCAAGGACAGCACGCAGAACCTCGTCGACTGGATCCGCAACGGCAAGGTGCCGCCGGCCGACACGCAGACGAGCGGCAAGCTGATGACGCGCACGAACTGGCAGGCCGTGCGCGCCGAGCTCGGCATCTGAGCGGGCGAGGCGAGAACGCGATGACGATGCAGACGATGACGGCCGCGTCCGCCGGCCACGGTGCCGAAGCGGGCACGCCGCCGAGCGGCGCGCTGCTCGCGCTCGACGGCATCACCGTGACGTTTCCGGGCGTGCGTGCGCTCGACACGGTGTCGCTGTCGGTGCGCGCGGGCGAAGTGCACGGGCTGATGGGCGAGAACGGCGCGGGGAAATCGACGCTGCTGAAGGTGCTGTCCGGCGTGAACCAGCCGCAGGCCGGCACGCTGACGCTGAACGGCACGGTGCAGCGCTTCGCGTCGACCCGCGCGGCGCTCGAGGCCGGCATTGCGATCATCTACCAGGAACTGCATCTGGTGCCCGAACTGACGGTCGCGGAGAACCTGATGCTCGGACAATTGCCGAGCCGGGCCGGCGTGGTCGACGAGCGCGCGCTCGCCGCGCGGGCGCTCGATGCGCTGGAGCGGCTGGGCGAGCATATCGATCCGGGTATTCCGGTGAAGTATCTGTCGATCGGCCAGCGCCAGATGATCGAGATCGGCAAGGCGCTGATGCGCGACGCACGCGTGATCGCGTTCGACGAGCCGACGAGCTCGCTGTCCGCGCGCGAGACCACGCAACTGTTCCGGATCATCCGCGCGCTGCGCGCGGAAGGCCGCGCGATCATCTACGTCACGCACCGGATGGAGGAAGTGTACGAACTGTGCGACCGCGTGACCGTGTTTCGCGACGGCCGCCGCATCGACACGTTCGATTCCGTCGCCGATCTCGACCGCGACCGGCTGATCGGCTGCATGGTCGGCCGCTCGATCGAGGACGTGTACGGCTACCGGCCGCGCACGGCCGGCGACGTGCTGATCGAGGCGAAAGGGTTGACGGGGCCGGGGCTCGCCGAGCCCGTGTCGTTCACCGCGCGGCGCGGCGAGATCGTCGGCTTCTTCGGGCTCGTCGGCGCGGGCCGCTCGGAACTGATGAAGCTGCTGTACGGCGCCGCGCGCCCGAGCGCGGGGCACGTCGAGCTGAACGGCAAGCGGGTCGCGTTCGGCAGCCCGCGCGACGCGGTGCGCGCCGGCATCGCGCTGTGCCCGGAAGACCGGAAACAGGAGGGCATCGTCGCGATCGCGTCGGTGGCCGACAACCTGAACATCAGCGTGCGCCGTCATTTCAGCCCGGCGCGCGTGCTGCTCGACGGGCGGCGGGAACGCGAGCTCGCGCAGAAATACATCGAGCGCCTCGCGATCAAGACCCGCGACGGCGACACGCCGATCGGCGCGCTGTCGGGCGGCAACCAGCAGAAGGTCGTGATCGCGCGCTGGCTGGCCGAGCGCATCGACGTGTTCCTGATGGACGAGCCGACGCGCGGCATCGACGTCGGCGCGCGCGCGGAAATCTACAACCTGTTCTACGAACTCGCGGAAGCGGGCCGCACGGTGATCCTCGTGTCGAGCGATCTGGCCGAGGTGATCGGCGTGTCGGACCGCATCATCGTGATGAAGGAAGGGCGGATCGCGGGCGAGGTCGACAAGGCGCACGCGACGCCCGACGCGCTGATCAAGCTCGCGCTGCCGCGCTAGCGGCGAGCAGTCAACCGGAAAGCAACTGATATGAGCCAGGCAATGCAACCCCAACGTACCTCCCCATCCCCGGATGCCGCCGCCGCGGCCACGCCCGCGCGTCCGCGCGGCGGCGTGTGGCAGCTGATCAACCGTTCCGGCATCGTGATGGTGTTTCTCGTGCTGTTCGCGGTGCTGTCGCTGACCGTGCCGGACTTTCTCACGCCGCGCAACATCCAGGGCCTGCTGCTGTCGGTCACGCTGATCGGCTCGATCGCGGTGACGATGATGTTCGTGCTCGCGTTAGGCGAGGTCGATCTGTCGGTCGCGTCGATCGTCGCGTTTTCCGGCGTCGTCGCGTCGACGCTGATCACCGCGACGCACAGCGTCGTGCTCGGCATCGCGGCCGGCGTGCTCGCCGGCGGCGCGGTCGGGCTCGTGAACGGCGTGCTGATCGCGCGCTGGCGGATCAACTCGCTGATCGTCACGCTCGCGATGATGGAAGTCGTGCGCGGCCTCGCATTCATCACGTCGAACGGCGACGCGGTGATGATCTCCGAGGAGCGCTTCTTCGATCTCGGCGGTGGGTCGTTCCTCGGCATCTCGTTTCCGATCTGGAGCAACATCGTCGGCTTCGTCGTGTTCGGCTTCCTGCTGCGCAAGACGGTGTTCGGCAAGAACGTGCTGGCCGTCGGCGGCAACGGCGAGGCCGCGCTGCTCGCGGGGCTGCCGGTGATGCGCATCAAGATCACGGTGTTCGTGCTGCAGGGGCTCGTGACCGGCTTCGCGGGCGTGATGCTTGCGTCGCGGATGAGCCTCGGCGATCCGAAGACGTCGGTCGGCCTCGAGCTCGGCGTGATCTCCGCGTGCGTGCTCGGCGGCGTGTCGCTGACGGGCGGCGTCGCGACGATCTCCGGCGTGCTGGTCGGCGTGCTGATCATGGGCTCGGTGCAGGACGCGATGAGCCTGTTGAACGTGCCGACCTTTTACCAATATCTGATACGCGGCGGAATTCTGTTGCTCGCGGTGCTGTTCGACCAGTATCGTCGCAACCAGCGGCGCGCGATGAAGATCTGATGTCGACCACGCGCGGCCGCCTGCAAATACGACGAATATCGGGAGACGGCATGCAACAGACTCATCCGGCCGCGTCGGCGACGCTGCTGGCCGACAGCCGCAACACGCTCGGCGAAGGCGCGACGTGGTGCGACAGGACGCACGCGCTGTACTGGGTGGACATCGAAGGCGCGCAGCTGTGGCGCTGCCGCGCGGACGGTTCGGACCTCGTGCAATGGGCGATGCCCGAACGGCTCGCGTGCTTCGCGCTGACCGACGATCCGGATGTGCTGCTCGTCGGGCTCGCGACGCATCTTGCGTTCTTCGATCTGCGCAGCGGCACGTTCACGCGGATCGTCGACGTCGAGCCCGAGCTGCCGACGCGGCTGAACGACGGGCGCTGCGATCCGTTCGGCGCGTTCGTGTTCGGGATGAAGGATGAGGGGGGCGATCCGCCGCGCGCGGTCGGCGGGTTTTATCGGCTCAATGCCGATCTCACGCTGGAGCGGCTTGCGCTGCCGCCGGCCGCGATCGCGAACAGCATCGGGTTCTCGCCGGACGGCACGAAGATGTATTTCTGCGATTCGCTGGTGCGCGAGATTTTCGTGTGCGATTACCGGGCGGGCGGCGATGTCGCGAACGTGAGACCGTTCGCGCGGCTGACCGATGCCGATGGCGATCCGGACGGGTCGATCGTCGATCGCGACGGCGGGCTTTGGAATGCGCAGTGGGGCGGGCGAAGGGTGGTGCGTTATGGGGCCGACGGTGTCGAGACGGACCGCGTGGCGGTGCCGACCGCGCAGCCGAGCTGCGTGGCGATCGATGGCGAAGGCAGGCTGTATGTGACGAGTGCGCGTGTTGACCTGAGCGATGACGCGCTGGCCGGCGATGCGCACGCGGGTGGTGTGTTCGTCGCGCAGACGCGCTATGCGGGGTTGCCGACGGCGCGGTTTGCGGGCACGCGTACCGGATGAAGTGACGCAGAAAAACGAAAGCCCCTGGCTTGTGAAGGTTCGGGGGCTTTTCTTTCACGCACAATCACCACAATTAAAATAAAGGTAATCGGGCGCGAATCCAATCCCATTTGGTGGGCGGAATCGCAAGCAACTGCATCACATCACTGCTTGAGCTATCGTAATATACGATCCCGCCCACCCCATCTACCAATTCTCGCTCGGTTGCCGAATTTACGTAGTATGAAAAATAGCGTTGAGCGCGCAATTCTCCACTCCCATCGAAAAGCTGAAATCTCACTTCATATCCATTCCGAATATTCGCGCCGCACAATTTTGCATAATATTCCACGCCTCCAAATTCCTTCTTGCCTCCATGTAGTTCTTTTTCAAAAAAATCGCATCGGCCATAATTTGGCCTGGTCATGTGAATGGAAAGGCCAATCAGAAAAAACACGAGAATGGCTAGCGCAATGATTCGAGGGGTGCAAATCTGAATATCTCATCCTATATTAGCCATTGTTGAATCCAGTATCACGGGCACTTCGCCCAGTGAAGATTGAAATGATGCTCTTCTTATACCTTATCGCGAAATGACGAACCATTTTAAATATGGTAATCGATTCTTTTTGGTAATTTAATTGGTGTGTTGATCGATAATTTCGTACTAGTACGAGGAAACGGATAACATGGAGGCACGCTGAGAGTGATGTCGCGACTATGCGTTCGCCCCCGACCTGCTGGTAAGATGGCCCGCAATTCCATCCAGCACGCGCCATGAGTCCCACCTCGACCAAGCCCGCGAATCCGAAAAACGCCGCGACGAGCGCCGCGGCAGGCGCCGTAAAGAACGCCGCGAAAAGCGCCGCCCGCGCCCCGGGCGACAAGCCGAAGCCGCGTGTGCAGCAGCGCCTGACCTACGTGATCGGCGGCCTCGACCGGCTGCTGCGCCGTCACATGACCGACGCGCTCGCACCGCTCGGCATCACGCTCGCGCAATACACGGCGCTGTCGGTGCTCGAGGCGCGCGGCGCATCGTCGAACGCGCAACTGGCCGAACGCTCGTGGATCACGCCGCAATCGGCGAACGAGGTGATGAGCGTGATGGCCGCGCGCGGTTTCGTCACGCGCGAAGCCGACCCGTCGCACGGCCGCATCATCCTGCTGAAGCTGACCGACGCAGGCGCGGCGATGCTGCGTGAATGCGAAGCCGTGCTGCGCCCGCTCGAAATGCGCATGCTCGGCGACATTTCGGCCGACGACGCCGCGCACGTGCAGCGCGCGCTCGAACTGTTCTCGCGCAACCTGCGCGGCTGATCGGCTCCGACCCTTCACGACGCGCGGCCCGGGCGGCGCGCGTCCGCTTCGCTTCCCCGCCTCCCGGCGGCTGACCGTTCCCCGATTCCCCCGATTTCTCCGTTTTCCCGCTTTCCGCTCCGGGTTTACACCGGCGCTCGTGCCGCTTGCAATATCAGGTAGCCTGATATTAAATGAAGTCGTCCGCAGCAGGAATGCTGCGCACCGAATCGCACAGGAACGAACGACAGGAACAGACATGAGCAAGTACGACAACCGCTGGCAGACCGTTGAAGTGAAAGTGGAGGCCGGCATCGCGTGGGTGACGCTGAATCGCCCGGAGAAGCGCAACGCCATGAGCCCGACGTTGAACCGGGAGATGCTGGAAGTGCTCGACGCGGTCGAATTCGACGACGAAGCGAAGGTGCTGGTGCTGACCGGCGCGGGCGCCGCGTGGACGGCCGGCATGGATCTGAAGGAATACTTCCGCGAGATCGACGGCGGCTCCGACGCGCTGCAGGAAAAAGTGCGCCGCGACGCGTCGGAATGGCAGTGGCGCCGCCTGCGGATGTACAACAAGCCGACGATCGCGATGGTGAACGGCTGGTGTTTCGGCGGCGGATTCTCGCCGCTCGTCGCGTGCGATCTCGCGATCGCGGCCGACGAAGCGGTGTTCGGGCTGTCGGAGATCAACTGGGGCATCCCGCCGGGCAACCTCGTCAGCAAGGCGATGGCGGACACCGTCGGGCATCGCCGCGCGCTGCACTACATCATGACCGGCGACACGTTCACGGGCGCGGAAGCGGCCGAGATGGGCCTCGTGAACAGCAGCGTGCCGCTCGCCGGGCTGCGCGACGCGACGATCGCGCTCGCCGCGCGGCTGATGGACAAGAACCCGGTCGTGCTGCGCGCGGCGAAACACGGCTTCAAGCGTTCGCGCGAGCTCACGTGGGAGCAGTGCGAGGATTACCTGTATGCGAAGCTCGACCAGGCGCAGTTGCGCGACCCGGAGCGCGGCCGCGAACAGGGGCTGAAGCAGTTCCTCGACGACAAGACGATCAAGCCGGGCCTGCAGGCATACAAGCGCTGATACGGCGCGAACGCAGCCGCCGATATAACCGCGGACGTAACCGCAAGAGACAGGCAGGGCAGGAGACGACATGACCGACAGACGGATGCTGATCGGCGGCGAGTGGTGCAACGCTCGCGACGGCCGCACCTTCGACCGCTTCAACCCCGCGACGGGCGCGCTCGCATCGCGCGCACCGGCGGCCGGCCTGGCCGATGCCGACGCGGCGATCGACGCCGCGCACCGCGCGTTCCCCGCATGGGCGGCGCTCGCGCCGACCGAGCGCCGCCGGCTGCTGCTGAAGGCGGCCGATCTAATGGACGCGCGCATCGACGCGTTCGTCGCGGCGGGCGTGGCCGAAACCGGCGCGACGCCCGGCTGGATCGGCTTCAACGTGACACTCGCGGCGAACATGCTGCGCGAGGCCGCGTCGATGACGACGCAGATCGCCGGCGACGTGATCCCGTCCGACGTACCGGGCAATCTCGCGCTCGCGATGCGCGTGCCGTGCGGCGTGGTGCTCGGCATCGCGCCGTGGAACGCGCCGGTGATCCTCGGCACGCGAGCGCTCGCGATGCCGCTCGCGTGCGGCAACACGGTCGTGCTGAAGGCGTCCGAGGCGTGCCCGGGCGTGCACGCGCTGATCGGCGCGGTGCTGGACGAAGCGGGGCTCGGCGCGGGCGTGGTGAACGTGATCACGCACGCGGCGGCCGACGCGCCCGAGCTCGTCGAGCGGATGATCGCGCATCCGCATGTGAAGCGGATCAACTTCACCGGATCGACGCACGTCGGCCGGATCATCGCGCGCCACGCGGCCGCGCACCTGAAACCGGTGCTGCTCGAACTCGGCGGCAAGGCGCCGGTGCTGGTGCTCGACGATGCCGATCTCGATGCGGCGGTCGACGCGATCGCATTCGGCGCATTCTTCAACCAGGGGCAGATCTGCATGTCGACGGAGCGCGTGATCGCCGCGCGGCCGATCGCCGATGCACTCGTCGAGCGGCTCGCCGCGAAGGCGCGCACGCTGGTTGCCGGCGATCCGCTGGCCGGCCATCCGCTCGGCACGATGGTCGATGCGTCGGCCGCCGCGCGCGCGGCGTCGCTGGTCGAGGATGCGCGCGCACTGGGCGCGCAATTGCCGCTCGGCTGCCGCGTGGAAGGCGCGACGATGCAGCCCGCGATCGTCGACGGCGTCACGCGCGACATGCGCCTGTATCGCGAGGAATCGTTCGCGCCGGTGGTGGCGATCCTGCGCGCGGACAGCGACGACGAAGCGGTCGAGCTCGCGAACGACAGCGAGTTCGGCTTGTCGGCGAGCGTGTTCAGCCGCGATATCGCCCGCGCGATGGCGGTCGCGCGCCGGATCGAATCGGGAATCTGCCACGTCAACGGGCCGACCGTGCACGACGAGGCGCAGATGCCGTTCGGCGGCACGAAGGCGAGCGGCTACGGCCGCTTCGGCAGCCGCGCGTCGATCGCCGAATTCACCGAGCTGCGCTGGATCACCGTGCAGACCACGCCGCGCCACTATCCGATATGAGCGAGCCGACGATGAATGCAGAGAAGGCGCCGCTTCAGGCCGGCCAACACGCTGGCGGCGTACGCTATCGCGCGGCCGCCGTCGCGGTCGGCGCGGCCGAGATTCGCCGCGCCGACGACGGCACCTGGTACCTGCGCTCGCGCGAGCCGCTCGGCGATTACCCGACGCGCATCACCGACTGCCTCGTGCTCGGCGCGCAGGCGCACCCCGACCGCGTGCTGGCCGCGCGGCGCGGCGCCGACGGGCACTGGATCGAGATCACGTACGCGCAGATGCTCGAACGCGCGCGCGCGCTCGGCCAGGGCCTCGTCGATCTCGGGCTGTCGGCCGAGCGTCCGCTCGCGGTGCTGTCCGGCAACGATCTCGAGCATCTGCAACTGATGTTCGCGGCGATGCTGGCCGGCGTGCCGTACTCGCCGATCTCGCCCGCGTATTCGCTGGTGTCGACCGATTACGGCAAGCTGCGTCACACGCTCGGCGTGCTGAAGCCGGGCGCCGTGTTCGTCGCCGAACGCGCGCCGTTCGCGCGTGCGCTCGACGCGACGTTGCCGGCCGATGCGGTGCTGATCGTCGCGCGCGATGCCGATGCCGATGCGGACGGAAAGGCCCGCGCGGTGCCGCTGTCGCGCCTGCTCGCCACCGTCCCGCGCACGATCGACGCGATCCACGAGGCGGTCGGCCCGGACCATCTCGCGAAGATCCTGTTCACGTCCGGCTCGACGAAGCTGCCGAAGGCCGTGCCGACCACGCACCGGATGCTGTGCAGCAACCAGCAGATGCTGCGCCAGACGATGCCCGAGCTCACGCGCGAGCCGCCGGTGCTGGTCGACTGGCTGCCGTGGAATCACACGTTCGGCGGCAGTCACAACCTCGGCATCGCGCTGTACAACGGCGGCTCGCTCTACATCGACGATGGCCGCCCGATGCCCGGCCGCTTCGACGAAACCGTGCGCAACCTGCGCGAGATCGCGCCGACGATCTACTTCAACGTGCCGAAGGGCTGGGAGGAGCTGACCACCGCGCTCGAACGCGACGCCGAACTGCGCGACACGTTCTTCTCGCGCGTGAAGCTGTATTTCTTCGGCGGCGCGGGGCTGTCGCAGGCCGCGTGGGACCGGCTCGACCGCGTGACCGAAACGCATTGCGGCGAGCGCATCCGGATCATGGCCGGCCTCGGGATGACGGAGGCGTCGCCGTCGTGCCTGTTCACGACCGGGCCGCTGATGCGCGCGGGCTATATCGGGCTGCCCGCGCCCGGCTGCGACGCGAAGCTCGTGCCGTGCGGCGGCAAGCACGAACTGCGCTTCAAGGGGCCGAACGTGATGCCCGGCTACTGGCATGCCGATGTCGATCCGCGCGACGTGTTCGACGAAGAAGGCTACTACCGCAGCGGCGACGCGGGCGTGTTTGTCGATCCGGAGCGGCCGGAGCTCGGGCTGATGTTCGACGGGCGGCTGACCGAGGATTTCAAGCTGAGCAGCGGCACGTTCGTCAGCGTCGGGCCGCTGCGCGCGAACGCGGTGTCGAGCGGCGCGCCGTACGTGCAGGACGTGGTCGTGACGGGAATCAATCGCGACGACATCGGCTTGCTGGTGTTTCCGCGCGTCGATGCATGCCGTGCGCTGGCGGGGCTCGCCGCCGATGCGTCCGTGACCGACGTGCTGCGCGCGCCGGCCGTGCGTGCGGCGTTCGCGGCGTGGCTGGCCGCGCTGAACCGGAACGCGAGCGGCGGTTCGACGTTCGTCGCGAGGATTCGGTTGATCGACACGCCGCCGTCGCTCGATCTCGGCGAAGTGACCGACAAGGGATCGCTGAACCAGGCGGCCGTGCAGAAGCATCGCGCGGCGACGATCGACGCGCTGTACGACCCGGCGCGGCGCGATCCCGACGTGATTTACGCGTAAGCAGCACGCGCGAGCAGTTACAGCGGTAAGCAGCACGCAGGCACAACGACCGGCCGGCCACGACACCGGCAGGCACTTTCGCGGCCAGTGAATCAGGCTGCCTGATAAAGGCGTCCGTTCATACGACACCTCGCGCGCCGAACCGCCACTGGCCGGCGGCGGCGCGCGGCGGCCGTTGCAGGGCCGACCGACTACAAAGACATGGGAATGGAGACATGAACACTTACGTTGCCGAAAAATCCACGGTCGCGACCACGCTCGCGCTGTGTTTCGCGATCGCCCTTCTCGAAGGGCTCGACCTGCAGTCGGTCGGCGTCGCCGCGCCGCGGATGGCGCGCGAATTCGGGTTGAGCGTGTCGCAGATGGGCATCGCGTTCAGCGCGGGCACCTTCGGGCTGCTGCCGGGCGCGATGCTCGGCGGGCGGCTCGCCGACCGGATCGGCCGCAAGCGCGTGCTGATCGCATCGGTCGTGCTGTTCGGGCTGCTGTCGATCGCGACCGCCCAGGTCTCGACGTTCGCGATGCTCGTCGTCGTGCGCGTGCTGACCGGCATCGGCCTCGGCGGCGCGATGCCGAACCTGATCGCGCTGTCGTCCGAAGCGGTCGAGCCGCGCTCGCGCAGCAGCGCGGTCGCGACGATGTACTGCGGGATTCCGTTCGGCGGCGTGATCGCATCGCTGATCGGCGTGCTGCTCGCCGGCGACACCGAATGGCGGCACATCTTCTACGTCGGCGGGGTGGGGCCGCTGCTGCTCGTGCCGCTGCTCGTGTGGTGCCTGCCGGAATCGCGCGCGTATCTCGACGTCGCCGGCACGCAGGCCGCGCGCATCAGCGTCGCACGCACGCTGTTCGGCGACGGCCGCACGACGTCGACGGTCGCGCTGTGGGTCAGCTACTTCTGCACGCTGATCGTCCTGTACTTCCTGCTGAACTGGCTGCCGTCGCTGATGGCGTCGCGCGGGCTCGATCGCGCGCACGTCGGCCTCGTGCAGATCGCGTTCAACGTCGGCGCGGGGCTCGGCGCGCTCGGCATCGGCGCGGCGCTCGACCGGATGCGCGCGTCGCGCGTGGTCGGCGGCATGTACGTCGGGATCGTGCTGTCGCTCGCCGCGCTCGCGGCCGCGCCCGGCTTCGCGTCGCTCGCGGCGGCCGCGTTCGCCGCCGGGATGTTCGTCGTCGGCGGGCAGTCGGTGCTGTACGCGCTTGCCGCGATGTACTACCCGACCGCGATGCGCGGCACCGGCGTCGGGTCCGCGGTCGCCGTCGGCCGGCTCGGCTCCGTCGTCGGGCCGCTCGCGGCCGCGACGCTGCTGGCCGCGGGCCGCAGCGCGCCCGTCGTGATCGGCGCGAGCATCCCCGTCACGCTGGTCGCCGCCGTCGCCGCGCTGGTGCTGATCCGGCGGCCGCAGGCGCACGACTGAGTTCCGTTGCATTCAACCCACCAGCGCCGACAGAGCGCGATATCGACACAGGTCTGGAGACATTCATCATGAAGCACACCAAAGCCTTGCTGGCAGCCGGCGCATGCGCGCTGGCCGCGACCGGCGCGCACGCCCAGTCGAGCGTGACGCTGTACGGGATCATCGACACGGGCGTCGAGTTCGTATCGCACGCGAACGCGGCCGGCGATCACGTGGTGCGGATGCCGGGCGTGACGGGCGAACTGCCGTCGCGCTGGGGGCTGCGCGGCACCGAGGATCTCGGCGGCGGCTACCAGGCGGTGTTCACGCTCGAAAGCGGCTTCAACGTGCGCGGCGGCGATCTCGGGCAGGGCGGCCGGCTGTTCGGGCGGCAGGCGTTCGTCGGGCTGAAGAGCGGCTTCGGCACGCTCGCGTTCGGCCGCCAGTACACGATGACCTATCTCGCGCTGCAGGGTGCGGACATCATCGGCCCCGACATCTACGGGCTCGGCTCGTTCGACGCATACGTGCCGAACGGCCGCGCCGACAACGCGGTGACCTACGTCGGCACGTATCGCGGCGTGACGCTCGGCGCCGCGTATTCGTTCGGCCGCGACGGCGCGGGCACCGGCAATTCGCCGGGGCAGGGCACGTGCGCGGGGCAGGTGCCCGGCGACGCGGTGCAGTGCCGCAACTGGTCGGTGATGCTCAAGTACGACAGCGCGTATTTCGGCGCGGCGGCCTCGTACGAGGAACAGCGTGGCGGCACCGGCGCGGCCGCCAACTTCTTCGACGGCGTGGCGCCCGTCCCGTTCACGAGCAGCGGCGGCAAGGATGCGCGCACGCACGTGAGCGCGTATGCGCAAGCGGCCGGCGCGAAGATCGGCGCGGGCTGGATCGGGCGGCGCGTGTCGACCGGTTCGCCGGCCGCGCCCGGCGCGCATTCGGACCTGTTCTTCGTGGGCGCGTCGTATGCGGTGAAGCCCGATTTCATCGTCGACGGCGAAGGCTACCGGATCGTCAACACCGCGCACGACACGCGCGCGACGATGGCCACGCTGCGCGCGACTTATCTGTTCACCAAGCGCACGGCCGTCTACGCGCAGTCGTCGTATCTGTGGAACAGCGCGCATGCGCGCTACTCGGTCAGCGGCGGCGGGCCCGGCACGACGCCCGGCGCGGGGATGGGGCAGCTCGGCGCGATGGTCGGCGTGCGGCACATGTTCTGATTCACCGGCGTGACGAACCGAACGGGAGTTATCTTGAACACGAAATCTGCATTCCTCTGTATTGCGCCGCTGTCCGCCGCCGCGATGCTCGCCGGGTGCGGCGGCGACGATTCGATCGGCGCCGCGCCCACGCACCTGAGCGCCGCGACGCCGGCCGCGATGACGCAAACGTGCGACGCGCTGGCCGCGAAGCTCGCGTATGCAAACACGTCGTTTACGTCGGTGACGACCGCGGCGGCCGGCGCGCTGACGGTGGCCGGCAAGCCGGTCGCCGAGCACTGCGTGATCGCCGGCAAGATGAATCAGCGCGTGAGCGCGGTGGACGGCAACACCTATGCGATCGGCTTCGAGATGCGTTTGCCGAAAGCATGGAACGGCCGCATCTTCTACCAGGCGAACGGCGGGCTCGACGGCAACGTCGTGACCGCGACCGGCGCAATCGGCGGCGGGCCGCTGACCAATGCGCTGAACCAGGGTTTCGCGGTGATCAGCTCGGACTCCGGGCACAGCGCCGCCCAGAATCCGCTGTTTGGCCTCGATCCGCAGGCGCGGATCGACTACGGCTACGGCGCCGTCGATGCGCTCACGCCGATGGCGAAGCAGGTGATCCGGCTCGCGTACGGCAAGGCGCCCGATCGCAGCTATTTCGGCGGCTGCTCGAACGGCGGCCGCCACGCGATGGTCACGGCGGTGCGCAACCCGGCCGACTACGACGGCATCATCGCGGGCGACCCGGGCTTCCATCTGCCGAAGGCGGCGATCGGCGAAATGTACGGCGCGCAGCAGTTCGCGAAGATCGCATCGGCGACGGGCTCGAACGGGTTGCCGGATATCCGCAGCGGTTTCAACGATGCGGAGCGCCAGTTCGTCGGCGCGAAGATCCTCGACAAATGCGACGCGCTCGACGGCGCGGCCGACGGGATGGTGCAGGACGTCGCCGCGTGCCAGGCGCACTTCAGCATCGATGCCGATATCCCGACCTGCGCGAACGGCACGCGCACGGGCGCCTGCCTGACGCCCGCGCAGAAAACCGCGCTGGCGAACGTGTTCGCCGGCGCGCGCAACAGCGCGGGCACGGCGCTGTACGCGAGCTTTCCGTACGATCCGGGCGTGGCCGGCAGCGGCTGGGCCGCGTGGAAGCAGTCGAATTCGATCGTGCTCGATCCGGCCGCGATGGCGTTCACGTTCATGACGCCGCCGAAAACCGCCGCGACGCTCGCGAACCTCGCCGGCTTCGCGCTCGGTTTCGACATGGACAACGACGCGCCGGCGATCTTCGCGACGAACGGCACGTACACGCAATCGTCATGGTCGTTCATGACGCCGCCCGACGAGACGAACCTGTCCGCGCTGAAGGCGCGCGGCGCGAAGTTGCTCGTCTATCACGGCACGGGCGACCCGGTGTTCTCGTTCAACGACACGCGCGACTGGTACACGCAGGTCGCGCAGGCGAACGGCGGCGATGCGTCGAGCTTTGCACGCTTCTATCCGGTGCCGGGGATGAACCACTGCTCGGGCGGGCCGGCGGCCGACCAGTTCGACATGCTGACCCCGCTCGTCGCATGGGTCGAGCAAGGGCAGGCGCCGGCGGCGATCGTGGCAGCCGCGCGCGACGCGACGAACGCGGTGCCGAACGCGGAAGTGCCCGCATCGTGGGGCGCGGGGCGCACGCGGCCGCTGTGTCCGTATCCGCAGGTCGCGCGCTACAACGGCGCGGGCGACGTGAATTCGGCGGCGAGCTTCAGTTGTCGTTGACGTAGCCGTCGACGGGAAGCGGCCGGCGCATGCAGTCGCGCGCCGGCCGCTTCATCGTTGCGTTCACTCGCCGGCATCGACCGGCACGTCGAGCCCGACCTTCACGCGGCTCATGCTCACGAGCGTCTTGAACCGCTTCACGTTGTTGTTCGCGAAGAACAGCTCGCGCGTGAGCGCGTTGTACTGATCCATGTTGCGCACCGCGAGGATCAGCACGAAATCCCATTCCCCCGTCACGTAGTAGCACTGCTGGATCTGCGGGCAGCGCTCGAACGCGCGCTTCATCGCGTCGAGCTGGTCGATCTGCTCGCTTTCGACCTCCACGTTCACGACGATCGTCAGCGGATGATCGACCTTGTCCGGCGCGACGACGGCCGTATAGCGCTCGATCACGCCGGCTTCCGCGAGGCGCCGCAGCCGCCGGTTCACGGCGGCGGTCGACAGGTTGACGCGCGCGCCGAGCTCGGCCTGCGGCGTCTGCGCGTCGCGCTGGACTTCCATCAGCAGCTTGCGATCGAACGCATCGAGAGGGGTCGTCATGATGGCGCGTGAAGCCTCGAAAGAATGAGAAATTTTTGCGTCGACGCCGTCGATTTGGCGATTTTGTTGACCGGCATGCGCAATATTATTTTCCCAACCGACCGCAAGCGCAACTCGCGCCTGCCCGATCCGACCCACCCGACCGCCCGCCCGGCGGTCCCGATCCGGAGCCTTCCGTCATGCTCATCGCCAACCCGCGCGCGTCGCGCACCGCCTACCCGAACGCGCTGCGCCGCGTGATGAACATCGCGTCGGCCGACGAAAGCGGTGCGTGGCTCGCGCACTGGCCGCTCGTCGGCAATGCGCGCACGCCGTTGCGTGCGCTGCCCGATCTCGCCGCGCGGCTCGGCGTCGCGAGCGTCAGCGTGAAGGACGAGTCGTGCCGTTCGCCGCTCGGCAGCTTCAAGGCGCTCGGTGCGCCGATCGCGCTGGTGCGGCTCGTGAAGCGGCTGCGGCGCACGCAGGCGCTCGATCCGCAGGGGCTCGTCACGGGCCGCTACGCGTCCGAGCTGGCCGACCTGACGGTGATCAGCGCGACCGACGGCAATCACGGCCGCGCGCTGGCCGCCGCCGCGCGCGCGATCGGCTGCGGCTGCGTGATCGTGCTGCACGCGAACGTCGACGCCGAGCGCGAACGCGCGATCTCGGCCTACGGCGCGCGGATCGTGCGCATCGCCGGGAACTACGACGAATCGGTCGTTTGCGCGGCGCAGCTCGCGCAGGCGAACGGCTGGTACGTCGTGTCGGATACGTCGTACGACGGCTACGAAGCGATTCCGCGCGACGTGATGCAGGGCTACGGCGTGATCGCCGCCGAAGCCGCCGCGCAGGCGGCGGAGGACGACGGGCGGCCGTTCACGCACGTGTTCCTGCAGGGCGGCGTGGGCGGCCTCGCCGCGGGCGTCGCGAGCTACCTGTGGGAGCGCGACGGCGTGCAGCGGCCGCGCTTCGTCGTCGTCGAGCCGCGCCAGGCCGATTGCCTGTACCAGAGCGCGCTGGCCGGGCGCGCGACGAAGGCGACCGGCAGCGTCGATTCGGTGATGGCAGGGCTCGCGTGCGGCGAGGCATCGCCGCTCGCGTGGGATTTCCTCGAGATGTGCATCGACCACTTCATGCTGATCGACGACGAAGACGCGGTGCAGGCGATGCGCGGCCTCGCGGCCGGCAGCGAACGCGACGTGCCGCTCGTCGCCGGCGAGTCGGGCGCGGCCGGCATCGCGGGGCTGGCCGTGCTGATGCGCGACCCGGCGCGCGCGCGGCAGGTCGGGCTCGATGCGAGCGCGCGCGTGCTGGCGATCAACACGGAAGGGGCGACCGCGCCGTCCGTGTACCGGCATTGCGTCGGCGAGACGGCCGACGCGGTGCTCGCGCGCCAGCGCGACTGGCTGAGCCGCGCGGCGGTGGCGGCCTGAACGACATGACGACCGACGAGGCGAACGCAATGGACACGATCGACACAATCGACGAAAGCACGCTGCAGGGCCAATTGAAGACGTGGCGCCGCCATCTGCACCAGTATCCCGAGACGGGGTTCGAGGAAGTGAACACGTCGGACTACGTCGCGCGGATCCTGACGACGCTCGGGCTCGACGTGCATCGCGGAATCGGCGGCACGGGGCTCGTCGCGAACCTGACGGCCGGCACGGGCCGGCGCGCGATCGGCATCCGCGCGGACATGGACGCACTGAACATCGCCGAGCACGCGCCGGGCCGCGAACACGTATCGCGCACGCCGGGCAAGATGCATGCGTGCGGGCACGACGGCCACATGTCGATGGTGCTCGGCGCCGCGCGGCTGCTGGCCGAGCGCAAGGATTTCGACGGCACGGTGCGCTTCATTTTCCAGCCGGCGGAAGAGCATGGCCGCGGCGCGAAGGCGATGATGGCCGACGGGCTGTTCGAACGCTTTCCGGTCGACGCGATCTTCGGCGCACACAACATGCCGGGCATGCGCGCGGGCACGTTCTCGACGCGCGCGGGCGGCATCATGGCGAGCGAAGACAATTTCGTGATCCGGATCGACGGGCGCGGCACGCATGCGGCGCGGCCGCACATGGGCATAGATCCGATCGTGATCGGCTCGCAGATCGTGCTCGCGCTGCAGACGATCGTGTCGCGCAATCTCGACCCGGGTCAGCAGGCGGTGGTGTCGTGCACGGAATTCATCACCGATGGGCTGCGTAACGTGCTGCCGTCGACCGTGACGATCAAGGGCGACACGCGCAGCTATTCGCGCGACGTGCAGGCGCTGCTGGAGACGCGGATGGCCGAGATCGCCGAAGGGATCTGCCGCACGCACGGCGCGACCTGCACGTTCGAGTACACGCACGAGTTCGCGCCGACGGTGAACTCGCCGGAATGGGTCGACACGGCCGTGCAGGCCGCGGCGCACGTCGCGGGCGCCGACGCGGTGAACGCCAACGTGCAGCCGATGACGATCTCGGAGGATTTCGGCGCGTTCCTGCAGGCGGTGCCGGGCAACTTCGTGTTCATCGGCAACGGCGAGGCGGCCGGGCAGGGCGGCGTGCCGCTGCACAACGCGGCGTACGATTTCAACGACGAGATCCTGCCGGTTGGCGCGCGGTATTTCGCGGAGGTGGCGCGGCGCGCGTTGCGGGCCGCGTAGCGGGGCGGGTGCGGGTCGCCGCGTATCCGGTTCGCTGCGCGCGCGGCGCCACTTCGTCATCGACGCCGCATCGATGCGCGAGCGCACCGGCTTGCCGGCGCGCCGAGAATCCTCCGTCGTCGTATTCGATCAACCGGCCAGTTCGCCCAGGCACGCATCGAATTGCGCGACGAGCCGGTCGACATCGTCCGCCGTCGTTTGCGGGCACACGAGCATCATGTTGTGGAACGGCGTGATCAGCACGCCGCGATTGAGCAGGTACAGGTGCACGATGTGCTCGAGTTCGCTGTCGAGCTGCGCGCCGGCCAGCGTGCCGTTGCGCGGCGGCACGGGCGCGAACTGAAACTCGGTGCGCGCGCCGATGCGCGTCACGCACCACGGCAGCCCGTGTTTCGCGATCGCCTGTTCGAGGCCCGTCGCGAGCCGCGCGGCGAGTGCGAACATGTGCGCGTACGCGGCGTCGGTCGCCACTTCGGCGAGCGTCGCGCGCATCGCGTGCATCGCGAGCATGTTCGCGGTGAGCGTCGTGCCAATGCCCGAATGGCCGGGCGGCGCGTTCAGCTTCGCCGCTTTCGCGCGCTCCGCGAATTCCGCGCTGAACCCGTACACCGCGCACGGCACGCCGCCCGCGATCGGCTTGCCGACCACCAGCATGTCCGGTTCGAGACCGTGCGCGACCGCGTAGCCGCCGGGGCCGCTGCTGATCGTGTGCGTCTCGTCGATCACGAGCAGCGTGCCGTGGCGGCGCGTCAGTTCGCGCGCGGCCTCCCAGAAGCCCGCGTCGGGCAACACCATGCCGATGTTCGTCATCGCGGGCTCGGCGAGCACGCATGCGACGTCGCCGTCCTTCAGCGCCGCCTCGAGCGCGGCCAGATCGTTGAATTCGACGACGCGCGTGTTCGCGAGCAGATCGTACGATTGCCCGAGCAGGCTGTCGCGCTGCACCGGGCGGCCGTCGACGAGATCGACGAACACGTCGTCGACCGTGCCGTGATAGCAGCCGTTGAACACGACGATCGTGTTGCGGCCGGTGGCCGCGCGCGCCCAGCGCAGCACGAAGCGGTTCGCGTCGCTCGCGCTCAACGCGAATTGCCACACCGGCAGCTTGAAGCGGCGCGCGAGTTCGCGCGACACCCAGGCGGCGTCCTCGCTCGGCAGCATCGTCGTGTAGCCGCGTGTGGCCTGCTCGACGAGCGCGCGGGCGACGGGTTCGGGCGCATGGCCGAACATCGCGCCCGTATCGCCGAGGCAGAAATCGACGTAGCGATGGCCGTCGACGTCGGTGAACGTCGCGCCGCGCGCTTCCTTCACGTATAGCGAGAACGGGGTCGACCAGTCCTGCATCCAGTGCAGCGGCACGCCGAACAGCAGATGCTCGGACGCTTCCGCGGACAGCGCGCGGGAAACCGGCATGGCTTCGATGAACGCGCGGCGCTCGCGATCGAACAGCGCGCGGGCGCGGATGAGGTCGACTCCGTGGCGGGTAGGCAAAGGCAGCTCCTGGGCTGTGGGGATGGGAAACGATAGCGCGGGCGGTGGGGGGCTGAACAGAGGCGGAATTACCGAGGCGGGTTGGCGGCGCGCGCGACGCGGCCCGCGCGGCAGCGCGATTTTCGGGCGATTTCCATTTGATTTGGAGATAGCGCTGGTGAACGGAAACGGATACGGGTTGTGAAGGTTTGCATGGATTTTTATCCGCCTGCGCCCGACCTATCGTTGTTGCAGGCCGAGTGCGGCATCGACGTCATTCAGGCGTGGGGCCCGGCGACGCGGCCTCGGCGCGGTCGGGATCGGCACCGGCCGGCCCGTTCGATTGCACGGACGGTTGGGTGCATTGAATTCCGCAGCAATCTTGCCGGCTAATTTCGAGATCGAGGTCGCCCATGCGGGCCAGACGTCGCCGCAAGCGGTCGTCAAGACGATCCGCCTGACCGCGCACATCGGCGACATCCTGTTCGTTTCGCAGCCGGACGATGCCGCATACGGCCTGGTCGAATTGAACGACACGGACGGCAAGCAGCAGACGTTCGCCGCGGCGCTGCCGATCCGCGTACGCACGACCAATCCCGATATCAACGTCACGTTGTTGTAGCCGCTGCGGTTCTCGAACGGTCGCGACGACATGGCCCATGCGAAGGTCGTGCTGACGGGCAAGGCGAGCAGCGCGGAAATCGCGCCCGGTGCCGCCCACGCGCTCGTGGCGACGACGCGGGGGCGCGACGCCTTTGACGGCTATGACGAAACCCGCATGCTGAAGGTCAGCGCGCAAGCGCCGGCCGCGAGCGCGGCGCCGCCGGCCCACGGAAGTTATCGCGGCGATCTGATGCTGGTGTTCGAGCCGGCTGCGTCGGCGGGACGCGAGCCGGCGACGGCGCCGACTGCGGTAGCGGGCGAGTAGGAAAATCGCCTCGGAGCACATCGTCGGCCGGGCGATCCAGTTGAAGTTGTTGCGCATAAACATACGACAACATATCTCTAAGGGCCGGTTGGGAGAAGTGAGTGTGCGCACACATACCGCACACAATGTCAGAGAAAACAGGGTAAACGACAAATACATGTCTTCCATCGATCGCATCTAGACTGCGCAATGTAGTACGACGACGTATAAATCATGATCCGCCGCCCGGCGCATCGATACCCTTACCCTGAAGGAGTGCCCATGGCCGCCCCTCGCCGCCGTTCGTCTTCGCCCGTCCGATCATCCGCCCCGAAACGGGTATCGCGTCGCGCTTTCATCGGCTGGACCGGCGCTCTCGCAGGCGGCGCGATGGTCGGCGGACCGTTCGCCGCCTCGCGCGCGCTGGCAGCCGGCGTGACGCTCGGTGCGTCGGCGATCGACCGCGTGTGGGGCGAGCACGGCGCGGCGGCGCGCATCGCCGCGTCGCTCGCGCACGTGTCGCGCCTCGCGCGGCACGGTCGCGACTTCGACGTGACGCACTACGGCGCGCGCCCGTGCGCGACGGTCGCGCAGACGTCGCCGTGGCCGGTCGCGAAATCGCCCGTCAGCCCCGGTTCCGAACTGACGACCGCGCCCGGCGCATTCGATTCGCGCCCGGCGTTTCTCGCGGCGATCGACGCGTGCCGGCGCGAAGGCGGCGGCCGGGTCGTCGTGCCGGCGGGCACCTGGTATTGCGCGGGGCCGATCGTGCTGCAGAGCAACGTCACGTTCCACCTCAGCGCGAATTGCACGATCTATTTCAGCCCGAACCCGGCCGACTACGCGAAGGACGGCCCGGTCGATTGCGGCGCGAACGGCCGGCTGTATTACAGCCGCTGGCAGGCGAACGATTGCCTGAACTACGGCGCGCCCGTCTACGCACGCAACGCGACGAACATCGCGCTGACCGGCGAAGGTCCGACGTCGGTGCTCAACGGGCAGGCAATGACGCCGTTCTCCGGCAGCGGCGCGAACAGCGTCTGCTGGTGGACCTACAAGGGTACGTCCGGCGCATACGGCGCGAGCGCGGCGGTGCCGGCCCAGAACGGCGCGAACCCGAACAACGTCGACCTGCGGATCGTCGCGCCCGCGATTCCCGACGCGCTCTATGCGATGCTGACGTCGCCCGTCACGCCGTGGCAGCAGGACCAGAACTACCTGCCCGCGCTGTCCGAGGCCGGCGTGCCGGTGGAGAAGCGGATTTTCGGACTGGGCCACTACCTGCGGCCGTGCATGGTCGAATTCATCGGCTGCACGAACGTGCTGATGGCGAACTACCAGACGCAGAACACGCCGTTCTGGCAGCATCATCCGACCGCGAGCCGCAACGTCGTGATCCGCGGCGTGACGACCAACAGCATCGGCCCGAACAACGACGGCTTCGATCCGGATGCATGCACCGACGTGCTCTGCGAGGACTGCACGTTCAACACCGGCGACGACTGCATCGCGATCAAGTCGGGCAAGGACCGCGACACCGAATACGGGCCCGCAAAGCGGCACCTGATCCGCAACTGCACGATGAACAGCGGACACGGCGGGATCACGCTCGGCAGCGAGATGGGCGGCGGCGTCGAGCAGATCTATGCGACCAACCTGTCGATGCTGAACGCAAACTGGCAGACCAATCCGCTGAACATCGCGATTCGCGTGAAGACCAACATGAACCGCGGCGGCAACGTGAAGGATTTCCACGTGAAGGGCGTCACGCTGCCGAACGGCGTGACGCTGAAGGGCGGCGGCTACGGCAGTGCGCTGCTCGCCGGCAGTCCGATCAACGCGAGCGTGCCGCTCGGCGTGGTCACGCCGTCGGCCGGCAACCCGTCGGCCGCGCAGGGCGGCATCGTCACGTTCGACTGCGACTACCAGCCGGCGAACGACGCGGTGCGCACGCGGCCGCCGGTCGTACAGAACGTGACGATCGCCGACGTGAGGGCGAGCAACGTGACGCTGAACGGCGTGACCGCATCGTGCTTCCAGGCGATCGTCGCGCAGGGGCCGGTCGCGTTCGACTACAACGGTACGCCGCCGGCGCCGGCCGCCCAGCCGATCTCCGGCGTGACGATCAGCAACTGCGACTTCGGCACGCCGGTGGCGTCAGGCACGCCGACGGTCACGTCGCCGGGGCCGATCTACGCGTTCAACGTGAGCGCCATGGCGCTGACGAACGTGACGATCGCCGGGCAAGTCGTCGACACGACGATCACCGACAAGCGGTGAGAAAGGCAACGCGCCGCGGCGTTCGCGTGCAACCGGCCGGTGCCCGCACGCGAACGCCATCAGGTTACGCCAGCGTCTTGATCATGTAGTGCTCGTCGTAGAAGCGTCCATCGACGAACATCGAGCGCGGCTCCGTGCCGAACCGCACGAACCCCTGCGACGCATACAGTCGCTCCGCGGTACGGTTGACCTCGTTCACGCACAGCATCAACTGGCTGCATCCCCACGCCTGAGCCGCATGCGCGGTCGCGCTGTCGAGCAGCGCGTGCGCGATGCGTTGCCCGCGATACGCGGCGTCGACGTACACGCCCCAGATCGTCGCCTTGTGCGCGATCTTCGTGCGTGCGTCGCGGCGTACGCCGGTGATGCCGACGAGCGTGTCGCCGTCGAGCGCGCCGAACACGGCCTGAACCTGCGTCGGCGTGAGGCGCTTCGCGAATTCGTCGACCGGCACCTGCGATTCCTCGTCGAGCGTCGGCAGGAAGGACGTGGGCGCGGTGTCGACCGCACGCAGGCGGACGGTCTGGAACTGCGCCGCGTCGGCGGCGTCAAGCAGGCGGATCGTGATCGTCATCGGGGGGTATTCCGGTCGAGGGCGTGCATGCCGGCGCGCCGCTGCCGCGGTCGCGGGATGCATCGTGCTTATCCTAATAGGAATCCGGATGCCGCGTGGCGATGTGCGGCGCGGCGCGCGCGATCGTGAACGGACAAGACAGTGACGGCGGTACGTCGTACCGCCATCAACGACGGAGCGCGTCAAGCGCATGCGCCGTCGCGCCGGTCAGGCGCACGACGTCAAACAAACGACGTGCGCGCGATCGGCTCACGCGCCCGCCGGCGGCATCAATAGCGCGACAGCTGATTGCCGTTGATCTGCACGCGGTCGCCCGGACGCAGGTTGCCCGGCGACTGCACGTCGAACGAGCGCATCGAGCCGTCGCTGACCCGCACGTCGATCCGGTAGCTGCTCGGGCCTTGCGCGGCGCCCATCTGCTGGCCGATCTGGTTGCCCGCCACCGCCCCGCCGAGCGCGCCGATCACGGTTGCCGCATCGCGGCCGTGACCGCGGCCGAACTGGTTGCCCACGAGGCCGCCGACCAGCGCACCGACGACGGTGCCGGCCACGCCCGACGGGCCGACCGAGCTGCTGACCGGCTGGATGTTCGACACGGTGCCGTACTGCGTGCCGTACGGGTTCGCGTATTGCTGTTGCTGATTGCCGTACTGGTCGTAAGGCTGCGATCCGTACTGCGACGGGTTGCCGTATTGATCGTACGGTTGCGGCGCCTGATTCGGATACGCCGGTTGCTGCTGCACGTAACCCGGTTGCGAATACGCGGGCTGCGCATAGCCGGGCGTCGCGTATTGCTGCTGCGGATAGCCGGGCTGCGCGCCGTAGTAGCCCGGCGCGACACAGGCGGTGAGCGGAAGCGCCGCCACGGCGACGAGCGAGGCGAACAGAACGGTCTTCGTGGAAGGCATGCGCATCATGATGGTTCCTGCATCGGCAACGTGTCCGCCGATGGATTCCCGTCATGGGTGGCGAACTCGGCGTGAGTATAAGGAATGGGCGGATGCGCGTCCGGTGCGGCCGGGTAACAACGTGTAAAGTCTGTTGCCGCGTAAATCGCCGGCTGGGCGGCGCGTCGAAGCCCCCGCGCGCAACGGCGCGACGCGGCTTCCCGGCACCCGCGGGTGGGCGATGCGGCCCATGCGCGGCCGCCGACATTCCAGCCGTTTCCACGGCCGGCGAAACCCGTCCCGCGCCCGGCCCGGCGGGCCTGCGCGCCGCGCATCGGGAAATCGAATGCGCGGCATCGCGACATTTAATTGGCCTCGCGCAGCGGCGTCCGATATCGTGGCCGGGTCCCCGGCCAACGGTCGCGCCGCGCCGGTTGCGGTTCCTCCGCCTGTCCGCGCCGGTGTCGCGCCGCGACCGCCCCACCTATCAAGCCATGACCGAACGACTCTTCCTCAACGCCGTCGACGCCGACGGCCAGCCCGTCAACCTCGTCGTCCGTGACGGCCGCTTCGCGGCGATCGGCGCCGATTGCGCCGCCGCGCCCGGCGCGCAGACGATCGACCTCGACGGCCGCGTCGTGCTGCCCGGTTTCGTCGACGGCCATATCCATCTCGACAAGAGCTTCGTCGGCGATCGCTGGGTGCCGCACGAACCGGTCGGCTCGCTGCGCGAGCGGCTCGCGGTCGAGAAGCGCCAGCTCGCGGCCGCGCCGCCGATCGTCGACCGTGCGAACGCGCTGATCGCGCAGGCCGCCGCGTTCGGCACGATCGCGATGCGCAGCCACGTCGACGTCGACGCGACGACCGGCCTGTCGAACCTGCACGCCGTGATGGCCGCGCGCGAACGATGGCGCGGCATCGTCGACATCGAACTGGTCGCGTTTCCGCAGGCCGGCGTGATCACGTGCCCGGGCACCGCCGAGATACTCGACGCAGCCGTGCGCGAAGGCGCGGACGTGGTCGGCGGGATCGACCCGACGACGCTCGACGGCGACGCGGACGGCCAGCTCGACATCGTGTTCGGCATCGCCGAGAAGCGCGGCGCGAAGATCGACATCCATCTGCACGAGCCGGGCGAAACGGGCATCGCGCAACTGCTGCGGATCGCGGCGCGCACGCGCGCGGCCGGGCTCGGCGGGCGCGTGAACGTGAGCCATGCGTACGCGCTCGGCCAGGTGAGCGACGACGACGTGCAGCGCACCGCCGCGGCACTGGCCGAAGCCGGCGTGTCGATCCTGACGAATGCGCCGGGCGACTGCGCGTTCCCGCCGGTGCGACGGCTGCGCGACGCGGGCGTGCACGTGTTCGCAGGCAACGACAACATCCGCGACGCGTGGTGGCCGTACGGCAACGGCGACATGCTGCAGCGCGCGATGATGGTCGGCTACCGGTCGGGTTTCTACACCGACGAAGCGCTCGGCATCGCGCTCGACATGGCGACGCACGCCGGCGCTCGCGTGATCGGCAAGGAGAACTATGGAATCGCGGTCGGCTGCGACGCGAGCTTCGTCGCGGTGCGCGCGCCGAACGCGGCGGCGGCCGTCGCGGGCGTGCCGGCCGAACGCTGGGTATTCCGCCGCGGCGAAAGCGATACGGGCGCACCGCTCACGCCGTCGCTGCGCTTCGCGCATTGACCCGCCCGACCGGCGGCGCGGCACCCGCCGTGTCCGCCTTGCACCGACCGACCCGACCGGAGCCGACATGACGAGCCTGCTGATCCGCAATGTGCGCATGGGCGCCGACGCCGCGGTCGATATCCTGATCGAAGGCGATCGCATCGCGCGCGTCGGTCCGTCGCTCGACGCGCCCGCCGGCTGCGCGATCGAGGACGGCGCGCTCGCGTTGGCGCTGCCCGGCCTCGTCGAAGGCCACACGCACCTCGACAAGACCCACTGGGGGATGCCGTGGTATCGCAACCAGGTCGGGCCGCGCCTCGTCGATCGCATCGAGAACGAGCGCCACTATCGCGCGACGAGCGGCCACGACGCGGGCGCCGCCTCGCTGGCGCTGGCGCGCGCGTTTCTCGCGGCCGGCACGACGCGCATCCGCACGCACGTCGACGTCGATACCGAAGCCGGGCTGCGCCATCTGCACGGCGTGCTCGCGACGCGCGAGACGCTGCGCGGGCAGGTCGAGATCCAGATCGTCGCGTTTCCGCAATCGGGCGTGCTCCAGCGGCCGGGCACCGATGCGCTGCTGTCCGACGCGCTCGACGCCGGCGCGGACCTGCTCGGCGGGCTCGATCCGTGCGCGATCGAAGGCGATCCGGTCGAGGCGGTGGACGTGCTGTTCGCGATGGCCGCGCGCCACGGCCGCGGGCTCGATATCCATCTGCACGAGCGCGGCTCGATGGGCGCGTACTCGCTCGACCTGATCCTGCAGCGCACGGCCGCGCACGGGATGCACGGGAAGGTCGCGATCAGCCATGGCTTTTGCCTTGGCGATATCGCCGAACGCGAGCGCGATGCGCTGCTCGCGCGGATGGCGGCGCTCGGCGTCGCGATCGTCACGACCGCGCCGGCGGCGGTGCCGGTGCCGCCGGTGGCCGCGTGCCGTGCGGCGGGCGTGACCGTGATCGGCGGCAACGACGGCGTGCGCGATACGTGGACGCCGTACGGTTCGCCCGACATGCTCGAACGCGCGATGCTGATCGGCATGCGCAACGATTTCCGCCGCGACGATGCGCTCGAAGTCGCGCTCGACTGCGTGACGCACGGCGCGGCACGCGGCTGCGGCTTCGCGGATTACGGCCTGCAGCCGGGCAATCGCGCGGACGTCGTGCTCGTCGATGCACTGACGTTCGCCGAGGCCGTCGTCGCGCGGCCGGTGCGGCGCCTCGTCGTATCGTCCGGGAAGATCGTCGCGCGCGACGGCGCGCTGGTCTGAGCGCCGCGTCGCGCCGGTATGATCGGGCTTTCGGCCGGATTTCGGGAGACGACGATGCGACGCACGACCGCGGCACGGGCCGCACGATGGATGGCGGCGGCCCTGTTCGCCGCGAGCGCCGCGCATGCGGTGGCGGCCGGCCCGGCCGACGCGCAGCAGGAAGCCAACCGGCGCGCGGTGCTCGCGTTCTACGAAAAAGGGCTGAACGAGAAGGACGCGGACGCCGCGCTCGCGTACGTCGGCGATCGCTACGTGCAGCACAATCCGAACGCGGCCGACGGCCGCGACGGTTTCCGCAAGTTCGTCGCGTTTCTGCGCGACACATATCCGCAGTCGCACAGCGAGATCAAGCGCGCGTTCGTCGACGGCGACTACGTGATCCTGCACGTGCACGCGGTGCGCGAACCCGGCACCTGCGGCAGCGCGATCATCGACATCTTCCGGCTCGAGCACGGCAAGATCGTCGAACACTGGGACGTCAACCAGCCGGTGCCCGAGCAGGCGGCGAACGGCAACACGATGTTCTGACGCGATCCGCGTTGCCCAGGGGCCATTCTCGTGGCCACCCCAAATTAAAAAATCATTCCAGGGGAATGCCCGAAATCGCCCGCATGGCGGCGTCGCGCGTCACTTGTTTGGCTCGCCAAACGGCGCTCCTTCCTCCTTGCCTGCGCCCCGCAAGGAAGTCCCCTTGGGGGACGAGCGATTTCGGGCATTCGCATGTGCGTTCCGTATGTAAACAGACCCTAGCGTCCTTCGAGTTCCAGCATCTTCGCGAGCGTCTTCGTCAGCGCGCCGACCATCGGGTCGGCCGTCGGCCGGTGCAGGATCGCGATGTCCATGTGCTCGATCGGCGCGAAGCCCTGCTTCGCGGTCAGCACCACATGCTCGTCCGTCACGACGCGCGCGGGCAGCACGCTGATGCCGAGCCCGTCCGCGACGGCCGCCTGGATGCCGCTCAGGCTCGACGTCGTGAAGCTGATCCGCCAGCGGCGGCCGCGCTCCTCGATCGCCTTGATCATGTCGTCGCGATAGAGCCCGCGCGGCGGGAACACGACGAGCGGTACCGGGTCGAGATCGATCGACGGATGCTTCGCGCTGTCGATCCAGCGCAGCTTCTCCGGCCAGCGCACGACGGCCTCGCGGCTGTCGCGCCGCTGCTTGATCAGCACGAGATCGAGTTCGCCGCGATCGTACGCGGCGCTGATGTCGCGGCTCAGCCCGCACGTCACTTCGAGCTTGACCTGCGGATGCTCGCGCTTGAACGCCGCGAGCGCGTGCGTCGTGCGGCCCGCCGCGAAATCGTCGGGTACGCCGAGCCGGATCGTCAGCGCGACCGTCGCGCCGGACAGCGCTTCCAGCATCTCGTCGTTCAGCGCGAGCATGCGCCGCGCGTAGCTGAGCACCGTCACGCCCGCGTCGGTCGGCCGCACGTCGCGCGTGCCGCGGTCGAGCAGGCGGTGGCCGGCGATCTCCTCGAGCCGGCGCACCTTCTGGCTGACCGTCGACTGCGTCGAATGCAGCCGTGCGGACGCCGTCGTGAAACTGCCGCAATCGGCGACCATCACGAGCGCGCGCAGCAGATCGATGTCGAACAGGGGTCTATTCATTTCTGCACTTATATGGATAAGAGCATTTCATTTCCAAATGCGTGCGACGATTTTTAACATGACCGGACGGCGCGGGCAATCGCGGTTTCGCCCGACCTGGGCGCGGTATTTCGCGGCGTTCTCGGGGCGCTCGACCTATCGTCTCGGCCGCGCGTCGGCGAGCGTCGGCACGTCAGGAGGAAACCGGATGTTGTTCAAACGGATCGCGATCATCGGCTCGTTTGCATCGACCGCGCTCACGTCGGCGGTGGCTGCCGCCGGCGGCGCGCCGGAAGGCCGAATGCGCAGCGCGGCCGACCGCGGCGACGCGGGCGAAGGGCGGATGCTGCTCGAGCGCGACGCGCGGACAGACGGCAGCACGGCCCTTGCCTTGCGACTTTCCTTACCGTAAAGTAAGGAGTCAAGGAGGTGCCATCATGACAGCAGCAACGATCACTTCAAAGGGGCAGGTCACGATTCCCGTGGACGTGCGCAATCAGCTTGGTTTGAAGTCTGGCGACCGGATCGAATTCAGCTTCAACGAGGCAACGGGCCGGTATGAAGTCATTCCGGCCACGCACTCGCTTGCGTCGCTCAAAGGAATCGTGAAGAAGCCCGCGAAACCGGTGTCGATCGAGGACATGAATCGGGCCATCGCCGAGCAGGGAGCATCCGGGCGATGATCGGACTGGATACGAACGTGCTGGTCCGCTACTTCGCTCAGGACGATGCCGTGCAATCGAAGAAGGCGACGGCGCTGATGGAGTCCCTGTCGGCTGAGCGGCCGGGGTATGTTTCACAGGTCGCCTTGGTCGAGGTCGTGTGGGTGCTCGGGCGCTGCTACGGCGTCGAGCGCGAGCAGATGAGGGACATCATCGACTCGATGATCGGCACGAAGGAACTCATGGTGGAAGGTGCCGATACGGTGCGAAAGGGGCTTCGTGTTTTCGCGGCGTCCGCGAAGGCGGACTTCTCGGATTGTCTGATTGAGCGCTCGGGGTTCGCAGCCGAGTGCGAATATACGGCTACATTCGACGCGACGGCCTCGAAGGTCGCCGGAATGCAGTTGATCAAGTAGTCGTCGCCCACGCCGAAAGGCGCAATACGCTGCGGCCGTACCAAGCGGCCTGCCAGGCGGTATAGGGCGCGTCGTCAATACCGCGCTGAACTCCCTTCGCGTCGATCATTCGTATCGACATCGCCGCGCCACGGATATCCGAAAAGGCCATCTCCGTGACGAGCGTGCGCGGTACAGGGTAAACACCCGAATATCCCGGCATTGGCGCTATGGATCGAGCGCCGTCCTACCACTCCGGTCGCTGCTTGCCCTCGGTTCGCTTCGCCCCCGTTCTTCCCCGCTTGCGCTCGAAAATTGAGCAGTCTAGACTGCATCGCAGTTTCATCGAAGTCCCTGTCTTTCGCGCCCAGCGCCGGCATCCCGTCGCAGCGCCTCCACCGGACGCCGGCACCGCCCGCCGCGTCGAGACTTTCAAGGACACGCCATGACGAGTATCCCGGATCGCGTCGCGCAAGCCGTGACGCCGGAACTGATCGCCGCGTTCCGCGAGGAAGGCGCGGTCTGCATCAAGGGCATCTTTTCCCCCGACGAAGTGGCCGCGCTGCGGGCCGGCATCGACGCGAACCTCGCGCAGCCGAGCGAACGCGCGAAAGTCGCGAGCCGGCCCGACGATCCGGGCTGGTTCTTCGAGGATTTCTGCAACTGGCAGCACAACGACGCGTATCGCCACTTCATCGCGCGCTCGCCGGCCCCGTCTGTCGCCGCCGCGCTGATGGGCACGGACACCGTGCGGCTGCATCACGACCACCTGCTCGTGAAGGAGCCCGGCACGCGGCAGCGCACGCCGTGGCATCAGGATCAGCCGTACTACAACATCGAAGGCGACGACAACGTCAGCATGTGGATTCCGGTCGACCCGGTGCCGCTCGAATCGACGCTGGAATTCGTCGCCGGCTCGCACCGCGGCCCGTGGCTGATGCCGCGCACGTTCATGGACAAGGAGGCGAAGTGGTTCCCGGAAGGCAGCCTCGCCGACCTGCCCGACATCGAAGCCGATCGCGCGGCCTTTCCGATCCGCCGCTGGGCGCTCGAACCCGGCGACATGGTGTGCTTCCGGATGCTCACGCTGCATGCGTCGGGCGGCACGCAGAACCGCCGGCGCGCGTTTTCACTGCGCTTCGTCGGCGACGACATCCGTCACGCGCCGCGCCGCTGGAAAACCTCGCCCGATTTCCCGGGGCTCGCGGCGCAACTGGCCGCCGGCGCGCCGCTCGATCACCCGTTGTTTCCGGTCGTGTGGTCGCGCGACGCGGGGCAGGTGGGTGCGATCGGAGCAGTGTAGATAACGAACGCGGCGGCCGTTTCGTGACGAAACGGCCGCCGTGCGTCAGGGGCGTGCGACAAGCGATCAGGTCGGGTGGCGCCCCGCGCCCGGCTTGAAGCGCGACCCGAGCCGGTAGCGATTGCCCGGATGCAGGAAGTGCACGAACGTGACGGGCAGCCCGTCGGTCCAGGTGCGGCGCGTGAGCGTGAGGCACGGCTCGTCGGCGCGCATGTCGAGCAGCCGCGCCTGTTCGCCGGTCGGCAGCGATGCGTCGACGACGTGCTCGATTTCCAGTTCGTCGTGCGACACGTTGTTGTACAGATACTCGGACGGCGGCTCGGTCTGGAAATCCTGATCGATGAAGCCGGGCGCGGCGGCCGGGTTCACGTAGCGGTCCTCGAGCTGGATCGGGCGGCCGTTTTCCTCGTGCACGCACACCACGTGAAAGACCGGCGTGTTGACCGGCAGGCCGAACGCGGCCGCGACGTCGAACGACGCTGGCTCGCGCGACTGGCTGAGCACGCGGCAGCGGTACTCGTGGCCGCGCGCGCGAATCTCGTCGCGGATATGCGCGATCATCAGCAGGTTCGACTGCGGCTTCACCTCGGCGACGAAGGTGCCGACGCCCGCGATGCGCTTGAGCACGCCTTCCTCGGTCAGCTCGCGCAGCGCGCGGTTGACCGTCATGCGCGCGACGCCGAACTGCGCGGCGAGATCGAGCTCGGACGGAATGCGGTCGCCGGGGCGCCAGTCGCCGGACTCGACGTTCTGGCGAACGAGCGTCTTGATCTGCTGGAACGGTGCGGTGGCCTTGGTGACCATCGGAAGATCCTTGCGCGAAGAAGTGACGAGGCTAGTCGTCGTGGCTGACGATGACCAGGATCTCCGCCTGCGCGGCGCCGAGGCTGCGCGTGCGGTGCGGGATGAGCGCGTTGAAATAGACTGAATCGCCGGCCCTGAGTTGCACCGTCTCGTTCGGAAATTCGATTTCGACGCGGCCCTTGTGCACGAACAGGAATTCCTCGCCCTCGTGCTCGCGGAACGTCGACGCGACGAATTCGTGCGGCGGATGCACGACGAACGGCAGCATCTTCTTCGGCGCGACGCCGGCCGCGATGCTCTCGAAGCGGTGCGCATGGCTGTCGGCCGCCGCGCCCATCGCGGTGCGCTCGCCGGCGCGCGTGACCGTGATCAGCTCGCGGTTGCGGCTTTCCGAGAACAGTTGCTCGACGTCGACGTTCAGCGCCTTCGACAGCTTCAGCGCGACCGCGATCGACGGCACGCTCAGGCCGCGTTCGACCTTCGACAGGTAGCTCTTCGTGAGACCGGTTTCGTCGGCCAGCACGTCGAGCGTCCAGCCCTTCTGTTTTCTCAGCAGTTTCAGGCGAATCGTCATGGTGCGCCAGGTGTCCTTCGAAAAACCGATTGTAACGCATGACACAAAGTGTCATTCGGTGTATCGTGTGTCATTCGTATCGCGTGGGACACCCGGGAGACGGTCGCGAGCGGCGCGGCCGGCCCGGTTCATTCAGGAGGCGAACATGGCGGAAACGCTGAATTTGACGAAGGAAGCGCTGGTCGCGCTGGCGGAGCGGCGGCTCGAAAACGAGGTGGGCGACAGCGGCTGGTCCGCGCGGCAAAAGCTCGCGCTGACGTGCCGGATCTTGTTCGACGCGGGCCACGACTCGGGTCTGGCCGGGCAGATCACCTGCCGCGCGGACGCGGCCGGCACGTACTACACGCAGCGGCTCGGGCTCGGCTTCGACGAGATCTCGGCCGCGAACCTGCTGCGCGTCAACGAGGATCTCGACGTCGTCGACGGCGAAGGCATTCCGAACCCGGCCAACCGCTTCCATACGTGGATCTATCGCGAGCGCCCGGACGTGAACTGCATCATCCACACGCACCCGGCGCATGTCGCTGCGCTGTCTATGCTCGAGCAGCCGCTCGTGGTGTCGCACATGGACACCTGCCCGCTGTACGACGATTGCGCGTTCCTGAAGGACTGGCCGGGCGTGCCGGTCGGCAACGAGGAGGGCGAGATCATCTCGAAGGCGCTGGGCGACAAGCGCGCGATCCTGCTCGCGCATCACGGCCAGCTCGTGGTCGGCAAGACGATCGAGGAGGCCTGCATCCTCGCGCTGCTGATCGAGCGCGCGGCGAAGCTGCAACTGCTCGCGATGTCGGCCGGCGAGATCAGGCCGGTGCCGCCGGCGCTGGCACGTGAAGCGCACGACTGGATCTCGAAGCCGAAGCGCGATGCGGTGACGTTCGACTACTACGCGCGCCGCGCGTTGCGTACGCATCGGGATTGCGTCGCGTGAATCGGCGCATCGCTTCAACTCCGTCAGACCATCATTGAGGAATACCCATCGTGTCCATCCTGCTGAAAGGCATCATTGCCTACCCGGTCACGCCGTTCTCCGCCGACGGCGGCGTCGATCTCAAAGCGCTCGACGCGCTGATCGAACGCCTGATCGCCGACGGCGTTCACGCGATCGCGCCGTTGGGCAGCACCGGCGAAAGCGCGTACCTGTCCGACGCCGAATGGGAGGCCGTCGCCGCCGCGTCGATTGACGCGGTGCGCCGGCGCGTGCCGACCGTCGTCGGGATTTCCGATCTCACCACGGCGGGCGCGGTGCGCCGTGCCCGCTTCGCCGAACAGGCCGGCGCCGATGCGGTGATGGTGCTGCCGGTGTCGTACTGGAAGCTCGGCAACGACGAGATCGTCGCGCACTATCGCGCGATCGGCGACGCAATCGGCATCCCGGTCATGCTGTACAACAACCCGGCGACGAGCGGCGTCGACATGTCGCCCGACCTGATCGTGACGATCTGCCGGGCCGTGGACAACGTGACGATGGTCAAGGAAAGCACCGGCGACATCGGTCGGATGCATCGGCTCGCGCAATTGAGCGACGGGACGATCCCGTTCTACAACGGCAGCAATCCGATGGCGCTTGCCGCGCTGGCCGCCGGCGCGGCCGGATGGTGCACGGCCGCGCCGAACCTGAATGCCGCGTTGCCGCTCGCGTTGTTCGATGCGATGCGCGCAGGCGATCTCGCGCGCGCCAGATCGGTCTTTCACGCGCAGTTGCCGTTGCTGCAGTTCATCGTCAACGGCGGGTTGCCGGTGACCGTGAAGGCCGGGCTGCGGCTGCGCGGCTTCGACGCGGGCGAACCGAGGCGGCCGCTGCTGCCGCTCGGCGAGGCACGCACGCGCGAGCTGGAGCGCCTGCTCGCGACGCTGCCGGACGGTGTGGCGGCATGAGCGACGACGCACGGCCGGCGATCGCGGCCGCCATCGGCGCGGTGCGGATCGGCGCGAGCCGGCCGCTTGCCGGCACACCGCACGCGAGCGCGATCGACAAGCAGCCGACGGAGGCGCGTCTGTGGCTGGGCGCGCTCGGGTTTGCCGGCGACGCGCAGGCCGATACGCGGCATCACGGCGGCCCCGACAAGGCCGTCCACCACTATGCGCACGATCACTATGCGTGGTGGGCCGCGCAGATCGGCGCGCGCGACGTGCTCGCCCGGCCGGGTGCGTTCGGCGAGAACCTGTCGACGCGCGGCATCACCGAGCACGACGTGTGTCTCGGCGACGTGTTCACGCTGGGCGGCGCGGTGCTTCAGGTCTCGCAGTCGCGACAGCCGTGCTGGAAGCTCAACGCGCGCTTCGATCATCCGCGCATGGCGGCGCTCGTGCAGCAAAGCGGCCGGACCGGCTGGTATTACCGCGTGCTGCAGGAAGGCTGGGTCGCGCCGGGCGATGTGCTGGCGCTGCATGAGCGCCGCTACCCGCAATGGCCGCTGTCGGCGGTGCTCGACGTGCTGTATCGGCGCACGCTCGACATGGCGGCGCTCGATGCGCTGTGCGACGTGCCGTTGCTGCCGCCCGGCTGGCGCAAGATGCTCGACAGGCGCCGCACGGAGCGGCAGGTCGAGGACTGGACGAAGCGGCTCGAGGGATGACGGGCCGCGTCCGGCGCTTACTTCGTCGGCAGGTTGCGCACGTCGGCCGTCGGCTCGGCACCGAATGCGTCGCTCAACGCATAGCCGATCAGTTGTCGGGCGGTCGCTTCGGGCGTGGCGAGCGCACCGCTCGACTTCAACTGGTCGAATTTCCCGCGCATCGGGAAGCGATCTTCGCCGGTCGCGCGGATCGTGGCCTGCATGCCCGTGTCGACGACGCCCGGCGCGACGCTGCAGATGCGCAGCGCGCCGTTCGCATCGAGCGCGACGGCGCGCGCATGGTGATCGAGCGCGGCCTTGGTCGCGCAGTAGACGCTCCAGCCCGCATACGCATTGCGGGCCGCGCCGCTCGACAGGTGCACGATCCGGCATTCGGTCGACGCCGATGCGGCTTGCACGAGCGCGGCCGACAGCATCAGCGGCGCGGCGACGTTCAGTCCGACCGCGCGGGCGACGATCGTCGGGTCCTGCGCGGCGAGCGGGCCGATCGGATCGACGATGCCCGCGTTGTTGAACAGCAGCACGAGCGACGCGCCGTCGACGAAGTCGCGCAGCGTGTCGCCGGCCAGCCAGGTGGCGACGGCCGTCGTGTCCGACAGATCGAGTTCGACTTCGGCGAAGCGGTCGCCGGCTTGCGACGCGAGCGACGGATGACGGCTGCGCGACACGCCGAGCACGACGATGCCTTCCTGCAGCAGTTGTTCGGCGAGCGCCGCGCCGACGCCGCGCGTGTGTCCGGTGACGATGGCGCGCACGTGTGAGGAAGAAGATGCAGTCATGGTGGTGAGCGGGTGAGCGGGTGAGCAGGAGTGACGAGCGGCGCGCGGCACGGCGGCGGCGCGTTCGGCGAGTCATGCGTCGCGTCGGCGTGCGAGGACGGTCGCGCGCGGCGCCGCGGGTATCGGGATGAACGCATATCGTAGCGCCGGCATGCGCATCGCGCAAACGCCCCGGGCGCGCGTGGACGATGAATCGGCGGTGCGGCGCGCGCATGCATCGCCGCGTGGCGCCGCGTGCCATCGGGCGCACCGCCACGTCGGACGAAAGCCCGCTGCGGCACGTGCGCACGCGGGGGCGGCGAGCGGCGCCGGGACACGCATCGCGAGCTATCATATGCCTCGCCCGTGCGCGATGCCGCGCGGGCCGCGACCGTTCCCTTCACCTGCTGCACGCTGCGACGCCACCCATGAACACCACGCCGGATACGCCCACGCCCCGCGCCCTTCGCGAACTCACGCCCCTCGAGGCCCGCATTCTCGGCGTGCTCGTCGAGAAACAGCACACGGTGCCGGATACCTATCCGCTGTCGCTGAACGCGCTGACCGCCGGCTGCAACCAGAAAACCGCGCGCTCGCCCGTGATGAACGTGAGCGAGGACGAAGTCACGACCGCGCTCGACGGGCTGAAGCACCTGAGCCTCGTGATGGAAGGCAGCAGCAGCCGCGTGCCGCGCTTCGAGCACAACATGAACCGCGTGCTCGGCATCCCGAGCCAGGCGATCGCGCTGCTGACGATCCTGCTGCTGCGCGGCCCGCAGACGGCCGCGGAGTTGCGCCTGAACAGCGCGCGCCTGCACGGCTTCGCGGATATCTCGTCGGTCGAGGCGTTCCTCGACGAACTCGCGGCGCGCGCGCAGCCGCTCGTCGTCCGCCTGCCGCGTGCACCGGGCGCGCGCGAGAACCGCTGGATGCACCTGATGTGCGGCGAAGTGAACATGGCCGACTTCGCGAGCGCGGATGCAGGCGGCGCGGATTCGGTGCCGCCTTCCGAATTCGAAGCGCTGAAGGCCGAGCAGAAGCGCCTGGCGGACGAAGTGGCGCGCCTGAATGCGCTGGTTCGGCGGATGGCGAGCGAACTCGGCATCGACGCCGACGCGCCGGGCGACGCGGGCTGATCGCGTGCCGATGCGATGACGGCGGGGCGTGCGCACCGCCGCGTTACTTCAGCTTGACGCCGGGGACGAGGTAGCGCGCACCACCCGGCTTCAGGATCGGCGCGAGCGCGGCAAAAGGCGCGTCGAGTTGAGGCCCGAGGCAGGCGCCCATTGCGTGACCGATCCCCGATACGACGAACGACAGCTTCCCGGGCGCATCGAGTTCGAATGCCAGATATTGCGGGAACACGTCGGCGCACGATAGCGAATCGCCTTCGCCGTCCGTCGATTGTGTGCCCGGTGAGGTTCCGTCGCGCAGCCGCGCAATGAACTTCGCCAGCGCGGCGCTCGTTGCCGATTCATGGTCCTCGGCCGGCGCAGCGGCGTCGATCACGCGATTCCAGTCGAGATACGTGCCGCGCAGCAGGTCGAACGTGACCGGATCGTAGTGATTGTCCGGGTGCGCGCCGCCGCAGTACGTGCTGCCGGCTTCCACGATTCCCAGTGCCGCCCGCGACAGCCACGTGACCGTCACGCTCTCGTCGTCGTAGCTGCCCAGCGTTCCGGCGGCCGGCCCGTCGTCGGTATAGCGCGTCGACGCGCATTCGAGCGCCGCGAGATTCATTTGCCAGTGCCGCTGTTCGAGCAGACGATTGATCCGCGCCATCACGGCCGGGTCGGGATGGCGGCTCAGGCGCGGATACGCGAGCACCGTGCGCGGGTCGCGCCACATTCGGTACGCAACCGTACCGTCGCCCACTTCGGAGCCGACCGGCTGCGCGTGGCCGGCAAGCTTCAATGTGGCATAAGGCGCGTGCTGCATGTCGATGTCCTCACTGCGCGCGACGCCGCTGCCGATACCGCCCGCCACGAGCGCGCCAATCGCTTCGACGGGGCCGGGTGCAACCGCGTCGGGATCGTATTCAGCTACGCGGCGCAACGCGAAGGGCCGCGTCTTGCCCGAGCGCGCATCGATCCAACGGCCGCGATAGCCATCTTTGTCCCGCGTGCCCTGCCAGGTGGCCGCCCTGTGATCGAAATCGGGCTGCCCGCTGTATTTCGACGCGCTGCGCACATCGTCCGGCAATTGCGAGCGCACGAGCGGCTCGACCAGTTGCGCGGGCTTGCCTCGCAGCGGAATATCGACGCCGAACTGCGCATAGAAATAGCGGCCCGTGATCGAGCCGTCCGCGGCCGGGCGATCGTCGAGTTCCATCACGACGGTTCCGGCGCCTTGCAGCGTTCCTTCATAGACGGTGCGCGGCGCGGCGTTGGCAACGCTCGCGTGCAGCGCGATCAGCGCACACGCGCTTCGGATCAACGGGCGCATCACGCGCGACAACAGGATGGTTTTCATGACGGTGCGTGAATGATGAAGATGCATGTCAACCGACACTGATCCGCGTCGCGCCGGCATCGACGAGCCGGAACAGCAGATCCTCGACGGCCGTCTCCGGCGCGGAACCGAGATCCGCGTGGATGCGCCAGCCCTGTTCCGTGCGAACCGGTTCCGACAGGTAGTGAACGATGCCGTGCAATCCATCCTCGGCTGGCGTGTTCTCGTCGTCCCCGTCGAACCACGCGAGGAACCACGTCTTGAAGGCGTCGTTGGCCGCGGTTTCGTCGAGACCGTCGGCTTCGACCGTGGCCCAGTCCCAGACGAACGGGCGGATCGACACGGCCGCCGTTTCGAGCTCGAACGCGAACGGCTCGAAATCCAGTTGCGTGGCCGAGTCGACCATCGCGGGCTCGCCGGCCGATTCGCCTTCGGCGGCGATGGTATCGGCGCGGCACGGCAGCGCGAGCGGACCTTCGGTGGCCAGCGTGCCGTCGTCCCGCCGGTAGGCCGGTTCGACGACGACCGCCGGTTGCGTGGCCGCTTTCGCGAGCAGATCGGCATAGGGTTGGCGGATGGCGCGGAGCAATTCGGAGACGGTCATCGTGATGTGTCGGTCGGGCAGGGAACGCGTGGTCGCAGGCAAGCGGTACGCGAAGCGGCGGACGTCACCCGACGGGCCGCTTCGCTACCGGACAGTTGCGATCGTACGGTACTTCGCCCGCACGCGAACACTCGGCCGAACGGCCGGGCCACTTGCTGGTCACCACGCCGCGCAACGCGGCGGACGGCGGGCGAACCCTTGCGACACGCCTTTTTTGCCCCGTTTTGACGTCGGCCGCATTCCCGCGGCGGTGGCCGCCCGCCTTCCCCCGCCGCAAGCCGCTACCGTCTCGCGCGAGTGCCATAATCGAGCCTGCCCATCATTCCAGACAGACGTCCCCCGGAGAATCACCATGCAGAACCTCGACAATCCTTCCCACGATCGCGAGGTAGGCAGCGCCGACGCGACGCAGGACACCACGCGCATCGACGACGTGCGCATCGGCGCGGTGCGTCCGCTGATTTCGCCCGCGCTGCTGCTCGACGAACTGCCGGTGCCGGCCGCCACGCAGACGCTCGTCGAGGACACGCGCCGCGCGATCGGCGATATCCTGCACGGCCGCGACGACCGCCTGCTGCTCGTCGTCGGCCCGTGCTCGATCCACGATCACGACCAGGCGCTCGATTACGCACGCCGGCTGAAGGCGGCCGCCGACGCGTTGAAGGACGACCTGCTGATCACGATGCGCGTCTACTTCGAGAAGCCGCGCACGACGGTCGGCTGGAAGGGCTACATCAACGATCCGCGCCTGGATGGCAGCTTCCGCATCAACGAAGGGCTGCGCGCCGCGCGGCAACTGTTGCTCGACATCAACGCGCTCGGCCTGCCGGCGTCGACCGAATTCCTCGACCTGCTGAGCCCGCAGTACATCGCCGACCTGATCGCGTGGGGCGCGATCGGCGCGCGCACCACCGAGAGCCAGAGCCACCGTCAGCTGGCGTCGGGGCTGAGCTGCCCGATCGGTTTCAAGAACGGCACCGACGGCGGCGTGCAGGTCGCGTCGGACGCGATCGTCGCCGCGGCCGCGAGCCATGCGTTCATGGGGATGACGAAGATGGGAATGGCCGCGATCTTCGAGACGCGCGGCAACGACGATGCGCACGTGATTTTGCGCGGCGGCAAGAACGGCCCGAACTACGACGCCGAGCACGTCGAAGCGAGCTGCGCGGTGCTGCGCAAGGCCGGGTTGCGCGAACAGGTGATGGTCGATTGCTCGCATGCGAACTCGAACAAGTCGCACGAGCGGCAGATCGAGGTGGCTCAGGATCTCGCGCGGCAGTTGGGGCAGGGCGAGCATCGGATCGTCGGCGTGATGGTGGAGAGCCATCTCGAAGCCGGCCGGCAGGACTTGAAGCCCGGCGTGCCGCTCAAGTACGGCGTGTCGATCACCGATGCGTGCCTGAGCTGGACGCAGACGGAGCCTGTGCTCGACGTGCTGGCCGACGCCGTGCGGCACCGGCGAACGTATTCGCGCAATGCGTGACGCCGCGTGGTCCGATGCGCCCAGAAGGCCGGGTATGCGTTTCGTGAGGTTGTCGTGATCGACAGGCCGCGGCGCCATTTTTCCGGGCCGCGCGCCCCATCTGTCCGCACGATCGTTGATCCTGATCCGGCTTGCCCCATCTGCCGTGTTGCATCGTGAACGCACGATCCGGCGAATGCCGCTACCATGAAAGACGTGTTGCTCGCCGCAGTCCGGCCATGCCGGTCCGCCACGCACACGCGCAGTGGCGGTGCGGCCGGCCGTCACGCGACCGACGAAGCGCGGGGCGGCCATCCGTGGGGCGGCCATCCGTGGGGCGGCCACCGATCAGCCGTTGCGCCCGCTTCGCGCCCGGAATCCACAACAACCGCACCGGAGTGCATGACACATGAAGTTCTACAAGACCCTCATCGCAGCAACCGTCCTCGCCTCGAGCGTCAGCGCGCACGCGCAGATCGCGGGCGCGCAGCCGATCAGCGTGACCGTCGAGCAGTCGCAGGCGCTGCTCGAAGGCTGGAGCGTGAAGAAGAGCGTGCTCGGCAAGACCGTATACAACGACGACAACCAGAAGGTCGGCAAGGTGCGCGACCTGATCGTCGCGCCGGACGGCTCCGTGTCCGCCGCGATCGTGTCGGCCGGCGGCTTCCTCGGCGTGGCCGCGCATGACGTCGCGGTGCCGATCGCGTCGCTCGACGTGCGCAACGGCAACATCTACCTGCCCGGCGCGACGAAGGAGGCGCTGAAGGCCACGCCGGCGTTCCAGTACGCGAAGGTGCCGTCGCCGCCGAAGCCGAAGAAGGTCGACGAAAAGCACTGATCCGCTACCTGCGCGTCACGCGTCGCCCGTCGCGACGGGTGACGCGCGTTCCGGCGACGGTCAGGTTGCGTCGAGCCCGCCGTCGACCGTGATTACCTGCCCCGTCATCCATGCCGCCTGCGGCGATGCGAGCGACACGATCCAGCTCGCGACGTCCGCGGGCTCGCCACGCCGGCCGAGCGGAATGCGCGCGCGCTCCTGCGCCTTGATCGCTTCGATGTCGGCTTCCGACAGCTTCATCCGTTCCGACAGGAAGTCCGTTTCCGTCGGGCCCGCCGCAACGGCGTTCACGCGCACGCCCGCCGATGCGAGCTCGAGCGCCCAGCAGCGCGTCAGATGCTCGAGCGCGGCCTTGCTCGCCGCATAGTGCGACAACAGCGCCGCTGCCTTGTGTCCGAACGTGCTCGACACGTTGACGATGCTGCCGCGCGCCGCTTTCAGATGCGGCAGCGCGGCGGTCGCGAGCATCGACGGCCCGAGCGTATTGACGCGGAAGATCGCGCTGATCGCGTCGAAGGTCGCCGACTCGAGCGGCAGGATCGCCCCCGCGCCCGCATTGTTGACCAGCACGTCGAGCCGCCCCGCCAGGGCGACCGTTTCGTCGATCGTGCGCGTGGCGTCGGCCGGATTGCCGGCGTCCGCGACCACGTAGTCGATGCCCGGCGCGCTGCGCGCGGCGGCGGAAAGCGCCACTTCGCGGCGGCCCGTGATGACGACGCGCGCCCCTTCGCGTGCGAACGCGACGGCCGCCGCCCGCCCGATGCCGGCGCCGCCGCCGGTAATGAGGACCACCTTGTTGTCGAATGACTGCATGACTTCCTCGTGAAGACGATGGGTGGAACGTTCGCGCCGTCTAGCGTTCGGGCGCGTCGTCCGCCGGCGCAAGCGCCACGATGTGGCTGATGCCCTCGTGCGCCATCTTCGTATACGGACAGAAACGCTCCGTATTGCGGACAAGTTCTTCCGCCAACGTGCGTTCGACGCCCGGCAGCCGCACGCGAATGTTCGCGTTCAGCATGAACAGCCCGTCCATCGGATCGCGGCAGAAGTCGATCGATGCGGACACCGACGCGCCGGCGATCGCTACGCCCGCCCGTGCGGCCAGCAGGCTCAGCGCGCCGTGAAAACACGCCGCATAGCTCGCGGCGAACAGTTGCTCCGGGTTCGGGCCGTCGCCGGGCCCGCCCAGTGCGGACGGCAGGCGCAGCGCGACATCCAGGCGCCCGTCGTCGGAACGCGCGACGCCCGATGCGCGGCCGTGCTCGGCCTCGCCGCCCGTGACGGTGACCGTCGTCGAGTACAGCGTCTGCGGTTCTCGGCCGCGATACCGGTCGAGCAGCGACAGCGGCGGCGGGCGCAGTGGCGTCATGGTGTGCGATCCGGCGGTGGTCAGCGCGCGAGCGCGTGCTGTCGGAACCACGCGTCGAAGGTCGTCGCGCCGAGGCGCGCGCCGGGCGCCGGCACGAGCGTGTCGTCCTGCAGCACCGCGCCGAAGTAGTCGGCGCCCGCATCCCGCGTCACCGTGCGCGCGTCGTGCGTGGCCGACAGGAAACGTTCGACCAGATCGGCGATCCGCACGCGCTCGGGGCCGCCGATCTCGACGATGCCGTTGCGCGGCGCATCGAGCGCGAAATCGGTCACGGCGGCCGCGACGTCGTCCGACGCGATCGGCTGGAAGTGCGCGGTGGTCAAGCGGACCGTGTCGCCTTGCGCGCCAGCCTGCGCGATCGCGCCGACGAATTCGAAGAACTGCGTCGAGCGCACGATCGTGTACGGCACGCCCGCTTCGCGGATAAGGTTTTCCTGAACGATCTTGCCGCGGAAATACGCGCTCTGTTGCAACCGGTCGGTGCCGACCACCGACAACGCGACGTGATGGCGCACGCCGGCCGCGCGCTCCGCGGCGAACAGGTTGCGTCCCGACGCCTCGAAGAATGCCTTCACGGCCGCTTCCTCGAACGACGGCGAATTCGCGAGATCGACCACGACCTCCGCGCCGGCGAGCGCGTCGTCCAGCCCCGCACCCGTGATCGTATCGACGCCCGTCGACGGCGCTGCGGCCACCGCGTCGTGGCCGCGTGCGATCAGGTTCCTGACGACCTTGCTGCCGATGAGGCCGGTACCACCAATGACGACGATCTTCACGATTGCTCTCCTTGAACGGGCGCGCGACATGCGCGCCGCTTGAACCTGCCGAAACCGGCGCCGATCGCGTTCGCGCGATCGGGCCGCCGCCTTGCCGAGCGGCGCCGCGCCGTATGCGCGTGCCTGCCGAACAGCCCGCATCGTAGGCATGCGCCGCGCGGTCCGCCAGTGTCCAGCAAGCCCTCACCATGTTGCCGCGAATGCATCAATCGACCGCCTCCAGCGGCGCCGTCGTCGTCATGGTCGTCATCGTCGCCGGGCACTGCAGCTCGCGCGCACGCGTCTGTTCGATCATGTAGTCGATGAACACGCGGATCCGCGTGGGCAGGTGCTTGCGGCTCAGGTAACAGAGATAGTGGCCGCCGTCGTCCGGCGCGTGCTGGCCGAGACAGCTCACCAGCCGGCCGTCGGCGAGCAGGTCGCACACCTGGTACGCGGGCAACTGCGCGATGCCGAGCCCGTCGAGCGCCGCCTGCACGACGAGATCGATGTCGTTGAACGTGTGATGCGCGGCGATCTGGCGCTGCTGCGTCACGCCGTCGATCCTGAATTCCCATTCCGTCACGCGGCCCGATGCGGTGCGCAGGTTGATGCAGCGATGCCGCCCGAGATCGTCGACGTGGCGCGGCAAGCCGTGCTGATGCGCGTACGACGGCGACGCGCAGACGATCATCTGCATCGGAATCAGCCGGCGCGCGACGATCGCGCTGTCCTCCATGCGGCCGTCGCGAAACGCGACGTCGATGCGGTCGGCGGAGAAATCGACGGGCCGGTCGTTCAGCAGCAGTTCGAGCGTGATGTCCGGATACTGCGCGTGGAAGTCGCGCAGCAGCGGCGCGATGACCTTGCGGCCGAAGCCCGGCGTCGCGCCGATGCGCAGGTGCCCGCTGGGCGGCCCGCTGCGCAGCTCGCGCATGTCCTCGAGCGCCTGCGCCAGATGCTCGATGCCGGGCCGGCAGTTTTCGTAGAAAAGCTCGCCTTCGCGCGTCAGCGACATGCTGCGGGTGGTGCGCTGGAACAGGCGTGCGTCGAGCCGGTCCTCGAGCCGCTGCACGTGGCGGCTGACCGACGAGCGGCCGACGCCGAGGCGGTCGGCGGCGCGCGCGAAACTGCCCTCGGTGACGACGGCCAGGAACGTGACCACGCCGGCGTAGCAGGTCGAGAAGCTGCGCGCGAACGGGTCGTCGGCATCGGGGCGGCGGATGGAGGTGTCGGGCATGGTGGCGCTGGATTCGTGGTGTCCGTATGCGACTAGACGTTTCAGCGCTGCCGCCTGTGACACCGCCCGCCGCATTTTTTCAAAAAGGTCGCGGCGGCGTGAGAGCCGGCTATTTTTCCGGCACGAGCACGGGCGCGCCCTTGTCCTTCAACAGCAGCACGATGAACTTCGCGGGCCGGGTCTGGCTCGCGTTGCGTCCGACCGTGTGCAGGTCGTTCGGGCCCTCGTAGAAGGTCTGGCCCGGTTTCAGCGTGACGGGCTCGCCGCCCTTCACCTGCATCACGATCGAGCCTTCGACGACATAGACGAACGCGTCGGCGTGGTGGCGGTGAACCGGGTCGACCGCGCCGGGCGGGTATTCGACCGAGATCATCTGGGCTTCCTTGCCCGGATAGTCGTCGAGGGGCTTCGTCATCAGCGTCGTGACGATGGCCGAGGGCGCCGCATGGGCGGCGCCGGCGGTGGCGGCCGCGACCAGGAGCGCGGATGCGACGGCATGTTTCAAGCGAATCATGGGAGGTATTCCAGTGATTGCCGCCGGCAGGCCGCCGGCGGCGAAGAAGGGCGCCCGCGGCCGGGCGAGGGCGTCAGGCGAGATTGGCCTTGTCGAGGCCGTAAGCCTTGTCGGCCGAACCCGGAGCGGTGCGGAACGCCACGTTCGCGCGGTTCCAGCCGTTGATCGCCATCACTTCGAACGTCAGGTCCGACAATTCCTTTTCGGAGAACTGGCCGCGCACGCGATCGTAGACGTCGTCCGGCACGCCGTGCTCGGGGAGTTTCGTCAGTATTTCGGTCCAGGCCAGCGCGGCCCGCTCGCGCGGCGAGAACAGCGTCGATTCGCGCCACGTCGCCAGATGGTGCAGGCGCAGCTCGCGCTCGCCGTGAAGGCGCGCTTCCTTCACGTGCATGTCGAGGCAGAACGCGCAGCCGTTGAGCTGCGACGCACGGGCCGACACGAGATCGCGGATCGATTCCTCGATCGCGCTGCCGCGCAGCAAATTGCTGAGTTCGAGGAACTGCTTGAACAGCTCGGGCGATTGATGCATGTAGTTGAGACGCTGCGTCATGATTTCTCCTGGCGACGAAGAGGCTGGCCCGCGTGGTGCGGGTGTCGTGGGCGGCAGGGCGCCGCGCGAAATCATCTTAGGAGGGTGCGCCGGTGCGCGGTAGCCACGCACAGGGACGCATCGTGTTGCGCGCGCTGCATCAATCCGGGCTCGACGGCGCGGGCGCGGCCGGTTCCGGCGCGGGGACGCGCGCGTCAGCCGGCCGCGCAGGCGGCCGCGATCCGCGCGAGCTTGTCGGGGTTGCGCTGCACGAGAATCCGGCCGATGCGCGCGCCGTCGGTCTCGAACGACATCGCCGCTTCGAGTTGCCCGGCGATGAAGCGCAGCATCGCCCATTCGCCGTTCAGCACGACCGGCCGCATCTCGACACCGCTGCCGCAGCGCAACCACGTCGCATAGAACAGTTGAGCGATGCGGCGACCGCCGACCAGCGGTTTCGGGAAACTCTGAACCTTGCCGCCGCCATCGCCGATCAGCATCGCGTCTTCGGCGAGGAGCGCCTGGATCGACGGGAAATCGCCTTGCGCGAGCGCGTGCGAAAAGCTCTGCAGCAATTGCCGGTGCTTTTCGCGCGGCACGACGTGGCGCGGCCTGTCGTCGTCGCGCAACTGGGCCTTCGCGCGGCTGACGAGCTGCCGGCACGCGGCTTCGGATTTGCCGATCGCATCGGCTATCTCGTCGTAGTCGGCATCGAACACTTCGCGCAGCAGGAACGCCGCGCGCGCTTCCGGCGTCAGCCGTTCGAGCAGCAGCAAGTACGCGACCGATACGTCGTTCGCGCGCTCGGTCATTTCCTCCGGCGTGGCAGGCGATTCGCCGAGCTCCGGCTCGGGCAGCCAGATGCCCGTGTAGTGTTCGCGCCGGAGCTTCGCCGCGCGCAGGCGATCGATCGACGTCCGCGTCGTGACCGCGACGAGCCAGGCCTCGGCGTTCTCGATGCGCTCGCGCGCCGCGTCGTGCCAGCGCAGCCACACGTCCTGCACGATGTCCTCGGCGTCCGCGATCGAGCCGAGCATCCGGTACGCGATCTTCTGCAGGCGCGGGCGCAACGCGTGGAAGGTTTGCGCGTCGTCGGTCATCACAGCCACACCCCGTTGAACGCGAACGTCACGGGCCCGCTCAGGAACACGCTGCCGGTGCCGTTCCATCGAACCGTCACGTCCTGCCAGCCGAGCCGCGGCGCGCCCATTTCGACCTCGATCAACCCGTCTGTATCGTGGGAACAGTGCAGGCGCCGGCGATTCGCGCGCGGCACGGCCGACGCCGCGCCGGTTTCCCGCATCAGCTTTTTCCACGCGACACCGCGCGTCGCGCTGCCGCAGGTATCGAGCGCCGAGCCGTCGGGGTTCCGGAACGCGACGCGGGCGGCCGCATCGTCGCAATCCGACCCAACCGCGAGCGGGTCGGAGCCGATGCCGCGATGCCGACCGCCGATGCGTCGCACGAGATCGCGATCGACGCGATGCGCGGGATCGTGCCCTTGACCACGCAGGTCGACGATGACGAAGTCATCGCCATTCGCGTTCATGTTCTGAAATGCAATCGGCATGGCGGTTCCGGAATGGGGGCAGGCAAATACTGTACGTGGCTCGCCGGCCGGGAGCAATCGTGGCCTGACGGCGGGCATGTGGCAGCAACTACGTAATTCTACGTAGATCCTCATACGTAGTTATCCGCTTGTAAGCAGCCCCCGTCGCGCGGAATACTACGGCCCATCGCCGCGGCTTCTGCGAGGCTGCGGCACGACGCATCGACGTCACGCGGGTTCGGCTTTCGGGCCGCATCCACTCAAAAACACATTGGAGACCAGGAGACGCCATGAATCGGGCTTCCAGTACCCTGCTCTGGATCGCGGTCGCGCTGCTCGGCGCGTTCGCATTCGGCACGATCGCACTCGCGCACGGCGAGCGCGTCAGTGCCCTCTGGATCGTGATCGCCGCAGTCTGCGTGTATCTGATCGCGTATCGCTTCTACAGCCGTTTCATTGCCAGCAAGGTCATGCAGCTCGACGGGCTGCGGATGACGCCGGCGGTCAAGTACAACGACGGCCTCGACTACGTGCCGACCAACAAGTACGTGCTGTTCGGCCATCACTTCGCCGCGATCGCCGGCGCCGGGCCGCTGGTCGGCCCCGTGCTCGCCGCGCAGATGGGCTACACGCCCGGCATGCTGTGGATCCTGGCCGGCGTCGTGTTCGCGGGCGCGGTGCAGGACTTCATCGTGCTGTTCATCTCGACGCGCCGCGACGGCCGCTCGCTCGGCGACCTCGTCAAGATGGAACTCGGCACGGTGCCCGGCGTGATCGCGCTGTTCGGCGCGTTCCTGATCATGGTGATCATCCTCGCGGTGCTCGCGCTGATCGTCGTGAAGGCGCTGACGAATTCGCCGTGGGGCACGTTCACCGTCGCCGCGACGATTCCGATCGCGCTGTTCATGGGCGTCTACACGCGCTACATCCGCCCGGGCCGAATCGGCGAAGTGTCGATCATCGGCTTCATCGGGCTGATGGCGGCGATCGCGTTCGGCCAGAACGTGGCCGCCTCGCCCACGGTTGCCGCATGGTTCACGTTCAGCGGCACGCAGCTCACGTGGATTCTCATCGGCTACGGCTTCGTCGCATCGGTGCTGCCGGTGTGGCTGCTGCTCGCGCCGCGCGACTACCTGTCGACGTTCCTGAAGATCGGCACGATCCTCGGCCTCGCGATCGGCATCCTCGTCGTCGCACCGGAACTGAAGATGCCCGCGCTGACGAAGTTCGTCGACGGCACGGGCCCGGTGTGGTCGGGCAACCTGTTCCCGTTCCTGTTCATCACGATCGCGTGCGGCGCCGTATCGGGCTTTCACGCACTGATCTCGTCGGGCACGACGCCGAAGCTGATCGACAACGAAACCAACGCGCGCTTCATCGGTTACGGCGCGATGCTGATGGAATCGTTCGTCGCGATCATGGCGCTGGTCGCCGCGTGCGTGATCGAGCCGGGCATCTACTTCGCGATGAACGCGCCGGCGGCCGTGCTCGGCTCGACGCCGGAAGCGGTCGCGAACACCGTCACGCAATGGGGCTTCGTGCTGACGCCCGACATGCTCACGCAAACCGCGAAGGCCGTCGGCGAAACGACGATCATCGCGCGCGCGGGCGGCGCGCCGACGCTGGCCGTCGGCATGGCGCACATCCTGCACCAGGTGATCGGCGGCGAAGCGATGATGGCGTTCTGGTATCACTTCGCGATCCTGTTCGAGGCGCTGTTCATCCTGACGGCCGTCGACGCGGGCACGCGTGCGGGCCGCTTCATGCTGCAGGATCTGCTCGGCACGTTCCACCCGGCGCTCAAGCGCACCGAATCGCTGCCCGCGAACCTGGTCGCCACCGGGCTGTGCGTGGCCGCGTGGGGCTACTTCCTGTACCAGGGCGTGGTCGATCCGCTCGGCGGCATCAACACGCTGTGGCCGCTGTTCGGCATCTCCAACCAGATGCTCGCCGCGATCGCGCTGGTGCTCGGCACCGTCGTGCTGTTCAAGATGAAGCGCGAGCGCTATGCGTGGGTAACGATCGTACCGACCGCGTGGCTCCTGATCTGCACGCTGACGGCCGGCTGGCAGAAGATTTTCGACGCGAACCCGAAGGTGAGCTTCCTCGCGCACGCCGCGAAGCTGCAGGCCGCGGTGGACGAAGGCAAGGTGCTCGCGCCGGCGAAGTCGATCGCGCAGATGAAGCGGATCATCTTCAACGACTACATCGATGCGGCGCTGGCCGGGCTGTTCATCTTCGTCGTCGTGAGCATCGCGGTGTACGGCCTGCTCGCCGTGCTGCGCGCGCGCCGCGAGTCGAAGCCGACCGTGCGCGAGACGCCGTACGAAGCGATGCCGGCCGCGCAGGCGCTCGGCAGCGGACGATAACGGGAGGCCGCGATGTTCACCGATCTCGGCAGCGACCTGCGCAGCGCGGGGCGTTACCTCGGGCAGGCGTTGCGGCTGATGGTCGGCCTGCCCGACTACGACACCTACGTCGCGCACATGCGCGAAACCCATCCGGACCGCGAGCCGATGACGTACGAGGAATTCTTCCGCGAACGTCAGAACGCGCGGTATGGGTCGGGAGCAGGGAAGTGTTGCTGAACCGGCCGTTGCAATGACCTGACGAATCGGTCCGGTTGACGAAACGGAAGCGCCGCGATGGATGTCGCGGCGCTTTTTTTTGCGCCGGCCGGCGGCGCGCGGCGCATGGCGCTCGCACGCCGTTTGCCCGGGCGCAGCACGGGCTATCCGGCCGCCGGTATCATAGGGCTCCCTCTTTTCCCCGATGGACCGCAGGAGAACACGTCGTGCATGCCGGTGAGCGTTTCAACAGCATTTCCCATCTCGTCGGCGCGGTGCTGTCGGTAGCCGGCCTCGTGGCGCTCGTGACGATGGGCGCGCTCGAAGGGGACCCGTACAAGGTGGTGAGCTTCAGCGTGTACGGCGCGATGCTGATCCTGCTCTACGCGATTTCGACGGCGTATCACAGCGTGCGCAACCCGCGCCTGAAGGCGATCCTGCAGAAATGCGACCATGCCGCGATCTACCTGCTGATCGCCGGCAGCTACACGCCGTTCACGCTGGTCACGCTGCGCGGCCCGTGGGGCTGGTCGCTGTTCGGCGTGAGCTGGGGGCTCGCCGTGTTCGGCATCGTGCAGGAGCTGACGCTCGGGCGCCGCACGCGCCTGCTGTCGATGATCCTGTACGTGCTGATGGGCTGGCTCGCGCTCGTCGCCGTGCGTCCGCTGATCCATGCGCTGCCGCCGGTCGGCACCGCGTGGCTCGTGGCCGGCGGCGTGATCTACAGCGCGGGGATCTACTTCTTCATCAACGACGAACGCATCCGCCACGGGCACGGTATCTGGCACCTTTTCGTGCTGGCCGGCAGCCTGTGCCAGTTCGTCAGTGTCGCGATGTATGTCGCGTGAGCGGCATGGAGCGTCGGGCAGATGATGTCCGCGCGTGGCCAGCCGGCCCGAGCATGCGCTACGGGCGCGAGGCGGCCCGCAGCGCGTTGAACCCGGCCCATCCCCAATACACGCGATGATGCGTGATCAGCCCGTCGCGCAGATCCATCACTTCGACGAGATCCACCTGATCGCCGTCCGGCGTTGCGCGCGGGTATTCCCAGACGAGCTGGCGGCCGTTCGAGAAGAACAGCCCGGTCCGGTACCAGCGCCCGAGCCGGTTGTCGGGATCGCGCAGGCCGGCCGCGAGGAAGGCGCCGATCGCGGTCTTGCCGCGCAGCACGCCCGAGCCGTGCGCGGGCCGCGTGGCGACGACGAGCGGCGTTTCGAGCACTGCGTCGTCGGCATACAGCGACATCAGCGCGGCGAGGTCGCGGGCGACGACGGCGGCGTGCCAGTCTTCATGGATGCGTCGGGCGTCGGCGTGGGTGTCTGCGGGTGTCATCGCGGGTTTCCGGAAGTCGATCACGGAAACCACTGTAGAGGCGCGCCGCCGCCAGACGTTTCACGTCGACCCGAAACGTGAATGCCTCGCCGCGGCGAAGGCGGCAGGGCGCGCCGGCCGTTAGCCGGCCAGCGCGTCGAGATTCAGCGTATACGACTTGCCGATCCACATCGCGCAATCGCGATGGTCGCGCAGGTCGTCGCCGGTATTCGGATGCACGAAGATGTCGAGCGCGCCGTGGTTCAGCACGAGCCAGGGCACGATGTCGTCGAATCGCGCGGCGCCGAACGCGATCTGGTACGACCACGCCGGATGCGGGCCGACGAGGCGTTCGTGAAAGCGGCCGAGTTCGATGACCGCGCCGAACCGCGCGTCGACGACCTGGCGAAACGCCCAGGCCGCGTCGCGGCTCGCCGCATCGAAATAGACGTGCGCGTGCCAACTGTCGATGGCGGTAATGTCGAGAGCGACCATGGAGAGATTCGATTAAAAATGAAAACACCTGAGATGCCGTGCGAAACGGCCGATGCGTGATTATCGCGCGTCCTTGCGGCATGCGTCGTGTCCCGATCCGGCAGGGCGACGCGGATGATTTGTCCTGCATCAGAAGAATCGGCTGATCGGATGAAATCGTTTCGGCGGTATCCGCGTGCGCGACATCACGCCAAAGCCTTGTCCGTGGGCGCGCCGGCCGGCATCGCGCCGGCAACACGTCATTTCGGAAATTGAAAGAGCGGTATGTGCGCCGAGAGGATCGCCGGTAAGAATCCGATCAGCTCGTTGAATGAAATAAAGAAATTCCGTTTCGAATGGATTCGCGAATGACGCGGCTCGTGCGCCGAATGCGCGGCTGAAAATAACAATTGCGGATTCGGCTATTCAACCGGGATGCGGCCCGACATACGATGATTTCAACGCATCGATGCTGGATCGATGCGGGGACAACCATCTGGAGGCCATTATGCGATCCCTCGTTCCCGTTGCCGTTCTTTCCTGCGCACTCGTTGCGCTGCCCGCCGTGAGCTTCGCGCAGTCGATCGGCGCTGGCGACATGCGGCATGCCGCGCCGTTGACCTGGTCGGCGGCGCGTGCCGAAACCGACGCGCAGTTGATGCAGATGACGCGCGCCGGCTATCGCGCGACGACGGCCGGCAACCAGAACTATCCGCTCGCGATGCAGCGTGCGCTCGACCGCGTGAACAACCCGATGCCCGACCGGTGGCGCGACGAGAAGGCCGCGATGGAAGCGCGGGCGGCCCGCGACGCGCAGAGCGGCCATCCGGTGAAGGCGTTCTTCGTGAAAACCGCGTACTACCTGAAGGGCGACAACACGTTTTGATGCGGGAGACGGACATGGCGTGCCCGAACCGATTGTCCGGCGTGTTGCGTGAGCTGGCGATACGCAGGCTGCCGCAAGCGTGCGCGACGCGACGGCGCGCCGATGTGCGCGGCGTGCGACGTCGGGCGCACGCCCTGCGCGACGCGGGCCGCTGCGCACGCGTGTGCCGCAGTGCGTGGCCGGGGGCGGCGGCGAACGACGCATGCGCGAGCGAGGGCGAATCATGAAAGTTGCCCGAAAAGGCCGGCGCCATCCGCCGTTGACGCGCGAATGGCTGCTGCCGCTGCCGCTCGCGCATGCACGCGACATCTCGCTGAAATGCCACATGGCGCTGGTCGCGCTGCGCGGCGAGCACGGTAGCGAAGCGCTGCTGATGCGGCTGCGCACGAGCGTGTATCTGGTCTTCCTCGCGCTCGACGATGCGGTCTCCCCCGATGCGACCATCGCCCTGTGCGTCGACGCGGAGCGCGTGCTGGACGCGAGCGCGGCGCGCGCCGCGCAAGGCGGTGCATGGACGCTACACGCCGACGAATGCGCGGTGCTCGAACGCGTGCTCGCCGCGAACGACGCGTGCGTCGCGACGCTCACGCGGCATCGGCTGGCGGAGCTGTGGCGTCATGTCTGCACGTTCGCTTCCGCCGAACAGCCGGGGTTGGTCGCGCAGGCCGCGACGAAGATGCGGGAGCCGGCCATTCTGCATTGAACGGCTGGCCGACGGCCGCGTTTCATACGTGTCCGATTCCATCGCGCGGCCGCGCGCCGTCTAATGGCATGACTGGAACCCGGCGTGGCCGGGGGACGACAATCCATCCTCGCGTTCGCGGCGATCGTGCGTGTCGACGCGAACGCATTCGTTTTCGGTCAGGAGGAGCGATGGCGCTATACAGGAGCGGCGGCTACTTCACGTGCGGAAGTGGGCGCGCATTCAGCGAGAACCTGCCGCCGGGCAGCAGGGTGACGGTGGCGGGCATCTACCGATGCACCGTATGCGGCGACGAAATCGGCATCGCGAAATCACAGAGATTGCCGTCGGAGGAAGCGCATCGGCACGATCTCGACCCGCCGTCCGATCCGCTGCTCGATCCGGGGCCGACCGCGTGGCAACTGATCGCCGCGGCGGAGTCGCGAAGCTAGGCGGCGGACGTTCGTCCCCGCACGTACACGTGCAAGCGCCACGCGTCACACGGCGTCCGACAAAACAAAAGCGCCACGGAGCGAACTCCGTGGCGCTGCTTCGATGCGTGGCCGCTGAAGGCGCGAACCCCCGCGCGGCGAAACGCGCTTAAGCGGCCGTTGCCGACTTCGCCGGCTTCTGCAGCTTGCCCTTGCCGGCGCGCTGGATTTCCTCGAGCTTGATCTCGACGTGGCGCGAGAACACGTACTCGGCCGGACGCTGCTTCGCGATCGAGATGTCCGGTGCGAACGGGCCGTCGGTCTTGATGCCCTTGCGGCTCACGCGCAGCGCCTTCAGCGGGTTCGAGATCGTGTCCATCACGGCCGTGGCCTCGAAGCCGCAGTGGACCATGCAGTCCGCGCACTTCTCGTAGTTGCCGACGCCGTAGTTGTCCCACTCCGTCGTTTCCATCAGCTCCTTGAAGGTCTTCACGTAACCTTCGCCGACCAGGTAGCACGGCTTCTGCCAGCCGAACACCGTACGCGCCGGGTTGCCCCACGGCGTGCACTTGTACGTCTGGTTGCCGGCCAGGAAGTCGAGGAACAGCGACGACTGGCTGAACGACCAGCGCTTGCCGCCTTCGCCGCGCTTCAGGATTTCGCGGAACAGGTTCTTCGTCTTGTCGCGGTTCAGGAAGTGCTGCTGATCCGGCGCGCGCTCGTACGCGTAGCCCGGCGACACGGTGATGCCGTCGACGCCGATCGGGCCCAGCGTGTCGAAGAACTTCGCGACGCGCTCGGGGATCGCATCGTTGAACAGCGTGCAGTTGATGTTCACGCGGAAGCCGCGGCGCTTCGCTTCCTTGATCGCCGCGACCGCCTTGTCGTACACGCCTTCCTGCGACACGGAATGGTCGTGCATGTCCTTGTCGCCGTCGAGGTGGACCGACCAGACGAAATACGGGCTCGGCTGGTAGTCGTCCATCTTCTTTTCCATCAGCAGCGCGTTCGTGCACAGGTACACGAACTTCTTGCGCTTCATGATGCCCTTGACGATTTCCGGCATCTCCTTGTGGAGCAGCGGCTCGCCGCCGGCGATCGACACGACGGGCGCGCCGCACTCGTCGACGGCCTGCAGGCATTCCTCGACGGAAAGACGCTGGTTCAGGATCGGATCCGGATAATCGATCTTGCCGCAGCCGTTGCACGCGAGGTTGCAGCGGAACAGCGGCTCGAGCATCAGCGCGAGCGGATAGCGTTTGTTGCCGGACAGGTGCTGGCGCACGATGTAGGCGCCGACACGGACTTGCTGGAGCAGCGGAATAGACAAGGGATGTCCTCCTTAAACTTCGCGGGCGACAGCTTGCGTGAGCTTCGCCGGCAACTTGAATTCGACTTTTTCTTCACGGCCCGCCATCGTCGCGACCTCGACGGGCCCCAGCGCGCGCAGCGCGCCGATTACATCCTCGACCATTTCCTCGGGCGCCGACGCGCCGGCGGTCAGGCCGACCGTCTGCACGCCCGCGAACCATTCGGCCTTCACTTCCGAGCCGTCGGCGACGAGATAGCTCGGCACACCGCTTTCGGTGCCGATCTCGCGCAGGCGGTTCGAGTTCGAGCTGTTCGTCGCACCGACGACGAGCAGCACGTCAACCTGTTCGCTCAGCTCGCGCACGGCGGCCTGGCGATTCTGCGTGGCATAGCAGATGTCGCGCGTGTCCGGGCCGACGAGGTCGGTGAACCGGCGCTGCAGCGCTTCGATGATGCCGCGCGTGTCGTCCACCGACAGCGTGGTCTGCGTGATGTACGCGACCGGCGTGTCGACGGGCAACGTCAGCGTATCCACTTCGGCCTCGCTCTGCACGAGGATCACCTCGGCCGGAATCTGGCCGATCGTGCCCTCGACTTCCGGGTGGCCCGCGTGGCCGATCAGGATCAGCCGGCGGCCCGCCGCGACGTACTGGCGGCCCTGCACGTGCACTTTCGTGACGAGCGGGCAGGTCGCGTCGAGCACGTCGAGCCCGCGCGTTTGCGCGTCGCGCTCGACCGTCTGGGCGACACCGTGCGCGCTGAAGATCGCGACAGCGCCGTGCGGCACCTCGTCGAGCTCCTCAACGAATCGTGCCCCTTTATTACGCAGATTTTCGACGACATGCCGGTTATGCACGATCTCGTGACGCACATAGACCGGCGCACCGTGCTGTTGCAGCGCGCGATCGACGATCTCGATCGCACGGACAACCCCCGCACAAAAGCCGCGGGGCTGGGCAAGGATGACTCGCATAGGTGAGCGAACTCCGACGACAGACGCCGGGGTTCGAGGCGCTGGCACGCGCTTGCTCGCCCCGGCTTGATGTTATGAAGGCAGGAACGAACCGGCCGGCCAGGCCCCGGAACCCCGAATTAATCGCGCATTTTAACCCTATCGGGCCGTCCTTGCTTCGGTGCCGTATCGACACCGTTGCAATTGCGGGAGAGCCGCGTCGGCGCTGGCGCGCGCGGAACCCGGTAAACTGCGCGGTTTCGCGGGCGGCCGCTCCGGCTGCCCGCCATCGCGCTCATTTCAAGGCCATTCGATGACCGTCGATTCTTACGCGTATTGCCCGTCCGCCCCTGCGGCGCCGGGTGTTTTGTTCCAGACCCTCATTGATGTCGCACGCGCCGGCGCCCGGCAGGGAGCAGGCCGATGATGCTCGCGATCGCCTTCCTGGTGTCCGGCCTGTCGCTGGTGATCTGGATCGTGCTGCTCGTCGCGCGCGGCGGCTTCTGGCGCGCGCAGCCCGCGCGGCCGCTGCCGCCCGACGCCCGCGGCGCGGCGGCCGAGGCCGGCTGGCCGGCCGTCGTGGCCGTCGTGCCGGCGCGCAACGAAGCCGACGTGATCGCCCGCGCGGCGACTTCGCTGCTCGAGCAGGACTATCCGGGCGACTTTCATCTGATCATCGTCGACGACCACAGCGACGACGGCACCGCCGACGCGGCCCGCGCGGCCGCGCTCGCGATCAACCGCGCCGACCGGCTGACGGTGCTGAGCGCGAAGCCGCTGCCGGCCGGCTGGTCGGGCAAGGTGTGGGCGCAGTCGCAGGGGATCGCGGCCGTGCAGACGCTTGGCCTGCCGGCCGACTACCTGTTGCTGACGGATGCCGACATCGGTCATCCGCCCGACGCCGTCGCGCAGCTCGTCACGCGCGCGCAGGCCGAAAATCGCGATCTCGTGTCGCTGATGGTGCGGCTGCGCTGCGATTCGTTCTGGGAAAAGGCGTTGATTCCGGCGTTCGTGTTCTTCTTCGCGAAGCTGTACCCGTTCTCGTGGATCAACAACCCGCGCAACCGGACGGCCGGCGCCGCGGGCGGCTGCATGCTCGTGAAGCGCACGGCGCTCGAGGAAGCGGGCGGCATCGAATCGATTCGCGGCGCGCTGATCGACGACTGCAGCCTTGCCGCGCAGATCAAGCATCGCGGCGGCGGCCGTCATCCGATCCGGCTCGATCTCGCCGATCGCAGCGTGTCGCTGCGCCCGTACGACAGCTGGCGCGACATCTGGAACATGATCGCGCGCACCGCGTTCACGCAGCTGCACTATTCGCCGCTGCTGCTGGCCGGCACGCTGCTCGGGATGACGATCATCTATCTGGTGCCGCCCGTCGCCGCGCTGGCCTACGGCGCGCGCGCATGGCCGGCCTGGCTCGCGTGGGCGTCGATGTGCGCCGCGTATGCGCCGATGCTGCGCTACTACCGGCGCTCGCCGCTGTGGGCGCCCGCGCTGCCGCTCGTCGCGCTGTTCTACGTCGGCGCGACGTTCGCGTCCGCGTGGCGTTACTGGCGCGGCAAGGGCGGCCAGTGGAAGGCGCGCGTGCAGGCGCCGGTGGAGCGCTGATCCACGCCGGCGGATGCCGCCGCCGTACCGATAAACCGGCCCCCTGAAAACACACAGCCCGGATCGACGCAAGCCGATTCGGGCTGTGTGCTTTCCGGCCGGTTGCCGGCCGATGCCGGCGCTTACCGCTGCGTCAGCATCATGTACATCTGGATCACGACGTCCGGCGAGAACGTGAACGGCACCCAGCCGTAGCCCGTGTGGCGCGCGACCAGCAGGCGGTCGCCGTTCGCCTGCTTCTGCACGGCCATCATCGGGTTCTTCGTCGTCACGAAACGCCAGCCGGCCGGAATGCCGGGCGGCGGCTCCGGCTGCATCGACGCGCGTGCATGCGCGAGCTCCTCGATCAACTGGCCCAGTTGCTCGGGATGCAGCGTGATCGACTGGCCGTTGATGGACAGCGTGAGTTCGTTCTGGGACGGGCGCGACACGTGCAGCGTCGCCTTGTCGGCCGGCGCGGCAGCGGCGTCGGCTTCAGTCGCGGTTTCGGCTTGCGCGGTCGGAATCGGTGCCGTCTCGGCATCGGCCGGCGCGCCGGCTGCTTCGACCACTTCGACCGTCCCGACCGTTTCAGCCGCGGCCGGCGCGGCCGCGTTCACGGACGCTGGCGGCGCCACCGCCGGCTCGACGACTTCAGCCGCCACGGCGGTTGCCGCCGCGCTCGTCGCGGCTTCCTGGACGACGGCCTCGACCAGCGCCTCGGCGTCGGCGATGGCCTTCGCGTGGTGCTGCGCGGCCGCTTCGGCCTGGGCGATCGCCTCGGTATGGCGCTGCGTGATGGCTTCGGCTTCGGCGGTGGCCTCGGCGTGGCGTTGCGCGGCGGCTTCGGCCTGGGCGATCGCCTCGGCGTGGCGCTGCGTGACGGCTTCGGCCTCGGCGGTCGCTTCGGCGTGACGCCGGGCGGCGGCCTGCGTGTCGGCGAGCGCCTGCGTGTGACGCTGGGCGAGCGCCTCGGCCTCGGCGATCGCGGCCCGGTGGCGCTGCGCGGCGGCCTCGGCTTCGGCGGTCGCTTCCGCGTGGCGCTTCGCGGCGGCTTCGGCTTCGGCGGTCGCCGCCGCATGACGTTGCGCGGCCGCTTCGGCTTCGGTCGCGGCGGCGTGATGACGCTGCGCGGCGGCCTCGGCTTCGGCGATCGCGGCCGCGTGCCGCTGCGATGCGGCCTCGGCATCCGCGTGACGTTGCGCGAGCGCTTCGGTCAGCGCGGTGGCTTCCGCATGGCGCTGCGAAGCGGCTTCGGCCTGCGCGGCGGCATCGGTATGACGTTGGGCGGCCGCTTCGGCGACGGCGGTGGCATCGGCATGGCGCCGCTGCGCGGCTTCGGCATCGGCGGCTGCGGCCGTGTGGCGCTGCGCGGCGGCCTTCGCTTCGGCTTCCGCCGCCGCGTGGCGCTCGGCGGCAGCCCGGGCCTCCGCCGCGGCGGCGCGCGCGAAGGCTTCCGCGCTGCGTGCCGCCTGCTGGGCGGCGTGGTGATCGTGGAGGAGCTGATCGACGCCCGTGGCGAGCGAAGCGATCTGATCGTTGAGGTTCATGCGTGTCTTCTCTGCGTAAGACCCGCGATTTTAACCGCTGCGCCGATGCCGGTCCGTGCGCGACGTGTAACAAAGTGCGCAAAGCGGCGCGAGGTGCGCCGCTTTGTGTTACTTCAGGTAGCCCGCCGAGCCGAACCAGTCGAGCGCATCGCGCAGCCCTTCGCGATACGGGCGCGCCCGGTAGCCGAGCTCGCGCTCGGCCTTCGCGGACGTGAAATACATCTTGTTCTTCGACATCCGCAGCCCGTCCACGGTGACGAACGGCTCCTTCTTCGTGAACTTCGCGACCGCTTCGGCGCCCACCGCGAGCGGATACAGCGGCCAGCGCGGCAGCGCGATCGTCGGCGCCTTGCGGCTCGTCATCTGCGCGATGTCCGCGAGCATCTGCTGCAGCGGCAGGTTCTCGCCGCCGAGGATGTAGCGCTCGCCGATCCGGCCGCGCTCGAGCGCGAGGAAGTGGCCGTGCGCGACGTCGTCGACGTGCACGAGGTTCAGCCCCGTATCGACGAACGCGGGAATCTTGCCGAGCGCGGCCTCGACGATGATGCGGCCGGTCGGCGTCGGTTTCACGTCGCGCGGGCCGATCGGCGTCGACGGATTGACGATCACGGCCGGCAGCCCTTCGTCGGCGATCATCCGTTCGACCGCGCGCTCCGCGAGCACCTTGCTGCGCTTGTATACGCCGATCGCCTGCTCGGCCGTGAGCGGCCGGTTCTCGTCGGACGGGTCGCCGGCGCTCGTCACCTTCAGCGTCGCGACGCTGCTCGTGTAGACGATCCGCTCGACGCCTTCCGCGCGGGCCGCGCGCATCGTCGCGACCGCGCCTTCGAGGTTCGCGCGCTCGATCTCGTCGGGGTCGGGCGCCCACAGCCGGTAGTCGGCCGCCACGTGCAGCAGGTAGCGCACGCCGCGCAGCGCGGCGCGCATCGACGCCTCGTCGCGCATGTCGCCGGTGACGATCTCGGCATCGAGATCCGCGACGTTCGTGCGCGGGCTGGTCGGGCGCACGAGCACGCGCACCGCATAGCCTTTCTGCTGCGCGATGCGCGCGACGGCCGAGCCGACGAAACCGGACGCGCCGGTGACGAGAACGAGATCGCGGGAAGTATCAGTCATGCGTTTCCTTCTGGGCCGCGCGGGCGGCGCGGCGGTTGGCATCGGCGAGATTGTACGTGGTCGGCGGGGGCGGCGACGCCCGGCCGGCGCGTGTGCGAAGCGGCCGACGCGACTACAATGCCGGGCTTGAATGCAACCGGAGGGCGATGCGATGAGCCGCAACGAGCTGGACGAACGGATCGAGACCTACTACGTGCGGGTGCGCGGCGTCGTGCAGGGCGTCGGCTTTCGTCACGCGACGGTGCGCGAGGCGCATGCGCTGAAGCTGCGCGGCTGGGTCGCGAATCTCGAGGACGGCACCGTCGAGGCGATGATCCAGGGGCCCGGCGCACAGATCGACCGGATGCTCGCGTGGCTGCGTCACGGGCCGCCCGCCGCGCGCGTGACCGAGGTGACGTTCGAGGAACGCCGCACCGAGAAGCGCTTCGAACGTTTCCAGCAGCAGTAAGGGGCACACGACGATCATGACGGGGTATCCGGAGGCGGGGCGCGGCCTCATGCTGTCGGTGATGGCGTCGACGCTGTTCGCGCTGATGTCCGCTTACGCGAAACTGCTCGCGCCGCTCACGGGGCTCGACGTCTTCGCGTGGCGCATCCTCTGGACCGCGCCGGGCGCGCTCGCGCTGATCGCGCTGCGCGGCCGCTGGCCGGCGCTCGTCGCGCTCGCCGCGCGCGGTGCGCGCGACTGGCGCCTGCTGATCGCGCTGCCGGTGAGCGCGGCGCTGCTCGGCGTGCAGCTGTGGCTGTTCCTGTGGGCGCCGCTGCACGGCCGCATGCTCGAAGTGTCGCTCGGCTATTTCCTGCTGCCGCTGACGATGGTGCTCGTCGGCCGCTTCTACTATCGCGAACGGCTCGACCCGCTGCAATGGGCGGCGGTCGCCTGTGCGGCGCTCGGTGTCGCGCACGAGGTGTGGGCGACGCGCGCGTTCGCGTGGCCGACGCTGGTCGTCGCGCTCGGCTATCCGCCGTATTTCGTGCTGCGCCGGCGGATCAGCGCCGATTCGCTGGCCGCGTTCGCGATCGAGATCGTGCTGCTGTGCCCGGTCGCGTTCGCGATGGTCGCGGCGAGCACGACGCGTGTCGCCGGCCATCCGCTGCTGTGGGCCGCGCTGCTGCCGGGGCTCGGCATTCTCAGCACGCTCGCGCTCGCGAGCTACCTGAAGGCGAGCCGCATGCTGCCGATGGCGCTGTTCGGGATTCTCGGCTACGTCGAGCCGGTGCTGCTCGTCGTGGTGTCGCTGCTGCTGCTCGGCGAAACGCTGAGCGTCGCGCAACTCGCGACGTACGGGCCGATCTGGGCCGCCGTCGCGCTCACCGCGTGGCACGGCGCGATGCTGATGCGGCGCCTGCCCGCGCGCGGGTAACGGCCTCGTCGCGATGCGCGGGCCGTGCGGAACGTGCCGCGCATCGCGTGCTTCATCGACCGTCGAACGGCGCCCGTATCGCTGCCGAGTCCCGTCGATTCCATTCGATACCGACGGTCAACCGACGCCGCGCTGACGCGAATCTGGCGACGCCGTCAGCTTCATTGCGCCACGCTCGCGCGTGTAATCGATGAGAAGATTCAGTTGCATTTTGTTACTTAGGGTCTCCGCTGATCGGCCATTAGACTGACCTGACCGACTTCCCTTCGTATGCAGCTTTTCGATGAACGGTCATCTCCGTGCCTGGCCAGCCGGGTTGGCGCGATACGGACATACGCGTATCGCCGCCGATCGCGTTCGCCTGCTTGTTCCCGATCCCCTCCCCGGTGCGCGTCGCACCGCCGCCGTACAGGTGCGCTCATGTCGTTGAGCCCGCTGCATTCCACTACGGAGCAGCCGTCGCGCGGCGGCCGCCTGATCGAAATCGATTTCTTCCGCGGGCTCGTGCTGTTGATGATCGTCGTCGATCACATCGGCGCGAGCGTGCTGTCGCGCGTGACGCTGCACGCGTTCGCGCTGTGCGATGCGGCCGAGGTGTTCGTGTTTCTCGGCGGCTTCGCGACCGCGAGCGCGTACGGCGCGATCGCCGAGCGGCACGGCGCGCGCGCCGCGCAGCAGCGGTTCGTGCGGCGCGCGATGCAGATCTACCGCGCGTTTCTCGCGACGTCGACGCTGATGCTCGTCGTGTCGGCGGTGCTCGACCACTACGGGATCGATGCGCCGAACCTCGCGCTCGACGACGTCAGCGTGATGCTCGCGTCGCCGCTCACGGGGCTCGCCGAGCTGCTGACGTTCCAGCGCCAGCCGTATCTCGCGTCGGTGCTGCCGATGTACGTGCTGTTCGCGCTCGCGTCGCCCGTGCTGGTGCCGTTCGCGCGGCGTCATCCGTGGCTGCTCGTCGCGATCAGCGTCGCGTCTTGGCTCGCGGCGGGCTGGCTCGGCCCCGAGCTGCTGGACACCGACGGCTTTCGCTGGAGCTTCAACCCGTTCGCGTGGCAACTGATGTTCGTCGCCGGCGTGCTCGCGCGCTGCCAGCCGTTCTACCGGCGCATCGCGCTCGGCCGCTGGGGCGCCGCGGCGACCGGGCTCGCGTGCGCGATCGTGCTCGGTTGCGCGAGCTACAAGCTGTTTTCGGGGCTGCCGGTGCCGGAAGGCGTGTTCAAGCGCGATCTCGCGCTGCCGCGCGTCGTGAGCTTCGCGGCCGTCGCGTGGCTGATGGCCGATTGCGTGCGCTTCGGCTGGATCGCGCGGATCGCGCAGGGCGTGCGGCCCGTCGTGGCGGTCGGCCAGCGCGGGCTGGTCTGCTTCGTCGCGGGCGCGGCGATCTCGCTCGTGATCGATTCGCTGCTGCATCCGGTCGTGCGCGGCGCCGATCTGCGGCATGTCGGCGTGGGCCTCGTGGCCGACGCGTGCGCGCTCGGGCTGATGATGGCGGTGGCCGGTTCGGGAACGTGGATCGCGCGATGGCGCGGCGCGGCGGCGTAGGCGCGCGGAAGCGGCGTATGCGGCGCGGCAGGCGCCGCGCGGCGTCAGTGAGGTGAGCCGATACGGGAGCGGGGCGTGGCGGTGGCGTCGTCGGGTTCGGCGTCGTCGCGTTCGTCCTGCGCCGGCTCGTCGCGCTCCGCGAGCACCGCATCGGCTTCGGCCGCGGCCCGGGCGGCGCGCATCGCGGTGCAGCGCTGCGCGTGCCGGATGTCCGACAGGATCCTCAAAAGCCGCGTCGTCTTGCTTTTCATCGTGTTCTCCCGCCAGTGCGCATCTCGCGAAGCGGATGCGTTGCCTGCAACCAGTGTAGGACGCGTTCGCGTTTCTGGCGGGAGAATGTGGCGTGCACGCCGCACGCCGAGGGATAGTCCTTACTGCGCGGCGGCGGCCTGCGCCTGCAGCGCTTCTTCGCGGCGCTCGTCCGTGCAGCGCTGATGCTGGCGCGACAGGCGGTTCATCAGCGGCAGCAGCAGCAGCGCGAGCAGCATGCCGATCGCGGCGAGCCAGCCGAGCTTCTCGAACAGCGACAGGTAGAGCGGCAGCGATTCGGTGGCCGGCAGTTCGTGCGACGGCATCTGCGCGAAGTTCGCGACGACGCTGCCCAGATACTGCGACACGCCCGTCGCGACGAAATACGCGCCCATCATGAAGCCGCTCATGCGCGCCGGCACGTAGCGGGCGATCATCGCGAGGCCGAGGCCGCTCACCAGCAGCTCGCCGAGCGAGTACAGGCCGTAGCCCCACACCATGAACCACGACGACACGCGGCCGTCGACCGCATAGCGGCCGCTGATCGTGAACACCAGGTAGCCCGCGGCGACCGCACCGAAACCGAGCGCGTACTTCGCGGCGACCGGCAGATCGCGCCCGCCCTTCGCGACGGCGTTGTAGACCCACACGAGCACCGGGCTCAGCAGCATGATCCAGATCGGGTTCAGCGCCTGGAACTGCGCGGCGCTCCACGTGAACAGCGTCGTGCCGAACAGCATGAAGCGCGGATCGACGTTGCGCAGCGCGAACAGCGTCAGCGACGTCGACATCTGCACGTAGAAGATGAAGAACAGGATCACCTGGCCGATCAGCACGAGCGCCGCGATCAGGCCCGCGCGCTCCGAGCGCTCCGATTTCGCGATCATGTACGCGAAGATCGCGAGAATCGCGAATGCGGCCGTCCACACGCTCGCGACCGCGAGCTGCTTGTGCTGCAGCACGTACAGCGTGACCAGCGCGAGCGCGACGCCGCCGGCCGCGACCGCGCCGAGGCGCTTCCAGCGGATCGGCTCGTCGTCCGGCTGCGAGCCGACGTGCGCGAGCGTGCGGTGCATCAGCATGAAGTTGAGGATCGCCAGCAGCATGCCGCCGCAGCAGACCGCGAACGCGGTGTGCCAGCCCCAGTGATCCTTGATCCACGGCGTCGCGAGCATCGACACCGTCGAGCCGATGTTGACCGCCATGTAGTAGATCGTGAACGCGCTGTCGATGCGCGCGTCGTCGCCTTCGTAGATGCGGCGCACGAGGTTCGCCGCGTTGGCCTTGAACAGGCCGTTGCCGACGACGATCACGCCGAGCGACGCGTACATGTACGCCAGGTGATCGTTCGGCACCGCGAGCATCAGGTAGCCGGCGCACAGCACGGACGCGCCGATGATCATCGTGCGGCGCGCGCCGAGCACCTTGTCGCCGATCCAGCCGCCGATCGACGGCGCGGCGTAGACGAGCGCGGTGAACGCCCCCCAGGTCAGGTTCGCGTGGCTGTCGGTGAAGCCGAGCCGGTCGACCATGAAGAGGACCAGGAGCGCGGCCATGCCGTAGTAGCCGAAGCGCTCCCACATTTCGATGAGGAAGACCGTCGTAAACGATCGGGTCTGTGAAACAGGTGCTTGCATCATCAATCTCGTTTGAAACGGACGGCGCGGATCGCGCGTCGCCTTGGGGTCGAACTGGCGCCGGAGCACGGTGGCCGGGTAGGCTTGGCGTCGGCGATGGAGCAGTCGGGCGGTTAGCCCGGGCCGGGGTCGGACTCCGCGTTGGAAGGCGGAGCAAGCCCCCGACCGGCGCGCGAATGGTAACGTTTGCCGGTCCGGTGCGTCGGGTCCGCGCCACTTAGGGAAACTCCCGATATGGCAGCAGCTTTCAGGAACATTTGTCTCATCATCTACTTGTAAGCTTCGCGCCCGTTCTCCGCAAATTCCCGGAGAGCCGCTTGCAGCTTGCCTGTGAAGCCGGCGAGTCTGGCAAGATAGCGCGTCGTTTCGCTCGCTTCGGCCCCTGTTTAGTGCACCGGGCTCAACGCCGAAAGCGTGTACGAAACCGAAGATTAAGCTATCTCTAATTAACTTAGTTACTTTCCATCAAACATTTTTTGACGACCACTTTTCGGCCTGCTATGGTTCCCCCCACTGAAAACTCGCGATCGGCAGACGCTGTCGCACTGGGCAGCAAGATTCGCGCGTTGCGCCAACGTCTGAAGCGCACGCTCGACGACACCGCTACCGCCGCGGGGATTTCGAAGCCGTTTCTGTCTCAAGTCGAGCGCGGGCTCGCGTCGCCGTCACTGACGTCGCTGGCCGGTATCGCCCACGCGCTCGGTGTGACGGTGCAGTACTTCGTGGATACGCCGAGCGAGGAACGCTCGGTGTGCCGAGGCGATCAGTTGCGCTTCTTCGGGTTTGCCGATTCGGCGAACCTGTTCGCGAGGCTGACGAACGTGTCCGAAGGGCGCCAGCTGGAGGCGATCCTCGTGAGGATGCCGCCGGGGCAGAAGCGGTCGGAGGTGACGACACATGCAGGAGAGGAGTTCCTGTACGTGATTGAAGGGGAAGTGTCGCTGACGCTGGAAGGCAAGACGTTCGTCCTGCAGGCCGGGGACAGTTCGCACTATCAGTCGACGGTGCCGCACAGCTGGGTCAACACCGCGAAGATCGAGTCGGTGGTGGTCTGGGTCGGTACGCCGCGGCTGTTCTAACGCACGGGTATTCCTTCGTTTCTTCGACGGGATGCCCGTCGAAAGAAATGTAAGGAATACTAACATGCAATACGAGAACCACGGGCCTCCCCGATCGCTGCACCCGTCAGCGTCTCACGCGTAAGCCGCGGCATCCGCCGCGCGACGCTCACCGAACCACCCTTCTCAAGACCGCCACGATGAAATCCTTGCATGCCATGTCGGCCGTGCTGGCCGCGCTCGCCCTGACGACGCCCGCCGCCCACGCCGTGACCGTTCCGTCCAACGTCGCGCTCGCTCCCCAACAGGACCTCACGCGCCAGGTGCCGGCCGAAGTCGAGTCGCTCGACCCGGCGCACATCGAATCGTGGACCGGCAACACGATCGGCCTCGACCTGTTCGAAGGGCTCGCGCGCATCGACGCGGCCGGCCAGATCGTGCCGGGCGTGGCGCTGTCGTGGGAACGCAAGACGCCGCAGACATGGATCTTCAAGCTTCGCCACGACGCGAAATGGAGCAACGGCCAGCCGGTGACGGCCGCCGATTTCGTCTACTCGTGGCAGCGTCTCGTCGATCCGAAGACGGGCTCGAAGTACACGATCCTCGTCGAGTTCATCAAGAACTCGAAGGACATCATCGCCGGCAAGGCCGCGCCGTCGACGCTCGGCGTGCGTGCGGTCGATCCGTACACGCTGGAAGTGACGACCGACGTGCCCGTCGCGTTCTTCCCCGAACTGACCGCGATGGCGCCGCTCGCGCCGGTGAACAAGGACGTGGTCGCGAAGTTCGGCGACGCGTGGACGCGCCCGGGCAACATCGTCAGCAACGGCGCGTACCAGCTCGCCGACTGGCAGCCGAACAACCGCATCGTGGCGACGAAGGACGCGAAGTACTGGAACGCGTCGAAGGTCGTGATCAACAAGGTCACGTACCTGCCGATCGAAAGCGACGAAACCGCGATGCGCATGTACCAGGCCGGCCAGATCGACTACAGCTACTCGATCCCGTCGGGCATCTTCCAGCAGGTCAGCAAGCAGTTCGGCGGCGAGCTGCGCCAGGGCCTGCAGCTCGCGACCTACTACTACTACCTGAACAACAGCGACGCGGCGCTGAAGGACAAGCGCGTGCGCCAGGCGCTGTCGATGGTGATCGATCGCGACGTGCTCACGTCGAAGCTCACGCAGGCCGGCGAGAAGCCGATGTACGGGCTGATGCCGAACGGCACGAAGGGCGTGCAGCAGCCGTTCACGCCGGAATGGGCGTCGTGGCCGATGGCCAGGCGCGTCGCGGCCGCGAAGGACCTGCTGAAGCAGGCCGGCTACTCGGACGCGAAGCCGCTGTCGTTCACGCTCACGTACAACACCAACGACCTGCACAAGAAGGTCGCGCTGTTCGCCGCGTCGGAGTGGCGCACGAAGCTCGGCATCAACACGAAGCTCGAGAACGTCGAGTTCAAGGTGCTGATGAAGCAGCGGCACGACGGCAAGGTGCAGATCGCGCGTGACGGCTGGTTCGCCGACTACAACGACGCGATGACCTTCTTCGACCTGATCCGCTGCGGCAGCGCCCAGAACACCGTCGGCTACTGCAACAAGCAGGTGGACGCGCTCGTCGAGGAAGGCAACCAGAAGCTCGACGACCAGGCGCGCGCCGCGCTGCTCACGCAGGCGCACGACATGGCGATGAAGGACACGCCGATGGTGCCGCTGTTCCAGTATTCGGCCGACCGTCTCGTGAAGTCGTACGTGGGCGGCTATTCGCTGAAGAACGTGATCGACATGCGCGCCTCGCAGGACATGTACCTGATCAAGCACTGAGCGGAGCGATCATGCTGGCCTACGCATTGAGGCGCACGTTGTGGGCGGTGCCGACGATCCTCGCGGTCATCACCGTCTGCTACCTGCTGCTGCACTTCACGCCCGGCGGTCCGTTCGATACGGAGAAGCAGTTGTCCGCCGCGACGCTCGCGAACCTGAACGCGAAGTACCACCTCGACGAGCCGCTGTGGAAGCAGTACCTGCTGTATCTCGGCTCGCTGCTGCACGGCGATCTCGGCCCGTCGTTCCGTTACGTCGACTGGTCGGTCAACGATCTCGTGAAGAAGGCGCTGCCCGTGAGCCTCGGCGTCGGCGGCGTGTCGATCCCGATCTCGATCGTGCTCGGCGTGCTGCTCGGCACCGTCGCGGCCGTGCGCCGCGACAGCGTGATCGACCGCTTCGTGATGCTGATCGGCAACTTCGGCAACGTCGTGCCGCCGTTCGTGCTCGGCCCCGTGATGGTGTGGATCTTCGCGATCCTGCTGAAGACGTCGGCCGGCAACGGCTGGCTGCCGGCCGGCGGCTGGGGCGACGGCGGCTGGCGGTACCGGCTGCTGCCGATCGCGCTGCTGACCCTCATCAACGTGTCGTTGCTCGCGCGCGTGATGCGCGGCTCGATGATCGAGACGCTGTCGAGCAACTACATCCGCACCGCGCGCGCGAAGGGCCTGCCGGGCTCGACCATCGTGCTGCGCCACGCGCTCAAGCCCGCGCTGATGCCGGTCGTGTCGCTGTTCGGCACGGTCTGCATCACGTCGATCACGGCGGCCGTCGTCACCGAATCGGTGTTCGCGCTGCCGGGCCTCGGGCAACTCGTCGTGAACGGCGCCATCAACCGCGACTACACGCTGGTGCTCGGCCTCGTCGTGCTGACGACCGTCTTCGCGGTGCTGTTCAACCTGCTGGTCGACCTCGCGTACGCGTGGCTCGATCCGCGCATCCGTTATTGAGCGAGGCACAGCGATGACCCCGACCACTCCCGTCGTCGGCCTGCCCGTGCAGACCGATTCGCCGCCGCGTTCGCGCTCGCCGCTCGAGCTGGCGTTCGCGCGCTTCCTTCACAACCGTGCGGCCGTGTTCAGCCTCGTGCTGCTCGCGCTGATCACGCTCGCGTGCTTCGTCGGCCCGTGGCTGCTCGCGGCCGATCCCGCCGCGAGCGACTGGGCCTCGATCAGCCTGCCGCCGACCTGGGCGAACCAGCACTGGTTCGGCACCGACGAGCTCGGCCGCGACCTGCTCGTGCGCACGCTGATCGGCGGCCGCGTATCGATCGAGGTCGGCCTGCTCGGCACGCTCGTGTCGGGCCTGTTCGGCGTCGCGTGGGGCGCGACCGCCGGCTTTGCGGGCGGCCGCGTCGACGCCGTGATGATGCGCGTCGTCGACATGATGTACGCGATCCCGTACCTGCTGATCGCGATCCTGATGATGACCCTGTTCGGCCGCTCGTTCATGCTGGTCGTGCTGACCATCAGCGCGTTCTCGTGGATCGACATGGCGCGCGTCGTGCGCGGCCAGACGCTGTCGCTGCGCAACCGCGAGTTCGTCGATGCGGCGCGCGCGATCGGCGTGTCGCCGGCGTCGATCGTGCTGCGCCACGTCGTGCCGAACCTGCTCGGCGTGGTCGTCGTGTACGCGACGGTCTCGGTGCCGAACATCGTGCTCACCGAATCGGTGCTGTCGTTCCTCGGCCTCGGCGTGCAGGAGCCGATGACGAGCTGGGGCGTGCTGATCCAGGACGGCGCGCAGAAACTGGAATCGATGCCGTGGCTGCTGCTGGCCCCGGCCGTCATGCTTTGCGTGACGCTCTACTGCGTGAACTTCGTCGGCGACGGCCTGCGTGACGCGCTCGACCCGAAGGATCGCTGAAGATGGCCGCTCTGTTGGAAGTTGAAAACCTCGGCGTGCGCTTCACGCGCAAGGATGCGCCGCCGATCGACGCCGTGAACGGCGTGTCGTTCTCGCTCGAAGCCGGCAAGACGCTCGGCATCGTCGGCGAATCGGGCTCGGGCAAGAGCCAGACCGTGATGGCGCTGCTCGGCCTGCTGGCCGGCAACGGCACGACGACCGGCGCCGCGCGCTACCGCGGCGACAACCTGCTCGACATGGATACGCGCGCGCTGAACGCGGTGCGCGGCGACCGCATCGCGATGATCTTCCAGGATCCGATGACGTCGCTCAATCCGTTCCTGACGATCGAGCGGCAGATGACCGAGACGCTGCAGCTGCATCGCAAGCTGTCGCGCAAGGAAGCGATCAAGCGCGCGATCGAGGCGCTCGAATCGGTGCGCATTCCCGACGCCGCGCGCCGCATCCGCATGTATCCGCACGAGTTCTCGGGCGGCATGCGGCAGCGCGTGATGATCGCGATGGCGCTCTTGTCCGAGCCGGAAATCCTGATCGCCGACGAGCCGACCACCGCGCTCGACGTGACCGTGCAGGCGCAGATCATCGACCTGCTGCGCGAGCTGAACCGCGAGCGCGGCACCGCGATCGTGCTGATCACGCACGACATGGGCGTGGTCGCCGGCCTCGCCGACGACGTGATGGTGATGTACGCGGGCCGCACCGTCGAATACGCGCCGGCCGACTCGATCTTCGCGGCGCCGTCGCATCCGTACACGATCGGCCTGCTCAACGCGCTGCCGCGCCTGACCGACGCGGACGACGCGCCGCTCGTCGCGATTCCCGGCAACCCGCCGATGCCCGGCACCGCGCCGGCCGGCTGCGCGTTCGCGAAGCGCTGCACGTATGCGGAAGAACGCTGCGGCGCCGAGCGCCCGGCGCTCGAAACCTATGGCGCCGCGGGCGCGGTGCGCGCGTGCCACCGGCCCGTGGCCGATTTGATCGGAGGTCTGCGATGAGCGTCGATGAACGCCGCCAAGCCGGCGCGACGGACGACACGCTGCTGTCCGTCGACAATCTGAAGGTGCATTTTCGCGTGCCGCTCGGCGGCTATCCGTGGTCGCCGAAGGGCACGCTGCGCGCGGTCGACGGCGTGTCGTTCGACGTGAAGCGCGGCGAGACGGTCGGGCTCGTCGGCGAATCGGGCTGCGGCAAGTCGACGCTCGCGCGCGCGCTGATCGGCCTCGTGCCGATGACGGCCGGCACCGTGAAATGGCGCGGCCAGGCCGTCGCGCCCGATCACCTGCGCGGCACCGCGATGCGGCGCGAAGTGCAGATGATCTTCCAGGATCCGCTCGCGTCGCTCGACCCGCGCATGACGATCGAGCAGGTCGTCGCGGAGCCGCTCGTCACGCATCACGCGGGCCTCGGCCGTACCGAAGTGCGCCGCCGCGTGATCTCGATGCTCGAACGCGTCGGCCTGAACGCGCATCACCTGCTGCGTTATCCGCATGAATTTTCCGGCGGGCAATGCCAGCGCGTCGGCATTGCGCGCGCGCTGATCAGCGAGCCGAAGCTCGTGATCTGCGACGAACCGGTATCGGCGCTCGACGTGTCGATCCAGGCGCAGATCGTGAACCTGTTGCGCGATCTCCAACGCGAACTGTCGTTGTCCTATCTGTTCGTCGCGCACGACCTGGCGGTGGTGAAGGCCATCAGCCAGCGCGTGCTCGTGATGTATCTCGGCCGCGTGATGGAGTTCGGCACGCGGCATGACGTGTACGGCGTGCCGCAGCACCCGTACACGAAGGCGCTGCTCGATGCGGCGCCGACGCCGGAGCCGGCGCGCGAGCGTGCTCGCCGTCCGATGCTGCTGGCGGGCGAGATGCCCTCGCCGCTCAACCCGCCGTCCGGCTGCGCGTTCCGCACGCGCTGTCCGGTCGCGATCGACGCATGCGCGCGGGACGTGCCGCTGCCGGAAGTGCGGCAGGGGTCGGCGGCGCGCGTTGCGTGCATCCGCGCGGGCGCGGCGTGCTGAAGTGACACAGCAAACATAACCAGGGCAGGTCAACAGGGGTAGGTGCGGCGCGAACGATCTTCGCGCCGCGGGTACAGGCGCGTCCTTAGCCGGGCTCGCCGGGGGGCTGGAAGCGGATCGCGACCGGCGTGGACGATATCAACACAAGACGAGAATGACGATGAAAAAGCAGAAGACGATCGGGACGGCATCGAAGATGCTGCTTGCATGGGGGCTGCCGGCGCTCGCCGGCGTCTCGCTGACGGGCGTCGCGCACGCCGACGACGCGGCGCCCGCGCCGCTGACGGTCGCGCAGGCCGCGCCGGCCGCCGGCTCGGGCGCACCCGTTGCGCAGGCAACGACCCCGAACGCCATTGTCAATGCCGAGGCCAGCCAGGCCGTCACGCCGCCCGGCGAGCCGTCGGCGCAGTCGAAATCGAACGGCTTCATCGCCGACAGCCATCTCGACTTCCTGTTCCGCAACTATTCGGACATCCTCGACAACAAGGGCGGGCCGCATCGCCATGCGTGGGTCCAGGGCGTGATGGCGAACTTCGAGTCCGGCTATACGGCGGGCCTGATCGGCTTCGGCGTCGACGCATCGCTGTACGCGGGCCTGAAGCTCGACGGCGGCGCCGGCGCGGGCAACATGGTGCACGTGGCGAAGGGCGGCGGCGGGTCGAACCAGCTTGCATGGGCGTACCCGGGCATCTACGACGTGAAGGCGCGCATCTCGAACACGGTGGTCAAGTACGGTCTGCAGGCCGTCGACAATCCGTTCATGGAGCAGCACGACAACCGCGCGCTGCCGCCGACGTTCCTCGGTGCGACGATCGTCAGCAATGAATTCAAGAACGTGATGCTCGAGGCCGGCAGCTTCACGAAGACCGACGCACGCGGCCATACGACGCTCACCAATCTGACGACGCAATACGGCGGCACGCGCGTGAACCGCCTGACCTACGTCGGCGGCACGTGGGACTACTCGCCGAACGGCGAGGTCGCGCTGTACGCGAACCAGGCCGACGACGTGTGGCACCAGTACTACGCGTCGGTGAAGCACAGCATCGGCAGCCCGCAGACGATCAAGTGGACCGGCTTCGGCAACGTCTACTCGACGCACGACACGGGCGACGCGCTGCAGGGCAAGATCAACAACAACGCGTACAGCCTGTCGCTGGCCGCGCAGCACGGCCCGCACGAGCTGCTGGTCGGCTTCCAGCACGTGCTCGGCGACCAGTTCTTCGACTACCTGAACGAAACGAACGGCATCTTCCTGACCAACTCGATGGACGTCGACTACAACGCGCCGCACGAAAAATCGCTGCAGCTGCGTTACACGTTCTACGGCAAGGAAGCGGGCCTGCCGGGCTTCAAGGCGATGGTGTGGGGCGTGACCGGCTGGGGCGCGGACGGCAGTGCGGGCGCGGCGAACGACCCGAGCAAGTCGAGCATCTACTGGAGCAACGGCGCGCCGGTGCAGGGCCGTCACCACGAGTTCGGCTTCATCCCGTCGTACACGTTCCAGAGCGGCAAGCTGAAGAACACGAAGGTCACGTTCATCGCGATGTGGCACAACGGTTCGGCCCACTACTCGGACGCGACGAACACCGAGTACCGTCTGGTCGTGAACCTGCCGCTGCACGCGTTCTGATCGAAGGGGGGGCGCAAGGCCCCCTGTCTCGCACGGCCGGCCGGCGATCGATGCGATCAGGCCGGCTTGTGCCATCCCGCTACGGAATCGTTCGCGGCGGGCACCTCTTCCACGAGCGACGTAAGCTGGCGGCCCGTATCGCGCCACGCGTCGAGGCCGCCGCGCAATGCGAGCGCATCGGTGAAGCCTGCATCGAGCAGGCGCTTGGCCATCAGCGCGGCCGTCACTTCGTTCGGGCACGAACAATACACGACGAATTTCTGCGTGAGCGGATAGCGCGCGACGATGTCGCCGATCTGGCGCTCGTCGGCGAACTGCGCACCGGGAATCGTGAACGGATCGAGCTTGCGGTGCTCGGGCGAGCGGACGTCGAGCACCACCGGCGCGGCGGCGTCGCGCAGCAGCATGTCGAGCTCGTCGACGCCGATCCGCGCGTTCGCGAGCTGGCGGATCAGCGCACGGCGGCGCATCCAGCGCACGGCCGCATAGACCGCGAGCAGCGCGACGATGACCAGCAGCACCGCGCGGCCGAGTTGGCTCGCGCCGGCGAACAGCCAGTCGATCTGCCGGTAGAACACGAGGCCGGCGCCCAGCCCGACGATCGTCCACAGCGCGGCGCCGAGCGCGTCGTAGCCGGCGAACGTGCGGTAGCGCGTGCCGAGCGCACCGGCCATCGGCACCGACACGAGCGACAACCCCGGAATGAAGCGCGCGACCGCGAGCACGCGCACGCCGTAGCGGCCGAAGAAGCGTTCGGTCTTTTTCACGCAGGTATCGCGCGACAGCGACAGCCGGCAGATCGTCTTCAGCGTCGTGCCGCCGTAACGCCGCCCGGCGACGTACCAGACCGTGTCGCCGACCAGCGCGCCGAGCACCGACAGCGCGACGACCGTCACGAGTTGCGAGCCGATCATCGCCGGATGCATCGCGGACATCGCGCCGAACAGCACGAGCGTCGGCATCGCGGGCACCGGCAGGCCGATGGCCGCCGCGAGCACGTTGGCGAACACGAGAAGCGGCCCGTACTGGGCGACGAGGTCACGGAGCATGACGGCTGGCCGAAAAGGAAACGCGTGGGCAGGAAAGGCGGATGGGCCGATTATCGGCCTTTTTCGACGCAGCGGCGGGAATGATGCAAAGCGCCTGACGGCGGCAGGGGAATGTGGGTGAGCCGGCGCGTTGCACGCGGCTCACCGTTCGGAATCAGGAAGGCGTACGGGCGAGCGACGCGGCGCCGTGGTTTTCGCCGGGCAGCTCGGCGCCGTGCGAGCGGATCGCCGCGATCAGTTCGGCCGGGGTGATCTCGTAGCGAACCTCGCGGTGGATGCCGGGCTTGCGTTCGTCGACCTCGATCAGCAGCACGCTCTTGCCGTCGCCGGTCGCTTCGAGCCGGAGCGAGCGCAGTTCGCGGCCGTCGGCCGCGTCGTGTTCGGTGAGCAGGGTCATTGCCCCGGATGAGCCGGTAGTGCGCATCGAACCTATCCTCGTATCGTGTCGTGGATGCCGGAGCGGCAAGGATGTCTTTGTTGAATACGGCTTGACGCAGTTTAACGCGAACGGGCCGCGACACGGGGCATTTTCGTGGGCCGGAAATGAGGGCTACACCACCGATCCTTCTGATGTTTGAGCCGCGCCGGGCGGGCGTCTGCGCCGGATCGGCCCCGGCCGGAACCGGTACCCGAACGGCGTTCGCGGCCGCCCCGGCGCGGGCGGCGCGCGCCGCGCCGCGCCGCGCGTCGCCGCGGTGGCGTCAGAAGCGGTCGGCGAGCCCCATCGCCGGGTCGCTGACCGAGTGGCGGCCGGTTTCGACGCGCCCGGCCACGCGGCGCGAGAAGCTCGCATCGCTGTCGGCGGTGACGATGAAGTCGTACCAGTAGCCGGTCGAATCGAGCTTCCAGTGCAGTTCGGACTGATCGCCGGCGCGCACCGTGACGGTCCACGTGGTGCCGGTGCCATGGCCGTTGCCCTGACCGTGACCGTTTTCGTCGCCGTGGCCATGACCATGGTCGGCGCTTGCGCCGCGCCCGGACAGCGGCCCGTAGACCTGGTTCGACTTCACCGTGAAGCGCACCGTGCCGCCGCCGTCGTTGCGCAGCCGCAGGTGGAGGCTGCCGCTGGCGCCCGCATAGCCGACGCGCACTTCCGGGTGCGGCGCGCGCGCCCCGGCCAGGCGGCTCAGATCGCCGGTGAAGCGGCGGTGATAGCCGTTCGGGCCAAGCACCCACAGGTCATATTTACCGCCGTCGTCCGCGCGCGCGGCCCAGTCGCCATGCAGCGTCTTGCCCGGCTCGACGACGTAGCGCCGCGGCAGCCGGTCGAGGTGCAGCTTGTCGTAGACGTGAAACACGGCGGCCGCGCGGCCGGTGTTCGCGAACTTCAGCGTGACCGTGCCGGCGGCGGCATCGGTGCGCGCGCTCGCGTGCAGCTCGTACGGCAACGCGCGCGACGGGCGCACGCCGGTCGCCTGCGCGGGCAGCGCGGGCGTGGCGGGCGGCACGATCTTCGGCGCGGTTTGCTGCGCGGCGCTCAGCGCGTCGGCCTGGCTTTTCGTCGTGCGGCCCGCGAGCGTCGGCAGCGGTTCGTCGTTCGGCGTGCGGAAGTTGAACGCGCTCGTCAGGTCGCCGCACACCGCACGGCGGTACGCGCTGATCTGCGGCTCCGCGACGCCGAAGCGCTTCTCGAGGAAGCGCAGCGTCGACGTATGGTCGAACACCTGCGAGTTGACCCAGCCGCCGCGGCTCCACGGCGACACGATCCACATCGGCACGCGCGGGCCCGGGCCGTACGGACGGCCGTCGATGGCCGGCTGGCTCGACGTGGCCGGCGTGAAGTCGTGGTACTCGACCGCGACGTCGGCGGCCGACAGCGTATGGCCGCCCGCGAGCGTGCCGTCGGCGTTGCGCGACGGCACGGCCGGCGACGGCATGTGGTCGAAGAAGCCGTCGTTCTCGTCGTAGTTGACCAGCAGCACGGTCTTGCTCCAGACCTCCGGGTTCGCCGTCAGCGCATCGAGCACGGCCTGCACGTACCAGCCGCCCTGCGCGGGGCTCGACGGCCCCGGGTGCTCGCTGTACGCGGACGGCGGGATGATCCACGACACTTCCGGCAGCTTGCCGTCGCGGATGTCGTCGCGCAACGTTTCGAGAAAGCCGTATGGCATCGTGTTGCCGAAGCCCTTCGCGAGCGGGCTCAGCGGATCGTCGATCGCCGGATCGTAGAACGCGCCGGCCGCCGTCACCGGCTGCGTGATGTCGGTCGACGCGACGTACGTAGGCCGGCGCGCGGCCGGCATCTGCTCGATCGCCGCGCGCCAGTGGCGGAAGCTCATCATCTCGTTGCAGCCGAAGTTGTCGATCAGGCTCTGGTAGACCTTCCAGCTCACGCCGGCCTGTTGCAGCCGGTCGGCATAGGTCGTCCAGGTCCAGCCCTGGCTCGACGGGCCGATGTCGTTGCCGCCGTTGAACTGGTTGTTCAGCGCGGCGATCTTCACGCGGCTGCCGTCGGCCGGGCTGATGCCGTTCGGGCCGTTGGTGCCGCTCCAGTAGAACAGGCGGTTCGCGATCGTGCCCGTGTGCATCCCGCAGTGGTAGTGGTCGCACAGCGTGAACGCATCGGCGAGCGCGCGCTGGAACGGCACTTCGGCCGCGTCGTAATAGCCCATCGACAGCGGCGTCTTGGTGTCGGGCCAGCGGTTCATCCGGCCGTGATCCCACGCGGCCTGCGCATCGGCCCATGCGTGCGGCGTGCCGCCCGCGCGCTGCGCGTTGCCCTGGCGCGCGTCGAGGTGATACGGCGTCACGGTCGCGGCGGGCGTCACCTTGGTGTACGACTGGTAGAACACGTCGCGACCGTTCGGCGACGGCACCGCGAAGCGGTCGCCATAGCCGCGCACGCCCTTGAACGTGCCGAAGTAGCTGTCGAACGCGCGGTTCTCCATCATCAGCAGCACGACGTGCTTCACGTCCTGGATGGTTCCCGTTTCGTGGAAGGCGGGAATGGCGAGCGCGCGGCGAATGCTCGGCGGAAACGCGGACAGCGCGGCGGCGGCGAGGCCGGAACCGGCGGTCTGCTGAAGGAATTTGCGGCGTGACGTCATGGCGTTCGGATCCTGTGAAGGTGGGAGCGTTCGTGAGTTCGTCTGGCGGTGCCCGGGTGTCGTCCCGCCACGGGACGGTCCGCGATGCATGCGCGTTCGGGGCACCGGCCGCGTGTCGCGGCGGTGCGCGCATCGCGGCCGGCGCGGCGCTCAGTCTAGGGAGGCCGCATGACGTCGACGTGATGAAGAAATGACATTGCATGTCGCGAACGCGACGTTGCATGCACAACGATTCGTTCGAGCGCTTTGCGAGCTTGAAAACGGTAATAAATTACCGATCGCCGAGGGGCGGCCGGTCAGAATTTTCCGGATTCCGCGCGCGCGGCGCGAAGGCGTTTCGTTGCGGATGCAACCTGACGCACACGGCGTGACCCCGTGTTTCAAATGCGTGAAATCGGCTAAGCTCGATGCATTGCCGCGCGCGTGCGCGGTCCGCGCCATCGGCGCGACTTTTCGGACCCGGCCCACCCATGACCGATATCAGGATCCGGCACAGCGAGACGCACGACGTCGACGCGATCCGGCAGATCGCCGCACACCCCGCGGTGTACATGAATACGTTGCTGCAGCCGTTTCCGTCGCTCGAAAAATGGCAGAAGCGGCTCGACGACATACGCGCGCACGGCGTGAGCCTCGTCGCCGAAATCGACGGCACGGTGGTCGGCCATCTCGGCCTGCGTCCCGAGCCGAATCCCCGCAGGCGGCACGCGGCGGCGCTCGGCATGATGGTCGACGTGGCCCGTCACGGGCATGGCGTCGGCGGCCGGCTGCTCGCGGCCGCGATCGATCTCGCGGAGAACTGGCTGAACATCACGCGCGTCGAGCTGACCGTGTTCACCGACAACCGCGCGGCGATCGCGCTCTACGAGAAACACGGTTTCCGCATCGAGGGCGAATCGCCGGATTACGCATTGCGCGACGGCGTGCATGCGTCCGTGTATCACATGGCCCGGATCAGGGCGCGGCAATGAAGGGCCGGCCGTCGCGGACGTGACGGCACGCGCGGCCGCGCAGCCGCGCTGCCGCGCATCATATTCAATCGAGAATTCGTTCGTTTTCCTTCGGCTGTATCCGTCGTATCGTCGAACGATTTGCCGGCCGATTCGGCCGGCGTCGCTTCTCCGTATCGATGCCTGCGCGGCCCGGCATGTCGGCCGGCTTCATCGTCATCGCTTCACGGCCCTCGTTGCCTGCGCGGCATCGCCCTGAAACCGTCTTTTTCAACGGAATCCGCTTCGATGAAAACCGTTCTCCGCAATCTCACCGCCGCCTGCCTGTTCGCCGCCGCCGGTGCGGCGCTTGCCGCTGCCACGCCCGCGGCCGCGCCGGCGGCGAGCGCATCGCCCGACGGTGCGCATCTGCCGCCCGGCATCGCGTGGCAACACGGCGACGTCGATGCCGCGTTCGCGCTCGCGAAGCGCGAGGGCAAGCCGCTGCTGCTGTACTGGGGCGCGGTATGGTGCCCGTCGTGCAACCAGGTGAAGTCGACGATCTTCAGCCAGCAGGCATTCAAGACGCGCTCGTCGTTCTTCGTGCCCGTGTATCTCGACGGCGATACCGAAAGCGCGCAGAAGCTCGGCGAGCGTTTCAAGGTGCACGGCTATCCGACGATGATCCTGTTCCGTCCCGACGGCACCGAAGTGACGCGGCTGCCGGGCGAGGCCGATCTCGACCGCTACATGCAGGCGCTGTCGCTCGGGATGACGGCCGCGCATCCGGTGCGGCAGACGTTGACGACGGCGCTGAAGAACGGCGCGTCGCTGACGCCGGACGAATGGCGCCTGCTGGCCGACTATTCGTGGGATACCGACGGTGCGCTGCCGGTGCCGGCCGATCGTGTCGCCGAGACGCTGCAGTCGCTCGCGCAACGCGCACGGGCGGCTGGCGCGAAAGCCGAATCGGCGCGCTTCGCATTGAAGTCGGCGGTGGTCGCCGCGTCGGACGACCCGACGCAGGCCGGTGCGCTCGACAAGGCTGCGCTGGCCGATTCGCTGCGCACGGTGCTGCACGATGCCGCGCTGTCGCGAGCCGATTCGGACGTGCTGGTCGCGGCGCCCGCGCGCGTGGTCGCGTATCTCGGCGACGACGCGCAGCGCACCAAGTTGCGCGGCGCATACGACGCGGCGCTCGCGCGCCTGTCGACCGACACCACGCTATCGTCGATCGACCGGCTGATGGCGCTGCACGGCCGCGTGCTGCTCGCGCGCGGTGGCGCGCGCAGCGGCACGTCGCCCGCCGCACCGGCGGCGCTGGCCGACACCGCCCGCAAGCAGATCGCCGCGTCGGTGCAGGGCGCGGCGAACGCGTACGAGCGGCAGGCGCTCGTCAGCGAAGGCGCGGACACGCTGACCGACGCCGGCCTGTACGACGAATCGGATGCGTTGCTGAAGGCCGAGCTGCCGCGTTCGTCCACGCCGTACTACTTCATGTCGGGGCTGGCCGCGAACGCGAAGGCGCGCGGCGACAAGGCAGCCGCGCTCGACTGGTATCGCAAGGCGTACGACGCGGCGAGCGGGCCGGCGACGAAGCTGCGCTGGGGCGCGACTTACTTTGCGAATGCGGTGGAACTGGCGCCGAACGATTCGGCGCGCATCGAAGGGATTGCCGCCAGCGTGCTCGCGCAGGCCGACAAGACCCGGGACGCGTTCTACGGCGCGAACCTGCGCGCGCTGACCAAGGTCGTCACGCAGTTGAACCGTTGGCGCGGCAGCGGCGCGCACGATGCGTCGGTCAGATCGGTCGTCAAGCAGTTCGACGGCGTGTGCGGGAAGTTGCCGGCGGGCGATCCGCAGGCAGCGGCGTGCGCGAAGCTGATCCAGCCCGTGAAGGCGTAACGACGCGTCGACGGATCGTCGAGCGGGCGGGGCGAACGATTACCGGCCCGACTCCGACGATGCGCCGCGGTCGCTGCCGTATCCGGCGTCGTGCTCGCGGGCAATTTTCGCTTCGGCCGATACGATGCTGGCCGGATAGAACCAGTCGCTCGACTGGAAGCCGGCCTGCTTGAGCGCCTTGACTTCGGCGTGGACCTGCGCGCGCGTGAGCGGCTGGTTCGACTGGGCCTGTGCGGCGAACGGGGCCGAGACGGCCACGGCGATGGCAACGGCTTGGATCAGGCGCTTCATGATCGGGACCTCCACGATTCCGGTGATTCGCGGCGCTTCGTTCGTCGAAGCGCCGCGCGACGTTGGAACCAGTGTAGGCCGCGGCGGGCCCGGGAAAAATGCGATCGCGCCCAACGCAGTGTTTTGCTGCGGGTAACAATGGGCGCGTAAGGGGCGAGGTCGAGCAATGGCGCCGGGCAGCCGCCACGCGCGGGCAGGCGCGGCGGCGCGAATTTCACCTGATTCGGCGGCAGGGAAATGAAGTCGGACCGGATGCGCATTCCGGAATGGGTCCGGCGCGCATGCGGTCCGATCTTGAAAGACGGGAAGGCGGCGCACGAAGCGCCGCCCTGATGCCAACGCTTACACGAGCCCCGTCGCGTAGTACACGGCGATCACGAAGAACACGGCGAGCGTCTTGATGACGGTGACCGCGAAGATGTCGCGATACGACTCGCGGTGCGTGAGGCCCGTGACCGCGAGCAGCGTGATGACCGCGCCGTTGTGCGGCAGCGTGTCCATGCCGCCGCTCGCCATCGCGACGACCCGGTGCAGCACGTCCATCGGGATGTTGGCGGCCTGCGCGCCCTTGATGAACAGGTCCGACATCGCGGCGAGCGCGATGCTCATGCCGCCCGACGCCGAGCCCGTGATGCCGGCGAGCGAGCTGACCGACACCGCTGCGTTGACGAGCGGGTTCGGGATGCTCTTCAGCGCATCGCTGACGACGAGGAAGCCCGGCAGCGCGGCGATCACGCCGCCGAAGCCGTATTCCGACGCGGTGTTCATCGCGGCGAGCAGCGCGCCGGCGACGGCGGCCTTCGAGCCGGCCGCGAAGCGGCCGCTGACGCGCTTGAATGCCGTCAGCACCACCAGCACGATACCGAGCAGCAGCGCGGCCTCGACCGACCAGATCGCGACGACGGTCTTGATCGACGTCGTGACCGGCGCGTGCACGCCCGGCAGCACTTCCGGCGCGACCGTGTACGACGCGGCACCGTACCACTGCGGGATCAGCTTCGTGAACGCGAAGTTCGACACGCCGACGAGGATCAGCGGCAGGATCGCCAGCGCGGGGTGCGGCAGCGTCTTCGCCTCGACGCGTTCCGGCTCGTTGACGAGCGACGTGCCGTAGCCTTCGCCCTTCGCCATTGCCGAACGGCGCCGCCATTCGAGATACGCGAGGCCGACGACGATGATGAACAGCGAGCCGATCGTGCCGAGCGCGGGCGCGGCCCAGGCGGTCGTCTTGAAGAACGTGGTCGGGATGATGTTCTGGATCTGCGGCGTGCCGGGCAGCGAATCCATCGTGAACGAGAACGCGCCGAGGGCGATCGCGCCGGGCATCAGCCGTTTCGGGATGTTGCTCTGGCGATAGAGTTCGGCCGCGAACGGATAGACCGCGAACACCACGACGAACAGCGAGACGCCGCCATAGGTGAGCAGCGCGCACACCGCGACGATCACCGCATTCGCGCGCGAGCGGCCGATGTAGCGGATCGCCGCGTGAACGATCGACTCGGAGAACCCGGACAGCTCGATCACCTTGCCGAACACGGCGCCGAGCATGAAGACCGGGAAATACAGTTTGACGAAGCCGACCATCTTCTCCATGAAGATGCCCGAGAAAACGGGTGCGACGGCGGCGGGTTCGGTCAGGAGCACCGCGCCGAGCGCGGCGATCGGCGCGAACAGGATCACGCTGTAGCCGCGATACGCGGCGAACATCAGGAACGCCAGCGCGGCGAGGACGATCACGAAAGACAAGGGAGTCTCCTAAAAGCTTGGAATGGCTTTGGTTGTTGTTCGATCGCGCGGTGCACCGCGGACCAACTCGGGTTGGTGCAGGTTTCGTGCCATCGGGCGCATTGCGCCGCCGGACATGGGCCCGCCGACGGCCGGCGGGCCCGCGCCGGCGTAAGTCTGACGATTCTACATAAAACGTCTCCATCGGGAGACGTTTCGGCCATCCGGCCGACCCTCGAAATCATGCAGGGCTTTCCCGGACAACGCATTGCGGGGTGTCTCCGGAGTGAGATAATCCGTCTCGTTCCAGAGACAATCTGGCCGACGATACATGGAGACGACGACACGATGATGAACGACTGGGCCCGCCTGCCCATCAACTACGGCGACGTGCTGCGGCGCGCCGCCGAGTCGCTGTTCCGGACTTTCGAGGATTCGAGTGCGGGCACGGTGGTCGTCGATCGCGAGGCGCGCGTCGTGTGGATGAACGAGCGTTACGCGGCACGCTTCGGTTTCGCCGATCCGCAGCAGGCCGTCGGCCTCGACTGCGAGGCCGTGATTCCGAACAGCCTGATGCGCGAGGTCGTGTCGACGGGGCAGCCGATCCTGCTCGACATCATGGAGACGGGCCGCGAGCCGCTCGTCGTCACGCGCCTGCCGTTGAAGAACGAGGCCGGCGAGACGGTGGGTGCGATCGGCTTCGCGCTGTTCGACCAGTTGAAGACGCTCACGCCGATTTTTTCCCGCTACGCGCAGCTTCAGCAGCAACTGATCGCGACGCAGCGCTCGCTCGCGCAGGCGCGCCGCGCGAAATACACGTTCGCGAGCTTCGTCGGCACGAGCGCCGCGAGCCTCGAGACCAAGCGCCAGGCGCGTCGCGCGGCGCAAGTCGATTCGCCGGTGCTGCTGCTCGGCGAGACGGGCACCGGCAAGGAACTGCTCGCCCACGCGATTCACGCGGCGTCGGCGCGTGCGCTCCAGCCGCTCGTGACCGTCAACGTCGCGGCGATTCCCGACACGCTGCTCGAAACCGAATTCTTCGGTGCGGCGCCCGGCGCGTACACCGGCGCCGATCGCAAGGGGCGCGTCGGCAAGTTCGAGCTGGCCGATCGCGGCACGCTGTTTCTCGACGAGATCGGCGACATGCCGCTGCCGTTGCAGGGCAAGCTGCTGCGCGTGCTGCAGGACAAGGAGTTCGAGCCGGTCGGCTCGAACCGGATCGTGCGGGCGGACGTGCGCATCATCGCCGCCACGTCGGCCGACCTGCCGGCGCTCGTGGCAGCCGGGCGTTTTCGCGCGGATCTCTATTACCGGCTGAACGTGCTGACGATCCATGCGCCGCCGCTGCGCGAACGCGCATCCGACATCGCGGCGCTCGTCTATGCGACGCTCGAGGAACTGGCGGCCCAGCACGGGCGCGCCGCGCACTGCGAGCTGACCGACGATGCATTGCGGATGCTGTGCGCGTATCCGTGGCCGGGCAACGTGCGCGAGTTGCGCAATACGCTCGAACGCGCGCTGATGCTGTCGGACCGTTCGGTGATCGATGCGCGCGCGCTCGCGCCGTTTCTCGGGCCGGTGCGCACCTCGCCGGACGGTGCGGCGCCGGCGCAGCGGGTTGCCGCGGTGCCGGCCGAGCAGCGCGCGGGCGACGCGTTGACGACATCCGGTGCGCCGGCCGCTTCGTATGCCGATGCACTGGCGGCGTGGGAGCGCCAGTTCCTGACCGATGCGCTGGCGGCTTGTGACGGGAAGGTCGTTGAAGCGGCCGCGCGCATCGGCATCGGCCGCGCGACGCTGTACAAGAAACTGGCGGCGCTCGGTATCGCCCGGTAAGCCGATCGGCGACGCCGATGCGGCCCGATGTAACGCATCGAACAGGAGTCACGATGAAGCAGATCGGCATCGCGGGGTGGCTGACCATGTTGCTGGCGGGCGCCGCACTCGCGCAGGCCGGCAACACCGACACGCCCGACGCGCCCGACGTGCGGCGCAACTGGTACAACGATCCGTTCGTCGCGCTGTCGCGGGACGTGGCCGAATGCCCGTTGCCGCTCGGCCCGTGGATGACGCGCGCGGAGATGACGGACGATGCGCACTACCGCGCCGAACGCGGTACGACGTGCTGGCTCGCCCATCGCTGCACGAAGCCGAACTCGTACATGTATGACGCGTCGATCGCCGATGCGGCGAAGGCGCACTTTGCCGGCTCCGATCGTCTGCGCGGCACGAGCCTGTGGATCACCGTGCAGCGACGTTTCATCTACGTCGAAGGATGCGCGGATACGGCATTCGATCGCCAGGCGCTGCAACGCGAATTCGAGGCGCTTCCGGACGTCGAGCAGGTTTTCATTCGCATCACCGACGATCCGCGCAAGCGCTTGCCGTACAAGGCGCGCGGGCAACCCGACCGCACGCCGGACTGACGGCCGAACGGCTGCCCATGGCATACTCGCGACATTCAAAAAAAGGTTGACGGGAACAACAATGAAACACATGCTTGCGTCGGTCTGTCGGTGGCCTCGGGCGGCCGTGATGCTGGTTCTGGTTGCCGGGCTCGGCGGGTGCGGTGGCGGTGCTCCGCTGTTCACTTCGGACGGGCGTCCGACCACGCAGGTGCAATGCACCGGCAGCGACTGGAGCAATTGCACGGACAATGCCCGGGCCATGTGCAACGGAGATTTCGACGTGATCCAGCAATCGACGGATGACGCCGTGCGAAATCTTCTCTTCGCATGCAAGAAGAAAAGCGGTTATTGATCCCGAAATGACCGGCTGAGGAGACCACGATCGGGTGAAGCGCTTTTCTGTTTGCTTGAGTCACTTGTTTTTCACGAATAACACTCACGGAGTCCCATCCATATGGCGACCTACAGGCAATTGACCGCGCAGCTCGAACGGCTTCAGCAAAAGATCGACAAGGAACGTGAAAAGGCGATCGCCGACGCGATCGCGACGATCCGCGCGAAAATCGACGAATACGACATCACGCCGGAAGAGCTCGGTTTTCGCCCGGCAAGAGCGGCCGCCGCTGCCGCCGCGAAGCCCAAGCGCACCTTGCCGCCCAAGTACCTGAACCCGAAGACGGGCGAAACCTGGAGTGGCCGCGGGCGGGCGCCGGCATGGCTCGGCAAGAATCGCGGACGTTTCCTGATCAAGGACTGACTCCCGAAAATCCTCACCTTTCGCGTGTCGACCGACGGTGCGAATGGCCATGCGGCCTTCGCACCGTTTTGTTTTTGCGCGCGCGTCATGCGATTTTCCCCGACGGATTGAAGTGCGCCGCCGCGCAATTAACGGATACCGTTTTGCGAATTTGCCGCGATCCGACTGCATATCGCGGGGAATTCCCGTAAACAACCGCGTAATGGCGCAGCGCACGCGCATTGGCATTGGCCATTTTCGCGGTGCATGCATGACGCGGATTTTCATCACCGTTCGCGTGGTGGCGCGGTATGTCGTGCGATTCCCGAAGATACTCACCATGGCTCCTGTAAATCCTCACCTTTGAGAAAGCGGCTGCAGCGTCGTGCCGCGTTGCGTGCATCGTGCGAGCGGCGCTGCGATGCCGGGCCGCATGTGGTGCAGGCCCATGGTGCGGGCGTTGACGTCCGTCGAATAGTCGGCCGTTCGGCATATAGGCACTCGCGGGCGCTTCGCCTATGCTTGGAGTTCGCGTCGATCGGCGCATGGCCTGCCCGGCCGCATGCCGATCGTGTCGTCTTTCGTCACCGCAGGGAGCCGATGTGACCGTTCGCCATCTCGATGCGTTGTTCCAGCCCAAGTCCGTTGCGGTCGTCGGCGCGTCATCGCGCGCGGGCAGTATCGGCGCGATGGTGTGGTCGCGCGTGCTCGACGGCGCGTTCCAGGGGCCCGTGTGGCCGGTCAACCCGAAATATCGCGAGCTGGACGGGCATGCGGTCGTCTCCGATGTCGACCGGTTGCCCGCGCCGCCGTCGGTTGCCGTGATCTGCACACCGCCCGCGACCTGGGCCGGCATCGTGCGCAAGCTCGGCGAGCTCGGCACGCGCGTCGCGGTGATCGTCGGCGAGGCGCGCACCGATGCCGATCGCGCCGCGGTCGATCGTACGCTGAAGGCGGCGAAGCCGTTCGTGCTCCGTATCGTCGGGCCCGGCAGCCTGGGCGTGTTGTCGCCCGCGCGGCATGCGCATTTCGGCGCGCCTGCGTATACGGCGCGATCGGGCGGCGTCGCGTGGGTGTCGCAATCGAATGCGTTGACGAACGCGGTGCTTGGCTGGGCCGATGCGCGCGGCCTCGGCTTTTCGCATGTCGTCGCGCTCGGCAGCGAATCCGACGTCGATGCGGGCGACGTACTCGACTATCTGGCAAGCGACCCCGGCACGCGCGCGATCCTGCTCGAACTCGATACCGTGCGCGCGGCGCGCAAGTTCATGTCGGCCGCGCGCGCGGCCGCACGCAACAAGCCGGTGCTCGCGTTGCGCACCGGCCGGGCCGACCCCGGCGACGCGCTGTACACGGCGGCGTTCCAGCGCGCGGGCATGGTGCGTGTCGATGCGCTCGACGATCTGCTCGACGAAATCGAGACGCTCGGCGTTGGCCGTGTTACCGCGCGTGGGGCGGCGACGCTCGTGACGAGCGACGCGGGCGTGGCGAAACTCGCGGTCGATGCGGTGGCCGAGGTGCGTGACGTGCTGACAAACTGGTCGCCTGCGGCAACGTCGGCCGTCGCGGCCGCGCTGCCGCATCTCGCGGCACCCGGCAACCCGCTCACGTTGGGCGACGATGCGCGCCCCGAGCATTTTGCCGAGGCGATCAAGGCGCTCGCCCCGTTTCCGCAGACGGGCACGCTGTTCGTCGTTCATTCGACTTCGCACAGCGCGCCGGCCGATCGGGTCGCGCGCACGCTGATCGACTCGCGGCAATACGCGCATCGCGGCATCCTCGCGTGTTTCTTCGGCGCGGTCGACGCGGCGACGCGCGACGCGCTGCACGCGAACGGCATTCCGGTGCATACGACGCCGCAGCGGCTCGCACGCGCGTATGCGCGTCTCGTCGACTACAACCTCGGGCGCCAACTGCTGATGCAGACGCCGGAGGGCGCGCCGCTGCAGCCGGCCGAGTGCGTGGCATCGGCCCAGGCCGATGCGCGCCGCATGGTCGAAGCCGGTCAGCATGAACTGGCCGGCGAAGCCGCGCTGGCCTGGCTGTCCCGTTTCGGTCTGCAGGGCGAGCAGCCGGACGAACCGGCCGGGAAGAAGATCGTCGATATCACGGTCGACATGTACGACGATTCGAACTTCGGTCCGGTGTTTCGCTATGCCGTGCCGCCCGCGGACGGTGTATCGGCGCCGTTCGTCGTCTACGGCCTGCCGCCGCTGAACACCGTGCTCGCCCGCGCGGTGATGGAGCGTTCGCCGTATGCGCGCAGCACGCCCGTCGAACCGACGCTCGACGCGCTGACGGCCCTGTCGCAGGCCGTTTGCGACGTGCGTGAAGTCGTGGCGATGTCGGTCACGCTGCGCGTGCTGTCCGACCGCGCATGGGTAGTCGCGCCGCGCATCACGCTGGCTTCGGGGCGCAGCCGGCTCGCGATCATGCCGTATCCGCGGCACCTCGAGCAGACGCTCGAGTGGCACGGCGAGACGGTGACGATCCGCCCGATCCGTCCGGAGGACGAAGCCGCGCACAACGAACTGCTCGGTGCGATGACGCCGGAAGATCTGCGGATGCGTTTCTTCGGCGCGGTGCGCAGCTTCGATCATTCGCAGGTGGCGCGCATGACGCAGATCGACTACGACCGCGAGATGGCTTTCATCGTGTCGTTTACCGATGTGTCCGGGCGCGACCACACGCTCGCGGTGGTGCGCGCGGTCGCCGATCCCGACAACGAGACGGCGGAGTTCGCGATCGCGGTGCGGCCCGATCAGAAGGGCAAGGGGCTCGGCCGGCTGATGATGGCCCGCATCATCGACTACGCACGCTCGCGTGGCACCGCCTGGATGGTCGGCGAGGCGCTGCGCGAGAATTCGGCGATGATTTCGCTCGCGAAATCGTGCGGTTTCGAGGTGTCGACGACGGAGGAGCCCGGTGTCGTCGGTTTCAGGATGAAGTTGCAGCCGTAGGCGTCGGTCCGCGCCCCGACGCTGAAGGGTGAGCGCATGGCGTCGAGGCAGCAATGTCTTGCCATGCCGGAATTTCGATCAGGAATGCAAAGAAGTCAAAAAATCATCCCGGATGAAGCGCTTGCCAACGTGTCGAGCCTGTCGATCGCGGCGATATCGCGCGGCACGGATGAGGTCGGGAGATGCGCACCAGCGTGCTGCGATATTCGTCTTGCGCTGCCGTTTCAAGCGATGTGCTCGCAAATATTCGCGGCCATATGCCGACCTCGCGGATTCAAAGCCATCACGAAGGTGAGACAGGTGAGATTTTTCGGGAGCAGTGAGGGAGCTTTTCCGGGACAGCGTGGTGAGCCGATACGGGAGCATTCGGTGAGCTTTCCCGGGAACGGCCGGTGAGCACCTGCGGGAGGTGCCGGTGAGCCTTTCCGGGGCGCTTCGGTGAGCACTTGCGGGAGCAATCGGTGAGGATGTTCGGGAGGTGTCAGTCAGCGTCTCGGGGCGCCTTGGGTGAGGTTTTCCGGGAGGCGGTGGTGAGCGCTTGCGGGATGCCGAGGTGAGCTTTTTCGGGAGCATGCGAATGCACGGCTCCCGCGGGCGCGGCGCCGGCCAATACCGGCGTCATGCGCGGGTGCAGGCACGCAGGAAGCGTGCCCGCGATGACATTCACGCGGTGAGTTTCGACGCCGCGTCGTTCACCTGATCGCGCGAAATCGCGAGTTCCTCGAGGTGCGAATCGGCATAGACGGCGCCGGTTTCGCGCTCGAGGCGGGCGATCGTCAGCGCACAGCGCGCGGTGTCTTTCGGCATCGCGATGAAGCGCTTGACCGATTCGCCGGACGTGAACGCGTCGAAGAGTGCGCCGCGCACGTCGTCGGGAAGCGTCTTGGTCCACTGGTACGGCTTGCCGTTGAACGTGATCGACGGCGGCAGCGTGCGTTCCTTCTTGGTCGCCGTGATGAGCCCGTAGGTGCGGGCCGCGTCGCCGATCTGCTCCGGCGAGAAGAGTTCGTCAGGCGTGATGTCGAACTGCTCGATGTAGTTCTCGATCGCCTGCATCGCGGCGGCGCGATCGTCGCGCTTCTTCTGTGCGCGCGCGACGATATCGCGCAGCTCGTCCGCTTCCTCGGGCGTGATCGTGAAGCTTGCCTGCTTCTGCTGAAGTTCGGAGAAACGCTGGAATTCTTGATCGTTCAGAAGTTTGGCCATGACATCCATCGGACACGACGGCCGCGACAACCGGCCGCCGTAGTTTTTGAGAGGGCCGCTATTCTAGCGTAGCGCCGCGGGCGCCCGATGCGACATCGCGCATCGGCCGCCGCACGGGCGTCGCGCGCAACCGGAGCCGGCGCCGCTTCGCGTTGCCCGGTGCGCGTTGCCGGCTATCCCGCGTGTCAGCAGGTCTCGGTGCGGCACATCGACAGATGGGCGGCCGTGTCGCGCAGTGCGCCGACGACCACGTCGACGGACGGCGCCATATGCGCATCGATCCGGCGCATGTACGGGCAGGTCAGCACCGCGATTGCATGGCCGGCCGGCCCGAGGATCGGCACGGTCAGGTCGGTCACGCCGTACGCCTGGCGGCTGTCCTGGCGCAGATAGCCGGACTGCCGGATCGACTGGCACGCAGTCGCGAGCTCCTGTTCGTTCAGCGGCGCCTCGCCCTTGACCTTGCGGTGCTCGGCCAGCATGTGCGCGCGTTGCTCGGAGCCCTGGAACGCCAGCATCATGCGCCCCGACGCCGTATCGGCGAGCCCGACGCGCGAGCCGAGCCGGACCGACACGCCCCACGGGCCGGGCCCGTCCACCTGGGCGATCACGAGCAGGTTGCCGCGATCGTAGACGGACAGGTGGCACGACTGCTCCGCGGCATCGGCGAAGCGCTGCATCGGCGGCAGCGCCTCGGCGATCAGCCGGTTCATCGGCGGATGCCGGTGTGCAAGCGCGAACAGCTTGAGGCTGAGCGTGTAGCGATCGCCGCCGGTCGAACGCATCACGTAGCGGCGCGCGACGAGGCGTTCGAGCATCCGGTAGATTTCGCTCGCGTTACGGCCGAGTTCCTTCGTGATTTCGGTGCGGGTGAGTCCTTCCTTCTGCTCGGACAGGAGTTCGAGAATGTCGAGGCCCTTGTCGAGCGCGGGGGCGCGATAGCGTTCGATAGCGGCCATCGATTCCCGTGCGTCGCAGCCGGGAAGCGGGTCGTTGGTTGTCTGCATTGTCGGTGTGAGGTTGGGGGATTACTCGATCGATTGGCGACGCACGCTGGCCGGTTCTGCACGTGTAGAGGGCGGCCCCGCGGATGGCGATGAAAGCCATCCGTACGAGCTTAGCAATAAACATACAGTGTGCAATGCAGCGTCTTTTTACTGATCATTACCGGAAAAGAACGGATGGGCAAACGTTTCCGATGACAGGGCACCCCGAATAGCCAGTATTCACGCACCGATGGCCGGCGCCATTGCGAATGGCGGCCGAGCCACCGACGCCGGTGCAGCGCGTGCTGCGTCGCAGCGTCCGCGGGCGCACCAATAGTCAGTATCCGTCGCGCGTCATTTCACGGCGCGCGGCCGATGGTACAAAGGGTTGCGGGCCAGCGACGGCGCGGCCGCGCGTGCAGCCGGCCGCATGGGGCGGCACGCGTCGCGCGTGCCGGGCCGTCGTCGCCGATGCACGGACCGGCGGCTGCCCGTTCGATGCGCGCCGTCCTTGCGTATGGCGCCGCGATCGCTGCGCCCGCGCGACCCCCGCGCGTCGACGGCATGCCGCATGCGGCGCCGACGCGCGCAATCGACGATCGACCATCAGTCCGGTGCGCGGCTGCGGAAGGCCGCGCCGGCCGGTATGCTGTCCCATTCGACAACAGAGGTTAAGCACGATGAAACTGCTTCGCTATGGCCCGTCCGGCCAGGAAAAGCCCGGCATCCTCGACGCGGCCGGCCGGATTCGCGACCTGTCCGCACATGTACCGGATCTTGCCGGCGACGTGCTGTCCGACACCGGTCTCGCGCGGCTGCGGGCGATCGATCCGGCCACGCTGCCGCTCGTGTCCGGCGAGCCGCGCATCGGCGCGTGCGTCGGGCGCGTCGGCAAGTTCATCGGCATCGGCCTGAACTATGCCGATCACGCGGCCGAAGCCGGCATGCCGGTGCCGAAGGAGCCGGTCGTGTTCGGCAAATGGACGAGTTCGATCTGCGGCCCGAACGACGGCATCGATATCCCGAAGGACTCGGTGAAGACCGACTGGGAAGTCGAACTCGGCGTCGTGATCGGCGCGACATGCAAGGACGTCGACGAAGCGCGCGCGCTCGATTACGTCGCGGGTTACTGCGTCGTCAACGACGTGTCCGAGCGCGAATGGCAGATCGAACGCGGCGGCCAGTGGGACAAGGGCAAGGGTTTCGACACCTTCGGCCCGATCGGCCCGTGGCTCGTCACGCGCGACGAAGTGCCCGATCCGCAGCGCCTCGACCTGTGGCTCGACGTCGACGGCCATCGTTATCAGAACGGCAACACGCGCACGATGGTATTCACCGTCGCGCAACTGGTCGCCTATCTGTCGACCTGCATGACGCTGCAGCCGGGCGACGTGATCACGACCGGTACGCCGCCGGGCGTCGGCATGGGCGTCAAGCCGTCGCCGGTGTTCCTGAAGGCCGGCCAGACGGTGCGCCTCGGGATCGAAGGGCTCGGCGAGCAGTTGCAGCGCACACGCAACGCGCAATAAGCGCGTGCGCGGTGGGCGCTGGCCGGAGGGCGCAACCCGCCCGCGCATGCCGGTCACGCGCTTCGACATGTCGGCCCGGCCGCCGTCGGTGGCGGCCGCGAACCGAACGACGATGCAGCCAGCGCAAGCCCGTTATTGGCGTGAACAGGCCCTAAACCAACGGCCCGATTCCGCGCGATGCGGAATCGGGCCGTTGTCGCTCGTCGGCGTCCGCACGAAGCGGATCAAACGACGTTGTCCAGCTCGCAATGCGCTTCGAGCCGATATCCGTCGGGATCGACGACGAACGCCGCGTAATAGCCGGGGCCGTAGTGCTCGCGCTTGCCGGGCCCGCCGTTGTCCTTGCCGCCGTGCTCGAGCGCGGCGCGGTAGAACGAATCGACCTCGGCCGGCGACGCGGCCTTGAACGACAGGTGCATCCCCGACTCGGGATCGGCGGCGACAGGGCGAGCCGCGTGCTGCAACCACAGCTCGGGCTCGGTCGCGCCGTACCCGATGGCGCTGTCGTCGCTATACAGACGCTTGTAGCCGAGTGCGCCGAGCGCGTTGTCGTAGAAGGTGCGGCTGCGGTCGATGTGGGCAACGCCGAATGAAAGGTGATCGATCATCTGTGGCTCCTTGAACGGAAGGGGACGTCAGTGCGGCAAACCTGCTCAAAGGCACCATGCCAGCCGCTTGTACCGAAGCGCGCCGAGCGTGCTGTCGTCGTACGCGCGGCCGGCCGCGGTGTGGATAACGCTGAACGAAAGGCAATCGATCATCTGTGTCTCCTTGAATTGAAGGGGCGTCAGTGCAATCAATCTGTTTTTAACCACCATGCCGGTTATGTTAGAAATCGCTCGAGCGCTTGTCAACCGGCATGGTGGTTAGATACGATCGCGTCATGAACAAAATGCAACCTTCCGTCACGACGGACTGCCTGGTCCCGGCGCCGCCCGATACGCTGAGCGTCGATTTCGCGAACACGCTGTACTGGCGCGGCAGCGATCCGCCGACGGAAACCTTCGCCACGATGGACGACCTGCTGGTGTGGTGCCGCGAGCGGGCCGGCGTGCCGGCCTGCCTGACCGACGCATGCCGCGTGCCCGACAAGGAGAAAGACAAGAGCGACGCGCCGCCGATGCTTGCGCGGGCGCTCGCATTGCGCGAGGCGCTGTACCGGCTGTTTCTTGCACAGGCGGAGCAACGCGAGCCGCAGCCCGACGATCTCGCGCTGCTCGGCGGCTTTCTGGCGCAAGCGTCGCCGCGCGTTGCGCTGGCGCGCGTCGATGGCCGCTATGCGTGGCGGATCGATGCGTCGAGCGCGACGCTCGCGGGGTTGTTGAGCCCGGTGTTGTGGTCAGCGATCGACCTGCTCGGCGGCGCGCGGCTCGCGAAGGTCAAGCGCTGCGCGAACGATGCATGTCATTGGCTCTTCATCGACGACAGCAAGAACGGCAGCCGCCGCTGGTGCTCGATGTCGTCGTGCGGCAATCGCGCGAAGGCGTATCGCCACTATCACAAGGCCGAATGACGGCGCGGCCGGCGCCGCCCGAACCTATTTCGCCGACAACTTGCGCCACAGCGTCGTCTTGCTGATGCCGAGCATCGCGCAGGCGCGGTCGCGGTCGCCGCCGCACGCGTCGAGCACCGCGCGGATCTCGTCGGCTTCCGCGCGACGGCGGCGCGCCTGCAGGGTTTGCGCGTCGTCGGCGTCGGCCGCATCGGGCCGCGCGGCGAACAGCTCGGGCGCGATCACTTGCAGCGCGCCGGGTGCGAGCGCCGCGCACGGGGCGGCCGGATCGCTTTCGTCGACTTCCTCGGCCAGCTCGACCGCGATCCGCTCGACCACGTTCTGCAGTTCGCGCACGTTGCCCGGCCAGCGGTAGCGCGCGAGCGTCGCCTGCGTCGCGTCGAGCACGCGCAGCGCGTCGTCGGTGTCGCGCACGCGTTCGGCGAGACGCGGCTCGCGCCGCGCGGCCTGCACGAGCAGCGTGGCCGCGAGCGCGGGAATGTCGGCCGCGCGCTCGCGCAGCGGCGGCAGGCCGATGTTCAGGATGTTGAGCCGGTAATAGAGATCCGCGCGGAACGTGCCGGCCTCGACGGCCGCGAGCAGCGGCCGGTGCGTCGCGGCGATCACGCGCACGTCGATGCGGATCGGCTCGGTCGAGCCGAGGCGGATCACCTCGCGCTCCTGCAGCACGCGCAGCAGCCGGCTCTGCAACGACGGCGGCATCTCGCCGATCTCGTCGAGAAACAGCGTGCCGCGGTGCGCGGCCTCGAACAGGCCGGTCTTGCCGCCGCGCCGCGCGCCGGTGAACGCGCCCTCCTCATAGCCGAACAGCTCGCTCTCGAGCAGCGCTTCCGGAAACGCGCCGCAGTTGACCGCGACGAACGGGTAGCTACGCCGCGCGGACAGCGCATGCAGGCTCTGCGCGATCATTTCCTTGCCGGTGCCGCTTTCGCCGAGCACGAGCACGGTCGCGTCGGATTTCGCGTAGCGGCGCACGAGGTCGCGCACGCGCGTCATCGGCGCCGAGGCGCCGACCACGTCGTCGAGCGCATAGCGTGCGGCGAACTGCTGCGTGGTCGGTTGCGAGCGCAACGCGCGATCGAGCCGTTCGACCGCGCGCGATTCCTGGAACGTCAGCACGCTGCCCGACGTGACGCCGCGATCGACGAGCGGCCCGCGATGCACGACGTAGCGCACGCCGCGCACGGTCGCGAGCGCGTCGCCGTCCTCGCCGCGCAGCGTGCGCAGCTCGGGCCGCAGGTCGACGAGCGCGCGGCCGACGGCCGCCGCCGGTTCGACCCCGAGCGCCGACGCGAGCCGCTCGTTGATCGCCTCGACGCGGCCGTGCGCGTCGACCGCGACCACGCCGTCGCGCAGATGCTGCAGCAGCGTATCGAGCCGCTGGCGGCGGAATGCCTCGGCGTGCGTCGCGTACGCGACCTCGAGCGCCGTCTCGACGGCCTTGCGCACCGACGCATGCGAATACAGGAACACCGCGCCCATGCCGGCGCTGGCCGCGAGATCGGTGACGAGGCCGGGGCCGACGATCGTCTCGATGCCGCGGTCGCGCAGGTCGTGCACGCAGGCTTCCGCTTCCTGCGCGGACTGATATGACGCAAACTGCACGTCGAGGCCGTATGCGGCGACGAAGCGGCGCACTTCGGGCGGCGTTTCGCCGGCGCTGACGAGCGCGATCCGCGCGGCGTCGCGCCGCGCGCGGGCGAGCGCCTGCATCACGTCGAAGCCGGTCGGCGACACGACCACCACCGGCACCTGCGCGCGCGTTTTCAGGAAGCCGCCGTTCGAGCCGGCAGCCACGATCACGTCGGGCCGCGCGGTGCCGGCTTCCGCGATGGCGCTCAGCGCATCTTCATAGGCACGCGTGACGATGCGCACGTCGGCGCGTTCGTCGAATTCGCCGGCGATCTCGCGAAACAGCTCGCGCAGCCGGCTGATGCCCATCGCCCAGATGCGCGGGCGCACCGTGCGGTCGGCCGGGCCGACGGGCTTGGTCGAAGAGAGGTCCATGACGGTCGATTATGCGCGTGCGATTTCATTTTTGAAACACAAAATTGCCGAATTGAAATCGACGGCCGATGCAACGCCCACGGCCGTTGCTTAAGAATCAGTGGGTTAGCGGCATTCCGCAAGCTGGCCCGGTCCTTGCTGTTATCAGGCATTCCATCAGGAGGCCGTTCATGAGCAATACGCATCTTCAGAGCGCCGGCGCGAAGTTCCGCGCGGCAGTCGCGGCCGAGCAGCCGCTGCAGGTGGTCGGCGCGATCACCGCGTACGCGGCCAAGATGGCGCAGGCCGTCGGCTTCAAGGCCGTGTACCTGTCGGGCGGCGGCGTCGCAGCGAACTCGCTCGGCATCCCCGACCTCGGCATCAGCACGATGGAAGACGTACTGATCGACGCGACCCGGATCACCAACGCGACCGACCTGCCGCTGCTGGTCGACATCGACACGGGCTGGGGCGGCGCATTCAACATCGCGCGCACGGTCCGCTCGTTCATCAACGCCGGCGTCGCGGCCGTGCACCTCGAGGACCAGGTTGGCCAGAAGCGTTGCGGCCATCGCCCGGGCAAGGAAGTCGTGCCGACCGAGGAAATGGTCGATCGCGTGAAGGCCGCGGTCGATGCGCGTACCGACGACCAGTTCGTGATCATGGCGCGCACCGACGCGGCCGCCGCGGAAGGGATCGACTCGGCGATCGAGCGCGCGGTCGCGTACGTCGAGGCCGGCGCGGACATGATCTTCCCGGAAGCGATGAAGACGCTCGACGACTACCGCCGTTTCAAGGCCGCGGTGAAGGTGCCGATCCTCGCGAACCTGACCGAATTCGGCTCGACGCCGTTGTTCACGCTGGACGAGCTGCGCGAGGCGAACGTCGACATCGCGCTGTACTGCTGCGGCGCGTATCGCGCGATGAACAAGGCCGCGCTGAACTTCTACGAAACGCTGCGCCGCGACGGCACGCAGAAGGCGGTCGTGCCGACGATGCAGACGCGCGCCGAGCTGTACGACTTCCTCGGCTATCACGAATACGAACGCAAGCTCGACGAACTGTTCGCGCAGGGCAGGAAGTAACGCGGCCCGCACCCCCGATACCCATTGGAGAAGGAAAACATGAGCGAGACGAAAGACGCAGCAGCACCGGCCGCCGCAGGCGCATTCAAGCCCAAGAAGTCGGTGGCGCTGTCGGGCGTGACGGCCGGCAACACCGCGCTGTGCACGGTCGGCAAGACCGGCAACGATCTGCACTACCGCGGCTACGACATTCTCGACGTCGCCGAATCGTGCGAATTCGAGGAAATCGCGCACCTGCTCGTGCACGGCACGCTGCCGAACCTGACCGAACTGGCTGCGTACAAGACCAAGCTGCGCGCGCTGCGCGGCCTGCCGAGCGCACTGAAGGCCGCGCTCGAACAGATCCCGGCGTCGGCTCACCCGATGGACGTGATGCGCACCGGCGTATCGGTGCTCGGCACCGTGCTGCCCGAGAAGGACGACCACAACCTGCCGGGCGCGCGCGACATCGCCGATCGCCTGATGGCATCGCTCGGCTCGATGCTGCTGTACTGGTATCACTTCTCGCACAACGGCAAGCGCATCGAGACGGAAACCGACGACGACTCGATCGGCGGCCACTTCCTGCATCTGCTGCACGGCAAGGCGCCGTCGAAGTCGTGGGTCGAGGCGATGCACACGTCGCTGATCCTGTACGCGGAGCACGAATTCAACGCGTCGACGTTCACGGGCCGCGTGATCGCGGGCACGGGCTCGGACATCTACTCGGCGATCACCGGCGCGATCGGCGCGCTGCGCGGGCCGAAGCACGGCGGCGCGAACGAAGTCGCGTACGAGATCCAGAGCCGCTACAGCTCGCCGGACGACGCCGAAGCCGACATCCGCCGCCGCGTCGAGAACAAGGAAGTCGTGATCGGCTTCGGCCACCCCGTCTACACGATCTCCGATCCGCGCAACAAGGTGATCAAGGGCGTCGCGCACAAGCTGTCGAAGGAAGCGGGCGACCTGAAGCTGTACGACATCGCCGAGCGCCTCGAATCGGTGATGTGGGACGCGAAGAAGATGTTCCCGAACCTCGACTGGTTCAGCGCGGTGTCGTATCACATGATGGGCGTGCCGACCGCGATGTTCACGCCGCTGTTCGTGATCTCGCGCACGTCGGGCTGGAGCGCGCACATCATCGAGCAGCGCATCGACAACAAGATCATCCGCCCGAGCGCGAACTACACGGGCCCGGAAGACCTGCAGTTCGTGCCGATCGAGAAGCGCTGAAACGCCCGCCGCGCGCGCCGGCGCCCGTGATGCGGGCGGCCCGCGCGTGCGGCGCGTCATTCCCCGAATTCCGCCCCACATCATGAATACCGCCTACCGCAAACCCCTGCCCGGCACGTCGCTGGACTATTTCGACGCGCGTGCCGCGGTCGATACGATCGCGCCCGGCGCGTACGACACACTGCCGTACACGTCGCGCGTGCTCGCCGAAAACCTCGTGCGCCGCTGCGATCCGGCGATCCTCGCCGATTCGCTGAAGCAGATCGTCGAGCGCAAGCGCGAACGCGATTTCCCGTGGTTCCCGGCGCGCGTGGTGTGCCACGACATCCTCGGGCAGACCGCGCTCGTCGATCTCGCCGGCCTGCGCGACGCGATCGCGGACGGCGGCGGCGATCCGGCGAAGGTGAACCCTGTCGTGCCCGTGCAACTGATCGTCGACCACTCGCTCGCCGTCGAATGCGGCGGCTTCGATCCGGACGCGTTCGCGAAAAACCGCGCGATCGAGGATCGCCGCAACGAGGATCGCTTCCACTTCATCGAGTGGACGAAGAAGGCGTTCGAGAACGTCGACGTGATCCCGCCGGGCAACGGCATCATGCATCAGATCAACCTCGAGAAGATGTCGCCGGTGATCCAGGCGCAGGACGGCGTGGCGTTCCCGGACACCTGCGTCGGCACCGACAGCCACACGCCGCACGTCGATGCGCTCGGCGTGATCGCGATCGGCGTCGGCGGGCTCGAAGCCGAGAACGTGATGCTCGGCCGCGCGTCGTGGATGCGGCTGCCCGACATCGTCGGCGTCGAGCTGACCGGAAAGCGCCAGCCCGGCATCACCGCGACCGACGTCGTGCTCGCGCTGACCGAGTTCCTGCGCAAGGAGAAGGTGGTCGGCGCGTATCTGGAATTCCGCGGCGAAGGCGCCGCGAGCCTCACGCTCGGCGATCGCGCGACGATCTCCAACATGGCGCCCGAATATGGCGCGACGGCCGCGATGTTCTTTATCGACGGCCAGACGATCGACTACCTGCGCCTCACGGGCCGCAGCGACGAGCAGGTGAAGCTCGTCGAGACGTATGCGAAGACGGCGGGCCTGTGGGCCGATACGCTCGCGAACGCGCAATACGAGCGCACGCTGACGTTCGACCTGTCGAGCGTCGTGCGCAACATGGCCGGCCCGTCGAACCCGCACAAGCGGCTGCCGACCTCCGATCTCGCCGCGCGCGGCATTGCCGGCCAGTGGGAAGAGAAGCCGGGCGAGATGCCCGACGGCGCGGTGATCATCGCCGCGATCACGAGCTGCACGAACACCAGCAACCCGCGCAACGTGATCGCGGCGGCCTTGCTCGCGCGCAACGCGAACGCGAAGGGCCTCACGCGCAAGCCGTGGGTCAAGAGCTCGCTCGCGCCCGGGTCGAAGGCGGTCGAGCTGTATCTGCGGGAAGCGAACCTGCTGCCCGAACTCGAGAAGCTCGGCTTCGGCATCGTCGCGTTCGCGTGCACGACCTGCAACGGGATGTCGGGCGCGCTCGATCCGAAGATCCAGCAGGAGATCGTCGATCGCGATCTTTACGCGACCGCCGTGCTGTCCGGCAACCGCAACTTCGACGGCCGTATCCACCCGTATGCGAAGCAGGCGTTCCTCGCGTCGCCGCCGCTCGTCGTCGCGTACGCGATCGCCGGCACGATCCGCTTCGACATCGAGAAGGACGTGCTCGGCCACGACCGGGGCGGCCAGCCCGTCACGCTGAAGGACATCTGGCCGACCGACGAGGAGATCGATGCGATCGTCGCGTCGAGCGTGAAGCCCGAGCAGTTCCGCAAGGTCTACGAGCCGATGTTCGCGCGCAGCGCCGACGCCGGCGCGCGCGCGGCGCCGCTGTACGACTGGCGCGCGCAGAGCACGTACATCCGCCGCCCGCCGTACTGGGAAGGGGCGCTTGCCGGCGAGCGCACGCTGAAGGGCATGCGCCCGCTCGCGGTGCTCGGGGACAACATCACGACCGACCACCTGTCGCCGTCGAACGCGATCCTGCCGGACAGCGCGGCCGGCGAATACCTCGCGAAGATGGGCCTGCCGGAAGAAGACTTCAACTCGTACGCGACGCATCGCGGCGACCACCTGACCGCGCAGCGCGCGACCTTCGCGAACCCGACGCTCGTCAACGAGATGGCGGTGGTCGACGGCGTGGTGAAGAAGGGCTCGCTCGCGCGCGTCGAGCCGGACGGCAAGGTCATGCGGATGTGGGAAGCGATCGAGACGTACATGAATCGCAAGCAGCCGCTGATCGTGATCGCCGGCGCCGACTACGGCCAGGGCTCGTCGCGCGACTGGGCCGCGAAGGGCGTGCGGCTCGCGGGCGTCGAGGCGATCGCCGCCGAAGGCTTCGAGCGGATCCACCGCACGAACCTGATCGGGATGGGCGTGCTGCCGCTCGAGTTCAAGCCGGGCACGAACCGGACGACGCTCGGCATCGACGGCACGGAGACCTTCGACGTGATCGGCGAACGCACGCCGCGCGCCGACCTGACGCTGGTGATTCACCGCAGGAACGGCGAACGTGTCGAAGTGCCGATGACGTGCCGGCTCGATACGGCCGAGGAGGTGTCGATCTACGAAGCGGGCGGCGTGCTGCAGCGTTTCGCGCAGGACTTCCTCGAATCGTCGCAGGCCGCCTGACCGGCGCATTGGGAACACAGACATGGCTCACATTCCTCAAATCAGGATTCCCGCCACGTACATGCGCGGCGGCACCAGCAAGGGCGTGTTCTTCCGGCTGCAGGATCTGCCGGACGCCGCGCAGGCGCCGGGCGCCGCGCGCGACGCGCTACTGCTGCGCGTGATCGGCAGCCCCGATCCGTACGGCAAGCAGATCGACGGGATGGGTGGCGCGACGTCGTCCACCAGCAAGACGGTGATCGTGTCGAAGAGCACGCGGCCGGGCCACGACGTCGACTACCTGTTCGGTCAGGTCGCGATCGACCGTGCATTCGTCGACTGGACCGGCAACTGCGGCAACCTGTCGGCGGCCGTCGGCCCGTTCGCGATCGCCGGCGGGCTGGTCGACCCGGCGCGCGTGCCGCGCGACGGCGTCGCGACCGTGCGGATCTGGCAGGCGAACATCGGCAAGACGATCGTCGCGCACGTGCCGATCGTGAACGGCGCGGTGCAGGAGACGGGCGACTTCGAGCTGGACGGCGTCACGTTCCCGGCCGCCGAAGTGCAGCTCGAGTTCATGGACCCGGCCGCCGAGGAAGAAGGCGCGGGCGGCTCGATGTTCCCGACCGGCAACCTCGTAGACGATCTGGCCGTGCCGGGCATCGGCACGCTGAAGGCGACGATGATCAACGCGGGCATCCCGACGATCTTCGTCGAGGCGGAAGCGATCGGCTATACGGGCACCGAGTTGCAGGACGCGATCAACGGCGACGCGAAGGCGCTCGAGAAGTTCGAGACGATCCGCGCGCACGGCGCGTTGCGGATGGGCCTGATCGACACGCTCGACGAAATCGCGACGCGGCAGCACACGCCGAAGATCGCGTTCGTCGCGAAGCCGGCCGACTACGTCGCGTCGAGCGGCAAGCGCGTGAACGCGGGCGACGTCGACCTGCTGGTGCGCGCGATGTCGATGGGCAAGCTGCATCACGCGATGATGGGCACGGCGGCGGTCGCGATCGGCACGGCCGCGGCGATTCCCGGCACGCTCGTCAATCTCGCGGCGGGCGGCGGCGAACGCAACGCGGTGCGCTTCGGCCATCCTTCGGGCACGCTGCGCGTCGGCGCGCAAGCGCGGCGCGAGAACGGCGAGTGGACCGTCAAGAAGGCGATCATGAGCCGCAGCGCGCGCGTGCTGATGGAAGGCTGGGTGCGCGTGCCGGGGGATGCGTTCTGACGTATGACGGTTCGTGCGTGCGGCGTGGCGCAACTGAACCTCGGTCCGATCCCTGCGAAGCGATTCCGCTGCGCAGGGATTTTTTGTTTGATGCGTGCGTGGCGGAAGCCATTCGATGACCAAGGCATCGAACCGACGCGCTCGCGCAGGTCGACCGTGAATCACGGGACCTGCGTCAGTCGACAGGAGAATCGCATGTCATTGAACGCACCGCTTTCCGGAATCCACATCGTCGAATTCGAAGGTCTCGGCCCCGGCCCGCTCGCGGGCTGGATGCTCGCCGGCATGGGCGCGCGCATCACGCTTGTCGCGCGTCCGTCCGGCCGCACCAGCGCGCCGGACGCGCTGCGGGCCCGCGACGGCGACCTGCTGCGCGAAGGCAAGACGATCGTCGAACTCGACCTGAAGGCGCCGGCCGGGCGTGATGCCGCGCTCGACCTGATCGCGCAGGCCGATGCGTTGATCGAGGGGCTGCGGCCCGGCGTGATGGAGCGGCTCGGCCTCGGGCCCGACGCTTGCGCGCGCCGCCATCCGAAGTTGGTCTACGGGCGCATGACCGGCTGGGGCCAGGATGGACCGCTCGCGGCCGCGGCCGGGCACGACCTGAACTATGTCGCGCTGACGGGGCTGCTGTCGCTGTCCGCGCCGCGCGACGGCCGGCCGGGCGTGCCGCCGACGGTCGTCGGCGATGCGGGCGGCGCGCTCGGGCTTGCTTTCGGGATCGTCTGCGCATTGCTCGACGTGCGCGGCGGCGGGCCGGGCCGCGTGGTCGACGGCGCGATCGTCGACATCGTGTCGATGCTCGGGTCGCTGGCGCTGTGGGCACGCGCGAACGGGCAGCTCGACGGCGCGCAGCCGAGCCTGTTCCACGACGCGCCGTTCTACGACGTGTATCGCTGCGCGGACGGCGAATGCGTGACGATTGGCGCGCTCGAGCCGCCGTTCTATGCGCTGCTGGTCGAACGGCTCGGGCTGACCGACGTCGATCCCGCGTCGCAGTACGACCGGGCGCGCTGGCCCGCGCTGAAGGCGCGTTTCGCGGAGGTGTTCGCGCAGCGGCCGTCCGCGCACTGGCGCGCTTTGCTCGAAGGCACCGACGCGTGTTTCGCGCCGGTGCTGAGCGTGGCCGACGCGGCCGTGCATCCGCACAACGCGGCGCGCGGGATCTATCGGACGGATGAGCGCGGGAACGTGCGGGCGAAGGTGGCGCCGCGGTTTTTGCCGTTGGCGGGGGATGAAACCGACTAGGGCTGTCTTTCAGGAGGCTGCTTCCGTTCGTCGACGGCCGGGTGTCGAGCGCATCAGAGAGCCAAATTTTTGTGCCAAATTTCGTATCAAATTAAGTACAATCGGCGCTCGATTGGAGAAGAGCGGGTATGCCTCACACCATTCTGGCAAGCGTGACGGCTAGCGTCTCGGAGCTGAAGCGGAATCCGATGGGAACCGTTGCCGCGGGCGAGGGTTTTCCGGTCGCGATCCTGAATCACAACGAACCCGCGTTCTACTGCATTCCGGCGAAGACGTGGGAGGCGATGGTCGAACGCCTGGGAGACATCGAAGACAATGCGTTGGCCGATTCGCGCACCAAGGAGAAGGTCGTCAAGGTCAAGCTGAATGACCTTTGATCTCGCCTTTCTCGAACCTGCATTGAAGGGGAGAAGCTCGATCGCACCGTGCGCGATCAATTCAAGGCCAAGCTCGCCGAGCGGCTCGACCATCCCCGCATCCCGTCAGCCAAATTGCACGGCCACCCGGATCGCTACAAGATCAAACTGCCTGGTGTCGGCTATCGCCTCGTCTACGAAGTGCGCGACGCGGAAGTGATCGTCCTTGTGGTCGCGGTGGGCCGCCGAGAGCGTGATGCGGTTTATCTCGCTGCGATGAAACGCTAGCGCGACACGCGCCGCGGCATCCATGCCTGGACTCGGCAACTCACGCCGTTTCCACCGGCGCATCCGGCATCTTGCCGTCGCCGACCCGATTGATCGTGCCTTGCGCGATCGCGACGAGCCGCTCGTGATCGCCGTCGATGACGAACACGTGGCACTGGCAGGTCGCCTGGTGCCGGCCCGCGTACACGAGCTTCGCGCGGGCGACGAGCGTACCGTTCACGGCCGGCCGCAGGTAGTTGATCTTGTATTCGGCGGTGATCACGCGCGGGCCGAGCACGAGCGCGCCGGCGAAGGTCAGCGCGTTGTCCGCGAGATAGCTGATCACGCCGCCGTGCACGAAACCGTGCTGCTGCCGCAGTTCTTCGCGCACGGGCAGACACAGCGACACTTCGTTGTCGCCGATATGCATCAGCTCCGTGCCCAGCAGCATGCTGAACGGCTGCGCACGCAATGCGCCGCGCGCGTGGTCCGTGATGTCGGTCATCGAATTTCCTTCGAAATGAGTGCCCGCTTGCGCTGAACTCTAGGAAGGGGGTTCCGGATAAGCAAGGAAATTCGTCCGCATTTCGTGCAAATCCCGGTGCGATGCGACGCGATTATTGCGTCGAATACCGAAGATCTCCGCGTTTGCGGGCGATTCGACGCGAATGCGCGAGCGAAGCGCGCGATTGGCCCGCGTTTCCGGCCGTTCCGCCTAAAGTCCGACGAAGAAATGCCGCTAATGCCGGGGCATTGCCTCATCGTCCGCTTTCCAGGAATCCCCCCCATGTTCGGAAAAATCAAGCTCGCGTCGGGTCTGTTCGGCGTGTTGACCGTGTTCTGTCTCTTCCTGTTCGCGATCGAAGCGCTCGGTTTCTGGACGCTCGCGTCGACGCGCGGCGGCGTCGACGATCTGTCGAACGTCGCGATCGCGCAGGCCGACGCGGCCAGCCGGGCGACCGAGCAGCTGCTCGACGCGCGCATCAACCTGTCGCGCGCCGGCACGCGGATGGTGCGCGGCGGGCCGAAGCCCGAAGACATCATCCGCCACGCCGGCGCATCGCTCGCGGAAGCGGACAAGGCGTTCGCCGTGCTGACGGCCGCGCAGCCGGTCGACGAGACCAACCGCACGCGCGTCGCGGCGCTCACCGAGCGCTATCGCGCGCTGCGCGGCGCGTTGGGCGAACTCGTGCAGTTCCTCGACGCCGACAACATCCAGGCGTTCCTCGACCAGCCGACCCAGGGCTTCCAGGACGCGTACATCGCCGAGCTGCATCGCTTCACCGACTATGGCGGCACGTCGAGCCGCGCGGCGCTCGACACGATCGACGGCGGCATACTGTGGTTCAAGTCGGTCGGCATCGTGCTGCTGGTGGCGATGCTCGCGGCGAGCGCCGCGATCTACGCGGCCGCGCGGCGCGCGGTCGTCGCGCCGCTGGAGCAGGCCGGCCGCCATTTCGAGCGAATCGCGCAGGGCCGTCTCGACGAAGCCGTGCAGGCGGGCGGCGTATTCGAGATCGACCGGATGCTGCGCGGCCTCGCCGCGATGCAGACGAGCATCGCGGGCACCGTGCGCACGGTGCGCCACGCGTCCGACGCGATCCACCTCGGCGCGGGCGAGATCGCCGGCGGCAACGCCGACCTGTCGGCGCGCACGGGCACGCAGGCCGCGTCGCTCGAGGAAACCGCCGCGAGCATGGAGGAACTGACCGCGACCGTCCGGCAGAACACCGACAGCGCCCGCGCGGCGAGTGCGCTGGCCGACGCGGCGCTCGAAGCGACGAGCCACGGCGGCGGCGTGGTCGACAGCGTGATCGACCGGATGCGCGGCATCGCGCAGAGCTCGGGGCGGATCGCGGAGATCATCTCGGTGATCGACGGCATCGCGTTCCAGACCAACATCCTTGCGCTGAACGCGGCGGTCGAGGCCGCACGGGCCGGCGAACAGGGGCGCGGCTTCGCGGTGGTCGCGGGCGAAGTGCGCTCGCTCGCGCAGCGCAGCGCGCAATCGGCGAAGGAGATCAAGGCGCTGATCGAGGATTCGGTCGCGCAGATCAATGGCGGCGCGGAGCTCGTCGAGCGCGCCGGTGACGCGATGCGCACGGTGTCGGCGTCGATCACGCGGGTCGTGCAGACGATGTCGGAGATCACGGCGGCGTCGGTCGAGCAGAGCGTCGGGATCGAGCAGGTGAACCAGGCCGTCACGCAGATGGATCAGCTCACGCAGCAGAACGCGGCGCTGGTCGAGCAAGTCGCGGCGGCGGCCGCGTCGCTGAACGACCAGACCGCGCACCTGATGCAGGCGGTGTCGGTGTTCGAGCTGGGCGACGGGCGCGCCGCACGCGGCGATCGCGCGGCGCCGTCGCTTGCCGCGGCAGGTTACGAACCGGCCGGCAGCGCCGCGTAGGCGGTCGCGAGGTGGTAGGGCGTCGTCGACGGCATGTCCGCGCGCGACACCTGCCCGTCGGCCGTCTTGCACTCGAACCAGCCGCGCGGATGCAGGAAGCGCGCGGCGAACCGCTCGATCTGACGTGCGAGCGGCGCGGAGGCCGGCGTGCCGCCGTGCGTCGCGAGCGCGCGCAGGTATTCGGTCTGCGCCCAGATCCGCTGCGTGCCGTCGATGCACGCGCCTTGCGCGTCGAGCGCCGCACACACGCCGCCCGTCTGCGGATCGACGCCGTATTGCTCGGCGAACGCGAACGCGCGCGACAGCGCGGCGGGGAGCCCGCTCCGCGCGAGCCGCGCACCGGCCGCGTCGACCAGATAGAACCACTCGAACTGATGGCCGGGCTCGAAACGGTTGTCGGCCGCCCCGAGCGGCAGCTCGGCCACGCAGCCGGTCGCCGCATCGACGAACGTGCGTTCGACGGCCTGTGCGGTGCGCGCGAGCGCATCGTCGAACGCGGTGTCGCCGAACGCGTCGGCGGCCGCGAGCCACGCTTCGGTCAGGTGCATCAGCGGATTCTGCAGCGCGCCGCTGCCGGATGACGAGAAATCGGCGTGCCGTGCGGCATCGAGCAACGCGTCGCCGTGGCGCGGCGCGAAGCGGTCCTGGATCAGCGCGGCGGTCGCTTCGGCCACCGTGCGCGCGGCGGCGTCGCCCGACGCCGCATGCCACGCGGCGCACGCAAATACGATGAATGCGTGCGTATAGAGGTCCTTGGTCGTATCGAGCGGCGCGCCCTGCGCGTCGACGCTGTAGATCCAGCCGCCGTGGCGCGGGTCGCGAAAGTGCCGGCACAGCGCATCGAACAGCGTGGCCGCGTGCGCGGTGTCGCCGGCCTGCGCGAACACGAACAGTTGCCTTGCGCACGCCATTGCGCGATAACGGGTCACGGGCAGCGGCGCGTGGGTGGCCGGATCGACGGCCTCGAACGGCAGTTGCAATGCCGGGTCGAACCCTGAACCCCGCCAGATCGGCAAGACGACGTGCGCGAAATGGTGGCGCAGTTGGGCGGCCTGGGCGGAAGCGGAGTCGGAAACGGACATGGTGGGGTTTTGAGCGCTTGGATCGAAACGTGTCGGCGCGGCCCGGAGAATCGGCGCGGCCGGGGCCAAGGATAAAACATTCCGCGCGGCCGGCACCAAAAAAGGAGATAAATCGAATGCTCAGCAACCTGGAACTCGTGATGCGGCTCGTTCTCGCGGCGGCGCTCGGCAGCGTCATCGGCTTCGAGCGCGAGCGCCTGTCGTGGGCCGCCGGCCTGCGCACGCACATGCTGGTGTGCGTCGGCTCGACGCTGATCATGATCGTGTCGGCGTTCGGTTTCGCCGACGTGCTCGGCACCAGCGACCACATCGTGCTCGATCCGTCGCGGATCGCCGCGCAGGTCGTGTCGGGCATCGGCTTCCTCGGCGCGGGCTCGATCCTGCTGCGCGGCGAGATCGTACGCGGGCTGACGACGGCCGCGAGCCTGTGGTCGGTCGCCGCGATCGGGCTCGCCGTGGGTGGCGGGCTCTATGTCGCGGCGATTTCGGCGACGATCATCATTTTGATCATCCTGGCCGGCATCAAGCCGCTGGAGCGGCGTTATTTCACGGTGCGGCAGCGGCGCCAGCTCGCGTTGACGGTGGCGAGCGGCACGCTGACGTTCGATTCGCTGCACGCGGCGCTCGGCCCCGACAGTGCGCGCGTGAAGCAGTTCATCGTGCAGCGTGCCGACGACGCGGCCGAGCAGGACGAGGTGCGCATCGCGCTCGCGCGGGTGTCGGAAGGCGAATACAAGGCGATCTGCGACAAGCTGCGCGCGCTGCCGGGCGTCACGCGGTTCGACGGCGGGAATGGGTTGTCGGGTGACGAATAGCGGCCTATCGGCACGAATGCGCTGGACTGAGCTGTCGTCGGGCTGCGGCGTTGGTTGATGCCGCATGGTGTTACGTGGTGCCGTCGGGTGCGGCGGCAACCTCAACGTGGTGGAATGTCGTTGGCGTAATCGCAACCGTCAATCGGTAGTGGAGGCGCGATGATATCGGGCGACGTACTTTGCCTGAGCGATGATTTTCCCGTGCATCTGATAAGCGACGACCGCGGGACTTGCCGCCGGCGCCACGTCGATTTTTTCCACGTTCAGGGCGGACGCCGTCACGACATATCGATGCGACGCCCCCTGAGGCGGGCAGGGCCCACCGTATCTGGATTCGCCAAAATCCGTCAACGTTTCGACAGCGCCGCTCGGCATGAGCTTCGGATCGCCAGAAGCGCCTTTTTCGATCGACGACGCCGAAGGCGGAACATTGACGATCTCCCAGTGGGTCCAGCCGAGCCCCCCGGTCGGCGCATCGGGGTCGAAGATCGTCACGACGATGCTCTTCGTGCCGCGCGGAACGTGAGCCCACGAAATGCGCGGCGAAACGTTCTGACCGTGACAGCCGAAACCTCCGTACACGTGTTCGTTCGTAAAGTGCCCGCGATGGAGGCCATCGACCGTGATTGTGAACGGCTCCGCGCTGGCGGTCGCCGGGATGAACGCCAATGCCGTTGAGGTGAATAGCATCGCAGACAAAAAAATCCTCGGTCGCATGACGTTGCTCCGTTGAAGGGTGAGAGTTCAGTACAACGGTATCCACGGTATCTTGTGGCGATTCGCCCCGGAAGGCGCATTCGCGAACCACGGTGTTGCCTTGGCTGCAACGTCGACGCGTAGCTACTGTCAACGTTTCTCTCGACCTGTTGGCCCTGAGCCGTCGCGACAGCCGGATCATCCTCGCTTCCCTCGAGGCCGGGCCTTCGCACTGCGAATCGATACTCGCCTTTGTGGTCGAAACATGTTCCAATTATTACAACATTGCATGCCACTTTTGATCCGATCATGGACGCCAATCCGGCCACGCAGTTTCCGTGTTCCGACGCCTCTCCCTCAGAGGGTCGCATCCTGACAGCGCTACCAGATACATGGAAAAGCGCACCAGTGGCGTCACCGTGGGATGGGATTCAAGTGCATAACTATCAGATCCGCGAAGAGGGAGAAGTACGGGATTTGCGATTCGAATCGAACCTGCTTCTTTGCTTGTATCGAAAGCCCCACGAGCGGGTTGAAAGCCTCAATCGATTCGGCCGCTGGCAGCACGCCGATGCTTCAGATAGCAGTGTGGCGTATGGTCCGCCTAATGCGGCGTTGAATTATCGATGGGGCGTCAATCTCGAGCAAAGCCATCTCATTATCAATATCGATTGGCTTCAGGGTACCTCCGGCCGGATGCCGATCCCGCTCCATGGGTGGTTTGCGGGTATCCACGATCGCATACTGGTGCAACTCATTGACGAGATCGTGCGGGACGCGTCATCGGGCACGCCTACTGGCGTCGAACATGCCGAGTGGTTGGCGCTCTCGGCGCTTTACCGCTTCACGGCGCTGGCCCGAAATACCACATGGGAGTGCAACATGGGGCTCGCGGATGCGATTATGGACCGTGCATTGCAGTTCATTCACTCCGGTCTGGACTCAACGCTGCGAGTCCGGGAGATCGCCAGTGCCGCGGGCTTCGACTCAAATTTGTATGGTTTCATGCGCCTGTTCGGAAAATACACCGGTCTGCCACCACATCAATATGTGATGGAAGCTCGCCTCGAGCGTGCGAAGAATATGTTGCTTCGAGGGCAGGGGAGCGTAACCGACGTGGCGCTGGCATGCGGGTTCAACAATATGAGCCATTTCTCGACCGCTTTCAAACGCCGGTGGGCTGTGTCACCATCCCGGTTGATCAAGGAAAGCCGATGATGGTCACGGCGAGATATCGCGTCGGAATCTGGTCCCCCGTTGAGAACAACACACCTACCGCCCCGTAGGCCGTCTGTACGGAAAATTTATGAAACAGGCCTACAGGCTGCGCTGGTGGGTCGTGGCGTTTGGCTGCCTCGGTACCATCATCGATTATCTGTCCCGCAACGCGCTCGGGGTGATGGCGCCGGAACTCAAGTTCATTTTGAACATGAGTACGCAGCAATACGGATACGTGGTCGGTGCATTTCAGGCAGGTTATTTAGTCATGCAACCGATATGCGGGCTGGTCATAGACTTGATCGGCTTGCGGATTGGCGTTGCAGTATTCGTAGGAATTTCGTCATTTGCAGGTATCTTGCACGGCGTGGCCGGTGGATGGCTATCGCTGGCTGCACTGCGTGCGGTAAAAGGCGCCGCCGATGCTGTCGCGATTCCCGCCGGGATGAAAATCGTTGCCGAATGGTTTCCAGATCAGGAAAAATCGGTCGCGGTCGGGTATTTCAACGCTGGCACTTCACTCGGCTCACTTTTTGCACCGCTGGTCGTCGTATTTCTGTCTCGCAAGTATGGCTGGCAAAGCGCGTTCGCTATTACCGGCGCGCTGGGTTTCATATGGTCGGCGATTTGGTATTTTGTCTACCGCTCGCCAGGGCAGTACCGGGGGATGGGCAAGAAGAACCAGATAGAGCCTCCCGGTAAGCGAATGTCAGTCTGCACCGAGTGGCATGAAGGAATCCGGCGCATGTGGAAGGTGCTTGGAATGCGCCGTTTTTGGGCGATAGCCCAGGCGCGCTTCTTTGCCGAGCCCGTCTGGCAGACCCTGATTTTCTGGGTTCCGCTGTATCTGGCAACGGAACGGCACATGGACTTGAAGCAGATCGCGCTGTTTGCATGGCTACCCTTTCTTGCAGCCGACCTGGGTGGCCTTTTCGGCGGATACTTGTCGCCTTTCCTGATCAACCGCTTTCACGTGCGGCTAATCGGATCGCGCGTCGCCGGCGTAGTGCTCGGAGCCGTTCTGATGTTCGGGCCCGCGTGTATTGGCCTGGTCGCTACGCCGCTTCAAGCAATCGTTCTGTTCTGCATTGGTGGTTTTGCACATCAGATGATCTCCGTACTTCTCAATACGCTGTGCGCAGACGTCTTCGAACCGGATGAGGTAGGTACTGCAGCCGGACTGGCCGGTATGATGGCCTCGATTGGAGGTCTTGGATTTTCGTTGCTGTTGGGTTCGACTGCCGACCGGTTTGGATATGGGCTTTTCTTTGGAGCATTTGGAGCCTTCGATCTTATTGGGGCGACGATACTCTTCATCCTTTTGCGTGGCGTGACACGCCGGGCTCAGGTCGCCACGGAAGACAGGACCTTCCAATAGTTGCATCGATCGCAGAGTCCGGCGGCTCCGTCCGCCAACGAGCGCCGCATTCCGCCATGCACAGCCCGGAAAGTAGACGATGCAGCGGGCTGATGACTGGGCGTGCTGCTTACACCTTCTCGAGTCTATATCCGAAGGTGTATACCGACTGCAGCCGGAGGCCATGCTCCCCATTGAGTCGCAGCTTGTTTTTCACGCGATAGATATGGGTGTCAAGAGATCGCGAGGACGTGTCGCCTGCGTCTCCCCAGACAAACGTTATCAGGTGGTGGCGGGGAACGACCCGCCCGACATTTCTGAAAAGCGTGGCGGCGATCTCGAACTCCTTCCTTGTCATTTTAACCGGCTCGTTGTTGACGAAGATATTTCGACCGCCGCGTGGAACCAGGTAACTTCCGACCAAGACGGAGTCATCTGATTCTTCTGAGAAGTTCATGCGCCGCATTACAACATTTACTCTGGCGATAAAATCTTCTTTGCTTATCGGCGTGCGGATCCAGTCATCTGCTCCAGCGTTGAGTACATCCGCGGTGGAACAGTCTGACAATACGCCGGATAAAGCCAGGACGGGAATTTTCTTGCCGAGGTTATGCCGAACCCAGCGGACGAGGTCGAGCCCCGACATGACCGGCACAGTCAATTCGAAGATAACGAGGTCGAACATCGCTTGTTGAAGGGCGCGCACAGCGTGAGCGCCCTTCTTGACGACGACCACATCATTTACGCGTTGCTGACAGAGAAGGCGCGCGAGATCACCATATAATCCTCGCTCGTCCAAAAACAAAATCTTCATATATCGTTTGTGTGAAGCGAGTATTTCACCTTTGTGTGGTGGAAATCCGCCGATTTCGATTGGGGTGTGGTTCTGGTTCTGAGTTAAATCAAATGTGTTCGATGATCAAATGCGTTTCTGAGTTTCTAATCTTGTAACAAGTGATCGCGGCCCGTTTGAACGGGCGGCAGTGGCTCATCAGAGCTGAGGCTTCCCTGAGTCTCATCATGAGCGGGCGGGTTCAGCAAAAATTCTTTCCTGTTTTTCCCTTTAATCCAGTGCGGTTCGCGGCCGACCCCTGACCAAGTACATCCAGAGGCAGGATCGTAGTATTTGGCCCTTCTTTTTCGCTGGCGTTGATGTTCAGGGGGGAACACATCGCGTGCGGTCAAGTTGAACAATTTCACGCACATTCGAATCTCTGATATCACGGCATCAATCATTTTCAGTTTTTCGATCTCAAGTTCGTGATCAAGCCGTTTCTTCAAATCGAGGTAATTTTGATAGGTCTGCATTGACGTATCCTAAAAAAAGTGGAGGCAAATTATCTGCACGGCTGACGTTTCCTCAAGCAATGGCGAGAGGCGGCGGGGCATTCTTTAAATTCACCCGGACGCCGCCGCTATCAGTGCAGCCGGATATAGCCGATGCGCATACTCGCCCATTGATTACTCCGTGCGATCAGATGTCGGTTCATAGATGTCTGTCTTTCTGAAATATTGTCACGCTTCGCCGCGCCGTGCTTTTTGAATTTTTGCTGACCTCGTGGGTGTGAGAAAAATTTGAAAACATTAGACAGAACGGCTGTCGCTCGGGGAAAGGGCGGGGCTGGCGTGACGCACTGCCAGTCACTTTGGAGTGGTCGCTTGTTTCAATCGAGTGCCAATAAATTAGACGGTTGGCGATATTGGAATTGACGAATCTTTACACATATTCACCGTGTTGGTGCATTTTCGTGAAAATTGTTCAGCCCTGGGCCAGATGGTCAATTGGAAAATCGTCGCTAGCCGGTGAGTGGGTTTGGCATTTAGCTCGCCGTTGAAAGGTCGACATGTTTTCAATTTGTCAGATTTATACGGAAGAAGTCACTGCCGGAAGTCGCGGCTCGATATCGACGGGGATCTAAATGAACAAGAGTTACAGAACAATTTGGAACGAGGCGCTTGGCGCCTGGGTGGCCGCCTCTGAAAATGACTCAGCTCGCGGAAAGCCGAACAAAAGAAGCGTAGTTGCGCTGATGGTCCTTGCGCTGATTTCGTCCCCGCATACTGTTCTGGCGCAATATTCGGCGGGCCTCGGAGCGGCCGCTCAAACAGGTGCGATCGCAATTGGTGGCAATAATGGGGTAACCAATGCATCTACCGCTGGGGATATTGCAATTGGTTCAGCTGCCGCAGCGAACTCGGGTTCGAACGTACTTGGGACCATGGGACCCGCGATTGCCATCGGTTGGGCCACTACCGCGTCGAATCTATATGCGACAGCGCTTGGTGCGTTCGCGACCGCGAGCCAATCGCACGCCACGGCGATTGGCGGGCAGGCTGTTGCGACTGTTGACGGCGCCACGGCAATTGGTTTTGGGGCCACGGCTTCTGCGATAAACTCGGTGGCTTTAGGTAATGGGTCGATCGTCGATGCTTTGATTTCGGCACCGCTCGGGACAACGATTAACGGTGTCCAATATACTTTTGCCGGCAACGGTAACGGGGTAGTTAGCGTGGGTGCCCCTGGTTTCGACAGAACCATCACCAATGTCAATCCAGGGCAGATATCGGCAACTAGTACTGACGCGATTAACGGCTCGGAGCTTTATGCGACCAATCAAGCGATTACTGCTGTCGCTTCGAGCGTGACAAGCCTCTCTACTGCGGCTGCCGGTGCTGTATCCGCAAGCAGTTCAATTGCGTCACTCTCGACAGGGCTCAGTTCAACCAACAGTTCCGTCACGTCGCTGTCGACGTCAACCTCCACCGGAATCAGCACTGCGCAAAGCGGCGTGACCTCGTTGTCGACAAGTCTGAGTTCGACCAAAAGCTCATTGACCTCGCTGTCGACGTCGGCCTCGACGGGGATCAGTACCGCGCAAAGCGGTGTCACGTCGTTGTCGACGGGGCTGAGCTCGACGAATAGCTCGGTGGCCTCGCTTTCGACGTCGGCGTCGACCGGGATCAGTACGGCTCAAAGCGGAGTGACCTCGTTGTCGACGGGTCTGAGCGCGACGAATAGCTCGGTGACGTCGCTGTCGACGTCGGCTTCGACCGGGATCAGTACCGCGCAAAGCGGCGTCACGTCGTTATCGACGAGTCTGAGCGCGACGAATAGCTCGGTAGCCTCGCTGTCGACGTCGGCGTCGACCGGGATCAGTACGGCGCAAAGCGGCGTCACGTCGTTATCGACGGGGCTGAGCTCGACGAATAGCTCGGTGTCTTCGCTGTCGACGTCAACCTCCTCCGGAATCAGCACCGCGCAAAGCGGCGTGACGTCGTTGTCGACGAGTCTGAGCTCGACGAATAGCACGGTGACCTCGCTGTCGACGTCGGCGTCCACCGGGATCAGCACGGCTCAAAGCGGAGTGACCTCGTTGTCGACGGGTCTGAGCGCGACCAATAGCTCGATGACCTCGCTGTCGACGTCGGCGTCGACGGGGATCAGCACGGCTCAAAGCGGAGTGACCTCGTTGTCGACGGGTCTGAGCTCGACCAATAGCTCGGTAACCTCGCTGTCGACGTCGGCGTCGACGGGGATCAGCACGGCTCAAAGCGGCGTCACGTCGTTGTCGACGGGTCTGAGCACGACGAATAGCTCGGTGACGTCGCTGTCGACGTCGGCTTCGACGGGGATCAGCACGGCTCAAAGTGGCGTCACGTCGTTGTCGACGGGTCTGAGCACGACGAATAGCTCGGTGACGTCGCTGTCGACGTCGGCTTCGACGGGGATCAGCACAGCTCAAAGCGGAGTGACCTCGTTGTCGACGGGTCTGAGCTCGACCAATAGCTCGGTGACGTCGCTGTCGACGTCGGCATCGACGGGGATCAGCACGGCACAAAGTGGCGTGACGTCGTTGTCGACGGGTTTGAGCGCGATGAATAGTTCGGTGACGTCGCTGTCGACGTCGGCATCGACCGGGATCAGCACTGCGCAAAGTGGCGTGACGTCGTTGTCGACGGGTCTGAGCGCGACGAATAGCTCGGTAGCGTCGCTGTCGACGGGCGTAGCAAATTCTGTGCAGTATGACAACGCCGCGCATACGTCGGTGACGTTGGGTGGTGTCGGCGCGACTACGCCGGTCACATTGACTAACGTCGCCGCAGGCGTGAATCCAACCGACGCGGTGAACTACAGTCAGTTGAGTTCACTGTCGACATCAGCGTCAACGGGCCTTTCGTCGGCGACCAGCTCGATCACGTCGTTGTCGACGTCGACCTCGACGGGCATCAGCTCGTTGTCGACCGGGTTGAGCACGACCGACAGCACGGTGACATCGCTGTCGACGTCGACTTCGACGGGCATCAGCTCGTTGTCGACCGGCTTGAGCACGACCGACAGCACGGTGGCATCGCTGTCGACCTCCACGTCGACGGGCCTGTCGTCGGCCAACAGCTTGATCACGTCGCTGTCCACGTCGACTTCGACCGGCATCAGTTCGCTGTCGACTGGCCTGAGCTCGACCGATAGGACGGTGGCATCTCTGTCGACTTCCACGTCGACGGGCCTGTCGTCGGCCAATAGCTCGATCAGCTCGCTGTCGACATCGACCTCGACGGGCATCAGTTCGCTGTCGACTGGCCTGAGCTCGACCGATAGCACGGTGGCATCGCTGTCGACTTCCACGTCGACGGGCCTGTCGTCGGCCAACAGCTCGATCACGTCGCTGTCCACGTCGACCTCGACGGGTATCAACTCGCTGTCGACTGGCCTGAGCGCGACCGATAGCACGGTGACGTCGCTGTCGACCTCGACGTCGACGGGCATCAGTTCGCTGTCGACTGGCCTGAGTTCGACCGATAGCACCGTGTCGTCGCTGTCCACGTCGACCTCGACGGGCATCGGCTCACTGTCGACTGGCTTGAGCACGACCGATAGCACGGTGACGTCGTTGTCGACGTCGGCCTCGACGGGCATCAGCTCGTTGTCGACGGGCTTGAGCACGACCAACAGCACGGTGACGTCGTTGTCGACGTCGGCCTCGACGGGCATCAGCTCGTTGTCGACGGGATTGAGCACGACCGATAGCACGGTGGCATCGCTGTCGACCTCCACATCGACGGGCATCAGTTCGCTGTCGACCGGTCTGAGCTCGACCAATAGCACCGTGTCGTCGCTGTCCACGTCGACCTCGACGGGCATCGGCTCACTGTCGACTCGCTTGAGCACGACCGATAGCACGGTGACGTCGTTGTCGACGTCGGCCTCGACGGGCATCAGCTCGTTGTCGACGGGCTTGAGCACGACCAACAGCACGGTGACGTCGTTGTCGACGTCGGCCTCGACGGGCATCAGCTCGTTGTCGACGGGATTGAGCACGACCGATAGCACGGTGGCATCGCTGTCGACCTCCACATCGACGGGCATCAGTTCGCTGTCGACCGGTCTGAGCTCGACCAATAGCACCGTGTCGTCGCTGTCCACGTCGACCTCGACGGGCATCAGTTCGCTGTCGACGGGCTTGAGCACGACCAACAGCACGGTGACGTCGTTGTCGACGTCGGCCTCGACGGGCATCAGTTCGCTGTCGACGGGCTTGAGCACGACCGATAGTGCGGTGACGTCGCTGTCGACCTCGACCTCGACGGGTATCAGTTCGTTGTCGACTGGCCTGAGCACGACCGACAGCACGGTGACGTCGCTGTCGACCTCGACCTCGACGGGTATCAGTTCGTTGTCGACTGGCCTGAGCACGACCGACAGCACGGTGACGTCGCTGTCGACGTCGACCTCGACGGGTATCAACTCGTTGTCGACTGGCCTGAGCACGACCGACAGCACGGTGACGTCTCTGTCGACGTCGACCGCGACGGGAATCAACTCGCTGTCGACTGGCTTGAGCACGACCAACAGCACGGTGACGTCGTTGTCGACTTCGACGTCGACAACCGTCAACTCGCTTTCGACGGGCTTGAGCGCGACCAACAGCAATCTGGCATCGTTGTCGACGTCCACGTCGACGAGCATTGGCTCCCTGTCGACCGGCCTTAGCTCGACCGGGAGCAGCATCGCGTCGCTGTCGACGGGGCTGAGCACGACGAACAGCAACGTGGCGTCACTGTCGACATCCGCATCCACCGGAGTCAGCTCACTGTCGACGGGCCTGAGCGCGACCAACAGCAGCGTGGCATCGCTGTCGACATCAACATCAACCGGCCTCAGTTCGACAAACAGCAGTATTACCTCGTTGTCGACGGGCTTGAGCACGACAGACAGTAATGTGACTTCACTGTCGACCGGACTGTCCACAACCAATGACAGCCTGGCATCGCTTTCAACCGCGGTGGCTCCGCTCACGTCGATCAAGACCCAAACGACCGACGGTAGCACCGCCCTTGGCACCGGGGCAACCGCGGCGGCGAACTCGACGGCTGTTGGTCAAAATGCTTCCGCGTCTGGAACGAACTCGACCGCGGTGGGTGAAGGGGCGGTCGCGTCCGGGCAAAACTCGACTGCAGAGGGGCAAGGTGCGATCGCCTCCGGCGCTAACTCGAAGGCGGATGGTCAGGCTGCAGCCGCGACAGGAGCCAACTCGACTGCATTGGGCCAGGGATCGACTGCTTCGGGAGCCAATACGACTGCGGTAGGACAGGGCAGTGTTGCGAGCGCTTCGAATTCCGTGGCAATCGGTGCGGGTTCGGTAGCTTCGCAGCCCAACACGGTGTCGTTCGGATCGCCCGACCATGAGCGCCGGTTAACGAATGTGGCGCCTGGCATCAATGGAACGGATGCAGCGAACATGAACCAGTTGTGGGGTGTCCAGTCGACCGTCAATGAGGTAGCACGTCGTGCCTACTCCGGGATCGCCGCGGCGACCGCATTGACCATGATTCCCGAAGTCGACCCCGGTAAGACGATTGCGGTGGGGATTGGAGGGGGGAGTTACCAAGGGTACGCAGCGACTGCGCTCGGGGTATCCGTTCGCTTCAGCGACAACTTGAAAGCGAAGATCGGGGTTGGGATCAGCGGGAGCTCCAGCACTTATGGCGCTGGCGTCTCATATCAATGGTAAAGCGCTGATTTGAGCTCTGGGCGGATGCCGATCCTGTCGGCATTCGCCCGGAGATTTCCCTGTTCAACCGCTAATGATTTTGTCTCGTCAAGTTGGGCGTTTTATGGACAGCTTTCAACAACGCCACGCATTCCGGGTGGAACCATGAGGCACTCTACGCTCGGGCGCTCCCTCAACCACGATCGCAAAAGGCTGCGTCCAAGTGTCGGCATATCGCTGTTTGCGCGCGATGGCCAGTCGTTGTGGGAAAACGGCATTCACCAGAACATCGCGTATCTCGCGATGATGCTCAAGTGCTCGGACCGTGTCGGACCCGTCTATTTCCTGAACGGCGGCGACGCGAACGCGCTGCCGGCCGGCCTCGACCTCGACGGCCTCGACATCCCGCTCGTGAAACCCGTCGACGTCACGCATGAGCTCGACGTCGTGATCGAGATGGGCGCGCAATTGCCGGTCGAATGGCTCGGGCACGTGAAGGCGCTCGGCACGAAGCTTGTCGCGTGCTACGTCGGCCATATCTACAGCGGCCTGGCCGAAACGCCGATCTTCGACAAGCCTTCGGGACACATCTTCAACGGCACGCAGTTCGACGAAGTGTGGGTGCTCGAAAAGTCGCAAAAGATCGACGTGCCGCTGCTGCGCACGCTCACGCGCGCGCCGGTCCATACGATTCCGCATCTGTGGTCGCCGTACTTTCTCGATCGCCGTATCGCCGCGCTGGCGAGCGAAGGCATGACGTTCGGCTATCGGCCTGGTCGCCGCGCGTGGTATCTCGCGACGCTCGAACCGAACATCTCGGTCGTGAAGTCCTGCCATTACCCGATGCTTGTTTGCGACGAGTTCTACCGCGCGCATCCCGAGGCCGTGCAGCATCTGTTCGTCGTCAATTCGATACATATGAAGGCACATCCTACCTTCGTGCATTTCGCGAACAGCCTCGATCTCGTACGCCGGCATAAGGCGACGTTCGAACCGCGCACCGACCTGCCGGGCTTCATGGCGTGCCATGCGGATGCCGTCGTGTCGCACCATTGGGAAAATCCGCAGAACTACCTGTACTACGACGTGTTATATGGCGGCTATCCGCTGATCCACAATTCGACGATGCTCGGAGATGCCGGCTACTACTACCCCGACTTCGATTCCGTCGCGGGCAGCCAGGCGCTGCTCGAAGCGTGGCTGCATCACGACGAGCGGCTTGACGACTATCGCGCGAAAGCTGACCGGTTGCTGCGATCGGTCTCGATCGACAACCCCGCCAACCTGGATGCGTTCGTTGAGCGTCTGGCCGCATGAACCGGCCCATACGCGTGTCGGACGCCCATGTGCGTCCAGCGCCCGGCGAGGACGAGCGCTTCGTCGTCGGTGTATCGCCGTTCATGCATCGCACCGGCCCGTGGCTGCGGGGCGGCAGGGTTTTTCGCAGCCGCGGGTTTCTGTGCCGGTTTTCGCCAAGGTTCGCGGGACGCCACGTTTTTCGTCCGAGTGTATGACGACGACATGAGCTACTGCACGAAGGCGATGGTGCAATATGCCCTTGCACGGGATACAGGATCTTACGGGACGCCGGACCTGAGAACGGCCGCCGTAGTGCTGGCTGCGACAGCTTGCGATCGATTGATGCTGTGCGCTCAGCCGATCTTGAGCGTACAAGATGGTGAGCGGGTTTTGTATCACGAATGCCTGGTGCGACTTCGCGGCACCGACGATCAACCGATCACATATCCGTCGGCGTTTATTCCCAGTCTGGAACGGCTTGGACTCATGCGCTTCCTGGACCGCTATGTCATTGGCATGGCCATCGAGTTCCTGGAGTCGAACTTCAACATTCGATTGGGCGTCAATATTTCCGCGCAAAGTGCGAATGAGATCGGAGGATGGGCATCGGTTCTTCGGCTGCTTGAAGGCAGACCGGACATAGCGTCTCGTCTTGTGGTGGAGATTACCGAAACTACGCAGTTGTCACCCGTAACAGGTCGAGTATTTGTCGAGCACCTGCGGCGTATCGGCTGCAGTATCGCCCTGGACGATTTTGGCGACGGGTTCAGCGTGGAGAATCGCGCGGTGATTTCTTCGCCCGAAATCATCAAGATTTCTGGTCGAATGTTACCGACGGGCGAATACGACGCGATACATCTCGAGCAGTTCAAGAAATTGGTGACGAGTGCCCGAGACCAGGCATCGCAGGTGGTGGTGGAGGGGATAGAAAGCGCCGACGCATTGCGCACCGCCTCGCTGGCCGGGGCTCACTGGGTGCAAGGCTACTACACTGGCAAGCCGAGCCGGTTGAGAATGACAGAGCAGTCCGCAGGTGGGTCGGTAGGGCGCTCGATGCAGCAATTCGAGCGTATCGCCAATGCGGTGATCGATCCGCACATGGACGGAAAGATACACGGCGACGCGAGGCGTGCCTTTGCGGCCGGACTTGCAAGCGCGTTGTATGGCAGGCGTTCCGCTATCGCAACGAGTATGCGCAGTTACCTGACGGACGCGATGGAAAAACACGCGGAAACACACAATACGTCATCAATGCGACTGCTTCGGTGTTTTGCCATGCTCGGTCGAATCAATGGCCAGGAATTGGCACGCTCGATGAAATCGGGAGTCGACTTGTGAATGGTCGATATCGGAATTCTCAAGCGCCAAGCGCCCAGCGGTTCAACCTGGAGGAATAAACGGAAATGGCGACCACCAGACCAGTATCTCGCGCCCGCGAACGCCTCGTCGTCGGCGTGTCGCTGTTCGTACGCGGCGCCGGCCAGTCGCTATGGGAAAACGGCATTTTCCAGAACTGCCTGCTGCTGATCCTGCTGCTGCGCCAGTCGCCGCTCGTCGCGGATGCCGTGATGGTCAACGGCGGCGAACAGGTCGCCGATCCGCAGATGATGCTCGGCGAGTGGAACGTGCCGCTGCTGTCGATGGACGAAGCGCTCGAGCGCTGCGACGTGCTGATCGAGATGAGCGCGCAATTCGGCGCGGACTACCTGCGCGCGTTCCGCGAGCGCGGCGGCAAGGTCGTCACGATGCGGGTCGGCAACGACTACGTGATCGACATCGAACGCGCGATGTTCGACAAGCCGTCGGGCTTCCTGTTCTCGGGCGCGCCGTACGACGCGGTGTGGACGATTCCCGAATTCGAGCGCTCGTGTCTGCACTACTACCAGACGGGCTTGCGCGCACCGGTCACGATCGTCCCGCACATCTGGCATCCGATGCTGTTCGACAAGGCGCGCGCGACGCTCGGCGCCGGTTTGTCGTTCGGCTATCAGCCCGGCAAGCCCCGGTGGCGCGTGACGATGTTCGAGCCGAACATCTGCATGGTGAAGACCAGCATCATCCCGATGCTGATCACGGAGGAAGCCTACCGCGCGAAGCCGGCGTTCCTCGAATTCGTGCGCGTATGCAACACGCTGCACCTGAAGGAACATCCGACGTTCGTGCACTTCGCGAAAAGTCTCGACATCGTGAACCATGGCATCACGACGTTCGAAAGCCGCTACGCGGTGTACGAGTTCATGGCCGCGTACGGCGACGCGGTGGTGTCGCACACGTGGGAGAACGCGCAGAACTACCTGTATTACGAGCTGCTGTATGGCGACTATCCGCTGATCCACAACTCGCCGTTCCTCGGCAAGGCCGGGTATTTCTATCCAGACTTCGACTGCCAGGCGGGCGGCCGCGCGCTGCTGCAGGCGTTCGCCGAGCACGACGCGAATCTCGACGCGTACCGCGAGCAGTCGAGGCACGTGCTCGACTCGGTCAGCATCTACAACCCCGAGAACGTCGCGGCCTATACGGATGCAATCGCCGTTCTCTATCGCGACGCGTAATGCGCAGACCTTTCCGGACCCGACAATGAACGCACGCCCGACCCTTATCCGTGCAAAATGGCTGATTGGCTGCGCCGCCGCATCGATCGCGATCGGCGCACACGCGCAATCTTCCGGTGAATCGGCCGACACGCTGCTCCGCGATTCCGATGCGGTATTCAAGCAGCTCGATTCAGGCCTGTACGGCGCGGTATGGACCGACGCCGCACCCTTCCTCAAGGCGCGCATCAAGCAGGACCAGTTCACGGCGCAGATGCAGCAAGCACGCCAGTCGGTCGGCGCGGTCAGCCATCGCGGCTGGGCGCAGGTCACGCGCATCCGCTACGAGCACGCAAGCGGGATGCCCGACGGGCTCTACGCGAACGTCGATTACGCGACGACGCTGGCGAGCGGCGCCACCATGTTCGAGAAGCTGAGCTTCCGCCTCGAACCCGACGGCCGCTGGCACTTGACTGGCTACGTACCGCGAAGAGAGCAGAATTTTATCCAGTAGATCGTTGATCTTCGGGGACGGGTAGATCGCTTCCCATCTGTTCCGGCGATCGAACTCGCGAAGCATCACCCGCCACGTCGACCAGAAGCCGGGAACAACCTGGGTCGCTTGCTGCATGACGCCGGCCGCCTGAGCGAGGCCGTCGCGTGTCTGAGACGTGCGTTGACGCCCGATCCTGGCCGTGTGCCGACGATATTCAACCTGAACCCTGCTCCTGCTCGCGATGGGGCAGTACGAGGAGGGCTGCGGCTTTACGAGGCGCGCTACCGACTCTCGTCGCATTGGGGCGCTGATGCATCGAATCACGTTACGCCGGACCTGCCAGCGCCGCGGCGCGGGCGAGACGCTCGACGGGAAGTCGCTCATCGTCTGGCCGGAACAGGGGCTCGGCGATGTCGTGCAGTTCGCGCGGTATCTGCCGATGCTGAAGCGGCGCGGGCTGGCGACGCTGACGGTTAGTGTGCCCAGCTGCGCTGACGCGCCTGTTGCATCGGTCGACAGGGTCGATCGTTGCGTAACGCCCGGCGATGTGACTACATTGCCGGCGCACGATTATGCGTGTCGAATCATGAGCTTGCCGATGCTGTGCGAGACGACGGTCGACACGATCCCCGCGACGTTTCCGTATTTACACGTTCCGGCGCCGGTGGTCGAGCGGTAGCGCAGCAACGTGCCGGCCGCAGGCTTCAAGGCTGGGCCAGTGTGGGCTGGCGATCCCCGAGCCGGTCAAGCAAGTGCGCACGCGACGGACCGTCGGCGCTCGCGCTCGGCGACCGCGAGTGATCGTCGATACAACGGTAATGGAAAATACGTCGATATTTGCGACTAACCGAATGCTTTTTTGCCTGCCAGCTGGGATTGCCGATCGGCACGTTCGTCGCTTCAGCGATGGAGATTTCAGGGTACGTGCCGAGGCCTGCGTCGCTTGCCAGTCACACGGCGAGGCCCACTTGCAGCCCGATTTCGTTGGAGTGAGCAGCAGTCCAGTCACTTTGCCGTCGAAGACGGGTTTGCCGCTTGGTTTGAGCGCTTTGGCTTGTTTGTCGGTTAGCATCGGTTTTTGGCCCATCGCGTAGCCCATCGGGGATGACTGGACAGGCTGGATGGAGTCAGAGCAAATTGGATGGGCTGAAGACGCAAGTTATTGATTTGTTGAAGAACAATAGGATTTCACTGGATGTCCCTGGACGATAATCTGGCAGACGTGACCGAATCCGTTTCCACGCCTCGCTCCCGTTCCGCCCGTTCGTCGGCCCGTTCCCGCCCGCGCTCGGCCGCTGCCGCAGGCAGCACGTCCGCCGGGGCGACGGCGCGATCCGGCAGCGCAGCGGCCGGCGACGCGCCGCGCGACGAACGGACGCTCGACCTGTTCGGCGATCCGGTGCCCGAGCCCGGCGAGCGCATGCCGGTTGCGGCGCGCGATGAAGCGATCGTGGAAGCCGATGAGTCGGCCGACGCCGACGACGGGCGACAGGCCACGCTGGATGGATTCAGCCCGCCGGCGGATGCGGCTGCCGCGGGGCTCGGGGAAGCGGAAAGTGCTGCGGCGCCCGATGTGGCAACCGCGGTTGTTTCGACGCCTGAAGGCGGTTTGGCCGCGAACATCAACGGTACATCTGCAGAGGATCGTGCAACGGAGGCAGTGGTTTTGCCTGCCGGCGATCGCGTCGTCACGCAGGTCGACGTGCCGGTGATCGATGGCGCCGCGAAGGCCGAGACGACACTGCAAGCCGCCGATGGCGAGGCGGCGCAGGCGGCGGAATCGCAGGCGACAGACGGCGAAGTCGCGAAGCCTGCGGTCGAGGCGGCAGTCGTCAAATCCCGCGAAGGGAAATCTTCCGGTGATGCCGCGAAGGAACGCCGCGCGTCGTCGGGCGGCAAGCGCCGAGCGGCTACCGGGACCAACGAAGCGGCGGCAACGCAAACCGTAGCGGTTGCAACGAGCGTCGGCTCGAAGCCGGAAGGGCTTGAATCGAACCTGCCGCCGCTCGCCGCCGCGCCGGTCGAGCCGCAGACACCGGCACAACCGGCACGACCGCCCGAACCGGCCATCGCCGCGCATGCTCCGAAGCCCCGCGACACCACCGCGCAGCCGGACGCTTCGTCGCCGCCGGTCACGCAGCCCGTGGCCTCCGCCGCATCGTTCGTGACCAAGCCATCGTCGGAGCGTGCACAACCGGCCGCGCCGGCCTTCGATCCGGACACGCACCTGCGCCCGCTGACCGACCGGCTCGCCGCGCTGCAATCCGACGTGGATGGCCTGACGGGCGCGGCCGATCGCGAGATGCGCCGCGTCAACCGGCTGCTGCTCGCGCTGGCCGTCGTCGTGCTGGCCGCGCTCGTCGCGCTGGTGCTGCAAACGCGGCAGATCGCGCACCTGAAGCAGGACGTTGCCACCAAGCAGCAGCGGATCGATCGCCTCGCGGCGGATCTGTCGACGCAGCAGGCCACGCTGATGACGCTCGAGGAGCATCACGAAGCGCTCCTGTCGCAAGTCGACCGGCTTCAGCGCAACGCAAACCGCGAGGCGGCTGTGGCGAAACGGGTTCGCCGCGCGCGTTAATCCTTCCGACCCTATCCTGTAACCCCGACGGAGCAAGGGTCGCCGTTCCGCGACGGCGATCGGCTGTCGTCCACGTGCGGCAAACCGATGCACTCGCTGGCAGAGTTCAGGGAAAACCCTTAGAATGGAGCTCATCTAAGGGAAAACCCTAGCCACATCTGTCAGGAGTTTCACATGAGCTTCATCCTCGCCCTGCTGCAAAAGATCGACGACCTGTTCGTGTCCCCGCACCTGCCGCTCGACGCCGACTACTCGTACGCCGCGCGTCATGCGGAAGCCGAGCGCGTGCGCCGTGCGCACCTCGTGCCGATCGTCGTGTACCGTCGCTGATTCGCTGATTCGCTGATTCGCTGATTCGCTGATTCGCTGATTCGCTGATTCGGCGCGGCGCCCCTGCCTGCCCGTTTCCACCCCCGCGTCGCGCGCCGGTGCGAGTGTCCCGCTACACTGGAAGTTCGATTCCGTTCACGGCGACCGGGCCATGCTGCAGATGCGGCCGATGACGGCCGGCGAATTCCACGGGTACCGCACGCGAGCTATCGACGGCTACGCGCGCGATCTCGTTTCTTCCGGGCAAAATGCTGTCGAAGACGCGGCCGACCGTGCGCGCGCCTGTTTCGACATGCTGCTGCCGGACGGCCTGTTGACCGCCGGCCAGACCCTCGTCACGCTCATCGACGCCGCCACCGGCGACACGGTGGGCGACCTCTGGTACGCGATCGTGCCCGAAGGGCCGAACCGTACGCTGTTCATCTACGACCTCGACATCGTTCCGTCCCGGCGCCGCCAGGGCTGGGCCACGCGCGCGCTCGGAGCGCTCGACGCCGAGGCGCGCCGGTACGGCGTCACCGAGATCGGGCTGTCGGTGTTCAATCACAACGCGGCGGCGCGTGCGCTGTATCGCGCGTGTGGGTTCGTACCGATTACCACGACGTTGATCAAGCCGGTCGTGTCGGGCTGAATCCGTCGGCCCGGGTGCGTCCTCACATGCTGCCGGTTCGGCACGCCGCATAGCCGGCCAACACCGGCACGCTTCCTTATCCTTCCCGTTGGCCGAACGCCCCGTTCGGCCATCCGGCAATCACCGCCTGCCGCCTCAACGCGCGCGGCCTTTCCATCTCCGCAACAGCAACGCGTTGGTCACGACGCTGACGCTGGAAAACGCCATCGCCGCACCCGCGATCACCGGGTTCAGCAACCCGAGCGCGGCGAGCGGCACGCCGACCAGGTTGTACACGAACGCCCAGAACAGGTTCTGCTGGATCTTGCGATACGTGCGTTTGGAGATGTCGATCGCGTCGGCGACGAGCGCCGGGTCACCGCGCATCAGGGTGATGCCGGCCGTGTGCATCGCGACGTCGGTGCCGGTCGCCATCGCGATGCCGACGTCCGCCGCGGCCAGCGCGGGCGCGTCGTTGATGCCGTCGCCGACCATTGCGACGATCCCGCCGTGCGTGCGCTTCAGTTCCGCGACGACGCGCGCCTTGTCGTCGGGCAGCACCTGCGCGTGCACTTCGCCGATGCCGAGCGCCGCCGCGACGGCCGCCGCGCTGCCGCGGTTGTCGCCCGTCACGAGGGCGCTCGCGACGCCGCGCGCCGCCAGCGCTGCAATCGCGTCACGGGCGCCCGGCTTCACGGTGTCGCCGAATGCGATCAGCGCGAGCACCGCGCGCGGCGCATCGGCACGCATCAGCCACGAGATCGTGTTGCCGGCGCGTTCGAGTTCCGCGGCGCGCGCGTCGAGCGCCGGCGGCGCCGCGATGCCGAGTTCGTCGCGCCAGCGCGTGCTGCCGAGCGCGAGCCGCTGCCCGCCGACGTGTGCTTCCACGCCGCGCCCGGCCACCGCGCGCGCGTCGGTCGCGACGACCGACGCAGCCGCACCGCCATGTGTGGCCACCTCCGCCTCATGCGCGGAAACCACGGCTCGCGCGAGCGGATGGTCGCTCTGCCGCTGCACGGCCGCGGCGAGCGCGAGCGCTTCGTCGCGCGGCATGCCGACGGCGTCGAACGCCGTCACGGACGGTTTGCCTTCGGTCAGCGTGCCAGTCTTGTCGAACGCGATCACGGTCGTGCGCTGCGCGAGCTCGAGCGCCTGCGCGTCCTTGATCAGCACGCCGTGCCGGGCCGCGACGCCCGTGCCGGCCATGATCGCGGCGGGCGTCGCGAGACCGAGCGCGCACGGACACGCGATCACGAGCACCGCGACCGCGTTGAGGATCGCGGTTTCCATCCCGGCGCCGGCGAGCAGCCAGCCGATGAGCGTCAGCACCGCGATGCCGAGGATCGCAGGCACGAACACCTCGCTGACGCGATCGACGAGCCGCTGGATCGGCGCCTTCTCGGCCTGCGCGGATTCGACGAGGCGGATGATGCGCGCGAGCGTCGTTTCAGCACCGATCGCGGTGGTTTCGACGACGAGCGCGCCTTCGCCGTTGATCGAGCCCGCCGTGACGGCATCGCCGTCGTCCTTCGGCACGGGCAGGCTTTCGCCGGTGATCAGCGATTCGTCGATGTGCGATCGGCCCGACACGATCCGCCCGTCGACGGGCACGCGCTCGCCGGGCCGGATGCCGACGTGCGTGCCGACGCGCACTTGCGACAGCGGCACGTCGCGCTCGACCCCGTGCTCGACGACGCGCGCACGGTCGGGGCGCAGCGCGTTCAGCGCGCGGATCGCGTCGGTGGTCTGGCGCTTCGCGCGCGATTCGAGCCACTTGCCGAAGCGCACGAGCGTGACGATGACGGCCGACGCCTCGAAATACAGATGGCCGGGATGCGCGGGATCGCGCAGCAGCATCCACAGGCTCAGCCCGTACGCGGCCGACGTGCCGAGCGCGACGAGCAGGTCCATGTTGCCGGTGCGCGCCTTCACCGCATGCCAGGCCGCGCGGTAGAAGCGCGCGCCGAAGCCGAACTGCACGATCGATGCGAGCACGAGCTGGAGCCAGCCGGGCAGCATCAGGTCGATGCCGAACGGCGCGGCGAGCATCGGCGCGACGAGCGGCGCGCTCAGCACGGCGGCCGCGATCACGAGGTTGCGTTCGCGGATCGCTTCGCGGCGCTTGCGCGCGTCGGGGTCCTGCGCGGGGCCGGCCGGTCGTGCATCGGCGCCGGTCGATGCGCCGACGGGCGAGGCGGCGGGAAGCGATGCACGGTAGCCGGCCGTGGTGACTGCGGCGATCAACGTGGCGGCATCGAGTGCGCCGGCGCCGTGCACCGACGCGCGCTCGGTCGCGAGATTGACCGTCGCGCGCGCGACGCCCGGCACGGCGGCCAGCGCTTTTTCGACGCGGCCGGCGCAGGACGCGCAGGTCATGCCGCCGATGTCGAGTTCGACGTCGGCGGCAGCGGAGGTGACGACGGGCGTGGCGACGGCAGCCGGCGTCGCGCCGTAGCCGGCCTGTTTCACCGCTTCGACAAGCTGGGCGGTGGATACGTCGGCCGATGCGTCGACCGTCGCGCGTTCGGTCGCGAGGTTGACCGATGCGCGCGTGACGCCCGGCACCTTCGCGAGCGCCTTCTCGACGCGTGACACGCATGACGCGCAGGTCATGCCGTCGATGTCGAGTTCGATCGTCGCGGCGGCAGCCGGCGCAGGCGGTGGTGCCGCGTGTGACGCGTTCTCCGACGAAGGCGTGGCCGCGACCGTTTCGGTTACCGCTTCGCGCACGGTTGCGCGATAGCCGGCCTCGCCGATCGCGTCGACGAGCCGGCCGGGCTCGACCGCTTCCTGCGCGGTAACCGTCGCCGCATGCGCGTCGAGATCGACCGCCGCATCGACGACGCCCGGCACGGCGGCCAGCGCGCGCTGCACGCGGCCCGTGCAACCGCCGCAATGCATGCCGTCGACGCTCAGCTCGATCGTTTGCAGCGCCGCGGAGGCGAGTGGTTCAGTCATGTCGGATTCCCCAAAAGCGCGGTTCGTGCCGCGGATGGTTCCAGTATCAACATTCCCATGATGGTAAGGTCAAGTACCGGCGACGATGCGGCGCAAGCCGATGCACACAGGGTGTCACAACACGGAAAAAGCGATCGCCCGGCTTCCGGACGGACAGCCGGTGCGCGCTGAGGACCAAGCTTGGCGCTCGCGAGGCGTTTACGGGCAACTGGCTGAGGTTGCCGGCGTTGTTCCGGATTTTTGCTGAATCCCGTGAAACGTTTCAGATTTTTTGACGGTTCAACTAGCGTTTCACCCGTTATTCGGCATATTGGGGGATGCCCTTAGGCGCTATGATACCGGCCTGACATCAGCGCCCACCGTTACGAAACGTTGCGAAACGGTCATCCGGGCACGCTGGGGTGCCTTGTTCGGGTTCGTGAGACGAACAAGGCGTTGACTGAAAAGAACGATATTCGGCCAGTAATCGATGATTGAAAACCAGCGAGAATCAGTTTCCCTGCGACGCGCGTGCGCGTCGCTGGCGATGGCGGCATTGCTTGCAGGATGCGCGTCGCAACCGGACGCGATCCAGCGGAAAACCGGCTGGATGCGCGCGGAAGTCGCCGACTCCTATATCTATGCGTATCCGCTCGTGCTGATGGACGTCGCGAAGGAAGCGGCGACGGGCGGCGACGGTGCGCAACCGGGGCAGGCGCCGCTCAACACGCTGCGCCACGCGCAGGCGCTGCCGCCCGTCGGCGCGGTCAACCCGCCGCTGCCGGGCGTCGACACGCTCGACTCCACCGGCTGGCTCGACGTCGCCGCCGAACCCGTGATCGTCACGCTGCCCGACACGCGCGGCCGCTACTGGGACGCACGCGCGCTCGACATGTGGACCAACGTGCTGTGGTCGTCGTCGAGCGTCGCGGCGCGCGGCCCCCGTGGCGCCGGGCGATCGCAAACGATTGCCTTCGCCGCGAAGGACTGGCAGGGCACGTTGCCGAAGGGCGTGCTGCGCGTCGACGTGCCGTCCGCCAATGCGTGGCTCGAAGTGCGGCTGCAGACGAGCGGCGGGCGCGACCTGACCAACGTGAAGAAGCTGCAGCGCGCGATCCGCGTGGTGCCGCTGTCCGTCTACACCGGCGCCGAGCGCGGCGCGTCGGTGGCGGTCCATGCGGGTAGCGCGCCGTCCGAAGCGGTGGGCGGCGGCACGCCGGCCGAGCAGGTGGACGCGCTCGACCCGAAGGCGTTCTTCACGCGCTTCGCGCGGGCGCTGCAGGACAATCCGCCGCCGGCCGACGACGCGCACGCGCAGGAATCGCTCGCCGACATCGGCGTGACGGCCGGCTACCCGGTGCTGTGGACGGGCGACCGTCTCACGGCCGCGACGGCCGGCGTCGCCGAGGCGCGCGCGCGGCTCGCGACGCCGCCGTCGAACCTGCTGAACGCGAACGGCTGGACCTGGATCGGCGACACGGCCGGCAAGTACGGCCAGGACTACGCGCTGCGCGCGTACGCGGCCTACACGCAATTCGGTACCGCGACGCGCGACGACGAAACGCTCGCGATCACCCGCGTCGACAGCGACGGCCATGCGCTGAACGGCGCGAACCGCTACGTGCTGCATTTCGCGCCGGGCGCGCTGCCGCCCGTGCGCGCGTTCTGGACGCTCACGCCGTACACGACCAACGGCGCGCTGCCCGACGTCGGGTCGGCGCGCCGCTCGCTCGGCGATCGCGACCGGCTGCGCCGCAACCGTGACGGCTCGATCGACGTCGTCGTGTCGGCGTCGCCGGGCGGTACGCATGCGGCGAACTGGCTGCCGGCGCCGCGTACCGATTTCGCGCTCGCGTTGCGCCTGTACGCGCCGAAGCCGCAAGCGAGCGACGGGTCGTGGATGCCGCCCGCCATCGTCCGGAAATGACCGGTTGACCGCCGCCGTTGTTTGACCGGCGGGTGCGGCGGCGGCGCCCGACCGCCGTACCGTCACCTCCTGAGCCTATACTTTCGGGATAGCGTGCGCGGCCGCCCGGTTTTCCGGTGCGGCCCGGCATCCATTCCCGAGGCATTCAAGCATGGCAAGCGCAGACAAAGAAACCTTACCCTCGACCCTCCATGCCCTCGGCGGCGTTGCACGCTCGCGCCGGACCCGGCGTATCGGCATCGGCGTGCTGATCTTCGTCGTTTTATTCGGACTGCTCGGCTTCTTCGCGGCGCCGCCGCTGATCCGCCATGTCGCCGAACAGCAGTTGAGCAAGCAGCTCGACCGGCCGGCCACGATCCAGCGCATCGCACTCAACCCGTACACGCTGAACCTCGAAGCCGAAGGCATCCACCTCGGCGAGCGCGGCGGCCAGGGCGACCTCATCGACATCGGCAAGCTCGTCGTGAGGCCGTCGTGGTCGTCGCTGTTCCGCGGCGCGCCGATCGTCAACGAAATCCGGCTCGATTCGCCGCGCTTTCACGTCGTCCGCTACGACGCGCAGCGCTTCAACTTCACCGACCTGATCGAGAAGTTCTCGTCGCCGTCGCCGACGCCCGACAGCAAGCCGACGCAGTTCTCGGTGTCGAACATCCAGGTCAACGACGGCCGGATCGATTTCGACGATCGCCTGCTGAACGAAAAGCACGTCGTCGACAACTGGACGCTCGGCATCCCGTACATCGCGACGCTGGCCTCGAAGACGGACATCTTCGTCGAGCCGAAGCTGCGTGCGCGCTTCGACGGCAGCCCGATCTCGATCGACGGCAAGACCAAGCCGTTCGCGCAGTCGCGCGAATCGGAGATCGCGCTGAAGTTCGACCGGCTCGACGTGCCGAAGCTGATCTCGTACGTGCCGGCGAAGCTGCCGGTGGCCGTGACGAGCGGCCTGCTGAGCAGCAACCTCACGGTCAATTTCGTGATGAGCGGCGAGACGCCCGCGCTGCGCGTGTCGGGCACCGTCGACCTGAACGACGCGAAGGTGACCGACCGCGCGTCGGCGCCGCTGTTCGCCGCGCGCGGCGTGCACGTCGCGGCGGCCGGCCTCGAGCCGCTGCGCAACGCGATGCACTTCGACGAGATCCGGCTCGACCAGCCGGTGGTCGACCTGTCGCGCGACAAGCAGGGCGTGCTGAACGTCGAGAAGCTCGTCGCGCAGCCGGCCCCCGCGCCGAAGGCCGAAACCGGCAAGCCGGCCGCGTCGGCCGCCGCCGTTTCCGGTGCGTCCGCCGCGTCCGCCGCGTCCGGTGCCGCCGTCGCCGCCGCCAGCGGCGCGAAGGCCGAAGGCGGCGCCGCCGCGAAGGCAGCGCCGCCGCTCGACCTGACGATTCGCCATGTCGCGATCGACGGCGGCACGATCAACGTCGACGACCGCGTGCCGGCGACGCCGACCGCGATCTCGCTGACGAAGCTCGCCGCGACGCTCGACGGCTTCTCGCTGCAGGGCAAGACGCCCGCGAAATACACGCTGTCGACGTCGCTGTCGCGCGGCGGCGACGTGAAGGCCGAAGGCGCGTTCAACCTCGCGGCGAAGCAGGCCGACACGAAGCTGACGGTGGACGCGCTCGCGCTGCCCGCGCTGCAGCCGTACCTTGGCGAGGCGACGCGCGCGCGCGTGCTCGACGGCACGCTCGGCGCGACCGTCAACGCGAAGACCGACTGGGGCAAGACGCCGCTCGCTGCGGAAGTCGCCGACAGCACGGTCAGCCTGAAATCGTTGAAGATCGCCGCGCCGGACAACAAGGCGCCGGCCATCGTGCTGCCCGACGCAACCGCGAAGATCGCGAAGGTCGACGTCGCCGCGCGCACCGCGGAGATCGCCAGCGTCGACGCGAGCGGGCTCGCGCTCGACGTGAAGCGCCTGAAGGACGGCAAGATCGACCTCGCGGCGCTGGCCGAACCCGCGCAGGCGGCGGTGCCGCCGCGCACGGTCGCGCGCAAGGCACAGGCCGCCGCGCCGTCGTGGCACTACCGGATCGATGCGCTGAACGTGAAGGACGCTGCGGCGAACTTCACCGACCTGTCGACGCCGCGCCCGGTGAAGCTCGCAATCAAGCCGCTCGACCTGTCGGTGCAGAAGATCAGCGATGACCTGACGAAGCCGTTGCCCGTGCAACTGAAGGCGACGCTGAACCGCAAGGGCGCGCTGAACGTGACGGGCGACGTGACCGCGCAGCCGCTGAAGCTCGGCCTGAAGATCAACGGCAACCGCCTCGACGCGGCCGCGTTCGAGCCGTACTTCGGCAGCGCGCTGAACGCGACGATCGCCAGCGCGCTGCTCAACGCGCAGGGCAACCTGACGTTCGCGCAGGTGAAGGACACGCCGCGCGCGACCTATCGCGGGGACGTCGCGCTGGTCGACGTGCGGATGCTCGACAAGGCGACCTCCGACCCGTTCGCCGGCTGGCGCTCGCTCGCGCTGTCGAACCTGAAGGCGAACTACGACGAGAAGGGCACCGACGTCGACGCCGCGCGCGTGACGTTCTCGAACTTCTACGGCCGCGTGCTGCTCGACGCGCAGGGGCGGCTGAACCTGAAAGACGTGGTCGCGAAGGAGACGGGCCCCGCGCAGTCGCTCACGCGCGACGCGAGCAAGGGCGAACCGGTGCCGCTGTCGCCGGGGGTGACGCCGCCGGCCGCCGCGCAGGCCGCATCGGCCGCGGCCGCGCAGCAGGCGTCCGTGCCGGCCGCCGCGTCGGCGACGGTGGTCGTGAAGGCCGCGCCGCAGCCGCGGAACCCGGTGCGGATGCACTTCGGCGAACTGGTGCTGCAGAACGGCCGCGTCACGTATACGGACAACTTCATCAAGCCGAACTACACGGCGAACCTCGTCGCGATCAAGGGCACGGTCGGCGCGTTCGGCACGGATTCGACGACGTCCGCGCCGGTCGACGTCGCCGCGAACCTCGCGGGCAACGGGCCCATCTCGATCAAGGGCTCGGTGAATCCGCTGATCGAGAAGCCGGCGCTCGACCTCACGGCGACAGCGCACGACATCGAGCTGACCAATCTGACGCCGTATTCGGCGAAGTACGCGGGCTATCCGATCACGAAGGGCAAGCTCAACGTCGATCTGCACTACCAGCTCGCGAACGATCAGCTGTCGGCGAACAACCACATCTTCATCGACCAGTTGACGTTCGGCGACCACATCGAGAACGACACGGCGACGAAGCTGCCGGTGAAGCTCGCGATCTCGCTCTTGAAGAACACGCGCGGCCAGATCGACGTGAACCTGCCGGTGTCGGGTTCGCTGTCGAATCCGGAATTCAGCGTCGGCGGGCTGATCTGGCGCGCGGTGCTGAACCTGATCGCGAAGGCCGTCACGTCGCCGTTCACGCTGCTCGCGAATGCGTTCGGCGGGGGCGGCGGCGAGGATCTCGGCTACGTCGAGTTCGCGCCGGGTTCGTACGTGCTGACCGACGCGCAGGAGAAGAAGCTCGACACGGTCGTGAAGATGCTGACCGAGAAGCCGTCGATCCGCCTCGACCTGATCGGCCGCGTCGATCCGGCGCAGGACACGCCGGGGCTGCGCGACGCGTACGTCGAGCGGCTGGTGCGTCAGCAGAAGCTGAAGGACGTGATCGGCCAGGGCGAGAGCGTCGATCCGATGTCGGTGAAGGTCGACAAGGCCGAATACTCGAAATACCTGACGCGCGCGTACAAGGCCGCCGACTTCAAGAAGCCGCGCAACCTCGTCGGCCTGCAGAAGACGCTGCCCGATGCGGACATGAAGCAGGCGCTCGCCGATCACGCACCCGCCGACGACAACGCGCTGCGTGCGCTCGCGCAGCAGCGCGCCCAGGCCGTGCGCCAGTATCTCGACGGCAAGATCGATTCGAGCCGCATGTTCGTCGTCGCGCCGAAGCTCGACGCGAAGGGCATCTCGGACAAGGGCGCGACGACCCGCGTCGACTTCGGGCTGCAGTAAGCGTTATCGCCAGCCGTCATCCGCCGCCGCGCCCGCACCCGTCGGGCGCGGCGGCTTTTTTTCAGCGGCTGGCGATCGCCGGTTCGCGCTTGTCCAGCTCCTTCCTCGCGGCTAGCGGCAGACGTGCGTCGTCCCACTGCGTCAGCCATTCGACTTCCTTCGCGGTGAACACCTGTCCATAGTTGCGCAGCGCGTACTGCAGCGCGTCGACGACGTGATGGCGAATGATTTCGGGGGTACGTGCATCGTCCAGCACGAACCGGAGGGCTTCCAGGGTCGACATACTCGTGCTCCGGGTCAGGGAAAACCCTTTATTACACGCCAATAGTCGCGGGCCAAGCCGAAAAAAAATCCTGCCGCGCGGGGCCGGCGCACGCGAGGGCAGCGGATCGCGACCCCTTCATGGGCGGCGACGGGCATCGCGCTCGTCGCGGTGTCGCGCGTGTCGCGCAGGGGCTGGCCGGTTCGGCGTGGGCGAAGGCATCGGCACGGCGTTTCGCCCGGCGAACGTCGTGCGCGGGCTTGAAACGGGGCGCGCAACCCGCCATATTGGCCGGGTATCACCCGTTCAACGACGTACCGAAAGGATCGTTCATGCGCCTTCTGCTTGCCCTGCTGCTCCCGTGGTTCCAGTTCTTCACGATCGGTCGCCCGATCGCGGGGATCATCTGTCTCATCCTTCAAATCACGATCATCGGCTGGCTGCCGGCCGCGATCTGGTCCGTGTATGCGCTGAGCCAGTACAAGACCGATCGCAAGATCGAGGCCGCGTTGCGCGAGCGGCCGTAGGAGGGGGAGGGAAGCGGCGTCGCGTCACCGGCTGGCTGGCGGGATCCGTGGTTGCGAGCCTGCCGGAATCGGCCGTCAACGACAAAACGGCCGCCCCGACCCTCGTTCGACCCGGGCGGCCGCTGCGGCCTACTTCACCGCAAACAGCGTCAGGTTCATGAAGATCTTGAACGCATAGCCGAGCGTGACGGCGCCGATCACGCCGCCCGCCCACAGAACGACGAACCACATCCAGCCGCGCATCCGCGGCCGCGGCGCGCCGGGCTGGCCGGCAGTGGAATCAGTGGTGGTAGTAATGCTGGTCTTCATGGCGCACCTTGCCTCGGAATACCCAGTAACCCATCGTCGTGTAGGCGATGATGATCGGGAGGATAACCGCTGCGCCGACCAGCGTGAAGGTCTGGCTCGAACGCGGCGCCGCCGCTTCCCAGATCGTCATCGTCTGCGGAATCGCGTACGGGAACAGCGTGACGAGCAGGCCGACGTAGCCGAGCAGCACCAGCGCCAGCGCGAGCACGAACGGCGTCATGTCGTGCCGGCCGCGCACCGCGCGGCGCATCCACACCGCGCACGCGGCCACCAGGAACGGCACCGGCAGCAGACGCCAGAACAGCCCCGAATCGAACCAGCGCTGCGCGATGGCCGGGTCCTGCAGCGGCGTCCACAGGCTGACCACCGCGATGAAGCCGAGCAGCACGACGGTCAGCGGCCACACGACGCGATGCAGGCGGCGCTGCAGGTCGCCTTCGGTCTTCGCGACGAGCCAGCAGCAGCCGAGCAGCGCGTACGTGACGATCAGGCCGAGGCCCGTCAGCAGGCTGAACGGCGTGAGCCAGTCGAACGCGCCGCCGGCGTACACGCCGTCCTTCACGTCGATGCCCTGCAGGAACGCGCCGAGCGCGATGCCCTGGAACAGCGTCGCGCCGGCCGAGCCGCCGATGAACGCGAGATCCCACAGCTGCTTCGTGCGTCGCGCCTTCGCGCGGATCTCGAACGACACGCCGCGGAAGATCAGGCACACCAGCATGAAGATCAGCGGCAGATACAGCGCCGACAGCACCGTCGAATAGACGATCGGAAACACCGCGAACAGCCCGGCGCCGCCGAGCACGAGCCACGTCTCGTTGCCGTCCCATACGGGCGCGACGGTGTTCATCATCAGGTCGCGTTCCTTCTCGTCCGGGAAGAACGGGAAGACGATGCCGATGCCGAGGTCGAAGCCGTCGAGCACGACGTACATGAAGAGCCCCAATGCGATGATCGCGGCCCAGATTACGGTGACGTCCATAGGTTTTCTCGTATGCGAATGGGATGGGCTCAGACGGTCTCGATCAGCTCGTCGACGGCCGACATCGGGCGGCGCGCGGTGTGATCGGGGCGCGTATCGGGCAGGTCGTGTTTCGCGTCGTGCTTGACGTCGGGCAGCGCCGGGCCGGCCTTCATCAGCTTCAGCATGTAGTACACGCCGGTGCCGAACACGAGGAAGTACACGATCACGAACGTCATCATCGACAGGCTCACTTGCTGCACCGACAGCGGCGACACGGCCTGCGCGGTGCGCATCACGCCATAGACGACCCACGGCTGGCGGCCGGCTTCGGTCGTCACCCAGCCCGCGAGCAGCGACACGAACCCGGTCGGGCCCATCACGAGCGCGAAGCGCTGGAACCACTTCGATTCATACAGGCGGCCGCGGCGGCGCAGCAGCCACGCGAGCGCGGCGAGGCCGATCATCGCGAAGCCGAGGCCGACCATGATCCGGAAGCTCCAGAACACGACCGTCGAATTCGGGCGGTCTTGCGGCGGGAAATCCTTCAGCCCGCGGATCTCGCCGTCCCAGCTGTGCGTGAGGATCAGGCTGCCCAGGTGCGGCACCTTCACCGCGTAGCGGGTCGTTTCGGCCTTCATGTCCGGAATGCCGAACAGGTTGAGCGCGGTGCCGCCCTTTTCGGTTTCCCACAGCCCCTCGATCGCGGCGATCTTCGCGGGCTGATGCTTCAGCGTGTTGATGCCGTGCTGGTCGCCGATCACGGCCTGCAGCGGCGCGAGCACCAGCAGCAGCCACAGCGCCATCGAGAACATCTTCTTCACGCCCTTGTCGCGGCGGCCCTTCAGCAGGTGCCACGCGCCGGTCGCGGCCACCACCAGCGCGGCGACGATGAACGCGGCGATCGCCATGTGGAACAGGCGGTACGGGAACGACGGGTTGAAGATGATCGCGAACCAGTCGGTCGGCACGACGCGGCCGTCGACGATCTCGAAGCCCTGCGGCGTCTGCATCCAGCTGTTCGACGCGAGGATCCAGAACGTCGAGATCAGCGTGCCGATCGCGACCATCAGCGTCGCGCCGAAGTGCGCGCGCGGGCTCACGCGATTCCAGCCGAACAGCATGATGCCGAGGAAGCCGGCCTCGAGGAAGAACGCGGTCATGACCTCGTACATCAGCAGCGGCCCGGTGACGGCGCCGGCGAAGCTCGAGAAGCCCGACCAGTTGGTGCCGAACTGATAGCTCATCACGACGCCGGACACGACGCCCATCCCGAACGCGACCGCGAAGATCTTCGACCAGAACAGGCAGAGGGTTTTGTAGTACTGCTTGCCGGTCTTGAGCCAGCGGTATTCGAGCACGGCGATGAAGCTGGCGAGGCCGATGCTCAGTGCCGGGAAGACGATGTGAAAGGAGACGGTGAACGCGAATTGCAGGCGGGCCAGATCGAGGGCCGAAAATGCGGTGTCCATACCAGTTGACCGAGGCTTGACGATACCCGCCGGCGGGTGCCGACGGACCCCGGCGGACTGGCGTCGGGGTTGGCTGGAGTATGGGCCGCGATGTTGCACCGCGAAATGCGCCAACTCGTCGCAGATGTCCAGCCCGTCGCGCCCGGTTTTGCGGTAAATCCTTGATTCGTATCAAGAAGGCCGCTCGCCGCGCGTGCGGCCGCGGCGTGGCGGTCTGACGCACGTGCGTCAATATGGCGCGTCGCGTCATCGGAACGACGTCGCGCGTCCGGAATCGGCGCGCGCGGCGGCGGCCGGCAGGCGCCGCGCGAATTGCGTACACTCTCAGCTTCGTTTCGGCAGGGCCGGGCGCATCGGTTCCGGCTCGCGTTTACCCAGGGCACAGCGATGATCGATTTACGCAGCGATACCGTGACACGTCCGAGCCAGGCGATGCTGGCCGCAATGACCGCCGCCGAAACCGGCGACGACGTCTGGGGCGACGACCCGACCGTCCTGCGTCTGCAGGCGGTGACGGCCGAGCGGGCCGGCAAGGAAGCCGGCCTGTTCTTCCCGAGCGGCACGCAGAGCAACCTGGCCGCGCTGATGTCGCATTGCGAGCGCGGCGACGAGTACATCGTCGGCCAGCTCGCGCACACCTACAAGTACGAAGGCGGCGGCGCGGCCGTGCTCGGCAGCATCCAGCCGCAACCGATCGAGAACGCGCCGGACGGCACGCTGCCGCTCGCGAAGATCGCCGCGGCGATCAAGCCGCTCGACAATCACTTTGCGCGTACGCGCCTGCTCGCGCTCGAAAACACGATCGGCGGCCAGGTGTTGCCGGAAGGCTATGTGCAGGAAGCCGTCGCGTTCGCGCGCGGCCGCGGGTTGTCGACGCACCTCGACGGCGCGCGCGTGTGCAACGCGGCCGTCGCGTCGGGGCGCCCGATCGTCGAGCTGTGCGCGCCGTTCGACACCGTGTCGATCTGCTTCTCGAAAGGGCTCGGTGCGCCGGTCGGCTCGGTGCTGGTCGGCAGCCGTGCGCTGATCGAGCGCGCTCAGCGCTGGCGCAAGGTGCTGGGCGGCGGGATGCGGCAGTCGGGCATTCTCGCGGCGGCGTGCCTGTATGCGCTCGATCACAACGTCGAGCGGCTCGCGGACGATCATGCGAATGCCGCGCATCTCGCGGCCGGCCTCGCGCGCATCGATTCGGTGAAGGTGCTGTCGCATGCGACGAACATGGTGTTCGCGCAATTCCCCGAAGCCGATTGCGCGCCGCTCGAGGCGTGGCTCAAGGAACGCGGCATCCTCACGCAGATGCTGTATGCGTCCCGCTTCGTCACGCACTGCGACGTGTCGCGCGCGGACATCGACACGTTCATCGACGCGGTCGGCGCGTATTTCGCGCAGCGTCGCGCGTGAAGCGGAATGCGCCGGCCGGCGACGGGCCGGCGCGACGTGGCATGACGCAAAACCCCGAGGGACGACGCGGCATGTAGGGGGTCGATCGTTGCCGCGCGGGCGGATTACGCTTGCGACGGCGTGTCGACGGGCGGCGTGCCGTCGTGGAACAGCGATTTCAGTTGCGTGCGCAGTTCGGCGCTGTCGGTGTGCTGGTGTACCGAGACCGCATGTTGCACGGCGGCCTCGAGCAGTTCGTTGTCGGAGTCGGCGGAAATGGCGACCGAGCAATGCATCGCGCTGGGAAACTCGCGGCAATCGATATAGCGGCGGGACATGATGTTCTCCTCACACGAAAGGGAACGGCCGGACCTGGATGATCGGCCGCGCGGCGCGTTCGCGAGGCCGATGGAAAAAGTATAGGCGGCGCGGCCGACTTTTCTCGCCGCAGTGCGCACCGCGCCGGCCGTGTCGATCGCCCGCGCGCCCGCCGGCGCGTCACGGCAACGGCGCGAGCAGCCGGCGCGCCGCTTCGACCACCCGCGCGGACAGCGACGCCATCGTCGGCGACTGCACGGTCCACGCGTGCCAGTACAGCGTGACGTCGGTCGGATGCGCGGGCGCGAGATCGACGAGCCCCTGCGCATCGAGCGGCGCTGCGCCGATCAGCGGCTCCGGCACCATCGCGTAGCCGAGCCCGTGCCGTACCGCCGCGAAGTGCGAATGGGTGCCCGGCACGTAGTGGCATGGATACGCGCCTTCGGGCAGCCCGAACTTCTCCTTCAGAAACGACGATTGCAGCGTGTCGCGCCGCGAATACGCGACGACGGGCGCGTGGCGCGCACTCGTACGGTTCAGCCCGCGTGGAAACCAGCGCACCGCGAACGCGGCGGCCGCGAGCAGCCGGTAGCGCATCGTGCCGAGCGGCGTCGCGAGGCAGCCGCGCATCGGCTTCGGCTCGGTCGTCACGCAGCCGACCGCCATCCCGCTTTCGAGCAGCGCGAACGTGTGGTCCTGATCCTCGACGATCAGCTCGAACAGGATCCGCTCGCCCGCGAGCACCGACGTCAGCGCGGGCAGGAACCACGTGCCGAGGCTATCGGCGTTCAGCGCGATCGTCACGGAGATCGGCGATTCGCGCTCGGCCGCGAGCGTGCTCTGGAGGTCGGCCTGCAGCAGCGCGACGCGGCGCAGATGCTGCAGCACGCGCTGCCCGGCCACTGTCGGGCGGCACGGCCGCGTGCGCAGCACGAGCGGCGTGCCGAGGCTCGCTTCCAGCGCGCGGACCCGCTGCGTGACGGCGGATGCGGTCACGTGCAGGCGCACGGCCGCCTGCTCGAAGCTGCCGGTGTCGGCGACGGCCAGCAGCGCGGCGGCCTGCTTCGGATCGATCGTCATCGACATGTCGGGAGCAATTCCTGTGATCGGGGACGAGAACAGGCCGTAGTGTAAGGCAGCGTGCGTTGCCGTCCCGGCGCGGCACGTCGTTCGGCGGTGCGCGATTCGTCGTCGGAATCGGTTGCCGCGCATGGGGCGCGGCGGCGCGGGCATTTTGATCTACGCTGTATGAATGTGCGCGATGCCGCTCGCGCGGCGGCGATGTCGTCGTGCCGGCGCACGCGTCTGACGACGCCATGCAGTGTGCCGATCCGACTACACCTCACTGAAGAACACGCGACGGAGCAATAAAGCAATGATCTTCCGGCAACTTTTCGACCCGCAGTCGTCGACGTACACGTATCTGCTCGCCGACGGCGCATCGCGCGAGGCGCTGCTGATCGATCCCGTGTTCGAGCAGGTGCGCCGCGACGCGGCGCTGCTCGACGAACTCGGGCTGCGGCTCGTCGCGACCGTCGACACGCACGTGCACGCCGATCACGTGACCGGCGCGTGGCTGCTGAAGCAGCACACGGGCAGCGCGATCGCGATCTCGGCGGCGAGCGGCGCGCAAGGCGCCGACCGCTACCTGAACGACGGCGACCGTTGCGCGTTCGGCGCGCGCTACCTGACCGTGCGCGCGACGCCCGGCCACACGAACGGCTGCATCAGCCTCGTGCTCGACGACGAATCGATGGCGTTCACCGGCGATTGCCTGCTGATCCGCGGCACCGGCCGCACCGACTTCCAGCAGGGCGACCCGCGTGCGCTGTATCGCGCGGTGCACGGCCGGCTCTTCACGCTGCCGGCCGCGTGCCTGCTGTATCCGGCGCACGACTATCGCGGGCTTACGGTGACGAGCGTCGGCGAGGAGCGGCGCTTCAACCCGCGCCTCGGCGGCGATCTCAGCGAAGACGATTTCGCCGGCTACATGCGCAATCTCGGGCTCGCGCATCCGCGCCAGATCGACGTCGCGGTGCCGGCGAACCTGCGGTGCGGCGTGGCCGCGAACGCGCCCGATGCGCAGGCCGCACCCGGCTGGGCGCCGCTCGTCTATACGTTCGCCGGCTTCTGGGAAATCGATCCGCAATGGCTCGAGGATCATCTGCCGGCCGTGCAGGTCGTCGACGTGCGCGAGCCGGACGAATTCACGGGCCCGCTCGGTCATCTGCCCGGCGCGACGCCGATTCCGCTCGGCGAACTGGCCGCGCGCGCCGGCGAAATCGCGCGGGACCGGCCGGTCGTGACCGTGTGCCGGGCCGGCGGGCGCTCCGCGCAGGCGACGGTGATCCTGAAGCAGGCCGGCTTCGATGCGGTCGCGAATCTCGGCGGCGGGATGCTGCGCTGGCGCGCCGAAGGGCGCGTCGTGATGGACGGCCGGTCGTAGCGGCCGAGGCCGGCTCCCTCGAAAAAAATCCGGACCGGTGTCGAAACGGCCCGGCGCCGTTCGTCGTCCAGGTATCCGATCATGTGGCGCCGCCTGACGCGGCGCCGAAACCCTGAGAGACCCGCGATGATGCCGACGCTTTACGCCCATCCCTTTTCGTCCTACTGCCAGAAGGTGCTGACCGCGCTGTACGAGAACGGTACGCCGTTCGACTATCGCGTGCTTGCGCACGACGATCCGAAGCCGATGCAGGAACTGGCCGCGCTGTGGCCGCTGAAGCGCTTCCCGGTGCTCGTCGACGCGGGCCGCACGGTGATCGAGGCGTCGATCATCATCGAGTATCTCGGCCTGGCGCATCCGGGCCCCGTGCGCCTGCTCCCCGACGATCCGCGCGCCGCGCTCGAGGTGCGGACGATGGACCGCTTCTTCGACAACTACGTGGCGACGCCGCAGCAGAAGGTCGTGTTCGACGCGCTGCGGCCGGAAGCCGAGCGCGATGCGCGCGGGGTGGCCGACGCGCGCGCGATGCTCGATACGTCGTACGCGTGGCTCGACAAGACGATGGCCGATCGCGAATGGGCGGCCGGCGATCATTTCAGCCTCGCCGATTGCGGCGCGGCGCCGTTCCTGTTCTACGCGGACTGGACGCACCGGATCGATCCGGCGTTCGCGAACGTGATCGCGTACCGCAAGCGCCTGCTTGCGCGGCCTTCGTTTGCGCGCGCGGTCGACGAGGCGCGGCCGTATCGTTCGTTCTTTCCGCTCGGCGCGCCCGATCGCGACTGACGGGCGCGGCCGTCGCACGGCGTGCCGCGGCCGCACAGGGCCGGCAGCGCGCGCCGGGGCGACGGAACGACAGCAGCAGCGGCAGCATCGCGCGCGTGCCCGTCACATCGTGCGCGTGGCCGACTGCGCGAGCGTCAGCAGTTCGTCGAACTGCGTGATCAACTCGAAGCACAGCAGGAACGCGAGCGTATAGGCCGGCGCGGGGAAGCGCCGGATCGTCTCCAGCACCCGCGGCGCGAAGCGCGAGCGGATCGCGTCGCGCGTCAGCAGCCACGCGATCGCGATGCCGATCGCGGCGCCCGCGATCAGGTCGGTCGGGTAGTGAAAGCCGAGATACGCGCGCGGCAGGCAGATGAATACGGCCGAATAGAGCAACGCGACGATGCCGACGCGGCGCGCGATGATGAAGATGCCGGTGGCGATCGCCATCCACAGCATCGCGTGATCGCTCGGAAACGAACTCCATGTCTGCAGGGTCGCCGCGCGCAGTCCGGCCGACGGGAAGTGCAGGTGCAGGTCGGGGTTGTAGATCGGCCGCACGCGGAACGGCAGCACCTGCGCGAGCACGCGGCCGACGGCGAGCGCGACGAGCCCGCTCGCGACGGTGGCGACGACCAGTTCGCGTTGCCGTTCGCGATGCGGGCCGGGCTGGAACCACAGCCAGCACAGCACGGGAACGAGCACGAAGCCCTTGAACGTGTAGAGGCCCGCGATCACGCGGATCGCGTGATTCATCAACGGGCCGAACGTCACGTGGGTGAGGAAGATCTGGATCGTGGTGTCGAAATCGTTCATGTCCTGTGCGACCCGGGCGGACGCGCAGCGCATGACGGGCGGCCGGCTGGATCGAAAAGCGCGCTCGCACGGAGCGCAACGGGGGGCAAGTATGTCACCCGTTATTTCGAAGAAAATGCGAAAAAATACCGGGATTCCCCTGATAAACCGGGGCTGTGTGGTGGGGCCGGATGGGCGAGCGCCGTGTGGTGCGGCAGGGTCGAATCGTCCGACGTTTGCGGGCGGCCATGCACGCGCGCTGGAAAAATATTTTGTTGAACTGGACAATTCGGCAGGACGGTGCGGACCTTGCGCCGAATGATTGATTGCCGTGCCGGAGTGGCGCGAATCTGCCGGGCGGCGCAGCGTCATGCGTGTGCCGATCAAAAAATAAAAAAGCTGGCAAGCCTCATCGGCCTGCCCGCCGGCGTGACGCGATGCGCGGCTTCAGTTGCGCCACACCCGCACGGCGAGCGCGGCCAGCGACGTCACGACGGCCAGCGCGGTCACCGCATTCCAGCCCAGTTGCGCGAGCAACGAACTGCCGATTGCCGCGCCCGCCGCCATCCCGATGAACATGCCGACGAACAGCACCGCGTTGAGACGGCTGCGCGACGCGGGATCGATCCGGTAGACGATCGATTGGTGCGCGATCAGCGTGGCCTGGACGCCGAGATCGAAGCCGATCGTCGCGAGCGCGAGCAGCACGAGCTGCGCATGCGGCGACATCAGCGGCGCGGCGGCCATCGACGCGAACGACACCGTCGCGATGCCGATGCCGATACGCGTGACGCGCTCGGGGCCGTGATGGTCGGCCAGACGTCCGGCGATCGGTGCGGCCAGCGCGCCGGCCGCGCCCGCGAGGCCGAATGCGCCGGCTGCCGCGCTGCCGAGATGGAACGGCGCACCGTGCAGCATCACCGCGAGCGTCGACCAGAATGCGCTGAACCCGACGGCCAGCAGCCCCTGGGCGAGCGCGGCGCGGCGCAGTGCCGAATGCTCGCGCCACAGCGCGCCGAGCGAGCCGATCAGCGCACGGTACGGCAGCCGCGTGGTCGGCTCGAAGCGCGGCAACCCGCGTGCGGCCACCGCGCCGATCACGGCGACGCTGGCGGCCGCGAGCGCGAACATCGCGCGCCAGCCGGCCGTTTCGGCGACGAATCCGGCCACGACGCGCGACAGCAGGATGCCGAGCAGCAACCCCGTCATCACGGTGCCGACGATGCGGCCGCGATGCGTGTCGTGTGCGAGCGTGGCGGCGGCCGGCACGACGTCCTGCGCCATCGTCGCGGCGAGGCCGATCGCGAAGCTCGCCGCGAGCAGCAGGCCGAGCGACGGCGCGACGGCGGCCAGCAGCAGCGCGACGACCAGCGCGGCGGCCTTGGTCACGATCACGCGGCGCCGGTCGAAGCGGTCGCCGAGCGGCGCGAGCAGCAGGATGCCGAGCGCATAGCCGAGCTGCGTGAGCGTCGGCACGAAGCCGATCGCCCGCGCCGACGCGCCGAGATCGGGCGCGAGCGCGCCGAGCATCGGCTGCGCGTAGTAGAGCGGGGCGACGCCGAGGCCGGCGGCGGCCGCGAGCAGCAGCACGAGCCGGCGATCGGGCATCGAATGGGCAGCCGGGCGGGCCGGGGCATGCGCCACGCGGGGCGCGGCATCGAGACGGGTCGGGGTGGACATCGCGTACATCCTCGGTTGAAGAAAGGGTTGGACGCGAGTGTGGCGGTACTCGGCGGACGACGGTAGTGCCGCCTTGCGCACATTTGTTATACGCTCCACGAATGACCGAAAAATCTCCTCCCTCTCGCGCTGCTGGCGGATCTCCGCGCGTTCAGACGGTGCCGGTGAACGGTGCGGGCTATCGCTTCGAACTGATGGAAACCTTCGTGCGCATAGTCGAGGCCGGCAGCCTGTCGGCGGCCGCCGTGCAGCTGCATACCACGCAGCCGACGATCAGCCGCCGGCTGCAGGCGCTGGAAAGTTCGCTCGGCATGCGGCTGCTGCAACGCACGACCCATACGATGCGGCTGACCGTCGACGGCGAGCGGTGCTTCAAGCAAGCGAAGGAGCTGCTGGCGAGCTGGGCGGCGTTCGAGGCCGATTTGCGCGGCGCGCAGGAGGAGCCGGACGGGCTGCTGCGCGTCGCGGTGCCGCACGCGTTCGGGCAGCAGCGTTTCGTTGCGCCGCTCGCGCAGTTCCTGCGCGACTATCCGCGCGTGTCGGTCGAGTGGCTGCTGCAGGACGAGGTGCGCGATTTCGTCGGCAGCGGCATCGATTGCGCGATCCAGGTCGGCGAGCCCACCGATCCCGGCGTGGTCGCGATCCGGCTGACGAAGGTGCCGCGCTTCGTGGTCGCCGCGCCGTCCATATTGAACGGCGCCGACGTGCCGGCCGATCCGGACGCGCTCGCCGCGCTGCCGTGGCTCGCGTTGCGCACGTACTACCGCAACGAGCTCGCGCTGACGCATGCGGCCACCGGCGACACGCGGCGCATCGCGATCCGCCCGCGCATCACGACCGCGAACCTGTATGCGCTGCGCAGCGCGGCGCTGCTGGGCGTCGGCGCGTGCGTCGGATCGTCGTGGATGCTCGCCGACGATCTCGCGCGCGGCGATCTCGTGCACCTCGCCCCCGAATGGGAGGCCGCGTCGCTGCCCGTCTACCTGACTTATCCGCATGCGCAGTTCTATCCGTCGCGGCTCGTGCGGTTCGCCGCGATGATGCGCGAGGCCGTGCCGGCGCTCGTCGAAGGGCGCGACGGCTGAAGGAAGGCGGCCCGGGTGGCGGTACGCCGTCAGCCCCGCCGGATCCCTTCGGGCAGCGCGCTGATGCGGCGCACTTCAGGCGAATCGAGCCACGCGCGCGACGTCGCGCAGTCGACGAACATGTCGGTCGCGTCCTCGCCCCAGAACAGGTCGCCGTCGAGCACGAAGGTCGGCACGCCGAACACGCCGTCGGCGATCGCGCGATCCGTGTTCGCGCGCAACGCGTCCTTGACCGGCTGGGCTTCGACGGCCGTCACGCCTTCCGGGAAGCCGACGGCTTCGCACAGCGCGGCGAAACCTGCCGGCGTCGACACGTCCTCGCCGTCGCGCCAGATATGCCGGAAGATCCGCTGGATCGCGTCGCGTGAGCCGCCCATCGCGATCGCGAGGCGCAGCGGCTTGATCGGATTGAACGGGTGCGCGGGTGGCATCCGGAACGCAATGCCGAGCTTGTCCGCGCGGTATTGCGCATGCCGATAGGTGAACACGCGTTTGGCCGCAATCTCCGCCGGCGCTTTCTGGCCCCAGTGCGTGAGCAGCGCACCGAGCACGATCGGCCGCGGCTCGAACGCGGCGGCGGGCGGCAACCGGTCGAACTGTTCCTGTTGCAGGTAGGCGAACGGCGAAACGAAATCGAAATACCAGCTGGCGGTGCGCGGAGCGTTCATCGCGGGAGTCTCCTCGGGCGGATCCGGTTGTCGGTTGCACGGCAGTGTCGCACGCGGCGGCGTTTTGCGCCGCAGCACCGCCTTTCGTCACCGGAATGAACGACCGCTAAGCGGCTTCCACCAGCGCCGCGAGCTTCGCCAGCGCCATCTGCCAGCCGGTCTCGTTGTCGGCGGCCGGCACGCCGGGCGGTATGCCGTCGTGCACGGCGTCCACGCGCGTGCCGCCCGCTTCGTCGGACAGCGTGATCGTGATCGTCATCGCGCCGCGCAGCATCGGGTCGTCGGTTTCGAATACGTCGATCTCGACGATCTGCTGGTCGGGCACCAGCGTGACGAAGCGGCCGTGATAGGTGTCGGTGCGCGCGGTGGTCTTGCCGGTGCCGGCCGATGGCGCGTCGTAGCTCAGCGACACCCGCAGCGCGCCGCCTTCCCGTGTGTCGTACGCGTGTACGCGGCACGTCATGCCGTCGGGCACTTTCCATTGCTCGACCGCGTGCGGGTCGAGCAGCGCGCGATAGACGCGCCCGCGCGGCGCGTTCAGGTGCCGGCTGACCCGGGTCGAATGCGTGTGCGTGTGCAACATGTCGCCTCCCGCGAAGCGTGCGAGACGGTGCACGCCGGCGCCCGGCGTGTCGTCATGCTTCCTTCAGGAATCCTAGGCGCGGGCGCGGCGGCATGCAATGACCGCACGCGAAGCGGCGCTCAGCGCAGCGTGGCGGCAAAGGCGTCGAGCTGCGTGATGCAGGTGTTCCAGCCCTCGAAAAAGCCGAGCGCTTCGTGGCGCTCGCGCGTCGCGGCGTCGGGGTGCATCACGCGCGCCTCGTAGCGGCTGCCCGCGTCGTCGTCGGCCATCGTGACGATCGCCGTGAAGCCGAGCCACGGCGTCTGCGGCCGCCAGCCGCCCGCGAGCATCGACGTGAACGCGATGCGCGATTCCGGCACGATGTCGAGGAAGCAGCCGGGGTTGTCGCTCGTGCCGCCGTCGGGGCCGCGCATGAACGTATGGAAGGCGCCGCCCGGCCGCAGGTCGAACGCGCGTACCTCGGTGGTCCATGGTTTCGGGCACCACCATTCCTTCAGCAGTTCCGGGTCGGTCCATGCGCGCCACAGCGCGCGGCGCGGCGCGCGCAACGTGCGCGTGATGACGAGATCATTGGCTTCAGCGGGTTCGACGTGGCTGGCTGACATCTTGCTCCTCCTGGTGACGGCGTTCGACGAATTCGACGAGACGATCGGATCGCGCTTCCCACTGCGCGCGCTGCGCGGCGAGCCATGCCTCGGCCTCGGTCAGCCGGCTGCCGACCAGCGCGCAGGTGCGCGAACGACCGGCTTTCCGGGTCGCCACGAGGCCGCTGCGCTCGAGCACGGCGAGGTGCTTCATGAACGACGGCAGCGCCATGTCGAATGGCGCGGCCAGCGCGGAGACGGTCCGCTCGCCCTGGCCGAGCGCGCCGACGATCGCGCAGCGCGTCGGATCGGCGAGGGCGTGGAACACGTCGCTGATGCCGGGTTGAAAGTTATCCATTTGGCTAAGTGTAGGCGATGTGGCCATCGGTGCAACGACAATTTTCGTCGCGTACGATGATGGGGCGGTAACGCGCGCCGACCGGGCGCCGCGTTGCCGGACGCCTGCCGTCGTCGCGCGTGCCGCGACGCCCGGCCCGCGTTCGTTCCGATTGGGGCCCATGCCGAACCCGCGCGTGCGGCCCACCTGACTACCGGAGAGGGCATGACCGAACCTGTTACCGTTCGCCGCGTCGGCGCAAGCGAAGCGATGGCCTGCGTCGATGCGCTGGCCGACGTGCTGATCGATTGCGTCGAAGGCGGCGCGTCCGTCAGCTTCATGTTGCCGATCGAGCGGGCGACCGCCGTCGCGTTCTGGACGCGTGTGGCCGAGGGCGTCGCGAACGACGAGCGCATCCTGCTTGTCGCCGAGGATGCGTCCGGCCGGATCGTCGGCACCGTGCAGATCGTGACCGCGCAGCCCGAGAACCAGCCGCATCGCGCGGACATCGCGAAGATGCTCGTGTCGCGGCATGCGCGCCGGCAGGGCGTCGCCGCGCGACTGATGGCGGCGGCCGACGCGGCCGCGCGCGACGCCGGCAAGACCGTGCTCGTGCTCGACACGGTGACGGGCGGCGACGCCGAGCGGCTGTACGAGCGGGCCGGCTGGCAGCGCGTCGGCGTCGTGCCGAACTATGCGTTGATGCCCGACGGCGCGCCGTGCGCGACGACGTATTTCCACAAGCAGCTCGCGTAACGGCCATCGTCATGCATCCGGCCGCGCCGGCGCCGTTGTTCGCCATGCGTGCGGCCGGTGTCGTTGCGCCGATCGCGCCCGCGTGGCTCGCTGCCGGGTGGCGCCGCCGCACGCTGGTGCCGTGGCGGAGCCGGTGTCGCCGATGCGGGCGCGCGTCGCGTGACGGGTGTGGCCTGTGAGAAAAGCGCCACCGCGCGCGGCCCCCGGTCCGATATAGTCGCGTGCACGCAGCAAGACGCCCACCACACGTCACGAAACCGCCGCCTCGATGAAACGCTCCCACGCCGCTTTCGCCCTCACGGGCCTGCTCGTCGCGCTGCCGATCGCCGCGTATGCGCTCGTCAAGCCGCTGCGCGTCGTCGCGCCCGCGCTGATCCCCGGCGTGTCGTGCCCGAGCACCGACATCTGCGCGGACGATGTCGCGAGGCTCGGCGAGGCGCGGCAGCTCTATCACGACGGCTACGCGCGCGCGGCGGCGACCGTCGGCGCGTTCCGCGCCGCACCGCGCGTCGTGTTCTGCGCGACCCGCACGTGCGCCGATGCGTTCGGCCTCGGCACGCGCGCGGCGCTGACGCTCGGCGATTTCGGCGTGGTGATCGCGCCGCGCGGCTGGCAGACGTACTTTCTCGCGCACGAGCTGATCCACCACCGGCAGGCCGAAGTACTCGGCAACCTGGCCGTCCTGACCAAACCGCGCTGGCTGATCGAAGGGATGGCGTATTCGCTCAGCGACGATCCGCGCCATCCGCTGGCCGAGCCGTTCGAATCGTGGCGCACGCGGTTCGCCGCGTGGAATGCGGCGCGCGGCGCGCAGCCGCTGTGGGACGCCGCGCGGGCGATCGAATAGCGCGACAAGAACGCGGACGCCGCGCCGGGGCGCGCGCCGCCAGCGCTCAATTCGACGTGGCCGACTCGCCGCGTCGGCTGGTCAGCGTGTCCCGCCCCGCGTCGAGAATCTCGTCGGCCAGCGCCGGATCGGTGCCGGCGATCGCGCGCGACAGCACGAGCGCGCCGACCATCTGGCTGAAGACCGCGAGCGCGTCGCGACGCGTCTGCGCGGGCGTCGCGCCTTCGGCCGCCACCATCCGTTCCAGCCGATCGAGATACGCGGCGAGGCCGTGCGCATAGCACGCGCGCGCCGCATCGGTCAGCCGCGGCGCATCGCCCGCGAAGCCCGACAGCGGGCAACCGGCCTCGACGTTGTCGCGATGCGCGGACGACAGATACGCGGCCACCTGCGCGTCGAGACTGCCGGCATTCGGTGAATCCGCGCGGTCGCGCATCGCCTTTTCCATCACTTCGGCGACCAGCGCGTCCTTCGACTTGAAGTGGTTGTAGAAGCCGCCCTGTGTGAAGCCGGCTTCCTTCATCAGTTCCGTCAGCCCCACGGCGTCGACGCCGCGCACGCGGAACAGCCGCTCGGCGGCCGCGACGATCGCGCTTCGGTTCTCGGCAGCCTGCTGTCTGGACACGCCCATCGATCTCTCCCTGATTTCCTGTTCGATCGCGTCGATTGAAAAACACAATGGTGATCGCCATTGACATGGCCATGTGGCGAGAACACAATGCACCGCAAAGACAATGGTGATCAACATTGACATCGAGTGTAGCCGACTGGGCGGATCGTGGCAAAGCCACAGCGGGTACACCGGATGGCAACGGGTCAGCGTCTTTGGCGCCGTGGGGCGTGGGTCGCGGCCGGCTTGCCGTCGGCGGCGCGCCGCGGCGCCACGGTTCGACAGGCAACGACAGTCTCGTTTTTACCCGGATCTCACGCGCGGCGAGCCGGCGCGCGGGCGATTCATCACGCGAAAGGACGCATCATGAAAATCGAAGGTGCAGTGGTGTTCATCACGGGCGCGAACCGCGGGCTGGGGCTCGAGTTCGCGAAGCAGGCGCTCGAACGGGGCGCGCGGAAGGTCTATGCGGGCGCGCGCGATCCGGCCAGCGTGACGCTGCCGGGCGTGGTGCCCGTGAAGCTCGACGTGACCGACCCCGCGGCGGTCGCCGCAGCGGCCGAGGCGGCGCGCGACGTCACGCTGCTGATCAACAACGCCGGCATCGCGCGGCTCGGCAGCCTGACCGACGAGGGCGCGCCCGACGCATTGCGCGCGCACCTGGAGACCAACGTGTTCGGGATGCTGGCGATGTCGCGCGCGTTCGCGGGCACCCTGGCGGCCTACGGCGGCGGCGCGATCCTGAACATCCTGTCGGTCGCGAGCTGGGTGAACCGGCCGATCCTGTCGAGCTACGGCGTGTCGAAATCGGCCGCATGGGCGTTGACCAACGGGCTGCGCCATTCGCTGCGCGAGCAGCGCACGCAGGTCGTCGGGCTGCATGCCGGCTTCATCGATACCGACCTGACGGCCGGCCTCGACGTGCCGAAAGCCACGCCGGCCGACGTCGTGCGGCAGGCGTACGACGCGATCGAAGCGGGAGCGGAGGAAGTGTCGACCGACGAGTTCACGCGGCAGGTGAAGGCCACGCTGTCGTCGGGCGTCTATCTGGAAGAACCGGCGCCGCGTTGACGCCGCCGGTCGTGCGAACCCGCCGCCCGCGCAGTGAGCGCGGCGGCGGGTCGTGCCGTCAGACCGTGGTGTCGATGATGCCCGGGATCTTCACGTCCGGGTTCACGTCCGCGTCGTAGTCGACCCCGGCGATCTCGAAGCCGAACAGGCGCAGGAACTCGGTCTTGTAGCCCGCGAAGTCCGTCGTCTCGTACAGGTTCTCGTTCGTGACCGTGTCCCACATCGCGACGACCTTCTGCTGCACCTGCGGATCGAGTTCCTTGTAGTCCGCGCGCAGGCGGCCTTCCTCGTCGACATGCGGCGTCGCGCCGTACAGGCTGTCCTTCAGGAGCCCGTACACCTGCTCGATGCAGCCTTCGTGCGTGCCCTTCTCCTTCATCACCTTGAACAGCAGCGACAGGTACAGCGGCATCATCGGGATCGCCGAGCTGGCCTGCGTGACGACCGCCTTCAGCACCGACACGCGGGCGTCGCCGCCGTGCGCGGCCAGCTTGTCGCGGATCGACAGCACCTTCTTGTCGAGATCCTTCTTCGCTTCGCCGATCGAGCCGTTCCAGTAGATGTCGTGCGTGATCTGCTCGCCGAGGTACGTGAACGCCGTGGTCTTCGCGCCGTCGGCCAGCACGCCGGCTTCGGCCAGCGCGTCGATCCACATCTGCCAGTCCTCGCCGCCCATCACCGCGACGGTGCCGTCGATCTCTTCCTGCGTCGCCGGCTCGAGCGACACTTCGCGGATCACTTCCTTGTCGGTGTCGAGGCCGCGGAACGTGACCGACTTGCCGACGGGCTTGAGCGTCGAGCTGATCGTTTCGCCCGTCTTCGGATGCGTGCGGCGCGGGGCCGCAAGGCTGTAGACGACCAGATCGACCTTGCCGAGATCCTGCTTGATGGTGTCGATCGTGACCTGCTTGACCTTGTCGGAGAATGCGTCGCCGTTGATGCTGCGCGCATACAGCCCCTTTTCGGCGGCGAATTTCTCGAACGCGGCGCTGTTGTACCAGCCGGCCGTGCCCGGCTTCGTCTCGCTGCCTGCGCGCTCGAAGAACACGCCGAGCGTGTCCGCGCCCGAGCCGAATGCGGCCGAGATCCGGGCGGCGAGGCCGTAGCCGGTCGACGCGCCGATCACGAGCACCTTTTTCGGGCCATTGGCGATCGGGCCGTGCGAAGTCACGTAATCGATCTGTTCCTTGACGTTGGCTTCGCAGCCGACGGGATGAGTCGTCACGCAGATGAAGCCACGCACGCGCGGTTTGATGATCATGGGAGAACCTCTAGTCAGAAAGGCGGGGACGGCCTGAAATCGGAAAAATCCCGCGCATTGTAAAGGAAGCGGCCGATCGCGGGCGGGGCGGCCGGAAGGCGCGCGATCGGCCGGTTATTTCTCTCTTGACAGAAATAACTGAAAAAACTAAATTCCCCACCATGGAACTCACACCGATTGCCGAACGATTCATTCTCCACTGGGGCGAAATGGGCTCGCGGTGGGGCGTCAACCGTACTGTCTCGCAGATTCACGCGTTGCTCTACCTGGCCGGACGGCCGGTGGCAGCAGACGAAATCGCCGAGACGCTGAACGTCGCGCGCTCCAACGTCAGCACGAGCCTGAAGGAGTTGCAGGCGTGGCGGCTCGCGAAGGTCGTGCACGTGCTGGGCGATCGCCGCGACCACTTCGAGACGTCGACCGACATCTGGGAGTTGTTCAAGCTGATCGTCGAAGGGCGGCGGCAGCGCGAGATCGAGCCGACGCTCACGATGCTGCGCGATTGCCTCACGAGCCCGGAGATCGCGAACGAGAGCCGCGAGACCGAACAGCGCATCCGCGACACGCTGCAGTTCGTCGAGACGCTGACGACCTGGTCGGACGAGATGCTGAGGCTCAAGCCCGATACGCTGATGAAGGCGCTCGGCATCGGCGCGAAGATCAGCCAGACGGTCCGGCGCAAGCCGTCGAAGTAAGCGGTAACGGAGAGCGGGCACGCAGCCCGCTTTTTTCGGGGTTGTTATTTCTGTCGTTACAGAAATAACTGTAAATAAAGGATGAACATGAACGCAGTCTTGCCGTCGACCTGCCCGCCCGAGCGTTCCGGCGCACGCGGCATGACCGTGCTCGTGTGCGGCGCGAACGGCTTCATCGGGCGGGCGCTGTGCGCGCAGCTCGAAGCGGGCGGGCATCGCGTGCTGCGCGGCGTGCGTCACGCGGCCGGCCCGCACGACGTCGCGATGGACTTCGTGCGGGACGTCGATCCGCAAGCATGGCTTGCGCGGCTGAACGGCGTGGACGTGGTGATCAACGCGGTCGGCATGCTGGCCGATCGACGCGGCGCGACGCTCGACGCCGTGCATCGCGCCGCGCCGTGCGCGCTCTTTAGCGCATGCTGCCGCGCCGGCGTACGGCGCGTGATCCAGATCTCGGCGCTCGGCGTCGAGCGCGGCGATACGCGGTACTTCGCGAGCAAGCAGGCGGCCGACCGCTTCCTGCAGACGCTGCCGGTCGACTTCCGCATCGTGCGCCCGGCGCTCGTCTACGGGGCGGCCGGCGCATCGGCGCGGTTTTTCCGGATGCTCGCGAGCTTGCCCGTGCACGTCCTGCCGGCGGGCGGCCGTCAGCGGCTGCGCCCGGTGCATGTCGAAGATCTCGCCGAAGTCGTGGCGCGGCTCGTGATGGAGCCGGCCGATTCGCCGTCGGCGGCGGGCCGCCGCGTGATCGACGTGGTCGGCAGCGACGAAGTCGAATACCGCGAGATGCTGGCCGGCTACCGCGCCGCACTCGGATTTCCGCCGGCGGCCCGCGTGACGCTGCCGGGCCCGCTCGTCGGCGCGGCGGCCGCACTGCTCGGCGCGTTGCCGGGGGCGATGCTGACGCGCGACACGTGGACGATGCTGCGTGGCGGCAACACGGGCGATCCGGCTGCCACCGCGGCCGTGCTCGGGCGGCCGCCGCGTGGTATCGGCAGCTTCATCGGCGCGGAAGCCGCCGCGCTGCGCCGCGACGCGCTCGCGATGTGGCGGCGTCCGTTGCTGCTGGGCGCGCTCGCGATCGTGTGGATCTGGACGGCGATCGCGAGCGCCTTCATCCATCCGCTGGACGCAAGCCTCGCGCTGCTGGCGCCCGCGCATCTGACGGGGCTGCCCGCGCTGATCGCGCTTTACACCGCCAGCGCGCTGGACTTCGCGCTCGGCATCGCGACCGTCGTCGCGCCGTCGCGGCGCCTGTGGGCCGTGCAGGCGGCGCTGATCGTCGCGTACTCGGCGGTCATCGCGGTCACGATGCCCGGCCTGCTGGCCGAACCGTTCGGCCCCGTGCTCAAGAACGTGCCGATTCTCGCCATCCTGTTGATCCTCTTTTCAGAAGAAGAACGCGCATGAACACCTATCTCGTCATCAAGGCGCTTCACATCCTGTCTTCGGTGCTGCTGGTCGGCACAGGGTTCGGCACCGCGTTCTACCTGTTCTTCGCGAACCGCACGCGATCGGTGCCCGCGATCGCCGCCGTGTCGCGGCTCGTGGTGCGCGCGGACTGGTGGTTCACGACGCCGGCCGTGATCTTCCAGCCGGCGTCCGGGTTGTGGCTCGCGCATACGGCCGGGTGGCCGTGGCATACGCCATGGCTGCTCGCGTCGATCGTGCTGTACGCGGTCGCCGGCGCGTGCTGGCTGCCGGTCGTGTGGTTGCAGCTCGAACTGGCGGCGATGGCGAAGCTCGCGCACGCCAACGGCGACGCCGCGTTGCCCGAGCGCTACTGGCGCTATGCGAAGCGCTGGGAACTGCTCGGTTATCCGGCGTTCTTCGCGATGCTGACCGTGTACTTCCTGATGGTGGTCAAGCCGATGTAAGCCTGTCGCCGTTGCGCGGAAGCGGCGGCGTACGCGGGAAAGCAGTCGATCGATTCATGATGCTTGCGATAACAAAAAGGAGTGCGAAGCATGAATGCCAATGAGCTGGTGCTGTACTTCGACGGGCGATGTCCGTTATGTGTCGCGGAAATCCGGCGTCTCGGCGAGCGCGATGCGCGACACCGGCTGGCGTTCGTCGACATCGCGGAGCCGGGCTTCGATCCGGCGCCGCTGGATGTCGACTTGCCCGCGCTGAATCGCGAGCTGCATGCGCGCTTGCCCAACGGACGCATGCTGACCGGCATCGACGGCATCGCGGCCGCCCATGCGCTGGTTGGGCGTCGCTGGTTCGCCTGGCTGCTTCGCGTGCCGGCGATGCGTGCCGTGTTCGCGCCGCTGTATCGCCGCCTCGCACGCAACCGGTATGCCGTATCGCGCTGGCTCGGGTATCGCGCGCAAGCCTGCTGCGAAGGCGGCGCGTGCAGCACGGGCAGCAACGCCGAAAGCGCGGCGGCGAATCGCCCGCCGCGCGACACTCCGCGCTGCGCCGTCGTGCGCTGGATGTACGCAGCCGCGATCGCGCACCTGCTCGTCGGCGCGGCCATTCCGTGGATTGCCGGCGCATCGTGGCTCGACGCCTATCACCGCGGCATCGAGTGGCATTTCTGGTCGACAGCGGCGCCCGAAGCCGCGCGCGCCCAGCAGGTCTGGTGGATGTCGCTGCTCGGCGCGACGGTACAGTGCGCGGCGGTCTGGATGCTCGCGCTCGTCCATCTCGGCAACCGGTCGAGTAAACGGGAAGTGTGGGGCTGGCTGCTGGCCGGCCTGTTGATCTGGGCGCCGCAGGACATGCTGTTGTCGTGGCAGGCGCAGGTGTGGGGGCACGTGGCGATCGACGTGGCCGCGCTCGTCGCGATGGTGCCGCCGCTGGTCTGGTTGTGGAGGAGGGATACCGCATGAACACGTTGCCTGCTTTCGACTGGGCGCTCAACCTGCTGATCGTGCAGGGCGCGATGGGCGCATTCGATACGCTTTACCACCACGAACTCACGCAAGACCTGCCGCACAGCCCGCGCGCGCGGCTCGAACTGGCGATTCATGCGGTGCGGTCCGTGCTGTACGGCCTCGTGTTCGCGTCGATCGCGAACGTCGCGTTTCACGGCGCGTGGGTCGCGGCGCTCGCGATGGTCGTGCTTGTCGAAGTGGGGCTGACGTTGTGGGATTTCGTCATCGAGGACCAAAGCCGCAAGCTGCCCGCGACCGAGCGCGTGCTGCATACGCTGCTGGCCGTCAACGGCGGCGCGTTGTTCGGGATGATCGCGATGCAACTCGCCGTGTGGGCGCACGAGCCGACCGCGCTGCAGCCGATCGACCTCGGCTGGCGCGGCGGATTGCTCAGCCTGTTCGCGGTCGGCGTGACGGTGTCGGGCGTGCGCGACGGGATTGCCGCGTGCCGCATCGCGCCACGCGCGCCGGCTGCCAACCCGTTCGCGGGGCAGCGGCCCTGCAATGTGCTGGTCACTGGCGGGACCGGCTTCATCGGCGAAACGCTCGTGAACCAGTTGCTCGATGCAGGACATACGGTCACGCTGCTGGCGCGCGATCCGTTGCGTGCGGCTTACTTGTTTCAAGGCCGCGTGCGCAGCGTGACGTCCGTCGACCAGTTGCAGCCGCACGAGCGTTTCGACACGGTGATCAATCTCGCCGGCGCGCCGGTGCTGGGCGCACGCTGGAGCAAGCGCCGGCAGGCGCTGCTGCTCGCCAGCCGCGTCGGCGTCACGCAGGCGCTGATGCGCTGGGTCGAGACCGCCGAAGTCAAGCCGCGTACGTGGATCCAGGCGTCGGCGATCGGCTACTACGGCGTGCGGCCGGGCGACGAACGGCTCGACGAGGGCAGCAGTACCGGCACCGGCTTCATGTCCGAGCTGTGCCGGCAGTGGGAGCAGTCCGTGCAACCGCTCGAGCGCCACGGCGTGCGCGCGGTGGTGCTGCGGCTGGGCATCGTGTTCGGCCCGGGCGGCGCGTTGCGCCCGATGCTGCTGCCGCATTACTTCGGGCTCGGCGGACGATTCGGCGACGGCGCGCAGGTGATGAGCTGGATTCACCGCGACGACGTGTTGCGGATCGTCGCGCGCGCGATGTCGAACACGGGCATGCGCGGCGTCTACAACGCGGTCGCCCCGATGCCGCTGACCCAGCGCGCGTTCGTGCAGATCGTGACGAAGGTGCTGCGCCGCCCCGCGTTTGTGCACGTGCCGGCGGCACCGCTGCGCGCCGCGATGGGCGAGATGGCCGAGCTGCTGCTGGACGGGCAGCGCGTGGTGCCGGCACGGCTGCATCAGGACGGATTCATGTTCCGCTTCCCGACGGCCGAGCACGCGCTGCGCGACCTGACGAATCGGCCGCACACCGGTTTCGCGCCCGCGGCCTGCCATTTCCCGCGAGGTCGTGTATAAATTCGGCGTGACCGCGTTCGGCGCGTGCCGTGCGTGCCGAACGTTCGCACCCGACCTCACAAGGAGCCTGCATGCTGCAAGTCCTCGGCAAGATTCCGTCCATCAACGTCCGCAAGGTGCTGTGGCTGTGCACCGAACTGAACCTGCCGTTCGAACAGGAAGACTGGGGCGCGGGCTTTCGCACGACCCACGATCCGGCCTATCTCGCGCTGAATCCGAACGCGCTCGTGCCCGTCATCAAGGACGACGACTTCGTGCTGTGGGAATCGAACACGATCATCCGCTACCTCGCGAACCGCTACGGCGGCGACGCGCTGTATCCGGCCGAGCCGCAGGCGCGTGCGCGCGTCGACCAGTGGATCGACTGGCAGGGCTCCGACCTGAACCGCTCGTGGGTCGGCGCCTTCCTCGGCCTCGTGCGCAAGTCGCCCGATCACCAGGATCCGGACGGCATCGCGCAGTCGATCGCGGGCTGGACGACGCACATGCGCGTGCTGAATGCGCAGCTCGAAAAGACCGGCGCGTACGTGGCCGGCAACACGTTCACGCTCGCGGATATCCCGATCGGCCTGTCGGTGAACCGGTGGTTCGGCACGCCGTTCGAGCATCCGGACCTGCCGGCGGTGTCGCGCTACGTCGAACGGCTCGCGACACGCGAAGGCTTCAAGCAGTACGCGGGCAGCGCGAATCCGTAATGCGGCGCAGGTAGCGCTTGAAGCGGCGGTATTGCCTTCGTCGCCGCTTCACGACCGATTCACCGACGCACCTGCCCGTCGTCACGCACCGGGCGTTGGCACCGCGTCGAGCACGCGCGCGAGAAACGCCTCGTGATTCCACGCGGCTTCCGGCCGCGACAGGCCGAGCCGCACGACCACCAGCTCGCGGCTCGGCACCACGCTCACGAACTGGCCTTCATGGCCGACCGCGTGAAACGCGTCGGCCGGCATCGCGCGCGCATGCGGATCGCGATCGTTGAACGGCTCCGGCACCTTGACCCACAGCTGCGCGCCGAATTCTTGCCGCGGTGACTGTGGCGTTGCTCGCGTCAGATAGCGCACCCAGCCTTCGGGCAGCAGCCGCTGCCCGTTCCACACGCCATCCTGCAGCAGAAGCTGCCCGAAGCGCGCCCAGTCGCGGGCACTCGCATACATGTACGACGCGCTGACGAGCGTGCCGGACGCATCGGGCTCGAACACCGCGCTGCGCATCCCGAGCGGCGCGAACAGCGCGCGGCGCGGAAACGCGAGGTAGTCGGCGTCGTTGCCGCCCAGCGCTTCGCGCATCACGCGCGCGACGATCGCGCTCGTGCCGCTCGAGTACGACCACTGCGCGCCGGGCGTCGCGGCAAGCGGCTTCGCCGACGCGAACCGCGCGGTATCGGGCTGCGTGAACAGCATCACCGCGACGTCGGAGAGCGGATCGTCGTAGTCCTCGTTGAATCGCAGGCCGCTCGTCATCCGCAGCAGCTCGTCGAGCGTGATGGCCGCACGCGGATCGCCGCTGCCGCGCCATTCTGGCAGCAGTGCCGACGCGTCGGGCGACAGCCTGTGCCGCGCGACCAGCGTGCCGACCAGCGCGGCCGTGACGGTCTTCGTCATCGACCAGCCCGGCAGCGGCGTGGCGGCCGTGAAGCCGGGCGCGTAGCGTTCGGCGATCACCTGGCCGCGCCACATCACGACGACCGCGCGCGTGCGCCGCGGCCGCGCCGGATCGGGTTCGTCGAACGCGCGGTCGAGCGCGGTCTGGAGCTTGTGCGTGTCGATGCCGGCGGGCGGCGTGGCCGGTGCGGGCGGGTCGGGTTGCGCGGGCGGCGGATCGGGAAGGGCCGGCAGCGCGGCGGGCAAGGTGGCCGCCGCCGCACCGGCCGTGGCCCCGAGCGCGAGCGTGCAGCCGAGCCCGGGCCGGAAGTCGGCTTCGCGTTCGGCGAAGCCGGCGAAGGTCGCCACGGCGCGACGATGGTCGGGATCGAGCGACGGGCGCACCAGTTTCAGCAGCGGATGGACGCCGGCCATGATGTCGACGTCGATCACGGATGCGGCCGGACGGCCCGATACGAACACGCCGGAACACAGCGCCTTGGCCGCATAGCCGGTCGCGATCGGCGCGAGCCGGGACAGCATGTAGCCCGTATAGCCGATCGCGGCCACGAACACGAGCGCGACACCGCGCAGTATCGGCTTCTTGAGGGGGATCGTCATGCGCGAGCGTCCTCGGTGGCGTGCCGGCCGGCATCGATGCGGCAGTGTCGCAGGTTCGGGCGATGCGGTGCAATCGCTGCCGTGTGACGCATGATGACCGCCGCGTGTCCGACGGCTCGGCCGGCGTCGCGCATCGGGCGAGTTGATATCGGGTCGGCCGTCGGCCGATAATCGTCCGGCATTGCGCTTTGCTCTGCCCGTCCCACTGTCCAACCGAGATCGGAAACGCCATGTCCTACGACAACAACAACCCGTTCGCCAAAATCCTGCGCGGCGAACTGCCGTGCGTGAAGGTCGCCGAAGACGACGCGACGCTCGCGATCATGGACCTGATGCCGCAGGCCGACGGTCACGTGCTCGTGATCCCGAAGGAGCCGGCCGCGCAGATCTTCGAGTTGTCCGGCGACGCGGCCGCGGCCGGCATCCGCATGACGCAGCGCGTCGCGGCGGCGGTGCGCGCGGCGCTCGAGCCGGACGGCGTGTTCATCGGCCAGTTCAACGGCGCGGCAGCCGGCCAGACGGTCCCGCACGTGCACTTCCACGTGATTCCGCGCTGGGAAGGCGTCGAACTGCGGATGCATGCGCGCGAGATCGCCGACGCGGCGACGCTCGAAGCGCTCGCGCAGCGCATTCGCGCGCGCTTCGTGTAACAGCCCGGCCACCGTCGGCGCGGCGCCCGCCCACCGGCCGGCCGCCGCGCCTCCCGAGCCTGTTTCGGCGGTCACACCACGTAACACGTGTAACCGCCCGGGAAACTCGCGCGGCCAGGCCCGGCGCTAGACTGCGCGCATTGTTTCATCGAGCGACAGGAAGGGCGAATCGCCTCTTCGTGCCGGCCGCCGCGTTGTGCTGCGGTGGGGCCTTCGCGAGGTGTCGTTCGTCTTTCGCGCCGGGAATCGAGCCATGTCCAGACTTCTCATCACGCTTGCCCTGATCGGCGGCCTGTCCGGCTGCTACGTCGCGCCGCCGTACGGCTACGCGCCCGCGCCGGCCTATTACGGTTATGCGCCCGCGTACTACGCGCCGCCCGTCACCGTCGGCATCGGCGGCCACTTCCACATCCGCTGATCCGTTGCAGCGCGCCGGCCCGAGCTATACCGGCTCGGCCGGCTGCGGTCGGCCGGCCGATGCACGCGAGTTCGCGCGCCGCATGACGGTGCCGCCCGGCGCGCGGGGCGCGCAGTTCCTATACTTCACAGGAAAGCGCATCCCCGCGAGGCCGTCATGACAGTCACCCCGAAGGTCGTCGTCCTGTCGGGCGTATCTACGCTCGTCTATCTCGGGCTCGCCGTGCTCGGCAGCGGCGGGTTCGCTGCGTTCTTCTCGCACCCGCAGCTGATCGTCATCGTCGTCGCGACGTTCGCGATGGCCGTCGCCGCGCTGTTCAGCGAAGGCAACCTGAGCAGCGGCGAGCGCGAGAATCGCGACAACCGTTGGGTGCTCGCGGCCTTCGCGGTAAGCGGCTTCCTGCTCGCGTACCTGCCGGCGCTGACCGACCGGCTCGACGTCTGGACCTTCGGCGGCGAGACGGTGCGCTGGATCGGCGTCGCGCTGTACCTCGTGGGCGGCGGGCTGCGCATGTGGCCCGTGTTCGTGCTCGGCAAGCGCTTCAGCGGGCTCGTCGCGATCCAGCCGGGCCATACGCTCGTGACCGGCGGCATCTACAGCCGCATCCGCAATCCGAGCTATCTCGGCCTCGTCGTCAATTCGCTCGGCTGGGCGCTGGCGTTTCGTTCGGGTGTCGGCGTGCTGCTGGTCGTGCTGACGCTCGTGCCGCTCGTCGCGCGAATCCGCTCGGAAGAGACGTTGCTGCGTTCGCAATTCGGCGCGGAATACGACGCGTATTGCGCGCGGACGTGGCGATTGCTGCCCGGCGTGTACTGACCCCGCCATCTTCCTCCTGACCGTCGTTCGGATGCCCGTTTTCGGCATGTGCCGATGTGTTGCCACGTGTGTCTCGAACGGACGAGCGCGTGCCTGACCGACGTGTCGCAACGCGGGGCCGGACCCTTGCCGGAATCAATACCGGCAAGGGTTTCAGCCGGATGGGCGGGCGCGTTCAACGTCCGTTATTCGACAACAACTTGTTACCAGAATGTCCACGGCAAGGATGCGGGACCGGTGCTATTCTTCGCCGCAAGCTCATTGAAATGAATTGGTCCACGGTTCGGCACAATGCCTGGCCCGATGTCGATCGATTCAGGTCGTCGTACCGAGCGGACCTCGATAACCAGAATTGCGAACAAGGAAGAATACGGGAATGTGGAAGAAAATCGCCCCCACTCTCGTCGTCGCCGTGCTGACCGGCGCGACTGCACTGCCGGCCGTGGCCGGTGACTTGAACAATGCGCTCGGCGGCGCGCTCGGCGGGGTTGCCGGCGCAGCGGTCGGCGGCGCGGTTGGCGGCAGCACGGGCTCCGTCATCGGCGGCGCGATCGGCGGCGGCGCGGGCGGCGCGGTGACGTCGAACCGTCGCGAGCGCACCGGCGCGATCATCGGCGGTGCACTCGGCGGCGGCGCGGGTACCGCGGCAGGCAACGCGATGGGCGGTCGCACGGGCGGCCTGCTGGGCGCGGCGGTCGGCGGCGGCGCCGGCGCGGCGCTCGGCGGCAACCTGTCGCGCAGCTCGTACGATCGCGATCACGGCGACCGCGGCTACCGTCATCACCGCAAGCATCGTCACCACCGCGACTGGGACTGATCGCCGCTGGCGCGGCACGGTGCGCGAGCCGCGCACCGGCGCGCCGCCGGCGTCGGCACCCGACGCGGGCCTCGGCCCGGCACGCCGCCGGGCCGCTTCGCCGGCCAGACCGGCGATCCTCCTCCGGCTTCATCAGCCGCTGCCATGTGCCCGGTCGACGGGCCGGCAATGCTCCTTCCGCTGTTTTTCTCCGTTTCTCGACGACACCCGTTGCCGCATCCGAATGTGCTCGGACAGGGTCGGCCGGATGACATCTGCTTTTCCTTCGACCCGTCGGCTCGTTCCAGCCTGACGTGACGGTCTCCGTGCGGCCCTCGCGCCGCGATCCGCTGCCGCACACGTAATGACCTCCTTCGCCGCGCCACGGGTAACGGGATGCATCGAGACCAGCGCGTGTCTCCCCGCGTTGCCGCACCGGCGCATCGCGCGAACATCGCATCCGTCAGGATTTCCCTGATGGTCGGCACACCGCGCAACGCGTCCCCGCCGTGCATTGGGGCGCCGGCGGGTAGTGGGAAATCGAATGGATGGCATCGCAACATTTAATTGGTCGATCGGGATCGACTTCGCTATCGTCGGCGATGCTCGCGTACGGAGTCGAACCGTGCGGCCGTCCGCACCTCGCCTGATCGCGAGCGCCGCGGCGCGGCCGCCGGCCCGACCACCCGGGCCGCCGCGTCGCTGAACCGGACGACCCGCCGCGAAGCCTGGCCGACCGATCGAAGGCGCATGCGCTTTCAAGCCACCCCGGCAACGATGTCCCGCCGCCGCACGCGCACTCCACGCGCATGCGAACCGCCCGATGCCGTTTGCGCCTGGGGCCGGACCAACCCATTGCCTGGATGCACTATGTCTAAGACAACGTATTACGCGCCGCATGGCGGCCACCCGCCGCAGACGGATCTGCTGACCGATCGCGCGATGTTCACCGAGGCGTACGCGGTGATCCCGAAGGGAGTGATGCGCGACATCGTCACGAGCTGGCTGCCGTTCTGGACCCACACGCGCCTGTGGGTGATCGCGCGCCCGCTGTCGGGTTTCGCGGAAACCTTCTCGCAGTACATCGTCGAAGTGAATCCGGGCGGCGGCAGTGACAAGCCCGAGCAGGACAAGCACGCCGAAGCCGTGCTGTTCGTCGTCGAAGGCGAAGCCGAGCTGACGCTGCAAGGCAAGCAACACACGCTGAAGCCGGGCGGCTATGCGTTCATTCCGCCGGGTGCGGACTGGACGCTGCACAACGTCAGCGATGCCGCGGTGCGTTTCCACTGGATCCGCAAGCACTACCAGGCCGTCGACGGCATTCCGCTGCCGGAAGCGTTCGTGACGAACGAGCAGGACGTCGAGCCGATTCCGATGCCGGGCACCAACGGCGCATGGGTGACGACGCGCTTCGTCGACATGAGCGACATGCGTCACGACATGCACGTGAACATCGTGACGTTCGAGCCGGGCGGCGTGATCCCGTTCGCCGAAACGCACGTGATGGAGCATGGCCTGTACGTGCTGGAAGGCAAGGCCGTCTATCGGCTGAACCAGGACTGGGTCGAGGTTGAAGCCGGTGACTTCATGTGGCTGCGTGCGTTCTGCCCGCAGGCGTGCTATTCGGGCGGGCCTGGGCGGTTCCGTTATCTGCTGTACAAGGACGTGAACCGTCACATGAATCTGACGCTGAACCCGGCGCGCTGAAGCGCCGCGCACGTCGGACATGAAAGCCCGCCGGTGTTTTGCCGGCGGGTTTTTTTTCGGGGGCTTCGTGGGTTAGAAAGTCAGCGGACAAGCTGTCCGACAACGCGAGCCCACATCGCCCGAAGGCGTCGCGCGCGGTCTTCGAAGAGATATGAGGCCGCAAGCGCCAGGAGACCTGAAATCGCACCCGTCACGATGTGCTCGAGATAGGGAATACGGTAGTGACTCGTGTGCGAGTAGGCGTCGCCCAACGTCGTCAGGACGCCGACGACCAGCGCGTTGCCGTATCGATGCGCGTAGAGTTTCGCCACAGGCGTGAAAGTCAGAAGTAAAGCCAGGAGCCCTGTCAGCAGACCCGTATGAAAGGCGATAGTCCAGTGGGCAAGGCTCATGACGTTTCCCCAGCTCCCTGGCATGCAGGTCATGCACGCACTGGTCGGCTGCCAGAAACGCTGGACGAAGAGTCTGACGCGGTGCTTCCACTTGGTTGACATGATGCGTTTCCGTCGATGTCGTCGCCACGGCCGGCGTCGCCGCACGTAGGTGGGGCGGGCTGTGCGCATGACGTCGATGGCGATCACCCCATCCTCCATTGGCCTTCCCCCGCAAGTCGAAAGAACCTCTATTAGCACTGCCTCGCTGAATTGTCGCCGATTCCGGCATCGGTGCCAGTGACCGCTCCGGGCCGAATCCCGTCCGCCGCCCGACAATCGACGATCGGACAGCATGTGCGAAGGGCACAGCTATCGCAGCAATATGCTCCCGCGGATCTCGGCAGGCCGTCCAACCACCCACGACAGATTGCGCTGACCATGACCCACGGGAAGGCCCCCGTAGATTGGGGCGCCGAGCGGCGCCAGCGCGTCCAGCAGAACGTCCGTGAGTAAGTAGTCGGCCCCGGCTGGCAACGGGCAGCGGATGAAGTCGCCGAGCACAATCGCGCGTGCGCCATCGAGGATACCGGCGTGACGCATCGTCATGATGCTGCGGTCAATGCGGTATGCAAGTTCAGTAACGTCCTCCAGAACGACAATCGAGTCGCGAAATCTCGGCTGCCAACGGCTGCCGGCCATGCTCGCGAGTACCGTGAGATTGCCGCCGACAAGCGGCCCTTCGATCGAATCAGCCGACCCATGCAGACGTTCGAGTGGCAGTGGCGTCGGCGGGACCCCGGTGAGCGCACCCAGAACGCTGAGGCGCGACTCCTCGTCAACTTTCGTCGCGAGGCCGTTGAGCGTCGGCCCGTGAATTACGTCGATGCCGGGAATCTGCCGCAGCGCGCAGAAAAGCGCGGTCGCGTCGGAGAAGCCGATCACGGTTTTCTTTCGGGGCACGGTAGTGGGCAGCGCGGGCAGCACATGCGTAGAGCCATAGCCGCCGCGTGCGATCCAGACGATATCGACTGCCGGGTCTGACAACGCCGCAAGCAGATCGTCGATACGATCCTGATGAGATCCCGCGAGATACCGGAACCGGTCAGCTACGTGCGCGCCCACAGAGACGGAAAATCCCCAACTTTCCAGCAGCGACACGGCCAGCGCCAGGTTATCCCTGTCAGGAATGCCCGCCGGCGCCACGACGGCCACCCGCTTACCTTGCTCTATCACGTCGGTTGCTCCATTGTTTCACCGGTCGCCGGCGCCAAGCATTTGAGCGGAACGTTGCCGCGCGCCAACCAGAGCCCGCCTCCGCATTGAAAGCAGAAATCGTTGCGTCTTGCCTACCTCTTGCCGCTTCTGACGCAACGATTGTCGCGAACGGCGAGCCGCGAGCCGCCGTATGCACGAGACATCATGCGACCCGCAAGCTTACGACATGCGCCCCCGTGAAGTGGCAATGCAACCCGATTCACGCCTTTATCAGCCTGACGCCGATTGTCGACGATTCAGGCGCTGAGGTCGAGTAGCCGTTCCTGGCCGAATACCGGTGGTCTTCGCAGCTTTCCTGCGGAAATCCGCGATGAGCTGGTTTCATCGCCGATGCGTATCGCTACAGCCCGAGCGCACCCGCCGCAAGCATCGCAACCTGCAGCCGCGTGTCGGCCGGCTGGCCGTCTTCCATCAACCACACGGCCGACAGCCCGGCCCACGCGAGAATCCATTGCAGCAGCCGACGCGAGTCAAGCTGCGCGGCATCCGCCACGACCACGACACGCCGCTCGAAACGCACCGGATCGACCGCGATGTCATGCGCAGGATTACAGAACAGGTTCGCGTAATCGAACGTGCGCTCGCCGCGCAGCCCTTTCGGGTCGATCGCGCGCCAGCCGCGATCGCCGAAATGAAGAATGTTGTCGTGGTGAATGTCGCCGTGCAGCACGACTTCGTCGACGGAAGGCTCGGCGAGCAACTGGCGAGCGACCGCCGCCGAGCCGCGCAGTGCGTCGTTATCGACATCGTTCGACAGCAGCGCGTAAAACCAGTCATGCAGCGGCACCACCCGCGGCACCTGCGGCGCACGATGCGCGTGCAGCCGCGCGACGACGTCGCACGCGATGCGCATCGTGTCGTCGTCGTGGCCCGCGGCCGACAATGCGGCGAGCGTCGGCGTCGGCTGCGCGCGCTCGAGCAGGATCGCGTCGCCGTCGTGCTGCCACACCTGCGCGGCGCCTTGCCCGTTCCACCAGGCCATCAGCGCATTGCCGCGCCGCTCTTCGTCGCACGTCGCGACTTTCAGCATCGCGGGCCGCGCGTGGCAGACGACCGGCAGCAGGCCGCCGCTCGCGGTCAGGATCGGGCCGCCGTCGGGAACGAGGCCCCACAGGTCGAGGTATCGATCGAACATCCGACGATGGTACAAGCGAACCGGCTCGCGCGCCCGGCACACTCGGGCGCAACGACATGCCGCAAACCCGCATGCACGGTGCGAGCGGCCTCCAAAGCGCTTTCCTAAATAAAATTTAGCCAGCCAAACTTTGGCTAAAGAATGTTCCGGTTTCGCGCCATCCCTTCGACAATGCGCGCCTTCCGTGACCGATCGGCGCGCTGCTCGCGCGCCGGCCGTCGCGGCATTGAAGAAGGAGCCCGACATGACCGATCCCACCGCCCACCCGCCACCACCCGCGCCGCCATCCGCACCGCCGCGCCGCCGCCGTGTATGGCGCACGCTCGCGGGCGCGCTACTCGGCCTGACGCTCGCGTGCGCAGGCATCGGCGCGTGGACGATCGATCGCATCTGGACGCAGTTGCCGTCCGTCGAACACCTGGCCGTCTATCGTCCCGCGCTGCCGCTGCGGATATTCTCGCGCGACGGCGACCTGCTGGCCGAATACGGCGTCGAGCGGCGCGAGTTCGTGCCGCTCGAACGCATCCCGCCGCTGATGCGCCATGCGCTGCTCGCGGCCGAGGACGCGAAGTTCTACGAGCACGGCCCCGTCGATATCGGCGGCCTCGCGCGCGCGACGTTCGCGAACGTCGTCACGGGGCAGCCGGGGCAGGGCGGCAGCACGATCACGATGCAGGTCGCGCGCAACTTCTACCTGACGCGCGACAAGGTGCTGAGCCGCAAGCTCGCCGAGATCCTGATGGCAGCCAAGCTCGAACGCGCATACAGCAAGGACAAGCTGCTCGAGCTGTACATGAACGAGATCTATCTGGGCGAGCGCGCGTATGGCTTCGCGGCCGCCGCGCACGTGTACTTCGGCAAGCCGCTCGACGCGCTGAACGCGGGCGAGGCGGCCGTGCTCGCCGGGCTGCCGAAGGCGCCGTCCGCGTTCAACCCGGTCGTCAACCCGGCGCGCGCGACCGCGCGGCGCAATTACGTGCTCGGCCGCATGCATGCGCTCGGCCAGCTCGACGATGCGGCGTATCGCGCGGCCGTCGACGCGCCGATCGCGCTCGCGACCACGCCGCCGCCCGGCATCGTCGCCGCGCCGTACGTCGCGGAGCGGGCGCGCCGGATGATGGTCGAGCGGTTTCATGACGATGCGTACACGCTGGGCCTCGACGTGACGACGACGATCTCGATGCGCGACCAGCGCGCGGCCGAAGCCGCGCTCGAGCGCACGCTGAGCCGTCAGGCGCGCGCGAAGCGCGATACGCGCAACGGGCTCGAAGGCGCGCTCGTGTCGCTCGATGCGGCTACCGGCGACATGCTCGCGCTGGTGGGCGGCGCGGACTTCAATCGCAACGTGTTCGACCACGCGTTGCAGGCGTATCGCCAGCCGGGGTCGAGCTTCAAGCCGTTCGTCTATTCGGCGGCGCTGGAGAAGGGCTACTTCCCCGGCGTGCTCGTCGACGATACGCAGCGCACGCTCACGCATGCGGAAACCGGCGCGCGGCCGTGGCGTCCGCGTAATTTCGCCAACCACTACGAGGGCTTCATCCCGGTGCGGCGTGGGCTCGTGCGCTCGAAGAACCTCGTCGCGGTCAGCCTGATGCAGGCCACGGACGCGCGCTACGTGCAGCAGCACGCGGTGCGCTTCGGCTTCGACGCGCAGCGCAATCCGGCGTCGCTGCCGCTCGCGCTCGGCGCGGGCGCCGTGACGCCGCTCGAACTCGCGAGCGCGTACAGCGTGTTCGCGAACGGCGGCACGCGGATGGAGCCACGCCTGATCCTGTCGGTGAAGCAGCGTCACGGCGGCGCGATGTACGAGGCGACCGTGCCGGCGGGCGAGCGCGTCGTGTCGGCGCGCAATGCGTTCGTGATGGACAGCATGCTGCGCGACGTCGTGCGGGCCGGCACCGCGCGCGGCGCGCTCGCGCTGCGGCGTGACGACGCGGCCGGCAAGACGGGCACGTCGAACGGGTCGAAGGACGTATGGTTCGCGGGCTACTCGTCGGGCATCGTCGCGGTCGCATGGCTCGGCTACGACACGCCGCGCCCGATGGGGCGCGCGACCGGCGCGACGCTCGCGCTGCCGGTCTGGCTCGATTACATGAAGACGGCCGTCGACGGGCGCACGCCGGTCGATGCGACGCCGCCGCAGGACGTCGTGCTCGTCGACGGCGATTTCGTCTACGCCGAATACACGCGCGGTACGTGCACGGCCGACGTGCCGACGTATATCCGCAGCCGCTTCGCATGCGGCGGCGCGGCGGCCATCGATGCGCCGGATGCGTTGGGTGCGCGGGCCGACCACGGCAAGCGCGACGAACCGATGCCCGCCGCCGTCGATGCGGCCGAGCGCGAACGCGTGCTCGACCTGTTCCGGACCGACGACTGACGCGCGATGCATACGCTCTACCTGATTGCGATCGTCGCGGAAGCGATGTCGGGGGCGCTGATGGGCATGCGCCGCGGAATGGACCGCTTCGGGCTCGCGCTCGTCGGCGCGGTGACGGCGCTCGGCGGCGGCACGGTGCGCGACGTGCTGCTCGGCCACTATCCGCTCGGCTGGATCGCGCATCCCGAATACCTGGTGATCACGCTCGTCGCGGCGACCGTCGCGTCGTGGGCGGCACGCCATGTCGCGCGGATGAAGGCGCTGTTCGTCACCGTCGATGCGATCGGCCTCGCGGCGTTCACGATCATCGGCTGCGACGTCGGCGCGTCGGCGGGCACGGCGCCGATCATCGTCGTGCTGGCCGGCGCGATCACGGGCGTGTGCGGCGGGATGCTGCGCGATTTGCTCTGCAACGAGATGCCGCTGATCCTGCGCGAGGAGCTGTATGCGAGCGTAGCGTTCGTCACGGGCACGCTGTATGTCGGGATGCAGTCTCTCGGCATCGACGCGGGGTTCGCGACGCTCGTCGCGCTGGCGGCCGGCTTCTCGATGCGGACGCTCGCGGTGCGACTCGGCTGGAAGATGCGGACCTTCGGCGCGGCGGACGTCGAGCATTGAGCGCACGCGCCGGTGCCTGCCGCGCCGGCATTCAGTCGGGCTGCATCACCTGAAAGACGTTCCCTTCCTACGCGGGCACCATCACCGGCGGCGTCCCGTCGCCGGTTTCCACCATCTTCACCGCGAAGCCGTAGCACCGCGCGATATGGGCGGGCGTCATCACGTCGCGCGGTGCGCCATGCGCGACGATCGTGCCGTCGGCGAGCATCGCGATCGTATCCGCATGCCGCGCGGCGAGGTTCGGATCGTGGACGATGGCGAGCACGCCGAGCCGCCATTCGCGCGCGACGGCGCGCACGGTATCGAGCAGGCGGTGCTGGTGCGCGAGATCGAGCGCGGCGGTCGGTTCGTCGAGCAGCAGGTAACGCGGGCCGGTTTCCATCGCGTCGTGGTCCGGCCACAGCTGCGCGAGGACGCGGGCGAACTGCACGCGCGCGAGTTCGCCGCCCGACAGTGTCGTGACGTCGCGGCCGACGAGCGCGTCGGCGCCCGCGCGTTCGAGCGCGCGCCACGCGATGTCGCGATCGCGATGCGCGATCACGTGGCGCGCGCCGCTGCGCCGCGCATGCGGATAGCGGCCGAGCAGCACGATTTCGTCGACGCTGAACGGGAACGCCGGCTGCGCGGCCTGCGGCAGCACCGCGCGCAGGCACGCGAGCCGCGGCGCGTCGATGCGCGCGAGCGGTTCGCCGTTCAGCGTGACGTCGCCCGTCACGCGCACGCCGTTCGGCGCGATGCCGCCGGTCAGCTCGCCGGCGAAGGTTTTCAGCAGCGTGCTCTTGCCCGCGCCGTTGCGGCCGAGCAGCGCGGTCACGCGGCCGGGTTCGATCGACAGCGACAGGTCGCACAGGATCGTGTCGTGCCGGCGGGCGACGCCGAGGTGGTGGGCAGTCAGCATGGTCGTCGTGATGAAGGGATTACCCGCCGAGCGCGCCGCGGTTCTTCCACAGCAGCGCGAGGAAGAACGGCGCGCCGAGCAGCGCGGTCAGCACGCCGAGCGGAATGTCGGCGGGCGCGGCGACGGTGCGCGCGGCGAGATCGGCCGCGAGCGTCAGCAACGCGCCGAGCAACGCGGCGCCGGGCAGCACAATGCGCTGGTCGGGGCCGCACGCGAGGCGCACGCAATGCGGCGCGACGAGCCCGATGAAGCCGATGACGCCCGCGCAAGACACGAGCGCGCCGACCGCCAGCGCGACCGCGACGAGCACACGCCGCTTCAGCCGCTGCACCGGCACGCCGAGATGCAGCGCTTCGGTTTCGCCGAGCTGCAGCGCGTTCAGCGCGTCGCGTTCGCGTACGAGCAGCCCGCAGCCGAGCGCGACGCACGGCGCGACGGCCGCCAGCGTCGTCCATTGCGCGCCGCCGAGGCTGCCGAGGCTCCAGAAGGTCAGCGAACGCAGCTGGGCGTCGTCGGCGACGAACGTGAGCAGCCCGATCGCCGCGCCGGCCAGCGCATTGATCGCGATGCCGGCGAGCAGCAGCAGCGGCAGTGCGAGCCGGCCGCGCGACGCGGCCAGCCGGTAGACGAGCGCCGCGACCGCGAGCCCGCCCGCGAACGCGGCGACCGGCAGCCCGGCCGCGCTCGCGTGCGCGGCGAAGAGCGCGGGCCCGAGCACGATCAGCGTGGTCGCGCCGAGCGCGGCGCCGCTCGACACGCCGACGAGCCCCGGATCGGCGAGCGGATTACGGAACAGCGCCTGCATTGCGGCGCCGGTCGCGCCGAAGCCGCCGCCGACCAGCAGCGCGAGCGCGACGCGCGGCGCGCGGATGTCGAGCAGCACCGCGCGCGCCTGCTGCGCGGCCGCGTCGCCGCTCAGCGCGGCCCAGGCTTGCGCCAGCGGAATGCGGTACGCGCCGACGCACAGCGCGACGACGGACATCGCGGCCACCAGAACGGCGAGCGCGGCCAGGACGACTGGCGCGAAGCGGCGCGACGTGCCGAGGCGCGCGGCGCCGGTGCGCGCGGCGCGCCGCGGTGCGTTGAAGGGCGAAGCGTGAGCGGGCATCGGGTCGATCCGGAATCAGGCGAGCGCATCGGACAGGCGTCGATGCAGGGTCGTGACGGCGAGCGGCAGGCGCGGGCCGAAGCCGAGCAGGAACAGCGCGTCGAGCGATACGACGCGCCGCGCGCGGCCGGCCGGCGTCGCGCCGAACCCGGGCGTCGCGAGCAACGCGGCGTGACCGCCGACGGCCGCCAGTCCTTCGTCGGTGATCAGCACGACGTCGGGCGCGGCCGCCGCGAGCGCCTCGGTGGTCAGCGGCTTGTAGTGATCGAAGCCCTGCATCGCGTTGCGCGCGCCCGCATAGCGGATCATCGCGTCGGCGGCCGTGCGCTGGCCCGCGACGAGCGCCTGCGCGCCGGTATGGTTCAGCACGAACAGCACACGCGGCGGCTGCGCGCCGCCGGGCACGCGCGCGGCGACCGCGTCGCGCGCGGCCTGCCAGTCGCGATCGAAACGCTGCAGCAGCACGGTGCCGGCGTCGCGCACCTCGAGCGCCTGCGCGACGCCGGTGATCTTCGCGCGCACCGATTCGACGTCGTGGCGCTCGTCGAACGTCGTCACCGCGACGCCCGCGCCTTTCACCTGCGCGATCGCCGTCGGCGGGCCGGCTTCCGCCGAGGCCAGCACGAGATCGGGCCGCAGCGACAGCAGCCCCTCGGCCGACAGCGCGCGCTGGTAGCCGACCTTCGGCAGGCGCTTCGCGGCGTCGGGATACGTGCAGGTCGTGTCGGCGCCGACGAGCCGGTAACGCGGCGTCTCGGCGCCGCCGAGCGCGAATGCGGTCTCCGCGAGCGCGCCGCCGATCACGATCACGCGCTTCGGGGCGGCGGCCGCGACCTGGGCGAGCACGCCGCCGGGCAGCGCGCCGGCGAGCGCACCGGCCGCCGCGCCGGCCAGCAGCGACCGGCGGCGCGGATCGAACGGCCGCGCGCTCACCGCGCGGCCCCGCGTGCGGCCGCCGGCAGCGTCGCGACGAGCGAGCGCCAGTCGTCGCGCTCGACCTTGCCGGGCTTGCGCTCGCCGAACAGCAGCGCGACGTGCTCGCCCTGCCGGTCGAACAGCTCGAGCGACGTGACGATGCCGTCGCTCGTCGGCTTCTTCACGACCCATGCGGCGGCGATCAGGTCCTCGCGTACATGAAGGTTGAAGCCCGGATCGAGGACATTGATCCACGCGCCGACCTCGCGCACGTTCGCGACGGGGCCCGTATGGATCTGGATCATTCCCGCATTGCCGACGAACACCATGATCGGCTGGCCGCTTTTCGCGGCCTGTTCGAGCACGTGGCGCAACGCATGCGCGGTCTCGACCGGATACGCGTATTGCGGATCGGCGAGACGCAGGGCCTGCAGGCGGCTCACGCCGAAGCGCTGCGTGAGGCCGAAGAACTGGTGCGTGTCGGTCATCGCATCCCACGCGGCGCGAAAGCCCGCGACGTCGATCTCGCTATCGGCGCGCTCGGGCGTTTTCGGCGCGGCGGGCGTGACCTCGAGGCCCGGCTTTTGCGACGGTGCGCGCCAGCGCTCGACGAATGCGTCGTACGCCGCGTGATCGCTGTGCGCGCGCAGATAGACCTTGTGGATCGCATGGCCCTGCGCATCGAAGAACTGCAGGCTTTTCAGCGGGCCGTGCGCGGTCTCGTCGCGCACCGCGAATGCCGACACCCAGTGACGATAGAAGATGCGCAGGTCGATGTCGCCGAGCGCGAGGCCGACCGGGCCGTCGTGGCTCATCTGCGCATATTCGCCATCCTTTTCATGCACGGCCGTGTCGTTGCGCGTGAGCGCCATCACGCGGCCGAGGCGCGGCATTTCCTCGAACATCGCCGGGAAGCGCGCGTCGAGCCGCACGACGTGCTCGCCGACGAACGCGCCGAGCGCCTCGCCTTCGCTGACGCCGAGCGCCTGCGCGACGTCGCGGTTGCGCAACTGGCGCTCGGTCTTGAGCTTGATGAACGCATCGCGCAGCGCGGCGACCGCGCGGGCCGACGTGGCCGGCTGACCGGGAAGGGCGGAATGCATCATGTCGGACTCCTTCGAGTAACGGTTGGGGTGGGTGCGCGGGCAGCGCGCATCAGAAATCCACTTTCATGCTGACGGCGACCGTGCGGCCGGGCGACGAATACGCGTCGAGCACTTGCGAATCGGCCGCGATGCCGCGCACGTCCGACCAGTTCCAGTACTTGCGGTCGAACAGGTTGCGGATGCCGATCGTCGCGCTCACGTGCTTGTTGAAGCGGTAGCCGCCGCGCAGGTCGACGACGAACGACGACGGCGGCGTGAAGCACGCCTTGTTCGAACAGTCGGATTTGTCGACGTCCTTGTCGCGTTTGGCGGCCTGGAATAGCAGATCGGTCTGCACGAACCAGCGTTCGCCCGGTTCATACCGCACGCCGAACACGGCCGAGAACGGGTTCACGGTGTTCAGCGGCTGGCTGGCCGCGCCGTCGTTCTGCGTCGAGCCCTTCGTGAAGGCCATCGCCGTCTTCAGCGTGATGCCGTTAGGCATCGCCCATTCGGCGCGGCCTTCGAGGCCGTGGATGCGCGCATCGGCGAAGTTCACGTACTGGAACACGAACGGGTCGACCGGCCGGCCGCTGCCGGCGATCGTCGTGCGCGAGATGAAGTTGCGGTAGCGGCCGGTGAACGCGGCCGCGCTGTAGCGCACGACGCCGTAGCCGGTGCCGGCCTTGCCGCGCAGGCCGGCTTCGAACGTGTCGCTGGTCTCGGGCTTCAGGTTCGGATTGCCGATCGACGTGTAGCCGTACACGGGGTTCGAGAAGCTGCTGTTCACCTGGTCGGGCGTCGGCGCGCGGAAGCCGTGCGCGTACTGCACGTACGGAATGACCGCGGGCGTGATCTCGTAGAGCACGGCGACGCGCGGCGACAGTTCGTTCGCGCTCGTCGACACGGCCTTGCCGGTGAACAGCGGATCGTTTTCGGTGGGGCTCAACCGGTACGTGTCGAAGCGCAGGCCCGGCGTGACGAGCAGGCGGCCGTAGCCGATCTGGTCCTGCACGAACGCGCCGAACAGCGTGTAGTCGGTGTCGGGAAACGCCTTGTTCGGGAACGCTTCGCCGACGCCCGGCACCGTGCCGTCGCGCAGGTTCGTCACGCGCGACAGGCTGCCGTCCACGCCGTAGAGCAGCTTGTGCGCGAGCGGGCCGGTCGCGAAGCCGCTTTCGGCGAACGCGGAGCCGCCGAACGTGCGCTCCTTGTACTGGTTGTCGCGCGAACGCGAGGGCTGCCTGCCGCGCGTCTCGAACGCGTACTGGTCCTGCTTCGCGTCCTGGTAGTAGAACTGCACGTGCGCGGTCTGGAACCAGCGGAATGCATCGTCGCGGAAGTCGTAATCGACGCTGAAGCGATTGCGCTCGAGCCGGTCGTGCGTCGTCAGGCCGAGCGTGGCCGGCGCATTGATCGCCGACAGCACGTCGGTGCTCACGCGCCGCTGCACCGTTTCGGCGGTGAACTTGATCGTGTCGCGCGTGGTGGGCGTCAGCACGAGCTTGCCGAGCAGCGATTCCGAATACACGTCCTGCGGGTTCGACGTCGTGCGCAGCGTGCTCGCCGAGTTGTTGCCGCCGCGCGTGTCGACCTCGTGGCCGCGCCGGCCGTCGGCGATGATCATCCCCTGGATGCGGTCGTTGCCGCCCGCGGCCGACACGGTCGCGCCGATGCTGCGGTCGGTCGAGTCGTAGCTCGGCCGGAACGAGAAGTAGTAAGGCTTGTTGTAGACCGACAGCAGGTCGCGCGGGTCCTTCGTGATGAAGTTCACCGCGCCGGTCAGGCCGTCGCTGCCGTAGAGCGCCGACGCCGGCCCGCGCAGGATCTCGATGCGCTTGAGCGTGTCGAGATCGGCGTAGTCGCCGCGGCCGGCTTCGAGCGGGCCGAACGAGAACGCGTTCGGCAGGCGGATGCCGTCTTCCATCAACAGCACGCGATTGCCTTCGAGACCGCGGATGTTGATGCTCGAATCGCCGTCGCGGCCGCCGCCGAGCGCGGCGCTGCCGGGCCGGTACGCGGTGCGGCGCACCGTGATGCCGGGCTCGTAGCGCAGCGCGTCCTTGATGTTGGTGGCCTGCTGCTCTTCCAGATCGTCGTCGGTGATCACCGACACGGACGCCGCCGTGCGGCTCGCCGCGGTGGCGGTGCGGGTGGCCGTGACGGTGACGGGGTCGAGCAGCGCCGCATCGCCGCGCGCGGATGCGGCAGCGGCGGTCAGGACGGCAGAAGGCGGCGTGACGCCTTGCGGCGACGAATCGGCGTAAGCCGTGGCGGCGAACAGGCCGAACGCGCCGAACAGCGCGGCACGGATCGGCCGCCGCGCCAGCATGGAGCAATGCACAGGTGGTCTCCCATTGACGATAACAAGCCCGAAGGCTGGCTGGGTGACGCGTTCACCTGGCTGGCCCGTTTGCGCGCGGCATGCGGCAAACGGCGATTTGAAAGGCAACTGACAACCTTGACAGTGTAAATGAGAATTATTATCAATACAAGGACGCAAAGCGGCTCATGCGAGTGAGCGCTCGCCTGCGCGGCTCGGCCGAGCTCGGGTCGGAAATTTGGGAGAAACCGGGGCGCGAACGCGCTCTAAGCCAGCGCTTCGACGCGAATCAGCAGGTTGCGCGCGTGCGCGACGAACGCGTCGTGCGTTGCGCGATCGCCGTGGCTTTCGATACCGGCCTGTTCGGCGAACGCGATCTGGTCGGTGTAGAGCTCGACGAGCGCACGGCGTGCGTCAGGGGGAAGCGCACGGATCATCGACACGATCAGCAACTCCTGCGCGCGAAGCATGCCGGACAGCGATTGAGCGTTCATGCTGGCCTCCTCGGACGATGCGGCGGCGAGCCGCTCTTTCCATACTAGGCGCTCGGCGGCGGAGGTGGAGGCGAGGTGCGTGCGTGGCGGCGGCCGGCACGCGATTCCGCGCGAACGTGGCGCGAGCCGACATTCGCCGCGTGCGTGCGGCCGGCGGGAACCGGCACGCAAGCGAATGCGAGGAAAATCAGCCGGCCGCGGTGGCGGACCGCGCATCGCGCACGACCTGCGCGACGCGTTCGACGAACTCGGCGTCGACGCTCGACAGCGCTTCGCGCTTGCCGTCGGGCATCTCGACCATCAGGCGGTAGGTGACGTCCTGCGTGGTCCAGGCGAGATAGCCGACGACGGCGAGCATCACGCCGACCACGAGCGCGGCGCTCGATGCGCCGATGCCGCCCGCGATGGCGATGGCCACGCCGATCAGCGAGATCAGCGACGGCACGAGACGGTTCTTCGGAATCTTGACGACGTCGACGTGGCGGATGTCACGCAGTGCGAATACCTGCCCGGCGGCCGACAGGCCGTTGCGCGTGACCATGACGCCACGTTCGTTGAATGCGTTTTCCATCATGTGTTGCGTGGACGAAAACGCGCAGCGTAGCAGGTTTCGTTGCCGCGTCAAACGAGACCGACTGCCGCACGATGCCCGCGGCGCGGCCGACTGACGGGAGGCGCAGGGAACGGAAACGCGCTCAGAACTGTAGCCGGCCGTCGCCGTAAAGCCGGCCCGGCACGTGCGACGCGACGACCTCGGCGATTTCTTCGTCGGTCGATTCGGCCGGCACGATCTGGCGCCGCGCGGGCGCGTCGAGATGCATCGTCCATTCGACGAGGCGATACGGGCGGCCCCAGGGGCGCTGCATTTCAACCGAGACGCGGCAGCTCTGGACCGGCAGCGAGTGTTGGCACGTGAGAATCGCGTGCAGATGGCTGAAAACGGTATCTTCGATCATCATGGCCTCCGATCCTGTCTTGTGGGCAATCGATGGCGGCGCCGTCGGCGTTTAAAAAAAAAGCCGCCGATGCTCAGGCGGCCAACAGGGGGGGTGAGAGCATCGTCTCAGCCCAGAATTAAGCGAAACTTAAAAGCCCATAAAAAAGCGCCCCGCGTGGAGCGGGGCGCTTCTTGCCGTCGTGATCCGCGAGTTAAGCGGATGCTTTAGAACTTGTGACGGATACCGACGCGAGCGGCCAACTGGTTCGACGAACCCGTGCCCGACGTGTTGAAGTAGCTCGTGCTCGAACCGATCTGCGCCTGCACGTTGTTGCCCGACGCCTTCTGGTAGATCACCAGGCCATACACGTCCGTGCGCTTGCTCAGCGCGTAGTCGAGGCCCACGTTGCCCTGGTTCCAGTGCGCCGCGCTGCCGCTTTGCGTCGCGTTCGTGTACGTGTAGCCCGCTGCCGCCGACAGCGCCGGCGTGAACGCATACTTCACGCCTGCTTCGTATGCGTTGTAGAACGTGCCCGATGCGCCGGCCGCGATCGGGGTGAACTGCGTGCGCGTCCAGAGCAGCCATGCCGTTGCCGGGCCGAAGACGTAGCGGCCGCCGACGCCGTACGTGCGCAGGTCGCGGATGTTCGTCAGCGCGATGTTCGCGATCGACGTCGAGAAGGCCGGCGTCGACTGGCTCGGGAAGCGGATGTCCGTGTATGCCGCGCCGAGAGCGAACGGGCCGTTCGCGTAGTTCAGGCCGAAGCTGTATGCGCGCGACGAGCCGGGCGTCGTCGTGGTGCCCGTCGTCGTCGACGGTGCGCCGGCGAAGTCGGTCGAGTTCGAGAAGCCGTACAACGCGCCGAACGTGAAGCCGGCGTAGTTCGCGCTCTGGAACTTCACCGCGTTGTTGATGCGGCTCGACGTGAGCTGGTCGATGTCGTTCACGTGGTACGCGTAGTTGCCCGCGACCGTGTTGCCGCCCGTCGAGTAGTTCGAGCCGAGGATGTCGGTCGAGAACGAGTACTGGCGGCCGAACGTGACCGTGCCGTATTGCGCCTGGCTCAGGCCGACGTACGCTTGACGGCCGAAGATCGCGCCGCCCTGGCCGATCGTGCCGTTGCCGCTGTTGAAGCCGTTTTCGAGCACGAAAATCGCCTTCAGGCCGCCACCGAGGTCCTCGGTGCCGCGCAGGCCCCAACGGCTGCCCTGGGCCACGCCGTCGTCGTACTTGAACAGCTTGCCGCTGCCGGTAGCGGTCTTGCTGTGGTTCACGTAGCTGATACCGGCATCGATGACGCCGTACAGGGTCACGCTGCTTTGTGCGTGCGCCGTGCCGGCCGTTGCTGCGAGGGCGGCGATGGTCAACAGTTTCTTGTTCAAAGGATTCTCCGAGCGATTGAATGGCGTGTCCAGTTGCGGTTCCGGCGCTCTCTGCGGGCGCTCTCACGGACCGGCGCAACTTTATCGGCGGGCCACGTAATGAATATGACAGCGACTGTCATATGACGAATGTGTGGTGCCGATGCGACACGGAATTCTGCCCGGGTTGCCTGGCGAGGGTTATACCGATTTCGGCTGAGATTCGATCCCGATCCGGAATATGCACATGAAATAAGCTTGGTTTGCGGCGTTCGCGCCCCGTGCCACGATCCGTCCTCCAACACACGACACGGGACAAAGAGGACACCCATGCGACGTTCGATCCTGACCGGCCTCGGCGCACTCGCCGCCGCGCTGGCATTTGCCGCGCCCGGCGCGCACGCCGACCCGCAAACGCTGAAGATCGGCACGATGAGCGGCCCCGACGCGCAAATCTGGACCGAGGTGACGAAGGTCGCCGCGCGCGAAGGCCTTGCGATCAAGGTGATCGAATTCAACGACTACGTGCAGCCGAACGCGGCGCTCGATGCCGGCGATCTCGATGCGAACGGCTTCCAGCACCAGCCGTTCCTCGACAGCCAGATCAAGCAGCGCGGCTACAAGATCGTCAACGTCGGGCTGACCTACACCGCGCCGATGGGCTTCTATTCGAAGAAGCTCAAGTCGCTGAAGGATCTGCCGGTCGGCGCGAAGGTCGGAATCCAGAACGATCCGTCGAACGGCAACCGCGCGCTGTTGCTGTTGCAGAAGTACGGCGTGATCAAGCTGAAGGCCGGCGCCGGCACGAACGGCGTGAACGCGACGCCGCTCGACGTCGCCGAGAATCCGAAGAAGATCAGGATCGTCGAACTCGACGCCGCGCAACTGCCGCGCGCGCTGCCCGATCTCGACGCCGCGTCGATCAACACCGACTACGCGGTGAAGGCCGGGCTCACGCCGGTGAAGGATGCGATCGCGATCGAGGATCTGCGCGGGCCGTACGCGAACCTGATCGCGGTGCGCGCGCAGGACAAGGACAAGCCGTGGGTGAAGAAGCTCGTCGCGGCCTATGAATCGAACGACGTGCGCAAGTTCATCGAACAGAAGTTCGGCGGCGCGATCGTGCCGGCGTTCTGAGCGGCCTTCGCGCATGGCGGCCGGCGGCGCGGTATCGGCCGCCGACCCGCGCCCCGGAAAGCCAATCGCCCGCGCAAGCGGGCGATTTCATTGGTGGATGCGGATGGTGCGCATGCGCGCCGCGGCCCGGCCCGGCGCGCGGGCCGGACACTCGGGCTCAGGCCGACAGCAGCGAGCCGGTGCGGATCGCGGTCGCGCCGGCGATGCGCGCGACTTCCATGCCGGCCGTCGCGAAGCGCACGACCTGGCGCGCGTACAGCACGCCCGACACGCTGCTCTTCAGCGTGACGACGCGATCGGTCAGCGGATCGACGATGTCGGCCACGGCCTGGCCGGCCTCGATCATCACGCCGACCGGCGTACGGAACACGATCACGCCCGACACGGGCGCGACGAGCGGATCGGTGCCCGCGAGCGGCGTGGCCGGATGCGCGAGTGGCGGCAGCGGTGCCGGCGTGCCTTCGACGACGCCGCGCTCGGTCAGGTATTCGACGATCGCTTGGGCATCCTTTTCGGCGAACTCGTACGACACGTCGCGTTCGCTGCGCAGTTCCACGGTGACGGAAATCGCGCCGTTCGGGATCGGGAAGCGGTCGCCGAAGCGGTTGCGCAGATCCGACCAGCAGAAGCTGTGGATTTCGTCGAACGGGTTGCCGACCGAATTCAGCGCGAGCAGCGACGCCTTGGCATCGAGATAGCGCGCCAGCGGCTCGACGTCCGGCCAGAGATCGGGATTCGTGTAGAGGTGCATCACCGCATCGCTGTCGCAGTGCAGGTCGAGCACGATATCGGCGTCGAACGACAGCTTCTGCAGCGCGAGGCGCTGCGAGTCGAGTTCGGTGCGCGGCTTCTGCTCGTCGAGCGCTTCGCGCATCGCGGTGCGCACGACGGCGAGATTGCGCTGCGCGTCGTTCGTGAGGCGGTCTTCCACGCGCGGCAGCACGAGCGCCGCGAGATCGTAGAAATTGCGGTTGAAGTTCTGCATCGAGCCGAGCTCGAAGCGGCCGAGGTGATCGCCGAACACGTGTTGCGACAGGCCGATCGGATTGGGCACGGGCACGATGACGATTTCGCCGCGCAGCTTGCCGGCCGTCTCGAGCGCGGCGATCTTGCGGCGCAGCAGCGTGGCGACCAGCATGCCGGGCAACTCGTCCGCGTGCAGCGACGACTGGATGTAGACCTTCTTGCCGCCGCGCGGGCCGTAGTGGAAGCTGGTGATCTGGCGTTCGGTGCCGACGGCGGGGGAAATCAGCGGATGGGTCTGCGTTTGCATGATGAGGGGAGTGCGGCGCAGCCGCGAATGATCCGTGTGCGTGGAAGATCGATTGTACGTTGCCTTCCTCGCCCCCACCAAACCGGCGCCGGAACATCCGGTTTCCCGTTGAGAATCATCGGGTTGGCGCGGAAAAAATAACGTCGTCCGCGCCGCGCGCAAAAAAACGGGCTCCTTGCGGAGCCCGTCGGTGTCGCGCCGAATCGCGCGTCGGTCGGCCGGATTACTTGCCGTAGACGTCGAAATCGAAGTACTTCTTCGCGATCTTGTCGTACGTGCCGTCCTTGCGCATGCCAGCGATCGCGCCGTCGATCTTCGCCTTCAGGTCGGTGTCTTCCTTGCGCAGGCCGATGCCGGCGCCGTTGCCGAGCGTCTTCGGATCGTCGAGATCCTTGCCGGCGAAGTCGAAGTTCGCGCCGCGCGGCGTCTTCAGGAAGCCGATCTCGGCTTGCACCGCGTCCTGCAGCGCGCCGTCCAGACGGCCGGAGATCAGGTCGGCGTAGACCTGGTCCTGGTTCTGGTAAGGCACGACGTTCACGCCCTTGGACGCCCAGTACGTCTTCGCATAGGTTTCCTGGATCGTGCCCTGCTCGACGCCGACCGACTTGCCCTTCAGCGATTCGGCCGTCGGCTGCAGGTTCGCGCCCTTCTTCGTGACGAGGCGCGTCGGCGTGTTGAACAGCTTTGCCGAGAACGCGATCTGTTCGGCGCGCGCCGGCGTCATCGACATCGACGACAGCACGCCGTCGAACTTGCGGGCCTTCAGCGCCGGGATCATCCCGTCGAAGTCGTTCTCGATCCACACGCACTTCGCGTTGATGCGGCGGCAGATCTCGTTGCCGAGATCCACGTCGAAGCCGACCACCTTGCCGTCGGCGCCTTTCGATTCGAAGGGCGGGTAGCTTGCGTCGACGCCGAACCGCACGGTCGACCAGTCCTTCGCGTACGCGCTGCCGGCCGATACGGCGAGCAGGGCCACGGTCACAGCCGCAAGAATCTTTTTCACTCGGTGACTCCTCGTTTTGTTCGATGGGTGCGCGGTTGTGCCGCGCCGTAAGCCTTCGGCCCGCCGCGGCTTCGCGTCGGACAGTCCGTTTCGCCCGCCCGATGGGGGCGCGCGACGTGCGCAAGATTATCAAGACAAAATACCGGCGGGGCGCCTAGGACAAGCCCCGATACCGGGCCCGGCGGCGGCGCGTCGGACGCACCGCCGTTTCACACACAGGAACGATTCAGCCGAGCGTTTCGTTGACCGCGCGCTGCAGGCACGTGACGAAGTGCGACACGGCGGGCGTGGGCAGCAGGTCGCGCCGCGCGATGATCGACAGGTCGAAGCGCGGCATGCTTTCGTCGAGTTCGGCCGTGCGGATGCCGAGCGGCGCGACCATCGCGGCGAGCGGGCGCGTGAAGCAGCCGATCACGTCCGAGCGCGCGACGAGCCCGAGCGTCACCGCGAACGACATCGGCGAGCGCAGCAGGCGTTTGGGCAGCGGCAGCCCGTGCGCCTCGAACATCCCGACCATCACGCTGTGCGGGAACTGCTCCGCGCCGACCGTGACGATCCATTCGGCATCGAGCAATTCCTCTAACCGGCGCGCCTGCGCGAGCGGGTGGCCGTCGCGCATCACGATCGTGAATTCGGTCGACAGCAGCGGCAATTGCGTGAAATCGCGGTCGAGCGCGGGCACATGGTGCATTGCAGCGATGTCGAGCGTGCCGTTGCGCAACTGCGCGAGCGCATCGGGCACCGTCACTTCCTCCAGATGCAGGCTGACGTTCGGCATCGACTCGCGGAACGCCGTCACCGCGTGCGGCAACGCCGTCAGCGCGATCGACGGCATCGTGCCGACCGCGACGCGGCCCGACATCTCGCCTTTTACCTGCTCGACGGCCTCGACCGTGCGGCGGACGTCGCCGAGCAACTGCTCGGCGCGCGGCAGTAGCGCCTCGCCGCACGCGGTCAGCTCGACGCCGCGCACGCTGCGCGCGAGCAATTCCGCGTTGAGCGCCGTTTCGAGCTCGCGGATCGTGTGCGTGATCGCCGGCTGCGTGACGCCGAGCTCGCGCGCGGCGGCGCGCAGGCTCTTCAGGTGCGCGGCGGAGACGAACGCCTGGAGCTGCGCGATGTTCAAGGGATTGCGGATGCGGGTCATCGGTCGGGTCCGGTTGGCGCGAAAGGGGGCGGCGGGTTCGGATTCAGGCGGCGATCCGGATGCACGTCACGCGTCGGCGCGTGCGCGGAACGCCTGCCGATAGCGCTGCGGCGACGTGCCGACGATGCGTGAGAAGCGCTCGCGAAACGCGGTGACCGACCCGAACCCGGCTTCCGTCGCCACATGTTCGATCGACAGTTCGGTCACCTCCAGCAACTGCTGCGCATGCCTGACGCGCGCGGTCTGCAGCCATTGCCCGGGCGACGTGCCCGTCTGCTCCTGGAAGCGCCGCGTCAGCGTGCGCACGCTGGTCGACGCCTTGCGCGCGATCGCGTCGAGCGTCAGCGGCTGGCGCAGGTTCGCGTGCAGCCAGTCCATCAGGTCGTGCAGCCCGTCGCCGCCGGCCGGCCATTCGGGTGCGATGAACTGCGCCTGCCCGCCTTCGCGCACGCGCGGCGCCACCGCGCTGCGGGCCGCGTCGACCGCGACGGCCGCGCCATAGTCGGCCTGGATCATGTGCAGGCACAGATCGAGACCGGCCGCCGCGCCGGCCGAGGTCAGGATCCGGCCGTTGTCGACGAACAGCACGTTCGCATCGACGTCGACGTTCGGGTAGCGGCGCGCGAGTTCGGCGGCCGCGAGCCAGTGCGTCGTCGCGCGCAGGCCGTCGAGCAGCCCGGCCTCCGCGAGCACGAACGCGCCGCTGCAGATCGACGCGATCCGGCGCCCGCGCGCGGCCGCCGCGCGCAGCGCATCGAGCACGCGGCGCGACGTGGGCGCGAGCGGCACCGACGTGCCGGGGACCATGATCGTGTCGGCGTCGGCCAGCGCATCGAGGCGAAACGGCGGGCGCAGCTCGAACAGGTCGCCGCCGACGCGCGGCTGCTCGCTGCATACGCGTACACGGTACGCCTGCGCGACGTTCGGCGCGCGAACGCGCGCGAACGTGTCGCAGGCGACGCCCAGATCGAACGGGACGACATCGGGCAAGGCAAGAACGGCGACCGTATGCATGGCGTTCGCGGCCGTGGCCAGAATCCGTTGAAAGATGTCATTCTAGCCAATGGCTCGACCCGGCACCACACGCGACAATCGCGGCGGACCACCTGGAGGCCTGCCGATGAACCAAGACGATCGCAACGCGTTGCGGAACCTGCAATACCTGTCGCTGCTGGAAGCGGCCACGCTCGTCGTGCTGGTGTGCGTGGCCGTGCCGCTCAAGCACCTGGCCGGGTATCCGGTCGCGGTATCGATCATGGGCCCGGTTCACGGCATCGCGTTCGCGATGTACGTGTGGGCGGTGGTCGGCACCGCGTCGAGCGGGTTGTGGAGCAAGGGCGAGGTCGCGCGGCTCGTGCTGTCGGCCGTGGTGCCGTTCGCGGGACTGGCGAGCGCCGGCTGGATCGCGCGCAGGCGGCACGCGCGATGATTTACCTGGTGCTGAAGGCCGTGCATCTGGTCGCCGTCGTCACGTTCGTCGGCGGGCTGCTGCTGTCGTCCGTCGCGGTCCGTATCGCGAACCTCGCCGTGCATCGCGCGGTGCGGCGCTGGGATCGCACGGTGACGGCGCCCGCGCTCGCGATCGTCTGGATCGCCGGCATCGCGCTCGCGTTGAGCGGTCACTGGTTCGGCACCGCGTGGCTGTCGGCGAAGCTCGCGTTCGTCGTCGCGCTGTCGGTGCTGCACGGAATCCTGGCCGGCACGCTGCGGCGCATGGAGCGCGACGATCTCGTCGCCGTGCCGGCGCCGTGGCTCGGGCGGACGGCGGGCGCGGTGATCGTCGCGATGGCGCTCGTCGTTGGGCTGGCCGTGATCAAGCCGTTCTGACGGGGCGGGGGCGCGCGCCGTTTTCGCGACGGGCGTCATGCCGCGCCGCACCGGCAAAAAAGGCCTGGAAACTCGCGTTCCCAGGCCGGCAGACCATCGACGACGATGGTGGAGGAGACGATCTCGTCCCGATGCGCGCCGCCTTCGTGCCGGCGACGTCGCGCATGGCGTGCGCTCAGATGGCCCAGCCGCCGAGATAGAACGTGACGAGCACGGCCGCGATCAGCACGGTGCCGACGTTGAGCTTGCGGAATTCGCCGCTGGCGAGGCGGCCGATCACGAGCGTCGAGAAGCCGAGCATGATGCCTGTCACGATGTTCGCGGTCAGCACGATGAACACCGCGCACACGAGGCCCGACATCGCGTCGACCATGTCGTCCATGTGCAGCTTGCTCACGCTGCCGAGCATCAGCAGGCCGACGTACATCAGTGCGGGCGCCGTCGCATACGACGGCACGAGGCCCGCGAGCGGCGAGAAGAACATCACGACGAGGAACAGCAGGCCGACCACGGCGGCCGCGAGCCCCGTCTTCGCGCCCGCGGCCACGCCGACGCTCGACTCGATGTAGGCGGCCGCCGGCGCGCCGCCGAGGAAGCCGGAGAAGATCGAGCTGACCGAATCGGCGGTCAGCGCGCGGCCGCCGTTGATGATGCGGCCGTTCTCGTCGAGCTGGCCGGCCTGGCCCGCGACCGCGCGGATCGTGCCGGTCGCGTCGAACACGGCGGTCATCACCAGCGCGAGCACGCTCGGCAGCACGGCCATCGACAGCGCGCCCTTGATGTCCATCGCGCCGATCAGCGATGCGTGGCCCGGTGCGCTCAGCGACGGCAGTGCGAAGATGCCGCGGTACTTCACGCCCGGATCGAAGATCAGGCCGAACACCGAGATCGCGATCACGACGAGCAGGATGCCGCCCGGCACGCGGCGCTTTTCGAGGCCGAAGATCGCGGCGAGGCCGATGACCGACATGATGACCGGGAACGCGGTGATCTGGCCGAGCGAGACCGGCAGGCCGGCGCCCGGGTTCTTGATCACGAGGCCGACGTCGTTCGACGCGATCAGCAGCAGGAACAGGCCGATGCCGATGCCCGTGCCGTGCGCGACGCCCGCGGGCAGGTTGCGCAGGATCCACGAACGCACGCCGGTGATCGAGATGCCGGTGAACACGAGGCCCATCAGGAACACGGCGCCGAGCGCGACCGTCGGAGGCAGCCCCTTGCCGAGCACGAGGCCGAACGCGGTGAACGCGGTCAGCGAGATCGCGCAGCCGATCGCGATCGGCAGCTTCGCCCACAGGCCCATCAGCAGCGAGCCGAACGCGGTGGTGACGCACACGGCGACGAACACGGCGCTCGTGTCGAAGCCGGCCTTGCCGAACATGCCGGGCACGACGAACACGGAATAGACCATCGCGAGGAAGGTGGTCACGCCGGCAATGATCTCGCGGCGCTGCGTGCTGCCGCGCGACGAAATGCCGAAATAGCGGTCGATGACTCCCTGGGCGCCGAAGTCAGTTTCTTCCGCGCCGACGCCGACCGTCGGCTGCACCGGGGTATCACTCATGAGCTTGCTCCTTTATCAGCATGCTGAAACGGCCCGTTGCGAACCGTCGTCAGGGTGTCTCGTATCTGGTTGGGATTGTTCGGCGACGTCGTGGGGACGAACGACGCGCGATGCGTGTCGTTACGCTCGAATCGAAGCGATCGCGAGGGTGTCGCGTCGGACGACGCGTGCCGTGGTCGACCCCGTCGCGTGTGCCTTGCCGTAGCGAAGGTTAGGCGAGCCGCCCATCACGTCCCATCGGGGGACGAGCATGCAGCGCATGTCGCAGCGCTTATATCGGCGTGCGACGGGGCTCCGCCGCGCCGACACGCGTGTATACGCCTAGTTCGAATCCGTTAAGGCGACTATTTGAATGCGGGCGCGGCGGGCGGGGCGTTGGGTATTACGAATGACTTTCAGGGCGGCCCGGAAGGCCAGCGCGCATGCGCGGCTTCCGTACCGAAGCGGGCCTCAGCTGCGCGCGAGATGGGCGAGATACGCGCAGAACATGTCGGCCATCGCGTCCGAGTACGCGTCGATTTCCGCCGAGGTGCGCGCGGTTTCGGAGAACGCCTTGCCGCCCGTCGTGAGCGTCGTCAGGATCAGTTCGCACACGAGCGCATGCGTGGCGTCGGGCACGTCGGGCAGCGCTTCGCGCATGAACGCGCCGAACGCCCGGTTGCCTTCGGCCTTCACTGCCTGCGCCTCGGGGGCGTCGCGATAGAGCGGGGCGGCGTCGTCGAGGGCGATCCGCATCGGCGCCTCGTCGCATTCCGAACGGATGAACGCGTGGACGGCGGCGCGCACGCGCTCGGGCGGCGTCTTCCGAGTGTCCTGCAGGATCCCGCACAGCATGTCGTGCGTTTGCCGCCACTCGTCGTGCTGGAGCCGGAACAACACGGACGCCTTGTTCGGGAAGTACTGGTACAGCGAGCCGACGCTCACGCCGGCCCGCTCCGCGACGCGCGCCATCGTGAAGCGCTGCGCGCCCTCGCTCGCCAAAACCTGAATAGCCGCCTGCAGGACGTCCTCGACGAGACGGGTCGAGCGCGCCTGCCGAGGCTGCTTGCGCGTGGCGATCGGGGCGTTTCGGCGGTCGGTCATGAGCGGTTTGCCAATGCGAATAGTAAAACCTGAATGGTTCGTCATATTCTAGTCGGGTGCAACGACGCACTCAACCCGATACCGGAGATTCGCATGACCACCCTGATGCTCGACCCGCTGGCTTCGCTGCTGGCGCGCCTGTTCGACGAAGCCGACGCGTCGTCGCCCGCGACGAGCCCGGCCTTCGCCGACGTGTCGCGCGACGAGCAGGCGCGGCTGATGCGCAGCAAGACCGACTACGCCGATCTGTATGCGCGCCTGAAGGATTACCCGCTTCCCGTGTCGCGCGAGACGGGCATGCTGCTGTACATGCTCGCGCGCAGCGGCAATGCCAAGGCAATCGTCGAATTTGGCACGTCGTTCGGCATTTCGACGCTGCATCTGGCGGCCGCGCTGCGCGACAACGGCGGCGGGCGGCTGATCACGAGCGAATTCGAGCCGTCGAAGGTCGTACGCGCGCAGGCCAACCTGGCGGCAGCCGGACTGGCCGATCTCGTGGAGATTCGCGAAGGCGATGCGCTCCACACGCTAGCCGCCGGTCTGCCGGATTCGGTCGACCTGTTGCTGCTCGACGGGGCGAAGGCGCTGTATCCGGAGATTCTCGCGCGGGTCGAGCCGCGGCTCAGGGCGGGGGCATTCGTCGTGGCCGACAACGCGGAATACAGCCCCGACTATCTTGCCTACGTGCGCGCGCCGGAAAACGGCTATCTGTCGGTGCCGTTCGGCGGCGACGTCGAATTGTCGATGCGGACACGCTGACCGGGCGGAACGAGGGTGTCGACGATTTCACGCTTCCTGTATCAAATATAGGAGGCCCTGATTAATGGAAGCGCGGCGAAAGGCGTCGGGATGATGCCCGTCGCTTGCGCCGCCGTGTGCGTCACTTCAGGAACACGTAGCGCGCGAAGTACGGGAAGCGGCCGACCGCATGCTCGGTCGTGCACGTCGCGGTCGGCGGCGTGCCGCCCGCCGTGTCGAGCCGCTGCACGAAGCGCACGCCGGCGAGCGTGCCGGTTGCGGCCGGCGTCGCCGCGAGCAGCAGTTGCGGAATGCTGGCCGCGCTTGCGCTCGGCATTTCCGCGAGCTTCTTGCCGGTAATGCGGCTGCCGTCGAGCGCTTCCCACGACGGCCCCGCGCCGTGCCGCACGACGAGCGCGCCGCTTTCATCGAACAACGTCGCCTCCGGGCGCTTGAAGGCCCACGCGAGCCGGTGGTCGGCATCGTATTCGCACGAATAGATCTGCACGCCGGTCGCGGTGGTCGCCAGCACCGGCGTGGCCGGCGCTGGCGGCGCGAGGCCGGCGGCCTCGTCGGCGTGTGCGGGTGCGGTAAAAGCCGCCAGGGAAAGACCGGCCGCAAGGGCCAGCAGCATGTCGCGTGTCGGGGATCGGCTTGGCATGACGGGGCGTCCTTTCAGGTCGGGTGACGGTCGTACGACATCGATCCCGTCAACGTTAGACGCCGATCGCACAGGCTGCAATGCGGAAATGACAATCGCGGCGATAGTCGCCGCGATTGCCGAAGGAGCGGACCCGCGATCAGCGGATCGCGATCGGGTTGATGTTGACCTGCGTCGAGCCGACGTACAACGGCTGGCCGAGCACGAACAGGAATTCCCATGCCTTGTCGCGCACCAGCGCGCGGCTGTCGATCAACTCCAGGTTGTAGATGCCGCGCTTCGCGAGCATGTACTGGTTGACCGGGAATTCGTCCCGCGTGTGCGGATTCGGATAGACCTCGGACGCCCACGTGTCGCCGCCGAACGCGACGATTCCCTGATCGGCCAGCCACTTCGCCGCTTCCATGCCGATGCCGGGCTCGACGTCGAGGAACTGCTTGTCGTCCTTGCCGATCAGCTCGAGCCAGCCGGTGTTGAACAGCACGACGTCGCCCTTGCGCAGCGTCAGCCCCTGCTGCTTCAGCACGGCCTGGATGTCGGCGACCGTGAATTCGGTGCCGCCCGGCACGATCGGCTTGCCGTAGCGGGCGGTCATGTCGAGCACGACGCCGCGCGTGACGATCGGCGGCACCTTCTCGACGCCGAGCTTCTTCACGCCGTCGACGGTCACGAAATCGGCCGCCCGGTTGCCGTTGTAGTACACGTTGTCGATGCCGATGTGGCCGATGCCGTTGAGCTGCGTGCCGACGCCGGTCCACGCGTTGACGAGTTCGTCGTTGAACGTGAACTTGTTCGGGCCGAGGCTCTTGCCGGCCTGCTGGCCGACCTGCACGTTGTACAGCCGGAAGCTGCGATGGCGGAACGCCGGCAGGTGCTTGTCCACCGGCACGGCCAGCGGATAGGTCTTGCCGGCCTTCACGAGGCCGACCGCCTGCTTGACGACGTCGGGCGTCAGCAGGTTGGCCGCGCCGATTTCGTCATCGGCGCCATAGACGGACGGATACCAGTCGGCCGCCGCCGACGTGGCGGCGTGGGCAGCTTGCGCGGCCGCGAACGGCAGGATCGCGGCGAGCACGAGCCGGGCGAGCGTTGCTTTCATGCGGGGCTCCTGTCGCGCGTTACGCCGCGGCTTGCGCGAGCGTCGGGTAGTCGGTCAGGCCGTGGGCGCCGCCGCCGAACAGCGTGTTGCGATCGTGCGGCGCGAGCGCGGCGCCGGTGCGCAGCCGCTCGGGCAGGTCGGGGTTCGCGACGAACGGGCGGCCGAATGCGACGAGGTCGGCCCAGCCGGCGGCGATCGCTTCGCGTGCGCGCTCGGCGGTGTACGCGCCGGCATAGATCAGCACGCCCGGGAACGCGGCGCGCAATTGCTGCTTGAAGGCGACCGGCATCAGCGGCGCGTCGTCCCAGTCGGCTTCCGCGATGTGCAGGTAGCCGACGCCGAGTTCGCCGAGCAGCTTCGCGGCGGCGAGGTAGGTCGTTTCCGGATCGTCGTCGACGCAGCCGTTCAGCGTGGTCAGCGGCGCGAGGCGGATGCCGACGCGCGACGCATCGCCGGTCCCTTCGATCAGCGCCTGCGTGACTTCGCGCAGGAAGTGCAGCCGGTTCTCGAGCGAGCCGCCGTACTGGTCGGTGCGCGTGTTCGCGTTCGAGTCGATGAACTGGTTCACGAGGTAGCCGTTCGCGCCGTGCAGCTCGACGCCGTCGAAGCCGGCTTCGAGCGCGTGGCGGGCGGCGGTCCGATATTGACCGACGATCTCGCGGATCTCGTCGACCGACAGCGCGCGCGGCTCGGAGGCCTGCACGAAGCCCGGCGTGCTGCCGTCTTCGCCGGCGATGAACACGTTCACGCCCTTCGCCTGGAGCGGCGACGACGACACGGGTTGCGCGCCGCCGAGCAGGCTCGTGTGGCTCAGCCGGCCGACGTGCCACAGCTGCGCGAAGATGCGGCCGTGCGCGGCATGCACGGCGTCCGTCACCTTGCGCCAGCCGGCGACTTGCGACGGCGTGTGAATGCCGGGCGTCCACGCGTAGCCCTTGCCGAGCGGCGCGATATAGGTGCCTTCGCTGACGATCAGGCCCGCACTCGCGCGCTGCGCGTAGTACGCGGCCATCAGTTCGTTGGCTTCGTCGCCGGGCTGGCTCGCGCGCGAACGCGTCATCGGCGGCATCACGATGCGGTTCGGCAGCGTCAGCGCGCCGAGTCGCAGCGGTTGGAAAAGCGGGTCCTGGGTCATGATGAATTCCTGTCGGTGCCGCGGCCGGCGGGCTGCGGACGGGTCATGTCGGATGAAGGTGCGGCGCGCTCAGTCCCACTGCGGCGCGAGGCCGGCCGGGTCGACTTCGCGGCCGTTGCGCTCGAGCGCGGCGATCTGCGCCATGTCTTCGTCGGTCAGGCGCAGCGTCTGCGCGAGCAGGTTGCTCGCGAGGTTCTCGCGCTTGGTGGACGACGGAATCACCGAGTAGCCGAGCTGCAGCGCCCATGCGAGCGCGACTTGCGCCGGCGTCGCGTCGTGACGCTGCGCGATCGCGCCGATCACCGGATCGCCGAGCACCTTGCCGTACGCGAGCGTCATGTACGACGTCACGTGAATGCCTTCGGCATTCAGGAACTCGACCAGCTTGCGGTTTTGCAGGTACGGGCTCAGTTCGATCTGGTTCGTCGCGATCGCGTCCTTGCCGACGGCCGCGATCGCTTCCTTCGTCAGCGCGATGTTGAAGTTCGAGATGCCGATCTGGCGCGTGAGGCCCTTCGCCTTCGCGTCCGCCAGCGCGGTCATGAACGCGTCGATCGACACGCCGTTGCCGGGGGCCGGCCAGTGGATCAGTGTCAGGTCGACATAGTCGGTGCGCAGCTTGCGCAGGCTTTCCTCGAGGCTGGCCGCCAGCTTGTCCGGCGCGTAGTTGTCGACCCAGATCTTCGTCGTGAGGAACAGGTCGTCGCGGCGCACGCCCGATGCGGCGATCGCTTCGCCGACTTCGGCTTCGTTGCCGTAGATCTGCGCGGTGTCGATCGCGCGGTAGCCGACTTCGAGGCCGTTGCGGACCGAGTCGACGACGACCTGGCCTTGCAGGCGGAACGTACCGAGGCCGAAGGCCGGAATCTTGCTCATCGTGTGCTCCTGGAAGAGGGGAACGGTTGCGGTATGCGAATCATTCTGGCGCTTGAGACTGATGAAATAAACGCCTTTAGAGGTCAAAAATATTTGACTTCAAATCAAATATTGAGCGTGTCGCGTGCGCGTGCGGGCCGTGGCGGCCTTATGCGACGCGCGCCTGCGGATTCGTGTTCGGATGGAACGCCGGCAGCACGTCCGATGCGATCTCGGCCATCGTCTCGTCGAGCGGCCGCCGGTTGCGGCGGAAATGCAGGCCGATGTGCCGCACGCCCGCGTCGCGCATCGCCGCGAGTTCTTCCGTCAGCGCGATGCGTCCCGCGCGCGCGCCGAAGCGGTGCCGCTGCAGCGGTTCGTGCGGATCTTCCGCGAGGTCGAGGTGGATGAAGCTCACGTACGGCTTGTCGCCGGCCACCGCACGCCAGTTCGCGGCGCGCTGCGCGTGGTCGGCCGGCGTGCCCGGATACGCGAGGCAGCCGTCCATGTGCTCGCCGATCCACGCGGGCGTCTGCTGAGCGAGGCCGGCGACGAGCAGCGGCACCGGCGAGCGCGCGGCGGGCAGCACTTCCAGGCCGGGCGGCAGATGCCCGCGTGCGCCGTCGCGCAGCAACGCGATCTGGTCGCGGAAGTTCGCGCCGCGCGACGCGAAGTCGCGGCCGAACAGCGGATATTCGACCGGCCGGTCGCCGCTCGCGACGCCGAGCAGCAGGCGCCCGCGGCTCAGTTCCTGGATCGTCGCGGCCGATTTCAGCGTCAGCAGCGGTTCACGCAGCGGCAGCACGACGGCGGCCGTGCCGAGCAGGATGTCGCGCGTGATGCCGGCGAGGTAGCCGAGATACGAGAACGTTTCGAACACCTGCGCGGCGTCGCCGAACGACGGGTCGTACAGCGGCACGTCGCGCACCCAGAGCGCGCGAAAGCCGAGCGTGTCGGCCAGTTGCGCGAGCTCCGCGTGGATTTCCAGGTCGGGCACGCCGGGGTGGCGGCCGTCATGCCGGCGTTTCGCGTTGCCGGACGCGGTCCAGTCGTTGTCGAGCGGCAGTTCGATGCCGATGCTGAAGCCGCCGGCGGCGAGCTTGTCGAGAGAGGGGGACATGATCGGGTTGCTCCGTTCAGATCGCGCGCAGGCTGCCGTCGAGCCGGTAGAAGTCGAGCGACGCCGCGGTGAAGAACGAGCGCGACGTGCCGGCGGCGAAGTCGTCGACATGCACGACGGTGGCGCGATCGGCTTCCTGCCACGAGATCGCGTAGGTCTCGCCGGCCACGCGCTGCCACGTGTATTCGACTTCACCTTTCGCGCCCGCATACGGGCCTTCGGTGATCTCGTAGCGCATATGAAGGCCGTCCTCGTCGTACGCGTTGAGCGCGGTGAGGCCGTCGTAGCGGACTTCGAATGTCTTGCCGGCGAACGGCGGACGTTGGGTCGATGCGTTCATGCTGGTGGCTCCTGTGAAAAGGTGACGTTCAATGCGCGAGTTCGACGGGTTCGGCCGTGCGTTCCGGCAGCCCGTGGCGGCGGTCGAGACGGCCGCTCAACGCGGTGAGTGCAAACGCGCCGAGCGTGACGACGGCGGCGATCCACGGCGTGTGGCCGAGGCCGACGTTCGCGACGATCAGGCCGCCGAGCGACGAGCCGCCGGCCACGCCGAGGTTGAAGGCGGCGATGTTGAAGCCCGATGCGACGTCGGCGGCGTCCGGCGCGAAGTGGCGCGCCTGCTTGACGACGTACACCTGCAGCCCCGGCACGTTGCCGAACGCCACGGCGCCCCACGCGAGCATCGTCAGCACCGCGAGCCATTTCACGTGGATCGTGAAGGTCAGCGCGAGCAGCACGATCGCGAGCAGCAGGAAGATCCGCTTGAGCGCCTTCACGGGGCCGACGGCGTCCGCGAGCTTGCCGCCCCACACGTTGCCGACCGCGACCGATACGCCGTAGCCGACCAGCACGAGGCTGACCTGCGACGGCGTGAAGCCGGCGATCTGTTCGAGCAGCGGCGCCATATAGGTGAATGCGATCAGCGAGCCGCCGTATCCGACCGCCGTCATCGCATAGACGAGCAGCAGGCGCGGCTGGGCCAGCACGCGCAACTGGCGGGCGAGCGGCGCCGGCGGCGTTTGCGGCAGCGCGCGCGGCACGAAGGCGACCGCGCCGACGAATGCGAGGAGGCCGAACAGCGCGACGATCAGGAACGTCGCGCGCCAGCCGAAGTGCTGGCCGATGAAGGTGCCGAGCGGAATGCCGGCGACGAACGCGACGGTCATGCCGCTGAACATCGTCGCGATCGCGCTCGCGGCCTTCTCCTTCGGCACGAGCGTGGTCGCGATGATGGAGCCGACCGAGAAGAACACGCCGTGCGCGAGGCCGGTGAGCACGCGTGCGACGATCAGCGATTCGTAGCCCGGCGCCTGCCACGCGACGAGGTTGCCGACGGTGAAGAGCGCCATCAGCCCGGCGAGCAGCGCCTTGCGCGGCACGCGGCCGGTCAGCGCGGTGAGCAGCGGCGCGCCGATGGCGACGGCCAGCGCGTACAGGCTGACGAGCAGGCCGGCGGACGGCAGGCTGACGCCGAGGTCGGCGCCGATCGTCGGGATCAGCCCGACGATCACGAATTCGGTGGTGCCGATGGCAAAGGCGCTGATGGTCAGCGCAAGCAACGCGAGTGGCATGACGGGATCCGGGTTTCAGTAGGAATGGATCGCAGTGTGCCGGCTTTACTTTTGCTGAAAAACTCGTCTATAAACCAAATTGTTTTGATTTCAACTCAACAATGAAGACCACCCTCGACGAACTCCAGGCCTTTACCGCCGTGGTCGATACCGGTTCGATCACGGCGGCCGCCCAGCAGCTCGATCTCACTGTGTCGGCGACGAGCCGCACGCTCGCGCGGCTCGAGGAAAAGCTCAAGACCACGCTGCTGCGCCGGACCACGCGCCGGCTCGAACTGACCGAGGAAGGGCGCGCGTTCCTGCAGGACGCGCGCGCGATCATCGAATCGGTCGAGAACGCGGAGGAGCAGATGCTCGCGCGGCGCGAGATGCCGTCCGGGCGCCTGCGCGTCGACGCCGCGACGCCGTTCATGCTGCACGTGATCGTGCCGCTCGTGCGCGGCTACCGCGAGCGCTTCCCGAAGGTCGAGCTGGAACTGAACAGCAACGAGGGCATCACCGATCTGCTGGAACGGCGCACCGACGTCGCGGTCCGGATCGGCCGGCTGAAGGATTCGACGCTGCACAGCCGGCGCATCGGCAACAGCCGGCTGCGCATCCTCGCGAGCCCCGCGTATATCGAAGCGCATGGCCAGCCGCGCAAGGTCGAGGATCTCGACAAGCACACGCTGCTCGGCTTCACGCAGCCCGAATCGCTGAACGTATGGCCGATCCTCGGCGCGGACGGCGAGGCGTACCGCATCGAGCCGGACGTGTATTCGTCGAGCGGCGAAACGCTGCGGCAGCTTGCGCTGGAGGGCACGGGTGTCGTCTGCCTGTCCGATTTCGTGACCGCGCAGGATCGCGATGCGGGGCGGCTGGTGCAGGTGCTCGCGCGCCAGACGCTCGACGTCCAGCAGCCGATTCACGCGGTGTACTACCGCAATACCGCGATCTCGTCGCGGATCGCGTCGTTCGTCGACTACCTGATCGAGGTGCTGGGCGGCGGCAGCGGCGGTGACGGGCGGGCGCGGCGCAAGGCTGCGTGGATGGAGCCGCAGTAGCGGTCAAAGCGCATCACGCTACGTCAGTTTGGTGTTTTTCGCGTTTATTTCCTTTGGTCGCTGCAGTTCTCTATAAGATTTGAAAAATTAAACAGGATCATAATGAGTCAAATCCTAATGATTTTTCTCGTCGATGAAGGTGTCAAAGGGAATAGAGTTGAAAGCGATGAGATCTGATGTTCTTTTAGATAGATCTCGCAAGTATCGCTTGCGGAATGATGCGCAGAGCGTATTTCAATCTAGGAAAGATTTGCGTAAAAATGGATCGGTGAAAGTTTGCGGTCGGGCAATATTATTTAATAAGGTTCCGAGCTATCTCAAAAAATCTCTGTGAAGCGGCGCTTTTTGAGATGTGACAGTTTTTTGCATTTTTGAAGAAATTGGCATATGCCATACTTTTGACGATCATTGTATTTCCCGTGTATAAGTGAGGTTCGGTCTTCTCCATGCAAGCAGTGGCCACATGATGAAGAATCAATCGTGGCATGCTTCGCATGAAGTACGTTGATGTCCATGCTACATGCGTGTCGTACCGAAGTGATTTAATGCCATGCCGAACACATGGTGTGTTCTTGGCAAAGCTTGGCGTTGGTTAATTTAGGATTGCGAATATGGTCGGCGATGCAGGACACGGCAGGCGGTACTTCAGACGTGACACGATCTCGGTGCCGACGAACTTGGGATTTTCAAAATTGGGGCAACCATGACGAATCGACGCGTACCGCAAAAGCCACAGGCGCCTGCGCCGGCCGCGGTTAAGCTGAAGTTGTTGCCGTTCGCATTTCCGTTCCTCCGCAAGGGCAACTCAGAGGCATCTGCACAGTTCACAGAGGAGCATGAGATCTTCAGATTGCTGGGCGAATGTGAGCCGGCAGGCTCGTATCTCGTCAGCCGTAACGGCATGTGGCACGGTGGCATCCATGTGACGGATGTCGGTGCGGGACAGTTTCTGGATCTTGATGCGGGACTGCGCTGCATCCCTGACGGAACGTTGATCGCATTTCGGATCAATCGAACATATCCGATTAGCGACGTTGCCGCAGCGGGTAGCGAACGACCGGTACAAGCGCCATATAGCACCGGCTTCGCGTTGGTGCAGCACGCGATGGAGTTTCCCCAGGGCGCGAAGCTGACGTTCTATACCCTATACATGCATCTGATGTCTTGGGAGGACTACGCCAATTTCCCAAAGCGGAGCAAGCCGACGTACTGGCCTATGCAGTGGCGAATCACGGAGCATGCACGGGACAGACCGTCACGGGGCCGCATTGGACAAATACCCGAGCCGTTGCAGCAAGGATTGCGCGTCCGAAAAAGCCACCCGCATGGCGAAATTATTGGAATCCTGCCGCAGGGAGCGAGCATCAGCATCGGCAGGCGGGAGAGGAATTGGGGGCAAGTGACGGACCTGAACGGGGCGTCGTTGTACCCGCCCGAAGCTGGCGGCTACGTCGAGCCGGCCAGTGCTATCGGTAGCTGGATTTTTCTCGGGCATGAAAACGGCGGATCGGTAGTCGAGGAGATCATCCAGGACTCAATGTGTGATCGGGTGATTGTCTCGGCCGGTTCCGGTTTGACCAACGGGAAAGGAACCGGAAAGGGTATCCCCCTCCAAGCTGGTGACCTGATCGGTCACCTCGGCCGCTACGATTCCTTGAACGAATGTACAGCAGGCACCCGGATGGCGCACATCGAAGTGTTTTGCGATGAGAGCATCCAGTCGTTTTTGGCGCAGGGGCGTGCGTGGGTCAACCAATTCAGTCCGCACAAGGGGGATTGGACGGCGCTGGGCTTACCGTCAGAGCCGACGATTTTGCGAATTGAGCGGGGCACGGTGCTGTATCTACGCACAGAGGGAAATAAATTTATCCCCGGCGCTGATGCACTGTCGAGAAAGACGGAGGCGGTTCAAGTCTATTCACTCGTTGAACTGGCGCGGGACGCGAATCGACGCGTCCCTGAGACGAATCCGATACCCGATCCGGGGTTCCCAGTATATTGGTGGCACGTTGACGGCGTGAACGCACTCGGTCAACCGATCGACGGCTGGGTCCGCGACTTCAACTTCGATGGTGGGCGGGTAACGCGAGAATTCGCACAGAAGTGGGTCGATTTCGAGTGCGTGGCCGATGACCACGATCCCGCACACACGATTTTTGCGACGATCCCCAAGTGGTTTGAGTATATGAGCCGCGCTGAAATTGCTGAGCGCGCGTCACGTTCAAAGCTAAGCCCGTTGATGCTCAAGGTGTATGACATTTTGTTCAAGACGGGGGATGGCGAGCAGGCCGCTGATGAACTCTGCATGCTGTCCCGGGCTGGGCGTGGCGGATATCCGTGGCTAATTCAGGCGGCATCCCGGCTGATTGTGCGGCACGAGAGCGAGTGGGCGAATCCGTCGAAGTGGAATCAGTTGATCGCCGAATTGAAGAAGCGAGAGGGATCCCAGTCGCAGCACGAGGAAGAGCAGAAGCGGATCGAGAGGCTCGCTTGGTGGCATGAAGTGATGCCTCATATTCCTGGTTTCCCTGCACCGGACGTTTTTCATATCAATCCCATCGGTTTGATCGGGAATTTTTTGCGCGAACCTGGAATTATCACGCTTGAAATGCTCGCGGCCGTCGACCCCGATGGTAGTGATTCGTATCACCGGCAGATTCTCCCATTCCTCAATAAATACGCAATAGGTTATAAAGTTAACACTGCGAGGCGAGTCGCCCATTTTCTCTCGCAGATCGTTGTCGAGAGCAGTTTTAAAAATGTCGAAGAAGGGCTTTCGTACTCGGCAAGGAGGATGAAGGAGATTTTTGGATGCAATCCTGCACCCCGAGGAAAAAGGCGTATACCGAAGTGGCAGGTGATATTGTTTGCTCCTTTGGAAGGAGGCGCGAAAAATTATGGACCGAAACAAGTAAATATGAGCGCAATCCGCGAAATCTTGCTAGTTATGTCTATGCGGGTCGGTACGAAAATGGCGACGAGGATTCCGGGGATGGCTATAAATACCGTGGTCGAGGTTTGATACAAACGACCTTTAAAAGTAACTACCGAGTTCTGACGGAGGAGCACAATCGGCGCTTTCCGGATGACCGGCGTGATTTTGTAGAAGATCCCGATCTTGTTCTTGGTAATTTGGAGTATGGGGTCGAGTCGGCGTTTGTCTATTGGGCCATCACCAGAGATGTAAACGGAGTGGCGGATTCCGGAAACGTCCGTGCGGTATCAAAGGTGGTAAATGGTGGTGTTATCGGTTATTCAGAGCGCCTGATCGCCTATAACAGTGTCGCTCCTATTCTTGGGCTTCCTAAAGAGGTGGCGTAATATGTTTATTTTAAAGTTGATAGTGGTTGCGATGCTGCTCGTTCTCGCTGTCAACGGATACGGGGCCGAGCAAGTCGCTAGCTGTCCTTCGGTAAACGGAAGGAACAATGTATTCGATGCTTCCGTGCTGGTAAGGGATTCAAGAATTTCTATTGAACATAGTGCTGGCGAATATCCGTTGGCTTTGGACTTTTATCGGCCGACGGAAGATGGGTGTGAGAGAGTCGAGTTTGCGAGATATTCGATTGAGGGTGGGATGCCTGAAATTGGGTCAATATTTTTTATGATTCTGGATGGCCATATTAATATATTTTCTATAGTTTTTTGGAAAGTAAATAGTCGTGGTGATGGCGCCTATGGGCGACTTTATCAGGTTCATGCTTATAAATTTGATGAAAATTTGGTGCTTGTTGAGAACAAACGCGTTGCGGAGGATAGTTCAATGTCCGGAATTGAAGGCTATGTCGCTGGTCAGGAATCTAGGTTTCGATATCGAACCGCTTCGGAGGTAAAAAAATACTGGGCTGGCAAGCAGAGATAAATATCGGTGTTTCATTGACGAGAAAGTGAGGGCAACCAGGAGCGGTTACCCCGTGAAACGTAGATGGGCGATGCAGAATCTCGCTACAAAGATACGCGCCGCGACCTGCATTGAACTGGGTGCGCTGACCACCAGCGTACCCACCCAGTCCATTCAAATCACGCCTCTTCGGCCCACGACATCCCGTCGCGCGCGAGCAGCGCCGACGAGGCCGCGGGCCCGAACGTGCCGGCCGTGTACAGGCGCGGCCGGTCGCCGAGCTGCTTCCAGCCGTCGAGGATCGGCTCGACCCACGACCACGCGGCTTCGAGCTCGTCGCGGCGCATGAAGTGCGTGAGGCGGCCGCGGATCACGTCGATCAGCAGCCGTTCGTACGCTTCCGCGCGCCGTTCCGGAATCGCCTGCTGCAGGTCGAGATTCAGGCTCACCGGCACCATGTTCATGCCGCTGCCCGGTTCCTTCGCGAGCATCTGCAACTGGATCGACTCTTCCGGCTGGAGCTGGATCACGAGGCGGTTGCCGTAATTGCGCGGGCCGGTCGGGATGATCGAGAACGGCATGTCCGCGAACTCGATCACGATTTCCGACTGGCGGCGCTGCAGCCGCTTGCCGGTGCGCAGGAAGAACGGCACGTTCGCCCAGCGCCAGTTGTTGATGTGCGCGCGCAGCGCGACGAAGGTTTCCGCGCGGCTGTCCGCCGGCACGTTGTCTTCCTCGAGATAGCCCTTGACCGGCTGGCCGTCGACGGCGCCCGCCGTGTACTGGCCGCGCACCGTGTCGCGCGCGACGTCCGACAGCGACATCGGCCGCAGCGAGCGCAGCACCTTCAGCTTCTCGTCGCGCACCGCGTCCGGGTCGAGCGACACGGGCGGCTCCATCGCGACGATGCACAGCAGTTGCAGCAGGTGGTTCTGCACCATGTCGCGCAGCGCGCCGGTATGGTCGTAGAAGCCCGCGCGGCTGCCGACGCCGACCGTCTCCGCGACCGTGATCTGCACGCTGCGGATGTTCGGCGCCTGCCACAGCGGCCCGAAGATCGGGTTGCCGAAGCGCAGCACCATCAGGTTCTGCACGGTTTCCTTGCCGAGATAGTGGTCGATCCGGTAGATCTGCGATTCCTCGAAGTGCTTGCCGACCGCGTCGTTGATCGCCTTCGCTGAAGCGAGATCGTGGCCGAGCGGCTTTTCGAGGACGACGCGCGAATGCGCGTCGACGAGGTGCGCGGCCGACAGGTTGTCGCAGATCGTCGTGAACAGTTCCGGCGACGTCGACAGGTAGAACACGCGCACCGCCTCACCGCGCGCCGCTTCGGCGAGCCGCTGGTAGTCGTCCGGCGCGTTCACGTCGATCAGCACGTACTTGAACAGGTCGAGGAAGCGGGCCCACGCGTCGGCGTCGAACGCCTTCGCGTCGATGAACGGGCGCGACTGCTCGTCCATGAACTTGCGATAGCCGTCGATGCCCCAGTCGCGGCGGCCGACGGCGATGATGCGCGTCTCGGGCGGAAGATTGCAGTGCAGGTGCGCCATGTACAGCGCGGGCAACAGCTTGCGGGCGGCCAGGTCGCCGCCGCCGCCGAAAATGATCATGTCGACGGGCCGGTCGGCCGCGGTCTGGGAAGGCTGATTCGTCATGGGAGGTTCGCGGTTTGAAACGGTGAACGTGAAACGAACGTCGAGGGCATCGGGCGCCGGTTGGCCGGTGCCGGTACGGCAAAACGCTAATAGTGCACCGTTTTGATGGTTTGCGTCTGTGTTCGCGCGATGTAACGGGGCTTGCATTTCCGATGATGGGTCGATTATGATTGAGCACTCACTCATTAAAGGAATCGACCGTGGCCCGACCGCGCAGTCCCGACAAGCACGAAGCCATCCTCGCGGCGGCCGCGCGCGCGCTCGCCGAGGACGGCGCGAGCGCGACCACCGCGCGCATTGCGCGGCTTGCCGGCGTGGCGGAAGGCACGGTGTTCACGTACTTCGAGACCAAGGACGCGTTGTTGAACGCGCTGTACGTGAGCCTGAAGGCCGACATGCGCGAAGCGATGATGACCGGGTTTCCGGAACATGCGCCGGCCGAGCAGGCGGTGCGGCATGCGTGGAACGGCTATGTGTCGTGGGGCGTCGCGAATCCGGACGGCCGGCGCGCGCTGCGGCAGTTGGGCGTGAGCGGGCGCATCGACGATGCGCATCGTGAGGCCGGTTCGGAAGGCTTCGGCGGGATCGGCGCGCTGCTGCGCGAACAGGTCGCCGCGTCGGGCGCGTTGAGCCGCGACGAAGCGCATGCGTTCTGCTCGGCGTTGTTTACGTCGATCGCGGAAACCGCGATGGAGTCGATCGCACGCGATCCGGCGCGGGCCGATGCCTACCGGGAAGCGGGGTTTCGCGCGATGTGGGCCGTGTTGCACGCGGTGTGAGTCTAGTATTCGCGTCGTGGCGGCATGTGCCGCGGCGACGGCGGCGCGTTTCAGGCAGGACGACGCAGGTCACGAACGATCGATGCGTCGCCCATATTAATGAGTGAGTAATCATTCATTTTGGTGGTTTCATCACGATCAAGGAGTGGAAAATGTCGAAAGTCTGGTTGGTAACGGGAGCCGCGCGCGGCCTCGGTCGCGCGATTTCGGAAGCGGTGCTGGCAGCGGGCGACCGGCTGGTGGCCGGCGCGCGCGATCCCGCGCGACTGGCCGATCTGGCCGAACGGTATGGCGAGCGGCTGCTGCCGGTCGAACTCGACGTCACGGACGAAGCGGCGGCCGCGCAAGCCGTCGCGGCCGCGCGCGCGGCGTTCGGCCGTATCGACGTGCTGGTGAACAACGCGGGCTACGGCCACACGGCGCCGTTCGAGCAGATGAGCGCCGAAGCCTTCCGCGACCAGATCGAAACGAACCTGTTCGGCGTGATCAACCTCACGCGCGCGGTGCTGCCGACGATGCGCGCGCAGCGCGCGGGGCACATCTTCCAGGTGTCGTCGGTCGGCGGTCGCACGGCGACGCCCGGACTGTCCGCATATCAGGCCGCGAAGTGGGCGGTCGGCGGATTCAGCGACGTGCTCGCGAAGGAAGTCGCGCCATTCGGCGTGCGCGTGTGCACGCTGGAACCGGGTGGCATGCGCACCGACTGGGCCGCACAGGCGAAGCGCGACATCGACGATCTGCTGCCCGACTATCAGCCGTCGGTCGGCAAGATCCTCGAATTGCTCGGCGCGTATGGCGGCCACGAGATCGGCGATCCCGCCCGGATCGCGGCGCTGATCGTCGACCTGTCGCGCCGCGACGACGTGCCGCTGCGCTTGCTGCTCGGCGGCGATGCGCTGTTCGTCTGCGAGCAGGCGGAGCGGCAGCGCGCGGAAGAGGCCGCGCGGTGGCGGGATGCGACGCTGTCGACGCAGTTTCCGGATGCGGTGCTGCCGGACGGGCTGCGGGCGTTGAAGGAAATTGGCTGAGCCGGGCGGTTCGTTGCCGGCGGCATCGACATGGCGCCGGAGCGCATGCTCTGGGGCACCGATTGGCCGGCACCCCACGCAGAAGACGGACAAGCCGGACGATGCAAGCATGCTGGACGTGATCGCGGGCTGGATCGGGCGTGCGGACTGGCAGCAACGGATATTCGTCACCAATCCCGCGAAGTTGTACGGATTTGCATAGCGCGGGGAGGATGTCGCGAAACTTGAAGCCGCCAACAAAACGATGTCCCCCGCAATCGGGGGATACGTTTGAAGGCGGATGGCGCAAGCGCCCGCGCGGTCGTGCTCATAACGCAAGGCTCATTCGACCTGATACCCGCTTCGACGATCTGGTGTGGGTTGCGACGGCGACTTCGCTCGCCATCGAAAAAGACGGCAACCCGAAACCGCGTATCGCTTATCCGATCGGCCTGTACTTCGATGGTATCGCCTGGCGTCGATGCACTTCGCGTGCCATCTCAGAGAATCGACCGGTAGGTGCCGCCCTCGACGCGCACCGCGGCGCCATTGGATGCCGCACCCAGAGGACTGGCGAGCAACGCCACCATCGCGGCAATCTCGTCGGCCTCGATCATGCGGGCAATCAGCGAGCTCGGACGATACGTGTCGAAGAAATGCGATTCGATTTCCGCATCGGTCATATCGGGCCGTGGTGCGGTTTGCCGAAGATATGCGACGATGCCTTCGGATCGCGTGGCGGATGGCAGTACGCTGTTGACGGTCACGCCGGTTCCCTTCGTCAGTTCGGCCATTCCGCGCGAAACCGCGAGTTGAGCCGATTTGCTGACACCGTAGTGCACCATGTCGGGCGGCGTGAAGGCGCCGACTTCGCTGGACATGAAAATCACTCGCCCCCAGTTCTTCGCGAGCATGCGAGGAAAGTAATGACGCGACAGCCGGACACCCGACATCACGTTGACGTCGATCATTCGCAGCCAGTCGTCATCGGTGATCTCCGCGAACGGCTTGGCTTCGTAGTAGCCGAGATTGTTCACGAGAATGTCCGTGTCCGGTTGTGCATCGATCAGTTCCGCGACGCCTCGGTCGCCGCTCACGTCGGCGACGACGCCGCGTACGCTGCCGCGCGGCGCGGCAGCGCAGAGCTCCGCGACGGCTGCATCGAGCTTGTCTCGTTGCCGCCCCGTGATCGTGACCGCGACGCCTTCCGCGGCCAACGTTCGCGCGATCGCCATGCCGATGCCGGCAGTGGCGCCGGTGACGATCGCAGTTTTTCCTTCAAGTTGCAGATCCACGGTTTGCTTCTCCTTTACTCATCGAGTAACCGGCATTGCCGGTCGATTGCACGGCATGACTACTTGAGCCGCTTCAGCATTTCGCCGGCGACGTCCAGCGCCGACGCCGGATTCTGTCCGGTGATCAATTCACGGTCGGTGACCATGTGCGCGGTAAACGGCACCGCGTTGCTGCTGTAGATTCCACCCGCGCGCTGCAATGCAGTCTGCGGATAGAACTTCATCGCGCCGCCGCCGAGCAACCCTTTGGCTTGCTCTTCTTCCGCGTTGCTGATCACCGTCATCCGGTAGCCGGCGTAGATCCATTTCGTGTCGCCGTCGCCTGCGTTTCCCGCTGCGAGCTTTCGTGCAAAGCCCGGCGCATCGGGCAGCGTCGACAGCAGCGCAATCGGGCCGTGGCAAACGAGCGCCGTGGTCTTGCCGCGCGCGTGAAAATCGGCCAGCAATCTGCCCACGGCGGCACTGGTCGACAGGTCCTGCATCGGAGCATGGCCGCCGGGAACATAGACGGCATCGAAGTGCGCGTAGCCGATCTGCTCCACCCGCGACAGGCTGATCACCGGGGAATGCGTGCGCGACGTGATTTGTAGCCGGTCCAGCAAGGCCCGATAGTCGCGCATCGCGTTCTCGTCGCCGTTGAAGTACATCTTGTCGGCCGACGTGACGTCCAGCGTCGGCGCCTTGCCCTCCGGCGTGGCGAAGGTCACCTGATGGCCGGCATCGAGCAGCGCCTTCACGGGCTGCATCAGCTCGTTCAGGTAGAAGCCCGTCGCGAAGACCTTGTCATCCTTCAGGTCGAGGTGATCGGAATCCGACAACACCACGAGCACGTTGGCCGCATGAGCGCCGTACGCGGCAATGCCGAGCATTGCCGCAACGGCGAGCTTGCGCATCGAATACATCGTTTTCTCCATCGGGAAGGTTCAAGCTTGTCGTGAACGGGCGAGCAACAGATGACGCATTGCGGCGCCCACGCCGGCTGCCGACTGCGGGTTCTGGCCCGTCACCAGCTGTCCGTCGACGACGACCTTGGCGGTCCAGTTCGGCACGGGATGGTGAAGTGCGCCGCGCTGCTTCAAGGTGCTCGCGAGCAGGAACGGCACGACGCGATCGAGCTGGACGGCCCGTTCTTCCTCGTCCGTGAAGGCGCTCAGATTCTTGCCGGCGACGAGATATGTACCGTCGCCGAGCTTCACGTCGACCAGTGCGGCCGGCCCATGACACACCGCGCCGACCACGCCGCCCGCGTCATGGATGTCGCGGGTCACTTTCTGCACGTCGGGATTGCCCGGAAAGTCCCACATCGCGCCGTGGCCGCCGGCAAAGAAGACAGCGGCATACTTCGACGCATCGACGTCGCCCAGCCGCTGCGTGTGGCGGAGCGCGTCGCGGAAATCGCGGTCGTTCCAATAGCGCGCATTGATTTCATCGGTCAGGTCGAGCCCGTCGACCGGCGGTTCGCCGCCCTGAATCGATGCGAATTCGACGGGAATGCCGGCCGCGTCCAGTTCCGCCAGCGGATGCGTCACTTCGCCGAGATAGAAACCGGTCGGCTCGCCGGTTGAGCCTTTCTTCGCGTGGCTCGTGAGTACGAAGAGAACCTGCAGATGCTGCCGCTCGCGATGTTCGCCATTCATGCTGTGCTCCTGGATTTCAACGGGTGACTCGACGATGCAGTCACGACGCACGCACTTTATTTGGCTCATCGATGAAGATAAACTGGCGTGAAAGTAAAGCTTTTGTTCTTTGGAGGACAAGATGGCGCGTAAATTCGACCATCTCGGTGACGTGGAAGCGTTCGTGACGGTGGTCGAAAAAGGCTCGATGACTGCCGGTGCGGTCGCATTGGGGAGCACGCCTTCCGTGTTGAGCCGGGCCATCACACGCCTGGAGGCCCGGCTGGGCACGCAGTTGCTGCGTCGTTCCACGCGGCGGTTGAGCCTGACGGAGCACGGCAGGCTCTATCTGGAGCAATCGCGTGCGGCGTTTTTGCTGATCGATGACGCCGAGCGGGCCATTCAGGGGCACGGCGGTACGTTGACCGGCCATGTCCGGCTGAGCGTACCGACGACGTACGGGCACTATCGTCTGCCGCCGCTGCTTCGACGCTTCACGCGGGAACACCCGCACGTTCGCGTGGAGTTGAACATCGCGAACCGGAACGTGGATCTCGTGGCCGAAGGTTTCGACCTGGCGATCCGTCTGGGCGAATTGCCGGACAGCGGTCTGGTCGCGCGCAAGCTCGAGGATGCGGCGCTGTGCCTTGTCGCGTCGCCCGAGTACGTCGCCCACGCCGGCACGCCCGGAAACGTGGCCGACCTGGAGCACCATCTTTGTTTGCCGTTCATGCTGCCCAGCAGCGGCCGTATCGCGCCCTGGGTATTCCGTGACGGCGATCGCGACATCGATTGGCTGCCGGCTTCGCACGTCGCGGTCTCCGATGACGTGCTCGGTGTCGTGTCGATGGCGCAGAGTGGCGCCGGTATCTGCCAGACCTATGACTTCATCGTTCAGGATCGGATCCGGGCCGGAAATCTCGTCGAGGTATTGCCCCATCTGCGCGGGCGCACACGGCCGTTTTCGGTCGTCTACGCACCGCATCGCCGCCTGTCGGCCGCGTCCCGCACCTTGATCGACATGTTGGTCGCGTCGACGGGCGAGGCTTGAAGCGATTGCATTGCGATACGTTCTGCGCAGTGGCACGCGGTGGAAGGGCCGGCGCCACGGTCGTCAAATGCCAGCGTCCCGTTCCGTTGTTAACTGGTCCGTGTTGACGCAGTATGTTGACGTCAACGGAACGTGGGACGTCAACATGGCGACGGGACGACCGAAGGCGGAACTCGTGCTGAACGAAGACGAGCGTTGCGAGGTGACGCATTAGCGAGCTACAAAGATGGCTGCTTACCGTCGGCGCCGAGCGTCGAGGCGACATCTTTACCTCGCGAACGGTGACACTTTCGTTTTTGTTCTACGGCTTGCGGCCTCACGAATATCTGATGCGTAGGCGCATCGTGCGTGCACGGCTGCTGCTGCTCGAATCGCGCGCCTTGTGCGGCGCGCGCCGGGAGAAAAACAAGTCAACGTACCGACGCAACGAAGATAACGATGAATTCCGCGACCGACGTGATGGCGGTGGATCCATGGAAGCAGACGCTGGGTCTGCTTCTTCAATTGTGCCGAAGCGACGATGCGCGATCGTTCGCGTCTTCGAGCGAGTCGTTGTGTGCACACCGGACGGAACGTCGGTTGCGTCTGCGGACGACCGGCGCGGAGCGGCGGACCGTCTCGGTGAGGTTCGTCGACCGCGTGAGCGCGACAGCGGTAACGATTGCATGGCACGATTCGACGCATTGTTCGTATGGCGATCAGGCGTGGCATGCAACCCGCGCTCGCACCAGCGCGGTGTGTGCGATCAGCGGCCGGCCGGTCCGGCCCGGTGACGCCGTCTATCAGCCCCGTGGCCGCCCAAGGCCGCTCAATGCCGACGCGATGATCCTTGCGTCGGCGCTCCACGAAGCGGAAGAGAATCGTTGATGTCTACGAGACTTGGGCAAGCTTCGTCCCGACGGGATTTCGGTTACGGGCGTTTCAGCGATGCGTGAGGCAGCCATAGCCGGATCTAAACGAAAGTCGTACCCGTATCTGACCGAAAACCACGGTTGTGACCCGTCAGGCCGTGTTAACCCTGATTAAAAAACGTTATCACGGTGAAAAATTCCGCATCTTATTGAACCGATATCGGCTCGATATAGTGGCTCGCTTTCCCGTACGCCTCGCCCGGCGTGCGCAGACGAACGGCAGGAGCCCCTTGATGACCACCGATACCCGATTCACCGAAGTCGAGGATCTGATGCCCGCCGCCGGCGGGCTGCGCGAGATCCGTCACCACATCCATCACCATCCGGAACTCGCATACGAAGAGCACGACACGGCCGCGCTCGTCGCGGACAAGCTTGAGCAATGGGGCTGGCAGGTGACGCGCGGCGTCGGCAAGACGGGCGTCGTCGGCACGCTGCGCGTGGGCGACGGAGCGCGCAGCATCGGCATTCGCGCGGACATGGATGCGCTGCCGATCGTCGAGGCGACCGGCCTGCCGTATGCGAGCGGCACGCACGGCAAGATGCACGCATGCGGCCACGACGGCCATACGACGATGCTGCTCGGCGCCGCGCAGCATCTCGCGAAGACGCGCAACTTCTCCGGCACCGTACACCTGTATTTCCAGCCGGCGGAGGAGCACGGCGTCGACAGCGGCGCGAAGAAGATGATCGACGACGGCCTGTTCGAGCGCTTCCCGTGCGACGCCGTATTCGGCATGCACAACCATCCGGGCGCGGCGCCGGGCGTGTTTCTCACGCGGCGCGGCCCGTTCATGTCGGCGGGCGACAAGGCGATCATCACGATCGAAGGCGTCGGCGGCCATGCGGCGCGGCCGCACCTGACGGTCGATCCGGTCGTCGTCGCGGCGAGCATCGTGATGGCGCTGCAGACGATCGTCGCGCGCAACGTCGACCCGTCGCAGCCGGCGGTCGTCACGGTCGGCTCGATGCACGCGGGCACCGCGAACAACGTGATTCCGAACGGCGCGCGCCTCGAACTCAGCGTGCGTTCGTTCAGCCCGGAAGTGCGCGCGCTGCTCAAGCGCCGCATCACCGAGCTGGCCGAAACGCAGGCCGCGAGTTACGGCGCGACCGCGAACGTCGAATACATCGAAGGCTATCCGGTCGTCGTTAATTCGGATGCCGAAACCGACTTCGCGGCTCAGGTCGCACGCGAACTCGTCGGCGATGCGCACGTGGTCGAGCAGACCGACCTGCTGATGGGCAGCGAGGATTTCGCGTTCATGCTGCAGCAGCGGCCGGGCTCGTTCGTGCGGCTCGGCAACGGCGAAGGCGAGGACGGCTGCATGGTGCACAACCCGAAATACGACTTCAACGATCGCAACCTGCCGATCGGCGCGGCGTTCTGGACGCGCCTCGTCGAGCGTTACCTCGGGCAGTGATCGCGGCGGCGGCGTGCGGCCGGCGCTTCCGGCTGCTTTGACAGGAGAGGATAGCGATGCAGAAAGACCATCTCGCGCTGCACCCCGCGTCGACGGGCGCCGTCGAAGGCGATGCGCGCGGCGCGCCTGCCGTCACGCGACGCGGCGCGATCGCCGCGGCCGTGATCGGCAACTGGCTGGAATTCTTCGACTTCACCGTGTACGGCTTCTTCGCGGTGCTGATCGGCAAGCTGTTCTTCCCGTCGAGCGACCCGACCACGTCGCTGCTGCTGTCGGTCGCGACCTTCGCCGCCGGCTTCTTCACGCGGCCGCTCGGCAGCGTCGTACTCGGCGTCTACGCGGACCGCAAGGGACGCAAGGCCGCGCTGAACCTGACGATCATGCTGATGGCGCTCGGCACCGGCCTGATCGCGATCGCGCCGACTCATGCGCAAGTGGGCGTGGCCGCACCGCTGCTCGTCGTGTTCGCGCGGCTGCTGCAGGGCTTCTCGCAGGGCGGCGAATTCGGCGCGGCGACGTCGACGCTGCTCGAACAGGGTGGCACGACGCGCCGCGGGTTCCGCGCGAGCTGGCAGCTCGCGACGCAGGGCGGCGCCGCGCTGATGGGCTCCGGGTTCGCGGCGCTGCTGTCGAACACGATGACGAAGGACGCGCTGGAAAGCTGGGGCTGGCGGCTGCCGTTCCTCGTCGGCGTGCTGATCGCGCCGGTCGGGATGTTCTTGCGTCGCCGGCTCGCGGACGACGCGCCCGGCGACCGTCATCACGGCATCGAGCGCGGCGTGCTGCACGAGCTGTTCTCGAAGCACACGCGCACGGTGGTGCTGCTGATGCTCACGGTAATGGGCGGCACGGTGTCGACCTACATCCTGACCTTCTACATGCCGACCTACGCGATTCATACGCTCGGCCTGCCGATGAAGCTGTCGATGTTCGTCGGCGTCGCGTCGGGCTGCGTGATGCTGGTCACGTGCCCGCTGTTCGGCTGGCTGTCGGACAAGCTCGGCAGCCGGCGCCTGCCGATCTTCGTCGGCCGCGGCGTGCTGGTCGCGCTGCTGTTTCCGGCGTTCTGGCTGATGAACCACCATCCGACGCTGTCGGTGATCCTGCCGCTGACCGCGCTGATGCTGTTGTTCTATTCGCTCGGCTCGGCGTCGGAAATGGCGCTGATGTGCGAGTCGCTGCCGCGCCACGTGCGCGCGACGGGCATCTCGATCGCGTATGCGCTCGCGGTGACGATCTTCGGCGGCACCGCGCAACTGATCGCGACGTGGCTCGTGAAGACGACCGGCAGCAAGCTCGCGCCGGCCGGCTACGTGGCCGCATGCGTGGTGCTGTCGCTGATCGCGGTCGCGATGCTGCGCGAGACGGCGCGCGAATCGCTGGACTGACGCGCGATGCGGGTGGCGGCGCGGCCATGCGCGCCTACCGCCCGCGCACCGCTGGATCGCGGAGCAGTATTTCGATTTCAACCCGTACGGCGACCGAGCGTCGCGCTGGCTCGTTCTCCCGATTCCCCTTTTCATCGGTTCAGGACCATCGATGCAGATTCGCACCACGCCGCTCCTGTCGCCGTCGATCGGCACGCAGCGCACGCTGACGAGCTTTCATTTCGGGCCGGCCGACTGCGGCCGCAAGATCTATCTGCAGGCCGCGCTGCACGCGGACGAGACGCCCGCGATGCTTGCCGCGGTCATGCTCAAGCGGCGCCTCGCGCAACTCGACGCCGAAGGCCGGCTCGCGGCCGAAATCGTGCTCGTGCCGGTGGCGAACCCGGTCGGCCTCAATCATCATCTGCTCGGGCAGTTCATCGGCCGGTTCGATCTCGCGAGCGGCCGCAACTTCAATCGCGGCTTCCTGCCGCTCGCGGAGATCGCCGCACGTGCGCGCGACCGGCTGGGTGACGACGGCGTGCGCAATCGCGCGATCGTGCGCGAATGCGTCCGCGCGGCGCTCGATGAAATCGCGCCGCGCACCGAATTCGATGCGCTGCAGCTTGCGCTGCTGACGCTGTCGCACGACGCCGACGTCGTGATCGACCTGCATTGCTCGCTCGAAGCGGTGATGCACGTGTACACGAGCGACACCGCGTGGCCGGACGTCGAGCCGCTCGCGCGTTATCTCGGCGCGGAGGTGTCGCTGCTCGCGGAGGATTCGGGCGGGAATGCGTTCGACGACGCGCATCATTTGTTGTGGTCACGGTTGCGCGCGCATTTGCCGTCCGGCACGCCGATGGCGGCGGGTACCGTGGCCGTGACGGTCGAGTGTCGCGGCCAGCGCGACGTGACGTACGACTACGCGCGACGCGACGCCGGCGCGCTCGTCGACTATCTCGTCTGGTGCGGCGCGATGCGCGGCGAACGCGCGCCGCTGCCGCCGCTGGCCGCGCCGGCCACGCCGCTCGCGGGCAGCGAGCAGTTTTACGCGCCGGTGAGCGGGATTCTCGTGCACCGTGCGCCGATCGGCGCGATGATCCGCGCCGGCGATCCGCTGTTCGACATCGTCGATCCGCTGACGGATGCGGTCACGACGATCTCGAGCGCGACCGACGGCGTGTTCTACATGCGGCGGCGATCCGCTTCGTGACGGCCGGCGCGCCGCTCGGGCGCGTGACGGGCACGGTGCCGGTGCGAAAGGGGATGCTGCTGGGGGCGTGACGACGCCGTGTCCGACGGATTCGGAGCGCAATTTCGTTCCCGTCAAATTGATCGGACGTGCGCGCGCCCGTAAATTGAGCGACGCGGAGTTCGCTCCGTGTTTTGCAAGAAGGATGTTGCAGAGCGATTGGAGTTTTCGCGGGCGGCCTGTGTCGCCCGTTTTTTTATTTCACTGCGACGACGGTTCGGCAGCGGGCCGATGTCGGCGCCCTCGAGGAGCACGCGAGCGGATACCGGACGATTGCGGCCGCGGCGCATAGGAGGCAACAACATGATCCGACGTAAGGTTGTCGTCGCATCGCCCGTCGCGACACGAACCCTGCTGGGGAACATCCGCGCCTTGATCGAAGCGGCGCGGCAGCGCGCCGCATCCGCGGTGAATAGCGAGCTGACGATGCTTTATTGGCGCATTGGCCGGCTCGTTCATGTCGAAGTCCTTGCGGGCAAACGGGCCGACTATGGTGAGGAAGTGCTTCCCACGCTTGCGGCGCAGTTGACGAAAGATTACGGCGGCGGCTTCGCCGTGAAGAATCTTCGCCGCATGGTGCAGTTTGCCGTGACCTTTCCGGACGAGCGGATTGTCGTATCGCTGATACGACAATTGAGCTGGACACATTTCATTGCGTTGATTCCGCTGAAAGACCCGCGTCAACGTGACTACTATGCGCAGATGGCCAATGTGGAACGCTGGAGCGTCAGGACGCTGCGCGAGCGTATCGACTCGATGTTGTACGAGCGCACCGCGCTTTCACGGAAGCCGGATGCGCTGATCGCCGCGGAGCTGGCAACGATGCGGGATGCACAACGCATGTCACCCAGCCTCATCATGCGCGATCCATATATTCTCGATTTCCTGGGTTTGCGCGACACCTGGCAGGAAGGCGACCTGGAGACCGCGATCATTCGCGAAATGGAAGCCTTTCTGCTGGAGCTGGGTGCCGGCTTCACGTTCGTCGCGAGGCAAAAGCGCATCCAGATCGACGACGAGGATTTCCATCTCGACTTGCTGTTCTACAACCGGAAGCTGCGGCGGCTGGTCGCTGTAGAGTTGAAGGTCGGTGAGTTCAAGGCCGCGTACAAGGGGCAGATGGAGCTGTATCTGCGCTGGCTCGACAGACACGAGCGGGAGGCTGATGAAGCGCCACCCCTTGGAATCATTCTCTGCACCGGAAAAAAATCAGAGCAGATCGAGCTGCTGGAACTGGATAAGTCCGGCATCCACGTGGCGGAGTATCTGACGGCTTTGCCGCCGCGTGCGGTGCTGACCGAACGGCTGCAGCAAGCGATGCAACGGGCACGGTTGCAAATCAGGCCCCGCAGCGCAGCGCGGAATACGGACTGATGTGTTCCGCGCCCGCGCTCACCCCCGCCGCGCCACCAGTTCCGATACCGTCTGCGCGGCCTGCTGCAGCGGGCCGAGAAACTCCTTCACCATCTGCTTCGCGGTATGCCGCTGCGCGTTGCCGCTGATGTTCATCGCGGCGATGATCTGCCCGCGCCGGTTGCGGATCGGCGCGGACAGCGACATCAGCCCCACCTCGAGTTCCTGATCGACCACGGCCCAGCCCTGCTGGCGCACCTGCGCGATCGTCGCCTTCAGTTCGCCGATGTCGGTGATCGTGCGCGGCGTGTGCGCGCGGATGCCGCTCTGCGCGAGCGTTTCGTCGAGCGCCGCGTCGTCGAGCGCGGACAGCAGCACGCGGCCCATCGACGTGCAGTACGCGGGCAACCGGCTGCCGATCGACAGGTTGATCGTCATGATCTTGCGGGTCGGCACGCGCAGCACGTAGACGATCTCGGTGCGGTCGAGCACCGCCGCCGAACAGCTTTCGTGGATCTGTTCCGACAGTTGCTCCATCACCGGATCGGCGAGATTCCAGAACGGCATCGACGTCAGGTACGCGAAGCCGAGCTCGAGGATCTTCGGCGTGAGCCGGAACAGCCGGCCGTCGGCCTCGACGTAGCCGAGCGTCTGCAGCGTGAGCAGGATCCGGCGCGCGCCCGCGCGCGTGAGGCCGGTGGCCGACGCAACCTCGGTGAGCGTCTGCTCCGGGCGCGCCGCGTCGAACGCGCGGATCACCGCGAGGCCGCGCGCGAACGACTGTACATAGGAGTCGCCGGGTTTCGTCTGAATATCGTCGGTTGTCATGAGGGCCTGGAATGTCGTGCAGCCGAGAAGATAGCGCATGGGGCCCGACACGCCAACCGCCCGGCGCGCCGCGCGCTTGACAGGGCATCCCCGCACTCCCTATGATGCGCTGAACGTTCGATACACGATCTTATGTTCGTATATAGAACATTTAAGCGCATCCCGGCGGGCAATGCAAGGGGCGCGCCCTGTTCATTTCCCAGCCTTTCACGGGACCGGAGACACTGATGACCGAAGCTTTTCTGTGTGATGCGATCCGTACGCCGATCGGGCGTTACGGCGGTGCACTGTCGGGCGTGCGCGCCGACGATCTGGGCGCGGTGCCGCTCAAGGCGCTCGTCGAGCGCAATCGCGACGTCGACTGGACGGCGATCGACGACGTGATCTACGGCTGCGCGAACCAGGCCGGCGAGGACAACCGCAACGTCGCGCGCATGTCGCTGCTGCTCGCGGGCCTGCCGCAGGGCGTGCCGGGTTCGACGATCAACCGCCTGTGCGGTTCGGGGATGGATGCGGTCGGCGTGGCCGCGCGTGCGATCAAGTCGGGCGAAGCCGCGCTGATGGTCGCGGGCGGCGTCGAGAGCATGACGCGCGCGCCGTTCGTGATGGGCAAGGCCGCGAGCGCGTTCGCGCGGCAGGCCGACATCCACGACACGACGATCGGCTGGCGCTTCGTCAATCCGTTGATGAAACAGCTGCACGGTGTCGATTCGATGCCGGAAACCGCCGAGAACGTCGCGGTCGACTACAACGTCAGCCGCGCGGATCAGGACCTGTTCGCGCTGCGCAGCCAGCAGAAGGCGGCGCGCGCGCAGCAGGACGGCACGCTGGCTGAAGAAATCGTGTCGGTCACGATTGCGCAGAAGAAGGGCGATCCGGTGGTCGTGTCGCGCGACGAGCATCCGCGCGAAACGTCGCTCGAAGCGCTCGCGAAGCTGAAGGGCGTCGTGCGCCCGGACGGCTCGGTCACGGCCGGCAACGCATCGGGCGTCAACGACGGCGCCGCCGCGCTGCTGCTGGCGAACGAGGCAACCGCGAAGCGCTTCGGCCTGACGCCGCGCGCCCGCGTGTTGGGGATCGCGACGGCCGGCGTCGCGCCGCGCGTGATGGGCATCGGCCCCGCGCCGGCCACGCAGAAGCTGCTCGCGCGGCTCGGGATGACGATCGACCAGTTCGACGTGATCGAACTGAACGAAGCGTTCGCGTCGCAGGGCCTCGCGGTGCTGCGCATGCTCGGCGTCGCCGACGACGATCCGCGCGTGAACCCGAACGGCGGCGCGATCGCGCTCGGCCATCCGCTCGGCGCATCGGGCGCGCGCCTCGTGACGACCGCGATGTACCAGCTGCATCGCACGAACGGCCGCTTCGCGCTGTGCACGATGTGCATCGGCGTCGGCCAGGGCATCGCGATCGCGATCGAACGCGTCTGACCGGCGCGATGCGGTGAAGCGGCCGCATACGCGCCGCTCCACCGACGCGCTGTTTCCGCCATGACGGGCGGCACGAGTTGTCTCGTGCCGCCCGTCGTCGCTTTCGTCGTTAATCGGCCTGCGACAGTCGCGGCAGACGCGCCGCTATCCGCGTACCGGGCCGTCAGGCCGTCGGCCCTTCGAGGTGAATGTCCTCGGGCTCGAGCGCGTAAAGCTCGGGATCGGGCGCCGTGCTGACCGTGAAGCCGAGCCGCAGGTAGAAGTCGATTGTGCGCCGCGACGGCGTGGCCGATACATACAGGCGCTCGGCACCCATTGCACGTGCCTGCATCTGCGCCGCGCGATAGAGCTGTTCGCCGAGTCCGCAACCGCGCCAATCGTGGCTCACGTGCAGGAACTTCAACTGAAGCATGTCGCGCTGCGGGCCCAGCGGCCGGCTGTCGACGACGACGGCCGCGACGAGCCGCGTGCCGTCGAACCTGCCGAGAAACCAGCCGCCGCGGTCGTGGCAGTCGAGCAGGATCGGCGTGTAGTGATCGGCTTCGCCGTCGGGCCAGCCGGCCACGTCGTAGAACTCGGGCACGAGATGCAGCGCGCCGTCGCGCAGCACGTACAGGTGTTCGATGATTTCGCGCCGGTCGATGGTCCACACGAGGGGTACGTCGTCGCGGGCCAGCGGGCGGGCCGACAGCGCGTCGCGTTCGGCGGTAGTGCGGCGCGTCATGCGGCCACCCGGTGCGCGGCGATTGCGTACATTGACGGCGGGCGTGGCATGCCTTCGGGCGGCAGCATCCGGTGGCCGTCCGGTTCGTGTTCTTGCGGAAACCGCGCGGCGTCGCCGTTGCGGAGAAACGCGGCCTGATCGCCGGTATGGCTGTCATGCTCGACCGTCGTCGTATTCGAGGACAGCCGATTCACTTCATGCAATGCCTTTTTCATCAGAATTCGAATTCAGGTGGAATGGAGCAGGATAGGCCGATCGTTTCGCCACTTGCAACGGCCGCACGCATTGTCAAACCGTACGGCGCTCCGAGACAGACAAATAAACGAGCGTGGCGATTATTGCCGGGATTATTTGATCGAAATCATGGCAATCGCCCAATTGCCTATTTTATGCGCATCGGGATTAAGGTTTTCCGGTGAATTGCCGACAGTAAGGACGAGAGTGTCGTAAAGCGATCAACCGTTTTTCGGCTACTGAGCGCGAATTCAGCGCGGCGCGGACGATAGATCCGCCTTTCGGAGCCTTGCATGCGCAACAACCAGCCCGTTACCCAACAGGAATTCGATTTTCCCGACGACGTCACGCTGATGTCGACGACCGATGCCGACAGCATCATCACTTACGCGAACACGACGTTCGCGCAGGTAAGCGGTTTCTCGAACGAGGAACTCGTCGGCCAGCCGCACAACGTGGTGCGTCACCCGGACATGCCGAAGGAGGCGTTCGCCGACATGTGGGCGACGCTCCAGGGCGGCGAGCCGTGGACCGCGCTCGTGAAGAACCGCCGCAAGAACGGCGACCACTACTGGGTGCGCGCGAACGCGATTCCGGTGATGCGCGACGGCGCGCCGCACGGCTACATGTCGGTGCGCACGAAGGCGCCGCACGACGAGAGCGAAGCCGCGGACGCGCTGTATCGCGCGTTTCGTGAAGGCAAGGCCGGCCAGCGCCGGTTCCACAAGGGGCTCGTGATCCGCACCGGGCTGCTGCGTGTCGCGTCGCTGGCGCAGACGATGTCGGTGCGTGCGCGCGTTCATTCGGCACTGTGCGTGCTGGCGCCGACGGTCGTCGGCGCCGGCTGGGCGGGCGGATTGACCGGCGGCGGGCTCGCGGCGTTCGCCGTCGTGACGGCCGGCGCGGCGGCCGCGGCCGGGTGGTGGCTCGATGCGCAGATCGTGCAACCGCTGAAGCGGCTGCACGAGCAGGCGCTGAACGTCGCGACCGGTGAAAGCCGGCGCGGCGTGCGAATGAACCGTGTCGACGAGATCGGCATGACGCTGCGCACGATCAACCAGCTCGGGCTGATGTTTCGCTGGCTCGTCGACGACGTCAGCGAGCAGGTGCACAACGTCCAGCGCGCGAGCAACGAGATCGCGCAGGGCAACAGCGACCTGAGCGCGCGTACCGAGCAGGCCGCATCGAGCGTGCAGCAGACGGCCGCGTCGATGGCCGAGATGACGGCCACCGTGTCGAGCAATGCGGAAACGGCGCTGCAGGCGAATCAGTTGTCGGTTTCCGCGAGCGAGGCGGCCGGGCGCGGCGGGCAGGCGGTGAGCGAAGTCGTCGCGACGATGAACGACATCACCGCCAGCTCGCGCAAGATCGCGGACATCATTGGCGTGATCGACGGCATCGCGTTCCAGACCAACATTCTCGCGCTGAACGCGGCCGTCGAGGCCGCACGCGCAGGCGAACAGGGGCGCGGCTTCGCGGTGGTGGCGGGCGAGGTGCGCGCGCTCGCGCAGCGCAGCGCGAACGCGGCGAAGGAGATCAAGACGCTGATCGGCGCGAGCGTCGAGCGCGTCGAATCGGGCGCGCGGATCGTCGACGGCGCGGGCAAGACGATGGAGGACATCGTCACGCAGGTGAAGCGGGTGTCGGATCTGATCGCGGAGATCAGCTCGTCGACGGCCGAGCAAAGCACGGGGGTCGCACAGGTCGACCAGGCGGTCGTGCATCTGGACAACATCACGCAGCAGAACGCGGCGCTCGTCGAACAGAGCACGGCGGCGTCGGAGAGCCTGAAGCAGCAGGCGACGCGGCTCGTGGATGCGGTGAACGTGTTCAGGTGACGGCGTAAAAGCGTGCGCGACGTGCGGGTTCGATCGATGAATCCGGCGTGTCGCGCACAGCGTTCATTCGGATTTTTGGATTGAATCGAATGGCGGAAAACGAGAAATATTCGTATTTCCGATTTTACCGGCGCACGTTGAATCAGGCCGGATGCACGACGTCGAATGATCAGACGAATCGCCGGCAAACCCTTGCCCGACAAGGCGATTCGTTCATCCATGAACAAATTGTTCGGCAAAAACATGATGATGCATGTTTAATGCATATTTATCCGGATTCGGCATAATGTTTTCGCCGAATTTGCCGAAAGCGCAGGAGTCGACTTACACGCATGCGACTCGATCGTCATGCGTGGGGTCTCGAATCAATCGACGAGCGGACGCAAGATCCGCCACCCGGAGCTCCACACCATGCGCAACAACCAGCCCGTCACGCAACGCGAATTCGAATTTGCCGACGATGCGACGCTGATGTCGACGACCGATGCCGACAGCTACGTCACGTACGCGAACGCGGCATTCATTCAGGTCAGCGGCTTTTCTCCCGAGGAGATCGAAGGTCAGCCGCACAACGTGGTGCGGCATCCGGACATGCCGAAGGAGGCGTTCGCGGACATGTGGGCGACGCTCCAGGGCGGCGAGCCGTGGACCGCGCTCGTGAAGAACCGCCGCAAGAACGGCGATCACTACTGGGTGCGCGCGAACGCGATTCCGGTGATGCGCAACGGGCAGCCGAAGGGCTACATGTCGGTGCGCACGAAGGCGACGCGCGACGAGATCGCGGCCGCCGAGGCGCTGTATCGCGATTTCCGCGAAGGCAAGGCCGGCAGCCGCCGGTTCCACAAGGGATTGATCGTCCGCACGGGCGCACTGCGTGTGGCGTCGCTGTTCCAGACGATGTCGGTGCGGGCCCGGCTGGTATCGACGCTGTGCGTGCTGGCGCCGGCCGTCATCGGCGCCGGCTGGGCGGGCGGGTTGACCGGCGGGGCGCTCGCGGCATTTGCCGGTGCGGCGGTCGGCGTGACGGCGGCGGCCGGGCTGTGGCTCGACGCACAGATCGTGCGGCCGTTGGGGGAACTGCGCGACGAGGCGTTGCGCGTGGCGACCGGCGAAAGCCGCAGCGGCGTGCGGATGAACCGCGTCGACGAGATCGGCATGACGCTGCGCACGATCAACCAGCTCGGGCTGATGTTCCGCTGGCTCGTCGACGACGTCAGCGAGCAGGTGCTGAACGTGCAGCGCGCGAGCAACGAGATCGCGCAGGGCAACAACGACCTGAGCGCACGTACCGAGCAGGCGTCGACGAGCGTGCAGCAGACGGCCGCGTCGATGGCCGAGATGACGGCCACCGTGTCGAGCAATGCGGAGACGGCGCTGCAGGCGAATCAGTTGTCGGTTTCCGCGAGCGAGGCGGCCGGGCGCGGCGGGGAGGCGGTGAGCGAAGTCGTCGCGACGATGAACGACATCACCGCGAGCTCGCGCAAGATCGCCGACATCATCGGCGTGATCGACGGCATCGCGTTCCAGACCAACATTCTCGCGCTGAACGCAGCGGTCGAGGCCGCGCGGGCGGGCGATCAGGGGCGCGGCTTCGCGGTGGTGGCCGGCGAAGTACGGGCGCTCGCGCAGCGCAGCGCGAACGCGGCGAAGGAGATCAAGACGCTGATCGGCGCGAGCGTCGAGCGCGTCGAATCGGGCGCGCGGATCGTCGACGGCGCGGGCAAGACGATGGAGGACATCGTCACGCAGGTGAAGCGCGTGTCGGATCTGATCGCGGAGATCAGCTCGTCGACGGCCGAGCAGAGCACGGGGGTCGCGCAGGTCGACCAGGCGGTCGTGCACCTGGACAACATCACGCAGCAGAACGCGGCGTTGGTCGAGCAGAGTACGGCGGCGTCGGAGAGCCTGAAGCAGCAGGCGACGCGTTTGGTGGAGGCGGTGAACGTATTCCGCTGATCGCGGAACGACAGGAAGGGTGACGCGGGCGCGACGGAGAGGGGTACCGGCCCGCGTCGGGCCGCCCGGTTCCGGCCGGGCGGCCAGGGCCTGTCGCCGAAAGCGGCAGGCCCCGAACCGTCAGACGGCGAGGCAGAGGTACTTGATCACGACGTAGTCGTCGATGCCGTAGTGCGAGCCTTCGCGGCCGAGGCCCGACTGCTTGACGCCGCCGAACGGCGCGACTTCGTTCGAGATCAGGCCCGTGTTCACGCCGACCATCCCGTATTCGAGCGCCTCGGCCACCTTCCACACGCGGCCGATGTCGCGGCTGTAGAAGTAGGCGGCGAGGCCGAATTCGGTGTCGTTCGCGAGACGGATCACCTCGTCGTCGCTGCCGAACTTGAACAGCGGCGCGAGCGGCCCGAACGTCTCTTCCTTCGCGACCTTCATCGCCGGCGTGACGCCCGTCAGCACGGTCGGCTCGAAGAAGCCGTGGCCGAGCGCGTGACGCTTGCCGCCCGTCACGACGGTCGCGCCCTTCGCGAGCGCGTCCTCGATGTGCGCCTCGACCTTTAGCACGGCGGCTTCGTTGATCAGCGGGCCCTGCGTGACGCCCGGCTCCGTGCCGCGGCCGACCTTCAACTGGCCGACGGCCGCCGCGAGTTTCTGCGCGAACTGGTCGTACACGGCTTCGTGCACGTAGAAGCGGTTCGTGCACACGCACGTCTGGCCGCTGTTGCGGTACTTCGACGCGATCGCGCCCTGCACGGCCGCATCGAGATCGGCATCGTCGAACACGATGAACGGCGCGTTGCCGCCGAGTTCCAGCGACACCTTCTTGACCGTCGCCGCGCATTGCGACATCAGCAGGCGGCCGACCGGCGTCGAGCCGGTGAACGACAGCTTGCGCACGATCGGGTTCGACGTCAGCTCGCCGCCGATCGCCTTCGGATCGCCCGTGACGACGCTGAACACGCCGGCCGGCACGCCCGCGCGCTCGGCCAGCACGGCCATCGCGAGTGCGGAGAACGGCGTCGCTTCAGCCGGCTTCACGACGATCGGGCAGCCCGCGGCGAGCGCCGGGCCGACCTTGCGCGTGATCATCGCCGCCGGGAAGTTCCACGGCGTGATCGCCGCGCACACGCCGATCGCTTCCTTCGTCACGACGATGCGCTTGTCGCTCGCCGGCGTCGGGATCGTGTCGCCGTACACGCGCTTGCCTTCTTCCGCGAACCACTCGAGGAACGACGCCGCGTAGCCGATCTCGCCCTTCGCTTCGGCCAGCGACTTGCCTTGCTCGGTGGTCAGGATCAGCGCGAGGTCGTCGGCGTTTTCCATCATCAGGTCGTGCCACTTGCGCAGGATCGTCGCGCGTTCCTTCGCGGTCTTCTTGCGCCACGCCGGCCATGCGGCGTTCGCGGCCTCGATCGCGTGACGCGTCTCGGCCGTGCCCATCGCCGGCACGGTGCCGAGCAGGCCGCCCGTCGCCGGATTGCGGACATCGAACGACTCGCCGTTCGCCGCGTGTTGCCATTCGCCATTGATGTACGCCTGCTGGCGGAACAGCGACGGATCTTTCAGTGCCAGGGTTTCCTGAACGGTGCTCATGTGAATCGCCTGCTTCGAAAAAGGACGGATAAGGACCGATGAAAACGGCCGCCGCCGTCTTCGCGACGGCGGCGCATTCAGTTGACGTGGACGGGCACTCAGGCCGGCACGCCGACCGTTTCCTTCAGCACTTCCTCGAGGATCGCGAGCGCTTCGTCGAACACGGCTTGCGGGATCGTCAGCGGGAACAGGAAGCGCACGACGTTCGAGTACACGCCGCACACGAGCAGCAGCAGGCCGCGCTCGAGCGCCCGCGTCTGCACGCGCTTCGTGAATTCGGCATCCGGCTCGCCCGAACCCGGCTTCAGGAATTCGACCGCGATCATCGCGCCCGGGCCGCGCACGTCGGCGATCTGCGGCACGTCGGCCTGCAGCGCATTCAGCTTCGCCTTCAGCACGTCGCCGAGCTGCGTCGCGCGCTCGCACAGCTTCTCTTCGTCGATGATTTCGAGCACCGCGTGCGCCGATGCGACGGCCAGCGGGTTGCCCGCGTACGTGCCGCCGAGGCCGCCGGGCGCCGCTGCGTCCATCACGTCCGCACGGCCGACGACGCCCGACAGCGGCATGCCGCCGGCGAGGCTCTTCGCCATCGTGATCAGGTCGGCCAGCACGTCGTAGTGCTGCATCGCGAACAGCTTGCCGGTGCGTGCGAAGCCCGTCTGCACTTCGTCGGCGATCAGCAGGATGCCGTGTTCGTTACAGATCTTGCGCAGCGCGCGCACGAATTCGGCCGGCGCCGGGTTGAAGCCGCCTTCGCCCTGGACCGGTTCGAAGATGATCGCGGCGACACGCTTCGGATCGATGTCGGCCTTGAACAGCATCTCGATCGCCTTGATCGAGTCGGCGGTCGTCACGCCGTGCACGGCGTTCGGGTACGGCGCGTGGAACACGTCGCCCGGGAACGGGCCGAAGTTCAGCTTGTACGGCGCGACCTTGCCGGTCAGCGCCATGCCCATCATCGTGCGGCCGTGGAAGCCGCCCGAGAATGCGATCACGCCCGGACGGCCGGTCGCCGCACGCGCGATCTTGATCGCGTTCTCGACGGCTTCGGCGCCGGTCGTGAAGAACGCGGTCTTCTTCGGGAAGTCGCCCGGCGCGCGTGCGTTGATCTTCTCCGCCAGCTCGACGTACGACGCGTACGGGACGATCTGGTAAGCGGTGTGCGTGAAGTGGTTCAACTGATCCGCGATCGCCTTGACGATCTTCGGGTGGCGGTGGCCCGTGTTCAGCACGGCGATGCCGGCGGCGAAATCGATGAAGCGGCGGCCTTCGACATCCCACAGCTCCGCGTTCTCGGCGCGGGCTGCGTAGAAATCGCACATCACGCCGACGCCGCGCGGGGTGGCGGCGTTCTTGCGGGCCTGCAGATCGGCATTCTTCACGGTCATCTCCTTGATGTTCTTCCCGGTGAGTAGAAAATCGGCCGCCTTGGCGGCCCATGGAGGCGACTATAATCACATTTGGCTCCGGCAATCAGAGCCATTTCAATAAATATTCAGGAGCCAATCATGCGCGCGAGCGTGTTGTCGGACTGGCTGGCGCAGCGCCTCGTGCGCGGCGGCGAACAGCCGATCTACCGGCAGCTTCACCGGCTGCTGCAACAGGCGATCCTGTCGCGCGAACTGCCGGCCGGCACGCGTGTGCCGTCGTCGCGGCTGCTGGCCGCCGAGCTCGGGATCGCGCGCAACACGGTCACGCAGGTTTACGAACAGCTTGCGCTCGAAGGCTACGTGAACTCGGCGACGGGCCGCGGCACGTTCGTCGCCGACAGCGCGCCCGACGAGATCGTCGGCGCGCCGGCCGATCCGGCTGGCGCGCCGACGGTCGTGCCTTCGTCCGCGCGGCGGCTGTCCGCGCGCGGCACGCGGCTCGTCGAGGGCGCCGGCGTGTCGAAGCGCCAGGGCGGCGCGTTCATGCCCGGCGTGCCCGATGTGTCGCGATTTCCGGCGCGTGTCTGGACGCGGCTGCACAACAAGTACTGGCGGCGCCTGCGCCCGGACCTGCTGACCTACGCACCCGGCGGCGGGCTCGCGCTGCTGCGCGAGGCGCTGGCCGACTACCTGCGCACGTCGCGCTCGGTGCGCTGCACGCCCGAGCAGATCGTGATCACGACCGGCATCCACCAGTCGATCGACCTCGCGGTGCGGCTGCTGACCGATCCGGGCGACGCGATCTGGACCGAGGATCCGTGCTACTGGGGCGTGCGCAGCGTGCTGAACGTGTCGGGGCTGACCACGCGGCCGATCCCGGTCGACGACGAAGGCATCGCGCCGTCGGCCGCCGATCTCGCCGAGCCGCCGAAGCTGATGCTCGTCACGCCGTCGCACCAGTATCCGCTCGGGATGGTGATGAGCCTCGCGCGGCGGCGGATGCTGCTCGAATACGCGCGCCAGCACGGCTGCTGGATCATCGAGGACGACTACGACAGCGAATTCCGCTACGGCAGCCGGCCGCTCGCGTCGCTGCAGGGCCTCGACACGGCCGGGCAGGTGATCTACGTCGGCAGTTTCGGCAAGACGCTGTTCCCGGGGCTGCGGGTCGGCTATCTGGTCGCGCCGGAGCCGCTCGCGGAAAGTTTCGCGACCGCGAGCGCCGAGCTGTATCGCGAAGGGCAGTTGCTGCAGCAGGCCGTGCTCGCCGAATTCATCGCGGAAGGGCATTTCGTGTCGCATATCCGCAAGATGCGTACGCTGTACGGGCAACGCCGCGAGGTGCTGCTCGACGCGGTCGCGCGCCGCTACGGCGATACGCTGCATGCGCTCGGCAGCGACGCGGGGCTGCATCTCGTCACGCAATTGCCGACGGACGTCGACGATCGCGCGGTCGCGCAGGCCGCGCTCGAACGCAACATCGTCGTGCGCCCGCTGTCCGGGTATTACGCGGATCGCGAGCGCGCCGCGTCGGGGTTGCTGCTCGGCTATGCGTGCGTGCCGGAAGACGAGATCGCGACCGCGTTCGCGACGCTGGCCGAGGCGATCGACGAGCGGGCGTTCGGCGAGGCCGTGGCGCTGGCTTGACGCGTGAGCACGGCAATATCGGCTCGTTGCGATTCCGTCATAGACCGATCGAAGCGCAATACGCTCCGCAACGCGGCGAGCGTACCGGGCGCGCTCGCGCGGAATTGTCGATAATAGAACGTTGTTATTCACCGGATGCCGACGATGACCGAAGCCACCCAAGCCCCGCCCGCCGTTCCGCGCCTCACGAGCCTGTCGCACGGCGGCGGCTGCGGCTGCAAGATCGCGCCGGGCGTGCTGTCCGAACTGCTCAAGCGCGCGACGCCGCCCGCGCTGTTCCCCGATCTGCTGGTCGGCACCGAGACGTCCGACGACGCGGCCGTCTACCGGCTCAACGACGAGCAGGCGATCGTCGCGACCACCGATTTCTTCATGCCGATCGTCGACGATCCTTTCGACTTCGGCCGCATCGCGGCCACCAACGCGCTGTCCGACGTCTATGCGATGGGCGGCAAGCCGATTCTCGCGCTCGCGCTGGTCGGCATGCCGATCAACGTGCTGCCGCACGAAACGATCGCGGCCGTGCTGCGCGGCGGCGAATCGGTATGCGCGGAGGCCGGCATTCCGGTCGCGGGCGGCCATTCGATCGATTCGGTCGAGCCGATCTACGGGCTCGCGGCGATCGGCGTCGTGCATCCGTCGCGCGTGAAGCGCAACGCGGCCGCGCGCGCGGGCGACGTGCTCGTGCTCGGCAAGCCGCTCGGCGTCGGCGTGCTGTCGGCCGCGCTGAAGAAGAACCAGCTCGATGGAGCGGGTTACGCGCAGATGGTTGCGACCACCACCAAGCTGAACCGGCCGGGCGCCGAACTCGCCGCGCTGTCGGGCGTGCATGCGCTGACCGACGTCACGGGCTTCGGGCTGCTCGGCCATACGCTCGAACTGGCGCGCGGCGCGCGGCTCACCGCGCGCGTGCACTATGCGTCGCTGCCGTGGCTCGCGGGCGTCGAGACGTTCGTCGCCGACGGCGTGTTCACCGGTGCGTCGGGCCGCAACTGGGCCGCGTACGGCACCGATGTGCGGCTCGCCGACGCGCTGCCGCCCGTCGCGCAGGCGCTACTGACCGATCCGCAGACGTCGGGCGGGCTGCTGGTCGCATGTGCGCCGGAAGCGGTCGACGACGTGCTCGCGTGCTTCCGTGCCGACGGTTTCGACCGCGCGGCGGTGATCGGCGAGATGGTGGACGGGCCCGCACGCGTCGACGTCGCCTGACGCCGGATTCACACGCCGCATCGTTTCGACGTCGCCGGAATCGACGCTTTCCATCGACGGTATCGATGCCATCGACGACCGATGAACGACTTCCTGTTCGGGCTGACGATCGCGCTGTCGGTCGGGCCCGTCGCACTGATGATCGCGCACTACGGCATGCGCGCCGGTACGGCGACCGGCGTGCGCGCGGCGCTCGGGGTGGCCGCTGCCGACGGCTGCTATGCGGTCGTCGCGTTCACGATCGGCGCGCTGCTCGCGGGCACGCTGGCGTCGTATCTGTCGGTGTTCCGCATGGTCGGTGCGTTCGTGCTGCTCGCGATGGGCGCGCGGATGCTGTGGCAGGCGCTGCATGACCGGCGCCGCGCGCTCGACGGCAGCGTACCGACGCCACCGGCCGATCGCCCGTTCATGTCGATGTTCTTCGTCACGCTCGCGAATCCGCTGACCATCCTGCTGTTCTACGGCTATGCGACCGCTGCCGTCGGTGCGCACCGGCACTGGCTGCTCGGCGCGGCGTACGTGTTCGCGGGCAGTCTCGCCGGGCAGCTCGTGTTCGCGTTCGGCGGCAGCGCGATCGGGCGCTTCGTGAAGTCGCAGCGATGGCTCGCCGCGAGCCATGTGGTCGCCGCACTCGTCGTGCTCGGATATGGCGTCGCGGGGCTGATGCGCGCGTAGCGCGCCGAGAAGCGGCCGACGTCGCGGTTGGCGGCAAACCAGATAGCATTCCTGACGTTTGCAGGGCCGCGAAGAGTGGGCAATTTCCCGTCGCGCAACACGCATCCATTCGCACGAAACATCGCCCGCCGTTTCGTAGTCGGGTTCCGCATCGCGCACGCCCGTTCTATACTCGTCGCGCAGTCTCCGACAGCCGTTCTCATCCAACATCACTGAAACAAGGAACGCCGATGCTGACTCGCTCCATTCTTTCCGCCGCTGCATTCTCGCTCGCGGCCTGCGCGACCGCGCCGTCGATCGCGCAGGACAACCAGGGCAACAACGCGGGCAACGCCGCATTCGCCGAGACCGGCGCACAGGGCCGCCCGGTCAAGGTCATGATCATCACGATGTTCGGTCCGGAAGGCCAGGCGTGGCTCGACCGGCTCGGCCCGTGGCGCGACATCGCCGTGCCGGGCCTGTCGCCCGACTATCCGGCCGTCCACTGCAACAAGCAGGACGTGTGCGTGGTCACGACCGGCATGGGCTATGCGAACGCGTCGGCGACGATCATGGCGCTCACGTTCTCGCAGCGCTTCGATCTGCGCCGCACGTACTTCCTGATCTCGGGCATCGCAGGCGTCGATCCCGCGCAAGGCACGGTCGGCTCGGCCGCGTGGTCGAAATACCTCGTCGATTTCAGCCTGCAGTGGGAGCTCGATGCGCGCGAGATTCCGGCCGGGTGGAACACCGGTTTTCTCGGCATCAACACGAAGAGCCCGAACGACAAGCCGCCGCTCGACTATCGCACCGAAGTATTCCAGCTCAACCCGCAGTTGACCGACGCCGCATACGCGCTGTCGCGCAACGTCGTGCTCGCGGACAGCGCACAGGCGCAGGCCGCGCGCGCGAAGTTCACGTACGCGCCGGCCAACCGGCCGCCGACGGTGATCCAGTGCGATACGTCATCGGGCAATACGTGGTTCTCGGGCACGCTGATCGGCGAGCGCGCACGCCAGTGGACCAAGATCCTCACGGACGGCAAGGGCACGTACTGCATGACCGCGCAGGAAGACAACGCAACGTACGAAGCGCTCAAGCGCGCGGCGAGCGTGAAGCGGGTCGACCTGTCGCGCGTCGCCGTGCTGCGCACGGGGTCCGATTTCGACCGGCCGTACGCGGGACAGACGAGCGCGGACAACCTGCTGAACTACGCGGACCAGGGCGGCTTCGCGCCGGCGACCGAAAACCTGTACCGCGCGGGCAATCCGCTCGTGCAGGACATCGTCACGCACTGGGGCGAATGGCGTGATGGAGTGCCGCGCCGTTGATCGCCGCAGGACGGTATCGGCGACACGTCGCCGCGAGCGTCAATGCGATTGCGACCCGGAGCGGAACGGCGTCCACACCGGCGTGGTGTCGTCCCAGTGATCGAGCGGCGAAGGAAGTTGATCGTTCATCATGTGCTCCTGCAACTCACTGACTCAGCGAGTCGTCGACGAGGTGGTTCGAGATGCCGCGCGCGGGGCAACCCGCTGCGCGGCGTCGCGCGTTTACCGGCCTCCGCCGGCGAGCTGGTTGCTTTCCGGCATCGGGCGATAGGCGCCTTGTGCGAGCTCGAGCCCTTGCGGGTACGACGTTGCCTTGCGCAGGTACGCGAGCGTGCCGTCCTTGCGTGCTTGCACGACCTCCGCGCTCACTTCGGCGCGTGTGCGCGGGCCGTTGTGCTGCGAATACCACGACGTGTTGCCGTAGTCGCCGGCGTGCGGCGTACCCGAATCGGCGAAGGCCGGTGCGGACACGGCAAGCGTGAGAGCAAGGGCCGAGAGAAGATGGCGGCGGTTCATGGCGTCACTCCTGAAAATGTCGGAGCGGGCGCTTGAGCGCTTACTCCGGTCCCGCCAGGCGGGATCTGTTCGATGCGCAACGAGGTGCGCGACAGGGTTTACTCTAGGTGTCCGTTCCGTCGCGATAAATGCGGCTCGCACGAATTGAATTGTCGCGAGACTGGAACAATCGGAATCCGTACGTGCGGTGGGGGAATGCGGAAACGGCCCGCAGCCCCGTGGCGCCGGCGTCGCAGGGGCGGCGGCGAGGGCGCGCGACGACGCACACGGCCGATTGCCGCGGGTTGCGCAAAGGGTTGCTGCAGATTCGGGAAGGATCGGGGCGCCGCGCGTGGAGGTGGTGCCCAGGCGGCGCGCAGGCGGGACGACGTGCGGGCGCCGCGGCCCGCACGCGTGGTTCAGACGATTACGCGACCCACTCGTTGATGACCGGCGTATCGAGCGCCGGCGCGCGTTCGGCTTCCTCGAACGTGCGCTTGCTGCACGTCGCGTCGAGGCTGCCCTTGCCGCTCAGCAGCGGGCAGCGGTCGAACACTTCGGCAATCCAGTCGACGAACACGCGCACCTTCGGCGACAGATGGCGGCTGTGCGGATACACGACCGAGATCGGCATCGGCAGCGGCTTGACGCCGGGCAGCACTTCCTTGAGCCGGCCCTCGCGCAGGTGCGGCAGCACCATGAAGAGCGGCGGCTGGATCAGCCCGAAGCCTTCGATACCGCAGGTCACGTACGCATCCGCGTCGTTTACCGACACGATGCCCTCCATCTTCATCTCGACTTCCTTGCCGTCGATCAGGAAGGTCCAGTCGATCGTGCGGCCGGTGCGGCTCGAGAAGTAGTTGACGGCCTTGTGCTGGCTCAGATCGTCGATCGTCTGCGGCTCGCCGTTGCGCTCGAGATAGTCGGGCGACGCGACGGTCACGCATTCGAACAGGCCGACGCGGCGCGCGACGAGCGACGAATCCTGCAGCGCACCGACGCGGATCACGCAGTCGACGCCTTCCTGCAGCAGGTCGACCGGCCGGTCGGACAGGCCGAGCTGCAGGTCGATGTCCGGATAGCGCGTATGAAATTCGCACAGCGACGGAATCACGAGCAGCCGACCGATCGAGCCCGGCATGTCGATACGCAACTTTCCGTGCGGCTTCCGATTGTTGGCCTGGAAGCTCGCTTCGGTTTCCTCGACGTCCGCGAGGATCCGCACGCACCGTTCGTAGTACGCGGCGCCGTCCGGCGTGAGCGACAGCCGGCGCGTGGTCCGGTGCATCAGCCGCACGCCGAGGAAGGCTTCGAGATTCTGGATGATCGTCGTGACGGACGCTCGCGGCAGGCCGAGCGTTTCTGCTGCCTTGGTGAAGCTGCTTGTATCGACGACGCGAGTAAACACCTGCATGGCCTGAAGCCGGTCCATCACAACCTCCGCAATCTAATGAGCCCGCGAACAACAAGGCTGCGCTACCTCATGGGTAAACGCAGCCTCGGATTGTTCGGGGGCGTTGAATTGTGTTGCCGGATTATAGGCATTTATCCCAATGTCTGCCGGACTCAGAATTCGTTCCATCTCGAAATGGATGCCGCATCGTCATGGACGCTTCTGAATTCAGCAAATTCCTGAAAGCCGCGCTGCCCGCGCAAGCCACAGCGGGCGGGGCGCTGACGGTTGCCGAAGTCGAAATTCCCGGCTACGCACAGGACATCGTGCTGCGCCTCTACCGCCGCCCGGACAAGACCGGGTTGCCAGTAGTGCTTTATTTCCACGGCGGCGGCTTCGTTCGCGGTTCGCTCGAAGACGCGGATTTCGCCGCGCGTTTTTTAGCAGAACGCTTACCAGCTCTCGTAGTGTCGGTCGACTATTCGCTCGCGCCGGCCTTTCCTTTTCCGGCCGCGCCGGAGGATGCGTATCGGGCCGCCGTGTGGGCCGCGACGCGCGCCCGCGCGTTCGGCGGCAACCCGAAGAAGATCGGGGTCGCGGGGCACGATGCGGGCGGCCAGCTCGCGAACTGCCTCGCCTTCATCGCTCGCGACCGCGGCGAGGTGTCGATCGCCGCGCAGGCGCTGTTCGGGCCGATGCTCGACCCGAGCATGACGCGCATCGGCGACGCCGAGCGCCTCGCGTCCGACATCACCGCGCGCGAATGCGCGGCCTGCTATCGCGCATACCTGCCGCAGGCGGCGCAGCGCATGCACCCGTACGCGGCGCCGATCGAATCGGTGCGCCTCGCGGGGCTGCCGCCGACGCTCGTCGTCACCGCGCAGAACGACGTGCTGCACGTCGAGGCGGAGAAATATGCGGGCTGCCTGATTTCATCGGGCGTGCTCACGCAGGTGATCCGCTACCCGGACATCACGCACGCCGCGCTCGCCACGCACGAAGCCGCGTTCGAGGAAGCCGTGCGCTTCTTCCAGTGCCGTTTCCAGGCGCGCCAGCCGAACCGTTCCGAATAACCAGACCAATCCACGCTTACCGGAGATCCACATGGCCATCCTACGCACCACCCGTTCACGAATCGCGACCGCGGCGATCGTCACGCTTGCCGTCGTCGGCCTCGGCACGTTCGGCGCGATGCGCGTGAACGCGAACGCGCCCGAGAAAGCGGCGGCGCCGCTGCCCGAAGTCGACGTCGCGACCGTCGTGCCTCAGACCGTCACCGACTGGCAAAGCTATTCGGGCCGCCTCGAGGCGGTCGAGAAAGTCGACGTGCGCCCGCAGGTGTCGGGCACGATCGTCGCGGTGAATTTCAAGGACGGCGCGCTCGTGAAGAAGGGCGACGTGCTGTTCGTGATCGACCCGCGCCCGTACCAGGCGGAAGTCGATCGCGCCGCCGCGCAGCTCGCGGCCGCGCAGGCGCGCAACGGCTACGCGCAGACCGACTGGCAGCGCGCGCAGCGGCTGATCGGCGACAACGCGATCGCGAAGCGCGACTACGACGAGAAGCAGAACGCGGCGCGCGAAGCGAGCGCGAACCTGAAGGCCGCCGAAGCCGCGCTGGAAACGGCGCGCATCAACCTCGGCTACACGCGCATCACGGCGCCGGTATCGGGCCGCGTGTCGCGTGCGGAAATCACGCTCGGCAACGTCGTGTCGGCCGGTGCGTCGGCCGCGCCGCTGACGACGCTGGTGTCGGTGTCGCCGATCTACGCGTCGTTCGACGCGGACGAGCAGACCTACCTGCAATACATCAACGGCGCGCGCAACGGCCGCAAGGTGCCGGTCGAACTCGGCCTCGCGAACGAAACCGGCTACTCGCGCAGCGGCGAGATCGACTCGGTCGACAACCGGCTCGACACGTCGTCGGGCACGATCCGCGTGCGCGCACGCTTCGACAACGCGGACGGCACGCTCGTCCCGGGCCTCTACGCGCGCGTGAAGGTGGGCGGCAGCGCGCCGCACGAGGCGCTGCTCGTCGACGATGCCGCGATCAACACCGATCAGGACAAGAAGTTCGTGTTCGTCGTCGATCAGCAGGGCCGCGTGTCGTACCGCGAAGTGCAACCGGGAATGCAGCACGGCAACCGGCGCGTGATCGTGAGCGGGCTCGCGGCCGGCGATCGCGTGATCGTGAACGGCACGCAGCGCGTGCGCCCCGGCGAGCAGGTGAAGCCGCACATGGTCCCGATGACGGGCGGCGACGAGCCGTCCGCGCCGCTCGCGGGTACCGCGAAGCCGGCCGCACCGGCGAAGGCGGATTCGTAAGCGGCACGCCGCTTCGCATCCGCGTTCAACCAGACAGAGCAACCCATGAACATTTCCAAATTCTTTATCGACCGGCCGATCTTCGCAGGAGTCCTATCGGTGATCATCCTGCTCGGCGGGGTGATCGCGATGTTCCTGCTGCCGATTTCGGAATATCCGGAGGTCGTGCCGCCTTCCGTGATCGTGAAGGCGCAGTATCCGGGCGCGAACCCGAAAGTGATCGCCGAGACGGTCGCGTCGCCGCTTGAAGAGCAGATCAACGGCGTCGAGGACATGCTCTACATGCAGTCGCAGGCGAACAGCGACGGCAACATGACGATCACCGTCACGTTCAAGCTCGGCACCGATCCGGACAAGGCCACGCAGCTCGTGCAGAACCGCGTGAACCAGGCGCTGCCACGCCTGCCGGAAGACGTGCAGCGGCTCGGCATCACCACGGTGAAGAGCTCGCCGACGCTGACGATGGTGGTCCACCTGATCTCGCCGGACAACCGCTACGACATGACCTACCTGCGCAACTACGCGCTGATCAACGTGAAGGATCGCCTGTCGCGGATCCAGGGCGTCGGTCAGGTGCAGCTGTGGGGTTCGGGCGACTACGCGATGCGCGTGTGGCTCGATCCGCAGAAGGTCGCGCAGCGCGGGCTGTCGGCCGAGGACGTCGTGCAGGCGATCCGCGAGCAGAACGTGCAGGTCGCGGCCGGCGTGATCGGCGCGTCGCCGTCGCTGCCCGGCACGCCGCTGCAGCTGTCGGTGAACGCGCGCGGCCGTCTGCAGACGGAAGACGAGTTCGGCGACATCGTCGTGAAGACGACGCCGGACGGCGGCGTCACGCACCTGCGCGACATCGCGCGAATCCAGCTCGACGCGTCCGAATACGGGCTGCGCTCGCTGCTCGACAACAAGCCGGCCGTCGCGATGGCGATCAACCAGTCGCCGGGCGCGAACTCGCTGCAGATCTCGGACGAGGTGCGCAAGACGATGGCCGAGCTGAAGCAGGACATGCCGGCCGGCGTCGACTACAAGATCGTCTATGACCCGACGCAGTTCGTGCGTTCGTCGATCAAGGCCGTCGTGCACACGCTGCTCGAAGCGATCGCGCTGGTCGTGATCGTCGTGATCGTGTTCCTGCAGACCTGGCGCGCGTCGCTGATTCCGCTGATCGCGGTGCCGGTGTCGATCATCGGCACGTTCTCGCTGCTGCTGGCGTTCGGGTATTCGATCAACGCGTTGTCGCTGTTCGGGATGGTCCTCGCGATCGGGATCGTGGTCGACGATGCGATCGTCGTCGTGGAGAACGTCGAGCGCAACATCGAGGGCGGGATGAACGCGCGGCAGGCAACCTACAAGGCGATGCAGGAAGTGAGCGGGCCGATCATCGCGATCGCGCTGACGCTCGTCGCCGTGTTCGTGCCGCTCGCGTTCATGTCGGGCCTGACCGGCCAGTTCTACAAGCAGTTCGCGATGACCATCGCGATCTCGACGGTGATCTCGGCGTTCAACTCGCTGACGCTGTCGCCGGCGCTGTCCGCGATCCTGCTGAAGGGGCACGGCGACAAGGAAGACTGGCTCACGCGCGTGATGAACCGCGTGCTCGGCGGCTTCTTCCGCCGCTTCAACAAGGTGTTCCATCGCGGCGCGGAGAACTACGGCCGCGGCGTGCGCGGCGTGCTGTCGCGCAAGACGCTGATGCTCGGCGTGTACCTCGTGCTGGTGGGCGCGACCGTGCTCGTGTCGAAGGTCGTGCCGGGCGGCTTCGTGCCCGCGCAGGACAAGGAATACCTGATCGCGTTCGCGCAGTTGCCGAACGGTGCATCGCTCGACCGCACCGAGAAGGTGATCCGCGACATGGGGTCGATCGCGCTGAAGCAGCCGGGCGTCGAGAGCGCGGTCGCGTTCCCGGGGCTGTCGGTGAACGGCTTCACGAACAGCTCGAGCGCGGGCATCGTGTTCGTCACGCTCAAGCCGTTCTCGGAGCGGCATGGCAAGGCGTTGTCGGCCGGCGCGATCGCGGGTGCGCTGAACCAGCAGTACAGCGCGATGAAGGATTCGTTCGTCGCGGTGTTCCCGCCGCCGCCGGTGCTCGGCCTCGGCACGCTCGGCGGGTTCAAGATGCAGATCGAGGATCGCGGCGCGGTGGGCTACGCGAAGCTGTCGGATGCGACCAACGACTTCATCAAGCGCGCGCAGCAGGCGCCTGAACTCGGCCCGCTGTTCACGAGCTACCAGATCAACGTGCCGCAGCTCAACGTCGATCTCGACCGCGTGAAGGCGAAGCAGCTCGGCGTGCCGGTGACCGACGTGTTCAACACGATGCAGGTGTATCTCGGTTCGCTGTACGTGAACGACTTCAACCGCTTCGGGCGCGTGTACCAGGTGCGCGTGCAGGCCGATGCGCCGTTCCGCCAGCGCGCGGACGACATCCTGCAGTTGAAGACGCGCAACGACAAGGGCGAAATGGTGCCGCTGTCGTCGCTCGTGACGGTGACGCCGACCTTCGGCCCGGAAATGGTCGTGCGCTACAACGGCTACACGGCGGCCGACATCAACGGCGGCCCGGCGCCGGGCTTCTCGTCGGGCCAGGCGCAGGCCGCGGTCGAGCGCATCGCGCACGAGACGCTGCCGCGCGGCGTGCGGTTCGAGTGGACCGACCTCACGTACCAGCAGATTCTTGCGGGCGATTCGGCGATGTGGGTGTTCCCGATCAGTGTGCTGCTCGTGTTCCTCGTGCTCGCCGCGCTGTATGAAAGCCTGACGCTGCCGCTCGCGGTGATCCTGATCGTGCCGATGAGCATTCTGTCGGCGCTGACGGGCGTGTGGCTCACGCAGGGCGACAACAACATCTTCACGCAGATCGGCCTGATGGTGCTGGTGGGGCTGTCGGCGAAGAACGCGATCCTGATCGTCGAATTCGCGCGCGAGCTCGAACACGACGGCAGGACGCCGCTCGAGGCCGCGATCGAGGCGAGCCGGCTGCGGCTGCGCCCGATCCTGATGACGTCGATCGCCTTCATCATGGGCGTGGTGCCGCTCGTCACGTCGACCGGCGCCGGTTCGGAAATGCGCCATGCGATGGGTGTCGCGGTGTTCTTCGGGATGCTCGGCGTGACGCTGTTCGGGCTGATGCTGACGCCGGTGTTCTACGTCGTGCTGCGTACGCTCGCGGGCGGCAAGATCCACGTCGCCGGCAAGGATTCGGCGGGGTACGGCGTGCCGGCGCCCGATGCTTGAGGACCAGAAAATGAATAACTTGCACAACACGAACGGCCTGATGCGCTTCGCGAAGGTGGCGGCCGCGAGCACCCTGCTCGCGACGCTGCTCGCCGCGTGCGCGGTGGGCCCCGACTACAAGCGGCCGGATGCGGCGGCGCCCGCCGCGTTCAAGGAAGCGCCGACCCTCGCCGCCGGCGAGCAGGCCGGCACGTGGAAGACGGCCGAGCCGTCGGATGGCGAACATCGCGGCGAATGGTGGAAGGTGTTCGGCGACCCGGTGCTCGATTCGCTCGAGGCGCAGGCGCTCGCCGCGAACCAGAACCTGAAGGCCGCGGCGGCGCGAGTCGAGGAAGCGCGTGCGGCGACGCGTTCGGCGCGCTCGCAATGGTTCCCGCAGGTCGGCGCCGGGTTCGGGCCGACGCGCGAGGGGCTGTCGTCGGCGTCGCAGTTCCAGCCGCAAGGTACGGGCCCGACCAACGCGACGCTGTGGCGCGCGCAGGGCACGGTGTCGTACGAAGCCGACCTGTTCGGCCGCGTCGGCCGCAACGTCGAGGCGTCGCGTGCCGACCAGGCGCAGAGCGAGGCGCTGTTCCGCTCGGTGCAGCTCGCGCTGCAGGCCGACGTCGCGCAGAACTACTTCGAACTGCGCCAGCTCGATTCGGATCAGGACCTGTACCGCCGCACGGTCGAGCTGCGCGAGCAGGCGCTGAAGCTCGTGCAGCGCCGCTTCAACGAAGGCGACATCAGCGAGCTCGACGTGTCGCGCGCGAAGAACGAGCTGGCCAGCGCGCAGGCCGATGCGGTCGGCGTTGCGCGCCGGCGCGCGGCGTCCGAGCATGCGCTGGCCATTCTGCTCGGCAAGGCGCCGGCGGATTTCGCGTTCAAGGAAACGCCGATCGTGCCGGTCGCGGTGAAGATTCCGCCGGGCCTGCCGTCTGCGCTGCTCGAACGCCGCCCGGACGTGGCGGCGGCCGAGCGCGCGATGGCGGCCGCGAATGCGCGGATCGGGCTGGCGAAGTCGGCGTACTTCCCGAAGCTCGACATCACCGGGTCGTTCGGGTATGAAGCGTCGACGCTCGGCAACCTGTTCCTGTGGTCGAGCCGCACGTTCCTGCTCGGGCCGTTCGCCGGCACCGCGCTGACGCTGCCGCTGTTCGACGGCGGGCGCCGTGCGGCGGGCGTGCAGCAGGCGCGCGCGCAGTACGACGAACAGGTCGCGAACTACCGGCAGCAGGTGCTCGTCGCGTTCCGCGAGGTCGAGGACAATCTCGCCGATCTGCGCCTGCTCGACGACCAGATTCGCGCGCAGAATGCGGCCGTCAATGCTTCGCGCCGTGCGGCGACGCTGTCGCGGACGCAGTATCAGGAAGGGGAGGTCGCGTATCTCGACGTGATCGACAGCGAGCGGTCGGTGTTGCAGTCGCAGTTGCAGGCGAACCAGTTGACGGGGGCGCAGGCGGTGTCGACCGTCAATCTCATTCGTGCGCTCGGCGGCGGGTGGGGCGCGGCACCGACGGCGATCGGCGATGCGGGGGCCGGCAAGGCGGAAGTGGCTGGGCGCTGACGCTGCGGCCCTTGACGGGCGGGCTGCTCAAGCAAGTGGTCGAACGACGAACCCCGGTCCGTGGCAACGCGGACCGGGTTTTTTATGGGTCATCCAAATTTCCGTGGAGGAACGTCGGCGATCGGCCAGGAAGGGACACTCGCCGCGGCAAGCTGAATGGCCGTTGTCGTCGCCATGCCGAACGCCGCATCTAGCAAACGCGTATGCCACGTCTGTTGACCTTCGCGCCGGCTGACGCTCGAAGATGGGGGCACGATGCGTCTCCTTTCGTTCGCGCGAAACTAAATTGACGCGAGCAGAATCATGCGCCTGGCTAACTGTGCGTCACGCCACGAGCAGACAAACAGCGGCGTGTCCCTTAGACTCTTGCAGCAATGACCATTGCGTGGCCGGAGGCTTCGTCAACGAGAGCATCCGGCAGATGCATCCGGTTCAGGGACGACATCGCCTTTGTCCATCCGATCAGCATCCGAGCGAGTCCCGAAAGGTTGGGCAACCGCATGGATGCGTTGCTGAGGCAAAGCCGCTCGGGCCGTCGCGGTGAATCCTGTGAACAATAGAAGTATCTGCTGTATGACGACCAAGCTGTCATTCGAAATTCTCGAAGTGTTGGATGCAATTGACCGGACCGGTACATTCGCCGAGGCGGCCGAGTTGTTGCATAGGGTTCCGTCGACGCTCACTTACCTTGTGCAAAAGCTGGAAAGTGACCTGGAGGTCGAGCTGTTCGATCGCGGCGGCAGACGGGCGAGACTCACGGAAGCGGGTCGTGCTGTTGTGGAAGATGGGCGTCGTCTTTTAGACGCGGCTCGACACCTGGAGGCCAAAGCAAAAGGCATTCGAGACAGTTGGGAATCGGAGCTTCGACTATGCGTCGATGCAATCTTGCCAATCCAGTCCTTATGGCCGTATGTCCATGCCTTCTACGACCTGGAGATGAATACCCAGCTAAGTCTTTCCACCGAGGTGCTTGGGGGCGTGTGGGATGCCCTGGTTACGCGGCGTGCCGATCTCGCGATAGGGGCGTTCGGCGAGCCGCCGCATGCGGCGAATATCGCGGCCCGGCCAATCGGAACCCTCCGGCACGTTTTTGTCGTGGCACCGGACCATCCACTCGCCCGCATGCCCGAGCCGTTGGAGAGCGAAACGATCGCAAGATATCGAGGTGTTGTCATCAGTGACACTTCTCGCGAACTGCAACCGCAATCCGTGGCCACCCGTGACGGACAGCCGCTGATCATCGTGCCGACGCTCGCAGCCAAACTGCAAGCACTGTGCGAAGGTATCGCTGTCGGGATGCTGCCCGATTTCGTAGCGAAAGAACCGATACACGAAGGCAGGCTGGTGGCGCGTCGCATTGTGGGTGTGCGCGAGTTCACGAATGGCTACCTCGCTTGGCGCGAGGACAAGGTAGGGAACGCTTTGAACTGGTGGATTGCGCAACTAGACAGCCCCGATCTGCTTGAACGGCTCCTGACGCCGCGTCAAGAGAGTAAAGGGCAGCCCGGAGCGCCCGCTTGCGCAGTCCGTTACCCAAGCGCGGAGTAGCAGCCCATCAGTGCTGTCTGAGGACCTTCGCCGGTGCATGCAGTTGGATATTCGAAGGTCAGCCTGGCACTGAACCTTGCCGTCGAGTTGCCGGGGTATCCAATAGCTGCAGCGGGTCGGAAGACGACGTCCACGGAAATTTCCGAAGAACCTTTTTACCGCACCGCATTCCGCAACTAACGGTCAATCTCACTCGGCACCTTCCGACGGGTGCGGCGGCGCTCACATCTCCGCGCGTTCGGCCCGCAGTGCCCGCACCAGTTCGCTTGCCGCCTTGCCGAGCCCCATATGTTTCGGCCGCCGCAAATACACAGGCAACGGCAGCCCGTTGCGAATGTTCGCGAACACGAGCGACGCGAGTTCGCCGTCGGCCACATACCGGCCGATGACCGACTCCGGCAAATTCGCCCAGCCATGACCGGCCTTCACGAGCGCGATCGCGGTCGCCATGTCGGTCACCTTCCACGTGCGGTTGCCGATCAGCGGCCGCACGTCGGTGAGCGGCCGCTCCGGATCGGCGATCACGATCTGCCGGAACCCGGACAATCGCTCGATCGCCTCCGGATGCGCGGCTTCGGCAATCGCCGGATGGCCGGGCGCGGCGACCGCGATCAGCGTCTCGGTCCACAGCGCGTGAATCTGTTCCTGCGGATGCAGATCGAGTCCGCCGTACGCGACGCAAAGATCGACGGCGCCACGATGCAGCGCGTCGACGATCGCATCCTGCGGCGCCGTGACGACGCTGACCGCGAGCGCCGGATATTTCACCGCGACGGCCGTCAGCGCGCGCGCAATCGGCGCACCGTCGATTTCGGCGGCGAGCCCGAGCCGCAGCGAATCCTCGACGCCTTCCGACAAGTGCTGCGCATGCGCACGCAGCGCATGCAGCCGTTCGGCGATCGCGCGCGCGTCGGGCAGCAGCGCGGCCATCGCGGCGGTCGGCGTCGGCTCGCGCGAGCCGCGGTCGAACAGCACGAGGTCGAGCTCGGCCTCGACGTTCGCGATCGCCATGCTGACCGCCGACGGCGTGCGGCCGAGCGCACGCGCGGCCGCCGAGAACGAGCCTTTGTCGATGACGGTCAGCAGCATGTCGATGTGATCGCTGGTCAGCATGGTCCGCCGGCTCCTGTCAGAAAAATTGAAACGACCTGACTTTTGCGGACGAAGTGCCCGCTGTAGTCTCGCCACCTTGTTCGATATGAAGGTGGTCGGTCATGCAAGGATGGAAGAGACGCATAGTCTACGTCGTGATGTTCGAGGTGCTCGGCATCCTCGTCGCGTCGTCGGTGCTCGGCATGCTGAGCGGCGCGAGCGCGGCGACGAGCGGCGTGCTCGGCGTGATGATCTCGACGACGGGCGTCACCGTCAATTTTCTGTACAACCTCGGCTTCGAGGCATGGGAGCGGCGGCGTGCGGAAACGACGCGCACCGTCGGGCGGCGCGTCATGCATGCGATCGGGTTCCAGGTCGCGCTCGTGACGTTCCTGATTCCGCTGATCGCGTGGTGGCTCGACGTGTCGTTATGGCAGGCGTTCCTGTATGACGCAGTGCTGATCGTGTTCTTCCCGATCTTCACGTTCGCGTACAACTGGGCGTTCGACAGCGTGTTCGGTTTGCCGGATGCGGTGACGCGCAAGGCGGCGCCGGCGGCGTAATGTAGACGGATGCAGAGGGATGCGAAACGATGCGGACACCCGCGCCGTTTCGCTGCTGCAAGAGAGAGGAAGACGGGCGGCGCGCACGCCGCCCGCGGCATTACGCGGCGACGAACTCGTGCACGTAACGGTTGAACACCGCAGGGCTCGCGGCGTTCATCCCGTGCGATGCGCCGGCGACGGTCTGCCGTTGCGCATGGCCGATCCACTGCGACAGCGTGTCGACGTTGTGGCGGAACATCTTCGGGCTGCGCTGGCCGTCGATCAGCAGCGTGCGGCATGCGATGTCGCCGGCCGTGTGCTGCGAATACGCGGGCAGCGGGTCGCGCAATTGCTTCGGCAGCGTGCTCGCATTGTCGATCGCCATCGTGCGAAAGCGCGACGTGCTCTTCTTCCATGCGCCGGGCAGGCTTACCGAATCGACGAACATCTCGAGGCCGGCTTCGACTTCGCCCTGCTCGATCAGGTCCACGGCCTTCGTGCGCAGCGCGATCGCGGCGGCCGGCAGCGCGGCTTCGCGCACGCCCGGTTGCTGGAGCGGGCCGCCCGGATCGGCGAGCGTCAGTGATTCGACTAGGTGCGGATGCTGGCGCGCGACGTTGAACGCGACGCTGCCGCCGCGCGAATGGCCGACCAGATGCACGGGGCCGAGATCGAGCGCGTCGATGAATTCGGCGAGCTCGTCGACGTGGTTCTGCCAGCTGAACTCGTCCTGGATGCCTGCCTCGACGGCCGGCCAGTAATGGCTGAGGCTCGGCGCGATGCAGCGGTAGTGGGCCGACAGCGCCGCGAGTTGCGGATCCCAGTAGCGGTAGTCGCACAGCGAGCCATGCACGAACACCATCGGCGCACCGCCGCCCCGCTCGACATACGGCAGGCTGATGCCTGACGAAAGCGTCGCAAATTGCAGGTCGGGGTTCGCGAGCACGGACGGCTCGATTCGCATGTTCATGGCTGAAAGACTCAAAGGTGCGTCAACACGACGCAACTATGCATCACGGCGACCTGCAAGGAAAACGCATAATTTTCATCGTGACGATCAATTTTATTGATGGCTGCGCTGGAAACCCTTGTCGGGCAGGTCCTGCGATCACGGCTGCGGCCGACCTTTAATCAGTCCCTATATGCGTACGGTTCGAGTGGGCGTCTATCGACGGCGAACCGCATGACGTCACGGCGCCTTGAAGCGGCATGGGATTTCGGGCGCATGGGGCATGCGTAAGGGAGCCCTAACGTGGCCGAGTGATTTCACATGGCCACGTTAGGATGTATCGAACCCGCGCATCCGTGACTTGGCGGTTCGGACGCTGCAAATTTATGACGAAAGAATTGCGCTCAAGCATGCATCAGTTGTGCCAAAACGCGTTCGAAGCACTTTTCGCCGCAGAGGAGTAGGCCACCAAACGCGACCCGCGCGTCACCGCACCGCCAGCGCCGGCGCGGTTTGAAGCTCGACCGGCAAATCATTGTCGGCCGCAAACCGCATCGCGAACTCGAAGGCATCGGCGCACACGGCGCGCAATTCGTCCGACACGAACAGGCATTTGACGCCGCCGTCGACGACGGGCATCGCGAGCCGCGACAGCGCGCACGGATAGCCGGGCCGCCGTTCGCCGACGAACAGCGTGATGACGCCCGCCAGGCGCTCAGGCCAGTCGCTCCGGCGGAAGGTTTTCCGCGCGCGCGTGACGCCGCGGATCAAGTGGCCATTGACGCGGCCGTGTTCGGTGATGTCGATGCGATCCATGCCGGGGGTACGTGTCCTCGTGCGCGTCATTCGCCGCCGTCGGCCGCCGCGTCGCCGCGCGCGGGAATCCGCAGGTGGCGCAGCTTGTGATAGAGCGTCTTCTTCGGCATGCCGAGCGCCTCGCTCGCGTCCGCGACGTTGCCGTGGTGACGCCGCAGCATGTCCTCGATCAGCATCCGCTCGAAATACGCGAGCTGTTCCGCGAGCGTGCTGCCCACGGCCGGCGCCTCGCCGGACGACAGCAGGCTGTCGCCGGTGAGCCCGAGCACGAAGCGGTCGGCCACGTTCTGCAGCTCGCGCACGTTGCCGGGCCACGCGTGCGTCATCAGTTCGGACACCTGCGCGGCGGTGACGACCGGCGCCGGCTGGCCGAAGCGCCGCGCGGCCGCGAGCACGAAATGCTCGAACAGCAGCGGCACGTCCTCGCGCCGCTCACGCAGCGGCGGCAGCTCGATCTGCGCGACGTTGAGGCGATACAGCAAGTCCGCGCGAAAACGCCCGTCGGCCGCGAGTTCGGCGAGATCGGCCTTCGACGCGGCCACCACGCGGCAGTCGACCGGTATCAGGTCGTTCGCGCCGAGCCGCTCGACCACGCGCTCCTGCAGCACGCGCAGCATCTTGATCTGCAGTGCGATCGGCATCGTCTCGATCTCGTCGAGGAACAGCGTGCCGCCATCCGCCCATTCGATCTTGCCGATGCGCTTCTTGATCGCGCCGGTGAACGCGCCGGCCTCATGCCCGAACAACTCGCTCTCGAACACCTGCTCGGGCAGGCCGCCGCAGTTCAGCGCGACGAAATGGGCGTCGCGCCGGCTGCCGAAGTCGTGCAGGCTGCGCGCGATCAACTCCTTGCCGGTGCCCGTCTCGCCGGTGATCAGCACCGACACCGACGTATCGGCGAGGCGCAGGATCTTCTTGCGCACGTCGGCCATCGCGGGCGACTTGCCGAGCACGAACGCCTCGATGCCCTGCCAGTTGTTCAGCGCCGCGCGCAGCCCCTGCACTTCGAGCGTGAGCCGGCGCTTCTCGACCGCGCGCGCGACGCGCCCGGCGATCACGTCCGACGAAAACGGCTTCTCGATGAAGTCGTACGCGCCGACCTGCATCGCGCCGACGGCCGTCGAGATGTCCGCGTGGCCGCTGATCAGCACGACCGGGATCTGCGCATCGATGGCCATCACGCGGTCGAGCAACTGCAGCCCGTCGATGCCCGGCATCCGCACGTCCGACACGATCACCACCGGCGCACCGGGCGCGACGTGCGCGAGCGCGTCGGCGGCCGACGCGAACGCGTCGACCGGGAACCCGGCGAGCGCGACAGCCTGCTCGACGCCGATCCGGACGTTTTCATCGTCCTCGACGACCAGCACCCGAATCTCATCTTCCATGCTCTGTCCTCTGTTGCGGCGTCGCCGCCGCGAATTCGATGGTGAACTGCGCGCCGCCTTCGTCGCGGTTCGTCGCGGCGATCCGCGCGCCGAACGCCTCGACGATGCGCGACGTGATCGCGAGGCCGAGCCCGAGGCCCTGGCCGCGCGGCTTGGTCGTGACGAACGGCTCGAACAGGTGCGGCAGCACGTCGGGCGCGATGCCGGCGCCGCTGTCGGCCACCGTGAAACGCACGCGGCCGGCGCCATCCGCATCGTCCACTTCGGCCGCCTCGATGACGATGCGGCGCACCGGTGCGTCGTGCACCGCGTCGAGCGCGTTGCCGAGCAGGTTCACGATCACCTGCTGCAACTGGCTCGATTCGGCCGAGACGGTCGTGCCGGGCGCGATGTTGACGTCGAGCCGCACGCCTTCGTCGCGAATGCGCGCGTCGTAGATGAGCCGCGCATGCGCGACGGCCTCGTTCAGCGACACCGCGACGCGCTCGACGTCGGGCTTGCGCGCGAAGGTCTTCAGCTCGCCGGTGAGCACGGCCATGCCGTCGACCAGCTTGCCGACCCGTTCGAGATTCGCGAGCGCCGGCGCAGGCTGGCCACGTTCAAAGAACGTGCGCGCGTTGTCGCACAGCGTGCGGATCGCGACGAGCGGCTGGTTCAGCTCGTGCGTGAGGCCGGCGGCCATCTGCCCGAGCACCGCGAGCTTGCCCGCGTGCACGACTTCCTGTTGCGACGCACGCAACCGCTGTTCGGTGCGCTCGCGCTCGTCGATCTCGCGCTGCATCCGCTCGTTCGCGGCCGTCAGCGCGGCCGTGCGCTGCGCGACGGTCAGCTCGAGCCGGTCGTTCGCGCGGCGCAGCGCGTCCTGCGCGCTCAGCCGCGCGAGGATCGCCCGGCGCCGCTGGATCGCATAGCCGACCAGCAGCGCGACGATCAGGAACGCGCCGGTGACGAACACGAACGCCGTCTGCTGCTGGCGCCGCGCGCCCGCGATGTCGAGCAGCACCATCAGCGAATCGCCGGCCTGCGGCGCGGGGCGAGACATCACGAGATAGCGCGTGGTGCGGCCGGCGTGGCGCGGATCGGGGAAGGTGCCGAACCACGCGGCCGGGCCGCGCTCGCCGATGCGGCGATAGGGCAGTGCGTCGACGGTGCGGCCCGCGTACTGGCGCGACGCCTGGATGTCGCGCTGCTGCTGCGCGGTGATCGGGCGCAGCGCGGTGAATTTCCACGCGGGCTCGGTCGAGATCACGACCACGCCGTTGCCGTCGACGACCATCGCGGCGACGCCCGGCGCACGCCACGCCGATTCGAGCGGGTCGACGCTGATCTTGACGGCGGCGACGCCGATCGGCGCGCCGTCGCTGCGCACCGCGCTCGCGAAGTAGACGCCCGGCACGCCGGTGTTGGTGCCGATGCCGAAGAAGCGGCCGCTGCCGCGCGCGAGCGCGTCCTTGAAATACGGCCGGTACGACACGTTGGTGCCGACGAAGCTGATCGTCTCGTTCCAGTTGCTCGCGGCGATCACGTCGCCTTGCAGATCGATCACGTCGACCGCGCCGCTGCCCGCGTCGCGGTTCACGGCTTCGAGGTAGGTGTTCACCGCATGCACGAGTTCGGGCGCATCGTTCGGCGCGGCTTTCAGCATTGCCCGCACGCCGTCCTGCCGCGCGACCAGGCCGGGCAGGATCTCGAAGCGGCCGAGCTCGCTTTTCAGGCTCGACGCATACAGGTCGAGCCGGTGCGCGCCGGCCTCCTCGAGCGCGTCGATCGCGCGTTCCCACGCGAAATCGACGGCCGCGCCGGCCACGCCGATGTACAGCACCGCGGCCGAAGCCCAGCCCCACCACGGGATTCCCTTGAAGCTCTTCTGCACGTTCGTCCTCATCGAAGCCCGCTACCGGCCGTCCGCTAGCGGCCCTCCGCAACCGGCCGTCCGCCACCGGCCCTCCGCCACCGGCCCTCCGCAACCGGCCGTCCGCAACCGGCCGTCCGCCACCGGCCGTCCGCTAGCGGCCCTCCCCGAACGACACGCGCCGCGCGCCGGCAGGGCCGGCGGCGGCGCGTGCGAGGCAGCCGGCGCGACGGTGCGCGCGGCCGCGCGTTATCCGAAGTGCGCGACCAGGATCAGCGTGACCGTGACGACGATCGCGCCGCCGATGCGGGTGGCGATCTGCGCGAACGGCATCAGCTGCATCCGGTTCGCGGCGGTCAGGATCGCGACGTCGCCGGTGCCGCCTTGCCCGCTGTGGCAGGCGTTCACGATTGCGGTGTCGATAGGGTACATCTTCAGCAGGCGGCCGACCACGAAACCGGTGCCCATCAGCGTCGCGACGGTCGACACGATCGTGACCACGTTGACGATCGTGAACGCGGCGGTCAGCTTGTCCCACGGCGTCATCGCGACGCCGATCGCAAACAGCAGCGGATACGTGACGGCGGTCGAGAAGAACTTGTAGACGACGAACGCGCCTTCCTGCAGCGGCGGCGACACCGCGCGCGCGAGCTTCACCAGCACCGCGAGGAACAGCATCGCGACCGGCGCGGGCAGGCCGAACAGCTTGTGCGCCATCAGGCCGACGAGATACAGCGTGATCGCGGTGATGCCGGCGCCCGCGATGTGCGTGACGTCGACGTGGCCGCGGATCTCCTCGTTCTCCGGCGTCATGTCGCCGCTTTCGCCGACCTGCAGGCGGCCGTTGCCGGTGAGATGCGGCAGGCGCTTGCCGAGCATGTCGAGCGCGCCCGACAGGATGATCGCGGTCAGGCTGCCGAGCATCACCGACGGGAGCACCATCGCGAACATCTCGCCCTGCGGCAGGTGCATCAGTTCCGAATAGCCGATCGACAGCGGAATCGCGCCTTCGCCGACGCCGCCCGCCATGATCGGCACGACGATGTACAGCAGCGTGTGGCGCGCGCCGAGGCCGAGCGCGGTGCCGACGGCCGTGCCGACGATCGCCGCGGCGACCGACCCGACGGCGAGCGGAACGAAGATCTTCACGAAGCCCTGGATCAGCACGCGGCGATCCATGCTCAGGATGCTGCCGACGATGATCGACGCGATGAACAGGTACAGGAAGTTGGTCGACTTGGTGAATTCGACCGTGAGGTTCAGCACCGGCTTCGGCAGCACGTGGTAGTACGTGAGCGCCGACGGCACGAAGGTCGCGAAGATCGCGGCCGCGCCGATGTTGCGCAGCAGCGGCAGGCGCTTGCCGAGTTCGGCGCAGGTGAAGCCGAAGAACGCGAGCACCGCGATCGCCATCGAGATCTCGCCGGGCACCTTGCCCGTCACCGCGAAGCCGACGATCAGCCCGAACAGGATCACGTAGATCGGCAGCGGAATGATGCCGATGCGGATTTCCATCAGCTTCCACCAGCCTTCCGGCCAGAAGCGTTCACGCGTGGCGGGACCGGCGGCGGCAATCGGTTCCGGATGGGACGGAGTGTGGATAGAGGTCTGCAAGACGTGTCTCCTGATGTTTGGAATGCCTGCATCGCTTCGCGGCATCGTGTGCCGTCTATTACGCAACCCCCGTGCCAGTATTCCGGCTTGCCGGAATATTTTTAATGCATTGATTCATAAGGGATTTGTTTCGTCTGCAGAAAGGGTTTTCCAGGCAGGCTGGCCGAGATTTCGGAATCGGCGCGGCGCTCAGGCCGAGATTTCGGCCTGGCGGCGGCCCGGGCGGCCGGCCACGCCAGCCGCCCGGGCCGCCGCCCGCCATATCGCCGCGCGCGATTTTCTTCGCACAATCGCTTCGTAGACCGCCCACCCGCCGCTCTCTATCATCGGCTGATCTTTTTCCGATGCGACGACGACTGTCCGGAGAACGCCCGCGCGTTCGCCGCGGCGTCGCTCATCCGTCGATACCGTCTTTGGACAGGAGAGTGGTTTCCATGCTGCATCCCGTATTTTCCGCCCGCTTTTCCGCCGGCCGTGTGGCCAGCCTGGCCCGCCTGCTGACGGCCGCGCTGCTCGGCGTCGTGCTGCTGAACGGCGCGCGCGCCGACACCGCGCCGCTGAAGGTCGGCATCTCGACCAGCCCGCAGATCGAGGCGCTGAAGATCGCCGCGAAGGAGGCGAAGGAGCAGGGCCTCGACGTGAAGATCGTCGAATTCACCGACTGGAATACGCCGAACGCGGCGCTCGCGAACAAGGACATCGACGTCAACTACTTCCAGCACATCCCGTTTCTCGAGAACGCGAAGAAGCAGGGCGGCTACAACTTCATCTCGATCGCCCCCGGCACGATCATGAAGATCGGCCTCTATTCGAAGAAGGTGAAAAGCTTCGCCGAGCTGAAGGACGGCGCGCGCGTCGCGATCGCGAACGATCCGGTCAACGGCGGGCGCGGGCTGTTGCTGCTGCAGCGCGCGGGGCTGATCACGCTGAAGCCGGGCGCCGACTATCGCGCGACGACGCACGACATCGTCGCCAACCCGAAGCACCTGAAGATCATTCCGCTCGAAGCGTCGCAGCTCGCGCGTTCGCTCGACGACGTCGATCTCGCGCAGGGCTACCCGAGCTTCATCAAGCTCGCCGGCACGACCGACCCGAACAGCGCGCTGCTGTTCGACGGCACCGAGAACAAGAACTTCGCGATCCAGTGGGTCGTGCGGCCCGAGAGCGCGAACGACGCGCGCATCCGCAAGTTCATCTCGATCTACCAGCATTCGCCGGCCGTGCGCCGTGCGCTCGACAACGCGTTCGGCTCGCTGTACGCGATCGCATGGTGACGGAGGCGGCATGACGACGGCGAACCGCAAGAAGATCCTGCTCAACGCGTTCAACATGAACTGCGTCGGGCACATCAACCACGGGCTGTGGACGCATCCGCGCGACCGCTCCGCGTACTACACCGATCTCGACTACTGGGCCGATCTCGCGAGGACGCTGGAGCGCGGCAAGTTCGACGGGATCTTTCTCGCGGACATCGTCGGCGTATACGACGTGTTCGGCGGCGGGCCCGACGTCGCGCTGCGCGAGTCGGTGCAGGTGCCCGTCAACGATCCGCTGCTGCTCGTGCCGGCGATGGCGCAGGTCACGCGGCATCTCGGCTTCGGCGTGACCGCGAACCTGACCTACGAGCCGCCGTACCTGTTCGCGCGCCGCATGTCGACACTCGATCATCTGACGAAAGGGCGCGTGGGCTGGAACATCGTCACCGGCTACCTCCACAGCGCCGCGCGCGGGATGGGCCTCGCGCAGCAGATCGGCCACGACGACCGCTACGAGCGCGCCGACGACTACATGGACGTCGTCTACAAGCTGTGGGAACAGAGCTGGGACGACGATGCGGTGATCCGCGACGCGCAGGCGCGCGTGTTCGCGCAGCCGGGCAAGGTGCGGCGCGTGAAGCACGACGGGCCGTTCTATTCGATCGATGCGATTCATCTGAGCGAACCGTCGCTGCAGCGCACGCCGGTGCTGTACCAGGCCGGCTCGTCCGCGCGCGGCGTCGAGTTCGCGGGCCATCACGCGGAATGCGTGTTCGTGAACGGGCAGAGCAAGGCCGCGGCGCGCGCGGCGGCGCTCGACATTCGCGCGGCCGCGGCACGGCAGGGGCGCGACCCGGCGTCGATCAGGATCTTTGCCGGCGTGAGCGTCGTGACGGCCGAGACCGAACTGCTTGCCCGCGAAAAGTTCGACGAATACCGGCGCTACGCGAGCCCGGAAGCCGGCCTCGCGCATTTCGCGAGCTCGACCGGCATCGACTTCGCGAAGTACGGCCTCGACGAGCCGATCTCGTACGTGAAGACCGATTCGATCCAGTCGGCCGTCGACGCGATCTCGCGCAAGAGCACGACCGGCACGTGGACCGTGCGCCGGATGCTCGAACAGATGTCGCTCGGCGGCCGCTACGCGCCGATCGTCGGTTCGCCGTCGCAGGTCGCGGACGAGCTGCAGTCGTGGATCGACGAGACCGGCATCGACGGCTTCAACCTGACGCGCACCGTGATGCCCGAGTCGTTCGAGGATTTCGTCGACTGGGTCGTGCCCGAGCTGCAGAACCGCGGCGTCTACAAGGAAGACTACGATCCCGCGCCGACGCTGCGCGAGAAGCTGTTCGGCGCGGGCCCGCGCCTGCCCGCCTGGCACACCGGCGCGCGGCATCGGCCGGCGGCCGTGGCCGAACCCGCGCATCCCGCGCATGCCTGAACGTGACGGAGCGAAGCGATGACGCAATTGTTCGATACGCTGGGTTTCATCGAGGCGTCGGCCGTGCGGGCCGGGGCAGGCGGCGGTGCGGCAGCGCATGACGAAGCCGTGACGCCGGCCGACGGCGCGGCCGTGTCGCTGGAGCAGGTCGGCAAGGTATTCGCGACGCCGCGCGGGCAGGCGGCCGCGCTGCGCGACGTGACGCTCGATGTGCGGCGCGGCGAGGTGTTCGGGATCATCGGCCGCAGCGGCGCCGGCAAGTCGACGCTGCTGCGGCTCCTGAACGGCCTCGAACGGCCGAGCTCGGGCCGCGTGCGCGTGCAGGGCGTCGACGTCGGCGCGCTCGACGAGGACGGCCTCGTCGCGTTGCGGCGCCGCACCGGCATGGTGTTCCAGCATTTCAACCTGCTGTCCGCGAAGACGGTGTTCGAGAACGTCGCGCTGCCGCTGAAGATCGCCGGCGTGCCGAAGGCCGAGCGCGTGCGCAAGGTCGACGCGCTGCTCGATCTCGTCGGGCTCGCCGCGAAGCGCGACGCGTATCCGGCGAGCCTGTCGGGCGGGCAGAAGCAGCGCGTCGGCATCGCGCGGGCGCTCGTGCACGATCCGGAGGTGCTGCTGTGCGACGAAGCGACGTCGGCGCTCGATCCGGAAACCACGCAATCGATCCTCGCGCTGCTCGCCGACATCAACCGCCGCCTCGGTCTGACGATCGTGCTGATCACGCACGAGATGGAGGTGATCCGCGCGGTGTGCGACACGGTCGCGGTGATCGAACAGGGCGAAGTCGTCGAAACGGGGCCCGTGTGGCGCGTGTTCGGCGATCCTCGCCACGGCGCGACGCGCGCGCTGCTGAGCACGCTGCAGCACGACCTGCCGGCCGAACTGGCCGCGCGCGTGCGGCCGCTGCCCGAACAATCCGCGCTGCCCGACGGCGCCCGGATCGTGCTGGACGTCCGCTATACGGGCGAGAGCGGCGGCGAGCCGGACGTTGGCGCGCTCGCGGCGGCGCTCGGCGGCTCCGTGCGGTTCCTGCACGGCGGCATCGAAAGCATCCAGGGGCACGCGCAGGGGCGGCTCGTGATCGCCGCGACGCCGCGTGCGGATGACGCCGGCGCGTCGGCGGCGCACGGCGGGGCGGTCGCCGCGCTGCTCGAGCGCGCGCGCCGTCATGCGAATCATGCGGAGGTGCTCGGCTATGTTTGAGCTCTGGTGGCCCGAACTGCTCGACGCGATCCGCGACACGCTGTCGATGGTCGCCGCGTCGGCCGCGATCGCCGCGCTGATCGGCATCCCGCTCGCGGTGATCCTCGTGACCACCGCGCCCGGCGGCATCTACGCGCGGCGCGGCGTGAACGCGGTGCTCGGCGCGCTCGTCAACGTGTTCCGCTCGACCCCGTTCATCATCCTGCTGGTCGCGCTGCTGCCGTTCACGCGCGTGCTGATCGGCACGACGATCGGCGTGTGGGCGGCCGTCGTGCCGCTGTCGATCGCCGCGATCCCGTTCTTCGCGCGAATCGCCGAAGTGAGCCTGCGCGAAGTCGATCGCGGGCTGATCGAGGCCGCGCTCGCGATGGGCGCGAAGCGCCGCCACATCGTATGGCACGTGCTGCTGCCGGAGGCGCTGCCCGGCATGCTCGGCGGCTTCACGATCACCGTCGTCGCGCTGATCGGCTCGACCGCGATGGCGGGCGCCGTCGGCGCGGGCGGCCTCGGCGATCTCGCGATCCGCTATGGCTATCAACGTTTCGACACCACCGTCATGGCGACCGTGATCGTGATCCTGATCGCGCTCGTCTCGGCCGTGCAAATCACGGGCGACCGCCTGGTCCGACGCGTGACCCGGCGTACCTGAGCGACGCCACGAGCGTCCGCTCGTTTCATTCCTGATCCTGAGAGAAAAAACATGACCTTGCCCATCGGCGCGCCGCGCGAATGGAACGGACAATTCGAGGAAACGCTGTTTCTGGAGGTGGCGCGACGCCATCGTCCGGACTTCCCCGACAAACTCGCGACGCCGCCGCGCGAGCCGCGCGACGACGACGAACGGGCCGCCGTCGCCGACTACTACACGAAGATGGCGTCGCACGATCTCTTCATCGTGCAGGTCGTCGCGAAGGCGATCGACACGCTGTTCCGCGACGATCCGCATTTCCAGCTGATTTTGTCGCGCCAGCTCGGCGACGACGGCGCGCACGCGGTGATCGGCCGCGAGCGCGTAACCGAACTCACCGGGCGCGATCCGCTGCCGGAAGTCGACCGGCTCGTCGCCGCGCACTGGGCGCGCATCGGCGACATCGCGGTGCGCGACGTCGCGGGCTTTCTCGCGTTCGAATGGCATTACGAGCTGCACATCCTCGCGAAGCTGTGGATCCAGCGCAAGACGGGGCGTATCGGCGACAGCGCGATGCGCGAGCACGGCGAGAACCGGATCCGTCCGGACGAGGAATGGCATCGCGTGCAGATCGTCCAGTGGTGGTTCGACACGCTGCACGCGCTTGCGCCCGCCGAGCGCGACGCGCTGATCGATCGCGTGATCGCGGCCGACGAGGAAACCCAGGCGCGGCTCGACGGCTATCTGCATGACGAGTACGCGCATACCGCACTGGTATTCGGCGCGGATATCGCCGAATATCGTGCCATCTACGACGACTGGCGGCGCGAGATCCTGTCGCGGCTGACCGGCCGCCGGCTCGGCGCGCTCGTACCGCTGTCGGGCGAAACCGTTGAACAGGAAGCTGTCGCATGAACGATCCACGCGGCCCGGCGACGCTGGCGCCGGATACCGATACGCCGGCCGTCGACCGCGCTGCGCTGGCCCGCGCGATCGACGCGCTGCGCGCGAGCGCCGCCGAGCGCGACCGCGCGGGCGGTCATGCCGCGCGGGAGAAGCAGTGGCTCGCCGACGCGGGCCTGCTGACGCTCGCGGTGCCGCGCGCGTTCGGCGGACAGGAAGCGGCGTGGCCGGCGATCTACGACGTGATCCGGCAGGTCGCGCGGGTCGACAGCGCGCTCGCGCACCTCGTCGGCTTTCAGTGCCTGCAGGTGGTGAGTGTCGACGTATGGGGCAACGCCGCGCAGCGCGAGCGCTACCTGCGCGGCACGGTGGACGGGCGCTGGTGGTGGGGCAACGCGGTCAATCCGCTCGACACGCGGCTCGTGGCCACGGCGACGCCCGACGGCGGCTACCGGCTCGACGGCGTGAAGGGCTTCTGTTCCGGCACGCGCGGCTCGCAGCGGATGACGGTGTCCGCGCACGATCCGGCCATCGGCCGCACCGTGTTCGGCGTGGTGCCGACCGATCGTGCCGGAATCACGGTCAACGACGACTGGGATCCGGTCGGCCAGCGCCAGACCGACAGCGGCAGCGTGCGCTTCGACGGCGTGACGCTCGCGGCGGACGAAGTGCTGCATCGCTCGGAAGCGCCGCCGACGCCGCGCGCGACATTGCGCACGCTCGTGTCGCAACTCGTGCTGACCAACCTGTTCGTCGGCCTGGCGGAAGGCGCGCTGGCCGAGGCGCGCGACTACGTGCGGCAGCATGGCCGCCCGTGGGTTCATTCGGACGTCGAGCGGGCCGAAGACGATCCGTACACGCTGCAGCGCTTCGGCGACATGCGTGTGCGTGCGATCGCCGCGGCGGCGCTGGCCGATCGCGCGGCCGTCGCGTTGCAGCACGCATGGGCGCGGCAGGCTGCGCTGACAACCGACGAACGCGCCGAAGTCGCGCTCGCGGTATCCGAAGCGAAGATCGTCGCGCAGCGCGCGGCGCTCGACAACGGCGAGGCGCTGTTCGACGCATGCGGCGCGCGCGCGACGGCCGCGTCGCTGGGCCTCGACCGCTTCTGGCGGAACGCGCGCACACATACGCTGCACGATCCGCTCGACTACCGGCTGCGCGATGTGGGCCGGTTCGCGCTGACCGCGGAATTGCCGCAGGCGTCGCTCTATACGTGAAGGCGGCCCGCCCTCTGCGCCGTGGCGCCGATGGCGGGCCGTCCGGCGTCAGGGGCAGCGCCCTGACGCGTCGTTGTCGCAAGCCGATTACCAGCGGTAGCCGACGCCCGCCCCCGCGCCGAACGAGCCGTGCCCCGACACCGCCGTCGTGACCGAGCCCTTGACGAGCCATTTCGCCGTCGCGACCGACAAGCCGACCGCCATCGCGCTTTGACCGCCGTACGTGCCGCCGCCAAGCGCGACGACCTTCTCGCCCGGCAGCACGGCTTGCGGCAGGTTCGCCATGGCGATCGCGCTCGCCGTGCCCGCATTCGCGTCCTTGCGGTACTTCGACATTTCCTCGCGCACGGAGTCGATCGCACCGTTCAACTGGCGCACGTTCACGCCGTCCGTCGGTGCGGTGCCGTCCGCCACGTTGGTCAACTGGCGCTCGGCTCCGGGCGAGCCGATCGACACCGTGTTGTCTCGATCGGCAACCGAATTCGCGCCCAGCGCCACGGCGTTGTTCGCGGTGGCCCGGCTGTTCGTGCCGATCGCGGTCGAATCCGTGCCGGACACGTTCGAGCCCGTGCCGATCGCCGTTCCGTTCGCCGCCGTGACTTTCGAATTCGTGCCAATGGCCGTTCCGTTCGTTGCGGTGACCGTGGCGTTGACGCCGACAGCCGTACCGTTGTCGCCCGAGACGTTCGAGCCGTTGCCGACCGCGGTGCCGTTCGTCGCGGTGACCGACGTATTCGTGCCGATCGCGGTGTCGGTCGGGTTCGTCACCGTGCCGCCCGGGACGCTCGACGAGATCTTGCCGACGGTCGTCGTGAGATTGGCCAGGTCCGCCGTCAGCGTCGACACCTGATTGGCGATCGAGAAGAGCTGCGAGCCGTTCACCGCATCGGTGCTGGTCGCGCTGATGGCGCCAGCCGCGACGTTGACGATCTGACGCTCGGCACCCGCGCTGCCGACGCTGACCACACCGACCGGCGTGCCCGCGAAGCCGCTGTAGGTCACGCCGTTGAGCGCCACGCTGTTGACGGTCGTATAGGCGCGCGTGGTCGCGTTCGCGCCCAGCGCGACGGCGTTCGCGTCGGCGGCGTTCGCCCCTTCGCCGATGGCGACCGCGTTCACGGCGGAGGCCGTCGCACGGGCAATGGCGACGCTGCCGGTCGCGGATGCCGAGCTGTCGACACCGAGCGCGACCGCATCGGCCGCGCCGGCATTGGCCTGGAAGCCGAGAGCCGTACCGCCTGCGGCAATGCTGCCCTTGCCCACGGCGGTCGAGAACGTCGCGGTGGCGCTCGCGTCTTGCCCGACGGCTATCGACTGATCGACTGCGAATGCGCCCTGGCCGAAGGCGGATGCCGTGCCGCCGGTCGCGATCGCGCCGTTACCGACCGCCGTTGCCTGGCCGCCAACTGCGCTCGAAGCCGTTCCGATCGCCGTCGCCTGATCGCCGGTCGCCACGGCGTTTCCGCCGACGGCCGTCGCGAACGTACCGGTCGCGGCCGCCATGCGGCCGATCGCGACGGTCTCGCTATAGGCGCCGGTCGACGAGCCCGAATTCGCGACGGCCGCCGTGCCGATCGCGATGTTGTCGCAGCCGGTTGCCGCGGCCGGATACGTGCTGCTGCCCGAAATGGCGATGTTGCCGACGCAGCCCGCGGACGTTTCGGTCGACGTGCCGTTCTGCACATAGTCGGCCCGCGCGGGCGCGGAAGCGGCGAATGCTGCCACGGCTGCGCTGACCGTGACGGCAAGCGCGACCTTCGATGTGCGCGGTGCGCGTTGTACGGAATCTCCCAACCCTTGATGATGCGTGTTCATTCGTGTTCCTGAGCTCGATGTAAAAATCGTGTTGTGGCTTGCATGGCCCCGCTCGCCATCCCGGTTGCATCGATTCGTTCGTGTCTCTTTCGTGACGGATATCGGTTTTTCGATCTGTAAAAATGAAAGGTCTACTAACGAAATTTAACCTTCGTTGGTCTCGACGCGACGGGAGCCGGGCGCGGATTACGGCGACTTGCTTGTTTCCGTCACGGCTGTGTCAAAACTTCGCGAATCCGAAGTCCGGATCGCGACGACGCATTTTGATGGATTCGAGTCGTGCGCAGGTTTGCCGCGGCGGCTGAACGCTATGCTTCGACAGACATTCGTCGAGTGGGGGCGTGATGAGGCAGTGAGCGATCACCGGCGCCGGGCAGCCGGGTTGCCGACGATCACGCGCTCGCTGGCGAGGAAGAGGAGGCGGCGACGCTGCCTGATGCATGTGCTCGCGCCGGCGGCGGCACCGGCCTGCGCTTGCCGGTCGTCCACATGAAGACGGGGTCCGCGCGACGCGCTGCGTTGTCGGCGCGTCACTGCGCCGGCAACGCGTCCGCCAGCGCCCGCATCGCGTCCACCGTTTCCGGGTTCGCCGGAAAGAACGCCTCGATCGCGAGTTCCGACAGCGTCACGTCGACCGGCGTGCCGAATACCGTCGTCGTGCTGAAGAAGGTCAGCTCGCCGTTCGCCGTGCGCAGCCGCAGCGGCACGGCGATATCCGCGAAATCGGTGCGTGCGTGCGAATCGTCGGGCTGGCCGGCCGGCGCCGGATACGCGGCGAGCTCGTCGCGCAGCGCATGCAGCGTGCGGTCGCCGCTTGCGTCGATCTGCCGCTGCAGCCGATGCAGGATATGCGCGCGCCATTCGTGCCAGTTGACGATGCGCGCGGCGAGACCGTCGGGATGCAGGCTCAGCCGCAACACATTCACGGGCGGCTGCAGCAGCGCCGGATCGGCCTGCGCGACCAGCGCGCCGAGCATCCGGTTCGCGGCGAGCAGCGTCCAGTGGCGATCCACCGCAAGCGCGGGGTAGGGCTCATGGCCGCGCAGCACGGCTTCGACCGCGTGGCGCGCGGCGTCGAGCTGCGGATCGGAGAACGGCCGCTCGCGAAACAGCGGTGCATAGCCGGCCGCGACGAGCAGCGCATTGCGTTCGCGCAGCGGCACGTCGAGGCGCTCCGCGAGGTGCAGCACCATCTCGCGGCTCGGCTGCGCGCGGCCCGATTCGACGAAGCTCAGGTGTCGCGCGGATACGTCCGCCTCCAGCGCGAGCGCCATCTGGCTCAAGCGCCTGCGTTGACGCCACGTGCGCAGCAGCGGGCCGATGCCGGATACGCGGCCGGCGGACGGGGGAAGCGAATGGAGGGCGGCGGTCGAGTTCATGGTGGAGATGATAGGCAATCCTGCGCGCGTCGGGCATTACCCGGCAGGTAAGCATTTCAGGCCGGCGTGCTTCGCCGCTTGAGTCGATTCCGCCGGCTGTCACCGTGGCCTCCCTCCCGCCCCGCATTTCGCTCCCTGGCGCGTCGCGCCGCTGCGTTACCATAGCCCCCGTGCCACCTGAGAGGCGGCGCCGGACCCGCGGCCACGATGCCAGGGCCGGACGCCGCGCACATCGACAACAAGGCATTCCAGGGGAATCCAACAATGAAAAAACTTGCCGTCCGGCTCGCCTGCGTGGCGACGCTCGCCCTCGCAGCGACCAGCGGCCACGCGCAGACCGAAGCCGCGCAGGTCGAAATGAGGGCCGCCGCCGCGGCCGCCAACGAAGCGGTCGTGAAGGGGCCGACCGACATTGACGTGAAACACGAAGCCGTGCTGAAGCTGAAGGCGGGCGAATCGTTCGTGCCGGCCGCCGAAGCCGGCCGCTACCTGCGCTCGATGGGCAACGCGATCGACGAATCGAAGCTGGTCGGCCTCGTGCTGCCCGACGATCCGGACGCCGACTGGATCTCGGTCGTGTCGTTCGAGCCGAGCGGCTACATCCGCGACGACGACGCGAAGGACTGGAAGCCCGACGAGCTGCTGAAAAGCCTGCAGGCCGGCACCGAGGAAAACAACCCGGCGCGCAAGGCGCGCGGCCTGCCCGAAACCGAGGTGGTCGGCTGGGCGAAGGCGCCCGCGTACGACGCGGCCACGCACCGGCTCGTGTGGTCCGCGATCATCCGCGAGAAAGGCGCGGCGCCGAATGCGGGGCCCGACGGCGTGAACTACCGGACGCTCGTGCTCGGCCGCGACGGCTACCTGTCGCTGACGATGGCGTCGACGCTCGCCGACCTGCCGAAGTACAAGGCGTCGGCCGACGCGCTGCTGTCGAACATCCGCTTCAACGACGGCAAGCGTTACGCCGACTTCAACCAGTCGACCGACCACGTCGCCGAGTACGGGCTCGCGGCGCTGATCGTCGGCGTCGGCGCGAAGAAGCTCGGGCTGCTCGCGCTGATCGGCGCGTTCGCGGTGAAGTTCTTCAAGGTCGGCGCGGTCGCGCTGCTGGCCGGCGGCGCGGCGCTCAAGCGTTTCTTCGGGCGCAAGCCGAAGGCGGCCGCGGTGCCGGCCGTCGTCGACGCGACCGACGCGGCCGCCACGGAGCGCAAGGAATGACGAAGCTGCTGCTGCTGATCTTCGGCGGCCTGAAGCTCGGCAAGGTGCTCGTATCGGCCGGCACGATGCTCGCGTCGATCGCGGTCTATGCGCTGTTCTACGGCTGGCGCTTCGCGGCCGGTTTCGTCGCGTTGCTGCTGGTGCACGAAGCCGGCCACTACGTCGCCGCGCAGCGGCGCGGGCTCGACGTCGGGCTGCCGACCTTCATCCCGTTCGTCGGTGCGTGGATCGAGTTGAAGGCGATGCCGCACGACGCGGAAACGGAAGCGTACGTCGGCCTTGCCGGGCCGTTCGTCGGCACGCTCGGCGCGCTGGCGTGCTACGCGGCCGCGCGCCACACCGACAGCAACCTGCTGCTCGCGCTGTCGTACACGGGTTTCTTCCTCAATCTGTTCAACATGATTCCGCTGTCGCCGTTCGACGGCGGGCGGATCACCGCGGTGCTGTCGCCGCGCATCTGGTTCGCGGGCGTACCGGTACTGATCGCGCTGTTCGCGTATCGGCCGAGCCCGCTGCTGATCGTGATGGCGATCCTCGCGCTGCCTCAGCTGAGGCGCGCGTGGCGCTACGATCCCGACGCGCCGGAGCACCGCGTGTACTACGCGACGTCGATCGAGACGAAGACGACCTACGCGCTCTGCTACGTCGGCCTGGTCGCGTTCCTCGCGCTGATGACGTCCGGCGTGCACGACATGCTGCGCGCCGTGCACGCGTCGACCTGACGTCGATCCGATGCAAAAGCGGCGGCCGCTGTTACGCGGCCGCTTCTTTCCCGAGGCCGAGCCTCACGCGTCGCGATGACGCAGTTCGACGCGCTTGATGTCCTTCACGATCACGAGATAGCTGAACACGGTGACGAGCGCGTTCAGCCCGACGAACACGAGCGCGCCGTTGAACGAGCCGCTCGCGCCGACGAGATAGCCGATCGCGATCGGCGCGACGATGCCCGCCGTGTTGCCGAACATGTTGAAGAGGCTGCCCGACAGGCCGATCGCTTCCTTCGGCGCGGTATCCGCGACGACGGCCCAGCCGAGCGAGCCGATCCCCTTGCCGAAGAACGACACGGCCATCAGCGTGATCACCAGCGCTTCGCTGTCGACGTAGTTGCAGCCGATGATCGCCATCGACAGCGCCATCCCGCCGACGATCGGGATCTTGCGCGCGAGCGTCAGCGAGACGCCGCGGCGGATCAGCGCATCCGACAGCATCCCGCCGAGCACGCCGCCGAGGAACCCGCAGATCGCCGGCAGCGACGTCATGAAGCCGGCCTTCAGCAGCGACATCCCGCGCGCCTGCACGAGGTAGATCGGGAACCACGTGAGGAAGAAGTACGTGAGCACGTTCACGCAGTACTGGCCGAGGTACACGCCGATCAGCATCCGGTTCGACAGCAGCTGGCGCACGTAGTACCAGCCCGCCACGCGGCTGCCTTCGGAAGCGCCGCCGCCGCCGCGCGCGCCGGCGGGCTGGCCGCTCGACCGCACGAGCCCGCCGCCCTGCTCGATATGGTCGAGTTCCGCGCGGTTCACGGCCGGATGGTCGGCCGGGTCCTTCACGACGCGCAGCCACAGGAACGCGAGCGCGATGCCGGCCACGCCGAGCCACAGGTACACCTGGTGCCAGCCGTACGCATGCGTGAGCCAAGCCATCAGCGGCGAGAACACCACGGCCGCGAAGTACTGCGCGGCGTTGAAGATCGCCGACGCGGTGCCGCGCTCGGCGGTCGGGAACCAGCTCGCGACGACCTTCGCGTTCGCCGGAAACGCGGGGGCCTCCGCGATACCGACCGCGAAGCGCATCGCGAACAGCGCGGCGACCGCGAACGCGGCGCTGCCGCCGAGGCCGATCGTGCTCTGCAGCAGCGTGAACGCCGACCACAGGAAGATGCTCGCCGCATACACGCGCCGCGCGCCGAAGCGGTCGAGCAGCCAGCCGCTCGGCAGTTGCGCGAGCACGTACGCCCAGCTGAACGCCGAAAAGATGTAGCCCATCGTCACCGGGTCGATGCCGAACGCCTTGCGGATCGGCGTGCCGGTGATCGACAGCGTCGCGCGATCCGCATAGTTGAGCGTCGTGACGACGAACAGCATCGCCAGGATCCAGTAGCGCACGGCGGTCCGGCGCGCGGTGCGCGCGAGATCGAGCGGAAGATCGCGAGGGGAGGTCTGATTGTTCACTTTAAATGTACGTCGTCGTATGACATGACCGAAAGTTTATTGACGATGGTCGAATTCAGAAACCTCGGGTTTTCCCTCTGAAGGCCTCGTCACAGTGTGGGAAAGTTGTGATTCGCTGGCCGGACAAGGCCGGCGGAGTGTATCGTCGGCGCCTTCGCAGGCGGCGCGAACGATGTCATGATGTCGGCAGACATCGTATCTGTTGCGCTACAATGCGCTATCCATTCCCGAACCACGGAGCACACCCCATGCAACTGACAGGAGAGATGCTGATCGGCGCCGAAGCGGTGGCCGGCTCGGCCGGCACCTTGCACGCGTTCGATCCGACGAAGGGCGCGCCGATCGAGGCCCCGGCGTTCGGCGTCGCGACGCAGGCCGACGTCGACCGCGCGTGCGAGCTCGCACGCGACGCGTTCGATGCGTACCGCACGCAGCCGCTCGCGGCCCGCGCGGCGTTTCTCGAAGCGATCGCCGATGAAATCGTCGCGCTCGGCGACGCGCTGATCGAGCGCGCGCACGCCGAAACGGGGCTGCCCGTCGCGCGGCTGCAGGGCGAGCGCGGCCGCACCGTCGGCCAGCTTCGGCTGTTCGCACGCGTCGTGCGTGACGGGCGCTTCCTTGCCGCGTCGATCGACCCCGCGCAGCCCGCGCGCACGCCGCTGCCGCGCTCCGACCTGCGCCTGCGGAAGGTCGCGCTGGGGCCCGTCGCCGTGTTCGGCGCGAGCAATTTCCCGCTCGCGTTCTCGGTGGCCGGCGGCGACACCGCGTCGGCGCTCGCGGCCGGCTGCCCGGTGATCGTGAAAGCCCATGAAGCGCATCTCGGCACGTCCGAGCTGGTCGGCCGCGCGATCCGCGCCGCCGTCGCGAAAACCGGCATGCCGGCCGGCGTGTTCTCGCTGCTGATCGGCCCCGGCCGCGTGACCGGCGCGGCGCTGGTCAGCCATCCGGCGATCCAGGCCGTCGGTTTCACCGGTTCGCGGCAGGGCGGGATGGCGCTCGTGCAGCTTGCGAACGCGCGTCCGCAGCCGATTCCGGTCTACGCGGAAATGAGCAGCATCAACCCCGTCGTGCTGTTCCCGGCCGCGCTGGCCGCGCGCGGCGACGCGATCGCGACGGGCTTCGTCGATTCGCTGACGCTCGGCGTCGGCCAGTTCTGCACCAATCCGGGCCTCGTGCTCGCGATCGATGGCCCCGATCTCGACCGCTTCGAGACGGCCGCCGCGCAGGCGCTCGCGAAGAAGCCGGCCGGCGTGATGCTCACGCCGGGCATCGCCGATGCGTACCGCAACGGGCGCGGCAAGCTGGCCGAACTGCCGGGCGTGCGCGAAATCGGCGCGGGCGAGGCCGCGCAGACTCACTGCCAGGCCGGCGGCGCGCTGTACGAAGTCGGCGCGCAGGCGTTCCTGGCCGAGCCGGCGTTCGGCCACGAAGTGTTCGGGCCGGCGTCGCTGATCGTGCGCTGCCGCGATCTCGACGAAGTCGCGCGCGTGCTCGACGCGCTCGAAGGCCAGTTGACGGCCACGCTGCAGATCGACGCCGACGACAAGCCGCTCGCGCGCCGGCTGCTGCCGATCCTCGAACGCAAGGCCGGGCGCCTGCTGGTCAACGGCTACCCGACCGGCGTCGAGGTGTGCGACGCGATGGTGCACGGCGGGCCGTTCCCCGCGACGTCGAACCCGGCCGTCACGTCGGTCGGCGCGACCGCGATCGAGCGCTTCCTGCGGCCCGTGTGCTATCAGGATTTCCCGGACGACCTGCTGCCCGAAGCGCTGCAGGAAGGCAATCCGCTCGCGATTCCGCGGCTGCGGGACGGCAAGGCGGAGTGACGTGGCGGCGGCCCGGCGGGAACGCCGGGCTGCTTGCCGGATGGACGAAAGCGGAGGCGGCCGGTGGCCGTCTCCGCTTTTTTTCGGGGTGGCTTTCCTGTCGCCGGCAATTCTCCTACAGTAGCGAAGCCCCGGGCCGTTCGGCCCGCGGGCGAGCCTGAGAGATCACAAGACCAACGAGGAACCATCCGATGAATATCAGCAAGCGTGGCGACCACCTGTTCGCGGCCGGGTTGTGGAAAGCGATCGGCGACGTCGCGAAATCGGTCCGTACCCAGATCGGCGAATACAGCGAAGGGCGCGTGCTGGCCGACGCGCTGTTCGCGCTGCAGCGCGAACTGGGCGGCAGCGAATTCGACGTGACGATCAACCAGGGGCGGCCCGTCGCCGGCTCCGATCCGCATTCGTTGATCTTCGGCAGGGCCGTCGAGCGTTTCAGGTACGACATGGAGGCGGTGGTGTTCGCGCTGAAGCATCGCCGCAGCATCGACGGGCCGAACGGCGCGCAGCGCGCCGACGCGCTCACGCAGGCCAACACGCATCTCGCGACCGCGAAGCAGTACGCGATGTTCACGGTCGGGCGGTTCTTCGATGCGGTCGTCGACCGCGACGTGCTGGAACAGATCGTGGGCGCCGAGTCGCCGGCGCGCGGCCGGCCGGTTGCCGCGCGCAAGGGGATCGACGAGACGCAGCGCACGCTCGCCGGCGTGCGCCAGCGGATCATCGGCGCGATCGCGCAGATGTAATGGAATGGCCGCGCCGGCTCGTCGAGCCGCGCGGCCATCGCGTGATACGGATACGGATCAGCGCGGGAGCCGGCGCGCCGTGCCGATGAAGGGCCCGCGCCGCCGGCGAACCCCGCTTACTGCGGGCCCATCTTCTTGATCAGCACGTCGAGCTCGGCCGCCTCTTCGTCGGTCAGGTCGACGAGCGGTGCGCGCACCGGGCCCGCGTCGTGGCCGACGAGCTTCGCGCCGGCCTTCACGATGCTGACCGCGTAGCCTGCGCGGCGATTGCGGATCTTCAGGTACGGCAGGAAGAACTCGTCGATCAGGCGGCCGACCGTTTCGTGGTCGTCCTTCGCGATCGCTTCGTAGAAAGCCATCGCCGTCTTCGGGATGAAGTTGAACACCGCCGACGAGTACACCGGCACGCCGAGCGCCTTGTACGCGGCCGCATAGACTTCGGCCGTCGGCAGGCCGCCGAGGTACGCGAAACGATCGCCGAGGCGACGGCGGATGGTGACCATGCTTTCGATTTCACCGACGCCGTCCTTGAAGCCGATCAGGTTCGGGCAACGGTCGGCGAGGCGCTCGAGCATGTCCGCATTCAGCTTCGAATTCGCGCGGTTGTACACCACCACGCCGATCTTCAGCGCGCGGCAGACCTGCTCGACGTGCTCGGCGATCCCTTCCTGGCTGGCTTCGGTCAGGTAGTGCGGCATCAGCAGCACGCCGCTCGCGCCGAGGCGCTCCGCTTCCTGCGCATATTCGATCGCGACGCGCGTCGCGCCGCCCGCACCGGCGAGGATCGGCACCTTGCCCTTGCAGGTTTCCGTCGCGACGCGGATCACGTCCGAGTACTCGCGCTGCGTGAGCGAGAAGAATTCGCCGGTGCCGCCGGCCGCGAACAGCGCGCTCGCGCCATACGGCGCCAGCCATTCGAGACGCTCGGCATAGGTGGACGGACGGAAGCTGCCGTCGGCGTCGAAATCCGTCAGCGGAAACGACAGCAGGCCGTGGGAGATGATCTGTTTGAGTTCTTGCGGTGAAGTCATGGTTGGGTCGTCCGTCTAGCGCGAGTGCTGGTTCGTCGGGAACGGCATACGAGCCGAAGTGGCGATGTCGTTGTATGTCATCGTACAACGCAAGAAAGCGCGGCGCAAGCGGTTTGCTGACTGGCAAAGAGTAGGGTCTTTCCGGATAAGGGTTTACGTAGCATCGTGGAATGCGGTTGAATGTCATATGATGACTAACGATATCGCAGACTGCTTCCAGGAATTCCGATGACTGCTTCCCCTCTCTACATCCGCGTGCATGCGGACGACAACGTCGCGATCGTCGTCAACGACGGCGGTTTGCCCGAAGGCGCGACGTTCGCCGACGGGCTGACGCTGCGCGAAGGCGTGCCGCAGGGGCACAAGGTCGCGCTCGTCGACCTCGCGGCCGGCGACCCGGTCATTCGCTACAACGTGGTGATCGGCTATGCGCTGACCGACCTGCGGCGCGGCAGCTGGGTCAACGAGCGCACGATGCGCATGCCCGAGCCGCCGGGGCTCGACGACCTGCCGCTCGCCACGCGCGCCGCGCCGCCGCTCGAGCCGCTCGAAGGCTATACGTTCGAGGGTTTCCGCAATGCCGACGGCTCGGTCGGCACGCGCAACATCCTCGCGATCACGACGACCGTGCAGTGCGTGTCGGGCGTCGTCGAGCACGCGGTGAAGCGGATCAAGGACGAACTGCTGCCGCGCTACCCGAACGTCGACGACGTGGTCGGGCTCGAACATACGTACGGCTGCGGCGTCGCGATCGATGCGCCCGACGCCGACATCCCGATCCGTACGCTGCGCAACATCAGCCTGAACCCGAACTTCGGCGGCGAGGTGATGACGGTGAGCCTCGGCTGCGAGAAGCTGCAGCCCGAGCGCCTGCTGCCGCCGGGCGCGATTCCGGTGGCCGCCGACGGCGCGAGCGACAACGGCGGCGTCGTCTGCCTGCAGGACGCCGCGCACGTCGGCTTCAACTCGATGATCGACTCGATCATGAAGATGGCCGAATCGCATCTCGAGCGGTTAAACCGCCGCCGCCGCGAGACCTGCCCCGCGTCGGATCTCGTCGTCGGCGTGCAGTGCGGCGGCAGCGACGCGTTCTCGGGGCTCACCGCGAACCCGGCCGTCGGCTTCGCGGCCGACCTGCTCGTGCGCGCCGGCGCGACGATCATGTTCTCCGAAGTGACCGAAGTGCGCGATGGCGTCGCGCAGCTCACGTCGCGCGCGGCGAACGAGACCGTCGCCCGCGAGATCATTCGCGAGATGGACTGGTACGATCGCTATCTGGCGCGCGGCCGTGTCGACCGCAGCGCGAACACGACGCCGGGCAACAAGAAGGGCGGCCTGTCGAACATCGTCGAGAAGGCGATGGGATCGATCGTGAAGTCGGGCAGCGCGCCGATCGCCGGCGTCGTGCGCCCTGGCGATCGTGCACGGCAGAAGGGGCTGCTGTATGCGGCGACGCCCGCGAGCGACTTCATCTGCGGCACGCTGCAGCTCGCGGCGGGGATGAACCTGCACATCTTCACGACCGGCCGCGGCACGCCGTACGGCCTCGCGCAGGTGCCGGTGATCAAGGTGGCGACGCGCAGCGATCTCGCGCGCCGCTGGCACGACCTGATGGATCTCGATGCGGGGCGGATCGCGACCGGCGCGGCGACGATCGAGGACACGGGCTGGGAACTGTTCCGGCTGATGCTCGACGTCGCGAGCGGCAAGCGCCGCACGTGGGCCGAGCAATGGAAGCTCGCGAATGCGCTGACGCTGTTCAATCCGGCGCCGGTGACCTGACGCGCGCGGCAGCGACGGTACGCGATGCGGGCGCCTTCGGGCGCCCGTTTTCTTTCGGGATGGCGCACGTGCGATCTCCTTACCTCTTGCGTAATCGACCGCCCGCGCGAGACCGGCGACGATGGCGGTACGCGGACACGAAACGTTCGCGATATCGTCCACCGACACAAGGAGCCTCGCCATGAACACCGCTCAATCCGCATCGTCCGTGCATGCCGACCTGATCGACAGCTACTTCGCCGCGTGGAACGAACCCGACGGCGCACGCCGTCGTGCGCTGATCGACGCGACGTACGCGAGCGACGCGGCCTATCGCGATCCGCTGATGGCGGGCGACGGCCACGCGGGCATCGACACGATGATCGCCGCCGTGCAACAACGCTTCCCCGCGTACCGCTTCCGCCGCACGACCGACGTCGACGCGTTCGGCCAGCACCTGCGGTTCTCGTGGGCGCTCGTGTCGCCCGACGGCGCGGCGATCGTGAAGGGTTCGGACTTCGGCACCGTCGACGCATCGGGCCGCCTCGCTTCGGTCACGGGTTTCATCGACGAAATGCCGGCCGCGGCGGCGTGACGCGAACGGCACATGCGCAGCGGCCGCCGGGATCGGGTAACGTTATGCGATTCGTTCCTGATCCCGGAGACAACCGACATGCTGAAGAATCTCGACCCGCTGCTGCACGCCGACATCCTGCACACGCTGCGCGCGATGGGCCACGGTGACGAAATCGCGATCTGCGATGCGAATTTTCCGGCGGAATCCGTCGCGGAGCACACGGTGGTCGGCCGCGCGCTGCGCATCGACGGCGCCGATTCGGCGCGCGTCGTGCGCGCCGTGCTGTCGGTGCTGCCGCTCGATACGTTCGTCGACACGCCCGCGTGGCGGATGGAAGTAGTGGGCGACGCGGCCGCGGTGCCGCCCGTGCAGCGCGAAGTGCAGGCCGAGATCGACCGCGCGGAAGGGCGCGCGGTGCCGCTTGCCGGCGTCGAACGTTTCGCGTTCTACGAGCGCGCGCAGCAGGCGTACGCAGTGATCGTCACCGGCGAAACGCGCGGCTACGGCTGCTTCATCTTCAAGAAAGGCGTGTTGTTGAGCGACGCGGGCTAAACGCGTTTTTCATCGCGCCGGGTTGCCGGTGCGGCCGCCGCGTTGTAAAGATTTGCTACAAGCTCTTGGACACCGCGAAAAGACCCTCTATGCTGGCCCATTTGCCGCGCGCCCTGCCGGGCCGCGCGGCCCCGAACCGCCCGGGCGCGCCCGGCGCGGACGCCCGAATTGCATACGAGGAGAAAGGCATGACGCGTACCGTCGATTCCGGCGTCATTTTTTTCGCGCGCCTGGCGCTGGCGGCGTTGTTCTTGTGGGGCGGCATCATGAAGCTGCTTGGCTACAGCGACTTCGTCGCGTATCTGCACGGGATGAACGTGCCTTATCAACAGGTCGTCGCGCCGATCGTCGTCGCGATCGAGGGGCTGGGCGGCCTGCTGCTGATCGTCGGCTACAAGGTACGGCCGCTCGCGTTGCTGATGGCGGTCTACACGATCGCGACCGCGATGGTCGGGCACAATTTCTGGGACGCGACGAGCGCCGCCGTCCAGCACGACATGGTGATTCACTTCTGGAAGAACGTCGCGATCGCGGGCGGTTTCCTGCTGCTGTTCGTCACCGGCGCCGGCGGCGCGAGCATCGACGCGCTGCGTCGGCCGAGTTCGTCGTACGGCGTGCTGCGTTGAATTGAGCACGCCTGCGCCGTCGCCGCTGCGCCGTCGCAAATCAAAAGGGCCGAATCCCGCACGCCGCGGGATTCGGCCCTTCGTTCATCCGGCCGGCGCGTGCGCGCCGACGTTCAGCGTGCGTCCTTCACGTCCTTCGCATCCTTCGAGAATTGCACCGCGATCGCGCCGAGCACGCAGATCGCCGCGACGTACACGACCGGTGCGAGCGGATTCGACTTCATCATCAGCGACACGATCACCGGCGTGAGGCCGCCGAAGATCGCATACGCGACGTTGTACGAGAACGAGATGCCCGAGAAGCGCACGACGGCCGGGAAGCTCTTGACCATCACGAACGGCACCGCGCCGATCGTGCCGACCATGAAGCCCGCGATCCCGTAGTAGAGCGGCAGTGTCGACGCATCGGCCGCGACCTGCGCGAACAGCAGGTAATAGCACGCGGCCAGCCCGATGCCGCCGATCGCGAGCACGCGCTTGGCGCCGATCCAGCCCGCGAGCGAGCCGGCGGTGATGCAGCCGGCCGTCAGGCACAGCGTCGCGACGCTGTTCGCGAACAGCGTCGTCGCGGGCGACAGGTGGAACTGCTTTTGCAGCAGTGCGGGCGTCATCAGGATCACGACGACGATCGCGGCCGACAGCATCCACGTGAGCAGCATCGACACGATCACCGCGCGGCCGTGGTCGCGCAGCACCGCCTTCAGCGGAATCTCGGCCGCGAGCGCCTTCTTCGCCTTCATCTCGGCGAATACCGGCGTTTCGTGCAGCCAGCGGCGCAGGTACACGGAGAACAGCCCGAACACGCCGCCGAGCAGGAACGGGATCCGCCACGCGAACGCGCCGACTTCCGCCGCGGAGTAGCGGCTGTTGATGCCGGCCGCGACGAGCGAGCCGAGCAGGATGCCGGCCGTGAGGCCCGCGGTCAGCGTGCCGCATGCATAGCCGATATGGCGCGACGGCACGTGCTCGGACACGAACACCCACGCGCCCGGCACTTCGCCGCCCACCGCCGCGCCCTGCAGCACGCGGAACAGCAGCAGCAACACCGGCGCGAGGATGCCGATCGTGTCGTAGGTCGGCAGCAGGCCCATCAGCAGCGTCGGCACCGACATCATCAGCACGCTCAGCGTAAACATGCGCTTGCGGCCGAACAGGTCGCCGAAGTGCGCCATGATCACGCCGCCGAGCGGGCGCGCGAGATAGCCGGCCGCGAAGATGCCGAACGTCTGCAACTGGCGCAGCCAGTCGGGAATGTCGTGCGGGAAGAAGAGTTGTCCTATCGCCGGCGCGAAGAACACGAAGATGATGAAGTCGTAGAACTCGAGGGCGCCGCCGAGTGCGGCAAGGCCAAGGGTCTTGTAGTCGCTGCGCGTGAGCGCGCGTTCGGCGGCGCGAGGCACGCCGCTCAATTCGGAAGCTTGCATGGTCAGGACGATCGGTTTTCGAATGTAGTTGTCGGTGCTGCGTCTCCAGGGCCCGCTTTTCGGCATGGACTGGCAAGGCGCGGCTTGCGTCGTCGAGGCGTGCCGCGTGCCGGGTGAGGCGCGAAACACGTGCCGCCGCACCAGGATGGGGCGCGGCGCGGACGAAGCGTCAAAGCGGGTGGGGGGGATTCTACAGGAGCGCGAAATGCCTGCGCGCGGGCGTGCGCCGGGAACGGCTTCGGACCATGCCGCCGAAGCGCGCGCGGCGCGGGCGGCCGGTGAGCCGCTGGCGCGCCGCGCGGGGCAAGGTCTCGCTGGTCAGTTGCCGGCGATCGTATCGACCGGCTTGAACGCGCCGCGCTCGACCTTGTAGATCGTCACCGGCGCATCCTTCAGGTCGCCCTTCGTGTCGTACGCGATGCTGGGCGCCGACACGCCCTTGATCGAGACCTTGCCGAGATACGGCGTATACACCTTCGGATCGGTCGAGTTCGCGTCCTTCATCGCGGTGAGCAGCGCGATCGTGCCGTCGTACGAGTACGGCGAGTACGTGATCACGTCTTCGTTGAACCGCGCCTTGTAGCGTGCCGCGTAGCCGGAGAAGCCCGGCATCTTTTCCTTCGGCAGCCCGCCCATGTAGACGATCGCGCCTTCGGCCGCGTCGCCGCCGACCTTCAGGAACGTCGGCGAGCGCGACATCTCGCCCGTCACGAACGCCGACTTCATCCCGAGCTGGCGCATCTTGCGGATCATCGGCGACGATTGCGCGTCGCCGCCGCCGTAGAACACCGCGTCCGGATTCACGCCCTTCAGGTTGGTCAGGATCGCCGAGAAATCGAGCGCCTTGTCGTTCGTGAAGTCGCGCTTGACGATCGTGCCGCCCGCCGCTTCCACGGCCTTCGCGAATTCGTCGGCGATGCCCTGGCCGTAGGCCGTGCGGTCGTCGATGATCGCGATGCGCTTGAAGCGCAGCGTCTTCACCGCGTACGTGCCGACGATGCGGCCGGCCTGCGCGTCGCTCGTCAGCAGCCGGTAGGTCGTCTTGTAGCCGCGCGCCGTGTATTGCGGCGACGTCGCCATCGAGATCTGCGGCAGCCCCGCGCGATCGTACAGGTCGGACGCGGGAATGCTCGTGCCGGAGTTGAAGTGGCCGATGATCCCGCGGACGTTGCCGTCGATCAGCCGCTGTGCGACGGTCGTGCCGGTGCGCGGGTCGGCCTGGTCGTCCTGCGAGTCGAGCTGGAACGTGACGGGCTTGCCGCCGATCGTCGGATGCGTCGCGTTGAAATCGGCGATCGCGAGTTGCACGCCCTTCTGCATGTCCGTGCCGTAATTCGACTGCGGGCCGGTCAGCGGCGCGGCGAAACCGATCTTGACGACGTCGGCGGCGACGGCGTGCGCGCCCGACAGTGCGCAGGCAGCGGCCAGCGCGACGTGCGATACCTTCAGCTTCACTTTCACTTCCCCTTGATGGCGTGGTTGGGCCGCCGCCGGCATGCGGGCCGGCGCCGGTAAACCGGGCGAGACGGTTCGGTCCGCAAGCCGATGCGCAGGCCATGCAGGCGTGCCGCCTGCTGCGCAGGCTGTGCCGGAATCGGCGTGCGCGACCGTGGATGCGGCGAGCGTGCATGCCGATTGCGGCAGCGGCGGGAGGTCGTCTCGCGACCGTGAAGCGAAGTCTAGGTAACGAAAATACGGGCGTCTTGCGCGTTCGATGCGTGGCCGGCGACGATATCGGCATATCGTCGATTACCCTGATATATGCCGAAATCGTCATGGCGAATGCGCAAACCCGCCAAGACGCGGGTCGCCGGCATTTTTAGGATGACGGATCCGGTGCGCGGCGCCGGCTGCGGCGAAGGCGGAACGGTCGCCGGCCCGCACGCCGGGCGCGTTGGTTGCGTGCGCAACCAGCATTGCCCCTCCGATGGAACCTGTCGGGGCGCGCGATGCCGCCGGCCACCGTCTTGCCCGCCCCGCGTTCGATGCGACGCGATCGAAGGGGCGCTCCTATAATCGACGCCATCTGCCACTCGCTTCGCGGTTGCCGGGATGACGACCTTGCCTGCCGTACCGCCCATGAGCCTGTCCGACACGTTGCGCGACCCGCCCGACAACGCCGATTTCGGCGCGATGCTCGCGCATTTCCGTCTGCTCGAACCGGTGTTCGATGCGTTGCCGGACGTCGCGTTCTTCGTGAAGGATGCGAGCGGCCGCTACGCGCTCGTCAACCGCACGCTGGCGATGCGCTGCGGCTACAAGGACAAGCGCGACCTGCTCGGCAAGACGGCCGACGAGGTGTTTCCGCGCCGCTTCGGCCGCAGCTATTTCGAACAGGACATGGCGACGATCAACGCCGGCCAGCAGTTGATGGATCAGCTCGAGCTGCACCTGTATCCGGGCCGTCAGCCGGGCTGGTGCCTGACCTGCAAGGAGCCGCTGCGCGACGCCGCGGGCCGGGTGGTCGGCCTCGCGGGCATCTCGCGCGACCTGAAGGCGCACGAGGGATCGCACCCGGCGTACAGCCGGCTCGCCGACGTGGTCCAGCACATCCAGGATCACTACGTGCAGCCGCTGAACCTGAAGCAACTCGCGCAGATGGCCGGGATGTCGGTCGCGCAGCTCGAACGCTACTTCCACAAGGTGTTCCATCTGACGCCGCGCCAGGTGCTGCTGAAGACGCGGCTCGACGCGGCCACCGCGCTGCTCGTCACGCACGACAAGGTGACCGACGTCGCCGCGCTATGCGGCTACACGGATCACAGCGCGTTCACGCGCCAGTTCAAGGCGACGGTCGGCGTGACGCCGACGGAATACCGGTTGATGCTGCAGGAGCGGGCGGGGTGACGCCACTCGCCGGCGTGGCCGGCGCGTCGCGGGGATCGGGGTAAGGCGGTAAGGCGGTAAGGCGGTAAGGCGGTAAGGCGGTAAGGCGGTAAGGCGGTAAGGCGGTAAGGCGGGAAAGGCTGAAGCCGGCGGCTCAGCGGTAGCCGAGCCCTTTCAGGACGGCCGTGCCGTCTTCGGTCAGCCGGAAGCTCGGGGCCGTATCGGGGTCGAGCTTGACCATTTCGACGAGGCCGGCTTCCTGCAGCGCGGGCAATTCGGGTTTGGCGTTCGCGCCGATCGGTGCGTGCAGCAGCACGAGCAGCGTCGCGATTTCATGATGACTGAGCAGGCGGCGCAGCATCGTCTTCTTTGCAGGGGGCGCGGCCGGGCGGCCCGCGGGTGCTTCTACGGCGCTCATCGCTTTCCTCCTTTTCGAGATAACCATCGGGTACTGGCTGCGGATGGTGCCGTCGCAGACTTAAGCGATTCTTAAAATCGGGGCGGGCAGCGCGATGCTGCACTGCGGTACGGGTTACGGGATATAACTCAGGGTCATCCTCAGAGGCCGCCTCCCGGCGTTTCCGCGCCTTGAACACCCCGCCCAAGCGACGGCCTGCCGTTATACACACAACTACACAAAAATACTTGTGCCCTCCTTGTTCGTGTGTATAATTACACACAAGCACAGCGGAGGAGCCATGAGTTCAACAGAGCTTATCCGGATGCTAGAAGAGGACGGCTGGTTTTTGGTAAGAACGAAAGGCAGCCACCACCACTTCAAACACCCCACGAAGCCGGGGCTTGCGACGGTTCCACACCCGAACAAGGACCTGCCAATGGGGACAACAAAGAGCATCCTGAAAACCGCTGGTCTGAAGTGACCGGCGGTTTTTTACCGACCCAACAGGATGCAGGGGAAGGAAGCAGTACTTTTAAAATTGATGCAACCAAGGTCGCTTCACATAAGACGAATGTCAATAAGCGGTACATAAGAGAAGCTAGTGCTACCACGGAAGCAGGACAACAAAGGAATGGCAAACATGGAATTTCCCATCGCAATCCATAAGGACGATGGGACCGTCTACGGAGTGATTGTTCCGGATATACCGGGCGTTCATTCCTGGGGCGAGACCATCGATGATGCAATCAGGAACACAAAAGAAGCAATCGTCTCTCATGTCGAGACCTTAATCGAGCTGGGCGAGGACGTCGCCTTTAATTGCTCGACCATCGAAAATTTGGCAAGCAACCCGGACTACGCAGGGGCTGTGTGGGCTTTCGTGAGCGTTGACTTATCTCAGCTTGACTCGAAGCCTGAGCGTATTAACATAAGTTTGCCAAGATTTGTACTTCATAAGATTGACGCGTATGTGGCATCCCGTCACGAAACCAGGAGTGGTTTCCTGGCGCGTGCGGCGTTGGAGGCCTTACATGAAGCGCATGCCAAACCTGCATGAAGATGCGCCGTTAATCTTACAAGCCCGCAGAGATGCGGGCTTTTTTATGAGCGTCCCCGGGCCGATCGCGGTGACCCGCGCGGGCTGATCCGCGGCTGTCTCGTTCGCCACGATGGTGCGCGCGGGACGTGCCTCCTTGCTTCAACCGCGGACCACCTCCACTGTCGATGCCCACGATACCCGATTCGCCCTATTTCCTGCGCTGCGCCTGCGCAGCGAGCCGCACGGCCGCATTCGCCGCGCCATAGCCGTCGTACCCGCCGCGCCGCTCGACGATCTCGAGCGAGAAGCGGTTGTCGACCAGTTCCGTATAGGCGTGCAGGAATTCGCCGCCGTCCTCGTCGCGGTCGTAGAGCAGGTGGTGCGCGCTCAGCGTGTCGATCAGTTCGTCCGGCAGCGCGTAACGCGCGGCGAGATCGTCGTAGTAGTTGGCCGGAATGCGCAGGAACGGAACGCCGTCGGCCGCGAACGCGGCGACCGTCTTCACGATGTCGTCGGTGCGGAACGCGACGTGGTTCAGCCCCGTGCCGTGGTAGCGGTCGAGCGATTCGGCGACGGCCGTATGACGGTCGACCGATGCGTTCAGCGCGATCCGCACCGAGCCGTCGGCGCTGCGCACCGCGCGGCTGCGCATCAGCCCGTACGGATCGGGCACGAGCCAACTGCGCTCGGCCTCGAAGCCGAACGCCGTCTTGAAGAACAGGATCCAGGTGTCGAGCGCGTCGGCCGGCAGCGCGAGGCACACGTGATCGATGCCCGTCAGCGGGCCGACTTCGGTCGGGCCGTCGATGTCGGTCAGCACGAAGTCCGATTCGTACAGCGTCGGCGCATCCGGCGCTTCGTCGACGAAATATTCGAGGCTGCCGTCCGGCGCCTTCACGCTCGGCAGCACGCGCTCGTTCGGCCCGACGCGGCCGGAGAACGGCGCATAGCCGAAGCCGGCCGCACGTTCGAACGCCACTTTCGCGTCGTCGACGCGAAACGCCGACGCGCACAGCGACAGCCCGTGCTGCTGGAAGAACGCATCGGCGAACGAGTCGCGCTCGGCATTGAGCACGATCGATGCGGCGCCGTGCTGGAACAGCGTCACGTCCTTCGAGCGATGCCTGCCGGCGAGCCGGAAGCGCATCCGGCCGAGCCATTCGCCGACGGTCGCCGCCGCCTGCGCGTCGACCGCGAATTCGATGAACTGGAACCCGACGTGCGCGGGCGGCGCGGGCGGCGCGAACAGCGGCTGGCTGGCGGCCGGCGCGCGGCCCTCCTGGGCGAGCCGCGCGCGCGTCAGGTCTTCCAGATAGAGCAGCGAGCGATGGCCGTCGGCGGCCGTGAGCGCGGTCGGCGCCGCGCGGAAGCCGTCGTTGAAGATCTCCAGCGACAGCGGCCCCGTGTAGCCCGACTCGATCACGCGCGCGGTGAAGCGCGCCAGGTCGAAGTCGCCCTGGCCCGGGAACGAGCGGTAGTGGCGGCTCCATTCGATCACGTCCATCACGAGCTTCGGCGCGTCGGCGATCTGCACGAAGGCGATCCGGTCCCCGGGGATGTCGGCGATCGCGTCCGGCGAATCGTCGAGCGACAGCGTGTGGAAGCTGTCGAGCGCGAGGCCGAGATGCGGGCTGTTCACCGCATTCACGAGCTTCCACGCGTGGCCGTACCGCTTCACGACGCGGCCCCACGCGAGTGCTTCGTACGCGGCCACCACGCCGGCCTGCCGCGCGGCTTCGGCGAGCACGCCGAGCTGGTCGACGAGCAACGCGTCGTCGGCGATCGTGTCGGCCGCCACGCTGCTGCAGACGAGGATGCGGTCGGTGCCGAGCGCATGCATCACGTCGAACTTGCGCTTGATGCGGTCGAGATTGCGCGCGAGCTGGGCCGCGCTCACGCCCTCGAAGTCGCGAAACGGCTGGAACAGCACGATGTCGAGGCCCAGATCGGCGGCCATGCGCCGGACGTCGGCCGGCGATCCGTCGAAGTAGACGAGGTCGTTTTCGAAGATTTCGACGCCGTCGAAGCCCGCGGCCTGGATGGCGGCGAGTTTCTCGGCGAGCGTGCCGGACAGGGACACGGTGGCGATCGAGCGCTGCATGGGCGATTCCTGCGGATGAGCGGGGTATGGCGCCGCTCGAACCGACCCTGAATGAACCAGTCGTTGAGTTCGGCGCGCGCGCCATATCCCGAATTTACTAGGCTAGCGATGCGTATTGTACAAACTAACTAGATGGTACAAATTAGCGAAAACCCGAAAAGACAGCCCGCTCGCCCGGGCGCACACTAGCGCCAAATTCCGATGTCTTCGGGGCGGCGCCGATCGTGGTCCGCCCCTGTTTCAGGAGCAGAAACACGATGAGCAAGCACAAGGTGCTGGTACTGAACGGCCCGAACCTGAATCTGCTGGGCACGCGCGAGCCGCATATCTACGGCGCGGAAACGCTCGCGGATCTCGAGCAGCGCTGCCGCACGGCGGCGGAAGGGCTCGGGCTCGACATCGACTTTCGCCAGTCGAATGCCGAGCACCAGCTGATCGACTGGCTGCATGCCGCGCGTCACGACACGCACGGCATCGTGATCAACCCTGCCGCCTATACGCATACGTCGGTGGCGCTGGCCGACGCGCTTTCCGCGATCGCGAAGCCGGTGATCGAAGTGCATATCTCGAACGTCCATCGCCGCGAGGCGTTCCGCCACCATTCGTACGTGTCGGCGCTCGCCGAAGCCGTGATCTGCGGCTGCGGCACCGAGGGCTACGTGTTCGCGCTGCAGCGCCTGGCGACGCTGTTCGCGAAGGAAGCCGCACGATGAGCCGCCCGTCGTTTCTGATCGGCCTGATCGGCCAGGGTATCGGCGGTTCGCTGTCGCCCGCGATGCACGAGGAAGAAGGCTTCCGCCAGGGTTTCGGCTACGTGTATCGGCGCCTCGATCTCGACGTGCTCGGCGTGAGCGTCGACGCGCTGCCGCAACTGCTCGATGCCGCGCAGCGGATGGGCTACAACGGGCTGAACATCACGCACCCGTGCAAGCAGCGCGTGATCGAGCACCTCGACGCGTTGTCGGATGACGCGCGCGCGCTCGGCGCGGTGAATACCGTGCTGTTCAAGGACGGCAAGCGGATCGGCCACAACACCGACTGGTCGGGCTTCGCGAAATCGTTCGGCCGAGGGCTGCCCGGCGCGTCGCTCGAACGCGTCGTCCAGCTCGGCGCGGGCGGCGCGGGCGCGGCCGTCGCGCACGCGGCGCTGCAGATGGGCGCAGCCGAACTCACGATCTTCGACGTCGACGGCACGCGCGCCACCGCGCTCGCGGCCGAGCTGCAGCAGCGCTTCCCCGCCGCGCAGGTCGTGTCGGGCGGCGCGCCGTCCGGCGGCGCGCTCGCGGCCGCGATGCGCGCCGCGACCGGCCTGATCCACTGCACGCCGACCGGCATGGCCAAGCATCCGGGCCTGCCGCTGCCGGCCGACTTGCTGCACGCGGGCATGTGGGTGGCCGACATCGTGTATTTCCCGCTCGAAACCGAACTGATCCACGCCGCGCGCGCGGCCGGCTGCGCGACGCTGCCGGGCGGCGGGATGGCCGTGTACCAGGCCGTCGACGCGTTCGAGCTCTTCACCGGGCGCACGCCCGACGCCGAGCGGATGTTCGATCACTTTCAGTCGCTCGTCGCGCGCTGACCCCTCACAGACACACAAAGAGACCAGGAGACGACCATGCAGCACACCACCCACACGAGCGCCGCGTCGGCGCAGGCGGCCGGCACGGTCCGGCGCACGTCGGCGCGCTACAAGATCCTCGCGCTGCTCGCGATCGGCACGATGATCAACTATCTCGACCGCACCGTGCTGGGCGTGGCTGCGCCGCAGCTCACCAAGGAGCTCGGCATCAATGCGGCCGTGATGGGCATCATGTTCTCCGCGTTTTCGTGGACGTACGTGGCGATGCAGGTGCCCGGCGGCCTGTTCCTCGACCGCTTCGGCAGCAAGATCACCTATTACTGGTCGATGACGCTGTGGTCGCTGTGCACGTTCCTGCAAGGCTTCGTGCCGGGCGTCGCGACGTTGCTCGCGTGCCGCCTCGGTCTCGGCGTGACGGAAGCGCCGTGCTTCCCGACCAACAGCCGCGTCGTCGCGACGTGGTTCCCGCAGAACGAACGCGCGATGGCGACGGGCACCTATACCGTCGGCGAATACATCGGCCTCGCGTTCTTCAGCCCGGTGCTGTTCGCGCTGATGGGCGCGTTCGGCTGGCGCTCGCTGTTCTGGGTCGTGGGCGCGGTCGGCATTGCGTTCGGCTTCGTCTGGTGGAAGTTCTACCACGAGCCGCGCAACCATCCGGGCGCGAACGCGGCGGAACTGGCCTATATCGAGGCGGGCGGCGGTCTCGTTCATGGCGCGCGCAAGAACGGCGACAAGGGCGATCAGCCGGCGCAGGCCAAGTTCAGTTGGTCGATGGTTGGCCAACTGGTGAAGAAGCGCCAGCTCGCGGGCATCTGCCTCGGCCAGTTCGCCGGCAATTCGACGCTCGTGTTCTTCCTGACCTGGTTCCCGACCTATCTGGCCACCGAGCGCCACATGGGCTGGCTGAAGATCGGCTTCTTCGCGGTGATGCCGTTCATCGCAGCGTCGGTCGGCGTGATGTTCGGCGGCATCTTCTCCGACTGGCTGCTGCGCCGCGGCAAGTCCGCGAACCTCGCGCGCAAGCTGCCGATCATCGCGGGCCTGCTGCTCGCATCGACGATCATTCTCGCGAACTACGTGCAGAGCAACGAAGCCGTGATCGCGATCATGTCGGTCGCGTTCTTCGCGCAGGGCATGGCCGCACTCGGCTGGACGCTCGTGTCGGACATCGCGCCGGACGGCCTGCTCGGCGTGACGGGCGGCATCTTCAACTTCGCGGCGAACCTCGCCGGCATCATCACGCCGCTCGTCGTCGGCTTCATCGTCGCGTCGACCGGCTCGTTCGTCGGCGCGCTCGTGTTCATCGGCGTGATCGCGCTGATCGGTGCGCTGTCGTACATCTTCGTCGTCGGCGACATCAAGCGGATCGAGCTGTAAGTACAGGCTCCCCGCACACACGGTGCGTTCGCCCGGCGGCCATTCGGCCGCCGGGCTTTTTTGTGTGCGCGCGCCGGCGCGCGGGCCGGCATGCACCCCACTTCATGCGTGCTGCATCGCGATGCCGAGCGATTCGACCGCGGCCGCGATGGCGGCGACCGCGCGCCGGATATCGTCCGCGTCGATCGCGCCGATGCAGCCCACGCGGAACGTCTCGAGCCGCGTGAGCTTGCCCGGATACAGGATGAAGCCCGCGTCGCGCACCGCGTCGTAGAAGCGGCGGAAATCGTAGGCCGGATGGTCGGGCGCGTGAAACGTGACGATTACCGGCGCCTGCACGCTCGCGTCGAGGAACGGCACGAAGCCGAGCGCGCGCATCGATTCGATCAGCGTCCGGCAGTTCGCCGCATAGCGTGCGCCGCGCGCCGGCTGGCCGCCTTCGGCGTGGTACTGGTCGAGCGCGGCACGCAGCGCGGCAATCACGTGCGTCGGCGGCGTGAAGCGCCATTGCCCCGTCTTGCGCAGATACGCGTACTGATCGTGGAGATCGAGCGCGAGCGACGGCGAGTGGCCTTCGCTCGCGTCGAGCGCGTCGCGCCGCACGATCGCGAATCCCATTCCCGGCACGCCTTCGAGGCATTTGCCGCTGGCCGAGATCAGCGCGTCGATGCCGCTGCCAGCCAGCGCGATCGGCAGCGCGCCGAACGAACTCATCGCATCGACGATCAGCCGCTTGCCGTGCCGCCGGCACGCGGCCGCGATCGCATCGAGCGGATTCAGGATCCCGGCGCTCGTCTCCAGATGCACGAGCGCGACGTGCGTGATGCGCGGCTCGCGCGCGAACGCGGCCTCGACGGCCGCCGCGTCGACGGCCGCGTCTTCGCCGAACGGCAACGCGATCGCGTCGATGCCCAGCCTGCCGAGAATCTTCAGAATGCGCGCGCAATACGCGCCGTTGTCGGGCACCAGCACGACACCGTCGTGCGGCACCAGCGTACCGAGCGCGGCTTCGACCGAGAACGTGCCGCTCCCCTGCATCGGCACGCACACGTATGCGTCGCCACCGCCGGCGATGGCGACGAGATCGGCGCAGACGCTGGCCGTCAGTTGATTGAAGGCGGCGTCCCACGACCCCCAGTCATGTTGCATTGCGTGGCGTGTTGTGGCGGACGTGGTGAGCGGGCCGGGCGTCAGCAAAATCGGGGCGGGCATGGTTTTTACCTCCAGCAAAGGGCGAAGGAAACGCCGGGCGGCGTTTCTGAATGACTTGCATGATAGTGGCAAAATGTGTCATTTTTTGGAAATTGTGGCATTCGTCACGGCTTTGTCATCTAACGCTGTGATCCTTCGGTTGCCGCGCGACACGCAGCCCGAGCGCGGTAGCGCGGCGGGCCGCGAGGCGGCCTGCCCGGAGATAACAGGAGAGCCGGATCGTGCCCCGGCCGTTTGGTGTTCCGCCTACGGAGAAGTGAGATGACACTGCAGAAACCCTCGCGCGCCGCTGCCGGCGCGTTCCGCAAGCTCGCGCTGGCCGCCTGCGCCGCCGGTCTGCTGCAAGGCGCCGCGCTGCCGGCGCATGCGGCAAGCGCGGTCGTGCTGTACACGGCGGACGGTCTCGAGAATCTCTATCGCGATGTGCTGCCGGCTTTCGAGAAGAAGGAAGGCGTGAAGGTCAACATCGTGACGGCGGGCAGCGGCGAGGTGGTGAACCGCGCGAACATCGAGAAGAGCTCCCCGAAGGCCGACGTGATCGTCACGTTGCCGCCGTTCATCCAGCAGGCCGGCCAGATGGGCCTGCTGCAGCCGTACCAGAGCGTGAACTACAAGAACGTGCCGGCCATCGCGAAGGCCGAGGACGGCACGTGGGCGACGTTCGTGAACAACTACTTCTCGTTCGCGATCAATCCGGACGTCGTGAAAAACCAGCCGAAGACGTTCGCCGACCTGCTCGCGCCGGCCTACGCCGGCAAGGTCGCGTACTCGAACCCGGCCACGGCCGGCGACGGGATGGCCGTGCTGATCCTGACGACGTCGCTGATGGGCGAGGACAAGGCATTCGACTACCTCGCGAAGCTGTCGCAGAGCGTGAAGTTCCACACGAAGGGCACCGGATACCTGAACGTGCTGCTGTCGCGTAACGAGATCAGCGTCGCGAACGGCGATCTGCAGATGGACCTCGACGACGCCGAACACGGCGCGCTGTCCGTCAAGCCGATCTTCCTGGCCGCGAAGGATGGCGACCAGCCGACCACGTTCCAGCTCCCGTACGGCATCGGCCTGATCAAGAGCGGCCCGAACCAGGATGCCGGCAGGAAGCTGATCGACTATCTGATGTCGACGGAGGTGCAGTCGAAGGTGCCGGACATGTACGGCATCCCGGGCCGCACCGACGTGCCGCTGGCCGGCAAGAACGGCGAAGCGGTCAAGAAGGCGATCGCGGGCGTGAAGCTGATTCCGGTCGACTGGAGCCAGGTGATGGCGAAGAAGCCTGAATGGATCGAGCGCTGGAAGAAGGACGTGATCGGCAGCTCGGGCAAGCCGCTCGACGTCGTCAAGCCGAAGTGAGCGGCGCACGCCGCCTGTATCAGCGAGCAAGAGGATGAACCCGGTGGACACCGCCCTGACCCATCCCGGCGCATTCGGCGCCGCCGAACCGCACGCGACGCCGCGGTCCGGCGCGCCGGGCGGCGTGCGGATCGAGCATCTGAGCGTGCGCTACGGCGCACGCACGGTGCTGGACGATCTGTCGCTGTCGATCGGCGCCGGCGAATTTCTGACCGTGCTCGGCAAGAGCGGCTGCGGCAAGACCACGCTGCTGCGCTTCATCGCCGGGTTCGTGAAGGCCGACGGCCTGACCGGCACGCTGACCGTGGCCGGACGCGACCTGACCTATGCGCCGCCGCACAAGCGCAATCTCGGTCTGCTGTTCCAGAATTACGCGCTGTTCCCGCACCTGTCGGTGTTCGAGAACGTCGCATTCGGGCTGCGCGCCCGCGGCATGGCGTCGTCGGAAGTGACGCGCCGCGTCGCCGATGCGCTGAAGCTGGTGCAGCTCGGCGATGCGGGCCACCACCTGCCCGCGCAACTGTCGGGCGGGATGCAGCAGCGCGTCGCGCTGGCGCGCGCGCTCGTGATCGAGCCCGACGTGCTGCTGCTCGACGAGCCGCTGTCGGCGCTCGACGCCAACCTGCGCGCGTCGGTGCGCAGCGAGCTGAAGGCGCTGCACGAGCGCTTGCCGAACCTGACCGTCGTGTGCGTGACGCACGACCGCGACGACGCGCTCGTGCTGTCCGACCGTGCGCTGCTGATGCGCGACGGCCGCATCGCGCAGCTCGGCACGCCGCAGCAGTTGTACGACGCACCGCGCGACGGCTACGTCGCGCGCTATCTCGGCCCGGCGAACCTGTTGCCGCCGCACGTGATCTTCCCGCTCGGCGATCCGCGCCACGAGGTGCGCGACAAGGTCGCGTGCGTGCGCCCCGAGCGCCTGACCGTGATACCGCCCGCCGCCGGTGGCCTGCATGGCACGGTGTCGTCGGTCGAATGGCAGGGCGCGGACCTGTCGATCGCGGTCGTGATCGACGCGGCGCCCGACGAGCCCGTGCGCGTGACGATGCAACGCGGCCGCGGCGCGGCCCCCGAGCGCGGTGCGCGCGTTTCCCTGCATTGCGAGGCAGACGATGTCGTCCTTATCGAGCCCTGAAGCCGGCCTGCCGCCGCACGTGCTCGCGTCGGCCGCCGCGCACGCCGCCGCCGCGCGGCGCCGCAGGCGCATCGGCGACCTGCACCTGGCTGTGCTGGCGATCGTCGTGCTGGGCCCGCTCGTCGTCTATCCGCTGGTGCGGCTCGTGCTGCTGAGCGTGTCGGCCGACCACGGGCTGAGTCTTGCCGCGTACCGTACCTTCTTCGGCAATCCCGACACGCGCAACGTGCTGCTGACGACGCTCGGCGTGCTGTTCGCGAGCGCCGGCACCGCGTCGGTGCTTGGCGTGCTGCTGGCCGCGCTGCTGTTCTTCAGGCCGTTCCCGGGCGCGTCGCTCGTCACGCGTTTCCTGGAGCTGTACGTCGCGTTTCCGTCGTTTCTCGTCGCGTTCACGCTGATCTTCCTGTACGGCTCGCAAGGCTCGATCGGCATCGCGCTGCAACATCTGTTCCATCTCGAGAATCCGCCGCTGGACTTCCTGTTCGGCATAGGCGGCGTGATCCTCGCGCAGACCGTGTTCTACACGCCGTTCGTCGTGCGGCCGACGCTCGCGTCGTTCGCGACGCTCGACCTGCGGCTGATCGAAGCCGCGCGCAGCCTCGGCGCGCCCGGCTGGATGCTCGCGCGCCGCGTCGTGCTGCCGATCGCGTGGCCGGGCATCGCCGCCGGCACCGTGCTGTGCTTCCTGCTGACGTTGAACGAGTTCGGTATCCTGCTCGTGCTCGGCAGTGCGCGGCTCGTCACGCTGCCGGTCGCGATCTACAGCAGCGCAACAGTCGATCTCGACCTGCCGACCGCGTCGGCCGGCGCGGTCGTGATGTTGTCGCTGTCGCTGGCGCTGTATGCGGTTTATCGCCGGGTGAACCGGCGTGCGACGGGAGGAAACGATGTCCGCTGAATTTCGTATCGGGCAGGCCGTGCCGCGTCACCGGATCGGCTGGACCGACGCGTTGCTCGCGCATGCGTCGCGCGCCGCGCTCGCGCTGGCCGCGTTCGCGTGCTTCTGGCTGTTCGTGCTGCCGGTGATCGTCGTCGCGCTGTCGAGCGTGTCGACGCAGTGGTCGGGCACGATCCTGCCGGCCGGCTACAGCCTGCGGTGGTTCGAGCGGCTCGGGTCGCAGGAATACGACGCGCTGCTGACGAGCCTCGAAATCGGCTTCGGCGTCTCGGCGCTCGGGACCCTCGTCGGGTTGTGGCTGGCGCTCGCGCTCGAAGGGCGCGATCGGCGCGGCCTCGGCGCGGTCGTCGACGCGCTCGTGATGGTGCCGAACGGCGTGCCGAGCGTCGTGCTCGGGCTCGCGGTGCTGATCGCGTATCACCAGAAGCCGCTCGACCTGTCGAGCTCCGCGGCGATCGTCGTGCTGGTGCAGCTCGCGCTGATTCTGCCGTTCTGCTATCGCTGCGCGGCCGCCGCGCTGCGTCCGGAGCTGACCGTGCTGCGCGAAGCCGCGGCGAGCCTCGGTGCGCCGCCCGCGATGGTGCTGCGCCGCGTGCTGCTGCCGCAACTCGTGCCGGCGCTGCGCGCGAGCCTCGCGCTTGGCTTCGCGCTGTCGCTCGGCGAGCTCGGCGCGACGCTGACGGTGTATCCGCCCGGTTTCGCGACCGTGCCGATCGTCGTGATCGGGCAGGTGGAGCGCGGCTATTACCTGCCGGCGTCCGCGCTGTCGCTGCTGATGCTCGGCGCGTCGCTCGCGGCGCTGCTGCTGATCGCCGCGCGCGTGCCGCGCGGCAAGCGGGCGGTATCGTGAACGCCGCGTTCGCATTGCGGCGCCCCGGCGAGCAACCGGCCGCCGGCAACGGGTCGGCGAATCTCGCGGGACGCTCGATCGACGTCAACGGCCGACGCTACCGGCTGCCGGTCGAGCCGACCGTCGTCGTCTGTGTCGACGGCTGCGAATACGATTACCTCGAACGCGCGGTGGCGGCTGGCGTCGCACCGTTCATCGCCCGGATGATCGCGGAAGGCACCGCGTGGCGCGGCGATTGCGTCGTGCCGACCTTCACCAACCCGAACAACCTGTCGATCGTCTGCGGCGTGCCGCCGTCGGTCCACGGCATCTGCGGCAACTATTTCTGGGATCCGGCCGCCGACGGCGGGCGCGGCGCCGAAGTCATGATGAACGACCCGGCCTACCTGCGCGCCGGCACGCTGCTCGCGGCGGCGTCCGACGCCGGCGCGCGGGTGGCCGTCGTGACCGCGAAGGACAAGCTGCTCCGGCTGCTCGGCTGGCAACTGAACGGCGTCTGCTTTTCGGCCGAGAAGGCCGCGCAGGCCAATCTCGCGGAAAACGGGATCGTCGACGTGCTCGACTGGGTCGGCCTGCCGTCGCCGGATGTATACAGCGCGGCGTTGTCCGAATTCGTGTTCGCGGCCGGCGTGCGGCTCGCGCAGACGCGCCAGGTCGACCTGATGTACCTGTCCACCACCGACTACGTGCAGCACAAATGCGAGCCGGGCAGTGCCGGCGCGAACGCGTTCTACGCGATGATGGACGGCTATCTCGCGCAGCTCGACGCGCTCGGGTGGGCGATCGGGCTCACGGCCGACCACGGGATGAACGCGAAGCACGATCCGGCGACGGGGCGCCCGAACGTGATCTATCTGCAAGACGCTTTCGACGGCTGGTACGGCACGCAGGCTGCGCGCGTGATCCTGCCGATTACCGATCCGTACGTTGTCCATCACGGCGCGCTCGGTTCGTTTGCGACGATCTACCTGGCGCCGGGCGTCGACCGGGCCGAGGCGATGTGGCGTGTCGGCGGCCTCGACGACGTCGAGCTCGTGCTCGACAACGCGGAAGCCGCGGCACGTTTCGAACTGCCGGCCGACCGGATCGGCGATCTCGTCGTGATCGGCCGTCGCGACATGACGCTCGGCACGCGCGAGCGCGAACACGATCTGTCGGGCCTCACGGTGCCATTGCGTTCGCATGGCGGCGTGTCCGAGCAGGAGGTGCCGCTGCTGTTCAATCGCCGCATCGAGCGGGACGATCCCTCACGTCGCCCGCGCAACTTCGACGTGTTCGATTTCGTGTTGAACCGGATCGCGACATGATGGCTCATCCCCGGCAAGACCACCCGGCGTTCCGCGCCGAGGCGCTGCGGTGGTGCGGCACGCGCGCGCCGCGCGCCCGTGTGTTCGACGTCACCGATCCGTACACCGGCACGCGTGTCGGTACGGCGCCGCTGGCGAGCGTCGACGACGTGCGCGCCGCGTTCGATTACGCGATGGCGTACCGGCCGGCGCTGACGCGCTACGAGCGTTCGCAGATTCTCGAACGTGCGGCCGCGCTGTTGCGCGAACGTGCCGACGAAGCGTCCGACCTGATCACGCTCGAGTCGGGGCTGTCGAAACAGGATTCCCGCTACGAGATCGGCCGTGTCGCCGACGTGCTGAAGTTCGCCGCGGTCGAGGCGTTGCGCGACGACGCGCAGAGTTTTTCGTGCGACCTGACGCCCCACGGCAAGGCGCGGCGCGTGTTCTCGCAGCGCCAGCCGCTCGACGGCGTGATCGTCGCGATCACGCCGTTCAATCATCCGATGAACCAGGTCGCGCACAAGATCGCCCCGGCGATCGCGACCAACAACCGCGTGATCGTGAAGCCGTCGGAGAAGGTGCCGCTGTCGGCGTTCTATCTGGCCGATCTGCTGTACGAAGCCGGGCTGCCGGAGCCGATGCTGCAGGTGCTGACCGGCAACCCGGCCGAAATCGCGGACGAGCTCGTCACGCATCCGCATGCGTCGCTGATCACGTTCACGGGCGGCGTCGCGATCGGCAAGGCGATTGCCGCGCGGGCCGGCTACCGGCGCATCGTGCTGGAGCTGGGCGGCAACGATCCGCTGATCGTCCTCGCCGATGCCGATCTCGACCGTGCGGCGTCGCTGGCGGTGTGCGGGTCGTATCGGAATTCGGGCCAGCGATGTACGGCCGTCAAGCGGATACTGGTGCAGCGCTCGATCGCGCCGGCGTTCACCGACTTGCTCGTCGAAAAGACACGTGCATGGAAACACGGCGATCCGTTCGATCCCGCGAACGAAATGGGCACCGTGATCGACGAAGCGGCGGCGCGGCTGTTCGAGGCGCGCGTCAACGAGGCGGTGGCGCAGGGCGCGCGCCTGCTGACGGGCAACGTGCGGCGCGGCGCGCTGTACGCGCCGACCGTGCTCGACAACGTCGATCCGTCGATGACGATCGTGCGCGAGGAGACGTTCGGGCCCGTGTCGCCCGTCATCGCGTTCGATACGATTGACGACGCGATCCGGATCAGCAACGGCACGGCGTTCGGGCTGTCGTCGGGCGTCTGTACGGACAGCACGGCGGCCGTCGTGCGCTTCGTGAACGAGCTGAAAGTCGGCACGGTGAACGTGTGGGAAGTGCCGGGATACCGGATCGAACTGTCGCCGTTCGGCGGGATCAAGGATTCGGGGCTCGGGTACAAGGAGGGCGTCCAGGAGGCGATGAAGAGCTTCACGAACCTGAAGACGTTCTCGCTGCCTTGGGAGTAAACGAATGGCACTGACGATGGACGAGATTCACGCGCTGTATCGCGAGCATGGCCATGTGGCCTATAGCGGCGAACCGGTCACGCAGCTCGAACATGCATTGCAGAGCGGATTGCTCGCGGAGGAGTCCGGGGCCGACGAAGCGCTGGTCGCGGCGGCGTTCCTGCACGATCTCGGCCATCTGCTGAATCGTCAGGGCGAGACGCCGAGCGCGCGCGGGATAGACGATCTGCACCAGTATTACGTGCTGCCGTTCCTGCGGGCGCTGTTTTCCGACGCGGTGCTGGAACCGATCCGGCTGCACGTCGACGCGAAGCGCTGCCTGTGCCGCACGGACGCCGGCTACTTCGAGAGCCTGTCGCCGGACTCGGTGCGCAGTCTTGCGTTGCAGGGCGGCATTTTCAGCGACGACGAGGCGGCGGCGTTTCTGCAGCGCCCGTACGCGGAGGACGCGCTGCGTCTGCGCCGCTGGGACGACACGGCGAAGAAGCAAGGCAAGGTGACGCCGGATCTCGATCACTATATGGAGATCGTCGCGCGCCAGATGCGCGCGGCCGTCTGACGGGGCCGGCTGCTTGCATATTTAAGGGGCCGCACGCGGCAGCGTGCGGCCCCTTAAATTTTTTGCGAAATCCCTTGCGCGAATGCCGCGAGCTGCTTAGAATCACGCCTCTTTCGCGCTAACGGAAACGCGGCGCGGGAGAAAGGGAAGCGGTGCTGTTGAGGTTCGGTGGTAACGAGCCGCGGCGGCGCAGGAAGTTGGGCCCGCAGTCGCAACGAAGTCGTTCAGAAAGTTGTTGACGAGCTGCGAAACACGGTTCATAATCTCGCTTCTCTGCTGCTGAAAACGCAGCGCTGCTGAGAAACCTCAGGGTTCTCGCAGACATGCTCTTTAAAAATTAACAGCCGATAAGTGTGGGCGCTTGATGAAAGCGAGCTGATCCTCGGATCAGATAGCGAAAGTATCAAGAGTCTCACACTAAAGTAAGTCAGGTTTATGAAGTGATTCATATTCCTGTCAGCTTTGAGTGAGCGACCGGTTCTACGGAACCGAAAACAGTAACAGGTTTGAACTGAAGAGTTTGATCCTGGCTCAGATTGAACGCTGGCGGCATGCCTTACACATGCAAGTCGAACGGCAGCACGGGTGCTTGCACCTGGTGGCGAGTGGCGAACGGGTGAGTAATACATCGGAACATGTCCTGTAGTGGGGGATAGCCCGGCGAAAGCCGGATTAATACCGCATACGATCCATGGATGAAAGCGGGGGACCTTCGGGCCTCGCGCTATAGGGTTGGCCGATGGCTGATTAGCTAGTTGGTGGGGTAAAGGCCTACCAAGGCGACGATCAGTAGCTGGTCTGAGAGGACGACCAGCCACACTGGGACTGAGACACGGCCCAGACTCCTACGGGAGGCAGCAGTGGGGAATTTTGGACAATGGGCGAAAGCCTGATCCAGCAATGCCGCGTGTGTGAAGAAGGCCTTCGGGTTGTAAAGCACTTTTGTCCGGAAAGAAATCCCTGGCTCTAATACAGTCGGGGGATGACGGTACCGGAAGAATAAGCACCGGCTAACTACGTGCCAGCAGCCGCGGTAATACGTAGGGTGCAAGCGTTAATCGGAATTACTGGGCGTAAAGCGTGCGCAGGCGGTTTGCTAAGACCGATGTGAAATCCCCGGGCTCAACCTGGGAACTGCATTGGTGACTGGCAGGCTAGAGTATGGCAGAGGGGGGTAGAATTCCACGTGTAGCAGTGAAATGCGTAGAGATGTGGAGGAATACCGATGGCGAAGGCAGCCCCCTGGGCCAATACTGACGCTCATGCACGAAAGCGTGGGGAGCAAACAGGATTAGATACCCTGGTAGTCCACGCCCTAAACGATGTCAACTAGTTGTTGGGGATTCATTTCCTTAGTAACGTAGCTAACGCGTGAAGTTGACCGCCTGGGGAGTACGGTCGCAAGATTAAAACTCAAAGGAATTGACGGGGACCCGCACAAGCGGTGGATGATGTGGATTAATTCGATGCAACGCGAAAAACCTTACCTACCCTTGACATGGTCGGAATCCTGCTGAGAGGCGGGAGTGCTCGAAAGAGAACCGGCGCACAGGTGCTGCATGGCTGTCGTCAGCTCGTGTCGTGAGATGTTGGGTTAAGTCCCGCAACGAGCGCAACCCTTGTCCTTAGTTGCTACGCAAGAGCACTCTAAGGAGACTGCCGGTGACAAACCGGAGGAAGGTGGGGATGACGTCAAGTCCTCATGGCCCTTATGGGTAGGGCTTCACACGTCATACAATGGTCGGAACAGAGGGTTGCCAACCCGCGAGGGGGAGCTAATCCCAGAAAACCGATCGTAGTCCGGATTGCACTCTGCAACTCGAGTGCATGAAGCTGGAATCGCTAGTAATCGCGGATCAGCATGCCGCGGTGAATACGTTCCCGGGTCTTGTACACACCGCCCGTCACACCATGGGAGTGGGTTTTACCAGAAGTGGCTAGTCTAACCGCAAGGAGGACGGTCACCACGGTAGGATTCATGACTGGGGTGAAGTCGTAACAAGGTAGCCGTATCGGAAGGTGCGGCTGGATCACCTCCTTTCCAGAGCTTCTCGCATAGTTGAGCGCTCACGCTTATCGGCTGTTGATTAAGACAGACTAGCTGTCTGCGGTTTAAACCGGTTATCATGCCGGCCGCTTTCAATAATCTTCAATGACAAACATTCGAATGAAGTTTGATTCGAGTTTTTCTCATTGGCGATTGAGCCAGTCAGAGCGGTACGAAGGATGTATCGGCTGTCGTTCTTTAACAATCTGGAAGAAGTAAGTAATTTGGATAGCGGAAGCGTCTTTGAGATGGACGTGGAAACTATCCGGGTTGTGATTGTATCGATGTATCTCAAGATGATTCGAACTTCATTGTTCGGCTCGATTTTGGAATACGGCACAACGCGAGAACTCAACCTGTAGCGGCTGTCGTCCCCCATGCGGGGATGGGGCCCTCGTAAGCGCTAAAGCGCTAACGATGGCCGACATGAGACAGACTCGTTATAGGGTCAAGCGAACAAGTGCATGTGGTGGATGCCTTGGCGATCACAGGCGATGAAGGACGCGGTAGCCTGCGAAAAGCTACGGGGAGCTGGCAAACGAGCTTTGATCCGTAGATGTCCGAATGGGGAAACCCACTCCTTATGGAGTATCCATGGCTGAATACATAGGCCATGTGAAGCGAACGCGGTGAACTGAAACATCTAAGTAACCGCAGGAAAAGAAATCAACCGAGATTCCCAAAGTAGTGGCGAGCGAAATGGGATGAGCCTTGCACTCTTTATTTGTATTGTTAGCCGAACGCTCTGGAAAGTGCGGCCATAGCAGGTGATAGCCCTGTAGGCGAAAACAGTATGAAAGAACTAGGTGTGCGACAAGTAGGGCGGGACACGTGAAATCCTGTCTGAAGATGGGGGGACCATCCTCCAAGGCTAAATACTCGTGATCGACCGATAGTGAACCAGTACCGTGAGGGAAAGGCGAAAAGAACCCCGGGAGGGGAGTGAAATAGATCCTGAAACCGCATGCATACAAACAGTCGGAGCCTCGCAAGGGGTGACGGCGTACCTTTTGTATAATGGGTCAGCGACTTACGTTCAGTAGCAAGCTTAACCGTATAGGGCAGGCGTAGCGAAAGCGAGTCCGAATAGGGCGTTCAGTTGCTGGGCGTAGACCCGAAACCAGGTGATCTATCCATGGCCAGGATGAAGGTGCGGTAACACGTACTGGAGGTCCGAACCCACTAACGTTGAAAAGTTAGGGGATGAGCTGTGGATAGGGGTGAAAGGCTAAACAAACCTGGAAATAGCTGGTTCTCTCCGAAAACTATTTAGGTAGTGCCTCGTGTCTCACCTTCGGGGGTAGAGCACTGTCATGGTTGGGGGGTCTATTGCAGATTACCCCGCCATAGCAAACTCCGAATACCGAAGAGTGCAATCACGGGAGACAGACATCGGGTGCTAACGTCCGGTGTCAAGAGGGAAACAACCCAGACCGCCAGCTAAGGTCCCCAAATATAGCTAAGTGGGAAACGAAGTGGGAAGGCTAAAACAGTCAGGAGGTTGGCTTAGAAGCAGCCACCCTTTAAAGAAAGCGTAATAGCTCACTGATCGAGTCGTCCTGCGCGGAAGATGTAACGGGGCTAAGCTATATACCGAAGCTGCGGATGCGAGCTTGCTCGCATGGTAGGAGAGCGTTCCGTAAGCCTGCGAAGGTGCCTTGTAAAGGGTGCTGGAGGTATCGGAAGTGCGAATGCTGACATGAGTAGCGATAAAGGGGGTGAAAGGCCCCCTCGCCGTAAGCCCAAGGTTTCCTACGCAACGTTCATCGGCGTAGGGTGAGTCGGCCCCTAAGGCGAGGCAGAAATGCGTAGCTGATGGGAAGCAGGTCAATATTCCTGCACCATTGTTAGATGCGATGGGGGGACGGATCGCGGAAGGTTGTCCGGGTGTTGGACGTCCCGGTCGCTGCATTGGAGAAGGCGCTTAGGCAAATCCGGGCGCGGGATTCAAGGGTGTGGCGCGAGCTCCTTCGGGAGCGAAGCAATTGGAAGTGGTTCCAAGAAAAGCCTCTAAGCTTCAGTCTAACGATGACCGTACCGCAAACCGACACAGGTGGGCGAGATGAGTATTCTAAGGCGCTTGAGAGAACTCGGGAGAAGGAACTCGGCAAATTGGTACCGTAACTTCGGGATAAGGTACGCCCTTGTAGCTTGACTGGCCTGCGCCAGGAGGGTGAAGGGGTTGCAATAAACTGGTGGCTGCGACTGTTTAATAAAAACACAGCACTCTGCAAACACGAAAGTGGACGTATAGGGTGTGACGCCTGCCCGGTGCCGGAAGATTAAATGATGGGGTGCAAGCTCTTGATTGAAGTCCCGGTAAACGGCGGCCGTAACTATAACGGTCCTAAGGTAGCGAAATTCCTTGTCGGGTAAGTTCCGACCTGCACGAATGGCGTAACGATGGCCACACTGTCTCCTCCCGAGACTCAGCGAAGTTGAAGTGTTTGTGATGATGCAATCTACCCGCGGCTAGACGGAAAGACCCCATGAACCTTTACTGTAGCTTTGCATTGGACTTTGAACCGATCTGTGTAGGATAGGTGGGAGGCTATGAAGCCGGAACGCTAGTTTCGGTGGAGCCGTCCTTGAAATACCACCCTGGTTTGTTTGAGGTTCTAACCTTGGCCCGTGATCCGGGTCGGGGACAGTGCATGGTAGGCAGTTTGACTGGGGCGGTCTCCTCCCAAAGCGTAACGGAGGAGTACGAAGGTACGCTAGGTACGGTCGGAAATCGTGCTGATAGTGCAATGGCATAAGCGTGCTTAACTGCGAGACCGACAAGTCGAGCAGGTGCGAAAGCAGGTCATAGTGATCCGGTGGTTCTGTATGGAAGGGCCATCGCTCAACGGATAAAAGGTACTCTGGGGATAACAGGCTGATACCGCCCAAGAGTTCATATCGACGGCGGTGTTTGGCACCTCGATGTCGGCTCATCTCATCCTGGGGCTGTAGCCGGTCCCAAGGGTATGGCTGTTCGCCATTTAAAGAGGTACGTGAGCTGGGTTTAAAACGTCGTGAGACAGTTTGGTCCCTATCTGCCGTGGGCGTTGGATATTTGAAGGGGGCTGCTCCTAGTACGAGAGGACCGGAGTGGACGAACCTCTGGTGTACCGGTTGTCACGCCAGTGGCATCGCCGGGTAGCTATGTTCGGAAGAGATAACCGCTGAAAGCATCTAAGCGGGAAACTCGCCTTAAGATGAGATATCCCTGGAGGCTTGACCTCCTTGAAGGGTCGTTCGAGACCAGGACGTTGATAGGTCGGGTGTGTAAGCGCAGTAATGCGTTCAGCTAACCGATACTAATTGCCCGTAAGGCTTGATCCTATAACAAGTCTGCCTTGTGTCGATGATCGTTAGTGCTTCAGCACTTACGAGCATCCCACGCAGAGCGTCGAGCAGCGAAGCTGATCGATGCGGCGCGCCGGTTGAAGTACCGGTGACTTGCGTGGCAAGACGAGACAAGTTGGATTCTCGTGTGTGATACACACAACTCAAAATTACTGCTTCTTCCAAGATTGGTTGCGCTGCGAAGCAACGCAACAACCCCCTTTGCCTGATGACCATAGCGAGTCGGTCCCACCCCTTCCCATCCCGAACAGGACCGTGAAACGACTCTACGCCGATGATAGTGCGGATTCCCGTGTGAAAGTAGGTAATCGTCAGGCTCCCCTAAGCCAAGAACCCCCGCCCAACAAGGCGGGGGTTTTTGCATTTCGGCATCCCAAAAGGCCGGCGGCGAAGCATTACCGAGGCTACCTACGCCGAGTCCCGCTGCGACGTAATGAATAGCAGTGCAGACCGGTCAATCCTGCGCTCCGTTGTTCTCGGGTAGCGGCCGTTGTACCGTCCTGAATCTCCCAGCACCTCCCAACTGTACCATCCGTCTTCAGGATCGATTCTGGCCAATATTGCACATTCGGCGACGATGTTGCGATGGCTGATGATGAGCGATGTTGATCGACAATGATCGATGAATACTGCCTACTGACGAAAATCCCTGCATCTGCCCGTCCTTCGAGGCGCCGTGTCATACGCACCACTCGGCGATCGCAGCACGACATCATCATAAAAATCTATGCGCATAAAGTTCATTCGCGCGACATGCCCGGCAGAGCGGGAAGCAAGCCCTTCGGGGTAATATCATCGCTCGTCCCGATTCCCCGGTGCTTGCCTGCATCCGCCGGCGGTCGGCGCTTTTTGCATTCCGTCTTCTGCATCGTTCATGACTGACAGCCCCGCTCAAAGTGGTCGGACGACCGACTTCTTGCCGTATCTCGTCGCCGCGACCTTCTTCATGGAGTACCTCGACACGACGGTGATCGCGACCGCGCTGCCGCAAATGGCCCGCTCCTTCGGCGTCGGACCGAACGCACTGAGCCTCGGGATGACGGCCTACATGCTGGCGCTGGCGGTATTCATCCCGATCAGCGGCTGGATCGCGGATCGCTATGGTTCACGCACCGTCTTTGCGAGTGCGATCGTCGTCTTTACCGGCGCGTCGGTGCTGTGCGGGCTGTCCGAAGGGGTGATGTCGTTTACGGCTGCCCGGCTGCTGCAGGGTGTCGGCGGGGCGATGATGGTGCCGGTCGGGCGGATGATCGTCGTGCGCAGTACCGAGAAGGCGAGGCTGATGCGCGCGATCGCGACGATCACGTGGCCGGGGATCGTCGCGCCGGTCGTCGGGCCGCCGATCGGCGGCTTCATCACGACCTATGCATCGTGGAGATGGATCTTCCTGTTGAATGTCCCGTTCGGCCTTGCCGCGCTCGTTTGTACCTGGCTGATCGTCCGGAATACGCGGGCCGACGAGCAACGGCCGCTCGACTGGGTCGGCTTCGTGCTGGCCGGCGGCGCATTGACCTGCCTGTTGATCGGCACCGAAGCGGCTGGCCAGCAGGATGTCGATTTCACGCGCGCGGGTGTCCTGGTGGGCGCGAGCGTGCTGTTCGGCATTGCCGCTTGGCTGCATGCGCGACGCTGCGCGCATCCGCTGCTCGATTTCACGACGCTAACGGTGCCGACGTTCTCGGTGACCGTGATCACCGGCTCGATCACGCGGATAGCGATCAACGCCGTCCCGTACCTGCTGCCACTGTTGTTCCAGATCGGCTTCGGGCTATCGCCGTTTCAGTCCGGCCTGCTGCTGCTCGCGAGCGCGCTCGGCAATCTCGGGATGAAGGCGGGCACGTCGTGGATCCTTGATCGTTACGGCTTCCGGCGCGTTGCGCTCGTCGACGTCACGATCGTCGGCATTTTCACGATCGCATGCGGCTGGCTGACCGCGTCGACGCCGCTGGCGATCACGCTGTTCGTCGTATTCGTCTACGGGCTCACGCGGTCGATGCAGTTCACGACGCTCGCGACACTGGCCTATGCGGATATCCCGCCTCAGCAGACGAGCGCGGCCAGCACGCTGTGGAGCGCCGCGCAGCAGATGACGATCGGGATGGGGATCGCGTTCGGTGCATTGTCGCTGCGGCTCGCGGCATGGGGGCGCGGCGACGCGGCCGGCATGCACTACGTGCTCGACGATTTCCGCTGGGCGTTCGTCGCAGCGGGCGTGCTCGCGCTGCTGACGTTGCCGGGCTATGCACGACTGGCCTCCGATGCCGGCGACCGGCTGCGGGCCAACATGGCGCGAGGATAGGCCGGACTGCCGATCATATCGGCGGGGGCGACAGGTGAGCGCGGATGTTCTGCAGTGCTCACCCTGAAGTGGCCGATTCGTTTCTGCGTGGATCGCTTGACGGTCAGCGCAATCGGTATTCAGTCATTGCGGGCACGCGGCCTTCTCGTCGATCGTGCATTGTCGGAACGCTTTCGGAACGATAGCGTGCGGTGCCGCGGCGACCATGAATGCGATGCGCGACAGGGCGGGACGAGACAGCAGCCGTCCGTCCCGATGCCCGATGCCCGCTATTGCGCGTCATGGAAGATGATGCCGACCGTATGGCGGTGGCCGCTTCGAATCCGGCTCACGCCGTGGCGCAGGTTGACGCGATAGACGCCGCGGGTCCCCTGCACGGGCCGGCCGTGTACCGCGAAGATCACCGCGTCGCCTTGTGTCAGCGGCACCACTTCCGCACGCGACTGCATGCGTGGCCGCTGTTCCGTCAGCACGAATTCCCCGCCACTGAAATCGCGGCCCGGCGCCGACAGCAGGATCGCGACCTGCAGCGGAAACACATGCTCGCCATACAGGTCCTGATGGAGGCAGTTGTAGTCGTCGGCACCGTATTGCAGGATCAGCGGTGTCGGTCGCGTCTGTCCCGCCGCGTGGCAGCGGTCTAGGAACGTCGCATGGTCTTCCGGATAACGGACGTCGCATCCGAGCGCCTGGTTCCAGCGATTCGCGATCGGCGCGAGATGCGGGTAGATCGTCGCGCGCAGCTCGGCGATGACCGCGGGCAGCGGGTATGCGAAATACTTGTACTCGCCGCGGCCAAAGCCGTGCCGCGCCATCACGACGCGTGAACGATAGAGCGCATCGCGCGGATAGAGCGACGCGAGTGCATCGCACTCGCGTGCCGACATCAGGCCCGGCACGCGCGCGCATCCGTAGCGATCGAGCTCGGCATCGACGCTCGGCCAGTCGAGGGTGTCGACGCGCTGCGCGATGTCCTGCGAGTCGACGGCGGGTTGCAGATCGGCAATGTTCACGGGCGTACCTCGGGGCATCGGCGGTGCGGCGTCGTACGGTCGCGCACGGTCGGATTCACGATGAAAGTTGATGAACCCAGTCTAGCTGCGTTCGTGCGCCGGCACGTTCCAGATCTTGCGCTTTAATTTGGGCCGGCAAACGGGGAAGGGGAAGCGTTGAAGGCGCGCCATCGACACACTGAAGGTGGCGACGGGTGGGAGCGGGGAGGCGGCGGAGCGGCGGACGAACTGATGGGCAGCGAAGCGACAGATCTGGTCTGCCGCGGCGGATGGCCGGCACCCGGCGCCACCCGCCGCGTCCGCGATCAGGCCAGCGACCGAAACAACCAGTAAAGCCCGGCCGCCAGCGCGATCGACGCCGGCAGCGTGAGCACCCATGCGAGGACGAGGCTGCGCACCGTGCTCCATTGCAAGCCGGAGCCGTTCGCCGCCATCGTGCCCGCGACACCCGACGACAGCACGTGAGTCGTCGACACGGGCAACCCGTACACGTCGGCGGCGCCGATCGTCAGCATCGCGACGAGTTCGGCCGATGCGCCTTGTCCATACGTCAGATGCTGCTTGCCGATTTTTTCGCCGACGGTCACGACGATGCGCTTCCAGCCGACGATCGTGCCGAGACCCAGCGCGATCGCGACGGCGACCTTCACCCACGTCGGAATGAACTTCGTCGCGTGGTCGAGCTGCGTGCGATAGTTGTCGATCGCGAGCTTGTCGTCGGCCGCGAACGCGGGCTGGCCCGACTTCTCGATCAGGCGAATGGCTTCGGAGACGAGATACATCGTGTTGCGCACGTTGTCGACGTCGCGCTGCGGCACGGCCGCCATCGAGCCCGACGCGCCGACGGCGGTCGCGAGCGACGTGGACAACTGCGCGACGGCCGGCAGTACGGCGGGCGTCAGTTCACGATGCTGCACGTAGTGTTCGACATCGGCGCGCGGGTTCGCGGACGGCGCGATGCCGTTCGTGTACTTCCCGAACGTCGCGGCCGCCTGGTTCGCGACGGCCACGAAGGTCTGCGATTCGGCGGGCGTGACGGCCTTGTTCAGCGCATACGCGGTGGGCACGGTGCCGATCAGGATCAGCATGATGAGGCCCATCCCTTTCTGCCCGTCGTTCGACCCGTGTGCGAACGACACGCCGGTGCAGGTGAGGATCAGCAGGCAGCGAATCCAGAACGGCGGCGGCTGGTCCTTCGGTGGCTCCTTGTACAGCTCGGGAATCCGCACGACGGCCTTCAGCGCGAGTAGCAGCAGCGACGCACACAGGAAACCGACGATCGGCGAGAGCAGCAGCGACTTGCCGACGCCGAGCGCCTGGCCCCAGTCGACGCCGCTCGTGCCGGACGGCCCGTGCATCAGCTGGTTCATCAGCCCGACGCCGATGATCGAGCCGATCAGCGTATGCGAGCTCGAAGACGGCAATCCGAAATACCAGGTCGCGAGGTTCCAGACGATCGCGGCGATCAGCAGCGCGAACACCATCGCGAAGCCCGCGCCGCTGCCGACCTGTAGGATCAGCTCGACCGGCAGCAACTGCAGGATGCCGAAGGCGACGGCACCGCTCGAGACCATCACACCGAGGAAGTTCCACATGCCCGACCAGATCACCGCGACGTTCGGCGTCAGCGAGTGCGTATAGATCACGGTGGCGACCGCATTCGCGGTGTCGTGGAAGCCGTTGACGAATTCGAAGCCGAGCGCGATCAGCAGCGCGGCGCCGAGCAGCAGATACGGGAACAGCGTCCCTTCGCGGACCGGCGCCAGATCGGCGAGCAAGTGCGTGGCGATATAGACGGCGCCGAGCACGAGCACCAGCAGAAATGCGGCATAACCGATCTGCCTGTTGCGTGCGACGGAGCCGGGATGGTGCGGGGAGGACGAAGCGGGTTGATTCATGACGGCATCTCGTGAGGGAACCGCGTCCGATCCTAGCTGCGGCTAGCAGTCAGTTTGATGACAGTCGGGACGACGAACGGTGCGTCTTACGGGATGTAAGGCAAGCGGCGGCATGTGACGCGTCGGGGGGCATCGTCTGCCCACATCGTGAACGAGACAGTGGCCTACGCACCCGTGTCGTGCACGTCGTCTGTCGCGGCCAACGTCCAGCCGCCGGGCGACGCGACGAACGTCGTGCACGACAGCGGCGCGACGTCGAGGCGGGCGGCCGCCTCGCGATCCATCCGCAGCACGTGCGCGATGGCCGCGCGGACGATCGGTGCATGCGTGATCGCGACGACATCGCGATCGCGCGGCAATGCGGCCAGCCATGCGCCGACCCGATGCGCGGCGGCGTCGAACGATTCGCCGCGATGCGGCGACGCGGACGGCGAGCCGATCCACGCGGCAAGTTCGTCGGGCAGGTCGCGCGCGAGATCGTGCAGCCGCTTGCCGCGCCAGTTCCCGTAGTCGACGTCGCGCAGCGCATCGTCGATATCGGCGTGCAGTCCGAGTGCGTCGGCCGTCTGCCGTGCGCAGCGTGCCGGGCTGCACAGCACGAGCGAGCCGGCAACGCCCATCCATCGGCCGCGCAACGCAGCGGCTTCGGCGAGCGCGCGCGCGTCGAGCGGATCGTCGTCGGGAAACGTGCCGGTGCGCATGGCGCGGGTCGATGCGTGCGCGATCAGGCGCAGCGAGGCAGGCAGGGTCATGTCGGTTGTCGGATGATCCGGAACGGGATGCGCTTGCCCATGTGGCATCGCTTCAATACGCGAACGTTCGCGCGTACAATTCGCCCGATACGAAGCGCGGAAGCCGGTGCAATTCCGGCGCGGTCGCGCCACTGTAACCGGAGAATCGATGATCCCGGAAGCCAGACCTGCCTTCGTACCCATCCATCATTTGTCGGGGCGCGATTCCCCTGAGGTGCATCCATGAGCGAAGCAGTGCTGAAGCCGGCGGTCGTGCCGGCGCCCATCCCCGTCCGTGAGCTGTTGCCGTGGGCCGTGTTCGTCGGCCTGATCCTGCTGCTCGCACTCTATTTCGTCGGTGCGGAACAGGGCGCGACGTCGCTCGTGCCGGGCATGGTCGTACACGAATTCGTCCACGACGGCCGCCATCTGCTCGGCTTTCCCTGCCACTGACGCGGAGTAAAAGATGGTCGGAAAGCTGCTCATGCGCGGGATGCTCGCCGGCATCGCCGCGGGCCTCCTCACGTTCGGTTTCGCGAAAATCGTCGGCGAACCGCAAGTCGATCAGGCAATCGCCTTCGAGGAAAAAACCACCGCCGCCCAAGGCGAGGCGCCGGAGCCCGAGCTGGTCAGCCGCCATACGCAGGCCGGCCTCGGGCTGCTGACGGGCGTCGTGACCTACGGCGCGGCATTCGGCGGGCTGTTCTCGCTGGTCTTCGCGTATGCGTACGGGCGCGGCAGCCGCCTGCCGGCGCGCCCGCTTGCCGCGTGGCTCGCGCTGGCGGCGTTCGTCGCGCTCGTGATCGTGCCGAACCTCAAGTACCCGGCCAATCCGCCGTCGGTCGGCGACCCCGACACGATCGGCTATCGCACGGGCCTGTTTTTCCTGATGATCGCGATCTCGGTCGCGACGATGGTGTTCTCGGTCGGCGTGCGCCGTCATTTGCTGGCGAAGCTCGGGCAGTGGAACGCGTCGATCGTCGCCGGGCTCGTGTTCGTCGCGATCATCGCGGCCGTGCAGATCGGGCTGCCGTCGGTCAGCGAGTTGCCGGCCGATTTCCCGGCGGCCTTGCTGTGGAAATTCCGCGTGGCGGCCATCGGCATGCAGGTGATCATGTGGACGACGATCGGCCTGCTGTTCGGTGCATGGGTCGAGCGCGGCGAGCGCACGGGAATGCGCGCCGCCTGACGCGCGGGGCAACCGGGCGCGCCTAGCGCAGCATGCGCGGCGCGCTCCACGTCGATTCGCGTGCCAGCGCGACGAACGCGGCCAGATAGTCGATCGATGCATCCGCTTCACGGATGCCGAGGAAGATCTGCTTCGCGATGCCCTTCTTGCCGAGCTTGACCGGCACGACCGGCATCCGGTCCGCGTACTCGTCCGCGAGCCACCGCGGCAGCGCGGCCACGCCGCGCCCGCTCGCGACCATCTGCAACATGATGTCGGTCGTCTCGATCGACTTGTGCCGCCTCGGCACGATGCCGGCCGGCGTCAGGAACTGGTTGTAGATGTCGAGCCGGTCGGTTTCGACCGGGTACGTGATCAGGATCTCGTCGGTCAGCTGCTCGGGCGTCACGTAGTCGGCATGTGCGAACCGGTGCGAATCCGCGACCACGAGCACCTGTTCGTAGTCGAACACGGGATCGAAACGCAGCCCCGGCTTGTTCAGCGGATCGGGCGTCACCAGCACGTCGATGTCGTAACCGAACAGCGCACCGATGCCGCCGAACTGGAAGCGCTGCTTCACGTCCACGTCGACGTCGGGCCAGCGCGACAGGTACGGCGACACGACCTTCAGCAGCCACTGGTAGCACGGGTGGCACTCCATCCCGATGCGTAGCGTGCCGCGCTCGCCTTTCGCGTACTGCCTCATCCGTTCCTCGGCGAGCTCGAACTGCGGCAGCAGCCGGTTCGCCAGCTTCAGCAGATACTGCCCGCCCTGCGTGAGCCGCAGGCCGCGGCCTTCCCGGTCCCAGATCGGTGTGCCGAGCTGCTGCTCGATTTTCCTGACGGTATGGCTGAGCGCCGACTGCGTGAGGTGCAATGCATTGGCCGCCGCGGTCAGCGAGCCCTGGCGCTCGACTTCACGGATGACGACGAGATGGAATCGTTCCAGCATGGATGGCGCTTATTCCACGAATACATGAAGAATGTTAATGGATGAATGAAATAATGACATTTTATTTCATGGTTTGAAATCCCTATGATGGCTGCCGGATCTTCATTTTTCTCTGGACGGCAGTTTCATGGTCACGACACACAATCTCGGTTTTCCGCGCATCGGCGCGAAGCGCGAACTCAAGTTCGGTCTCGAACGCTACTGGAAGGGCGAATCGTCGCGCGACGAACTGAAGGCGCTCGGCGCCGAGTTGCGGCGGCGCCACTGGCACGACCAGCGTGATCTCGATCTCGCGCCGATCGGCGACTTCGCGTTCTACGACCAGGTGCTCGACATGAGCTTCACGCTCGGCAACCTGCCGAAGCGCGTGCAGGATTTCCACGGCGATGCGCTCGACAACTATTTCCGCGTCGCGCGCGGCCGTTCGGCACAGTCGGCGGAAGAGCATGCGGCGTGCTGCGGCGGTGTCGCAGCCGGCGAAATGACGAAGTGGTTCGACACGAACTACCACTACATCGTGCCGGAGTTCCACGCGGATACGAATTTCTCGCTCGATCCGTCGCGTCTGCTGCAGCAACTGGCCGAAGCGAACGCGCAGGGCGTGCGCGCGAAACCGGTGATTCTCGGCCCCGTCACGTACCTGTGGCTCGGCAAGCCGAAGGACGATTCCGATCGCCTCGCGTTGCTGCCGAAGCTGCTGCCGGTGTACGGCGCGCTGCTCGACACGCTGACCGCGCAGGGCGTCGAATGGGTGCAGATCGACGAGCCGATTCTCGTGACCGAGCTCGATGCCGAATGGCGCCAGGCATTGCGCACCGCGTACGCGGCGCTGGAAACGCGCCGCATCAAGCTGCTGCTCGCCACGTACTTCGGCCAGCTTCAGGACAACCTGACGCTCGCGGCGTCGCTGCCGGTCGACGGCCTGCATATCGACGCGATCAACGCACGCGACGAAGTCGACGCGCTGGTGCGTGAACTGCCGGCCGACCGCGTGCTGTCGGTGGGCGCGATCAATGGCCGCAACATCTGGAAGACCGACCTGAACGCGACGCTCGACTGGCTCGAACCGCTCGCGAAGCAACTGGGCGACCGGCTGTGGCTCGCGCCGTCGTGCTCGCTGCTCCATGTGCCGGTCGATCTCGCGAGCGAGGAGAAGCTCGACGCGGAAATCCGCTCGTGGCTCGCGTTCGCGCTGCAGAAACTCGACGAGTTGAAGGTGCTCGCGACCGCGCTGAACGAAGGCCGCGACAAGGTGGCCGACGCGCTCGCCGCGAATGCCGCCGCGATCGATTCGCGCCGCCGCTCGCCGCGCGTGAACAACCCGGCGGTGAAGGCCGCGATCGCGCGCATCGACGCGCAGCTCGGCAACCGTGCGAGCCCCTATACGCAGCGTGCGTCGAAGCAGTCGGCGCGACTGAACCTGCCGGCGTTTCCGACGACGACGATCGGTTCGTTCCCGCAGACCGCCGAGATCCGCCAGGCGCGCAGCCGGTTCAAGGCCGGCGCGCTGGACGAAGCCGGCTATCGCACGGCGATGCAGGCCGAGATCGAACGCAGCGTGCGCGAACAGGAGTCGCTCGAACTCGACGTGCTCGTGCATGGCGAAGCCGAGCGCAACGACATGGTCGAATACTTCGGCGAGCAACTCGACGGCTACGCGTTCAGCCAGTTCGGCTGGGTGCAGTCGTACGGTTCGCGCTGCGTGAAGCCGCCGATCCTGTTCGGCGACATCAGCCGCCCGAAGGCGATGACGGTCGAGTGGATCGCCTATGCGCAGTCACTGACGGACAAGCCGATGAAGGGCATGCTGACCGGCCCGGTGACGATCCTGAACTGGTCGTTCGTGCGTGACGACCAGCCGCGCTCGGTATCGTGCTACCAGCTTGCGCTGGCGATCCGCGACGAAGTGCTCGATCTCGAGAAGGCGGGCGTGCGCGTGATCCAGATCGACGAAGCGGCGCTGCGCGAAGGTCTGCCGTTGCGCCGCGCGCAATGGAGCGAATACCTGAAGTGGGCCGTCGAGTCGTTCCGCATCGCCGCGAACGGGGTGCAGGACGATACGCAGATCCACACGCACATGTGCTATTCGGAATTCAACGACATCATCGCGTCGATCGCCGACATGGATGCCGACGTGATCACGATCGAGACGTCGCGCTCGGACATGGAGCTGCTCGACGCGTTCGACACGTTCAAGTATCCGAATGAAATCGGGCCGGGCGTGTACGACATCCATTCGCCGAACATTCCGACGCAGGATCACATCGTCGGGTTGATGAAGAAGGCGGCCGAACGGATTCCGGCGGAACGTCTGTGGGTGAACCCGGATTGCGGGCTGAAGACGCGGCAGTGGGCGGAAGTGATTCCGGCGCTGACGAACATGGTCGCCGCCGCGAAGACGCTGCGCAATCAGGTGCAGTGACGCAGCGAACGCGGTGCGGTACCGTCGCGATCTACGATCGGACGAAAAAAACGACCCGCGGCAGCGGGTCGTTTTTTGTCATGCATGCATGTGCACCACGCGTCGAGCGCTACGCGGTGCGCGTGCCGCGCGGCAGCGCGTCGTTCGTCTTGCCGGGCGCACCCGCATCGTCGATGCGGACGCGGCGCGAGATCAGCCACACGCAGAGCGACGACAGCACGGCCGCACTCGTGTACTGGAGCGCGAGCGGCCACCATTGCGGCGCGGCGTGCTGTGCGATGATGGTCGCGACCAGCGGCGTGAGGCCGCCGGCGAGCGCGCCGCACACCTGGTACGCGATCGAGATCGCCGTATAGCGGATCCGCGCGACGAAGATGCCGCTGACGAAGCCCGCGACGACCGAGTAGTAGCCCGATTCCGCGAGCGTCGCGAGTCCGACGCCGATCGTGATCGACACCGGCGTGCCCAGGTGCACGAGCGGCAGCATCACGAACGGGACGATCATCGCCCAGGCGCCGGTGATCAGCAGCACGCGCGTGGTGCCGAAGCGCTGCGCGAGGAACGCGGCCGCGAGCTGCACGACGAACTGCAGCACCGCGACGATCGTCATGCAATGCAGCACCATCGACCGGTCGAGCGACAGGAATTGCGTCGCATAGCTGATCATGAAGATGTTGCTGAAATACACGCCGGCGATCCCGTACACGTTCGCGCCGATCGCGAGCAGCAGCAGCGGCCAGACCTTGAGCGCTTCGCGCAGCGGCTTTTGCGCGATGTTGCCGCTCTTCCTGACTTCCTCGAACTCGGGCGATTCCGACACGCTCGCGCGGATCACGAAGCCGACGATCAGCAGCACGGAACTCGCGAGGAACGGCACGCGCCAGCCCCAGCTCATCATGTCGTCCTTCGACAGCGTGCTGATCGCGCCGAACGCGAGCATCGACAGGATCAGGCCGCTCGCGCTGCCCAACTGCGCGAACGACGCGAAGAACGTGCGCTTGCCCTCGGGTGCATGCTCGCCGGCGAGCAGCACCGCGCCGCCCCATTCGCCGCCGACCGCGATGCCTTGCAGCACGCGCATCAGCACGAGCAGGACCGGTGCGATCACGCCGGCTTGCGCATGGGTCGGCAGCAGGCCGATCGCGACCGTCGACACGGCCATCAGCATCAGCGTCGCGAGCAGCGAGCGCTTGCGGCCGAAGCGGTCGCCGAGATAGCCGAACATCACGCCGCCGAGCGGCCGCGCGAAGAAACCGACCGCGAACGAGCCGAACGATGCGAGCAGGCTGATGAAGCGGTTTTCGCCGGGAAAGAACAGCGGCCCGAACACGATGGCGGCGGCGGTCGCATAACTATAGAAGTCGTACCACTCGATCGTGGTGCCGACGAACGAAGCGAGCGCCGCACGCTTCGGTTGCTTGGCGGAAGTCCCCATCTTGGTGTGTGCTCCTCTGGAATCCTCTGATTTGGAATAGTGGCGGCGCCGGGATCAGTCGCGGTAGGCGACGCCCGGCAGCACGCACAGCAGCTCGTACGCGAGGTTCGCGCCGAGCAGCGCCGTGGTGCCGAACGGGTCGTACGGCGGCGCGACTTCGACGAGATCGCAGCCGACGATGTTCAGCCCCTTCGCGCCGCGGATGATCTCGAGCGCTTGCGGCACCGTGAGGCCCGCGATTTCCGGCGTGCCGGTGCCCGGTGCGTAGGCCGGGTCGATGCCGTCGATGTCGAACGTGATGTAGACGGGCGTGTCGCCGATGCGCGCGCGCACTTCTTCCATCAGCGGCGCGAGCGATTTGTTCCAGCATTCCTCGGCCTGGACGACGCGGAAGCCCTGCTCGCGGCACCAGTCGAAATCCTCGGCCGCGTAGCCGGTGCCGCGCAGGCCGATCTGCGTGACCTTGTCGCCGTGCAGCAGCCCTTCCTCGACCGCGCGGCGGAACGGCGTGCCGTGCGCGATCTTTTCGCCCATCATCGTATCGTTCACGTCGGCGTGTGCATCGACGTGGATCAATGCAACCTTGCCGTGCTTGCGGTGGATCGCGCGCAGGATCGGCAGCGCGATCGTATGATCGCCGCCGAGCGTGATCGGCTTGCAGTCGTGCTCGAGAATCGCGTCGTACGCGGCCTCGATGCGGGCGATCGAATCGTGCAGGTTGTACGGGTTGACCGCGACGTCGCCGATGTCGGCGATCTGCAGCGAATCGAAGGGCGCCGCGCGCGTGGCCATGTTGTACGGACGCAGCAGCACCGATTCGGTGCGGATCTGGCGCGGGCCGAAGCGCGCGCCGGTGCGGTTCGACGTGCCGAGATCGAACGGCACGCCGACGAAACATGCGTCGAGGCCTTCGGCGCTCGCCACGTGCGGCAGGCGCATCATCGTCGCGATGCCGCCGGAGCGCGGCATTTCATTGCCGCCGAGCGGCTGGAAATGGGTGTGGTCGTTCATGGGTTCGTCTCTTCCGGTGTGGGGTTGCCGTATCATGCGACGCGGCCTGGCGCACAGTTTTACGCGCTCCGCCGGCAAAGAAGAATGCGAAGATATCGACGTAAACATCGATCTTCATCGATGTATGGAAGGGGATGAACGTGCTGGGGAATCTGTCGACCCTCGATCTGCGGTTGATCCGCGTGTTTCTCGCGGTCACGGACGCGGGCGGCGTGTCGGCCGCGCAGGCGATACTGAACGTCGGCCAGTCGACGATCAGCGCGCAACTGTCGTCGCTCGAGACGCGGCTCGGCTACCGGCTGTGCGAGCGCGGCCGCAGTGGCTTCCGGCTCACGCCGAAGGGCGAACGGTTCCACGCGATGAGCCGCAAGCTGCTCGCGGCGCTCGACGAATTCGGGATGGCCGCGCGGCACATGGATCGCCAACTGGTCGGCACGCTGAACATTGGCCTGATCGGCCATACGCCGGTGAGCCAGAACGCGCGGATCGCCGAGGCGATCGCCGCGTTCCGCACGCGCGACGAGGCCGTGCGCTTCTCGATCTCGGTGCGCGCGCCCGGGGATCTCGAGGAAAAGCTGCTGAGCAACGAGATCCAGATCGCGGTCGGCTATTTCTGGCATCGCGTGCCGACGCTGCACTACACGCCGCTGTTCATCGAGCGGCAGGTCGCGTACTGCGGCCGCGGCCATCCGCTCTTCGACGGCGCCGGCACGCTGACGCCGGCCGACGTCGCCGGCTTCGAGTGGGCGTGGCGCTCGTATCCGCTGCCGGAAGCGCAGATGTCGACGACGCCCGATCGCGTGACCGCGACCGCCGACAACATGGAGGCCGTCGCGCTGCTGATCCTGTCAGGCCATCACCTCGGCTACCTGCCGCAGCACTTCGCGGCGCCCTATGTCGCGCAAGGCCTGCTCGCGCCGCTCAATCCGGATCGACTGCACTACGAGGTCACGTTCCACATGGTCGTGGCGCGCGACGGACGCGGCGATCCGTTGGTCGAAGCGTTTCTCGAGGATCTCGAGCGCGCGCATCAGGCGCCCGACGTGGTGTGACGCCGGCGCGGCCGACCGGGTGAACGCGCGTTGCGCCCGGGCGGCTTGTCGGACAGCCATGCATCACGGTACCGGCAACCCCGCATCGTGCTTCACCTCGCGCAGCGACAGCGCCGATTCGATCGACGTCACACCCGGCAGCATCCGCAGCGAATCGCGCAGGAACGTGCCGTAATCGTCGAGATCGCGCGCGACCACCTGCAACAGGTAGTCGGCGGTGCCCGCGACGTTGTGGCAGGCCAGGATCCGCTCGATGCCGAGCACTTCCCGTTCGAACCGGTCGGCGACCTTGCGGTCGTGCGTCGCGAACCGCACGAGCACGAACGCGACCACGCCGAAACCGAGCGCCTGGCGCGACAGTTGCGCGCGGTAGCGCTCGATGTAGCCGTCGTTTTCCAGACGTTTGAGGCGCCGCGCGCAAGGCGTCTCGGACAGGCCGACGGATTCGGCGAGCCGCGCGATCGGCAGGCGGCCGTCGCGCTGCACCGCGGCGAGGATCGCGCGGTCGGTTTTGTCGAGATCGATCATGTTGGCGGAATCCTTGTCGTGACAGCGCCATTATGGCGGATTCCGCTACGACTCGCCATTCCTGAGCCGCAAATGGCCAATAATCCCTCTGCCTTCGGCGGCAACATATCGTCATTGAAGGACGAGGGGCAGACCATGATTTCCACGCATTTGCTGTTGATTTATCTCGCCGCGCTGGCGGCCATTTACGCGGTGCCGGGGCCCGACATGGCGCTCGTGCTGCAAACCAGCATCGGCCGCGGCGTGCGGCCGGGGATGGCGGCGGCCGCCGGCCTGTCGCTCGCCCGCACCGTGCACGTGACGCTGTCGGCATGCGGCGTCGCGGCGCTGATCCGCAGCGCGCCGTGGCTGTACGAGGTGATCCGCTACGGCGGCGCGCTCTATCTCGCGTATGTCGCGATCCAGGTGTTCCGCTCGCCCGTGTTCGCGCTTGGCGACGGCGACGCGGCGGCGGGCGAACTGCGGCAGTCGTTCGTGAAGGGATTGCTCACCAATCTGCTGAACCCGAAGGCGCTGTTGTTCTGCTCGGTGCTGTTGCCGCAGTTCGTGCGGCCCGAGGTCGGGCCGGTCGTCTGGCAGATGTTCGAGCTCGGTGCGCTGCTGGTGGCGGCCGGCGTGTGCTTCGACCTCGCGTGCGTGTTCGGCGCATCGCGCATCGCGGCGTGGATGCGTGCGCATCCGCTCGCGCAGACGGTGCAGCGCTGGACCTTCTCCGCGGCGTTGATCGGTTTCGCGCTGCGTTTGTCGATGGACTGAGCGTTGCGCCGACATGGCCGCCGGCCGGGCGATCGGCCGCGCGGGCGGGCCATGCACGAATCGATTCAGGCCGCGCGCGACGCCGGCCTTCGCGCAAACGCTTGCCGTAGAAGGGCGTGCGCGCAAATCGTCTGACTGTTCTAAACTTCCTCTGACTTCGCGTGATCGCGAACGCGCCGTCGCGAATCGACTGACCGAACGGAACCGTCGTCCGCAGGCTATGTCCGATTTCCTGGCTGTTCCGTGCAACGCGGTACCAAGGAGGGTCTGAACATGGCAAGGCATCTTCAAGCCGACCGTGAACCCCGCATCGTCGCCGAGTCCAAGTGTCTCGGCCAGTGCGATCCGGCAGAACGCATCCACGTCACGATCATGTTGCGGCGGCAGGAAGAAGGGCAACTCGATGCATTGGTCCACCAGCTCGCCACCGGCGACGCCCGCGCCAAACCGGTGTCGCGCGACGCATTCGCGCAGCGTTTCTCCGCCAATCCCGACGACATCCGCAAGACCGAGGAATTCGCGCATCGTCATCAACTGACGGTCGATCGCGTCGACCCGGTCGAAAGCGTCGTCGTGGTGTCCGGCACGATCGCGCAGTTCGAAGCCGCGTTCAGCGTGAAGCTCGAGCGTTTCGAGCATCGGTCGATCGGCCAGTATCGCGGCCGCTCGGGCCCGATCGCGCTGCCCGACGAGCTCGGCGACGCGGTAACCGCCGTGCTCGGCCTCGACAGCCGCCCGCAGGCGCGGCCGCATTTTCGCTTCCGTCCGCCGTTCAAGCCTGCGCGCGGCGGAGCGGCCGTCACGTTCACGCCGATCCAGCTTGCGTCGCTGTACGACTTTCCGGCCGGCGACGGCGCCGGGCAATGCATCGCGATCATCGAACTCGGTGGCGGCTATCGCGCGGACGACATCCAGCAGTATTTCCGCGGGCTCGGGATCACGACGCCGCCGACGCTCGTCGACGTGAACGTCGGCACCGGCCGCAATGCGCCGACCGGCGAGCCGAACGGCCCGGACGGCGAAGTCGCGCTCGACATCGAAATCGCCGGCGCGATCGCACCGGCCGCGAAGATCGCGGTCTACTTCGCGCCGAACAGCGACGCGGGCTTCATCCAGGCCGTCAACGCGGCCGTCACCGACAAGACCCACCGGCCTTCCGTGATCTCGATCAGCTGGGGCGGCCCGGAAGCGATCTGGCAGGCGCAGTCGGCACACGCGTTCAACCGCGTGCTGCAGGCGGCCGCCGCGCAGGGCATCACCGTATGCGCGGCGTCGGGCGACAGCGGCTCGGGCGACGGGCTGCAGGATGGCGCCGATCACGTCGATTTCCCGGCGTCGAGCCCGTACGTGCTCGGCTGCGGCGGCACGCAGCTCGATGCGCTGCCGGGGCAGGGCATCCGCAGCGAGGTCACGTGGAACGACGAGGCGTCGGGCGGCGGCGCGGGCGGCGGCGGCGTCAGTTCGCTGTTCGACCTGCCGGCGTGGCAGCAGGGGCTGAAGGTCGCACGCGCCGACGGCACCGCCATGCCGCTCGCCAAGCGCGGTGTGCCGGACGTGGCCGGCGATGCGTCGCCGCAGACGGGCTACGAAGTGTCGGTCGCCGGCACGCCCGCGGTGATGGGCGGCACGAGCGCGGTCGCACCGCTGTGGGCCGCGCTGATCGCGCGGATCAATGCGGCGGCCGGCGCATCGGCCGGCTGGATCAATCCGGTGCTGTACAAGCATCCGGACGCGTTGCGCGACATCACGAAAGGCTCGAATGGCACCTATGCGGCCGCGGCCGGCTGGGACGCGTGCACGGGGCTCGGCAGCCCCGACGGCGCGAAACTGGCGGCGCTCCTCGCGCGCAAGCCGTCGAGCTGACGCGCCGGTATCTGCCTTTTCTTTCGACGCGGGTGATCTGCCCGCGTCTTTTTTCACCTCCAGGAGCAGCACGATGGACATCGATTCCGCATCTTCCGGCGGCGTGTATCCGCTGCATCACGGCGACCACAATTCGCACGGCGTGCCGCCGACCATCAACCCGGTCGCGCTGAGCCGCGGCCGCGACCAGCCGTTCTTCGATCCGGTCGCGTACGGCAACGGCCCCGACGACTCGGTGACCGACACGACCGAAGCGGCCGCGATCACGCACCACACGATCCTGATCGACGGCAGGCGCATCGCGTACACGGCGACGGTCGGCCACCTCGTGACCGTCGATCCCAGCAGTTCGCAGCCGGCCGCGAAAATCTTCTACGTCGCGTTCACGGCGGACGGCGCGAAGGAAGAAACGCGGCCCGTGACGTTCTTCTATAACGGCGGGCCCGGCTCGTCGTCGGTGTTCGTGCTGCTCGGCTCGTTCGCGCCGAAGCGCATCAAGACGTCGATGCCGGGGTTCACGCCGCCCGCGCCGTACCAGATCGAAGACAACCCGGACAGCATGATCGACCACAGCGACCTGGTGTTCATCAATCCGGTCGGCACCGGCTATTCGGCGGCCGTCGCGCCGAACAAGAATCGCGACTTCTGGGGCGTCGACCAGGATGCGGATTCGCTGAAGCAGTTCATCAAGCGCTACCTGACGAAGAACAACCGCTGGAATTCGCCAAAATACCTGTTCGGCGAATCGTACGGCACCGCGCGCAGCTGCGTGCTCGCGTACAAGCTGCACGAGGACGGCGTGGACCTGAACGGCGTCACGCTGCAATCGTCGATCCTCGATTACCGGCAGGCCGGCAACCCGGTCGGCACGCTGCCGACCGCCGCGGCCGACGCGTGGTATCACAAGAAGCTCGGCATCAAGCCGGCGCCGAGCGATCTCGGCGCGTTCGTCGAGGAAGTCGCGCAGTTCGCGCGCACCGACTACCTGAGCGCGCTGCGCGCGGCGCCGCATGCGGACCCGGCCACCGTGCGGAAACTGTCGGAATACTCGGGCATCGACACGGCGACGCTGCAATCGTGGGGTCTCGACATCGCGGGCTACGACGCGCGCGGCAATTCGCTGTTCCTGACGACGCTGCTGCATGCGCAGGGGCTCGCGCTCGGTTCGTACGACGGCCGCGTGACCGGGATCTCGTCGGGCATCGCCGGCAAGATCGACCCGAATTCGGGTGGCAACGACCCGACGATGACGGCCGTGACGGGCGTCTATACGGCGATGTGGAACAGCTACCTGAACGAGCAGTTGAAGTTCACGTCGAACTCGGCGTTCACGGACCTGAACGATCAGGCTTTCAAGAACTGGGATTTCAGCCACATCGACCCGACCGGCGCGCAGCAGGGCATCGATGCACAGGGCAACGTGATTCTCTACACGGCCGGCGACCTCGCCGCGGTGATGGCGCTGAACGTGGACCTGAAGGTGCTGTCGGCGAACGGATTCTACGATTTCGTCACGCCTTTCTACCAGACCGTGATCGATCTGCAGCAGATGCCGCTGGAGGACCAGAAGGTGCGGCAGAACCTGTCCGCGCGGTTCTATCCGTCGGGGCACATGGTGTACCTCGACGCCGGGTCGCGCACCGCGCTCAAGCGCGATCTCGCAACGATGTACGACGCGACGGTCAGCGATACGGGCGCGCGGATGCGCATTCGTGCGCTGCAGGCGAAGAAGACGGGCGGGCGCGCGTAGCGTGGCCCGTCGCCGGTCGGCCGCGCGCAGCCGTGACGGTGCGCGCGGCGGTATGTCGGTGGCGCGGCGGCCGGCTTATGCGGTGGCCGGCCAGTCGAACATCGTGTATGGCAGTGCGCGCTTGTGGCGCGAGCCGTCGTAGAAGCGCAGCACCGTTTCATACACGCGATCGGCAACCGGCTTGCCTTCGAGGAAATCGTCGATCTCGTCGTAGGTCACGCCATACGCGTGCTCGTCGGGCCGCAGCGGGCGCAGCTCCTCGAGGTCGGCCGTCGGCACCTTCATCACGATCAGCTCGTCGCCGCCGAGCGCGCGCGCGACCGCGCGCACGCGACGCTTGCTCAGGCCCGCGAGCGGCAGGATGTCCGCGCCGCCGTCGCCGAACTTCGTGAAGAAACCCATCAGCGATTCGGCCGCGTGATCCGTGCCGATCACGATGCCGCGCCGCGCGCCGGCTACCGCGTACTGCGCGATCATGCGCTCGCGCGCCTTGATGTTGCCGTGCACGAAATCCTGCTGCGCGGGCGTGTCGAACGCATGGCCGGATGCGACCAGCGAACGGAGCATCGCATCGGCGGCCGGCTTCACGTCGACCGTCAGCACCTCGTCCGCGCGCACGAACGCCAGCGCGCGCTGCGCATCCTCTTCGTCGTTCTGCACGCCGTTCGGCAGGCGCATCGCGATGAAGCGTGCATCGTAGCCGTCGGCGCGCAGGCGCTCGACCGCCAGTTGCGCGAGACGTCCGGCCGTCGACGAATCGACGCCGCCGCTGATGCCAAGCACGTAGGTCCGCAGGCCGGTCGAACGAAGGTACTGCGCGAGGAAATCGACGCGCCGGGCGATTTCGGCTTCGGCGTCGAAGTGCGGGGCGACGTTCAGTTCGGCAATGATCGCGCGTTGGCGGCTGGCGTAATCGGCGGAGGTCATGAGGGAAATTCCGGAACGAATTGCAAGGCGCCCATCATAAGCGCAATCGCGGCGCGCCGCCGCGCCGGGCCTGCGTTTCCGGCGGTTTCGCGTTGCTTCGGCGAGACGCGGCGCATCGCCATGGTGCGCGGTGCGCCAGGCAGGTGCGGGATGTGGCGCGAACGGCCTCCGGGCAGGGCGACGGCCGGCGTCAGCGCCGCGCGAGCACGACGCCCACCAGCGCGAGTGCGAAGCCGGCGAGCTGGATCGTCGCGAGCGTTTCGCCGAACAGCCCGTAACCCTGCAGCGCGGCCAGCGGCGGCGCGAGAAACATCAGCGACGTCGCGCGAGCGGCGTTGCCGCGCCGCAGCATCCACATCAGCATCGTGACCGCGCCGCCGGACAGGAACACGACGCCCCATACGAGCGACACCCACAGCGCCGGCGCGCCGATCCAGCGGGTTTCATGGAGCAGCACGACGAAGGCGGCCGCGACGACCGCCGCGCCGAAGTTCTGCACGGCGACGGCCGTGCGCAGGTCGCTCTGCGCGAGCTTGCCTTTCTGGTACAGCGAGCCGGCGGTGATCGCCCCGACCGAGAGAACCGACACGGTGACGACGAGCCACGCAGGCGCCGCGCCCGGCGGCGGCGCGACGCCGCCCGTGACCTTCGGCGCGAGCACGAGCGCGACGCCGGCCAGCCCGAGCGCCATCCCGAGCCAGCCGCGCGCGGGCAGGCGTTCGTTGAACAGCGGGACCGCGAGCACGGCGGTGGCGAGCGGCTGCAGCGCGCCGAGCAGCGCCATCACGCCCGCGTTCAATCCTTGCGCGACGGCCCAGTAGCTCGCGCCGAGATAGACGCCTTGCAGCAGCGCGCCGGCGATCAGGTGGCGCGGCCATTCGCGGCGGGCCGGCCACGGCGCGCGTGCGACGAGCGCCACCACGCCGAACAGCGCGGCCGTGCCCGCGAAGCGCGCCAACAGGAACAGGTTCGGATCGGCGTAGGGCTTGATCGCCCGTGCAACGATGAAGCCGGTGGACCAGAGCGCGACGAAAACGGCGGCGACGATCGAGTTGAGCATGCGTGACGGGCCGCGACGCGGCCGGACAGAACCGGAAAGTCGGCCAGTATCGGGCGAAGCCGTGCGGGTGTCTTGTCGAATCCTGCACTCACGCCGGGCGGTGCGTGACGGTGCGGGCGATCATCGCGCGCCGGGTGGGCGATGCGTACCGCCCCGTGCGGGCGGATACGACGCGGCGGCGATCAGTCGATCGAGAACGTATCGAGCGGCTGGTTGGCGCGCGCGTCGGTCGCGAAGCGCGCGGCGAGCTGTTCGTAGAGCCGGCGCGCTTCGTCGAGCGTCAGGTCGATCCAGTACGGGTCGCCCGCCGCGTCGTTGAGGCGTTCGGGCGGAAACTGGATTTCGATCACACTGCCTTTGCGATACATGGCGCGAGCCCCCTGGTTGGTCGGTCTTGGTCGGTCGTTCGGCGAAACGCCAAGTGTAGCAACCGGCGCCGCGCCGATTCGCGCGCGCCCGGCAATACTGAATTTCGCTTTCGGGCGACGCGCGCGGCCGCCGCCCGGCCGCATTCCCCGGCGCGGTCAAATGGTCGTCAAACGACCGTAATACAATGGCCGGCTTATCCATTACCAGTCGCCTCGGGCGCACACGCGATGCTGGCGGAACAACGTCATCAATACATCCTGTCGGAGCTTGGGCGCTCGGGCGCGCTGTCGGTCGCGGAACTCGTCCGTTCGCTCGACGTGTCGCGCGAAACCGTGCGGCGCGACCTGAACGCGCTGGCCGCGCGCGGCCTGCTCGTGATGACGCACGGCGGCGCGCTGGCCGCGGCTCGCCGCGAGCCGAGCCTGTCCGAGCGCGAAGCCGCGAACGCCGACGCGAAGCGCACGATCGGGCGGCGCGCGGCCGAATTCGTGCCCGACGATGCATCGGTGCTGATCGATTCGGGCAGCACGCCGCATGCGGTCGCGCTGGCGCTCGCCGATCGGCACCGGCTGTCGATCTACACGAACGACTGGCGCACCGCGTTCGTGCTCGCGCGGCGCAACGGCAACCGCGTGACGCTGCTCGGCGGCGAACTGTCCGACGACGAGGACGCCACGTTCGGGCTCGACACGATCCACCAGCTCGCGCAGTACCACGTCGATTTCGCGTTCGTCGGCGCCGGCGGCATCACGCCCGACGGCGAATGCACCGACTACTCGCGGCTCGCGGCAGAAGTGCGCAGCCGGATGATCGCGGCGGCGGGCACGGCGATCATCGTCGCCGACCATTCGAAGTTCGGCCGCGTGACGCCGGTGCGGATCAACGGCGCGTCGGCCGCCCGCTATCTCGTCACCGAACGCGCGCCGGACAAGGCGGTGCGCCGCGCGCTGACCGCCCGCGGCATCGAGCTCCTCGTTTGCGACTGACGCGCGTCCGACATACAAGGTTCATCGAACGGTCATCGTGCCGGAAGAACCGCCGTCGACACTGACCCATTCACCTCGACCGGCCGTCAGGCCAGGGAGCAACGAATGGCCGTCAGCGTGCGCAGCTATCTTTCCCCCACCCTGGTCCTGCTGGCTTTCGACTGGCCCGATGCGGCGTCGCGCGCCGATTTCCTCGGCTTCGCGATCCGGCGCACGCCGGGCTTCTGGTCGGCCGACGGCAAGACCCGTGCGTTGGACAGCTGGCTGCCCAACCGCCTGACGTTCGACGGCCCGGCCGCCGACACGCAGGGCGATGCGCCGACCGATCAGGCGCCGATCCAGAAATTCATGTGGTGGGACGCGCGCATCGATCCGCAGGACCGCGGTGCGTCGTTCCGCTACGACGTCTATCCGGTCGTCGGCACGCCGGCGAACCTGCAGGTGCTCGACGCGCAAGCCGGCGCGTGCGACGTCGTGCTGCCCGCGCACGTCGAGGATGGCATCGGCACGTGGTTCAACCGCGCGGTGGTCAGTTCGCAGGCGCTCGCGAAGCAGGTCGCGGCGCTCGGCCTCGCGCCGAACGAGGCGCCGAGCGCCGCGCAGGCGCTGAAGCTGCGCACGTGGCTCGCGAACGACATGGAGCAGGTGTTCGCTCGGATGCTCGATCCCGCGTCGCGCGCGGTGTCGGCCGTCTATCACCTGACCGACACGCTGTGGGCGCTGCCTGCGTTCGCCGCGTTCGGGCGCCGGCATGGCGAAGCGTCGCTCGCGATCGTCTATGACGCGCACACGACGGCGCGCAAGGGCAAGCCGCCGCTGCCGTCGCCGAACCAGCCGGCCGTCGATGCGCTGCAAGGCCTCGCGACGCTCGCCCCGCGCGACCGGACGCACATCATGCACGACAAGTTCATCGTGACCGATGCGCGGTCGAACCCGGCGCCCGCGCGCGTGCTGACGGGTTCCGCGAACTTCACGACCGAGGGGCTCACCGAGCAGGCCAACGTACTGCATGCGTTCGACTCGCCCGCGCTCGCCGCGCTGTACAACGAGCGCGCCCTCGCGCTGGCCGGGAATCCGTCGATTGCGGAAACCGCCCGGCTGTCGCCCGGCTGGTCGGCGCCGATGACGATCGGCAGCGCGCAGGTACGCGTCGCGTACTCGCCGGAGCCGGCGGGGCAGCGTACCGAGATCGATACGATCGTCGCCGCGATCGCGGCCGCGAAGCATTCGGTGTCGTTCTGTCTGTTCATGCCGACCGACGCGGCGCTGCGCGATGCGTGCTTCGCGGCCGGCGACCGCGGGCTGATGATGTTCGGCCTGGTGAACCGGATCAACGTTGGCGGCGCGACGAAGGCCGATGCCGCGCGGCAGGCCGGCCAGTCGCTCGATGCGGCGGCGCTCGCGAACCTCGAGCTGTACCACCGCAGCCGCGACAACCACGACGTGATCGACGCATCGTATTTCTCGCCGGCCACCGTGCCGCAGGGTTTCGAGCCGGAGTTGCGGCTCTTCCCGGGCGAGCCGGCGCCGGCGTTTCCGCCCGTCGTGATCCACCACAAGTTCATCGTGATCGATGCGGAAGGCGCGAATCCGGTCGTCTATACGGGCTCGGCGAACATGAGCCGCAATTCCGAGCAGTACAACGACGAGAACCTGCTCGAGATCCGCGACAAGCGGATCGCGGCGATCTATCTCGCGGAATTCCTGCGGCTTTACGAGCACTATCGCGCTCGCGCATTGGCGATTCGTGCGAAGCGGCGCGGCACGGGCGCGCATGCACGGCTCGCGCTCGCGCCGGATTCGAGCTGGGCGAAGAAGTATTACGTGGCGGGCAGCCCGGAAGAGAAGGCGCGGATCGCGCTCGCGTCGACCGCGCCGACGGACTGATGCGCCGACGTGCGGCGGGCGCGGCGGGCGCGCGCTCCGACGGGCTGCCGTCGCTTACGCGGCGACGTAGCGGAGCACCGCGTCGGCGATCGTGTCGCGATGCCGCGCGCGCAGGCGCGGCGCCGACGGATCGCGGCCGAATGCGGCGCCGAACGTGTAGCGGTTCGCCACGCGATGGAAGCAGAACGAGCTGATCAGCAGGTGCAGGTCGTATGCGTCGATGTCCTTGCGGAACGCGCCGCTGGCCGCGCCGCGCTCGACCAGTTCCTCGAGCGTCTTGATGATGCTGACGTTGCGGTTCTTGAACGACTTGAGCTGTTCGAGATATTTCGCGCCGTGGATGTTCTCGATCGACACGAGGCGGACGAAATCGCGATGCTTGTCGTGATAGTCGAACGTGAATTCGACGAGACGGCGCATGCCTTCGCGCGGCTCCATGTCGCCGACGTGCAGTTCCTGCTCGAATGCGCGGATGTCGCCGTACACCTTCTCCAGCACGGCCTCGTACAGGCCTTCCTTGCTTTCGAAGTAGTAGTAGAGCATCCGCTTCGTCGTGTTCGTCCGCTCGGCGATCGCGTCGACGCGCGCACCGGCGAGGCCCATCGCGGAAAATTCCTGCGTGGCGACCTCGAGGATGTTGCGCTTGGTTTGCTCGGGATCGTATTTGCGCCGCGCATCGGACGCAAGCGCGCGGGGGTCGGACGTGGCGGCCTTGCTTCCTGCTTTCATGTGACTTTGTTGTGGTTCGCGGCGGCTTGGAAAAGGCATTCTAGCATGCGGAAAATGCCCGCCCGGCCGACCTTCCGCTCTAATCGGCAAGGCCGTCGCGGGCGCTCAGCGGCGGCACGACGCGAGCGCGTCGCGGGCCTGGTACGCCGTATACGCAAGCTGCGCGGCGGCGAGGCCGGCCAGCCCGAACGTGCGCGTGAGCCCGAACGCGGCGAAGCCGTCCGGCACCGGCCGGCCTTCGGCCAGCGCGGCGGCGAGCGTCTCGCCGGCCACCGTGGTCGGCGCCATCCCGTGGCCGCCGAAAGCGATCGCGTGCCATACGCCGTCGGCGTCGCGGCCGATCTGCGGCATCTTGTGCCGCGCGTAGCTCATCAGCCCGCCCCACGCGTAGTCGACCTTCACGCCGTCCAGTTGCGGATACACGCGCAGCAGGTCGCGCCGCAGCAGGCGCGCGATTGCGTCGGGGCCGCGGTCGAGCACGGAGATCCGGCCGCCCCACAGGATCCGCGTGTCCTTCAGCGGACGGTAGTAGTCGAACGCGAAACGCGTGTCGTAGATCGCGTACGGCGCGTCGATCGCGTCGGGCAGGCGCGTGCCGAGCGGTTCGGTCGCGATCACGTAGGTCGCGATCGGCAGCACCGCGCGCTCGATGCGCGGCGACACGCCGCGCGCGTAGCCGCCGCCGGCGAACACGACGTCCTTCGCGCGCACCGCGCCCTGGGCCGTGCGCACGACGTAACCGGCGCCGTCGCGCGCGATGCCGAGCGCGGCCGAGCGCTCGAACACGCGGGCGCCGCCGCGCGACGCGGCCGCCGCGACGCCGAGCACGTACTTCAGCGGATGGAAATGGAATGCGTTCGGCTCGAACAGGCCGCCGTAATAGCGCCGCGTCTTCAGCCGCTCGCGCAGCGCGTCGGTCGGGACGGGTTCCCAGTCGACGCCTAGCTCGTCTTTCATCAGCGTGCGCACGCTGTCGAGCCGCGCCGGATCGTCGAACCAGTTCGCGAGCATCACGCCCCGGTCGACGATGTCGCAGTCGATCCCGTAGCGGGCGATGCGCGCGCGGATCAGATCGACCGCGTCGACGGTGAGCCGGTACAGCCGGCGCCCTTCGTCGCGGCCGAGCGTGCGCAGCAGGTCGGCGTTGTCGAGGCTGTAGCCGCCGAACACGAAGCCGCCGTTGCGGCCCGACGCGCCGAAGCCGACCCGCTCGCTGTCCAGCACCACGACGTCGTGCACGCCGCGTTCGACGAGGCCGAGCGCCGTGCACAGGCCGGCGAGGCCGCCGCCGACGATGCAGACCTGCGTATCGATCGTGCCGGTCAGTTGCGGGTAGGGCTGGCGGGAAACGGTGGCTTCGTAGAAGTTCTGCATGCGTGTTCGGTGACTCGTGACGGCGGAAAAACGGGCGGCGCGTCGATCTTGCCTGAACGCGCGCGCCGCGTCGAATCGGGTTTTCAGCGCAGCGGGCCGGGCGCCGCGAAGGGGTGGCCGCTGGCGCGGTACCGGGCGTCAGGCGCCCGGCGTCGGGTTGACCGGGCGGGCAACGTAGGCCGGATAACCGGCGTCGGCCTTTTCGGCTGCTTCATGCGCCGCGTTGCGTTCGATCCACGGCGCGATTTCCATGTCCTCGTAGCGCACCAGGCGGCATTTGCGCACGAGTGCGTAGCCGAGCCAGATCGCGAGGAAGAACGGCAGGCCGATGTAGGTCGCGGCGACGCCCGTCCAGTCGATCCTGTCGGCGAGGAACGCGTGGTAGTCCTGGCCGAGCGCGACGACCGCGCACAGCGCGAACGCGAACAGCGGGCCGAACGGGAACCACTTCGACCGGTACGGCAACTGGTCGAGCCGGTAGCCCTGCTTCAGGAAGCCCTTGCGGAAGCGGTAGTGGCTGACCGCGATGCCGAGCCACGTGATGAAGCCGGCCATGCCCGACGTGTTGAGCAGCCACAGGTACACGGTCTTGTCGCCATACAGCGACGTGAGGAAGCACAGCGCGCCGACGGCGGTCGTCGCATACAGCGCGTTGCGCGGCACGCCGCCCGGCGACAGCTTCGCGAAGAGTCTGGGCGCACGACCCTCGACCGCGAGGTTGTAGAGCATCCGCGTCGACGCATACATGCCCGAGTTGCCGGCCGACAGCACGGCCGTCAGGATCACCGCGTTCATCACGCCGGCCGCGAACGCGAGGCCCGCGTGGCGGAACACGAGCGTGAAGGGGCTCACGCCGATATCGGTCACGTCGCTCTTCAGCAGGCTCGGGTCGGTGTACGGAATCAGCACGCCGATCACGAAGATCGCGAACACGTAGAACAGCAGGATGCGCCAGAAGATCTGGCTCACCGCGCGCGGAATCGTCGTGCGCGGGTTTTCCGATTCGCCGGCCGCGACGCCGATCATCTCGGTGCCCTGGAACGAGAAGCCCGCGATCATCGCGACGCCGAGCATCGTCGCCCAGCCGCCGACGAACGGCGCGTCGCCGGTCGTGAAGTTACCCCAGCCGGCGCTCGGGCCGCCCTGCATGATCCCGAAGATCATCAGCAGCCCGACGCCGACGAACGCGAGCACCGTCAGCACCTTGACCAGCGCGAACCAGTATTCGGCTTCGCCGAAGCCGCGCACCGACAGCGCGTTGAGCGCGAAGATCAGCGTGAGAAACAGCGCGCTCCACCAGACGCCCGGCACGTGCGGGAACCAGTAATTCATCACGAGCTGCGCGGCGACCAGTTCCACCGCCAGCGTCACGGCCCAGCTGTACCAGTAGTTCCAGCCGAGCGCGAAGCCGAAGCCTTCGTCGACGAACTTCGCGCCGTAGGTCGCGAACGAGCCCGACACCGGCATGAACGCGGCCATCTCGCCGAGGCTCGTCATCAGGAAATAGACCATCAGGCCGATCACCATGTACGCGAGCATCGCGCCGCCCGGCCCGGCCTGCGAGATCGACGCGCCGGACGCGACGAACAGGCCCGTGCCGATCGAGCCGCCGATCGCGATCATCCGCAGATGGCGGGCCTGCAACGCACGGTGGAGGGACGGCTTCGCGGGCGGCGAGCCGGATGGACGGGACGAATCGGGGCGGGCATCTGAATGCATGGCGGGCGCTGGGCGCTGTCTCCGGGATTGTTGTTCGGTGACGAAGCGCGACGCGTGGCCGGCCGCGGGCCGGGCAGCGGTGATGCGGGGCGAAGCCGGCCCGCTGAGCCGGGCCCTGATGCGTGCGCCTTCGTCGGTCGTCCGGGCGCCGTAGTGGCGGCCGGCGGCACGCCGGGTGCGTTGCACCTCGACGTCGCACCGATTGTGGGTGCGGGGTGCACGGGCGGGCAAACGATATTTCCGAACAGGGTGATGCGGGATGATCATCAACTGCTGTCGCGGCGCGACGCGTCCGAGCACCCGTCCACGAGCTTTGGAAACGTCCGATATCGGAGCACGAACGGACGCGTCCGCCCGACTGACTTCTTGCGTTTTTGGAATGAAGTCGTGAGTTAATATCAATAGCGGCCCGACTTGTGGCCATCGACAATGTGTTTCATGGATCGTGCCTCGCGAGGCCGGGGCGCGCCGTCCGGCGGGGCCTTCGGCGGCGGCGCAGCGCGATGCGCCGGATGGCGCATCGGGCCCGCCGCGCGGCGCATCCGCTTGCACGAGGCGCTCGAACGCGCTCCAATCGAATCACGCGGGCGGCGCTGCCGCCGCACCGATCAATCTGTCCCTGAAGAGGAAGTGATGCAATTCAACGACATTCTTGCCGCGCTCGACATCGATCTCGCCCAGTGGAAAGGCAATGCGCTGACCGCGCGTTCGCCGCTCGACGGCGCGACGCTCGCGACGCTGGCCGTCGACACGCCCGCCGACGCCGAGCGCAAGATCGACGCCGCGCACGACGCGTTCCTCAAGTGGCGCACGGTGCCGGCGCCGGTGCGCGGCGAACTCGTGCGCGTGTTCGGCAACGTGCTGCGCGAGCACAAGGCCGAACTGGGCCGCCTCGTCACGCTCGAGGCCGGCAAGATCACGTCGGAAGGGCTCGGCGAAGTGCAGGAAATGATCGACATCTGCGATTTCGCGGTCGGCCTGTCGCGCCAGCTTTACGGCCTCACGATCGCATCGGAGCGCCCGGGCCACCGGATGATGGAAACGTGGCACCCGATCGGCGTGTGCGGCGTGATTTCGGCGTTCAACTTCCCGGTCGCGGTGTGGGCGTGGAATGCGGCGCTCGCGTTCGTGTGCGGCGATTCGGTCGTGTGGAAGCCGTCCGAGAAGACGCCGCTCACCGCGATCGCTTGCCACGTGCTGCTCCAGAAGGCGCTTCGCGAGTTCGAGAAGACGCATCCGGGTGTCGCGCCGGCGGAGCTGAGCCAACTGGTGCTCGGCATGCGCGATGTCGGCGAGGTGCTGGCGGCGTCGAAGAAGGTGCCGGTCGTCAGCGCGACGGGCAGCGTGCGGATGGGCCAGGAAGTCGCGAAGGTGCTGAGCCAGCGCCTGGCACGCGGCATCCTCGAACTCGGCGGCAACAACGGGATGATCGTCGCGCCGAGCGCCGACCTCGATCTCGTCGTGCGCGCCGTCACGTTCGCGGCGGTCGGCACGGCCGGCCAGCGCTGCACGACGCTGCGCCGTTTGATCGTGCATCGCAGCCTCGTCGAGCAACTGCTGCCGCGCATCGAGAAGGCCTATGCGTCGGTGAAGGTCGGCAACCCGCTCGAGGAAGGCACGCTGGTCGGCCCGCTGGTCGATCGTGCGTCGTTCGACGCGATGCAGAAGGCGCTGGCCGATGCGCGCGAGCAGGGCGGCGAAGTGAAGGGCGGCGAGCGCGTCGACGTCGGTCATGCGGATGCGTACTACGTGCGTCCGGCCATCGTGCGGATGCCGAAGCAGTCGGCGGTGGTCGAGCGCGAGACGTTCGCGCCGATTCTGTACGTGATGGTCTACGACAACTTCGACGACGCGATCGAGCTGCACAACGCGGTGCCGCAAGGCTTGTCGTCGGCGATCTTCACGAACGACATGCGCGAGGCCGAGCAGTTCATGTCGGCGGCCGGCAGCGATTGCGGGATCGTCAACGTGAACATCGGCACGAGCGGCGCGGAAATCGGCGGCGCGTTCGGCGGCGAGAAGGAAACGGGCGGTGGGCGCGAGTCGGGTTCGGATGCGTGGAAGGCGTATATGCGCCGGGCGACGAATACGATCAACTACAGCCGGCAACTGCCGCTGGCGCAGGGGGTGAAGTTTGATGTTTGATGCACCGTGTCGTGAACACGTATCGTGTGCTGACTGTACATAGCGACTGACAATACGTCGGTCTTCAGGTTTAGCGGAAAAGCCGGCCAGAGTGCCGGCTTTTTTATTTTGGCGGTATTGATTGGCTCGTGGGTCTATAGAGTAGATCGACTGGAGGTGGGTACATATAGATCAGCTAATTCAGGACCGTAAGACGTGGGTCAGACAAGTACGGAATTGTTTTCCTTGTTTCGTATGTGTATGAAAATTAGGCGTTTGCTTGTTTTCTTTCAATTCTTTCTATATCTTTTGAGAGATCGATGGAAGTTGGGCAGTGAACCGCGGAGAGTGGGCAGAGGACTAGTATGAACAGTGAGGTGGTGTGAATGGAGATCAGGTTCGTACAAAAGACATAGGGTTCCTAATTTTCGTTGGAATTGGCTCGGCGTGCGCGATTAAGCCGGCCAGTGAACTGAAAACTCGGCCGCCGCACCAGTTCTTGAGTGATGTCAAAGCTGTTGCAGATTCGGGTGATCTGTATTGCGTCATATGACTTCATTGATGTATTTGATGGGATTGGGGGCGATTGTTGATTCGAAGGCGTTGAGGTGCGCGCATGACAACCAATATGCAAAAGCGATAATTGTTTTTCTTGTTTCAGATAACGGATGTGTCTCTAGAATTGGTATTTACCAAAACCGAGAAAGTACGCAATGTGCGTGACCGATGCGGGGCGAGGAAAAAGTGCCTGCGCACATGTGTCTAGTCGATCGAAGAAGTGCTGATGGCGTAAGAAGTATCGGAAGTGCCGATATAAGCCGTCCATTCGCTTCTTGGGTCATTCCGAGAGGGGCTTTGGCCTGTTCAGCGAGAACCAGTGCTTCTCGTGCGGAGTGGTTGACTTTATTCATGAATATCATCGGCTATATCTAATTGTCGTTATCTCATTTCTGCATGCAGTCGATTTCAGCGCGATTCCTTTAGGTTGATTTGCATGGTGATTTTGGCGGATTTGGTTCATTGGTGTAGCTTTAAGGGATGTAAATTAAGGCGGATTGTAGGCTGAGCGCCTCTTTGCGAGTATAAAAATTCTGACGAAGTAATCTATGAATGAGTTGAAAGGTCTTCTGAGGTATTACCGCTACTGTCCGCGAATGTTTGCTTTGCATTTCATCTCAGCTCTGATGGCATGGTTTGCTCCCGAAGACATATTGGTGCGATACCAGGCGCTAGGGGGATTTGTGTCCTATATGGCGAATATATTTCCAGTTATAGGTGAGGCGATTGAGCGGTCGGCGTTTCCTGAGGTGACGGGGTTGTATTTTGCAATCATGTATGTATTCCTGCCGCTGAGAATCATTGATTCAACTAGGGCATTTTATGCGGATAGAGATAGGACATTTGAAATAATTAGAGGATTTTTCTGGAAAAGGGTTTTTGCTTCAATTGGAGTGATTGTTTTCTTTGGGTTCGGGGTCGTGGCGGTGTTGTTTGGCCGGCCGTACTATGAAATTAACATCATTCCTATTTCAAAGTCTAGATTTTTGCTTGGGCTTGTTGGGCCGGTATTTGCGGGCGGTGTCGACGCATTCGGTGTTGCGGTAGGTTTTGTATGGATTTTTATTTTTGTCTCATGGGTGTTGTCGAAAATGAGGGGGTAAAAATGGCATGGAATGAACTCGATAGCTGGGATGCGATTGGGGCGGCTGGTGAAGGTATCAAGACCGCACTGGAGAAAGCTGCGGAACATATGAGACAGGCAAGTGCCAATGCTACTAAGCTCGCCACTGATGCTGAAGCTCGCGCAGCCTTTTCGAAGGCAATGTGGCAAAACCTGGACGAGATTAGCTTTGCAACCAGGAACGCGCTGGCTAACATAGATCCTGGCCGGCTTGACGCGCAGACTTTGTCTCGAGTCGAGGCAATGCGTGCCGAGCTTGGGAAGATGGAGTCGTTCTCAAAGATTGCAAGTGAAACGAAATCGATAGAAAAAATACTGTCGACGATAGGGCGTCAACTTGGGCCGACAATTAACGCGGCTCAATTATTGTGGGTAATAAAAGATCCCAATGCGTCGGCATTTGAAGTGGGCAGTACGGCCATGGGTGTTTTTGGAGGGATGATAGGTAGCATGGTGGGTAGTGTAATCTCCCCATTGGTTGGCAACATAGCTGGTGGTGTTATCGGTGGTATGCTGTCGAAATATGCATGGGAGAAATATATTGCTCCAAGCGTCTTGAACTGGAGTGAATCTCATAGTCCGAATTTTCGCTATGAAATGGCCCGTGCAATTGACTGGATTGTTGGCAGCTCTGGGGCAGATATTTCAGAGGTTCGGGCTGGAACTCGTGACGTATGGACGACTGTTACATGTAACAATGGTGTGCGAATTGAATGGGCTGATTTTCTGGCTAATGATGTTGAGGCTGGAACGGTGAATGTCGGTGGTAGATGGGTTGGCTTCTCGCTGAGGATTGATTATCCTGATGGCAATGGTGGTAGTATTGTCAAATATATTGGCCAGTCGGGTATGGTAACGGAGTCAAATGGTCGTATTAAGAAATTCGAATCTAGAGGATCATTGGTTGAATATTTTGACAATATCACAACTACCAAAACAGACGCCAACTGCGACGGCGTCTTCGACAACATCAAAACAGAAACCCACCTCGGTAACGGCGCCAGCGTAATCCGCGAAGACACCAACGGCGACGGCGTTACCGACCGCAATTTCGTCGTAAACGGCGGTCAGCGCTACGACTTGTCCAACATCCGCGATGCCGCCTTTGCCGACAGCCTGCTGTCACGCTATCGCGCCACCGGCCTACTGAGCGGCACAAGTTATCTGGATCTGAGCCAGATTATTTCGCGAACCCTGACCTTTGGCGGAAAAAACGACTACGGGTTCACGATGCCCGCAGGCTGGCAAAACCCGATCGGCGCATTCTACGAAGCGAAAAGCGCCGCACTGGACGCGGCAGTATCGATTGCAAACAAGACCCCGGTACTGCTCGACGCGCAGCGGCTTGGCCTGAGCGCGGCAGCGCTTGGATCGCTTGACGCCAATCGCGACGGCAAGCTTTCAGGCGCGGAATTGAGCGGGCTGCAAGTCTGGGTCGATACCAATGAAGATGGCATCGGCGACGCGGGCGAATTTCAAACACTCCGGCAGGCAGGGATTTCCGAGATCCGCGCTATCGATTACGACATTCTGACCCGCGGCAACGCTTGGTATGCGGCAGGCTCTGCCGCCGCGCCGTGGAAGGGGAGCGACGTTGCGGGCCAGCCCGGAAGAATCTATCTGGCGCCGAGCGTACCGTTTTCGAACTATCGGTGGTTGCGCGACAACGACAATATTTACTGGGTCAACGGCGGCAGAGACTTTATCTTTTTCGGCCCGAATCAAATCAAGGTCAACAACAGCAATCGAACCTATCTCGTCGGAACCGACGGCAACGACGTATTCGATGCGAACTACTACGCCGCATATGGTCACTGGATCAACAGCGGCCTGCTCGTGAACTTCCTTGCCGGCGGCGGCGACGACATCATGGGCGGCAGCAGCCGCAACGACAATTTGTGGGGCGGCACCGGCAACGACACGCTGTTCGGCTATGACGGCGACGACAGACTGTACGGCGAGGAAGGTGACGACGAACTCAACGGCGGCGCCGGCAACGACGTCCTCGACGGCGGGATCGGCAACGACAGGCTATTTGGCCAGGCCGGCAACGACATCATGAACGGCGGCGACGGTGACGACATCATGATGGGCTTTACCGCATCGAACGAAAGCAAGCAAACGCTGGCCTGGGGCGAAACGGATGACGACGTCATGTACGGTGGCGCCGGCAACGACCGGATGTGGGGAGGCCTCGGCCACGACTACATGGACGGTGGCGACGGAGCGGACTTCGTGAGTGGCGGGGACGGAAACGATACGGTCTTCGGCGGCGCCGGGAACGACGAACTGCATGGTGACGCAGGCAACGACCAGCTACTTGGAGACGCCGGTAACGACCGCATCTTCGGCGAAGCCGGCGACGACGTACTCTGGGGCGGCGATGGCGATGACGTGCTGGTCGGCTTCACCGCCGGCAACGATGCGAAGCAAACGTTGTCGTGGGGTGAGTCCGACAACGACACGCTGTATGGCGGCAACGGCAATGATGCGCTGTACGGCGGTTTGGGCAACGATTACCTCGACGGCGGCAACGACCACGATTTCCTCGACGGCGGAGATGGCGACGACCGGCTCTTTGGTGGGGCGGGTAACGACGAGTTGAACGGCGGCAACGGCAACGACGCGCTTTCCGGTGAATCCGGCAACGACAAGATTTTTGGCGGTGCGGGCAACGACACGATCTGGGGTGGCGACGGCGACGATATTCTCGTCGGCTTTACGGCCAGCAATGACGCGAAGCAGTCGCTGGCCGCATGGGAAACCGACGACGATACGATCTACGGCGGAGCCGGAAACGATCTGATCCTCGGCGGTCTCGGCAACGATCTGCTCCACGGCGACGCAGGCAACGACGAAATTCAGGGGGGCGACGGCCACGACCGGCTTTACGGCGGCGACGGCGACGACCGACTGTTCGGCCAGGTCGGAAACGACATCCTGTACGGCGGCGCCGGCGACGATTTGCTGGTGGGTTTCACCGGCGACAACGAGGCGAAGAGGACGCTAGGCCCCGGTGAAACCGACGATGACTATCTCTACGGTGGAGAAGGCAATGACACGCTGCTCGGCGGTCTCGGCGACGACTATCTCGACGGTGGGGCCGGCGCGGATCACATGGAAGGCGGCGCGGGCAACGATACCTATATCGTGAACAGCGTCAATGACGTGATTCTCGAATACGCAAACGAGGGTTACGACACGGTTATCAGCAGCGCAAACTACATTCTCAATGCCAATATCGAAGAATTGAGACTCGTCGAAGGCTTCAACATCAACGGCACGGGCAATGCGCTCGATAACCGGATCGTCGGCAACAGCGCAGACAACATTCTCGATGGTGTCACCGGTGCCGATACGATGATCGGCGGAAAGGGCAACGATACCTACTACGTCGACAATGTCGGCGACCGTGTCGTCGAATTCGCCGGCGAGGGTATCGATACCGTGCAGAGCAAGATCAGCTATACGTTGGGCGAACACGTCGAGAACCTGAACCTGCTGGATTTCGGCAAGCCGGAAAAAGGGCTTGTCGACGGCGTGGCGGTTCACGTGTACGGGTACCCGAAGGCCAACGAGCTGGATTACATGCAAGGCGATGCGGTTCCGACGTTCCAGGGAACGTGTGCGCTGACCTCGATCGCGAATCTGTTGACGCAGACCGGGACGCCGACGACTGAGGGAGACGTTGTCCGGCGCGCAATCGACAATCAATGGGCCGTCACCAGCCCGGCGGCAACGGATTACCAGCGAGGCGGGTCGAATTACGTTCAGCAACAGGCGCTGCTCAAGAGTTACGGTATTGCAAACAATCTGCTTGCCGGCTACGACGAGCATGCGGTTGCGAATCTCGTGCGCAGTGGTCGTGGCGTGATACTCGCGCTGAACTCGGGGCGGCTCTGGGAGGACAGCGCTTATCTCGATGGCGGTGGCGTGAATCACGTCGTCACCGTCACGGGCGCGGTCTACGGAGACTCTGACGGCCAGCTCAAAGGCTTCTATATCGCCGACTCGGGCCGCCGGCGCGTCAGCGACATGACGCGCTACATCAGCCTTCAGGAGTTCCGGGCAGCCGCCAACGTACCGAATGCCTACGCGATCTACACGGCCGAAGCGCTGAAACTGTGGAACGAGGACATCGACGGCACGGGTAACGCACTCGACAACACGATCATCGGCAATCGCGGTAACAACGTGCTGGATGGTGGTGCCGGCAACGACATCCTGGTCGGCGGCTTGGGCAACGATACCTATCGATTTGGCCGCGGGTCCGGCCGCGACACGATCCGGGACGACGACGAAACGCTCGGCAACAACGATGTGATCAGCATCGGGGCTGGTGTATCCGCGGATCAATTGTGGTTCCGTCACGTCGGCGACGATCTCGAGATCAGTATCCTCGGCTCCAGCGATACGGCTACGGTTCGGGACTGGTACTCGGGATCACGCTATCAGATCGAGCAGATCCGCTTGGACGACGGCCGGACGCTCGTCAACGCCGATGTCGAGAAGCTGGTACAGGCCATGGCGGCATGGTCGCCGCCGGCTGCAGGAGCGGTAACGCTGCCCCCTGAGCATCAGGCCGCGCTTGCGCCCACGCTGGCGACAAGCTGGCGCTAATTCCCGTTCCCGAACGTCCATCCGTCCGGTTGCACATTAGTGCGACCGGACGGCCTGCTGCCGGCCGTATCGCATTTCCTTCCTCGCCACGTATTCCCTTCATGGACAGTTCCAATTTCCGGCCTCAGGCGTCGTTTCCGACGCAGGATGTCGACTCCGGTCTCGCCGTCGTTCTGACGATGGCGAGCCTGCACGGCATCGCGGCCGACGAAGCCGCGTTGCGACATGAATTTGGTTTCGATCGTTTCGATACTCAAACAATCCTGCGAGCCGCGCGTTCGCTCGGCATGACGGCCCGGGTCGTTCAACAGAACCTCGAACGACTGGATCGGGCGCCTTTGCCCGCGGTCGCACGGACGAAGGGTGAAGGCGGCTATTTCGTGGTCGCGCAGTATCAGGCCGGGGATGGAACGCGCGCGCCTCGAACGCTTGTCCAGTTTCCGGGTGAGGCGCCTACCGTGCTGACGCGCGAGCGTCTTCTGGAAATCTGGACGGGAGAGCTCATCTATTTCACGAGCAGGAGCAGCATTGCGGGCACTCTGGCGCGCTTCGATTTCAGCTGGTTCATTCCGGCAATCGTCACGTATCGGAAGCTGCTGGGCGAGGTCCTCGTGATTTCCCTGGTGTTGCAATTGATTGCGCTTGCCACGCCGCTCTTCTTCCAGGTGGTGATGGACAAGGTGCTCGTCAATCACGCGATGAAGACGTTGAACGTGATCGCCGTTGGGTTGATTTGCGCGACGCTGTTCGAGGTGGCGCTCTCGGGGATACGAACGTGGGTCTTCGCGCATACGAGCAGCAAGATCGACGTCGAACTCGGCGCGCGGCTCTTCCGCCATCTTTTGGCGTTACCGCTGGCGTGGTTTCAGGCGCGCCGTGTAGGCGATTCCGTCGCCCGTATTCGCGAGCTCGAGAACATTCGCGCGTTCCTGACCGGCAACGCCGTGACGCTGGTGATGGACCTCGCGTTTTCGTTCGTTTTTCTCGGGGTGATGCTCTGGTACAGCGCGTGGCTTACGTTGATCGTCGTTGTTTCGATTCCGCTCTACGTATTGTTGTCGATCGTGTTTACGCCGATCATTCGGCGGCGTCTGAACGAAAAATTCAATAAGGGCGCCGAGAATCAGTCATTCCTCGTTGAAACCATCAGCGGAATCGATACGGTCAAGGCGATGGCACTCGAGCCGCGCTGGACGGACCGATGGGATCGTCAACTGGCCGCTTATGTGAGTGCGGGGCTGGCGGCGACCAACGTTGCCACGATTGCAAGCGGCGGCGTGGCGTTGATCAGCAAGCTGGTGACCGCGGCGATCATGTGGCTGGGCGCCATGCTGGTGATCGACGGCAAGTTGACGGTCGGCGAGCTCGTCGCGTTCAACATGCTGGCCGGGCAGGTATCCAGTCCGATACTGCGTCTCGCGCAGTTGTGGAACGACTTTCAGCAGGTGGGGATTTCGATGGGGCGCCTCGGGGATATCCTGAACACGGCGCCCGAAACCGCAGCGAAAAAGACGCGTGTACCCCGTCTCGACGGGGCGATCGAGTTCGACCAGGTATCGTTTCGCTACCGGCCGGATGCAAGCGATGTCATCCGGCAGATCTCCGTCAGGATCGCGGCGGGGGAGGTCATTGGAATCGTCGGCCGCTCCGGGTCGGGCAAAAGCACGCTGACCAAGCTCGCGCAGCGGCTATACGTGCCGGATCGCGGGCGAGTGCTCGTCGACGGGCAGGATATCGCCGTGATCGATACGGCGAGCCTTCGCCAGCAGATTGGCGTCGTTTTGCAGGAAAACACGCTGTTCAATCGTTCGGTACGGGACAACATCGCGCTGGCTCGACCCACTGCGTCGATCGACGCGGTGATCGATGCTGCGAGGCTGGCCGGCGCACACGAGTTCGTCTGCGAACTTCCGGAGGGGTACGACACACTCGTCGGCGAGCATGGCACCGGACTCTCGGGTGGCCAGCGGCAGCGCATCGCCATTGCCCGCGCATTGATGACCGATCCACGCATCCTGATATTCGACGAGGCGACCAGCGCGCTCGACTACGAATCCGAAGCCGTCATACAGGCCAACATGCGCGACATCTGCGCGCGACGCACGGTATTGATCATTGCGCACCGGCTCTCGGCGGTGCGCGATGCCGACCGGATTCTCGTGATGGATCGCGGGCAGATCGTGGAAAGCGGTACGCACGACACACTGCTGCGCATGCGGGATGGCATCTACGCACACTTGTATTCGCTGCAACAGGGCGGCCGCGACGTAGCGGAGGCACGGACATGAGCGTGCGGCAGCAGGCAGAGGCCTGGCGTGAACTGGTGGGGCGTTACCGCGACGTCTGGCGTCACTGCTGGAAGCGACGCCATCGGATGACGCTGCCGGCATTCGACGCGAACGAGGCCGAATTTCTCCCGGCGGCGCTGTCGGTCCAGGCGGCGCCTGTCTCGCCGGCAGGCCGGTGGGTCGCGCGCATACTCATCCTGCTCGTGATGACGGCGATCGTCTGGTCGTATTTCGGGAAAATCGACATTGTCGTCGACGGCGGCGGCAAGATCATTCCATCCTCCCGGACCAAGACACTGGCGGCGGTCGAAGTGGCGAGCGTCAGAGCGCTGCACGTGCGCGACGGGCAGATCGTGAAGACGGGCGATGCGCTGATCGATCTCGACACACGCGTGATCGACGCCGAACGTCAACGGGCGGACGGCGACCGGCTGAATGCGGTACTGCAGGTCGAGCGTGCACGGGCGTTGATCGACGCGATCGACACGGGGCGACAACCTCGACTGGCGGATGTGGAGGGCGTGTCGCCCGAGCGGCGGCGCGAGGTCGAGCGACACCTGCTGGATCAATGGCGCGATTTCGTCGCGCGGCGGGACCGTCTCGACAGCGAAATACACAGGTACGGCCAGGCCGCTCCGCTTGCGGCGCGTCGTGCGGACGATTACGCCAGGTTGATGAAGACCGGTGACGTTGCGGAGCACGCGTGGATCGAGGCCGAGCAGCAGCGCATCGATATGGCGGGACAACTGGCGGATGCTCGTCACCAACGCGCGGCGCTTGTGGCAGAGACGCGAAGGAATACCCAGGATGCGCTGAACGATGCGCAGCGTATCGTGGACGCGTCATCGGGCGACATGCGGCGAGCGGAGGCACACGGGGAACTGCTGCGCCTGACCGCGCCGATCGACGGAACCGTCCAGCAGCTCGCCGTCCACACCATCGGGACAGCGGTGCCGGCCGCGCAGCCGCTGATGCAGATCGTGCCGCGAGAGGGGGCGGTAGAAATGGAAGCATTCGTCGACAACCGGGATATCGGCTTCGTCAAGGAAGGGCAGGCCGCCAGCGTGAAGATCGACGCATTCGAGTACACGAAATACGGCACGGTGTCGGCGACCGTGAGTCATGTCTCGCGCGATGCGATAGACGACGACAAGAAGGGGCTCGTCTACTCGGTCAGGATCATGCTCGATCGTTCGGCGCTGATGATCGACGGTCGCGAGATCGCACTGTCGCCGGGTATGTCGGGCAGTGCGGAAATCAGAACCGGCACGCGGCGGGTAATCGAGTATGTGCTGTCGCCGTTGCTGCAGCATGCACGGGAGAGTTTGCGTGAGCGCTAGGAGCTTGAAAGATCGCGCGCGTCCGTGGATCTTCGGCCTGATGTTGGTTTCAATTGCGTGCAATGCCGAAACACGCGGGATTCCGGATGGCCTCGCCGATCCGCTGCTGACCCGTCCGCCGGTGCTGGATGCGGGGAAGCGATTACCGGGCGATGACGCGCCAGTTGTGTGCGCTTCGTCGACCGACCCGGCGAAGCCGCTGACGATTGGTGATGCGGTCGATCTTGCGCTATGCCACAACCCCCCGTATCCGAGCGGCGTGGGCATCGATCAAGATCCAGGCCGCCGCGGTGGGTGAAGCCAGATCGGCATGGCTCCCCACTATCAACGGATCGATCAGCCAACTGACGACATATAGCCGGTATCCCGATGCACCGTCGATGAATACGCGCGGTGTCGGTCGAGCGTCGAACGCGACGTTGAACTGGCGGCTACTCGACTTTGGCGGGCGGGCTGCAAACGGCGCGGCGGCGCAACAGCTGCTGACGGCCGCGCTGGCGAGCCACGACGCAGCGATGCAAAAGGCGGTCGCGAATGTCGTCGGGAGCTATTTCGATGTTCAGAATGCTCAAGCCGCGTTTGCCGCGCGTACCGAATCCGCGACCTTGGCGGAATCGACGCTGCGTGCGTCGCGTAAGCGACTGGCCATGGGCGTTGCATCCCGAGCAGACGTATTGCAGGCGGAGACGGCGTTGGCCAAGGCATTGCTCGCTGCCCGGCGAGCGGGCGGAGAGGTCGCGCGGGCCCGCGCCGAACTGGTCTTTGCGACCGGTCTGCCCGCCGGCACGCGGGTCGAGGTCGAGGAGGCAGTCGTACCGGTTGCGCTGGACGCGGAGCGCCAGCTAAGCGACTGGCTTCGCGCGGCCGAAGGTTCTCACCCCGAGATTCGTGCAGCGCGAGCCAAATGGGAGGCTGCACAAGCGAAGGTGACGACCGCACGGTCAGAGGGTATGCCGACGCTGGATCTGAGCGGCACGTTGTCCCGGAACGGCTACCCGAATCAGGGGCTGCAGTCGGTGCGGGCGACGCAAACCAGCATCGGCCTGACTCTGACGATTCCGTTCTTTGACGGTTTTTCCCGCACGTATCGGATTCGCGGCGCGCAGGCTCAGACCGAACTGGCACAGGCACAGCTTCACGATACGCAGCAGCAGATTCTGCGTGACGTGCTGAAGGCTCACGCCGATGCGGAGACGACGGCGGATAACCTCGGAGCGTCGGCACGCTTGCTGGCTGCCGCGGAAGCGGCGCTGACATCGGCGCGCAATCGTTACGCGTTCGGCGCAGGCGATATTCTGGAACTGCTGTCGGCGCAGGCGGCGCTTGCCGATGCCCGCCAGGAACGGGTGCGAACGCTCGCCGAATGGGAGGCGGCACGGCTTCGACTGCTTGCCAGCGCCGGCATCATCGGACGATGGGCATTCCGGTAGGACTGGAGACGGCCATCGCGGTAGCTGCGGTACGCGACCGGCCGTCTTTGTTCACTTCTCTTCCGTCGGCATGTTCTGCACGACCAGCATCTGCGGGCTCGACAGCGTGATTCCCGCCGCGCGCAACTGCTTGAGGATCTCGAACAGCAGATCGCTCTTCGTCGAACTCGCGATCCGCGGGCTCGACACGTAACCCGTCACGCTCAGCGTGATCCCGTCCGGCGCGAGCTGGCTGAACGTCACCGACGGCGCCGGTTTGTCAAGAATCGCCGGGTGCGCGCGATACGCATCGAGCAGCAGGTCGCGCACCTGTTCCGGATCGGTGTTCAGCGGGAACGTCAGCACCAGCGTCGCGACACCCTGCGTGCTGTTGCCCATCGTCACGTTGCGCACGTTCTGCGAGATCAACTGCGAATTCGGCACGATCACGGTCGAGCGGTCGCTCAACTGGATCTCGGTCGCACGCACGTTGATGCGGCGGATGTCGCCTTCGACGCCCGCGATGCTGACCATGTCGCCCACCTTCACCGGGCGCTCGGTCAGCAGGATCAGCCCCGACACGAAGTTCTTCACGATTTCCTGCAGGCCGAAGCCGATACCGACCGACAACGCGCTGACGATCCACGCGAGATTGCTCCACCTGACGCCGAGCAGCCCGAGCGTCATCAGCACGAGCAGCACGTAGCCGACGTTGGTGAACAGCGTGATCAGCGACACGCGCATGCCGGTATCCATGCCGAGCGCGGGCATGAACTCGCCGTCGAGCCAGCGGCGCAGCGAGCGCAGCAGGTAGAAGCCGATCGCGAACCCGATCACGGCGTTCATGATCCGGTCGGGCATGATGTTCAGGCTCTGCAGCCGCTGGCTGCCGATCATCGCGACCGCGCTGTCGAGCAGGTCGCCGGGCGTCGTGCCGAAGCCGCCCGTCAGCAGCGCGATCGCCGCGATCAGCATCAGCAGGCTCGTGCCGAAGCCGGACAGGACCGTGCGCGCCTGATCGAGGTGACGGTCTTCGAGCGCGAACAGGTGCTTGATCTGCTGGCCCGTCGACAGGCTCGACGAGAACAGGCTCTCGCTCGCGTCGCGCGTCAACTGGATCAGGATGTAGGTCGCGCACAGCACGATCTCGAACCACACGAGCTCGTACGTGATGAAGCGCGCGACCGTGATGTAACCGATCAGGAGTGCGATCAACGATACAACGATCGCGAGCGTGACGCCGGCATGGATCAGGCCCGCGAGCGTCGAGCGTTGCTCCGGCGCCTCGCCTGCCGCCGCGAGTGCGGCACGCGCGCGGTTCGCGCGCAACAGCGACGCGCCGATCGTCAGCGCGACGACGAGCGATACGATGCCGCGGCCGAACAGCGTGACCGACAGGCTGGTGTCGACGATCCGGTTGATCGACTCGAGCGTACCGGATACCAGCAGCAGCGCGGCGAGGATGCTGGGGAACGGCTTCATCGCGAGCGCGACGGGATCGGCGAGCGCGGGCAGGCGCCACGACGGGTGCTTGGTGCAGAGCAGCGCACGGCCGAGGCCCGCGATCAGCGCGCAGGTCGCGGCGAGCTTCACGAACTGGTCCCACAGATCGATCAGCGACGGCGTGAGCTCGTAGCGGCGCGCGACGGCGAGGTAGAAGATCTGCACCGCAATCGCCGTTGCCAGGAAGGTCGACAGGGCGGTCGACAGCGCCAGTGCACTGCGCCGCAGGCGCGTGGGCGGCAGGCGGTTCAGCGCGACCCAGGCGAGCCCGCGCTCGATGAGCCGGCGGCCGCCGAGCCATGCCGCGAATGCGGCGATCAGCAGCACCGTGGTGATCGCCCGCTGCCCGGGTACCCACGACGAGCGCAGCATGTCGAACAATTCGTCGTCGAAATCCTGGAGCCGTTGGCGGTCGTCTGGCGACAGGTGGAACAGCGGCAGCCAGAACTCCGCGCTGAAGATGCTGCCCGAACGGAACGCGAGCTGGTTCTTCAGCAGGCTGCGGTGCAGCTTCGCGAACTGCTCGGTCAGATTCGCGAGGCTCGCCTTCTGGTCGGCGGCCTGCTTCAGCGCGGCGTCGATCTGCGTCTTGCGCGCGTCGAGCGTGGCCCGCTGCTTCGCGACGGCCGCCGTTTCCGGCGCGGCGCCTTCGGCCGGCGGCGGCCCGAGCACGTCGAGTTGCGCCTGGACCTGCGCGCGTTGCGGCGTGAGATCGCTCTGCAGTTTCGCGACATCCGCGCTCAGTTCCTGCGCCGAATCGTCGAGCGCGTCCAGCTCCTTGCTGTTGGACGTGGTCGAAGTCTGCTGCTTGATGCGGTCCAGCTCGGCCTGCATCTGCTTGAGCTGCGCGACCGCGTCGGGCAGCGAGATGGCCGGCTCTGTTGCGCCGACACCGCTCGCGACAGGCGCGGACGCGGCCGCCGGAAACGCCGACGCGGTCGCGATCGCCGCGAACTGCAGCAGCGCGATCAGCGCGATCCGGCGGGCGTACAGGGATAGTCGTTGTATGGACATGGAATGCTTACGATTTGCCGACAATGTCGGTTGCCGAAAGGCAGCCGGAAGCCGGGAGTTGGCCCGGTAGCATGTTACCGGGGCGCGGAACGCGTGGTTGTACCGATTGCGTCTTGCCGTTCGCCGCGATTTTGGCGGCGCGTGCCTGCGCGAAACGGCGCGGCAGGCCCGTATTGCCGGGCTTGCGCCGCCGGCGGGCGGGGGAAGGCGGCGCCGCAACGCCGAGCTGACGCGCGTTTCGTCTCTGATACACGGTTACGCAATTTACACATTATCCGGCGCGGAATCGGGCATCGAATCGGTTCGGTGCCTGTATCGCAGCCGGCTTGCCGGCTCGCACCTGCGCGAAACGGGCGTGCCGGTACAATGCAGCGATTCGCCCGGCGGCGGTTCGACGGTCCGCCGGACGACAACATACAACACGACACGATCAGGAGACGCGCCCAAGATGGCCTCAACGGACAGCCTTCCGCAGGCACAAGCCCCATCCCCCTCCATCGACCCCGGCTCCATTTCGGCCCGCCTCGACCGCCTGCCGCCGACGCGCAGCGTCTGGAAGCTCGTCGTGCTGCTGAGCCTCGGCTTCTTCTTCGAACTCTACGATCTGCTGTACAGCGGCTACGTCGCGCCGGGCCTCGTGAAAAGCGGCATCCTTTCCGCGACGACGCACGGCCTGTTCGGCACCACGGGCGTCGCGAGCTTCATCGCCGCGCTGTTCTCGGGGCTCTTCATCGGCACGATCGCGTGCGGCTTCCTCGCCGACCGGTTCGGCCGTCGGGCGATCTTCACGTGGTCGCTGCTGTGGTACACGGCCGCCAACGTCGTGATGGCGTTCCAGGACACCGCGACCGGGCTGAACTTCTGGCGCTTCGTCGTCGGTCTCGGCCTCGGCGTCGAGATGGTGACGATCGGCACGTACATCTCCGAACTCGTGCCGAAGCAGATCCGCGGTCGCGCGTTCGCGTGCGAGCAGGCGGTGGGGTTCGTCGCGGTGCCGGTGGTCGCGTTTCTCGCGTACCTGCTCGTGCCGCACGCGCCGTTCGGCCTCGACGGCTGGCGCTGGGTCGTGCTGATCGGCGCGCACGGCGCGCTGTTCGTGTGGTGGATTCGCCGCGAACTGCCGGAAAGCCCGCGCTGGCTCGCGCAGCAGGGCCGGGTCGACGAAGCCGATCGCATCATGCGCGCGCTCGAGGCGAAGGTCGAAGCCGAATACGGTCGGCCGCTGCCGCCGCCCGCGCCGGCCGAACCCGTGCCGCCGCGCGGCAGCTTCCGCGACATGTGGGTGCCGCCGTATCGCAGCCGCACGATCATGATGACGATCTTCAACGTGTTCCAGACGGTCGGCTTCTACGGCTTCGCGAACTGGGTGCCGACGCTGCTGATCAAGCAGGGCATCACGATCACGTCGAGCCTGATGTATTCGAGCGTGATCGCGCTCGCGGCGCCGATCGGCCCGCTGATCGGCCTCGTGATCGCCGACCGCTTCGAGCGCAAGTCGGTGATCGTCGCGATGGCGGCGGCGATCGTCGTGTGCGGGCTGCTGTTCAGCCAGACGACGGTGGGCGCGTTCCTGATCGTGCTCGGCATCGGCCTCACGCTCGCGAGCAACATCATGTCGTACAGCTTCCATGCATATCAGGCCGAGCTGTTCCCGACGTCGATCCGCGCGCGGGCCGTCGGTTTCGTCTATTCGTGGAGCCGCTTCTCGGCGATCTTCTCGTCGTTCGTGATCGCGGCCGTGCTGCGCGGGTTCGGCACGTTCGGCGTGTTCGCGTTCATCGCGGGCGCGATGGTGATCGTAATGGCCGCGATCGGAGGGATGGGGCCGCGCACGAAGGGTATCGCGCTCGAAACCATCTCGAAGTAGTGGGCAGGTGCGCACGCGTGTCGCGCGGTTCGCGCAGCATGCGTGCGATGTGGTCGAGGTTCTGAGTTCAGATGGACGGGGCGTCGGAATGTTTGGTTGACCGAATCGATCGGACGGCGCGAGCCTGCCATGCAACGAACGCGCAAGTGGAAACGAGTTGAAACAAAGCGTGACGAAGCGCAATTTCACGGGAAATCGCGGTTTTCGTCGCTGCCGATTCACGCACCGACGAGTAAAATGGAGGGCCTGACGACTCATTAGCCGCCATCGGAGCGCCCGCGTTGCATCAGCGAACGGCTCCGCCGCGAAGAGGCGTCGGCGCCGGGCGCGCGCGATGCGCCGGACGTGTCGATGGCTTGCGCGGAAGATGCGCCGCTCGCACCAGCAGCATGCGGCGGCCGGATCGGCCGATGGCCTCGAACGTATGATTCTTGCCTATTTGACGCGGCGCTTTGCGAAGCCGCGTTGCCTCGACCGCGCAGTCTCCGCATCCGTGTGGCTTGCTGCCGCAGTGTCGATTTCCGTGCTCGCAGAGCGGCCTGCCTTTGCCGCGTCCGACGCTGCGCCGTCTGCCGCGTCATCCTCACCCGCTGTGCCGCCTGCGTCGGCGCCCTCCCGTACGCATCCGGCTTCGTCCGCGCATGCGGCGCCGGGTGCATCATCGGCGGCAGCGCCGGCATCCGCCGCGTCACACGTGAATCACGCGGAACCCGCGGGCGCGGCATCGGGTGCGTCGGCCGCTTCCGCGGCGTCGGCCGCCGCGCCTGCATCGGGCGCCTCCGACACATCCGCCAGCGAGGCCGAGCCGCCTGCGCCCACTCCGCCGCGCCGGCATCCGCCGCTGTCGGCCGAGGAAGCCCAACGCGCGACGACGCGTGCGCTCGACATGCGCAAGCGCTTCACGCAGGAAGTCACGCGACGCCTGAACGTGCCGGCGAACGAGCAGCGCGCGTACGGCGAGCGGCTTCAGAAAGCACTCGCCGATGCGGACCTCGGCGATCTCGCGGGCGAATACGTCGTGATGGTCGATCGCGCGCCGAACGTGCAGGCGCTGTTCATCTACTTCCGCGCGACGCCGGCCAATGCGTGGCTGATGATCGGCGCATCACCGGTCGGCACCGGGTTGCCGGGCCAGTACGACCATTTCCTGACGCCGCTCGGCGTGTTCCATCACTCGCCCGATACGATGGATTTCCGCGCGGAAGGCACGACGAACGAGAACGGCATTCGCGGCTACGGCCACCGCGACATGCGCATCTACGATTTCGGCTGGGTGGACGGCGAGCGCGGCTGGGGCAAGGGCGGCGTGTCGCCGATGCGCTTCCAGATGCATGCGACCGACCCGGACCGGCTCGAAGCGCTGCTCGGCATCCGGCATTCGAAGGGCTGCGTGCGGATTCCCGCGTCGCTGAATACGTTCCTCGACCAGCACGGGCTGCTCGACGACGACTATCAGGCACGCGTCGAGGCCGGCAAGTCCCTGTGGGTGCTGCGTCGCGATCGCGACATCACGCCGATCGCGGGCCGCTATCTGGTCGTGATCGACAGCGCGCGCAAGACCCGCCCGGCCTGGTCGCCGATGCCGGGGCGCGGCGCGTGGTCGAAGCTGCCGAAGGGCGGGGACACGGCGGATTGACGGCCCGTTCGCCGAGCGCGGAAGGCGTGAAGATGAGAATAAATCCGTTTTATTGACATATAAGGAAAGCAAACTTTTATTATCCGATCCGGGTTCGTATAGTCGTGTCCAGTTTCGCGGAACCCTGCCGCGCCTGGACCCTCATCGACCACACGACCCGCATGAAAACTCTCTACAAGCTCGCTCCGCTCGCGATGCTCGGCGCCTTCGCGACCCATGCCGGTGCGCAAAGCAGCATCACGCTGTACGGTCTCATCTCGGCCGGTGTCGGGTTCGCGACGAATCAGGGCGGCAAGAACGCGTGGCAGGCGCTGTCCGGCACGAACCAGAACCCGCGCTGGGGGCTGAAGGGCAAGGAGGATCTGGGGCAGGGGCTGTCCGCGGTCTTCCAGCTCGAAAACGGCTTCAACGTGATGACGGGCACGGCCGCGCAGAATGGCCGCGAGTTCGGGCGCATGGCGTACGTCGGGCTCGCCGATCGTACCTACGGTTCGCTGACGTTCGGCCGCCAGTACGACGCGATCCACGACTACATCGGGCCCGTGATCATCGCGAGCAACGGCGTGAACATCGGCGACAACGACAATGGCTACAACGACATTCGCGTGCAGAACTCGGTGAAGTACGTGAGCCCCGTCTACTACGGGCTGAAGTTCACCGCACTGTACGGCTTCAGCAATGCCATCGGTTTCGCGAACAACAGCGCGTACAGCCTCGGGCTCGGCTATGAGCGCGGCCCGCTGCGCTGGAGCGCGGTCTATGCGCAGTACAACCATCCGTACAGCGCGACGAACCAGGACGGCGCGATCGCGAACGACTATGCGTCGCCGCTGCTGATCTTCAGCAAGAGCGCGATGTCGCCGGCCGCGTACGCAAGCCGGCAGCGGATCGCGGGCACGGGCGGCTTCTACACGATCGGCCGCGCGCAGTTCGCGGCGATGTTCACCGACGTGCGCTACGATTACCTCGACAATTCGCACCTGCACCTGCAGAACCTGGGCGTGAACGTCGTCTACACGATGACGCCGCAGCTCTTTCTCGGCGCCGCGTATGCGTTCACGAACGGCAAGTACGACGTGATCGACAAGCGTCCGAAATGGCATCAGGTGAATCTGCAGGCCGATTACTTCCTGTCGAAACGCACCGACGTCGCGCTGACGGTGATTGTGCAGCAGGCGGCCGGCGACGCGGATCATGCGCAGATCTTCGCGTATGCGCGTTCGACCGGCACGCGCCAGATGATGGCGACGCTCGGCGTCCGGCACGTGTTCTGAGCGCCCGACCATGACCCATCCGATCGCATCCCGCCGCACCTTCCTGAAACTGTCCGCCGCGCTGGCCGGCACCGCGCTGCTGCCCGAAACGGGCGCATTCGCGGCCGGCGGCGACGTCGCGCGCCGCACGGTGATCATCGATACCGATCCGGGGCAGGACGACGCCATCGCGATCCTGTTCGCGCTCGGCGCGCCGGACCGGCTCGACGTGCGCGCGCTGACGGCCGTGGCCGGCAACGTGCCGCTCGAGCTGACAGAACGCAATGCGCGGATCGTCCGCGACTGGGCCGGCCGCACGAAGACGCTGCCGGTGTACGCGGGCTGCCCGCGTCCGCTCGTGCGCGACCTCGTGACGGCCGCGAACGTGCATGGCAAGACGGGGCTCGAAGGCGTCGAACTGAACGAGCCGCGCGCGCCGCTCGCGGCCGGTCATGCAGTGTCGTACCTCGTCGATACGCTGAGCCGCGCGGCGCCGAACAGCGTGACGCTGTGCGCGCTCGGCCCGCTGACGAACATCGCGACCGCGCTGGTCGAGGCGCCGCGGATTCGCGCCGCACTGCGCGATATCGTACTGATGGGCGGCGCGTTCTTCGAGCGCGGCAACATCACGCCGGCCGCGGAGTTCAACGTCTACGTCGATCCGCAGGCCGCCGACGTCGTGTTCGGCAGCGGCGTGCCGATCGTCGTGCTGCCGCGCGACGTCGCGGTGAAGGCGCCGATCACGCCGGCGCGCGTCGCGCCGTTCCGCGCGCTCGGCAACCGCTGTGGCACGATCGTCGCGGACATCATGGAGGCCGAGCTCGCCTACAACAAGAAGCGGCGCGGCGTTGAAGACGCGCCGATGTACGACCCGACGGCCGTCGGCTATCTCGTCGATCCGACACTGTTCGGCGGACGCAAGGTGAACGTGGTGGTCGAGACGAGCGGGCAATGGACGCTCGGCGAGACGATCGTCGACTGGAACGGGCGCAGCGGCCGTGCCCCGAATGCGACGTGGATCAACGAAGTCGACGCGGACCGCTTCTACGCGACGCTCGTCGATCGAATCGCGAAGCTGCCCTGAACGTGGGTGCCCAAGCGCAGCGAACGGAATCAGATGTGCTTCTCGATCCACTCGCGGCACGCGCGTACGTGCGGTCCGCGATCGTCGGCGGCGAGCGAGATCAGCGAGATCGCACGCGTGACGCGCGGTTTGTCGACGCGCAGCGCGACGAGTTCGGGATCGTGCAGATGCATCGTGTAGAGGCTCGGCAGCACGGCGGTCGCGAGGCCGTTGCGCGCGAGCGCGTAGAGCGGCTCGGTGTATTCCATCCGGTACGTGACGTTCAGGCGCAGTTTCCTGGCGCCGCCGGTGCGATGCAGCGATTCGCTGACGCTGCCGCGCACGAATACCGCGAGTTCGCGATCGACGAGCTTCGCCCACGTGACGCTCTTCGCGCGGGCGAGCGGATCGTCGTGCCGTACGACGATCACGATCTCGTCCTCGAACAGCTGCTGGTAGCGCAGCGTGCCGTCGTCGCTATCGGGTTCGCGCACGCCGATGCCGAGATCCGCGACGCCGTCGCGCACCGCTTCGACGAGTGCGCTGTTCGGCAAATCGGTGAGCGTGAAGCGCAGCGTCGGGTGCGTGCCGCGCAGGGCGTTGAGCGCGGGCAGCAGGCGGCCCGCGACCGACGGAATGAACGCGATGCGCACGGTCTGGATGCGTTCGCCGATGAGCCGCGTCATGTCGTCGAAGGTGCCGCGCGCCTGGTTGAGCAGGCGTTCGGCGAGCGGCAGCACGGCTTCGCCCGCGGTGGTGAGCGTGAGGCGATGCGCGGTGCGTGCGAACAGGCGGCCGCCGAGCAGGAACTCGATCTGGCGGATCGACGCGGTGAGCGCCGGCTGCGTGAGCGACAGCGCCTGCGCGGCCTGCGTGAAGCTGCGTGCATGGGCGAGCACGACGAAGTGCTGGACCTGCCGCAGCGTAAGCGCGGGGAGCAGCGACGAGCGGTCGGACATCGGGCAATAACGGTCGGGATGCGGTACGCGGCAGTATAAGACCGCGCTGCACGACCCGACACAGGACAATATTCGGAATCACGGGAGAACCACCATGTCAGCGACTGACACGATGCCGGCGCATGCGCCGGCCAACTGGCTCGAGCGTCGCTTCGCGCTCGCCGCGCGGGGCACGACCGTGCGCACCGAGACGATCGCGGGCGTCACGTCGTTTCTCGCGGCCGCGTACCTGCTCGTCGTGATCCCGTCGCTGCTCGCGACGGGCGGCATGGACCGCGGCGCGGCGACGACCGCGACGATCGTCGTGTTCGTGCTGTTCACCACGCTGATGGGGCTTTACGCGAACCTGCCGTTCCTCGTCGGTCCCGGCATCGGCGGCTCGGTGATCATCGGCGTGACGCTCGCGACGACGGAGCACGTCGGCTGGCAGACGGGCCTCGGCATCGCGTGCGTGTCGGGCGTGCTGTTCTTCCTGCTGACGATCCTCGGCGCGCGCGGCGTCGTGGTGCGCCTGATTCCGGTGCAGATCAAGCTCGGGCTCGGCGCGTCGATCGGGCTGTTCGTCACGATGCTCGGGCTGCGCAATGCGGGGATGGTCGTCGCGAACGCGAAGACCAACGCGTTCGCGCTCGGCGACTTCTCGCGGCCGGGCGCGCTCGTTGCGCTGATCGGCCTCGCGGTCGCGATCGTGCTGCAGGCGCGCAAGGTGCCCGGCGCGATCCTGATCGCGATCCTCGTCGCGGCTGCAGCCGGCGTGCCGCTCGGCGTCACGCACCTGCCGGCGTCGTTCATGTCGCTGCCGCACAGCATCGCGCCGATCGCGTTCAAGCTCGATATCGGCAGCGCGTTGAGCCTGGCCGCCGCACCGTACCTGTTCGCGTTCTTCGCGGCGGAATTCTTCTCGACGCTCGGCACCGCGCTCGCGGTCGGCGCGAAGGCGAACCTGCTCGACGAACAGGGCAACCTGCCGAACATCAACCGGCCGTTCCTCGTCGATTCGCTTGCCGCGACGCTCGGCCCCGTGTTCGGCATTCCGGCGCTGACCGCGCTGATCGAATCGGCGGCGGGTGTCGAAGCCGGCGGCCGCAGCGGGCTGTCGTCGCTGGCCGCGGCCGTGCTGTTCGCCGCGATGCTGCTGTTCGTGCCGGTCGCGCTCGCGATCCCCAAGGAGGCCACCGCGCCGGCGCTGATCCTGATCGGGCTGTCGATGTTCGCGACGATCCGCCACACGCATTTCGACGACTTCACCGATGCGCTGCCCGTGATGTCGATGGTGCTGCTCACGCTGATGTCGAACAGCTTCGGCACCGGCATTGCCGGCGGGCTGCTGTGCTACGTGCTCGTCAAGCTGCTGGCCGGCCGCTGGCGCGACGTGTCGTGGGGGCTCGTCGTGCTCGCGCTGCCGCTCGGCTATTACTTCTGGACCGTCGTGAAGCCGCACTGAGAGACGGCTTCGCGACGCATCGGCACTACCAAAAAAGAGACTGACATGAAGGGAACACCAGGCAACGTCCCGGCCGCGCGCACGGGCATCGAGATTACGCCCGCCCATCGGGCCTTCTTCCGCGCGTTGCCGAAGGTCGAGCTGCATTGCCATCTGCTCGGCGCGGTGCGGCACGACACGTTCGTCGCGCTGGCCGAACGCAGCGGCGCGCCGATCGAGCGCGCGGAGATCGACGCGTTCTACGCGCGCGGCGAGAAGCCGGTGGGCGTGCTGCACGTGCTGCGCGCGCTCGACAAGTATTTGCTCACACGCCCCGACGACCTGCGGCGGATTGCCTACGAGTATCTGGAAGACGCGGCCGCGCACAACGTCAGGCATGCGGAATTCTTCTGGAATCCGACGGGAACGGTGCGCGTGTCGGGTATCGCGTATGCGGACGCGCAGGCCGCGATCGTGACGGCGATTCGCGACGCCGCGGCCGATTTCGGGATCGGCGCGCGCCTGATTCCGAGCATCGATCGCGAGCAGGACCCCGACGAAGCGGTTGCGATCGTCGAGTGGATGAAAGCGAATCGCGCGGACGAAGTCGCGGGGCTCGGTATCGACTATCGCGAGAACGACCGGCCGCCCGAGCTGTTCTGGAAGGCGTACCGAAACGCACGCACGGCGGGCTTTCGCACGACCGCGCATGCGGGCGAGTTCGGGATGCCGTGGCGCAACGTCGAGACGGCTGTCGATCTATTGCACGTCGATCGCGTCGATCACGGCTATACGATCGTCGACAACCCCGAACTGTGCGCGCGCTACGCGGAACGCGGCATCGTATTCACCGTCGTGCCGACGAATTCGTACTACCTGCGCACGCTGCCGCCGGAGCAATGGGCCGAGCTGCATCCGATGCGCAAGATGCCGGACCTCGGGTTGAAGATCCATCCGAACACCGACGATCCGACGCTGCACAAGGTGAACCCTTCGGAAGCGTGGGAGCTGATGTTCAGCCATTTCGGCTTCACCGTGGCCGAGTTGAAGCAATTCATGCTGAACGGAATCGACGGCGCGTGGGTCGATGACGCGACGAAGGCGGTGTGGCGTGCGGCATGGGCGTCTGAATACGACGCGCTGGCTGCGACGCTCGCGGCGGCCTGAGCGCGTTTTCTGACCAAGCCCGCCCGCATCACGCTCAGCGAAATAACCTCAGCCAGTCGAACAGTCCCGAATGCTGCGGCGCGCGCCGCTTCGGCGCCGGCGCGCTACGCGGCCGGAAGTCGGGCGAGAACTGCACGTGCGGATCGATGGCCCGCGCGCGCAGCGCCGCATCGTAGAACGATCCGACGATCGGCAGCGCACTGTGCGCACCCGCGCCCCAGTAGTCGCTGCGCAGCGTCACGCTGCCGTCGTCGAAGCCGACCCATGCGCCGGCCACCAGTTGCGGATGCATCAGGATGAACCAGCCGTCGGTGTTGTCCTGCGTCGTGCCGGTCTTGCCCGCGACGTCGACGCGGATGCCGTAGCGCGAGCGGATGTCGGCGCCGGTGCCGTAATCGACGACGCCGCGCATCACGTCGACCAGCGTCTGCGCCGCGGCCACCGGCAATGCGCGCTCCGGCGGCGCACTGGCGAACGTGGCGAGCACCTTGCCGTCGCGATCCTCGATGCGTGTGATCGTCTGCGGCGCGACGTACACGCCGCGGTTCGCGATCGTGCCGTACGCGGACACCATCTCCTTCAGCGTGACGGGGCTCGTGCCGAGCGCGAGCGACGGCACCGCGTCGAGCGGGCTGTCGCGCACACCCATCGCGCGGGCGAGCTGCGCGACCTTCGCCGCGCCCTCGTGCTGCATCACCTGCGCGGTGATGCGGTTGCGCGACAGCGCCAGCCCGTCGCGCAGCGTCATCGGCTCGCCGGTCGGCGGTTCCGCATCGGTCGGGCGCCACACCGTGTGCGCGTCGATCGGGATCGCGACGGGACGGTCGACGAACGTATCGCCCGGCCGCATCCCGTCAGCGAACGCGGCGCCATAGACGAACGGCTTGAACGTCGAGCCCGGCTGACGCCGCGCCTGTATCACGTGATCGAACGGCTCGCTGCCGAAATCGGGGCTGCCGACCCACGCGCGGATCGCGCCGTTGCGCGGATCGATCGCGACGAAGCCGGCCTGCACCTGCGTCTTGCGCTCGCACAGCGTGCGCATGAATGCGCGATTCGCGCCGAGCTGCTTCAGCGCCGGCACATCGGCGAGCCCCGTTTCGCGGGCCTGACGATACTCGGGCGTCTGCCGGATGAAGCCGCGAAACAGGTCGTTGCGCAGCCCGCAGCCGGACGGCCCGCGCCATGCGCTGTCGGCGATCGCCTGCAGCCGTTCGGTCTGCCGTGCGAGCGCCTGCGTGGCCATGTCCTGCAGGCGTGCATCGAGCGTCGTGCGCACGACGAGGCCGTCCGAGTAGAGATCGTAGTTGTTGCGGTCGGCCCACGCGATCAGCCACTTGCGCAGTTGCACCGCGAAATGCGGCGCGAGGCCCGGCTGCGCGGTCTGCGGTTCGAAGTCGACGCGCAGCGGCTGGCGCTGCAGTGTCGCGAGCTGTCGCGGCGCCAGCATGCCCGTCTGCGCCATCCGGCCGAGCACGACGTTGCGCCGCTGGACCGCGCGTTCCGGATTCAGCACCGGGTTGTAGTAGCTGTTGCCCTTCAGCATCCCGACGAGCGTCGCGCTCTCCGCGATGTCGAGCTGGTCGGCGGACTTGCCGAAATAGGTGCGCGCGGCCATCTCGACGCCGTACGCGTTGTAAAGGAACGGCACGGTATTCAGGTAGGTTTCGAGAATCTCGTCCTTGCTGTACACCGCTTCGATCTTGAACGCTGTGATCAGCTCCTTCACCTTGCGCGTGAGCGTCGGCGCGCGGCCGACTTCATCGGGATACAGATTGCGCGCGAGCTGCTGCGTGATCGTCGAGCCGCCTTGGCGATCACCGGAGAACGTACGCAGCCCGGCCGCGAGCGTGCGGCGCCAGTCGATGCCGTGATGCTGGTAGAAGCGACGGTCCTCGGTCGCGATCAGCGCGTCGATCATGTGCGGCGAGATCTGCCTGAGCGGCACCCATTCGCGGTTCACGGGCCGGAACTCGGCGATCAACTGGCCGTCGGCAGACAGCACGCGCGCGGGGCGGTCGATGCGCGCCTTGCGGATGTCGCCGATGCTCGGCGTGAACGGAACGAACGCAAGCAGGACCAGCAGGCCGAGCACCGGGATCGCGGCGAGCGTCAGCGCCACGCCGCGACGTGTCGGATGGCGCAGGCGATGCAGCGCGCCGGCGCACAGTGCGCGGACGCGCGTGCGGCACGCGGCGGCGAGCGGCGCGATACGGGCGCGGCAACGGAGCCACGCGTCTCGAAGAAACGGCACGAAGCGGTTCACGGCGGCAGGAGCGCGGAGGGAAGACGCGCGATCCTAGCAAACGGAACCTGTGCGCCGGCAGTCGAAACGGCCGTTTACTTGCAGGATTTACAGACGATTACGTTTGTTGCCCGCCGACAACCTTTTGCCATGCGCGAGGCCGCGATTCCACCGACGAAACCACGTCCGCGAGCCGCTGCGCGGCCGCTTCGATCTGCGCACGGCCGAACCCGCCGAAGCCGAGCACGAGCCCCGGGCGCGCCGTGCCGGGCGCGAACATCGGCGACACCGCACGCACGGCGACACCGGCCCGGGCGGCGCGCGCGACCACGTCGAGATCGTCGATGCCTTGCGCGAGCCACAGCACGACGTGCATCCCCTGGTCGCCCGGTTGCACCCATGCGCGTTCGCGCGGCAGCCGCGCGCCGAGCGTGTCGATCAGCAGCGCGCGCTGTTCCGCATAGACGCCGCGCACGCGGCGGATGTGGCGGTCGAGATGGCCTTCGGCGATGAACGCGGCGAGCACGTGCTGATCGGCGGTCGGCGCATGACGATCCATCAGCACGCGCGCGCCGCAGAACGCGGGCACGAGAGCGTCGGGCGCGATCACGTAGCCGAGCCGCAGCGACGGAAACAGGATCTTGCTGAAGGTGCCGAGATAGATCACGCGATCGGGCGCGAGGCCCTGCAGCGACGGGAACGGATAGCCTTCGTAGCGCAACTCGCTGTCGTAGTCGTCCTCGACGACCCATGCGCCGTGCGTGCGGGCCCACGCGAGCAGCGCATTGCGGCGCGCCATGCTCAGCGGCATGCCGAGCGGGTACTGGTGCGACGGCGTGACGAACGCGGCGCGCGCATCGGCCGCGAGACGAACGCCGGCGTCGACGTCGAGGCCGTCGGCGTCGACCGGCACGCGCACCATCGCATCGCGCCGCCCGGTGCTTTCGAGCAGCGCGGTGATGCCGCGGTAGGCCGGATTCTCGATCCACGCGCGGTCGTGTTCGCCGAGCAGCACCTGGCTCGCGAGATGCAGCCCCTGCTGCGTGCCGCTCGTGATCACGACCTGGCCGGCGTCGCAGCGCACCGAGCGCGAGCGGCGCACGTAATCGGCGATCGCCTCGCGTAGCGGCAGCGCGCCTTGCGGATCGGCATAGCCGGACGGCGCGCCGGCGCCGCGGGCGCGCAGGCGATTGCCGAGCCGGCGCCAGATGTCGTCGGGCGCGGTGAGGCCGACGGGCACCGAGATCGCGAACGGCATCGCGGGCAACGGGCTGAATTCGCGGGCGAGCCGCGCGAAGGTGGCGGCCGGTTCGGGCAGGCCGTCGCGCATCGGGTCCGGGCCTGGCGCCGGCGATTCCGGGCCGTTGCCGGGCGGCGGTTCCGCGAGCGCGTGCGCGACCCGCGTGCCCGCTCCGCCGCGCGATTCGAGAAAGCCTTCGGCGATGAGCTGGGCGTAGGCGTCGACGACGGTGCCACGCGCCACCTGCAGCGACGCCGCCAGCAGCCGCGTGGAGGGCAGCGTGTCGCCGGGCCGGACGTCGCCGCGGCGCACCGCGTCGCGCAGCGCCTGCGCGAGCTGACGGCTCAGGTCGCCGGCCGCGCGGTCGAGCGCGCCGAGCGACGGGATTTCGACGATCCGGGCCGTTCTTGCCATGATTCTGGTCTGCTGAAATTGTTTCAAACCGGCTCTACAGCATAAACCAGTTTGGGGCCACAATCGGCGCATGGCGGGCCTGCGCCCGCGCCATTTCCCCACCCCGCACGACCGTGGAGCCGACATGTACGTCCCCGCCGATTTCAACGAACCCAACCCCGACGCGCTGCGCGAGCTGATCGCGCAGCATCCGTTCGGCAGCCTGATCACGCACGGCGAGCGCGGGCTCGACGCGAACCACATTCCGTTCGAGCTGATGCCCGGCGACGGCGGGCTCGGCGAACTGCACGCGCACGTCGCGCGCGCGAATCCGGTCTGGCAGGACGTCGCGAACGGCGACGAGGTGCTCGTGATCTTCCGCGCCGGCGACGCGTACATCTCGCCGAACTGGTATCCGAGCAAGCACGTCGCCCACCGGCAGGTGCCGACGTGGAACTACCGGGTCGTGCATGCGCACGGCCGCATCACGGTGTGCGACGACGAGCAATTCGTGCGCGGCGTGGTGGCGCGGCTGACGCGCACGCACGAGGCGTCGCAACCCGTGCCGTGGAAGATGGGCGATGCGCCGAAGGACTATATCGATACGATGCTGCGATCGATCGTCGGGCTGCGGATCGAGATCACGCGGCTCGTCGGCAAGCGCAAGCTCGGGCAGAACAAGGCCGAAGCCGATATCCGCGGCGCCGGCGAAGCGCTGGTTGCGGACGGCCATCTCGCGATCGGGGAGGCGATGCTGGCGGAGGCCGACGCGAAGCGCGAATGAGCGCACGAGGACCGCGGCGCGCGGGCGAGCCGCGGGCCCGCGCCGCGCTGATCACTGCATGCGCGTCGAATCCTTCGTCCCTGCCTTTGCCTGGGCGAGCGCTTCCCGAATCGCGGCCTCCGTCTTGTCGTACCCGCCTTCGCCATAACGCGTATAGACGATCTTGCCGTTCGCATCGATCAGGTACAGCGCGGGCCAGTACTGGTTGCCGTACGCGCGCCACGTGTCGTAGCGGTTGTCCTGCGCGACCGGATACCGGATGTCGAAGCGCCTGATCGCATCGGCGACGTTCTTCGCGTCGCGCTCGAACGGATATTCCGGCGTATGCACGCCGACCACCACGAGCCCCTGGTCGCGATACTTCCGATACCAGTCGTTCACGTACGGGATCGTATGAATGCAGTTGATGCACGAGTACGTCCAGAAATCGACGAGCACGACCTTGCCGCGCAACTGCTCGAGCGTCAGCGGCGCGCTGTTGTGCCAGCGCTCGATGCCGGTGAAACCGGGCGCCGCCATGCCCGCCAGCGACGTCTGCATGCCCGCGTCGTCCCGGGTGCCGGCGAACGCGGCGAGCCCGGCCGTGGCGGCGAGGGCGATGACGAGGGCGGCGGTCTTGAGTCGGGGCAGCATGGCGTTCTCCTGAACTTTGGGGGCCGCGGCGCGATGTCGGCGTCCGGGCGGGTTTCGACAGGCCCCATTAGGCGGCGCCGACGTATCTGCGATGTGTCCGGCCGGCCGCGCGTGTGCAATGTTGTGTGTCGTCGCGGCGGCGCGATACATTGCGATACAAACGCGTGCCCGCCGTGCGGTATAAAAGCGGACATCGCCCGCCCGAACCCCGATACCGACACCGACTCATGGACAAGATCGACCACGTGCTGATCGTCGACGACGATCGCGCGATCCGCGAACTGATCGCGGACTACCTGGAGAAGAACGGCATGCGCGTGTCGCTGGCCGCGAACGGCCGCGAGATGCGCCACGTGCTCGACGACGGCGCGCCCGACCTGATCGTGCTCGACCTGATGCTGCCCGGCGAGGACGGCCTGACGCTGTGCCGCGACCTGCGCGCGGGCAAGTTCCGCACGGTGCCGGTGCTGATGCTGACCGCGCGCGGCGAGGAAACCGACCGCATCATCGGCCTCGAGATGGGCGCCGACGACTACCTGGCCAAGCCGTTCGCGGTGCGCGAGCTGCTCGCGCGGATCCGTTCGGTGCTGCGCCGCGCGCGCATGCTGCCGCCCGGCATGCAGGTGACGGAAACGGCCGCGATACTCGCGTTCGGCGAATGGCAGCTCGACACGACCGGGCGCCACCTGCTCGACGCCGAAGGCACGCTGGTCGCGCTGAGCGGCGCCGAATACCGGCTGCTGCGCGTGTTCCTCGACAACCCGCAGCGCGTGCTGACGCGCGATCAGTTGCTCAACCTGACGCAAGGGCGGCAGTCCGACCCGTTCGACCGTTCGATCGACCTGCTCGTGAGCCGGCTGCGCCAGCGCCTGCGCGACGGCGCGCGCGAACCGCGCTACATCAAGACACTGCGCAACGAGGGCTATGTGTTCTCGTCGGCCGTGACCGCCATCGACGGTACGCCATGAGCGCGCGCACGCCGTGGCACTGGCCGCGTTCGCTGTTCGCGCGGCTCGCGCTGATCCTGTTCGTGGGGCTCGCGCTCGCGCAGACGCTGTCGTTCTGGCTCACCATGACCGAGCGCGACCAGGCGACCACGAACCTGATGATGGGCTACATCGAGCGCGAGGTCGCGAGCTCGGTCGCGCTGCTCGACCATCTGCCGCCGGCCGAGCGGGCCGCGTGGCTGCCGCGTCTCGCGCGGCGCAGCTATGCGTTCATCCTCGGGCCCGGCCAAACCGGCACGCCGCCGGAAGCGCGGCTGTCGGCGCGCGTCGAGCGCTCGATCTCGGACGGCATCGGCGGCGACTACCCGTTGACCGCGAACTCGATTCCCGGCGACCGCGAGCATCTGCAGGTGCATCTGCGGCTGACCGACGGGTCGCCGCTGACGATCGACATTCATCCGATGTCGACGGTGCCGCTGTCGGGGTGGCTGCCGGCCGTGCTCGTGGTGCAGCTCGCGGTGCTGGCCGCGTGCTGCTGGCTCGCGGTGCGGCTCGCGACGCGGCCGCTCAAGCAGCTCGCGCAGGCCGCCGACGCGCTCGGCCCCGACCTGAAGGGCGAGCGGCTGAACGAAGACGGGCCGTCTGAAGTCGCGCGCGCCGCGCGGGCCTTCAACGCGATGCAGGACCGCATCGCGCAGTACATGGCCGAGCGCATGCAGATCCTCGCGTCGATCTCGCACGATCTGCAGACGCCGATCACGCGAATGCGGCTGCGCGTCGACGTGATGGACGACGACACGCAGGGCGCGAAGCTGCGCCAGGACCTGCTCGAAATGGAGCATCTGGTGAAGGAGGGCGTCGCGTACGCGCGGACGCTGCACGGCACCGAGGAGGCCGCGCGCCGCATCGATCTCGATGCGCTGCTCGACAGCATCGTGTACGACTACACGGATGCGGGGCAGGACGTCGCGCTGCACAGCCATGCGCCGCTCGCGCTCGTCACGCGGCCGAAGGCGCTGCGCCGCATCGTCGGCAACCTCGTGGACAACGCGCTGAAGTTCGCGGGCGCGGCCGAGATCGACGTGCAGGCGGCGCATGACGGCGGCGCGGTGATCGCGGTGCTCGACCGCGGCCCCGGCATTCCGGACGATCAGCTCGACGCGGTGTTCGAGCCGTTCCGGCGCGTGGAGACGTCGCGCAATCGCGATACGGGCGGCACGGGGCTCGGCCTCGCGATCGCGCGGCAACTGGCGCTTGCGATGGGCGGCACGCTCACGCTGAACAACCGGCCCGACGGCGGCGGCCTCGAAGCGAGGCTGACGCTGAGGAACGCGGGGTGAAGCGACGCGGCGCGCGAGCGTCGCGGTGTCGGGCGTGTGCCGACGCGTGCGATGCGTGCGATGCGTGCGACGTCACACGCGTCTCGGCTGCGCGTCGACGAGCGGCGCGAGTGCGTCAGCAGCGGCCGGTGCGCAGCGCGATGCTCCAGTCGTCGCGCCCGCGCGAGGCCGCGATGGCCGCGGCCGTGTGCCAGTCGTATTCGACCGCATGGAATTCGACGTTCCAGCCGGCGGCCGTGCGCGACACCATCGCGTAGCGCGCATGCGGCGAGCCCGTCTCGATCCGGTGCGGATGCGGCAGGTCGTCCGTATACGCCTGCAGCCCGACGCTGCCGGGATTGACGATCAGCCGGCCGTCGTCGAGCTTCGCGGTGCGCGGCACGTGCGTGTGGCCGCACAGGATCAGCGAGGCCGTTTCGTTGCCCGCACGCTGCGCGACCTCGTCGGGCGTGGCCGCGCGGCAGCCGTCGGGCGTGACCGTTTCGAGGAAATAGACGAGGTCGCTGGCCGGCGCGCCGTGCACCATCAGCACGTCGCCGTCGAGCATCAGGCGTTCGGGCAGCGCGGCGATCCACGTGCGGTGGTCGGCGCGCAGCGTGTCGTGCGCCCAGCGATCCGACAGCCGCATCGCGTCGCGATCCTCGGTGAGCAACTGCCGTTCGTGATTGCCCTTGACGGTCGGCAGGTCGAGCGCGATCAGGCGGTCGGCCGTTTCGGCCGGATGCAGCGCGCCCGACACGATGTCGCCGAGATTGACGATCACGTCGGCGCCGCGGCGCCGGACGTCGTCGAGCACCGCGTCGAGCGCGGCGAGGTTGCCGTGGATATCGGACAGCGCGGCGATTTTCATGGCGGAGCGTCGATGAGGGGAACGGCGATTGTCGCCAATTCGGCGCGGGCCGTCCAATCGCGTCACGGCGTCGGCACGCGATGCCGCGGGCGGCGCGTCAGTCGGTCGCGAGCCGTGCGTACATCGCGAAATCGCCGGGCGTGCCGCGCACCATCTTGTATGCGCGCAGCAGCCCTTCGTAGCGGTAGCCGCACTTCTGCAGCACGCGCGCGGAGCCCGCGTTGCCAGTCAGCACGACGGCTTGCATGCGGATGAAGCCCCCTTCGGCGAACGCCCACGCGGTGACGGCTTCGCACACCGCGCTCGCGATGCCGCGCCCCCAGTGCGACGGCGCGAGGTCGTACGCGATCTCCGCCGAGCGGTTCGCGGTGGACACCGTATGCAGCCCGATCGTCCCGGTGAGCGCGCCGGATTCGGTATCGACGATCGCGAGACGCCGGATCGAATCCGGATCGGCCGATTCGATGCTGTCGAACAGCGGCAGCAGATCGTCGGGCGAGCGCAGGTTCCAGCTCGTGTGGCGGAAAACGGCCGGGTTCGACAGGTACGCGTACCACGCGTCGAGGTCCGCGCGTTCGAGTTGCCTGAGCGACAGGCCGGGAAATCCGGAGCAGGGCGGCGCGGCGATTTTCATCGAACCCGGCGCCTACGCGCCGTGGCGCCGGTACAGCGCCAGCGAACCGGCGAGCGCGAGCAGCATCGCGCCGCACGTGCGCTCGAGCCACAGCGCGCCCGAGCATTTCAGCAGCCGCACCGCACGGGCGCCGAGCAGCGCGTAGCCGAACATCACCGCGCCGTCGACCAGCGCGAACGTGACCGCGAGCGCGACGTACTGCGGCGCGAGCGGCGCGGCCGGATCGAGGAACTGCGGCAGGAACGCGGAGAAGAACAGATAGCCCTTCGGGTTCGTCACCGCGGTCAGGAAGCTTTTCGCGAAGATCGGCGCGTTGCGTCCGGTGCGTCCGGATGCCGTGTCGCCTTGCGCGGCCGCGACGTCGAGCGATCCCGTCGACATCAGCAACCGGATGCCGACATAAGCGAGGTAGGCGGCGCCGAGCCACTTGACGACCGAGAACCAGAACGCCGACGCCATCAGCAGCGCGCCGAGGCCGAGCGCGACCGCGACGATCAGCACGAAGTCGGACAGCATCGCGCCCGCGAAACCGTAGGCCGCGCGGCGCACACCGTAGCGCGAGCCGTTGGTCAGCGCGAGCAGCACGGTCGGGCCGGGCGTCGCGATGCCGACGAACGCGACGGCGGAGAAGACCAGCAGGGTCGTTTCATGCATGAAGAAGCTCCCGGTGGAAGGCGCGCAGCCGATTATCGTCCGCGCCGCCCCGCGCTGTACAGGCGCCGCCGCCTCGGCGCCGTCTCCGACTATCGCGATTTTGACAAGAAACTGTTGTCATTATTCCGCTTTGGAACGGAACCGGTTCCAACTACCATACCGGCCGCAGCGGGCACGCCCGCCGCATCGTCGCGCGCGGACGTCGCCGGCCTTGCACCGCCGGCGGATGTCGGCGCCCGCGCGCTACTCGCAAACAGCCAGAACAACGGGTTCACCGCCCGGAGACACGAAACCATGAACAAGCAACTGATCGCAGCCCCGCTGCTGCTCTCGCTCGCGGGTATCGCCGCCGCGCAAAGCTCCGTCACGCTGTACGGCATCGTCGATGCGGGCGTGACCTATCGCAGCAACGAACGGGCCGGCTCGGCGGGCGCGTACACCGGGCATTCGAACGTCGGGCTCACGACCGGCAACCTGTCCGGCAGCCGCTGGGGCATCAAGGGCTCCGAGGATCTCGGCGCCGGGATGCGCGCGCTGTTCGTCCTCGAGAACGGCTTCGACATCACGAACGGCACGTCGGGCCAGGGCGGCCGCCAGTTCGGCCGGCAGGCGTTCGTCGGCGTCGGCAGCGACCGCTACGGCACGATCACGCTCGGCCGCCAGTACACGTCGCTCGACGATTTCGTGAGCCCGGTCGGCCCGTCGTCGTTCATCGGCGGCTTCGGCGCGCACCCGGGCGACATCGACGATCTCGACCAGACCGCGCGCGTCGACAGTGCGATCAAGTACACGAGCGCGAACTACTCGGGCTTCACGTTCGGTGCGCTGTACGGCTTCGGCGGCCAGCCGGGGAGCATGAAGCAGCGCAACACGTGGAGCGTCGGCGCCGCGTACGCGGCCGGCCCGCTGCGCGTGGGCGTCGGCTACGAGCGTTCGGACAACAGCAAGACGGGCGCGACCGACCCGACGGCAGGCAAGTGGCGGAGCACCGACGACGGCCTGTTCAATTCGTCGATCAACGAAGGCTATGCGAGCGCGCAGTCGCAGCAGGTGATCGCGACGGGCGCGACGTACAACTTCGGGCCAGCCGTCGTCGGCGTGAACTACAGCAACGTGCAGTATCGCGGCGGCGCGCAGTCGCTGTTCAGCGGCCATGCGACGTTCAACGTCGCGGGCGTGTTCACGCGCTGGAACGTGCAGCCGCAGACGCAGCTGTTCGCGGGCTACAGCTACACGCGTGGCAGTGACGTCGACGGCATCGACAACCGCGCGCAGTATCACAACGTCACGCTCGGCGCGGTCTACGACCTGTCGAAGCGCACCAGCGTGTACCTGCTCGGCGCGTACCAGCATGCGTCCGGCACGACGCTCGACGCGCTCGGCCGGCCGGTGGCCGCGACCGCGTCGGTGTCGGACAAGGCGAACGGCCATTCGTCCGATTCGCGGTCGCAGGCGATCGTGAGCCTCGGGCTGCGCCAGAAGTTCTGACGCGGCGGCCGTTGCGCGTGCAACGGGGCTCGCGGACGATGCGGGCCTCGTGGCGCGCATGCTCCTGTACCGCCGCTACACTTTTCAAGGCGACGGCATGACGCGAACGCTGTCCGCACTGCCGGTGCGGCGCGGCGACCGTCGCGCCGCACGGCGAGATCGTGTTCGGAACGAATCGGCTCGGCGTGCGCGTCGTGCCGAACAGGCTGCGTGCGCGTGCCTACGGCGGACGATTGCCTGGCGACCTGCAGCCGAGCCGGTACGGCCGGCGCGCGGCTTTCCCCTCCGCATTCCTGCTTTTCCTCCCGCTTTCCCGTCCGTTGCAGGATCACGCATTTCCGATCGCACCGAATAATTTTTTTCTTTCATTTCGATTTCGATTTGTAATAATAGAAACGATTTCCGGGGAATGAAAAAGCAATGCGGTCGTGGCAGAAAAAATGACGTATTTGCATTGCGTGATCCGGAAGAAAATGCCGGGAAATGCGCCGGAGCTGCACGCTGGAAGGCTGTATGGGCGCAGGTTCGGCGATTTTGCGATCGTTGACGAAAAAGCCCCGGACGGAAAAAGGCGCGGAGTGAATAATTCCGGGGAACGGCGAATGCGAATTTTCCGGAATCATCAATATTTCATGCGCCGCGATTTACAGTGTCGACGATGGTTCGTCTGGGAGCATTATTCATGTCAATGAAACAAATCCGCGCGGCGTTGCTCGGAATGTGCATCGCGATGCTGGCGCCGGCGAGCCACGCGCAGGCGCAATACTCGACCGACTGGCTCGCGAACACGTACGGCACGCTGGCCTCGCACGTCGGCAACGGCGCGCGCTCGATGTGGGTCGCGCCCGAAGGCGTGATCTACACGGCGTCGCGCTGGGACGAGAACGCGGGCGGCGTCGCGATCTACCAGAACGGCCAGCCGCTCGGCACGATCGGCATTCACGACGAATTCCACGGCGGCGCGATCACCGGCAATTCGACGTCGCTGTTCGTCGCGCTCGGCTACAACCGCACGTTCGGCAGCGGCTCGGTGGGCCGCTACAACCGAAGCACGAACCAGCGCGACCTGCGCATTCCGGTCAGCACGTGGACGGGCATCCAGTATGCGGACGTGATCACGGGCCTCGCGACGGCCGGCAACCTGCTGTACGTGAGCGACTTCTACGGCAACCGCGTGCGCGTCTACACGACCGACGGCGTATGGCAGCGCGACATCGGCGTCACGGGCCCCGGCGCGCTGGCGCTCGATGCGGCCGGCAACCTGTGGGTCGCGCGCAAGAGCGCGGGTGTCGTCGCGCAGTTCAGCCCGACCGGTGCGGCGATGAACACGCTCCAGATGGCGGCCGGCGCGCGGCCGGCGTCGCTGTACTTCGATGCGCCAATGGGCCGGTTGATGGTGGGCGACGAAGGGCCCGACATGAACATCAAGGTGTACGGCGGGCTGCCCGGGTTGCCGGTGCAGGTCGGCACGTTCGGCGTGCAGGGCGGCTATCTCGACACGACGACGGGCATCAAGGGGCAGGTCGGCGACAAGCGCTTCACGCGCGTCGCGGCGCTCGGCAAGGATGCGGCCGGCAACCTGTACGTGCTGAACAACGCTTGGGGCGGCGGCTGGGATCTCGGCCGCAACGGCAGCACCGATCTGCATTCGTACAGCCCGGTCGGCACGCTGCAATGGAAGCTGCAGGCGCTGAACTTCGAGGGCGTCGCCGCGCCCGACCCCGCGACCGACGGCGCGTTGTTCTTCAGCGGCAACAACGTGTACACGGGCACCGCGGGCGGCACGTTCGTCGCGAACACGATCGACCCGTTCACCTATCCGAAAGATCCGCGTCTCGACATGAACGACTATCAGCGCGGCCAGCACTTCGGCCAGCTCGTGACGGTCGGCGGCAACCGGATTCTCGTCGCGTCGGGCCAGAACCCGGGCAACTTCAACTTCTATTACTTCAACACCGCGAGCGGCTATATCGCGATTCCGGCCGGCTCGCTGCCCGGCAAGCCGTTCAACACGACGCTGCAGGTGACGGCCGGTTTCGACATCGACGGCAACGGCGACGTGTGGGCCGGGCTGAACGGCTCCAACGTGATCACGCGCTATCCGATGACGGGCTTCGACGCGACCGGCAAGCCGTCATGGGGCAAGCCGGTGACGACGCCCGTGCCGAGCAGCGTGGCGCCCGTCACGCGCATCATCTACCAGGCCGACAGCGACACGATGATCCTCGCGCAGGGCCTCGCGGGCAACTGGGACTGGACGGCGATGAACGGGCACATCGAGGTCTATCGCGGCTGGAAGAACGGCAACACGAGCGCGCCGAACCCGGTGATCAACCTGACGAGCGCGAACCCGAAATCGATCGCGGCGGCCGGGCACTATCTGTTCGTCGGCTATGTGCACACGGTGCCGAACATCGACGTATTCGACCTGAACACGGGTGCGCTCGTCACGACGCTGACGAACTCGAATCCGTCGGCGATGGACGTCGGCAACGACGTCGACTCGATGTACGGCGTGCGCGCGTACCTGCGCTCGAACGGCGAGTACGTGATCACGAAGGACAACTACAACGGGTCGAGCATCGTCGTGTATCGCTGGCGTCCGTGATCGCGCGGGCCCGTCAGAACGATACCGTCGTCGTCAGCGTGACGAGCCGCGGCTCGCCGACCGCGACGATCAGGTTGCTGTTGCTCGACGGATAGTAGGTCTTGTCGAGCAGGTTCTTCACGTTGAGCTGGAAGCGGGTCGGAAACTTGCCGATCGTCGTTTCGTAGGCCGCGAATGCGTCGACGGTCACGTAGCCGGGCAGCGTGAAGCTGTTCGCGGTGTCGCCGGAGCGGGCGCCGACGAGACGTGCGCCGCCGCCGAAGCGCCAGCGCCCGGGCAAGTTCGCGATGGCCGTGTCGTATACCGCGAACAGGCTGGCGGTGTGGCGCGCGACGTTGACGAGCGGCGTGTTGCTGTCGCGATCGTTCGCGTTCGTGTACGCGTAGCTGCCGATCACGCTCAGGTGGCGCGTAATCTGCCCCGCGACGTCGAGCTCGATCCCGCGCGAGCGCGCGGTGCCGATCGTCGACGTGATGTCGCCGACCGTGACCGCCACGTTGCGCTTGTCGATCTGATACACGGCGAGCGTGCCCGTGATCGCGGGCTTCAGGCTGAACTTCAGCCCGGCCTCGAGCACGCGCCCGTATTCCGGCGCGAGCGGCGCGGCAACGTTCGACGCGACGTTCGGCTTGAACGAGCGGCTCACGTTCGCGTAGGCGGTGAGCGCCGGCGTCAATGCATACGCGAGCCCGAACTGCGGCAGCCAGACGCTGCCGCGCGAGCGGTCGGCGAACACGAACGGCCGGCCCATCCCCGACTCCTGCTGCCAGTTTTCCCATCGCAGGCCGCCGACCGCGGTGAGGCGTTCGGTGATCTTCACCGAGTCCTGCACGATCGTCGAATACGCATGCACGACCGAGCGCGAATCGCTCTGCTTCGCGTTGGGTATGCCGCCCGGCGCGAGCAGGCCGTACACGGGATCGTAAAGATCGAAGCCCGTCGTCGCCTTGCCGCGGATCGTGTCGCCGCGGAAGCTGCGCTGCCGCTCGTATTCGCCGCCGACGTAGATCGCGTGTTGCATGCCCGCGAGCGTCACGTTGCCAAGCAGGCCGAGCGTCGCGATCTGGTCGGAGTCGTTGCGCCCGAGGTTCGCATCGGACGAGCGCGTCAGCGCGCCGGTCCTGCTGTTGAACGCGGTGGCGCGGGTAAGGTATTGATCGTAGCGATCGCGGCCCCAGCCGTAAGTCGCACGCACGCGCCATGCATCGGAGAAGCGGTGCTCGATACGCGTACGCAGCGTTTCCTGGATGCCGCTGCTTTGCGACCACGCTTCCTCGTAGCGGCGATAGCGCAGCGCATCGTCGAGCTGGCCGTTCACGAGCACGGTGCCGCGGTCGAACGGCATCGTGTAATCGACGTACTGGTAGCTGACGTCGATCGACGTGTTCGCGTCGTGCCACGACAGCGCGGGCGCGATCAATGCGTTGCGCTCGCGGCCGAAGCTGCGCCAGTAGCGGCTCGTGTCGTATTCGCCGGTCAGCCGGAATGCGAGCGTGCCGCCCGCGATCTGGCCAGGCTTGCCGAGCGGGCCCGTGAGATCGAACTGTGCGCTGCTGCCGCCGTGGTTCGTGCGCGACGCGGAGATCGAGCCGCCGAACGTGTCTTCCGGCTTGCGCGTGACGAGGTTGATCACGCCGCCCGGGTCCTGCATCCCGTACAGCAGCGAAGCGGGGCCCTTCAGCACTTCGACGCGATCGATCGTCGCGAGATAGCTGTGCAGCACCGGCGTGCGCACGCCGTCGACCAGCACCGAGCCATCATTGTTCGACCCGAAGCCGCGCTTGATGAACGCGTCGCGCGTACCGCCGAGCGTGTTGGTCTGCGTGACGCCGCTGATGTTGCCGAGCACGTCGTCGAGCGAGCGCGCCTGCTGGTCCTGCATCACGCTGCTGCTGACCACCGCGACCGATTGCGGAATCTCCTTCAGCGCCCGGTCGTCGCCGCCCGCGATGCTCGTCGTGCGCGGCTGATAGCCGATCGTCGGGTCGACGGCGGCCGATGCATTGACGCTGATCGCCGGGAGTTCGTGTTCGGCGGCGGTCGCAGGTGCGGGTGCAACGGGTTCGGTGCGGGCCGCATGCGCGCCGCTCGCGACGCACAGGGTGAGCAGGGCAGGCAGGCGCGTGCGCCACGGACGCGCGGCCCGGGCGCGGCAGGACATTCGACGGGATGGCATGAATCGATGCGGGAAGAGGAATGCTAAGAATCGCGGCGCGGGCCGCGACATTGCGTTGCGTACAGGACGCGCATGATATATGTAATGAGAACCATTTGCAATTGTAATGGGGCGGCAGGACGATGCTCGGCCCTCGGTTGCCGGCCTGTCGGCCGTCTGCTACCGTAGCGGCCAAAATCAGACGCAGTGAAATTCAACGAGAGAGAACCGGGGGCCGCACCATGTCATCTTCCTGCCACGTCGCATTCAGCGCGACGCCATGCGCCGCGCGCGACCACGCGGGCGGATGAAGTGATCGCAGCCGCGTACCGCCATTCGAACGATTAAATCAACGGAAGCGAATTCAACCGGCATCGCGCCGGGTTCGATCATTTCAACCACCACGCTGGACGGGAGAGACCACCCATGAAGAAGATTTCCGCACCATTCGCGGCGGCAGCGCTTGCTGCCTGCACACTGCTGGCGGGCGTTCACCAGGCGGCCGGTGCGGCGTCGAACGCCGAACCCGCGATCGACGCGCATTACGGCGCCGTGATCGAGGCCTATACGCGGGACATGGCCGCCGCGAAGACGAAGTACGACGGCAAGCGCCTCACGTTCGTCGGCGCCGTGATCCGGATGGGCAGCGACCCGGGCGGCACGTACTTCGGCGCGCTGACGGCCGACGGCGAGCAGTTCGACACGCATTTCGACGTGGCCGACCAGGGCGCGCTGAAGCCGAAATTCCCCGGCGGCGAGATCAAGCCGTTCGTCACGTCCGCGGCTTTCCGGTTCAGTTGCGTGAACGAAGGCTATATCGACGCGCCGGTGCTGCCGGGGTTGAAGCTGACGCATTGCCGGCTCGCCGATTGAGCCGAGCGATGGGCGGCGCCGGCGTGCGAGGGTCACGCGGATTCGAGCTGCAGCACCATCGATCGGTCGGGAATTCAGGTGTATTGACCGACGGCGGCAGGATTCGCCATTGATCGTTTCCGTTATCGTGGTCGGCCGCCGCGCGTCTGGCAGCCCGTCTGCCGATCTACAGATCGAGTACCAGCAGGTCGGTACGCGACCGCGAGCAGCAGGGCATGAACTGGTCGCCGGCCGCCTTTTCGTCATCGGTCAGATATGAATCGCGATGATCGGGCTCGCCTTCGAGCACGCGGGTCAGGCAGGTGCCGCACACGCCTTGCTCGCACGACGTCAGCACGTCGACGCCGTGCGCCGCCAGCGCCGCGATGACCGTGCATTCGGCCGGCACGTCGATCGTCTGGCCGCTGCTCGCGATCCGGATCTGGAATGCGCGATCGGCGCCGGATCGCGTGACCGCGCCGCCGAAGAACTCGTAGTGCAGCCGCGCTTCGTCCCAGTGGCGCTCGCGCGCAGCGTTCAGCACCGCCTCCATGAAGCCGCGCGGGCCGCATACGTACAGATGTGTGCCTTCAGGCGCGGTCGCGAGCACGGCGGCCAGGTCGAAACGTTGCGCCGGGTCGCCGTCGTCGACGTGGAAGCGGGTGCGATCACGGAAACCGGCTGCGTTGATCCGCTCGACGAAGGCCATGCGATCGGCCGAACGCGCGCAGTAGTGCATGTCGAACGGCGTGCCGGTCGAGAACAGCCGTTCCGCCATGCTCAGAATCGGCGTGACACCGATCCCGCCGGCGAGCAGCAGATGGTGCGGTGCGTCGGAGGCGAGCGGGAATTGGTTGCGCGGCATGCCGATCCGCACGGTATCGCCTTGCCCGACTTCGTCGTGAATCGCGCGCGAGCCGCCGCGGCCTTCGGCCTCGCGCAGCACCGCGATCTGATAGCGATCGCGTTGCCCGGGGTGATTGCACAGCGAGTACTGGCGGACGAGTCCGCCCGGCAGATGCACGTCGATATGGGCGCCGGCGTCGAAGCGCGGCAAGGGCGAGCCGTCGCCGCTGACGAATTCGAAGCCGCAGATGTCGCGCGCTTCCCGCCACTTGCGGGCCACCCGGACCTTCAACGTCGCGTCGCTCATGACGCCTCCTTGACGTGCGCGACCGGAATCGCGGGCCGCGGCGGGCTCGCCGCGTTTTCGGCGGCGAGCAGCCGGTCGATCACCTTGCGCGACAGCACGCCGCCGGCGTCGATGTTGAGCTTGAGGAGCGTGCGCTCGGGCCACTGCTCGAGATTGCGCTGCTGGCGCTCGAGCATCTCCAGATCCTCCGCGAAGATCTTGCCCTGGCCTTCGCGGATCTCGGCGGTCAGCGCGTCGTCGTCCGGCCGGAAATTGCGCGCCATCCCCCAGAAATACCAGATCGACGTGTCGGTTTCGGGCGTGATGAAGTCGACCACGATCGACGACGCCTTCTTGTCCGCCGGCGCGTCGTAGCCGCCGTGGCCCGCATGCGCGACGCCCACTTCGATCATCACGTGGCTCGGGGGCGTGAAGCGGCAGATCTGCCAGCGGTCGACCGGCACGTCGTCGGCGAGCCCGTTGCCGCGCAGCGCCATCCGCCAGAACGGCGGCGGCATCACGTTCTCCATGAAGCGGCTCGTGACCACTTCGTCGCCGTGGCTGGTCGTCTTCGGCGGCGCTTCGTCGATTTCCTTCTGGCCGATGCTCGTCGCATGCACATACGTCTCGTGCGTGAGGTCCATCAGGTTGTCGATCATCAGCCGGTAGTCGCAGCGGATGTGATACAGGCCGCCGCCGTGCGCCCAGGCCGGATCCTCGGCCCATGCCAGCGCGGGCAGCTTGGCGGGATCGGCCTCCGACGCGTCGCCCGGCCACACCCACACGAAGCCGTACCGCTCGACCGCCGGAAAGCTGCGAATCGACGGAAAACCGCCGACGCGCTGGCCCGGCATGCCGGCCGTCTTGCCGTTGCAGCCCATTTGGAGCCCGTGATAGCCGCACACGAGCACGCCGTCGCGCACGAACCCCAGCGACAGCGGCGCGCCGCGGTGCGGGCAGAAATCCTCGAGCGCGGCGATCTGGCCGTCCGCCGCGCGGTAGAGCACCATCGATTCGTTGCAGATCTTGCGGCCCAGCGGCTTGCCGTCGATCTCGTCGGGCGTGCACGCCACGTACCAGGCATTCTTGAGAAACATGTCCTTGTCTCCTTCGGGGCGGTGCCGCCGGGGAAGCGGCCCGATCTTCATTCCGTGTACTGAATGAGATTCAGTGTACTCACTGATAGGGGGCGGGACAAGGCGAGCGGTATACTGGTTTTCCCGGGAAATGGCGCGAGACAGCGCCATGCCGACGGCGCGCGCAACCGGTGCGCGCCGCCTATGTCATCGACTCATCCATGGAAAAAACGAATCCCGCCGACCTGCCGGCTTTCCCGATCGACCTGTACGACGAACCCGGGCACCTGATCCGGCGCGCGCACCAGATCGCGGTCGCGATGTTCTACGAGAAGCTCGGCCGGGACGTGACGCCCGTGCAGTACGCGGTGCTGCGGATGCTGTACGAGAATCCGGGGCTCGATCAGGTGACGCTCGCGCAGCGGGTCGCGCTCGACACGTCGACGACGGCCGATCTCGCGGTCCGGCTCGAGGCGAAAGGATTGATCGTCCGCGAAGTGCTGCCGCGGCGTCAGAGGCGGCTGCTGTTGACGCCGGCGGGCGTCGAGTTGCTCACGCAGCTGATTCCGTCGGTTAAGGAACTGCGCGCGGGCCTGTTCGACGGGATGGGTGAGGACGATGCGGAGGAACTGATGCGCCTGCTGCGCAAGTTCGTCCATTTGAACAACGAGCAGAGCCGCGCGCCGCTGCGGGTGAGCGAGGATTCGTAGCGGCGCCGGGCGACGGCGCGGAACGGCGGCGCGCGCTGCGCCGGCCGTCACCCGCGTGACGCTTGCTCTTCCAGCCGCCGCACGGCTTCGGCCACTTCGTTTCTGAAGCGCACGAGCGCCGCCTGTTCCGGCGCCGGCGGCTGCACGGCCGCCCACAGCATGTCGATCAACTGCGTGGCCGTCGTTTCCGTATCGAGCTTGCGGTGCCCGAGGATCGCATCCCACAGCACGTGCTCCATCGGCCCGAACACCATCGAGCGCAGCAGGCTCAGCGGCAGATCCGCGCGAACCTGCCCGGCCGCCTGGCCGCGCGCGAGCACGTCCATCAACGGCGCCGTGTAGCGGCGCTGCAGCGCGGTGAGCTCGTCGCTCAGCGCATGCTGCTTCGCGCGGCCTTCCGACAGCACCAGCGCGCACAGCCCCGTGCCGTTCACGAGCATCAAGCGCAGATGGGTGCGCACGATGAACGCGAACTGCTGCTGCACCGACGCGTCCCGCGGCATCCCGTGTTCGAACGCGGCGATGATTTCGTCGTACCAGTCGGCGATCACACGCGCGCACAGCTCGCGCTTGCCGCGGAAATAGCTGAACACCGTCGCCTCCGACACGCCCACGCGCTGCGCGATTTCGGCGGCCGTCGCATGCTCGTAACCTTTTTCGGCGAACACGTCACGGCCGGCGCGCAGGATGTCCTGCACGCGCTGCTGGGATTTGCGCCCGGCGGGGGCGCGCGACGCGTCGGCGCGATCGGCTTTGGCGGTGGCGGTCATGGTGTCGGCGGGAGCGGCTGTCATCTTCGCATCATATCTGAGTATCACTCAAAAAACTATTGACGGCGAACCGGGCGCGGCGCGAAACTGTGCAAAATTTCCGCTGTATTGGTCAATGAATCGGCGTATTCATTCGATCTGAGCAAAACTCAGAAATCGGTGAGTGCGACACACTTTCTGGAGACGGAGGAGACATGATCAACCTGCCCGGCGTGCAATTCATGCTCGGTGAAGACATCGAGATGCTGCGCGACGCCGTCGCGACGTTCGCGGCGAAGGAAATCACGCCGCGCGCGGCGGAGGTCGACCGCACCGACCAGTTTCCGATGGATCTGTGGAAGAAATTCGGCGATCTCGGCGTGCTCGGCATGACCGTCTCCGAGGAATACGGCGGTGCGAACCTGGGCTACACCGCGCACATGGTCGCGATGGAGGAGATCTCGCGCGCGTCGGCGTCGATCGGCCTGTCGTACGGCGCGCACTCGAACCTGTGCGTGAACCAGATCCACCGCAACGGCACCGACGCGCAAAAGCGGAAGTACCTGCCGAAGCTCGTGTCGGGCGAACACATCGGCGCGCTCGCGATGAGCGAGCCCAACGCCGGCTCCGACGTCGTCAGCATGAAGCTGCGCGCGGACAAGCGCGGCGACCGCTACGTGCTGAACGGCACGAAGATGTGGATCACCAACGGCCCCGATTGCGACACGCTGGTCGTGTACGCGAAGACGGACATCGAAGCCGGCCCGCGCGGCATCACCGCGTTCATCGTCGAAAAGGGGATGAAGGGCTTCTCCGTCGCGCAGAAGCTCGACAAGCTCGGCATGCGCGGGTCGCACACGGGCGAGCTCGTGTTCCAGGACGTCGAGGTGCCGGAAGAGAACATCCTCGGCCAGTTGAACGGCGGCGTGAAGGTGCTGATGAGCGGCCTCGACTACGAACGCGCGGTGCTGTCGGGCGGCCCGACGGGCATCATGGCCGCGTGCCTCGACGCCGTGGTGCCGTACATCCACGACCGCAAGCAGTTCGGCCAGGCGATCGGCGAATTCCAGCTGATCCAGGGCAAGGTCGCCGACATGTACACCACGTTCCAGGCGTGTCGCGCGTATCTGTACGCGGTCGGCCGCCATCTCGACTCGGCGGGCAGCGACCACATTCGCCAGGTGCGCAAGGACTGTGCGGGCGTGATTCTCTACACGGCCGAGAAGGCGACGTGGATGGCCGGCGAGGCGATCCAGATTCTCGGCGGCAACGGCTACATCAACGAATACCCGGTGGGCCGCCTGTGGCGCGATGCGAAGCTGTACGAGATCGGCGCCGGCACGAGCGAAATCCGCCGGATGCTGATCGGCCGCGAGCTGTTCGCGGAAACGATGTAACGCCCCACGTCACGCGAACGGAGCCCCGTCGATGCCGATCATCGAATCGAAACTGAACCCGCGTTCGGAAGACTTCCGCGCGAATGCCGCGGCGCTCGAGGCGCTCGTCGCCGACCTGCGCGCGAAGATCGAACGGCTCGCGCAGGGCGGCGGCCAGGCCGCGCGCGACAAGCACCTGTCGCGCGGCAAGCTGCTGCCGCGCGATCGCATCGCGCAACTGCTCGATCCGGGCGCGCCGTTCCTCGAGTTCTCGCAGCTCGCGGCGAACGGCATGTACAACGACGACGCGCCGGGCGCGGGCGTCATCACCGGGATTGGCCGCATCGCCGGCCGCGAATGCGTGATCGTGTGCAACGACGCGACGGTCAAGGGCGGCACCTACTATCCGATCACCGTGAAGAAGCACGTGCGCGCGCAGGAGATCGCCGCGGAAAACCGGCTGCCGTGCGTGTACCTCGTCGATTCGGGCGGCGCGAACCTGCCGAACCAGGACGACGTGTTTCCCGATCGCGACCACTTCGGCCGCATCTTCTACAACCAGGCGACGATGTCGGCGGCGGGGATCGCGCAGATCGCCGTCGTGATGGGCTCGTGCACGGCCGGCGGCGCCTACGTGCCGGCGATGAGCGACGAGTCGATCATCGTGAAGGACCAGGGCACGATCTTTCTCGGCGGGCCGCCGCTCGTGAAAGCCGCGACCGGCGAGGAAGTGAGCGCCGAGGATCTCGGCGGCGGCGACGTGCATACGCGCCTGTCGGGCGTGGCCGACCATCTCGCGCAGAACGACGCGCATGCGCTGTCGATCGCACGCACCATCGTCGGTCACCTCGCGCCGAAGATCGCGTCGCCGGTTCAGCTTCGCGAGCCGAAGCCGCCGCGCTACGACGCGAAGAGCCTGTACGGCGTGATCCCGGCCGATACGCGCAAGCCGTTCGACGTGCGCGAGGTGATCGCGCGCATCGTCGACGATTCGGAGTTCGACGAATTCAAGGCGCGCTACGGCACGACGCTCGTCACCGGCTTCGCGCACATCTGGGGCCATCCGGTCGGAATCGTCGCGAACAACGGCATCCTGTTTTCCGAATCGGCCGTGAAGGGCGCGCATTTCATCGAGCTGTGCTGCCAGCGCAAGATCCCGCTCGTGTTCCTGCAGAACATCACGGGCTTCATGGTCGGGCGCAAGTACGAGAACGAAGGCATCGCGCGGCATGGCGCGAAGATGGTGACGGCCGTGTCGAACGCGAAGGTGCCGAAATTCACGGTGATCATCGGCGGCTCGTTCGGCGCCGGCAACTACGGGATGTGCGGCCGCGCGTTCGGCCCGCGTTTCCTGTGGATGTGGCCGAACGCGCGCATCTCGGTGATGGGCGGCGAACAGGCGGCGTCGGTGCTCGCGACCGTGCGCCGCGACGGCATCGAGGCGAAGGGCGGCGCATGGTCGCCGGAAGAAGAGGAAGCATTCAAGCAGCCGATCCGCGACCAGTACGAGCGCCAGGGGCATCCGTACTACGCGAGCGCACGGCTGTGGGACGACGGCGTGATCGATCCCGCGCAGACGCGCGACGTGCTCGGGCTCGGCCTCGCCGCGTCGATGAACGCGCCGATCGACGACACGCGCTTCGGCGTGTTCCGCATGTAACGCCCGGGAGGCAGACCGATGCGATACGAAACGATCAAGGTAAGCGAGGCCGGCCGCGTGGCGACCGTCACGCTCGCGCGTCCCGACGTGCGCAACGCGTTCAACGAGACGACGATCGCCGAGCTGACCACCGCGTTCGAATGGCTCGATGCGCACGAAGGCGTGCGCGCGATCGTGCTCGCCGCGGAAGGCGCCGCATTCTGCGCGGGCGCGGACCTGAACTGGATGAAGAAGATGGCCGGTTACTCGGACGACGAGAACCGTGCCGATGCGCGCAAGCTCGCGCGGATGCTCGAAGCGATTTACCGCTGCGGCAAGCCGGTGATCGCGCGCGTGCACGGCGACGCGTATGCGGGCGGCGTGGGCCTCGTCGCCGCGGCCGACATCGCGATCGCCGCCGACGGCGTGAAGTTCTGCCTGTCGGAAGCGCGGCTCGGGCTGATTCCGGCGACGATCGCGCCGTACGTCGTGCGTGCGATGGGCGAGCGCGCGGCGCGCCGCTACTTCACGACGGCCGAAGTGTTCGACAGCGCGCGCGCGGCGTCGCTCGGCTTCATTCACGACGCGGTGCCGGTCGACGCGCTCGACGAAACGGTCGCGAAGCTGGCCGCGACGCTCGTCGCGAACGGCCCCGACGCGGTGAAGGCGTGCAAGCGGCTCGTCGCCGACGTGGCCGGCCGGCCGCTCGACGCGACGCTGATCGAGCAGACCGCGGACTGGATCGCGAAGACCCGCGCCGGCGCGGAAGCGCGCGAAGGGATCGCGTCCTTCCTCGACAAGCGTGCGCCGTCGTGGCGTGAATGATCGCGTGACCCCAACCTTCCGGACGACATCGAAGCCATGTTCGACAAGATTCTGATCGCCAACCGCGGCGAAATCGCGTGCCGCGTCGCCGCGACGTGCAAACGTCTCGGGATCGCGAGCGTCGCCGTCTATTCCGACGCGGATGCGAACGCGAAACACGTGGCCGCGTGCGACGAGGCCGTGCATATCGGCGGCTCGGCCGCGGGAGACAGCTACCTGCGCGTCGAGCGCATCATCGAAGCCGCGCGCGCGACCGGCGCGCAGGCGATTCACCCCGGCTACGGCTTTCTGTCGGAGAACGAAGATTTCGCGCACGCATGCGAAGCGGCCGGCATCGTGTTCATCGGGCCGCCGGTCGACGCGATCGCGGCGATGGGGTCGAAGGCCGCCGCGAAGGCACTGATGCACGCGGCGGCCGTGCCGCTCGTGCCCGGCTATCACGGCGACGATCAGGACGCGGCCAGCCTGCATCGCGAAGCCGACGCGATCGGCTATCCGGTGCTGCTGAAGGCGAGCGCGGGCGGCGGCGGCAAGGGGATGCGCGTGGTCGAGCGCTCCGACGATTTCCCGGCGGCGCTCGCGTCGTGCCAGCGCGAGGCCGCGAGCAGCTTCGGCAACGACCGCGTGCTGATCGAGAAATACCTGACGCGCCCGCGCCACGTCGAGGTGCAGGTGTTCGGCGACACGCTCGGCAATACCGTGTACCTGTTCGACCGCGATTGCTCGGTGCAGCGCCGCCACCAGAAGGTGCTCGAGGAGGCGCCGGCGCCGGGCCTGCATCCGGACGTGCGCCAGGCGATGGGCGAAGCGGCCGTCGCGGCCGCGCGCGCGGTCGGCTATGTCGGCGCCGGTACCGTCGAATTCATCATGACGGGCGAATCGTTCTACTTCATGGAAATGAATACGCGCCTGCAGGTCGAGCATCCGGTGACCGAGATGGTCACGGGGCTCGACCTCGTCGAATGGCAATTGCGCGTCGCGGCGGGCGAGCCGCTGCCGCTGAAGCAGGAAGAACTGCGCGTGAACGGCCATGCACTCGAGGCGCGCCTGTACGCGGAGAATCCCGCGCGCGGCTTCCTGCCGTCGACGGGCACGCTGAAGCATCTGCGGTTGCCGGCCGGCGTCGAGTTCGCCATCGGCGCTGCGGTGCGCGTCGACAGTGGTGTGCGCGAAGGCGATGCGATCACGCCGTTCTACGATCCGATGATCGCGAAGCTGATCGTGCACGGCGCGGACCGCACGGAAGCGCTGGGCCTGATGCTGCGTGCGCTGCGTGCGTGCGAAGTGGTCGGCCTGCATACGAACGCCGCGTTCCTGCAGCGGATCGTCGCGTGCGCGCCGTTCGCGACAGCCGATCTCGATACGGGCCTGATCGAGCGCAACCACGATGTGCTGTTCGCACCGCAACAACCGCCGCGTGCGGCGCTCGCGCTGGCTTGCGCGGCGTTGCTCGCGCGCGAACGCGATGCGGCCGCGCAAGAGGGTGTGTCGCCATGGCGCGCGCTGTCGAACTGGCGGCTGAACGGCGGCTATCGCCGCACGCTCGAATGGCATGCGACCGATCGCGAAGCGGACGTGACGGTGACCTGCGAGGACGACGGCGCCGGCACGCGCATCGCGATCGGCGACGCGGCCGCGCAACCGTTCGCGTGGACGCGCGGCGCCACGCCGCTCGATTTCGACGTGACGCTCGGCGGCGTGCGCAGCAGCGGCCGCGTGTACGCGGACGGCGACACGTTCCACGTGTTCACGCAGGGCGCGGCCGAGACGTTCGAATGGCGCAACCTGCTCGCGCATGCGGGCGACGCGGAGCACGGCGGCGGCCGCCTGACCGCGCCGATGCCAGGCAAGGTGATCGCGGTGCTGGTCGAGCCGGGCCAGAAGGTCGAAGCCGGCACGCCGCTGATCGTGATGGAAGCGATGAAGATGGAACACACGATCGGCGCGCCCAGCGCAGGCGTCGTCGCGGAAGTGCTGTACGGCGTCGGCGATCAGGTCGCCGACGGCGCGCAGTTGCTGACGATGACGGAAGGCTGAACCGGCCTTGCTCTTGTGCGCGGGCCGGTTGCCGTCGCGGCCGGCCCGCAAAAAATGCGTTGCGGTTCGCCGTACGCCCGTCGTCTGGACTGCGCGGCTTCGATAGCGCCGACACATGAAGCAGGACGCGTGATTCGCGCCAGTCTTTCGAACGCCTTGCGACCTTCGCTGCTCCTCCCACACCATCGGGTGCCGTCCGCTGCGCACACCTCGATCTTCCCTCCACTCGACACCATCGTGTAACAAGTCGAACATAGCATCTCGGCGTCGATATGACCGGCGCGGGTTCGCGCCGCGTCACGTCATCATCCCCACGGAGAACCGTTATGCGAACGTCGGCCCTACGGCCTTTCGCGGCCGTCGGTCTGGTCGCGCTGACCGCCGCCCTCGGCGCCTGCAACGACGACCTGACCGCACCCGCCGCGCCCGCCGCGCAGCAGAAGGCCGCGTGCGGCGGCGCCGTGGTCGCCACCGCGCAGATGCGGTGCCCGCCGGGTTTCACCGCGCCTGCTTCGTCGCCTGCTTCCTGATACCGGCCGTTTCCACCAGAAATCCCATCAAGAGCAATCAGCATGGCCACTCATTCACGACGCGACTTTCTGAAGTTCTCGGCCGGCCTCGCCGGCGCGACCGCCGCCACCGCACTGCTGCCGGAATCGATCCGCAAGGCGCTGGCGATCGAGCCGAACACCGTGACGGGCACGATCCAGGATGTGCAGCACATCGTCGTGTTCATGCAGGAGAACCGCTCGTTCGACCACTACCTCGGTCACCTGAGCGGCGTGCGCGGCTACAACGACCGCTTCCCGGTCACGCTGCCGAACGGCAAGCCGGTGTGGTTCCAGCCGCGTCAGGAAGACAAGTCGAGCGTGATCGCGCCGTTTCGCTACGACACGACCAACCCGGGCGTCAACGCGCAATGTATCGGCGGCCTCCCGCACACGTGGGCGACGACGCACGGTGCGATCGACAACGGCCGCGCGGACCAGTGGGCCGTGCAGAAGTCGAACATGACGATGGGCTATCACGTTCGCGACGACATCCCGTTCCATTACGCGCTCGCGGATGCGTTCACGGTGTGCGACAACTACTTCTGCTCGATTCCCGGCAACACGCACCCGAACCGCATGTACCTGATGACGGGCATGGTCGATCCGCTCGGCACGGGCGGCGGCCCGCTGCTCGACAACACCGACTACATCGACAACCCGTTCGACAAGGTTCAGCTGCCGCCCTTCAACTGGACGACCTACCCGGAACGGCTCGAAAAAGCCGGTATCTCGTGGCAGATCTACCAGCAGGGCACCGGGTTCGACAACTTCACCGGCAACTACGGCACGAACATGCTCGCGTGCTTCAGCAACTTCGTGAACGCGCCGGCCGGTTCGTCGCTGCAGACGCGCGGGATGAGCACGCGTCCGATCACGCAACTGAAGGCCGACGTGCAGGCGAATGCGCTGCCGCAGGTGTCGTGGCTGCTGCCGCCCGCCGCGTATTCCGAGCATCCGAAGTTCACGCCGCTGTACGGCGCGTACTATCTGTCGACGATCCTCGATGCGCTGACGTCCAACCCGGACGTGTGGAGCAAGACGGTCCTGCTCGTCATGTACGACGAGAACGACGGCTTCTTCGATCATGTCGTGCCGCCGTCTGCTCCGACGCTGCCGGGCTCGGGCATGAGCACGGTGGACGTGTCGCTCGAGCGGCACGACGTCGTGACCGCCACGCAAGCCGGCACCTATACGGCCGACAACCTGCCGTACGGCCTCGGCCCGCGCGTGCCGATGTTCGTCGTGTCGCCGTGGTCGAAGGGCGGCTTCGTCTGCTCGCAGGTGTTCGATCACACGTCGGTGCTGCAATTCATCGAGAAGCGCTTCGGCGTGATGGAAACGAACATCTCGCCGTGGCGCCGCGCGATCTGCGGCGACCTGACGTCGGCGCTCGACTTCTCGAAATCGGATGCGACGGTGCCGACCCTGCCGAACACGCAGGCGTATGTCGCGCAGGCGGATCTGCAATGCTCGCGCGCGTCGTCGCAGACCGCGCCGGCCAGCACCGCGCAGCAGGTCGTGACCGCGCAGGAACCGGGCACGCGGCCGGCGCGCGCGCTGCCGTACGAATTGCATGTCACCGGCCAGTTGCAGCCGCAAGGGTACGCGCTGACGTTCGCGAATACCGGCACGCAGGGCGCGCACTTCTGGGTCTACACGGGCGACCTGTCCGCGATGCCGCGCCGCTATACGGTCGAAGCGGGCAAGCAGCTGACCGATACGTGGGCGCTCGATGCGAACGGCAACTACCTGGTGAGCGTGTGGGGGCCGAACGGCTATTTCCGGCGCTTCGCGGGTTCGGCTGCCGCGGATGCCGCTGCCAAGCCTGAAATCACGCCTTGCTATGACACCGCGAACGGCGACCTTTACGTGACGATCGCCAATGCGGGCGCCAGCCCGCTCACGGTCACGGCGACCGATGTCGCGTACGGCGGCGCGGCGCGCACGCTGACGGTTCCGGCCGGGCAGCGCGTCGAAGCGCACTGGGACTTGTCGTGCAGCAGCCACTGGTACGACCTGCAGTTCGCGGTGGCGGGCAATGCCGGCTGGGTGCGCCGCATCGCGGGGCACGTCGAGACCGGTAAGCCGAGCATCACCGACCCGGCCGCCGTGGCGCCGACGATTGCGGCGATCTGACGGTAACCGACGCGCGCCGGCTGGTTGAATCCACCCGGCGCGGGAGTTTGCGGTTCCGATTCCGAAGCGGCGGCTTCGGTGCGGCGGTTCGCCGTCGTGCGCCATCGTCCGCGCGCGTGGCGGGCCACATCCGTTGGTCATGCTCGATGTAGCGGTCCGCACGGCGAAACAGCCTGGGCGTGTCGACGCTGACGAGATCGGGCACGCCTTCGCCGTGCAACCGCCCGTCGCGCTCCATCGCGCGCATGAATGCAGCGGGTTGCCATCGCTGGCATAGACGCTCGACGTGTCCTGCCGTGCGGCGATCGTGGTCATCATGTCGCGCGGCATCGCATCGTTACGTTCGGTGCGCCGGAACGCGATCACGCCCGAGCTGAACGCCCGCCGGCCGATATCTTGCGCGAGCAGCCAGTCAGATCCTTCGAGCAGCCGCTCGACGACATACCGGCAGAGCGATTAGGGGTGACGGATTGTACGAACCGGTGCTGCGTGATGTTGGACGTGTTGCTTTGCAGCAGGTACCAGCCCGAACTTTCGGTGCTCGTTAATTTTCCAGTAATTCCATTGAAATAAAAATCATCGCATGGATTTCTCTCTGAAGATTCCGATATTGCATTATTGAGCTGAAAATTGCGAGATTTTAACGATTCGCAAACCTAATTTTATTGCCGTTGATTTGATTTTCAAATTTCGTATTTGTCTCATGGATTTCATTATGAAAATTTGCTTAACTCGGGAAAATTCGACGGCATCGTATCCCTGAGTTTGTAGCGAATGGGGCGTGCCGATGTATGTAACCCGTCATGCAACGGTGGCCATGCGAACCATTCAGGACGTGCTCCAACACCCGAGCGCGATCGTTACCCAGTCTCTTCATCTCGAGATCGCGACGCTTGCTTCCGCGCTCTCCGTGTTCGAATTCACGCTCACTGAGGCGATGAACACGCCGTTTCTGGCCGACATCACGGTCACGTCTCCAGACAAGCATATCGACGGCGCGGCCACCGTCGGGCGGCCGGCGATCTTCACGATCGACGAGCATGCATCGGTGCCGTCCCTGCCGGGATTGATCGACCCCGTGCGTCACACCGCTCGCACGGTGCACGGCGTCGTCACGCAGTGGACGCGAATCAAGACCACGCGTGACGAGGCAACCTATCAGCTTCATTTGAAGCCGCGGTTCGCGCTGCTCGAATCGGTGCACGACTCGGCCGTGTTTCTCGACCGATCCTTGCGCGAGTTGCTCACCGACGTGATCGTCGATCGCAGTCTGTTCCAGTCCTTCGACGTCGAGTTCGAGCTGGAAGGGCTTGACGGGAAGTTCGAACAAACCGTGATGTACGAAGAGACGGTTGCGAACTTTATCGACCGGCATTGCCGCCGCGCGGGCGTCTACTACTACTTCAAACAGGCGAAGAAAGAGGACGGCCCCCAACGCGACACGTTGGTGTTCGGCAATACGGCGCGAGGCTATGTGCGGGCGCTCGAAGTGCCGTTGCTGCCGCACTCCGGCCTGACGGGTTGGCACGAGGCGATTCTGACGTTGGAAGCCACGCGCGCGCTGGTGCCGCAGACGGTACGCGAATGGGACCACAACTATCGCATCCCCGACGATCCGCTGCAGGTCGAATCGGTCGTGGCCGACGACGATCGCTCGGTCTATGGGAGCGTGAACCGCGGCATCGAGCATTTCCATTCGATCGAAGAGGGGCAGGCGCTGGCCGATGCGCGGCGTGACGAACTGCGCACGCGGCAGATGCGGCTCGCGGGCACGAGTAACGTGATCGGCATGGCGCCTGGCATGGTGGTGCGGATCACCAATGACGTAGTGCCCGAGGCGCCGCACGGGATCGTGATCACGAAGCTCGTTACGACCGGTAGCCGCAGCCAGTCGGCGATCAATACCTTCGAGGCAATCCCGGCGCATCAGACCTATCGGCCCGAATACGTTCCTGAAAGGCATTGGCGATGGATCACCGGAATGCTGATCGGTGTGGTCGAGTCCGGCGATGACGAACCGTACGCATGGATGGACGAATATGGTCGCTATCGCGTCAGGCTCCTGTTCACCCGGCACAGCGGCAAGCGCGGCACGAACAGCATGCCGTTGCGCCTGCTGCGCGCGTCCGCGTCGTATCAGGGTGGCTTGCACATCCCCTTATTGCCAAGAACGGAGGTGCGCATTGTCCCGACGCAAGGCAATTGCGATCGGTTGCTGATTGCCGGGGCGGTTCATGACTACGCCCGGCGGGATCTGGTGCATGGCAAGGAGGGCTGGTATAGCCGTGCGGTGTTCCGTTCACCGTTGCTTGGCAACAAGCTGCGCTTCGAAGACCTGAAAAATCACGAGGGCATTCGGTTGGCGACGGTGTTCGGGAAGTCGTCGCTCAACATGGGCTATCTGGTCGACACGGAGAAGCACAAGCGCGGCGAGGGCTTCGAACTGACCACGCAGCACTGGGGCGCGGTGCGCGCGCCGAAGGGATTGTTTTTGTCGGCGGACGCGGCAGCCGGCTCCGAGACGCCGCATCTCGATATGCCTGCCGCGATTGCGCAGCTCAAGGCAGCATTGCAGCGCGTAACGGACCTTGCGGCAGCGACGACGCAGGCCAAGGCCGACCCTGCTGACCGTGCGGCGCAGGCGGCGCTGCTCGACGGCCTGAATCAGCTTCGCGACGCGGGGCTGCTTGCGAGTGCACCTGGCGGCATGGCGTTCGTGACAGCGAAATCGACGCAGCACTCCGCGGGCGAGAACGTGATCGTCACCGCAGGCCGGGATATGGACGTGAGCATCGTCAGGCGGCTGCGCATGGTGGCGGGGGACCTGATTTCGCTGTGCGCGCACAAGCTTGGACTGAATTTTGTCGCGGCGAAGGGCAAGGTCATGATGGCGGCGCTTACGGACGGGATGGATTTGTTCGCGAAACAGCAGATGCGCGTCGCGAGCCAAAGTGCGGACGTCCAGGTGTCGGCCAAGTCGAAGATCACGCTCAACAGCGGTGGTGCTTCGCTCGTAATCGAAAATGGCAACATGACATTTCACTGTCCCGGCGCCTTCACGATAAAGGCGGCGTCATTTTCGTTTCAGGGGCCGGACAACGTCACAACACCATTGCCGTCGCTACCGCAGACGAGCCTGAAGATTTCTGACCGGTACTCGTCGTCCCACTGAAGCCATGATCATCAGCCCTCCCTTCCTGCCCATATCGGGCACGACGTCTAGTGATGCGTCGAAGACGGACCCTATGATGGATGTCGTCGATCAGTTCGAGATTGGTCATCATGGAGTCTATCCCGTTGCTTTCGACCGGCGCTTTCACTGCGGCATTCATCTGGATCCGGGCGAGCAGCACGAACCGGTGCGCGCAATTGCCGATGGCGATGTGGTCGCGTATCGCGTTTGCAAAAGCGCTTTGTCTGATGGCGCGAAAGATCCGACTGGACAACCGTTGCTGAACTCGAATGCTGGATTTGTCTTGCTCAGACATAAGACCGATACAGGACATGGGCGAGCGATTACATTTTACTCACTATATATGCATTTGCTGGACATGACGGAACAGGAGCGGCTTGCTCCTCAGCCGATCAATCCGCCAGCGGAGGGATCGATGAATGCCCTGCCTGAATGGTTGCTCGATACGGCGGGCGGCAAAGACGGGATCGTTCAGTTGGGCGGCACAAAGAAGGTGTACCGCAAGGACATGCTCGGTTATGTCGGTCAGCACCAGGGAGTGCGGCATCTGCATTTTGAAGTTTTCATGTCGGACACCGACTTTACAGCCTGGTTTGATCAGGACGGCCACAAGGTTCAACTGGGTGAGAGGAATCCTGTTCAGCCTGCGTCGAGTGACTACTGGGGGCATTCCTACTTCGTCATTAAGGGGCCGCATGATTTTATCGCGCAGCCCGCGGGTATGGCGGACGACTGGTTTCCGCGTCTGCCAGGCGGTTCAATTGGTGAACAAGACATCCTTTATGTGGAAGCATGGTTCAACAAGGGGCGGCGCTACACATGCGCGTGGATCGACCGTGGTAGCAGCGGCAACGTTATCCTGCTTACAAAGGTGCCGGTTGCTGACCCGTACGACGGAGAAACAGGACAATATGAGTACGACCTGTATGATCGAGCGGTATCACTCTATTCAGAGTGTCCGAGCGATGGCTATGAAATGCTGCGCTTTGGGCGAATTCTTTCACGTACGGTGGTGACGGGGGAGGCCCCTGCTACTTGGGTGGCGGTGCCAATCGACGAGAACGGGACGCAGGGATATGTCAACATCGCTGCCGACAAGATCATCAAATTGTCGGATGCCGACTTTCCGTTCTTCAAGGGCTGGCAAAAAGTTGACGAAAGCAATACGCCGTTTAATCCGGATGGGTTATGCGGATACGATGAGCTTTGTCGTCTGATCGGCGTTACTGATCCACAGGCAACGTTCGGAATGATCCAGCCGCTCGAATACGACGGTAACAACGACGATAGTGCCAATCAGCTGCTCGCTGGCTATGTGCGGAATGCAGAGGGCGTGCGCACAAAGCTCAGGGGGCTGGTGTTCAACGCGCGCAGCGAGTGGGATCCGTCGGGCAACGACGATCGCTATCGAGGTCTGAATGAACCAGATGGATTCTTTGGCAAGCAGAAAGATACCAACCCGGATGGCTATGCCTTGTTTATTGAATTTCTCGGAAAATTCCAGTTTCTTGACAGGTTGCCATCCGAGGCATCGCTAGCAAAAAAGAAGCTCTGGTATTTTCATCCGCTCGAATTTATTCGTCATTTCAGGAAATGTGGATGGCTTGGTAAGAGGGAGATGCTCCAGCTTATACCGGATCATGTTATTAGAAAGCCGGGCTCACATAACTCCCCCTCTCAAGGAGTATGGGAGTCACCAAATCCAGATCATGCTTCGTCTTTGCTTGATAGGTTTGGGTTGGATTTGAACAGGTCGATGAGGAAGTTCAAGCTCGACACCCCTATTCGACAGGCGTGTTTTATAGCAAATGCCACACAAGAAACAGGGTGGTTCCGCTATCTTGCGGAAGGGAATCGCAATGATGGTGCAACAGACCTGCACAACGGTTGGTTTGGTCGGGGTTTTTTGTAGTTGACCAATCCTAACGGAAATATGGGCGGCGGAAATAATAACTACTATAAATATTTTAAATTTATTGGTCGACACCCGATTCTGCCGCCGGGGGCGCAGGAGTTGCAGTGGCGAAATGAGGTTGCAAGAGATGCTTATCATGCGAGTCATAGTGCAGGTGCTTATTGGGTTTGGTCCGGGAAATCGATGCCTACGGTGAACAATCCGTCTCGACCGCGGGTGGATAGTGCAAATAAATATGCAGATGAGATGGGTGTGAACGAAAGAAGGGTAATTCGAACAAACGCCGGAATTAAGGTGTGGTATTACAACCAATCCTTTGCGAATTGTGCTGCAGCAGTGAACTATCCGGGGGCTACAGGCAAAAACCCACCAAACATGAATGGTCTGGTAGATCGATCGACGTCGCTGACTAATGCGCTAATGGTTTTGACCGATATTGCGATTTTCAAGGGTCCAAATCAGGAAGATCTAACCTGGCCGGAAAACTTCACAAGACGGAAGTTGCCATGAGAAATATTTTTTGGATGTTGTTGGCTTTTTTGGGGCTCGGTGGGGCCGCGAGTGGTGAGCCGGTTTCTACTGGTCATGTCAATTATCGGGATAATGTATCTCTGTTGAAAAATCGGTGCGGATATGTTCTCGGCGAGAGTATATCGTCAAAGACAGTCGATTCTTCGGTGGGCGTAAATAATGGAATCATATCATTTGATTTTTATCTTGTGATGGCGCTCGATAAGAGGGCTATACGCGGGAAGTTGTCGTTTAGTTGTTTTATGGCTGAATCGAGTGTGTCGGGTTCAAGTGTTATGAATAACACCGTCGCGGCCGACGAAATTGCTTTGGAAGATTCTGGGGGGCGATATGTGCGTAATATCGTGTGGCAAAGGAAATATGAAGGAAAGGGGTGGGATGGAACCATTGCCTATGTTGATTCGATATATGGCGATCGAGAGAAGTTGACTGTTCCTGATTATTTCTTAATATGCCCTGACGCAATACATTACCCATGTTTCTCGTTTGAAATTGTGGGGCAGAGGCTTGACAAGAAGGAAATCGATCGAATTCCGGTGGCGCTTGGCGGAATTGGAGTTATTGCATTGCGATCTACGGCTCCTGAAAGAGACGACGGGGATCGATAGATTGTCATCCGCGATTAATTTGTCCCTGAGCTTCGGCACGCGGGGTGCTGGAAATTCCAAAAATCCCTATTCAACTAGATAGCCAGTATATGCAATCTCCTATTCGCAAAGGTGACAAGCTCGAACATGGCGGTGAAGTTACCAGCGGCTCGCCGTGGACGACGTTCATGGACAGGCCGCTTGCACGTAAAGGCGACGATGCGACCTGCGACCTGCATGGTCCGACCGTCATCGACGAGGGCGCGGACAAGTATCCCGATCGCGATGAGAAGTTGTTCGCGCTGGACGGCCATCGCTGCACGTGCGGTTGTCGATTGATTTCGTCGCTACCGAACGTCCACTTCGAGTAATGCCGGTCGATCTCTCTCCCGCCGGACGCCCCAGCGGGTATCCGGCCAGGATGCGTTTCTGGCCGTGGGCATTAACTTGGTTCGTCTGTAATGTGTTCGGCCCGGTGGTCGTTTTGCTGGCGTGGCCGAAAAGCGAGCCTGCGAGCGGCCTTAGGTTTTGGGGCTTGATTAGTGGGGTACCGAACGGACTGTTTCTGGTCTTGCTCGGCTTTGGCCGCGCAGGCTACGAGGGGCTATGGTATCGCGCATACTGGCGCAACCATCATCGTGACCGCTGGCTTGCGAAAAAGATCGGGTTTGCGCAGCGACCGCTTTATGTACTCGACGCAGGCTATTGCCTGCCTCTTGGTGGGACATCTCTGTCCGATGTTCTGATAGGGAAACGCTCCATCATGAAGGTGCAAGCCCCGCGGCACGGTTCAGGAAAGGTTTTGTGCAATCGCTTTGAGGACAACGATCCGCTACTGGACGCCCCGTCCAATGATCCGCCGCTGGACGCTTCCTCCATGGTGGATGAAGAGGAAAGTCCAACTGCTGCCGTACCGAAGAAGGCCGATCCGGTTGTGCAGATGATCCGCGTTGCGCTTGAGCCTCTCGCTGAAAGCATTCAGGCACTGACTCGATACGAAAGGGCATATTGGCCTCAAGTGCGCGTATTGGCCGAGTCGGACATCGCGGACGTGCGTTTGACCCAGGTTCGTGCCGCGATGCATCTGGTGGCGTTTCCGCCCTTGGAAGTCCAGGCCGTTCCGGCTGCCGACGCGTTGCTTGTGGCCGATGTATGGCTCGACGCGCATGAATCCCGTCCGCTCCTCGTCATCGCTACGACGTGGTACGACGATGACATCGACGAGAGCCTTGCCGAGGGATGTGTGGCCGCGTTGCTTGATGCCGGCTATTTCGGGCTTCCGCAGGAGGTCCGTAGAAAGGCTGCGCTACATAGGCCCGTTGCGGGTGATTCCGCCGAGCCGGAATATGGTTTCGCGAATTCCGCGATCTGGGGCAAAGCCGACGCCGCCTCGGTGACGCGTGCGTGGATAACGCGGCCGGTTGAAAACTGTGACCGCGCGTTGAACGCCGCCGGGTTTGTGGTTGCAGCAAAAGACGCTGCGCAGAGTCGGTTGGATCGTATTGTTGGCGACATGCGGGCAGCGAACGGTTTGCTGGCGATCGCCGCGGCGATCGAGTCCGGTGTCAGTGACGGACCGCAACTCGTCGTCGATGGCTCGCAGTCGGCCATCCTCTATGTTTTACCTCGAGATCAAACGGCTTCTCCGCATGTCGATATCCAAAAATAATCTACAAAACACGCAGCCTCGAGCGGCGTTAACCGACGACGCTCAGAGCCGGGTCGCAGTCTGGGGGCTGCCTCTTGCCGTCTTGGTTATTGCCGTTTCAGCGCTCGTGCTGGTTTGGTTCCATGGCGAGCGCCTCGGCGTCCCCGATGGCACGCCTCGTACACTGGCATTGATCGGTATTCCGGTATTGCTGGTTGTCATCGTGATCATTCATCTGATGGCGATATCGACTTGCGCATATGCGGGCGCAGCCAAACTGTTTCGTCTGCAAACCGGTGAGAAGGAAACTGCTTCAACGACGGAACGGCAGTTCAAACGCGATGCGCGTCTGCAACGTCTGGTCGAGGAACTACGGGTATCGCAGGGCCGGCGCTGGCGATACCGATCACCGTGGCTGATGGTGAGCGGCGCGGACACGCTGGTCGATCAGGTCGCGCCGGGCCTGAAGTGCGCGGGTGCGATGCCCGTCGGCGACGTGATCCTCGTGCACGCGGCGCCGGACGGCATCGACGCGGGCGTGTGGCGTCGGCAGATCCGTAAGCTGCGGAGCAGACGGCCTGTCGACGGCGTCGTGCAGGTCACGCATGCGGACGAGCCCGTTAGCGAACTGCCGCGCGCACTCGCCACGCTTGCCGCGGACATCGGCTGGGCCGCGCCTGTCACGTTCCTGCATCCAGTGCCCGCGGCGAACGGCCGCCTGGAAGCATTCGATGCGATCGGCGCATTTCCGGAGCCGGTGGTCGGTGATAGTCGGCTTCTCGTCTTACGCGATCAACTCGCTGCGATCGGGCGTAGTGCGGCGGACACGGGCGTTCGGCTTTGTGCGGCATCGACACGCATCACATATTTAGCCGAAATCTCGCAATACATCGAAAAGCAGCACGAGCAAATCGTCGCCGGCTGGCAGGCGCTCGTTGATTCGCACTGGACGCGCGCGCCGCTGACGGGCGTCATGTTCGCTCCCGTATTCGCGACGACAGCCACCATGCCGACGCCGGTGCCACTTGCTGCGGGCGCGAGCGCAACGGCGCCGACCATCCCGACCGATTTCCCGCCGCAACCGGCCGCGCTGCTACCCGCGTGGCGCGCAATCGCCAGTCGGCGACGCATTGGCCAGCGGGTGGGCTTCTACGGGCCGGATGCGCTGGCGATAGGCGTGACAGTTGCGGCGATAGCGTGGTGCGCATGGATGACCATATCGTTCGTCGGCAACCGGCAACTCATGCGCGAAGCGGAAGCGGCGGCTCGCGCAGCGGTCGATGCACGGCCGCAAACCGCTGTCGCCTTGCGCGCGCAGCTTGCGCTGCAACAGTTGATCGAAAAGCTCGAATACCGGCAACGGCATGGCGCACCGTGGTATCTGCGAGCGGCTCTGTCGCACAATGACGATGTTCTCGGCAGTCTGTGGCAACCGTACCGAATCGCCGCGACTCGCAACTTGCAGGCGCCTGTTGTGAAAACGATCGGCGAGCTGTTGGTGGCAGCCGATCGGATGCGCGCCGACAGCCTTCAATCACAGGACGCACGCAGCAGTACCTACAATGCGCTCAAGGCTTATCTGATGCTCGGTGATCCATCTCGCGCCGAATCCGCATTTCTGAAGCATCAACTCACCGCTCTGTGGAGGAGGCCGCCGGAAATGCCTTCGGGCGAGCGTGACGATATCGGCCGACGGCTCGCAGCGTTTTACGCCGATCATCTGAAAGCGCATCCGGAATGGCGAATTGCGACGGACGATCGCGTCGTGACAGCGACTCGCAACATGCTGGTGACGCAGATGGGACTCGCGTCAGCCGACGACACGGTGTACCGGCGCATTATCGACGACGTCGAGAACAAGTACGCCGATGCGTCGCTCGAGACGCTGCTGAATGGCGCCGATGCACGTGGGATGTTCACCGCGTCGCAGACGGTGCCGGGGATTTATACGCGCGCAGCGTGGGACGGCATGATCGCTGCGGCGATCGACAAGGCCGCCGGCGAGTACCAAAGCAGCGGCGACTGGGTGTTGGCGAGCACGCAGCCGTCTCGGACGGCGGGGCACACGCGCGCGGCCGACATGATCCGGTCTAAAGCGCCCGCCGATGATCTGAAGCAGCGATTGACGGCGCGTTATTTTGGCGAGTACACGGCTGCGTGGCAGCGCATGCTCAACAGCATGAAATGGCAGCCGGCATCCAATCTCGGCGGTGCGGTGGCACAGCTTTCGCGGCTCGCGGATGCACAGACCTCGCCGTTGATCGCGCTGATGAAATCCGTGCAGTATCAGGCCCAGGCGGGCCGCCCGTCGCAGGCGCTGGTTGACACGCTGGTGCGCAAGGCGCAAGACCTGATCGGCACGGACGAGCAGGCAGGGGCGGCCGTCGTCAGCCCGCTCGACAAGCCGTTTGGTCCGCTGCTTGTGCTGATGGGCGACGCGGGCGCGTCGCCGGCCGCTGCAAACGCGAAGCGCGCTGTGCCGGCCGGTATCGCGCTGACCGGTGTGAGCCTGTCGCGCTACCTGACGGCAGTCACGACGATGCGGCTGAAGTTGCAGCAGATTTCCGGCAGTCCGGATGCGCAGGCGATGGCGCGTTCGCTCGCGCAGGCGGTGTTCCAGGGGAAGTTGTCGGAGCTGTCCCAAGCACGCGATGACGCGGCGCTGACGGCCGCAAGTCTGGGCGCGGCATGGGCGGGTTTTGGCGATGCGGTGTTTGCGCAGCCGCTCGAGGCCGCATGGCAGACGATCCTGCAACCGGCCGCGGCGAGCCTGAACGACGCATGGCGAGCCAGCGTTGCCGCGCCCTTCAACGCGGCGATGAGCGGCCGCTATCCGTTCTTCGATACGCAGGCCGATGCATCCTTCGCTGAGCTTGGCCGCTATGTGCGGCCCGACACCGGATTGATTTCGCGTTTCGTCACTACACAACTGGCCGGCGTGATGAAGCTGGAGGGCGATCACTGGGTGCCGAACGAGTTTGCGCCGCAGGCGCTGCAGTTCGATCCGAAATTCCTGAGCGCCGTCCGGCAGCTGTCGACGGTGGGCGCACAGCTCTACTTGCAGGGCGACGCGGGACAGAAATTCGAAATGATGGCCCTGCCGACGCCAGAGGTAACACGCTCGGAACTGTCGATCGACGGCAAGCAGATCGTCTATTTCAATCAGCAGGAACGCTGGACGCCGCTGGCGTGGCCAGGCAATGGCCTGAACGGACACGCGGGGCTCACGTGGCAGACGCTCGACGCGGGCCTGCGGCAGGCGTTTGATTCGACCGGCGATTGGGCGTTCCTGCGTCTGCTGAGCAAGGCGGACGTCAAGCAGCTTGATAGCACGCGCTATCGGCTCACGTGGGACACCGGGAGCGGCGAGCCGCTTTCGTATGTGCTGCGCACACAGGTCGGCGCCGGGCCGATTGGCCTGCTGAAACTGCGCGGATTCCGAATGCCCGATCGCATTTTCGTCGTCGGCAACGCCGGTGTCGTGTCTACCATGCCGCTCCTGCCGCCGCTGCCACAGGATCTCCAGCCATGAGTGAAGGCAAAAACAAACCGGTGATGCCCGAAGGCGTCGGCTTCGGCGCGGAGGACGATCCGTATCTGCGCTACTTCGATGCCGAGATGCGCTACTTGCGCGAAGCGGCGCGGGAATTTGCGAAGGAACAGCCGCAAGGTGCCCGCCGTGTGGGAATGACGATGATGCCCGGCGCACTCCACGACAGTGTCGAGCAGACTTACGAGGGCTTCGCTTTCCTCACGAGCCGGCTGCGCATGAAGCTCGACGACGTCTATTCGGAAATCACCGATCCGCTGATCGACCACCTTTGGCCGCATGCGGGTCGCACGATTCCGTCGCTGGCGATCCTTGCGTGCATGCCCCGCACCGGCGAGGCGCGGATTCTCGATACGTTGCCGCCGGGGCTACAGGTTCATTCGACACCGGTCGGCCAGGACGGGACGATATGCGTTTATCGGACCACTCAGGCGGTAACCCTGTTGCCGCTCGGCGTGCGCGAGGCGGGTGCGCGTATGCGCGAGGACGGTCGAACGGTGATTCGGCTCGCGTTCGACCTGCTGCACCGCGAGCAGCGGTTGCTGGATGACCTGTCGCGTATCCGGCTTTACCTGCATGGCGACCGGCCGACCGCATCCGCGCTGTACGCAGTGTTCACGCGCCAGGTCGAGTCGATCGGCGTGCGCATGCCGCGCCTGCTCGACGGCCAGCTACAGCCGCGTCCGGCGATGCGGTTCGAGGCGGCTGGCTTTGGCGCACAGGAGCGACTGTGGCCCGTCGATCACGACGCACGCGACGCCGCTCTCGATCGCGAGCAGACGATGCTCGAATATTTCGCGTTCCCCGAGAAGTTCCACTTCGTCGACTTGTGCGGTTTCGACGCGGCGAGTGTGCCACCGGGCGAAACGCGTCTTGAATTCGAAATCGCGATCCGGGATCGGATACCCGGTGACGCCACGTTCGGCGCGGACAATATCCGGTTGTTCTGCACGCCGGTGATCAATCTGTTCGAACTGGACGCGCAGGCAATCCGGCCCAACGGACACGATCGCGACTATCCGGTGCTCCCTCCCAGGTCGGCGGGCGAGCACGTCGAGCCCTACGATGCGCTGTCGGTCGTGGCGACCGATCCGCGCACCGCCAATCAATACGCGTATCGGTCGATCAAGGAATTCCGTCACCGCGGCGGGATGATGCGGCACGAATCGCCGGATCGCTACTACCACGCGTCGATTCGGCAAGGCGTGACCGGCCAGCGCGAGATGGTCGTGACGTTGGGCGGGCATCCATGGGATGAGCCGGGCAGCTTGCCGGACGCGCACGTGACGGTCCGGGTATTGGCAAACAATGGCCGATTGCCGCGCATGGCCCTGCGTGAATCGACGATTGCCACGCCTGCTTCGACCTTTAACGGTGTCGAGCGCGTATGCAACCTGACGGCCCCGACGATGCCGCTGTATCCGCCGCGCGGGCGCGACTATGACTGGCGGGTGATTTCTCACTTCAACGCGGCAGGCACAACCGAGCTGAACATGATGGACGCGAACGTGCTGCGCGGCGCGCTGTCGTTGTACGACTGGACGCGACAGGACGATAACCGGCGACGTATCGAGGCGATCCATTACGTGTGGCTCGACGAGGAAACGGAACGGGTGGGTATGCGCGTCGATCGCATCGTGAATGTGAACGTAGGTATCGAGCCGTCGGGTTTCGCCGGGCCGGGCGATGTCGCGCTGTTCGGCGACGTACTCAGCCGTTTCGTAGGCCGCTACGCGTGTTGCCACTTTGCAGTGCGACTCGTTCTGTACGAAGGCGTCGGGGGGCCGATCCGGCGCTATCCGTGCGTGAGCAAGACGGGAGACTGGTTGTGATACCGAGAACACATCTGAGGATGCGAAGCATTCGACTGGTAGCGGTCGGTGCGCTGACGGTCGCGGCGATGTCCGGCTGCGGCATGTGGCAGTCGGTGATGGATACGGCGGTCGATACGACGCGCGCGGTGTTCGTCGCGAGGGTCAAGCAGATGAATCTGGTGATCGAAAGTCGTTCCGCGCTCAACGAAAATGAGCAAGGTCAATCATTGCCGGTCGTGGTGCGCGTTTACCAGCTGAAAGACGCGAAGGTCTTCGAAAAAGCGGGTTACGCCCAGCTGCTCGATGACGATAGAGCGTTACTGAGGGCCGATCTGCTCGGCAGTATGGAAACCACGCTCGGGCCTGGCGCCACGGTGAAGCTGTCTGCGCCCATGGCAGATGATGCGCAAGTTGTCGGTGTCGCGGGATTCTTTCGTAACCAAGCCGGTGCCGAATGGCAACTGGTGATCCCGAAATCGCAATGGAAGAAATCCGATCCCGTCAAGCTGGTCGTGACGGGCAATCGGATGGAGCTGGTTCCATGAACGAGGTGCGGTTTCGGGAGCTTGATCGTCGGCGACGGAATTCCTGATGATGAGAGTCGACTCGGCCAGGTCTGGCGCACAACGGGCTCTTCTTCCATTGGAAAGCGCTCCGGACCGGCCGCTGACCATCCCTGACAGTGTGCGGCCGGCGCTCCGCTAGAATGCCGGATTGCCGCCGCTTGACGCAGCCGGCGCTTCGCGCGCTACACTGCGCCATGCCATCCCCGTTCAACTTTCCATCCTGCCGACGATGACGTCTCCTGTCCTGACCGGCCTGCGCATCGGCATCACGATCGGATTGCGTGCCCCCGACGAAAGCCTGTGGATCAACGGCATCAAGCAGAACGCGCTGTTCCTCGCGAAGCTGCTGATGGCGTCGCCGCACGGTTACCGCGTGACGCTGGTGAACACGACCGACGTGCCGCTCACCGACGCGCTGCCGTGGGATCGCGGCGTGTACGACACGCGCCAGTTCGCCGACATGAAGGACGCGCTCGACGTGGTGATCGAGCTTGGCGGGCAAATCGACGGCGAGCAGACGGCCTACCTGAAAGCGCGCGGCGTGAAGCTCGTCAGCTATTGCTGCGGCGTCGAGTACATCAACGCGATGGAGTCGATGCTGTTCGGCCGCCGGCTGTGGGATTCGCTGTTCATCAACCGCGGCTACGACGAGGTGTGGGCGATTCCGCAGATCGCGCCGTCGTCGCTGCCGTTCCTGCAGTCGCTGCGCCGCTGTCCGGGGCGCGTCGTGCCGTTCGTGTGGGATCCGATGTTCCTGACCGAACGCGCGCGGCCGCTGCCCGGGCACGGCGAATACCGGCCGCGCAGCGAGCCCGGCAAGCGGCTCACGGTGATGGAGCCGAACCACAACGTCGTGAAGTTCTGCGTGTATCCGATGCTGATCATCGACGAAGCGTATCGCCGCGACCCGGACGCGATCTGCTTCACGCACGTGACGAACGCCGATCGCCTCGCGCACGACAGCCCGGAGTTCGTGATGCTGATGAACTACCTGGACATCGTGCGCGCGGGCAAGGCGAGCTTCGTCGGGCGTTTCGATACGCCGCTGTTCCTGGCCGACCTGACCGATATCGTCGTGTCGCACCAGTGGTCGAACCCGCTCAACTATTTCTATTTCGACGTGTGCTGGCAGGGCTATCCGCTGGTGCACAACGCGAGCCTCGCGCCCGATCTCGGTTACTACTATCCGGACAACGACGTGCAGCAAGGCGCCGATGCGCTGCTCCGCGCGCTGCATACGCACGACGACGACTGGCAGGCGTACACGCGGCGCCAGCGCGAGATCCTCGGCCGTTACACGTCGTCGAATCCGGCGCTCGTCGCCGAGTATGACGCGCTGCTCGCGAACCTGATCGGCGCGACGGCCGCCTGAGGCCGATTTTCCGCGGTACCGGTTCGTTGCGGCCCGCGCGCCGTCCGCCGCCGCCGGGTTTGTCCCGCCCTCATGTCTGACGAAATCATGCCGTTAAAAAAGAAACCGTCGAACCCGATCGGTTCGACGGTTTTCGAAGGCACGAAATTGACGGCTCCGAGGGAAGTCCGTCACAAACAAGTTTATAGGTTAACAAGTTGGAAAGATCGTTAAACATGTTTCAATTCATAATCTTCATATAATTGAAGTTGGTATTATTGATTAAAGGAAGATTGATTCCGATCGGAATTTTAATAATATCGTTTGAAACGTGAAAATTGAATGCCGCGATGATCGAATGGCGTGCGGAAACGGGTTTCTCGCGGGGCGGCTCGTGTATGGAGAACGGTGTTTCACCGCGGCCTGTCGCGCGCGATCGGTACTTCACGGCACGGTATTGGTCCGATCAATTGACGGTGCCCTGATTCTCGAGACAGGGAATTCGAGAAGAGACGATTCAGATAAAACTGTTTCGACGAGAAAGGTAAACGACTCAAGCTTCGGGTTCCTTGTAATTCGGGTTGTGTAACCTGTCGCACTGTCGGCATCGCGCGCGCGTGATGTATTTCAGGTAACCGAATATCGTAAAAATATCGAATTTGACGGCGCCGCAGCGAACAGTCCGCTCCCCGGAAAAATCGACATGACAGGATGGGCCGGGTAGGGCGGCGGAGCGCGTCGAGGTCGGCTCGTTCCGCTGATGTGTTGAGGTCGAGCCGTGATCGGCGGCTCGCCATTTGCCGGAGCGCCGGATGAATGCGGTCGAAGCTCGCCAGGAGGCGAATCGGAAAGCGAATCGCGACGAAATCGACCGCGTGTTCGGCGCGCGCGACGATCATCCCGACCTCGCGTCGGTACGCAGTTTCGTCGAAAGCCGGCTCGGGTTCGCGCGCGAGCCCGTGTGCCGCGCCGACCTGTCGGGCGGCGTGCTGTACCAGGAATGCCTGGCGCGGCTGCGATGGGGCGAGCGCGACGCGCTGCCGCCCATCGCCTTTCTGCCGCGTCTCGAAGCGCTCGGGCTGATGCGCTGGTTCGACCGGCTGGTGGTCGGCCGGATGATCGACGCGCTGCGCGCCGATCCTGGTGCCGTGTACGGGTGCAACATCGCGGCGGCCAGTGCGGTCGTGGATGACGCGTGGCTCGCGACCTTCAGGCGGCTCGAGTGCGAGCCGTCGGTGGCGGCGCGGCTGGTGGTCGAAATCACGGAGACGGGGCCGCTGAACCCTGTCGCGGGCCGGTCGTTCGTGGACCGCCTCCGGCGCGCCGGGTGCCGGATCGCGATCGACGATTTCGGTGTCGGTTTCAGTGCATTGAACAATCTGGTGGTCGGCAATCCCGACATCGTGAAGCTCGACCGCTCGATTCTGTCGATGATCAAACGCAACGCGATCGGGCGTTACCGGTTTCGCCGGTTGATCGCGTTTGCGCATGAAGGTGCGCGGCACGTCGTCGTCGAGGGTGTGGAAAGCGAGATGGACCGGCAGATCATCGTGGATGCCGGCGTCGCGTGGGCGCAGGGTATCCGCTTTTCGTGGCGGTCGCCGGCCGCCGCGTGATCGCGGGAACGGGCAGGGCGGCGCGTGGGATGAGCGTCAGGGGCGGGACGAATCGCAAAAAGGGGCGTGGAGATGGCGGAGACGAAAGCCGGAGGCGGAACGGGCACGCAGGCAACCGATGTGCGCGGCCTGATCGCCCTCGCCGAACTGGCCGACATGCTGGGGCAACTGGGCGCCGAGTCGCCCGATGCCCCGATCGATGTCGCGCCCTATCTCGACGGCCTGACGACCGTCGCGCGCCGCATTCAGCGGATGAACCCGCTCGACGCGGGCGGCCGCGAGCTGGCGGCGCGGCACTATTACGCGGGCGTCATTGCCGGCGCGTGCGGTGACGAGTCGGCGATCGCGCGCGGCGTATGCGACAGCCTCGTCAGGCAATCGGGCCGCGCGGGCCGGTCGGCAGCCCGTTGTTTCGCGGTGCTCGCGCGCATCGGGCGGCGGCACGGCCGCGCGTTCGCCGCGCAAAGCGGCGATCGGGTACGCGTGTGACGCGACGGGCGCGTGCGATCGCAATCAGCCGAGCGGGCGATCGGCGAACAGGTGTTGGATCCGCGTGGAATAGGCGCGCACGTTGTGCTCGGCGAGCGCGTCGACCTGGTGCAGGCAGCGTCGGGCGGCGGCCGCGTAGTCGATGAGCCGTGCGTCGTGCGTCTGCGCGGCGGTCGCGATCGCGCGCGCCGCATCGAAGATCTCGAAGTCCGGATAGTAGTAGCCGACGTCGCGCAGGAACGGCGAGTTGTGCACGAGCGGGTAGTTGCCGTACAGCGCGTCGTACAGCAGGTAGTTCAGGCCGTTTTCCCAGTGGTGCGACACGACGATGTCGGTGTGATGCGCGGCCCACGCGACGAACGGCGCGCGCACGTCGGCGGTGGCCTTGCCGTCGCGCACCATCTCGAGCCCGAGCGCGAGATGCTTGAAGGCGACGTTCTCCTTCTTGTCGAACGTGTTGGTCATGTACACGTGCTCGACGAGCTCCGGATGGTCGACGTAGCACGCGTTCGCGGCGAGCATCGGCACGATCGCGCTCTTCACGACGTTCAGGTTGGGCTCGAAGAACGCGATGCGCTTGGCCCGGCCGTGGTTGCGATAGCCGAAGCGCGCCTTCAGCTCGGGATCGGCGTCGAGGCTGCGTTCGATGAAATACGGCGACCAGATATGCGGCAGCTCGATCACCGGCGCGCGGTACACGGCCTGGAAATACGCGGCGCACGTATGCATGTGCTGCGGATTGGTCCAGATCTCGTCGAACTGCACGCGGTGCGGGTTCGGTCGCCAGTCGTTCTTCTCGAAGTTGATCGTCTCGACCGCGATCACGTAGTCGTTGCCGAAGCGGTACGACACGCACTTGCCGCCGCGCCGGCGCACGACGTCCGTGTGCGACGGGTCGACGAACGCGTTCATCTCGATCAGCAGGTCGGTCTCGTGAACGACGGCCGACAGCGGCCGCAGCGCGTCGCCGAACGCGTCCATCATCAGCGCCTGCGGATACTCGGCGATGCCGTCGTCGTGCGCGAGCCAGACCTCGCCGATCAGCGGCGACTGCTTCAGCAGCATGTACAGGTACACGCAGTGCTGGTTCGCGCCGTTGTACCAGATCGACTGCGTCGCGTCGCGCTGCACGTTCATCGTTATCGCGACATTGAGTTTCATCGGATCGGCTCCGTGGGGCGGGGACGGGTCACGCGTCGCGATAGAGCGTGGCGATCGCGTCCGTATAGGCCGCGACGTTCTCGGGGTTGTAGATGCTGACCGAGTCGAGCACGTGCCTCGACTGCTCGCGGTACGCGTCGAGATTCGCGTCGTGCTCGGCGAACGCCTGCAGCAGCGCGCGGCCGCCCGCCTGGCAGTCGAAGTCCGGATAGAAATACCCGGCCTTGCCGAGGAACGGCGAGTTGTGGATCAGCGGATAGTCGCCGTACAGCAGCTCGTAATACAGGTAGTTCTGCGCGTTCTCCCATGTGTGCGACACCACCGCATCGCCGTATGCGGCCATGAATTCGTACACCGCGTAGCGGCTTTCGAACGTCGTGATCCCGTGGTTCACGATGTCGAGACTTTTCGCGAAGTGCACGAACGTCGGATGTTCCTTCAGGTGCAGCGTGTTGCATACGCGCACGAATTCGAGGAACGCCGGCTTCGCGCGATACGCTTCCTCGGTCACGAGCATCGGGATGATGCTGGTCTTCACCATGCAGATGTTCGGCTCGAACATCGTCACGCGCCACCGGGGCTTGCCGGGCTGATAGCCGAACGACAAACCGGCGCCGAGCGTCGCGCGCGCCTTGTCGAACAGCATCGGATGCCAGATGTGCGGGACGATCGTGACCGGTGCGCGCAAGCCCGTCTGGTAATAGTGCAGACACGAGCGCTCGAATTCGGGAATCGTCCACACCGCGTCGTACGGCGCGCCCGAGAACAGGAAGCCCGACGGCTTGTCGAACATCGCGCGTTCGATGTCGATCACGTAGTCGTTGCCGACCCGCATCGTGACGACCTTGCCGCCGCGCTCGCGGAACGCGCGCAGGTAGTCCGCGCCGAATTGCGCGCTCATCTCGATCAGCACGTCGCAGCGCTCGAGCGCTTCGTCCATCGACAGCAGCGGCACGTTCCACTCGCCGAGCATCATCTGCGGATCGGCGACCTGTTCGCCGCCGTTGACCATCACGGCATCCGCGACGAGCGGCGACTGGCGCAGCAGCAGGATCAGCAGCAGGCAGTTCTGGAAAATGCCGTTTTCCCATAGCGACTGGCCGGCGCCGCGCACGAACAGCGACACGCCGACGACGAGGCGCTTGCCCTCGCCGGGCGCTTGACGGGCATTGGAGTCCGACATGCGTATGCTCCGGTTCAGGCGACCAGACGCGAGACGAACGCGTCGAGGTTCGCGGGGTTGTCGATCGAGACCGACTGCAGCAGCCGGCCGGCCTTCGCGCGGTAGTCATCGAGGCGTTCGTCGTGATGCAGCCACGCTTCGAGCAGCGCGCGGCCGCCGGCGGCTGAATCGAAGTCCGGGTAGTAATAGCCGGCGTCGCCGATCAGCGTCGAGTTGTGGATCAGCGGATAGCCGCCGTACAGCACGTCGTAATACAGATAGTTCTGTCCGTTTTCCCAATGGTGCGACACGACCGCATCCGCGTGGCGCGCCATGAAGCCCGGCAGGTCGAGCCGCGGTTCGAACGTCGCCTTGTGCTGGCGCACGAGATCGAGGCTGTTCGCGAAGTGCAGGAAGGTCGGATGTTCCTTCATGTGCATCGAGTTGACGACGAACATGTGTTGCACCGCATCAGGCCGCGCGCGGTAGAAAGCGTCGCACGCGAGCATCGGGTAGTGACAGGACTTCGCGACCGAGATGTTCGGCTCGAGCGTCGCGAGCCTCCACGGCCGCTGGCCGGGCCGATAGCCGAACGTCGCGCCTTCGTCGGCGAGCGTGGCCACGCGGCGCTCGAGGAAGTACGGCGACCAGATGTGCGGCATCAGGTGAACAGGTGCGCGCAGGATCGTTCGCAGCATCGGCGCGGCGGTCTTGTCGTATTGCGGCAGCAGCCATACTTCGTCGAACGGGGCGCCGTTGAACACGTGCCCCGACGGTTTCCCGAAGATCGGCGTCTCGCACAGGCCCGCATACACGTGCCCGCAGAAGAACGCGGCGATCTTCTTGCCGAGCGCCTTCATGTGCCGCAGCCATTCGACCGGCAACTGCGCGCCCATTTCGATCACGACGTCGAGTTCGTGCGTGACGTCGGCGGGTTTCACGAGCGGGATGTCGAGGCCGTCGAGTTCGAGCCCGGCCGGCAGGGCAGTGGCGTCGCCGCCGTTCAGAAAATAGACGGGGCCGACGCGATCCGAGCGCTTGAGCATCATCGCGAGGAACGCGATGTTCTGGTGGATGCCGTTTTCCCAGATCGCCTGGCCGTCGCGCGCAAACAGCGAGATGCCGACCGCCGGCCGTTGGTTGCGGGTGCCGCCCGCGGCGGCTTCATTGATGTCCGTCACCGGTTGGTTTCCTCTGCGGCGTCGTGCGTCCGGGCATCGCGTCGAGCGTCTGGCCGGCAGCGGCGCGCCGTGGATCGTCATGATTCGATTTGCGCCGGTGGCGCCGCGGTGCGCGAATCGCGCGACGGGATTCGCATGGGCGGCAGCCGGATGCCGGCGCGTCGCCGCGCACGCCTGGCACGGCGCGCGACGGGCAGGCTGCCCCCGGCGACTGTCTGCGGCGATTGTGGCATGGAAACCGCCGGTTTTGGCAGGACGTAACGAACTTTGACATAGCCGCCGGCCGATGGGAGCGGGCGCCGGCGAAGCGGCGCCCGGTGGTCCGGCGGAATTCCGGCGCGGCGGGTGCGGCCCGCCGGATAGCGCGGCCGCATGGGCGGCCGCAGGCGGCTCAGTGCTGCAGCCGGATTTCGACGCGGCGGTTGCTGGCGCGGCCTTCCGGCGTCGCGTTGGACGCGACCGGATCGGCCTTGCCGCGGCCCGACACCGTCATCGAATCGGTCTTCAGCCCGTGCGTCTTCAGATAGGCGGCGACCGATTCGGCGCGGCGCTTCGACAGCGCGAGGTTGTAGTCGTCGCTGCCCACCGAATCGGTGAAGCCGGTGACCGTCACTTGGGAGTACGTGCGGTCGGCGCGCTCGCTCAGCAGCCGGTCGAGCGATTCGCGCGCGGTCGGTGCGAGCGTCGCGTGGTCGGTCGCGAACAGCGCGTCGCCCGACAGGTTCACGCGTTCCACCGCGGCTGCGGCGGGTGCGGGTGTGGCGGCGGGGGCCGCTTCGGCCGGTGCGGCGCCGCACTGGAAGACCAGCGTGGCCGGATCGGATTTGTCGCGCAGCGCGCGGGCCGAATCGACGGCGCGCACGGGCTCGTCGCCGCAGATTCTGCGGGCGGCCTTCATGCAGGTCTGCGGGCCCGACAGCAGGCCGTGGCAGTCCACCTGGAAGGTACGCATGCCGTCGCGCGGCTGCAGTTCGGAGGCGCTGAAGGTCGGGCCGGATGCGGTCGAGCACGCGGCGAGGGCCGTTGCGGAAAGCGCGAGCGCAAGAGCGAGTTTGTTCACGGTGACGTCCTTAAAGCTTGGGTTGACCGAAGCCCGCCACGGGTTGCGCGGCGGGCTCGTCTGGCCGTCGGGGCCGCCGCGGGCCGCACGGCTGGCGAGCTGGGCGGCCTGGCGGCGCGACGCGTTACTTCCACTGGTACAGCACGCCGGCGCCGATCACCTTCTGACCGCCGCTGAAACCGCCGTTGATCGACGCCTTCAGGTTCTCCGTGATGCGCGCCTGCATGTTGACCGCCATCGCCTTCTGGCCGAGGAAGGTCGACGTGCCCACACCCATCCCGAAGTTGGCGTCGCGATCGAGCTGCGGGATCGAGGCCATCGCGCCGACGGCCGCGATACCCTGCTTCGCCATCTGGTCGGTCTGCTGCAGTTGCGAACCCAGCGAGTTGATCTGCGCCTGCTGGCCCGACAGCGCCGTCGACAGCGTCGTCTGCACCTGCGTCAGCTGGTTCACGTTCACCGCGTCGGTGCCTTGCGTACCCGGCGCGACGTTCGTGATCTGGCGCTGCTGCTGGTCGCTGCCGACCGACACCACGTTCGAGCGGCCGCCGTCGTTGGAGCCCGCGCCGATCGCCACCGAGTTCGAACCCGCGGTGACGACCGGAAGGTCGTTGCCCTTGCCGTTCAGGTCGGCGGCGACGCCGTTGTTGTTCACCGCACGCGTCGTGTTGTTGTTGAGCGTCGTCGACAACTGGTTCAACTGGTTGTTGATGTTCGTCACGCCGGTTGACAGCGACGCCACGTTGCTATTCGTCGTGCTCAGGCCGGTCGACAGCGAACCGATGCCGGTCGACGTCGACGTCGACAGCGAGTTGACGGTGCTGTTCGTCGTGCTCAGGCCCGTCGACAGCGAGCTGATCGCGGTCGAGGTCGACGTGGACAGCGAGGCCACGTTGCTGTTGGTCGTGCTCAGCCCGGTGGACAGCGAGTTGATGCCGGTGGACAGCGACGCGACGTTCGACGCGGTGGACGTCGACAGCGTGTTGAGCGCCGTGTTCGTCGCGTTGAGCTGGCTGCCGTTGATCGCGTCCGTGCTCGTGGCCGAGATGCGGCCCGCGGCGACGTTCGTGATCTGGCGTTCCTGGCCCGGTGCGCCGACGCTCACCACGCCGACCGGCGCGCTGCCCGCGAACGGGTACGTGACGCCGCCAATCGTGGCGCTCGACGTGCCGACGGCTGCCGCCGTGATCGAGTTCGCGCCGAGTGCGATCGAGTTCGCGACGTTCGCTTGTGCGTTCGTGCCGAAGGCGAGCGCGTCGGCGGCCGTGGCCTTGGCGGCCGAGCCGTAGGCCTGGGCGCCGGTGGCGCTGGCCGTGGCCTGGTTGCCCAGCGCGATCGTGTTGTCCGCGGTGGCCTGGTTCGCGCTGCCGAGGGCGAGCGCGCTGGCGCCGGTTGCCGTGTTCTGGTTGCCGAGCGACACCGCGCCGTCGCCGGTCGCCGTGTTGTTCGCGCCCATCGCCACTGCGCCGGTACCCGTGGCCACGTTCGGATCGCCGATCGCGACCGCGCCATCGCCGGACGCGGTGTTGCCGGAGCCGATCGACACGGCCTTGCCGCCCGTTGCCGAGGCGTTCTGGCCGATCGCGACCGCACCTGCCGTCTGCGCGTTCGAGCCGTCGCCGACTGCCACGCTGCTGGCGCCCGCCGCGCTGGCGTTCACGCCGGCGGCGAGGGCGTTGGTGCCCGTGGCGCCGTCGTTCGCGTAGTTGGCTTGCTGCACGCCGTTGTCGTTGACGCTGTAGTAGTGCGTCTTCGCGGCGTTGATCGCGGTCGAAGTGGAGGTCGACAGCGACGATACCGCGCTGTTGGTGCTGCTCAGGCCGGTGGACAGCGAGCCGATGCCGGTCGACGTCGAGGTCGACAGCGACGTGATCGTGCTGTCCGTGCTGCTCAGGCCGGTGGACAACGAGCTGATGCCGGTCGAAGTCGAGGTCGACAGGGACGTAATGGAGCTGGTGGCCGACGAGAGGCCCGTCGAGGTCGAGGTCGACAGTGACGTCACCGAACTGTTGGTCGAGCTCAGGCCGGTGGACAGCGAGTTGATACCGGTCGAGGTCGAAGTCGACAGCGACGTGATCGAACTGTTTGCGGAGGACAGGCCGGTCGAGGTCGAAGTCGAGAGCGACGTGATCGAGCTATTGGCGGACGACAGGCCGGTCGAAGTCGAGGTCGACAGCGAGGTGATGGAGCTGTTTGCCGACGAGAGGCCAGTCGACGTCGAGGTCGAGAGGGACGTGATCGAGCTGTTTGCCGACGACAGGCCGGTCGACGTGGAGGTCGACAGGGACGTGATCGAGCTGTTGGCGGACGACAGGCCGGTCGACGTGGAGGTCGAGAGGGACGTGATCGAGCTGTTCGCGGACGACAGGCCGGTCGACGTGGAGGTCGAGAGGGACGTGATCGAGCTGTTCGCGGACGACAAGCCGGTCGACGTGGAGGTCGACAGCGACGACACCGAGCTATCGGTCGAGCTCAGGCCGGTGGACAGCGAGCTGATGCCGGTCGAGGTCGATGTGGACAGCGATGTGATCGAGCTGGTGGCCGACGAGAGGCCAGTGGACGTGGAAGTCGACAGCGACGTCACCGAGCTATTGGTCGAGCTGAGACCCGTTGACAACGAGTTGATGCCGGTCGAGGTCGAGGTCGACAGGGACGTGATCGAGCTGTTTGCCGACGAGAGGCCCGTCGAGGTCGAAGTCGAGAGCGACGTGATCGAGCTGTTCGCGGACGACAAGCCAGTCGACGTGGAGGTCGACAGCGACGACACCGAGCTGTCGGTCGAGCTCAGGCCGGTGGACAGCGAGCTGATGCCGGTCGAGGTCGATGTGGACAGCGATGTGATCGAGCTGTTGGCGGACGACAGGCCGGTCGAAGTCGAAGTCGACAGCGAGGTGATGGAGCTGTTGGCCGACGAGAGGCCCGTCGAGGTCGAGGTCGAGAGCGACGTGATCGAGCTGTTCGCGGACGACAAGCCGGTCGACGTGGAGGTCGACAGCGACGACACCGAGCTGTCGGTCGAGCTCAGGCCGGTGGACAGCGAGCTGATGCCGGTCGAAGTCGACGTCGACAGGGACGTGATCGAGCTGTTGGCCGACGACAGGCCGGTGGACGTTGAGGTCGACAACGACGTCACTGAGCTGTTCGTGCTGCTCAGGCCGGTGGACAGCGAACCGATGCCGGTTGACGTCGACGTGGACAACGAACTGATCGAGCTGTTGGTCGACGAGAGGCCAGTCGAAGTCGATGTGGAGAGCGACGTGATGGCGCTGTTTGCCGACGACAAGCCGGTCGAGGTCGAAGTCGAGAGCGACGTAATCGCGCTATTGGCCGACGAGAGGCCAGTCGACGTGGAAGTCGACAGCGACGTCACCGAGCTATTGGTCGAGCTGAGACCCGTCGACAGCGAATTGATACCCGTCGAGGTCGACGTGGACAGCGACGAGATCGAGCTGTTAGTCGAGGAGAGGCCGGTGGATGTGGACGTCGACAGCGACGAAATGGCGCTGGTCGCGCTACCGACTTGCTGGGCGACGGAATAAAGCTGGCTACCGTTGATCGCGTCGGTACTGGTCGCGCTCACCTGGCCTGCAGCGACGTTGGTGATCTGCCGTTCTTTATTGACGTCGCCGACGCTGACGGTGCCGACCGGCGTGGCGCCAGCGAATCCGCCGAACGTTACGCCGTTGACGGTCGCGCTGCTCGTGGGAGTGGCCGCGGCGGTCGTCGAATTCGCGCCGAGCGCGACGGAGTTGTTCGTGCCGGCGACAGCGCCGGTGCCGATGGCGACGGCGTCGGTGCCCGTCGCGGTGCTGTCGGGGCCCGTCGAGTTCGCGTGGAAATACTTGATGCCCTGGCTATTGATGCTGTCGATCGCCGAGCCCACGCTGTTGGCCGTCGATGTCGAGCCGTTCGCGTTGTACGTGGTGTACGCCGGGGCCGAGACCTTGCCCGTCGTCGGGTCGTACGTCGACCCGCCGCCAAGTGCCGACGCGGTGCTGCTGCCGAGGTTGTCTGTCTTCGTCGAGACCGAGCTGAGCCCAGTAGACAGCGAGTTGATGCCCGTCGAGGTCGAAGTCGACAGCGAGGTGATCGAGCTGTTGGCCGACGAGAGGCCCGTCGACGTGGACGACGAAAGCGACGTAACCGAGCTGTTTGCCGAGCTGAGGCCAGTAGACAGCGAATTGATGCCGGTCGAAGTCGAGGTCGACAGCGAGGTGATCGAGCTATTCGCAGACGAGAGACCCGTCGACGTGGACGACGAAAGCGACGTGACCGAGCTGTTTGCCGAGCTGAGGCCAGTGGACAGCGAATTGATGCCGGTCGAAGTCGAGGTCGACAGCGAAGTGATCGAGCTGTTGGCCGACGAGAGGCCGGTCGACGTGGACGACGAAAGCGACGTGACCGAGCTGTTAGCCGAGCTGAGGCCGGTGGACAGCGAATTGATGCCGGTCGAAGTCGAGGTCGACAGCGAGGTGATCGAGCTGTTTGCCGACGAGAGGCCGGTCGACGTGGACGACGAAAGCGACGTAACAGAGCTGTTAGCTGAACTAAGGCCGGTGGACAGCGAGTTGATGCCGGTCGAAGTCGAGGTCGACAGCGAGGTGATCGAGCTGTTGGCCGACGAGAGACCCGTCGACGTGGACGACGAAAGCGACGTCACAGAGCTGTTAGCTGTACTAAGGCCAGTGGACAGCGAGTTGATGCCGGTCGAAGTCGAGGTCGACAGCGAAGTGATCGAGCTGTTGGCCGACGAGAGACCAGTCGACGTGGACGACGAAAGCGACGTGACCGAGCTGTTAGCCGAGCTAAGGCCGGTAGACAACGAGTTGATGCCCGTCGAAGTCGAGGTCGACAGCGACGAGATCGAGCTATTGGCCGACGAGAGGCCCGTCGACGTGGAGGTCGACAAGCTGACGATGCTCGACGTCGTGGTGCTGGCCACCGCGTAAAGCTGGCTACCGTTGATCGCGTCCGTGCTGCTTGCACCGATCAAGCCGGCCGCCACATTCTGGATGCGGCGCTCGGCACCGGCGGCGCCCACACTTACAACACCAGCGGCCGAACTCGCGCCGGCATAGGTACCGAATGTCTGACTTCCGATCGTCGTGCTGCTGACCGCACCGGTGCCGCCCGTCGCTGTACTGGCGGCAGCGGTCGTGGTCGCACCTGAGCCGAGCGCAACCGAGCCCGCCACGTTCGCGTTGGCGCCGGCCCCGAATGCCAGTGCATTCGTCGCGCCGGATACCGCGGTATCGCCGATCGCGATGCCGCCAGCCGCCGTGGTCGTATTGCTATTGCCGAGTGCAACCGAGCCCTGGCCGATCGCACTGTTGCTGTTGCCGATTGCCACGGCACCGTTCGCGGCTGTCGTTCCCGCCGCATTGCCTGCGGCGATGTTATTTGCCCCCATCGTCACGGCGCCCGTGCCGTTCGCAATGTTCGGATCGCCGATCGCCACCGCGCCGTTACCGCTCGCCGTCTGTTGACTGCCGATCGCAACGGCGCCGACGCCGGACTTGACGGTTGAACGGTAGCCAATTGCCGTTGAACCCAAGCCGGCCGTTGACGAAACGCTCGAGGTATCGCCGATCGCAACCGACGAATTCGCCCCCGCGGTCGAAGTACTTCCCAGCGCCACAGCGGCGGAGCCCGCGGCGGTCGACTGATTGCCGGCAGCCAGCGTAGCGAAATTCGACGCGACCGTTCCGATACCCAGTGCCGTTGCGTTCGTGCCGCTTGCATTGGCGCCGAGGCCAAACGCCGATGCTTGGCCGGCCGACGCGCTAGCTGACGCGCCAACGGCGGTCGCATTGCCGGCCGTTGCGGCTGCCCTGTTGCCGAGCGCGACCCCGTTCCCGCCCGACGCAACGGCCGTCACACCGATGGCGGTATCCTGGGCCCCACTGGCAGTGGCCTGATTGCCAATAGCCGTTGCATCGGTGTTCGACGCAACCGCGCCGAAGCCGCCCGCGTAACTGGTGGCTCCGGTGGCGCTTGCGTTGAAGCCGGTTGCCATGCTGTTGGCCCCGGATGCCTTGGCGCTACCGCCCAGTGCAATTGCATTGGCGCCTGTCGAAGATGCTGCAGCCCCGACTGCGACGTTATTCGTTATCGAGGTATTCCCGGCGACACCCGCAACCGCGCCGTCGCCCTGCGCGATGCCGTATGCACCGTTGACGGTCGCACCGCGGCCGAGTGCGATGCCCGACGTGGCGGTCGATGCGACGGACGACTGCCCGCCGATCGCGATGCCGTCCGACGCAGCGGACTGCGCGCCCTTCGTTGCGTTGCTGCCGATGGCAACTGCGCCCGCGCCCGATGCGAGCGTCGAGTTTGCCTGCGACAGCGGCGTCGTTCCGTTGCCGCCTGCGCCGCCGATCGCGACGGAGTTCAGCGCGCTCGCCGTCGAGCCGAAGCCGAGTGCGGTTGCACCGGCACCGCTGGCGGTGGTTTCGAGGCCGGCCGCGACACCCCAGAGGCCGGCCGATGATTGCATGCCGGTGGCGACGGCGCCATTGCCGGTTGCCTGCGCGAACGAGCCGTAAACCGTGACACCGGTCCAGCCGTTGCCGTTGGAGTTACACCCGGCGACGACCGAATACGTTCCGGAGCCGTCGCCGGCCTGGTTTTGCGTACCGCCCGGATTGACGCGGCCGACCGCGCTGTTGCTTCCCGTGAAGCAGGTTTGCTGGGTGTTGAGCGTATTGGCTTCGGCCAGTCCGGGCAGGCTGATCGCCAGCGCCGCGACGGCCACCACCACGACAGCCGACTTGTTCGGCTTACCCCGTGCCGAATCGATTTCCGATGCTGCGACCCACGCGCCGAGCGCTTCGTTCCAGATCGAGCGGTATGTGCGGTTCATATCCTGCTACCTCCAAATGTGCACGCCACACAGCGGTCTCTTTTGTTAGAGGATTACTCCGTGCGCTCGCGTGAATCTCAAAATTGATGGGCGGAGTTTATTGGAGGCGGATTTTATAGATTGACAAACAGTGATAAATGAAGCGTTTTAAAAGTTAAAGAATGGTTAATGCAGCGGGTTTTTGCGCAAGAGAGCCGAATGAATTTGAAAGATGCAAGAATGCTTCGAGTATGGTTTGAATTCTGCGGCCGAGATTCTGGTTTTCCTATAAAAATCAATATGTTGATGCGGTTTTGTGCGGTGGATGACACACTCGGTCTAGTCAAAAGTAAGACAAATGAAATAGCAAACGTTTGCGCGTCGCCTGATTCTTTCATGTTTATAATGTTGTCTGGGTTGCGATGAGATAATGCGCTAGCCGAATTATTAACTTGTTAATATTTTGGCTTTTATTGAATTTTTGTTTTAGTGTGAAGATTATCAAGCAGTCAAATTAATCTGATTCGAGGTGCATTTGATTGTGCTGATGTGCGCATTCCGTCCGGCGCCGGGGCCCGTATGACGGGCGTTCCGGGCCGTCCGGCCGTCGAAGTTGTAAAAAATTGCTACGGAACGCCCAAATGAAACAATCTGCGCCGATTTATCGGATTTGTCCTATTGACGATCGCGTTGACATCGGCGTTATCGCGGAATCGGCGCGTATGCCAGAGGTTGAGCGGGCGCACTCATGAGGGGTGTTTCGCGGGGTGTCGACGGGGCGGCACAGACCGTGGGTCTGCGTCCAGTCGGAGGGGGCCGAAATGTCAGATTCGGATGCGGCAATTTGTCCGCCACGCCGCCGCGGGCCCGGCGCGGCAAAATGAAAAAAGGGAGGGATCGAATGTATCGGGCGCGCCACATTCGGCCCACGAGCGTGGGCCGAATGGGCCAGCCTGCCGCATGACCCGCGGCAAGCTTCCGGCTTTACTTCTTCAGAAACCGCAGCGCGAACCGCGCCATCCGCGGCACGAACATCGGGCGCAGCAGGCGCTTGTCGTAACCGGCCATGCGCCGGTCGTTTTCCACGAGACACAGCTCGATCAGCTCGCGCGGGTTCAGCGCATCGCCGATGTCGGCGGTGCCCGTCGCCGGAAAGTTCGCGTCACGCGCGGCGCCGTCGGCATCGATGCCGCGCGCGATGCTCATGCGATCGCGGATCAGCTGCACCCACACGGCCGCCACGCGTGCGAAGAACCACGGCCGGCGCCACCACGGCATCGTGCGCCAGTACCATGCGTACCAGTTCACGAAGAACAGGATGTGGCGGCCTTCTTCCTGGATCACGGGCTCGAAGGTCTCGACCAGTTCGGGCGGGAAATAGCCGGAGCGCTGCGCGGAGCGGAACAGGCCGAACGCGAAAAAGCTGTCGATGCACTCGCTGAAGCCCGTCATCATCCACGACCATTCGGGATCTTTCGGCGCGGGGTAGGCCGGCTCGGGCGCGAGGCGGATGCCGTACGCCTCGACGAGCTTCGACAGCACGACCTTGTGGCGGGCTTCCTCGCCGCCGTCCATCTCGAGCGCGCGGCGCAGCAGCGGATCGTCGACCGTCGCGGCGTAGGTCGCCACGCGGATCGACGCGCGGCCTTCGGTTTGCACCGCGATGTCCCAGATCGGCAGCGACGTGAGCCGCCTGAGCTCGGCCGGCTGGAGCGCCGGCCAGTCGATCACGGCCGGCTTGTACGGGTTGTGTGTGTCGAGCAGCATCCGACAGAACATCTGCTTGTGCGCATCGGAACCGATCCGGACCGGGCCTTGGGCCTCGAAGGTCCAGTTGCGCATTGCGTGATCTGCGGCTGCATGCTCTTCCTGCAGCGTGTCGGTCATGGCTATTGTTATGCGATTACGGATCGAAAGATTCTTGCACAGCTTCCGTCATCGCGTATTTTCGAGCGGCCATGTGCACGCCGGCCCCGCGCATGTCACGCGTTCGTGTCGACCCAGAGGCGGCCCCAGCGCGATGCGTACGCGAGGGCGTGCTCTTCCTCGAAGAAGAAATCGATTGCGTCGAACGACACGGAGCGCGGCGACGGGCCGCCGCTCGCGCGTTCGATCGTCAGGTTGGCGGCGAACAGCCCGTTCGGCAACCGGGCGGCAGCGGGAGCGACTTCATAGCCCTTGTAGCGGATCGTACGGTTCATGGCATGCGCGGAAAAAGTTCGGACTTTCAGCGTACGCAAACCCGCCGGTCGGGTGAACCAATCTTTCGGCCAATGCAAATGACGCGGCGGGCTGAATCGTTATCGGGGCGGGACGCGGAACGGTGTTGTCGGGAGCCGGGACGACGCGCCCGCATGTCGGCACGCGTCGGAAGACGCGCCGCGCGCCCTCGTCGAATCCTGTCGAGCGAGGGCGCGCGGCGGAATGCGGGGATTACTGGTTGGCGACCTTCAGCACGGGGGCGAGCGCATCGACCGACGCCGCGTGCGAGGCCGCCCGATGCGACGCGAACGCGAGCGCGAATTCGGCCGCTTGCGCGCCGACCGTCTCGAGTTGCGCGACGACCTTCGGATCCGAGCAGCTGTCGGCGCTGTCGAAGCGCGTTTCCAGCGTGTTGACGGTCGCGCCGAACGGCGTCGGCCAGCCGCGCAGCGCATGGACGATCGAGCGCAGCGACGTCAGCACGGTGCCGGCCGCCTGCCAGCCGTAGGCGGTGACGATCAGGCCGACCGCGCGGCCGTCGAGATACGGGCGTTCGTCCGCGCGCAGCTCCTCGAGCGTGTCGAGTGCGTTCTTCACGAGGCCGGACACGCCGCCGTGATAGCCGGGCGTCGCGATGATGATCGCGTCGGCCTGGCGCACGGCGTCGATCAGCTCGCGCTGCGCGTCGGTCAGCGTTTTGTGTTCGGGGGCGTAGTGCGGCAGCGTGTGCAGAAACGGGCCGTCGAACAGGCGCGTGCGCGCGCCGGCGGCCTGCGCGCCGCGCAGGGCGAACGACAGTGCGCGTTCGGTGGACGACGCGGCCCGGGTGGTACCGCCGATGCCGACGACGAACGGGCGGCGGTGTTGATCGAATGCAGTCAAGGGGCGCTCCTGGGAGTGGCTTGCCCGGCTAAGCACAGGCTTAAAACCAGATGGTAACGACCGCGTCGCCACTCTGAAAACGACTTTTCGTTCTATCGATATGCCGCGTGGCGGGGCAATCGTGTGCGCGGCCGCGCAGATCGATAGCAGAAATGCTTGGTTGGGACGGTGCACCACGGTCGATAAGATGGGTGCGTCTCCTCCATGATGTCTCTACTGACATGGGTTGGCCCCGCCACGCGGATGCGGCGGGGCTTTTTTTCGTCCTCGGCCGGAAAACGGGGCCCGATGCGTGCCGCGGCGTGGCCCGTTACGCGAACACTGGCCGGAAGAAGCTGCGCTCGTAGCTGACGATGCAACGCGTGTCCTCCGCGTAGCGGAACGCGGCCTGGCAGGCCGGATCGTCCTTCGAGCGTTCGCGGTAGCGCTCGTAGTCGGCGAGGCTCGGGAACGAGAACATCGCCAGCGCGATGTTGCTCGCGCCTTCGGATGGCAGGAAATAGCCGTGATGCGTGCCGCCGAACCGTTCGACGAGCGGAATCCACATCTTGCCGTAGGTCTCGAATTCGACGAGTTTGTACGGGTCGACGACGTAGCGAAGGAAGCAGGTGATCATGGGCGCTCGCGATGCAGTGGCGGAGCCGCGAGTCTGGAGCGCGGGGCGGCACGTGTCAACGGCGTGCACGCCGGCGTCGGTTTCATTGCTTGATGCGTTGCTTGCGCGAGCAACGATCGGCACTTCGATGTGTTCGCCATGACGTGCGCATGGCCTCGAAATACACCGTACTCGCCACCTCCGCCAGCCGCGCTACCCGTGGATTTTTACGACATTTTTTCTTGCGACGGCGACCGGCGCGCTCCTAGACTTCGGGCATCTTCACCACGGAGCATGGCCATGTCGATACCCTGGAACGCGATCGCCGAACCCGCCCCTGCCGCGCCGCTTTCCGTGGGCGCCGATCGGGTGATCGTCCGGCGCTTCGATCCGGCAATCGACAGCTACGCACAACTCACGCCGATGCTGCACCGTGCGTTCGCGCGCCTCGGTGCGATGGGGCTCAACTGCACGTGCGTCGATCAGGACGAAGACGTCACGCGCCGCCGCGCGGAAGCGGGCGAGTGCTACGTCGCCGTGCGCGGCGGGCGCGTCGTCGGCACGGCCACGCTGTATGCGACCGATCCGTCGTCGGCCTGTTCGCTATACCGCCGTGAAGGCGTCGCGAGCGTGCGCCAGGTGGCGGTGGACCCGGCTTGCCAGAGCCGCGGGATCGGCGCGTTGCTGCTGTCGTTCGCCGAGCAGTGGGCCGCGTCGCGCGGCTATGCGCTGCTCGCGCTGGATACGCCGCATCCCGCCGCGCACCTGTTGGCGTTCTACGGCGCGCAGGGTTTCGAGGTGGTCGACGTGATGCGCTTCGCCGGCAAGCGCTACGACAGCGCGATCCTGTGCAAGCGGCCCGTTGCACGCCCCGTGCGCCGCGTGTCGTCGGCGTCGCGGCTGGCTGCGCGCGTGGCGGCCGTGCGGCGTGTCCTGCATGCGTGGGCGCCGCGCATTGTCGTGTTGGCCCGGCGCGAGGCGGGTTTGCGTCGCGCCGGACGTTTCGCGGCGCGCCGCGCGGCCGGTGCGGCCAGTTGCCGGTCGTCGCCGTGGCGGCCGCGTCAGCACGGCCGCTTCGTGGCCCGATAGCGGCGGGCGGATTCCGGTTCGTGCCGTTCGCCCGTCACGTGGGCTTCACGCGAGGACGGGACGCGGGACGCTCGACCAATCGGCGCAATCACCCGTTCCGATGGCCAGGAGAACGAACCGGCTCGATGAACGGCGCGCCGGGCGGCACGCAACTGCTTGCGTATGTCACTCGTCGCTGCCGCGGGCGTCGCCGCCGCCTTTCGCAAGGCGCCACGCGATCGTGCCGAGCATGCCGACCGCCACCACCAGCGCGCCCCACAGCACGTAGCGGCGCGCGGCGTCCGTGCCGTCGTCGGCCACCGGCGCGACCGCCGACGCCGGCAGCGCCGCGCCGACGCGCGCGGGCCGTACTTCGGGCGCCATGCCGACCAGCAGTGCGTCGCGGCTCACGGCCGACGACCCGAGCGACGCGTCGCCGACGCCGAGCGTAAACGGCGGCGCGCCGCGCGCGACGAAGGTCAGCGCGGCCGGATGCCAGCCGATCGCGACGGCCGGCTGCCCGCCGCCGAGCCCGCCGTTGCGCATGTCGACGACGATTCGCCATGTGCGGTCCGTATTCGCGACGAACTCGAGCGGCGGATTGCGCTGCTCGCCGCCCTTGCCCTGCAGCCGGAACAGCACGGCGCCCGCGACGTCGCGCCACGGCGCCGGTGCATCGGCACGGCTTTGCAGCGTCGCGCGTGCGACGGTGTTCGGTTGCGGCAGGCCGATGCGCACGCGGTCGACCGGATACGCGCCATCGGTGTCGAACAGATACTCGCCCGGCGCACGGCCGGCGCGTACCCGCACGGCGTCGCGCCACTGACGCGGCGCGGATGCCGTATCGGCGCCGCGAGCGTCGCGCGGATGCGTCTCGACGTCGATCGACGCGATCGCAGGCGCGTCGTCGAGCCAGTCCAGCCGCAGGTAGCGCGGCGCGGCGCCGTCGAGCGCGATGCGCTCCTGCACCAGCATGTCGCTGCCGCGGCCTACCTTCAGCAACTGCGTGCTGCCGAGCGGCCGCCAACTGCGCAGGTCGTCGCTGGCTTCGACGGACACACGCCCCTGGTAGCTGTCGTCGCTCACGTGCACGAGCAGCGCATCGATGCTGCCGTCGGTATGCGACAGGTCGACGAGGTCCGCGCCGTGCGTGGTGCGCGAAGGCGTCGCGACGGCCGCGCGCAGCGCGCCGTCCGGGCCGACCGTCACGCCGAGCGGCGCGTTGGCGTTCCCCGCGCGGGCGGGCGGCAGCGGAAACCAGTGCACCGGCGTGCGGGACGGCGGCACGGCAGGCGCGGCGGCGGGCGCGTCGAGCGAGTACGGCACCGGTTCGCCCGCGCCGTTGAAGATGCGCACGTCGCCGAGATCGTCGCGCCGGCTCGCCGCATACACGGGTTGCGGCACGGTGAGCTGGTAGTACGCGGCGCTGCCGTCGAGGTCGAGCGCGAAGCGCTGCGCGACGCGGGCTGCGTTCGGTGCATCGCCGGCCGCCGCGAACGACGCGAACAGGCTCAGCCCGAGCAGGGCGGCGAGTCGTTTCATGGTTGGCCGTCCTGTTGCGCGGCTGCCTTCGGCGGCAGCGGCGAGAAATAGCCGATCAACAGCAGCAGCACGCCGATGCCGATGAACGACACGATGCGCTCGATGCCGGTGACATGCGACAGGTCGAACAGGAACAGCTTGACGACCGTGAGCGCGAGCAGCGCGGCGCCGACGAACCACAGCGGCCGCAACCCGCGGCGCGTGGCCCAGATCGCGATCGCGAGCGCGCAGACCGTCCAGTACACGGATACCGACGCCTGCACGAGCGTCGATTCGGCCATCGCGCGGAATTCATACGGCACGCCGGCCCAGTGATGCAGCGTGCGCAGCAGGATCGCGTTCAGCCACAGGAAGCCGGTCGCGCCGGCCGCACCCAGCAGCTCGACGCGGTACTTGCCGAACGACCAGCCGAGCTTGCGCGCGCGCACGAACCACGACGCGGCGAGCGCGTAGACGACCGCGAGCACGAGATCGAGCGGATTGAACAGCGGCACGCGCGCCCAGCTTCCGCCGTCGTGCGTGAAGTTCGCGTAGAACGTCCACGCCCACATCACGACGATCAGCGGCAGCGACGCGAACGCGCAGAGACGGGCGATGCCGTCGCGGCGCGTGAGCCACATCCCGGCGAACGCGAACAGGCTCCAGCCGACCATGAACACCTGCTGGACGCCGATCGACGAGACCACGGTGTCGACGTCGTAGCCCAGGTGGAAGCGGTGATGCAGCGTGCGCAGCATCAGCGCGTTGAACCACAGGAACACGGTCGCGATCGCCGCATAGTCGACGACGCGCGGATGCCACGCGATGCCGAGCGTTTTCAGGCGGCGCAGCCACGCGGCGAAGGCGACGAACACGAGACCCTGCGCGACGTCGAGCGGATTGAGTAGCGGCAGCCAGAAGAGCGGCGCTGCGTCGCCGTCGCTGACCGTGCTGGCGAGGCTCCACAGCCACAGCAGCGCGGCGAGCGGCGCGGCACCCCACACCTGGTACGCGCGCGGGAACGCCGCGACGGGCCAGCGCAGGCGCGAGCCGGGGCCCGACACGAGCAGGAGCAGCGCGCCGAAGCCGTATGCCCATGCGCTCCAGCTCCACGCGCCTTCGGGGACGAACGCGTGCAGGCGCCAGAAGCCTTCGAGCGAGAGCAGCCCGCACAGGGTCCAGAACGTCAGCGTATGCAGCGGCGCGAGGATGCCTGCTGCAACGGCCGGCGCCGCGTCGTTCGCGGCAGCGGCGCGGCCCGTGTCGCGCGACTGGCGCCACAGCAGCGCGAGCCCCGCACCGGCGGCCACCGGCCACGCGAACGCACCCATGCCCGACAGCGGCGCTTCGTGCGCATCGAACGCGCGCAGCGCGAGCAGCGCCAGCACCGGCGTGAGCGCGAGCGCGGGCCATTCGGCGAGCGGCCATGCGAGCCGGCGGCGTGCGACGTGCGCGAGCCACGCGGTACCGGCCGCGAACAGTGCGGTCGTATCGACGACGAAGCGATCGGCATGCAGGTCGACGTGGCGGCTTGCGTGGACCAGGATCTCGTGCAGCCCGCCGCTGACCCACCACAGCAGCCCCCACGCGGCGGCCGCGACACCGATCTCGGGCATCCATGCGTGCCATGCGCGTGCTTCGCCGCGCCCGTGCAGCCACCAGCCGGTGAACAGGCCGGCGAGCGCGATCAGCAGCATCGCGATGGTCGGGCCGTTGAGCACGGGCAGCGCGGTCGCGTCGGCCGGCGCGAGCAGGCTCGTGAAGAACGCGCCTGCCGCGGCGAGCTGCATCAGCAGCCCGAAGCCGAATGCGAGCAGGCGTTTCTGGCGCACGCCGAGCCACACGACGGCCGCGCCTTCGATGGCCCACGCGGCGCTGGTCGTCGGCCCCGAGAACGCGAGCGGCACCGCGAGCGTCGCGAAGATGACCGCGAGCGCGAGCATCGATTCGAACAGCAGCCCGAGGCGGTCGCGGCGCCGCGCGAGCCATGCGGCGACCGCGACGTAGAACGCCGACAGCGCGACCGCGCTCCACGCGAGCGCGAACGGCATGCCTTTCACGAGCGACGCCTGCAGCGCGGTCGCGACGATCGGCGTGCCGAACACGAGCGTGCCGTCCACGTAGTGCCGCAGCGCGAGTTCGCGTTTCACCGCATACAGCAGCGCGATACCGACATACATCAGGAAGAACAGGACGAGGAACGGCTCGGTGCTCGCGAACAGCGCGGTGCGATAGGCCGTCACGCCCCACGCGGAGCCGATCGTGAACGTGAACACGAAGCCGAGCAGGTTCAGCGGGCGCCAGGCCTTGAACCACGCGATCGCGAAAATGCCCGCGTTCAGCAGTGCGTAGTAGCTGAACAGCGCGACATGGTTGCCCTGGCCGGTCGACAGCAGGATCGGTGCGAGGAAGCCGCCCGCGCTGCCCATGAACGCGAGCGGCAGCGCGTTCTGCCGCACCGCGAGGAACGCGCTCAGCGCGCAGATCGCGACCATCAGCGGGAACGCGGCGCCGACGGGCAGCAGCGCATAAAGCTTGGTCGCGGCGAAGATCGTCAGGTACAGGATGCCGACGCCGCCGCCTTGCAGCACGAGACCGTATGCGGCGCGGCGCGCTCGCACGCGCCAGCCGATCGCGAGCAGCGTGGCCGCGGCGAGCGCTGTGCCCGCGAGGCGGAATTCGATCGGCAGCATGTCGTTGTCGGCCGCGTACTTGAGCAGGAACGCGACGCCGAAGAACAGCACGATGATCCCGACACGCACGACCGTGTTGCCGCCGAGCAGCCAGTCGCGCGCGGCGCCGAACGCGCGTTCGGCGATGCCGGGTTCGCGCGGCGCAGGCGGTTCGGGTCGGGCAGGGCGGCTCGCGGTGGCGGGCGCGCTGGCGGTGGTGTGGGCGTGAGCGGATGCAGTGGCGGTGCGTGCCGTGGTTGCCGCTGCGGGTGCCGGCGTCGAAGCCGATGCCGGTGTGTCGACCCGTGCGGTGGCAGATCGTTGGGCGGGAGTGGCCGGAACGTGGGCGGGTAGCGGCGTGGAGGCACCGGCCGACGCCGTTTGCGCGAGGCCGCCGGAGGTCGCCGCGCCGACCTTCGCGCCCGCCAGTTGCGCGCGCAGCGAATCGAGTTCGCGCGTGAGCGTGTCGACGGTGGCTTCGAGGCGCGCGACGCGATCGGCGAGCGGTAACGGGGTGGGAGGCGGCGCCGCGGAGATCGCGAATGAATCGGGCGCGGCGGGCGCGTGACGGAGCTTGCTTTGCCGCAGCGCATGCCCGACGCAGAACCCGACGGCGGCCCCGAGCAGCGAGCCGCTTCCGGCCGAGAAATCCCCGATCAAGGCGGCGATGCCGCCCACGATGAAGCCGATTACGGCGAATGCCCAGTTCAACGCCTTGCTCCCTCTCACTATCGTTATCGTCCTTCGATCGCGGATCGCACCGGATCGAGGCGGTTTCAGCACGGCCGGCAGGCGAACCGGCATGCGCGAGTCGTACGGCCGGGCCCTCGTGCGAAAGGCCCGCGACGGCGTCGCGATTGGCGTGTTTGCGGGCAATGTATCACAGCGCGCATGCTGCGATTTGCGGGGTTGGCGTGGTATCGCGGCGTGCGCCGTACGGTGTCGCCATCCGGCTTTCTGCACGGTCATGCTTTTTACTGACGAATGCAGTGCGCGTTTTCGTCTGAGCGAATCGACGCCGGAACGGACGTGAACTTGTCGCAAAACGACGCGTGCCCGATGCGCGCTGGCGCAAAACCTCATGTGATGCGCGCCGCGTTGCTGCGCACAAGTCCGGCGCGGAATGCCCGCCGTTGCGGGCCGTGCGCGTATTGCGCCGCCGCAATCGGCTGCGCGGCCCGCCGGGCGGGGCTGCGGGCCGTGTCGTATTTGCGCAAGCGTTTGTCGTAATTCGTCGGCAGGTCGGGGTTTTTTCTGGCAACTATGTAGGCACGCTATGACAAGCGCGAGTCCCCGCTACACGAGGAGAAGGTTTCGATGGATGCCCCCAAGGTTGTGGTCGAAGGTCTGTGCAAGGTGTTTGGAAGCAATCCCCAGCAGGCGCTCGACATGCTCGCCGCCGGCGCGACGAAGGACGATGTGCTCAAGCGCACCGGTCAGGTCGTCGGCGTGCACAACGTCTCCTTCGATGTGCAGGAAGGCGAAATTTTCGTGCTGATGGGCCTGTCCGGCTCCGGCAAGTCCACGCTGATCCGCCTCGTGAACCGGCTGGTCGATCCGAGCGCCGGCAAGGTGCTGATCGACGGGCTCGACGTCGCGTCGGCGCGCCGCTCGGCGCTGACCGCGCTGCGCCGCAAGGACATGAGCATGGTGTTCCAGTCGTTCGCGCTGATGCCGCATCGCACCGTCGTGTCGAATGCCGCGTTCGGCCTCGAAGTCGCGGGCATGGGCAAGAAGGAGCGCGAGCGCCGTGCGATGGAAGTGCTCGAGCAGGTCGGCCTCGCACCGTTCTCGCACAAACTGCCGTCCGAGCTGTCGGGCGGCATGCAGCAGCGCGTCGGCCTCGCCCGCGCGCTCGCCGTGAACCCGTCGCTGATGATCATGGACGAGGCGTTCTCCGCACTCGATCCGCTCAAGCGCCGCGAAATGCAGGACGTGCTGCTGCAACTGCAGAAGGAGCAGCGCCGCACGATCATGTTCGTGTCGCACGATCTGGAGGAAGCGCTGCGCATCGGCAACCGCATCGCGATCATGGAAGGCGGCCGCCTCGTGCAGGTCGGCACGCCGCAGGACATCATCGCGAATCCGGCGGACGACTACGTGCGCGCGTTCTTCGACGGCATCGACACGAGCCGCTACCTCACCGCCGGCGACCTGATGCAGACGGGCGCCGTGCCGCTCGTGTCGAAGTGCGATGCCGCGAACGTCGCGGCGTCGCTGAACGGCAGCGCCGAATACGCGTTCGTGCTCGATGCCGCACGCAAGATTCGCGGCTTCGTCACGCGCGAGGCGCTCGGTCAGGACACGCCGTCGGTGCGGCCGATCGAAAGCATCCGGCGCGATGCGTCGCTCGAACATGTCGTCGCGCGCGTCGTCGCGAGCCCGAATGCATTGCCCGTCGTCGACGACGACGGCTGCTACTGCGGCTCGGTCGATCGTGCGCTCATCCTGAAGGCCATCACGCGTTCGCGAGGCTCCCATGTCTGAAATGATTCCGCTCGGTACCTGGGTCGACCAGTCCGTTCACTACCTGCTCGACCACGACGCGAAGACGTTCGACGCGATCGGTCAAGCGATCGAAGGGCTCGCCGCATTCGTCGAGCATGGCCTGCAGGCGATCCCGATGTGGCTGATGATGGCGATCTTCATCGGCGTCGGGCTGTGGCGGGTGGGCTGGCGCTTCGCGCTGTTCACGACCGCGTCGCTGCTGCTGATCTTCGCGACGGGCTTCTGGGACCAGACGGTCATCACGCTCGGCCTCACGCTGTCGTCGACGATCATCAGCCTCGTGCTCGGCATCCCGCTCGGGATCTGGGCCGCGAAGAGCAAGTGGGTGGCCGCGATCGTGCGTCCGATCCTCGACCTGATGCAGACGATGCCGGCCTTCGTCTACCTGATTCCGGCCGCGATGCTGTTCGGTCTCGGCCGCGTGCCGGGGATCCTGTCGACGGTGATCTTCGCGATGCCGCCGGCCGTGCGCCTCACGAGCCTCGGCATCCGCCACGTGAACCGCGAGATCGTCGAAGCCGGCCAGGCATTCGGCTGCACGCCGTGGCAACTGCTGTACAAGGTGCAGTTCCCGAACGCGCTGCCGTCGATCATGCAGGGTGTGAACCAGACGATCATGATGGCGCTGTCGATGGTGATCATCGCGTCGATGGTCGGCGCGGGCGGCCTCGGCAACGACGTGCTCGCGAGTATCCAGCGCCTCGACATCGGTCTCGGCTTCGAAAGCGGTCTGTCGGTCGTGCTGCTCGCGATCATTCTCGACCGCATCACCGAGAGCTTCGGCCGCGCGCCGGGCAACGCGAAGGCGCCGCTGTTCTCTGGCCTCAAGCAGCTCTTTCGCGTGAAGGCTTCGCCCGCGCAGGCCTGATCTCCGGCGGCCGGCAACGCGCCGGCCGCTCACCCTGAATGGATAACGGCTCCCGCGGCGCAAGCCGCGGGGCTGACCTTCTGCAACCTCCTCGCCAGGAGACCGATGTGACGTCCGCCGTCGCTGTCGCGCCCGCTGCCTGCGTTTCACCGGTTTCGTCCCTCGCCCATTTCGGCTTTCTGACGCTGCCGAACTTCTCGATGATCGCGTTCTCGAGCGCGGTCGAAGTGCTTCGGATGGCGAACTACGTCGGGCGGGCGGATCACTACAAATGGTCGATCTACTCGCTCGACGGCGCACCCGTGCATGCCAGCAACGGCATCGCGGTGCGGCCCACGCAGGCGCTCGACTACGACAACCTGCCCGACGTGATGATCGTGTGCGGCGGCATCCGCATCCGCGACGTGGTCGACGACGGCGCGCGCGATACGCTCACGGCGCTCGCCGAGCGCGGGCTGCCGCTCGGCGGCATCTGCACGGGCGCGTACGCGCTGATGTCGAGCGGGCTGCTCGACGGCTATCGCTGCACCGTGCACTGGGAGAACCTGTCCGCGCTGCATTCCGAATTTCCGCAGGTGGGTTTCGCCGACGAGTTGTTCGTCGTCGATCGCGACCGGCTGACCTGCACCGGCGGTACCGCGCCGCTCGACCTGATGCTGAACCTCGTCGGCATGCGGTTCGGCCAGCAACTGGCCGCGCAGGTCTCCGAACAGTTCATCCTCGAGCGCATCCGCAGCTCGACCGATACGCAGCCGATTCCCGTCGATGCGCGGGTCGGCTTCTCGCGCGCGGAGCTGATCGAGGTCGTGCGGCTGATGGAGGCGAACATCGAGGAGCCGCTGTCGCTGGAGGAACTCGCGCGGCTCGTGCGGTTGTCGCAGCGGCACCTGCAGCGCATGTTCAAGGTGTACCTGAACGTGTCGCCGACCCACTATTACCTGACGCTGCGCCTGAAGCGCGCACGCGACCTGCTGCGCACGACCGATGCGTCGATCGCGCGCGTGACGGCGGTCTGCGGCTTTCATTCGCCGTGTCATTTCAGCAAGGCATACCGCGCGCAGTTCGGCCATGCGCCGAGCTACGAGCGCCGGCTGCCGGGGCGCTGAGCCGGGGCAATCGGACGGTCCGCGACGTCGCCGGGATCGCGGCGCGCGGCTTCAACAAACGATCCCGCATTCAAGCAAACGACATCACTTTGAGGAGAAGTAAGATGAAGCGCCTATTGATCGCAGCGGTGTGCGGGATCGGGATGACCGCGCCGATGTCGGCCGTTTATGCGGCCGATCCGCCCGTGTGCAAGAACGTGCGCTTCGCCGATGTCGGCTGGTCCGACATCGCGGCGACCACGGGCCTCGCGTCGACGATGCTGCAGGGGCTCGGCTACAACCCGACGAAGACGATCGCGTCGGTGCCGATCACGTTCGCGGGGATCAAGAGCAAGCAGATCGACGTGTTCCTCGGCTACTGGTCGCCGACGATGGACCCGATCATCCAGCCGTTCACGAAGGCCGGCACGATCAAGGTGCTCGCGACGCCGAACCTCACCGGCGCGAAATACACGCTCGCGGTGCCCGACTACGTGTACCAGGGCGGCCTGAAGTCGTTCGCGGACATCCAGAAGTACGCGGACAAGCTCAACGGCAAGATCTACGGGATCGAACCGGGCAACGACGGCAATGCGCTGATCAAGAAGATGATCGACGGCAACCAGTTCGGCCTCGGCAAGTTCAAGCTGGTCGAGTCGAGCGAGGCCGGGATGCTGGTCGAGGTGAATCGCGCGATCCGCGACAAGCAGTGGATCGTGTTCCTCGGCTGGGAACCGCATCCGATGAACGTGCAGATGAAGATCGACTACCTGACCGGCGGCGACGACGTGTTCGGCCCGAACTACGGCGAAGCGAAAGTGCTGACGGCGACGCCGCCCGACTACGCGCAGCGCTGCCCGAACGTCGCGAAGTTCGTGTCGAACCTGCAGTTCACGACGGCGATCGAGAACCATGTGATGGTGCCGATCATGAACAAGCAGGACCCGAACAAGGCCGCCGCCGCGTGGCTGAAGGCGAACCCGGACGCGCTCGACAAGTGGCTGGCCGGCGTGACGACGATCGACGGCAAGCCGGGCCTGCCGGCGGTGAAGGCGTATCTCGGCGCGCATTGACGGTGACGTGTCGGGTTGGGCGGCCGCGGCGCGAAGCCTGACCTGAATGTTGAGCCGGCGCAAGCGGGGTGACCTGCTTGCGCCGGCTTTTTGCTGCCCGCTTCACGCTCGCGTCGATGGCCAGCGCAAGCCCGTTATTAGCGTGAACAGGCCCTATACTGCTCGATCCCCGATCGAGGAGACGGCAATGACCCGCAACCCGCTTGATGCATCCGGACGGCAACACGCGGCCGGCACGCGGCTGAATGGCGCGACCGCTTCGGCCGACGCAGGCTGTCACCGCGCGCTGCCGTACCGCGGCCAAACCTTCGCATGAAGCGCATCGAGCAAGTCGTGCTCGCGGCCGATCTCGCGGGCACGGCGGTGTTCGCGATCGAGGGCGCCAATGCGGCGATCGGCGCCGGACTCGACCTGTTCGGGGTGATGGTGCTGTCGCTCGTCGTCGCGCTCGGCGGCGGCGTGATTCGCGACCTGCTGATCGGCGCCCGCCCGCCGAGCGCCGTGAGCGACTGGCGTTATCCGGCGCTCGCGTTCGCGGCCGGGCTGTTCGCATTCGTGTTCCATGCGCGGGTCGCGTCGTTTTCGCCGTCGCTGCTGACGATGCTCGATGCGGCCGGCCTCGCGCTGTTCGCGGTCGCGGGGGCGGTGAAGGCGCTCGAATTCCGCGTGCCCCCGTTCATTGCCACGCTGATGGGCGCGGTGACCGGCTGCGGGGGCGGCGTCGTGCGCGATCTGCTGCTCGCGCGGATACCCGTCGTGCTGGTCACCGACATCTACGCGAGCGCGGCGCTGCTCGGCGCGGTCGTCGTCGTGCTGTGCCGGCGGCTCGGTTGCCCGCCCGTCGTCGCGGCCTTGCTGGGCGGGCTAGCGTGCTTCGCGCTGCGGATGGCGGCGGTGCGTTTCGGCTGGCAGTTGCCGAAAATCGCCGCGGGGGCGTAGGCCCCGGCTTACGACTCCTTCGTCGCCGCCGGCACGTCGAATACCCGATCGAACGCCCACTGGAACACGAACGCGTAGCAGAAGAAGAACGCGAACAGCCCGATATCGACGACGAACGCGTCGAACCACGAGATGTCGAGCCACCACGACACGACGGGCACGAGGATGAAGATCAGCCCGCCCTCGAATCCGGTCGCGTGCAGGATCCGCCGTCCGAGCGTGCGCGCCGGCTGCCGGCGCGACGCTTCCCAGCGCTCGAACAGCGCGTTGAAGATCATGTTCCACAGCATCGCGATCGCCGACATCGTCGCCGACAGCGCGCCGGAATAGACGAGGTCCTGCTTGAAGATCGCCGCGATCGCGGGCGAGATGCAGGAAATGGCGATCGCTTCGTAGAGCACCGCCTGCGTGATCCTGCGCGGTAGGCCTTGCACGGGTTCCTCCGGTTCGAGGTCGACCGTCGCGGCACCATGCCGCGACGCCCCGCAAGGCTAGTCGCGTTGCGCACCCGCTTCAATTCACCTAATCTCACCCCGATTGAATCGAATTCAACCCGGCCGCATCCGGCCCGCGAGGCCCCGTGTTCTCGAAAATTCCCCTGACCGCATTGCGTGTATTCGAATCGTCGGCGCGGCTCGGCACGTTCAAGGCCGCCGCAGACGAGCTGTCCGTGACGCCGGCTGCCGTGTCGCACCAGATCAAGTCGCTCGAGAGCCGCGTCGGCGTGCTGCTGTTCGAGCGCGGCGCAGGCGGCGTGCGGCTGACGGAAGAAGGCGAGCGGCTGTTTCGCGCGAGTCACGATGCGTTGCTGGCATTGAGCCGCGGGCTCGATGCGGTGCGTCCCGATGCGGCCGACGAGCGCCCGCTCGTGCTGACCACCACGCCGGCGTTTGCGGCGATGTGGCTGATTCCGCGTCTCGGCGCGTTTCGACCCGTCGATCCGCACCTGCACATCAAGGTCGAAACGGGGAATGCGCTCGTCGATCTCGAACGCGATGCACGCGTCGATCTCGCGATTCGCGCGACGTCGCGGCAGTTTCCCGCGTTGCACGAGATTGCGCTGATCGACGAATATTTCGGCGCGTATGCGGCCGTCGGGTTCGACGCGCATCGCGCGGACGGGACGCTCGACCTGATCGAAACGGTGTGGGATACGCCGTTGCCCGTGTCGGTCGACTGGGCGTCGTGGTGCCGTGCGGCGGGCCGGGAGGCGTGGCTCGAACGTGCGGTCTTCCGTCATTACGACGACGAGCATTACGCGTTGCAGGCCGTGCTGCACGGGCAGGGGATCGCGCTGCTCAGCTCGGTGCTGGCCGCCGAGCACGTCGAGCGCGGCGCGTTGATGCCGATCGAGCCCGCGGTGCGGCTCGACGGTGCGCGCTTCGTCGCGCTGTGCCGGCCGGGGCGCGAGCGCGAGCCGCAGGTCAGGCGGTTTCTCGACTGGCTCGAAGCGGAAGTCGCACGAACGCGCGACGCGGTGGCGCGGATGGCGCCGGACGAGCACCGCGCCGCTACCCGAACCTGACGCAATACGCCGGCGGCAAATGCGCCGATACCTGTTGCCAGCGCTCGCCGCCATCGGCGGACGTCCATAACCCGCCGGTCGTCGACGCCATCGCGAGGCGCGTGCCGGAATCGTCCACCGCGAGCCCGTGCCGGTACACAAGGTCGTACGCGGGCGCGGCCGGCAACCCGTTCGACAGGCTCTCGAAAGTGCGGCCGCCGTCGCGCGTGCGCGTGACGACGAACCGGCCGTTTACCGGGATCCGGCACGCATCCTTCACGGCCGGTACGAACCACGCGGTATCCGGTTCGTGCGGATGCACGGCCACCGCGAAACCGAAGCTCGACGGTTGCGCCTCGATTCGCCGCCAGTGTTCGCCGCCGTCGGTCGAGCGGAAGATCGCGCAGTGATGCTGCGTCCACAGCACGTCCGGATTGGCCGCGCACTGCACGACGCGGTGCGGGTCCTGCATGTTCGGCTCGCCGCGTCGCTCGGGCGGCATGTAGTCGGCTTCCATGCCTTCCGCGGTCACGCGCCACGTCGCGCCGCCGTCCGCGGTCTGCCAGACGCCGCCGCACGAGATGCCGACGGTGACGTGCCGGCTGTCGCGCGGATCGACCATCACCGAATGGATGCCCGGCGCGTCGTACCCGCCGCCGCCCCATTCGGCGCGTTCGGGGCGATCCCACAGCGGGCGGTTGAGTGCCCACGAATCGCCGTGATCGTCGGAACGGAACAGGCCGCCGGGAATCGTGCCGGCCCACAGCACGCCGGGTTCGTCCGTGCCGCCGGTTTCGAGCGACCAGATTTGCTGAAGCGTCCACGGCGGTTGCGGCTGTGGCGGCCCGGGCGGCTCGTCGTCCATGGCGCCGTTGCCGGCATGCGCATCGGCGCGGGGAGGTGACGCGTCGGCGTGCTGCGGCGGATAAACCGGGACCGCGCATTCCTCCCATTCGGTGGCGCCGGCGCGCAGCCGATGCAACTTCACGCCGAAATGCCCCAGATTGAGCGCCGCATACAGCGTACCGTCGCGCGGGTCGGCGAGCGCCATGCTGACGGGCTCGCCGATGAAATGGGGTTCGCCGAGCGTCCAGCCGCCGTTGCCGTCGGGTTGCAGGACGAACAGGCCCTTGCGGGTGGCGACGAGTAGTCGATCGTTCATGTGCGGTGTCTCCGGATGGTCCGCCTTGGCGCGACGGCGTCTGGTATCAGGGGAGTGCGCCCGTGCATCGCTCCCTTTATCCGCCGGTCAGCGCCTGCACGACATACACGCGGCTGGCGTCGCCGAGCGCATCGGACAGATGCTGCCGGTCGCGGATCGGCTGGCCGTCGATGAACACCGACAGGTGCTTTCGCAGCGCGCCCTGGTCGTCGACGATGTAGCCGCGCAGCCTGGGCTGCTCGCTGAAAACGGTGTCGAATGCTTCGCCGACCGTGCGCGCGTCGATATCGCGCTCGGGCGTTTCGACATGCCGCTGGATCGACGCGGCGAAAAAGAGGTGCGCCATGGCGGTAGCTGGCAGGAGCCGCACGAAGGGACGGCTTGTAGTGTAGGCGATCCGGCGGGCGCCGAAAGGTGGAACGGAGCCGCCGTGCGCGGCGCGCGCGGGGTGGCGGCGGCTAAACCGGAATCGACCGCCCCCTGATCCGGATCCCGAGCCGCACGACGCCGATCACCGCATTCGACAGCCACGTGAGCCAGCGCGGCATCCCGCGTCGGCGGATGTCGAGCAGCAGCACGATCCGCACGGCGTCGCCGTCGTTCCACACCTCGTGCGTGAACGTGTCGTCCCATAGCAGGAAGCGGCCTTCGTCGAGCCGGTATTCGTGCCCGTCGACCTTCAGCACGGCGGCCGGCGTGCCGTCCGCGCGCCGCGGCATCGACAGCACGAGATAACCGCGCAGGATGCCGCGAAACGGCCCGCGATGCGGCGGGATGTGCTTGCCGGGCGCGAGGAACGACAGCGACGCGGACAGTACGTCCGGCGACGCCGCGACGAGCGACGCGACGGTCGGGCAGCGCGACAGGTTGCGCGCAAACGGCTGGCCGTACGCCTGCATGATGAACATCCGCCAGTCGCGCGCATCGTTGGCCGAGATGTCGTACTGCTCGCGCATGATTTCGTGAAAGCGCGGGATGCGCGGCATGTCGCGTGCGACGTCGAGCGCCTCCGCGCGGATCGCGGGCCATGCGCGCACGAAACGCTCGGCATCCGGGAATGCGGCCGCGTCGAGCACCGCGCCGCTGTCGATATGGCGGTCGTACAGCGTGCGCAGCAGGGCGGCTGCATGGTCGTAGGCGGCGGACATGGTCGATCGACGGGTGGCCCGGATGAAGGGGTGATCAGTCTGCCCGAAGCACGGCGGGCATTGCGTTACGTCAGGTTACGCCGGCTGACGAATGAATGACAGTTCGACGAATGTCCGGCAGGCGCGAATGAACAGGCCGGGAATAAACCGCGTTCCTCCGTCGTCATACGCGTGTAGCACGTCGTCTCATTGACTGATGAAGGAGTGGAACATGAACACGCACTGGCTGGTGGCCGCCACGGTGGCGGCGATTTCTCTCGCAGGTGTCGCGACGCAAGCGTCGGCACAGGCGCTCACGCGCGAGCAGGTCCGGCAGGAACTGATCGATGCCGAAAACAACGGGCTGCGCTTCGTGACCGATACGTCGTATCCGGACGTGAGCCCGCTGTTCCGGAATCAGGCCGAGCGGATGCCGCAGCGGCAGGCCAGCACGGCGGTCGGCAGCGATCCTGCCATGTCGTCCGAAGCGGGCAAGCCGGCGGCGACGTCGCCGCGTCGAGGCGCCGCCGCATGCGTCGGCCCCGCGAGCTTCTGCACGATCTATTTCGGAAGTTGATCCGCCCGCCTGCATTCGCAGGCCGCGTCTGTCCCGTGGTTGAGCGCTACGTCATATTGAAGGAGTTAATGATGAAAAACTATATCGCAGTACTGATGATGGTCGGTACGATCGCCGGTCAGTCGGCATTCGCGCAAGCGGCCGCGCCGCTGACGCGTGCGCAGGTTCGGGACGAACTGATGCGTGTCGAAGCGGCCGGGTACGACCCGGCGAAGGGTGACGACGGCGCGTATCCGGCCGATATCCAGGCCGCTCAAGCGAAGCTCGCCGAGCAGGACCGGGCGCGGATGGCGGCGTCCGCCGCACCGGAGGCCGGACCCGGCATGCCGGCGCAGGTCGCCAACTAGGTGCCGACATGTACCCGTATTGCGCGAGGCCGTCGGCATTGCGACAGAGCGAGGCACGCGCGCAGCGTGTCGCGCGGAGACGAATCGTGGGGAGCGGTGGTGCGGCGTCGTCGCGGCGCCGATGCGCGCTTCATGCAGGCGGGCGGGGGGCGACGCGCGTCGTCGCGCGTCGAAAAAACGCCCGGGCCGAGTCGATGGGGCCCGGCGCGCCGCAAATCAGCGCCGTTCGTCCGCGATATGGCTGCGGATCACGTCCGCGAACGACGTGTCGCCCTTCAGCCCGAGCGCTTCCGCGCGCGACGTATCCCAGCGGCCCGGCCAACTGCCGACGATCTTCTCGACGCGTTCGTCGGGCACGTGGCGGATCAGCTTCACGACCTCGTCGCCCGCGACTTCGCGCAGCGCCGCGATCATCTCGTCGACCGATACCGACAGCCCCGGCAGGTTGATCACGCGCTTGCTGCCGAGTTGCGCGCCGTCGATTTCGCATCCGGCGACGAGCGCGTCGATCGCGCCGCGCGGCGACAGCAGCCACAGCCGCGTCGAGCCCGGCACCGGGCACACGCTTTCCTCGCCGTTCAGCGGCTCGCGGATGATGCCGCTCGCGAACGACGACGCGGCCGCGTTCGGGCGGCCGGGCCGTACGCTGATCGTCGGCAGCCGCAGCACGCGGCCGTCGACGAAGCCGCGCCGCGCGTAGTCGCACAGCAGCAGTTCGGCGATCGCCTTCTCGGCGCCGTACGACGATTGCGGATTCAGCGCGGTGTCGTCCTGCACGACGTCGGGTAGCGCGCCGCCGTATACCGCGACGGAGCTCGTGAACACGACGCGCGGCCGGTGGCCGCGTGCGCGGCACACTTCGAGCAGCGTGCGCGACGCGTCGAGATTGATCCGCATGCCGAGATCGAAGTCGGCTTCGGCCTGCCCGCTGACGATCGCCGCGAGGTGGAAGATCGCGCCCGTCTGCGTGTCGATCGCGCTGTCGAGCACCGCGCGATCGGCGATGTCGCCGACGATCGACGTCACGCGCGCGTCGCCGAAATCGCTGCCCTTGACGACGTCGAGCAGCACCAGTTCGTCGATCTTCTCGATACGGCCGTCGGGGCCCGTGAGTTCGCCGCGCTCGAGCAGCTTGCGCGCGAGACGCTGGCCGAGAAAGCCGGCGCCGCCGGTGATCAGTACTTTCATGTTCGTTGCCCTATGTGGAATACGGGAATCACAGGTACGGCTTGATCCAGCCGAGACCTTCGGACGTGCCGGCCTTCGGCCGATACTCGCAGCCGATCCAGCCGTCGTAGCCGAGCGCGTCGATCAGCGCGAACAGATACGGGTAGTTGAGTTCGCCGACATCCGGCTCGTGGCGTTCCGGCACGCCCGCGATCTGGATATGGCCGATGCCCGCGAAATCGCGCTTGAGCTTCATCGCGAGATCGCCTTCGACGATCTGGCAGTGGTAGCAGTCGAACTGCACCTTCAGGTTCGGCGCGCCGACTTCCGCGCGGATCGCCTGCGCGTCGTCCTGGCGGCTCAGGAAATAGCCCGGCATGTCGCGCTGGTTGATCGGCTCGATCAGGATCGTGATGCCGTGGGCGGCCGCGGCCTGCGCCGCATGGCGCAGGTTCGCCAGATAGGTGTCGCGATGGCGCGCGCGGTCGGCGCCCTGCGGCACCATGCCGGCCATCACGTGCAGCTTCTTGTTGCCGATCACGCGCGCATAGTCGAGCGCCCGGTCGATGCCGCGACGGAATTCGTCCTCGCGGCCCGGCAGCGAAGCAATGCCGCGTTCGCCCGCGGCCCAGTCGCCCGGCGGCGCGTTGAACAGCGCCTGTTCGAGGCCGTGCGCGTCGAGGCGCGCGCGGATGTCGTCGGCCGCGAAGTCGTACGGAAACAGATACTCGACGGCCTTGAAGCCGTCGTGGGCGGCAGCGGCGAAGCGTTCGAGGAACGCATGCTCGGTGTACATCATCGAGAGGTTGGCGGCGAAGCGTGGCATGGCAGCGAGTCCTGTGTATGAATGGGGCGGGGCGCCGCGCGCCCCGCGTCGAATGATGAATCGGCCAGCGGCGGATCAGCGGTTCACGAGCTTGGGCGGCGTGAGCCACACGGCGATCGCGCCGATCACGAGCATCGCCGCGAGCACGTACATGCCGGACGCGGTGCTGTGCGTGACGTCCTTCAGGTAGCCGATCACGTACGGGCTCGCGAACCCGGCGAGGTTGCCGACCGAGTTGATGATCGCGATCCCGGCCGCGGCCGCGGAGCCCGCGAGGAATGCGGTCGGCAGCGACCAGAACAGCGGCGCGCAGGTCAGCACGCCGCCCGCCGCGAGCGACAGGAACACGATCGACACCGCCGTATTGTGCGAGTACGACGCGGCGACCGCAAACCCGATCGCGCCCATCAGCGCCGGCACGATCAGGTGCCAGCGGCGTTCGCGGCGCTTGTCCGCGCTGTGGCCGAAGACGTTCATCACGACGATCGCGACGACGAACGGAATCGCCGACAGCAGGCCGATCTGCAGCGTGTCGGTGATGCCGGTCGATTTCACGAGCGTCGGCATCCAGAACGTGAGCCCGTACTGGCCGGTGACGAACGCGAAGTAGATCAGCGACATCCACCACATGCGCGGGTCCGAGAACACGGCCTTCAGCGAATGGCCGTGCTGCTGCTGTTCCTGCGGCTGCGCGGCGATTTCGTCTTCGAGCAATTGCTTCTCGCGCTCGTCGAGCCACTTCGCGCCGCGGATGCTGTTGTCGAGATACAGGATCGTCGCGATGCCGACGAGCACGGCCGGCACGGCTTCGATCATGAACATCCATTGCCAGCCGTGGAAGCCCGAGCCGCCGTGGAAGCGCTCCATGATCCAGCCCGACAGCGGGTTGCCGAAGATGCCCGACACCGGAATCGCGGACATGAACACCGCGATGATCTTCGCGCGGCGATGCGACGGGAACCAGTAGGTGAGGTACAGGATCACGCCCGGATAGAAGCCGGCTTCCGCGAGGCCGAGCAGGAAGCGCAGCACGTAGAACTGCGTCGGCGTCTTCACGAACGCGAACAGCGCGGACAGCAGGCCCCACGTGATCATGATCCGCGCGATCCAGATGCGCGCGCCAATGCGGTGCATCAGCAGGTTGCTTGGCAGTTCGAATAGAAAGTAGCCAAGAAAGAAAATCCCCGCGCCGAGCCCGAACACGGTTTCGCTGAACGCGAGATCCTGCGACATCTGCAGCTTGGCGAAGCCGACGTTCACGCGGTCGAGATACGCGACCACGTAGCAGAGCATCAGGAACGGCACGATGCGCCAGAACACTTTCTTGTAGGTGCGGTCGAGTTCGCCCGATTGGGCGGCCGCGGCGGGCGAGCGGCTTGCGGCCGCGTCGAGAGCAGTCATCGTCGTCTCCTGGACTATTGTGTGCCGGCGGCGCGTACGCCGCCGGATCGTGTGTGTGCTGACGGAAGGGCCCGCGCACACGGCGGGCATGGGAAGCAGTGCGTGATCCGTGCGGCGGCGCGTTACCAGCGCGCGCCGAAGGTCTCGCGCAGTTCGTCGAGCGCGGCGTCGGACAGCGGCTCGGGTTTCGGTTGCGTCATCAGCCACAGCCGCGCCGTTTCCTCCAGCTCCTCGAGCGCATACGACGCGTGCGACACCGACGGCCCCCACATCACCGGGCCGAGACGGTCGAGCAGCACGCCGCGCACCCGGTCGGCCAGCGCCGCGACTTCGGCCGCGACGGCCGGATCGCCGGGGCGGCGGTAACGGATCAGCGGAATGTGGCCGACCTTCATCACGTAGTACGGCGTGATCGGCGGCAGCACGTCGGTGTCGCGCCACACGCCCGCGAGCGTCAACGCGACGAGATGCGTCGAATGCGTGTGGACGACGCCATGCGCCTCCGCGTTGCGCGCATAGATGCCGCGATGCAGCGCGAGCGTCTTCGACGGCTTGCCGCCCGATACGGGCTGACCGTCGGTGCCTACCTTCGCGATGTCGTTCGGGTCGAGCCGCCCGAGGCACGCGTCGGTCGGCGTGATCAGCCAGCCGTCATCCAGACGCGCGCTGATGTTGCCGGCGCTGCCGACCGCATGGCCGCGCGCATACAGGCTCGCGCCGATCACGCAGATATCTTCGCGCAGTTTTGCTTCGTCGCTCATCATGCGGCTCCGTCGAGCGCGCGCAGCGCCTTGTCGAAAAAGTCCGTGGTGCCGAAATTGCCGGATTTCAGCGCGAGGCCGAGCCGCGGCGCATCGATGGTGGCGGTGGCCGGCACGCCCGGATCGATCTGCGCGCCGATCTGCAGCGACTTCACGTCGAGCGCCTGCACGACCGCGCCGGACGTCTCGCCGCCGGCGACGACGAACTTGCGCACGCCGAGTTCGCGCAGCCCGCGCGCGATCGCCGCGAGCGTGCTTTCGACGAGATGGCCGGCAGCTTCGACGCCGAGCGTTTGCTGCACGGCCTTCACTTCGTCGGGCGTCGCGGTCGCGTAGATCAGCACGGGCCGCGGCAGGTGCGAGCGTGCAAAGGCGAGCGCCTGGTCGACGACGGGTTCGCCGCGCGATGCCTCGAGCGGATCGATGCGGAAGCTCGGCCGCGTCGCGTGCCATGCGGCGACCTGCGCGTTGGTGGCTTTCGATGCGCTGCCGGCGAGTACGGCCGACGGGCCTTCGATGCGCGGCAGCGACGCCGCGTTGTCGCGCTCGGGCAATTGCTCCGCGCGGCGGAAATTCGCGGGCAGGCCGAGCGCGATGCCCGAGCCGCCGGTGACGAGCGGCAGGCCCGCGCACGCTTCGCCGAGCACGTAGAGATCGCGGTCCGACAGCGCGTCGGCGATCGCGAAACGCGCGCCTTCCGCGCGCAACTGGTCGATCCGCGCGCGCACGGCGGCCGCGCCGAGCGCGATCGTGTCGTAGCGGATCAGGCCGACCGCGGACTGCGTCTGCCGTTGCAGCACGCGCACGAGGTTCGCGTCCGTCATCGGCGTGAGCGGATGATTTTCCATCCCCGATTCGTTCAGCAGCACGTCGCCGACGAACAGGTGGCCGCGATAGATCGTGCGGCCGTTCTCCGGGAACGCCGGGCACGCGATCGTGAAGTCGCCGTCGGCCGCATCGAGCAGCGCGTCGGCCACCGGCCCGATGTTGCCCGCGTCGGTCGAATCGAACGTCGAGCAGTACTTGAAGAAGAACTGGCGGCACCCTTGCGCGCGCAACCATTCGTACGCGGCGAGCGATTGCGCGACGGCGTCGGCGGCGGGGATCGTGCGCGACTTCAGCGCGACGACGATCGCGTCGGCGTCGACGATCGTGTCGGCGGCGGCGCCGTCAGCGGGCACGCCGATCGTCTGCACGGTGCGCATGCCGCTCTTGACGAGCATGTTCGCGAGATCGGTCGCGCCGGTGAAATCGTCGGCGATGCAGCCGAGCAGGGGACGGGAAGCGGAAGCGGTCATGGCAGGCACGTCGTTCGAATCAGCGGGCGGGCGGCAGCGTGATGCCGGGGAAAGTCTTGATCACGGCGGAATCGTCCTCGCCGCCGTGGCCGGCGCTCGATGCGCTCATGAACATCTGGTGCGCGGTGGCCGACAGCGGCAGCGGGAATTTGCTGCGGCGCGCGGTGTCGAGCACGAGGCCGAGATCCTTCACGAAGATGTCGACGGCCGACAGCGGCGTGTAGTCGCCGTTCAGGATGTGCGGCACCCGGTTCTCGAACATCCACGAATTGCCGGCGCTGTGCGTGATCACGTCGTACAGCGCGTCGGCATCGACGCCTTCGCGCAGGCCCAGCGCCATCGCCTCGGCGGCGGCCGCGATATGCACGCCGGCCAGCAACTGGTTGATGATCTTCACTTTCGAGCCGATGCCGTGCGCATCGCCGAGGCGGTACACCTTGCCGGCGATCGCGGCGAGCACGTCCTCGCAGCCCGCATACGCGGCGGCCGGGCCCGACGTCATCATCGTCATTTCGCCGGAGGCCGCGCGCGCGGCGCCGCCGGACACCGGCGCGTCGAGCATCTGCAGGCCGGCGGCCTCGATGCGTGCGCCGAGCGCGACCGCGAATTCGGGCGCGACGGTCGCGCTCGCGATCACGACGCCGCCCGGCTTCATCGCCGCGACCGCGCCGTGTTCGCCGAACAGCACCGTTTCCGTTTGCGCGGCATTGACGACGAGCGTGACGACGACGTCGCACCGCGCACCCAGTTCGGCCGGCGTCGCGCACGCGATGCCGCCTTCGGCGGCGAACGCCTGCAGCACGGTGTCGCGCACGTCGCATGCGTGCACGCGCAGGCCGGCGCGCAACAGCGAGCGGGCGACGCCGAGGCCCATCGCGCCGAGGCCGATGACTCCAACATTTCGTGACATGGTCAACCTTGATCGATTCGGGAGAGGTTCATGACGGCGGCGCCGCCCGGAAAGGCCGCGGCCGCCGGCTTCAGCAGATGCCGGCTTCCGCGAGACGGCGAGCCGCGTTGTACATGTGCGTGCGCGCCGCGTTGCGGGCGGCCATCGGGTCGCGCGCGCGGATCGCGTCGGCGATCGCCGCGTGTTCGTCGCGCACCTGGCGCGAGAAGTCCTCGCGCGTCGCTTCGTTGCTGCGCGTGACCTTCACGCCGGCTTCGAGATACTGGTTCAGGAACTGCAGCGTCTTCAGGAAATACGGATTGCCGGTGACGGCCGCGATCGTGCGGTGGAACGCGACGTCTTCCGCGACGCCGTCGCGCCCTTCGGCCACCGCTTCGTCGATCTTGCGCAGCGCGTCGTCGATGTCGGCCATGTCGTCGTCGGTGTGGTGCAGCGCGGCTTCGGCGGCGACTTCGGCCTCGATCGCGCGGCGCACCGCGAGCAGGTGCGGCAGCGAGCTTGCCTCGACGGCTTCCGCGTAGTCGATCCGCAGCGGCCGGATCGCGCCGTGCTGGTTCACGAACACGCCGCTGCCCTGGCGCGGCTCGACCACGCCTTCGTTCTTCAGCCGCGAGATCGCCTCGCGGATCACGGTGCGGCTCACGCCGAATTCCTGTGCGAGCACGGCCTCGGTCGGCAGCTTGCCGGTGGCCGAGAAGCTGCCCACTTCGATCTGCTTGAGCAGTTGCTGCGCGACATGGTCGCTCATCGCGCGGGCCGGAATTTTCTCGAACATGATGCTCTGGTTTGTAAGGTGATGTGGTCATCATACAAATTTGAGCGAACATCAGCATCCGGGATAACCCGCGCTTTGCAGCGAGTAACGTCGCCTAAATTGATTGGAACCGGTTCCAAATCGCGCCTAAACCGATGCGAACGTGCGAGGTTCCGCAATCGGTCAGGAAAGGGCGCGCACCCTTGGAGCGGTCAGTCGGCGATGTCCTCGACCGGGTCGGCCGACGCATCGGGCATCGCGGCCACTTCGGCCACGTCGCCGCCGCGCTCGCGATAGGTCGCCGGCGGCACGCCGAACTGCTTGCGGAATTCGCGCCCGAGGTGCGACGCATCGGCGAATCCGCAGCTCGATGCGATATCGGCGACGGTGCGGTCCGAGCTCGTCAGCAGCCACGCGGCCGTGCGCAGCCGTACCTGCTTCGCGAAGGCCTGCGGGCTCTTGCCGGTCTCGGCCTTGAACAGCCGCTCGAGCTGCCGCGTCGACAGGTCGAGCTTGCACGCGAGTTCCTCGAGCGGCAGCGCGCGCCCGACGTGCTGTTCCATCAGAAGAATCGCGCGCTTGACCTTCGGGTGTGTCGCCGGCTCGAGGCCCGGCGGATGCGGTTGCGGCGCATTGCCTTTCTGCATCTCGCCCACGAGCAGGATGCGCAGCGCCTTCTGCACGGTCGCGTGATCGAAATGGCGCAGCAGGATCGCGGCGGCGACGTCGATCGACGCGCGGCCGCCCGAGCACGTGATCCGGCGCCGGTCGATCACGAACAGGCGGTCGGCGATCAGCAGGTCGGGATCGGCGGACGGGAAGCGTTCGATGAAATCCCAGTAATGGAACCAGCTCACGCAGGTGCGGTAGCCGTCGAGCACGCCGGCGCGCATCAGCGCGAACACGCCCGTGCAGATGCCGACGACCGTCGCGCCGCCCGTCGCCGCGCGGCGGATGAAGTCGAGCGTTTCAGGGCCGGCCTGCGGCCCCGAATGCAGCAAGCCGCCGACCACCACTACGTAGTCGAACGGCTCGGCCGCGTCGAACGTCTCCCACGGCGTGATCTGGATCCCGCAGCTCGCGCGCACCGGCGCGAGCGTCTCGCCGATCACGCTCCATGCGCAGCGCACGGGCTTGCTGTAGTCGCCGTCGTCGGCCGACAGCCGCAGCATGTCGACGAAGCCGGAGAAGGCCGTCAGCGTGAAGTTCGGCAGCAGCACGATGCCGAAGCGGATGCGCCGCGGCGCGGGTTCTGCGAGGGGGGAAGCGGGTACGTCGGGGGTCATCGCGGCCAATCTCGTCACGCCGGGCAGGCGGTCTCACTCGTTTCAGTCTGTTTGCGGGTTGCGGCTGCCGGAGGCGGCGCGGATGCAGCCAGCGTCGCCGATCGGCCGCGGCCGGACTTGTGGTTTTCCGTCGCGAACCATCGCCAAAACGCACTTTCCGGGCGGCCGGCGCGCCGCTTGGCGGCGCCATCCCACGCCGATGCCGTTTTTGTTCTATCGGCCGATTTTACGCTTTGATGTACTGGGGCCCAACGACATTTCACGCATGCAACCCAAAGGAAGCCAGATGAACGTCAGCGCGTTCGACTTGTTCAAGATCGGCATCGGCCCGTCCAGTTCGCATACGGTCGGCCCGATGATCGCCGCGTGCCGCTTCGCGTCGCACGTCGAGGACGCGAACCTGCTCGGCTTCGTGCGCCGCGTGCGGGTCGAGCTGTACGGCTCGCTCGGCGCGACGGGCAAGGGCCACGGCACCGACAAGGCCGTGCTGCTCGGCCTCGAGGGCCACCTGCCCGACACGATCGATCCGGACCTGATCGAGCCGCGGCTCGCCGCGATCCGCGCGGAGAAGTCGCTGTCGCTGCTCGGCAAGCAGACGGTGCGCTTCGACGAGAAGGAACACATCGGCTTCTATCGCAAGCTGATGAGCGGCACGACCATCGTGCATCCGAACGGGATGCGCTTCCAGGCATTCGACGAGCACGGCCAGCTGCTCGTCGAGAAGGAGTATTACTCGGTCGGCGGCGGCTTCGTCGTGAACCGCGACGGCGACCGCGTGAACGGCGTGCGCGCGGCCGTCGAAGTGCCGTATCCGTTCCGCACCGGCGACGACCTGATGCGCCAGTGCCGCGAACACGGGCTGTCGATCGCCGAGCTGATGCTGCGCAACGAATGCGCGCTGCGCCCTGCCGACGAAGTGCGCGCCGGGCTGCTCGCGATCTGGCGCACGATGGCTGCTTGCGTCGAACGCGGCTGCAAGGTCGAGGGCGACCTGCCGGGCCCGATGCGCGTGAAGCGCCGCGCGGCCGAACTGTACGGCCGCCTGCGCGCGCGTTCGGAAGAGTCGCTGCGCGACCCGCTGTCGATGCTCGACTGGGTCAACCTGTATGCGATGGCCGTCAACGAAGAGAACGCGGCCGGCGGCCGGGTCGTCACCGCGCCGACCAACGGCGCGGCCGGCGTGATCCCCGCGGTGCTGCACTACTACGTGAAGTTCGTGCCAGGCTCGAACGAAGCCGGCATCGTCGAATTCCTGCTGACGGCCGCGGCGATCGGCATCATCTACAAGGAAACCGCGTCGATCTCCGGCGCGGAAGTCGGCTGCCAGGGCGAAGTGGGCGTCGCGTGCTCGATGGCCGCGGCCGCGCTCGCCGCCGTGATGGGCGGCACGCCGGACCAGGTCGAGAACGCGGCCGAGATCGGCATGGAGCACAACCTCGGGATGACCTGCGACCCCGTGGGCGGGCTCGTGCAGATCCCGTGCATCGAGCGCAACGCGATGGGCGCGATCAAGGCGCTGAACGCGTCGCGCATGGCGCTCAAGGGTAACGGCCAGCACTACGTGTCGCTCGATTCGGTCATCAAGACGATGCGCGAGACGGGTGCCGACATGAAGACGAAATACAAGGAAACGTCGCGCGGCGGTCTTGCCGTGAACGTCATCGAATGCTAACGAAGGATCACTAACATGAGCCGCTACTCGATATTCAGCCTGTTCCGCAACGGCCTCTCGTATCACGAGAACTGGGAAAAGCAGTGGAAGAGCCCGGAGCCGAAGAAGGAATACGACGTCGTGATCGTCGGCGGCGGCGGCCACGGCCTCGCGACCGCCTACTACCTCGCGAAGGAGCACGGCATCACCAACGTCGCGATCCTCGAGAAGGGCTGGATCGGCGGCGGCAACACCGCGCGCAACACGACGATCGTGCGCTCGAACTATCTGTGGGACGAGTCGGCCGCGCTGTACGAAAAGGCGATGAAGCTGTGGGAAGGGCTGTCGCAGGATCTGAACTACAACGTGATGTTCAGCCAGCGCGGCGTGATGAACCTGGCCCACACGCTGCAGGACGTGCGCGACACCGAGCGCCGCGTGAACGCGAACCGGCTGAACGGCGTCGACGCCGAATTCCTGACGCCCGCGCAAATCAAGGAAATCGAGCCGACGATCAACCTGAACAGCCGCTACCCGGTGCTCGGCGCATCGATCCAGCGCCGTGCGGGCGTCGCACGCCACGACGCGGTGGCCTGGGGCTTCGCGCGCGGCGCGGACCGCGCGGGCGTCGACATCATCCAGAACTGCCAGGTGACGGGCATTCGCCGCGAAGGCGGCGCGGTGGTCGGCGTCGATACGGTGAAGGGTTTCATCAAGGCGAAGAAGGTCGCGGTGGTCGCGGCCGGCAACACGACGACGCTCGCCGACATGGCCGGCATCCGCCTGCCGATCGAAAGCCACCCGCTGCAGGCGCTCGTGTCCGAGCCGATCAAGCCGGTGGTCAACTCGGTGATCATGTCGAACGCGGTGCACGCATACATCAGCCAGTCCGACAAGGGCGACCTCGTGATCGGCGCGGGTATCGACCAGTACACGGGCTTCGGCCAGCGCGGCAGCTTCCACATCATCGAAAGCACGCTGCAGGCGATCATCGAGATGTTCCCGGTGTTCTCGCGCGTGCGGATGAACCGCCAGTGGGGCGGCATCGTCGACGTGTCGCCGGACGCGTGCCCGATCATCACCAAGACCGACGTGAAGGGCCTCTATTTCAACTGCGGCTGGGGCACCGGCGGTTTCAAGGCGACGCCGGGCTCGGGCTGGGTGTTCGCGCACACGATCGCCCGCGACGAACCGCATCCGCTGAACGCGCCGTTCGCGCTCGACCGCTTCTATACGGGCCACCTGATCGACGAGCACGGCGCAGCCGCCGTCGCGCACTAACCACCGCACTGAAGGAGAAGGAAACATGTTGCTGATCGAATGTCCGTGGTGCGGGCCGCGCGCCGAATCCGAGTTCACGTGCGGCGGTGAAGCCGACATCGTGCGCCCGGTGGCGAACGAGACCATGACCGACCGCGAATGGGGCGAATACGTGTTCATGCGCGAGAACAAGCGCGGGCTGCACAAGGAGCAATGGCTGCACACGCAGGGCTGCCGCCGCTGGTTCAAGGTCACGCGCGACACGGTCACCTACGATATCAAGGGCTACGAAAAGTTCGGCGGAGCATCTGCCGGCAACGCACACGAAGAGGGCACGAGCAAATGAGCCAGAAAGACCGCCTCGGCACCGGTGGCCGCATCAATCGCGCGATTCCGTTGACGTTCACGTTCAACGGCCGCACGTACCAGGGCTTCCAGGGCGACACGCTCGCGTCCGCGCTGCTCGCGAACGGCGTGCACTTCGTCGCGCGCAGCTTCAAGTACCACCGTCCGCGCGGGATCGTGACGGCCGACGTCGCGGAACCGAATGCCGTCGTGCAGCTCGAAACCGGCCCGTACACGGTGCCGAACGCGCGTGCGACAGAAATCGAGCTGTACCAGGGCCTCGTCGCGACGAGCGTGAACGCGGAGCCGTCGCTTGAGAACGACAAGTACGCGATCAACCAGAAGCTGTCGCGTTTCATGCCGGCCGGATTCTACTACAAGACGTTCATGTGGCCGCGCAACATGTGGCCGAAGTACGAAGAGAAGATCCGCGAAGCGGCCGGCCTCGGCAAGGCGCCCGAGGTGCTCGACGCCGATCGCTACGACAAGTGCTACGCGCACTGCGACGTGCTCGTGGTCGGCGGTGGCCCGTCGGGCCTCGCCGCCGCGCATGCGGCCGCCACGGCCGGCGCGCGCGTGATCCTCGTCGACGACCAGCGCGAACTCGGCGGCAGCCTGCTGTCGTGCCGCGCGGAGATCGACGCGAAGCCCGCGATGCAATGGGTCGAGAAGATCGAAGCCGAGCTGCGCAAGCTGCCCGACGTGACGATCCTGTCGCGCAGCACCGCGTTCGGTTACCAGGACCACAACCTCGTGACGGTCACGCAGCGCCTGACCGATCACCTGCCGGTATCGATGCGCAAGGGCACGCGCGAGCTGCTGTGGAAGGTCCGCGCGAAGCGCGTGATCCTCGCGACCGGCGCGCACGAGCGGCCGATCGTGTTCGGCAACAACGACCTGCCGGGCGTGATGCTCGCGGGTGCGGTCTCCACCTACGTGCACCGCTTCGGCGTGCTGCCGGGCCGCAACGTGGTGGTGTTCACGAACAACGACCGTGCCTACCAGACCGCGCTCGACCTGAAGGCGTGCGGCGCGAAGGTGACGGTCGTCGATTCGCGCGCGTCGTCGAACGGCGCGCTGCCGGCCGCCGCGAAGCGGCAGGGCGTGACGGTGATGAGCGGCGCGGTCGTCACGGCCGCATCGGGCAAGTGGCGCGTATCGTCGGTCGACGTCGCGTCCTACTCGAACGGCCAGACGGGCGGCAAGATGCAGACGCTGCCGTGCGACCTCGTCGCGATGTCGGGCGGCTTCAGCCCGGTGCTGCACCTGTTCGCGCAATCGGGCGGCAAGGCGTGCTGGAACGACGAGAAGGCGTGTTTCCTGCCGGGCAAGCCGGTGCAGGCGGAAACCAGCATCGGCGCGGCGGCCGGCGAATTCGGGCTCGCCCGTGCGCTGCGGCTCGCGGTCGATGCGGGCGTGGAAGCGGCGAAGGCCGCGGGCTTCGCGGCCGCGCAGCGTCCGGCCGCACCGCAGGTCGCCGAAACCGTCGAAGGCGCACTGCAGCCGCTGTGGCTCGTCGGCAGCCGCGAGGCGGCCGCGCGTGGGCCGAAGCAGTTCGTCGATTTCCAGAACGACGTCGCGGCGGCCGACATCCTGCTCGCCGCGCGCGAAGGCTTCGAGTCGGTCGAGCATGTGAAGCGCTACACGGCGATGGGTTTCGGCACCGACCAGGGCAAGCTCGGCAACATCAACGGGATGGCGATCCTTGCGGGCGCGCTCGGCAAGACGATTCCGGAAACGGGCACGACGACGTTCCGCCCGAACTACACGCCCGTGTCGTTCGGCACGTTCGCGGGCCGCGAGACGGGCGATTTCCTCGACCCAATCCGCAAGACGGCCGTGCATGAATGGCACGTCGAGCACGGCGCGATGTTCGAGGACGTCGGCAACTGGAAGCGGCCGTGGTATTTCCCGAAGAACGGCGAGGATCTCCATGCGGCCGTGAAGCGCGAATGCCTCGCGGTGCGCAACGGCGTCGGCATTCTCGATGCGTCGACGCTCGGCAAGATCGACATCCAGGGCCCGGACGCGGTGAAGCTGCTGAACTGGATGTACACGAACCCGTGGAACAAGCTCGAGATCGGCAAGTGCCGCTACGGGCTGATGCTCGACGAAAACGGGATGGTGTTCGACGACGGCGTGACCGTGCGCCTCGCCGACCAGCATTTCATGATGACGACCACCACCGGCGGCGCCGCGCGCGTGCTGACGTGGCTCGAGCGCTGGCTGCAGACCGAATGGCCCGACATGAAGGTGCGGCTCGCGTCCGTCACCGATCACTGGGCGACGTTCGCGGTGGTCGGCCCGAAGAGCCGCAAGGTCGTGCAGAAGGTGTGCCAGGACATCGACTTCGGCAATGAAGCGTTCCCGTTCATGAGCTACCGCAACGGCACGGTTGCCGGCGCGAAGGCGCGCGTGATGCGGATCAGCTTCTCGGGCGAGCTGGCCTACGAAGTGAACGTGCCGGCGAATGCGGGCCGCGCGGTGTGGGAAGCGCTGATGGCGGCCGGTGCCGAGTTCGACATCACGCCGTACGGCACCGAGACGATGCACGTGCTGCGCGCCGAGAAGGGTTACATCATCGTCGGGCAGGACACCGACGGCTCGATCACGCCGTACGACCTCGGGATGGGCGGGCTCGTCGCGAAGTCGAAGGACTTCCTCGGCAAGCGCTCGCTGACGCGCTCGGATACCGCGAAGGAAGGCCGCAAGCAGTTCGTCGGCCTGCTGACCGAAGACGAACAGTTCGTGCTGCCGGAAGGCGCGCAGATCATCGCGAAGGACACGCAGGTGTCGGCAACCGATCCGACGCCGATGATCGGTCACGTGACGTCGAGCTACTACAGCCCGATCCTGAAGCGCTCGATCGCGCTCGCGGTGGTGAAGGGCGGCCTGAACAAGATGGGCGAGAGCGTCGTGATCCCGCTGGCCAACGGCCGCCGCGTCACCGCGAAGATCTCGAGCCCGGTTTTCTACGATACCGAAGGGGTGCGTCAGCATGTGGAATGAAACGAGAAACCAGGCGCCGGTGGCGGGCGCGGCCGGCGTGACGCTTGAATCGCCGTTCGTCGGCGCGGCCGACGTGCTGAAGGCGCACCAGGCGCGCGCATCGAAGAAGTTCACGCTGCGCGAGCGGCCGTTCCTCGATCTCGTCAACGTGCGCGGCGAGTTGAGCGATCCGGCATTCGTCGCCGCGTTCGAGCGCGTGGTCGGCTGCCGGCCGCCCGCGACGCCGAACACGGTCGCGCGCGGCGCCGAGTACGACGTGCTGTGGCTCGGGCCCGACGAATGGCTCGTGCGGTCGAACGGGCCGGTTCAGGCCGGCGTGCTCGAGGCCACGCTGGCGGAAGCCGTGCAGGGCTTGTACGCGGCGGCCGTCGACGTCGGCAGCGGCTACACGGTGGTCGAGATCAGCGGCGAACGCGTGCGCGACGTGATCGCGCGCGGCTGCCCGCTCGACGTGCATCCGCGCGTGTTCAAGCCGGGCCAGTGCGCGCAGTCGCACTACTTCAAGTCGCCGATCACGCTGATCCCGACCGGCGACGACTCGTTCGAGATCGTCCTGCGTCGCAGCTTCGCCGACTATTTCGTGCGCATCATGCTCGACGCCGCGGCGCCGCTCGCATCATGAAGCCGTTCGACGAACCGTTCGTGGCGATCGACGCGCCGCGCCTGCGCGGGCGCGGCTGGAGCGTGTTCGTCGACGAACTGAAGGTGCCCGCGCGGATCGGCATCCATGCGCACGAGCACGAGGCGCCGCAGCCGATCGTGATCGATGCGCGGCTCGGGTATCGCTGCGAGCCGAGCGAGCAGGGCGAGTGGATCGACTACGACGGCTATTGCGCGCGCGTCGCGTCGTTCCTGTCGCACAAGCCGCATACGCGGCTGCTGGAGACGCTCGTTGCGGATATCGCGGTGCTGTCGTTTCGCGAATGGCCGGCGCTGGAATCGCTGACGCTGTCGGTGTACAAGCCGAAGATCCGGCCGGGGACGAAACGCGTCGGCGTGTCGCTGGACTGGACGCGCGGCGATTACCTGCGGTGGACGGGAGCGGCGGGGCAGCTTTGATCGAAGGGGGCTGGATCAAGGCACGAGGGAGGTGATCCGGTGACTCCATGGGGCGGCGGCGCGAATGCGCCGCCGCACTCGTTTGTCTCGGCTCGAGAACGGCCGTGCCGTGGGGCTCGACAAACTGTTCAAGATACTGGACGGCCTCGGTCTCAATCTGCTCGTCGTACCCAAACGCGAAGTACCGGTCGCGCGCAGCGCATTGCGCGATCACGCGACGGCGCGCGTCACCGTCCCCGAGCCGAACGAGGGCAACAGTTACGCCCGAGATCAACGTTGAACTTTGCCGGCATCAGCCTGCATGCACTTACTTCGCGTTGCGGTTCACGGCGGGCGCAGGGCCGGACGGATCGCTGACCGGCACCATGTGCGCCTTCCCGTCGTTCACCGTATTCGGGCTTTTCGCGTCATCATCGGGTTCGAGCACGAACCGGAACGAATCGACCCGCTGCATGACCTTCGCCGCATATGCACTGGATCCGCCGCTGTAGCTCTTCAGCCCGGCCAGCACGTTGCCGCCGGCCGCTTTCACGTAGCCCGACAGGATCCGCGAGCCGACTTCGACGTTCGCATTCGGCTCGGTGAGATCCTTCACGTCGCGCAGCATGCCACGGTGCGCGGACGGCACGACCTGCATCAATCCGGTCGCGCCATGCTGGCCGCGCGCTTTTTCCTGGAAGCGCGATTCGATCGAAATAATCGCGTAAACGAGTGCCGGCGGCAGCGAATATTTCGTCGCGGTCACGCTCACGATATCCGCGAGCTTCGCGGCCTTTTCTCTTGCGACGCCGAATTTCTTCGTCAGGTAGGTGGTGATGCGGCGGTTTGCTTCGTTAGGCTGATCGTTGGCGTTCGCGAGCGGCGCGGAGGCGACGGTCGGCGCCGATGCCAGCGCGTCGGGCGCGGACGCAGGCACTGCGGGCGCCTGCTGCGCCGCGGCCTGTTGCGCAATGCCGAGCGAGAGCACGATCAGCCAGAAAAACCGTCGTCGCATGGTGGAGTGCGGGGAAATGGGAGGCGCATAGTATATCGGCCAATTGCCCCCGATGTTCGAGCGCCGGTTCGAATGAAAGCACGCTGTAGGCTTGTGTCGATTCGGGCGGGCCGGCAAGCCGATCGTTGCGCGGACACGCATCGCAGTCCGCACGAACGCTAGTTGATGATCTCGCCCATGCCGGTTTCGATGCGGCTTCTGAGCTGCTGGATGAACTCCGGATCGTAGGGTTCCCAGCTATCGAGTTCGCCAACGATCTTCAGCGGCGATGTGCTTCGATACGATCGCGTCGGATTGCCGGGGAATTTCTTGTCCGTGACGTTCGGGTCGTTTTCGAATTCGCCGGTAGGCTCGACGATGTAGACCCGCGGCCGGCCTTCGCCTTTGGCCATTTCCGCCGCCAGGCCGGCGCCTTTGGGCAGCGCCGTGAAATAAACGTGATTCATCACGACGTCATCGCGATAATTCGATCTGAAGCCTGCCGTCAGCAAGTCGCCGATCCGCAAATCCGCCTTCGTGCCATGAAAAAACGGGCCGGTGTCCAATGCAGTCATGGCTTCTCCTTCGAAACATTCCGCAACGGTTTCTAGGCGCGCCGCGCGCTCGCCATCCGCGCAATCGCGCCGATCGCATCGCTGACGAGCACCGCGAGCAAGCCGACGATCACGCCGCCTTGCAGCACGAACGCGGTGTTCGACGTCTGCAGGCCCGCGATGATCACGTCGCCGAGCCCGCGCGCGGCGACCGTCGAGCCGATCGTCGCGGTGCCGAGATTGATCACGACGGCGAGCCGGATGCCGTTGACGATCACCGGGAACGCGAGCGGCAGCTCGACGGACACCAGTTGCTGCCACCCGCTCATCCCCATTCCGCGCGCGGCGTCGACGACGTCGCGCGGCACGTCCTCGAGCCCCGCGATCATGCTTTCGAAAACCGGCAGGAGCCCGTACAGCACGAGCGCGATCAGCACGGGTTTCAAGCCGAAGCCGACGGCCGGCACGGCCAGCGCGAGCACGGCGACCGGCGGGAAGGTCTGGCCGATATCGACGACGCTGCGCGCGACCGGCAGGAAATCCGCGCCGAACGGCCGCGTGACCGCGATGCCGGCCGTGACCGCGACGATCGTGCCGATCAGGCTCGACAGTGCGACCGTGCCGAGATGCGCGAGCGTGAGATCGAGCAGGCTCGCGCGATCGTAGATCACCGGCGCGCCGTTGTCCGCGAACGGCGCGAACAGACCTTGCAGCCACCCGGGGCGCAACAGCAGCACGAGCAGCAGCGCGAGCGCGGCCGCGCGGGCGACGTACGCGGGAAGCGAAGGCTGCCTGGGGTGCATGCTGCTGCCGGGCGCCGTCATGCGGGCTTCCTCGCGTGCGAGCGGATCGCGTCGAGCGTGATGCGGCGAGGGCCGTGTGCGTGACGGTTGCCGTCGGCCGTATCGTCGACGGGCAGCGCATCGACACCGCGCCACAACAATTCGGACACCGCATCGCGCAGCGTGCGCGTCGCGGCGATCGGTTCGCCGTCGGCATGACCGGCTTCGGCAACGGCGTCGATCGGCGTCAGCGCGAGCAGGCGCAGCGGCCGATCGACGCCCGCGACGAGCTGTTCGACGACACCGGCCGCCGGCTTGCCGAGAATCTCGGCCGGCGTCGCGACCTGCAGCAGCCGGCCGCCGTCCATCACCGCGATCGTGTCGCCGAGCTTCAGCGCTTCCTCGATATCGTGCGTGACGATCACGACCGTGATGCCGAGGCGGCGCTGCAGCGCGAACAGGTCGTCCTGCGCCTTGTTGCGGATGATCGGATCGAGCGCGCCGAACGGTTCGTCCATCAGCAGCATCGCGGGCTCGGCGGCGAGTGCGCGCGCCACGCCGACGCGTTGCTGCTGGCCGCCCGACAGTTCGTGCGGCAGCTTGCCTGCGAACTCGGCCGGCGCGAGATGGAACAGATCGAGCAGTTCGTTCACGCGCGCGTCGATGCGCTCGGCCGGCCAGCCGAGCAGGCGCGGCACGGTCGCGATGTTGCGCGCGACGCTCCAGTGCGGAAACAGCCCGTGCCCCTGGATCGCGTAGCCGATGCCGCGCCGCAACTGTTCGGGCGCGACGCTTGCCGTATCGACGCCGTCGATGCGGATCGTGCCGCTGGTCGGCGCGATCAGCCGGTTGATCATGCGCAGGAGCGTCGACTTGCCGCTGCCCGATGCGCCGACGAGCGCGGTGATCGTGCCGCGCTGCACCGTCAGCGATACGTCGTCGACGGCGACCACTTCGCCGAAGCGTTTGCCGACCCGTTCCATCTCGATCATTCTGCACGTCCCTTCGCGAGCGACGTCGCGGCTTCGAACACGACGGCGGCCGCCAGTGCGAGCGCGATCGTCGGGATCGCGCCGAGCAACACGAGATCGGCGGCCGATTGCCCGATCCCCTGGAAGATGAAGGTGCCGAATCCGCCGCCGCCGATCAGCGCGGCCACCGCGGTCAGGCCGATGTTCTGCACGAGCACGATGCGCACGCCGCTCAGGATCACCGGCAGCGCGAGCACGAGATCGACGCGCAGCAGCCGCTGCATACGTGTCATGCCCATCGCGCGTGCCGCTTCGGTCACGTGCGGCGGCACCTGTTCGAGCCCGACCACGACGCTCGATGCGATCGGCAGCAGCGAGTAGAGGAACAGCGCGAGCACGGCCGGCGCGACGCCGATGCCGCGGATGCCGAGCGCGGCCGCGAGCGGCACGTGCGCGGCGAGCAGGCCGAGCGGCGCCATCATCAGCCCGTACATCGCGATGCTGGGGATCGTCTGCACGACATTGAGCACGGGCATCGCGATCGTGCGCACCGTCGCGATGCGCGTGCAGGCGATGCCGAGCGGCACGCCCGCGACGAGCGCGGCGGCGACCGAGCCGCCGGCGAGCGACACGTGACGGATCGCTTCGCGCCAGAAATCGTCGCTGCGCACCGCGTATTCGCGCATCACCGAGAGGCCGTCCCACCAGCCGCTCGCGAGCGGCATCGAAACCGCCGCGATCGCGACGGCGAGCGCGGCGAGCCGCCGCCACGGGCCGAACGCGAGGCGCGCGAGCGCATCGGCGATGAGCACCGCCCACGCGAACAGCAGCAGCCAGACGCCGGCGTCGGGCGACACGCGGGCCAGCATGTCGTCGGGCGCGACGACGTGCGCCGCGGCCGCGCCGATCGCGTACGCGAGCGTCGCGAGCCCCGCGCAGCCGGCCGCGAGCCGCCACGCGGGACGGCTCGCCGTCATCACCCACAGCGCGCCGACGGTCCACAGCGCGGCGAGCGCGGCGCCCTGCATGGCGGGCAGCGCGGCGAACACCGACAGCCCGGTGCCGGCCGCGATCCGGTTCGGTCGCAGCACCGCGAACGACAGGCCGAACACCGCGACGAGCGTCAGTACACCGATCAGGACACCGACCTTGTCGAGCGTGATGCGCCGCGCGGACGCCGCCGCGCGGCCCGTCATTTCACGAAACCCTTCGCTTTCAGATAGCTTTTCGCGACGCCGGCGGCCGGCTCGCCGTTGAGCTGGATGCGGGCGTTCAGCGATTGCAGCGTCTTCAGGTCGAGGCTCGCGAACACGGGCTTCAGCAAGTCGGCGATCTGCGGATGCGCTTTCAGCGCGGCTTCTCGGATCACCGGCGCCGGCGCGTAGACGGGCTGCACGTGCTTGTCGTCGTCGAGCACCGCGAGGCCGCTCGATGCGATGCCGCCGTCGGTGCCGTAGACCATCGCGGCGTTCACGCCGTCGGTCTGGTTCGCGGCGGCCTTGATCGTCGCGGCCGTGTCGCCGCCGGACAGCACGACGAGCTGCTCGGGCTTCAGCTTGAAGCCGTACGCCTTCTCGAACGACGGCAGCGCCGACGCGCTGTTCACGAACTCGGCCGAGGCCGCGAGCTTCACCTTGCCGCCGCCGGTCACCCACTTGCCGAAATCGGAGAAGGTCTTCAGGTGCTGCGACTGCGCGACGGGCGCGAGCAGCGCGACGCCCCACGTGTTGTTCGCGGGCGCCGGTGCGAGCCACACGAGATGGTTCGCCGCGTAGTCGAGCTTCCTGGCGGTGTCGTAGCCTTGGCTCGCGTTCTTCCATACCCGGTCGTCGGCCTTGTTGAAGAAGAACGCGGCGTTGCCCGTGTATTCGGGGTAGATGTCGATCTCGCCGCTCGTGAGCGCCTTGCGCACGATCGGCGTCGTGCCGAGCGCGATCTTTTCGGTGACGGGAATGCCGTGGGCCTTCAGCACCTGTGAAATGAGGTTGCCGAGCAGGTTGCCTTCGGTGTCGATCTTCGACGACACCACGACGGGCGTGTCGGCATGCGCGCCGGACGCGACGATCGCGGCGGCGAACGCGAGGCCCAGGATCCGGGCGGGCAGGGCGAGCTTCATCGGGGCCAATCTCCAGGACGGGGGCGTACGCCGAAAGTTACTTGACTGAGCCGGCTTTGGCAAACCGCGTGCGGCCGCGTGTCCACAGAAGGTGTGGGGATAACCCGCATCCATTGTGCGGGCTTGTTACACTGAAATTCACTCCCGCCTGCGGACATTTGCTGACATGAAGCCCGAGCTGCTGGTCCTCATCGCGCTGCGCGGCGACGCGCATCGCGAGATCGCCGCGTCGTTCGACGTGCGTTACGCGCCGACTCCCGATGCGCGCGAACGCGCGATCGCCGAGCACGGCAGCACGATCCGCGCGGTGCTGACCAACGGCAGCACGGGGTTGAGCGCCGCGGAGATCGACCGGCTGCCGCGCGTGACGTTCGTCAGCGCGCTCGGCGCGGGCTACGAGCACATCGACGTCGTGCATGCGAAGGCGCGCGGCATCACGGTGGTGACGGGCGCCGGCACCAACGACGATTGCGTCGCCGATCACGCGTTCGCGCTGCTGCTGGCGGCGGTGCGCAACGTCGTGCAGCTCGATGCGAAAACCCGCGCGGGCGTGTGGCGCGACGGGCTGTCGATGCCGCCGAACGTGTCGGGCAAGAAGCTCGGCATCGTCGGGCTAGGCAAGATCGGCGAGAAGTGCGCGCGTCGCGCGGCCGGCTTCGACATCGAGATCGGTTATCACAACCGCTCGGAGAAACCGGTGCCGTACCGCTATTTCGACCGGGTCGACGCACTCGCGCAGTGGGCCGATTTCCTGATCGTCGCGACGCCGGGCGGTGCAGGCACGCGGCATCTGATCGATCGCGCGGTGCTCGACGCGCTCGGCCCGGGCGGTTTCCTCGTGAACGTGTCGCGCGGCAGCGTTGTCGATACCGCTGCTTTGGCGGACGCGCTGCGCGAACGGCGCATCGCGGGCGCGGGGCTCGACGTGTACGAAGGCGAACCGGCGCCGCCGCGTGCGCTGACCGATCTCGACAGCGTCGTGCTCACGCCGCACATGGGCGGCTGGTCGCCCGAGGCGCTCGATCGTTCGGTGCGGCAGTTTCTCGACAACGCGGCGCGGCATTTCGCAGGGCAGCCGGTATTGACGCCGGTGTAGGCGGCGATCGGTGTTGCCGGTGCGAAACGCGGTCGCGCCGGTCGCGAGACGGCGTGGTTCGGACCGCTTGCACGCCTTGCAGGCCCTCGTGAACCGAACCCGGCTCCGTCATCGATCGAATCAGCTTGCGGGGCGGCCGCCCGCCAGATCCGCGGCCGCCACTTCATCGGTGGACGGTAGCGGCCCAATGGTCACCTCGCCCGAAATGAACCGTTTTCCTTTGAAATCCCTGCCGTGGTAACGCGTGCTGATCGCGTGAAATTCGGCATTGCCGGACGCCAGATGCTCGAGTTCGGTCACGTAGGCGCGCACATCCGCGTCGTCTCCGAGCGGGCCGGCGAGGACGCGGTCGCGCGCGGCGATCAGGTTGCGTTCGTTCTCGGCAACCAGCGTGGCCAGCTTGTTCAGCGCGTCCTGGAGCGTCAGGCCGTCGCGGTACATCAGCAGCCAGACGGAATTGACCGAATCGGCGATATGAATCTCTTTCCGGAATGAATACGGGTCGTTGACCAGCGTGATCGAATCGATGGCGGCCGTTCTCATTTCCGCCAGCGACCGGTCGGCGGCCAGGTGGTCGGTCATGTCCACGTCGATCGCGTATTCCGTCATGATGGCTGCCCATTCCCCGTAATTGTCGATGCGCCGCATCTCCAGATAGGCGTCGAACGTGAGCTCGTCCATCTTCAAGGCCAACGGATCCGTCTGCCTGACGATCAAGGTACGCAGCGATTCCTCCAGCCGTTGCCAGACGCGGGGCTTCGACGCCAACTGTGCCTTGACGGGCAGCAGCCCCTCGTACAGCAACTGCGCGATCGGGGCGCTGTCCGGCGGGCGCACGCCGGCGATCGCGTCGAAGTAATGCTGCCGCAACGTCGCGCGCCTGTGCGCCTGGTCCAGCATGTCGGGGTTGGTGATGGTGTCGTCGATCAGCGTGGTGATGCTCATCATCCGTTCCAGATCGTAGATCCGGTCGTCTCGCGTGTGCGGGTAGCACAGGCCGCCGAATGACGGCATGCTTTGCGCCAGATAATGTTCGACCGCCTTCTGGCTGCCGTAGTACGCGAGGATGTACGGGCTGTCGGTGAGCGCGATTCGGCGTTCCGCCTCGTCGTGGCGCGGATGCCACATGGGCTTCAATTGCAGATGGAAGTCCGGGTGGAAGATTTTTTCCCCCGGCTTCGGCAGGCCAGGGAGATCGCGAACGAAGTTGGGAATCTCTTTCATGGCGGATTCTCGGGCTCAAGGTCGGGGGCCGGAAAGCGCGGCCTTCAGCGATCGCGCCTGAGCACGAAGCTGTAGATGGAAACCTGGCGCTTCACGATGGCGACGGCCAGGCTCTCGCACATCACGCGGAGTTCTTCCAGCGCGCCGACCGCACCGCGCGGAAAATGACGCTCGATGTTCTCCTGCACGCTCAGCAGCCAGCGCGTCGCGTCCATCCGGTCCGGCAGGATTCTCATGTCGTGGACGACAAAGCCGCTCTGCTCGAACACCTGGCGCAGGTACGCGGGCGTCTTGCGATACTTGCATGCCAGCCTGTCGACCAGATCGGGCGTATCGGACCGGTATTCCTGCAGGTCGACGTTATACAGGTTGTCCGAAACGATGACCGTTCCGTTCGCGGACAGCCGTTGCCGCAATTTGGCCATCACGATTTCGAAAAGGTCGTAGGGGAAGTGGGAAATCACCCCGCGCATGATCGCAAGGTCGTAGGGCTGGCCGAAATCCGGCAGCAAATCGATATCGAGCGCATTGCACCGGAACAGGTTGATGCGGTCCGACAAGGCTCGCGCGGCATTGACTTCGGCGCAGTATTCGAGCTGGCGTTCGCTGATGTTGATGCCGTCCAGGCGATGACAGTCGGGAAACCGCTCGGACAGATCCCGCAGCACCGTTCCCCAGCCGCACCCGATATCGAGTATCCGGTCGACGGGCTGGCGGCCGGGCCTGTCCAGGCCGGCGAGCTCGAGTTGCCGCTCGAAATACCGGAGGCCGGATTCGTCGAGGCCGATCGGCTCCGGCGATCGGGCCGGGTCATAGATACCGAACTGGAACCAGAGGCGATCGCCGATCACGCTGCTCCAGCTTTCCGGGTCGTCCTGGTAAGCCAGTGCGACCCGCGACTCGTAATCGTTTCGTTCCCGGCCCCGTATCGAAGCGAACGGCTTGACGGTCCGGCCATTCAATGGCGATCCCGATCCGACGGCGGTGTCCGTGCCGATATTGCTCATAGCCATTCTCCGAGGTGGGGGTACGACGTCATGCACGGGATAGCCGGACTTCCGTGTCCGGCGAGCGCGGTTGCTACTGAATTACGGTTGCATGATCGAAGCGGACGACATTCCCTTTCCTCGACCAGGACACAAAATCAGCGGCACCCGATTCAAAAAAGACGAGCGATTACCGTGGGCCGCGACTCGGCGGCCGCCGGTCGGGCTGGAAACGGCATACAGGCAAAGGGAATCCCCGAGGGCAACCGGTTACGAATTTCCGGATTATTGAATTCCCAATCTAGTCGATCGGGTTTCGATGTCAAGCGACAGAATGCTGTTTCATTTTCCGATTTAAAGAATCGCTTGATTCACGAAATGCGGAATGATCATTCCGACGGGGCGGCCTTTTTAAAGAAACAGAAAATCGAGCCGGACGATGGGAAACGATCCGGGATGCGGAGGTACCGGCATCCCGGATCGTGTCGAAGGGGTACCGCGTGCTGCCGCGGCTCAGGAAGCCGCGAGCGGCACCGTCACCGACGTGCCGGCCGGATCGAGCGTCAGCCCCGTGCCCGGCGTCGGCCGAAGCGTCGCCTCATAGTCGCTGGAGAGGACCACGAGCCCCAGCCGGTGGCCGGCTTCCAGCTTGTAGTCGCGCGGCATGAACGTCAGCTTCAGGTCGTACGGCATGCCGGGCAGCACGGGCTGCGACACCCACTCGGACAGCCGGTTGCGCGGGTCGGTCCATGCGCGCGTGACGATCGTCGCCGTGCCGTCCGGCGCGCGGTCGACCAGCAGCGCCGTCACGTTCGCCACGCCCGTGAAGGTCAGCCTGACGCGCGCGGTCGCCGTGCCGGACAGGCGTGCCGCGGCCGTCAGCGGGGCCGTCTCGAAGCGGCTGCGGTTTTCGCCGGTCGCCGTGTTCGCCAGCGTCAGCGCGGGAATGCGCGCATCGTCGGTGAAGCGCGCGAGCGGGCCGCCGGTCGGCTGCCGCAGCAGCGTGCCGGTGGTCGCGCCGTCGCCGCCGGCGAAGTACGTGACCGGCGTGGCGCGACGCGCGGCCCAGTCGGCCTCCTTCAGCAGCGAGCCGTCGGCCTGAGCGATCACCGCGCGCGGATCCTGCTCGACGCCGTTGTCGTAGCCGATCAGGTAGCGCGTGAACCAGCGGTTCACCTCGGCGGTCCACGCATCGGCCATCCCCGGCACGCGGGTCGGATCGGTGTGCTTCAGTCGATGCAGCCACAGCTGGGTCGGCACGCTCTGGCGCCGCATCGCCAGATACCACGACGTCGACTGGTCGACGCGCACGTTGTCGTCGGTCAGCCCCTGCGCGACGAGCGCCGGCGCGACCGCGAACGCGGTCGGAATGTCGCGCGCGGCCCAGAACGGCGAATAGTCGCCGGTCTTGCGGTCTTCCTGCTGCAGCGCTTCGTCGATCAGGTGCGTGCAGCGCTCCGGATGCGCGTTCGTCAGCAGCGCCTTGATGTACACGTCGACATCCTCGCCCTGATAGCCTTCCGGCGCGCGCACGAGGCCGCCCGAGCGGTAGTAGCCGTACATGTTCGACAGTCCGGCGACCGGCACGATCGCGTCGAGCCCGCGCGTGCGCAGGCTCGCGACCATCTTCGGCAGCGTGCCGTCGTACGACACGCCGTACATGCCGACGTGGCCGGTCGACCAGTTCGCGACGACCGTCTTGCCGTTCGCGTCCTTCGCGGTCGCGTCGCGGCCGAGCCAGCGGATCACCGACGCCATCGCGACCGATTCGTCGCGCGTGAGGATCGTCGGGCAGCCGTCCGAGCCGGCGGTGCCGAGCGAATCCGCATAGACGATCGTGAAGCCGCGCGGCACGAAGTAGCTCTCGATCCACGAGCGGCCGGCGGCCGCCGCCTCGACTTGCTGCAGCATCCGGGTTTGCGGTGCGGCGGCCAGGATGCGCGTGGACGCCGATGCCGCGGCGCCGGCGGTCGCGGCCGGATGCGGCGTGCCGTCGAGTTCGACGTCGACGTCGTGGTTGGGGCTGTCGGCGAGCCCCGCGTAATACGGGCTTGCGAGCACGATGACCGGCGTGCGCGCGCCGTTCGCGGTCTCGGCCGGCCGCACGATCCGCACGTGGATGCGGTCGCGCGTGCCGTCGCCGTCGGAATCGACCGGCGTGTCGACCCACGCGTTCTCTTCGATCGTGCCGCCGGACAGCGACGGCTGCACCTGGCCGTTGCTGATCACCGGCTTGTAGCGTCCGCCGCTCGCCGGATTCGCGTACGGCACGCCGGACGGCGAAAAGCGCGACGCGAGCGATTGCGTATTGGACTGATCGGCCGCGGCGGCGGCCCCCTCCTGTTGGCCCTGTGCGAGCGCTGACACGCCCGCCACGCTGCCGCCGTCGTCGCCGCCGCACGCGGCGAGCGTCGCGGCCGCCACGAGCGCGGGCAGCCATGCGCGCCGTACTTCGGTTCGATGAATGTTCATTGCAGCGACCTCGTCTCTTGTGATTGTGTGGAACCGGTCGGCTCGCGATATGCCCCCTGCGGCCTGGCCGGGTACTGCATCGGATGAAGCGGAACTGCACCATCAAAAACGGCGGGCGAGACGGAAGGGGATCTCGCCCGATGCCGGCGTGCGTCAGGCGGCGCGCATCCGGCTGGCGTCGAGGCGAGCGCATCGCCCCGAGCGGAATGCGTCAGTGCGGCGGTTCGATGCGAAAGCAGGAGTGCGAATCAAACAGGGGCATGCCCGAGCTCCCTTCAGGTTTCGGATGAAACGGAACGGCACGATGCGAAGAGGCGGAAATGTTGCGAACGGCGGTGCTGCAACGGCAGGAAAGCGCGACGCGAGCCGGCACGCTGTTGGCCGGGATTGCTTTCCGGAAGCTTGCGCAAAAGTTATCTCAGTGAAATGCGCGTGTCAAACTTTTTTAGCTTAAGTCAAACAAAGTTTCGGTATGCGTGCGGCCGGCGACCTCAACTTCCATGGAATCCGTCCGTAAACAGCAAAAAACAGGCTGAAAACGAGAGAGAGGGCAATGACGATTCCAGTCACGGCGGCGGGCGACCTGTCGCTCGCGCAAATGGCGCAGGCGGTGCTCGACGGGCGCCAGACATCGGACACGACCGCGTCCGGCGCGTCGCCAGACGAGCCGATCGACGTTCGGGCAGTCGATCCGCAGGCGATGCAGGCGGCGCTGGCGAAACAGTTGTCGATGGTGAGCGACCTGACGATGAAGCTGCGCGGCGTCACCGACGCGCTCGCGACGAGCCTGCAGGACATCGTCGCGAAGCGCCCCGATCTGGCCGACGCGCCATTCGACTTCGTGACCGACGACGGCCGGATCAAGATCGTATCGAAGACGCTGACCGACGGCGATCGCGCGTGGGTCGAATCGACGCTGAACGCGAACGCCGGCCTCGTGCTCGCGACCCGCGATTTTCACGAGCAGGCGGTCGATATCGCCGCGCAACGCGCGGCCGTGCGCGGCGACACGTTCGCGGACAGCGAGCGCGCGGTGGCCAGTCAGGGCGCCGATGCGCGCTTTCATTTCATGAGCCTGCTCAACCGGTCGGTCGCGGACAATCCGCCGCCCGTGCCGCCGGGCGGACACTTCACCACGCAGGACGGCACGACGCTGCAGATCGAGCCGTCGGCCGGCACCGCGCGCGGCACGCTCGCGCTGCTGAATACCGCGCGCCAGTTGTCGTCGGGCGCGGCGATCTTCGTCGACTCATCCGGCAAGAAGTCCTACGGGATGCGCGCGGAACTCGTCAACGTCGGCTTCGACGTGCTCGCCGCCTACGCGCCGGGCGGAGGCAACAGCGTCGGTTTCCACGAGATCGCGTAACGCCGCGCCAATCGAGCCGCTCGCGGCTACTCGTCGCGCAGCGCGTCGGCCCGCCCGCGCCGGTTCAGACGCTGTAGCCGATCCGCAGGACGCCCCATGGCCGTCCGCCGACGACGATCGGCGCGGACACGTCCTTCATCAGCGCGAACTGGCCGTTGCCCATGTCGCGCCGATAGGTCTGCAACAGGAACGGCTTGTCGTGCGACACGGACATGCGCGCCGTCCGGTCCGTGTAGATCCGGCGATTCCGTGAGTTCGCCGCGTTCCAGGCGGCGTCCGCGCGCTGCGGCAGCGAGAACTTCCGGTTGTGGGTCGGCAGGTAGCACTGCCGGTCGAAACTCGCGCAGTAGACGATCCGTTCGTCGAGATCGAGCACCGGTTCCTGGATGGCCGGCAGCACGCGATCGGTGAACGCCGTGAAGCGCGTCATGAACTGCTGCGGGTCGGTACCCGGAATCGGTTCGTAGTGCGTGTCGAAGAGCGCGTCGAGCGCGATATCGCCGCGGCCGACCGCGTCCTCGAAGAGCTTGCTGATCGCGGCGGCCGTGCTCCGCGCGGTGTCGATCAGGCGCGTGTCGGGCGATTCGATGCCGGTCGCGGCCGTGAGCTCGATCAGCGTTTCGGAAACGGAGAGCAGGTTGCCGAGCCGGTCCTTGGCCTGCGAGAAATTGTCGGCCGAGTTCTCGACGCCGGACGCCATCTCGCCCACCTGCTCGTCGAGACGGTGGCACTGCGCCTCGATCTCGTCCGTCAGCGATGCGATCTGTTCGGCCTCGCCCGCGAGCTCGGTGATCGCGTGCCCGGTTGCGTGCACGACCTCGCCGATCGTGCGGGTGCCCTCGCGCACGCGGTGCGCGCGGGCGGCGTTGTCGGTGCCTTCCGCGAGCAGGTGCTCGGTCTGCTCGGCGAGCCGCGCGAGCGTCGTCTCGATCTGGGCCGTGGCCTGCCCGGTCTTCGCGGACAGGTTCTTGACCTCGGCCGCGACGACCGCGAAGCTGCGGCCGGATTCGCCGGCGCGCGCGGCCTCGATCGCGGCGTTCAGCGCGAGCAGGTGAGTCTGTCGGGCGATCACCGAGATCTCCTCGGAGACGGCCCGCACGTGATCGAGCGCGTCGCGCAGCGCGCCCATCTGGTCGCTGATCGTGGTGACGCCCTCGACGAGGCCGTGAATGTCGGCGAGCGACGCCTCGATCGTCTGCTGCGACTGTCGGACCGCGTTCGATGCGTTGGCGCTGACGTCGCGCACCTGCTGCGCGGCCTCGGCGATCCGGTGGTTGCCGCGCAGCGTGAGGGCGGCCGATTCGCGCAGCGTGTGGCAGACCTCCGCCTGCCGCGCGACGCGGGCCGCGACTTCCTCGACGTGGCCCGATACGTCGCAGATCTCGATGCCGAGCCGGCCTGCCTGCTCGGCGATGTCGCCGACGAGCGCGCGCGACGAACGGCGGCCGCGGCCGATTCCGAAGAAGTTCACGTTGGTGGGTCTCCTTGAGGCATGCGCGCCGGGCTCCCGGCGGATTTGGGCGTGCGTTCCTGACTTGACGGCAGCACGGCCGCGGACTTGAGGCCGGGTAAACATCGAGATCGGCATGCGGGACGGCCGGGCCGGCGCCGCCCAGCACGCGTTTGCGCCGCGTTGCCGTCGCGGCCGCGCCGAGATCCGGCGCCGAACGGGCGGCGCGCGGCGGCCGCCCGTGTACACGCGTTGCGTCAGAACACGTGGTGGATGCCGGCGTTGACGCCGACCGTCGTGCCGGGCAACCCATACAACGCGCCGCCCGTGATGCCGAGGCCCGTGTTCATCGCGCCGTGGTTGTTGACGACGCCGACCTGCGCATACAGGCCCGTGCGCTTCGACAGGCTGTAGTCGGCGCCGATCGCGGCAAGCAGCGAATGATTGTGCGAATCGTTGCGGTCGGTCGTGTACCACGCGCCGGTGTTCAGGTCGAGCGCCGGCGTGACGCGATAGTCGAGGCCGGCGCTGTATACGTTGTTGCTGAACGAGCCCGCGACCTTGTAGCTCGTAAACGACGCCTTGCCGGTCACCGGCCCGAACGTGTAGGCGGCGCCGATCGTGCGGCCGACGAACGCGACCGTGCTCGGCACCGGCGTCGGGGACGTGCCGCCGTTGCCGTCGTAGAGCGCCGCGTTGAGCATGAAGCCGCCGTTCGTATAGGTAAGGCTGCCGGAATACTGGCGTCCCGCCTGGAAGTCGCCGGCCTTGCCGCCGAAGCCGAACATCGCGCTGGCCGTCAGCCCGGCGATCGTCGGGCTCGTGTACGAAATCGCGTTCGGGTTGAAGAGGCCCGTGACGAGTACGTTGTCGACGTACGGCACCAGCGCGGCGCCGAAGTGCGAGACGTTGCGCGGATCCGATCCGAGTATCGCGAGCACGAATGGCGAGAACTGCAGGCCGACCTTCGTTTCGCCGAAGCCGCCGTCGAGCCCGACCCACGCCTGGCGGCCGAAGAAGTTGCCGTTCGAATGGCCGAACGCGCCGTCCGTGATGTTGAAGCCGCTCTCCAGCTTGAATTTCGCGTGCAGCCCGCCGCCGAGATCCTCGGTACCCGTGATGCCGAAGTTGGTCGGGGTCATGCCCGTGTCGGTCAGCGCGAATTGACGTCCGGCGTTGCCGCCGGTTGCCGAATCGAGCGATCGACTCGTATAGAGCAACGCGGCGTCGAGGTCGCCGTACAGCGTGACGCTGCTCTGCGCGAAACTGCTCGTGCTGGCGGCCGCGCCGAAAAGCGCCGCGCAAATCATCCATGTCCTGCTTCTCATCGTATGTCTCCGTTTTGTGAGTGTTGTAATACGTACGACTAATTGAAAAGGCGGCGAAAGCGATGCGAGCCGCCTGCATGCCGTGCCGTCGGGGAACGCACGGCGATGCCTGTCGCCGGCGCGAAGGCGGCCGCGAGCCCGGCGTGGGAAACGGGATCGCGGCCGTGCCGCGGCGCCGCGTTGAAGCGATACGCCCGCCGTGGCGGGCGATGTCACATCGAGCGGTTCAACTGCTCGAGGATGGCCGGATTCTCGAGCGTGGACGTATCCTGCGTGATCGCCTCGCCCTTCGCGAGCGAGCGCAAGAGGCGCCGCATGATCTTGCCCGAGCGCGTCTTCGGCAGGTTGTCGCCGAAGCGGATGTCCTTCGGCTTCGCGATCGGCCCGATCTGCTTGCCGACCCAGTCGCGCAGCGCCTTCGCGAGCGCCGCCGCTTCGTCGCCTTCCGGGCGCGAACGCTTCAGCACCACGAACGCCACGACCGCCTCGCCCGTCGTGTCGTCCGGGCGGCCGACCACCGCCGCCTCCGCCACGAGTTCGTGCGACACCAGCGCCGATTCGATCTCCATCGTGCCGAGCCGGTGGCCCGACACGTTCAGCACGTCGTCGATCCGGCCCATGATCGTGAAGTAGCCGGTCTCCTTGTCGCGCACGGTGCCGTCGCCAGCCAGATAGAGCGTGCCGCCGAGTTCTTCCGGGTAATAACTCTTCTTGAAGCGCTCCGGGTCGCCCCAGATCGTGCGGATCATCGCGGGCCACGGGCGCTTGACGACCAGAATCCCGCCTTGCCCGTTCGGCACGTCCTGGCCCGTCTCGTCGACCACCGCGGCCATGATGCCCGGCAACGGCAGCGTGCACGAACCCGGTACGGTCGGCGTCGCACCCGGCAGCGGCGTGATCATGTGGCCGCCGGTTTCGGTCTGCCACCACGTATCGACGATCGGGCAGCGCTCGTGGCCGACGTGCTTGTGGTACCACATCCACGCTTCCGGATTGATCGGCTCGCCGACCGTGCCGATGATGCGCAGGCTCGACAGGTCATAGCTCTTCGGATGAACCTTGTCGTCGGCTTCGGCCGCCTTGATCAGCGAACGGATCGCGGTCGGCGCGGTGTAGAACACGGTCACCTTGTGGTCGCCGATCATCTTCCAGAAGCGCCCGGCGTCCGGATACGTCGGCACGCCCTCGAACACGACCTGCGTGCCGCCGCACGCGAGCGGCCCGTACGTGATGTACGTGTGGCCGGTGACCCAGCCGATGTCGGCCGTGCACCAGAACACGTCGTCGGGTTTCCAGTCGAAGGTCCACTTCATCGTCTGCGCGGCCCACAGCAGGTAGCCGCCCGTGCTGTGCTGCACGCCCTTCGGCTTGCCGGTCGAGCCCGACGTATACAGGATGAACAGCGGATGCTCGGCGCCGACCCAGGTCGGCTCGCAGCGGTCGGATTCGCCGTCGGTCAGCTCGTGCATCCACAGGTCGCGGCCCGCGTGCCAGTCGATCTTGCCGCCGGTGCGGCGATAGACGATCACGCTCTTGACGGCTTCGCAGCCGCCCAGCGCGATCGCCTCGTCGGCGATGCTCTTGAGCGGCAGCGTCTTGCCGCCGCGCGCCTGTTCGTCGGCGGTGATGAGTGCCACGGCGCCGACGTCGACGAGCCGCTCGTTGAGCGATTTCGCGGAGAAGCCGCCGAACACGACCGAGTGCGTCGCGCCGATGCGCGCGCAGGCCTGCATCGCGACGATGCCTTCGATCGACATCGGGATATAGATGACGACGCGATCGCCCTTGCCGATCCCGCGTTTCTTCAGCGCATTGGCGAAGCGCGACACGCGTGCGAGGAGATCGGCATAGGTGACGCGGGTGACGGTGCCGTCGTCGGCCTCGAAGATCACCGCGACGCGCTCGCCGTGGCCGGCTTCGACGTGACGGTCGAGGCAGTTGTACGACGCGTTGAGCTCGCCGTCGTCGAACCATGTGTAGAACGGCGCGTTACGCTCGTCGAGCACCTTGGTGAACGGCTTGTGCCACGTGAGGCCTTCGCGCGCCAGACGCGCCCAGAAGCCTTCGTAATCCTGCTCGGCCTCGGCGACGAGCGCGCGATAGGCCGGCATGCCGGAAATGGTCGCCGTCTTCTCGAGCGCCGCGGGCGGCGCGAACTGACGGGTTTCGTGAAGAACCGATTCGATCTTGGACAAGCGTGTCTCCATGCGTTCGTGTGATTCCTGCTGCGCTCGGGAAAACGCAACATGCATGCCAGTTGCGCGACCGGGGCGCGACTGCGGCGAAAACCGCAGCAGTCGGGCGGGTGGCGCCCGATCCGACCGGCCCTGCGGTGTTGCGAATGACGGCGCGAGGCGGCGCGGCGTTCAGAAATGCAGCAGGTCGTGTTGCAGTCCTGAGCAGTGGATGGGCGAGCCGGCAGGCGGTCGCCCCGGCATGGCTGTGTCAGGCGAGCAGTGAACGCAGCGCCGGCGCGTGCCGGAATTGCCGGATGCGTTCGAGCGCCGCTACCTCGAGCTGGCGGACGCGCTCGGCCGACAGGTTCAGTTGCCGGCCGATCTCGCGCAGCGAATACTCGTTGTCGACATCGATCCCGTACCTCAGCCGGAGAATCCACGCTTCGCGTGCGGGGAGGCGGTCGATCAGCTCGGCGACCGCCGTGCGCAACTGACCGGCGCTCGCCGCTTCTTCGGGCGTCGGCGCGTCGGGGTCGATCGTGACGTCGCACAGCGTCAGATCGTGATCGGGCGAAACCGGCAAATCGGCGGAGATCGGCTCGCGCACGATGCTCATCAGCTCGCGCACCTTGTCGACCGGCAGCCGCATCTGCGTGGAGAGCACCCGCGCGTCGGCGACGTCACCAGTCCGTTGCCGGTGGATTCGCGCGAGCCGCGACAGCTTGTTGAGCGTATCGACCGTATGCGCGGGTACGCGTATCGTGCGCCCCAGATCGGCGAGCGCATGCGTGATCGCCTGCCGGATCCACCATGTCGCATACGTCGAGAATTTGAAGCCGCGCCGGTGGTCGTAGCGATCGACGGCCTTCATCAGGCCGATATTGCCTTCCTGGATCAGATCGGGGAACGGCAGGCCGCGATCGGCATAGCGCTTGGCGACCGACACGACGAGCCGTAGATTGCTCTGGAACAGCTTCGTTCTCGCGGGTTGCATCGCACGCTCGATACGCGAGAGCCGCGCATCGAGCGCAATCGCGATGTCGAGCGGCAGCGGAGACTCGGCGGCCAGGCGAGCGAGCGCGGTGCGCGCGTCGATCAACGCCGGCGCGTGGCGGGCGAGGGCGGTCGCGCAATCGGGGTGCGCGGCGCTGTATGCGTGTAGCCAAGCGCGTACGTCGTCGCACCGCGTGAATAGATCGTGGCGCGTGGATTCGACGCGTATGCCCGCGGCGGCCAGCGTGTCGACGAGCCGTTTTTCGAACGTGCGCGCTCGCGTCGCGCGCTCGCGGTTCGCCTGTCCGATGCGTTCGATCGCGCGCGAGGTGAAGCGGGTGCTGCCGGTCAACGCGGCAGCGTCGCGCAGCAGCGCGCGGTAAGTCGTCGACTCGAAACCGTCCGCTTGCAATGCGTGCTGCATCGCCGATGCCAACGCACCGGCACGCTCGAGCGCCCCGACGACCGTATCGCGCCACGCCGGGCTGTCGAGGGAAAGACCGGCGTCGTCGTCGGGCGCGGGCGGCGCCATGACCGGCTCGTCGGACGACGTCGTCGCCGCATTCGCGGGCGGCTCGGCTTCACCGGCGAACCCCGTCACGTAAGCCGACGCCGCTACCTTGCCGGCGCGGACGTCGTCCGCGATCGCCGCGACGACGGCGAGTGCCGCCGGATCGCGGCTCAATGCGTCGACGCATGCGGCGCGGCCGCTTTCCAGACGAAGCGCGAGCGCGATTTCCTCGTCGCGTTCGAGCAACGGCGTCGCGCTCATTTCCCGCAGATAGAGCCGGACCGGGTCGTTGGTCCGGCCCGCGAGCAGGTCGTCGGCCGCGAGCGGCGTCGACGCGTCGGCCAGCGTCGACGCGACTTCCGTCACCTGCGCAAAATGGCCGTCGAGCGTCCACGCGGTGCGCGCGCCGGCATGCTCGCGTACGTCGATGCCGAACTCGCGCAGCATCGACGCCGCCGCGTCGAAATCCGCGCCGTCGGCCGCATCGTCGGGCAGCGCGTCGGCGATTTCACCGTGCGTCACGTAGCCGCGATCGATGCCCAGCGCGATCAGCGCATGCAGATGCGCGGCGCGATCGGCCGCGCCGCGACGCGACGCGCCGTCGCGCTCGCGAGCGGGCCCGGCGTCAGGCGAGCTTTGCATAGACGTTGCACCAGCCTTCGGCGGCAACCGTCTTGCCCGCGAACATCGGGCACGTACCGAAGGATTCGCCCGCGGCAGCCTTGTAGAAGCGGCAGTTCGAACACGTCTGGCCAGCCTGATACTTCGGGAACTTGCCTGCGTCGACGGCGGCCGCCTTGGCGCGGTAGCCGAGCGTCTTCGCCGTCGCATCGTTTTCGTCGACGGGCGGGGCCGCCGCGAATGCACGGGGGCCGGCCGCGAGCGCGGCGCACAGGCCGGCGGCCTGAACGAAGAAGGTTCTGCGGTGACGGGAGATCATGATGGGGTCCTGAATGAAATGAAAAGAAAAAGTCCGGTTCGCGCGCCGGGCAAACTGCCCGGCGCGGCGGTCGATCGAAACGAAGGTGGGCGGGCGGATTACTTGCGCGGTCCGGCGATGAGCGGCGCCTTCGATGCGTTGGCGATCTCGGCGGTCAGCTTGCTCTTCGACGCGTCGTAGCCGTTCGAGTAAAGCAGGAACGCCATCAGATCCTCGTACTCCTGTGCGGTCATCTTGCCGGGGCGATCGGCGGGCATGTTGCTCGACATGTACAGGAAGATGCCGCCGACCGTGATATGCGACTTGCCCTCGGGCGCGAACGATTCTCCGCTCAGCGCGGGCGCGGTATTGCCCTCGAGCTGATCGCCGTGGCATTTCGCGCACGCGTCGCCGTAGAGCTTCTTGCCGTGCTGCACCTGCGCCTGATCGAACGACGGGACGCCGCCGCCTTCGCTCGTCGACACCTTGATGAAGCCGCTCCTTGCCGGCCGCTGTGCGGACGCGAGCGCGCCGTCGAGAAACCGGCCGGGCACGCGTGTGGCGGCTTGCGCGATGTCGTCGGGCAGCGTCCAGCCGCGCGTGAGCGACGCGAGACGACCGTTGCCGCTCATCTGCGACAGCGTGGCGTCGATGCGCTTTTGCAGCGCGTCCTTGCCCGGCCCGAACGCGAACGACAGTTGCCAGTCGGAGTACGGCGACGACGTCGCCGCGACCTGGAACCGTTGTTTCGGATGGGCTCGCTCGTACGCGACGACGCTCGGATACCAGACGATCGCGCGCTGCGCACGGCCCGCGGCGAGCGCGCCGATCGTTTTCTCGCTCGTGTTCTCGAGGTCGAAGCGGGCGTTCGTCTGCTGCGCGGCGATCAGTTGCGACGGGCTGCCGTACGTGGCCGCGATCGTTTCCTTGGCGCCGGTCGGTGCTGGCGCGTCGCGCAGCGACACGCTGACGTAGCCGGAGCGCAGATAGCCCTGCGAGAACGTCATCCTGGATCCCGACGCATCGGCGATCGCCGAACGCGGGAAGCCGGCGATCACGTCGCAGTCGCGTTCGAGCGATTTCGTCAGCTCGCTGGCGGAGATGCCGTCGTCGTCGCCGTTGTCGTCCACGCCGTGTTTGTTGAAGGTCGCGGCGATGCCCGCGGCGCGGAACACTTCGCGCGCAACGGAGCGGTCGAGCGCGGTGGTCGGGCTGCCGGGCAGCGTGCAGACGCGCACGCCGGCCGACGCGGCTGCCGGTGTCAGCGCCACGCCCACGGCGAGCAGACTGGCGACGGTAACGGAAGTGAGGCGAGTATTCATGATCGTATGTCCGGTTGAAGCAGGTGGGACGTCGCGCCCGCATCGGGCGCATGCGGGCGCGACTCGGGCGTGGCGCGTGTTCAGTTCAGCGCGAACACGTACAGCGTGCCGCCGCGCGGAACGTCCTTCGCGATGTCGGCCATCGGGCCGCCCCAGATCGGGTTCGCGCCGCCATAGCCGGCGAGCACGGCGACATATTCCTTGCCGTCGACTTCATACACCGACGGTTGGGAAATGATGCCGCTCGCCAGTTGCGGGCTTTCCCACAGCACCTTGCCGGTCGCCGTGTCGAACGCGTACAGGTGGCCGTCGAGCGAGCCGCTGAACGCGAGGCCGCTCGCCGTGGTCGCGACGCCGCCGTTCCACGGCTTCTTCGACCAGTGGCTCCACAGCTTCTTGCCGGTGTTCACGTCGATGGCCGTCAGTTCGCCGTAGCCTTCGCTGCCCGGTTCGGGCTTGATCTCGAAGCCTTCGCCGAGATACGGCAGGCCTTCCATGTAGCTGACCGACTTGCCGGTCAGGCTCATGCACGCATGCAGCGCGGGCACGACCGCGATGTTGCGTTCCTGGTCGTACGAGATCGACCACCAGTTCTTGCCGCCGAGGAAGCTCGGGCACGTCTCGATCGTCGTGCCGGCCTTCGGGAACTTCGATGCGTCCTGGATCGGCTTGCCGTCGGCCGTGTAGCCGGTGACCGACAGCGCCTTCACGAACGGCGTCGCATAGATCAGCTTGCCGGTTGTGCGGTCGATCGCATGGAAGAAGCCGTTGCGGTCCGCGTGGATGATCGCGTCGTAGTCCTTGCCCTTGTACTTGATGTCCGCGAGGACGGCCGCGTTCACGCCGTCGTAGTCCCACGTGTCGTTGTTCGTGTACTGGTAGTGCCACTTCAGATTGCCGCTCTTCGCATCGAGCGCGAGCAGCGAGTCGGAATACAGGTTGTCGCCGGGGCGCAGCGCGGCGAGCCACGGGCCGGGGTTGCCGACGCCCCAGTACAGCGTGCGGGACGCGGCGTCGTACGTGCCGGTGAGCCACGCGGCGCCGCCGCCGTGGCTTTGCATGCCGTCGGGCCAGGTTTCCGCGCCCTTTTCGCCGGCGGCGGGGATCGTGTAGCGTTTCCAGACCTGTGAGCCGTCCTCCGGATTCAGCGCGGCGATGTAGCCGCGAATGCCGTATTCGCCGCCGGACGTGCCGACGACGATCGCGCCGTCGATCGCGAGCGGCGCGAGCGAGAACGCGTAGCCGAGGCCCGGCTCGAACATCTGCTTCTTCCACACGAGATTGCCGGTCTGCGCGTCGAGCGCCGCGACTTCGCCGTTCAGCATCGCGATATAGACGTTCTTGCCGTACAGCGCGACGCCGCGGTTCACTACGTCGCAGCACGCGGTCTTGAACGAGGCCGCGCCGAGCTTCGGCTCGTATTTCCACAGCTGCTTGCCGGTCTTCGCATCGAACGCGTAGACGTTGTCCTTCGGCGTCGTCACGAACAAATAGTTGCCGTTGACGATCGGCGTGGCCTCGAAGCCCTGCTTCAGGTCGGCGGGGAACTTGTACGCCCACACCTGCTTGAGATCCTTCGCGTTCGACGTGTCGATCTGCTTGAGCGGCGAGTGCGAGCGGCCGTCGTAGGTGCGGTAGTAGGTCAGCCAGCCCGGATCGCCGTGCGCATCGGTCAGGCGCTGGTAGGTCACGGCCGGGTAGTCCGCGGCCGCTTCGACGAGGCCGGGGTTCAGCGCGACGGCCGCCGCCGCCGCGATGCCGATCGTCGCCAGCCGGCTCGCTGAAGCCGAGAGTTTCTTCATGGTTGTCTCCTGAGTCATTGTGGTCGCACCGCCGCGAACGATTCGTCGCGCCGGCACGGTTGGGGTTTCCGGGCCGAGTGCACTGTCCGTTACGCAAGTCGCATGCCATCGGTGTCGCATGCCGGTATGACGCGGCATACCGGCGTATCGCAGGGGAAGCACGCACGGGCGGTTCGCGCCATCGCGTCGACGCAGGTGTTGCATTCAGGTACACCGTCGCGCGCGAAGTGTTGCCAAACATGACAGGTGGCGCAGCCCGCGCAACAGCGGCGAGTCGGTCGCCCACATCGGGTACCGACGCGATGTGCGGCGCAGCGCGCGCCACGCGTGCTCGCGGCGCTGGCACGGTTCTCGCACGCCGGCTTCGCGACAACCCGTCGCCGCGCGATGCATCGCACGCGCCGGCGGAACATGAATGCGGAGACAACGTAGATGATCAGGAGACCAAAGGCCGCCGCGCGCGACGCCGCGATGCGGCGCGGCCGGCGTGCGCGATGCGTCGGCACGGCCCTCGGCGCGCTCGCGCTGGTCGGCTTGCCGGCCGGCAGCGTGTGCGCGCAGCCGCAGGCGGACGGGGCCGCGGTCGAGCCGGACGTCGTGCTGCCCGCGGTGGTCGTCGTCGGCACCACGCCGCTGCTCGGGATCGGCACGCCGCTGTCGAAGGTGCCGGCGAACGTGCAGACGGTGCGTGCGGCGGAACTCGACGCGCAGCATCGTGCGACGCTCGCCGATTTCTTCGCGGCGAACCTGCCGAGCGTGACGATCTCGGATGCGCAGGGCAACCCGTATCAGACGGACGTCAACTATCGTGGCTTCACCGCGTCGCCATTGCTCGGCACGCCGCAGGGGTTGTCGGTGTTCATCGACGGCGTGCGCGTAAACGAGCCGTTCGGCGACGTCGTGAACTGGGACATCCTGCCCATGCAGGCGATCGACCGCGTGCAATTGATTCCGGGCTCCAACCCGGTGTACGGGCTCAACACGCTCGGCGGTGCGCTCGCGATCACGACGAAGGACGGCAGGTCGAACCCGGGCGGCGAAGCGGAGGTGTCGGGCGGTGCGTGGGGCCGCAAGAGCGCCAGCGTCGAGCAGGGCGGCACGATCGGCCCGAACCTCGACTACTACGCGACCGCGAACGTCGCGAACGACGGCGGCTGGACCGACCATAACGCGAGCCGCGTACGGCAGGCGTTCGGCAAGCTGCGCTACACCGACGCGGACACGACGCTGTCGATCGCGGCGGGCGGCGCGGACAACACGCTGTCCGGCTCCCAGACGATCCCGCGCTCGTTCCTCGACAACCGCAAGCAGGCGTATACGTATCCGGACCGGAACCGCAACAGCGCCGGCTACCTGACGCTGTCGGGCGACCGCTTCTTCGGCGAAAACGCCGAATTGAGCGGCAACGCGTACTACCGGCACCTGCGCAACACGAACACGAGCAGCAACAACAATACGGATTACGGATCGGTGGACGAGGACGGCACGGTCGACACGGTGCAGGGCAGCAACGCGCAATCGACGATCGTCACCGACAGCTACGGCGGCAGCGTGCAGTTCACGCTGCTCGGCAAGCTCGGCGGGATGGCGAACCGGCTCGTCGCGGGCGTCTCGGCCGATATCGCGAACTCGAGCTACGTCGCGTCGTCGCAGGACGCGGCTTTCACCGATGCGCGCGCAGCGCTCGGCATCGGCGATTTCGTGCAGCAGACCCGCGCCAAGACGCGCAACACGAATTTCGGCGTGTACCTGAGCGACGCGCTGTCGCTGACGCCGCACTGGACGCTTACGCTGTCGGGCCGTTACGACTGGTCGAAAGCGCAGATCGGCGACGAGAGCGGCGTGCAGCCGCTGCTCGACGGCAACCACGTGTTCTCGCGCTTCAACCCGGCGGTCGGACTCAACTGGAACCCGGTTCCGGGTTTTACCGCGTATGCGACGTACAACGAAGGCATGCGTTCGCCGACCGCGATCGAACTCGCGTGCGCGGACCCGGCGGCGCCGTGTTCGCTGCCGAACGACTTCATCGCCGACCCGGCGCTCAAACCCGTGATCTCGAGGACGTTCGAGGCCGGCGTGCGCGGCCGCATCGGCGCCGCGACGACCTGGAGCGCCGCGGCCTATCGCACGACATTGACCGATGACATCCAGTTCATCAGCAGCCCGGCCAGCGCGCAGGGCTATTTCCGCAACGTCGGCGATACGCGGCGGCAGGGTATCGAGCTCGCCGGCCGCACGCGGCTCGGCCCGCTCGGTGTCGGGCTGTCGTACAGCCATGTCGATGCGACCTACCGTTCGTCGTGGACGGAACACAGCCCGGCGAATTCGGCGGCCGACGCGAACGGCAACGTGACGGTCAAGCCGGGCGACCGCATCCCCGGCATTCCCGCGCATACGGTGAAGCTGCGGCTGGACTACGCGGCAACGCCTGCATGGGACATCGGCACGAACGTCACGTGGCGCAGCGGCGTGTACGCGCGCGGCGACGAGAACAACGGCGACGTGAACGGCAGGATCGCGGGCTACGTGCTCGTCGATCTCGACATGCGTTACCGGGTCACGAAGCGGTTCGAGGTGTTCGCGAGCGTGACGAACCTGCTCGACAAGCGCTACGCGAGCTTCGGCGTACTCGGCCAGAATTTCTTCAACGGACCGAACCACACGTTTGACGGCGCCAACCCGGTGAACGAACCGTTCGTCGGGCCGGGCGCACCGCGCGGCGCGTGGGTCGGCGCGCGTTATGCGTGGGATTGAGCGTGTCGCCGCGTCATGGCACCAACGCGCGCGGGCCGTCACGTGAACGGCGTTGTCGCGAACATTGCGTTCACCGCGCGTGCGATGCTGCGCGCCAGCGCCGGGTCGCTTGTCAGATGCCCGGCCTTCACGCATTCGATTCGCGCTTCGGGCACGGCTCGCGCGAGGCGCTCGACGTTGCCGACCGGGCAAACGGGATCGTGTATCCCGTGCGCGGCGAACAGCGGCACGTGGGCCCATGCGGCCCGTCGCGCGAGCGCGAGCACGCGGCGCTCGCCGAGCCAGCAATCGTGTTGCAGGTAGTGCGCCTGGATCCGGTATTTGTCAATCAGCCGGCGGACGGTCTCGTTCGAACGGATCGCGCGCATGGGCGAGCGGCGCGTGCGTGCCGATGCGAGGATCGCGCTTTCGTATGCGTGCCACGCGAGCGCCACCGCGCGCTGCCGGGCCGCGCTCGCGCCGTGGCGCAATCGCTGCGCGCAGCGCGACAGCAGGCGATCCGGCCGGCCACCCCCGGCCGCTGCATTGAGGCGCCGCCATTCGCGCGGGGCACGCGTGCGGGACGTCATGAAGAGCCCGCGGACTTCGCGTCGCGACGTCAGGAACAGGCCGCGCAGCACGACGCCCGTCACCCGTTCCGGATGCGTGCCCGCATACGCGAGTGCGAGCGCGGCGCCCCACGATCCGCCGACGACGCCCCAGCGTGTCACGCCGAGCTGTTCGCGCACCGCCTCGAGATCCGCGATCAGCCGCGCGGTGTCGTTGTGACGCGTGCCGCCGCGCGGTGTCGACGCGCCCGCGCCGCGCTGGTCGACGAGCACGACGCGCACGCGGGTGAGGTCGAACAGCCGCAGGATGCCGGCCTGGCTGCCGCTGCCGGGGCCGCCGTGCAGCACGACGACCGGATGGCCGCGCGCGGCGCCGGCCACGGTGAAGGCGATCGATTGCGCATCGCGGCGCAGGCGCCAGCGAACGGGCGTGGGCGGCGACGCTGGCGTGTCGGGCAAGACCCGCATGGCGAGCGGCGGCGTGGATCGAATCGGGCGACGCGTCATGTCGATAGGGTTCGGGCGGAATCGGGAGGCGTAATCGTCGACGGCCGGATGGTCGCCCGGCCCGCCCTGCGACAAAGCGAGAAGCGCGCCAGCCGCGAGGATCCGGATTCGCACGGGTAGTCACGCGCCGGGAAATCGCGGTATCACGCAGACAGGCCGTCGCGCGACGCGACACGCGCCGCCGCGCCCGGGCGATTCATTACATCCTCCTTTCGATCTGGTTGCGCGGCGCCAGCGTGGCCCGATGCTTGCTTGCAATGACGGCAAAGAGTCCGGCAGTTGACCGGAAGGATCCCCCGGAGGAGACAATGCGCGATGACGTAGAGCAGGCGGCCGGGACACGGGCCGCGCATCCCGCTGGCTGGCCCGCACCGTCGATCCAGAAGGCCCACGAGCGCTCGGAGACGTTCGGCCTGCAGGTATCGGCACGCCCCGATTACGACGTGCTGTCGAACGCGGCGCTGGTGCTCAAGCGCGAGCAGAGCCGGGTGCTGTGCGTGCACGCGATGCCGGTGATGGAAACGCTGCACGAGCAGATCGTCAACACGCAGAGCATGATCGTGCTGACCGACGCGGAAGGGCTGATCCTGCATTCGATCGGCGACGACGATTTCCTGCGCCGCGCGGAGAAGGTCGCGCTGCGCCCGGGCGCGAACTGGGCGGAGAACCGGCAGGGCACCAACGCGATCGGCACGGCGCTGGCCGAGCTGTGCCCGATGGTCGTCCACGGCGACCAGCACTTCCTGGCCGCGAACCGCTTCCTGACCTGTTCGAGCGTGCCGATCCTCGATCCGTACGGCGACGCGATCGGCGTGCTCGACGTGACGGGCGACCACCGCAGCTATCACCAGCACACGATGGCGCTCGCGAAGATGTCGGTGCAGATGATCGAGAATCACCTGTTTACGACGACCTTTCAGGAAACGCTGCAGGTGTCGTTCCATGGCCGCCCCGAATTTCTCGGCACGCTGATGGAGGGGATCGTCGCGTTCACCGCCGACGGCCGCTTCCTGTCGGCCAATCGCAGCGCGCAGTTCCAGCTCGGCATGCCGCTCGCCGCGCTGCGCGCGCACACGCTGTCGTCGCTGTTCGACATCACCAGTGCGCAACTGATCGACCGCATGCGCGCGAGCACCGACCGGCACCTGATGCTCAATCTCGGCAACGGCGCGGTGGTGTGCGCGCGCGTGCACTTTCGCCGCGCGACGCTCGCCGAAGGCAGCCGGCCGACGGACGTCCACGATGCGGGGGCGCCGGCCGCGCGCGCGAACGCGGCGCCCGCGCCGGCGGCGGGCACGTCGGCCGGCCTGTCGCGGCTCAACTATCTCGACACCGGCGACGCGCAGGTCGCCAGCGTGATCGCGAAGGTGCGCAAGGTGATCGGCAAGGACATCCCGATCCTGATCACCGGCGAGACCGGCACCGGCAAGGAACTGCTCGCGCAGGCGATCCACAACGACTCGCCGCGCCGCGACGCGCCGTTCGTCGCGGTCAACTGCGCGTCGATTCCGGAGACGCTGATCGAGTCCGAACTGTTCGGCTACGAGGAGGGCGCGTTTACCGGCGCGCGCCGCAAGGGGGCGATCGGCAAGCTGCTGCAGGCGAACGGCGGCACGCTGTTCCTCGACGAGATCGGCGACATGCCGTATCCGCTGCAGGTGCGGCTGCTGCGCGTGCTGCAGGAGCGTCTCGTCAACCCGCTCGGCTCGACGAAGACGATCCCCGTGGACATCGCGATCATCTGCGCGACGCACCGCGATTTGCGCGACATGATCGCGCAGAACCGTTTCCGCGAGGATCTCTACTACCGGCTGAACGGCCTCGTGGTGCGCCTGCCGCCGCTGCGCGACCGCACGGATCTCGCGGTCGTCGTGCAGAAGATGCTGCAGCGCGAAGCGTTCGCGGGGCCGGGGCGGCCGCCGCTGTCGGTCGCGCCGGACGTGATGGAGCTGTTCGTGCGCTGCACGTGGCCGGGCAACTTCCGCCAGCTCGGCAACCTGCTGCGCACGGCGGCCGCGATGGTCGACGACGACGGCGAAATCCGGCGCGAGCACCTGCCGGACGACTTCTTCGACGACCTGCGGCGCGGCGATGCGCAGGTTGTGCAGGCCGTCTCCGAGGCGTGCGCGTCGCCCGCCGCGCCCGCCCGGCCTGCCGCGGCGGGCGCCGGACCCTGCGGCGTGGACGCCTTCCCGCCCGCCGACACGCGTCTGCAGGATGTCGCGGCATCCGCGATCGCGGCCGCGCTGGCCCGTCACGGCGGCAATGTGTCCGCCGCCGCGCGCGCGCTCGGCGTGTCGCGCAACACGATCTACCGGAAGATGCCCGCGGCCGACGCGGCGCGCCACCCGTCTGAAGAAAGCTGATACGCGAGCCACGGCGCACCGGCCGGTGCGCCGGGTGCGCAACGTGTCACAGCCGGTGTGTCAAGTTGCAACACCGGTGTTCAACGATTCAACACCTGTCACCGCCCGGGTGCCTCGCGCCGTCCGGCCGGCCGGGCGCATTCGCGCGAATCGTGTCGGCCATTCGTAAGGATTGCGTCCCGATGCCCGGATGACGGCCGTATGCCGCTGCGTGGCGGTGAAGGCAACGCATCGGCACGCTCCTTGCTGAAGAGGAAGCGACCGCTCGATCACCGCGGTTGTTCGACTCACGCAACAACACATCGACTCATCGATTCATCAACTCAACAGGAGACACACCATGCAGTGGACGACACCGTCATACACCGACCTGCGCTTCGGCTTCGAAATCACGATGTACATCGCCAACCGCTGATCGTCGCGCGTGCCGCCCGTTTCGCCGTGGTCGGCGCGGGCGGCCTCGGGAGCTGACGCCCATGAAGATCAAGATACTCGGCTCGGGAGCCGGCGGCGGGCTGCCGCAATGGAACTGCAATTGCGCGAACTGCCGCCGTGCGCGCAGCGGAAGCGGCCATGTGGTGCCGCGCACGCAATCGTCGATCGCGGTCAGCGAAGACGGCATCGACTGGGTTCTCGTCAATGCGTCGCCCGACATTCTTTCGCAGTTGCGCGCGGATCCGGACCTGCAACCGGCGCGCGCGATCCGCGACAGCGGCATCGCCGCGGTCGTGCTGTGCGACGCGCAGATCGATCACGTGACGGGCCTGCTGATGCTGCGCGAGCGCTCGACGCCGCTGCCGCTGTACGCGAGCGCGCCGGTGCTCGACGACCTGTCGACCGGCTTGCCGCTCGTGCCGCTGCTCGGCCATTACTGCGGCGTCGCCGCGCACACGATCGTGCCCGGCGAGCCATTCGAAGTGCCCGCGGCGCGCGGGATCCGTTTCACCGCGATCGCCGTCGACAGCAAGGCGCCGCCTTATTCGCCGCGGCGTGCGTCGGCCGCGCCCGGCGACAACATCGCGCTGTCGATCGAGGACGTCGCGAGCGGGCGGCGCGCGTTCTATGCGCCGGGGCTCGCGTCGGTCACCGACGACGTGCGCGCGGCCATGGACGGCGCCGATCTCGTGCTGGTGGACGGCACGTTCTGGACCGGGACCGAGATGATCGATCTCGGCCTGTCGGGCAAGCACGCGGCCGACATGGGGCATCTCGCGCAGTGCGCGGAACACGGGCGGCCCGGCATGATCGACTGGCTCGACCGGCTGCCCGCGCGCACGCGCAAGGTGCTCACGCACATCAACAACACGAACCCGATTCTCGATCCGCATTCCGTCGAGCATGCGCACCTGCGCGCGCACGGCATCGACGTCGCGCACGACGGCATGCAATTCCAGGTCTGACGATGAACGCACCGATCCCCGCTACGGCGTTGCACGCGACGCCCTGGACCGCGACCGAATTCGAGGCGCGCCTGCGTGCGCTCGAATCGCGCTATCACATCCATCACCCGTTCAACCGGCGGCTCAACAGCGGCGCCTGTTCGCCCACGCAGATCCGCGGCTGGGTCGCGAACCGCTTCTATTACCAGATCTGCATTCCGCTCAAGGATGCGGCGATCCTGTCGAACTGTCCCGACCGCGAGACGCGGCGCCGCTGGATCCAGCGGCTGATCGACCACGACGGGCAGGGCGACAACGAAGGCGGCATCGAGGCGTGGGTGCGGCTCGGCGAGGCATGCGGTCTGACGCGCGACGAGCTATGGTCGCTCGAACACGTGCTGCCCGGCGTGCGTTTCGCGGTGGATGCGTACGTGAACTTCGCGCGGCGCGCGCCGTGGCAGGAAGCCGTGTGCTCGTCGCTGACCGAGATGTTCGCGCCGCAGATCCATCTCGACCGGCTCGCGGGCTGGCCGTCGCATTACCCGTGGATCGAGGCGGCCGGGCTGCATTATTTCCGCAGCCGTGTGCCGCTCGCGCAGCGCGACGTCGAGCACGGGCTCGCGGTCACGTTGGAGCATTTCACGACACCGGACGCGCAGCAGCGCGCGCTCGGCATCCTGCAATTCAAGCTCGACATCCTGTGGTCGATGCTCGACGCCGTCGAAAAGGCCTATCCGCTATGAACGCGATCGAAGCCGCCAGCGGCGTGCCGCTGCGCCCCTGCCTCAGGGGCATGTACCGCCTCCAATGGGAGGCGGCCCAGGATGCGTACGTGCTCCTCTATCCGGAGGGCATGGTCAAGCTCAATCCGAGCGCGGGGGAGATACTCGCGCGCTGCGACGGCACGCGCGAACTGGACGACATCATCGGCGAGCTCGAGCGCCTGTTCATGCAATCCGATCTCGCGACCGACGTCTACCGCTTCCTCGATCATGCGCGACTGCGCGGCTGGCTCGACTGACATGGCGCCCGACACTTCCCGTCCGTCCGCGCCGCTGTGGCTGCTCGCGGAACTCACGTACCGCTGCCCGCTGCATTGCGCGTTCTGCTACAACCCGGTCGATTTCGCGACGCACGGCGCGGAACTGGACACCGACGCGTGGCGCACGGTCATCAGCGACGCGCGCGCGCTCGGCGCCGCGCAAATCGGCTTCTCGGGCGGCGAGCCGCTGCAGCGCGGCGACCTCGAGACGCTCGTCGCGCATGCGCGCGGGCTCGGCTTCTATACGAACCTGATCACGTCGGGCATCGGGCTGAACGTCGCGCGCATCGAGCGGCTCAAGGCCGCCGGGCTCGATCATATTCAGTTGTCGCTGCAGGATTCGACGCGCGAGCTGAACGATTTCCTGACCAGCACGCGTACGTTCGAACTGAAACGCGACGTGGCGCGGCTGATCAAGGCGCACGGCTACCCGATGGTGCTCAACTGCGTGCTGCATCGCTACAACCTGCCGCACGTGGGGCAGATCATCGAGATGGCGCTCGATCTCGGCGCCGATTACCTGGAGCTCGCGAACACGCAGTATTACGGCTGGGCGATGCTCAATCGCGATCAACTGATGCCGACCGTCGAGCAGGTGCGCGAGGCCGAGGACACGGTCAACCGCTATCGCAAGCTGATCGGCGAGCGCTGCAAGATCCTGTTCGTCGTGCCCGACTATTTCGAGCGCCGCCCGAAAGCGTGCATGAACGGCTGGGGCTCGGTGTTTCTCGGTGTCGCACCGGACGGCACCGCGCTGCCGTGCCATGCCGCGCGGTCGCTGCCGGGGCTCGCGTTGCCGAACGTGCGCGACCGGTCGCTGCGGGAAATCTGGTACGACAGCGATGCGTTCAACGCGTTTCGCGGCGACGACTGGATGCGCGAGCCGTGCCGCACGTGCGACGAGCGGCATACGGATCACGGCGGCTGCCGGTGTCAGGCCTACCTGCTGGCCGGCGACCCGAAGGAGGCCGACCCGGTGTGCGCGAAGTCCGCCCATCACGGCCAGGTCGAACAGGCCGTGCAGTTCGCGCGACGTCGCGCGCCGCTCGCCGAACAGCCGTTGGTGTTTCGCAGCAAGGAGAATTCGCTCGCGCAATGCGACGCGGCGTGCGAGCGCTGAGGCGCGCGGTCAGGACGAAGGCAGCCGCGCGCGACGCGGTGCTTGCGCGCCGCCGCGCCGCGCGGGGAGAAAACGGCGCGCCGCCGCCGATGCGGGCGCGCTTACCCACCGCATTCAATCTCGATGAATGACCGCGCACGCGCGCGCCATCACCCGTCATCCGCCTTCGCCTGCAAATCCTTCAGCCCCTGAATCACGACCAGCAGCGCGCGCCCGTGCTCGTCCGACCCGTCCCACGCGTCGACGATCGCGTCGCGCAGCAGGTCGTTGTACCGACGGCGCGACGGCTCCGTATCGACACCATAGAAACTGCATAGCTTATTGAATGGCGCGCTGCGGCGCAGCCGGCGCCCGTTCGACAACCGAAGGCGCGACACGGTAGGCTGGCTGACCCCGGAAAGCCGCGCGATTTCGCTGGACGAGCGTGTATCCGCCATCAGGCGGCGCAACAGGTCTTGAACGGGAAAATCTTGGTCCGGGGCTTCCATGCGATGCATTATACCTATACAGTTACGGCTGTTGAATGGGCTTGCTGTCAGCAGCGAGGCTGTATCCCGAGAAAGTTGATGACACTGAAACACCTCCCTCCCACGTTCTGCTGGACCAAGATCGGCACCGAGTCCGGCGAGGAGCTGCCGACCGTCGTACTCCGCAAGGAATGGGAGCGCCGGCTCGGAGGCGGGCGTTTTCTGTGGGGCATCAACCAGCCGCTCGGCAACAGCGCGCAAGTCGCCGCGCATCGCACCGGTTCGCTGCTCGCGCTGTTCTCGCCGGTCGCGTCGCGTCCGCGCGCGGGCGAGCGCAAGGACGCATTGCTGTGGAATGCGTGGGTCGACGCAGGCGGGCAGGTGCGGCCGTTGCCGCCGCATACGTTCATCGCCAGCCGCTCGACGCTGCCGTCGGGCCGGCGTCGCGAGCAGCACTACGCGCTCGTGTGCGCGTCGTCCACCGCGCTGACGGTCGGCACGCAGTTGCGCGTGTTTCCCGATCACCTGCGCAGCGTGAGCACCGGCAAGCCGCTGGGCGCCGCACAGGGGGCGGCCGTGGTCGACTGCGTCGGGCGTGCGAAGGAACAGACGGGCAAGAGCTATCCGCTCGCGCTGTCGGTCGAGCTCGAAGCGCCGTATTTCGTGCGGCTGGCGCAGCCGTGCGTGCTGAAGGCGCGCGATCTCGCGGAAGTGAACAAGGCCACGCGCGCGGGCGATTTCGATCGCTTCGTCGAACTGGTCGCGCGCTTGCGCGGCCGTTCGCCGACGGACGCCGTGCGCGGCGTCACGCGCGATCTGTTCGACGTGCCGCCGCTCGAAACGGCGGCCGCGTATGTGGCGCCCACGCATGTCGCGCGCATGCGCCACCGGCCGGCGGTCGAGCATCCGCGCGATCTCACCGGCGATCTGTTCGACCTGTCGCCGGGCGAGGCGGCCGCGTTCGCGGGGCTGGCGCATCCGCGCATCGGGCGCGCGTGACGACCCACGCGAAGCCGTTCGCGCAAGAATTTGTTGCAATCTCGCCGTAGCGGATCGGCGAGCGCGGCGCGACAATCGGCACGAAGCGCGCGGCGCGGCGGCGGATGCGTCGATATGCGACGGGTCGTGGTTCACGCCGCCGACATGCGTACCACGCACACTGGGCGTCGGCGTGCTTCACACTGCAATCCTGAGGGAGGAGTGTCGATGTCGACCCATATCCGTTCGCGGGAAGCGCGGGCCGCGCAACGCTTCGTCGAAGCGACGCGCAACGTCGATCAGGCGTTTCGCGCCGTGCGCGGCGAAAGCGACGACGACGGCTCGTCGGCCCACTACGCACGCGCGATGTCGCGTCTCGATCGCGCGCTCGACGAGCTGGCGCGTGCACAGGAATTCTTCGATCGCGTCGTCGGCGCGGATACCGCGCACGGCAACTGACGGCTTCGTCGTTTCTCTTTTTCGTGCGTCGTGCGACGCGCGTTCATCTTCCTGCCGGGCGCGTTGCGCGGCATGCCGGTTCGTCACCCCGTTTCGATTCTCGACGTCAGGCCTTGCGGCCTTCGGCCGGATAGCCGCCTTGAGCGGTTGCCGTGCGTCGGCCCGCGCGGGCCATGTCCGGCGCGGACGGTACGGATGGCGCGGCGCGAGACGCGTAGCCGCGATGCTGGAACGAGGTCGCGAAGAACCGCATCTGGTAGCGGATCGCATTCGCCCAGTAATCCCACGTATGGCCGCCCGGGCGCTCCGCATAGTCGTGCGGCACGCCGAGCGCGACGAGCCGTTCGTGCAGCGTGCGGTTCGAGTCGACGAAGGCATCGTCGCGGCCGCAATCGATCGTCAGGTCGAGATGCGCGCGCACGAACGCCCGCGCGTTTTCGACGATCACGTTGCGGTTCCAGAACGACGGATGGCGGCCGGGATCGCCGAACACGTGGTCGATGCCCGGCTCGTTCGCGCAGCAGCGCGGGTCGACCGCGCCGCTGATGCTGCCGACCGCGCCGAACGTGTCGGGCCGGTCGAGCGCGATGCGCAGCGCGCCGAAGCCGCCCATGCTGAGCCCGGTGATCGCGCGTGCGTGCTGGGCCGCGATCGTGCGGAAATGCAGGTCGACATAGGACACGACTTCGTCGCCGACGAAGGTTTCGTAGCGGCTGCCCGAATCGAACGGGCTGTCGATGTACCAGCTTTCGTGTCCGCCGTCGGGCATCACGAGGATCACGCGGTAGCGGTCGGCGAGCGCGGCGATGTGCGTGTTCGACGTCCAGTCGGTATGGTCGCCGCCCGAGCCGTGCAGCAGATAGACGACGGGATAGCGTTCGCCGTGGTGGTCGCGCGCGTAACCGTCGGGCAGCACGATGGTGGCCTTCAGCGTTTCGCTCATCGCGGCGCTCGGAATCGCGACGACCCGCGCATGAAATGCGAAGGCAGGGCTCGTGACGGCGAGCAGCAGGAGCAGCCAGAAGGTACGTGCCAGGTTCATCGATCCTCGCATGTGTCGATCCAGTCCGGCCGGATGCCGGGAAAACCCTGTTCCGGCGACTCTAGCAACCGTGCCTTTCAACCATATTTCGGCGAATCCTACGGGTTGTCAGGCGGGCGGCTCGCATACGATGCGTGCGATGGCGGCGCGAAACGCGTCGGGCCGCTCGGCCGCGATCAGGTGCCCGCAGCCGGCGATCGTGTCGAAGCCGGCGCAGCGGGCGAGCGCGTGGGCGGGCACGTGCCAGCCCGCGCGCGAGCGTTCGCCGGCGATCAGCCAGACGGGATGACGCTCGAACACCTGCGCGAGCGCCGGCAGGTAGCCCGCCGCGCCCGTCGTCTCGACCACCGATCGGCCCATCGCGCGCAGCGTCGATGCCGGCTGATGCGCAAGCCAGCGGCGTGCGTCGGCGAGCTGGCCCGGCGACGGGTCGTCGATCGCGCCGCGCAGCCAGTCGAGCGGGGCCGCGCGCAGGCCGTCGAGCATCGCATCGGCTTCGTCGGGCGTCATGCGGCCGACCGAGGCCGACCAGAACGCGTCGTCCAGCGTGAAATTGCCTTCGATGTTGACGATGCGCCGCACGCGTTCGGGGTGCGCGTGCGCGAACAGCATGGCGATCGCGCCGCCGACCGAATGGCCGACGACGTCGACCGGCTCCATGCCGAAGTGCGTATCGACGGTGTGCCGCACGTGCTCGACCTGCGCGGCAAGCGAGATCGCGTCGGGCGGCGTGGTGCGATGCGCGCCGTAGCCGAGCAGGTCGGGGCAGAGGTGCGGGCCGCTCCAGCCGCGCACGTCGAACGTGCCGATGAAGCCGTGAATGAAGACGACGGGCGTGGGCGTGATCATGCGCCGTGTGCTGAAGGCAGGGGCGGCAATTCGAGCTCGGCGAGCAGTTCGTCGAGTTCGAGCATGTGTGTGCGGTCGTGGTCGAGCAACTCGCGCACGAGTTCGTCGAGCGACATGCGGCGGATGCCGTCGCGCAGCCCGCAGCGCGCGAGTTGCGACGGTTCCAGCGCGGCCGCGGCGGCGCACAGCGCGGCACGGCCGCTGCGAAACGCCGCGACGGCGAGATCGAGCGGCTGCGCGAGATAGTCGCGTTGCGCGGCCAGCGCGGTGCCGTCGACGGATTCGATCACGGGAAGCTCGGCCGTGCGCACGGCCTCGATACGCGCGGCGAACACCGCATCGAGATCGCGCAGGTGGCACGCATGTTCGACGAGCGAGAAGCCGGTGCCGGCCGGGCGGCGGGTGGCCAGCGCCGCCGGCACATGCGCCGCGCAGGCGGCGAGTCGGGCCGGCATGCGGGCCAGCGCGGCGACGACGTCGGCGAACGGTAGCCGTTGCGGGTGCGCGCTGAACACCGCGCCATAGCTGAACAGCGCACCGCCGAGCCGCCCGCGCGCCTGCACGACCTCATGGCCGCGGCGACGCATGACGTCGGCGACCATCGCGCCGCAGAACTGGCGGGCCGTCGTGTCGGCTTCGACTTCGGGGAATTTGCGCGCGATCTCGTCCTGGATCGCGCCGATCGCGGCGACGCCGACGCGCGACAGCGCCGCGAACTCGAGATAGCGTTCGGGCTGCTCGATCAGCGCTTCGAGCTGCGCGCCGAGTGCGGTCAAGCGGAAACGGTCGAAACGGGAATGCATGTCGGAAGCCCGTCTAGTAACGTAACAAAACGATACGTTACTAGACGGGCTTCCGTCAACCGGCTCATTTGGGCGCATGCGGGCGGCGCCCGCACCGCCCGTATGCCCGGTTCAGGGCTTCTGCCGCGTCGATTTCCGCGACGATGGCCGCTTACGGCTTCTGCAGCCCGGGAGTGAATGCGGGGCTGAAATCCTCGGCCTCGAACAGCGGGCGGATCTCGATGTCGGAGTCGCCGGGCATCGGGTTCGGGCAGCGCTTCACCCACTCGACGGCCTCTTCCATCGATTTCACGCGCCAGAGCCAGTAGCCGGCGACGAGCTCCTTCGTTTCGGCGAACGGGCCGTCGATGACCGTGCGGTTCTTGCCGGAAAAGTGCACGCGCTTGCCGTGGCTGCTCGGGCGCAACCCGTCGGCGGCGAGCAGGATGCCGGCTTTTACCAGTTCCTCGTTGAACTGGCCCATCGCGGCCAGCATGTCGGTATCGGGCATTTGGCCGGATTCGGAATCGGCGGTGGCTTTGACGATGACCATGACGCGCATTGTCTTATCTCCTTGAAAGGGAACGAGGGTGTCTGCCGGCCGGAGGCGGCAAACGCAGGGTTACGACAACACGACGCGCGGCGACGACGCGAATCGACATCGCGGGAAAAAGTTTTCATCAGCGATGGAAGCGGCGATGCCGGCCGCCGCTCTTGCCGCGGGCGGCACGCGCACCAGGCACGCTGTGGATCCGATCGGCAAGCGCGCTGCGCGCCCTCACGTTTACAACAGCACTGATGCGGGATGCTTGATGTCTGATGCGTCTGCCATATAATAGTGATGCTTGATGTTTGATGCCTATCAGGAGAGAGACATGCGCACCACTCTGGACATCGATGACGACGTCCTCGCCTTCGCACGGGAGCGCGCGAAGCCGGGCGTGAGTATCGGCAAGGTTATTTCCGATCTCGCCCGCGCGGCACTGCAGCGGACGACGACGAATCAGTCGAGCCGCAACGGCTTGCCGTTGATGCCGGTCTCCGGGACGGCACGTCCCGTCACGCCCGACATCGTTAATCAACTTCGCGACGATTCACTTTGATGACCTACCTGCTCGACATCAACGTCCTCATCGCCTTGCTGGATCCTGCGCATGTTCAGCACGAGCCTGCACATGCATGGTTTGGAAGGGTAGGTCATTCGGCATGGTCTACCTGCCCGCTCACCGAGAACGGCGTGCTTCGGATCATCGGCAATCCGAAATACCCGAATACGATGGGCTCGCCGGTGTCCGTTGCTCCGCTCGTCGCGCAACTGCGGTCGCATGCCGGCCACACTTTCTGGCCGGACGACGTGAGCTTGCTGGACGAACAGCACGTCGACGCCACCCGTTTGCTGTCGCCCGCGCAATTGACCGATACGTACCTGCTGGCGCTGGCTCGCGCGCACAAAGGCAAACTGGCGACTTTTGATCGGCGTCTGGTCGTCGACGCCGTGCCGAATGGCGCCAAGCACCTTGAACTGATTGCTTGACGCTCGATCGGAAAGGGCGCCGTGGCAGCGACGCTTGAACGGGTTGCTTTCGGTTTCTCGCGGTGCCTTCCAGCGGGACAGTCTTGTCCTCGGCGTCCGGAACAGCGCGCCTTTCGCCCGTGCCCTTGTTTGGAAAGTTCGATAGTGAGGCCGGTGCAGGCCCGTTGCGAGCATGCACGGGCGCGAGAGCGCGCGGCGGCGCATACCACTGTCACGGAGCGCCTCGGCAAAGCTGGTATGCTGGTCCGCACCACGTGCATGCGGAGGGCGCCATGGCTGTCAAGGAAGTTTCGAAGAAGAAGTACCTGAAAATCCTGAACAAACGCCTGCGCGCGGAGCCGGCGGCCCCGGCCGGCGCATCGTTCGTGTTTTTCCCGCTCGGTGCGAAGGCGAAGCATGCGACGGGCGTCGTGTCCGGCGACGCACGCAGCAAGCGCGAGCTGGCCGTGATGGCCGCGGTCCAGCGCAAGGCGGCCGAAGAGTTCGTCGTCTCGGGCGCCTGACCGGCCCGGCCGGGCACGGCGCCGAACACCCGCCCGGCCCGAAACGGGCCGAGAGCCCGCGCGACGATCAGGACGCCTTGTCCGCCGCCGCCGCCGGATACCGGCTGCCGCCGGCTTCGTCGCCTGCCGCCAGTTGTTCCAATGCGAGGCCCTTCGTCTCGATCCCGAGCGTCCACACGGCGATTGCCGCCGCGACGAACGACAGCGCGCCGAGCGTGAACACGCCGCCCTGGCCGAACACCGGCAGCACGACACCGACCACGTAAGGTCCGATCAGCGAGCCGATGCGGCCGATCGCCGACGCGAAGCCCGACCCCGTCGCGCGTGCGCCGGTGCCGTACAGCTCGGGCGTGTACGTGTACAGCGCCGCCCACATCCCGAACAGGAAGAACTGCATCGCGAGGCCCGTGCCGATCAGCAGCGTCGTGCTGCCGCCATACAGCGCGCTCTGGCCGTACGCATACGCCATCGCGCCGCCGCCGATCAACGACGCGATGCAGGTCGGCTTGCGTCCCCAGCGTTCGACGAGCCACGCGGCGCACAGGAAGCCCGGCACGCCGCCGAGCGAGATCAGCACCGTGTAGAACACCGATTTCGTGACTTCGAAGCCGGCCTGCTGCAGCAGCGCGCCGAGCCATGACGTGAGGCCGTAGAAGCCGAGCAGCGCGAAGAACCACAGCAGCCACACCATCACCGTGCGGCGACGGTACACGCCGCTCCAGATCTCGCGCAGCGCGCCGCGCCCGCGTGCGGCGGCGGGCTCGGCGAGCCGCGACGGCGGCGGCAGCGTCGTGACGCCGGCCGAGCGCATCACCTTCGCCTCGATCGCATGCATCACCGCGTCGGCTTCGGCGTGCCGGCCCGCATGCTCGAGCCAGCGCGGCGATTCGGGCACGATGCGGCGCACGACCAGCACGAATACGGCCGGAATCGCGAGCAGCGCGAACACGGTGCGCCAGCCGAACTGCGGCAGCACGAAATACGCGACGATGCCGGCCGTGATGAAGCCGAGCGGCCAGAAGCCGTCCATCAGCGCGATCAGGCGGCCGCGCTTCTCGGTCGGCACGAATTCGGACAGCAGCGTCTGCGCGACCGGAAACTCCATTCCCATCCCGATGCCGAGCAGCACGCGATAGACGATCAGCGCGTCGACGCTCTGCGCGGTCGAGCACAGGTACGACGCGGCGCCCCACAGCACCATGCTCCACTGGAACACGGGCCGGCGGCCGAACCGGTCGGCGAGCAGGCCGGCCACGGCCGCGCCGAGCACCATCCCGAAGAAGCTCGCGCTCGCGACGAGGCCGGCGGCGGCCGTCGACAGCCCGAACTCCTTGCGGATCGAGCCGAGCACGAACGTCATCGTGCCGAGGTCGACCGAGTCGAAGAAGAACGCGATCGCGATGATGAAGAAGATGCGCTTGTGATAGCCGGAGAACGGCAGGCGTTCGAGCCGGGCGGCGGCGGAGGCGGGAGCGGTGGCGGCGGGCATGGCGTCCTCTGAAATGAAAAAGGGGCCGCGCAGCGCATGCTCGAGGGCCCCGATGCTTCACGTTCAGTAGACGCGACCACAAACTGCCGCATCAGAGGAAAAGCGCCGCCCGCTTGCCGAAATGCGTCATCGGCGGGCGGCGCGCGCGACGCCCGCGTGCGTCAGTTCTTCAGCTTGTACCCGGTGCGGAACATCCACGCGACGACCGCGAGGAGGACCACGAGGAACAGCGCGGTCGCGGCGAGGCTGATCCACACGTGCACGTCGGCGATCCCGTAGAACGACCAGCGGAAACCGCTGATCAGGTAGACGATCGGGTTGAACAGCGTGACGACGCGCCACGCGGGCGGCAGCATGTCGACCGAGTAGAAGCTGCCGCCGAGGAACGTGAGCGGCGTGATGATCAGGAGCGGCACGAGCTGCAGCTTCTCGAAGCTGTCGGCCCAGATGCCGATCACGAAGCCGAACAGGCTGAAGGTGACGGCCGTCAGCACGAGGAACAGCACCATCCAGACCGGATGCAGGATGTGCAGCGGCACGAACAGGCCGGCCGTGGCGAGGATGATCACGCCGAGCAGGATCGACTTCGACGCGGCCGCGCCGACGTACGCGATCACGATCTCCCAGTACGACACGGGCGCGGACAGGATCTCGTAGATCGTGCCGGTGAAGCGCGGGAAGTAGATGCCGAACGACGCGTTCGAGATGCTCTGCGACAGCAGCGACAGCATCACGAGGCCCGGCACGATGAACGACCCGTAGCCGATGCCGTTCACGTCGCTGATGCGCGAGCCGATCGCGGAGCCGAACACGACGAAATACAGCGACGTCGAGATCACCGGCGCGATGATGCTCTGCATCAGCGTGCGGCGCGTGCGGGCCATTTCTGCGCGGTAGATCGCGCGGATTCCATGCCAGTTCATGCGTCAGGCTCCTTGCACGCCGTTGCGGCGGTTGTCGATCAGGCTGACAAAAATGTCCTCGAGCGAGCTCTGCGTCGTATGCAGGTCACGAAAGCCGATGCCGGCCGAGCCGAGCGCGTTGATGAGCTTCGCGATGCTCGCGTCGTCACGCTGCGAATCGTACGTATAGACGAGCGCGGCGCCGTCTTCCGCGCGCTCGAGCCCGAACGGCGCGAGCGCCGGCGGCACTTCCGCGAGCGGGTGCTCGAGTTGCACGGTGAGCTGCTTCTTGCCGAGCTTGCGCATCAGCTCGCGCTTTTCCTCGACGAGCACGAGCTCGCCGCCGAGGATGATGCCGATCCGGTCGGCCATCTCCTCGGCTTCCTCGATGTAGTGCGTGGTCAGCAGGATCGTCACGCCGCTTTCGCGCAGCGAATCGACGAGCTTCCACATGTCGCGGCGCAGCTCGACGTCGACGCCGGCCGTCGGCTCGTCGAGGAACAGGATGCGCGGCTCGTGCGACAGCGCCTTCGCGATCATCACGCGGCGCTTCATGCCGCCCGACAGCGTCATCAGCTTGTTGTCGCGCTTGTCCCACAGCGACAGCGCCTTCAGCGTCTTCTCGATGTACGCGGGATCGGGCGCCTTGCCGAACAGGCCGCGGCTGAACGACACGGTGGCCCAGACGCTTTCGAACGCGTCGGTGGTCAGCTCCTGCGGCACGAGGCCGATCATTTCGCGGGCCGCGCGGTATTGATCGCGGATGTCGTGGCCGCCGACCGTCACGCGGCCTTCGGTCGGCGTGACGATGCCGCAGATCGAGCCGATCAGCGTCGTCTTGCCGGCGCCGTTCGGCCCGAGCAGCGCGAAGATCTCGCCGGGGCGGATGTCGAGGGTCACGTGCTTCAGCGCCTGGAAGCCGGACGCGTAAGTCTTGGAGAGGTCGGAGACGGAAAGGATCGGTTGCATGCTCACGGATGGCACGGCCGCCCGGTGCGACGGCGGGCGCCGCGCGTGCCCGGCGCCGCCGCCGCTGCGCAGCGGCCGGGACCGGGAACGGCATGGCGAACGGGCGTCATGTCGAACGGCAGGGTGGTGCGGGATCGCGGGACCGCCATATTAGCAATCGGCACATCGAAATGCATTCTGATGGAAAAGTCGGGCAGCGTCGGTGCCGGATTTGCGTGGATTACGTGCGGATTTCCCAATGATTCGATGTTTTAGTTGAAAGATGCGAACAATCGGGGTTCTTTTCCGTGTATCGGGCCGCGCCCGGCGTGGCTGCCCGACATGCCGACCGACTGTGCTGCCTGCCGGCCCTCGCGCCGTACCGGGACGGCACATGCGGCGCTCGCGATAATGCGTTCCTTTCATCGTGATAGGGAGCGGCGCGCATGTCCTTGGTCGATTTCAAATCCGTGGCGGACGCACAGGCCGCCGCATGGAAATCCACGATCGTCGGCGAAGTGGGGCCGGCCCGGATCAAGGTATTGCGCATGGATGCGCAGCCTTACCAAGCGGAAGTGCACGACTACAACGAGGGGCTGCTGGTGCTCGACGGCACGCTGATGCTCGAGGTCGACGGAGAAACGGTCGTGGTCGGGGCCGGACAGATGTACCTCGTGCACGCCGGCACGCGCCACGCGGTGCTGCCCGGCAGCCACGGCACGCTCGCGATCATCGACGTGTGAGGTTGCGCCGCAGCATGCGTGCGTGCCGCCCAGGGCCGGCCGGCTTGGCTCGGCGAGGATTGGCGGCTGCCATTCAAACGCGCGTTCCACGGGCCGGGTATTTGTCTGAGCAAATAAAATGAAGGCCGTTTGAAAATCTGTTAAATACCGTACAAACGCTAGGATTGCGCGGGTTCATTCGTTTGGAACTCTGCATCCATTTACTTGTGGGAATGGTCCGATCATAGTCTCGACGAACGACGCATCACGATAACGAATCAAGCGTACGTATGGAGACCACATCATGAGACGCCTATCCGCCGGGCCAGCCGGACTGCCGTTTCCCGATTTTTCGCCGAATGCAGGCGCGCCGCGGATCGCGTGCCTGCATCGTCGCCTCGCCGTGTAGCGGCAAGCCACTTTCCGTTTCGATCGTTCCGACGGCGCCGTGCCGCATGACGGCGCCGCGGGAGCGCGCTTGGCCGCCGCCGCGGCGTGTGCCGCATGTGCGTGAACGGCATCGCGGCGGTGATGCGCGCACCATCATGCGCCGCGCGTCCGTGCGGCGGCGCGATACCAACCGGCGGGCCATGCAGCCCGGCCGGACGAGACTTGTCGTACCTGAAAAGGAGGGGTTGATGATTTGCATTCCTGAATGGCGGAAGGCGATCCTGTCGTGTGCGGTGCTGGCGCTGCCGTTCGTCGCCGGTTGCGGCGGCGGCGACGATCCGGGGCCGATCACCGTGCCGCAGTGCTCGGGCAGCGCATGCGGGCCGAGCGGCGCCGACACGACGCCGCCCGTCGTGACGAAGCTGTGTCCGGACGCGCTCGACTACACGACGACGTACACGGGCGGCGCCGGCAGCGGCGAGTACGTGAAGGTGAAGTTCGACACGACGAAGCTCACCTATCAGATGCAGTTCATCGAATCGTCGGTGCCGACCTCGGCAGGGCAAGTCAACGACACGCGCGCGGGCCTGACGATCAGCGGCGCGTTCCATCATCCGACCAATCTTCCGACGGCCGAGCAGAACCGCTGCGCGTTCGTGCTCGACAGCGGCGCGACGAGCGACGGCGCGTATGCGGTGACGATCAACCGTGCGGATCCGCCGATGCTGTTCGTGGGCAACGGCGTGGTGGGCGGCGGGATTCCGGGGGCGACGATCGCGTTCCCGGGCATCGAGATCGTACCGGGCCTGTTCCTCGGCACCGTGCCGTCGCGCACGTTCGACTTCTATCCGTTCATCGGTTTCGTCGAAACGGAAACCGACTTCTCGAAGGTCGCGGGGAACTACAACGAGGTCGGCATTCATCTGTCGCCGCTCGGCGGCAATGGCCAGAGCTCGAGCGGGCCGGTCGGCTGGGAGCCGGACGTCGTCAACTGGAACCAGACGCTCAATGCGGACGGCTCATGCACGATTACCCAGGGCAGCGACTACTCGTGCCAGACGACCGGGTCGCCCTGGGCGCTGCGCAAGAACGCGGACGGTTCGGCCGACAACGTGTTCGTGAGCAACGCGGTCCCGGACCAGTTCGGCACGCTCGTGTATCCGGTCGCGGGGCAGGGCGCATCGCTCGTGATTGCGCCGAGTCAGGCGAAGGGCATCATGATCGTCGGCAAGCTGAACGGCGTACGCGTGCCGATCGTGATTCGTGTCGGCTACACGCACGTCGATCCGACCAACCTGCTCGCGTCGGTCGCGGATGCCGAGGTCGGGATCTCGATGCTGTCGTCGGCCAGCGCGATCGCGGCGAATTCGCTGAAGGGCGGCTACATCGGCGCGACCAGCGCATCGGCATGCGGCATCGTGACCTCCAACGGGCAGCCGAACGCGATCGCGCTGGCGCGGCCGAGCTTCGATCCGTCCATCCCGCACCCGGACCTTCCTGGTGCGTTCGTCAACGGCGTGTTCATGTCGGAAGCCGGAAGCTGCAACGACGGTACCGCCGTGTCGACGCTGGCCGCGAACTATACGTCCACGCTGTTCCAGGGCAATACCGCGGCGTTCATCGATCCGCAGACGTCGTCGGTCACCTCGCAGTTCGCGCTGGACTATGCGCAGGCCACGCCCGGCAAGATCAAGGTGACCGCCACGCAGGACTTCAACGCGAAGGGCGCGAACGGCAACGTGGCGATCTTCAGCAAGGGCGACACGGGCTGGCTCGTGACGGCCGGCAACGTCTACGCGATGGTCGTCAACAACAACAAGGTCAATCCGTTCTTCACGGTCGGCGCGTTCGTCCAGTAACCCCGCATTGAACACGTAGCACCGGCGGCGCACGCGTCGCCGCCGGCGAACCGAATTTCAAGAGGATTCCTATGAATGTGAAACAGTGGATGGCCGCGGCGTCGCTCGCGCCCGTGCTGGCCGCATGCGGCGGCGACGGCGACCCGCCGCCCGCGCCGGTGGTCCGGCTGTGCCCGCAGACGATCGACTACAACACGGTGTTCGTCGGCGGCTCCGGGTCGGGCGAGCTCGTGAAAGTACAGCTCGACACGACGAAGATGACGTACCGGATGACCTACCTCGCATCGCCGGTGCCGACCACCACGGGTACCGTGCAGCCGACGCGGGACACCGCACCGGCGAACGTGGTCGACGGCACGCTGGCCGACGAGACGGGGCTGCCGACGGTGAAGCTGAACCAGTGCACGTTCCGGATGCAGAACGCGAGCCTCGACCCGAGCCGGCCCGCGCGGCTGTTCCTCGGCGAAGGCGTGCTGGGCGGCGCGATCCCCGGCGCGACGATCCAGTTCGACGGCGTGATCGGCGTCGGCAAGATTCCGAAGACGACGTTCCCGTACTACCCGTTCATCAGCTTCTCGTCGCTGGAAACCGACCTGACGAAGATCGCCGGCACGTACAACCAGCTCGGCTATCACCAGGTGCCGTCGCAGAACTTCCAGCCGGTGGCGCTCGACCAGACGGTGACGATCGACGCGGACGGCAGCTATACGGAAACCGACAACTTCGGCAAGAAGAACGGCGGGCAGCCGCTTGCGTCGAGCGCGACCGTGAACCAGCCGTTCACGCTGCGCCCCGATGCGCCGGCGTTCCAGTCGTTGAACTACCAGCCGCAGATTCCGCCGACGCTCGCCGCGCTCGATCCGGCGAAGGCCGGCAAGGGGATCCTGATCGTCGGCAAGCTGCGCAACCAGCTCGTGCCGATCTTCATCCGCACCGGCGCCGCGAACGCGGACCTCACGCAGGGCCCGCCGAGCGCGGACGACGAATCGGGCATCTCGTTCCTGAGCCCGCGGACGGCGATCGCGCAGGGTTCGCAGGACGGCGAGTACACGGGCGTGGACAGCGCGTTCAACTACCGCGCGACCGCGCTCGTCGGTGCGCAGGCGACGCTGCTCGATCCGTTCAACGCGTCGCAGGCCGCGCTCACGCGCGCGCTGAACCTCGACTACACGCAGAAGGTGCCGGGCGTCGTGACGACCGTGCATGCGGACGCGGCGTCGGGGCCGGCGACCGGCAAGTTCGTGTTCACCGGCGGCGTGTTCGGGTTCCTCGACATGGCCGATACGCGCAACCCGTACTTCACGGTCGGCGCGTTCGTGCAGTGACCGCGTGTGGATGGAGACATGGCGGCGCCGCGCGCGACTACGCGGCGCCCCGACGGAACGAGGGGGAGACTTCATGAAGAAGCTGATTGTCGCGGGTGTCGTCGCAGGCGCGTCGACGCTCGCATCGGCCCAGCAGGCGGGCGACAACGTCGCGACGCTGGGCTGGCTGCACATCATGCCGCAGGATTCGACCAACGGGCTCACGACGAATCTCGCGAACATGCCGATCAACGGGCCGCTGCGTCTGCCCGGTTCGTTCACGTCGCCGGGCACGAGCCTGACGGTCAACAACGCCGATACGGTCGGCCTCACGCTCACGCACTTCTTCACCGACCACATCGCGGTGACGTCGGTGCTCGGCGTGCCGCCCGAGTTCACGCTGACGGGCCACGGCGTGATCAAGCCGCCGGGCCCGGCCGGCGCGCTCGGCAACGTCGACATGGACAAGTCGGCGAACCAGCCGGCCGTGAAGAATGCGCGGCAGTGGAGCCCGACGATCATCCTGCAGTACTACTTCAATTCGCCGACGGCGAGGTTCCGCCCGTTCGTCGGGATCGGCGTGGCCTACAGCTGGTTCAGCAACATCGAACTGAACGGCAACTTCGCGAAGGACATCAACGAGAACCTCGGCAGCGTGCTCGCGGCCGGCGCCGGCAAGCCGGGCGCGACGTCGGTGGAGGGCAAGGCGTCGTCGTCGTTCACGCCGGTCTACAACGTCGGCGCGAGCTACGCGATCGACAAGCACTGGGGACTCACGGCGACGCTGACGTACATGCCGCTGAAGACCTACTCGTCGCTCGTGATCAAGGCGGCCGACGGCTCGACGCTCGCGACCACGCGCACGCGGTTGAAGGCCGACCCGTTGATCACGTTCGTCGGGATTTCCTACAAGTTCTGAGCCGACCGGCGCGCATGACGCGTGCCGGCGGCTTCCTGTGACCAACCGGCCGGATCGTTCCGGCCGGAAGGTCGCGTTCCTGGCGGCGTGCCGCCATTTGTGAAGAGAGGGGGCAGTTCAAATGAGCATTCGCAAAATCGTATCGCTTGTTGCTGCAGTGGCTTTCACCGCGGTTTCGGCCGCGCCTGCTTTCGCCGTCACCGTGTCGCGCGCCGACGGCCAACCGATGAATCCGAACGGCGAGCCGTTCTCGGCGACGGGGCTCACGAACCTCAGCAAGGGATCGATTACCGCATCCTGCAATGCGACGTTCAACGGCACCATCACGTCGACCGGTATCGTCAACATCACCTCGACGACGTTCACGGGCGGCGCGACGTGCGGCCTGATCAGCGGCAGCGCGAGCAGCACGTCGCCGTGGACGGGGCAGGCCGACAGCACGACGCAACTGTCGATCAACAACGTGAAGGTGAACGTCACGCTGCTCGGCACGTGCGGGCCGAGCAAGGTCGTGATGGCGTGGAGCGATGCGAACTCGTCGCTGACGTTCAACAACGCCACGCTGACGCCGGACTGCACGGTGGGCGGCACGATCCTGACGTCGCCGAAGTTCCACGTGCAGTAAGCGGCGCGCGACCGAAGCGGGGACCCGCCGCGCGGGAGGGCCGTGCGTGAGGATCGGGCGGTTCGCACGCGGGTTGTCGCTTTCGCTTCCTCGATGTATTCGCGTCGTCGCGCTTATCCGCGTGACGACCGGTTGGCCGCCCGTGTCGAGATCCGGCACGGGCGGACCTGCAGGGCAGGCGTGACGCACCGCGCCTCCCGATTCGATTGAAACGAGACTATTCCAATTGGCCGGAACCATGCTTACCGATCCAGCAAAGTATGGCGATGCCCACGGCGCGACGCCCGACCGGCTGCGCACGGCCGCGTGGCTGCAGTACCTGATCGACCATCTCGACACGGCGGCCTGCGCGATGACCGCGAGCGACGCCGGCGACCCGCCCGTCGTCGCGTCGCACGCGCGACGTGCGGGAACTGGCGCGAGCCTCTCCCGCGAAGCGACCGCGGTCCTGCACCGGCTCGTCCCGTGGATCGCGACCGATGGCGGCGGCTGCGCATGCGACCCGGCCGATCCGCTCGGCGCGTGCTCGCACGTGCCTTCCGTCCGGCAACTCGCCGAAGCCGAACGTCGCTGCCCGGGCTCGCGTGCCGTATTCGACACCGCGCACGGCCTGATCGATGCCTGCGCATTCGACGATCCGGACGTCGGCTGGGCCGCGCTCGAACGGATTGCCGATGGCGTCGAATGCAGCGGCGAAGACGCGGGCGCACGCCTCGCGAGCGAACCCGACGGGCAGCGCGACACACCCAATGCGAAGAACCTGAGAGACAGGCTCGCCGCGGTCGTGGCAACGAGCACGGAAGCACCGACTCGTCCCGGCGCCGTCATCGACGCGATCGTGCTGCGCGCATGCGGCCCGCGCGACGACGCGGCGCGCATCGACGAGATGGCCGCATTCGCGATGTTTTCGGCAGAACTAGCCGCGGGCAACGGCGTTTCGGTTCAGGCGTACGGCGGCCGGCACAACCTCGTCGCGCGGGCGATCCGCACGCACCGCGCCGATCTTGCGTCGGTGGACGGGCTGTTCGCCGCGCTATCCGTGTGCCGGCTCGATCGACTGACAGGCGCCGGCAGTTTCTGGGCCTACTACCTGCTGGCGGGCGTCATGATCGCCGCGCCGGATACGGTGCGGGAAATCGGCCGCGGCTTCCATGGCGACACCTGGCCGGAATGGCTTGATCACGTCCTCGCGTGGCCGGCGGTCAGCCGCTTCGGGCCGAAGGAGGATGCGGCGTTCGAGCGCTTGCGCGATGCGATGAGCCTGACGTCGCGCAGGAACCCGATCGTGCGTGCGAAACGGATGCGGGGCGTTTCCGTACCCCGGGCAGGCGGCGCAAGCGGGAAGACGCAATGAAACGCGGCTCGGGGCGAGAACGCCGCGAGCCGCGGGGGAGGGTATCGCGGCGCCCGGTGCGGGCGCTGGATCGATCAGACGGTCTCGGGTTGCCGCACGGCCTTCGCGACATTGCGCGCCGGTGCGCCGTTCGCGACGAAGTACGGCACGTCGACCCGCGCGAGCGGCGTGCGGCCGCGGATCTTGTCGGCGATCTTCTCGGCGATCATGATCGTCGGGGCGTTCAGGTTGCCGGTCGTGATGATCGGCATGATCGACGCATCGACGACGCGCAGCCCGTCGAGCCCGTGCACGCGGCCTTCTTCATCGACCACCGCCATGTCGTCGTAACCCATCTTGCACGAGCACGACGGATGGAACGCGGTTTCCGCGCGGGCGCGCACGAATGCGTCGAGTTCCTTGTCGCTCTTGCAGTCGGCGCCCGGGTTCAGCTCGCGGCCGCGATAGCGGTCGAGCGCGGGCTGCCGCATGATCTCGCGCGTCGCGCGGATCGCATCGCGGAACTCGCGCCAGTCGAGCGCTTCGGCCATGTAGTTGAACAGGATGCTCGGGTGATCGTTCGGGTCGCGCGAGCGCAGCTTCACGCGGCCGCGGCTCGGCGAGCGCATCGAGCCGACGTGCGCCTGGAAGCCGTGCATCTCGATCGCGTTCGAGCCGTTGTAGTTGATCGCCACCGGCAGGAAGTGATACTGGATGTTCGGCCACGGGTCGTCGTCGCGCGTGCGGATGAAGCCGCCCGCCTCGAAGTGGTTGCTCGCGCCGAGGCCCGTGCCGTTCAGCATCCATTCGAGGCCGATCTTCGGCTGGTTCCACCACTTGAGCGCCGGGTACAGCGAGACCGGCTCCTTGCACTCGTACTGGATGTACATCTCCAGGTGGTCCTGCAGATTCTGGCCGACGCCGGGCAGATCGAGCACGACGGGAATGTCGAGTTCCTTCAGCCATGCGCCGGGGCCGACGCCCGAGCGCTGCAGCAGTTGCGGCGACGCGATCGCGCCGCTGCACACGAGCACTTCGCGGCGCGCATGCACGGTCGCGCGCTCGGTGCCGCGCAGGTACGTGACGCCCGACGCGCGCTTGCCGTCGAACAGGATGCGGTCGGCGAGCGCATGCGTGACGATCTCGAGGTTCGGCCGCATCTTCGCCTGGTCGAGGTAGCCGCGCGCGGTGCTCGCACGGCGGCCCTTCGGCGTGACGGTGCGGTCCATCGGCCCGAAGCCTTCCTGCTGATAGCCGTTCAGGTCGTCGGTGCGCGGATAGCCGGCCTGAACGCCCGCGTCGACCATCGCTTCGAACAGCGGGTTCACGCCCGGCTTGCTGGTCGTGACCGACACGGGGCCGCTGCCGCCGTGATAGTCGTTCGGGCCGACGTCGCGCGTCTCGGCTTTCTTGAAGTACGGCAGGCAGTCGAGATACGTCCAGTTCTCGAGGCCCTTGTGCGTCGACCAGTTGTCGTAGTCGAGCGCGTTGCCGCGGATGTAGCACATCCCGTTGATCAGCGACGAGCCGCCGAGCCCCTTGCCGCGGCCGCATTCCATCCGGCGGTTGTCCATGTGCGGCTCGGGATCGGTCTCGTATGCCCAGTTGTAGCGGCGGCCCTGCAGCGGGTAGGCGAGGGCGGCCGGCATCTGCGTGCGGAAGTCGAAGCGGTAGTCGGGGCCGCCCGCTTCGAGCAGCAGCACCGTGACGTTCGGATCTTCCGTCAGGCGCGTCGCGAGCACGTTGCCCGCGGAACCTGCGCCGCAGATGATGTAGTCGTATTCGCGTGTCGTCATGACGGCTCTCCTTGTATTAGAACACCGGGTTGTAGCGGCCGAGCTCGACCTGCACCGACTTGATTCGAGTGTAGTGCTCGAGCGTCGTGATGCCGTTCTCGCGTCCGACACCCGATTGCTTGTATCCGCCAACCGGCATCTCGGCCGGCGATTCGCCCCACGTGTTGATCCAGCAGATGCCCGCTTCGAGGCGATGGATCGTGCGGTGCGCGCGTGACAGGTTCTCGGTCACGACACCGGCCGCGAGGCCATAGTGCGTGTCGTTCGCACGGGCGATCACTTCGTCCTCCGATTCGAAATCGAGGATGCTCATCACCGGCCCGAAGATTTCCTCGCGCACGATCTTCATGTCGTCGCGGCAATCGCCGAACACGGTCGGGGCGACGTACTGGCCGTTCGCGAAGTGGCCGTCGGTCAGCCGCGTGCCGCCCGCGAGCAGCTTCGCGCCTTCGGCCTTGCCGCTTTCGATGAAGCCGAGCACCTTGTCGAGCTGCGCGGCCGACACGAGCGGGCCGAAGTTGGTGTCGGCGTCGGTCGGCTTGCCGACGCGGATGCGCTTCACGCGTTCGAGCACCTTCTGCGTGAACGCGTCCTTGATCGAGCGGTGCACGAACACGCGCGTGCCGTTCGTGCAGACCTGGCCCGAGCTGAAGAAGTTGGCGGTTACCGCGATGTCGGCCGCGCGGTCGAGGTCCGCATCGTCGAACACGATCAGCGGCGACTTGCCGCCGAGCTCCATCGTCACTTCCTTCAGCGACGATGCGCCGGCGAGCGACATCACCTTCTTGCCGGTTTCGACGCCGCCGGTGAACGACACCTTCGCGATGTCCGGATGGCCGGTGAGCAGCGCGCCGACCGAGCCGTCGCCCTGCACGACGTTGAACACGCCGGCCGGCACGCCGGCTTCCGTATAGATTTCCGCGAGCTTCAGCGCGGTCAGCGGCGTGACTTCGCTCGGCTTGAACACCATCGCGTTGCCGGCCGCGAGCGCGGGCGCCGTCTTCCAGCAGGCGATCTGGATCGGGTAGTTCCATGCGCCGATGCCCGCGCACACGCCGAGCGGTTCGCGGCGCGTGTACACGAACGACTCGGCGCGCAGCGGTACCTGCAGCCCTTCGATCGCGGTCGCGAGGCCCGCGTAGTACTCGATCACGTCGGCGCCGGTGACGATGTCGACCGCGAGCGTCTCGCCGATCGGCTTGCCGGTGTCGCGCGTTTCGATCGCCGCGAGCTCGTCGTTGCGCTCGCGCAGCAGGTCGACCGCGCGGCGCAGGATGCGCGAGCGCTGCATCGCGGTCATCGCCGCCCATTCGCGCTGGCCTTCCCGCGCGGACGCAACGGCGCGGTCGACGTCGGCCGCGCTCGCCTGCTGCACCTGCGCGAGCAACTCGCCGGTGGCCGGGTCGAAGGTGTCGAAAGTCTTGCCGCTGGTGGCGTCGACGTAACCGCCGCCGATGTAGAGGCGCTGCAAACCGTATACGGACATGAGGATCTCCTGGTAGGCGACTGCGTGGCGCGTCAGTTGGACGCGAGCAGCAGGTCGATGTAATCGTGGGCGAGCTTCAATGTGGCTCGGGTGTCGATCGGGCCGCCGGCAAGCGCGCCGCGCAGCCACAGGCCGTCGATCAGCGCGGCGAGGCCGCTGGCGGCTTCGCGCGCTTTCGTGCGCGGCAATGCCTTGGCGAATTCGGCGCACAGGTTCGAATGGAGGCGCCGCGTGTTGACGTGCTGCAGCCGCTTGAGCATCGGGTCGTGCATGCTCTGCGACCAGAACGCGAGCCATGTCTTCATCACAGGCGCGCTGACCTGCGTGTCGTCGAAGTTCGCGGCGACGACGGCACGCAACCGGGAACGCGGGTCCTTGCGTGCGGCGGCGCGGCGGCGCGTGGTGGCCGACCACAGGTCGCGCAGCACGTGCCGCATCGTCGCTTCGAGCAGGCCGTCCTTGTCGCCGAAGTAATGGCTGACGATGCCCGTCGAGATGTTCGCGCGTTGCGCGACCGATGCGAGCGTCGTGCCGGGCAGGCCCGCTTCGTCGATCGAGCGCAGCGTGGCATCGATCAACTGGGCGCGGCGTATCTCCCGCATTCCGACTTTCGGCATCGCGACTCCCCTTCGCCCGGACGGGCCGTTCATGGAAGTCGAGAGCTTAGCGGTTTTTTATTGATTGTTCAATCAACAAAAAATCGGGGCTGAACGGCGGGCCGTGTTCCAAACGGAACGACGCGTCACGCCCGGAGCCATGTGCGAGTGCGGAAAAACGCATTGAAAGAAGGTTAATTAAGTTTGAATCTGTTTAAAACGGGACGTGTAAAAATGATGCAATGCGGAGGACCGTTTCTGCGCTCGATTTCATTACAAGGCGAAAGAATGTCGAGGTCTGTAATATTATTCACGATGTGAAATTGACAAATCGGATTGCGAATGTTTGCGGTTTTGTGAAAGCCGTTTTAATTCGGCGATTTAAACTCAATAAGTAATTGAAAAGTAAGTACAAATGTCAATTTTTCTGCGCTATGGAGCGTTACGCGCAAACGATTGCGAATCGTCCTCGGATGGATTCCGCATACCATAGAAATCGATAAATCAATTTGAATTCCGCGTATTTCATGGTCGAGTAGAGGGATTTTTGGAATGACTTGAGTGGGCAATGTCGACCGTATTAGTATGGCGCCGCACCACGAGGAATGAATGGCGCCGCGCGCGATTGCCGCGGTGCGTCGGCAATCGCGCGCGTCGATATCGATCGCGCACGGACCCGGCGCCGGCCATTGTGCACCTGCAGCATGCCGCGACGTCGAGACGCCGCACTCACCGGAGAACGACGATGCCGACCGAAAAACACGTGGTCCCGCTGCCGAATGGTCTGAAGGTCTACGTCGAACGGAACGTGTTCGACCCGGCCTTCGACACGGCGATGCTCGTCAACGGCGCGCTCGCGACGACCGCGTCGTTCGGCCAGACCGTCCAGTATCTCGGCGAGCGGATGAACACGATCTGCTTCGATTTGCCGTATGCGGGGCAGTCGCGGCAGCACAACCCCGGCTGCTCCATCCTGACCAAGGACGACGAAGCCGCGATCCTTCAGTACCTGGTCGAGCGCTTCGCGCCGGCGTTCCTCGTGTCGGTGTCGTGGGGCGGCGTCGCGTCGCTGTTCGCGCTCGCGCGCGGCTGCCCGAGCGTGCGGCGCGCGGCGATCTGTTCGTTCTCGCCGTTCCTGAACGACGCGATGGTGGACTACGTGACGCGCGCCCGCGACCACATCGCGGCCGGCGAGAACCTGAAGGCCGCGCAGTTGCTGAACGACACCGTCGGCCGCTATCTGCCGCGCATCATGAAGCTGTACAACTACCGGTATCTCACGCGCCTGCCGCGCGACGAGCAGGACCAGGTCGCGTTCCACGTCGACCAGATCCTGTCGCTGCAGCCCGAGCGCTATTTCAGCGAGTTCGCGAACATCGGCTGCGAGCTGCTGTTCCTGAACGGCGAGCGCGACGAATACACGACGCCGGCCGACGTGCGGCAACTCGGCGCGCACGTGGCGCGCGCGCGGTTCGCGACGGTGCCGGACGCGGGCCACTTCCTCGACATCGAAGGCCGGGCGCAGCGCGAGTCCACCCGTACCGCGCTGCTCGATTTCTTCTGCGGCGAGGCATCTGCCGCGGCCGGCGTCGCACGTGCCGCCGCGCACGCGTGCGTGCCCGCGCCGATGCATGCGCTTTCGTCGTGACGCCATCCGTCGTGCAGCGGGCGCGTCCCGCGCATCCGAATTCCCATCCCAACGAGGCAGGCCAGCCGTGAATATCGTTCAGACCATCGCCATCGTCGTTCCGTGGGCCGCGTGGCTCGCGTACTGGATCGCCACGTCGCAGGGCGTCAAGACCACCGTGCGCAAGGAGGCGTCGCGCTCGCGCACGCTGCAGTCGATTCCGCTGATCGTCGGTGGCGCGTTGATCATCCTGCCCGATCCGTCGTGGCACGCGCTCGCGCCCGACTGGCAGCGCTTCGGGCTGCAGGCGCAGTGCGGGCTCGCGGTGCTGGTGGCCGGCCTGCTGTTTTCGGTATGGGCGCGGCTGCACCTCGGCACGAACTGGAGCGTGTCGGTCACGCTGAAGGAAAACCACGAACTCGTCCGTACGGGGCCGTATGCGCTCGTGCGTCACCCGATCTACACCGGCTGCCTGATCGCGCTGGTCGGCGCCGCGTTGATCGGCGGCGAATGGCGCGGCGCGATCGGCGTGCTGCTGGTGTTCGCGTCGCTCGCGTACAAGGTGCGCGTCGAGGAGAGCTGGCTGACCGGGCATTTCGGGCCGGCCTATACGCAGTACCGCCGCGAGGTCGCGGCGCTGATCCCCGGCTTCTACTGACCCCGCGAGGCGCGCGATGGCGAAGATGATCGTGACCGCGATCGGTTCGGCGGGCGACGTGCATCCGCTGCTCGGCATCGCGCGCACGCTCGCCGCGCGCGGCCACGAGGTCGTGTTCTGCACGCATGCGCCGTTCGAGGCGGCCGTGCGCCGCTGCGGCTTCGCGTTCGTGCCGGTCGGCACCGCGGCCGACTACGACGCGGCGATGGCGAACCCGGCGCTGTGGGATCCGCGGACGTCGTTCCGCACGCTGTGGCAGGTGATCGCGCCGACGCTGCGCCCGCATTACGACACGCTGCGCGCGCTGACCGATGCCGACACGGTGCTGGTCGGCACGCTGTGGGCGTTCTCCGCGCGCTTCATGCAGGAGCTGCACGGCACGCCGTACGTGTCGGTGCAGGTGTCGCCGTCGACGCTGCTGTCCGCGCATGCACCGCCGACCCACCCGCGCCTGACAATACCCGCGCGCTGGCCGTTGCCGGTGAAGTCGGCGCTGATGACGCTGATCGAGCGCCAGGTGCTGGACCGCGTGTGCGGCCCGGCGCTCGACGCGGTGCGCCGCGGGCTCGGGCTGGCGCCCGCGCGGCGCGTGCTCGGCCGCTGGCTGCATTCGACCGACGGCGTGCTGTGTCTGTTTCCCGGCTGGTTCGCGCCGCCGCAGCCCGACTGGCCGTCGAATCATCTGCAAAGCGGTTTTCCGCTGTTCAACGATATCGCGACACCCGACGACGATGTGGCACTCGATGCGTTTCTCGCGGCCGGCGAAGCCCCGGTCGTGTTCACGGCCGGTTCGACGCTCGTCGATCATGCGGCCTATGCGCGCGCGGTGGCGCAGGCGCTGCGCGCGACCGGCGCGCGCGGGATCCTGCTGACGCCGCACGATGCGGCGCAGGACGGCGACCGGCTGCTCGCGCGCCGCTTCGTGCCGATGCGCACGCTGCTGCCGCGTTGCCGCGCGCTCGTGCATCACGGCGGGATCGGCACGGCGGCGCTCGCGTGCGAAGCCGGCATCGTGCAGGTCGTCACGCCGTTCGCGCACGATCAGTTCGACAACGCGCAACGCGTCGTCGCGAACGGCTGCGGCGTGCGTGTCGACGGCCCGCTCGACGGCGCGCGGCTCGGCGCGGCGCTCGCGCGCGTGCTCGACGAACCCGCGTTCGCGGTGCATGCGGAGCGCACGCGTGCGCTGCTCGCGGCCGCGCCGGACGGCTGCGGCGCGGCCGCCGATTTCATCGAACGGTTCGTGCCGAAGCGCGGACGAGCGGCCGCGCGGGCCGATGTCGCGGTGGCCGGCGCATGAGCGCCGCGTCGCCGCTTCACGACGGGGCCGCCGCGCCGCCGGCGTTCGACGTGCCGCCCGCGCCGGCCGCGCAGCCGGTGCGCGGCATCCGGCTCGCGCTGCTGACGTTCGCGCTGTCGCTCGCGACGTTCATCGAAGTGCTCGACTCGACCGTGACGAACGTCGCGGTGCCGGCGATCTCCGGCAGTCTCGGCGTATCGAACAGCCAGGGCACGTGGGTGATCAGCTCGTATTCGGTCGCGGCCGCGATCGCCGTGCCGCTCACCGGCTGGCTCGCACGCCGCGTCGGCGAACTGCGGCTGTTCGTCGGCGCGGTGCTGCTGTTCACGCTGACGTCGCTGATGTGCGGGCTCGCGCGCGACCTGCACGTGCTCGTGATCTGCCGCGCGCTGCAGGGGCTGTGTTCGGGGCCGATGGTGCCGCTGTCGCAGACGATCCTGCTGCGCACCTTTCCTCCGGCCAAACGTACGATCGCGCTCGCGCTGTGGGCGATGACGGTGCTGCTCGCGCCGATCTTCGGGCCGGTGGTCGGCGGCTGGATCGTCGACAACTTTTCGTGGCCGTGGATCTTCCTGATCAACTTGCCGATCGGGTTGTTCTCGTTCGCTGTGTGCACCGCGATGCTGCGCCCCGACGCGCAGCGCGGCGCGGCCGGCCCGATCGACGTGCCGGGCATCGTGCTGCTCGTGATCGGCGTCGGCTCGCTGCAGGCGATGCTCGATCTCGGCCACGACCGCGGCTGGTTCGATTCGCCGCTGATCGTCACGCTCGCGGTGGTGGCGGCGCTCGCGATCGTGTCGCTGCTGATCTGGGAAGCGGGCGAAGCGCATCCGGTGGTCGACCTGAGCCTGTTTCGCGACCGCACGTTCTCGTTCTGCGTGCTGATCATCTCGCTCGGCATGATGAGCTTCTCCGTGGTCGGCGTGGTGTTTCCGCTGTGGATGCAGGCCGTGATGGGCTACAACGCGTTTCATGCGGGGCTCGCGACCGCGTCGCTCGGCGTGCTCGCGCTCGTGTTCTCGATCCTCGTCGGGCTGCATGCGCACCGTTTCGACGCTCGCGTGCTCGCGACGTTCGGCTTTCTCGTGTTCGCGGCCGTGCTCGCGTGGGACGCGCATTTCACGCTGAAGATGACGTTCGCGCAGATCGCAGCACCCGGGCTGATCCAGGGGATCGGGCTGCCGTGCTTCTTCATTCCGCTGACCGCCGCGACGCTGTCGCGCATTCCGGACGACCGGCTCGCCGCCGCGTCGAGCCTGTCGAATTTCCTGCGCACGCTGTCGGCCGCGTTCGGCACCGCGATGAGCGTGACGCTGTGGGACAACCGCGCGACCTATCACTACGACGTCGTGTCGCAATCGGTCACGCACGCGTCGGCGAACACGCAACGCTTCGTGCATGCGCTGAACGCGATGGGCGTGGACGGCGTGCGCGAGCTGACGACGCTGCATCACGTCGTGATGCAGCAGGCCTACATGATGGCGACCAACGACATGTTCTGGATGGCGAGCATGACGTGTCTCGCGCTCGCCGCGATGATGTGGCTGACGCGGCCGAAACGCGGCGCGGCCGCATCGTTCGGACATTGAGGAGAGACCATGACGACACTCGGCGCACTCGTGATCCTGTATCACCCCAGCGACGCACAGCTCGACGCGCTGCGCGCGTGGCGGCACGCGTGCGATGCGCTGCTCGTCGTCGACAACACGCCGCAGGCCGATGCACGGGTGCGCGACCTGTGCGCGCGTGAAGGGATCGCGCTGCTGCATCACGGCAATCGTGGCGGCATCGCGGGCGCGTACAACGCAGGGCTCGCGGTGCTGTTTCGCGACCGCGTCGATGCGGTCGCGCTGTTCGACCAGGATTCGTCGGTGCCGGCCGCGTATTTCCCGACGATGCGCGAGGTCTGCGCGGGGCTTGGCGAGCGCGCGTTCCTCGCCGGCCCGCGCATCTTCGACGAGAACGCGCGCAGCTTCCTGCCGGAACTCGCGACGAACGGCATCGGCCTGCGCCGCCTGCGCATCGAGCCGGGCGCGCCGATGCAGCGCTGCGCGTTCCTGATTTCGTCGGGCTGCGTCGTGTCGCGCGATGCGTTCGACGTGCTTGGCCGCTTCGACGAGACGCTGTTCATCGATCACGTCGATACCGAATACAGCTTCCGCGCGCTGTCGCGCAACGTGCCGCTCTATGTCGTGCCGTCGCTGGTGCTGTCGCACCGGATCGGCGCGAAACGGCGGCATGCGATCGGCCCTTTTGAAATGACGTCGATGAACCATTCGTGGCAACGGCGCTACTACAGCGCGCGCAATGCGGTGCAGCTCGGGATGCAGTACGGGCTGCGTTTTCCGGTGGCGCTCGTGCCGAACCTGCTGACCGCGTGGCAGGTCGTGCAGATCGCGCTCGTCGAGCGCGACAAGCGCGCGAAGCTGGCCGGCATCCTGTTCGGCGTCGCGGACGGCCTGTTCGGCCGGCTCGGCCCGCTCGAGCGCACGCGGCCGCGTCTGGCCGCGCGGGCGCAGCGCGTTCGGCAGGGGTGACGATGCGTCGGATGAAGCAAGCGGCGGGTTCGCCGCGTGGCGTGAAGGGCGGCGCGATGATCGCGGCCGCCGCGGCATTGCTCGCGTTGGGCGGATGCGTGCCGTCGGGCTTCCTGCCGTCGCTGTCGCTGCGCGCGCCGGCCGACGATGCGCTCGTGCATACCGCCGGCCCCGGCCCAAACGGCGCGTGGCCGGCGCCCGACTGGGTGAAGCAGCTACAGGATCCGCAGCTCGACGACCTGGTGGCCGAGGCGTCGCGGAACAGTCCCGATGTGCAGGTTGCACAGGCGCGGTTGCGCATCGCGCAGGCGCAGCTTCAGCAGTTCGATTCGCTGACCGGGCTGACGGGCACGGCCGGCGCGACGATCAGCCGCGCGCGGATGCCGAAGCCCGGCGACATCGCCGACGTGACGGCCGGCGGCTATCGCGTGCCGGTGCAGATTTTCGGCGATCCGAACGTGTCGCCGTCGTCGATCTTCGTCGGACTGAACTACCAGCTCGACCTGTGGGGCAAGAACCGCGCGGCGACGAAGAGCCTGATGTCGTTGCGCGACGCCGCCGGCGTCGAGGCCGAACAGGTGCGGCTCACGCTCGCCGTCGCGATCGTCACCGTGTATTGCCAGCTCGATCAGGCGTATGCGGTGCGCGACCTGTTGCAGCAGAAGCTGAAGATCAGCCAGCGCGTGACGGCCGTGCTGCGCGAGCGCACCGCGCGTGGCCTCGACAATGCGTACGACGCGAGCGATGCGGCGATCAAGCGCAGCCGCCTGCTCGAACAGATCGCGCTGAACGACGAGCAGATCAAGCTCGCGCAACTGCAACTCGGCGTGCTGTCGGGCCGCGGCCCGGAGCGCGGGCTCGCGCTGCAGCGGCCGCGCGTGGGCGCTGCAGCGGGCGGCGCGCTGCCCGCCCGGCTGCCGGCCGATCTGCTCGGCCGCCGGCCCGACATCGTCGCCGCGCGGCTGCGGGTCGAGGCTGCGTTCGCGAACGCCGATTCGACGCGCGCGCAGTTCTATCCGGATGTGAACCTCGTCGCGCTCGGCGGCGTGTTCGCGCTGACGCCCGCGTCGCTGTTCTCGCGCGATTCGCTTGCCGGCTCCGTCGGCCCCGCGATCTCGCTGCCGATCTTCGATCGCGGCCGGCTGAAGGCCAAGCTCGGCGCGGACGTCGCGCAGGCGGACGTCGCGATCGGGCTGTACAACAAGACCGTCGACGACGCGCTCGGGCAGGTCGCGCAACTCGTCACGTCGCTGCAGACGTCGCAGACGCTCGTCGCGCAGCAGCAGGACGCGGTCGCGGCCGCGCAGAAGATCGTGCAGATCGCGGCGGACCGGCATCGGCGCGGCGTGCTGATGCAGAAGGACGTCGATGTCGCGGATCTCACGCTGATCGACGAGCGCGCGCAGATGATCGCGTTGCTCGGCAAGCAGCGGACGCTGCGCGTCGGGTTGATCGGCGCGCTGGGCGGCGGGTTCGATGCGGGCGCAACGGTCGCGCAGGCGCAAGCGCCGGCCGTGCAGCGGGCGCGCAGCGGGGCGGCGGCCAGACGCGGCGCGCCGGCCGCCGTGGCCGCGAACCGGGTAGCGGTAGCCGGCCCGTCGAACGACTCGCCCGCACGGAGCGCCACGGTTTCACCAGCCGCCGCCACGACGAGGGCCGTGTCCACGCCTGAATCCGCACGACGCGACGACACCACGCGCCCGTCCACGGTCGGTGCGACCCACTCCGACGCGACGCCGCGTGGCACCCCCGTTCTCGCACGTACGGCCTCGGCGAGCCCGATGCCGGGCCCGGCGCCGATGCCCGCGATTCCCGTGTTCCAGCACGATCGTCTGATCGTCACGCAAAGCGACTGATGAACTGATGCACCACGACAACCTTCATTCCGCCGCGCCGCCGGCCGCGCTGAACGACCCGGCCCTCGACGCACGCCGCGCGACGCGCCGCAAGCGCTTCACCGTGTTCCTCGCGATCGTGCTGCTGGCCGCGATCGCGTGGGTCGCGTACTGGCTGTCGAGCGCCCGCTATGACGAAGACACCGACGACGCGTACGTCGCGGGCAGCATCGTGCAGGTCGCCGCGCAGATTCCGGGCACCGTGACCGACGTGCAGGTCGCCGATACGCAGGCCGTGCGCGCGGGGCAGACGCTCGTGAAGCTCGACGACACCGAGGCGTCTGTCGCGTTCGCGCAGGCGAAGGCGCAGCTCGCACAGGCGGTGCGGCAGGTCGCGAACGCGAAGATCTCGAACACGATGTACGTCGAGGCCGTGAATGCGCGCCGCGCCGACCTGTCGCTGGCGCAGCGCGCGCTGGCCGCGCGCTCGGGCGCATCGGTCGAAATCGTCGCGCCGGAAGAACTGGCGCGGGCCCGCGCGGCGGTGGCCGGCGCGCAGGCGAACCTCGCGGCCGCGCAGGCGCAGCTCGACGCGGCGCGCGCGCTCGGCAGCAAGCTTCCCGTCGACGAAAGCCCGGCCGTCGTGCAGGCCGCCGCGCAATTCAAGCTCGCGTACCGGAACCTGAAGCGCACGACGATCGTCGCGCCCGTCGATGGCACGATCGGGCAGCGCTCGGTGCAGGTCGGCCAGCAGGTCGGGCCCGGCGTCCCGCTGATGTCGATCGTGCAGCTCGACCGCCTGTGGGTCGAGGCGAATTTCAAGGAAGGGCAGATTCGCCACATGCGCGTCGGACAGCCGGTCGAGGTCGTGTCGGATCTCTACGGCTCGCGCATCGCCTATCGCGGCCGCGTGCAGGGCTTCTCGGCGGGCACGGGCAGCGCGTTCTCGATGCTGCCGTCGCAGAACGCGGCCGGCAACTGGATCAAGGTCGTGCAGCGCGTGCCGGTCGTGATCGCGCTCGATCCGCGCGACCTCGCCGCGCATCCGCTGCGCGTCGGGCTGTCGATGCGCGCGACGGTCGACACGCACGACCGCAACGGCCACGCGCTCGACAGCGAGCCGCCGACGCCGGCCGTCAGCACGCGCGTGCACGACGGCGTCGCGAGCGATGCGGAGGCCGCCGCCGCCGCGATCATCCGCGAGAATCAGCGCGGGTAGCGCCCGCCGTCGCGGCGGCAGCCGGCCGCGAGGGCTGGTCCGACCCCGGTGCGTTTCGCACCCGGAGCGTCCCCGTCGTTTCCCGCCCGACTTTCGTATTTCCGCCATCGATGTCGGCGCCGATCAAACGCGTGTCGCGTTTGAGACATCGGCGCCCCTGCCTCCCGGACTACTCTCGAACAGCACGTTGCGTGTGCGCCGCATGAGCCGGCGCGCCGCCGCGCCATCCAACGAGACATGGAGACAATACGATGAGCAGCAATCGAGGTGTCGTCTATCTTGGGCCGGGCAAGGTCGAAGTCCAGAAAATCGATTATCCGAAGATGGTCGACCCGACCGGCCGCGCGATCGGCCACGGCGTGATCCTGAAGGTGGTCAGCACGAACATCTGCGGCTCCGACCAGCACATGGTGCGCGGCCGCACGACCGCGCCGATCGGCCTCGTGCTCGGTCACGAGATCACCGGCGAAGTGGTCGAAGTGGGCCGCGACGTCGAGACGCTGAAGATCGGCGATCTCGTGTCGGTGCCGTTCAACGTCGCGTGCGGCCGCTGCGCGATGTGCAAGGACACGCATACGGGCGTGTGCCTGAACGTGAACCCGTCGCGTGCGGGCGGCGCGTACGGCTACGTCGATATGGGCGGCTGGATCGGCGGCCAGGCCGAATACGTGCTCGTGCCGTATGCCGATTTCAACCTGCTGAAATTCCCGGATCGCGATCAGGCGATGGCGAAGATCCGCGATCTGACCTGCCTGTCCGACATTCTGCCGACCGGTTATCACGGTGCGGTGAGCGCGGGCGTGAAGCCCGGTTCGACGGTCTATATCGCGGGCGCGGGCCCGGTCGGGATGGCGGCGGCCGCATCGGCGCGCCTGCTCGGCGCGGCCGTGACGATCGTCGGCGACATGAATGCGGAACGCCTCGCGCACGCACGGGCGATGGGGTTCGAGACGGTCGACCTGTCGAAGGACGCGTCGCTCGGCGAGCAGATCGAGCAGATCCTCGGCGTGCCCGAGATCGACTGCGCGGTCGATTGCGTCGGCTTCGAGGCGCACGGCCACGGTTCGTCGGGCCATTCGGAGGAAGCACCCGCGACGGTGCTGAACTCGCTGATGGAGATCACGCGCCCGGCCGGCGCGATCGGCATCCCGGGCCTGTACGTGACGGACGATCCGGGCGCGAAGGACAAGGCTGCGCAGCATGGCAGCCTGAGCATCCGCTTCGGCCTCGGCTGGGCGAAGTCGCATTCGTTCTTCACGGGCCAGACGCCGGTGCTCAAGTACAACCGCAACCTGATGCAGGCGATCCTGTTCGACCGGCTGCCGATCGCGAAGATCGTCAACGTCGAAGTGATTTCGCTCGACCAGGCGCCGGAAGGCTACAAGAAGTTCGACGGCGGCGCGCCGCGCAAATTCGTGATCGATCCGCACGGGTTGCTGGCGGCGTGATGCGCTGGCGTTCGACACGCGACGCGTGACGCGTGACGCGAGAACGGGCGGCTCCGGAAACGGGCCGCCCGTTTTTCGTTGCGGGAGCGAAGGGCTGGGCAACGCGGTGACCGGCGACCCGGATCGCGCGGCGTCGCGGCGATAGTCGTCGCCCGCTGACGAACCGTTCATTACCGTGCGGCCGGATCCGCGCGCACACATTCAGGTCACGAACGCCGTTGTATGAAGAGCGGCCGGGAAAAGCGAATCGTCGCGCGCGGGCCCGGGGCACGCTCAGTGGCCGCGATAGAGCTTCGCGATTTCGGCGTGGCTGGCCGCGGCGCGACGTGCACGCCCGGTGTGCGCGCTGACGCGGCGGATCGCGCGCGCGCGATGGGCGGTGTCGCGGTTGCCTTTCCAGTCGGCTCCGCGGATTGCGCCGGCGCGCGTCCGGTCAGGTACGCGCAACGACGGCGCGGCTTGCGCAACCGCCATCGGGCGAGCGGGTTTGACGGCGACCGGGGCACCCTGTTGCGGATCGGCCGCCACTTGCGTTGCATCAGGCGAATGGAACGGGTAGACGGGTGCGGGCAAGACCGGCAGGAACGGATCGTTCGACGCGGGCAACCCGGTTTCGGTCGCGACGGCGGCCGGCGCACCGGACCCGCGACAAACGGGATCGGCCTTGCAGGTCTGGTCGACCGTCACGTAGCCGCCGACGAGCAGTACGAGCGTGAGGATGCTCAGGATCGGCGCGCTCGACGCGCGCGGCCGCTGGAAAGCCGCGTTGCGCAGCGCGCGGGCGACGCGCGACGACCATGTGTGGAACGACCGCGGCGCATGCGCGGCGTGTGCGTCGGCCGGTCGGCGATCGATCGGCTCGAACGGCCCGTTCCATTGACCGCAGACGGGGCAGTGCTCCAGTGCGCGGAACGCGACGAAGCCGCATTCGCGGCAGCGGCAGCACGTCGCGTGCCGCGATTCGGCGCGCACATTCAGCACGGCACGCCACGCATCGCGCGCGCGGACGCTTCGATTGGGCAGGACGCGCATCGTCAGCAACCGATGAACGCTATCGTCGGGCTGCACATCGACGGTCGTTCGCATGCGGCGTTCATGAGATTCTCCATAACATCGGACGCTTGGAACCGTTCGTCCGCGGCTGCCTTCCGCTTCATTGTTTGTCGCTCGCGCGCGAAACGCAAGGCGCTTCTCGCGCGTCGCGTGCCGCTCGTTTCGTGCTAACCGCCGTGCCGCTGCCGCGCCGCGAGCGTGCCGAGCGTCTCCAGTGCGCGCTCGACGGCCGGCGTCCACGGTCGTCCGTAGTTGAGTCGTACATAGCGGCGAAAGCCGCCGGTCGCGGAGAAAAGCGGCCCGGGCGCGATGCTGACGCCGCTTTCCATCGCATCGCCGAACAGGTGCATCGCATCCACGTGCGGCGGCAACTCGATCCACAGGAAATACCCGCCGCGCGGCGCGAACACTTCGGTGTCCGCCGGAAAATACGCGCGCACGGCCGACAGCATCTGCGCTTGGTGCGCGGCGAGATTGCGTCGCAGCTTGCGCAGGAACCGGTCGTATGCGCCGTCGCGCAGGTAGCTCGAAATCGCCATCTGCGCCGGGACGTCGGCGGCCGGCGCGCTCGCGCCTTTGGCCTGCCGGATCTGCCCCACGAAGCGACCGGCCGCGACCCAGCCGATCCGGAAGCCGGGCGCGAGGCACTTCGAGAATGACCCGCAATGCAGGACGAGCCCGCTATCGTCGTACAGTTTCGCGGGGCGTGTGGGCGCCGTGCCGAACTGCAGCTCGCCATACACGTCGTCCTCGATCAGCGGCACGCCGCGCGACGCGAGCAGGTCGATCAGCGCGCGCTTGCGCTCGTCGGTCAGCGTCGCGCCGGTGGGATTGTGGAGCGACGTCATGAACCAGCACGCGCGCACCGGATGCGTATCGAGCGCCTCGGCGAGCGCGTCGAGGTCGAGACCCGTGCGCGGGTCGACCGGAATCTCGACGGCCTTCAGGTGCAGGCACTGGACGGCCTGCAACACCGCGTGGAATGCCGGCCGCTCGATCGCGACGATGTCGCCCGGACGTGTCAGCGCCTGCAGACTGAGCGTCAGCGCTTCGATCGCCCCCGTCGTGATGACGATTTCCTCCAGCGGCAGCGACGCACCCGCGTTCAGGTAGCGCAACGCGATCTGGCGGCGCAGCGGGTCGTAGCCGGGCGGCAGGCCCTCCAGCAGTTTCGTGCGATCCATGTGGCGGGCGGCCGACGCCACGTGACGCCACAGGCTGCTCATCGGGAACAGCGAATAGCTCGCGAATGCCGAGCCGAGCGGCACGATGTCGTCGCACTTGAGCGAATCGAGCAGGCGGGGCAGCGCGTCATCGTCGTCGGCTTGCACGGCGGCCGGCCTGCGCGGCGGATCGCGGCCGAACCGTACGTGCTTGTCCGCGAGATTCGCGACGAAATAACCGGAGCGCGCCCGCGCGACGATCAGGCCCTCGCTTTCGAGCGCGTAGTACGCACGAAACACCGTGGACGGGCTCACGCGATACGCGCGGCATGCCGCGCGCACGGTAGGGATGCGCGCGCCGGCCGCCAGGTCGCCGCGCCGGATGGCGTCGGCGATCGTCTTTGCCAGCACCGCATAGCGCTTCATGCGTGCCCTCCGGCCGTTGAACCTCGATGACAAAGAGTAGTACGGCAGCCGTCACGTGCAAGCGCGCCCCATATCGCTGATCCGCATGTTTTGTGAGCGCTCTGATCCTGTTCTTTCGTCTGACAAGCGGGCATCCTCTCGCAAGCTTTGTTCCCGCTGTCCGACCGATACGGAATTCACGCTGCCCGACCGCGAATCCGTGACGCCCGCGCGTGTCGCGCGAGTCATTTGTTGCGGCGTCCTTACCTTACCCGAAAGCATCCAGCGTGAAACTGAAGACCCCCGTCGCCGGCCTCGTGGCCGGCATCGCCCTCAACCTGTTCGGCGGCGTCGCAGCCGCAGCCTGCGTCAACAATCCCGCCGCCCAGCCGAACGCGACGTTCCCCGCCGCGCTCACCGGAAAGCTCGTCTATCACAGCTACGTCAAGTACGGCGACGGCACGAGCCAGCTTTTCCTCTACGACTTCTCGGCCCATACGCTGACGCAGCTCAGCAAGAGCGCGTGGGGCATCACCGATCCGATGAACGGCGTGTTCAGCCCTGACGGCAAGTGGCTCGCGTTCATGGGCATCAGCAACGGCGCATGGAACGTGTTCATGCTGCAGCTCGGCGCGGGCACGCCGCCCGTCAACATGACGCACAGCACGGGCGCCACGCGCAACGAGGATCCGAAGTTCAGCACGGACGGCAAGACGCTCGTGTTCAAGCAGAACGGCGACGTCAAGCAGGCGACGCTGTCGTACACGAGCGCGGGCCCGGTGTTCACGTCGGTGGTGAGCCTGACGAACGCACCGGCCGGCGCCGAGTACTCGATGCCGTTCCTCGCGCCGGACGCGAGCGCCGTGTACTACGCGACCGGCACCGGCGCGAACATGGGGCTGATGAAGCGCACGCTCGCGACCGGCGCGACCGCCGTGTTCGATCGTCCGGCGGGGCTGCAGACGTACTACCCGACCGTGCGTGCGGACGGCATGGTGTACTACGCACGCTGGAAGGACAGCGGCGGGGCCGACCAGATCTATGCGAAGACGGCCGACCCGGCCTCGACGCCGAGCGCGCTCGCGCTCAACGACTGCATGAGCAACAACTCGGATCCGGCGCCGGTCAGCGGTACGAACTACCTGTTCTTCTCGTCGACGACGGCGGGCGGCTATCAGCTGTACGTCGGCGACGTGACGACCGGGCAGCGCTGGAGCCTGTCGCAGTTCGGCGTGAATGCCGACGCGACGAAGGCGAAGCTCGGCGCGAACTACTACGGCGGCCCGGCCGTCGCACGCACGCTGCTGTCGCAGGGGCGGCCGGCCGCGGCGTCGGCGAGCTACAACGCGTCGCTCACGCCGGACAAGGCCTTCGACGGCAACACGACGAGCACCCGCTGGGATTCACCCGAAGGCGCCGGCGTCGATCCGCAATGGATCTCGGTCGATCTCGGCGCGACGAAGGCGATCAGCAGCATCGATCTGTACTGGGATGCGGGTGCGCTCGTCTACCAGATCCAGACGTCGAACGACAACGCGAGCTGGACGACGATCTACTCGACGAGCAACGGCGTGTCGTACGGGCATGTGACGCTGCCGAACCTGAAGGGGCAGGGCCGCTACGTGCGGATGCTTGGCACGAAGCGGGCGACGCAGTGGGGGTATTCGCTCGACGAAATGCAGGTGTGGGGATCGTAAGCACCGGGCGAAGCGAAAGAGAAAGCGGACCGCATGCCGTCGAACCGGTTCGCCGAGCCGGACGGCGGCCTGCGCAGCACATGCAGGTGCGGGGCCGCCAACGAGACGGTACGGCGTCGACACATCAGCCGGGCGGCGACTCGTCGGCCGCGTCCGACGCGGCCCGTCCGTTGTAAAGCGCGTCGAGCTGTCGGAAAAATCGCGCGTCGCCGAACCGCACGCGGGCCGCGCGGCGAGCGGAGGCGCCGATCGCTTCGCGCGCGCGCGGATCACCGGCAAGCCGTGCGAGCAGCGAGATGGCTTCGTCGGCAGTATCGAATAGTTCGCCCGTGCGGGCCGGATCGACGACGTCGACATTGCCGGCACAGCGCGTCGCGACGACTGGAAGACCGCATGCCATGGCCTCGATCACCGCGATTGGCATGCCTTCCCACGACGACGTCGACAGATAGATGTCGGCGCCGGCGAGCTGCGTCGCGACGGCGTCGTGCGCGAGCCAGCCGGTGACGCGCACGCCGGCCGCCGCGAGCCGAAGCCTGAGCGCCGGCTCACCGTCGCCGATCCACGTGAAATGGACGCGCGAGCCCCGCATGCGCTCCGCGATGTCGGCGAACAGGCCCGGATTTTTTTGTGGGCGGATGCCGCCGACCGTCACGATCTCGCACGCGTCGGTCGCGGCGCGGCGATGTAACGGTGCCGCCCGATAGTCGGTTGCGTTCTCCAGCAGTTCGACCGGCTGCATGAGGCACGACCGGATCGCGCGTTGCTCGCTGGCCGAGCACGCAACGTACAGGCAGCGCCTGACCGACGCGATGCGCTCGAGCATCACGAAAAGATGCCGCGTTGCCACCGACAGATCGCGGCGCATGAACGCGATGCAATGGGGGCTGTAAAGCAATCGCGTCTCGCCAAGCGCGCCCAGTGCGGCGATACGGCCGAGAAATCCCGCGCGGGACGAGTGCAGATGGACGACGTCCGGTTGCAGTCGGATGAGCATGCGGCGCAACGTCACGATCGACGTCAGGTCGCGCATGCTCGTCATTTGCACGCGGTGCAGCGCCACGCGCCGGTCGAACAGCGCGTCCAGTGCGGCGGGCGTCTCCGCGCGGCGCGAGTAGATGACATGCACGTCGTGCCCTTGCGAGGCGAAGCGGTTCGCGATCAGCCGGACGATCGATAGCGTGCCGGTCGCGCTCGACTCGACGATCTGGACGATTTTCATTCGAATTCCATCAGGAGATCGTGGTACAGATTGAACAGGCTCGATGTGAGGTACGCGTGGACGTTCCCCCGAAACAGCAACGGCTGGTTGTCGAGATTCTTTGCGAAGCCGTATGCACCATAGCCGAGCGCGCCGCACAGCACGAACGCCTTGTACGGTCCACGGCGGATCTGCGACACGATGAGCGACAGCGTCATCAGCGCGATCACGAAGAAATAGATATAGACGCGCTCATAGACCTTCGTCATGTGCCGGGTGGCGACGAGCGCGACCGCCGCAACCGTGAGTGCGAGCAGGTAACGCTGCGTGGTGTCGATCGTTCGACGATCCGCCGCCGCCGGCCGCGGGCGGTTGCATTGCCACAATGCCCAGCACAGCGCGTAGAGCATGCATGCGAAAAGCGTCACGTTGAGCGTGTTGCCGCTTTCCCACGACGTGTACAGGCCGACCTTGCCGGACAAATACGAATCCGCCTTGTCGGGCGAGACAAGCGCGCTCCAGTCGCGGCCCGACGCGACTATCGCGAGCACGCCCGCCGCCACCCCGACAGGTGCTGTCGGGCGCCCGACGCGGCACAGCAGCACGTATGGCACGGCGACCGCCAGCGCGGGAAGATGTGCGAGGCCGGCCAACGTCGCGTGGCAGGCGGCCTCCAACCGGCCACGCGACGATATCATCAGAAAAATGAACGGCAGCGCCATCGCCTGTCGAATCAGGTTCGCGTACGTACCGAAAAACGACGAAGCCGACAGGAACAGCAGCACGAAGAGCGGCAGCGCCCGATATCCGGCTTGCCACACGGCGATCAGAAGCAGCCCGAAGTAAACGTCGAACAGTACGAGAAATGCGCGGTCGTTGATGCCGAACAGCGTCGCCGCGGCATGAAGCGACGCGAACGACAGCAGCTCTGGCTGTTTGGCGAGGAACAGGTCGACGCCGAATGCGCGCATGTCGGCCATGAAGCCGAGATATTGCGGCTTGTCGTTGCCGAGCGTCGGTATCGGCAGCTTCAGCGCCACGAGCGGGCCGAGAACGACGAGCGCCGCGACGCACAGTACGGCGACCGCCGGCCGGGCCGGGTCCCGATCGCAGCCGACGAGCGTCAGAATCAGCAAGTAGCCGGCGAACGCCCAGAACGGCAACCACAGCACCGCGATACATGCGCCGGCCGTCCATGCGAGTACGACGGCGTTGAACGTCGACGCCGTACCATGCCTCATTGCCTGCTCCGGCGCGCGGCGGATGATTGGAGCCATTCGGCGACGCCGGACGCATCGATGACCGTGGGCCACGCCATATGCCGAAGACGCGCGGGGTCGTTCGGCTGAATCGAAGGGAGAGAGGCGGGCAGATCGTCGAATATCGCATTGCCTGCCATATGGCAGCGGATGCCGAGCAGCCGCGACAGCGTGGCGTGGGTCGCCGAACCGTTGCAGAGAATGCGCTTGCCGAGCGCCGCGTACTCGAGCAGTTTGGTCGGCGTCTGATAGCAGTGCGGGCGATGCGTCGGGAAATAGCACACCGCGTAGTCAGAGCGCGCGACCACACACAGCGCGTCGCGCTGGGGCAAGCGGCCGGCGAACGTAATGCCCGAAACGTTCGCGAACCGGGCGCGGATGCGCGGATCCGGTTCGCCGACGAGCACGAGCGTGTCCGCGGGCGAGCGGCGGTACTGTTGATACGCGCGCAGGACGTCGTCGAAGCGGCGCTCGACGCTCATCTCGCCGATATAGCAGAAGCGGCCGGCAGGTCCGGCGGGAATCGGTTCGTTCGCGAGCGCGAAGATCCAGTCCGGGACGCCCATCGGCAACAGACATGCCGGCGCGCCATCGCGAAACGCGAGCGTGTCGCGGAGTCGTTCGTTCTGAAAGATGCGCAGATCGGGCGTGGGCTGCCGATGGCGCTTGATCCAGTCCTTCACCGGCGCCAGCCGCCCGATCGACAACGATCGGTAATCGTGAATCACGAGGCGGGCGCGCAGCGCGCGCGGATAGAAGCCCATGATGCACCAGAGGATCCAGTCGCCCGGCGCGGCGAGCCGCGCGTGATCGTCGGGACATCCGGATGCGACCTCGAAGCCGCGTGCGGTGAAGTACATGGTGTACGCATCGATTTCCGGGTAGTGCGCACGGCCCGGATGCAGGATGTAGATTTTCATCGTGCCGATTCCCGATGCACGATCACGCGTGCGGGTACGCCGATCGCGACGCCGCCGTCCGGAACGTCACGAACGACCACCGCGCCGGCGCCGATTCTCGCGCCGCTGCCGATCCGGACATGGCCGAGCACAATGCTGTTCGCGCCGAATTCGACGTCGTCGCCGACGATCGGCACACCGCTCGTCGACCCGTCCGCGCGCAGCGTGTTGCCGATCGTGACGCCGTGCCTGAGCACACAGCGCTCGCCGATCACGCAGAATCCGTTGACGACGAGCCCCGTGCCGTGAAAGAGCGTGAGCCCGCGGCCGATGCGGGTCTTGACCGGGATCTCGACGCCCATCAGCCAGTCGCACAGCACGACGTAAAGCGCGATGAGTGGTGCACCGGCAATACGTGTCGCGGTGTTGCGGCATGCAAGATAATGCGCGACCCGGAAGAACAGGACGATGCAGCGCGTCTTGACGAAGCGATTCCGGCGGTACTCGTCGATCATGGTGCCGACGGTGGTGCGAAGCGTGGTCGACATGGCATCAATCCAGCGAAAGAATGCGGCGTGCGGCCTGTGCCGGAATGGCGCGGGCGCCGAAATAATCGACGCCGTCGATCAGGAACGCGTGGATGTAGCGCAGCAGCCGATCGCGATCGAACGATCGGTAGAAGCAGCGCCCGAGCGGCACGACGCGCTTGCCGTACAACATCGCTTCGAGTCCGACGGTCGAGTTGATCGTGACGACGAGGCGGGCGTGTTTCACGAGGTCGACGGTTTTCGAGGTCGCGACATAAAAACCGTGACGTCGTTTCAGGTCGAGCACGGCATCGACCAGGGCTGCATTGCGTTCGGCCGGATGCACCTTGACGATCAGCGCCGCATCCGCTTGGGCGGCGTAACGCAGCGCAATGTCGATTGCCTCCAGATTGTCCACTTCCGAATGCAGTTTCAGCTGCGTATCGTCCGACACCTGAAGCGGGAGGAACACGTAGCGCCGCGCGGCGAGCTCGTCGGCGTCCGGCGCGATGGTATGTCTGACGTCGACCGTTGCCGGGCGCGTGACGATCGCGTCCCGGGCGTTGCGCCCGACGCCGCGCGTGGCCAGTTTCATGCCGTAGTTCACCGTGGATTGGAGGATTGCGTGCAGTGAGGTGCCCGCTTGCGGCAGCGGGCGAGCCTTGTCACGCTCGTAGCGCGCGAGCCAGTCGCGATGCTGGTGTTCGTCCGGAAGCGGGAGATGGTCGAGTGCTGACGGGCAGCGTGCGATCGACGAACGGGCGTTGACGCCAAGCGTATCGGCGAACAGCTTGTCGGGCAAGTTCGAGATCTCCAGGAATTTCATCGGCACGCGGCGTTCGGCACAGACGTGGGCGATCGCCCGGCACACGAGCTGCTGACCATTCCACATCACGCATTGCGCGATACGTTCGGTCGCGAGCAGCGTGGCGATGGTTCTGACGATGCCGGCCGATTCGCGCCCCGCCCGTTCGGAAGAAACCCGGCCATTGAGTACTTCGATCGCGTCGTCGCAGCGCCAGTCCGAGTCGTCGGCGAGTGCGGCGGTCCGGCGATCCGAACGCAGGTAAACGGAACGGAAACCGGCTCGCAGAATCAGAAAATGCGCGAGCGGTTCGCTGGTGGCGAACGCGATCGGGAATTCGTCGCGCGCCGCCGCGGCAAGCCGGATCATGAAGCGATAGCGCTGCATCGAATCCACTACGAGCAGTCTCATTGTTGTCCTCCGTCAGGAATCGTTGCGTATCGGTGCGTCAGTGCGATGCCGAGCGCCATCATCGCGGTGCCGGAAAGGGCGAACAGGCTCAGGCTCGAGGCGAGCGACAACGCATGCCGGTGGGCGACCAGCAGCGTGCAGATCAACACGGCGCCGCACGAAAGCTGAAACAGAAAATCCGCGCGCTGTGCGCGAACGGCGAGAAATATTTGCGATAACGGCACGTAGACGATCTGCAGCGCGAATAGGGGAATGAGGCGGAACTGAAGATCCGCCGCGGGCAGCCATGCTTCTCCGATGCACAGCAGGACGAGCGGGCGGAACAGGGTGGCTGCGCCCAGCGCATAGAACAGCGCGATCGCGAACAGCACGCGTGCGTGGCGCGCGTAGGCCATGCGCAACGTGCGACCGGCATCGGCGCACGCGATCGCGGCAAGCGCGTCGCGGCGAAAGACCTGGCCGAGTGCGGCGCCGATCAATGAAACGGGAAAGAAACCGAACCGCCAGGCCGCGGCGAATTGGCCGGCTTCCTCCGCGGAAAACCACAGCGGAACCGTGATCGACAGTACATGGGTCAGCACGGCCGCGCACAGCGTAGCGGGCAGGATATAGGCGGGGAAGCGGCGATGCATGCGGAAGAATCCCGTGTCGATACGAAGCGGATAACCGCAGCGCCGGCCATGCCGGAAAATCGCCGCCAGCATGACGAATGCGACCGGAATGCCCGTCAGCACGTAGAGGTCGAACGGATCGGGCCGTGTATCAAGGCCAGCTTTCGGCAGTGCGAACAACGCGACGACAGCCAGCGCATTGACGGCGATCTTCGCCGCGGCTATCCACGCATAACCGCGCAGGCTGCCGAGATATCCGTTCGCCGCGAGCTGCAGGTTGACTGTCAGTGCGAACGCGATCAGCGCCGCGGATGCGGGATATCCGGCAACGTACGACATCGCGAACCAGCAGCCCGCGACGCAGGCGGCGAATGCGACGAGGGTCACGAGCGCTTCGAACGAGCGCCGCGGATCGTGGCTCAGGCATGCAAGATCGTAGCGTAGCGTCAGCAACGTACCGGCGAGCGTGCCGGTTGCCAGCTGGAAGTTGAATACTCCGAGGACGTCCGGGCCATAATTGCGCGCGACGTACGTGAGGTACGCGAAAAACGCGGCCTGTGCGACGACCGTGCCTGCGATGGAAGTCGCCGATTCCCGGAACTGCGATCCGGTTGCCGTGGTGGCGGCCGATACCACGGCGCCGATGCGGGAAGGGGCGCGAGATGTCATGACTTCGATTCGCGGTATCGGGCGCGTCCGGCGCGAACGTGCGGGGCGGGCGTGACGTCGGGCCGCTTGTGCGGCATGCGCGGGTGGACGCCGTTCAGGACGATGCCGCCGATGTTCGCCCCGCTCGACGTCAATCGGTCGACCGCGTCTTCCAGTTGATTCAGCGTCGTGCGCCCGGCGTGCGCGACGAGCAGCGTGGTATCCGCGACGCTGGCGAGTGCCGCGGCATCCGGTGCGGTGAGCGCCGGGCCGCACGCGATCAGCACGGCGTCGTAGTCGCGTGCGAATGCCGCGATGCGCTGCCAGACCGGCCGGCTCGTCAACCGGTCGGCCGCATGACCGCCGGTCGTGCCTGCCGTCAGCAAGTCGATGCCGTTCACGACGTCGCGAATCACGAGATCCGCCGGCATGCGGCCATCGGCGGCGATCTCCGACAGTCCGGGCGCACGGCCATGACCGCACGCGCGGCTCAGGCCGCCGCTGCGCATGTCGCCGTCGAGCACCAGCACACGGGCCGCCGCCGCCGCGTAGATCCGTGCGAGACGCATGACGACGAAGCGCGCGCCGGCGCGTTCGGCGGCGTCGGTCACGGCGACGATGCGATGCCCCGGCCCAGGGCGGAGATGCTCGAGCATCACGCGCAACGCGCGCAGGCTGTCGATCGCCGGATCGTCGTCGCGCCCGATCGCACGGCATGCCGGTGCATGTCCGGCGGCGCCCGCGAACGCTGGCGCGCACGCACTGAACGGCACGCTGACCAGCACGCGGACACCGACGCGATGCTCGATCGCCCGCGGGTCGGTCACACCGCGGCGCAGCAGCGCGCCGGCGATCGTGCCCACGCAGCCCGCGACGAGGCCAAACAGCGTCGATGCGATGACGATCAGCTTCTTTCTCGGACCGATCGGCTCCTCGGGTACGTCCGCGACATCGACGAGGCGTACGTTGCCGATTTTGCCCGCGCGCACCAGCTGGAGCTGCTGAATATTGTTCAGCAGCGCGGTGTAGAGGTCGGTATTGACCTTGACGTCGAGCATGCGGCGCAGCACCTGCTGCTGAAGATCGGGCAGGCGCCGGATTTTTTCCTCGGCCCGCCTTCGATCGCGATCGAGAACCGAGAGTTGGCGATCGATGGCGAGCACGTCAGCATGACCGGGCGCGTAGCGCGACAACAGCGTTTCGCGGCGTTGCCGGAGCTCGATCAGGCGCGACGCGTCGTCGGCCGCATGGATCAGCGCGATCCTCGCTTCCTCGGCGAGATCGACGCTTCCCTGCTGGTTGCGCAGCGCGGTAAGGCGCGCTTCGGATTCGGTCAGTTGTGCTTTCAGGAACGGCTCCTGCCGCTCGAGGAACGACAGCGAGCGGGCCGCCTCGAGCGCCCGTTGCTCGGTGTTCAGCGCGACATACTGGCGACCGATCTCGTTCAATACTCGCGTGACGAGCACCGGATCGGTGCCGCGCAGCGTCGCGAAGATGACATCCGATTGCTTGACCTTTTCCCAGGCGTTCAAATCGGCGCGCAGCCGTTCGATGGTGCGGGTGCGCGAATGGCGCGCCAGCATGAAGCGGGCACCGGCGCGCGCATCGAGCGAGGCGACGTGCAGCACGATCTCGCCGCCCTGAACCGGAAATCGTTCAGGTCGCCCGATCCGCCCGTGGACGGGTGCGGGCAGCCCGGGTCCGGCGACCCGATAGCGGTCCGCGCCGAGCCGCGTCAGGGTGAAGCGCTGGTCGAGATACGCGTGCGGTATGTCGAACCCGGCGACGTCGATGCGTTCCTGCGCCCATGTGTAGCCGCCGTAACCGAACATGCCCGGCTCGGACAGGCCGGCAGTCTGTCGCGCGATCCATTCGCCGACGAGCGGGAAGCGTTCCGGCCGCGCGTCGATGAACAGGTTCAGCGCATCCACCGTGCGGGACAGGACGAGGCGGGAGGCCAGAATCTGGGTTTCGGCCGCCGCGGTCGATTTGACGTCGAACAGTGTGTAGATTTCGCCCAGCAGGCCGCGCGCGGCCCCCGCCTCGCTGCTGTCGACGATCTGGACGAGAATTTCCGCCTGATAGACCGACGGTGCGGCGACGATGTAGGCCGCGCCGGCCAATAGCGACGCGCATAGCGTGGCCGCGATCGTCCGTCTGTGGTCGAACAGCATTTCGAGTGTCGCGACGAATCGCGTGCCATCGGAAAAGCGCTCCCGGGCGCCACGGCCGTCGCGCGTTTCGGTCATCGTCGCGCTCCCGGTTGGGCGACCGGCCGGCGCGTCGTGCGATACGAATCGGGTAAGCGCTTCATTTGGTTGCGATCGCTGCCGTCAATCCTGCGTTGATCGCTGGCATCAACAGGCTCAGCACGCGATTGATCCGGACGAGGCCGCCGCCGTCGACGTAGACGATGTCCTGCGGTTCGAGCTCGAACTGATTCGCGAGTACCAGTGCGACCGGCGACGTCGCGTCGAGTCGATAGATGTCCGGCGTCGTGCGCGACGAGCCGCGGATGACGTACAACTGCGCGGCATCCGCGGTCGACTGGTTCATGCTGCCGGCCTGAGCGAGCGCATCGCTGAGCGTGAGCCGGCCGTTGCGGGACGGCACGGCCCGCCCCGGCTTGTTGACCTCGCCCAATACAAATACCGCGGCATCGTCGCGCGACGCAATGCGCAGCCGATCGCCGTCCTGCATCGCGATGCGAGCCGGATCGAGGTCGGGGCGCGCCGCGCCGGACAAATCGAGCCGCACCTCATTGCCGCCGCGGACGATGAAGATGCGGCTCTGATCGGCCTGCGCGGAAAAGCCGCCGGCGCGGCCGATCGCATCGTGCAGCGTCGTGCGCGTATCGTTCAGCGCATACGAGCCGGGCTCGCGAACTTCGCCTTCGACATAGATGCGCTTTGACCGGAACGACGCGACGCGCACCGTGACTTGCGGATTGCGGAACCATTGCGCGAGCCGTCCGGCGAGCAGCGCGCGAATGTCGCCGACCGTTCGTCCCGCCACGTGCAGTGTGCCGGCATAAGGAAACTGCAGCGTGCCGTCGGGGTCGACGACGAAGCCGCCGGGCGCGTCGGCGGGGCGTGCCGGCGCCGACGAGTGGGGGCCGAATGCCTGCGCGAGTTCCGGATGATCCCATACGACGATTTGCAGCACGTCGCCGTCGCCGACCCGGTAGCCGGCGTCCGAGTCGGCCAGCAGGCGCGCGGCGTCCGACGCGGCGCGCCGGCTGTCGCGCCGCGTGGCGCGAATCAGTTCCGCGCCGATGTCATGAACGGCAACGGGAACCGGCATGGGCGCGTTCGCCGGCACGTGATCGCGCGATGTGGCCGAAGTGTCCGGGGCGGCGGCGTTCGCCGCGATCGTCGGCGGCAACTGCATGCGCATGCCCGGCGCGGCGATACATCCCGCCAGCACCGCGCTCGCGACCGACAGCGCGATCGAGCGGTACGGCAGTCGGTTCTTGCTTGCGGGCGACGCCATCAATATGCACCCGTGCCGCGAACGACCACACCTACGGTCTTGAACAGAATGTGCAGATCGCCGCCCATCGACCACGTGCGCACGTAGCGCACGTCGAGCGCGACGCGCGATGCGTAGCCGATGTCGTTGCGACCGCTGATTTGCCACAGGCCCGTCATGCCCGGCCGCACGGCGAGGTAGTACGCAATGTCCGAACCGTAGCGCGACAGCTCCGCGCTGACGACCGGGCGCGGGCCGACGAGGCTCATGTCGCCGCGTATGACGTTGATGAGTTGCGGCAGCTCGTCGAGACTCGTGCGTCGCGGAATGCGTCCGGCCGTCGTGATGCGGGTGTCGCGTTTCAGCTTGAATTCGCGCGCCCATTCGGCGCGTGCCTGCGGATCGGTTTCCAGCAGCCTTTTAAGGTGCCGCTCCGCATCCGGCCTCATCGTGCGAAATTTCAGGCACCGGAAGGGGCGCCCGCGAAGCCCGATCCGCACGTGAGCGTACAGACACGGGCCGCCATCGAGCCGGACCGCAATCGCAATGACGGCAAGCACGGGCGAGAGCAATACGACGAGGACGGTCGCGGCGATCAGGTCGAATACGCGTTTTGCGATGCCGCCCACGTGCGACGCGCGCTGGACGCGCGCCGCGTTCGTCGCGATGGCGCGGCCGCGATTCGTCGGCGATGTGATCGGCGTGCGGTGCTGACCGGTGTCGAAGCCGGCGAGCGCGAGCGCACGTATGGTAAGCAGGCCGATACAGGTGGCCAGTGTCCAGCACGCGAACCACGCCGACGGCAGCGTACGTTCGTGATTCAGCGCGAGCAGCAGCGCGACGCAGCAGCCTTGCACGACGCCCCATGCGACGACGGTGCTGCTTAGCAGTCGCGCGGCGGACCGTCGCCGATCGTGCGTGTAAAGTCCGAACGCGGGAAAGACCGACAGCGAGAATGCGGCCGCGAGCGCGACTGGCATGCCGTCGACCCACGCGTCGGTTTCCGCGTCGATGCCGACGGCGACGGGCGCGACGGCGCCGGAAACGATCATCGACAGATCGACGATGCGTGGCATGACGGAAGGGCGAGAACGGATCGGGTCCATCGGTTGTGCTCCTGCAGAAAGCGCGCTCCGATCACCGGGTGACCGCGACCCTGTCTGCTGCGTGAAGCGACGTCGAGCATGGCGGGTCGCGGCAATCGCGTTGGAGATCGATACGGCGCGGGCCGGCGCCGGCAAACGGCGCCGGGCATTCGCGAATCGGCCGGACAGCGATCGATCGCGATCGACGCGGAACCGGACCGATCGGCGTTTCGGCGCTTACCGGACGGCGGAATCGACGGGCGCGCGCGTCGTGTGCCGATACTCGGTTGGTGACATCTCGAGGTACTGGCGAAAGATCCTTGCCATCTGGTTTCCGCGGCTGAAGCCGGTGCGCCGGGCGATCTTGTCTGCCGGAAGGTCGCTATGCGTGAGCATCTGGCAGGCTTCGTCGAGGCGGACGCGTCGGACGAATTCCGACGGCACGACGCCAATTTCCTGCTTGAAGCGCCGCACGAAATTCCGCTCGCTCATCCGGGCGACCGCCGCGGCCTCGGCGATCGAGATGCGCCTGGTGTGGTTTTCTCGCAGCCAGCTCGCGGACCGATGGATCCGGCGGCTGACGTTCGCATCGCGCGTTGCCGCGCTGCCGCGGTCCATGATCGTGGGCAGTGTGCCGATGCACGCGTCGCGTTTTCCGCTGTCGGCATCGCGGGCGGCCGGCGCGTTGCCTGCCGCATGGAAAGCCGGGCCGGTTGCGGGCGCGACGTCGCATGTATTGTCGGCGGCGTCGGGCGAACCGAGCAGGGTGACGGGCGGACGCGGCCGGCCCGGCATGCAGGCGTCGTCCACGGGTTCGAACGCGACGATGCACGTGAGGTGCTTGGCCTGAGTCGACAGCCGTTGTGTCCATACCGGTATGCCGGACGATGAGCGTACCGGGCCGCCCGTCGTCGAGAGCATCACGAATTCATATTCCGTCGGCCGGCTGGCCGACGCAGGGTCCTCGGCGTCGAGCCGCAACAGTGTCAGACAGAACCCCTCGACCTGTGTCAGCGAAAAGCCTTCGCGCAAAAACGCACCAACCCCGGCGCGCTGTCCGGTCATGTCCGCCTCGCTTGGACTGCCGTCCGGAACGTAGTGATGGCCGGCAACGACATCGTCGATCATGTCGCCATTCCTCTCTAGTTAGAATTCGAGCCGATCATATTCGGCGTGCATGGAAACGCAATGGCTGCTTATCGTTTTGTCGGTTTCGGGTACGAAGATGGCGGATTTCGTTTTGTAACGGGCGTATTTTTGTTTGCGATCCTATATAACTTAATCGTCGCATATACTTAATAGGTGAATTATCTCGAAATTGACGCGAGCCAATTTTCATTTCATGAGCGGGGTCGCGTTGAAATGCCGGATAAAGTCATTGCGGGATGAATAGGGGGCATGGCGGAATTTGTCGCGTGCACGGCTGCTCGTCGTTGGCCGACGGGCCGTGTGCCAGAAATTCGGGCGTCGGGCAATGATCCGGCTCGCATTTGCGTCAATCTGGTAATCGAGAGAGCCGGCGAACGATTCGACAGCAGCACGGCATTCGCTCGCCACGTATTTTTCTCCGGGCGGGCCGAACGATGAGTGGACGGGCGTTCGGCCCGGTTGCGCCAATCTTGTGGCCGTTAACGGTGGATGACTTTAATTTTGGCGGAAACCCAATATCGATTTCGAACTTGTCTCATATTGTCCGATGGATCGAATCGGTAATCTTCATGTGGCGTGGAATTATCGTCGGTGCGTCGCTTGATTGGCGGCGTGAATTTGGGCCACTACGGGGATAGTCGAACGATCATGAACCAGCATCCATGTCGTCGGGCACGCCGCGCCGTGTGCGTGACCATCGTCGCGGCAACGTCGTTTTTCGTTTCGTCCATTCCGGCCGCCGCGCCGCGCGGGCCGCTCCCGGGCGGATGCGAGCCCGCGCTCCGCCAGTACGGCGATCCCGCCGAACTGCAGCGCGGACAACGGCGCGCGTTTCTGACGAGCCCGGTGCAGTCAACGGGTTTCTGGGCGCCGCGAGATGCCGCGTTGACAATTCAGGTTACGTATTGCGGGCCGCCACCCGAACGGCCGCCGGAAGTCTGGATCGAGTCGGTCGCGAGCCACGATCACCCGGCCGTCACGAGACAGCGGTACGTGCTTCGTACCGGGCTGAATACCGTTACCGTCGAGCGCGGCGGCGTGATTTACTTCGTCGCGCGCAGTTGGCCCGGCGCGGGCCACGTCGCGGTCCGGCTGGTTGGCGGCGGGCGTCCGATCGCCCGATTCGTGCTCGGACGGGATCGGGTGATCGACTGGCCGGCGATACTGAACCGCGCGTCGGGCGAAGCCTACGCGGAACTCGTGGGAAGGAGCATGATCGTGACGATGCCGTTCGCGCTGGTGCGGGATCATGTCGCCGATCCGGAGCGCTTGCTCAACCGCTGGGATCAGATCGTTTCGCTCGCGGAGCAGCAATACGGTCTGTTACGCGGCAACGTGTACCCGGGAAGCGCTACGCCGTTTCGTCATCACTTCGTCACGCTGCCGGACGCGGCGACAGGCAACGCGTCGGCGGTGGATTACTGGCTCGGCGTGCGTACGCGCGATGCACGGGCCGCGTTGAACGTCGACGAGCTGGTGCGCGATGGCTGGACACCATGGTTGCAACTGGGCGTCCATTACCGGATGCCGGCAATGTCGTGGAGCGGCCAGCAGGACGCGGCGAGCCTGCTGACGCCGCTGTATGTGCAGCGCGCGCTCGGCCAGCCGTCGAAGCTCGTGGTCGAACGCGTGTGGGACAAGGTGCGCGCGCATCTGGACGGTTCGCAGGGCGATTACGATGCGCTGCGCGATCCGCTCGTGCGCGCGGCGATGCTGTGGCAACTCGATCTTGCGTTCGGGCAGGATTTTCACGCGCGGCTGGCGCAGCGTTACCGGTTGTTCGCCGCGGCTGAATTGCCGGTGAGCGACCAGCAGAAGCGTCGGACGTTCGTCGTCGAAGCGAGCCGCGTGGCGGGACGCGACCTGTTGCCGTTCTTCGACAAATGGCGTTTGCGCGTCGATGCGAAGACACGCGCGGACGTCGCGGCGTTGCAGCTCGCTTTCCTCGACAAGCCCGTCTGGGACAACCGGGACGATGCCGTGTCGCACACCTACACGCTTGCCGAACAGGCGCCGGCGGGACGCATCGTGATGCCGCGGGCCGTGATCGGCGGCCGCGGTTTTACCGTCGATGCGGAAGTCTCCAACGCGAACGGCCGTCCGCTTCAATATAAGTGGGATATTCCGCCCGGCTTTCGCGCATCGGCGGCGGCGGGCCCGCGCGTCATGCTGACCGCGCCCGTCGATGCGCTGCCCGGCGCGCTCGCGCCGATTCGCGTGACCGTCACCGACGGCCGTGCCGCGACGACGCTGGGCGGCTCGATCCAGATCATCGGCGACGGCGGTCCGCTGTATGACGCGATGATGATCGGTGCATTCGGCAATGGCGTGCTACGGCAGTGGAGCGGCAATCGGCGCGGCACGGCAGGCGACCTGTACGTGTATTCGAATCCGTACCGGGTCACGCGCGACTACTTTCGGTTGATTGCTCCGGAATACGGCTATTTCCCGATCGATGCGACGAGCAACGCAGCGTGGCGCTACCTCGGCAGCTATAACGGAGAATCGTATTCGCCGTCGCGTGCGTTCGATCTGACGGTGCTCGCGAAGCAGCGCAAGGCGGCAATGCGCACATGGAGCGACTCGCGAGCCGGCGTGATCGGCGACATATACGGCTACGACAATCCGTATCGCAGTACCCGCGATTACTTCAGGCTCCTGAATGCCCGTTTCGGCTATTTCCCGGTCGACTGGACGAGCAACGCGGACTGGCAATATCTTGGCAGCTACGACGGCAGCCGGTATCGCCGGTAGATCGGGCGGGCAGGCGCAGCACGCGTTCGTATTGCGCGGGGCTCGTTCACGCAGGAGCGTGAAGCGGGCCCGCGTGCGACGCCAGCCGCGGCGAGCTTGCCGACTGCCCCTGCGCGAGCGGCGCCACCTGCTTGCGGCGCTCACGCGTCGGCGCGACGCCGAACGCGTCACGGTAGCTCTTGCTGAAGTGGCATGCCGACTGGAAGCCGCACGCCATCGTGATGTGCATGATCGACATGTCGGTCTGCAGCAGCAACTCGCGCGCCCGGCGCAGCCGCAGCGTCAGGTAATAGTGCGTCGGCGTCATCCCGAGGTGCTCGCGGAAGAGGCGCTGCAACTGCCGCTGCGACATGTTCGCGAGCCGCGCGAGCTCCTCGCGCGACAGCGGTTCCTCGATGTTGTTCTCCATCAGCGAGATCACTTCGAACAGCGACTTGTTCGCCGAGCCCAGGCGCGCGACGAGCGGCATGCGCTGTTGTGCGCTCGTATCGCGCACGTGTTCGACGATGAACTGCTCGGCGATCTGCGTGACGCGTGCGGTGCCCACGCGCGCGGCGATCAGGTTCAGCATCATGTCGAGCGGCGCGACGCCGCCCGTGCACGTGATGCGGTCGCGGTCGATCACGAACAGTTCCTTCAGGAAGCGCGTGTCCGGAAACTCTTCCTTCAGCGCCGACATGTTCTCCCAGTGGATCGCGCACGCGTAGCCCGCGAGCAGCCCCGATTTCGCGAGCGCATAGGTGCCCGTGCACAGGCTGCCGAGCGGGATGCCCGAGCGCGCGAAGCGGCGCAGTGTCGACAGATGGGCGGGCGTGGTCGCGCGCTGCACGTCGACGCCGCCGCACACGAACACGATGTCGGGTTGTCCCACGCACTCGGCCGGGCCCGTATCGACCGTCAGGCCGTTGCTCGCCGTGACCGGGCCGCCGTCCGGGCTGATCACCGACCAGCGATAGAGCGGCTGGCCGCTCAGGTAGTTCGCCATCCGAAGCACCTCGATCGCATTGGTGAACGCGATCATCGTGAAGTTCGGTAAAGGCATGAACGCGAAGTGGGACAGCGACGCTGTGCGGTCGGGCGACATGGGGAGCGTTCCTTGAATCTCTAATAGCTTTTGGCCCGGGGCACGAATCGGGCTGCGGTATTGTGTGAGCGAGTGCAACAAGCGTGCCATACGGCTAAACCCTAGCCCCATACGTCGTCTGGGCATCGGCGCGTTGCTGCACTGCACCGTATCCGGGAGACGGCGCACTCGAACGTGCGGCAAACGCACTGCCGGTGTGCGTGTCCATAGGTGAACGTCCAATGCCGTTTCGGGCGGCCGTACCGAAAAGCACGACCGGTCACTTGTATAAAACGGACGCGCATGGCGGAAAAGGCAAAGAACGCGTCTAAATTCATCAATCCGCCGAAAATCCGAACGACAAGAATAGAGCCGTCGGCAGCCTTGCACTGGACGAGCGGGAAACCCAGGCACGGCGGGCCCTGAGCTTCGGTTGCAGCCCTTTATTCTTCGTCACGGACGCACTATGTCGAACACCCAGCCTTTCTTCTCGCAGCCCCTTGCCGAGCGCGACGCGCCGGTGCGCAGCGCCATCCTGAAGGAACTCGAGCGTCAGCAGTCGCAGGTCGAGCTGATCGCGTCGGAAAACATCGTGTCGCGCGCCGTGCTCGAGGCGCAGGGCTCGGTACTGACCAACAAGTACGCGGAAGGCTATCCCGGCAAGCGCTACTACGGCGGCTGCGAATTCGCCGATGAGGTCGAGGCGCTCGCGATCGAACGCGTGAAGCAGATCTTCAACGCCGGCTACGCGAACGTGCAGCCGCACTCGGGCGCGCAGGCGAACGGCTCGGTGATGCTCGCGCTGGCCAAGCCGGGCGACACGGTGCTCGGCATGTCGCTGGATGCCGGCGGCCACCTGACGCACGGCGCGAAGCCGGCACTGTCGGGCAAGTGGTTCAACGCGGTTCAGTACGGCGTGAACCGCGACACGCTGCGCATCGACTACGATCAGGTCGAGGCGCTTGCCCACGAGCACAAGCCGAACCTCATCATCGCCGGCTTCTCGGCGTACCCGCGCGCGCTCGACTTCGCACGCTTTCGGGCGATCGCCGACAGCGTCGGCGCGAAGCTGATGGTCGACATGGCGCACATCGCGGGCGTGATCGCCGCGGGTCGCCACGCGAACCCGGTCGAGCACGCGCACGTCGTCACGTCGACCACGCACAAGACGCTGCGCGGCCCGCGCGGCGGCTTCGTGCTGACCAACGACGAGGAGATCGCGAAGAAGATCAACTCGGCCGTGTTCCCCGGCCTGCAGGGCGGCCCGCTGATGCACGTGATCGCCGGCAAGGCCGTCGCGTTCGGCGAAGTGCTGCATGCGGATTTCAAGACCTACATCGACAACGTGCTCGCGAACGCGCAGGCGCTCGGCGAAGTGCTGAAGGCCGGCGGCGTCGATCTCGTCACGGGCGGCACCGACAACCATCTGCTGCTGGTGGACCTGCGCCCGAAGGGCCTGAAGGGTGCGCCGGTCGAGCAGGCGCTGGAACGCGCGGGCATCACCTGCAACAAGAACGGCATCCCGTTCGACACCGAGAAGCCGACCGTCACGTCGGGCATTCGCCTCGGCACGCCGGCCGGCACGACGCGCGGTTTCGGCGTCGCGGAGTTCCGCGAGATCGGCCGCCTGATCCTCGAAGTGTTCGACGCGCTGCGGGCGAACCCGGAGGGTGACCCGGCAACCGAGCAGCGCGTGCGCCGCGAGATCTTCGCGCTCTGCGAGCGCTTCCCGATCTACTGATCGACCCCACAAGAACAGTCACACGAGCGAGAGCAGATATGAGCACGCTGCATCAGGACAGCATCATCATCGACGGACTGAACATCTCGAAGTTCGAGAAGCCGGTGTTCGAGGACATGCGCAAGGGTGGTATCACGGCCGCAAACTGCACGGTGTCGGTGTGGGAGAACTTCACCAAGACCGTCGACAACATCGGCGTGATGAAGAAGAAGATCCGCGACAACGGCGAGCTGCTGACGCTCGTACGCACGACGGACGACATCTTCCGCGCGAAGAAGGAAGGCAAGACCGGGATCATCCTCGGCTTCCAGAACGCGCATGCGTTCGAGGACAACCTCGGCTACATCGAGGCGTTCGCCGACATGGGCGTGCGCGTCGTGCAGCTTTGCTACAACACGCAGAACCTCGTCGGCACCGGCTGCTACGAGCGCGACGGCGGGCTGTCGGATTTCGGCCGCGAAGTGATCACCGAGATGAACCGCGTCGGCATCATGGTCGACCTGTCGCATGTGGGCGGCAATACGTCGTCGGAAGCGATCGCGTTCTCGAAGAAGCCGGTGTGCTACTCGCACTGCCTGCCGTCGGGCCTGAAGGAGCATCCGCGCAACAAGAGCGACGCGCAACTGAAGGAGATCGCCGATGCGGGCGGCTTCGTCGGCGTGACGATGTTCGCGCCGTTCCTGAAGCGCGGCATCGAAGCGAACATCGACGACTACATCGAGGCGATCGACTACGTCGTGAACCTGATCGGCGAGGACGCGGTCGGCATCGGCACGGACTTCACGCAGGATTTCGCGAAGGAATTCTTCGACATGCTCACGCATGACAAGGGCCGCTATCGCCAGCTGACGAACTTCGGCAAGGTGATCAACCCGGACGGCATCCGCACGATCGGCGAATTCCCGAACCTGACCGCCGCGATGGAACGTCACGGCTGGAAGGAGTCGCGCATCCGCAAGATCATGGGCGAGAACTGGGTACGCGTGTTCAAGGACGTGTGGGGCGCGTAAGCGCCCGCCGAGCCGAACCGCTCCCTTCGTTTCAACATAAAAAAATCGGGACGTGCCAGCGCTTGCCGCGCGGGCACGCGGACGATGTCGCGCCTGCGCGCCGAGCCGCGCGGCCACTTTCCTCACGGAGTCACCACGATGCAACCGCAACTGCCGATCAACGTCGATCCCGATACCGGCGTCTGGACCACCGACGCGCTGCCGATGCTGTACGTGCCGCGCCACTTCTTCACGAACAACCACGTCGCCGTCGAGGAAGCGCTCGGCGTCGAAGCGTATGCCGAGATCCTCTACAAGGCCGGCTACAAGTCGGCTTACCACTGGTGCGACAAGGAAGCCAAGCAGCACGGCATCACCGGCATGGCCGTGTTCGAGCATTACCTGAAGCGCCTGTCGCAACGCGGCTGGGGGCTGTTCTCGATCATCGAGGCAGAACCGGCGAGCGCACGCGCGAAGATCGAGCTGCGCCACTCGTCGTTCGTGCTCCAGCAGCCGGGCAAGGAAGGCAAGCTCTGCTACATGTTCGCGGGCTGGTTCGCGGGCGCGATGGACTGGGTCAACGACACGACGCCGGAAGGCAAGCATGCGCCGCGCGCGCAATCGAAGGAAGTGCAGTGCGCGGCCGAGCATCACGACCACTGCGTCTTCGAAGTGTCGCCGATCGCGCACTGATGCATTGATTCACTGAAGCAGAACAACACCCGCAACACGAGACATTCGAACGCCAGAGGTCGCCAGCGATGCGTTATCCCCACCTGTTCAAACCCATGCAGCTGAACCAGCTGACGCTGCGCAACCGGATCGTCAGCACCGCGCACGCGGAGGTGTATGCCGAGCCGGGCGGCCTGCCGGGCGACCGCTATATCCGCTACTACGAAGAAAAGGCGAAGGGTGGTGTCGGTCTGGCCATCTGCGGCGGCTCGAGCCCGGTGTCGATCGACAGCCCGCAAGGCTGGTGGAAATCGGTGAACCTGTCGACCGACAAGATCATCGATCCGCTCACGCGCCTGGCCGACACGATGCACAAGCACGGCGCGAAGATCATGATCCAGGCGACGCACATGGGCCGCCGCTCGTCGTTCCACGGCGAGCACTGGCCGCACCTGATGTCGCCGTCGGGCGTGCGCGAACCCGTGCACCGCGGCAACGCGAAGATCATCGAGATCGAGGAAATCCGCCGCATCATCGGCGATTTCGCGGCGGCCGCGAAGCGCGTGAAGGCGGCCGGCATGGACGGCATCGAAATCTCCGCCGCGCACCAGCACCTGATCGACCAGTTCTGGAGCAAGCGTTCGAACCATCGCACCGACGAATGGGGCGGCAGCCTCGAAAACCGCCTGCGCTTCGGTATCGAAGTGCTGACGGCCGTGCGCGAGGCGGTCGGCAAGGATTTCTGCGTCGGCCTGCGCATGTGCGGCGACGAATTTCACGAGGACGGTCTCGATCACGAAGCGCTGAAGGAAATCGCGCAGGCGATGTCCGAGACGGGCCTGATCGACTACCTGAGCGTGGTCGGGTCGGGCGGCGATACGCACAACACCATCGCCAACTGCATGCCGCCGATGGCGCTGCCGCCGGAGCCGTTCGTGCATCTCGCGGCCGGCATCAAGTCGGTCGTGAAGATTCCGGTGATGCACGCGCAGAGCATTCGCGACGCGGGGCAGGCCGAGCGCCTGCTCGCGAACGGCATGATCGACCTGGTCGGCATGACGCGCGCGCAGATCGCCGATCCGCACATGGTGATCAAGATCCGCGACGGCCGCGAGGACGAAATCAAGCAGTGCGTCGGCGCGAACTATTGCATCGACCGCCAGTACAACGGGCTCGACGTGCTGTGCATCCAGAACGCGGCGACGTCGCGCGAAGCGACGATGCCGCACATCATCGAGAAGTCGCGCGGCCCGAAGCGCAAGGTCGTGGTGGTCGGCGCGGGCCCGGCGGGCCTCGAGGCCGCGCGTGTCGCGAAGCTGCGCGGCCATGACGTCGTGCTGTTCGAGAAGAACGCGGAAGTGGGCGGCCAGGTGATGATCGCCGCGAAGGCGCCGCAGCGCGAGCAGATGTCGGGGATCATCCGCTGGTTCGACATGGAAACGAAGCGCCTGGGCGTCGACCGGCGTCTCGGCGTGGCCGCCGACGAGAAGATGATCATGGCCGAGAAGCCGGACATCGTCGTGCTTGCCACCGGCGGTTCGAGCTTCACGTGGCAGGTGCCGGCGTGGGGCGTGGCCGAAGGCCTCGCCGTCAGCTCGTGGGACATCCTGACCGGCAAGGTCGAGCCGAAGCAGAACGTGCTGCTGTTCGACGGCGTGAGCACGCATGCGGGCGCCGGCGTGGCCGACTTCATGGCGAGCCGCGGCTCGAAGGTCGAGGTGGTGACGCCGGACGTGAAGGTCGCTGACGATTGCGGCGGCACGACGTTCCCGATCTTCTATCGCCGCCTGTACGCGTTCGGCGTGATCCCGACGCCGAACACGATGCTCGATCGCGTCTATGAAGAGAACGGCAAGATGATCGCCGTGCTGCGCAACGAGTACACCGAGGAACTTGAAGAGCGCGCGGTCGACCAGGTGGTGATCGAGAACGGCTCGTCGCCGAACGACGAGCTGTACTGGAAGCTCAAGCCGGAATCGGTGAACCGCGGCCAGATCGATCCGCACACGCTGTTCGCGGCCGAGCCGCAGCCGTGCCTGTCGGAAGAACTCGGCAACGGCCGTTTCCTGCTGTTCCGTGTCGGCGACTGCATCTCGATGCACAACGTCCACGGTGCGATCTACGACTCGCTGCGTCTCGTGAAGGATTTCTAAAAGATGAATCCGTCCTTCCTCATTACCGCCTTGTTGTGGCTGTCGGTGGCGGGGCTCGCGTTCGCGGTCGCGAAGCGCTCGTCCTACTGGCGTCTGGGCCGCGCCACCGCGCCCGGCGCGTTTGGCGTCGCGAACCTGTTCGCGATTCCGAAGCGTTATTTCGTCGACCTGCACCACGTGGTCGCCCGCGATCCGTACATCGCGAAGACCCACGTCGCGACCGCCGGCGGCGCGATCGGCGCGCTCGCGCTGGTGTTCGTCAACTACGGCCTCGCGATCTACTCGCCGTGGCTCGACAAGCTGATCTTCCTCGCGGCGCTCGCGATGCTGGTCGGCGCGGTGTTCGTGTGGCGTCGCCGCACGGCGAAGAACGTGCCGGCGCGCCTGTCGCGCGGCCCGTGGAATACGCTGCCCTGGCTGCTCGGTTCGTTCGCGCTCGGCCTCGTGCTGTTCATGCTGGTGCCGACCGGCGCGATGTCGGGTGCGTTCGCGGTGCTCTGCGCGCTGCTGATCGGCATCGGGGCGTTCACGATGACGGTCGGCGCGGCGAAAGGCGGCCCGATGAAGCATGCGATCGCCGGCCTGCTGCACCTCGCGTTCCACCCGCGCCAGGAGCGTTTCGCGGCCACCCGCGAATCGTTCACCGGCAACGGCACGGCCACGCCGCCGACCGCGCTGAAGCTGCCGGACATCGACCATCAGGAGTACGGCGTCGCGAAGCCGGTCGAATTCCGCTGGAACCAGTTGCTGAGCTTCGACGCATGCGTGCAGTGCGGCAAGTGCGAAGCCGCATGCCCCGCGTTCGCGTCGGGCCAGCCGCTGAACCCGAAGAAGCTGATCCAGGATCTCGTCGTCGGGATGGCCGGCGGTACCGATGCGGCGTACGCGGGCAGCCCCACGCCGGGCCTGCCTGTCGGCCAGCATCGCGGCGAGCCGAACGGCCCGATCGTGTCGGGCCTGATCGAGGAACAGACGCTGTGGTCGTGCACCACCTGCCGCGCGTGCGTGCAGGAATGCCCGATGCTGATCGAACACGTCGACGCGATCGTCGACATGCGCCGCAACCGCACGCTCGTGCACGGCACGGTCCCGGGCAAGGGCCAGGAAGTACTCGCGAACCTGCGCGAGACGGGCACGATGGGCGGCTACGACACGGCCGCACGCTACGACTGGTCGGTCGACCTGAGCGCACCCGTCGCGCAGCCCGGCAAGCCGGTCGACGTGCTGTTCGTCGCGGGCGAAGGCGCGTTCGACATGCGCTACCAGCGCACGCTGCGTGCGTTCGTGAAGGTGCTGAACAAGGCGGGCGTCGACTATGCGGTGCTCGGCCCGACCGAGACCGACACGGGCGACGTCGCGCGCCGGCTCGGCGACGAAGCGACGTTCCAGCAGATGGCGAAGCGCCTGATCGGCACGCTCGGCACGCTGTCGTACAAGCAGATCGTGACGGCCGACCCGCACGTGATGCACAGCCTGCGCAACGAATACCGTGCGCTCGGGCTGCGCGTGACGGTCAAGCATCACACGACGTATCTGGCCGAACTGGCCGACAGCGGCAAGATCGCGCCGAAGGCGGTCGAGGCGCTGCAGGAGAAGCGCACCACGTATCACGACCCGTGCTACCTCGGCCGCTACAACGGCGAGACGGAAGCACCGCGCAAGCTGCTGAAGACGATCGGCATCCAGGTCGTCGAGATGGAGCGCAACGGCATGCGCGGCCGCTGCTGCGGCGGTGGCGGCGGCGCGCCGCTCACCGACATCCCCGGCAAGCAGCGCATCCCGGACATCCGCATCGCCGACGCACGCACGATCGGCGCGGACGTGGTCGCGGTTGCGTGCCCGAACTGCACGGCCATGCTCGAAGGCGTCGTGGGCCCGCGCCCCGACGTGCTCGACGTCGCCGAACTCGTCGCCGCCTCGCTGGAGTGAATCGATGAATACGACCAAACGAATCGATCCGCGCCGGCCGTTCATCATCACGGCCGCCGGCCTGAAGCGCATCACGCTCGGCGAGGAAGGCAGCGCCGATGCGAACGCCGCGCAGTGGTCCGCGCACGGTCATGGCGCCGCGGCGGCGAAGCCGCGCCGCGCGCTGCAGGATCCGAAGCACGTGATGCTGGTGGTCGCCCATGCCGAACGCGGCGCGCTCGACGACCATTCGCGGCAGGCGATCGCCGCCGCGGCCGTGCTCGCCGATGCGCAGACCGAAGTCGCGCTGCTCGCGTTCGGCGAACTCAAGGACGACGTGGCCGAACTGGGTGTCGACAAGCTGCTCGAGCTGACCGGCTTCGATCGCCGCGCGTTCGACCCCGAAAGCGAACTGCAAGCATTGCAGGCCTGTGTGGCCGCGCTCGCCCCGAAGCATGTGTTCGTGCCCGACAACGCGACCGGCGACGGCGATCTCGGCCGCCGTTACGCGGCGGCGGTCGGCGCGAGCGTCGCGACCCACGTCGTCGAGATCGACGCGAAGCACGTGGGCGCGTACGCGCAGGCCGGGCGCGCGTTCGCGACCCGTGCGCTGCCCGACGTGATCCTGCTCGCGCAGAACGCGGTGGAGGCGAAGCTGCCGTTCGTCGGTGCCGGCGAACGCGTGGCTGCCGATTTCATCCGCCCGGCGCATGACGCCGCGCAGCCGTACCGCGATCTCGGCCTCGACGAAATCGATGCGGCCCAGGTCGCGCTCGAGGAAGCCGACTTCATCGTGTCGGCCGGCAATGGCGTGTCCGACATCGCTGCGTTCGAGCGGCTGGCCGGCGTGTTCGGCGCGGCGATCGGCGCGAGCCGCGTCGCGGTCGACAACGGCCACTTCACGCGCGACAAGCAGGTCGGTGCGACCGGCAAGACGGTCGAGGCGAGCGTGTACATCGCGTTCGGCATCTCGGGCGCGGTGCAGCATTTGCAGGGGATCAAGGATTGCCGCCACGTGATCGCGGTGAACCTCGACGGCAGTGCGCCGATCGCCAAGCGCGCGAACCTGACGGTGGTCGGCGACGCGCAGGCGACGATCGCCGCGCTGATCGAGCAGGTCCAGGCCGCGCGGGCCGCGCGCGGCGAATCGCCGGCCGCGGTCGGTACCCGTGAACCCGAAGGAGTCGCCGCATGAATGCCCCTCGCCCCTTGCAACGCATCGCGGTGCTCGTGTCCGTCGGCCGGCATCCGGTCAGCGGCGTCGCGCGCTACAGCCGCAACGATGCGGCCGCGCTCGAAACCGGCCGCCAGCTCGCGGAAAAACATCGCGCGACGCTCGACGTGATCCACGCGGGCGACCCCGCCAACGCCGCGCTCGCCGAGTATCTGGCGCTCGGCGCGCGGGAGGTCGAAGTGCTGGCCTGCCGCGACGGCGACGATGCCGTGCACGCGCTCGCCGCGCGCATCGAAGGCTACGACCTCGTGCTGACCGGCACGCGCGCCGAGGGCGCGTACGACACCGGGATGCTGCCGTATCGCGTCGCCGCGGCGCTCGGCTATCCGCTCGTCGGCTCGGCCGTCGACGTGACGGTCGATGGCGGTCGCGTGGCAGTCCGGCAATTTTTGCCGAAAGGACTGCGGCGGCGTGTCGACGCGGCGCTGCCGGCCGTCGTGGCCGTCCATCCGCTTGCCGGTGTCGAGCCGCGCTATGCCTATGCGCGGCTGCGCGCCGGCGCGATCCGGCCGGCGCTCGCGGCGAGCGGCGCGGACGCCGACGCCACCGCGTGGACGGTCGGCCCGGTCGAGCGTAAACCCGTAAAACTGGTCGCCGCCGAGAAGCGCTCCGGGCATGCCCGGATGCTGTCCGCGACGACGACCGAAAGCCGTGGCGGCAACGTCGTAAATGAAGGGAGTTCGGTCGAAAAAGCACAAGTGATCCTTGCGTATTTGCGCGAGCATCAGCTCATCGACTACTGATTTTGATGCCTGTCGGCAAGAACCCAGGGATGCAAGGAATCCGGAGCAAACGATGAAAGTATCGGCAGACATTCGTGCATTGATCGAACGCCGCAAGGCAGGCTACAGCCTCGAAGCGCCGTTCTACACGAGCGAGGACATTTTCGCGCTCGACATGGAGGCGATTTTCCGCCAGCACTGGATCCAGGTGGCGATCGAACCGGACATTCCCGAGCCGGGCGATTACGTGACCGTGCAGTTGGGCAACGATTCGATCCTGATCGTGCGCGACGACGACATGGCGATCCGCGCGTTCCACAACGTGTGCCGTCACCGCGGCGCGCGCCTGTGCAACGAAGATAAAGGCTCGGTCGGCAACATCGTGTGCCCGTACCACAGCTGGACCTACAACCTGACGGGCCAACTGATGTTCGCCGAGCACATGGGCGAGAAGTTCGACCGTTGCAAGCACAGCCTGAAGTCGGTGCACGTCGAGAACCTCGCGGGCCTGATCTTCATCTGCCTCGCCGACGAGCCACCCGTCGATTTCGCGCAGATGCGCGCCGAGATGGAACCGTACCTGCTGCCGCACGATCTGCCGAACACGAAGATCGCCGCGCAGATCGACATCATCGAGGAAGGCAACTGGAAGCTCACGATGGAGAACAACCGCGAGTGCTATCACTGCGTCGCGAACCATCCGGAGCTGACGATCTCGCTGTACGAATACGGCTTCGGCTACCAGCGTTCCGACGCGAACGCCGAAGGCATGGACGCTTTCGCCGAGACCTGCGTGCGCCGCGGCAAGGAGTGGGCGGAGATGGGCCTGCCGTCCGCCGAAATCGAAAAGCTGCTCGACGTGACGGGTTTCCGCACGCAGCGCCTGCCGCTCGACCGCCACGGCGAATCGCAGACGCTCGACGCGAAGGTCGCGTCGAAGAAGCTGCTCGGCGGCTTCGACAAGGCCGACCTCGGCGGGCTGTCGTTCTGGACGCAGCCGAACTCGTGGCACCACTTCATGAGCGATCACATCGTGACGTTCTCGGTGATCCCGCTGTCGGCCGGCAAGACGCTCGTGCGCACGAAGTGGCTCGTGCACAAGGACGCGAAGGAAGGCATCGACTACGACGTGAAGAACCTCACGGCCGTGTGGAACGCGACCAACGACCAGGATCGCGCGCTCGTCGAATTCTCGCAGCGCGGCGCGACCAGCAGCGCGTACGAGCCGGGCCCGTATTCGCCGTACACGGAAGGTCTCGTCGAAAAATTCTCGGCCTGGTACATCGGCCGGCTCGCCGAACAAACCGGCGCGTAGTCGTCAGCGGAACAGCAAGCGGAGCAACTGATGAAACGACCCTCACGTTCACTTCGTTCACTGCCCCCCGCGGGGGCGGTCAGCCTCCTTGGGGCGGCCCTGCGGAGGCTGACATGATGCGAGATGCGGCCAATTTCGAGCCGGCGGACAGCCGGGTGACGCGCCCGGCGTTCTGGAACGCGCTGCCCGAGCGCTGGACGAGCGACGTCGAGGAAACGCTGGTGTGCTGCCACGTGCGGCAGGAAACGCACGACGTGAAGAGTTTCTTCTTCCGTTCGCCGCAGGGCCGCACGTTTTCGTTCGAGCCCGGGCAGTTCCTCACGCTCGAGCTCGACATCGACGGCGAAACGATCAACCGCTGCTACACGATCTCGTCGTCGCCGGCGCGGCCGCACACGGTGTCGATCACGGTGAAGCGCGTGCCGGGCGGCAAGGTGTCGAACTGGCTGCACGACAACCTGCAGCCGGGCGTGTCGGTGCGCGTGCTCGGCCCGGCCGGCGAATTCACGTGTGCAAGGCATCCGGCACGCAAGTACCTGTTCCTGTCGGCCGGCTCGGGCATCACGCCGCTGATGTCGATGAGCCGTGCACACCATGATCTCGCGGAAGATCGCGACATCCTGTTCGTGCACAGCGCACGCACGCCGGACGACATCATCTTCGCGCGCGAGCTCGACCTGATCGCGTCGAACCACACGAATTTCCGCACGTCGTTCGTCGTCGAGCGCGTCGGCGCACGCACCAACTGGCCGGGCGTCACCGGCTTCCTGACGCTGCCGCTGCTGAAGCTGATCGCGCCGGATTTCATGGAACGCGAAATCTTCACGTGCGGCCCCGCACCGTACATGAAGGCGGTGCGCGACCTGCTCGACGAAGCCGGCTTCGATCGCAAGCAGTATCACGAGGAAAGCTTCTCGTTCGAGACGCTCGCGCAGACCGCGAGCGACGAGCTGCTGGCCGATCTCGCGCCGCCGGCCGAAGGCGGCGACGCCGGCACGAAGCAGTACACGGTCAGCTTCGCGAAGAGCAATCGCGAGATTTCGTGCGGCTCGGAGCAGCACGTGCTCGACGCGGCGCGCCAGTCGGGCGTGCGGCTGCCGGCATCGTGCACGCAGGGCATGTGCGGTACGTGCAAGGTGAAGCTCGTGTCGGGGCAGGTCGAGATGAAACACAACGGCGGCATCCGCCAGCGCGAGATCGATCAGGGGATGGTGCTGCTGTGCTGCAGCAAGCCGCTGTCGGATCTCGTGATCGACAAGTAGTCGAAGGCGCCATCGGCTGTCCGGGCGCGTCGCGTCCGGACAAGCATCTGTCGGAAAACAACGATACCGCGGATTTGTGGTTGAAGAACCTAGAGAGACAACGCGCACGGTGCGCAGACCAAGGAGATCGACCATGAAATTGTTCGGAAAACTGTTTTGGGCCGGCGCACTGTCGGCGATGGCGGCACTGAGCGCATCGGCGCTCGCCGATACGAAGCCGACGCTGAAAATCGGTTATGTCGAAGGCTGGGACGACAGCGTCGCGACGTCGAACGTCGCTGCCCGCGTGATCGAGAAGAAGCTCGGCTACGAGGTGAAGCTCGTGCCGGTCGCCGCCGGGATCATGTGGCAGGGCGTCGCGCGCGGCGATCTCGATGCGACGTTGTCCGCATGGCTGCCGGTCACGCACGGCTCCTACTGGAGCGAATACAAGAGCAAGGTCGTCGACCTCGGCGCGAACTTTCCCGACGCGAAGATCGGCCTGATCGTCCCGGATTACGTGAAGGCGAAGAGCATCGACGATCTGAACGCCGAGAAGAGCAGCTTCGGCGGCCGCATCGTCGGCATCGATGCCGGTGCGGGCGTGATGCGCAAGACCGACGAAGCGATCAAGAACTACGGGCTGAGCTACACGCTGATGCCGAGCTCGGGCAGCGCGATGACGGCCGAGTTGTCGCGCTCGGTCGGCGCGAACAAGCCGGTGATCGTGACCGGCTGGGCGCCGCACTGGATGTTCGCGAAGTGGAAGCTGCGCTTCCTCGAGGATCCGAAGAAGGTGTTCGGCGGCGCCGAGCACGTCGACAGCGTCGTGAATCCGGGCCTCGAAACCAAGGCGAAGCCGGTCGTCGCGTTCCTGAAGAAATTCCAGTGGAAGCCGGGTGAAATCGACAGCGTGATGCTGGCGATCCAGAACGGCTCGAAGCCGGAAGCGGCCGCGGATGCGTGGATCGCGGCGCATGCCGACCGCGTGAATGCGTGGACGGAAGGCGCGCAGTAAGTCTCCCGACATACGTCGTACGAATCATCATAACAACACGCCGGGAATGGCATGCAGGAATCCGAAACAATGAGGATGAAATGCAGCCATATCCCGGAATTCTTTTTCGGATTCTGCAAAAAAGCGCGTAAGTTGTTACACTAGCGCCCTTGTGCGGAGTCATCCCGCTTTGTATCGGAGCAGCGTAAACGTTGAAGCGCTTACGCTGATCGAGAGGAGGAATTGGATGAGTCAAGCAGGACTGCGTGCTAATCGCACCAGTGATGTCGAGGCAACCATCTCACATGATTCGACGGGCCACACGCTGCATCGTGGCCTGACGTGGAAAGACGCTTTTTGGGTAACGAGCGGCGTGCCGGCAGGCGTGCTGTTCACGATCGGCGGCGTATGCGCGACGATCGGCCAGCCCGCGTGGGCGATCTGGATCGCCGCGATCACGATGGGGCTGGTTCAAAGCGCGACTTATGCGGAAATATCCGGGCTATTTCCGCATAAATCGGGCGGCGCGTCGGTGTATGGCGCGATCGGCTGGGTCCGTTACAGCAAGCTGATTGCCCCGGTGTCCGTGTGGTGCAACTGGCTCGCGTGGTCGCCGATGCTCGCGCTCGGCTGCGGCCTCGCGGCAAGCTATGCGCTCACGAGTCTCTTTCCCGCCAATGCGGCGGTGCTGCACTGGCAGTTCAAGGCTGCGGATCTCGGGTTCATCAAGCCCGGTCTGTCTTTGCGAATCAACGCGACGTTCATCATCGCGACGATTCTGCTTCTCATCACGTTCAAACTTCAGCACAGCGGTGCGTCGAAGGCCGCGCGTACGCAGCGCATTCTCGGCATCGCGTCGCTCACGCCGCTCTTGATCGTCGGCATCGTGCCGTTCGTCACCGGCGACGTGCCGATGTCGAACCTGCTCCCGCTGCTGCCGCTCGGTCACGACGCGCAGGGCAACCTTACGGCCGCGACCTTCGGCTCATGGAACGGGCAGGGCGTGACGATGGCGCTCGGCGCGATGTTCATGGCCGGCTGGGCGTCGTACGGTTTCGAGACGGCCGTCTGCTACACGCGTGAGTTCCGCGATCCGCGGCGCGATACCGCGAAGGCGATCTTCTGGTCGGGCGCGCTGTGTCTCGTCGTGATGACGCTCGTGCCGATGGCGTTCCAGGGCGCGCTCGGCACCCAGGCGATGCTTGATCCGGCGATCGGCGACGGCACCGGCGTCGCAGCCGCGATGGCGAAGATCGTCGGCGGCGGCGCGTGGGTCGCGAATGCGGTCGTCGTGATGCTGATGCTGTCGATCCTGCTGATCGTGATGACGTCGATGATGGGCTCGTCGCGCACGCTGTACCAGGCGTCGGTCGACGGCTGGCTGCCGAAGTACCTGTCGCACGTGAACGAGCACGGCTCGCCCACGCGCGCGATGTGGACCGACCTCGGCTTCAACCTCGTGTTGCTGATGATGTCGGACTACATGACGGTGCTGTCGATCTCGAACGTCTGCTACATGCTGTTCGTATTCCTGAATCTTCAGTCGGGCTGGATACACCGGATGGATCGCGGCAACTGGGATCGGCCGTTCCGCTGCCCGACGTGGCTGCTCGTCGCGGGCTCGATCTGCGGGTATGCGAACCTCGTCTATGTTGGCGCGGGCGCGAACCTGCAGGGCGAGGGCACGTTGCGTAACGGGCTGATCGCGATGCTGCTGATCGTGCCGGTGTTCCTGTATCGCCACTACTGGCAGGACCGCGGCCGATTCCCCGCGCAGATGCAGCGCGACATGGAGCTCGAAGTGCCGAAGCGCGCGCCGTGGCTGAGCCTGATGCCGTATGCGGCGTTGATCGGCGCGGCGCTGACGATCTGGTTGTCGTACTACTTTGCTTGGGTGAAGTGAGCGCCTGAGACTCGCTCGCCCGGAGCGCACGCACACGGTTTCGGCGCGGCGTCGCGATGTCGCGCGACCTGAATGAAGAACGCCCGGCTGGCCGCAAGGCCGGTCGGGCGTTTTTTTCATGCCGCGTGCGCGTGGTCAGCCGGCCGGCTCTTCGTCGCTCGCGCGCATGTCGTCGTCGAGCGTGCGCATGAAACGCGTCGGCACCATCACGACCGGATGTGGCGCGCTGCTCTCGGCGTCATTGGTATCGAGCAGTGCGAATGCTTCGGCAATCAGCCGCTGCACGTCCTGCCGCAGCATCGTGACGTCGAACGGCAGGCGCGCGGCGAACGGATCCCAGTCGAAGCAGCCGACGGCCGTGCGCTGCCAGATATCCCACGGCAACTCCGACGCGAAACGGACGAGCCCTTCGAACGACGTGATCGAGTTCGTCAGCATGCCGGCAGGCAGCCGGCCGAGCGTCTCGTAGCGTCGCGCGAGCGCCTCGCGCGCGGCGGCGGGCGCGTAGCCGCAACGCTCGATCGCGTCGTGCGGCGGCGGCGGCAGGCCGCGCGCGGCGAACGCGTCGTGAAAGCCCGCGATGCGCATCTCCGTCGCGTATTCGCCGGCGATGCCGCCGAGCAGCATCAGTTCGTTTGCCGAATTGCCGCGCGCGATCATCTTGTCGATCAGCACGTCGGTCAGCGCCCGCGCGCCCGCGCGGTTGTCCGACACGACCGACGGCGCGCCTTCTCCCGGCAGGTCGACGTTGATCGACGGTATGCCGGCCGCGTCGCACAGCGCGTTGAGCGGAGCCGGATTGCGTACGCCAGCGATGAACAGCAACTCGACGCGCTGCGCGAGCAGCGTCTGTGTAACGTTCAGTTCGACGTCCCGGTCGCGCTGCGTGCCGACGACGATCGGGCACAGGCCGCGCCGGCGCGCCTCGTCCTCGAAGGTTTCCGCGAGCCCCGCGAAGAATCGGTTGCGGTAGTGCGGGATGACCATACCCGCCAGCCCCGAACGCGACAGGCGCAGGCCGCGCGCGCTCAGATTGACGTTGTAGCCGAGCGTCTTGGCGCTGTCGAGAACGCGGGCGGCCGTCTCCTCGCTGATCCGGTAGCGCGCCCAGTTACCGTTCAGCACCATGCTGACCGTGGACGTGGATGCGCCGGTCGCCTTCGCGATGTCGTAGATCGTGGACTTGCGTCCGGTAGTCGTGCGGGCCATCTGCGTCGTTGCTCCCCTCGAGTGCGTTCTGGTCCTGATGATGCCGACGGTATGCGTTTCGGGACGCGATTCCCTATCAGGGTTTTCCCATGCTTCCCGTCGGAGCTAAATGGATTCAGCATACATGAAACAGTTTGCTGAATGGATTTAGCAACTGACCGCCATGTCGCGGCTCGAGAGCCCGGCGACGGTCGCCTTCGGATGGAGGAGACATGTCTGTGAACTTCTTGCGCACGGTATGCGCGGGCGTGGCTGCGTTCGCGCTCGCAACCGGTATCGCGTCGGCGTCGCCCGACAAGCCGGTGATCGGCGTCGTCGTGAAGATCGGCGGCATTCCATGGTTCAACGCGATGGATGCGGGCATCCGGAAGCGCGCCGAGCAACTCGGCGTGAAGGCGTTCATGGTCGGGCCGACCAGCGCGGATCCGGCGCTGCAGGTGCGCGCGATCGAGGACCTGATCGCGCAGAAGGTCGACGTGATCGGCGTGGTGCCGAACGATGCCGAGGTGCTCGAGCCGGTGCTGCAACGCGCGCGGGCCGCTGGCATCAAGGTCATCACGCACGAATCGCCGAAGCAAAAGAATACGGACTGGAATTTCGAGCTGGCGTCCGCGAAGGGGTTCGGCGAAGCGTATGCGAAGAATCTCGCCGCCGCGGTAGGCGGCAAGGGCGAATACGCGGTGTTCGTCGGCTCGTTGACGGTACCGCTGCACAACGCATGGGCCGATGCCGCGATCGCTTACCTGAAGGCCAACTATCCGGGCATGAAGCTCGTGGGCGACCGCTACGGCGTGGCCGAGGATGTGGACGCTTCGCGCAAGACCGCGCTCGACCTGATGCGCGCGCATCCGGACCTGAAGGCGATCCTCGCGTTCGGCAGTCAGGGGCCGATCGGCGCCGCGCGCGCGGTTGCCGAGCGGCAGGCGAAGGGCAAGGTGATCGTGCTCGGGCCGTTTTCCCCGGGGCAAGGCAGGCGCCTCGTGCACGACGGCGTGCTGAGCGGCGGCTACATGTGGAATCCGGCGCAGGCCGGCGAGGTGTTCGTCACGCTCGGCACGATGCTCGCGAAGGGGCAGCCGGTCAAGGACGGCACGACGATTCCGGGGCTCGGCGTCGTGCATCCGGACGGCCACAACCTGATCGTGAACCAACTCGTCGAGCTGAACGCGAAGACCGTCGACGATCTCGCGAAGCAGGGGCTGTGAGCGACGCACCCCGGCGCGACGCGTCATGTGACGCGGTCGTTCCACTCGCCCGATGTTCGATTGCAGGCCGTAACGGAGCATAGCGATGATGTCTGCCCATTCCCGCGAAGCCGCGGCGTCCGGCCGGTCGGTCAGGCCATCGGCCGCGTGCGCGGCCGGCGCGCCGCTGCTCGAGCTCGACAACGTGTCGAAGACGTTCGGCGGCGTGCAGGCGCTGCAGCAGGTGCGTTTCGACGTGATGCCGGGCGAAGTGCTGTGCTTGGCCGGCGAGAACGGCTGTGGCAAGAGCACGCTGATCAAGATCGTGAGTGGTGTCCATCGTCCGGAACCCGGCGCGGTGATCCGCTTCGACGGCAAACCGGCAGTCGATCTCGATCCCATGCGGGCGCGCGCGCTCGGCATCCAGGTGATCTGGCAGGACCTCGCGCTGTTTCCCGAGATGACGGTCGCCGAGAACATCGCGTTCGAGCAGAACCTCGGCGCGCGTCCGCGGCTGGTTCACTACGGGCGGATGAAGACGGCCGCGCGGCAGATTCTCGCGCGGCTCGGCGTCGAGCTCAATCTCGACAGGCCGGTGCGCACGCTCACGATCGCGCAGCGGCAGGTCGTCGCGATCGCACGCGCGCTCGTGGCGCAGGCGCGCCTCGTGTTCATGGACGAACCTACCGCGTCGCTCAGTCACGCCGAGACGCAGGCGCTGCTTGCGATCGTGCGCCGCCTGTCGGCCGACGGCATCGCGGTGGTGTTCGTCAGTCATCGGCTCGCGGAAGTGCTCGACGTCTGCGCGCGCGTGACGGTGATACGCGACGGTCGTCATGTCGGCACGTTTCCGACGGCCGGGATGACGCAGACGCGGCTCACCGAACTGATGACGGGACGCACCTTCGACTACGCGGTGCGCACGACCGACCTGTCGACCGCACCGGCCATGCTGCGTGTCGACGGACTGTCGCGGCGCGGCGAATACGATGCGGTGTCGTTCGAGGTGAGGCGCGGCGAAATCCTCGGCCTGACGGGGCGGCTCGGCGCCGGGCGCACCGAGTTGGCGCTGTCGCTGTTCGGAATGACGCGACCGGATGCCGGCACGATCACGCTCGACGGTCGGCCGCTGTCGCTGCGCTCCAACCGCGACGCGATTCGCGCCGGCATCGCCTATGTGTCGGAGGACCGCCTGCAACTGGGGCTGGTGCAGCCGCAATCGATCGGCGACAACACCGCGATCGCGGTACTCGACAGCTTGCTTGGCGCGGCGGGTCTGATTTCGCCGCGGCGGCGCGACGCGCTGATTCGCGACTGGGTCGCGCGGCTCGCGGTGAAGATCGGCGGTCCCGACGACGCGGTATCGACGCTGTCGGGCGGCAACCAGCAGCGCGTCGTGCTCGCGAAATGGCTCGCGACGAAGCCGAAGCTGCTGATCCTCGATTCGCCGACGGTCGGCGTCGACGTCGGCGCGCGCGCCGGCATCTTCGCGATCGTTCACCGGCTCGCGTCGGAAGGGATGGCGATCGTGCTGATTTCCGACGAGATTCCCGAGGTCTACTTCAACGCGGACCGTATCCTGCACATGCGCGACGGCCGGATCGTCGCCGAATACGTGCCGGGCCGCGAGCCGATCGACCACATCGAGCGAGACGTTCATGCGTAACCTGCAACCCTTCGGCATCGGCGCGACCGAAGCGTGGCTGCTCGCCGTGATCGTCGCGATGGCGGTCGGCCTCGGCTTCGCGACGCCGACCTTCCTGACGCTGTCCAACCTGTTCGACCTGCTCAACCAGAGCGCGGTCAACATCATCTTCGCGGTCGGGCTGCTGATCGTGCTGATCGCGGGCGGCATCGACATCTCGTTCGCGGTCGGCGCGTCGGTGGTGCAATACCTCGCCGCGCTGTCGCTCATGCGGCTCGGCGGCGGCAACTGGGCGCTCGGCTTCGCGTTCGCTGCCGGCTTCGGCATCCTGCTCGGCGCGGTGAATGCGACGATCATTTACCGGTTCCGCGTCGTGTCGATCGTCGCGACGATCGCGACCTTCAATATCTTCTTCGGCGGGCTGATGTTCGTGACGGGCGGCGTGTCGATCTACGACCTGCCGGACTGGTGGATGAATCGCATCGCGATCGTGCAGGTCGAAACGACGGGAGGCGTCGCGTCGCTCGGGCTTCCGGTCGCGGTGATGGCCATCGCCGTCGTCGCGACGTGGTTCCTGTTGCGCCGCACGACGCTCGGTCGTCAGCTCTACGCAACGGGCGACAACCCGGAAGCCGCACGGCGCGTCGGCATCGATGTCGCGACGATGCATTACGTCGCATACGGCTGGCTCGGGATGATGGCGGGCATCGCCGGGCTGATGCAGGCGCACTACGTGCAGGAGGTCGTGCCGAATGCGCTGTACGGCCGCGAACTGGACGTGCTCGCGGCCGTCGTGCTGGGCGGCGCGCGGCTCGGCGGCGGGCGTGGCTCCGTGCTCGGCGCAATCCTCGGGATCCTGCTCGTATCGATTACCGCGAACGGGCTCAACCTGCTCGGCGTGTCGCCGTATGCGTTCAAGATGATCGTCGGCGCCGTCATCCTGATTGCGATCACCGTGTCGAGCGACGGCGTCGCCCGGCTGGCCGGCTCGCGCTTCCTGTCGCCGCGTGCGAGGGCATGATCATGAAACATGGGCAATCCCGGCGCCTGGCAGTGCTGTCCGTGCCGGCCGACGTGGCCGGCCTGCTCGGCTTCCTTGCCTGCGTCGTCGTGGCGATGAGCGTAGCATCGGATCGCTTCCTCACGGACGGAACCTTCGTGTCGATCGCGTTCCAGCTTCCCGAGCTCGGGCTGTTCACGCTCGCGATGCTGATGCCGCTGGTGTCCGGCGGCTTCAATCTCGCCGTTACGTTCACCGCGAACATCGCGGGGCTCGCGATGGCGTGGGTGATCCAGTCGCACGGCGGCCCGGAGGCCGGCATCGCAGCGGTCGCGCTCGGCATCGCGGCGGCGCTCGCGACGGGCGCCGCGGCTGGCTGGCTGATCGGCGCGGTGATCGCCTGGACGGGCGCGAGCCCGATCCTCGTGTCGCTGTCGGCGATGATCTTCCTGCGCGGCCTTGGCGAATTCCTGACGCGCGGCGGCGACATTTCCGGGTTCCCGCCGGTCGTGCGTGCGATGGGCAACGGGCTGTGGCTCGGCGTGCCGGTGCCGCTGTGGATCTTCGCGGGCTGCGCGCTGCTGTGGCACATCGTGATGACGTATTCGCGGCTCGGCTTCGTCACGCGGATGATCGGCTCGAACGCGGAGGCGACGCGCTACTCGGGCATCTCGACCACGCGCGCGATCACGCGCATCTACATGCTGTCGGGGCTGATGTGCGGCGTGGCCGGCGTCGTGATGCTGTCGCGCTTCAACTCGGTGCGTGTCGGCCACGGCGAGGCGTTCCTGCTGATCTCGGTGCTTGCCTGCTTTCTCGGGCGTGTCGATCCGTTCGGCGGCTTCGGTCGCGTCGCGCCGGTCGTGATCGCGCTCGTGATCCTGCAGGTGATCGCATCGGGCCTCAACCTGCTCGGTGCGAGCCAGCATCTCGCGACCGCGCTGTGGGGCGCGTTCCTGCTCGCGGTGATGCTGGTGCGCTGGGCATGGGCGCGGCATGCGTCGCGGCCGCGCAGGCCCAGTTCAAGTGCGGCGCCTGCGCTCGGCGCCCTCGAACCCCCTCAACGGAAGGAGACGAAATGAACAAGCTTGGCGTACATGCACTGGTGTGGGAAGCCGGCTGGAGCCGCGACGCGTGCGTGCGCGCGATCGCGAACACGGCCGAGACGGGCTTCGATTTCATTGAGGTGCCCGCGCTCGATCCCGATTCGATCGATGCCGAATTCACGCGGCGCGAACTCGAACGATCCGGCCTCGGCATCACGTTCTCGCTCGGGCTAGACGCGGAATCCGACATTTCGAGCGGCGACGTGCAGAAGGCCGCGCGCGGCAAGCAAAAACTCGAGGCGGCGCTGCGTGTCGCGCGCGATTGCGGCGCGACGCACGTATGCGGGATCCTGTATTCGGCGTTCCAGAAGAATGTCACGCCGACGACGGCTGCCGGTGTCGCGATGTCCGCGGACATCCTCGCGCAGGTGGCCGACATGGCCGCGCAAAGCGGCATCACGCTCGGGCTCGAGGTCGTCAATCGCTACGAGTCGAACGTGCTCAACACCGCGTCGCAGGGTGTCGAGCTGTGCCGACGCATCGCGCGGCCGAACGTGAAGGTGCATCTCGACACGTATCACATGCATATCGAGGAGTCGGACGTGACGTCGGCGATCCGCGATACGGGCGAGCATCTCGGCTACGTGCATGTCGGCGATTCGCATCGCGGGTATCTCGGATCGGGCAACGTCGATTTCACCGCGGTGTTCCGCGCGCTGATGTTCAGCGGCTACACGGGGCCGATCACGTTCGAGAGTTTTTCGTCGCGCGTCGTCGGCCAGCCGCTCGAAGGCATCCTCGCGATCTGGCGCAACCTGTGGGAAGACAGCCACGATCTCGCCGCGCACGCGCTGGCCTTCACGCGCGTGCAGCTCAAGTCCGCGCGCGAGGCACTGAAGCAGGCCGAGCGGAGCCGTCTGCCATGAGCGGCGCGGCGACGGGCGCGCGACACATCGACCGCGAGGCGTTGGCCGCACGGCTGCTGCGCGCGAAGCTGGACGGCAACGATCTGATCAATGTCGACAGGGTGCTCGCGCACAGCCTTCCCGCCGATTTCCTGGCGGGCAGCGCCTGATACAGGCCGGCGCGGCGTCCGCTTACGAAAACACCACCGTCCGGTCGCCGTTCAGAAACACCCGCCGCTCGATGAACGCCTTCACAGCGCGCGCGAGCGTCAGCGATTCGACGTCGCGCCCCACCGCAAGCAGTTGCTCCGGCCGCAGCGCATGATCGACACGCTCGACGACCTGCTCGATGATCGGGCCTTCGTCGAGATCGTCGGTCACGAAGTGCGCGGTCGCGCCGATCAGCTTCACGCCGCGCGCATGCGCCTGGTGATACGGCTTCGCGCCCTTGAAGCCGGGCAGGAACGAATGATGGATGTTGATCGCGCGGTTCGCGAGCTTCGCGCTCGTCTCCTGCGACAGCACCTGCATGTAGCGCGCGAGGATCACGAGCTCGGCGCCGCTCGATTCGAAGAAGTCGAGCCATTGCGCTTCCTGCTGCGCCTTGGTCTCCGCCGTGATCGGGAAGTGCCGGAACGGCAACCCATGCTGCGCGGCGAGCGGCTCGAAGTCGGGGTGGTTCGACACGATGCCGACGATGTCCATCTTCAGCTCGCCCATGCGCCAGCGGAACAGCAGATCCGCGAGGCAGTGCTCGAGCTTCGACACCATGATCAGCACCTTCGGCCTGGCGTTGACATCGTGGATCGCCCACTGGATGCCGCCATCGCGGCCGGCGAGTCCGGCCGCGATCGGCGCGAATTCCTGGCGCAGCGCGTCGATCTGCAACGTCTCATCCGTCGGATGAAAGACGCAGCGCACGAAGAAGCGGTTGCTGAGATCGTCGTCGAACACGTTCAGCGCATCGACATAGCAGCGATGGCGATCGAGAAAGCCGACGACGGCGGCGACCTGACCGGCCGCGCTCGGGCACGACAGTGTCAGGACGAATTGATCGGGGCGGTGCTCGGCGGTCATGAGACTCCTCGGATGGCAGGGGGCGTACGGCCGCGCGGCGGCGCACGACAGCGCCGCGCCGCGCGGGTAGCGGGAGGCTCAAGTAAATCAGGACGATTTCGCGGCGGATAGAACCAACGCGCCGTGTGGCTGGTATCGGTGCGCCAGCGGGCGGGCGAGGGCCGCAGGGTGAGGCCCGCGTCAGGCCCCCGCGCACGCGTCGAGCAGCCAGCGCCGGAACACGTGGGTCGCGTCCGGCTCCGGCCGCTGCGGCGGCCGCACCAGGAAGTAGCCGCGCGACGTGACGACGGGCGCATCGACGAGCTTCACGAGCTGGCCGCTCGCGACGAGTTCGTCGACGAGCGGCGACCAGCCGAGCGCGACGCCTTCGCCGAGCAGCGCCGCGTGGATCACGAGCGCATAGCTGTTGAAGGTCACGCCGCGGGCGGCGGCCGGCGGTTCGAGCCCGTGCGCGTCGAACCAGCCCGCCCACGACAGCCAGCGCTCGGGGCGCGTCGGCTGCACGTGCAGCAGCGGTAGCGCGAGCAGGTGGTCGGCCCGCGCGACGCCCCGGTGCGCGTCGCGAAACGCGGGCGAGCACACGGGCGTGACGGATTCCGGAAACAGCCGCGCGGCCGTGCACGACGGCCAGTGGCCGTCGCCGAACAGGATCGCGATGTCGCCGTGGTCGCGTTGCGCGTCGTAATCCTGTGACGTGACGACGCGCACGTCGACGTCCGGCATCACGCGCTTGAGCCCGGCCAGGCGCGGCATCAGCCAGTAGGTCGCGAAACCGAAGTCGGTGACGATCGTGAGCGCGCCGTGCTGGCGGCGCGCGCGCAGCGTCGCGGTCGCGCCGCGCAGCGTGTCGAGGCTCAGCCGCACGGCTTCGTACAGGCACTCGCCGTCGGCCGTCAGCGTGACGCCGCGCGGGCTGCGTTCGAACAGCGGCACGCCGAGTTCGGCTTCGAGCTGGAACACTTGCTGGCTCACGGCCGGCTGCGTCGAGCCGAGCTCGCGCGCGGCGGCCGTGAAGCTCGCGAGCCGGGCGGCCGATTCGAACGCGCGCAGCGCCTGCATCGACGGTAACGGTTCGGGTTTCGACATAAGTCCCTCTAATGGCCCCATAAGGGCCGGACGCCTACCCGCACGAATTCGGGCGGGCGATAGTGCAGCGGACGGTACGGCACATGCGCTTCACGCGCCGGCGGCAACGGATTCCGCGATTCTAGCCAGCGCGGCCCCGGCGCGCGGCAGTTTCCGCGGGTCGCCTCCGTCATGCCGGACGTCTCGCTGCCGGAGCGGCGAGCCGTTCCATTCGAACACCGCTTTTCCCACGATCGCCGATGACGAACCCGACACCCAACATCCTGATCCTGATGGCCGACCAGCTCACGCCGTTCGCGCTGCCCGCGTACGGCAACCGCGTCGCCCGCACGCCGACGCTCGACCGGCTTGCGGCCGAAGGCGTGGTGTTCGACGCCGCGTACTGCGCGAGCCCGCTGTGCGCGCCGTCGCGCTTCTCGCTGCTGACCGGCAAGCTGCCGTCGGGCATCGGCGCCTACGATAACGCCGCCGAATTGCCCGCGCAAACGCTGACGTTCGCGCACTACCTGCGCGCGGGCGGCTACCGGACGATGCTGTCTGGCAAGATGCACTTCTGCGGGCCCGACCAGTTGCACGGCTTCGAGGAGCGCCTCACGACCGATATCTATCCTGCCGATTTCGGCTGGGTGCCCGACTGGGACAGCCCGACCGAGCGGCCGAGCTGGTATCACAACATGAGCTCGGTGCTCGACGCCGGCCCGTGCGTGCGCACGAACCAGCTCGACTTCGACGACGAAGTGACATTCGCCGCGAAGCAGAAGCTGTACGACGTCGCGCGCGAGCGTGCGGCCGGACACGATGCGCGGCCGTTCTGCATGGTCGTGTCGCTGACCCATCCGCACGACCCGTATGCGATCACGCGCGAATACTGGGATCGCTACGACGATGACGAGATCGACATGCCGGCCGTGCGGCTCGATGCGGCCGAAAGCGATCCGCATTCGCAGCGGCTGCGCTTCGTCTGCGAGAACGACCGCACGCCGCTGACGGACGCGCAGATCCGCGCCGCACGCCGCGCGTATTACGGCGCGACGTCCTATGTCGACACGCAGTTCGGCAGCGTGCTGGCCGCGCTCGAGCAATGCGGGTTCGCCGACGACACGATCGTGATCGTCACGTCCGACCACGGCGACATGCTCGGCGAGCGCGGGCTCTGGTACAAGATGACGTTCTTCGAGGGCGGCTGCCGCGTGCCGCTGATCGTGCATGCGCCGGGCCGCTTCGGCGCCGCGCGCGTGCGCGGGCCCGTGTCGCACGTCGATTTGCTGCCGACGCTCGTCGACCTGGCCGGCGCGGCGCCCGCCGGCGGCTGGCCGGACCCGGTCGACGGCGCGAGCCTCGTGCCGCACCTGCACGGCACGCCCGCGCACGACGTCGCGCTCGGTGAATACCTCGCGGAAGGGGCGCTCGCGCCGATCGTGATGATCCGCCGCGGCGACTGGAAATACGTGCATTGCCCGGCCGATCCCGACCAGCTCTACAACCTGTCGGACGACCCGCGCGAGCTCACGAATCTGGCCAGTCGGCCGGAAGCCGCCGACGTGCTCGCCGCGTTCCATGCGGAGGCCGGGCAGCGCTGGAACCTGCCCGAGCTGGACCGGCAGGTGCGCGCGAGCCAGCGGCGCCGGCGCTTCCATTACGCGGCGACGACGCAGGGCCGCATCCACGCGTGGGACTGGCAGCCGTTTACCGACGCGAGCCAGCGCTACATGCGCAATCACATCGAACTCGACACGCTCGAGGCGATGGCGCGTTTTCCGCGCGTCGGGCGCTGAACGTCCGGCAGTGCGAACATTGACGAACGACGGAGGAAGCGGACGATGAAACGGCAATGCAATGCAGCAATCCGAAGGATCGGCGCGGCGCTCGCCGCCGCCGCGTGCGTGGCGGCGACGCAGCCTGCGGCTGCCGCCGATCCGCACACGTGCGGCGACGTGAAGATGGCGGCGCCCGGCTGGACCGACATCGACGCGACGAACGCGATGGCGGGCGTCGTGCTGAAGGCGCTCGGCTACCGGCAGGCGGTGGCGAACCTGTCGGTGCCGATCACGTACCAGGGCTTGAAGAAAGGGCAGGTCGACGTATTCCTCGGCAACTGGATGCCCGCTCAGGCGCCGCTCGTGAAGCCGTTCGTCGACGAAAAATCGATCGACGTGCTGCATGCGAACCTGAGCGGCGCGAAATTCACGCTCGCGGTGCCCGACTATGTGGCCGCCGCCGGCGTGCATACGTTCGCCGATCTCGCGCGCTACGCGGACCGCTTCGACGGCAAGATCTACGGGATCGAGCCCGGTGCGCCCGCGAACCAGAACATCAAGCGGATGCTGTCCGACCACGCGCTCGGGTCCGCGAACTGGTCGCTCGTCGAATCGAGCGAGACGGGCATGCTCACGCAGGTCGAGCGCGCGGTGCGCGACAAGCGCTGGATCGTGTTTCTCGCGTGGGAGCCGCATCTGATGAACACGAAGTTTCATCTGACGTATCTGTCGGGCGGCGATGCGTATTTCGGCCCGAACTACGGCGGCGCGACGGTCAACACGGTCGCGCGTGCCGGGTTCGCCGGCCAGTGCGCGAACCTCGCGCGGCTGTTCCGGCAGATGACGTTCTCCGTCGACGTCGAGAACCGGATGATCGCCGACATGCTCGACAACAAGACGCCGCCCGCGCTCGCGGCGCAGCATGCGCTGAAAGCCGAGCCCGCGCTGGTCGCCGGCTGGCTCGACGGCGTGACGACCGCGGCCGGCGCGCCGGGCCTGCCGGCCGTGCGCGCGGCCCTCGACGGCCGCTGATCGCCTCCCTCCGGGCGGCCGGTTTTTGCCGTGCCGCCTGTCTACGTGTTTTCCCGACCCGTCGCATCGTGACCATTTAGTGTCGCCTTCAGACGGGTGACCCGAAATATGGGTTTGTATTTTTCGCCAATGGCTGCGTTATTGCGGAAAACGAAATACCGAAGCCAGCGGGGCGGTCTGAATTCGAATCCACCGGCGCATCGCGGCACGCGCCGGGACGAGATTCTATCCATCGAATGGTTCAGGGAGGGTGGTCGACAATGAAGCACACGAAAGTTGCCGTAGCCGCCGCGCTTGCATGCGCGGCCTGTATTCCCGCCATCGGACACGCGCAAAGCAGCGTGACGCTGTACGGGATTCTCGACGCCGGTATCACGTACGTGAACAACACGGGCGGCTCGCACGTGGTCAAGTTCGACGACGGCGTCGCGTACGGAAACCGCTTCGGCCTCAAGGGCACCGAAGACCTGGGCGGCGGCCTGAAGGCCGTGTTCGTGCTCGAGAGCGGCTTCCGTCTCGGCAACGGGCAACTCGGCTTCGGCGGTGCGGAATTCGGCCGGCAGGCGTATGTGGGCCTGCAGAACGACTGGGGCACGTTGTCGTTCGGCAACCAGCTCGACATCACGAACGAACTCGTGTCGATCTACAACATCTCGGCCTGGGGCAGCGGTTATGCGATCCACCAGGGCGACTTCGACCGCTTCAACGGCGACCGCCTGCCGAATTCGGTGAAGTTCCTGTCGAACGACATGAGCGGCTTCAAGTTCGGCGCGATGTACTCGTTCGGCAACGTCGCGGGCAACTTCCACCGCAACAGCGCATGGAGCGCGGGCGCGAGCTTCACGAAGGGCGACTTCTCGATCGGCGCCGCGTACACGCGCCTGAACAACCCGAACGGCATCTACGCGTTCGACCCGTACGCGATGATCGGCACGCACACGTTCCTCGGCCAGCAGACCGTCACCGTCGATCCGGCGACCGGCGCACGTACCGACCTGTTCGCTAACACGCCGATGGGTGTCGACAGCCAGGGCACGTTCGGCATCGGCACGAGCTACACGATCGGCAAGCTGACGCTCGATGCCAACTACTCGTACACGACGATCAAGGGCTTCGGCCAGTCGTCGCACATGCAGGTGTACGAAGGCGGCGGCCTGTACCAGTTCACGCCGGCGCTGAGCTTCATCGCCGGCTACCAGCACACGCGCTTCGAAGGCCATCACTGGAACCAGGGCACGGCGGGCCTGCATTACCTGCTGTCGAAGCGCACGGACGTGTACATCTCCGGCGACTACCTGCGCGCGTCGCAGGGCGTCGATGCGGTGATCGGCTACAGCTTCACGCCGTCGACGACGCAGACGCAGGCCGACGTGCGGATCGGGATGCGGCATTCGTTCTGAGCGGGTAGGTGCCGTGTAGTGATGTGACGTCTTCAGCGAGGTCTCTCTTTGGCGCGAACCGTGGTTCGCGCTTTTTTTTGCGCGATGCCGCGGCTCGACGGGGCGCGTGGCCGGCGGCCGGCCGGTTTTCGGCGGTTGGCATATCATCGCGGTTTGGCCGCGCCTGCACCGTTGCCGCGCGCACGCATTCGCATGTGTCGTCGTTTCCCGAACGGCTGCGGTGCGCACCGCCAACCGCCGAGACCCCGATGACCACCCCCGTGCCCGATTCCAGTCCTTTATCCCCGTTACCCGCCAACCTGTTCCGCCATGCACCGTTCCAGCGCTTCTGGGGCACGCGCGTGATGTCGTCGCTGGCTTTCCAGATCCTGTCGGTCGCGATCGGCTGGTACGTGTACGCGCTCACGCACAGCGCGTTCGCACTCGGCCTCGTCGGCCTCGCACAGTTCGTGCCGATGTTCGCGCTGACGCTCGTCGTCGGACAGGTGGCCGACCGCTACGACCGCCGGCGCATCGCGACGATCTGCCAGAGCGTCGAAGCACTGGTCGCCGGCGTGTTCCTGCTCGGTGCGCTGCAAGGGTGGCTGGCCGCGCCGGCCGTGTACGCGCTCGCGGCGGTCGTCGGCACGGCCCGCGCGTTCGAGTCGCCGTCGGTGTCGTCGCTGCTGCCGGCCGTCGTGCCGCGCACCGACCTGCCGCGCGCGACCGCGCTGTCGACGTCCGCGAATCAGGCCGCGCAGATCCTCGGGCCCGCGTGCGGCGGGTTGCTCTACGGTGTCGGCGCACCCGTCGCGTTCGGCACGAGCGTCGCGGCCTTCGCGGTCGCGGCGGTGCTGAGCGGCACGATTCCGCTGCGCGGCGCGCCGCCTGCGCGCGAGCCGGTCACGCTGCGCTCGGTGTTTTCGGGCATCGCGTTCATCCGGCGCGAACCGGCGATTCTCGGCGCGCTGTCGCTCGACCTGTTCGCCGTGCTGTTCGGCGGTGCAACCGCGCTGCTGCCGATCTATGCGCGCGACATCCTGCAGGTCGGCCCGTGGGGACTCGGCGCATTGCGCGCGGCGCCGGCGGTCGGCGCGCTCGCGGGCACGCTGTGGCTCACGCGCTTCCCGTTGAAGGGGCGGCCGGGCCGTGCGATGTTCGGCGGCGTGATCGCGTTCGGCATCGCGACGATCGTGTTCGGGCTGTCGAGGCATTTCGTGCTGTCGCTCGTCGCGCTGGCGGCACTTGGCGCATCGGATGTCGTGAGCGTCGTCGTGCGGCTGTCGCTCGTGCAACTGCGCACGCCCGACGACATGCTCGGTCGCGTGAGCGCGGTCAATTCGCTGTTCATCGGCACGTCGAACCAGCTCGGCGAATTCGAATCGGGCGTGACGGCGGCATGGTGGGGCGCGCCGGCCGCGATCGTCGTCGGCGGCATGGCGACGATCGCCGTCGCGCTGGCGTGGATGCGGCTCTTTCCGCAGCTCACGAACATGAAGTCGCTCGAACGCGATGCGTGACGCGTGATGCGCGTTCCCGTCACGCGTCCTGCATCACGCGCACGGCCGTGCCGTAGCAGATGACTTCCGTGACGCCCGACCCGATCTCGGTCGAGTCGTAGCGCATCGCGACGATCGCATTCGCACCGAGCTTGCGCGCATCGGCGAGCATCTTGTCGAAAGCCTGCTCGCGCGCCTTCTCGCACAGCGACGTATAGAGCGTGATGTTGCCGCCGAAGATCGTCTGCAGCGACGCGCCGAACGAGCCGACGATCGAGCGCGAGCGCACGACGATACCCTGCGCGACGCCGAGCGAGCGGACGGTCGTATGGCCGGGCAGGTCGAACGCGGTCGTGACGCGATCGGGCGACAGGTCGTCGATGGAGCGGGTGGATTCGGTCATGGTGGGCGAGCGTGTAGCGAGTGGTCGAACGACGATTCTAGCCGGACGGAGCAGAGGCATTCGAACGGGCGCACCCGCGCGGGTGAACGCCCGTTTCGTTGCCGAACGAGAAAGCCGCTCGACGACGAACGCTCAGCGCTTGATCGTCGCGCCCGCCATGCCGCCGAGATCGACCGCATAGGCCAGCGCCAGCTTGCCGAATTTCAGCGCATGGTTCGCCTGTCGATCCGAGTTTTCCAGCGTGTCGTTCACCGTGTGAATGTACGGGCTGTCGTTCTGGTCTGCCTCGAACGGGAACGATGCCGGATACCCCTGCGCATTCCACGACGCGTGATCCGAGCACGCATAGCCGCACTGCGACGTGCCGATCGCGAGCTCGGGCAGGTAGGTCGCCGCCAGGTTCTTCACGTAGGTGTTCTGCGCCGCGTTCGTGTAGTCGGTGATCAGGTAGATATCCTTCGGATCGCCCTTGTAGTTCGTCATGTCGAGCTGCAGCACGCCGACCACGTTCGCATTCTGCGTGCGGAACTGCTTCGCGATCGCCTTCGAGCCGAGCAGGCCGGCTTCCTCGGCCGCGTACCCGACGAACTTGATCGTCCGTTTCGGCCGGTAGTTGTTCGCGAGCAGCACGCGTAGCGCCTCGGTCAGGCTGGCGATGCCCGACGCATCGTCGTCGGCGCCGGGCGAGCGCGTGTTCTCCGTCGTGCGGCCGACGGTCGAATCGAGGTGGCCGCCGAGCACGACGGTGCCCGCGGCCGGATCGCTGCCGCGGATCGTCAGGATCACGGATTTCTGCGGAAAACCGGTATGCGCGAACTGTTCGACGGTGATGTCGGCGCGCGAGCCGGCCAGCTGCTTCCACTGCAGCGCGAGCCAGTCGGACGCCGCGACGCCGTGCGACGTCGTGTAGTAGCGGTTCGTGAAGCCGGACAGCGACGTGATCGTGCCGACGATGTTGCTCGCCTGCAGTTGCTGGATCCACGCGCCGATCTGCGGCACGTTCGACACCGTGTACGCGGGGGCGGCGGCCTGTTTCGCGAGCGTCGCCGGCAACGGCTGCAGCGCCTGCCGCGCGTCGTCGAACGAATCGTGGACGACGTAGCCGGGCCCGTGGCCGCGCGTGTGGTGGACGGCGTGGGCCAGTTCGCCGAGCCGGGCATCGTCGATCTCGACGACGTGAACGGTTTCGCGGCGCGCGGCGCCGTCGGCCGCCTTGCCGGCGTCGACGCTCGCGCTGTATTGCGCGGTTGCGGACGCATCGATGCGTTGAAGCTGGCGGAACGCGGTGTCGCCGAGCGTGATCCAGACGGGTGTCGCGTGCGCGGCGGCGGTCAGCAACATGCCGCCCAGCGCGGCGCTGAGGCGGGTCGGTGTCAGAGTAGGCATGTTCGATCTCGTGAGGATGGCGATGTCGATGAAGGGAGCGCGCCGCAGGTCGTGCGATGCGCTCCCGCCTGCTGCGGGATTACGACTTCTGCGGGACGGTCACGCCGTACGTGCAGCTCTTGTTGTACGCGTTGCCGATCGCGGCGAGCTGCGCGTTGCTGTAGCCGAGCGCGGATGCGGCGGTCAGCACGGCCTGCGCGGCGGCCTTCTGGTTGGTCGAGCTGTTGGTCATCGACAGCCCCTTCAGGAACGCCTTGTCCATCGCCTGCGCGCCGATCGCGTCGCGCGCGACGAGGTTGCACGACGCCCAGTACTGGCCGGCCGTGTGGATCTCGGCGCCGCGCGCCTGCGCATAGGTGCGCCCGACGTTCCAGTTGGTCACGCGGCCGGCCCAGAACTCGTTGTGGCCGTCCCAGTTGTAGACCCAGTGATACTGCGCGTCCGACGGGCTCCACTGGTTGAAGTCGCGGCTGTACGCGGCGGCGAGATAGTCGCCGGTGCCTTCGGACAAGCCTTCCTGTTGCGACAGGCCGCCGTTGGTGACCCAGTCGTGGATGCCGTGGCCGAGCTCGTGGATCACGACGTCCGCGTCTTCCGCGTCGTCGACGCCGCCTTGCCCGAAGGTCAGCCGGCCGCTGCTCGACGAGTACGACGAGTTGTCGTCGCCCGATTCGCCGTGCGGGTCGTACTGCACGCCGCCCGTGTACTGATACGGCAGCGCCTTGATGCCGAGCGTCTGGTTCACGTAGCGCAGGAACGTGTCGATGTGGTAGTACACGTTCACGGCCTCGAAATACAGGTTGCCGCGCGTGAATTCGAACGCGGGCGTGGCCTGCGACGGGCAGGCCTTGTCGAGCGGCGCGTCGAAATCGACGCATGCCGCGTACGGGCCCGTCAGCGTGTAGCGCGTGCCCGACTGCGCGACATCCTTCAGCGTCACGCGCACGCGCGCGGCCGTGAGCTGCGTCGAATCGGCGTCGTTGCCGTCCTTGTAGCCCGTGCTGCCGTAGCTGCTCTTCGTCGGCGACAGCGGATCGGGGCGGAACACGAAGCCGGTGCCGTCGGTCGCGTAGAACGCCTTGTCCTCGGCGCGCAGCACTTCGCCGCTGCCCGCGTCGATCAACAGCTCCCAGTCGCCCTTCGGGCCGTCCTGCGGGCGGCCGCGCACCTTCCATGCGGTATGCGTGCCGGCCTTGTCGACGAACGCGACGAGCTGCGCATCCAGATGCGTGAAGCCGCTCACGCCGAGATACGCGCGGGCGCGCTCGAGCGCCTGCTGCTGGTCGACGGCCTGCGACTTGTGCGTCGTCGCGACCACGCCGTTGATCGTGTTGCTCGCGACGTACAGGATGCGGCCGTCCGTCGCGACGGTCACCGCGATGTCGCTGCCGTACACGGGCAATCCGGCGGCCTGCTGCTGCAGGCGCACGACGGTGAAGTCGGCGTCGTCGCGTTCCGACGTGACGACGAGGCTCGCGAGCGCGGTGGCGTCGAGCCCGAGCTGCGCCGCCTGCGACGCGATGAAGTCGCGCGCGGTGGCGGCGGGCGTCGCGGCGGCCTTCCTGGCGCGATAGGCCGGGTTGTACAGCGTGACGGCGACGCCGTCCGCGCGGAATTGCCCGGCGGCCGTATCGGCTTTCGCGGCCGGCGGCGCGACGCCGCGCGTCAGGCTTTCGCGCAGGCTCGCGGCCTGCGGATTCGACACTTTCGTATCGGCCAGGGTGCCGCCGACGATGCCGAAACCGAGCGCGAGACCCAGGGCGAGCGGCAATGCTTTGCGTGATGTCTGCATACGTGATCCTCATCTCAACGGTTGGACACGCCCGCGCGCTCGTGGCGAGCAGGCACGACACGGCCCGCGCACCGGTTCGATGGAACCGGTGCGGCGAAGCGGTGCTGGGAGTCTCGACTGACTAAGGAAACCTAACTGTCAGGTCGAAAAGAAGCGGGCAGGCGAAGCGGAGGAGAAGCGAACGGCAGGCAGGTGCGGCGACGGCGAATCGAGCATCGTCATGTCATACCCCTCGGATCGATATCGGATATCGGTTGGCAGCCTGCACGACCCGACGCGCGTGGAGATGACGCAAGCGTGTCGTTAGGCTCCCTATCTAACTTTGTTTGGTATGTTACAGAATATTTTCAACGACATTCCAGATTATTTTCGACGACCGCTTCGGTTGGCCGTTCAATCGCCGGCATTGTTGAGCGAACGGCGGGAAACGCTATCGGAACCCGCAATACCGCGCCGGATTGTAGTCAAAAGCCGCGACGATCAGCGCGTTGCCCGCCGGTCGTTGCGCGGGCTCATCCCGAATCGCGCGCGATAGGTGCGCGAGAAGTGCGACGGCGATTCGAAGCCGCACGCGACGCAGACCGACGTGATGCTCATGTCGGTCTGTTGCAGCAGCTCGCGCGCGCGATCGAGGCGCAGGTTCAGGTAGAAGCGCGTCGGCGTGTCGTTCAGCGTCGCGCTGAACAGCCGTTCGAGCTGACGCCGCGTGATCGACACCTCCCGCGCGAGCGCGTCGGAGCCGAGCGGATTCTCCATGTGCTGCTGCATCGTGCCGATCACCTGGATCAGCTTGCGGTTGTGCACGCCGTAGCGCGCGGCGATCTCGAGCCGCTGGCTGTCCGAGCGCTGCCGGATGCGGCTGACGACGAACTGCTCGGAGATCGCCGCCGCGAGGTCGGCGCCGTGCCGGCGGCCGATCAGGTCGAGCATCATGTCGATCGACGCGGTGCCGCCCGCGCAAGTGATGCGCCGGTCGTCGATCTCGAACAGCTCCTGCGTCGCGTTCAGGCCCGGGTAGCGCTCGCGGAACGCGGCGAGCGCTTCCCAGTGCAGCGTGAGCGATTGCGACGCGCCGAACAGCCCGGCTTCCGCGAGCACGAAGCTGCCCGTATCGATGCCGCCGAGCGTGGCGCCATGCCGGTGCTGGCGGCGCAGCCAGTCGCCGAGCGTACGCGTGTAGCAGACGAGCGGATCGAAGCCGGCGACGACGAACACCGTATCGACCCGCGGGACGTCCGCGCACGCGGCTTCGGCGGCGACCGGAATGCCGTTGCTCGCGGCGACGGGCGCGCCGTCCGCGCTGATCACGTGCCAGCGATAGAGCTCGGTGCGAAAGCGGTTCGCGACGCGCAGCGGCTCGACCGCGGACATGAAGCCGAGCGCGGAGAAGCCGGGCAGCAGCAGGAAGTGGAAATCCTCGGGCATCGGAGCGTGGGTGGAAGCGGGTGGACGTCGCGCACCGCGCGACGCGGCGAGCGGGCCGCGCCCGGCGCGCTCGCCGGACGTTCAAGCCCGATTATCGCGGGTTTTGCCGGCGCTCAGCGCGTTTTCGCACGATGCGCCGTCCGGCGCACGGTCGTCGACGGCAATTCGCCGAACTGGGCCTTGTACGCGTTCGCGAAATGCCCGAGATGCATGAAGCCCCAGCGCGCGGCCGCCTCGCTGATCGGCAGGTCGGATTGCCGCGTGTCGAGCAGCAGGCGCCGGACCTGCGCCAGGCGCAGCGAGCGCGTGTAGTTGAGCGGGCTCGTCTGGACGACCGACTGAAAGCTGTTCTGCATCGTGCGCCGGCTCACGCGCAATTGCGTGCAGAGGCTCAGGATGTCGACCGGCGCTTCCGGGTGCTCGATCACGTAGTCGTGCACGCGGCGCACGATGTCGGCGTGGCAGGCGTGCGTGAGCCGGTTCGACGGCTCGGGCATCCGGTACGTGAGGAGATCGACGAGCACGTTGCCGACGTCGGCGCGCATCGCGCACTGCGCGCGGGCCGAATCGAACGTGTCGGGCGCCGACAGCACGCGTTCGAGCAGCGTCGCGAGCTGCACGCTCGCGCGTTCGCGTGCGGCGACCGGCACCTCGACGACGCCGCGCCGCAGCGCGCGTGCGTCCAGCCGGACGTCGGCGGCATCTTCGATCTGCTGCATCAATTCGGGTTCGATGACCACGCCGATCAACGACATGTCGTCGGGTGAATGGAGTTCGAACGGTATGCCGCCGCGCGCCATCACGATCGTGCCGCGCTCGAGGCGCGCGTCGCCGAACGCGAAGGTGCCCGAGCCGGTCAGAGGCATGCCGAACACCGTATGGCCGTGCGGCAAACATCCGCGCTGGATGATGCGCACGTTCGCCGCTTCCTGGAAGAGCTGGACGCCATCGAGCACCGCGTATTTGACCGCGCTGCGATACGCGCCGGAGCCGATCTGATCGTAACGCTGATTCCAGCCGCGCAGCGCCTCCGCATGCCGGTCTGCGTCGTCGAACCTCTGATGAAACGCGAGCACGGCACCTCCGGCGATCGTTCGGACCGCGCAAGATTAAACCGACCGGGCGGTCGACGCAATACGGGCCAGCGCTATTCCGCGCGCGTGCTTCGGAGGGGCGCAAGGCATGCCGCCGCGAGGCTTTCACGCACATTTCCGATATCCCGAATCGGCACGTACGCGTTGCCGGTCCGGGTGCTGGACGCATTTATTGTCGAACTACAGTCGCCTCACACAACGTGAATTCCCCACTGGAGGCGGCATGAGGACAAGGCGACGAACCGCGGCGCTCGCGGCGACGCTGGCGTTGGCGGCGGCATGGGCCGGCAGCGCGAATGCGACGGAAAAACCCGAAGAGCTGGTCGTGCGGAAGATGCCGCCGTGGCATCCGCACGAGGTCTATGTCGTCGACATCTCGATGCCGTCGATGACCGACGGGCGCATCCACGTGTACGACGCCGACGCGAAGAAGCTGCTCGGCCAGATCGACGGCGGCTTCGCCCCCGGCTTCGCGATCTCGCCGGACCGCAAGACGAGCTTCGTCGCGACGACTTACTTCTCGCGCGGCTCGCACGGCACGCGCACCGACGTCGTCGAGATGATCGACAACACGACGCTCGATCATGCCGGCGAGATCGTGATTCCGGCGAAGCACGCGCAACACGTGCCGTCGCCGTACAACACCGCGTTCAGCGCGGACGGCAAGCGGCTGTACGTCGCGAACATCACGCCGGCCGCGTCCGTGACGGTGATCGACGCCGTCTCGAAGCAGGTGCTGTCGGAGATCGACATGGCCGCGTGCGTGCTCGCCTATCCGTCGGGTAACGACCGCTTCACCGCGCTGTGCGAAAGCGGCAAGGCGCTGACCGTCACGCTCGACGCGAACGGCAACGAGGCGAAGCGCACGATGTCGGACGCGTTCATCGACGTCGACAGGGATCCGGCGTTCGTGAACGCGTCGCGGTACGACGGCGGCTATCTGTTCACCACCTACGGCGGCAACGTGCGCAGCGCCGATTTCAGCGGCGACAAGCCGGCGTTCGGCAAGCCGTGGCCGCTGCTGACGGACGCCGAGCGCGCCGCGGGCTGGCGCCCGGGCGGCCTGCAGCAGACGGCCGTGCACGCGAAGCAGCACCGTTACTACGTGCTGATGCACAAGGGCGCCGACGGTTCGCACAAGGATCCCGGCACGCAGGTGTGGGTATACGACCTGAAGACGAAGCAGCGCGTCGCGCGCTGGGATCTCGCGCAGATGAAGGTCGAGCCGCTCGTGTCGATTCAGGTCAGCGAAGACGACAAGCCGCTCTTCTACGGGCTGACGGCGACCTCCGACCTCGTCGTGATGGACGCGCGCACCGGCGCGCTGCGGCACGTCGAGAAGCAGGTCGGCAATACGTCGTCGCTGCTCGTCAACCCGTGAGGCCGCGATGACACTCGATCCCGTACTCGCCACCGGCGCGCAGGCCGGCGCGGCCGCCGTCGTGCTGCTCGGCGCCTTCGCGAAGATGCGCCGGCCCGCCGCGTTCCGCCAGGCGCTTGCCGGCTACCGGCTGCTGCCCGATGCGCTGACCGCGCCCGTCGCGTTCGCGATTCCGCTCGCGGAAGTGGTCGCCGCGGTGGCGCTGCTGTTTCCCGACACACGCGCGGCCGGCGCGAGCGGCCTGATCGCGCTGCTCGCGGCGTTTGCCGCCGGGCTCGCGATCAATCTGCTGCGCGGCCGCACCGACATCGACTGCGGCTGTTCCGGCTTCACGGCCGCGCGTGCGGACGCACCGCGCGGCATCGGCTGGCTGCATGTCGGCCGCGTGCTGCTGCTCGTCGCGCTGGCCGCGACCGCCTTCGTCGAGCCGGGCGTGCGCGCCATCGTGTGGCTCGACTACCTGACGCTGTTCTTCTCCGTGCTGCTGATCGTCTGCGCGCTGCTCACCGTCGACGTGCTGCTCGCCAACGTCCCGCGCCTTTCTCATCTGAGGAATTCATGATGCAAACCGCTCTCACCGTTTCCACCGCCCTGTTGTGGGTGGCCGTCCTCGCGCTCGGCGCGATCTGCCTCGCGCTGGTGCGCCAGATCGGCATCCTGTACGAACGCATCATGCCGGCCGGCGCGCTGATGATCGACAAGGGGCCGGCGGTCGGCGCGATCGCGCCGACGTTCGAACTGACCGACATTCGCGGGTCGCACGTGAAGGTCGGCGGCATCGATGCAGCGGGCAAGGCCACGCTGCTGTTCTTCCTGTCGCCGACGTGCCCGGTCTGCAAGAAGCTGCTGCCGCTGCTGCCGTCGCTGCAGGCCGGTGAGGCGACGCCGGTGAACATCGTGCTCGCGAGCGACGGCGATGCCGACGAACACACGCGCTTCGCGCGAAAGCACGACCTCGGGCGCTTCCCGTACGTGCTGTCGCAGGAGCTCGGCCTCGCTTATCAGATCGGCAAGCTGCCGTATGCGGTCCTGCTCGACGAAACGGGCACCGTGCGCGCGAAGGGGCTCGTCAACACGCGCGAGCATCTCGAGAGCCTGTTCGAGGCGAAGGAGCGCGGCGTCGCGTCGTTGCAGCAGTTCGTGCACGGCGATCACGGCCACGATGCCCACGACGCGCACGCGCGGCACGCATGACCGGCCGAACCTTTTTCAACGTCATTGGAGAACGACGACATGGGCGTGTTTGATTCATGGTTCGAGCGGTCGGCGCGCGGCGTCGCGCAGCACAGCTCGCGGCGCGGCGCGATGGCGAAGCTCGGCAAGGTGCTGGTGGGGTCGGCGCTGTTGCCGCTGCTGCCCGTCGACCGTACCGCGTATGCGGCCGAGGCGGTGTCGGGGGCGTCAGGCGCATCCGGTGCCGCCGCGGCGGGCGCGAGCGACGACCCGACGAGCTGCGACTACTGGAAATACTGCGCGATCGACGGCTGGCTCTGCAGCTGCTGCGGCGGCACGTCGAGCAGTTGTCCGCCGGGTACGACGCCTTCTCCGATCACGTGGATCGGCACCTGCCGCAATCCGCACGACGGTTCGGACTACATCGTGTCGTACAACGACTGCTGCGGCAAGACCTCGTGCGGCAAATGCTTCTGCAACCGCAACGAGCGCGAGAAGCCGCTGTACAAGCTGTCGCTGAACAACGACATCAACTGGTGCATGGCGAACGGTAATTCGAATTACCACTGTTCGGTTTCGGTTCTGCTGGGAGCGGCAAAGCAATGAAAGTGAAGCAGGCAGGAAAGATCGTCGTGGCGTGCATGGCGGCCGTGGCGGCCTTCGCGTGGCCCGCCGCGGCGGGCGCACAGGCAACCGTCCATTACCCGGCCGGGAAAAGCCTGTTCGACGCGCAGTGCGTGGTGTGTCACCAGGCGGGCGGGAAAGGGCAGGACGGCCTCGCGCCGCCGCTGACCGAGTATCCGGGCAAGTATGCGGCGGCGGAAGCGGGGCGAGCGCAACTGATCGCGACGCTGCTGCACGGGATGTTCGGCGAGATCGACGTGCATGGCAAGCGCTACAACTTCAAGATGCCGTCGTTCGCGAGCGCGAGCGACGACGACATCGCGCACGTGCTCAACTACGTCGTGTTCGACCTCAACGCGCAGCACGGCGATGCGAAGCCGTTCACGGCCGCCGATATCCGCGCGGCGCGCGCGAAGCCGATGGACGGCGCGGCCGTGCATGCGCAGCGCGCGTCGGTGATCAAGGGGCTCGGCCTGTGAACGGCGTTCGCGCGCCGGCACGCGGCAGGCGGTGCGCGTTGGCGTCGCGGCTCGGCGGCATGTTGCATCGCCTGTCGTCCCGGCTGCTGCTGGCGGGCGTGGCGGCTTGCGCGTTCGCCGCGCCCGCACGGGCCGACGGCGCGGCCGATGCCGCGCTCGCGCGGCAGCACTGGGTGCTCAACTGCATGGGTTGCCACACGGCCACGGGTGGCGGCATTCCCGGCAAGGTGCCGCCGCTCGCGAATTCGCTCGGCTATTTCACGCACCTGCCGGCCGGGCGCGAGTACGTGATGCGCGTGCCCGGCGCGTCTAACTCGGCGCTGTCGGATCGGGAGCTGGCCGACGTGCTCAACTGGGTGCTGACGACGATGAACCGCGATGCGCTGCCGCGCGACTTCAAGCCGTATACGGCCGCCGAAGTCGCCGCGCACCGCCGTCCCGCATTGTCCGACGTCGCGACCGTGCGCGCCGGCCTCGTTCGCGCGTTGCAGGCGCGCGGGATCGACGGCGTCACGGATCGCTATTGACCGACTCATTCAACGAATCAAGGAAACGTGAACATGGAGACGAACCAAACCTTTGCGCTGCTCGACGCAACGCGCGCGTTTCTCGCGAAGCCGAAGAAGATGCTGATCGGCGCCGAATGGTGCGATGCCGCGTCGGGTCGCGAACTCGATGTGGTGAACCCGGCCGATGGCACCGTGATTGCACGGGTGCCCGAAGCCGACGAGCGCGACGTGCAGCAGGCGGTCGCTGCCGCGCGCCGCGCCTTCGATGCGGGCCCGTGGCGCAGCGCGAAGACCACCGACCGCGAGCGCCTGATGCTCGCGCTCGCCGACCTGATCGAAACCCACGCGCGCGAGCTTGCCGAGATCGAGTCGCTCGACAACGGCAAGCCGGTGATGGTCGCGCAGGGGCTCGACGTCGCGATGGCCGCGCAGTGCTTCCGCTACATGGCCGGCTGGGCGACGAAGATCGAAGGCAGCGTGATCGATGCCGGCATGCCGTACCTGCCGGACAGCGAGATCTTCGCCTATACGCGCAAGGAGCCCGTCGGCGTGGTCGGCGCGATCATTCCGTGGAATTTCCCGCTGCTGATGGCCGCATGGAAAATCGCGCCCGCGTTGGCGACCGGCTGCACCGTCGTGCTGAAGCCCGCCGAGGACACGCCGCTGAGCGCATTGCGGCTGGGCGAGCTGATCCAGGCGGCCGGGTTCCCGGACGGCGTCGTCAATATCGTCACCGGCTACGGTCACACGGCAGGCGCGGCGCTGTCGCGCGATCCGCGCATCGACAAGATCGCGTTCACCGGATCGACGCAGACGGGCAAGACGATCGGCCATGCGGCGCTCGACAACATGACGCGGATGTCGCTGGAACTCGGCGGCAAGTCGCCGGTGATCGTGCTGCCCGACGTCGATCTCGACAAGGCCGCGCTGGGCGTCGCGAACGCGATCTTCTTCAATCAGGGGCAGGTGTGCACGGCCGGGTCGCGCGCGTACATCCACTCGAAGGTGTTCGACGGCGTGATCGAGCGCGTCGCGAAGATCGCCGCGAGCCTGAAGATCGGCCCGGGGATGGATCCGGCCACGCAGGTCGGCCCGCTCGTGTCGGCGAAGCAGCGCGAGCGCGTATGCGGTTACATCGACTCGGGGTTCGGCGAGGGTGCGCGCGCGGCGGCGGGTGGCCGCGCGATCGACGGCCCCGGCTTCTTCGTCGAACCGACGGTGCTGGTCGATACGACGCATGCGATGCGCGTGGTGCGCGAGGAGATTTTCGGGCCGGTGCTCGTCGCGATGCCGTTCGACGACGTCGACACGGCCGTACGGCTCGCGAACGACACCCCGTATGGCCTCGGCGCGAGCATCTGGTCGAACGATCTTGCGGCGATCCACAAGCTGATTCCGCGTATTGCGGCCGGCACCGTGTGGGTCAACTGCCACTCGCTGCTCGACAACGCGTTGCCGTTCGGCGGGATGAAGCAGTCGGGCTTCGGCCGCGAACTCGGCCGCGCGGTGATCGACCAGTACACGGAAAGCAAGTCGGTGATGATGAACTACGCGTGAGCGTCGCGGCGAATGCGTGCGTTTCCGGCGTGTCGGGAACGCAAGCCCGGCCGTCACGCGCGGATCAGCACCCCCCGACAATGACGCACGCCGCGCCGGCGACGCGGATCGCGCTCGCCGAATGCCGCGCGATGCCAGGTATGCCGATCAGACGTTGTATCCCGCGTCGCGCATTAACTGGCGTGCCGCATCGCCGCGCGGGGCCTCCTCATCGAATCGCGCGCGAAGTTTCGCATCCGCGCCGCGCATCACGCCGCGGTACATGGGCGCGATGAGGGCGACAAGGGCGACGACGAAGAAAGCGGCAAGCATCATGGTGTTCCTTGGCGGAAAGATCGAAGACTGACGTCGCGACGGGCGGCCGTGTCCGTCTGCATTCGTTCCGGCGACGCGCGACGTCCGGGCCCGGTGCGGCACGGCAACGGGGCGAGCCGCGCGCGAACGCCCGGCGACTGCCAGCATAGGGCCGGCCCATGGCATCCGGCAACGCGTCGGAAATCCGTCAGCAACACCGTGACGGAATCGAAAGGTGCGCGCCGCATCCGGGCAATCCGGCGGAGCTCCATAAAAACCCCAAACCCCCGTCCGTCAAGCCTCGGACGAAACCTAGTGGTTTCCACTCATAGTCGCAAACAGGCAAGAACAGGTCGCCGCCGGTCTTCTCGCGGCGAATATGGCTCGTTACTTTTACTCCCACGATGCAGGCCGGCGCACACTTCGCGCACCGGCTGCCGCGAGACCAACCGGGAGGAATCGAACCATGAAGTCGACGAAGATCGCCGCGCTTGCCGCGGCCGTGCTGGCGACGGGCGCGTTCACGCAGGCCGCGCTGGCCGAGACGGAGGCCGCGACCTGCCGCACCGTGCGTTTCGCGGATATCGGCTGGACCGACATCACGTCGACCACCGCGCTCGCGTCGACCGTGTTCGAGGCGCTCGGCTACAAGCCGACCACGACGATCGCGTCGGTGCCGATCTCGTTCGCCGGCCTCAAGAGCAAGCAGCTCGACGTGTCGCTCGGCTATTGGTGGCCCGTGCAACAGAAGCAGTTGCAACCGTTCCTCGACAGCAAGTCGATCAACGTCGTCGAGCCGCCGAACCTGTCCGGCGCGAAGGCGACGCTCGCGGTGCCGAGCTACGTGTACCAGGCCGGCCTGAAGACCTTCGACGACATCGCGAAACACCGCGCGGAACTCGACGGCAAGATCTACGGGATCGAGCCGGGCAGCAGCGCGAACGCGACGATCCAGAAGATGATCGACACGAACCAGTACGGGCTCGGCGGCTTCAAGCTCGTCGAATCGAGCGAGGCCGGGATGCTCGTGACGGTCGAGCGCGCGATTCGCGAGAAGAAGTGGGTCGTGTTCCTCGGCTGGGAGCCGCACCCGATGAACATTCAGCTCAGCATGAATTACCTGTCGGGCGGCGACGCGGCGTTCGGGCCGAACTACGGCGAGGCGCGCGTGTACACGCTCACCGCGCCCGACTTCATCGCGCGCTGCCCGAACGCGGGCAAGCTCGTGACGAACCTGCGCTTCTCGACGCAGCTCGAGAACCAGCTGATGCAGTCGGTGATGAACAAGACCAAGCCGGCCGAGGCCGCGAAGGCGTACCTGAAGAAGAACCCGCAGGTGCTCGATCCGTGGCTCGCGGGCGTCAAGACGTTCGACGGCAAGGACGGCCTGCCAGCCGTGAAGGCGTATCTCGGCCTGTGATGGCCGGCGCCCGCGCGCTACCCGCAATGCGACACAACCCGAATCAAGCGAGGCATCCAGCATGAATCACGAAGTCATCATCACCTGCGCCGTCACCGGCGCGGGCGATACGGTCGGCAAGCATCCGGCGATTCCCGTCACGCCGAAGGAGATCGCGGCCGCCGCGATCGAAGCCGCGAAGGCCGGCGCGACGGTCGCCCACTGCCACGTGCGCGATCCGCTAACGGGGCGCGCCAGCCGCGACCCGAACCTGTATCGCGAGGTGGTCGACCGCATCCGCTCGGCCGACGTCGACGTGATCATCAACCTGACGGCCGGCATGGGCGGCGATCTCGAGATCGGCCCCGGCGAGGACCCGATGCGCTTCGGCAAGGGCACCGATCTCGTCGGCGGCCTCACGCGTCTCGCGCACGTCGAGGAACTGTTGCCGGAGATCTGCACGCTCGACTGCGGCACGCTGAATTTCGGCGACGGCGACTACATCTACGTGTCGACGCCCGCGCAGTTGCGCGCCGGCGCGAAGCGCATCCAGGAGCTCGGCGTGAAGCCGGAGCTGGAAATCTTCGATACGGGCCATCTGTGGTTCGCGAAGCAGTTGCTGAAGGAAGGGCTGCTCGACGATCCGCCGCTGTTCCAGCTGTGCCTCGGCATCCCGTGGGGCGCGCCGGCCGACACCGGCACGATGAAGGCGATGGTCGACAACCTGCCGCCGGGCGCGCACTGGGCCGGCTTCGGAATCGGCCGCATGCAGATGCCGATGGTCGCGCAGGCGATGCTGCTCGGCGGCCACGTACGCGTGGGACTCGAAGACAACATCTGGCTCGACCGCGGCGTGCATGCGACCAACGGCACGCTCGTCGAGCGTGCGCGCGAAATCATCGAACGGCTCGGCGGGCGCGTGCTGACGCCGGCCGAAGGCCGCCGCAAGCTCGGGTTGCCGGCGCGCGGCGAGCGTCCGCTCGAACGCCGCGCGATCGCCGAATTCGCGTGAGCTTTTTCACCCACTGACCGGCATGACACGGCGGCGTGCGTCCACGCGCGGCCGCCATCGATTTCCCCTGATTCGAAGGATGCGTTGACATGGCTGTGAAGACCGACATCAAGACGTTCGCCGCGATCGGCACCGGCGTCATCGGCAGCGGATGGATTTGCCGTGCGCTCGCGCACGGCCTCGACGTGGTCGTGTGGGACCCGGCGCCCGGCGCCGAAGCACGGCTGCGCGCGAACGTCGCGAACGCGTGGCCCGCGCTGGAGCGCGTCGGCCTCGCGCCGGGCGCCGATCCGGCGCGGCTGCGGTTCGTGTCGACGATCGAAGCGTGCGTCGCCGATGCCGATTTCATCCAGGAAAGCGCGCCCGAGCGCGAGGCGCTGAAGCTCGAACTGCACGAGCAGATCAGCCGCGCGGCGAAGCCGGACGCGATCATCGCGTCGTCGACGTCGGGGCTGCTGCCGACGGATTTCTATGCGCGTGCGACGCATCCGGAGCGCTGCGTGGTCGGCCACCCGTTCAATCCGGTCTACCTGCTGCCGCTCGTCGAGGTGCTCGGCGGCGCGCGCACGTCGCCGGAAGCGGTCGAAGCCGCGATGGAGATCTACCGCAAGCTCGGCATGCGGCCGCTGCACGTGCGCAAGGAAGTGCCGGGCTTCATCGCGGATCGTTTGCTCGAAGCGTTGTGGCGCGAGGCGCTGCATCTCGTCAACGAAGGCGTCGCGACGACCGGCGAGATCGACGACGCGATCCGTTTCGGCGCGGGCATCCGCTGGTCGTTCATGGGCACGTTCCTGACCTATACGCTCGCCGGCGGCGACGCGGGCATGCGACACTTCATGCAGCAGTTCGGCCCCGCGCTCGAACTGCCATGGACGAAGCTGGTCGCGCCCAAGCTCACCGACGCGCTGATCGACAGCGTCGTCGAAGGCACGACCGAACAGCAGGGCGCGCGCAGCATCAAGGAACTCGAACGCTATCGCGACGAGTGCATCACCGAGGTGCTGAAGGCGATCGCCGCGGTGAAGGCGCGGCACGGGATGCGATTCGAGGAATAAAGGACAGGCGATGACGGGCGATACCCCGCTGACGATTTACCGCGACGTGGTGCGGCCCGAATGGGTCGACTACAACGGCCACCTGCGCGATGCGTTCTATCTGCTGATCTTCAGCTTCGCGACCGATGCATTGCTGGATCGCATCGGCCTCGACGACGCCGCGCGTCGCACGCGGGGCCGCTCGGTCTACACGCTCGAAGCGCACGTGAACTACCTGCACGAGATCAAGGAAGGCACGCCGGTGCGCGTCGATGCGCGCGTGCTCGCGCACGACGCGAAGCGGCTGCACCTGTATCTCGAACTGTTCGCGCAAGGGCATGACGACGCGGTATCGGCGAGCGAGCAGATGCTGCTGCACGTCGATACGCGCGACGGCGCGAAATCGGCGCCGTTCGACGACGACGTGGCCGCGCGCGTGGCGGAACTGCATGCGTTGCAGTGCGATTGCGCGGCGCCCGCGTATGCGGGCCGCGTGATCGCGCTGCCGCCGCGTCGCTAGCGGCGCGCTTTACCGTCGATCTTCGACCTTCCACTTCCGCCGCGGAGCGCACACGATGCTCGAACCGGAAATCGCGGCGTTCGTCGCGGCCGTCGACGCGTGGTATCCGGCCGATGCGGCGGCGCGCCCGCCCGACGAGCAGCGCCGCCTCTACGACCGCTTCGCGGCCGAATGGACGCCGGCCGCGCTGCCGGCCGGCATCGTGCAGCAGAACGCCGAGTGGCGCGCGCCGGACGGCCGCACGATCGCGCTGCGGCGCTATACGTCCGTGCACGGCGCGCCGCGCGGCACGGTGTTGTTTTTTCATGGCGGCGGTTTCGTCGTCGGCTCGCTCGACAGCCATGCGTTGATCACCGCGCAACTGGCGGCCGATACCGGCCTCGACGTGATCGCGGTCGACTATCGGCTGGCGCCCGAACACCGTGCGCCGGCCGCGCTTGAAGATTGCCTGGCCGTCACGCGTGCCGCACGCGATGCGCGCTGGCCGTTCGGGCGCTGCGTGCATCCGCTGACGCTCGCGGGCGACAGCGCGGGCGGGATGCTCGCGGCGGCGGTGGCGACCGCGCTGCGCGATGCGGGCGAAAGCGGCGTGGACCGCATCGCGCTCGTCTATCCGATGCTCGGCTTCGAACCGCAATCGCCTGCGCGTGAAGCCGAAGCGCACGCGCCGATGCTGACGCTCGACGACGTGCACCGCTATCGTGAGCTGTACTGGAGCGGCAGCCTTCGCGACGTGCTGCGCGACGGCGATCCGCTGCTGCGCGCGTCGGTGCCGCTCGAAGCCACTCGCTTCGACGGGCTGCCGCCGGTGCTGGCGATCGGCGCGGAGCATGATCCGCTGCGCGACGATGCGCGCGTGTACGTCGAGCGGATTCGCGCGGCCGGCGGCGTCGCGCACTACTGGATGGGAGAGGGGCTGGTGCATGGCTGCTGGCGCGCGCTCGGGACGAGCCCGCAGGCCGCACGGATGCACCGGACGGTCGGCGGGTTCTTGCTCGCACCATACGCGTAGCGGGCGTTTTCCGGGAGGCAACGATGCAGGCAGCAGCGCAACACCGTATCGAGGACTGGCGGACGTTTTCGGCCGACGCGGCCATCGCGGCGGCGACGATCGGCGATGGCGCGGTGCACGTCGAGTGGAGCGACGCGCGACGATCGCCATTTCATTTCGACTGGCTGCGCGACAACTGCGCGTGTTCGGCGTGCGTGCATGCGATCACGCGCGAACAGGTGTTCGAGATCGCCGATGCGCGCGACGATCTGTCCGCGCTCACCGTGCACGTCGAAACCGACGGCGCGCTGCATGTGGAATGGAACGACGGGCACCGCAGCGCGTGGTCGCCGGGATGGTTGCGTGCGCATGCGTACGACGACGCGTCGCGCGCCGAGCGCGTGGCCGCGCACGGGCGGCACGTATGGACCGGCGACGATGCAACGGCGATCGGTGTGTTCGCGTGGCGCGACGTGATGGAGGACGACCGCGCGTTGTTCGCATGGCTCGGCGCATTGCAGCGCACGGGGCTCACGCTCGTCGAGGGCGTGCCGGCCGAGCGCGGCCGCGTGGACGAGATCGCGCGCCGCGTCGGCCTGATCCGCGAAAGCAATTTCGGCGTGCTGTTCGACGTCGAATCGAAGCCGCGCCCGGACAGCAATGCGTATACGTCGCTGAATCTGCCGCCGCACACCGACCTGCCGACGCGCGAATTGCAGCCGGGCGTGCAGTTCCTGCATTGCCTTGCGAACGATGCGACGGGCGGCGACAGCATCTTCCTCGACGGCTTCGCGCTCGCGGACGCGCTGCGGCGCGAACATCCGGACGATTTCGAGCGGCTCGCGTCGACGCCGTTCGAGTTCTGGAACAAGAGCGCGAACAGCGACTACCGCTGTTCGGCGCCGGTGATCGGGCGCGATGCGCGCGGCAACGTGACGGAAGTGCGTGTCGCGAACTTCCTGCGCGGGCCGCTCGATGCGCCGGCCGGCTCGGTGGCGGCCGTCTATCGTGCGTACCGGCGGTTCCTCGCGCTGGCGCGCGAACCGCGCTTTCGCGTGCAGCGCCGGCTGCGGGCGGGCGACATGTGGGCGTTCGACAACCGGCGCGTGCTGCATGCGCGCACGGCGTTCGAGCCGTCGACGGGCCGCCGGCACTTGCAGGGCTGCTACGTCGATCGCGACGAGTTGCTGTCGCGGTGGCGGGTGCTGTCGCGGTCGGTGCCGGCCGCAGTGCGCTGACCCGCGCACCCGGCGCATTCACGCACGCCTTTTCGGGGAAAAAGCACCCGGACGCGAGGCGTCCGGGCGAAGCCACCCGCTGCCGGGCGGCGGAGGTATGCGTTTCACAAAGAACACGAGCCCCGCGAACGGGGCTCGTCAGGACTGCGTGACTTCATCGCGCGACGCGCGGCGCCCGCCGGGGCGCCTCGGCTTATTGGCCGAAGAAGATCGAGTCGCGTGCGTTCGACGAAGCGGCAGCCGGTGCGCCCGAGTGGACGAGCGGCGCCGGTTGCGCGCCGTAGCCGCTGGTGTCGGCGCCATGCACGCGCGCTTCGGCGCTCTGGATGTCGTTCGGGTAGTACGGGCTCGACACGCCCGGCTTGTAGCCGGCTTGTTCGAGCTGGACGAGTTCGTTGCGCACTTGAGCGCGCGTCACGGTGCTTTGGGCAAACGCGCCGAACGAAGCGGACAGGGCGGCAGCGGCAACGACTGCGGAAACGAGCGATTTCATGGTGACCTCCGGTGTTTTATTGAGTTCGCTCTCGACACCATGTCTTGAGCGATTGATCAAATCTTAGTCACCGGCGTGTTCAGGGTAAACGCTGATTTTGACGATAAATTGTTTCCTGGCCGGTAACAGTGCGGCGTCGAATCAGTCTTTCAACGGGCTTTCTTTTCGATGGGCGTAATAAGTATGAAGAATGTTGCGGCGGGCGGTGCGCGGTTCAGCGTGCCTCGGCCGCCGAGTCGAACGGCCGGCGCTGCGAGCGTCCAGCGGGCGCGTCGGCGCTGAGAAAGCGCACACCCGTCGCGGCTTCCGATGCTTCCCACAGCAACGCCGCCGACGCCGCATTGCGCGCCGCGCGCGGCACGCTTGCCGGCGCCGGCAGCCCGCGCGATTCGAACCAGCCGGACGGACCGATGTACGCGCCGCCGGCCAGATCGGGCGACGTCGCCGCATGAATCGCCGGCAGCGCGCCCTGGTCGGCCGGCTGGGCGAGATAACGGTTCGCGGCACGCATCATCGCGGCGCGGGCGGGCGAGCGGTCCATTGACGGGCCGGCGAACTGCAGATTGGTTGCCGCGTAGCCGGGGTGCGCGGCCACGCTGATGCCGGCGAACGCCGCGCGTTCGAAGCGGCGCTGCAACTTGATCGCGAACACGAGGTTCGCGAGCTTGCTGTCGCAGTAAGCGAGATAACGGTTGTAGCGCTGCGCGGCGCGCAGGTCGTCCACGCGAATCCGGCCGCCGCGGTTGAAGCCGCTCGACATCGTGACGACGCGCGGCCGGCGCGCGGCGCCCAGCGCCGGCAGAAGATGGCCGGTCAGCGCGAAATGGCCAAGGTGGTTGGTGCCGAACTGCATCTCGAAGCCGTCGCGCGTGTGCCGCAGCGGCAGGAACATCACGCCGGCGTTGTTGCACAGGATGTCGACGCGGCCGTGGCGTTCGCCCACGTCGGCCGCGAAGCGCGCGATCGACGCGAGATCGGCGAGGTCGAGCGGATCGACTTCGACGCGTGCATGAGGATGAAGCCGGCGGATCGCGTCGGCCGCCTGCGCGCCGCGCGTGGCGTCGCGGCAGCCCATCACGACCGTCGCGCCTTTCGCGGCCAGCGTCTCCGCGAGCTGCCAGCCGAGGCCGCTGTTGGCGCCCGTCACGACCGCGACCTTGCCGCCTTGCGCCGGGACGTGGCGCGCGCTCCATGCATGCATGTCTGCCTCCATCGGCGCGACCGGTCGGCCGCGACACGTAACCGTTACATCGAGTGATGTAACGATAGTGCGGACGGACGTCGCAGACAAGCAGGAGAATTAGACCGGCGCTTCTAGGGCTGGCGTATGGCGTGGCACCGCCAGCCCGGCGCACGGCCGGCAGGCGTTACCTGCTGCCGGCCAGCGCGAGCACCTCGGCGGCGGAGATCATGGCGGCGGCGTTCGCGGGGGCCGGGCGCTCGGCCGGGCGGAACACTTCGTCGCCGCGGTGAATGACCTGGCGCGACAGCGCGCAGGTGCCGGTGCGCTGCGCGAAGCGGCGGCGCCAGCGTTGTTCGCCGTAGTGGCAGCGGCCGGGTTCGACCCAGCGCACGACGAGCAGCGTATCGGAACGTTCCAGAATTTCGACGTGGACGTCGGCGGGATCGAGCGCAGGCAGGGATTTGGAGGCCTTCATTTTGCCGTTTCCTAAAGCTCGTGCGGTTTCGGCCGTGGCAGTGGATGTCACTACCCGATGGCGAATCCGTAGCGGTTTCCATGAGTGGTGCGCTAAATGTAAGCGTCTGTGACCGGAAAAAACATCCTGTCCGGCTCGAATTACCTTTTGCCGATTTAGAAACAATCCACGCTTATTTTCGTGAAAAACCATGAACAAAAAGCCCCGGACGGAAAGTCCGGGGCGGAAAATCGGGCCGCGCACCGTGTCTGCTCGCCCAGTCACGGGATACATCGCCGGGGGACGGAGGTGCCCGCAGGGATCCGGCGCGGGCAGGGGGGCGATGTACCGGAAGCGCGGTCCGGCAGCACCATGATGACGTGCGCCACCCGTTGACACCCTGACGCGAACATGACTTTTTTGTCAGTTTACGTTGTCCGCCGCGCCGGGCGTTGCCCGGTGTTCGGCTGGAAGGCCCGCTGGTATTGGGTTTGAGCGGACCGCGGGGTGGTGCTTTAACGCCGCTCGCCCGCCGAATTCTTGCGCCCGACGGATTGAGCAGCCCTGGGTAAATACTGAATCCCAAGTTCGTGACAAACACGCCGTCCCTTCCTATGATTGGTTGGACCTTTAGTCCTTTGTGCCAATCGGCCGACTGGCGGCCGGCTTTTTCGGAGACATGCTCATGAGATTGCAGGGCAAACGCGCGCTGGTGACGGCGGCCGGGCAGGGCATTGGCCGCGCGACCGCGCTGCGGTTCGCGAGCGAGGGCGCCGACGTGCTGGCGACGGACGTCAACGAAGCCGCGCTGGTGCGGCTCGAGGCCGACGCCGAGCGTGCGGGCGGCCGGCTGGTCACGCGGCGGCTCGACGTCACCGACGCGGGCGACATCACCGCGCTCGCCGCGAGCGAACGCGCGTTCGACGTGCTGTTCAACTGCGCGGGCTACGTGCACCACGGCTCGATCCTCGAGTGCGACGAAGACGCGTGGGCGTTCTCGCTGAACCTGAACGTCACGTCGATGTACCGGCTGATCCGCGCGCTGTTGCCCGCGATGCTCGAAGCCGGCGGCGCGTCGATCGTCAACATGGCGTCGGCCGCGTCGAGCGTGAAGGGCGTGCCGAACCGCTTCGTGTACGGCACCACCAAGGCGGCCGTGATCGGGCTGACCAAGGCGGTGGCGGCCGATTTCGTCGAGCGCGGCATCCGCTGCAACGCGATCTGCCCGGGCACGATCGAATCTCCGTCGCTCGAGCAGCGCATCGCCGACCAGGCGCGCACGCGCCACGTGTCCGCCGACGAGGTACGCCAGGCATTCGTCGCGCGCCAGCCGATCGGCCGCATCGGCACCGCGGACGAAGTGGCCGCGCTCGCGCTGTATCTGGCGTCCGACGAAGCGTCGTTCACCACCGGCACGATTCACCTGATCGACGGCGGCTGGTCGAACTGACCGCGTCTGGCCGACCGCGTCTAGCCGACCGCGTCTGCCCGACCACGCCTTCCCATTCACTTTCCGTTCAGACAACGACATGAAACTGCTGAGATTTGGCGACAAACACCATGAAAAGCCGGGCCTGCTGGATGCGCAGGGCCACATTCGCGACCTGTCCGGCGTGATCGACGATATCGCCGGCGACGCGCTGACCCCCGCGTCGCTCGCGCGGCTGCGCGATCTCGACCCGTCGACGCTGCCGCGCGTCGACGGCACGCCGCGGCTCGGCGCGTGCGTCGGCCGCGTCGGCAAGTTTATCTGCATCGGGCTCAACTACTCGGATCACGCGGCCGAATCGGGGATGGAGGTGCCGAAGGAGCCCGTCGTGTTCGGCAAGTGGACGAGCGCGATCTCGGGCCCGAACGACGACGTCGAGATCCCGCGCGGCTCGGAGAAAACCGACTGGGAAGTCGAGCTCGGCGTGGTGATCGGCCAGGGCGGCCGCTATATCGACGAAGCCGATGCGCTGTCGCACGTCGCCGGCTACTGCGTCGTCAACGACGTGTCGGAGCGCGAATACCAGCTCGAGCGCGGCGGCACGTGGGACAAGGGCAAGGGCAACGACACGTTCGGCCCCATCGGCCCGTGGCTCGTGACGGCCGACGAAGTGCCCGATCCGCACGCGTTGCGGCTGTGGCTCGAGGTGGACGGCCACCGGTACCAGAACGGCACGACCGCGACGATGGTGTTCCGCGTGCCGTACCTGATCAGCTACCTGAGCCGCTTCATGAGTCTGCAGCCGGGCGACGTGATCTCGACCGGCACGCCGCCGGGCGTCGGCCTCGGGCAGAAGCCGCCCGTCTACCTGCGTGCCGGACAGGTGATCACGCTCGGCATCGACGGGCTCGGCGAGCAACGCCAGCGCACCGTGCAGGCCTGATTCCCTTCAACGGACGGTTCGTCATGCCTATCATTCGATCGATGCGCGTCCTCGACGTGCGCTTTCCGACCTCGCGCCAGCTCGACGGGTCCGACGCGATGAATCCGGACCCCGATTATTCGGCGGCCTACGTCGTGCTCGAAACCGACCGCGACGGGCTCGAAGGTCACGGGCTCACGTTCACCATCGGCCGCGGCAACGAAATCTGCTGCGCGGCGATCGACGCGATGCGTCACCTCGTCGTCGGCCTCGACCTCGACTGGATTCGCGAGGACATGGGCCGCTTCTGGCGGCACGTCACGTCGGACAGCCAGTTGCGCTGGATCGGCCCCGACAAGGGCGCGATCCATCTGGCGACGGGCGCCGTCGTCAATGCGGTATGGGATTTGTGGGCGAAGGCCGCCGGCAAGCCGCTGTGGCGGCTCGTCGCCGACATGAGCCCGGAGGAGCTGGTGCGGGCGATCGACTTCCGCTACCTGACCGACTGCCTGCGCCCGGACGAAGCGCTCGACCTGCTGCGCCGGCAGGCGCCCGGCAAGGCCGCGCGGATCGCCGCGCTGGAGCGCGACGGCTACCCGTGCTACACGACGTCGGCCGGCTGGCTCGGCTACAGCGACGACAAGCTGCGCCGGCTGTGCCGCGAGGCGGTGGACGAGGGTTTCGACTACGTGAAGCTGAAAGTCGGCGCGAACCTCGAGGACGACATTCGCCGCGTGACGATCGCGCGCGAGGTGATCGGCCCCGAGCGCAAGCTGATGATCGACGCGAACCAGGTGTGGGAAGTGGACGCGGCGATCGACTGGGTGCGCGAGCTCGCGTTCGCGCGGCCGTGGTTCATCGAGGAGCCGACGAGCCCCGACGACGTCGAAGGGCATCGCAAGATCCGCGAGGCGATCGCGCCGGTGCAGGTCGCGACCGGCGAGATGTGCCAGAACCGCGTGCTGTTCAAGCAGTTCATCGCGCGCGGCGCGATCGACGTCGTGCAGATCGATGCGTGCCGGCTCGGCGGCGTGAACGAGATTCTCGCGGTGATGCTGATGGCCGCGAAATACGGGCTGCCGGTGTGCCCGCATGCGGGCGGCGTCGGGCTGTGCGAATACGTGCAGCACCTGTCGATGATCGATTACGTGTGCATCTCCGGCACGAAGGAAGGGCGCGTGACCGAGTACGTCGATCACCTGCACGAGCATTTCGTCGAGCCGTGCGTGGTGCGCAACGCGGCGTACATGCCGCCGACCGCGCCCGGTTTCTCGATCGAGATGAAGCCCGAATCGCTGGAGCAGTACCGGTTCCGCGGCTGACACGGGCGACGCACGACGGCGCGCGCTGTGCGCGTCGGGCGCACCCCGCGCGCCGTGCACGGCGACAACATGAACGACGGAGACGCGAAGTGGATTTGAATCTGCAAGACAAGGTCGTGATCGTGACCGGCGGCGCGTCGGGCATCGGCGCCGCGATCTCGATGCGGCTGGCAGGCGAAGGCGCGATACCGGTGGTGTTCGCGCGCCACGCACCGGACGACGGCTTCTGGCGCGAACTCACGCGGAAACAGCCGCGCGCCGCGTGCGTCACGGTCGAACTGCAGGACGACGCGCGGTGCCGCGACGGCGTCGCGCAAACCATCGCGCGCTTCGGCCGCATCGACGGGCTCGTCAACAACGCGGGCATCAACGACAGCATCGGTCTCGACGCCGGGCGCGATGCGTTCGTCGCATCGCTCGAACGCAACCTGATCCACTACTACGTGATGGCGCATTACTGCGTGCCGCACCTGAAGGCGGCGCGCGGCGCGATCGTCAACATCTCGTCGAAGACGGCCGTGACCGGGCAGGGCAACACGAGCGGCTATTGCGCGTCGAAGGGCGCGCAGCTCGCGCTGACGCGCGAATGGGCAGTCGCGTTGCGCGACGACGGCGTGCGCGTGAACGCGGTGATCCCGGCCGAAGTGATGACGCCGCTTTACCAGAACTGGATCGCCGGCTTCGACGACCCGCAAGCGAAGGTCGCGGAGATTGCCGGCAAGGTGCCGCTCGGCCGGCGCTTCACGACGGCCGACGAAATTGCCGACACGGCGGTGTTCCTGCTGTCGGAGCGCGCATCGCACACGACGGGCCAGTGGCTGTTCGTCGATGGCGGCTATACGCATCTCGATCGTGCGATCAGCTGAGGGCCGCGCGCGATGCAACCCGACCTGAACCCGAACACTGCCCCGCCGCTGATCGCGCTGACCGGCATCGGCAAGCGCTTTCCGGGCGTGCAGGCGCTCGACGATTGCCGTTTCGACCTGCGCGCGGGCGAAGTGCATGCGCTGATGGGCGAGAACGGCGCCGGCAAGTCGACGCTAATGAAGATTCTCGCGGGCGTGTACCAGAAGGACGAAGGCGAGATCCGGATGGACGGCCGCCCGGTGGAGATCGCCGATCCGCGCACCGCCCAGGCGCTCGGCATCGGCATCATCCATCAGGAGCTGAACCTGATGAATCACCTGAGCGTCGCGCAGAACATCTTCATCGGTCGCGAGCCGCGCGGCCGCTTCGGCGTGTTCGTCGACGAAGAGAAGCTCAACCGCGACGCGGCCGCGATCTTCCGGCGGATGCGGCTCGATCTCGACCCGCGCACGCAGGTCGGCCGGCTGACGGTCGCGAAGCAGCAGATGGTCGAGATCGCGAAGGCGCTGTCGTTCGACTCGCGCGCGCTGATCATGGACGAGCCGACCGCCGCGCTGAACAACGCGGAGATCGCCGAACTGTTCCGCATCATCCGCGACCTGCGCGCGAACGGGGTCGGCATCGTGTACATCTCGCACAAGATGGACGAGCTGCGCCAGATCGCCGATCGCGTGACCGTGATGCGCGACGGCAAGTATGTCGCGACCGTGCCGATGGCGGGTACGTCGATGGAATCGATCATCTCGATGATGGTCGGCCGCCAGCTCGATACGGAAAGCCGCACGCCGCCCGATACGTCCGCGAACGAGATTGCGCTCGAGGTGCGCGGGCTGTCGCGCGGCCGCGCGATCCGCGACGTCGGCTTCACGCTGCGGCGCGGCGAGATCCTCGGCTTCGCCGGGCTGATGGGCGCGGGCCGCACCGAGGTCGCGCGTGCGGTATTCGGCGCGGATCCGGTGGACGCGGGCGAGATCCGCGTGCACGGCCGGGCCGTGACGATCCGCACGCCCGCCGATGCGGTGAAATATGGCATCGGCTACCTGTCCGAGGATCGCAAGCACTTCGGGCTCGCGGTCGGGATGGACGTGCAGAACAACATCGCGCTGTCGAGCATGCGCCGCTTCGTGCGCCGCGGCCTGTTCCTCGATGCGCGCGCGATGCGCGACGCCGCGCAGTCGTACGTACGGCGGCTCGCGATCCGCACGCCGTCGGTCGCGCAGCCCGCGCGACTGCTGTCGGGCGGCAACCAGCAGAAGATCGTGATCGCGAAGTGGCTGCTGCGCGACTGCGACATCCTGTTCTTCGACGAGCCGACGCGCGGCATCGACGTCGGCGCGAAAAGCGAGATCTACAAGCTGCTCGACGCGCTGGCCGCCGACGGCAAGGCGATCGTGATGATCTCGTCGGAGTTGCCCGAGGTGCTGCGCATGAGCCACCGGATTCTCGTGATGTGCGAAGGCCGCGTGACCGGCGAATTGCGCGCGGCCGACGCCACGCAGGAAAAGATCATGCAGCTCGCGACGCAGCGCGAGTCGACCGTGTTGTCCTGAATCAGACGCTCAGACGCCCAACGATCATGTCCAACGATACGCATCCCGTTCCGCCCCTGGCCACCGGCGACACGCCGGCCGCCGCATCGAGCCTGAAGTCGCGCTTCTTCAACCCGGCCGCGCGGCAGAAGCTGCTCGCGTTCGCGAGCCTCGTGCTGCTGATCGTGTTCTTCAGCTTCGCGTCGTCGAACTTCCTCGAAGTCGACAACCTCGTGTCGATCCTGCAGGCCACCGCCGTGAACGGCGTGCTGGCCGTCGCCTGTACGTACGTGATCATCACGTCCGGCATCGACCTGTCGGTCGGCACGCTGATGACGTTCTGCGCGGTGATGGCCGGCGTCGTGTTGACGAAGTGGGGGATGCCGCTGCCGCTCGGGATCCTGGCCGCGCTGTGCTTCGGCGCGCTGTCGGGCTGTGTGTCGGGCTTCGTGATCGCGAAGATGAAGGTGCCGCCGTTCATCGCGACGCTCGGCATGATGATGCTGCTCAAGGGGCTGTCGCTCGTGATCTCGGGCACGCGGCCGATCTACTTCAACGACACGCCGGGCTTCACGTCGATCGCGCAGGATTCGCTGATCGGCAACCTGATCCCCGCGCTGCCGATCCCGAACGCGGTGCTGATCCTGTTCCTCGTCGCGATCGGCGCGTCGATCGTGCTGAACCGCACGATCTTCGGCCGCTACACGTTCGCGCTCGGCAGCAACGAGGAAGCGCTGCGGTTGTCCGGCGTGAACGTCGACGCGTGGAAGATCGCCGTGTACACGTTCAGCGGCGCGGTGTGCGGGATCGCCGGCCTGCTGATCGCGTCGCGGCTCAATTCCGCGCAGCCGGCGCTCGGGCAGGGCTACGAGCTCGATGCGATCGCGGCCGTCGTGATCGGCGGCACGTCGCTGTCGGGCGGCGCGGGCAGCATCGTCGGCACCATCATCGGCGCGTTCATCATGAGCGTGCTGACCAACGGGCTGCGCATCATGTCGGTCGCGCAGGAATGGCAGACGGTCGTGACGGGCGTGATCATCATCCTCGCCGTCTATGTGGACATTCTGCGCCGGCGCCGCCGCTGATGCACGCGCGCAGGAAGAAACGAACACGGGCACCCAGGCGCTGCACCGCCGGCCGGGCCGGCATTTCAGTCGATACCAACCAAGGAGACGCGAAGTGATCAGGAGCAAGGTGTTGAACGCGATCGTCGGGCTGACGTTCGCCGTCGGCGTCACGGCCGGCGCGCAGGCGCAGGAGACGTACATCCCGCTGATCTCGAAAGGCTTCCAGCATCAGTTCTGGCAGGCCGTGAAATCGGGCGCGACGCAGGCCGCGAAGGACTACAAGGTGAAGGTGACGTTCGAAGGGCCGGAAACCGAGGCGATGGTCGACAAGCAGATCGACATGCTGTCGGCCGCGATCGCGAAGAAGCCGGCCGCGCTCGGCTTCGCGGCGCTCGACAGCAAGGCCGCGCTGCCGCTGCTGAAGAAGGCGCAGGCCGAGAAGATCCCGGTGATCGCGTTCGATTCGGGCGTGGACAGCGACATTCCGGTGACGACGGCCGCGACCAACAACAAGGCGGCCGCCGCGCTCGCCGCCGACAAGCTCGCCGCGCTGATCGGCGACGAAGGGCAGGTGGCCGTGGTCGCGCACGACCAGACGAGCCGCACCGGCATCGACCGCCGCGACGGCTTCCTGGAACGGATGAAATCCGCGCACCCGAAGGTGCAGGTCGTGACCGTGCAGTATGGCGAAGGCGACCAGCTGAAATCGACCGAGGTGACGAAGTCGATCCTGCAGGCGTATCCGAAGCTCAAGGGGCTGTTCGGCACCAACGAGGGCTCGGCGATCGGCGTGGTCAACGGCGTGCGCGAGATGAAGCGCAAGGTCGTGATCGTCGGCTACGACTCCGGCAAGCAGCAGAAGGATGCGATCCGCAGCGGGCTGATGGCCGGCGCGATCACGCAGAACCCGATCGGGATCGGCTACAAGACGGTCGAGGCGGCCGTGAAGGCGATCAAGGGCGAGAAGCTGCCGAAGGTCATCGATACCGGCTTCTACTGGTACGACAAGACCAATATCGACGATCCGAAGATCGCGGCGGTGTTGTACGACTGATCGTGGCGTGCCGGCGGCGATCGCGACGATGCGCGCCGCCGCTGCCGAGACGATTGAACACGAGGGGATCATGGGCGCAGTGCGTATCGATTCGCATCAGCACTTCTGGCGTTATCGCGCGGCCGACTATCCGTGGATCGGCCCCGGCATGGGCGTGCTCGCGCGCGACTACCTGCCCGATATGCTGTGGCCGCAACTGCATGCGCAGGCGCTTGGCGCGTCGATCGCGGTGCAGGCGCGCGCCGGGCGCGACGAGACGGCGTTCCTGCTCGACCTCGCGCGCGACGACGCGCGCATCGCGGCGGTGGTCGGGTGGGAGGATCTCGGTGCGCCGGCGCTGGCCGACCGCGTCGCCGAGTGGCGCAGCCCGAAGCTGTGCGGCTTTCGTCATCAGGTGCAGGACGAAGCCGACGTCGGCGCGTTCGTCGCCGATCCCGCTTTCAATCGCGGTGTGGCGTGGCTGCAGGCGAACGGCTACGTGTACGACGTGCTCGTGTTCGAACGCCAGTTGCCGGCGGTCCGTGCGTTCTGCGCGCGGCACGATGCGCACTGGCTCGTGCTCGATCATTGCGGCAAGCCGGCGCTCGCCGAGTTCGAGCGCGACGACACGGCGCTCGCGCGCTGGCGCGCGTCGCTGCGCGAGCTCGGCGCGCTGCCGCACGTCGCATGCAAGCTGTCGGGGCTCGTGACCGAGGCCGACTGGCGGCGCGGCCTGCGCGCGCAGGACATCCGGCATATCGAGCAGTGCCTCGACGCGGCGCTCGACGCATTCGGCCCGCAGCGGCTGATGTTCGGATCGGACTGGCCCGTGTGCCTGCTCGCGGCGTCGTATGACGAGGTCGCGTCGCTCGTCGAGCGCTGGGCCGAATCGCGGCTGTCGGCGGCCGAGCGCGGCGCGTTGTGGGGCGGCACGGCCGCGCGTTGCTACGCGGTGCCGGGCGATGTGAAGCGCGGCATATAGAATAGGCGCGAGCGGTCTGTGCGATTCGTCGGGCCGTCCGCAACGAAACCGATTACCAGCGTCAACGTATGTCCATCCAGCCGATTCAGAACCGCCGCCTCTACCAGCAGATCGCCGACAAGCTCAGCGCGATGATCGAGTCGGGCGATTTCCCGCCGGGCAGCTATCTGCCGCCCGAGCGCGAGCTCGCCGAACAGTTCGGCGTGTCGCGCACGTCGGTGCGCGAGGCGCTGATCGCGCTCGAGGTGAGCGGGCTCGTCAGCGTGCGCGTCGGCGACGGCGTGAAGGTGCGGCTTCCTGAAACGGCGGCCGCGCCCGAACCCGCGCCGGCACCGGTCGGGAAGGTCGCGCCGTTCTCGATCGTCGAGATCGATCCGGAGCTCGGCATCGCACTCGATCTCGATACCGAAATCCCGCCGTTCGCGCTGCTGCAGGCGCGCCGGCTGATCGAGCCGGAAGCCGCTTCGCTGGCCGCGCGGCACGGCTCGGACGCGCAGATCGAAGGTATCCACGAAGCGTTCCTGCGCAACCAGGACGACAACCGCAGCGGCTCGCTCACGCACCCGGGCGACCGGCTGTTCCATATCCGCATCGCGGAAGCGAGCGACAACGCCGCGTATGCGCTGATGATCAAGCAACTGCTGGCGCACAAGTACGACCCGATGTTCCAGCGGCTGCAGTCGCTGTACATGCCGAACGACATGCCGCACCGCTCGGAGCTGGAACACCGCGCGATCCTCGACGCGATCCGCGCGCGCGACCCCGACGCCGCGCGTCGCGCGATGGCCGAGCATCTCGATGAAGTGATCCGCATCTTTGGCCGTGCGCTCGACTGAGTGCGCGAGTCGATTCGCCGCATGGTCGGCCGCAGCTGACACGATGCGGATTTTCGCGTGCCGATGCGGCGTGCGCATCGCGCGAGGGTATCGGCCGCCGGGACAGAACGAACGCTGCGATGCGAGCGATGCGCGCCGGTCGATCGGCATGCCGCTCGCGCGCCGAATGGAGTGTGACGAATGCGCGTGAACGATTGCCACAATTTCCACGACTTCCGCGAGCTGGCCAGACGACGATTGCCGGGGCCGATCTTCAATTACATCGACGGCGCGGCCGACGATGAAACCACGTATCGACGCAACACGAGCGCGTTCGAAAGCTGCGATCTCGTGCCGAACGTGTTGCGCGGCGTGCGCGACGTCGATCTGTCGGTGACGGTCATGGGGCAAAAGCTCGGCATGCCGGTGTACTGTTCGCCGACCGCGCTGCAACGCCTGTTTCACCATGACGGCGAGCGCGCTGTCGCCGCCGCCGCCGCGAAATTCGACACGATGTTCGGCGTGTCGTCGCTCGGCACCGTGAGCCTGGAAGAAGCCCGTGCGATCAGCCCGGGCCCGCAGGTCTACCAGTTCTATTTTCACAAGGACCGCGGCCTCAACCGCGAGATGATGAACCGTTCCAGGCAAGCCGGCGTGAACGTGATGATGCTGACGGTGGACAGCATCACCGGCGGCAATCGCGAGCGCGACAAGCGCACCGGCTTCTCGATTCCGTTCCGGCTGACGCTCGCGGGGCTCACCGAATTCGCGTTGAAGCCGGCCTGGGCGATCAACTACCTGACCCACGAGCGATTCCGTTTGCCGCAACTCGACCAGCATGTCGACATGAGCGGCGGCGCGATGTCGATCAGCCGCTACTTCACGGACATGCTCGATCCGTCGATGTCGTGGGACGACGTCGCCGCGATGGTGCGGGAGTGGAACGGGCAGTTTTGCCTGAAAGGCGTGATGTCGGTCGACGACGCGCGCAGGGCGGTGGACATCGGCTGCACCGGCATCGTGTTGTCGAACCACGGCGGACGGCAACTGGACGGTTCGCGCGCCGCGTTCGACCAGCTTGCCGAGGTGGTCGACGCGGTGGGCGACCGGATCGACGTGATGATGGACGGCGGCGTGCAACGGGGTTCGCACGTGCTCAAGGCGCTGGCGCTCGGTGCGAAGGCCGTCGGGCTGGGGCGCTATTACCTGTTCCCGCTCGCCGCCGCCGGGCAGCCCGGCGTCGAGCGCGCGTTGCAACTGATGCGCACGGAGATCGAGCGGGACATGCGGCTGATGGGCTGCGCGTCCGTTTCTCAGCTCGGGCGGGGCCAGCTTCGTTTTCGCTGACGGCGGCGGGCACGACGCCGTCAGGCCTGCGCGCCGGCCGGCATCGCCCGCTCAGAAGCGATCCGCGCGATACGGCGCCGGATCGGTGAACGGCGCTTCCCCGGTCATCATCTCGGCGAGCAGGCGGCCGGTGACGGGGCCGAGCGTCAGCCCGTGATGGTTGTGCCCGAACGCGAACCACAGCCCGCGATGCGCGGGCGCGGGGCCGATCACCGGGCGCATGTCGGGCGTGCACGGCCGGAAGCCGAGCCACGGATGCGGGTCGAGCCGCTCGCCGAAACCGAACACCGGCCGCGCGACGCGTTCCGCGCGTTCGAGCTGCACGCCGGTGGGCGGCACGCGGCGCCGCGCGATCTCGACGCCGGTCGTCAGCCGCAGCCCGCGCCGCATCGGCGCGATCACGTAGCCGTATTCGCGATCGACGATCGGCGCCGACGGCACGCCGCGCGCGGACGGCGCATAGTGCATGTGATAGCCGCGCTTCTCGCGCAGCGGGATCTTGTAGCCGAACTTGCCGAATACCGTGTCTGACCACGGGCCGAGCGCGACGACGACGGCCGGCGCGGCCGCGGGGCCGTCGTCGGTCCGGACCTGCCAGCCGGGCGACAGCGCGTCGAGACTCGCGGCGTCGCCCGTCAGCAGCGTGCCGCCGCCCCGTACGAACAGTTGCGCATACGCTTTGACGAGCGCGGCCGGATCGACGACGCTTTTCGGGTCGAGCCAGTGCAGCGCACCGCAGAAGCCCGGTGCGAGGCTCGGCTCGTGCGCGCGCAGCGCGGCCGCGTCGAGCGGCGTGATGCCGAGCCCGTGGCGGCGCGCGGTGAGGCCGGCGTCGGCCACGCCGCGCTCGAATGCGGCCGGCGTGCGGAACGCTTCCAGCCAGCCGCTGGCGCGGACCAGTTCGCCGGCGCCGGCCCGCGCGATCAGCGCGTCGTGCTCGACGATGCAGCGCTCGATCAGCGGCAGCATGTCGCGCGAGGCCGCCGCGTGACGCAGCGGCGCCGATTCCCACCAGAACCGCGCGAGCCACGGTGCGAACGCGGGCAGCGACGCGCTGTGCCAGTAGAGGTCGGTCGAGCGGTTCAGCGCATAGCGCATCAGCGTGAACGGGCTGCGCGGGAACGGGTACGGTTCGACCGACGAGCGCTCGATCAGCCCGGCATTGCCGAAGCTCGTGCCTTCGCCGGGCGCGCCGCGATCGACGAGCGCGACCTTGCGGCCGCGATCCTGCAGGTGCAGCGCGGCGCAGACGCCGACGATGCCGGCGCCGAGAACGATGACGTCGAAATCCATCGATGGTGAGTGACGGTTGGTGGGGCGCTTGCCCGCGGTAGGGGCGCGCGCCCGGGTTGGAGAAGGTTCGAGCTGCAAGCATACTCGCGGCGGCGCGGCTCACCAAGGGGCGTCGCTACCGACCCAGGTCGCGCCACGCGATAGAGAATTGCCGCGCGGCGTGGAAGCAGACCGCGTCGGCATGCGGTGCGCCGATCAACTGGACGCCGACCGGCAGTTCTCCCGGCACGAAGCAGGGTGCGCTGACGACGGGCAGCCCCGCGAACGAAATCGGCTGCGTGAGCAGGCCGAGCGTCTTGGCCGGCTCGAGCAGGGCGCCGTTGATATCGACGGTCGGGTCGGTCACGCGCGGCGCCGCGCAGGGCGTCGCGGCGGCGAGCAGCACGTCGTAGCGTGCGAACAGCGCTTCGACGCGCACGCGCCACGCCGCACGGCATGCAAGCGCTTCCCGATACGTGGCGGCGGACGTCGAGACGCCGGTTGCGATGCGCGACCGCAGTCGTTCGGATACGAGCGCCGCCGGCGCGTCGAGCAACCCGCGATGGTTGCGGGCCAGCTCCACGTTCGAGATTGCGATCGCGGCCTCCCGCACGTGCGAGACTTCGTCGCGGTCGAGCGCTATCGATTCGCCCGCATTCAGACAGGCTGCCGCGCGCCGGACGGCGCGTTGCGCGTCCGCATCGGCATGTCGTTCGAAATCGCCGGTCAGCACCGCGACGCGCAGCGGGGCGGCCGGATCGCGAATCGGTTGCGAGCGCAATGAATCCGCGTCGCGGAGCGTGTCGTACAGAGCTGCCAGATCGTCGATATCGTTCGCGAATCCACCGATACTGTCGAGCGAATCGGCATAGGGCAGGCAGCCGGCCCGCGACAGCCGCCCGTCGCCCGGGCGAAATCCCCACACGCCGCATAGCGCTGCCGGTGCGCGGATCGAGCCGTTGGTGTCGCTGCCGAGCGCAAGCAGCACGTATCCGGCGGCGACCGCGGCAGCCGAGCCGCTCGACGAACCGCCGGTCATGCGCGTCGGGTCGGCCGGCAGGCGCACCGCGCCATAGTGCGGATTCACGCCGGTGGCGCCGCACGCGAGTTCGTCCATATGCGTCGCGCCGACCGGCACCGCGCCGGCCGCGCATAGTTGCGCGACCGCCGCCGCATCGGTAGCGGCGGCCGGCAGCGCCGCGCGCGCCGGCGATCCCGCGACCGTGGGGTAGCCGGCCACGTCGAAATTCCATTTGACGAGAAACGGCACGCCGGCCAACGGGCCCGGGTCGCGTCCGCTGCGCACCATCGCGTCGATCCGCCGCGCGTCGCGCAGTGCGCGCGCGTCGAAGGTCCGTGCGCACGCATGGATGGCGCCGTCGCGCGCAGCGATATCGGCCAGCACGCTCTGCACGACCGACACGGCGCTCGCGCGTCCCGCGCGCACCTCCGTAGCCAGCGCGAGCGCGCCGCGCATCGACGGAACCGCGCTCATGCGCGCACCATGAACCGGCGCGGGATCGACAGGATCAGCGCGGCGGCGGCGAAGAGCGCGAACGCGAGCAGCGCGACGCCGAGTTCGGTGCTTCCCGTCAGTCCGGACGCATAGCCCATCAGCGTCGGGCCGACGAACCCGGCGACGGCCGCGCCTATGTTGACGAGCCCGGCGCCGCCCGCGGCGGCTTCGCCGGTGAGAATCCGCGACGGCAGGCTCCAGAACATCGCAAGCGTGCTCATGATGCCCGCCACGCCCACGGTCAGGCACATGACGGCGAGCACCGGATGTGCACGCATGCCGAGGCTCGCGAGCAGCGCGACTCCGCCGATGGCGACCGGCAGCGCCGTATGCCAGCGGCGCTCGCCGGTTCGCACCGAATGCTGCGCGTTCGCGACCATCGCGATCGATGCGACGAGGTACGGTATCGCGCTGACGAGGCCGATCCCCAGATTGCTCAGCGAGCCGAGCGCCTTGATCATCGTCGGCATCCAGAACACCAGCCCGTAGTTGCCGACGTTGTAGAGGAACGAGGTTGCGAACAGCAGCCACAGTGTCGGTTCGCGCAGCGCGGCGTAGAGGTGCGTGCGCTTGCCGGCCGCTTCCTGCGCCATCTCCGCGCGAATCATGCGTTTTTCCGCGTCGGTCAGCCAGACGGCGTCGTCGATCCGTTCCGTCACGCGCGCGAGCAGGTACATGCCGAGCACGATGGCCGGCAGGCCTTCGATCAGGAACATCCACTGCCAACCGCGCAACCCGAGGCCGCCGTGCGTCGCATCCATGATCCAGCCCGACAGCGGGCCGCCGACGATGACGCCCATCGGCATCGCGAGAAACAGGAACGCCATGACCTTCGCGAGCCGGTGCGACGGAAACCACACGCCGAAGTAGGCGATCACGGCCGGAAAGAAGCTCGCCTCCGTCACGCCGAGCAGGAAGCGCAGCGCATAGAAGCTCGCGGTATCGCGGGTGGCGAGCGTGGCGACCGATACGGCGCCCCATGTGAGCATCGAGCCGGCGAGACAGCGCTTCACGCCGACCCGTTGCACGAGCCAGCCGGTCGGCACCTGCAGCAGAAGATAGCTGACGAAGAACAGGCCCGCGCCGATGCCGTAGGCGGCGTCCGTCAAATGCAGATCCGTCATCATCTGCAGTTTCGCGAAGCCGACGTTGACGCGATCGAGATAGCCGAAGAAATAGCAGACGAGGATCAGCGGAATGATGCGTCGGCTCAGGCGCGCATACAACGCGTCGATGCCGGGCGCGGCCGTATCCGCGAGCGGGCCCGAGCCGGATTGCATGCCGTGCGGCGTGGGGAGGCCGTTGGAATTCGTCATGGTGACTCCGTGCAGGTTGACTCAGGGGCGGCGGCGCAGCGCCTGGCCGGGGCGCGCGCCGGTATGCCGGCCGTGTTCGAGCACCGCATGCCCGTTGACGAACACGTGTTCGATGCCTTCCGGGCGCAGCGTCGGGCTCGCGAACGTCGCGCGGTCGATCACGCGCGCGGGGTCGAACACGACGAGATCCGCGTAATGGCCGACCGCGAGCCGCCCGCGTTCCGCGATGCCGAATTGCTCGGCCGTGAGGCCCGTCATCTTGCGCACGGCCGTTTCGAGTGGGAACAGGCCACGCTCGCGGGAGAATTCGCCGAGCACGCGCGGGAACGTACCCCACAGCCGCGGATGCGGACGTATGTCGTTGGGCAGGCCGTCGGAGCCGACCATCGTCAACTCGTGGCGCATGATGCGTTCGACGTCCGCTTCGTCCATCACGAAGTAGATCGCGCCGGCGGGGCGCAGCGCGTCGATCGCGGCATCGATCGAATCGCCGAACAGCGGCAGCAGTGCGTGGAAATCACGGCCCGCGAACTCGGGACGGGGCTTCGACCATGTAACGATCACGCGCGACGACTGGCGGACGCGATCCGCGCGCAGCATCGTCGACGTGGCCGGATACGGATGGCAGTCGATACACAGCGGCTGTCGCGTGCGCTGCGCGTCGATATGCGCGAGCGTTTCGATCGAGCGGCCGTGATTGGCGGTGCCGGCCACCTTGTGATGCGACAGCACGACGCGCACGTCGAGCGCACGCCCGATCGAGAACGCTTCGTCAAGCGAAGCGATGATCGCGTCGGTTTCGTCGCGCAGATGCGTCGCGAACACGCCGCCCGTCTCGCGCAGCGGCGCGCTGACGTCGATCAGTTCGTCGATCGTTGCCGCCGCCGCGGGCGGATAGAAGGTGCCGGTCGACACGCCGAACGCGCCGGCGGCCATCGCTGCGCGCACATCGGCCGCCATCGCCGCGATTTCCGCCGCGTTGGCCGCGCGGCCGAGATCCGCCATGTGCCGCACGCGCAGTGTCGAGTGACCGACGAGGGCCGCCGTGTTGACGGCGGCGGGCGTTGCATCGAGCGCGCCCAGATAGGCGCGAAAGGATGAAAAGCGAAACGACTGCCATGCGCCGAGCAGGTCGAGCGGCTGCGGCACGTCGCGCTCGGCGAGCAGCGGCGCGAGGCTAATCCCGCAGTTGCCGGCGATCACCGTGGTGACGCCTTGCGCGACCTTCGGTTCGACGTCGGGATCGGTCAGCACGAACGCGTCGTCGTGCGTGTGGCTGTCGATGAAGCCCGGCGCGACGATCAGACCGCCTGCGTCGAGCGTGTGCACGGCAGTCGCGCCGCGCAGGTCGCCGATCGCGGCGATGCGCTCGCCCGTCACGCCGAGATCGGCCTCGAAGCGCGCGGCTCCCGTCCCGTCGATCAGTTCGCCGCGGCGCAGGATCACGTCGAAATGCATGATGGCTCCTCCGGAATTCGTCCGGACCGGACGTGCTGCCCGGTTCCGTCGTTCATGTTCGCCATCATCGTCGCCAGCCATTTTTCGGGCGTCCAATGCCGTTCGGCTCGCGATTCATGCGAAACCAGCATCAATGCGGCGACGCGGGATCGCCGTTCGGGGCGCCATCCGTCGCCGTCGGCGTTATGCGAACGCCGCTTTCACCAGCGCATGAAGGTCGCTCGCGAAGCTGGACATCGAGATGGTCCGATGCCGCACGATGCCGACCGTGCGATCGATGGTCGGGTTCGCGATCGGCACCGCGCGTACCGTGGGCGCGCCGTACGCACGCAACGCGCTCTCGGGCAGGATGGCGCAGCCGACGCCGGCCGCCACGAGCGCGGTGACGCACGAGATGTGCTCGACCTCGTAGAACCAGCGGCTGCGCACCGCTTCCTGACCCATCATCATTTCGAGCAGCAGACGGTTGCCGCTGTCGCGACCACCGATGACGAGTTTCGCGTGCCGCAATTCGCCGAGCGTGACGGCGTCCGCGCGTGCCAGCGGGTCGTCCTCGTGCGCCGCGAGTACGTAGCGGTCCGTGAAGAGCGGCTCGAACGCGAGATCGTCGTCGTCGCCCGGATGCAGGCTGACGCCGAACTCCGCGATGCCCGCGCGCACCTGCGACAGCACGAAGTCGTGATTGCCGTCGAGGATCTGCACGGCGACGTGCGGATACTTGTCCGCGTAGCCGCGCAGCGCGCCGGGCAGCGCTTGCGCGACGACGGTCGGGATCGACGCGAGGCGCACCTTGCCGTAACGCTTTTGCGCGATCTCCTGGATCGACGACAGCATCATTCCGAGCTGTGCGATCTGCTCGCGCGCCATCGGCAGGAACTGGCGGCCGACACCCGTCAGCGTCACGCTGCGCGTGGTGCGCTGGAACAGCTCGACGCCGAGCGTCTGTTCGAGCTTCTGGATGCGGCGCGACAGCCCCGGCTGGGTCAGATGCAGCTTTTCCGCCGCACGATGAAACGTGCCGAGTTCGGCGACGGCGACGAACGCTTCGAGTTCCGAGTTTTCTATCTTCATGACGCTCCAGGGTGCAGGCCGGCTCCGGCAATCGGGCGTGTAGCGGCAGGACTTGCGTGCGGATATTTTCGTCGATATCGATTCGCGGCGCGCCGCCGGCTCGTATGGCCGCCGAGCGTACACGCATTGCCGATCGCGAACGTCTGAAGGTTGACGTTCCGGAGCGCCCAATCCGCTGATCAATTTGTCGATGCGCGAAGGCGGGGCGGCATCACGCAGTTTCGTTGCGCGCGTCGTCGTGCGCGGTATCGACCCGGTCTGTTTTCAGATGCTGTTCGCGGGTGTATCCCACTGGTTTGGGATGCGAATTTTTACCTAAGATGGAAGCACCCGTGCGCGTGATACGGTGGCTGCACGCGCATGGCAGGCAAGAGGCAGCACCGGGAAACGACGGTAGCAGATGTTTCCATCATGAATGCGAGTGTATGCGCGGCGGCTGCGAGTGTTGCAGTCGCATCGATGCCGACGTGCGCGGCGGCAATCGCCGCGCGGAAGGCGTCCGGAAGACCGGGGCGAGTCGCCGCACTGCGCCACGCGTTCTACGCAATCGTTTGCGTTCTGGGCATTGCGCCTGTCGTCTTCGCCGGGGCTCCCGCCGATGCCGGCGATCCGGTCGAATCGGCGCGGCTCGCGGCCGCCGCGAGTGCCGCCAGCCCCGCGAATCCCGTCCTTTCTTCACACGACTCCGCCGTGCGGCAGGTCGTACTCGGCATCATCAGCTTCACGCGCTGGCCGACGACGCCCGTGCGCCTGCATCTGTGCATCACCGGGCGCCCCGACTACGCGCGCGGCCTGACCGACACGCTGCAGGCCGGCTCGACGCTGCTCGACGTGCAACGCGTCCGCTTCGACGATCCGTCGCTCGGCATCGCATGCGACGTCGTCTATCTCGGCGCCTTGAACAACGACGAGCGCGCGCGGGTGAGAGCCGCATTGGCCGGCCATCCGGTGCTGACGATCGCGGAACACGATCCGTCCTGCACCGCGGGCGGCATGTTCTGCCTCGACGTCGACGGCGATCGCGTGTCGTTCGACATCAACCTCGATGCCGTCGCGCGCAGCGGCGTGCGCGTGCATCCGAACGTCCTCAATCTCGCACGACGGCCGGTGACGCCATGACACGGCCCTCGCTTCCCGTTCCCGCTTCGCCCGTGCCGCGCCCGACGTTGCAAAGCGTGCTGCGTCGCGCACACCTGCGGCTCGCGTTCGTCGCCGTGACGATGGCCGCCGTGTCGTTGATCGTCGTCGCCGTGATCGCGTTGCGCGCGTATGCCGGCAACAACCTGAACCTGCTCGCGCGCTCGCTCGGTTACACGGTCGAGGCGGCGCTCGTGTTCGGCGATCGCGTCGCGGCGAACGAGGCGATCGGCATGATCGCCGGCGACGAGGACGTCGCGCAGGTGGTCGTCACCGACAGCAACGGGCAACTGTTCGCCACGTGGCAGCTGCCGGCCGGAAGCGGGATCGCGCGGCTCGAGCGCGCGGTCGCCGACGTGGCGCTGCCCGGGCCGGTGACCGTCCCGGTGATGCACGACGGCATCATCGTCGGCCACGTCGTCGTGCGCGGCCGCGGGCACCAGTTCTTCGGCTTCCTGCTCGGCGGCGTCGGCGGCATTCTCGGCTGCCTGGCCGTCAGCGTGTTCGGTGCGTACGTCAGTTCGAAGCGCCTGCTGCGCAACATCGTTTCGCCGCTGCGCGCGCTGGCGGGCGTCGCGCACGCGGTGCGGCGCGAGCGTGCGTTCGCGCGGCGCGTCGAGCCGGCGGCGATCGCCGAACTGAACCAGCTCGGCGACGACTTCAACGCATTGCTCGACGAATTCGAAGACTGGCAGAACACGCTGCGCGACGAGAACGCGTCGCTCGAACACAAGGCGACGCACGATGCGCTCACCGGGTTGCCCAACCGCGTGCAGTTCGAATCGCGTCTCGCGCTGGCGCTGTGCGACGCCACGTTGACGGGGGAGCGGGTCGCGGTTCTCTATCTCGACTGCGACCGCTTCAAGGAGATCAACGATGGTCTCGGTCACGATGCGGGCGACGCGGTGCTGATCGGCATCGCGTCGCGGCTGCGCACGCGGGTGCGCGAGGCCGATCTCGTCGCGCGCCTGGGCGGCGACGAATTTGCGGTGATGCTGGCGGCGGTGCCTGAAGCGGGCAGCGTGTGCCGGATCGCCGACGAGATTCTGTCCGGCATGGCGCCGTCGATCGAGCTGTCCGACGGCCGCGTGGTGGCCACCATGATGAGTGCCGGCGTTGCGCTGTTTCCCGATCACGCATCCGACGCGAGCGGCCTGCTGCGCGCGGCGGATATCGCGATGTACCGCGCCAAGCGCGCGCGGCCGGGATCGTGGCAACTGGCGGAGAGCGTGGCAGGGCCGGTGTGATGTCGATCGACTCGCGCCGCGGGCGAGGCCGCGGCGGCGGTTAAAAGAAGCGCTTGCAGAGCGGGCGCGATGGAAGGGGATGCGAAATGAACCACTCGTTTCCTGTGAGCACGGGGCGGATGTGCGTCGGGAGTGCGCTGCTGCTGTGCATGCTGCTGGGGGGCTGCAAGACACCGCCGCCGCTTCATCGGGGGCTGACGCAGACGCAGGTGACGGCGCTGAAGTCGGCCGGGTTCCAGGAGACCGGGCAGGGGTTCGAGTTCGGTTCGACCGGGCCGATTCTGTTCGATTTCGATCGATACAACCTCAAGCCGAATGTCAGACGGATAGTCGAACGGATCGGGCGAACGTTGCGGTCGGCGGGCATCAACGGCGTGCGGGTTTATGGGTATTCGGATGACGAGGGCACGGAGAAGTACGACATCGAATTGTCGAGGCGGCGGGCGGAGGCGGTGGCGATCGAACTGGTCGACGTCGGGCTCGACGCGAAGCAGATCGCGATTGCCGGGAAAGGGAAGCGCGATCCGGTGGGCGATAACAGGACGCCGGCAGGGCGCGCGCAGAATCGGCGGGCGGCGATTGTGGTCTCGCCGCGGTGAGGTGGCACGCCGCGCATGGGTGGTGTGTGTAGACGCGCCGACACGCACGCCGTGCCGTCCGCTGTAACGGTTCGCCACCATTGACGCGAAAATGTCCGAGCGGCCGTTTGCAAGCGGCGAGCCTTGATGTTCGCGGCATTCAGGCGCGGCATCGGCAGCATTCGTCGTCGCCGAAATGACGCCCGTTCGACGCGTCGCGAATGAAACAATAGGTGGTCAAAATAAAATCGTTCCGCCTTTTTGAACGCTGCATCGTCATACGCACATGCGGCGACGGACGGAACGAGGATGCCCATCGAGCCCAAGGATCTGCTGCCGCACTTCGAGCGTGAACTGACGCTGCTGCGCCGTTCAGTGCAGGCGTTTGCGCAACGCTTTCCCAAAATTGCCGCCCGGCTGGCGATCACCGGCGAGCATTCGGACGATCCGCACGTCGAACGCCTGTTGCAGTCGTTCGCGTTGATGGCGGCGAGCCACGACTTGCGCATCGAAGATGACGTGCCGGCGTTTACGCACGGTTTTCTCGACACGCTGCATGGTGTTTTCCTGCGCCCGTTTCCTTCATGCGCGATTGCGCAATTTCAGGGCGACCGCAGCAGCGACCTGACTGCGCCGCGCGTCGTGCCGCGCGGCGACAAGCTGATCGCGCCCATCGGCAAGGAAGTATTCCGCGTCGCGGACGACGTCGCGATCGTGCCGCTCACGGTGTCGTCGGTGCGTTACACGACATCGTCGATCGCGCCGCGCGACGTCGCGTTGCCGGCGGAAACGACCGGCGTGCTGACTTTCACGTTCGAGCTCACCACGCCGAACGCCACCTTCGCCATCGTGCCGGACACCGAAGGAACCCGTCGATCCGCGCGCCAAGGAGACGGACCCGCGCCCGGCGCCGTCCCCGGCCGACGCTGCCGAATCGCTCCGCGGTGTCGAACTGGAACTCGTTGACCAGGACGGGCGACCTGCCGACCCCGGCCATCGCAAGCTGGAGATCCGGCTGTCCTGCACGCAGGGCGATCTGTCCGCGATGCGCGAGCGCGAACTGGCGTTGCCCGCGGGCGATCCGGCGGGTACGGTCATGTTGCTGAACCGGCCGACCGCGAGCCGGCCGACCGCTTTCCGCCATGGGGAGCTGTGGGATCTGCTGTCGCTTCTCGTGCCGCAGGCGGTCCGGCTGGACAAGGGCGGCCTGACCCAGCTCAGGCGGCTTTGCGCGCGCTGGGCGGAGAACTCGGTGGACGCCGGCCGGCGCTTCGATGCGATCGTGTCGTTGTCGACCGCGCGCGTGCGGGGCTGGCTGCCCGGCAAGCCGGCATCGGCGTTCGTGCACGGGCTGGAGGTGCGGCTGGTCGTGGACGAGCAGCGTTTCGCCGCGTTCAGCCTGAGCGGATTCGCGCACGTGATGGACCGGTTTTTCGCGCCCTACGTGCCGGTCACGAGCTTCGTGCAGGTCGTGCTGTTTTCGGCCGCTACCGGTGCGGTGCTTCGGCGTGGGGCGCCGCGTCCGGGCACCCAGCCACTGGTCTAGTTTCCCGATTTTCAGGGCCCGAACGAAAACGTTTGCGGACGTCTTTCAAGCCGCCGGGATTTACCCTACATTATCGAGGCTTCGGGCCGGCGAGCCGGCTTACGGAACCTGAGATCACACGCAAGGAACAACAATGAGTTTCGCTCCGAACGGGGGTATTCCCAATGGATTGGGCGGTGGTGCGCTCGGCTCGTTGAGCGCGCTCGGGGGCCTCGCCGGCCCGGTCGCGTCGAGTGTGGCCGGCAGTCTCGGGCCGCTCGCAGGGCTGGCCGGTCACGTCGACACCGTCCAGCGCGCGCTGCAACTCGCACAGACCGGCTTCTCGCTGATGGAGAAGACGCCCGGCGCGATTGCCGAGGCGATCAACGGCGCCGCCAACCCCGCGCGCCTGACCCAGCTCAACCGCTACGTCACGCTCGATACGCCGCTCGGCCCGGATGTGCTGCTCGTCAGCGCGGCTGTCATCGACGAGCATGTGAACCGGTTGCCGGAGATCCACCTCGACCTGCTGTCGCATCGCCACGACCTGCGCCCGGACGATCTGATCGGCCAGCAGGTCAAGATCCGCTTCGACCAGCAGGCGCGCCTGTCGACCCTCGAACGCGTCGTGGCGTCGGGCACCGGCGACAACGACCGCTACTTCGACGGCTACGTCGCGTCGTTCGACCGCGCCGGCAACCCCGGGAACGTCACGCAATACCACCTGACGGCCGTGCCGTGGTTCTGGTTCCTCACGCGTTCCACCGACTGCCGGATCTTCCAGAACAAGACCGCGCAGGACATCCTCACCGAAATCTTCCAGGAACACGGTTTTTCCGATTTCGTGTTCGACATCCGGACGAGCCAGAAGCCGCTTGAATACGTCGTGATGTACCAGGAGAGCTACTACAACTTCTGCGCGCGGCTGATGGAGCAGGAGGGGCTCGTGTGGACGCATCGCTACGAGAAGGACAAGCACTTTCTCGTGATCGGCGACACGAACCTGCTGTTCCGCCCGATCGACGGGCTCGCCACCGTGCCGTTCGCGGCGACCGAGGCGAGCGAGGACAGCGGCATCGACCAGTTGCACGAAGGCCGGCGTTTCGGCGTCGGCAAGATCACGTTCCGCGACTTCAATCACCAGAATCCGTCGTCGCCGCTGATGCTGGTGGAGGCCGGGCCGCAGAACCTCAAGCACGCACGGCTCGACGCGACCGAGCGGTTCGAGCACCAGTCGCTGTACGACCACGGCGACGACGGTAACCGCTACGCGCGTTTCGCGATGGAGGCCGAGGAGGCGCAGGCGCATCGCTATACGGGCAGCGGCTATGCGTGGCGCATGACCACGGCGGGCACCGTGGCCGTCGCGAACCACCCGGTGCTCGAAAACAACCAGGAGTACGTGATCCTGCACGTGCGTCACGAGGCCGTGAACGACTACACGCAGCACAGCGCGAAGCTGCCGTACCGCAACAGCTTCTCGCTGCTGCCGAAGAAGATCCCGTACCGTGCGCCGCGCGCGACGCCGAAGCCGGTGATTCACGGCACGCATTCGGCGATCGTCGTCGGGCCGAAGGGCGAGGAAATCTATACGAACGGCAGCGCGGTGAAGGTGCATTTCCCGTGGGACCGGCGCGGCAAGAAGGACGGCTCCGATTCGATGTGGGTGCGCGTGTCGCAGCCGTGGGCGGGCGACGGCTGGGGCGCGGCCGCGATTCCGCGGATCAAGCAGGAAGTGCTGGTGGCGTTCAATCAGGGCGATCCGGATAACCCGGTGATCGTCGGCCGCGTGTTCAACGGCGAGCAGGGCAACCCGTATCACGGCGCGGCCGGCCAGACGATGGGGATCAAGAGCCAGACGCATAAGGGTGCGGGGTCGAACGAGATCCGCATGACCGACACGAACGGCATGCAGGAATTCTTCATGCACGCGCAGAAGGACATGAACACCGTCGTCGAGAACAACGAGACGCACAAGGTGATGGGGCCGATGCGTACCGTGCTGGTGGCGACGGGCAGCGAAGAAAAGCAGATTCCGCAGGGCAACCTCACCGAGACGATCGCCGAGAAGCGCAGCACCACGGCCTCGACCGTCGAGGTGACGACGCCGGCCAAGGACGGCGGCGGCGGCACGCAGGTCTATGTGGCCGAGCGCGGCATCCTGCTGAAGGTGCAGGACAGCTCGATCTCGCTCGCGCCGGAAGGCATTCGCCTCGAGCACAACGGCTCCGTGATCCTGATGACCGACGACGGTGTGACGGTCAACGGCAAGCGCATCGATCTCAACAAATAAACTCGAACGAAACCAGCCATGCACTACGCAATCCATGAAGGCACATTCGAATTGCCGGACGCGGCGCTTGATCGCACCGTCAACATGCTGATTCTTCCCGTCGGCCCGGGCGGGCTGAGTCTCGTCGTGTCCCGCGGCCGGCTGCGCGAGCAGGAGTCGATCGACGCGTTCGTCGAGCGCGAATGGGCGCACGCGTCGCGCACCGCGCAGAATCTGGACGTGCAGTCGCGACGCCCGGTAACGGTCGGGCGGGCGGAATGCCCCGGCGTGCAAACGGAATCGACGCATGAACAGGACGGTCGCACCTTTCATCAGATGCAGACGGCGTTTCGGCTCGATGCCGGTGGGCAGGTGATCGTGATGACGTTGACCAATGCCGCGCCGCTCAACGACGAACAGCGTGCGCTTGCCGCGCGCATGCTGGAGAGCTTCCAGCCGCGCCCGGTTGTGCCCACGGTCGTTTCGGATGCCGGCCGCCCATGAGTCAACCGGCCGCTCGCAAGGACGATCCCTTTACCCACACGACGCTTGCGGGCGATTTGCTCGGCATGGGCGGGTCGCTGCTGGGCGGCCTGGGGATCGGATGGGCGCTGACCACGATAGCGGAAGGCCTCGTGTTCGGCGCGTTGGGCGCGCTCGAAATCGGCACCGGCGGGCTGGCGACGCCGATCGTGCTGGCGATCGGCGTCGGCGTGGCCGCCTACATGCAGGGCTCGGGCCTGAACGACAAGATCGACGAGGCCGCGAAGGGGCTCGGCAACGCCATTTCTCCGCCCGTGGAGAAAGGCACGATCCAGAACGGCTCGCCCGATGTGTTCGTCAACGGGAAGCCGGCGGCGCGCGCGGCCGACGGCGCGGACATGGATCCGGTTCTGTGCAGCGACCATCCCGGTCCGCAATTCGTCGCGCAAGGGTCCGACGTGGTGTTCATCAACGATCTGCCCGCGGCGCGGGTCGACGACAAGACCACCTGTGACGGCACGATCTCGAAGGGCTCGCCGGACGTTTTCTTCGGCGGCGGCACGAAGACCGTGCGCGACATCAGCGCGGCGCGGCCGTGGGTCGCCGGGCTCGGCGCGGCGATCGGTATCGCGCTTGCGCTCTGTGGCCGAGGCAAGGGAAGCTGGGGCGATTTCGTCAAGGGCAAGCTGCCGTGTCTCGCGATGAATTTCGCGGCCGGCATATTCGGCACATGGCTCGGCAGCAAGATGCAGCCGTCGGCCGGCCATCCCGTCAACGTGATCACCGGCGGCAAGATTCTCGACGGCAGCGACGATACCGACTTCGTGTTGCCGGGCCCGCTGCCGATCGTCTGGCGGCGTTTTTACAGCAGCCACGACGATCGCGCCGATGGCCTGTTCGGTGTCGGCTGGAGCGTGCCGATCAGTGTCGAGTTGAGGTTGGCGCGGGAGAACGGCGTCGTCACGTCGATCACGTACTGGGACGAACAGGGGCGCGAGATCGAGTTTCCGGCAGTGCAGCCGGGTGAGAGTCATTTCAGCGTGCCGGAAGGCATTTACCTGATTTGTACGGCCGGCGGGCACTATGTGGTCGAAACGGTCGATGGTTTGTATCGCGATTTCGGCCGCGCGGGCAGCGATGCGGACAGCGAGATGCTCAAGCTGCGGCGGCTCGAGGATCGCAACGGCAACTGGATCGAGGTCGAGCAGGAAGCGGTAGATGAGGTCGTGCGGCCGGTGCGGTTGCATGACAGCGCGGGTCGCGTGCTGACGCTGGGTTACGAGAAGCCTCATCCTCGACGCATTGCCACGATCGAACTGACGCGCGGTGTCGACGGAGAGCAACCCGACACGCTGGTGCGTTATAAGTACGACGATGCCGGCCAACTCGTGGCCGTGACCGATCGCAGCGGCCACACCGGGCGACGGTTTGCCTACGAGCATGGGTTGATGGTCCAGCACACGTTGCCCGGCGGCTTGAACTGCTTTTATGCGTGGCAGGGTGTGGGCCGCGACGCACGTGTCGTGCGCCATTGGACCGACGACGGCGAAGCGTACACGTTCGATGCAGACCTTGCGCAGCGTTCGGTGACGATCACCGATCAGATCGGGCGCGTGACGCGCTGGACGTGGAACGAGGATCAGCAGCCGACGCGCTACACCGATGCCGAAGGGCACGTCTGGCAGATCGAATGGAATGCGATGCGGCAGTTGTTGAGCACGACCGATCCGGCCGGCCATGTCACTCGCTTCGAATACGACGAGCGCGGGCGGCAGACGCAGCGCATCGACGCGCTCGGCCAGGTCGAGCGGACCGAATGGAATGGGCACTACGATCTGCCTGTTGCGGAAATCGATCCGACCAACGCGCGATGGATCTATCGTTACGACGCGCGCGGCAATCTGGTGATGGTGCGCGATCCGGCGGGTTTCGCGACCGAGTACTACAGGGACGAGCGCGGGCTCGTGCATACGATTCGCGATGCGCGTGGCGGGTACAAATTCCTCGAATGGAATGGCCGGGCGCAGTTGACCGCGTATACCGACTGTTCCGGCAAGGTCACGCGGTTTGCGTATGACGCACGCGGTGCGCTCGCGCGGGTGACCGATGCGGCCGGCAATGCCACGGTGTACGAAACGGATGCGATGGGGCGAGTCACGGGGATCGGGACGGCTGATGGTGCGCGTCAAATGTTCCGTTACGACGCGGCCGGAAGGCTGATTGAGGTCGTCGATCCAAACCAGCGCAGCACGCGTTACGAAGTCAATCCGCGTGGATTGTTGCTTGCACGCACGGATGCGGCGGGTCGGGTCGTGCAGTTCGGCTATGACCAGGCGTTCCGGTTGGCGAGCCTGACCAACGAGAACCGTGAGACGTATCGCTTTCAGTACGACCGTCGCGATCTGGTTTCCGCACAGATCGGTCTCGATGGCCACAAGCGTATGTACGAGTACGACGTGTGCGGTCTAGGCACGATCGTCCGCGACGGGCAGCTCGAGACACGATACGAGCGCGACGCGATTGGGCGGCTGACGGCGAAGCAAGCCGCGCACGAGCGTTGCGAATACCTGTACGACGAGGCAGGCCGGATCACATCGGCCGAGTTGTACACGCTTGCTGCCCGAGGACCATCGTTGAAGAATCGCGTCAGCCTGAAGTACGACAAGCGTGGAGAAGTCGTCGAGGAATACACGCCGACCGGCTGGCTCGCACACACCTACGACGAGCTCGGCAACCGTGTCAGCACGACGATTTCCGGCGAGCGCACGATCGACTGGCTGCATTACGGGTCGGGGCACGTGCACCAGATTCGTTTCGACGGTGCTGCGGTTGCGGACATCGAGCGGGATGATCTGCATCGCGAGGTGCTGCGGACGCAGGGCAAGCTGACGAGCCATTTCGGGTATGACGCGGTGGGGCGCCGTGCGCGGCAAATTGCGCAGCGCGGCGCGGCGGGCGGCGAGTTGCTTGCGAAGCAGTGGCAATACGATGCGGCAGGCGAGGTGATCCAGAAGCGCGATCAGCGTTACGGCACGACGAGCTATGGGTATGACCCGACGGGGCGCATCGAACAGGCGGTGGGGCCGGGATTGCCGTCGGAAGTGTTTCGGTGGGATGCCGCGGCGAACCTGGTGTCGAGCGATCACCCGGGTGGCTACGTCGAGCACAACCGGCTCAAGATGTTCGAGGACAAGCGCTTCGAGTACGACGCGTATGGGCGGCTCGTTCGTAAGGTGAGCGGGCATGGGCCGGCTAAAGAGCTCACGCTTGAATACGACGATTGGAACCAGCTCAAGACCGTCGTGACGAAGGACCGGCTCGGGATCGCGACAACGCATTTCGAGTACGACGCGTTTGGTCGGCGGGTTCGCAAGCTCAACGGCAGTTACGCGAGTACGGATTTCCTGTGGGACGGCATGCGGTTGGTGCAGGAGACGTATCACGACCGTCAGGGCGAGGAAGCGCTGACGTACTTGTACGAGTCCAATAGTTATGTGCCACTTGCCCGGATCGATCAAGGGAGGGCGGCGGCCAATGATGCGGATGTGCGGGATGCGGTTTATTACTTCCACAACGACGTTTCGGGGTTGCCGGAGGAACTGACCGACGCTGGTGGCGAGTTGGTCTGGCAGGCGCGCTATAAGGTGTGGGGCAATGCGGTGCAGGAGGAGTGGGTTGCTCGGGCGCCGCAGCGACCGACAGCGGTGTGGGGAGAGGTTCAAGCGGCCGCGTCAGCGCCGGCTCACGCACCGCGACCGCAGAACCTGCGCTTCCAAGGGCAGTATCTGGACCGCGAGACCGGGTTGCACTACAACACTTTCCGGTTCTACGATCCGGATATCGGGCGATTCATCAATCCAGATCCGATCGGCCTGCTAGGTGGAACGAACCTCTACCGATACGCACCGAATCCGATCCAATGGATCGATCCGTGGGGATGGGCTTACCAAGGCGTCGATTTTTCTGGCAGTCCCAATCTGTTTCCGGCGACGGAAGGCCAGCGGAATATCGTAGAGATCACCATGCAGGGATCGAGATCGAGAGACTTTGTTCAGGCATTCAAAGAAGCGAATATTTCAAAGGCTGATGCCACCGGCTATACGTGGCACCATCTGAATGACTTCAATCCTGAGACGGGGCGCACGACGATGCAACTGGTCGAAACGCAAGCACATATCGACACTTTCCCGCATGCGGGTTCGGCGGATCAATTTGCAAAGCATTTTGGCGTTGCATACGATTCCGCCGAGGCCGTGCGGGTTGCCCAAGAGCAGGGATGGTTGAAGGGGCGTAGTCCCAAACGAGGATGCTAACGGAGGAAGTATGAAGCAAAACGAGTTCTCGAAGTGTGGACCCGCAATTGACCGATCGGGCATAGAGAAGCTCGAGAACGATTTAGGCGTTCAGCTACCGGAAGCGATGAAGGGGCACTACCTGAAGTTCAATGGTGGCATGCCAGTTCTCGACTGGTTTCCAATGGAGGATGATTGGGAGCCGATATGGATCCACGAATTCCTTCCTATCGGAACGCAGGACGCTAGCAAGCCTAACGTTCAAAGCATTTTTGCGCGAGTCGCGGGTAAGGGAGGATACCCTCGAACCTTTGTTCCATTTGCCACTGATCCTGGCGGTAATCTTTTCTGTGTCGACACTGATAGCGGTGCCGTACATTATTGGTTGACCGACACCTACGACGAAATGTTGACGGACTTGGAGAACCGCCAGAAAGCTGATCGGCGTCTGACTGATTCATTTGACCAATTCATCAGCTCGCTCGTTTCTGAAGACGAGGCATTCGGCTAGCATTCGGTCCTGCGAAGCGATGGCAATCCACGGCTGGGCGAACATTTGTAAGAAAGTTGAAGCTGATCAAGCTCGCCAAGTCGCTGACCGGCCGCACCTTTCGCCAGATGCCATTAGGAAGTGAGTATGTTCGATATCGAGTCACATAAAAAATATATCGAATCAATTCTTGCTGCGGGAAGGTTCGACAACCTTGCTCGTTTTGGTGTTAGGTGTTGCATTGGACTTGCGCACGATGATTCAATATTCGAATTCCTTGCTACGCATGCAGGAAGTACAGGCGCACAGATCAGACAGCGAGTCGGCGACTACCTGGATCAAGTGTGGAACGGAAACGAAAACCCCAATCCGCTAAGCGATTTAGAGCAAGTGGACTGGGACCCTGATGTAGTCGAAATGGACGTCGATGCCGCGGCCCAAGGCGCCACTGATTTGCTAGCAGGGCTGTCTTTTTTAGCCAAATGGTGTGTTGAACATAACGTGGAACGATTGGCTGCATGTGATGATATTCTGATAAATCGAATCGACTACTTGGAGAGTTTTGAGTTGATTGGAGGACATGTTGCGAATCCAGTCGATCATGAAATGACCGTGCAGAAGGATTTTGCTCGTGAACTCATTGCAGGTATCTTGACAGATCGTTACAAAATGAAATATCACGAGTGGTTATTCAATCTTGGTTCTCCCTGAATCCGGAGTTCAAGGAGCAACCATGCAAACGATTGACCTGTCGATTTCCCATAGTCAAATCGTAGTTCGATTGAGGCCGTACCAACGCATTTCGAGTACGACGCGTTCGGTCGACGGATTCGGAAGCTCAATGGGAGTTATGCGAGTACCGATTTCCTGTGGGACGGCATGCAGTTGGTGCAGGAGACGTATCACGACCGCCAGGGCGAGGAAGCGCTGACGTACTTGTACGAGTCCAATAGTTATGTGCCGCTTGCCCGGATCGATCAAGGGAGGGCAGCGGCTAATGATGCGGATGGACGGGATGCGGTTTACTACTTCCACAATGATGTATCGGGGTTGCCGGAGGAACTGACTGACGCTGGTGGCGAGCTGGTTTGGCAGGAGTGCTACAAGGTGTGGGGCAATGCGGTGCAGGAGGAGTGGGTCGCGCGGGCCGCGCAGCGACCGACGCCAGCGTGGGGGGAGGTACAGCCGGCGCCAGTGCCGACGCACGCGCCGCGCCCGCAGAACCTGCGCTTCCAAGGGCAGTATCTGGACCGCGAGACCGGGTTGCACTACAACACTTTCCGGTTCTACGATCCGGATATCGGGCGGTTCATCACGCATGATCCCATTGGACTTGCTGGCGGCATTAATCTCCACATGTACGCGCCGAACCCGATAAGCTGGATTGACCCCTGGGGCTTGAGGTGCGGGCCTGGCGAAGCGACAGGAGCTGGGCGTAAAGTGACTCCCGGAAGATGGCTACGCGGTACCCATGGGAACGCTGGTGCCTTTCCGGAGTCGATTGCAAAAAAGATGAAGGGACGCTCTTATAGAGATTTTGACCATTTCAGATCAGAATTTTGGAAGGAAGTCTCAATGGATTCCGACCTGAGTAGTCAGTTCTCGAAGTCCAACGTGTCGAGAATGACAAATGGATTGGCTCCGAAGGCATCGGTTACTCAGGGAGTGGGGAAGAACACCTCGTATGTGCTTCATCATATAGAACCGATTCAGCACGGTGGGGGTGTCTATGATATGGATAATTTACGTATCGTAACGCCTCGATATCACGCTGAAGTGCTGGATCCTTCGTACCATTATTGAGAGGTTAAGTGATGAATAGGGATGAACTGATTGTTTTGGTTGGGCGGATGAGAGAGTCAAATTACGCCTCCGATGAGGAGGCTGAAAATGACGTGGAGATTTTGAATAAAAGTGTGGCTGATCCTTATGCAATGGATTATATATTTCAAAAGGAATACGAAGATATGTCACTTGAGGAGGTTGTGGACAAAATCCTCTCGTATAGGCCGATTCAATTGTAACTTATGTAAATGAGGTTGTTGGGGGTATCCTTGGAGTGGGCGGTCTCAAGAATCAAGTGCAACGTTTAGCCAATCCGGCGGCAGCCAGTTCCATCGCCATAGCCTCTTCAGGGGTTTTCCAGTTGAGGGTTTGGCGAGGGCGGCCGTTCATCAGTTTGGCAATGTCGTTCAATTGCATCTGGGTGACGCCTGACAGGTCGGCCCCCTTGGGCAGAAACTGGCGCAGCAGGCCGTTGGTATTTTCGTTGCTGCCCCGTTGCCAAGGGGCGTAGGGATCTGCGAACCAGATGTCCAGATTCAGTCGTTCAGCCAACTCGACATGGCAAGTCATTTCCGATCCACGATTACCGACGCAGGAGCGATTGAAGGCGCCTTTGATGAGATCGCCTTCCCAATGACCGGGCCATTGGCGCGTTTCGATTGCCTCGGGTCGATGGATGATGCGCAGTTCTTCCGGGACAAAGCTCTTGCGGGCCAACGTCTTGCGGGCGTTGCCGCGCACCGGCTTCTCCTGGCGCAAGGCCTCGATCATCGCCTGCTTCAAGCCGCCCCGGGGATGGGTATAAATCGCCGCGTAGATCGTTTCATGACTGACGCGTTGCTCGGGATTATCTGGATGCATCTCGCGAAGTCTGGCAGCAATTTGCTGCGGCGACGAGCGCCGATAAACCAGATCGTGATGCACTTGCCAGTACAGCGCGCTTCCTGTTGCCAGCTTCACCTGACGCCGACTTCGCTCGCGGCGCGCCCGGCAGGCTCTGGCCGCGCTCGTGGCGTCATAACAGCGAGACGATTCCGTACGATTGCGTGCCAGCTCTCGCGTGATCGCCGACGCGCTGCGACCAAGCAGCCTTGCAATCGCCCTGACGCTCGTGTTTCTGGCCTTCTCGATCATGATCGCCGCGCGCTCTTCGGCGCTCAAATGCTGGTATTTCGTCATTGCAACACCCTACCTCATCAACAGTGTTGCACTTGAAACTAGAGTCTAAGGAGCCCCGTCCAGGAACTTTCTTGGTTGAAGGGAGTGAACCACTTGATATTTCGAATCGCGTGAAAAGAAGTGGATCGAGTTGCTCATGAAAAGAGAATATTTCCATTCAAAAACAGAGTTTCCGTGTGGTGTAGGGGAGGTTTATACGGAATTTCTCGACGGCGTCGCGACGCGCCAGATTAGCCATCCTGATGGTGGAGTTATCTATGCATCTTCATCGGTACGTGATTGGAATCCTGAGATAGGATTTTTGCTCTTTGATGGAATTAAGGACGAGCTTGAAATTTCTCAAAAAGACGAAATCAGACGAGAAGATTTCGAGCATGTCTGGAAGGCGGTCATAGGCAATCCTCCCAAAGGACTGTCGATTGTCTATGAAGTTGGGGATGCGGCTGTGCCACGGGAAAATTCAACCTTGATTGCTCATGTGGTGAACAATCGGGGGAAATGGGGGCGCGGGTTTGTTGTTTCTCTCGGCAAGAAATACCCTGTCGCACGAGATGGTTATCTCGAATTGTTCCGAGATGAACAGCGGCCTCCGCTCGGAATGGTTCAATTTTTGTCTGTGGATGACGAGAAGCGGATATTTGTCGCGAACATGGTTTCTCAGGACGGGATTCGCAAGAGTAGTCGCGACGCTGCTCAATACGTTTCGTATTCTGACCTCAAGATATGCCTTAGTAAAATTTGCGAATTTGCGTTAGCTAATCGACTTTCGGTGCAAATGCCAATGATCGGCGCGGGACTTGGTGGCGGGGATTGGGAAGTCATTTCGGCGGAAATCGACGAGGTGTTTTCGTACTATAAACAGACTTGTAAAATAATTACACTTTCTTGATAACGCCGGCGGCGAGCTGGTTTGGCAGGCGCGCTACAAGGTGTGGGGCGATGCGGTGCAGGAGGAGTGGGTTACGCGGGTGCCGCAGCGGTCGACGGCCGCCTGGGGTGAAGTGTCGGTGGCCGCGCCGGCCTGGACGCGCGTGGCTGATCAACGATGCGTGTTTTGTTCCGGGTCGCAAGGCGAGGATCGACATTGAGCCGGGCAGGCTGATCATCACGCAGATGTAAAAGGCAACGCCGCGAGATGCGGCCGCGCTGCGCGACGTCGCGCAGCGCGCCGGACGGGGTAGAGCAGCCGGAACCGGCGGCAGCCACCCCAAACCACGCATCACCAAGCGATATCGCAAGACGACCGCGACGTCCCCGCACCGCCGGTAGCCGTGCATTTCGTCCCTGAGCCGTTGTCATAGAACGTCCGCGTCTCTGGCTGCGGCACCGACGGATCGAACGGATTCGGCGCGCCGTGCGGACCGCGCGGCGCATCGTACGGCCGCTGAGGCGCATATGAGCCGCCGCTGCCAGCCGGCCGAGAGCCATTAGCGCGCAGGTATTCATTCCAGTTCCGCTCGCGCTGCTCATACCCCGGCACAGCGCGCCCCAAACTGTCGCTCCCGCCCGCGCCGAGCGCGACACGATTCGGCGGCAAGACGAGATCGGGTTCACGTTCAGAAGAAGCAGGCGGCGATGCCACAAGCGCATCGCTCGTCACCCGCAACGGCCGCGTATCCGGCGTATCGAACGGGCTGCGTTCGGCAGGCGTGGCGAACTGCACCCGCCTGCGGCTCAACCGCGCCGCATGCCCGTCATCCCGGGCGGCCGCACGTCGCTCCGAGCGAAACACATTGGCGCCGGCCGACCGATCGGTCAGCGTATCGCGTCCGGAAGCATGGGCAGCACAAACAGAAAGCGCGCACGCGATCGCGGCGGCGGAAGAGAGGCGGATTGGGCAATTCATCGGTGATTCGAAGCAGGTGATGTGCATTGAACAAGAACGGCAAATCACTGGCTGGCGGCTGAGCGACAAGGGGGACGTCGAAGCGTCCCTGAAGCGACTGCGAGGCGTGGCGGGCGCGACTTGCAGGGAGGCTGGCTGGATTGCTGAAGCGAGGCCACATTATTTCATGGAAATCTCAAAAAGCTTTCAAAATGTTTAGCATCAAAGGTAAACAGTAAGATTTGCCGCGATGTCGAGCCCCGTTCTGGTGCGCACTTACACAATCATCAGTCGATTGATTTCCGGCGATCGACTCCTGGGCCGCCCACAAAACGCACCATCGCGGATCACGCCCTCGCCGAACGCCACGCCCAGCAAGGAACCCGCCCCGGTCTCCCTGCCCAATAGCAACCCGATTGCACCCAAAGCAAACGTTCCCGCCTTCCGGAGGTTGCGCCCCCGTCGCCACCCGCCCGCCTCAAAAACATACGTGTTTTCCCTCAATCGACAGGCATTTTTGACAGACGATTGAAAAACGCCCATATAATTTCGGCTGCCTTGCCAATGGCTGTCGGACCATCCCTCCGAACGAGCGATTTGGCAAGCGGGGCAGGCGAAACGCTTGCGCAATGCAAGACGCATCACGATGTCTTTCCGAACCAGACGTCCCCTTCGGGGACTGCAAGAGCCGGGCCCCGCTACGCAACATTCCGCTGGAGTTCCGTCTTCTATGTGTCTCGGGCGTGTCCCCTGTCCTCGCCCCGGGTGCTGTTCGATTGCGCAAGTCATGCCGCCTTTGCCCGTATGACTAAACAACATCGAGGAGCTCCCAGATGACGCTGTCCCGTCTTACGTCCATTTCCGTCGCCGCCGTGCTGTTCGCCGCCGGCGCCGCCGCCGCGCAAGCGGAAACCGTGAAGATCGCCATCGCTGGTCCGATGAGCGGCTCGGTCGCCCAATACGGCGACATGGTGAAGGCCGGCGCGCTGACCGCGATCGAACAGATCAACGCGGCAGGCGGTGCGGGCGGCAACAAGTTCGAAGTCGTGATGATGGACGACGCGTGCGAACCGAAGCAGGCCGTCGCCGTCGCCAACAAGATCGTCAGCCAGAAGATCAAGTACGTGATCGGCCACGTGTGCTCGGGTTCGACGATTCCCGCGTCGGACATCTACGAGAACGAAGGCATCGTGATGGTCACGCCGTCGGCCACCGCGCCGCAGCTGACGGAAGGCAAGAAGCGCCACTTCATCTTCCGCACGATCGGCCGCGACGACCAGCAAGGTCCGGCCGCCGCGCACTACATCATCAACAACGTGAAGCCGAAGAAGGTCGCGGTCCTGCACGACAAGCAGTCGTACGGCCAGGGCATCGCGTCGTCGGTGAAGAAGGATCTCGAAGCCGCGAAGATCCCGGTCGTGCTGTTCGAAGGCATCAACGCCGGCGATTCGGACTACTCGGCGATCATCACGAAGCTGAAGTCGCAAGGCGTCGATTTCGTCTACTTCGGCGGCTACCACCCGGAAATGGGCCTGCTGATGCGCCAGGCGCGCGAGCAGGGCGTGAAGGCGACGTTCATGGGGCCTGAAGGCGTGGGCAACAAGGACGTGACGGCGATCGCCGGCCCGGCTTCGGAAGGCATGCTGGTCACGCTGCCGGCCGACTTCTCGGCCGATCCGGCCAACGCGGCGCTCGTGAAGGCGTTCGCGGACAAGAAGCGCGACCCGAACGGCCCGTTCCAGATGCCGTCGTACGCAGCGGTGAAGATCATCGCCGACTCGATCGCGGGCGCGAAGACGACGGACCCGACGAAGGTCGCCGCGTACATGCACAAGACGACGTTCGACACGCCGATCGGCAAGGTCGCGTATGACGCGCAGGGCGACCTGAAGGCGTTCAAGTTCGTCGTGTACACGTGGCACAAGGACGCGACGAAGACCGCCGCCAAGTAACAACGAAGTATCCGCTCGCGCACCCGCCCCGCCCGAAACCCGGACGGGGCGGGTGCGTATTGGCCGCGCATCTGCCCCATGCGCGCCAAAGGGCGGCCCGAGACGACACCGTGCGCTGCGCGCGGCCGGCCGCCGTGATCCGGCGACGGCACGCGGCCCAGCGCCAACGGGAGCTTCCCGCACATGACTGACTTCTTTCCTCAATTCGCCCAGCAGCTGGTCAACGGCCTGACGCTGGGTGCGATCTATGCGTTGATCGCCATCGGCTATTCGATGGTCTACGGCATCATCGGCATGATCAACTTCGCCCACGGCGAGATCTACATGATCGGCGCATACGTGGGCCTCGTGACCCTGACGGCCATCGGCATCTCCGCCGGCTATCCGCTGCCGCTCGTGCTCGGCGCCGCGCTGATCGTGTCGGTGATCGTCACCGGCCTGTACGGCTTCGCGGTCGAGCGCGTCGCGTATCGCCCGCTGCGCGGCGGCCCGCGCCTCGTGCCGCTGATTTCCGCGATCGGCATGTCGATCTTCCTGCAGAACTACGTGCAGATCGGCCAGGGCGCGCGCGACGTGTCGGTGCCGGTGCTGATCTCCGGCGCGTTCGAGATCCATCTCGGCGGCGACTACGACGTGACGGTTCCGTATGCGCGCCTGCTGATCGTCTGCGTGACGATCGTGCTGATGATCGCGCTCACGCTGTTCATCTCGCATTCGCGGATGGGCCGTGCGTGCCGCGCGTGCGCCGAGGACATGAAGATGGCGAACCTGCTCGGCATCGACACGAACCGCGTGATCTCGTTCACGTTCGTGCTCGGCGCGATGCTGGCGGCCGTCGGCGGCGTGCTGATCGGGCTGACGATCGGCAAGCTGAATCCGTATATCGGCTTCGTCGCGGGCATCAAGGCGTTCACCGCCGCGGTGCTCGGCGGGATCGGCAGCATTCCGGGCGCGATGCTCGGCGGCGTGCTGCTGGGCCTCGCCGAAACCTTCGCCGCGGGCTACATGCCGGCCGAGTACAAGGACGTGGTCGCGTTCGGCCTGCTCGTGCTGATCCTGCTCTTCCGCCCGACCGGCCTGCTCGGCAAGTCGGACATCGAAAAGGTTTGACGGAGACGCAGATGAGTCAAGTCATTTCCGTTCGCCGCCCGGCCGCCGACGCATCGATCGGCCAGGCGCTGAAAAATGCCGTGGCCGCCGCGCTCCTGACGGCGATCCTCACGATTCCGGTGCTCGGGCTGCAGTTGAAGCTCGACGGCTATCAGGTAGTGCTGACGCCGCACTGGCGCCCGGTGTGGATCGCGGTCGCGGCCGTGTTCCTGTTCCAGTTGTTCAAGCCGTGGCTCGTGCGCGCGAAATCCGCGGTGAAGCTGCCGGCGATGCCCGCGATGGGCGCGCGGCAGCAGCGCGTGATCATCTGGGTGCTGCTCGCGGTCGGGCTCGTGTGGCCGTTCTTCGGCTCGCGCGGTGCAGTGGACGTCGCGACGCTCGCGCTGATCTACGTGATCCTCGGCCTCGGGCTGAACATCGTGGTCGGTTTCGCGGGGCTGCTGGATCTCGGCTATGTCGGGTTCTACGCGGTCGGCGGCTATACGTACGCGATGCTGAACCAGTATTTCGGGCTGTCGTTCTGGGAATGCCTGCCGATCGCGGCGATTGCCGCGGCGACGTTCGGCTTCCTGCTCGGCTTCCCGGTGCTGCGTTTGCGCGGCGACTATCTGGCGATCGTCACGCTCGGCTTCGGCGAAATCATCCGCCTGCTCGCGAACAACCTGACGAGCCTCACTGGCGGCCCGGACGGCATCTCGAGCATTCCGAAGCCGACGGTGTTCGGCTTCGAGATGGCACGCTCGGCGAGCGTCGAAGGCGCGAAGACCTTCCATGAGCTGGTCGGGCTGGAATACAGCGGCGAGCACATGGTGATCTTCCTGTACCTGATCGCGCTGGTGCTGGTCGGCTTCACGCTGTTCGTGACGAGCCGCCTGATCCGCATGCCGATGGGCCGCGCATGGGAAGCGCTGCGCGACGACGAGATCGCGTGCCGTTCGCTCGGCCTGAACCCGACGCGCATCAAGCTGTCGGCGTTCACGCTCGGCGCGGCGTTCGCGGGTATCGGCGGCGCGTTCTTCGCCGCGCGTCAGGGCCTCGTGAATCCTGAATCGTTCACCTTCATCGAATCGGCGCTGATCCTCGCGATCGTCGTGCTCGGCGGGATGGGCTCGCAGCTCGGCGTGATTCTCGCGGCGATCCTGCTGACCGTGCTGCCGGAAGTCGCGCGCGGGTTCGCCGAGTACCGGATGCTGATCTTCGGTCTGGTGATGGTGTTGATGATGATGTGGCGTCCGCAGGGCCTCTTGCCCGCGAGCCGTCCTCACGTGGAGCTGCCGCAATGAGCGCGAATGCAGAACTGTTGAAGGTGGCCGGGCTGCAGATGCGCTTCGGCGGGTTGCTCGCGGTGGACGGCATCGATTTCGACGTGCGCCGCGACGAGGTGTTCGCGATCATCGGGCCGAACGGCGCGGGCAAGACCACGGTGTTCAACTGCGTCGGCGGCTTCTACAAGCCGACCGGCGGCGACGTCGTGCTCGACGGCCACGCGATTGCCGGGCTGCCGAGCCACCAGATCGCGCTGAAGGGCCTGGTGCGCACGTTCCAGAACATCCGCCTGTTCAAGTCGCTGACCGTCGTCGAGAACCTGCTCGTCGCGCAGCATCGCAAGGTGAAGGCCGGGCTGCTGCACGGCCTGTTCGCGACGCCCGCGTATCGTCACGCCGAGAAGGAAGCGCTCGAACGCGCGGCCATGTGGCTCGACCGGATGGGGCTGACGGCGGTCGCCAACCGGCCGGCCGGCACGCTGTCGTACGGGCACCAGCGGCGTCTGGAGATCGCGCGCTGCATGATCACCGAGCCGCGCCTCTTGATGCTCGACGAGCCGGCGGCCGGCCTCAACCCGCAGGAAAAGATCGAGCTGCAGCACCTGATCGACAAGCTGCGCCGTGAATTCGGCGTATCGGTGCTGCTGATCGAGCACGACATGAGCCTCGTGATGGGCGTGTCCGACCGCATCCTCGTGATGGAGCACGGCCGGCCGATCGTGATCGGCACGCCGGAAGCGGTCCGCAACGACCCGCGCGTGATCAAGGCGTATCTGGGGGAAGAGTGATGCTGAAGCTGGAACAGGTCCATACGCACTACGGCGCGGTCGAGGCGCTCGCGGGCGTGTCGATCGAGGTGAACAAGGGCGAGATCGTCACGCTGATCGGCAGCAACGGCGCCGGCAAGACGACGCTGATGATGACGGTATGCGGCACGCCGCGCGCGTCGTCGGGCCGCGTGCTGTTCGAGGGCAACGACATCACCGCGATGTCGACGCACCAGATCATGCGGCAGGGGATGGCGATCTCGCCGGAAGGGCGGCGCGTGTTCCCGAGCCTGACGGTGCTCGAGAACCTGAAGATGGGCGGCTTTTTCGCGAGCCGTCACGAGATCGACGACGGCATCGAGCACGTGTTCAAGCTGTTTCCGCGCCTGAAGGAACGCGCGGCGCAGCGCGCCGGCACGATGTCGGGCGGCGAGCAGCAGATGCTGGCGATCGGCCGTGCGCTGATGAGCAAGCCGCGCCTGCTGCTGCTGGACGAGCCGACGCTCGGCCTCGCGCCGCTCGTGATCGCGCAGATCTTCGACATCATCCGGACGATCCGCGACGAAGGCGTCACGGTGTTCCTGGTCGAGCAGAACGCGAACAAGGCGCTCGGCGTGGCCGATCGCGGCTACGTGCTCGAAACGGGGCGCGTGGTGCTGGCCGACACGGGCGCGAACCTGCTCGCGAACGACCGGATCAAACAGGCGTATCTCGGCGGTTGATCGGCGGGCAGCCGCCGGCCTGCAACGGGCCGGCGGCTTCTTGGCGTCGTTTCCGGATGTGTTGGTACGATGGGTCCCACGCCCGTTTGTGCAGCCAATCCGTAGCCGATTCGGCTTCGATCGTAGTCGAATCGGCGACTTCCTCGCTTCCCGGAGCAAACCGATGAAGGTCAAACGAATCGTCGCCAATATCGACACACGCTCGATCGACGACGCAAAGCGCTTCTATCGGCACATCTTCGGCCTCGACCTGCTGATGGACCACGGCTGGATCGCGACCTACGGCAACACCGAGCAGATGGCCGTGCAGATCAGCTTCGCGTCGCAGGGCGGATCGGGCACGCCGACGCCCGATCTGTCGATCGAGGTCGACGATCTCGACGAAGCGCTTGCGCGTGTTCATGCGGCCGGCGTGCCCGTCGAATACGGCCCGGCCGACGAGCCGTGGGGCGTGCGGCGGTTTTACGTGCGCGACCCGTTCGGCAAGCTCGTCAACGTGCTCGCGCATCGCTGACCGGCGACGGCGAGCCGGGCACGCCGCCGGCGTTCACGCATGCAACGCCAGCCCCTTCACCGCCTTGTCCACGGCCTTCTTCGGCCCGCGCAACGCCAACCCGACCAGATCGGGATTCTCCGCATCCTCGGCACGAAACGCTTCGCGGTTGGCCGCATCGTGCCCGGTCGAGAACATCGCGCGCACGTAGGGCACGATCGTCAGTTCGCGCGACAGCGCCTGCCGGTGCGCGGCCTGCAATCCGTTCAGATCGGCCGCGAACACCAGCATCGGCTGGCCCAGCATCCTGCCGTAGCGGCGGCCGGCCGCGTCCTCGTAAGGTTCGCCGAGCGCCTCGGGCGCGCCGGCGGCGACGCCCGTCGCGAGAAACGCGACGACATTGAGTTTCTGCCACGCGGCGAGATCGTCGCGCACGATCAGCGCTACTTTGGTATCGAACATGCTTGCTCCTGGTTGGAGCGCCCATGATCCGACGCCGCGCGCGATCAGTCTGGAACGTTTGTGCAGAGTTGCCGGTACGCGGCCGGCGTGATCCGGTACGCGCGGCGGAACCAGCGGCCGAGGTGGCTCTGGTCCGCGAAGCCGACGTCGACGGCCGCCTGCGCGGGCGTGCGGCCGGCGGCCAGCAGCCGGCGCGCGGCTCGCAGCCGCAAACGCACGAGGTACGCGTGCGGCGACGTGCCGAACGCGCGCTGGAACATGCGCGTCAGCCGGAACCGGTCGATGCCGGCGACGCTCGCGAGTTCGTCGAGGCCGATGTTGTCGCCCATGTGTTCGTGCAGCAGGTCGCGCACGCGTGCGACCGCGGGCGGCACGACGCCGCTTTCCAGCACAAGCGGGCCGCCCAGATGGCTGCCGAGCCGCATCAGCAGGCGGTCGAGCGTCTGGTCGCGCGCGAGCCGGCCTTCGTTGTCGTGGAGCGCGAAGAACGCGTTCCGGATCGCATCGACGAGGCCGCGATCGTCGACGAGCGTGTGGCCGAACGTGGCTTCGACGCTGCCGAGGCCCGGCAGGTCGAGCCGGCGCGCGGCGCGCTCGACCCACGCCTGCGGCAGGTACAGCATCCCGTACGTGAAGCCGCCGGCTTCGGGCGCGTGGCCGTCGTGCATCGCGCCCGGCTCGATCAGGATCGCGCGGCCCGGCACGCTCGTATGCAGCGAGCGGTGGCACTGGAAGCGCTGCACGCCCTGTTCGGTGAAGCCGACCAGCATGTCGTCGTGGTCGTGCGCGTCGTATGCATGGCCGTTGAAATGCGCGTGCAGGCTTTCGATGCCGGTTTCCGCGTCGCGGCGCGCGACGAGCCAGTGGTCGGGTTCGCCGGTGGCTTTCGCATCTGTCGTCATCGGCTACCTCTCACGTCGTCGTTGTGTGACGGACCCTGTAAGCAGGCGGCGGAACAGCGGAGGCGCGTGCGGTTCATGCTCCGTTCACCGCCGCCTGTTCGTCGCGCGCATATTGCGCGGGTGGCCGGCCGACATGACGCGCGAACGCGACGCTGAACGTGCTCGCCGAGCTGTAGCCGACGCGCGCCGCGATTTCCGCGATGCGGCCTTCGTTGCGGCGAAGCAGATCCTTCGCGAGCGCCATGCGCCACGTCAGCAGGTATTCCATCGGCGCGACGCCGACCGCGCGGCTGAAGCGTTCGAAGAACGTCGAGCGCGACAGCGCGGCTTCCTTCGCGAGTTCGACGATCGTCCACGGGTGCGCGGGGCGTTCGTGCATCCGGCGCAGCGCGGCCGCGAGGCGGCTGTCGGCGAGCCCGCGCACGAGCCCGGGCGACGCGTGCGTGCCGGTCGTGAACCGCAGCGCCTCGATCAGCAGCACTTCCAGCAGACGCGCCAGCACGATCTCGCGGGCAGGCCGCTGCGCGCGCGATTCGTCGCGCACCAGTTGCACGAGCGTGGTCAGCCGCGGTTCGCCGCGCACGTGCACGAAGCGGGGCAGCAGCGACACCAGCAGCGATGCATCGGGCGAACCGAAACTGCAGTTGCCGGCCATCATCCGCGTATCGACCGGGTTGGCCGGATCGCCGATCCGGTATTCGCCGTGGTCGAGCATGACGGGCGGGGCGGTGTCGACGCCCGGCGGCGGCGGTTCGAGGCTCGACATCGCGACGCCGTAGGCCGCCGGAATCAGCATGAAGTCGCCGGCCAGCAGTTCGATCGGCGCATGTCCGTCGATCGCGATCCGGCAGCCGCCGTCGAGGACCGCGCAATAGAACGGCTCGCCGGCGACCGTGCGGTTGATCGCCCACGGGCTCGCGCCGCGCACGTACTTCGAGTACCGCGCGCCCGGTTGCAGCAGCGTCACGACTTCAGTCAGCGGGTCGATCATCGCCGGACTCTCGCAAAAGAAAAGCGGATTGTCGATTGTAGCGAATACGGCTCCCGCCATCTATCGTACGGACACGTGCTCAACACACCCCAGGAGTTCACATGAAGACCGTACTGATTACCGGCTGTTCCTCCGGCTTCGGCCTCGAAATCGCGCGGCATTTTCTGGCGCGCGACTGGCAGGTCGTCGCGACGATGCGCAAGCCGGCCGACGACGTGCTGCCGCCGTCGGAGCGCTTGCGCGTGCTGCCGCTCGACGTGACGAATGAGGACAGCATTCGCGCCGCGATCGACGCCGCCGGCCCGATCGACGTGCTCGTGAACAACGCGGGCTTCGGCGCGGCCGCACCGGCCGAACTCACGCCGCTCGATACGGTGCGCGCGCTGTTCGACACCAACACGATCGGCACGATCGCGGTGACGCAGGCCGTGTTGCCGCAGTTTCGCGCGCGCGGCGCCGGCGTGGTCGTGAACGTCACGTCGAGCGTCACGCTGAAGGCGCTGCCGCTGGTCGGCGCGTATCGGGCGAGCAAGGCGGCGGTGAATGCGTTCACCGAATCGATGGCGGTCGAACTCGCGCCGTTCGGCGTGCGCGCGCATCTGGTGCTGCCGGGCCGCGCGCCCGACACGCGTTTCGCCGACAACGCACGGGCCAACATGCACGGCTTCGAGCACGAAGCGTATGCGGACTTCGTCGGCAAGGCCGTGGCGCGGATGCTCGATGCGTCGGGGCCGATCACGCACGCGCAGGACGTCGCCGAAGCCGTGTGGCGCGCGGCGACCGATCCGTCGAGCCCGATGCGTATTCCGGCCGGCGCGGATGCGCAGGCGTGGGCGGCGGAAGCGGGTTGAACGATCGGGCGTCCGTCGCGCCGGCGGGTTGAACCGGTGCGACGGATCGGGCGAGGCGGCGACGGGCGCTAAAGCGCGCGGGTAATCGCCTGCTCCAGCAGCGACAGGCCGAGATCGATCTCGTCTTCGCTGACGGTCAGCGGCGGCGCGATGCGGAACACGCCGCCCATGCCGGGCAACTGCACGATGTTCATGCTGAGCCCGAGCTTCATGCACTCGCGCGTGATCTTCGCGCCGAGCCCGTCCGCCGGCTCCTTGGTGCGGCGATCCTTGACGATCTCGACGCCCAGCAGCAGCCCGCGCCCACGCACGTCGCCGATGCAGTCGAAGCGCTCCATCAGGTCGAGCAGGCCGCGCCGCAGCCGCTCGCCCATCGTGTTCGCGCGCGCGACGAGGCCGTCGCGCTGCACGACGTCGAGCACGCGCAGGCCGACGGCGGCCGGCAGCGGATCGGACACGTGCGTCGTGTAGAACAGGTAGCCGAGCGCGTGCGCGCGTTCCTCGATCGCCGCGGACGTGACCATCGCCGCGAGCGGCAGCCCGGCGCCGAGCGTCTTCGACAGCGTCAGGATGTCGGGCGTCACGCCGTCGCGCTGGCACGCGAACATCGTGCCGGTGCGGCCGACGCCCGTCTGCGCCTCGTCGAGGATCAGCAGCATCCCGCGTTCCTCGCACTTGCGCTTGAGCGCGGCCATGTAGCCTTCCGGCAGCTCGATGATCCCGCCCGAGCTGAGAATCGGCTCCGCGATGAACGCGGCGAGGTTGCCGCTCGACTGCCGGTCGATCAGGTCGAACGCGTAGTCGAGTTCGGCGAGCGGGTCGTACGCGCCGTTGCGCTCGAAGCGCGGCCGGTACGCGAACGGCGCCGGAATCGCGAACGAGCCGACCGACGCGGGGCCCACGCCCTTGCGGCCCGCGCTGTAGGTGGCCGATGCGGCGGCGCCCGTCATCCCGTGCCACGACTGCGCGAAGCCGACGATCTCGTACTTGCCGGTGACGAGCTTCGCCATCCGGATCGCCGCCTCGTTCGATTCGGCGCCGGTGCTGAGCAGCAGCGCGCGGTCGAGCCCGGCGGGTGTGATGTCGGCGAGGCGCGTCGCGAGATCGACGACCGGCCGCGACAGCATTCCGCTGAACAGGTGGTCGAGCTTGCCCGCGTATTCGCCGATGACGGACACGATTTCCGGATGGCTGTGGCCGAGCACCGCGCTCATCTGGCCCGACGTGAAATCGAGGATCGCGCGACCGTCGGCGTCGTAGACGAAGCTGCCTTTCGCGCGCTCGACGATCATCGGCTCGAACGTGCCGCCGTAGCGGACCAGGTGCTGCGTGGCGTTGCGCCAGAAGGTTGCGTCGTCGTTCAGGGACATCGGGCGGCTCCGGGCAAAAGGGCAGGGATCGCTTGCAGTCTAGGCGCGCGTCTGGTTTGATGGAAACGAATAGTTCTAATGCAAGCTAGAAGAGGGGCTAATACCTTGGCGCTTTCGCTCGAAATCGACCTGCTGCGCTCGTTCGTCGCGATCGCCGAGGTGCGCGCGCTGAGCCGCGCGGCCGCGCGCGTCGGCCGCACGCAATCCGCGCTCAGCCAGCAGATGAAGCGGCTCGAGGAAGCGGTCGACCAGCCGCTGTTCCAGCGCACCGGCCGCGGCGTCGTGCTCACGCATCCGGGCGAGCGGCTGCTCGCGCATGCGCAGCGCATCCTGCGGCTGCACGACGAGGCGATGGCCGACCTGTGCGGCACGGGGCTGTCGGGGACGATCCGGTTCGGGTGCCCGGACGATTACGCGCAAGTGTGGCTGCCGTCGCTGCTGCGGCAGTTTTCGAGCCAGCATCCGCAGGCGATCGTCGAAGTCGTGTGCGGGCCGACGCCGCGGCTCGTCGAACACCTGGAGAAGCGCGCGGTCGATCTGGCGATGATCTCCGTGCCCGACGACGGCGCGACCGACGACATCATTCGCCGCGAGCAACTGGTGTGGATCGGCTATCCGGGGCTCGAGCCCGCGCATTTCGATCCGCTGCCGCTCGCGCTGTCCGATCGGGATACGCTCGATCACCTCGCGGCGTGCGACGCGTTGAACCGCGCCGGCCGCGACTATCGTGTCGCGTATGCGAGCAGCAGCCTCGCCGGGCTGATCGCGCTGGTGCGCTCGGGGCAGGCGTTCGCGGTGATGACGCAGACGGCCGTGCCGGCCGACCTCGCGATCGTCAACGGCGACCCGCACTTGCCGCCGTTGCCCGCCGTGGGCATTACGCTGCGGTTCGACCGGAAGCGCCCGTCGCACCTGACGGCCGCTTTCGCCGACCATATCCGGCAAACGCTGCCGTTGCTTTGACGGCCGGCGCGAATCAGTCGACCGTCGACGAGGCCGACGCGGGCGTGCGGCCACGCACCGCCGCCGCCGTATCGCGCACGCGGATCGCCGCCCGCATGCCCGACAGTTTCAGTTCGGTTTCCTGATATTCGTTGGTCGGCTCGGAATCGGCGACGATGCCGCAGCCCGCGAACAGCCGGCACGCGCCGCCCGCGACGAGTGCCGAGCGCAGCGCGACGATGAAATCGCCGTTGCCGTGCGCATCGATCCAGCCGATCGGCGCCGCATACCAGCCGCGATCGAAGCCTTCGTGCGCACGGATGTGGTCGAGCGCCGGTGCGCGCGGATGGCCGGCGACCGCGGGCGTCGGGTGCAGCGCGGCGACGACCTGCAACAGCGACGCATCCGGATTCAGCGTCGCGCGGATCGGCGTGCTCAGGTGCTGCAGCTTCGGCAGCCGGTGCAGCGACGGTCGATCGGGCACGTCGAGCGCGCGCGACAGCGGCCCGAGCGCGGCGCGGATGGCGTCGACGACGAGCGCGTGTTCGAGCCGCTCCTTCGCCGAAGCCATCAGTGCGGCGCCGAGCGCACGATCGTCGTCGGGCGTCGCGCCGCGCCGGATCGTGCCGGCCAGCGCATGCGTGCGCACGTCGCCGGCCGCGACACGCGCGAGCCGTTCCGGCGTGGCGCCGACGAAGCACGCCCCTTCGCGACGGACCGCGAACAGATGCGCATGCGGGTCGCGCCGCCGCAGACGGCGCAGCAGCGGCGCGATCGCGACCGGCCGCGCGTACTGCTCGAGCACGTCGCGCGCGAGCACGACCTTGCCGAATGCGCCGTCGTGGATCGCGTCCACCGCACGACGGACTTCGTGCTGCCATTCGCTCGCCTGCAGCGCCTGCGTGTGCAGCAGTTGCGGCGCCTCGTCTTCCGCGGCCGGCGCAAGGGCGCCGAGCGAGCCGATCCGTGCAAGACACGCATGCGCGAGCGCGGCCGGATCGTCGTGGGCGGAGACGACCTGCTGGCAGACGGCCCAGTGCGCATCGCCTTCGCGCACGATCAGCAGCTTCGCCAGCGTCATGCTCGCATCGGCAAACGGCGACCAGTGCGCGCTGCGCGGGCCCCGCGAATCGAACCGGAAGCCGCCGACGAGCCGGGGCGGCTGCGGGCCGGCCGTGACCGCGTCGCGCACGAGCGTGCGCCAGCGTGCGTCGATCTGCGCGAAGCGCGTGTCGCCGGCGGCGCTCAGTTCGAGCGCGCAGTCCCAGCCGAACAGCGTGACGGACGCATCGCCGGCTTCGTGGAAGCACCACGGCGTGACGCCGTCGTCCCACGCGGCGATCAGGTCGAAGAAGTCGAGCGCGCGCAGCGGCACCGAGACCGACGCCAGCGTCGGCGTGCCGGTGGCGGAGGCGCGGCGGGCCGCCCGCGCGAACGTGTCGTGCAGCAGCGGAAGGCCGGCGGTCATGCGAGCCCCCGCTGTTGTCGCCAGTATCGGGTTTGCTGCGCGATGTACCACGCGATGAGCTGGGCGAACAGCGTCTCGACGTAGTCGGCGTCGAGGCCGGCCTGTTCGGCCCAGCGGCGCCGGTCGGGCAGCATCGCGGCCACCCGCTCCGGCGCGGCGATGCTCGCCTCGTCCGGCTTGAAGCGCGACGCGGCTTTCACGTACTGCATGCGCCGGCCGAGCGCGTCGATGATGTCGGCGTCCAGGCGATCGATCGCTTCGCGAATGTCGGGCAGCCCCGTGCAGGCGTCCGGTGTTTTCATGTGTACTCCTTTCCGTAACGAAGGGACTGGTCGATTCGTTCGACCAGATGGGCGATCACCGCCGGGTACTGGTGCCGCAGGTAGAAGTGGTCGCCGTCGAACGTCGCGACGCGGATCGGGCGCGTCGCGACGTCCTGCCACGCGTGCGCCTCGTCGCTGTCGAGCTCGGGATCGGCGAGCGGCAGCATCACGCCGAGCGGCGCGTCGATGCGTGGCGGACGCTCGCGCCGATACGTTTCGATCGCGCGGTAGTCGTCGCGGATCATCGGCAGGTAGATCGCGCGCATTTCCGGGTCGGCGAGCAGCGCGGCGTGCTCGCCGGACAGCCGGGCGACGTCGCCCGCGAGCGCGTCGTCGGATTGCAGGTGCAGATCCGACGGGCGCTGCCGGTGCGGCGGCGGCAGCGCGGAAACGGCGACGTAGAGCGGCGCGGCGCCGCGCGCCTCGAGCCGCACCGCGACCTCGTACGCGAGCGCGGCGCCGAGGCTGTGCCCGAACAGCACGAGCGGCGCGTGTGCATGGCGTTGCAGCGCGTCGGCGGCGGGGCCGGCGAGCGCGTCGATCGAGTGCAGGCACGGCTCGCCGAAGCGTTCCTCGCGGCCCGGATACTGCAGCGCGAGCAGATCGATGTCCCACGGCAACGCACGGCTCCAGCCGCGAAAGAAATTCGCGGTGCCGCCCGCGTGCGGAAAGCAGACGAGCTGCGCGCGCGGGCACGGCGACAGCCGCAACTCGCGAATCCAGTTCGACTCGGTCGGGCGCGCGCTCATGCGGCTGCCGCCTGCAACTGGCGGCGCAACAGGTCGCGCAGCGATTTCTTGCTGGTCTTGCCGATGCCGGTTTCCGGAAAGCGCGGCATGAATTCGATCCGATCGGGGATCTTGAAGGCCGCGAGCCCGCGGTCGCGCAGGTAGCGTTTCAGCATCAGTCTGGACGGAGCAGGCGCGCGTGCGACGACGAACGCGCAGGTCCGCTCGCCGAGCATCGGGTCGGGCATCGCGACGACCGCCGCGTCGTGCACCTGCGGATGCGCGAGCAGCAGGTTCTCCACTTCCTCGGCCGAGATCTTCTCGCCGCCTCGGTTGATCTGATCCTTGTCGCGGCCTTCGACGACGAGGTCGCCGTCGGCGGTGCGCCGCACGCGGTCGCCGCTGCGGTAGAAGCCGTCGGCCGTGAACGCCGTCGCGTCGTGCTCCGCGAGCCGGTAGTAGCCGCGGATCGTGTACGGGCCGCGTACCTGCAGTTCGCCGATTTCGCCGGGCGCGACCGGTGCGCCGGCTTCGTCGACGATGCGCACTTCGTCGCCTTCGGAGACGGGGCGGCCCTGCGTGCGCGCGATGCGCTCGGGCGCGTCGTCGAGCCGCGTGCAGCAGATGAGCCCTTCGGCCATGCCGAACACCTGTTGCAATCGACAGCCGAGCACGGGCGTCACGCGTGCGGCCGCGTGGTCCATCAGCCGGGCGCCGCCGACCTGCAGCACGCGCAGGCTCGACAGGTCGGCCTGCCGTTGCGGCTGCTCGTCGAGCCACAGCAGCGCGAGCGGCGGCACGAGCGCGGTATGCGTGACGCGCTCCTGCGCGATCAGCGCGAAGCTCTGGTCGGGCTCGGGTCGGGACGTCGTCACGACCCGGCCGCCCGCGAGCAGCGCGCCGATCGTGCCGGGGCAGCACAGCGTGAAGTTGTGCGCCATCGGCAGCGCGGCGAGGTAGACGGTGTCGGCATCGATACCGCTCGCGGCGCTGCACGCGCGCACGTTGTACAGGTATTCGCGATGGCGGCGCGGAATCAGCTTCGGCGTGCCGGTCGTGCCGCCCGACAACTGGAAGCACGCGATGTCGTCGGCGCGCGCCGCGCAGGCGTGCACGGGCGGCGCGTCGTACAGCGCGTCGAACGACGTGAACGCGTGATCGTCGCCGGCCATCACGACGTGCTCGAGCGTCGGGCAGTCGGCCTGCAAGGCGGCGGCGAGCGGCCGGCAGTCGAAATCGCCGAGTCGCGACGCGCCGAGGTAAGCACGCGCACCGGCGAAGCGGCAGAACGCGCCGATCTCGTAGTGACGGTGGGCCGGCAGCGCGAGCACCGGCCGCACGCCGAGCTGGAACAGCGCGAAGCACGTCTCGATGAAGCGCGCGCCGTTCGGCAACTGGACGACGACCGCGTCGCCGCGCGTGAGGCCGAGCCGTGCGAGGCCGCCCGCGAGGCGGCGGATGCGCGCCAGCAGATCGCGATAGCGCAGGCGGCGCGCGCCGTCGACGATGGCGAGCGCGTCGGGATGGCGCCGCGCGCACGCGTCGAGCGCGTCGAAGAACGTCGTGTCCTGCCAGTAGCCGGCGTCGCGGTAGCGGCGCGCGAAGTCGTCGGGCCAGTCGGGCGCGTCGGCCGGCACGGCCGCCGCCAGGGAGGAAGGGGAGGGTTGCATGCGCTGACCTTGGGTTCCGGCAAGTTGTCAGAAAATGTAAATGAGAGGTATTATCATTTGGAACAGGTGCTGCGATAGCGCCGTTTCTTTCGATATCGCGGCAATTTCGTTCGATCAGGCGCCGGTCGCGCGGCGCCCGGCCAATCCGGCCGGACAATCGGCCGGCTGCCGGTGCGTGCCGGTCCGCGCGTGCCGCCTAACCAACGGACCTCCGATGAGATCGACCTCCTTCGCTTCGTCACGACGTCACCCGCCGGTGCTCGTGCCCGGCAATCACCCGGGCGTGGTGCACATCGACGCGGGCATGAAACTCATGAGCGGCACGCTGTGCTCGGATAGCCGCGACTGGTACGAGGAGCCGCTCGAAAAAGGGCTGAAGCTCGTCCTCGTGCAGAGCGGGCAGTTGCGCTGCCGCGTGCCGGGCCAGCCCGAGCAATGCATCAAGGGGCCGGGCCTGTGCGTGATCGCCAACGACGGCGAATTCACGACGCACCAGATCTACGACCGCGACGTGCCGCTGCGCTACACGATCGTGCAGCTCGGCCTCGATGCGCTCGACCGCAACCTGAGCCTGCTGCCGGAGAAGCTGCTCGCGCCGACGGGCGGCGATCCGCGCATCGTCAGTTGCCCGGCGTCGAAGGCGCTGCAGGCGCTCGCCGTGCAGATCGCCACCTGTCCGTTCGAGGGGGCCGTGCGCGAGTACTACCTGAAGGCGAAGGCGTTCGAGCTGACCGCGCTGAGCGCGCAGTTGCTGGCCACGCAGCGGCAGTCCGCGCCGGCCGACGTGCGCGTCACGTCGTCGGATGTCGAGCGCGTGTACGCGGCGAGCGACATCCTGACGCGCGAGCTCCAGCATCCGCCGACGCTCGACGCGCTCGCGGCGCGCGTCGGGATGAATCCGCGCAAGCTGACGGCCGGCTTCCGCAAGGTGTTCGGCACGAGCGTGTACGCGTATCTGCAGGAATACCGGCTGCGGACCGCGCACGCGATGCTGTGTGCGGAGGATGCGAACGTATCGACCGTCGCGTACCGCGTCGGCTACAGCCCCGCGCATTTCTCGATCGCGTTCCGCAAGCGCTACGGCATTTCGCCGAGCGATATTCGCGTGTCGTCGAACGCGATCGACCACGAGGAACTGGCGGGCGCGGCGATCTAAAACAACTGACCGGCAGCCTAAAGGAATCGACCGGGCGCATGGGTGTTAATGAGATAGATTCTCATTCACAGGTGGCCGCCGCCGCGCGGAGCCGCCGCCGAACGACCCATACAAGGCGTGCCCATGAGCCAGACCGTTGTCGATTCCACGACCGACCATTCCGATCCTTCCTGTTGTTCTCCCGCTGATTTTCGCGCGCGGCTCGTCGAGCTGATCGCCGAGCTGCTCGACGAATCCGTCGATGAAATCGCGTCGCTCGACGACGACGAGGACCTGCTGAGCTGCGGCCTCGATTCGATCCGGTTGATGTATCTGCAGACGCGCTTGAACCGGCTCGGCCATGCGCTGACGTTCGATGCGCTCGCGCGCACGCCGACGCTCGGCGCGTGGGCCGCGTTGCTCGCGAATGCGCCGCCTGTCGCTCGGGCCGCTCGAGCCGCTCGGGCGGAAGCCGTCGTCGCTGCCGAAGCGGTCGACGTGCACGCGCCGTTCGAGTTGTCCGCGGTGCAGCAGGCGTACTGGCTCGGCCGCGGCGCCGGCGAGGTGCTCGGCAACGTGAGCTGTCACGCGTTTCTCGAATTCCGCAGCCGCGCGATCGATCCCGTTCGTCTCGACATCGCATGCCGGCGCGTGCGCGAGCGTCATCCGATGCTGCGCGCGCGTTTCGACGGCGGCCGCCAGCAGATCCTCGCCGAGTCGAATGCGCCGGTGTTCGCGCATGCGGACTGGCGCGACCGGACAGCGGCCGATGCGCAGGCCGAATGGGTGTCGCTGCGTGCGTTCCGGTCGCACGAATGCCTCGACGTCGAGCACGCGCAAGTGTTCATGATGGGACTCGTGCAGATGCCCGGCGGCGAGGATCGCGTATGGCTCAGTGTCGATCTGCTCGCGGCCGACGTCGACAGCGTGCGGCTGCTGATGCAGGAGATCGGCGTCGCGTATGCCGAGCCGGCGGCGTTGCCCGCCGCGCCGTCGACGTGGTTCCCGGCCTGGCTCGCGCGTCGCGCGGCCGAAACGCGCGATGCGCGGGCCGCGGCGCGCGACGCGTGGCAGGCGCGGCTCGCGGCGTTGCCGGAAGGGCCCGCGCTGCCGCTCGCCCGTGCGCCGGAAACGATCCGCGCGCCGCGTTTCAGCCGCGTCGCGCATACGCTGAGCGCGGACGAGCTCGCGCGCCTGCAGGCGCGCGCCGCGCAGCACGGCGTCACGCTGTCGTCGGTGTTCGGCGCGGCGTTCGCGGCCGTGCTCGCGCGCTGGAGCGGCCGGCAGGCATTCCTGCTTAACGTGCCGCTGTTCGACCGGCATGGCGATGCGCCCGACCTGGGCCGCGTGATCGCCGATTTCACGACGCTGTTGCTCGTCGAATGCGACGTGCGCGCCGATGCGAGCGCGGCCGATACGGTGCGCGCGTTCCAGCAGCGGCTGCACGGTGCGATCGCGCACGCCGCGTATCCGGCGCTCGACGTGCTGCGCGATGCGCGTCGGCAGGGCATGCCGCGCGCGGCGCCCGTCGTGTTCTCGTGCAACCTCGGCGACGAATCGTTCGTGCCCGACGCGTTCGCGCAGGTATTCGGCGATTTGCACGACATGATTTCGCAGACGCCGCAGGTGTGGCTCGACCATCAGCTCTATCGCGTGCCGGGCGGCGCGCTGCTCGCGTGGGACTGCGTCGACGGCCTGTTCCCGGACGGGATGATCGACGCGATGTTCGGCGCGTATGTCGCGTTCATGCAGGCGCTGTGCGATCGCGACTGGCGGTGGCCGATCGCGGTCGAACTCCCGTCCGCGCAGCGGCGCGTGCGCGATACGCTCAACGCGTTGCCGGCCTGCGGCCGCGCGCGCCCGCTGCATCACGATTTCTTCGCGCTGGCCGCGCGCGAGCCGGCCGCCGTGGCCCTGCGTTGCGGCGACCGCGCGGTGACGCGCGGCGAACTGGCCGCGCAGGCGCTCGCGGTCGCGGGCGGGTTGCGGGCGGCCGGAATCGGGCACGGCGATGCCGTCGAGATCAGCCTGCCGCGCGGGCCCGCGCAGGTCGCGGCCGTGTTCGGCGTGCTGGCGGCCGGCGCGTGCTACGTGCCGCTCGACGTCGCGCAGCCGGTCGCGCGCAAGGCGCTCATCGAGCGCGCGGCAGGCGTGAAAGCGGCGATCGGCGACATCGCATGCGCGGACGGGCCGCTGCCGCATGTCGGCATCGCCGCGTTGCTGCGGCATGCGCCGCTGGCCGCGCCGCTCGCGGTCGCGCCGCAGGCGACGGCCTACGTGATCTACACGTCCGGTTCGACCGGCGTGCCGAAGGGCGTCGAGATGACGCACGCGGCGGCGATCAACACGATCGATGCGATCGACGCGCTGCTCGGCGTGAGCGCGGACGACCGGCTGCTCGCGGTATCGGCGCTCGATTTCGATCTGTCGGTGTACGACCTGTTCGGCGCGCTCGGGGCGGGCGCCGAACTGGTGCTGCCGACGCAGGACGAAGCGCGCGATGCGGCGCGCTGGATCGAACTGATCGCGCAGCACCGCGTGACGCTGTGGAACTCTGCGCCCGCGCTGCTGGAAATGGCGCTGGCCGTGCCGGCGGCGAGCGACGCGTGCCGCAGCGTGCGCGCGGCGCTGCTGTCCGGCGACTGGATCGCGCTCGACCTGCCGGCGCGCCTGCGCGAGCGCTGCGGCGATGCCTGTGCGTTCCACGCGCTCGGCGGCGCGACCGAAGCCGGCATCTGGTCGAACGTGCAGACGGTGCGCGACGTGCCGCCGCACTGGCGTTCGATTCCGTACGGCCGGCCATTGCCGGGGCAGGCGTATCGCGTCGTCGATGGCGACGGGCGCGATGCGCCCGATTACGTGCCGGGCGAATTGCTGATCGGCGGCGACAGTCTCGCGCGCGGCTACCGGAACGATCCCGAGCTGACCGCGCAGCGCTTCGTGCAGCACGCGTCGGGCCGCTGGTATCGCACCGGCGATCGCGGCCGCTACTGGCCGGACGGGACGCTCGAATTCCTCGGGCGCGAGGATCGGCAGGTGAAGGTGCGCGGGCACCGGATCGAACTTGGTGAGATCGAGGCGGCGCTGGCCGCGCATCCGCTGATCGACGGCGCGTGCGCGAGCGTCGTCCACGGCGAGGCCGCGCGCATCGTCGCGGCGTTCGTGCCGGCCGATCGCGCGGCAGCGGACACGGCGCCGTCATCGCTCGCCGAGGCCGGCATGGCCGACACGATGCCGGCGGAAGCGGCCGTCGCGCGCGCCGTCGCCGGCCGGCTGCTCGATGATGACGCGGGCCTGCCGCCGTCGCTGCGCGCGCATTGGCACGCAAACGGCGACGCATCGATGGCCGTCGACGCGGCGCTCGATCGGCTCGACTGGCAGGCAACCGATCTGGGCGAGCTGACGGCCGCGCTGCGCGCGCTCGCCGCCGATCCGGATACCGCCGCGCAGCGCGTGCCGCTGGACCCGTGCGTGGCGCCGCTCGCGTTCGCGACGCGTTTGCCGGACGGCGCCCGCGCGTTGCGCGCGTTCGCCGCCGCGCTGGACGCGCAGGCCGCGGCACACGCAGGGGCATTGCGCGTCGCGGTGCTCGATGCGCGCGCGGGCCAGGCGCTCGATGCGGGGCTCGGCGTGCTCGACGATCCACGCTTCGACGTGACGCTGTTCGACGTGTCGCCCGGCCTGCTGCACGACGCCGGGGCACGCTTCACGCGAACGCTGCCGGCGTTGCAGACGATGCAGGACGGCTTGCTGCCCGCCCGTCATCTCGGCGCATTCGATTGCGTGATCAGTTTCGCGGCGGCGCACCTGCGCGACGATCCGCGCGACGCGTTCCGGATCGCGGCCGCGCTGCTCGCGCGGGACGGCCGCCTGCTGCTCGCCGACGTGCTGCGCGATTCGCCGCTGCGCGAACTCGTCGCGGGCGTCGTGGGCGATGCGTCGCCGCCGCGGCTGTTCGCCCACGACGCGCTTGCGGCGGCCGCGCACGCATGCGGCTTTGCGGTCGATGCGCGGAGCTGGCGCTCGGCGGCGTTCGCGTGCATCGATGCGCGCCGGACCGGCGAGCCGATCGCGCAGGCGGCGCTGGCCGACTGGCTGCGCGACCGGTTGCCCGACGCGATGCGCCCCGATGCGCTGTGGTGGGCGCCGCGCTGGCCGCTGAACGCGAACGGCAAGATCGATCGCCGGGCGTTGGGGGACGCGCTCGCGCGCGCACTCGGCGACGCACCGGCCGCGCACGACGCGTTCGTGCCGGCCGACGATCGGCACGCGACATTGCTCGCCTGCTGGGAGCAGGCGCTCGGCCGCGCGGCGAACGCGCGTGACGCGACGTTCTTCTCGCTCGGCGGCGACAGCCTGCTCGCGACACGGCTGCTCGCGCAACTGCGCGAGCGGCTCGGCGTGCGGATCGGGATGGCCGCGTTCTACCGGCAGCCGACGCTCGCCGGTCTCGCGGCGCAGCTCGACGCACTGACGCCTGCGGCGCCTGCCGATGGCGACGCATCGTTCGCGACGATCGAGGAGGGCGTGCTGTGAGCTTCGACGACGTGCTCGATCTCTGCCGCGAACGGCAGATCGAACTGTGGTGCGACGACGGCGGCCAGTTGCGCTATCGCGCGCCGGCCGGCGCGCTCGACGCGGATCTCGCCGCGCGCATCAAGGCCGAACGCGATGCGTTCGTCCGTTTCCTTCAGGGCGGCGCGTGGCGCAGCGATCCAGCGCGCCAGTACGAACGGTTCGCGCTGACGCCGGTACAGGCCGCGTACGTGCTCGGCCGGCACGAATCGTTCGACTTCGGCGGCAGCGCCTGCCATCTGTACGTCGAATACGACGAACCGAAGGATCTCGACTGCGTGCGCTTCGAAGCCGCGTGGAATGCATGCGTCGCCCGCCATCCGATGCTGCGCGCGATCGTCGAGGACAACGCATGGCAGCGCGTGCTGCCCGATGTGCCGTGGCAGCCGCTCACCGTGCACGACCTGCGCGACGCCGACGCGAACGCATTCGACGCCCACCTGAACCGCGTGCGCGAGCGCCTCGACCATGCGGTGCACGCGCTCGACCGCTGGCCGGTGCTGCAGCCGGAAGTGAGCGTCGGGCCGGACGGCGCGGTGCTGCACCTGTCCGTGGATTTCACGTTGATCGACTACGCGAGCCTGCAATTGCTGCTCGCCGAATGGCGGCGCCGTTACGACGATCCGCAATGGCAACCGGCGCCGCTCGACGCGACGTTCCGCGACTATGTGATGCATGAAGCGCAGGCCGGCACGCGTGCCGACCATGCACGCGACAAGGCGTGGTGGCTCGCCCGGCTCGACGATCTGCCCGCACGTCCCGATCTGCCGGTGGTGCCCGCGCTGCGCGCCGACGGGCGGCCGCGCTTCACGCATCGGCATGCGCGGCTCGATCGCGCGCAATGGGCCGCGCTGAGCGGCCATGCGAGCCGTTTCGGGCTGAGCGCGGCGAGCGTCGCGCTGGCCGCGTTCGCCGAGGTCGTCGGCCGCTGGAGCCAAGCGCCGGCGTTCTGCCTGAACCTGACGGTGCTGAACCGTCCGCCCGTGCATCCGCGCATCGATGCGGTACTCGGCGATTTCACCGCACTGAGCCTGCTTGCCGTCGACACGACGCACGGGCGCGATTTCGTCGAGCGCGCCCGCACAATTGGCGCGCGAATGTTCGACGATCTCGACCATCGCGCGTTCACCGGCGTCGACGTGATGCGCGAACTCGCGCGGCGGCGCGGCAAGGATGCGGCGCTGATGCCGGTGGTGTTCACGAGCGGAATCGGCAGCGTCGGGCGCCTGCTCGGCGAGCACGCGGCGCGCGCCGAACCGCCGCGCTACATGATCAGCCAGACGCCGCAGGTGTGGCTCGACTGCCAGGTGACCGACCAGTTCGGCGGGCTGGAAATCGGCTGGGACGTGCGCGACGACCTGTTTCCGCACGGCATGCCGTCCGCGATGTTCGATGCGTATGTCGCGCTGCTGGGCCGGCTGGCCGACGATGCCGAATGGTGGTCGCGCGCGGGCGACATCGTATTGCCGTCCGCCGCGCCCGTCGCCGACGTGCATCCGGACGCCGATACGCATCTCGCGGCCGGGTTCGCCGCGCAGGCGCTGCGCACGCCCGATGCGCCGGTCGTGATCGATGCGCGGGGCGCACGCACGTACCGCGAGGTCGCGCAACATGCGGCGGCGCTGCGTGGCGCGCTCGAACGGGCCGGCGTCGGCGTGGGCGATACCGTCGCGGTGCTGATGCCGAAGTGCGCGCACCAGCTCGCGGCCGTGCTCGCGATCGTCCAGGCGGGCGCCGCGTACGTCCCGGTCGACAGCCGCCAGCCGGCGCTGCGGCAGCAGGCGATCCTGCGCAATGCGCGGGTGCGCGCGGTCGTCAGCGTGCAGGCACTCGCGTTCGAACACGATGGTTGCGTGCGCATCGATATCGATGCATTGCCGATCGATCCGCAATGGCCGCCGCGCGCCGCGCGCGACGTCGCCCCCGATGCGTTGGCTTACGTGATCTACACGTCGGGCTCCACCGGCGAGCCGAAGGGCGTGATGCTGAGCCACGCGGCGGTGTGCAACACGCTCGCCGACATCAACGCGCGGCATGCGGTCGGCGCGGGCGACGTGGTGCTGGACCTGGCCGAACTGAGCTTCGACTTGTCCGTGTACGACTTTTTCGGCGCGACCGCGCGCGGGGCGTGCGTCGTGCTGCCCGACCCGGCGCGCGGCAACGATCCGTCGCACTGGGCCGAGTTGATGGCGCGCCATCGCGTGACGGTGTGGAACTCGGTGCCGGCACAGGGGCAGATGCTGATCGACTACCTCGAAGGCGAGCCGGCGCTCGACGTGCCGGGCCCGCGCCGCGTGCTGTGGTCGGGCGACTGGATTCCGGTGACGCTGCCGGCCCGCTGGTGGCGCCGCTGGCCCGACAGCGCGCTGTTCAGCCTCGGCGGCGCGACCGAGGCGTCGATCTGGTCGATCGAGCATCCGATCCGTCCGGAGGATACGCAGCTCGCGAGCATTCCGTACGGCCGCGCGCTGACCGGGCAGACGATGGAAGTGCTCGACGCACTCGGCCGGCCGTGCCCGCCCGGCGTGCGCGGGGAAATCCATATCGGCGGCGTCGGGCTCGCGACGGGCTACGCGAACGATCCCGTGCGCACGGCCGAACGGTTCATCCGTCATCCGGACGGGCGCCGGCTTTACCGCACCGGCGACCTCGGGCGCGTGCGGGCCGACGGCTCGCTCGAATTCCTCGGCCGGCAGGACGATCAGGTGAAGATCCGCGGCTACCGGATCGAGCTGGCCGAGATCGACGCGGCGCTGACCGCGCATCCGCTCGTCGGCGCGGCCGCGACGATCGTGCTCGGCGACGGCGCGGAGCGCCGGCTCGCCAGCTTCGTGTCGCTGCACGGCGCGGACGCGCCTCCGTCGGCGCAGGACGACGCGCTGCACGAGATCGCGACGCATGTGCGTGCGGCATTCGACACGGCGCGCTGGCCCGCGCAGGCGGACGTGTCGCGCTCGGTCGCGCAACTCGAAACGGCGTGCGTGGCGTCGCTCGCCGCGTGGATCGTGCCGGCCGGCGGCCTGACGGCCGACGGCTCGACCGGCTTCGCGACGCTGTGCGAGCGGCTGCGTGTGCCGGCGGCGCGACGGCATCTGCTGCGCCACTGGCTCGCGATGCTGGTCGCGCACGGCGTGCTGGATGCGGACGGCGAAGACGGCTGGCGCATGCGGCCCGATGCCGGCGTCGTCGACGCGCTCGCATGCTGGGATGCATTCGCGCAGCACGCATCGCCCGATCTGTGGCCGGCCGTCCTCGTCGATTATTTCCGCGACAGCGCGGGATGCCTCGATGCGCAGATCGACGGCAGCGTATCGCCGGCCGGCCTGATGTTCCCGGAAGGCACCGCGCATATCGCCGAAGCGATGTACAGCGACGGCGAGCACGCCCGCGCGCTGCATCGCGGGATGGCGCAGGCCGTGCGGGCGGTCGTCGCGCGCGAGCCTCGGCGCGCGTGGCGCATTCTCGAAATCGGCGCGGGCACGGCCGCCGCGACGCGGGCGATCGTCGATGCGCTCGCGCCGCTCGTCGAAGCCGGCACGCGCATCGATTACCTGTTCAGCGACGTGTCGAGCTACTTCCTCGCAGCCGCGCGCGAGCGTTTCGCCGCGTATCCGTGGATGCGCTTCGTGCGCTTCGACATGAACGCGCGATGCGACGCGCAGGGCATCGCGCCGCATTCGGTCGATATGACGATCAGCTCCGGCGCGCTGAACAATGCGCGCGACACGGTCGCGCTGATCGCCGGCTTGCGCGCGCTGTCGGCGCCTGACGCGTGGTGGGTGATCCAGGAACTGACGGCCGAGCATCCGGAAATCAGCATCAGCCAGGCGCTGATGATGGAGACGCCGGACGATGCGCGGGCCGCATCGGCGCGATTGTTCGTGCCGCATGCGCAGTGGCTCGAATGGCTGCAGGCCGAAGCGGGCGATCGCGCGCTCGGTTGCGTCGCACCCGGCACGCCGCTCGCCGCGCTCGGCTACGACATCCTGCTGGCCCACGTGAAGCGCGGCGCGGCGCGCCTCGCGCCGGATGCGCTGCTGGCGTTCGTAGCCGAGCGCGTGCCGGGCTACATGGTGCCGTCGCAACTGCGCGTGCTCGAACGTTTGCCGGTGACCGCGAACGGCAAGATCGACCGCCGCACGCTGGCCGGCATCGCCGAGATCCGCGAACCGGCGCCGGCCGTGGCCCGATCGGCGCCCGCACCGGCGGCCGATCCGCTGTTGGCGCGGCTGATCGGCCTGTGGGAAACCGTGCTCGATACGCGCAACGTCTCGCCGGATCAGGACTTCTTCGCCGCCGGCGGTGATTCGCTGCTGATCGCGCAACTCGTGTCGCGGCTGCGCGGCGAGGAACCGCTCGCGCATGCGCATCCGTTCGACCGGCTGCTGCGCTGGGTGCTCGCGCAGCCGACGCCGGCCGCGTTCGCGCAATGCCTGCGCGACGCGAGCGCGCAGCCGGCGGGCGCGATACCGACGGCCGCGCCTGCCGCCTCGCGCACGCCGCCTGCATCGGCGGTCGTCCATGCGCCGGCGCCGCGCGTGCGCGCGGCGGTGCGCCCGATTCCGCTCGCGCCCGGCGACGGCGTGCCGCGCGTGATCGTGCACGAAGGGCTCGGCACCGTGCATGCGTATCGTCCGGTGCTTCCCGCGCTCGCGCGGCTCGGCCCGGTGCTCGGCTTCGCGGTGCGCGACGCGCAGGACTACCTCGACCTGCCGGTGCGCCACCTGAACGCGACGCTCGGCCGGCGCTACGCGGATGCGCTGTGGCGCAGCGGCGTGCGTGAGGTCGACGTGCTGGGCTATTGCTCGGGCGGGCTGGTCGCGCTCGAAATGGCGAAGTCGCTGGTGCAGCTCGGCGTCGCGGTGCGCACGCTCGACATCGTGTCGAGCTACCGGATTCCGTACCTGATCGAGGACGAACGGCTCGTGCTGTTCAACTTCGCGGCGACGCTCGGGCTGCCGCTCGATGCGCTCGGCTTCCCGGAAACGTACGTGCTGGCCGACGCGCTCGCCGACGCGTTGAAGGCCGACCCCGCGCGGCTCGCGCCCGGCAGCCTGCAGGCGCAGCTCGAGATCTTCGGCGATTGCTGCGAGCCGGTCGATGCGCTGCGCCGCCGCGTGTTGCGCGCGGCGGCCGGCCTGTCGATGCAGGACGAACTCGCGCATCCGCTGCTCGACGAGCGCGAACGGCTTTACCGGCTCTTCATGCATTCGGTGCAGGCGTGCCACTGGGCCGGCGATGCGCCGTATGCGGGCGCGCTGCGGCTGTTCGTGCCGGAGCGCTGCAATCCGCTGATTCCGCAGCAGCGCGCGGCGCTCACCGATTACTGGACGGCGCAGGCGCTCGGCGGCATCACGGCCGTCGATATCCCTGGCGGTCATTTCGACTGCCTGAACGCCGCGTTCGTCGACACGCACCTGAAGGAGGCACGATGAAGGTCCATCCGCTGCCGGTCGTCGTGGCCGGCTCCCGTTTCGGCCAGTTCTATGCGGCGGGCCTCGCGGCGTCCGGTTCGTATCGCGTCGCCGGCATTCTCGGGCGGGGCAGCGCGCGCACCGCGGCGTTGGCCGCGCGCGTCGGCGCGCCGGTGTTCGACCGCGTCGAAGCGCTGCCCGACGACGTGCGCGTCGCCTGCGTCGCCGTCGGCGGCGCGGCGCGCGGCGAGCAAGGCGCCGCGCTCGCGTGCCGGCTGCTCGAACGCGGGATCGACGTCGCGATCGAGCATCCGCTGCTGCCCGACGAATGGGACGGCGTGCTGCGCACCGCGTCGCGCCTGGGTCGCCGCTGCCTGCTCAACAGCTTCTATCCGAACCTGCCGGTCGTCGCGCGCTTCATCGCGGTCGCGCGACGGCTGTGCGAGACGAGCGCGCCCGTGCATGCCGATGTGGCGTGCTCGGTGCAGGCGAGCTACGCGGCGCTCGACGTGCTCGCGGCCGCGTTGCAGGGTGTCGGGCCGTGGTCGGTCGAACCGATCGGGCCGGCGCTGTCGTCGATGCGCGAATGCGCGCTGGTGCTCGCCGAAACGCCGGTGTCGCTGCGCGTGCACAACGAGATGGCGGCGGCCGACGACGGCCGGATGAGCCTGTTGTTCAGCATCACGCTGACGACCGACGCCGGCACCTGGACGCTCGCGTCGCCGCACGGCCCGCTGTGGTGGGCGCCCGCGCTGCGCGAGCCGGCGACCGACGACGACGGCCTCTTTCCGATCTTCGGCGAGCCGGCCGGCGACACCATGCCGAGCATCCAGATCTGCGACGACGCGCGGGACACGTGGGGCGAGATTTACGCGCGAAGCTGGCCGCAAGCCGCCGTGCGTGCGGTCGATCGGCTCGTGTCCGGCGAAGGGCTGCATGCGTGCAACCAGCGCGGCATCGACGTGGCGCGCGTCTGGCAGCAGTTGACCGCGCAACTCGGTTTTCCGGAGCAGCCGCCGGGCGATGCGCGCGCCGCGACGCTCGGCATGCTGCTGGAGCGTGCCGCATGAACGGGCCGCTGCTTTCGATGTTGCGGCCGTTCGCGGCGCCGCTCGTCGCCGCGGTGGCGTTGCAGGCGCTGGCCGGCATCGCGTCGCTCGTGCCGTGGCTCGCGCTCGCGCATTTCGCCGACGCATGGCGCGTCGCGACACGGCTCGACGCGGCCGGGCGCGTGTGGCTCGTCGCCGCCGTGGCGGCCGGCGCGTGCTGGCTGGGCGGCCAGACGGTCGCGCTGCACCTGACGCACCGCGTCGACGCCGATCTCGGCGACCGTCTGCGCAAGCGCCTCGCCGATCATCTGCAGCGTTTGCCGCTGGGCTGGTTCGCGCGCGCGGGCAGCGACCGCGTCGCGCGCCACGTCGATCAGGACGTGCGCGCGCTGCATCAGCTCGTCGCGCATGCGCCGGCCGATCTCACGCAGCTCGTCGTCGTGCCGTGCGCGGCGCTCGCGTGCCTGCTTTACCTGAATCCCGTGCTGCTCGCGTTCGCGCTCGCGCCGCTCGCCGCCGGTGCGGCGCTGTTCCGCTGGATGCGCTCGGCGCGATTCGCGCCGGCCTTCGCGGCGCGCAACGCGGCGCTCGAACGATTGATGGGCGACTACGCGCAGCTCGCGCAGAATCCGGCGCTCGTGCGGCAGTATCCGGGCGCCGGCATCGAGGCGGCCGCGCTGGCGTCGGCCGGGCATTTCTCGCACGCGTTCTCGGCGTGGGTCGGCCGCATCGGCGGGCTCGGCGCCTGCACACAGGTGCTGCTCGGCACGCCGTTCCTGCTTGCGTGGGTCGTGTTCGGCGCGACGTGGCTGACGGCCGGGCAGTTGCCGGTCGGCACGCTGTGCGCGTTCGCGCTGCTGGTCTGGGCCATCGCGGCGCCGGTGCGCGCGCTCGGTCATGGCGCCGATGCGTTGCGCGAGGCGCGCGCGGCCGCCGCGCGGCTCGACGCGTTGCTCGCGCAGCCGGGCTTGCCGGAACCCGCCGACGGCGCGGCGCAGGTGCCGCGCGATGCGTCGATCGAACTGCGCGGCGTGCAGGTCGACATCGACGGCGAGCCGATCCTGCGCGACATCGATGCGACGATCGCGGCCGGCACGACCACCGCGATCGTCGGGCCGTCGGGCGCGGGCAAGAGCACGCTGCTGATGCTGCTCGCGCGCTTCATGGATCCGGATCGCGGCACGGTGCGGCTCGGCGGCGCCGATCTGCGCCGGCTCACATCGCAGACGCGCCGCGAACAGGTTGCGATGGTGTTCCAGCAAGCGACGGCGCTCGACGATGTGTCGATTGCCGCGAACATCGCGCTGTACCGGCCCGATGCCGATCGCGACGCGATTCGCGCCGCCGCGCGCGCGGCCTGTCTCGACGCGCGCATCGACGCATTGCCGGGCGGCTACGACTGCGTGTGCGGGCGCGACGTGCGCCTGTCCGGCGGCGAACTGCAGCGGCTGTCGATCGCGCGTGCGCTGCTGTCGCGCGCGCCGTTGCTGCTGCTCGACGAACCGGCGTCGGCGCTCGATCCGCAAACCGGGCGCGCGTTGCGCAACGCGCTGCGCGCCGACACGCGCACGCGCGTGATCGTCAGCCACGATCTCGATGCGATCCGGCACGCGGACCAGATTCTCGTGATGGAACGCGGCCGCATCGTCGAACGCGGCACGCATGCGGCGCTGCTCGCCGCGCACGGGCTGTATGCGCGGCTCTGGCGCGAACGCGGCGCCGCAGGCGGGGAGGCCGCACGATGATGCAGTCGCTCGAACGTTTGCAGTGCCTGCCGCGCGACACGCGCCGCGCGCTGTGGCGCGGCGTGGGCTGCGCGCTGGCCGCCGCGTTGCTCGACGGCGCGTGCGGGCTGCTGCTCGTGCCGCTGATCCGCGCGTGGTTTGCCGGCGCGCAGGCGGCCGCGCTGCACTGGACGGCCGTGCTCGGCGCGCTGACGCTGTGCCATGCGCTCGTGCTGTACGTCGCGCAGCTTCGCGGCTATCGCGCGGGCGGCGCGCTGGCCGTCGGCCTCGTCGAACGCCTCGTGCGGCACCTGCCGCGCGTCGCGTCGTGGCAGACCGTGCGCGACAGTCATCCGGCCGGGTTGCTGCGCGGGCCGGTGATGCAGGCGATGGGGATTCCCGCGCATCTGCTCGGGCCGTTGATCGGCGCGGTCGTCACGCCGCTTGCGGTCGTCGCGGGGCTCGCGTGGATCGACTGGCGCATCGCGTTGTGCCTCGGGGCGGCGGCCGGGCTGCTGTTCGCGCTGCTGGAGCGTGGCGGCGCCCGCACGCTCGCGTTCGAACAGGCGCGCGCCGCCGGCGATCGCGACATGGCCGTGCAGCTTCAGACCTTCGCCGCGCATCAGGGATTGCTGCGCTTCGCGGGCCGGGACGGCGACGCGCGCGCGGCGCTGCAGCGCGCGTTCGACGAACGGCATCGCCGCACGCGCGCGCTGATGCGGCGCTCGCTGCCGATCGAACTCGGCTTCGCGGGCGCGGTGCAGGGCGTGTTCGTCGCGATGCTGGTCGGCGGCGCGTGGGCCGTCGCGGCCGGCCGGCTCGACGCGGCGACGGCCGTGGCGGTGCTCGTGCTGCTCGTGCGCTTCATCGAGCCGCTCGCGCAGCTCACGCAGCTCGATCAGGCATTGCGCGGCGGCTGGCGCGCGCTCGACACCGTGCTCGCGGTGCTGCACGCGCCGCGTTTCGACAGCCCCGAGCGCGGCACGCCGGTACACGACGCGAGCGTCGACGCGGTGTGCGTCGGCTATCGGTCGGCGAGCGGCGCGACGCTGCTCGACGGGGTCGACCTGCATTGTCCGGCGGGCGGCTTCGTCGCGATCGTCGGCCCCACGGGCGCGGGCAAGAGCACGCTGCTCGGCCTGCTCGCGCGGCTCGACGATCCGTGCGCCGGGCGCGTGCTGCTCGGCCGTTCGGACGTGCGGCACCTGAGCGAGGCGACGCTCGCCGCGACGCGCAACCTCGTGTTCCAGGACAACGGGCTGTTTCGCGGCAGCCTCGCATGGAACGTGCGGATGGGGCGGCCGGACGCGACCGATGCGCAGTTGCGCGCCGCGCTGGACGCGGTCGGCCTGCTGCGCGACGCCGAGCGCCTGCCGGACGGCCTCGACACCGACGTGGGGCCGGGCGGCCAGTTGCTGTCGGGCGGGCAGCGCCAGCGGGCGTGCCTCGCGCGGGCGCTGCTCGCGCGGGCGCCGGTGCTGATGTTCGACGAGCCGACCGCGAGCCTCGACGAACTGAGCGCGCGGCGCGTGCGCGACAGTCTCGTCGCGCTGCGCGGGCAGCGCACGCGCATCGTCGTCACGCACCAGCCGGCGCTCGCGGCGGCCGCCGACACGATCGTCGTGCTCGACGCGGGCCGCATCCGGGCGACCGGCACGCATGCGCAACTGATCGAGACCGATGCATGGTACGCGACGTTCGCCCGCGCCGGCCAGCCGCCCGACGGGGCGCCGCCCGCCGGCGGGGGCGAGGAAATCCGTCCGGCCGAATCCGAACAGTGACGTGAACAATGCGGGCCGCCGTGCCCGGAATCGATAGGAAAAGCCCCTCGATCGAAAAATCGCCTGCCGGTTCTAATTGATAATGAGAATGATTATCAAATACGGGGGCGTGAATGCGGTACGAGGTACGGGAACCTGGGAGATCGATGATGAAGGGCGCGCGTGTCGCCCGTTTCGGGCGCTGGCGTCCGTCGCTGTATCTCGGCCTGCTGATCGCCGCGCACCCGGCGGCCGCGTTCGCCGATGCGGCGCCGGCGGGCGGCGCGGAAGTCCGCAAGGAAGAGGCGGGCGCCGCGCAGCCTGCCGTAGGCGAGCTGAAGGCGATCGCGGTGAACGCATCGCGGGGCGTGGCCGACGATCCGTCGGTGGCGACAGTCGGCAAGATGCCGCTCGCGCTGCGCGAGATTCCGCAGTCGGTCAGTGTGACCACGCGCGAGCGGATCGACCAGCAGAACCTGTTCTCGCTCGACGAGGTGATGCAGCAGTCGGCCGGCGTGACCGTTCAGCCTTACGTGCTGCTCACCACCGCGTACTTCGTGCGCGGCTTCAAGGTCGATTCGTTCGAATTCGACGGCGTGCCGGTCGTGATCGGCGACATGGCGAGCGCGCCGCAGGACATCTCGGTGTACGAGCGCGTGGAAATCCTGCGCGGCGCGAACGGGCTGCTGCACGGCTCGGGTAATCCGGCCGCGACCGTCAACCTCGTGCGCAAGCGCCCGCAATACCAGTTCTCCGCGCACGCCACCGCGAGCGTCGGCAGCTGGGACCGCTATCGCGCGGAAGCGGACATCGGCGGCCCGCTCAATGCGGCCGGCACCGTGCGCAGCCGGCTCGTCGCCGCGTACGAGGATCGCCACTTCTTCTACGACCATGCGAAGCAGGACACGCGTTCGATCTACGGCGTCACCGAAGTCGACGTGACGCGCGACACGCTGCTCACGTTCGGCGCGCAGTACCAGACGACGTCGTCCGTGCCCGACATGTCCGGCGTGCCGATGGCGCGCGACGGATCGAGCCTCGGCCTGTCGCGCTCGACGTTCCTCGACACCGCGTGGGGCCGCTTCAACTGGGACACGACGCGCGCGTTCGCGTCGGTCGAGCAGAAGCTCGGCGCCGGCTGGAAGGCGAAGGTCAGCGGCGAATACCAGAGCGTGCGCTCCGACCTGAAGTACGCGGGTTCGTTCGGCGCGATCGATCCGGCGACGGGCGCCGGCGGCCGGCTGACCGGCGCCGCGTACCGGTTCAGCAGCTACAGCCGCAGCGTCGATGCGAACGTGCAGGGCCCCGTGCATGCGTTCGGACTCACGCACGACCTGCTGTTCGGCATCACGTATGCGAACAGCAGCAGCGGGCAGATGACGGCGCCGCTGCTCGGCAACGTGGCCGGCACGCCGGTGAACGTGTACCGCTGGAACCCGAGCAGCGTGCCGGAGCCCGGCATCGGGCCGTACCAGCAGTCGCAGCAGAACGACATTTCGCAGAAGGGCGTCTACGGGCTCGGCCGCATCAAGCTCGCGGAACCCGTGACGCTCGTGCTCGGCGGCCGGATGAGCTGGTGGAACCAGGACAGTCTCGGCGCGCACTACAACACCGGCCACCAGTTCACGCCGTACGGCGGGCTGATCTGGGATTTCGCGCGCGACTGGTCGTGGTACGCGAGCTATGCGGAGGTGTTTCAGCCGCAGACCAAGTCGATGTGGGGCGGCGGCATCCTGACGCCGGTGAAGGGGCGCACCTATGAAACCGGCGTGAAGGGCGAACTGGCGGGCGGCAAGCTCGACGTGTCGCTCGCGGCGTTCCGCATCGATCTCGACAACAACCCTCAGGTCGATCTCGCGCATCCGTGCGCGGGGCCGAGCTGCTACTACGTGAACGGCGGCAGCGTGCGCAGCCAGGGCTTCGAATTCGAGGCGAACGGCCGCATCACGCCGTGGTGGAGCGTATGGGCAAGCTACACGTACGACACGATGCGTTATGCGGACAACCTCGCGAACGCGGGCACGTTCGCGCCGCTGCTGAACCCGCGCCACCTGTTCCGGCTGTGGACCAACTACGACCTGCCTTGGCAGGAGCGGCGCTGGAGCATCGGCGGCGGCGTGCAGGTGCAGAGCAGTTATTCGGCGCAGGCGAACGGCGTCACGATGCGCCAGGGCGGCTACGCGCTCGCGAGCGTGCGGCTCGGCTACCGCTACGACAAGCACTGGAGCGCCGCGCTCAACGTCAACAACCTGTTCGACCGGAACTACTACCTGAGCCTGAGCCAGCCGGGCTGGAACAACCGTTACGGGGAGCCGCGCAACGTGATGCTGACCGTGCGCGGCCAATTCTGATGGCGTCCGGCTGGGGCGCGCGGGCGGCGATCGCGATCGGCGGCGTGCTGCCGGGTGCGGCCGCGCTCGCGGTGACGCTGGCCCGTCATTACCCCGGCGACGGCCTGAACCGGCTCTATGCGGCCGTGTTGATGACGCTCGTGGCGAGCGTCGCCGCGCTGCTGTGGGTGCTCGTCGCTCCCGGCTGGCGGCAGGCCGCGTGGCGCGCGGGTGCGTGGCTCGCGGTGCTCGGGCCGTGCGCGGTGGTCTGGGGAGGGCGCTGACATGGACGCGTCGTCGCGTTCGCGCTGGCGCGCGCTGCATCGCGGCGCCGGCGCGCTGTTCGGCGTGGTGCTGTTCGTCGTGCTGTTCAGCGGCACCTGGAGTCTCGCGTTCGATTCGATGCACGGCTGGTGGCGGCCGCCATCGGTCGCCGTCGCACGGCCGACGCTGCCGCTCGATGCGCTCGTCGCGCGCGCGGCGGCGCTCGGCGTGACGTTGCGCGATGCGCGCATCGTGCTGCCGCGGCCGAACGATCCGGCCATCCGTTTCTGTGACGCGCGCCAGACGTGCACGCTCGCGCTCGATCCGGCGACCGGCGCGCCGCTGCCTGATACGGGGCGGGCGACCGTGATCGTCACGCTGCACAAGACGTTGTTCGCCGGTTTCCCCGGGCGCATCTTCGTCAGCCTGTGGGGCATCGTGCTGCTCGTGCTCATCGTCGCGGGCGTCGTCGTGCATCGCAAGCGCTGGCCCGACGCGGCGCGCATCCGGCGCGGCAACGGCTTGCGCGTCGCGCTGTTCGACCTGCACGCGTGGATCGGCCTGTGGGGAACGCCGTGGCTCGTGCTGTTCGCGTTCACCGGCGCGTTGTCGGGGCTCGGCGCGCTCGGCACGGTGTCGCTCGCGGGCATCGCGTATCCGGGGCAGCCGCAGCGTGCGTTCGCCGAATTGCTCGGCGGGCCGCCGCCCGTCGAGGTCGGCGGCCCGTGGCGGCATGCGCCCGATCTCGATGCGCTGTTGCGGCGCGACGCGGCCCGCCGGCCGGATTTTCGGCCTGAAGCCGTCGTGCTGCATCGCTGGGGCGATGCGAATGCGCGCGTCGAGATCGCCGGCACGAGCGCGGGCCTGCCGAGCACGGCCGTGTTCGAGCGCCACCTGTACCGCGCGACGGACGGGCAATGGCTCGCCGATGCGACGTCGCGCGGCCGCGGCTTCTGGCTGCGCGCGTTCATCGCGGTACAGCCGCTGCATTTCGCGCAATACGGCTGGGTCGGTGCGGCCGGTGGAGTGCTGCGCGTGCTGCATTTCCTGATGGGGCTCGCCGCGTGTGCGCTGTGCGCGACGGGGCTGCATCTGTGGATCGAGCGGCGGCGTGCGCAGCGCGATCGCTCGGCGCACGTGCTGGCCGCCGCCGCGGTCGGTGTGTGCGGCGGGCTCGCGCTCGCGGGCGGCGCGCTGCTGTTCGCCGGTCGTGCGTTGCCCGACGGCGTGCACGTCGATCATGCGCTCGCGCTGCTGTTCTGGGCCGTGTGGGGCGGCGCGATTGCGCTCGCCGCGTGTGTCGCCGATCGCGCGGCATGGCTGCGCGTGCTGATGCGCGCGGCCGGCGTCGCCTACGCGCTCGCCGGCGCGACCCATTGCGCGCTCGCGCTGCTGGGCGCGGGCCAACCCGTGTACTGGCCGATCGACCTGGCGCTCGTCGCATTCGGCGCGTTGCTGCTGGGGGCGGCGCGCCGTCCGCGGCGCGACGCGATGCAGCCGGCGCGCATGCCGGCCGGCGCCGAACCTTTTTAACCTCATGCAACTGGAGACTCCGATGCGCGATCTGCTCGAACATCGCCGGCTGGTCATCACGATCACGCTGCTGTACCTGTCACAGGGCATCCCGATCGGCATCGCGATGGACGCGATGCCGACGCTGCTGCGCCACGACGGCGCGCCGCTTCACGCACTCGCGTTCCTGCCGCTCGTCGGCCTGCCGTGGGTCGTGAAATTCCTGTGGGCGCCGGTCGTCGACAACCGCTGGTCGCCCCGCATCGGCCGCCGGCGCAGCTGGATGCTGCCGATGCAGACGATCGTCGTGCTGTGTCTCGTCAGCCTCGCGCAGATCGGGATGACGGTCGCGACGGCGGGCTGGGCGGTCGGGCTGCTGGCCGTCGCGTCGTTCGCGAGCGCGACGCAGGACATCGCGAACGACGGCATGGCCGCCGAGCATTTCAGCGGCGACACGCTCGCGAGGATCAACGCGATCCAGATCGCGGGCGTGATGATCGGCTTCTTCGGCGGCGGCGCGGGCACGTTGACGCTGATCGGCCTGTTCGGCCAGTCAACCGCGTTTCTCGCGCTGGCGGCCGTCCCGCTCGCGAGCCTCGTCTGCGTGCTGTGGCTCGTGCCGCGCGACGCGGATCGTACCCGCGCCCGGCCTGAACACGCGGCGAGCCTCGTGCGCTTCGCGAAGCGGCCGCGCTCGTGGTCGCTGCTGTCGCTCGCGCTGCTGTCGGCGATGACGGCCGTATCGGGCTTCGGCCTGTCGAAGCTGTTCCTCAACGACGCGGGCTGGTCGCTCGACGCGATCGGCAAACTCGGGATGGCCGGCGGTGTCGTGACGGTCGTGCTCGGTTGCGGCGGCGGCGCGTGGCTTGTCAGGGCGCTCGGCCTGTGGCGCGCGTTTACGGCCGGCGTGAGCTGCGCGGGCGCGGCGGCGCTGCTGTGGTTCGCGCAGGCGAGCGGGTGGCTGCCGGTGTCGCCGTCGTGGGCATGGCTCTGCACGGTGCTCGGCTCGCTGGCGACGGGCATCACGTCCGTGTCGATCATGACGGCCGGCATGCGCTTCGCGGGCGGCAGCGATCAGGCCGGCACCGACGTGACGGCCGTGCAGAGCACGCGCGATCTCGGCGAGCTGATCGCGTCGTCGACGATCCTGTCGCTGACCGCGAAGGTCGGTTATACGGGCGGGTTTCTCACCGGCGTCGCGCTGGCGGTGCTGGCGGCGCTGATCGCGATGAAGCTGCGGCGGCGCGAGGCCGCGTATGCGATGAAGGGGGACGATGCGCTGGTGTCGTGACGGCTGCGCGGCCGGTGCACGGTGCGGGGTGCGCACCGTGCCGTACCGCGCCGCATCGCGTGTGGTTCAAGCGCGGCTCAAGCGCCGCGCCGCCAGCAATGCGATGACGAGCAGCACCGCGACATACGCGGCGACGCTCGTCCACGCGCCGTGTTGCCAGAACGCGCCGCCGACCGAGCCGAGCACGCTCGACCCGACATAGTAGGCGAGCAGATACAGCGAAGCCGCATGCCCCTTCGCGGCGCCCGCGAGCGCGCCGACCCAGCCGCTCGCCACCGAATGGGCGACGAAGAAGCCGATCGTCACGAGCACGATGCCGACGACGATCGCGACGAGCGAATGCGACAGCGTCAGCGCGAGGCCCGCCGCGAACACGACGATGCCGCTCACCAGCACCGGCGCGCGCCCGAGGCGATCGGCGAGCGCGCCGGCGCTCGATGACGACACCATGCCGAACAGGTACGCGCCGAAGATCAGCCCGCACGCGGTCGGGCTCAGGTTGAACGGCGCGGCCATGAGCCGGAATCCGGCGTAGTTGTAGATCGTCACGAACGCGCCCATCACGAGGAAGCCGATCGAGAACACGAACGGCAGGCGGGCGTGGCGCAATTGCGCGTGCCACAGCCGCAGGTGGTGACGCAGCGTCAGGTCGGTGCGCTTCACGAAGCGTCGCGACGCCGGCAGCAGCATCACGAATGCGAGCGCCGCGAGCAGATCGACGACGCCGATCGACAGCATCGCCGTGCGCCACGAGAAGTGCTCCTCGAGCGCGCTCATCCCGATCCGTCCGATCATGCCGCCGAACGCGGTGCCGCCGACATAGAGCCCCATCGACAGGCCGAGCCCGTCGGCGGCGATTTCTTCCGCGAGATAGGCCATCGCCACCGCCGGCACGCCGCCGAGCGCGAAGCCTTCGAGCGCACGACAGAGCAGCAGCAGGTGCCAGTTCGGCGACCACGCGGCGAGCAGGTTGAACAGCGCGGCGAGCGTCATCGACGCGAACATCAGCCCGCGCCGCCCGACCCGTTCGGACAGCGCGCCGGCGCACAGGATCGACACCGCGAGCATTCCGGTAGACAGCGACAGCGACAGCGAACTCGACGCCGCGCCGACGTTGAATTCGCGGGCGAACGCGGGAAGCAGCGGTTGCACGCAGTACAGCAGCGAGAAGGTGGCAAAGCCGGCGAGGAACAGCGCGAACGCGATGCGCTTGTACGCGGCCGAGCGCGGGGACACGCCGGCCGGCAGCGCATCGGGCGTGGTGTTCTGCGTGCCGGGCATGGAGCGGGAAATCGAAGCGGAGGACATGAGGGCACTCGATGTGCGACGGAATACACGAATTCTTGCGCACGGTCATGTATATGTCCAATATATGAAATGAACCGCAGCAATATGTTTTAACACTGGCTGACAGGCCAGCCCGACTCATCGCGAGGTCACGTCACGCATGGAACTCCGGCATCTGCGCTACTTTCTGGCCGTCGCCGCCGCGTCGAATTTCACGAAGGCCGCCGAAGCGCTCGGCATCGGCCAGCCGCCGTTGAGCCAGCAGATCAAGGCGCTCGAGAACGAGCTCGGCGTGGAACTGTTCAAGCGCACCGCGCGCGGCGCCGAGCTGACGCTGGCGGGCGAAGTTTTCGCGGAAGAGGCGCGGCGCGTGCTCGACGACGCCGAGCGCGCGGCACGGGCGGCCCGGCGCGCCGCGCGCGGGGAAACCGGCCATCTGCGCGTCGGCTTCACCGGGACAGCCGCGTTCAATCCGAAAGTGTCGGATCTGCTTCGCCGCTTTCGCGAGGCGTTTCCGGATGCGGAGCTGACGTTGCAGGAAGCGACGTCCGGTGTGCTGCTGGAGGCGCTGGAGGCCGGGCGCCTCGACGTCGCGATCGTCCGGCCGGAGCGCCGCGTCGCCGCGACGCTGCGGGTATCCGATTGGGACGAGGAGCCGATGTTCGTCGCGCTGCCCGTCGCGCACCGGCTGGCGCAGCGGCGGCGCGTCGAACTGGCGGAACTCGCCGACGAGTCGTTCGTGCAGGTGCCGCGCGCGGCCGGCGCCGCGCTGTTCGACGATATCGTCGCGGCGTGCAAGGCTGCCGGGTTCGAGCCGCGCATGGGGCAACCGGCGCCGCAGATCGCGTCCGCGGTGACGCTGGTGGCGGCTGGCCTCGGCGTGTCGGTCGTGCCGAAGGCGATTACGCAGGTGCAGGTGCCCGGGGTCGTATACCGGCCGTTCGCGGGCAACCGGTTTCGCGCGAGGCTCGCCATTGCGTCGCGCTGCGACGAGCCGTCCGCGGTGGTGCGGAATTTTCTGCTGCTCGCGTAGCGGGCAACAAAAAACCCGCGAAGCCAAGTGCTGTCGCGGGTTTCGGATCATGCTGGAATGCGAGGAAAACGCATCTGGTGCCGACGGCGAGACTCGAACTCGCACAGCTTTCGCCACTACCCCCTCAAGATAGCGTGTCTACCAATTTCACCACGTCGGCACTGCAAGGGGCGCAATTCTAACGTCACATCGCGCGTTTGTGAAGGGGGTATGACAAGGTCGTGTACGGGCGCCCGATCGATCCCGGTAGAATTCGTCCGATCGACCCGACGGGTCCCCGCAACCGCCACCCGTTTTTCTCCCCGTGACCCACACCCTCGAACAACTGCAGGCCGGACAACTGTCGGGCGCGCGGCAACTGAAGCTCGCGTGCGGACTGACCGAATTTCCGCGCGAGATCTTCGATCTGGCCGATACGCTCGAAGTGCTCGACCTGACCGGCAATGCGCTGTCCGCGCTGCCGGACGACCTGCCGCGGCTGCATCGGCTGCGCATCCTGTTCGCGTCGGGCAACCGCTTCACCGCGTTCCCCGACGTGCTCGGCGCGTGCGACCAGCTCGACATGATCGGCTTCAAGGCGAACCGGATCCGCACCGTGCCGCGCGGCGCGCTGCCGCGTGCGCTGCGCTGGCTGATCCTGACCGACAACGCGATCGACGAACTGCCGGCCGATATCGGCGACTGTGCGCGCTTGCAGAAGCTCATGCTGGCCGGCAACCAGTTGCGTGCGCTACCCGTGGAAATGGCCGCCTGCCGCGCGCTGGAGCTCGTGCGCCTGTCGGCGAACCGGCTCGATGCGTTGCCCGATTGGTTGCCGCGCCTGCCGCGTCTCGCATGGCTTGCGGTGGCCGGCAATCCGTTCGGCGCGGCGCCGGAGGCCGCGGCGTCCGCCGGGCCGGACATCGCGGAGATCGACTGGGCCGCGCTGTCGTGCGAACAGAAACTGGGCGAGGGCGCGTCGGGCGTGATTTACCGCGCGCAATGGCGTGCGGACGGCCACCCGCCGCGGACGGTCGCGGTGAAGCTGTTCAAGGGCGCGGTGACGAGCGACGGCCTGCCCGATTGCGAAATGGCCGCGTGCCTGCATGCCGGCCGCCACCCGAACCTGATTCCGGTGATCGGCAAGGTGCGCGGGCATCCGGACGGCACGCACGGCCTCGTGATGGAGCGGGTCGATCCTGCGCTGACGAACCTCGCCGGGCCGCCGAGCTTCGCGTCGTGCACGCGAGACGTCTATGCCGCCGATGCGACATTCGATCCGGCGCAAGCGCTGCGGATCGCGCACGGCATCGCGTCGGCGGCCGGCCATCTGCACGCGCGCGGCATCATGCATGGCGACCTGTATGCGCACAACATCCTGCACGACGGCGCGGGCGGCGCGCTGCTCGGGGATTTCGGGGCGGCTTCGCTGTACGACGTGAACGAGCGCACGCGCGGCGCAAGGTTCGAGCGGCTCGAAGTGCGCGCGTTCGGCTATCTGCTCGGCGAATTGCTCGAACGCTGCGAATCGCGCACCGGCGCGCTCGACGCGCTGGCGGCGGCGTGCGTGAACGAGGACGTCGATGCGCGGCCGTCGTTCGACGAGATCACGGCCGCGCTGGCCGCTCGGATGCGCTGACGGGTGGCGCCGGCTGACGCGTGCCGCGCCGCGCGTCAGCGCGCGTCGCGCATGCAGTACGCGGGAATCGGCGGCGGCGTATCGATGGCGGCAGGCCGCGTCATCCATGCGATCCACGCGGCCCATGACCCGCAGGCGATCAGTACCGCGACATTCAGCGGCGTCCGGTAGCGGACGATCAGGTCGGCCAGCGGCAAGCGGTTTTTCATCAGCATCTCCTTCCGTGGTGAGTCGGCGGCGTTACTGGCCGGCGTAGGTCGGCGCCTTCGCGTCGCAGGTCACGGACACGGTCGAGCCGTCCGCGAAATGCAGCCGAACCGGCACCTTCGCGCCAGGCGCGACGGCCTGGCGCGGCTCCTCCAGCATCACGTGATAGCTCTTCGGCTTGAACGTCAGCGTGCCGTGTGCGGGTACGACCACCGAGTCGACGTGAACCATCTTCGCGGTGCTGCCGCTCGTCCGCGTTTCATGCACCATCGCCATCCCGTATGCGGGCGTGTCGATACCGGTCAGCGTCGCGGGCGCGTCGCCGTCGTTCTTCAGCGTGAAGTAGCCGGAGGACGGCACCGTCGCCGGCATCGTGCGGATCCAGCAGGCGTCGGCCTGGATGGCCGGCGCGGCGAACGTGGCGGACGCGTGCAGCGCCAGCGCCGCGAGCAGGCCGGTCGGAATCGAGTGTTTCATCGTGTGTTCTCCTTGTCGGGTGCGATGCCGAGGGCATCGATGCGAATGCGCCCGGCATCGAGCGCCGACGCGCATCGCGTGGGTGACATGCGTTACTTCAGCGTGAATGCGTAGCGGCCGTGCGTGCGATGGCCGTCGCTGGCCACCGCGATCCACGCGACCGTGTAGGTGCCGGGCTTCAGGCTCGTCAGCGCGACGCGCATCCGCTTCCGGTTGCCGGCATCGACGGCCGACTTCCCGTCGACGACCGACTGCCCGTGGCTGTCGGTCACGGCGATCGAGCTGAACGCCGGCTCGAGCGTCTCGCCGAAATCGATCGTGACCGCGTGCGGCGCGCTCGACAGCGTGGCGTCGGGGGCCGGGTCCTGCGTTTTCGGAAGCCCATGCGCATGGGCGGCGTGGATGATGACGAAGCCGAGCGCGGCGAGTGCGCCGCGAGCGAAAGTGGCGGTTTTCATGGCTGGATGAGCGAGTGACGAATCGGATGGAACAGACGGATTCGACGGACGGCTGCGCGCGCGGCATCGCGGCCGGTGGCGGTCGGTACGAACGTGCGCGGCCGGACATTCGCATGCGCGCGAATGCAGGCGCGGCCATCCGGGCCGCAGACGGCCAACCACGCGCCCGGCACGACGCCGCGCGCAGCAGGGTGACACATGATGATCGTCCTTCGAAACGTGACATGTCGCGCACGCGGGCGGCGTGCGCGGGCTGCGCGATGCGCTGCGGCATCACGCTAAATGACGACGGATCAGGACGCGAACGGCGGGGCGCGCGGTTGCGCGGCCGTGAGCGGCAGCGCGCGGCGCAGGCTTTCGAAGCGGGTCGCCGCGCGATGCTCGATCGCGTGCACGTGGGCCGCGAACGTCAACTCGGGCGCGGGCAGCGCGGGCGTGTGGGCAAGCAGGCTGCAGTAGCCGCATGCCTGCAGATGGGCCTGCAGGCTTTTCGTCGACGCGTCGGCGGAGCGGTCACCAGCGGCCGGCGCGGCCGAACAGTAGCCGGCCAGCAGCGCGTCGACGCGCCCTTGCGTGGTCAGCGCCTGCGAGATCGTCGGCGCGAGCGCCGTCATCAGGATGGCGAGCATCCCGATCAGACTGCCGATCTTCCGGAGACGACGACTCAGCATGCGATGCGCGGCGGCGGGTGGACGACGATGGAGCGGATTATGCCACGCACGTCGATTCGCGAGTCGGCAGGCGCGTGCGGCATCGCGGCGCGCTACGCGTGCTTCGCCAGATACTTCGCGATCAGCGTCATCTGCGCGGCCCAGCCCTGGTCGTTCATGTCGCGCGCCGTCGCGCGACGCGCTTCGATCAGTTGGTCGAAACCCGTTTCGGTGACCGTGAGCAGCGTGCCGCCGGCTTGTGCCGCGAGCGTGAACGTGACGAGCGTCATCGGCTCGGACGCGTAATCGACATTCGGATCGATCGCGAACGGATGCCAGCGAAAAGAGAGCAGTTGCTTGGGTTCAATACGGTCGACGACGATTTCGAACACGGTGCCCGCGTAGGGCTCCTGCGCCTTGGCGACGTCGTCGTCGACGCGGGTCGGCGTGATGCGGCCGAACAGCGGCTGGCCGGCCTCGAACGGGCCGTCGAACGCGACGCCGAACCACTGGCCGAATTCGTCGGAATCGCTGACGGCCGCCCAGACGCGGTCGGGCGGCGCGGCGAGCAGCGTCTGTTTTTCGATGCGATCGGTTGGCTGGGCCATCACGTTCTCCATGCAGGATCGAGCGTTGCAGGACGACGTGCGCGGGCGCACGCCGCGTCTAGTCGAGCATGACCGCGTCGGGCACGTCGAGCACGAGGTCCGACGTCGCGACGGCCACGCACGGCAGCGTATAGCCGTCGGCCTTTTCCTCGCGGGAGAGCCCCGGCCATTCGATCGTATAGCGTACGCTGCCGCTGACGATCCGGCAAAGGCAGCTTCGGCACGTGCCGTTGCGGCACGAGCGCGGCAGCGACACGCGCGCGAAGGCGGCGGCTTCCAGCACGGTCAGCGAATCGGGCGCGTCGAAGGTTGCGCCGAGCGGGTCGACGCGCACGAGGGGCGGGTGATCTGGATCGGTCATGAATGAAGCGGGCGGTTCGGCGGCATCGCGCCAAGCATACCCGAACCCGCCGGCGGCCGAGGGCCGCCCGCCGCGGGTGTCAGTGCCGCCGCAGATACCGGTACACGGTATTGCGCGCGAGGCCGAGCTCGCGCGCGGCCGCCGATACGTTGCCGCCATGGCGTGCGAGCACCGCGTCGATCATCGCGGCCTGATGGCTCTGCAGCGTCGTGCCTTCGCGCCTGCCCGCCGACGGGACCGATGCGGCTGCCGCCGGCGCAGCCGGCGCATCGTCGCAGTCGAGCCAGAAATCGTCGGGCAAATGCGCGAGCGTGATTTCCGCTTCGTCGTCGGCGAGCATGCCGGCCGTGCGCAGCACGTTGGTCATCTGCCGCAGGTTGCCGGGCCAGCGGTGGCGCGCGAACGCGTCGAGCACGTCGGCCGCGAGGCGGCGCGGCATCGGCTCGCTGCGCGCGAGCCGCGCGAGGATCCGTTCGACGAGCGCGGGCAGGTCGGTGCGCGTCGCGAGCGCCGGCAGCGTGACCGCGAGCCCGTTGATCCGGTAGAACAGATCCTCGCGGAACGTGCCCTCCGCGATCATCGCGCGCAGGTCGCGGTGGGTCGCGCACACCACGCGCACGTCGACCGGCACCGCGCGTGCGCCGCCGAGCGGCATCACCGCGCGCTCCTGCAGCACGCGCATCAGCCGCACCTGCTGCGCGAGCGGCATGTCGCCGATCTCGTCGAGAAACAGCGTGCCGCCGTCGGCCTGCGCGATCTTGCCGGGGCTGCCGCGCTTGCGCGCGCCGGTGAACGCGCCGTCTTCGTAGCCGAACAGCTCGGCCTCGATCAGCGAATCGGGCAGCGCCGCGCAGTTGACCGCGACGAACGGGCCGTCCGCACGCGGCGACGCCTGGTGCAGCGCGCGGGCGAGCCATTCCTTGCCGGTGCCGGTCTGGCCGAGGATCAGCAGCGGCAGGTCGCGCCCGCGGATCTTCGCGACGCGTTCGAGCACGGCGGCCATGCGCGCGTCGCCGGTGTCGAGCGTCGCGAACGTGATCGCATCGGGGTCCGGTGCGCGCATGCGCGCGGCCGGCGCGGGCGGCGTGACGGCGACGGTCGTTTTCTGCGCTTCCGGGAATTCGCAGCGTGCGAGCACGCGCACGCCGGTCGACAGCGTGAGGCGGAACGTGGCGCCCGGCGCGCGGGCGGCCTGCCGCGCGAGCTCGCCGAAGCGCATGCTGAACAGTGCGTCGCTGGCCTGGTGCTGCAGGGTGTCGAACGACGCGCCGAGCTGAAATTGGGCGCTGCGGTTCGCGGCGATCAGCCTGCCGTCGGCGCCGAATGCGACGAGCCCGGCGAACAGCGAATCGACGCAATCCTCGTGTGCGTGAAAGCGCAGCCGCAGCGCTTCGCCGCACTGGTTCGCGAACAGGTGGTTCTCGATCAGTTGCGCCGACATCCGCACGAGCGCGAGCGTATGCGGGCTGGAGCCGCGCGGGTCGCCGCTCACGTCGAGCGTGCCGAGCGTGCGGCCGAACGGGTCGACGATCGGCGCACAGGCGCAGGTGAGGATATGGTTCGCGCGCAGGAAATGTTCGGAACCGTGCACGACGACGGCCTGGCCGGACGCGAGCGCGGTGCCGATCGCGTTCGTGCCGCGCGCGCCTTCGGCCCACGACACGCCGTCGCAGAGCGCGACGCGGTTCGCTTTCTCGATGAAGTCCGCGTCGCCGATGCTGTGCAGGATCACGCCGTCGGCGTCGGTCAGCAGCACGAGGCTTTGCGTATCGGCGATCTGCGCGTGGAGGTCCTCCATCACCGGTCGCGCGTGCGAGAACAGCGTGTGATTCGTGTCGAGCAGTTCGCGCAGCGCGACGCGCGACAGCGGCGAGAAATCGGGGCGTTCGTGCGCGCGCAGGCCGACCGCGGTCGAACGCGCATGCGCCTGCGCGAGCAGGTCGGTACGCCCCGCGGTGGCGGGCAGCACGAAGGATTGCGGCATGGTTTGTCTCCTGTTCCCGGGGCCGCCGGGGCAACCGGATCGGCATCGGCGGCGGAGTGCGGCTCCGCTCGCGGCGCACCATTCGGCGCGCCAGCCGTCCGTCCGGGTACGCATCATCATACAAGCGCCACGTGCGATGCGCGACTGCCAACAAAATCCCCTTGCTTTTAAGCGCCCGCCTGCAATGATGGAAATGGAGCACGCGCGCGCCGTGTTCCGCGGTGCAACACGCATGCGACGCGACATGCATCCGTTCGGGAGACGCATCATGGTTCGGGCGGAACTGAGAGTCGTGCTGGCGGCCATCGCCACTTTCATCATGCTGGGCGGCATTGCCGTGGCGATCCACGGGTTGCTGTTCGATCTGACCGATGCGGTGAGATACGGGGCGGCCGCGATTGCGGTGGGCGTCACGACCGCCGCGATCGCGCTCAACGTCTGGCCGACCGATCCGCACTGACGTCCGTTGGCGAAACAGTGCCGGATGCCGCGCAGATCAGACGAAATGCGCGTCGGAACGACGCACACCGAAATTGTTGTCTCTGGCGCTAAACCGTCTAAAGTGGAATTCAACCGGCATGCATCGACCGCGCCACACTCCGCGGCCGGGGCCTCCGCCGGCGAGCCCGCGTGCATTTCGTCCGGCCGGTAGCGGACGACGGACGCGGTCATTCGTTTTCTACCGGTCGAGGCGGCTCCATGCAGATCCATTTCACGAACGAGAAGCCGGAGTATTCGGGGCGTGACCTGATGCTGGGGTTCACGGCACTGGTCAATGGCGAGCGCGTCCAGTGCCAGATCACCGCCGAGGCGCTGGAAGACCACTTCGGCGCGGCATCGCCGCGCTTCGAGGACATGGTCGGCGCATTCGATCAGCACCGCGAGCGCATCGAGGCGGCCGCACGGCGCCTGCTGTCGGAAACACGTGCGCAATGCGTGACGCTGCGCAGCGGCTACGTGCGCTTCTACGAGGCCAACTGGCGCTGACGACACGACGCCCGTCCGCCGGCGCGCGCAACCGCGCGCGCACGCGAGGACGTTGCCTTCACGCAATGCCGTTCGGCGGGGCCGCGCGGCATTTTCGTATGCGGGCCGTGCGGGATCGCCCGAGCGTCGGCGCGCTCGGGCACGTCGATTCATGAGGATCGCAGAGCAATCGTGCGAAAACGAAAACGCCACCCGAAGGTGGCGTTTTCATCGTGCATTGCGTCGGTGCGCGGTCCGCGATCACTCGCTGCCGAGATAGAAGAAGCGGAACAGGAACACGGCCGCGATGATCCATACGATCGGCTTGACCGTGCGGCCCTGGCCCGTCAGCAGCTTGAGGCCGCCGTACGCGATGAAGCCGAACGCGACGCCGTTCGCGATCGAGTACGTGAACGGCATCAGCAGCGCGGTCAGCGCGGCCGGCACGGCTTCCGTCGCATCGTCCCACGGCACCTCGACCATCTCGCGCAGCATCAGGCACGACACGTAGAGCAGTGCCGGTGCGGTTGCGTAGCCCGGCACGACGCCGGCGAGCGGCGCGATGAACAGGCACGCGAGGAACAGCACCGCGACGGTGATGGCCGTCACGCCGGTGCGGCCGCCCGCCTGCACGCCCGATGCGCTTTCGATGTACGCGGTGGTCGACGACGTGCCGAGCACCGAGCCCGCGACGATCGCGGTGCTGTCGGCGAGCAGCGCCTTGTTCAGCCGGTTCATCTTGCCTTCGACGAGCAGGCCCGCGCGGTTCGCGACGCCCATCAGCGTGCCGGTCGCGTCGAACAGCTCGACGAGGAAGAACACGAGGATCACGTTGATGATGCCGGTCGACAGCGCGGCGCCGATGTCGAGCTTGAACAGCGTCGCGTCGATCGACGGCGGCGCGGAGAACACGCCGTGGAACTGGTTGCCGGCGAAGAAGAACGACAGGATCGTCACGCCGATGATGCCGATCAGGATCGCGCCGCGCACGCGCAGATGGTCCAGCGTGACGATCGCGAAGAAGCCGACGATCGCGAGGATCGTCTCGTGCTTGTGCAGATCGCCGAGCGTGACGAGCGTGGCCGGGTTGCCGACGATCACGCCCGACGTCTTCAGCGAGATGATGCCGAGGAACAGGCCGATGCCGGCGGTAATGGAAATCCGCAGCGATTTCGGAATGCCGTTGACGATCGCCTCGCGCACGCGGAACAGCGTGACGAGCAGGAACAGGCAGCCGGAAACGAACACCGCGCCGAGCGCGGCCTGCCACGTGAATCCCATTCCCTTGACGACCGTGTACGCGAAATATGCGTTCAGGCCCATGCCGGGCGCGCAGGCGATCGGGTAGTTCGCGTACAGCCCCATGATGATCGACGCCAGCGCCGCGACGAGGCAGGTCGCGACGAACACGGATTCCTTCGGCATGCCGGCGTCGCCGAGGATCGCGGGGTTGACGAAGATGATGTAGGCCATCGTCAGGAACGTGGTGACGCCCGCGAGTATTTCGGTGCGGAAATCGGTGCCGGCTTCAGCGAAGCCGAAATACCGCTTGATGGATTCCATGAAGGCGTTTCTCCGGTCGGGTTGTCGTGTTGATTGTTGTGCCGAATTGTTGTACAGGCAGCGCGGCCGGCTAACTGTAACCAGCCACTATTGTCCGGCTATCGGCGGATTGTAATAGCGTGGATAGCTCGGACGATATAGTTGGAGGGCAGGATCGGTTGCCTGCGCGCAAACGGTCCGGCAGCCCGCCGCGCGACGAAGGCGCGCATTTTACCGGTTCGTGCGGCACCGGCCGGCGGAAATGGCCGAAACGGCGGGAACGAAGGAAACGAGCGGAAGGGGCGCCCGGCAGGCGGGCGAAACCAGCCGATGCGTGCGCAACGGCATGCCGGCTGCGTCGCGCGCAGCCGGTGCACGACGACATGCGACTGAAACGGAGCGCCCGCATGCTGCACGAATGCGGTGCAGGCGGCGCGTTCGTGCGAACGCACGTGTGCCGCCGGTGCGGACACACGACCCGGCAACCGCGTGCGGCGGCCATTCGTCTGTCCAGGCGGCGGCAGGGACCGGATTATCGTGCGCCGAAGCCGTCCCGTCCGCAACTGTCATTTCGCGATGCGGGGGCGACTGTGGTTTCTGTGTAAAAGAATGCAAGACCCCATCGCGTAAACCGGCAAGTCTTTCTAGGATAGATACACCGCTCGCACACACGCCGGCCGATCATTGCCGACGCGGGGGAGTCGCAGTCCGTGCAGGCCAGGCGGTGAATGGCGGTCAAGGCCGTTGCGCGTTTGGGCAGGCGCGGCCAGTCACGCACGGCCGGTCAGGCACGGCCGATTGCGATTGCCCGATGCGGGTTCGTCCGTAATCACGGAGGTCAGCATGTTGAACTGGATCAGCCGTTGGGCGATGCGACACGCCCCCACGCCGGAAAAAACCGCCGCGTCGATGCTCGTGACGGCGCGCATGGAACTGTTCGCAGCCGAACAGCGCGTCATCGATGCGAAATTACAGGCGGATTACTGGCGCACACGTGTGTCATTCCTCGAAGAGGTGCAGAAGCAGGGCATCGATCCGTGGGTGACCTCGCAGGCTGCGCAACGCCCCGACCTCGATTCCGCTCCACGAAGCACGGGCCCGCGTCTCGCCGCCAGCACCTGATGCACCTGCGGCATCCTCTCGCTGCGCATGGCGCGCGATCGCTCGCGGCACGCATCGGCGTGCCGCGTTCTTCGATGCGCACCCGCGGCGCATTGCGCCGCGGGTGCGCCCGTTTCCGGTCGCGGCCGTTCCGCGTTTCGCGCGTGTAACGGCGCGCGTCATCCACTCCTTCTCCCTACCTTCACGAGCAAACGTTGCACTTGCGCGAGCGTGCGCCTGACGCGTTCGCCGTGCCGTACGTACGCGGTCGTGATCGATGCCTGCGCCGGTTGGTCGCCGTCGGTGCCGATCCACACGCGTTCGCCGCGTTGCACGCGCAGCACGTCGCCGGAGCGGATCCAGTAATCGTCGACGCTGCCGAGCCGCGTGATCCACAGCGTCGCATCATGCACGCGGATTTCGGCGTCGTGCTGCGCGCGCCACGTCAGCGTCTTGCGCGGCGCGACCGTGAAATGCAACTCGACTCTCGGCAACGAGATCGTATCGGTGCGGCACCGATCGGGGCAAACAACCAGCCGGCTTGCTTGGTCCATCGTCATCTCCATCGTTGAGCCGGGCGGGATGACGCGCACCAAAACAAAAAGGCCTCATCCGTTTCCGGCGAGGCCTCGTGACATGCATGACTGCATCTCGATGCTAATGCACAAGCGCCCCCGGCGATCGCCACGTATGGGCGTTCACTCGTTTTTGATGCGCGATGGCGATGGGCTTGAGCATAGGCATGCGAACGAGTGTGTCGTGGCCGCGGGGCCCTGTCAACGGAAATTTCGAGATACGTGGCAATTACGCGTCGCGTTGCGCGAGGCCGTTCACGAGCAGCTCGGACAGCAGGCCCGTCATCCCTTCCGGGTGCGTGGCCGCGCGTGCCTTCAGCTGTTCGACGAGCTCCGCGTTGAGCTTGCACGCGAACGGCACGAGACCCTGTTCCTGGTCGAGCTTGCGCTGCGCGCGGCGGTCCAGCTTGGCCGCTTCTTCGGCGCCCTTGCCGAAACGCGCGGAGCTCGACTGTTTCATCGCGTGCGTCAGCTTGAGCGCCTTGTTCTTTTCGAGATCGGTTTTCTTCATGGCCATCGCGGCACCTCCGGGAAATTGAAGCCGCGATTGTACGCATTTCGGCGGGCGCCGCCCGCCGAACCGGCCGGCAACCCGGTCACGTGCCTTTCGTCGTGCCCCAGTTGCCGCCGTGCGCGGCCGCCTGCGCGGCCGGCGAGCGGGCGAGATAGGCGAGCGCCTGCTCGGTCGAGCCTTCGTGATGCGGCGTATAGCCTGGCTTGAAATAGCGCAGCGCCGCGCCGATCACCTTCCAGAACGACGGCAGGTGCCCGCGCCGCGAACCCCGCCACCACGCGAGCACGAAGCCCGGGTAGCGGCCGGCGTCCGGATCGCGCCGGTACATGAACTTCGCGCCGGTCGTGATGTAGTGGAGCAGCAGCAGGATCACCAACGCCATGTGCACGCAGCGCTCCGGATAGGTGCCGCCCAGGTGCCGGTAGATGTCGAACGCGACGGTGCGGTGCTCGACTTCCTCGGCGCCATGCCAGCGCAGCAGGTCGACCATCGTCGGGTCCGCATGGCCTTCGTCGAGGCCGTGCGCGTTGAGCACCCAGTTGCCGAGATAGCCGAAGAAATGCTCCAGCGACGCGATCACGGCCAGCTGCTGACGCAGCCAGAAGCGCGTATGGCCGATCTTCAGCCCGAGCGGCCGTTCGCCGAGCACGCGCGTGAACAGCCAGTTGAGCTTTTGCGTGAACGGCTTCGTGTCGATGCCGTGACGATCGTAGTAGTGCTTCAGCACGCCGCCGTGCGAGCGCGAATGCACGGCTTCCTGGCGCAGGAAGCCTTCGGCTTCGTCGCGCAGGCGCGCATCGGCGATCAGCGGCAGCGCCTTGTTGTAGACGCGGCAGAACCACAGCTCGCCTTCCGGGAACAGCAGGTTCAGCGTGTTGATGATGTGCGTGCTGCCCGGATCGTTCGGCACCCAGGTGACCGGCGTGTCGCTGAAGTCGAACTTCACGTGCCGGGCCCTGATCTTGTGGTAGTTGGCGGTATCGGTCATGTCGTCTCCCTGTGCGGCGTCGTGCGCCGTCAATGCGATGCCATGCTGACGCGGGCGATCATCCGGCCCAGCCACGGCATGAAGCGGCCGACGAAGCGCATCGCGTGCGCTTCGCCGCCGACCGCGACGACGGGGCGGTTGCGCAGCACGCCGTCGATCATCGCCTGCGCGACGGTTTCGGGTTTCAGGCCGCGCATCTGGTACAGCCTGGTCGCGCGCTTGCGCAGCCGCGCTTCGTCCTGGGCGCTCGCGCCCGCGTAGTGCGTCGACGCCATGATTCCCGTTTCCGCGAACCCGGGGCACACGGCCGTCACGCCGATGCCTTTCCCCGCGAGTTCCGCGCGCATGCATTCGCTGAGCATCAGCACCGCGGCCTTCGTCGTCGCATACGCGGGCAGGTCGCGCGACGGCCCGAACGCGGCGGCCGACGCGGTGTTGACGATGTGCCCGCCGGCGCCGCGCTCGGCCATCTGCTGCGCGAACAGCCGCGAGCCGTGGATCACGCCCCACAGGTTCACGTGCAGGATGCGTTCCCAGTGCCGCGTGCTCGTGTCGAGGATGCCGCCGGCCATGCCGATGCCTGCGTTGTTGATCACGACGTCCGCGCCGCCGAGTTCGCTGCCGACCCAGGTCGCGAGCGCTTCCATTTCGTCGGCGGACCCGACGTCGACGCGTTTCGCATGCGCGTGCGCACCGGTCAGCCCGATGAGCAGCGCGGTGCGCTCGGCGCTCGCGAGATCGATGTCGCATGCGACGACCGTCGCGCCTTCGCGTGCGAAGGCCAGCGCCGCGCAGCGGCCGATGCCGCTGCCCGCGCCGGTGACGACCGCGACCTTGCCGCTGAAGCGCCCGCTGGTCGCGCGGCGGCGCGCGTTCGCGAGCGCGGGCGGTTCGTTGCCGGATTCGACTGCATCGATCAATTGACCGGCGAGATCCGCGAAGCGCGCGGGATCGGCGAGCGGCAGCCAGTGGCCGGCCGCGACTTCGCGGCGGTAGTAGCGCGGCACCCAGCGCGACAGGTTCTCGGACAGCGCGGGGCTCACGTACTTGTCGCCGAGCGGCACGAGGGTCTGCACCGGCGCATGCGCATAGCGTTCGCGCGGCGCGAACAGGCAGCGGATGAAGTTCGCACGGTAGAGGCGCACGCCGCGCGCGCCGTCGTCGGCCTGCGTCGGGCGCGGCGCGGCGGGCGTTTTCTCGATCCGGCGCAGCAGGCCCGGCCATGCGCGGCCGAGCCACAGCCGCCAGCCGAGTTCGGGGAGGAGCGGCAGGTGGAACAGGTAGACGTACCACGAGCGCACGAGCTGGCCGCCGAGCCTGGCCAGCGACGCGGGCGTCGGGTGCAGCACGCGTTCGCGCAGCCAGAAGCCGACGTGGTCGAGGCACGGGCCCGAGCACGACGTATATGACGCGATACGGCCGGCCAGGCGCGGATCGGTGACGAACTCCCAGCCCTGGATCGCCCCCCAGTCGTGCGCGACGAGGTGCACCGCGCGGCCGGGGCAGAGCGCGTCGATCACCGCGACGAAATCGTCGGTCAGCTTCGCGAGATGGTAGTCGGCCGTGCGCGTCGGCACGCCGGACAGGCCCGCGCCGCGCACGTCGTACGCGATCACGTGGTGTTTGCGCGCAAGCAGCGGCGCGACGTGCCGCCAGACGCTGCTGTCGTCGGGATAGCCGTGCACCAGCACGACCGGCGAGCGGGCCGGGTCGCCCCAGGTGCGCACCGCGAGCGTCAGGTCGCCGGAGGCGACCGCCGTTTCGCTGTGAACCGATTCGAACAGGGCCAGCGGCGCTTCGTCGGAAAGAGGCTGCATCGTGAGTCCGTCGTTCAGGGGGAAGAGGGGCGTGGAGGGGTCAAGCGGCGGCCGGCACGTTCGCCGCGGCCTGCGCGCGCTCGGCCTGGCGGCGCTGCCAGCGGCGCACGTGCGGCAGCTCGTCGTCGAGCCAGTACGCATCGTCGTCGGTGATCACGAGCAGTTCCTCGAATTTCGCGCCGACGCCCGCGAAGCCGAGATGCGGCTCGACGGCCCACAGGCCCGGCACCGGCGCATGCTCGGAGCGGCGATCGATCGACCACAGCGGCGACCAGCCCTGCTGCTTCGCCGCGCGGCCCTGGTCGAGCAGCAGGTTGCGCGTCGCGTTCAGCCCGAAGCGCGCGACGAAGCGCGGCTTCGACAGCTTGTGGATCTTCGCGACACGATGCGCGAGCACCTTGAACGGATAGGCCTTGTGGCGCGGGTCGACGCCCTGGCGGCGGCACAGCGCGTCGACTTCCTGCGCGACTTCCGCCATCGACCGGCGCGCCTTCACGAGCCGCACGATCATGTCGCGGTGGTCCATCAGGTCGTCCTGCAACTGCTCGAGGATCGGGTTGCGGCCGACGCAGTGCGCATAGCCGACATCGGCGACGATGCCGTCGAGCACGGGTGCGACGTCGAGGATCACCGGCATGTCGGCTTCGAGCTGACGGTTGCTCGGGAAGAACGCGAGATTGAAGCCGCCCATGTGCTTGAGGCCCGAGAAGCCGTCGAACGCGGTGCGGTCGCCGAACCACGCGAACGGCTTGTGCAGCCAGTCGTGCACGCCGTGGTCCTGCAGCCATTCGGTCAGCAGGCGCGCCGCTTCCTTCTCGGTGATGCCGGGGTAGAGCATCGCGCCGACGGTCTCGACGCAGCGGTAGGCCAGTTGCTGGACCGCGCGGAATTGCGGCAGCTCGTCGAGGTGGACTTCCGGCAGCGGGTGGTGGGCGGTCATGATGCGTCTCCATGTGTCGGCCCGCGTTTGGGTGTCGGCGCGATGCGGGTCCTTGTGCAAGGCTGGGCGCTGATCCGGATCGCTTCCGCCGGTGATTCGGAGGCGGATTATTCAGTCAGCATTTAATGTGCCATTGTGTGATGTAACGATAATAGCCGGTTCGACGTCGCGCGCCAGCCCCCGGAGATGAGGGCTTCTCCTAATGAAGGGCCGAAATGGAGGGGTTGCTCTAGGTTTCCGGCGGTGGGGGCCGGATGGCCATCGCTGCGCACGTGTTTCGAAGGGCGGGAGCCGGCCGGGGAGCGCCGCGCGGGGTTTCGCGCGGGCCCAGGATGTCGCGCCGGATCAACTCTCCGTCGCGTCGCGGCGCGACGCTGTCAAATTGCCGAAATAATTTCGTCACATCACCCGCCCGATCCGACGCCTTGGCGGCTTCGCGGGGCCGGTGTGTCGCGCGTCGCGCGGGGCGATCGAAGCGCATTCGACATTTCCACGGAGAGAGACCATGCAGCGCCGCCGGTTCATGAACACCCTTGCCGCGGCGACCGCCGCGACGCCGCTGATGCTCAAGGCCGGCACGTCCGGCGCGAAGAGCGTAGCCGCGCCGGACGCGCTGGACCCGGGCCGCTGGTCGCCGTTCAACGCCGCGCGCCTGCAGGCGGTGCTCGACCGGCATGGTGTCGCGAGCGCGCACTACGACGGAAAGCGCCGCCCGTATGCGGTGTTCGACTGGGACAACACGTGCATCATGAACGACTGTGAAGAGGCGTTGCTGATGTACCAGATCAACCATCTGCAGTACAAGCTGACGCCGGATGAATTCGTCGGCGTGATGTGGAAGGACGTGCCGAAGGGCGCGTTCATGAAGGACTACACGACCCTCGACGGCAAGCCGGTGACGATGGAGGACCTCGCCGCCGACGTCGAGTCCGATTACCGCTGGCTCCATGCGAACTACAAGGGCCTCGGCGGCGACAAGAGCCTCGACGAGATCCGCGAGACCGACCAGTTCAAGGATTTTCGCGCGAAGCTGTACTTCATGTACGACGCGATCTGCGACACGCATCCGCTCGAAGTCGGCTACAAGTGGATCATCTACTTCTACAAGAACATGACGACCGCCGAGCTGCAGGCGATGGCGGAAGCGTCGAACAACTACGGTATCGGCGACGCGCTGCGCAAGGTCCGCTACGAAAGCCCGAAGACGCTGCCGGGCAAGGCCGGCGTGGTCGCGGACACGCATTTCCACGGCATCCGCATTCACGAGGAAATCCGCGCGGTGATGCATACGCTGCGCGCGAACGGCATCGACGTGTACGTGAGCACCGCGTCGCTCGACGACGTCGTGCGCGTATTTGCCGGCAATCCGAACTACGGCTACGGCGTGCCGCCCGAGAACGTGATCGGCCTGCGTCTCGACATGCAGGACGGCAAGTACACGAGCACCTATCCGGCCGGCTGGCATTTCAACTGGGGGCCCGGCAAGACGGTGGGCATTCGCAACGTCCTCGCGTCGAAGAAGGGCTACGGCCCGCTGCTGGTGTTCGGCGACAGCGACGGCGACGCGTGGATGCTGCGCGATTTCAAGGACACCGCGGCCGGCGTGATCGTCAACCGGATGAAGAAGGGCGAGATCGGCGCGGACAGCAAGCTCGCGGCCGAACAGATCGGCAACCCGGACGCACGCTTCCTGCTGCAGGGCCGCGACGAGCACACGGGCCTGATGATTCCGGACGAGAAGTCGATCAAGTACGGCAAGGCCGAGCGCAAGCTGCTGGCCTGACGCGGGCGGGGCGCCGGGCGGCGGGGCGTCGGCCCCCGCGCCCATCGGCACCGGCCGCGGCGTCATGTGGCCCGGCACGCGCGCGTCTCAACGCTCGCGCGCGGGGCCCAACCGATCCAGCAACGCCCCCAGCAGATCGACCGGCAACGGAAACACGATCGTGGAGTTCTTGTCCGCCGCGATCGTCGTCAGCGTCTGCAGGTAGCGCAACTGCATCGCCTGCGGCTGCAGCGCAAGCCGCTGCGCGGCCTGCAGCAGCTTTTCCGACGCCTGCAATTCGCCTTCCGCGTGAATCACCTTCGCGCGCCGCTCGCGCTCGGCTTCGGCCTGCCGCGCGATCGCGCGGATCATCGTCTCGTTCAGGTCGACATGCTTGATCTCGACCGTCGACACCTTGATCCCCCACGCATCCGTCTGTGCATCGAGCGTCTTCTGGATGTCCGCGTTCAGTTGTTCGCGCTCGGCGAGCAGCGCGTCGAGTTCGTGCTTGCCGAGCACCGCGCGCAGCGTCGTCTGCGCGAGCTGGCTCGTCGCCTCGAAGAAGCGCGCGACCTGGATCACGGCCTTCTCAGGATCGACGACGCGGAAATACACGACCGCATTGACCTTCACCGACACGTTGTCGCGCGTGATCACGTCCTGCGCGGGCACGTCGAACACGACGGTGCGCAGGTCGATCCGCACGACCTGCTGGACGATCGGGATGATCAGCACGAGCCCCGGCCCTTTCACTTTCCAGAACCGGCCGAGCATGAACACGACCCCGCGTTCGTACTCGCGAAAGATGCGGATCGACGATGCGACGAGCACCACGACGAAGACGATGAGGACGCTGCTGAAGCCGAACGTGTAACCGATCATGAAGGTTCTCCCTGGGGATGGACCGGCGCGGGCACGTCGTAGAGCGGCGCGACCGTCAGCGTCAGCCCGTGGCGGCCGGTCACGCGCACGCGGCAGCCGGCGGCCAGCGGCATGCTGCTCGCCACGCGCCAGCGCTCGCCATGCACGCGCGCCCAGCCGGCGGCCGACGGCGCGGCGCCGGCCGCGCCCGGCGGCTGGTCCGGCTGCAGGCCGTCGTCGAGCACTTCGCCGATGCTGCCGAGCAGCGCCTCGGCACCCGTCACGACCGGGCGGCGCCGCGCGCGCAGCGCGACGCCCGACACACCCGCGACGAGCAGCCCGCCGCCGAGCGCGAGGCTCGCGATCACGGGCCACGGAATCCCGTAGCCGGGCACGTCGGTGTCGATCAGCATCAGCGCGCCGATCGTGAACGCGACGATTCCGCCGAACCCGAGCACGCCGAAGGTCGGCAGGAACGCCTCCGCGACGAGGCAGCCGAGCCCGAGCAGCACGAGGCCGAGGCCCGCATAGCTGACCGGCAGCAACTGCATCGCGAACAGCCCGACCAGCAGGCAGATCGTGCCGGCCACGCCCGGCAGCACGAAACCGGGGTTCGCGAATTCGAAGAAGAGGCCGTAGATGCCGATCGTCAGCAGGATCAGCGCGACGTTCGGATCGGCGATGATCGCGAGGAAGCGGCTGCGCCAGTCGGGCGCGAGCGCGACGAGCGGCGCGTGCGCGGTCGCCAGACGCAGCGTGCCGGCGGTGGTCGTCACCGCGCGGCCGTCGAGCTGGCGCGCGAGATCGGCCGCGTCCTGCGCGATCAGGTCGACGACGTGCTGCGCGCGCGCCTCGTTCGCCGACAGGCTCACGGCCTCGCGCACCGCGCGCTCGGCCCATTCGGCATTGCGTCCGCGCAACTGCGCGAGGCCGCGGATGTACGCTGAAGCGTCCTGCATCGCCTTGCGGATCTCGGTCGATTGCGTATCGGTCGGCAGCGCGGCCGGCGTGGCGGACGCACCCGATGCACCTGACGCAGCGGCGGGATGGGGCGCGGCGGGGGGCGCGCCCGGCGGCGCGGCGCCGCCGATGCCCAACTGCACGGGCGACGCCGCGCCGAGATTGGTGCCGGGCGCCATCGCCGCGAAGTGGCTCGCATAGACGATGTAGGTGCCCGCGCTCGCCGCGCGCGCGCCGCCCGGCGCGACGAACGCGGCGACCGGCACCGGCGAGCCGAGGATGGCCTTGATGATCTGCCGCATCGACGTATCGAGGCCGCCGGGCGTGTCGAGCTGGAGGATCGCGAGCGGCGCGTGCTCGCGGGCGGCGCGCGCGAGCGAACGGACGATGAAATCGGCGCTGGCGGGGCCGATCGCGCCGTTGACGGGAATCACGACGACCGGATGCGCGGCGGGCGCGTCGGCCGATGGCGGCGCGGCGACCGCGGCGCACACGACGAGCAGCGCCGCGAACAGCGCGGCGCGCGCGACCCGCGCGGACAGCGGGTGACGGGGGCGGCCGTCGGGCGCGGCAGGCGCCGGCGGCGGCCCATGACGGTGAAAGCGCATCGGGACGTCCGGGCGGCGCACGGCCGCGTGCCGTCCGGCTCGCGAAAAGGGCGTGGGCCCGATGCTTGAAGATTAGGCGGTTTCGGCCGAAAGCGCGAAGGTGCGGCCGCACCGGCCGGCGTCAGCTTGCGCCGCCGCCGCGCGCGAGCACTTCGTCGCGATAGTCGGCCGGGCTGCGTCCGCTCCATTTGCGGAACGCGCGGTAGAACGCGCTCGGCTCCGCGAAGCCGGTCGCGGCCGCGACGTCCGCGATCGTGCGGGCGGGGTCGGCCAGCGCCTCGAACGCGAGATCGCGCCGCAGCGTGTCCTTGATCGACTGGTACGCGTGACCTTCCTGGTGCAGCTTGCGGCGCAGCGTGGCCTCGGCCACGTGCAGCCGCGCGGCCATCCCGCCCGCGCCCGGCCACGCGGCGGGCGGCATTCCGCGCAGCACCGCGCGCACGCGCTGCGCGAGCGCGTTCGGGTTGCGGTACTTGACGATGAAGCTGGCCGGCGCGTTGCGTAGAAACGTTTTCAGCGTCTTCGCGTTCTGCACGACCGGCAGCGTCGCGAATTCGGGATCGAAATCGACATACGAATCGGGCTCGTTGAAGCGCATGTCGTCGCAGAACATCGACGGGTATTCGTGGTCGGCGGGCGGCGTGTCGCAGCGGAAGCTCGCATGCAGCAGCGGGATGCGCCGCCCGATCAGCCAGCAGGTGAGCCCGTACACGATGATGAAATAGGTCGCGTACGTGAACATCGCGGGCGTCGCGCCGTTGTTGCGGTGCACGAAGCGCAGCCGCACGCGCTGCGGGTTCGCGTCGAGCTCCGCGTGCAGGTCGTCGAGCACGCAGTGCATGAAGTTCACCGCGCGCGCCATCGCGTGCAGCCCGTCGCGCGCGGATAGCGCCGCCTGGCTCATCGCGATGAAGCTGCCGCTGCGCATCGGGTGGCTGTCCTGCCCGAAGAACTCGTCGTCGAGCGTGCGGGCGATCGCGTTCCACAGCGCGCCGTATTGCTGCGCGGACACGCGTGCGCGCGGCTGACCGAGCAGCGCCGGGGCGATGCCCGCTTGCGCGAGCAGCGGCTCGGCCGCGACGCCGCGCCGCGTGGCCAGCGCGACGCTGTACGCGACGAGGCTGATCGCGACGGTTCCCTTGTCTTCCTGCTTCATCGGTGTCGCCGGTATGGCAAAAACGCTCAGTGTAAATGAGCGGCGCGAGCATCGAACAGTCGCGCGTGCTTGCCTACACTTGTTGCATCGAAACGCAAGGACGGTCGCGCCCGGCGGCCGCGGGAGACAGCAGCACCATGGACGAGCTTTACACCGAAGACCAGCGGATGATCCGCGACGCCGCGCGCGCGTTCGCCACCGAGATGCTGGCGCCGAACGCGGCGCAGTGGGACCACGACGCGCACCTGCCCGACGCGATCGTCGCGCAGCTCGGCGAGCTCGGGCTGCTCGGGATGATCGTGCCGCAGGAACTGGGCGGCTCGTATACGGATTACGTCGCCTATGCGCTGGCGATGGAGGAAGTCGCGGCCGGCGACGCCGCGTGCGCGACGATGATGAGCGTGCACAACTCGGTCGGCTGCGGGCCGATCCTCGGCTTCGGCACGCCCGCGCAGAAGGATCGCTGGCTGGCCGACATGGCGGCCGGCCGCGTGATCGGCGCATTCTGCCTGACCGAGCCGCAGGCCGGTTCCGAGGCGAACAACCTGCGCACGCGGGCCGAATTGCGCGACGGCAAATGGGTGCTGAACGGCGCGAAGCAGTTCGTCACCAACGGCCAGCGCGCGGGCGTGGCGATCGTTTTTGCCATGACCGATCCGGAAGCGGGCAAGCGCGGCATTTCCGCGTTCCTGGTGCCGACCGACACACCGGGCTTCATCGTCGGCAAGCCCGAGAAGAAGATGGGCATCCGCGCGTCGGATACGTGCCCGATCACGTTCGAGAACTGCGCGATTCCCGAAGAGAACCTGCTCGGCAATCGCGGCGAAGGGCTGAAGATCGCGTTGTCGAACCTCGAAGGCGGCCGCATCGGCATCGCCGCGCAGGCGCTCGGCATCGCGCGCGCCGCGTTCGACAAGGCGCGCCGCTATGCGGGCGAGCGCGTGCAGTTCGGCAAGCCGATCGCCGAGCACCAGGCGATCCAGCAGAAGCTCGCCGACATGGCCGTGCAGATCAACGCCGCGCGCCTGCTCGTGCATCACGCGGCGAAGCTGCGCACGGCCGGGCTGCCGTGCCTGTCCGAAGCGTCGCAGGCGAAGCTGTTCGCGTCCGAGATGGCCGAGCGCGTGTGCTCGGATGCGATCCAGATCCACGGCGGCTACGGTTATCTCGCCGATTACGAAGTCGAGCGCCACTATCGCGACGCGCGCATCACGCAGATTTACGAAGGCACCAGCGAAGTGCAGCGGATGGTGATCGCGCGGCAGCTGTGAGTCGCGGCGCGCGCCCATCCGGCATCACGCAATCCAACAAACGGTCGAACGAGCAGGCATACAACGCAGGCACGAGGGCAGCGCGGCAAACGCGGCACGCAGCGACGTGACCGTGCGCCGGGCGACACGGAACCGGGCAGGTGCTGCAGCACCTGCGCCGGTTGACCGCTGGGCATGGAGACTGGACGGAGACGACACATGACGGTACAGGCATTCCTCGACGCGCGCGACTTTCTGCTGCGCCATCGCACCGACTACGACACCGCGTATCGCGATTTCGCATGGCCGGTGCTCGACGCGTTCAACTGGGCGCTCGACTATTTCGACCCGATGGCGCGCGGCAACGACCAGCCCGCGCTGTGGATCGTCGATGCGGCAACCGGCACGGGCGATCCGTATTCGTTCGCGCAGATGTCCGAGCGTTCGTCGCGGATCGCGAACTGGCTGCGCTCGATCGGCGTCGTGCGCGGCGACCGCATTCTGCTGATGCTGCCGAACCGTGTGGAGCTGTGGGACGCGATGCTCGCGGCGATGAAGCTCGGCGCGATCGTGCTGCCCGCCACCACGCAACTGTCGCCCGACGACGTGCGCGACCGCGTGCAGATCGGCGGCGCGACTTACGCGATCGTCGACGAGAACGAAACCGCGAAGTTCGAACAGGCCGGCCTCGGTCTCAAGCAGAAGATCGTCGCCGGCGCGCCGCGCGAAGGCTGGCTCGCGATGAACGACGGCTATACGGCGAGCGCCGCGTTCGAGCCGGACGCCGTCACGCACGCGAACGATCCGATGCTGCTGTACTTCACGTCGGGTACGACGTCGAAGCCGAAGCTCGTCGAGCATACGCACCGCACCTATCCGGTCGGGCACCTGTCGACGATGTACTGGGTCGGCTTGCTGCCGGGCGACATCCACTGGAACATCAGCTCGCCGGGCTGGGCGAAGCACGCGTGGAGCTGCTTTTTCGCGCCGTGGAATGCGCAGGCGTGCGTGTTCGTATTCAACTACGCGCGCTTCGAGCCGAAGGCCGTGCTCGATGCGCTCGTCAAATATCAGGTGACCACGCTGTGCGCGCCGCCGACCGTGTGGCGCATGCTCGTGCAGCAGCCGCTCGCGTCGTTCGACGTGAAGCTGCGCGAGATCGTCGGCGCGGGCGAGCCGCTGAATCCCGAGATCATCGAGCGCGTGAAGAACGCGTGGGGCATCACGATTCGCGACGGCTACGGCCAGACCGAGACGACCTGCCTGATCGGCAACTCGCCGGGCCAGCCGGTGGTCGCGGGCTCGATGGGCCGGCCGCTGCCCGGCTACCGGATCGCGTTGCTCGACCCGGACGGCGCGCCGGTGACCGAAGGCGAGGTCGCGCTGCCGATCGGCGATGGCGTCGCGCGCCCGGTCGGGCTGATGAAGGGCTACGCGAACAATCCCGACGCGACGGCCCATGCGATGCGCGACGGCCACTACCGCACGTCGGACATCGCGATGCGTCGCGACGACGGCTACTACGTGTACATCGGCCGCGCGGACGACGTGTTCAAGTCGTCCGACTACCGGCTGAGCCCGTTCGAGCTGGAGAGCGTGCTGATCGAGCACCCGGCGATCGCCGAGGCGGCCGTCGTGCCGAGCCCGGATCCGGTGCGGCTGTCGGTGCCGAAGACGTTCGTCACGCTGCGCGAGGGCTATGAAGAAAGCCCCGCGCTCGCGCTGGAGATCTTTCGCTACTCGCGCGAGAAGCTCGCGCCGTACAAGCGCATTCGCCGCCTGCAATTCGCGGAGCTGCCGAAGACGATCTCGGGGAAGATCCGCCGCGTCGAGCTGCGCCGCCGCGAGATCGAGCGCGGCGACGACGCGAGCGCGCGCATGCCCGGCGAATACTGGGAAGAAGATTTCGCCGCCGAACTGAAATGACCGGCCGCGGGCCGCGCGCGCCGCATGCCGCGGCGGCCGCCCGCAGCCGAATTGAAACGGTCGCGCGGCGGCATGCCGTTACGTCGCGACCCATTGCAAGGAGATTGCACTGATGAACGCGAATCCGACGCCCCGTACGGGGCAAGACGTGCCGACGGTCAAGCTGCTGATCGACGGCGCCTTCGTCGAGTCCGCCACGAGCGAGTGGCGCGACATCGTCAACCCGGCGACGCAACAGGTGCTCGCGCGCGTGCCGTTCGCGACCGTCGCGGAAGTCGACGCGGCCGTGCAGGCCGCGCACGCCGCGTTTGCGACGTGGAGGAACACGCCGATTTCCGCGCGCATGCGCATCATGCTGAAGTTCCAGGATCTGGTGCGCGCGAACCAGCAGCGCATCGCCAGGACGCTGACGGCCGAGCAGGGCAAGACGATTCCCGATGCAGAAGGCGACATCTTCCGCGGCCTCGAAGTGGTCGAGCACGCGTGCTCGATCGGCACGCTGCAGCTCGGCGAATTCGCGGAGAACGTCGCGGGCGGCGTCGACACCTACACGCTGCGCCAGCCGCTCGGCGTGTGCGCGGGCATCACGCCGTTCAATTTCCCCGCGATGATTCCGCTGTGGATGTTCCCGATGGCGATCGTGTGCGGCAACACGTTCGTGCTGAAGCCGTCGGAGCAGGACCCGATGTCGACGATGGAGCTCGTCGAGCTCGCGCTCGAAGCCGGCATACCGAAAGGCGTGCTGAACGTCGTGCACGGCGGCAAGGACGTCGTCGACGCGATCTGCACGCATCCGCTCGTGAAGGCGATCTCGTTCGTCGGTTCGACCACGGTCGGCACGCACGTGTACAACCTCGGCAGCGCGCAGGGCAAGCGCGTGCAGTCGATGATGGGCGCGAAGAACCACGCGGTCGTGCTGCCCGACGCGAACCGCGAACAGGCGATCAACGCGCTCGTCGGCGCGGGTTTCGGCGCGGCCGGCCAGCGCTGCATGGCGACGTCCGTCGCGGTGCTGGTGGGCAAGGCGCGCGAATGGCTGCCGGACATCGTCGCGAAGGCGAAGACGCTGAAGGTCAACGCGGGCTCGGAAGCGGGCACCGACGTCGGGCCGGTCGTGTCGCGCGGCGCGAAGGCGCGCATCCTGTCGCTGATCGACATGGGCATCAAGGAAGGCGCGAAGCTCGAGCTCGACGGCCGCGACGTGAAGGTGCCCGGTTTCGAGGAAGGCAACTTCATCGGGCCGACGATTTTCTCCGGCGTGACGACCGACATGACGATCTACACGCATGAAATCTTCGGGCCGGTGCTGGTCGTGATGGAAGTCGACACGCTCGACGAGGCGATCGCGCTCGTCAACGCGAACCCGATGGGCAACGGCGTGGGCATCTTCACGCAGAGCGGCGCGGCCGCGCGCCGGTTCCAGAGCGAGATCGACGTCGGCCAGGTCGGCATCAACATCCCGATCCCGGTGCCGGTGCCGTTCTTCAGCTTCACCGGTTCGCGCGGCTCGAAGCTCGGCGATCTCGGCCCGTACGGCAAGCAGGTCGTGCAGTTCTATACGCAGACCAAGACGGTCACCGCGCGCTGGTTCGACGACGATACGACGGCCGGCCCGGTGAACACGACGATCCGGCTGCATTGAGCGGCGGAGGACACCACCATGAAAATCGGATTTATCGGCCTCGGCCACATGGGCGCGCCGATGGCGCTGAACCTGCTGAAAGCCGGCCACGAAGTGCACGCGTTCGACCTGAGCGCCGACGCATTGCGCGCACTGCAGGACGCCGGCGCGCAGGTGGCCGCGTCGCCGCGCGATGCGGCGTCGGGCGCGACGTTCGTGATCACGATGCTGCCGGCCGCGCCGCACGTGCGCTCGGTGCTCACCGGCGAGAACGGCGTGCTGGCCGGCCTCGGCGCCGGCGCGACGGTGATCGATTCGAGCACGATCGACCCGGCGAGCGCGCAGGCATTCGGCGCGCTGGTGCGCGAGCACGGCGGCGCGTTCGTCGACGCGCCGGTGTCGGGCGGCACCGGCGGCGCGGCGGCAGGCACGTTGACCTTCATGGTCGGCGGCAGCGACGCGGATTTCGAGCGCGTGAAACCGGTGCTCGCCGGGATGGGCAAGAACATCGTCCACTGCGGCGCGACGGGCATGGGGCAGGTCGCGAAGGTCTGCAACAACCTCGTGCTCGGCATCTCGATGGCGGCGGTGTCGGAGGCGATGTCGCTCGGCGTCGCGCTCGGCATCGACCCGAAGGTGCTGGCCGGCATCGTCAACACGTCGACGGGCCGCTGCTGGAGCTCGGACACGTACAACCCGTATCCGGGCGTGATCGAGACCGCGCCGTCGTCGCGCGGCTACTCGGGCGGCTTCGGCACCGACCTGATGCTGAAGGATCTCGGCCTCGCGAACGACGCGGCGAAGCAGGCGCGCCAGCCCGTCTATCTCGGTGCGCTCGCGCAGCAGCTGTATCAGACGATGAGCAGCCGCGGCGACGGCCAGCTCGATTTCTCGGCGGTGATCCGCCTGTACCAACCGGCCACGAAGAAGGACGCGTGATGATCGAACTCGACTACGTCGACGACGGCGCGATCGCGTGCGCGACGCTCAAGCGTCCGCCCGCGAACGCCTTTACCGCCGACGGGCTGCGGCAACTGCAGCAAACCGTCGCCGAACTGAATGCGGACCCGCGCGTGCGCGCGCTGGTGATCACCGGCGACGGCCCGAAGTTCTTCAGCGCGGGCGCCGACCTCAACACGTTCGCCGACGGCGATCGCGCGGTCGCGCGTGCGATGGCGTCGCGCTTCGGCGCGGCGTTCGAGGCGCTGCACGACGCACGCGTCGTGACGATCGCGGCGATCAACGGCTATGCAATGGGCGGCGGCCTCGAATGCGCGCTCGCGTGCGACCTGCGGATCGCGGAGACGCATGCGCAGATGGCGCTGCCCGAGCCGTCGGTCGGGCTGCTGCCGTGCGGGCTCGGCACGCAGACGCTGCCCTGGCTCGTCGGCGAGGGCTGGGCGAAGAAGATCATCCTGACCGGTGCGCGCGTCGATGCGGCCACCGCACTGCGGATCGGCCTCGTCGAGGACGTGGTCGAAAGCGGCGCCGCGCGCGAGGCGGCACTCGTGCTGGCTCGCAACGTCGCGCGGCAAAGCCCGCATGCCGTGGCCTACAGCAAGGAACTGATCGGCCTCGCGCGCCGCGGCGTGCCGCGCGGCGCGGCGCTCGCGGTCGAGCGCGAACGCTTCGTCGATTTGTTCGACACGGCCGATCCGCGCGAAGGCGTGGCGGCGTTCCTGGGCAAGCGCGCGCCGCAGTGGCGCACCGATGGAGAGCCGCAACGATGAGCACGCCGGTGACGAATCACGATGCATTCGCGGAGCATGCGCCCGAGGTGCTGTTTCGCGTGGTGAACCGCGTGGCGCTGATCACGCTGAACCGGCCGGCCGCGCTCAACGCGCTGTCGTACGCGATGATCGGCGAGCTGGCCGCGCTGTTCGAGCGTTGCCGCCGCGACGACCGGATCGTCGCGGTCGTGCTGCGCGGCGCGGGCGAGAAGGGCTTCTGCGCGGGCGGCGACGTGCGCGCGTTGTACAAGATGGTCGCGCTGCGCGAAACCTGGCTGCCGTTCTTCGTCGACGAATACCGGCTCGACTACGCGATCCACACGTTCCCGAAGCCGGTCGTCGCGCTGATGGACGGCATCACGATGGGCGGCGGCATGGGCCTCGCGCAGGGCGCGGCGCTGCGCGTCGCGACCGAGCGCAGCAAGATCGCGATGCCCGAAACGCGCATCGGCCTCGTGCCCGACGTGGGCGCGACGCATTTCCTGTCGCGCATGCCGGCCGAACTCGAACTGTACGTGGGACTGACCGGCGCGATGCTGTCGGGCGCCGACGCGCTCGCCGCGAAGCTCGCGGACCTCTGCGTGCCGTCCGCGTGGCTCGACACGTTCGAGACGCGCATCGAAAGCGTCAAGTGGGACGGCGATGTGCTGCCGCTGCTGCGCAAGGTGTTCGAGCCGCCGTGCAACGTCGTGCCGCATGCGGCGCTCGACAGCCAGATGCCGTGGATCGTCCGCCACTTCGACAAGCGTTCGACCGTCGAGCGGATCGTCGCGACGCTCACGCAGGATCTGGCGCGCGACGAACTCGCGCGCGAGCACCGCCAATGGCTGCAGGCGACGCTCGACGCGCTCGCGAGCCATTCGCCGACGATGCTCGCGGTGACGCGCGAGGCGCTGCTGCGCGGCCGGCAGATGACGCTCGCGGAATCGTTCCGGATGGAGCTCGGCATCGTCGCGCGCGCGATCGAGGAAGGCGATTTCTGCGAAGGCGTGCGCGCGCATCTCGTCGACAAGGATCGCAAGCCGCGCTGGGCGCCCGCGTCGCTCGTCGAGCTGCGCGCCGAACGCGTGCGGCATTTCCTGACGTCGCCGTGGAAGCTGTTCGCGCATCCGCTCGCCGATCTCGGCGCGGCGTGATCCTTGCGTGATGGTCCGGCGCGCCCGTGCGGCGCGTCGGTTCCCTTTCATCTCATCGCGGTTCGTCCGCGCGCTCGATCATCGGCGGAATCGCCTGCGCGAGCGCGTCGATCACGCAGCGCGTCTTGCGCGGCAGGTAGCGCGTCTTCGGCCAGATCGCGTGAATGTCGCCTTCGCAGACGAAGCAGCGATCGAGCACGACCACCATCTCCCCGCGCTTCACGTATTGATCGAGCAGCCAGCTCGGCACCCACGCAATCCCGAACCCGGCCGCGCCGGCCGCGGCGATCGCCTGCACGTCGTCGAAACTGAGTTGATGCGGCATGTCGACCCGCACTGTCGAGCCGTCCGGCGCGCGCAAATCCCACGGCTGCACCACGCCCGAACGCGAATACGCGATCGTGCGGTGGTGCTTCAGATCGTCGAGCGTCTTCGGCACACCATGGCGCGCGAGATACGACGGCGCCGCGCCGAGGCTGCCGTACTGCGTGCCGAGCCGCCGTACCGCGAGGCTCGTGCTGTCCGCGAGCGTGCCGATCCGCACCGCGAGGTCGATCCCTTCCTCGACGAGATCGACGAAGCGGTCGGTGATCGACACGTCGATGCGCAGGTGCGGATAGCTGCGTGCGAGATCGAGCACGATCGGCGTCACGCAGTGGTGCCCGAATGCGAGCGGCACGCTCAGCCGCAGCTTGCCGCGCGCCTCGTGGCGGCCGCAGTCGAGATCGGCTTCCGCCGCTTCCAGTTCCGCGAGCGCGCGTACGCAGCGGTCGTAGTACGCCTGGCCGTCGTCGGTCAGGCTCTGGCTGCGCGTCGTGCGCTGCAGCAGCCGTGCGCCGAGCCGCTTCTCGAGCCGCGCGATCGCCTTGCCGACCGCCGAGCGCGTCATGTCGAGCCGCTCCGCGGCCAGCGCGAAGCTGCCTGATTCCACCACCTGGACGAAGGTCGTTACGCCGTCGAGTCTGTCGGTCATCGCGTTGCGTCGATTGGGTCCGTAAATTCCCCAGTGCGTGGAAATGCGTGCGTCAATGGGGAGGCGAATTCTCACTATAGTACCGATTCCCGCCCAGCGTGCGTCGCCGGCCGCGCGCGGCGGATCCTACTGACCTGGAGGCGCGCGGCCCGTTGCCGGGCCGCCGCGCAAATACGCATGACGCTATCCGACTCCCGCAGGAATGCGGTCGCGCTCGCGGCCGTCTGTCTCACGTCGCTGATGTTCGGCCTCGAGATCTCGAGCGTGCCGGTGATCCTGCCGACGCTCGAACACGTGCTGCATGGCGATTTCAACGGCATGCAGTGGATCATGAACGCGTACACGATCGCATGTACGACGGTGCTGATGGCGGCCGGCACGCTCGCGGACCGGTTCGGCCGCAAACGCGTGTACGTGATCGGCACCGTGCTGTTCGGCGCGACGTCGCTGCTGTGCGGGCTCGCGCCGAACGTGCCGGTCCTCGTCGCGGGCCGGCTGCTGCAGGGCGCGAGCGGCGGCGCGATGCTGATCTGCCAGATCGCCTTGCTGTCGCACCAGTTCCGCGAAGGGCGCGAGCGCGGCCGCGCATTCGGGATCTGGGGGATCGTGTTCGGCATCGGGCTCGGTTTCGGGCCGATCGTCGGCGGCGCGATCGTCGCGCTCGCGAGCTGGCCGTGGGTGTTTCTCGTTCATGCGCCGCTCGCGGCCGTCGCGCTCGTGCTGATCGGCGGCGCGGTGCGGGAATCGCGCGATCCGCATGCGGGCACGCTCGACGTCGCGGGCATCGTCACGCTGTCGCTCGCGGTGCTCGGCCTTGCCTTCTACATCACCCAGAGCGCCGAACTCGGGCTCGCGAGCGCGGCCGGCCTCGGCGTGCTCGGCGCGACCGTGCTCGCGCTGATCGGTTTCTTCATCGCGGAGCGCGCCAGCGCGCGGCCGATGTTCGACTTCTCGGTGTTCCGGATCCGCGCGTTCACCGGCGCGATCTTCGGCTCGATGGGGATGAATTTCAGCTTCTGGCCGTTCATGATCTACCTGCCGATCTGGTTCCAGGTCGCGCTCGGCTACGACAGCGTGACGGCCGGCCTCGCGTTGCTCGCGTACACGTTGCCGACGCTGATCGCGCCGCCGTTCGGCGAACGGCTTGCGCTGCGCTACGGGCCCGGCGTCGTGATTCCGGGCGGCCTGTTCACGATCGCGGCCGGTTTCGTGCTGATGCGGCTCGGCAGCGCGGCCGTTCACGCAAGCTGGCTGACGATGCTGCCGGGCTGCATGATCGCCGGCATCGGGCTCGGGCTGACCAACACGCCCGTCACCAACACGACGACGGGCGCGGTGCCGAGTGCGCGCGCCGGCATGGCGTCGGGCATCGACATGAGCGCGCGGATGATCTCGCTCGCGCTGAACATCGCGACGATGGGCTTCGTGCTGGTGGCGGGGATCGTCGCGAGCCTGCAGGGCGGGTCGGCCGGCGCGATCGGCGACGCGGCGCTGCGCCGGCTCGCGCAGGAGATCGCAGCGGGCCGCACCGACGGGCTGCAGGCGATCGCGCCGGCGCTCGCGCAGGCCGATCCGAGCGGCGCGGCGCTGCATGCGGCGCTCGTGCACGGCTTCGGCTGGGTGATGCTGTACGGCGCGGCGGGCGTGGCCGTGCTCGCGACCGCGAGCGCGGTGGCGTTCGCGCCGGTGCGGCGCGGGGCGGCCGTGTGCGAATGACGCGGGCGGCGCGCGGCGTATGACGCGTGAGGGCCGGTCAGGAGGTCCCGCCGCCGAGCGCGCGGTAGAGCTTCATCTGGTTGTTGAGCCGGTTCAGGCGCGTCAGTTCGTCGGCGCTCTGCGCGCTCCTCAGCACCTGCTGCTGGTCGAGCCACGGCTGCACGGCGGTCGCGCCGGCCGCGAAGCGCGCGGCGGCCAGCCGTTCGGCGCGCTGCGCCTGGGCCAGCGACAGCGCGCGCTGTTCGGCTTCGCGTTCGAGCTGCACGCGTGCCGACAGCGCGTTCTCGACTTCCGCGAGCGCCGTGTAGAGCCGCTGGCGGAACCCGACCACCGCTTCCTCGTACTGCGACTTCGACACCCGGATCTGCAACTGCATCGTGTTCCACTGGATGAACGGCAGCGCGAGGCCGAGCCCGAGCGTGCCGACCGGATTCGTCAGCACGCGCTCGAGGCTCGTGCTCGTCGTGCCGGCGCTGCCGGTCAGCGTGAAGGTCGGGTAGAAGCTCGTACGCGTCGCATCGACCTGCGCGAGCGACTCGCGCAGCCGGAATTCCGCCGCACGCAGGTCGGGGCGCCGGCCGAGCAGGCTCGCGGGCAGGCCGGCCGCGACCTCGGGCGGCGCCGCGTCGGGCAGCGCCGACGGTTCGGCCGCGCGCTGCTGCGGCGGCCGGTCGAACAGGATCGCGAGCGCGTGGCGGTTCTCGGTGCGCTGCTGGATCAGTTGCGTCTGCGCCGCGCGTTGCGCGGCGAGGCTTTGTTCGGCCTGCGCGAGATCGAGCCCCGACACGGCGCCGGCCGCGTGCCGCGACCGGACGAGCGCGAGCGTGCGTTGCGCATACGCGATGTTCGCGTCGCCGAGCGCGATCTGCCGGTTCAGATAGCCGATCTGCCAGTACAGCGCCGCGGTCGTGCCGATCAGCGACAGCCGCGCGGCTTCCAGATCGGCGGCCGTCGCGTCGGCTTCCCAGCGCGCGGCATCGCGCAGCGCGGCGAGCCGGCCCCACAGGTCGATTTCGTAGCTGAGCGAACCGTTGAGGCCGCTCGAGCGGCTCATCCGGTGCGTATCGAGCGTGCGCGACACGGCGCCGTTCGCGCCGAGCGTCACGCTGGGCGTCAGGTTCGTATCGACGAGCCCGGCCTGCAACTGCGCGCGATACACGCGGATCGCCGCGATCGCGAGGTCGTTGTTGGCGCGCAGCGCGTCGTCGATCAACGCGTCGAGTTGCGGATCGCCGAAGCTGCGCCACCAGTCGCGCGTGGCGGCCGGCGCGTCGGCCGCGACCGGCGCGGCCCAGTTCGCGGGCATCGCGACGGCCGGCGGCGGTGTGTGGCGCGCACCCGCGCAGCCGGCGAGCAGCGCGGCCGCGCACGCGAATGCGCCGAGACGGTGAAGCGGGGAGGCGTGCGTGATGATGGCCATGTTTCGTCAGTCGCGCGCGAGCGCATCGATCGGGTCGAGCCGCGACGCGTTGCGCGCGGGCATGAACCCGAAAATCACACCGGTGAGCGTCGAGCACACGAACGCGGTCACGATCGCGCCGGCCGAGAACACCATCTTCCACTGCGTGACGAACATCGAGAACAGCGCGCCGAGCCCGAACGACAGCGCGATGCCGATCGTGCCGCCGAGCAGGCACACGAGCACGGCCTCGACGAGGAACTGCTGCAGGATGTCCGACTGGCGCGCGCCGACCGCCATCCGGATGCCGATCTCGCGCGTGCGCTCGGTGACCGACACCAGCATGATGTTCATCACGCCGATCCCGCCGACGACGAGCGAGATCACCGCGATCAGCGACAGCAGCAGCGTCAGCGACTGGCCGGTCTTCTCGACGGTCTTGACCACGCTGTCCATGTTGTACGTGAAGAAGTCCTTGCGGCCGTGGCGCTGGATCATCAGCTTCTCGAGGCTTTTCTCGGCCGCGGCGCTCGGCTGCCCGTCGCGCACGCGCACGGTGATGCTGTCGAGATAGCGCTGGCCGAACAGGCGCCCGCTCGCGGTGGTGTACGGCACCCACACGTTCAGGCTCTTCACGCTGCCGAACGCGCTTTTCTTGTCGGCGGTCACGCCGATCACGACGCACGGCACGTTGTCGACCAGGATCACTTCGCCGACCGGATTGCGCGTCGCGCCGAACAGCTTGCGGCGCGTGTTCTGATCGATCACGGCCACCTGCGCCTGGCGGCGCACGGCATCGTCGTCGAACGCGACACCGAGCGCGAAGCGCATCCCGCGCGCCTGAAAATAGCGATCGCCGACGCCGCTCACGAGCGCGTTGACGTCGATGTTGCGGTAGCGCAGCAGCAGCGTGCGCGACGTTTCGGGCGTCGCGCTGTCGACGTACGGCTGCTCCGCGAGCGCGGCGACGTCGGCGGGCACGAGCGTCTGGATCGTGTCCGCGCGGCTGTCGCCCCAGTCGGTGCCCGGATAGACGTTGATCGTGTTGGTGCCGATGCTGCCGATCTCTTCGAGCATGTAGCGCTTCGCGCCTTCGCCGACCGCGACGATCGATACCACCGACGTGATGCCGATGATGATGCCGAGCATCGTCAGCAGCGTGCGCAGCCGATGCGACACGAGCGCGATCCACGCCATCCGGCACGCCTCGGCGAAGCGGCCGGTGCCTGCCGCGAAGCGGCGGGCGGGTGGCGCGGGATCGGCATTGGCGACGGGATCGGCGCCGACGGGCGGCCGTGCATCGTCAGCGGCGGGCGCGGACGGCGTACTCGCGGCCGCGTCGGCGCCCACTTCCGCGAGCGCTTCGGCAGGCGCTTCCGCGAGCGCTTCGGCAAACGCCTCCGCGTAGTGGCGGTTCGGCCGGTCGGCGATGATCTCGCCGTCACTGATCTCGATGATGCGCCGCGCATGGCGCGCCACGGCCTTGTCGTGCGTGACGATCACGATCGTATGGCCGAGCGCGTTCAGTTCGTGCAGGATCCGGATCACGTCCTGGCCGCTTTTCGTGTCGAGCGCGCCGGTCGGTTCGTCCGCGAGGATCACTTGGCCGCCGTTCATCAGCGCGCGCGCGATGCTCACGCGCTGCTGCTGGCCGCCGGACAGTTGCCCGGGCCGGTGATGCGCGCGATCCGCGAGGCCGAGGCGCGCGAGCAACGCGCGGGCGCGGGCGTGCCGCTCGGCGCGCGGCGTACCCGCGTAGATCGCCGGCATTTCGAGGTTCGCCACCGCGTCGACGTGCGGCAGCAGGTGATAGCGCTGGAACACGAAGCCGAAGTGCTCGCGGCGCAGTTGCGCGAGCTCGTCGCTGTCGAGCATGTGCGTGTCGCGCCCGCCGACCGTGTACGTGCCTTCGCTCGGATGATCGAGGCAGCCGAGGATGTTCATCAGCGTCGACTTGCCGGAGCCCGACGCGCCGACGATCGCGACGATCTCGCCCGCGTCGATCGACAGGTTCACGTTGTTCAGGACGACGACGTCCTTGTCGCCGGCCGGAAAGCGTCGCGTGACGGCGGCGAGTTTGAGCAGGGGCTGGCTTCTCATCGTCATACCGCGTCCGCCAGCGGCGCGCGCTCGTCCGGCGACGCCTCGCCGATCACGACGCGTTCGCCGTCCTTCAGGCCGGCCAGCACTTCGACGCGCACGTTGTTGTTGATGCCGATGCGCACGTGGCGCGTTTCCGTGCCGCCGTCGGCGCGCAGCACGCGCACCGCGTAGGTGCCGTCCTTGCGTTTGTCGCCGAGCGCGGCGGCCGGAATGCTGAGCGCGTTGCGCGCGTTGCCGAGCACGATGTTGACCTGCGCGGTCATCGCGATGCGCAGCCGATGACCGGGATTCGGCACGTCGAACAGCGCGTTGTAGAACACCGCGCCGTTCGGCTTCGTGCTGCCGCCGCTACCCCCGCCGCCGAGCGCGCTCTGCACCTCCGCGTAGTTCTGCGGCGCCGGTTCGATCGCGCGCAGCTTGCCGTAGTGGCGCTTGTCCGGTTCGCCGAGGATCGTGAAATACGCGGTCTGGCCGGCGCTCACGCGGATCACGTCGGCTTCCGACACCTGCGCCTTCACCGTCATCGTGTCGAGATTCGCGAGCTTCAGGATCACCGGCGCCTGCTGCTGGGCGATCACGGTCTGGCCTTCCTGCGTGACGATCGCGACGACTTCCCCGTCGATCGGCGCGACGATGCGCGTGTAGCCGAGGTTGGCCTGCGCGGTCTCGATCTGGATGCGGGCCGACCGGATCTGCGCGGCGAGCGACGCGAGCGTCGCGCGCTGCACGTCGAGCGTCGCCTTCGCGGCCTCGAACGATTCGCGCGACGTCGCGTCGTCGGGCAGCATCGCCTGCTGGCGGCGAAACGCGAGTTCGGCCTGCGTGAGCTGCGCGGCGGTCGACTGCTGCTGCGCGCGCAGGCTTTCCTCGCTGGCGCGCGCCTGGCGCAGCGCATTTTCCGAAATCACCGGGTCGATCTCGGCGAGCCACTGGCCCTTCGTGACCTTGTCGCCGAGCTTGACCTTCAGCGTCTTCAACTGCCCCGACACCTGCGCGCCGACGTCGACCTGCCTGAACGCCTGCAGCGCGCCGGTCGCGAGCACCGCGTTCTCGAGGTTGCCGCGCGTGACCGGCGCGGACAGGTACTGCGGATGCTTGTCGGGCGCGCAGGCCTTCAGCGTGACGCCGGCGGCGATCGCGACGACGGCGAGGGTGGCCAGCACGATGCGCCGGCGGCGATGGGTCTTCTGGGTCATGAGCATGCAGCGAGGATGAAGCGGGCGCCGGCGATGCGCGCGGCCGGGCGGAACGATCCGGTAGGCGTCGCGTGCCGGGCGTGTTGTCCGCGACGGGTTCCGCGCACGCATCGCGCGGGCGTGCCGAATCGAATCAGGCGCTCATGGTAAGCGAGGAATTCGCGCCAAATCGTGTGGAAATTGTGCTGAATTGTGTGGACGCCGCACCATCGGGCGGGCGAAACGGCGAGTTTGTCGCGATTCGTGGAACGGGCCCGCCGCGCGTGCGGCGCCCGGTGCTAGCGCTGCGCGGCGACGATCGCCATCATCGGCCGGTCGCGTTCCTCGTCGAGCGCGGGCTGTGCGACGACCTGTTCGGGCGTCGGCCCCCATTCGTCCAGATGCGTGAGCGCGAAGCCGCTGCCGATCAGCAGGTTCACGAGCGTGCCGAGCGTGCGATGCTGCTTGACGACGCCCGGCGCGAGCCAGTCGGTCACGCGCTCGCCTTCGCGCTGATAGCCGTCGAGCGGCCACGAGCGGCGGCCCTGCGCATCGACGACGAAACCGGGCCGGCGCGGCGCCGTATAGATCGGATGCTCGATCGAGAACACGAGCCGGCCGCCCGGCACGAGCGCGCGATGGATCGTACGCAGCAGCGTGTCGAGGTGAACGATGTAGTGGAACGCGAGCGAACTGTACGCGAGATCGAACGCCGCATCGGGCAGCGCGAGTGTTTCGAGGTCGGCGCGACGGTACGCGATCGCCGGATGCGCGGCGCTCGATGCCGCGCGTTCGAGCATCCGCTCGGACACGTCGATGCCGAGCACGCTCGCCGCGCCCTGGTCGGCGGCCCAGCGGCTGAACCAGCCGTAGCCGCAGCCGAGATCGAGCACGCGGCTGCCGCACAGGTCCGGCAGCAGCGCGCGCAGCGCCGGCCATTCGGGGGCGCCGTCGAGCCCGTGAATCGAGCGGTTCAGGCGGCTGTAGCCTTCGAAGAAGGCGGGGTCGTCGTAGATGTTCTGAGTCATGCGGCGGCTTTCGTGCGGGGGCGGGCCGGCCGGCTGCCCGATCCCGCCAGCTTACGCGCGCTGGCCGCTCGCGTCGATCCGGCGTTGCGTATCGGCGTCGACGATCGCGCGGATCGCGCTGAACAGCGGTTGCGCGTCGGTGTAGCGTCGCCCGTAGCGGAGGTTGAACGCGTAGTCGAAATCGGGCGGATTGCGGCCCTGGTTGTGTTGCAGGATCGTTTCGAGCTTGTCGAGTGCCTTCGCCGCGCGGGCTTCCGGCGACGCGGCTGCCTCGTATTCGTCCCACAGTGCGACGATTTCGTCGCGCATCGTGCGGTCGAGCGACGCGGTCAGCGTCAGCAGGTCGTCGCGTTCGTGCGTGCTCTTGTCGGGGTGCGCGGCCTGCTCGATCGCCGGGATGTCGCCATGCAGCGCCTCGCCGAGGTCGTGGACGACGCACAGTTTCAGCAGCTTCAGCGCGTCGACGCCGGGCAGCGCGTCGGCGAACACGAGCGCCATCAGGCACAGCCGCCAGCTGTGCTCCGCCGTGCTTTCCGCACGGCCGGCCGACGTATGGCCGCTGCGCAGCACGTCCTTCAGGCGCTCGGCTTCGCGCAGGAAAGCGAGCCGCGCGTGGATCGTATCGGGATTCATGATCGGCGTCCTTGCGATGAACCGCCAAGCGTACGCCGGCCGGACGCGCGTCGTCCACGCATGAAATATGCGCGTGCGTCAGCGCGCGCCGAGCGTTTCCACGAGCCGCACGGCCGAGCCGTCCGACAGCGTCATCCGCGTCCACCGGCACCGGCTGCCGCGAATCGGCACGACGCGCGACGCATTCGCGCCGGTGTCGAACTCGACGCTCGGCGGCCCCGCGCGGTCGTGCCAGCCGAGCGGATCGAGCGCGGCTTCCATGCGGACGATTTCCGGCGTCGCGTAGCGCCACAGCGACGTGCCGAGCAGTGCCGAAAGCGGCTGCGAGAATTCGGCCGCGCGCGCCGGCGAGCTGGCCAGCAGACGGTGCGTGAGGTCGCACACGAGATGCATGCGGCCCGCGCTGCCGGCGATCAGCCGCGCGAGCGCGTGGTCGCCCGCGGAGTCGAGGCGCGCGGCGAGCAGCCGTTCGGCCGTTGCGCGCTCGTCGGGCGACATCTGCTGAAGGCCGGCCTCCCAGCGCGAGATCGTCGATTGCGCGACGCCGAACAGTTCGGCTGCGTGGCTTTGCTTCACGCGGTGCAGCGCGCGCCAGCGCCTGAGTTGCGGGCCGAGCGGTGGGGGATGAAGCGGGGAGGCGGGCATGGTGGTGCTCCGGTCGATGCTGCCGTCGCGCGGCGCACGCGTCGCGACGGCTACGCCGTCCGTGCGGTTCGCTTCAGTTCAGTGGCTTTCGCCCTCGGAAGCCGGATTCTCGCGTATCCGCCGCACGTTGTCGAACCGGAAGTCTGCCGCGGCAGCGGGCGCCCGCGTGCGTTCGCGCCCGTCGAAAACGTTTTCGCGGCGCTTTCACCCGGCTCCGTCATATCTTATTATTCGGCCAGAGCGGCGCGTGCCGGCCGCCATCGGTCATGTCGACGGCATGACGCGCCGGCAACGATGACCGCCATCCGGCAGGCGCGTCGCACCATGCGCGGCCGAAACGACAGGGAACGCGAGGCCGCGCGTATCCCGAAAAAAACGAGGGCGCAATGGTACGACTGGTGTTGCTGCTGCTGGGCATCGAATATCTGCGAACCCGCTGGCGCGGGCTGACCGTGCTCGGCTGGCTGTGGGTGGCCGCGGGCGTCGGCATTTTCATCGACGCGCTCGACGGCGCGCTGCATTTCCCGATCGAGCTGTTCGCGTGGCTGTTCCTGATCGAAGGGCTCGCGACGCTTGCGGTGGCCGGCAGCGGGGTCGGCGGGCAGCGCATCCTGCGCTACGTGAAGGGCGTCGCGGTCGTGGTGGCCGCGGGGCTCGTGTTCGCCGGCCATCATCACGGCCACTTCCTGCTGTCGATGATCTTCGGCACGCTGTTTCTTGTCGACGGGCTGCTGCAGTGCACGTCCGCGTGGATGGTGCGCTATCGCCGCTGGCACGTCGCGTTCGCGTGGGGCGTCGTCGAGATCCTGCTGGCGATCTTCTTCTTCCAGCCGTACCCGACGCACTACGCGGGCACCGTGCCGTACTGCCTCGGCCTGCTGCTGATGTTCGGCGGAATGCAGATGCTGAGCCTCGCCGCACGCGTGCGCCGGCTGACGCGCAACCCGGCGTTCGCGACGTCGCCCGCGCCGGCGCTCGCGCCGGATCTCGACGATGCGCAGGGCCTGCCGCAGTTCGCGCAATCTGAATGGGACGGCCCGCCGGCCGACGGCGAGCGGGCGCTCACCGTGCACGTATGGACGCCGACCGGCACGTCGAAGGCCGAAGCGCAGCGCTATCCGGTAATCGACCGCTACATCGCGGCGGTGGACGTCAACGGCGTGATCTCGACCGGCCATGCGGCGCTGGAATCGCCGGAGGGCATCTACATCAGCCTGTATCCGGGCGTCGAAATCGATCGTTCTCCGGACGAATTCACGCGCATCCTGCGTGCGACGCGCGAGAACGACGTGCCCGGCCTGTTCCAGCCCGACTATGCGACCGAGTCGAAAGCGTGGTGCCCGTCGACCGTGCGCGTGCGCATCCGCAACTACGATCCGGCCAAGCTCGACGCGTTCTGGTCGTCGTACCGGCAGAACACGACGTACAACCTCACGCACCGCAACTGCTCGAGTACCGTGTCGAATGCGCTCGAGGCCGCGCTCGACGGGGCGGTGTGGCGGCTGAAGGGCGAGCGGGCCGGTTGGGGCGCGTTCGTGCGGCTGCTGCTCACGCCCGAGCTGTGGGTGGCCGCGCAGATCCGCAAGCGCGCGGTGACGATGGCGTGGACGCCCGGCCTCACGCTCGACTATGCACGCGCGCTCAGCATGCTCGCCGATCCGCGCCCGTTCGCATGGTGGAAGGTCGCGCGCTCGGCGGTGAGCGCGATCATGGCGTCGCGCCGCGCGTGGCGCGAGCAGGACAGCGCGGCGTTGTCGCCTGGCGGATCGGAGGCGGCGTCGATGAAGTGAAACGCGTGGCGCCGGCCGCGGGCCCGGCATCACAAGGGGCGCTTGCGCACGGCCCGGCGAGATTGTCCGCCATCAGCACCCACGGATGACACAACCATGAACGAGACGAGGGCGTTCCGCATCCTGATTCCGACCGCGCTGGCGCTGGCGAGCGCGGGCCTCGCGCAGGCGGACACGGACGAAGTGCTGCGCATGAGCGACGACGTGTACCGGACGTCGGTGTCGTTCTGCTCGAACGTCGCGGCCGCCGAGAAGATCGCATGCCAGGGCGACATGATCGCCGCGGGCAGCCGGATCGTCGCGGCGATGGGCGGCCTGCCGCCGGCTTCCGCCGCGGCGATCGACGAAGGCGCGCGCAACAGGCTGCCGCTGGAAGAGCGCAACGGGCTCGCGCCCGTCGAGCCGGGTGCGATCGACAAGGACGACGATCTGGCCGGCCTCGCCGGCATGGTGCGCCTGTGCGACGTGTACGAGCCCGAACCGGCGTCGCGCGCGCGGCACCATGCGGCGCTGAAGCAGAAGGCGCCCGATGCCGCGCCGCGCGTCGAGGCGTTGCTGGCCGACGCGTCGACGGCGGCGCGCCAGCGCGTCAGCATCGGCGTGTGGCAGATTCTCGCGCTCGAAGGCCCGCAAGCATCGGCGCGGGCGTGCACGCAGCTCGGCGCCTGAGCGATCCCGCATTCTTTCGTGCACCTTCACATTCGTGCCACGTTGCGGCAGCAACAATCGCGAGCAGACATTCGACAACCTTGCGGCGCATCCCGCGCCCGCAAGCCTTTTCCGAGGAAACACGCCATGCTGAAGACGCTCGCCCGCGCCGCTGCCGCACTCGCCGTCGCTTCCGTTTCACTGCACGCCGCCGCGCAGACCAGCTACGACTACCTGTTGCTCGCCGCATCGTGGGAGCCGGGCTTCTGCGCGTCGCACGACACGCCGGAATGCACGAGCCTCGCCGGCTCGTATGCGGCGACGAGCCTGTCGCTGCACGGGCTGTGGCCGAACCGCTACGACGGCAACCAGCCGTTCTACTGCGGCGTGCCGCAGAACGACGTCGATCTCGACAACGCGCACCAGTGGTGCAGCATGGACGCGTACCCGATCAGCAGCGCGACCCGCAACACGCTGTCGACGTACATGCCGGGCGTTGCGTCGTGTCTCGACAAGCACGAATGGTTCAAGCACGGCACCTGTTCGAATTCGGCGACGCCCGATACTTACTGGAACCAGGCGTCGGGCATGATCAGCCGGTTGGGCAACACGTCGTTCAACGCGTTCCTGCAGGCGAACGCGGGCAAGACGGTCACGCGTAACCAGCTGCTGTCGGCCTTCGAAGGCGCGTTCGGCAGCAACACGCGCAGCGCGGTGTCGCTGAAGTGCACGAAGACGAACGGCGTGAGCTATTTCACCGAAGCGTGGATCGCCGTGAAGACGAATGCGACCGCGCAGTTTCCGAGTGCGGCGTCGCTCGTGACGGATGGCAATACGCAGGGCACGTGCCCGACGTCGGGGGTGTTTATCGCGAAGTGAGGCGGCCGCGGCCGACGTGCGCGATGTCGCGCACGTCGCGGGCGGTCCGGGCTGCGGCAGGGTGGATCGCGTGGGCGTTCGAGAATGTCGGGCGTGCCGTCGATGGCGCGCATGGAGATTTGTCGGTCGGCAGCTTCCTGCGTCGGGCGGCGGCGCTCAATGTGCCGCGCGCGGCGTGCCGAACCATCGTGTGAGCGCATGCGTGGCGGCGTCGATGTCCGCGTCCACGTCGTCATCGCAGGCCCAGGCGACGAAACCGTCGGGGCGCACGAGCACCGCGCGCAATCCGAGCCGGTCTTTCGCGTCGCTCGCGATATAGGCGATGCGGTCGCGCCAGCGGTTTGCCGTCGCGTGAAGTGGCCGGCCGACATCGAAGTCCAGCAGCACACCCTTGCCATGCCTCGCGCGTTCGCCGAGCCGCGTGCCATCAGTCAGTTCGAAGTCCGGAACGCTGCGGCCCACGAGCGGATGGCCGCCGCCGAGATCGTACGCGAGCGACACGCCCCACAGGCGTTCGGCGAAGTACGTCGCGCCGTCGCGCGTATCGACGAGATCGCGCATGATCGCCGCGAGCGCGCGCGAACCCGAGGACGGCCGCATCAGCGCGACCTGCGCACGCGACCAGTCGAGCACGCGCGCGCCCACCGGATGCCGTTCGTCCGTGTAGCTGTCGAGCAGGCCCGCCGGCGCGTCGCCGCGGATCGTCGCGGCGAGTTTCCAGCCGAGATTCATCGCATCGCCGAGCCCGAGATTGAGCCCCTGGCCGCCGAGCGGCGAGTGGATGTGCGCGGCATCGCCCGCGAGCAGCACGCGTCCGTTGCGGTACGTCGACGCCTGGTACGCGCGATCGGTCCACGTGGCGGCGAGCCGAAGCGTGGTCAACGTGACGCTGGCGCCGGACACGCGACGCAGCACGGCCTGCGCATGCTCGAGCGTCACCGGCGCGCTGCGATGGAACGCACCGCCGTCGAACTCCACCAGCGCGACGGTACCGGGCGGCGTGTACGTGTACATGCCCGCTGGCGTGTAGTGACGGCCCGGCGGCAGCGCGCGCGGATCGGCGAACCCGGCTTCGATCGAATAGCCGGTGAATTCGGCGTCGGTGCCGGTGAACGCGAAGCCGCCGGCTTTGCGGACCGCGCTGCGGCCGCCGTCGCAGCCGACGAGCCAGCGTGCGCGGAAAGTCTCGCCGCCTGCGTACAGCGTGACGCCATCGTCCGACTGATCGAAGCGCTCGACGGCAAGACCGCGCCGAATCTGGACGCCCGTTGCGCCCGCACGGGCGGTCAGCACGGATTCGACGCGCGCCATGTCGGTCGCCATGTGCATGCCGGCCGGGCCGGGCAGGTGGTACGGCCACCGCGACGCATCGATGTCGTCGTGGAAGAACTGGATGCCGGCGAAATGGCCGGCCGGACGACGTGCTTGCTGCATCCAGTGCGCGGTGTCCTTTGCGTGGGCCGGCAGTGCGATGCCGTCGAGCAGGCCGCGACGGTAGAGCGCGTCGATGGTCGGCGCGGACAGGCCGCGCATGCCGAACGGCAGACGCTTCAGCGGAGATTCGGAATCGTCCGTCTGCTCGACCACCAGCACGGATACACCGGCGAGGCGCAGCTCGCATGCGAGAAACAGGCCGACAGGGCCGGCTCCGGCAATCACGACATCATGGGTCATGGGCGGATTCATCGGTGGCTCGGTTTCAGGCCAGGGCGGCCCGGTGTGATCGAGAAGGCGGTACCCCCCGGCTTCGCGCCCGCTTCGGAAAAGTAATGGAACGATGTTCCATCGGCGCGATATTGGAACGATGTTCCAGATGTGTCAAGCTGACGCGCATGAAAACCAGCAACCGGACCGAGCGGCGCGCGGATGCGTTGTCGAAAGAGCGGATCGTCGAGGCCGCGATCGGGATACTCGACCATGCAGGCGAGGGCGCGCTGACGTTTCGCTCGCTCGCGGCACACCTGGCGACCGGAAGCGGCGCGATCTACTGGCACGTCGCCGACAAGGACGACCTGCTCGCGGCGGCCGCGGATCAAGTGATCGCGGCTGCGCTGACGGACGTGCCGACGGAGCATGACGGCGATGCGGCGCACGCGCTCCGGCGCATCGCGCTGCGTCTGTTCGACGCGTTCAGCGCGCATCCGTGGGTGGGGGCGCAGTTGTTCCGCGAACCGTGGCAGCACGCGGTGCTGCGGATCCTGGAGCGCGTTGGCGGGCAGCTTCAGGCGCTGGGCGTGCCGGAATCCGCGCAATTCGACGCCGCGTCCGCGCTGATGCACTACATCTTCGGGCTGGCCGGCCAGTACGCGGCCGGCGCGCGGCTGCATCCGCGCGAAACGGGGCAGCCGGAGATCGTCGCGGCCGTTGCCCGGCGGTGGGGGCAGCTCGATCCGGCGCAGTACCCGTTCGTGCACAAGGTGGCGGCGCAATTGGCCGCGCACGACGAGTGCGCGCAGTTCCTGGCTGGCATCGATCTCATTCTGGCGGGAATCGGGGCGGCGGCTCGGTAAGCGGCGTCCGGCGGACGGTTCCGAACGGCGGTGCCACGAGTCCGTCGTTACGCCAGCAGCCGCAGCGCATCCGCGAGCGACAGCACCGTCGTGCGCGATTCGAACGCGGTGGCGAACAGATGCTCGTGGACCACCGGGTCCGGGTCGTAGCAGCAATCCTTGACCGTGTAGAGGCGGAAATCGGCGTCGCTCGCGTGAGCGATCGACGACAGCATCACGCCGGTCGACGCGATGCCGACCATGATCAGCGTATCGATGCCTCGTGCGATCAGCCGCGCTTGCAGATCGGTGCCGAAGAAGACGCTCGCGCGGTGGGCGATGATCAGCGGTTCGTCGGGTTGCCGGGCCAGTTCGGGACACGGGCCGTCGTCGATGAACAGGCCGAGTTGCTTGATGCCCTGGCCGTTCTTGTTCAGCGGGCTGACTTCCGGATAGCCGGGGCTGAAGCGGAGGTTTGCGAACCAGACGCCGACGCCGGCCGCTCGTGCGGCGTCGCATAGCTTGCGCGTATTGGAGAGCAACTCGGGCGCGACCGACGGGAAGAGGCCGAGGATGTCGGTCTGGTAATGCATGACGAGCAGCGCGGTTCTGGATGGCGCGACGGCCGGGATCGACGCGGATGCGCCGCTGCCGGCGTGTACGGGGGAAGAAGCGACGAGTTCCGATGCGTTGTCTTGATCCATGCGTGGCGTTCTCCGGTAATCGCTGCGGAAGGTCGGACACCCAAAACCGATTCGGCCCGCTCGGCCTTGAACAGTACATCGGCGGAGCGGCCGCAGCTGGCCGTGTTCGGGAAAGTGATATGTGTCTCAAAAATTCTACATTCCGGAGCCAAACAGGGCGTGTGGCGAAAATCGTGTTGCAAATTGGAGACGTTTAGTATCGCACGGACGTCTACTGTCACTTGTCGATGATCCGTGGATTAACGGCGGTGAGGAATGTCAATCGTCCAGATTTTGATATTTCCTATCTCAGTATTAAGGGTGGTTTTTGGGATCTTCGTGAGAACGATGAAGTCTCGCAGGGCGATTCCACGGAGATGTGCTCGGTACTCCTTGTTGATTTGCGAGTGGTCTAAATAAATCAATGATTTATTGAGTTGATGTGGGGGCGATGGCGCCTCTTTTGCCTGACGGTCTCCCTAGGGGAACTGCTCTGTTTTTGATGCGTGATTTTTTATTGGATAACCTTTTCGAAGTGTCAATTTTTTTACTTTTTAGAGGGATGGACCTGTGCATATCTGATTGGAGTACGCCGCGATCGCCGATCATGCAGCCACGGCGGGTGAACATTCACGGCTGAGGATATTGGTACGGCATTGCAATTTCTGACACTGTGCTTTCGAGTGTTTTGATAAATTGCGGCGCGAGAGACCAATCATTACGCGGCTAACAAGTGAAGAAACGAGAAACTTCGGCAGCGTTGATTTCGGCGTTGGCGAGCGTTTCTACATTCGCGCAAGGCGTTCCGCCGTCCGAGATCACGTCTGGCCCGCAAATCCAGCGTTTGCAACAACAGCAACTGGACGCGACGAAGGAATTGAATCCTCGTCCGACCGTCCTGACGCCGACGGAAGGCGAGAAGGCATCGACAACCGGCGTCGACAACTTGCCGCTCGATAATCCGTGCTTTCCGATCAAGGCAATCGCACTGGAAGACAATGCGTTCGCATGGCTTGCGCGTTTTCTGCAACCGGTCGTCGGCCAGTGCGTCGGCAAGGCCGCGCTCAAGCAGATTCAGGACGCGGCCAATAACGCACTGATCGACCGTGGCTACGTGACGTCGCGCGTGCTCGTGCCAGGGCAATCGCTGCAATCCGGAACGCTGACGCTTCGTGTGGTTCCGGGGCGGATCAGCGACATCCGCGCCGGCAAACCGACGATCGGCTGGACGCGCGCGGCATTGCCGGCATCGGCCGGTGCGTTGCTGAATCAGCGCGACATCGATCAGGGGCTCGAGAACGTGCGTCGTCTCCAGTCACAGTCCGATGCGACGTTCGACATCGCACCCGGCATGAATCCGGGCGACTCGGAGCTGGTGTTCCATCCGGGCACCGGCAAGCGCTGGCATGCCGTCATCGGCGCGGACAACGCAGGTCTCGATTCGACCGGCAAGTACGAGCTGTCGGGCTCGTTCACCTTCGATTCCCCGTTTCACTTGTACGATCAACTGCAGATCGCAGGCACGACGAACGCAAACATTGGCGCATCCGGGAAGGGGAATCAGTCCGTCTCCGCGAACTACAGCGTGCCGATCGGTTACGCGATGCTGACGCTGAACGCGAGCCGCTCGCGGTACAAGCAGACGGTCGCGGGTTTTGACGAGCCGATCGAATACAGCGGTGTTCAGTCTCAACTCCAGGCCGGGTTGTCCGGCGTGATCTATCGGAACGCGCACGCGCGCACCGAAATTCACGGCAACCTGTTCCACAAGATCAGCCGCAACGCGATCGACGGTGTCGACATTCCGGTGCAGCATCGCGACATCATCGGTTACGAACTGGGTATCGCGCATCGCCAGTACATCGGCAATGTCGTGCTCGACGGCTCATTCGCGTGGCGCGCATCGTTGCCGGGCCTCTCCAGCCATTCGGGCACGGTGGTCGGCACTCCCGACTTCGACGGCAAGACGCAGGTCGAACTGGCAAGCCTCGGCGCTCAAGTTCCTTTCAGGATCGGCAGTCAGGCGTTCTCGTACCAGTTCGGCTGGAACATGCAGAACGCACGTACGCCGCTGACCCCTTCCGACTATTTCACGATCGGCACGCGTTACGCGGTGCGCGGCTTCGATCAGCAACTGACGCTCGCCGCCGAGAGCGGCTGGGTGGTTTCCAACGAACTCGACTGGTACGTGCCGACGCCTGTCGGTACGCAGGCACTCTATGCCGGCATCGATGCCGGGCGCGTGCGGGGACCGGCCGCGCAATACCTGCTCGGCGAAACGCTGGTCGGCGCCGTCGTCGGCATGCGCGGCAATCTCGCACCGAAGAACGTGCTCGGCGCCGCGCTGAACTACGACGTATCGCTCGGCTTCCCGTTGTCGAAGCCGGAAGGATTCAAGACGGGGTCGCCGACGTTGCTGTTCCAGGTCAGCACGTTGTTCTAAGCGTAGCGGGGCGGGCCGAGCGGGGTGTCGATCTCGACTCGGTGTCCTGTTGATCGTCAATCAGATCGTCAATCAGAAGAAGGAGTAACCATGCAGCACCGGTACGAGAAGCATCGGCTTTTGCAAGCCGCGACGGCAACGTTTGCGGTGGTGGCGGCGCTTGGCCTGAGCGCATGTGGCGGCGGTGACGACGGGGGTGGCGGTGGCAGCGCGGTATCGAGTGGCGCGTCGTCGAACGGAGCGCCGTCGGGTAGTGCGTCGTCTTCGACGGGGATTCGCGTGGAAGGGCAATCCCAATCGATCTCGAGCCAGGTTTCGACGGTCCGCATTCTGATGCCGCCCGCATCGTGGAACGGTGGACAGATGCCGAACGGGAATTACACGCTCAGAGCCCTGTCCCAGCCGACCGCGTCGCTCAAGGAGCAGGCGCCAGGCGCCTATGTCGCGATTCCCTACGACTCGTCGGGCACGATCAAGACCCTGACCAAAGGCACCGTGACGGATCTCGCCGGCAATGGGGACATCGCCATCGGCCGCTGGGCGGACGGCGCCGATTCGGCGGGCGCGACGTACAACGCCAATCAGGGGCAAGTATGGGCAATCGGTGTGCCGGTTGCGATCGATACGACGTCGCCCGTGCAAATGCAATGCTCGCTGGCCTTCGCAACGCGTCCGACGTCGACGGACGGCAATACGGCGCCGGGTTCGCTGAATGGCGCCACGGCGACGCTGACGAGCGGTACCGACACCTTTGGTCATCCGGCCATCAACTACACGCTGAATCTGCAGTACTCGATCGGCAGCGACCAGAACCAGTCGTTCGTTGGAACCTCCGCGATTGGTCTGGCGGAGCTCAGCTCGAAAACCAGATCGGCGCTGATGAGCACGGTCATGGGCACGGACGCGAAGCAGCCGTATCTGGTGGTGTCGTACGGCATCCCGGCCGCGACGACGGGCAATATCAACGGTCTGGCGGCACTGAGCTGCAAGTAACGTGAGTAGCGGCCGGTCATTCTCGCGATGCGTGGACGGCCGGCTCGACATGCATTCAAGAATAAGACGATCATGAATTCCGGAATCTTTCGCTTGGTCTTCAGTGCCGTGCGCGGCATGCTGGTAGCGGTTGACGAATACGCATCGGCGCACGGGGGCGGTGAACGCGCTCGCGCGCGGCCAGCCACTCGCCCCGTGTCGATGGATTCCGGAATCTCGATCTGGTTTGCGGCACGCGCAACCGCGTTCGCCGCACTGTGTACGTTCGGCATGCAGCCGCTCGTTGCCGAAGCGCAGGCAACGCTGCCGATCACGCCCGATCGAAGCGGTCCGACCCATCCGGTCGTCGGAGTGTCGGCATCGGGCGTACCGCTCGTCAACATTACCGCACCGAAGAACGGCGTCTCGCTGAACAATTTTACGCAGTACAACGTCGGCACGAAGGGGGCCGTGCTGGTCAACAGCGGCCGGGATTCGCGGACGCAACTCGCCGGCTGGGTGCAAGGCAATCCATTCCTGGGTAACAACGCCGCGCGCGTGATCGTCAACCAGGTCACGTCGGGCAACCCCAGTCAACTGCTCGGGCCCACCGAGATCGCCGGCAATCGCGCGAATCTCGTGATCGCGAATCCGGCAGGCATCACCTGTGCGGGTTGCGGCTTTCTGAATGTTCCGCGTGTCACGCTGACGACCGGCGTGCCGACTTTCAATCCGGATGGCACGTTGGCAGGTTTCAACGTGACGCAGGGGCAGATCGGCATCGCCGGTGCGGGGCTCGACGCGCATGGCAGCGCGATCGACCTGATCGCACGCGCGATGACGATCAACGGCCAGGTGTGGGCGGATTCGATCACCGCGGTGGCGGGGGCGAACCGGGTCGACTATGCGAGCAACACCGCGCAGGCGCGGAACGGTACCGATGCCGCGCCGGGCGTCGCGATCGACGTGCAGGCGTTGGGAAGCATGTTCGCCAATAGCGTCCGGATGATCGGGACCGAGGCCGGCGTGGGTGTGCGAGATGCCGGTTCCATCACGTCACTGACTGGCGATATTCAAGTCTCGAACAACGGCGATGTGACGATTGCGCCGACGGCGCGTCTTCAGTCGGCCGCGAACACCCGGATCGATGGCGCCAACGTCGCTCACCAAGGCACGATTGTCAGTACGCAGGCCACCGATCTGAACGCGTCTCGGGCGCTGTCGAACGCCGGAACGATTTCGTCGGCCGGCAACACGAACCTGACAGCCGCCACGTCGTTCAACAATAGCGGGCAGGCATACGCGGGCGCGGATTCCGCAGGCAATCTCGTCGGCGGTGGCTCCGTCACGGCGCGCGCCGCGAACGTGACGAGCAGCGGCACACTGGCAGCGGGCGACAACGTCAATCTGTTCGCCAACGACGTCACGCTCGACCACGGAACCGTGAACGCGGCCAGCGCGGTCAACGTCACCACGAGTGGTACGTTGTCGAATGTCGCCGGCACGATGAGCGGACAGAACGTGACGCTGAGTGCGGCGCAACTGGTCAACGACTCCGGCACCATCAGTTCGCACAGCCTCGCGAACGTTACCGCGCAATCGGTTTCGAACCGGTCGGGGACGTTGGCGGCGGACGCACTGTCCCTGAACTCGGCCGGCGCGCTAGACAATACGCAGGGGCACATGACTGCGCGCACGGCGCAGATCGCGGCAACCGACCTCACGAACGTGACCGGCGAGATCGGCACCTCGACGGGCGCGTTGACATTGACGGCGACCGGGAACGTGTCGAACGACAACGGGAAGATCGCGGGCGGCAATGGTCTCACGCTGACGGCGAATGCGGTTTCCAACGCACAGGGCCAGATCGGCTCCGTCGCGGGCGATACCTCGCTCGACGTCACGCAATCGCTGAACAACGCAAACGGCAAGCTCGCGTCCGGAAACGATCTGTCGATTCACACGGCCCATCTCGACAACTCGGCTGGATCGGTGAGCGCACACGCCGCACGGATTACCGCGACCGATGTCGTCAATACGGGCGGCAAGATCGGCACCACCGATATGCTGACCGTGACAGCGACGGGCGCGGTCTCGAATGAGTCCGGCGCGATAGTCGGCGGCAATGGTCTGTCGGTGACGGCAAACAGCGTTGGCAATGCGGCGGGCACGATCGGATCGGCCGCCGGCGACACGACACTGCGTGCGACGAAGTCTCTGACGAACGTTGGCGGTACGGTAAGTTCGGCCAATGCGCTCGTCGTTGCAAGCGACACGATCGACAACTCGAGCGGCAGTATGACGGCCGTGCGCGGCGTACAGGTCCAGGCGGGGGATCTCGTCAATGCGGGCGGTCAGATCGGGTCATCGTCTGATGCGTTGTCGTTGACCGCAACCCGCACGGTGTCGAACGATAGCGGCAAGCTGGTGGGGGCGAGCGGGCTGTCCGCGACAGCCGGCATCCTCAGTAACCGTGCAGGCCAGATCGGCGCGTCCAACGGCGACATGACGCTGATCGTCTCGCAGGTACTCGACAATACCCAAGGCAAGATTACCGCTGCCGGCGCGCTGAACACGCAGGCCGGCACGTTCGACAATTCGCAAGGCGCGGTTTCAGCGGATGCAGCGAAGCTCAATGTTGCAGGCGCATTGACGAATGCAGCCGGTACGATCGCGACGACACACGACACCACCGTGGTGGCGCAGACCGTGACGAACCGCGGTGGCACCATCGGCTCCGTCTCGGGCGCATTGTCGGTGGCGACATCCGGTACGACGGACAATGCGGGCGGCAAGCTGCTGGCCTCGGGGGACACGACGCTCACCAATTCCGGCTTGCTGAACTCGGGCGGTACGATCACGGGGGCGAACGTCACGCTCGCGTCCGGACAAGGTGCGATCGACAACACGCTCGGCAACGTGGCGGCGAGCCAATCGCTGACGAGCCGTTCGGGGGCGTTCGATAACCGGTCGGGATTGGTGCAGGCGACGGGATCGGTCGATCTCGATACGCACGGCCAGACGTTCGACAACGGCATACTGACAGGGCAATCCACGGGTGGTCAGGTTCTCGGCAATGGCGTCACGCTGACAACGGGAGCGCTGAGCAACGCAGGTGGTGCGATTTCGTCGAGCGGTGCGGCAACCGTCAACGCTGCTTCCGTGACGAACGATGCGGGTTCGCTCGTGGCGGACGGCGTACTGACGGTGCGAAGCGCCGGTACGGTGTCGAACGTGGCCGGCCAGATCGGCGGCAACAGCGATGTCACGGTGTCCGGTACGACGGTCGATAACACGCGCGGTGCCATGCATGCGCGCGGCGCGCTGTGGGTGACGGGCGATACGATTCGCAATGCGCAGACTGCCAATTCAACGCTGCCGACCACCGCAGGCGTGCCGGGGTTGACTGCCGGGATGGAAGGCGCAAGCGTCACCCTTGATGCGAATCAGGCGATCGACAATACGTCCGGCTCGATTCGAGCGGACAGGAATGCGAAGCTGACCGCACCGATCATCGACAACACGTCGGGCAGCATCCAGTCGAAAGGCTCTGCAACGTTGACGGCAGCGAATACGCTGGTCAACAGCCAGGGCGACATCAATGGTGGTCAGAAACTGACGGTCTCGACCGGGACTTTGAGCAACGACGGCAAGCTCCAATCATCGGGCGACGTCGACGTAACGGCGCAAGGCGATCTGACCAACGCCGGCCAGATCGTGGCCGGTCATGATCTGACGACCACGGCCGGCGGCACGCTGGACAACAGCGGCACGCTGTCGGCGGGCAATGTCGCCAATGTGAGCGCCAATTCGATCCGGAACCGTGCGACCGGTGAGATTATCGGTGGCAACGCGACCAACATTCACGCGAACCAGTCGATCACGAACGAAGGTCTGATCGATGGCGGCACAACGACGGTGACGGCCGGGGACACGATCACGAATGCCGGTGGCCGGATTTACGGCGACACGGTCGCAGTGGGCGCGAACACGGTTGTCAACGACCGGAATGCCGAGGGTGTCGGTGGTGTGATTGCTTCTCGCGGTGACCTCGACATCGGGGCGCAGACGCTCATGAACCAGAACAACGCGCTGATGTACGCGAGCAACGACATTCGTGTCGGCGGCGCGCTGGACGCGAACCATCAGGCAACCGGTGCCGCGCAGACCGTGACGAACAACGGCGCGCAGATCGACGCCGGTCGCGACGTCACGATCGGCGCAAACCGGTTCGAGAACCTGAATTCGAACTTCCAGACCACGACCGTCACGACCGACAGCGGGAATCAGCTTTGGTATCAGGTGCCGGGCTCGACGGAGAAGATCGACCCGTCGACGGTCTACCTGTACCAGAAGAACAGCCAGGAAATCCATCCGGGCACGGATTACCAGTGGGCGCTGGACGACGATCAGAAATTCATTCTGCTGCCATCGACGAAATATCCGTTTGCCGAGTATGCGAAGTACACGATGAACGGGGTGGCGGGCAAGATCGATAACACGGCGTATGCCGCAATCAACTTTGGTGGGGGCGGCGCAGCTACACAAACTGGTGCGTATCGGACGGTCCCGGCTGACATCTGGGCGACGTTCGGCGTAGCGCCGCCGCCGGACGCGAATCCGGCATGGATGACGTCGGGGCCATTCGCCATGACTGCGGGTGCTGGACTGGTTACTGGCAGACGCGGCGTTGGCAGCGATTGGTTCGCCATCAAGCCCCCTACTGAAGCTGATGTGACGGGCGCAAAACCGCCTCCCTTCAGCCCACCGAGCCCTTCATGTCTGACCTCGACAAACGCGGCATGCGCACCGTTCCAACAGTGGTACAAGGCCACCGTCGCGGCCTACCAAAATCTGAATCAGGCGCTCGTTGGGTATAACGGGGATGTCGCGAGCCGGCTCGTCCAGACCTATACCGTCTACACGGTAGACGTGAAATCGACCAGGGACGTGGTAACGGCTTCGCAACCCGGCACGGTTACCGCTGGCCGTCATATCACGATCAACACGCCGTCCGGCGTCAACGACAAGAGCCAGATCGTGGCCGGCGACGGCAACCATCCGAGGAACGTGCAGAACATCGGCGCGACCGGTACTGAAACGTTCACGGGCTCGGGCAAGGCGATCTATACCTGGGTGCAGTCCGGCGGGGCCTTCAGCGGTGACGAGCGCGCGACCTCGACGACCAACTACTCGCCGGCTATTCCGTCACAAACGATCGATCTGCCGGTGGTGCTGGCCGATCCGGGCAAACCGTCCGATCCGATCAAGAGCGTGGCGGCGGCGACATCCGCTGCGCAGGGTGCAAGCGGTACGGGCGTGACGCCAGTAGCGGGCAAGGAAGTTGGTGGGCATGTGTTGGTCGGCTCGGGTGTGTCGGACGTCGGCGTCGGGACCGTATCGGCCGTGAAGGCCAGTGTCGGCGATGTAGTCGTGCGCACGGTCACGCCGAATACGCGCCTGCCGAACAACGCGCTGTATCGGGTGACGAGCGACCCGGGCAGCCACTTCCTGATCGAGACGGACCCGCGCTTTACCGATTACAGGAAGTGGTTGTCCAGCGACACGATGCTGGATGCGCTCAAGGTCGATCCCAATACGGTCCTCAAGCGCATCGGCGATGGCTTCTACGAGCAGCAACTGATTCAGCAACAGATCATCCAGACCACCGGCCAGCGGTTCATCGGTGACTATACGGACAATCAGAAGGAATACGAAGCGCTGATGGCGAACGGCGTGAAGGCGTCGCAGCAGTTCGGGCTGAATGTCGGCACGGCGCTGACCGATGCGCAGATGGCTGCGCTGACGAGCGACATCGTGTGGCTCGTGAATCAGACTGTGACATTGCCGAACGGCAGTCAGCAGACGGTGCTGGTGCCGCAGGTATATCTGCGCGCGAACGCGGCGGACGTGACTGGCGAAGGCACGATCATCTCCGGCAAGAACGTCACGGTCGATGCCAATGGCGCGTACAAGAACTCCGGCACGATCGCCAGCCGCAACGTCACGATCATTCATGCCGATTCGATCGACAACAGCGGCACGATGTCGGGTGGAACCGTGCTCGCAAGCGCGAACCAGGACCTCAATAATCTCGGCGGGTTGATTCAAGGCAACACTGTAGCGCTGTCGGCTGGCCGCGACCTCAATCTGACGAGCACGACCAGCTCGGCGAAGGCTGCGAATGGCAGCGCGACCGGCATCGACCGTATATCGACGGTCAATGCAGGTACGCTTCAAGCTGTCGCCGGCCGGGATCTGAACGCCAATGCGGCGGTGATTGCGACGACCGGCGATGCCGTGCTCGCAGCGAACAACGACGTCAATTTGAATGCGGTTCGCCAGAGCAGCCAGGATGCGGTGAAGTGGGATGCGCGCAATCATGCCGAGCATTCAGCGTCGATCGACACGGGCACGCAGATCGCGACGGGCGGCAATCTGGCGATCGTGGCGGGCCATGACGTGAATGCGACGGCCGCGTATGCGAATGCGCAGGGTGCGATTGGCGTGAGCGCCGGGCATGATGTGAATCTGAATGCCGGTGAACAAAGCGCGAGCGCGAACGACGAGCACTATCACAAGGAAAACGGCTTCCTGTCGTCGAAGTCGACGCACACGATCGATTCGAGCAGTTACACCAATGCGGTGGGCACGACGTTGTCGGGTAACAGTGTGGCGGTGCAGGCAGGCAATGACCTGACGGCGAAGGCCGCGACGATTGCGGCAACCAACGATGTGAGTCTTTCTGCGGGTCACGACCTGACGGTTACGACAGGGGACACGGCCTCGAGCGAATATCACTACAAGGACGTGAAGAAGTCGGGCCTCGGCAGTGCGGGCGCGGGGATTTCGTACGGCACGAACCAGACCATCGATACCAGCCGCGACACGGTGAAGGGTTCGCAGGGCAGCCTGGTCGGCAGCACCGACGGCAGCGTGTCGATGGTAGCGGGCAACAAACTCCACGTGACGGGCTCCGACATTGTTGCGGGCAAGGACGTGACGGGCATCGCGAAGGAAGTGACGATCGATGCGTCGCAGACCGACCGCCATCACGAAGAAACGCACGAGGTGAAGAGTTCGGGTTTCACGCTGGCGGTGAAGTCGCCCGTCATCGATGCGATCCAGAACGTGAATCAGCAGGCGCAGGGTGCGGGCGGCAGCCAGGACGGACGTGCCGCCGCGCTGCATGCGATTGCGGCGGCCGGCGGCATGGCCGACCTGGTCGGCGCGACGGGCAATATGACCAAGGCGCTGAGCGATCCGAACGGCAAGCCGGAGGCGAAGATCGAACTGAGTTTCGGTTCTTCGCACAGCAAGACGACATTCACCGAGGACAGCAGGCAGAACAACGGCAGCAGCGTGAAGGCGGGCGGCACGGCAGCGTTCGTCGCGACGGGCGACAAGAACGCGGGCCAAGGGAACGTGACGATCCAGGGATCGGACGTGAACGCGAAGGACGTGCTGCTGCAGGCGACGAACAAGGTCAATCTGGTCAACAGCACGGATACCGACAGTACGCGCAGTACGAACGAATCGAAGAGCGCGAGCGTGGGGGTGTCGTATGGCACCGGCGGATTCGGTGTCTCGGCGTCGATGTCGCGTGCGCACGGCGATGCGAATTCGGATGCGGCGACGCAGAACAATACACACATCAGCGCGAGCAATACGGCGACGATCATCAGCGGCGGCGATACCAATATCGTTGGGGCCAACGTCAACGCCAACAAGGTGATTGCGGATGTGGGTGGCAACCTGAATCTCGCGTCGGTGCAGGATACGAGCCGCAGCGAGGCCCACCAGAGTAGTTCGGGCGGCGGGTTCAGTGTCAGCCAGGGTGGTGCGAGCGCCAGCGTCAGCATGCAGAACGGCCATGCGAGCGGTAACTATGCGGGTGTGAACGAGCAGGCGGGGATTCGGGCCGGGGACGGTGGCTTTGACATCAACGTGAAGGGCAATACGGACCTGAAGGGGGCGTATATCACCAGCACGGCGACGCCGGACAAGAATCAGCTGACGACGGGGACGTTGTCGTTCTCGGATATTCAGAACAGTTCGAGCTACAACGCGAGTAGCTTCGGGCTCAGTGCCGGTGGTGGTGTCGGTGATGGGGGCAACAATTATGCGACGCACGGGCCGACGAGCGGGAAGAATACGGGTGGCGGTCAGCCGTTGTATGTGAGCGAGAGCGACAGTAGCAGTGCGAGCACGAAGAGCGCGATCAGTGCCGGTACCATCACGATTACGGATCAGGCCAACCAGAAGCAGGATGTGGCGACGCTCAATCGTGAGACGTCGAATCTGAATGGGACGGTTGGCAAGACGCCGGATTTGCAGCAGGTGTTGAGCAATCAGTCGGATTTGATCAACGCGGCGCAGGCGGCGGCGGAGACAATTGCGAAGCAGATTGGGAGCTATGCCGATAAGAAGCGGGAGGAGGCACAGACGCACGCAAACAACACGACTGATCCGACGCTCAAGGCACAGTACCAGCAGGAGGCCAACAGTTGGGCCGAGGGTGGTGACAATCGTGTTGCGCTACACATTGCCGGCGGTGCGCTGACGGGTGGGTTGACCGGCGGTGGCTTGGGTGCGGTTGGTGGCGCTGCCGGTGCTGGTGTGTCGGCGAAGCTCGCTCCGCAACTGAATGAGATTGCGCAGTCGATCAAGGATTCAGGGCCGACTGGTAACGCGAACGTCGATGAGCTCCTGGGGAACTTGACATCGAATGTGCTGGCTGGTGGAGCTGGGGCGTTGGTCGGTGGCGGGACTGGGGCGTTGACCGGGGCGAGTGCTGATCGGTTTAATCGGCAGTTGAATCAGGACGAAAAGCAGGTTATCAAGGATTTGGCAAATGGTGACTCTACCAGGCAGCATAAACTGGAGGCGGCCGGATGCGCACTAGTCCATTGTTCTGCCGAGTACACCACGGGCACACCGGAGTACAACAAGTATGCGGCATTGGAGCAGGAGGGGCGTGGTTATGCTGCAGAGCAGGCACAACTGCAGAATTACGCAACTACTTTCCTCTCGGCAGGAATGTACGGCGGTATGGTAAAAGCAGTATCTTCAAACAGTTTGTTCCAATATAGCAGCCAAGACGCCAACGCTGATTCCACAACACTTCAGTCTGGCTTGTCGGTAACTCGTTCCGGATCATTTGATTACCTGTCCGTGCAGGGCGCAGCATTAGGTTTGGCTGGATCATTCACTATTAATTTGCATAATGGAAACGCATATCTGTCCGTCGGTGGCTCGGTGCCGGTTGTGCCGGGGTTGTCGATTGCAACTGGGATGGTTACATCAAATGCAGGGTTGCCGGGCAGTCAGCAAGGAAAAAATACCGATGAGTTCTTGAGTGGCCCGTCGATTTCGGCTGGAGGATGTATGTTTGGGGTTTGTACCGGATTCAATCACGCAATTGGAGGCGATACGGCTTTTGAGGTCGGCGTTGGTGCCGGAGGCGTGACGAAAATGCCAAGCGTGGGTGGTGCTCTTGGGGTTGGGTACGGAGGAAAGATTGGAAAGGTTCGATAATTAAGGGTAATTGCTGATGAGATTGCTAAAGATTTTGATTGTTAGTGTGTTGCTGTTGGGGATGGCTTATATTTTTTTTGCGAGGGTGCTGATTAATATCCCAACGGATACTGTTGAAAAATATCAGCAGATGAAGTCTGATATGAATGGAATTATTGGGCAAGGTGGATCGGTTATATTTTCTAAAGAAAGCGAGCGAGGTAGTGCTGCACTGATTGTGATGAGTGTGGATTCCCGGTCGGTGGATGGAAATTTGCTGGCCGCTTATCGAGATACTTTTGCTTCTCAAGGATGGCGTGTCATTGGATCAAGTTCGCAAAAAACATTGTATTGCAAAGAAGGGGTGCTGGCAACGCTGAATCTCGTTCCGGAATGGTTTCCGGGAAAGCGAGTGAACGTTTATGGTTTGACCATGGAGTATAACTCGGGAACGACGGCGGACTGTAAGCAGTGAATTTCGAAATTCGGTATTGAGGATTATACGGGAAGGATGATTAAGAAACCTGACGAGCACGATCCGCTCGGCGAAGGCTGCGAATGGCAGCGCGACCGGCATCGACCGTGTATCGACGGTCTATGCGGGTACGCTTCAAGCTGTCGCCGGTCGGGACCTGAACGCCAATGCGGCGGTGATTGCGACGAACGGCGATGCCGTGCTCGTGGCGAACAACGACGTCAATTTGAATGCGGTTCGCCAGAGTAGTCAGGATGCGGTTCGCCAGAGTAGTCAGGATGCGGTGAGGTGGGACGCCCGTAATCACGCCGGTACCATCACGATTGCGGATCAGGCGAACCAGAGGCAGGATGTGTTCAGCAAGAAAAGGTTCTCTATCAGGACGATCTAATTAAGACGCAGCAGCTTGAGTCGAAAGAGATTAAGCTACTTAATAGCATCACGAGCGCTGAATGGAAGCAGGCTAGACTTGCGGAAGCTGATGCATCAACACTAGGGGAAGTGCTTGGCTTTGTCGGGGCGCCAACCCTCGTGAGGGATATAGCCGGCGCACTTGCACGATCCCGGGCTGTCGGCTCGAAGGCAGTGGTCTCGGTTGGCCAAGGAGCAAGTTCCGATGGTGGAAGTGCGGGCGGGTTGGCGTCCGAGACGAATTCAATGGGGCGCAATGGAGATCGCGTTGTTATCGATCAGAGGTATATTTCGAATGTTGGCGATGTCGCCTGCGGCCCTACTGCTTGTGCGATGGTGATGAATGACCGAGGACAATGGGTCAACATTTCTCAAATAGCTAAAGACGCAAACCTTGTGCCGGGATGGGGCACGGACGTTGTCGGGCTGTCGAGCGCGCTGCAGAAAAATGGGTTGAGTTCGGCTAGATGGGCTGTCGGTGCGTCTGTTGACGACTTGGCTGCAGCTACGTCGCGAGGAAATGCTGCAATTGCGCACGTTGACTTGGATGTCGGCGGAGGGCACTTTGTTGTGGTGGACGGAGTGACGACACGGTTGGGAAACTCCGTTGTTGCAGTCAGAGACCCTGGGACCGGGACGCAGTACTTTGTTCCCGTTAAAGAATTCTCTAAGAAATTCACGGGGCAAGTTGTTTATACGCACTAGGTGATAGACGTGAAAACTATGGAAATTATCGAACTCAACGAAAGAGCCGATGCCATCGCTTTTGGCACGGAAGTGGTTTTGAAAGGTTTCTTTGTCATGGATGGGCAGGATGGATATTTTGTCGAATCAGATGCAAAAATTCGGGAAAAGAATCACGCTGTTTTGGTGCGCCATGGTGATTTGAAAAAGAAGCTTCTTTCGAGCGTTCCTGCTTTCGGGGGGGGCGAATATTTGTACGGCGATCAAGCTGAAATTACCGGCATCTTGTCAAAATCAAGTGATGGACGATTCCTTTGTGAAATAACCGATGTAAGGGAGTTTTTAATTTTTAAGCATGATCAGACTATGTCGGTTCGATTGTGATGTGTATCAGTATCCGACCTAGGGCCGTGAAGGCAGATGATGGCTTAATTTCGACACGGAAAATACTACGTCGCGTAGCGTCGTAATCGGAGTGCCATCGAGTCCGTGTTTTTGGGTTCAAGGTCGACGGTGGGTCGATGGCTATTCATGCCGGGGACGGTGGTTTCGACATCAACGTGAAGGGCAATACGGACCTGAAGGGAGCGTATATCGCGAGTACGGCGACGCCGGACAAGAATCAGCTGACGACGGGGACGTTGTCGTTCTCGGATATTCAGAACAGTTCGAGCTACAACGCGAATAGCTTCGGGATCAGTGCTGGTGGTGGTGTTGGTGATGGCGGAGTGCAATATATCCTCCCGGGTGGTATCGGTAGATTTGTAAATCAGTTCATACAATTCTCGTTGGGGCCGATACAGTCGGCAATTGAGGCTGCTAAAAATAAACCAACCGATAAGTGAGTGAGAATGAATCTGACAGACAAGAAGAGAACCTTGTTTAGACGTTTCGCTATAGGTTATGCATCGCTGCTTTCCTTGCCGCTAATAGCATTGGTCTTCTCTTTGGGTAAAGGAGCCGGCTGGAAACCTGTCATTGTTGGGTTGCCGGCTTTCTTGACCCTTCTGATTGCAGCTACCTACCAATTTATAAAAGAGTTGCGTGCGTTGAATCGAGAGGGGGAAGGGGAGTCTCTCTCTGATGGAGAATAGTCGTGTCGAACGCGGCTGTTGCCGGGTTCGTGGCGTAGTCGTCATGGGACGGCTGGCGTACCGGAGATGCAATGCAGACGGTCGGGCGAGATGGTGATCGTGATGGGGATAGTCGACGGAGAAGAGGCTTAGACTCTAGTTTCAAGTGCAACACTGTTGATGAGGTAGGGTGTTGCAATGACGAAATACCAGCATCTGAGCGCCGAAGAGCGCGCGGCGATCATGATCGAGAAGGCCGGAAACACGAGCGTCAGGGCGATTGCAAGGCTGCTTGGTCGCAGCGCGTCGACGATCACGCGAGAGCTGGCACGCAATCGTACGGAATCGTCTCGCTGTTATGACGCCACGAGCGCGGCCAGAGCCTACCGGGCGCGCCGCGAGCGAAGTCGGCGTCAGGTGAAGCTGGCAACAGGAAGCGCGCTGTACTGGCAAGTGCATCACGATCTGGTTTATCGGCGCTGGTCGCCGCAGCAAATTGCTGCCAGACTTCGCGAGATGCATCGAGATAATCCCGAGCAACGCGTCAGTCATGAAACGATCTACGCGGCGATTTATACCCATCCCCGCGGCGGCTTGAAGCAGGCGACGATCGAGGCCTTGCGCCAGGAGAAGCCGGTGCGCGGCAACGCCCGCAAGACGTTGGCCCGCAAGAGCTTTGTCCCGGAAGAACTGCGCATCATCCATCGACCCGAGGCAATCGAAACGCGCCAATGGCCCGGTCATTGGGAAGGCGATCTCATCAAAGGCGCCTTCAATCGCTCCTGCGTCGGTACCTTGGTCGAGCGCAAGACGCGGTTCGTCGTGCTGTGCCGCATGGATGGCTGTACGGCCCAGGACGCACTGGAGGGGTTCACGCGCCAGATGAAGAAGCTCCCGGCCATTCTGCGTGAGAGCCTGACGTACGATCGTGGATCGGAAATGACTTGCCATGTCGAGTTGGCTGAACGACTGAATCTGGGACACCCGGCTCGCAGATCCCTACGCCCCTTGGCAACGGGGCAGCAACGAAAATACCAACGGCCTGCTGCGCCAGTTTCTGCCCAAGGGGGCCGACCTGTCAGGCGTCACCCAGATGCAATTGAACGACATTGCCAAACTGATGAACGGCCGCCCTCGCCAAACCCTCAACTGGAAAACCCCTGAAGAGGCTATGGCGATGGAATTGGCTGCCGCCGGATTGGCTAAACGTTGCACTTGATTCTTGAGACCGCCGGGTGGCTCACACTCACACGTTCGACTTTTAAGGTACCTAGGTAAAAACGTTATGGCAAACAGCATGTACGTTCCATTGGCAGTGATGCCAAATAGCCTGCAGGAGTTGCGAGGGATTCTGGCTCGTGCATGTGACGAGTTTGGAGTGACTCTCGGTGACGTCAAATTTGCAGGGCGACCCGATGGCAATGAGGGTCTTTTGAATGATTTTGTTCTGTTGGAAGGTGGTGACGGAGCGCAATGCTGGATTTCATTCAACCGATGCGTGACAGAACTTAGCGGGCGAGAGGGCTACGGCTACATAGCCAATGTGCAGACGCGTGTCGCATGGGATTTTGCCGGGATCGTCGCTTACGGTCTTTGCTTGTTCTCTGGCTACGTTGTGTTCAATGATGCAGGCGAGCTGGGTGGTAGTGAAGAATATACGGCTGAGACCCTTCGGCAGATTCTCCATGGTCGAAAGAAGTGAGGGTGAGAAAACGAACGCGTTTGGGTGCTTGTCAGCCCTCGTCGCAATGAATTTTGCAACGGTAAGCGCTCCGGCTGCCGCTGCTGAATGCCCGTTGGATTTATCACTAAAGCTAGGAACGGATGCATTCCTTAATCAACTGAAGAGTTTGCCTTCGGCCAGCACCGAGCTGAGCGTCGAGCCGTCCGCTCTCTCCTGTTCGAAAATCAATTCACACAGGCGCGCGGATAACCCGCTGTCCAACCCCTTCGCCCACAAAAACGCGCACAGGTCCGGCCTGATGGAAGGCGAAAAAACGAGGGAAGCACACCTCAAAAAATCGACCGCCCCGAATACGTAGTCAACCATTCCAAAGCCCTGGTCCCCGCCAACGAATTCCCGTTCGCATCCAACCCCGGCGCCCACACGCACACCGCCATCTCCCCGGGCAGCACGGCGACGATCCCGCCGCCGACGCCGCTTTTCGCCGGCAGCCCGACGCGATACACGAAATCGCCAGCCGCATCATAGGTGCCGCAAGTCAGCATCAGCGCCGACAGCCGCTTCGCGGAACTCGAATCGACGATCCGCTCGCCGGTCGCCGGCGCGACGCCGCCGTTCGCAAGAAACAGCGCGGCGCTGGCGAGCTCGACGCAGTTCATCTCGATCGCACACTGCCGGCAATACGCGTCGATCACCGTATCGGGCGGCATCTGCATGTTGCCGAAGCTCGCCATGAAGTGTGCCATCGCGCGATTGCGCTCCGCGTGCTGCAACTCCGAGGTCGCGACGCGCGAGTCGTAGTCGATGTCGTTCGCGCCGATCAGCCGCCGCACGAATTCGACGAGCGCCGTCTCGGCTTTCACGAAGCGGCGGCACAGCACGTCGGTGACGACCAGCGCGCCCGCATTGATGAACGGATTGCGCGGCTTGCCGCGTTCGCTTTCGAGCTGGACCAGCGAATTGAACGCGGTGCCGGACGGCTCACGGCCGACCCGTTCCCACAGCGCGTCGCCCAGCAACTGGAACGCGAGCGTGCACGCGAACAGCTTCGAGATGCTCTGGATCGAGAAGCGCTCGTGCGCATCGCCGACCGTGTAAACGTTTCCGTCGAGCGTCACGACCGCCATCCCGAACTTGTCGGCAGGTACTTTCGCGAGTTCGGGAATGTAGTCGGCCACCCGTCCTTGGCCGATCCAGGGGGCGAGTTCGGTGTGGATGCGTTCAAGAATCGTCTGGTAATTCATCGCGTCAGGCAGGATGGAAGCAGGGCCGGGATTCCGGCGAGCCCGTATGGAACCGTCCCGGCGCCGATTCGTCAAGCGCGGCCCGAGTCGCGCCCTTATTTTCGAGACAGCCAAACAGGCAAGCGGCGGGCGCAGTATCATGCGGTACGTTTCGGCCGATGGCCGGCGTCCGGCACCGGCCGGCGCCGCCGCGGCTTCCCCGATGACCCGACCGCTGCCCATGTCTTTTCGCATCCTGCTCGTCGAAGACGACACCCGTCTGTCCACGCTGATCGCCGGCTACCTGCGCAAGAACGACTATGAAGTCGACACTGTGCTGCATGGTGACGCCGCGGTGCCGGCGATCCTGTCCATTCGTCCCGATCTCGTCATCCTCGACGTGAATCTGCCCGGCAAGGACGGCTTCGAAATCTGCCGCGAGGCGCGCAAGCAGTACGACGGCGTGATCATCATGGTGACGGCGCGCGACGAGCCGTTCGACGAGCTGCTCGGCCTCGAATTCGGCGCGGACGACTACGTGCACAAGCCGGTCGAGCCGCGCATCCTGCTCGCGCGGATCAAGGCGCAACTGCGCCGCGCGCCCGCGCGCGTGGCCGAAGGCACCGCGCCGCAGCCGGAGCGCTACGCGTTCGGGAAGTTCTCGATCGACCGCACCGACCGCACCGTCGTGCTGCCCGACGGCAGCACGCCCGATCTGACGTCGGCCGAATTCGACCTGCTGTGGGCGCTCGTGTGTCACGCGGGCGAAGTCGTCAGCCGCGACGATCTGATGCTGCAGTTGCGCGGTGTCGAATTCGACGGCCTCGACCGCACGATCGACGGGCGTATCTCGAAGCTGCGCCGCAAGCTGCGCGACGACGCGAGCAACCCGCAGCGGATCAAGACGATCCGCAGCAAGGGTTATCAATTCAGCAAGCACGCGTGGGAATGAGGCCGCCTTCGTGCGACGCCGCCACGTTCCGCGCGGGCATGCCGCCCGCCGGCCGGGAGCCGCGATGATCCGACGAACCCGTTCGCACCCCGATGCACCGCCGCTGCCGACGCTGCGCTACGTCAAATGGCGCTGGCTGCACTTCCGCCGCGCGTGGACCGACACGCGCGCCGACCGCATTCCGAGCTGGTCGCGCCTGTACCTGCGCACCTACCTCCATCTGCTCGGCCTCGTCCTGCTGACCGCGCTGGTGCCCGCGCTCGCGCTGTGCGTCGAATTGTCGCCGCAGGTCGTGTGGCATGCGTTCGATTCGCTGCCGGGCGATATCTGGATCGTGCTCGCGTTCGTGTTCACCGCGCCGGCGCTCGCCGCGTATCGGTGGATGCGGCCGGTCTGGTCGGATCTCGTGATGGTGCGCGAGCGGGCGATCGACTTCACCGGCGGGCGCTTCAACACGCGTGCGCGCGAATCGCACAGCGTGATCATCGGCCCGCTCGCGCGCACGCTCAATGCGCTCGCGATGCGCATGGAGCGGCTGATCGCCGCGCAGCGCGACCTGACGAACGGGATCTCGCACGAACTGCGCACGCCGCTCGCGCGCGTGCGCTTCGCGCTCGAAATGCTGCGCGAACCGGGTTCGGCGGCCGAATACCAGGGCGCGCTCGAGAGCATCGCGCAGGACGTGACCGAGCTCGAGGAGCTGATCGACATGAGCCTCACGTATGCACGGCTCGAATACAGCTCGCTGCAGTCGAACCTCGAGATGACCGCGCCGGTCGCGTGGTTCGAGCATCAGGTGAGCGACGCGCAACTGCTGTATCCGGACCGTGCGATCGAGTCGCGCATCGCGATCGGGTCGGATCTGCGCGTGAAGATGGACCGGCGGCTGATGTCGTATGCGATGCGCAACCTGCTGCGCAACGCGAGCAAGTACGCGCAATCGCGGATCGTCGTCGGGATCTCGCTCGTGCACGGCAACATCGGGATCTTCGTCGAGGACGACGGCCCCGGCGTGCCCGAGAGCGAGCGCGAACGGATCTTCGACGCATTCGTGCGCCTGGACCGCCGTACCGGCGGCTACGGGCTCGGCCTGTCGATCACGCGACAGGTGCTCCACGCCCACAACGGCCGCATCGCGGTCGTCGATCCGGTCGAACTCGGCGGCGCGCGGTTCGAGATCAGCTGGCCAGTCTAGGGCCACGCCGCGAGGCCGATCCGCGGCAACCGTGAAGTCGATGGCCGCCGTCGAGACGGCGCCGCGGATACCGCCGCAGCGGCATCCGCGCATGCTCAATAAGTACGGCCGAGCTGCAGGTAGAAGTTGCGTCGCCCGCCGGGGGCGAGCGCGACGCCGATATAGACGGGCCCGAACGCGGTCGACAGGCTCGTGAAGAACGTATAGCTCTGCTTGAGCGCGCCGCCGCCGATCTGCTGGCCGCTCGACCACACGTTGCCGACTTCCGCGCTGGCGCCCACCGACAGCGCCTTGACCGGCGACGCGTTGAACGTCATCAACTGGTTCATGTACGTGACCTGCCCGTACGCGAGCTCGTTGCCGTTCAGTTGGTCGGCCGCGTACGCGGACAGATGCTGGAAGCCGCCGAGCGTGAAGTTGAACGCGTTGATCAGGTTGGTGCCGCCGATGCTCTTGCCGCCCTCGATCGTCGCGCTGACGCTGTGCCGGCCGAACTGCTGCGCGATCATCGCCTTGCCGTAGATCTCGGTATAGGGTGCGTTGTTGATCCCGTCGGAGAATTCCTGCGCCGAGCCGCCGTTGCGCGACACCAGCGAGCGTTCGACGCGCAGCTCGGTGAAATAGCCCTTGCGCGGGAACAGCGGATCGTCGAGCTGGTCGATCACGAGCCGGGCGCGCGCGATCAGCGCCTGCGACGTGAAGCTCGGCCACAGCAGCGCCTGACCGCTGCCGTCGTCGAACGGCAGGTTGTAGGTCGGCGAGCCGTGCCCGGTCACGTAACCGACGCCCATCCGGAAATCGCCGAGCCGCCCGATCGGCAAACCGAGATCGAGTCCGGCGCGCGCCGTCTGCATCAGGTACTGCGTGATCTTCACGTCGCCGGTGTCGTCGTACAGGTTCGCGTAGCGGCGCTGGTATTCCGCGTACGGCGACAGATAGACGCCGTATGCCATCGACAGCGGCTGGCGGAACTCGATGCGCGCGGATTGCAGGTCGCTGCCGATCGTCGTGTCCGCGCGGAATTCGAGCCCCGATTCCGTGAGCCACGGCCGCCGGTAGCCGACGTGCAGGCGGAAGCCGCCTTCGTCGGTCGAACTACTCGACATGCCGAGCCCGAACAGCAGGAAGTTGGGCCCCCAGTACTTCTCGCGCGCGTCGATCTCGAGCACGTTATCGTCGCCGCGGCTCACGATCTGTTGCGTGACGCTCTCGAAGTTGCCGCCCGTCGTGAGCCCGAGCAGATCCTGGCTGACGGTCTTCGGATCGTAGATGTCGCCGGGTTTCACGTGCAGCGCGTTGCTGACGACGCGCTTGGGCACGCCGCCGCTGGTCTTGATGTCGATGCGCGTGATCCGGATCGGCGGCGGCAGCGGCTGCGCGTGCGCGGACCGGTAGGCCGCGTACTGTTCCGGCGTGAGCGCGAAACGCCGCAGCTTCGGCAGCGCCGCGGTCGCGGCGATCTCGCCGGCGGCGATCGCCTGCTTCGCGTTCTGGAAATCGGTGAACGCGAGCGAGCCGAGGTCCGGCGTGAGCAGCACGTCGTGCGCGTCGAGCTGCTTGCGCTGCGCGGTCACGTTCTGGCGGATCAGGATGCCGACCATCTGCTGCATCACGTCGGCAGGCGACGCGAGCGCATCGAGCGGGCGCAGCGGCGAGCCGATGTCGACGGCGATCACGATGTTCGCGCCCATCTGCCGCGCGGTGTCGACGGGCAGGTTGCTGACGAGCCCGCCGTCCACGAGCGCGCGCCCGTTGATCTCGGCCGGCGCGAACAGGCCCGGCATCGCCATGCTCGCGCGAATCGCGAGCGGCAGCGAGCCGTGGTCGAGCACGACCATCTGGCCGGTCTGCAGATCGGTCGCGACGGCGCGATACGGAATGGGCAGGTGGTCGAACGGCTGGTTGGTCGGCACGGCGGCCGTCCAGTTCGCGAGCAGCGCCTGCAGCCGGTTGCCCTGAACGAGGCCGACCGGCGCCTTGACGCCTTTCTTGCCGAAGCCGAGCGTCAGCCCGTTGATGTACAGGCGTTCGTCTTCCCGGCTGGTTTGCGGCAGGTCCGCGCGGTCCGTCACGTCGAACGCGATATCGGCCAGGTTGACCTCCGACAGCCGCTTCTGCATCTCGTCGGCCGCCATCCCGCTCGCGTACAGGCCGCCGACCACGGCGCCCATGCTGGTGCCCGCGATGCAGTCGATCGGGATCCGGTTGTCCTCCAGGACTTTCAGGACCCCGAGGTGTGCGTAGCCGCGCGCGCCGCCGCCGGACAGCACGAGGCCGATCGACGGGCGGCCGGCCGGGCCGCCGTCGGCCGCGCAGGTGTGCGTGGCGGCGGGTGCGGCAGCAGCCGCCGCGTTGGCTGCGGCCGCAACGGTCGGGGCGGCGGCGGATTCGGCGGCCGGCAGCGGTTGCGCGGCAACCGCGCAGCACCAGAAGGCAACGAGCGTCGTGCAGAGCGGGCGCAGCGGCGCCCAGCGGAAGGAAACGGTCGCTGTCATGGTGAACATACCTGGCGTGATCGTGCGTCGGAGGCCTGCCGGGAACAGGCAAGACCGAGAGATTACCGTGTTTTACAGGCCCGATGCGAGCGGCTGTTGCGTAGCCGGACGTGCGCGGGACGCCGTTTTCGGCAATTTCGTCGCGAAAAAATCATTGGAATTGGCTAAAGTATCGGAACGATTTGCCGCTAAGCTCGTGATGGGGCGGCATGCACGCGCGGCGAAAAGTGCGGCGCGGCTGTCCCGGCCCGCTCCTTCACAAAGGTTTGATATGTCGACACCGCTGTTCGGAAAGTTGTTTGCGCAACCCGTTGCGATCGACCCGGGAACGGCGAGTACGCGAATCTATACGCACGAACGCGGCGTGGTGCTGAACCAGCCGTCGGTCGTCTGCTTCCGCAAGGGCGGCGCGAGCGACGCTCGGCCCACCCTCGAGGCCGTCGGCGAGCTCGCGAAGGCGTTGCTCGGCCGCGAACCCGGGCATCTCGAAGCCGTGCGGCCCATGCGGCACGGCGTGATCGCGGACGCGCACGCAGCCGAGCAGATGATCCGCAGCTTCATCGACATGTCGCGCACCCGCTCGCGCTTCGGCCGCCGCGTCGAGGTCACGCTGTGCGTGCCGTCCGACGCGACGGCCGTCGAGCGCCGCGCGATCCGCGAGGCCGCGTTCGCGGCCGGCGTATCGGAGGTCGAACTGATCGAGGAACCGCTGGCGGCCGGGCTCGGCGCCGGTTTGCCGGTGACCGAGCCGGTCGGCTCGATGGTCATCGACATCGGCGGCGGGACGACCGAAGTCGCGGTCATCGCGCTCGGCGGCATCGTGTACCGCGAAGCGATCCGCGTCGGCGGCAGCCAGTTCGACGCGGCGATCGTCAACCATGTCCGCAACCTGTACGGCGTGCTGCTCGGCGAACAGACGGCGGAGCACGTGAAGAAGACGATCGGCTCGGCCACGAGCGCGGTGCCGCGCACGTCGACCCGCGCCGTCGGCCGCGGCATCGGCGACGGCCTGCCGCGCTCGGTCGAGCTGTCCAACCACGACGTCGCGGACGCGCTGGCCGCGCCGCTCAAGCAGGTGATCGGCGCGGTGAAGTCGGTGCTGGAAAACGCGCCGGCCGAACTCGTGACCGACATCGCGAATCGCGGCGCGGTGCTCACGGGCGGCGGCGCGCTGCTCGCCGATCTCGAACGCCTGCTGTACGACGAGACCGGGCTGGTCGCGCGGATCGCCGACGAGCCGTCCACCTGCGCGGTGCGCGGCGCCGGCGAGGCGATGGGGCGGCTCGCGATGTGCCCGGCGGATTGAGCCGGGCGGTGCTGCCGGCCGCGGCCGGGCGCACGCCCTCACATTCTTTCGATCTTCCAGTGGCCGGCCCGCTCGGCCGGCATCGGTCCATCGCATGGACAGGCGCGGGCGCGCCGTGCTAGCGTGACGCGCCCGTTCGGGGCCGGGCCGGCCGACGCCCCCGGCGACACCTGAGAGACCGAATACCTTGAAATATCGAACCAAACGGGGCTTCGCGGCCCGGGCCGGCCGTGTGCTGGCCGTCGTCGCGTGCGTCTGGGGCGCGGCGGCGGCCGCGATCGTCGTCCATGGCATGCGGATGCCGGGCGACCCGGCGGACGTCGCCGTGATCTTCGGCAACGCGCTCGACGAAACCGGCGCGCCGAAGCCCGTGCTCGCGGCCCGGCTCGATGTCGGCGTGCGTTGTTACCGCGCGGGGCAGTGCCCGGCGTTTCTGGTCAGCGGCGCGATCGACGGGCCCGGGCTGAACGAGGCGACGGCCATGCGCGACTACCTCGTCGCGCGCGGCGTGCCGGCGGACCGGATCGCCGTCGACGATCAGGGCGACAACACGCTCGCGACCGCGCAGCACACGCTTGCCTACCTGCGCGCGCATCGCCTGTCGCGCGTGCTGATCGTCAGCCAGTATTACCACCTCGCGCGGGCGCGCCTCGCGTTCGAGCGCGTCGGCATTGCGCGGTCGAACATCTCCGCCGCGTATCCGCGCCGCTTCCAGTGGCGCGATCTCTATTCGAGCTGGCGCGAGGTGCCGGCCTACGCGGTGTATGCGGTGCGGTTGTGGGTGAATCCCGATGCGCGGCCGGTTTCGTTTCGGCCGATGCTTTATCTGATGCGCCTGTTTTCGTGACGGGGCGGCCCGGAAGCGCGCGCTTCCGGTGCGGGTGGTTTCGTTGTTTTTTCCGGTTTTCTGTCGTCCGCGCCGGCCGCGCGGGAGTCATAGGCACTGAATAAATAATAGCGATTCTCGTTTCAGATGTCTTGAGGGGACAAAAATCAAAACAGTTTCGCCGACAGTTCCATAATCGAGGTCCGATCGATTTATTAAGCGGATGTTGATTATCTGCATGGATCATTCGTCGCGGTAAGAATATTGCACTGCAAAATCGGCGTGTATTGAATCGGGGCGATATATCGGTGTTTCCACCGATGCGGAACAATCGTTGTCTTTGCGAAAAATCAAGAAAGCCGGCGAAGAGCGTGTTGCATGTTATCGCTGCGCATCTGTCAGAAAGTAAAAAAACTACATAACCGTCGGCCGTTGATCCGACAGGAAAATATCGACTGGAAAACGGTTTGAGTTTGATATAGCCTAGTCTGACGAAAGCGGGCAGTAATCAAATCAACCAGAAAGTCGCTGCAAAAAAAACAGGGGCCGTCACCATGTCATTCGACTAGTTCCGCAGCTGCATTTCCGGGCCGATCAAAAAATCATCACGAATAAACCGACAGCGCATCGCGATTGCCGGGGAGGACGCTTTTATCCGCGATTTTCTGCTGCGTGCCGTCCAGTGCGGCCGCAATACCCATACCAAAAACCGAAATCAATAAAGAGGGAAAGCATGAATCCTGCCCGTTCGAGAAAAGCGAGTGAGCCGTTTCCGAGACTGTTGCTGCCCACGGGCGTGTTTCTGGCGCTGTCGGGCGCGGGCATCGTTCCCGCCCAGGCGACCTGCAGCACCGCGGGCACCACGGTGACCTGCTCCGGCGCCGCGAACCCGCTGGCGCCCAGTTATTCGAACAGCGCCAACAACCTGAATGCGACGGTTAACCCCGGTGCAAGCGTCGGCGTGCTGCTCGGCGTCGGCGGCACGGCGATGTCGTTGACCGGCAGTAACGTCACGCTGACCAACAACGGCACGATCGACCCGTCCGTGCTCGGCTCGGGGCTCGGCGTGCTGTCGAGCGGTGCGGTGGTCGGCAACGCGGCGGCGAGCACCACGACCGTGACCAACAACGGCACGATGAACGGCTCGACCGGCGTCGCGATCAGCGGCGTGACCGGC
>NZ_LNJP01000004.1 GCF_001547525.1 Burkholderia anthina
GTCACGCTCGGCGTGGCCGCAACCGGCGTCGTCGACGGCGGCGCGGGCGGCAACAATACGCTCAACCTGCAGCAGGGCGCCGCGGCGAACGGCACGATCGCGGTCAACAACTACATCAACTTCAATCACCTCGACGTCACGAGCGGCAACTGGACCATCAACGGTGCGTCCACCGCGCAGGACGCGACGCTGACGGGCGGCGTGGCGATCATCAACGACAACGCGTCGCTCGGCACCGGGACCGTCACGGGCAACGGCGGTGTGTTGCAGGCAGGCACGGCGGGGCTCGACGTGTCCAACAACGTGTCGCTCGGCGCGGGCGGCCTGACGGTGCAGGGCGCGACCGGTCTGACGCTGTCCGGCACGGTGTCGGGCGGCGGCGCGCTGACGAAGAACGATGGCGGCACGCTGACGCTGTCCGGCGCGAACGGCTACACGGGCGGCACGAACCTGAATGGCGGCGGCCTGGTGGTCGGCAACAATTCGTCGCTCGGCACCGGCGCGCTGAACGTCAACGCGTCGGCATCGCTCGACACGAGCGCGAACGTGACGCTCGGCAACACGGTCAATCTCGCGACCGGCTCGACGCTGACGCTCGGCGGCAGCAACGATCTCGGGCTGACCGGCGCGATCGGCGGAAGCGGCGGCCTCGTGAAGAACGGCGCGGCGACGACGACGCTGACCGGCGCGAACACGTACACGGGCGGCACGACGATCAATGCGGGCACACTTGCACTCGGCGCGGGCGGCAGCCTCGCGTCGACGGGCACGATGAACCTGGCCGGCGCCGGCGCGACGCTGGATCTGGGCGGTGCGGCGGGCGGGCAGACGCTCGGCGCGCTGTCGGGTGTCGCGGGAACGAGCGTGAACCTCGGTGCCAATTCGCTGACGCTCGGCGGCAGCATCAATGCCACCTATGCCGGCACGATCGGCGGTTCGGGCAGCGTGACGCTGTCGGGTACCGGCACGCAATCGCTGACGGGCGCGAACACGTACACGGGCGGCACCAACCTGAACGGCGGCAACCTCGTCGTCGGCAGCAATACGTCGCTCGGCCTCGGTGCGGTGAATATCAACGGTTCGTCGACGCTCGATGCGACTGCCAACGTGTCGCTCGCGAACGGCGTCAACATCGCGACGGGCACGACGCTGACGGTCGGCGGCAGCACCGATCTCGGCCTCGGCGGCGTGATTTCCGGCGGCGGCGGTCTCGTGAAGAACGGCGCGGCGGCGCTCACGCTGTCGGGCGCGAACAACTATGCGGGTGGCACGACGCTGAACGCCGGCGGACTGGTACTCGGCAACGCCTCGGCGCTCGGTACCGGCGCGCTGACCGTCGGCGGCGCGGCGACGCTCGATACGACCACGAACCTGTCGGTCGGCAATGCGATCAATCTCGACGCGAGCGCCGCACTCACACTGGGCGGCAGCAACAGCCTTACGCTGGGGGGCACGATTGCCGGCGCGGGCAGCCTCGTGAAGGACGGCGCCGCGACGACGACGCTGACCGGCACGAACACGTACACCGGCGGCACGACGATCAACGCGGGCACGTTGGCGCTCGGCGCGGGCGGCAGCCTTGCATCGACCGGCGCGATGAATCTGGCGGGCGCGGGCGCGACGCTGGATCTGAGCGGTGCGACGGGCGGGCAGACGCTCGGCGCGCTGTCGGGCGTCGCGGGAACGAACGTGAACCTCGGCGCCAACGCGCTGACGCTCGGCGGCACGGCGAGCGGCACGTTCGGCGGGGTGATCGGCGGTACCGGCAGTCTCACGTTGTCGGGTACCGGCACGCAGACGCTGAACGGCGCCAATACCTACAGCGGCGGCACGAACCTCAATAGCGGCAGTCTCGTGCTCGGCAACAGCGGGGCGCTGGGCGCCGGCGCGCTGAACGTCGGCGGCGCGGCCACGCTCGATACGAATGCAGCTTTGTCGGTCGGCAATGCGGTCAATCTGGGCACGGGCGCCGCACTCACACTGGGCGGCAGCAACAGCCTTACGCTGGGGGGCACGATTGCCGGCACGGGCAGCCTCGTGAAGGACGGCGCGGCGACTACGACGCTGACCGGCGCGAACACCTATACGGGCGGCACGACGATCAACGCGGGCACGTTGGCGATCGGCGCGGGCGGCAGCCTTGCATCGACCGGCGCGATGAACCTCGCGGGCGCCGGCGCGACGCTGGATCTGAGCAGTGCGACGGGCGGGCAGACGCTGGGCGCGCTGTCGGGTGTCTCGGGAACAAACGTTAACCTCGGCGCCAATGCACTGACGCTCGGGGGCACGGCGAGCGGCACGTTTAGCGGGGTGATCGGCGGCACGGGCAGCCTCACGTTGTCGGGCACCGGCACGCAGACGCTGAACGGCGTCAATACCTACAGCGGCGGCACGAACCTCAATAGCGGCAGCCTCGTGCTCGGCAACGCCGGGGCACTGGGCGCCGGCGCGCTGACCGTCGGCGGCGCGGCCACGCTCGATACGAATGCGGCCTTGTCGGTCGGCAACACGGTCAATCTCGCGACCGGCTCGACGCTGACGCTCGGCGGCAGCAACGATCTCGGGCTGACCGGCGCGATCAACGGAAGCGGCGGCCTCGTGAAGAACGGCGCGGCGACGACGACGCTGACCGGCACGAACACGTATACGGGCGGCACGACGATCAACGCGGGGACGCTGGCGCTGGGTGCAGGCGGCAGCCTCGCGTCGACGGGCACGATGAATCTCGCCGGTGCCGGCGCGGCGCTGGATCTGAGCGGTGCGACAGGCGGGCAGACGCTCGGCGCGCTATCGGGCGTCGCGGGAACGAACGTGAACCTCGGCGCCAACGCGCTGACGCTGGGCGGCACGGCGAGCGGCACGTTCGGTGGGGTGATCGGCGGCACGGGCAGCCTCACGTTGTCGGGTACCGGCACGCAGACGCTGTCCGGCGCGAACACCTACATGGGCGGCACGACGATCGCCGGCGGCAGCACGCTGGCGCTCGGCGCGGGCGGCAGCCTTGCGTCCGGCAGTGCGCTGAACCTCGCGGGCGCGGGGGCGACGTTCGACTTGAGCGGCGCGACGGCCTCGCAAACGCTCGGCACGCTGACCGGCGCGGCAGGCACGAGCGTGAACCTCGGCGGCAACGGGCTGACGCTGAGCGGCAGCGGCAGCAACACGTTCGGCGGCGCGATCGGCGGCACCGGCGGCCTGACGCTGGCCGGCAGCGGGACGCAGACGCTGACCGGCGCGAACACATACACCGGCGGCACGACGATCGCCGGCGGCAGCACGCTCGCGCTCGGCGCGGGCGGCAGCCTCGCATCGACGGGCGCGGTGAATCTCGCGGGCACGGGTGCGACGTTCGACGTGAGCGGCGCGACCGGCACGCAAACGATCGGTGCGCTGTCGGGTGCGGCCGGCACGAACGTGAATCTCGGTGCGAACGCGCTGGCGCTGAACGGCAGCGGCAGCAATACCTTCGGCGGCACGATCGGCGGCTCGGGCGGCGTGACGGTGGCGAGCGGCACGCAGGTGCTGACCGGCGCCAACACGTACACGGGCGGCACCACGATCGCAGCCGGCGGCACGCTGCAACTCGGCAACGGCGGCACGTCGGGCAGCGTGGCCGGCGACGTCGTCGACAACGGTGCGCTGATCGTCAATCAATCGGGCAACGTGACGATCGCGAGCGTGCTGTCCGGCACTGGTTCGCTGACCCAGGCCGGCAGCGGGCAGCTCACGCTGACCGGCACGAACACGCTGAGCGGCCCGACCACGGTCGCCGCGGGCACGCTCGCCGTCAACGGTTCGCTCGGCCAGTCGACCGTCACCGTGCAGAACGGCGCGACGCTGACGGGCACCGGCACGATCGGCGGCCTCGTGGTGCAAGGTGGCGCGACGGCGGCCGCCACGCAGCCGGGCGCGGCGCTGAACGTGGGCGGCAACGTCACGTTCCAGCCGGGTTCGACGTTCCAGGTCGCCGCGACGCCGCAGCAAAGCGGCAGCCTCGCGGCGAGCGGCACGGCGACGCTGAACGGCGGCACCGTGCAGGTGCTCGCGAACCAGAGCACCTATCAGCCGGGCACGACGTACACGATCCTCAGCGCGTCGTCGGGCGTGCAGGGCGCGTTCACCCAGGTGAGCGCGAACTATGCGTTCCTCACGCCGACCCTCAGCTACGATCCGGGTCACGTGTATCTGCAACTGGCTCAGAACGGCACGTCGCTGCCCGACGTCGCCACCACGCCGAACCAGCGCTCGGTCGCGACCGCGGTGGCCGCGCTCGGCACCGGCAATCCGCTGTACGACACGGTGCTGACGGCCGACGCGCCGACCGCGCGCCGCGCGTACGGGCTGCTCGGCGGCGAACTGCAGGCGAGCCTGAAGAGCATGCTGCTGCTCGACAGCCGCTATGTGCGCGACGCGGTGACCGATCGCGTCCGTCAGGGGCTCGCGCCCGGATCGGGCCCGCTCGCGGCGCTGTCGTCGGGCGGCGCCGCGCTGTGCGGCGACAACACGGCCGGCGTGGCCGACCCGACGCTGCCGCCGGAGCGCCGGATCGGTTCGCGCGACGGGTGCTATGGCGGGACGCCTTATCAGCCGGTCGTGTGGGGGCAGGCGTTCGGCGGCCGCAGCCGGCTCGCCGGCGACGGCAACGCATCGTCGATCAACCGCAGCATGACGGGCTTCATCGCCGGCGCCGACATGGCGTTCAACGACAAGTGGCGTGCGGGTCTGGCCGCGGGCGTCACGCACAGCTCGCTCGACAACGACCAGAGTTCGTCGGCGGCGGTGAACAGCTACTACCTGTCGCTGTACGGCGGCGCGCAGTACGGCGCGCTCGGCGTGCGCGGCGGCGCGTCGTACACGTGGTATCGCATCAACAGCGACCGCTATCCGGGCTTCGCGGGCTTCTCGGATCACGACTCGGGCGGCTACAACGCGCATTCGGCGCAGGTGTTCGGCGAAGTCGGTTACGCGCTGCCGGTCGGCCCGGTCGCGATCGAACCGTTCGCGGGCCTCGCGTACGTGAACCTGCATACCGACGGCTATACGGAAACCGGCGGCGCGGCCGCGCTGCGCGCCGGCGGCGAGACGACCCACGTCGGCTTCTCGACGCTCGGCCTGCGTGCGGCGTCGCAGCTCGGCTCGATCGCGAGCGGCACGTTCACCGCGCGCGGGACGGTCGGCTGGCGGCATGCGTTCGGCAACGTGCGGCCGTCGTCGGCGTTCACGTTCGCGAACGGCGGCACGTCGTTCCAGGTATCGGGCGTGCCGATTGCTCGCGACAGCGCGGTGCTCGAAGCCGGCATCGACGCGAACATCACGAAGCGCCTGACGCTCGGCCTCACGTACAGCGGCCAATACGGCAGCGGCGTGCGCGACAACGCGATCCTCGGCAACATCCTGTGGAAATTCTGACCGGCGACTGACGTGCCCGTACGCGGCGCCATGCGACGAAGCAACGTCGTGTGGCGCCGCGGCCGTTTCGTCGCTGCGCACGTTCGCCGTTCTGGCCTATCCTGTGCGAAACACGCGACGCGCGCCGCGCGTTGCGCCTCGACACAGGAGCATCGATGCCGAATCACGCCGAAGCCACGACGACGCAGGCGCCGCAAGTCGCGCCGATTCCCCCGGCCACCGCGTCGGGTCCCGCTTTCATCGCGCCCGAAGCCGATCCGCAGGTCCTCGCGCGCAACAACCAGTACGTGCTGAAATCCGGCGACGCGTTCGTGGTCAGCGACGCGCTCGGCGACATCGCCGGCCATGACGACGGCCTGTTCGTCGACGACATGCGCGTGCTGTCGACGTGGCGCCTGACGTTCGGCGGCCGCGCGCCGTCGCTGCTGTCGGGCGCGACGAGCGCCGACAACGCGTCGTTCACCGCGCACCTGACGAACCGCCCGCTGCCGCCGCTCGGCGGCCACGAGACGCCCGAGGGCGTGATCCATATCGAGCGCATGCGCGTGCTCGCGGGCGACGTGCTGCACGAAGCGCTGACGCTGACGAACTACGGCGCGAGCGAAGCCGAGGTGCCGCTGTCGCTGTCGTTCGCGGCGGATTTCAAGGACATGTTCGAAGTGCGCGGCACGCGGCGGCCCAAGCGCGGCACGGTGGGCGCGCCGCGCGTCGACGCGGGCGCGGTGCGGCTGCGTTACGACGGCCTCGACGGCGTGGAGCGCAACGTGACCGTGCATTTTTCGCCGGCGCCCGACGCGCTGTCGGTCGATCGTGCCGACTACACGCTGACGATCGCCGCGCAGGCGTGCGTGTCGATCTACCTGACCGTCGATGCGACGCTCGGGCCCGCGCAGGGCGAAGGGCCCGGGTGCGGCCGCGTCGCGCTGCGCACGGCGCTTGTCGGCGTGCATCGCGAGATGCGGGCACGGCGCGAGTCGATGGCGCGCGTGAACACCGGCAATCCACTGTTCGACGCGTGGCTCGATCGTTCGCTCGCGGATCTCGGGCTGCTCACGACGCAGCTCGACACGGGGCCGTACCCGTATGCGGGCATTCCGTGGTTCTCGACGCCGTTCGGCCGCGACGCGATCATCACGTCGCTGCAGATGCTGTGGCTGCAGCCATCGCTCGCGCGCGGCGTGCTGCGCTTTCTCGCCGAGCATCAGGCGCGCGAGACCTCCGCGTTCCGCGACGCGGAGCCCGGCAAGATCATGCACGAGTTCCGCCGCAGCGAGATGGCCGCGACGGGCGAGGTGCCGTTCGCGCTGTACTACGGCGGCGTCGATACGACACCGCTGTTCATCGTGCTCGCGGGCGCCTATGCCGAGCGCACCGGCGACGATGCGCTGATCGACGAGCTGTGGCCCGCGCTCGAGCGCGCCGTGCAATGGGTGATCGACAAGTGCGACCGCAATCCGTACGGACTGCTCGACTACCAGCGCACGTCGGAGCGCGGCCTCGCGAACCAGGGCTGGAAGGACAGCCACGATTCGGTGTTCCATGCGGACGGCCGCTTCCCGGACGGGCCGATCGCGCTCGTGGAGGTGCAGGCCTACGCGTGCGCGGCGCTCGACGCGATGTCGGCGTGCGCGCACCGGCGCGGCCATGCGGCCGACGCGGCGCGCTACGCGTTGCGCGCGAAGACGCTGCGCGACCAGGTCGACGCGCTGTTCTGGATGCCGGAAGGCGATTTCTACGGGATCGCGCTCGACGGGCATGGCGAGCTGTGCCGCGTGTTCGCATCGAACGCGGGCCATCTGCTTGCGTTCGGGCTGCCCGACGCCGAGCGCGGCGCGGCGGTCGCCGGCGTGCTCGGCTCGGCGCTGTTCCAGACGGGCTGGGGCATCCGCACGCTGGCGGCCGGCCAGCCGCGCTTCAACCCGATGGCCTATCACAACGGTTCGGTGTGGCCGCACGACAATGCGCTCATCGCGCGCGGCCTGGCGCGCTACGGCGACAAGACGGCCGCGGTGAACCTGCTGCGTGCGCTGTTCGAGGCGGCGGTGAGCTTCGAGATGCGCCTGCCGGAACTGTTCTGCGGGTTCCCGCGCCGGCGCGGCGAACCGCCGACCGCGTATCCGGTGGCCTGCCTGCCGCAGGCGTGGGCGGCCGGCGCGCCGTTCATGATGCTGCAGGCGTGCCTCGGCGTGAGCATCGACGCGTCGCGCCACGAGGTGCGCGTCGAACGCCCGGCATTGCCGGAAGGCGTCGACTGGTTGCGGATCGATGCGCTGCGCGTCGGCGACGAAACCGTGTCGCTGACGTTCCGCCGGGTCGACGGGCAGGTCGTCGCGGCGGCGGAGCGGCCGGGCCGCGTACAGGTGGTCGCGGTGCTGTAGCGGGGCGCCGCGCGAACGTTGCGCGATGTCGCGCCACGTTCGCGCGCGGCGGCATAGAATCGTGACATGACCCTTGAACGATGGCGGAGGTAGACGATGACGACCGACAACCGGCCCGACGACGGCGAGCACAAGCTCGAGAATCTGGAAGCGGCGGTCGACCACCTGCACAAGTCGATCGAATCGCAGAGCATCGCGGTCGGCGCGGCGAAGGGCATTCTGTTCAGCCTGATCGAAACGCTCGGCGCGTTGATCGGCGATCCCGACCTGCCCGAGCATGCGCGTTCGGGCTACGAAGCGTTGCGCGACAAGGCGAGCGAATTGCGCGGCGGGCTCGACCGCCATTGACGTACGGGGTGGCGCAGGCGCTGCCCGATTCTGCGCACGCGGCAAAAACCCCGTGCGCTCAATCAGTTAGGTGCCCGATACGCAGGATATCCACACGCTTGCCAACACAATCTGTGGAGAACCGCCCCGGCCCTCGGCCGGGCGCGCCACGCATGCGCGGCGCGCGGTTCCACAATCATTCCGGTGCCACGCCATTGACCGGTCAAGGTCCGTGAATCGAATCCCCTTGTGTATCAAGATGTTACGCGTCCGATCCGGCGGATATCCACAGGCTTGCCAACAAAATCTGTGGACAACTCGCAATCGATTGCGTCGCACGGGTTGAGGATCCGGCCCGAATGCGAGCGGGGCGCGAAGCCCGCGTGCAAAGGCTGCCCGCGCCGTGCGTCGGCGCGCGAATGCGTGCGCGATCAAGGGGTTAGGCGCCGCGTACCCAGGATATCCACATCCTTGCCAACAAAATCTGTGGACAAGCGCGGCCGCGTCAGTCGGCCGGCGCCGTGCCGGCCGCTTCCGCCACGATCCAGTCGCGAAAGAGCGTCATCGCCGGCGTCAGCGGCTTCGACTTCAGCGACGTGAGCCAGTAGCCGCCCGCGCGCACGTCGATGTCGAAAGGCCGCGCGAGCTGGCCGAGCTGCAGTTCGCGCGAGAACATGCACGCGGGCGCGAGCGCGACGCCCGCACCCTGCATCGCGGCCTCGACCATCAGCCGGGACGAATCGAACACGGGCCCGTTGACGGCCCACGGTTCGAGTCGCGCGGCGTCGAACCAGCCGTGCCATTCGTCGGTGCGATACGAGCGCAGCAGCGTTTCGTTCGCGAGATCGGCCGGACGCGCGACGCGCCGCGCGATGTCCGGCGAGCACAGCGCGGTGAGCGGCGCATCGAGCAGCCGCTCGTTGCGCGTGGCCGGCCAGTTGCCTTCACCGAAGCGGATCGCGAAATCGAGGCCCTCGGCGGCGAGGTCGACGACGTTGTTGTTGGTCCGCAGCCGCAGCTCGACGAACGGGTGCGTGTCGCCGAACTGCTTCAGCCGCGGCATTAGCCAGCCTAGGGCAAAGGTGCCGACGACGCCGAGCGTCAGCACCTCGTGGAAACGCCCGCCGTCGAACTGCTTGAGCACCGTCTCGATGCGGCTGAACGCGTCGCTCAGCACCGGCAGCAGCGCGCGCCCCTCGTCGGTCAGCCCGAGGCCGCGCGGCAGCCGCGTAAACAGCGTGCAGCCGAGCCGCTCCTCGAGCGAGCGCACCTGCTGGCTGACGGCGGCCTGGGTCACGCTCAGCTCGAGGCCGGCGCGCGTGAAGTTCAGGTGGCGCGCCGACGATTCGAACGCGCGCAACGCATTGAGCGGAAGATGAGGGCGAAGCTTCGTCATAAGAATTTCTTTTGTCAGCGCTCAATTATCGTTGCTTGTCAGGCAACCGTAAAGTGCCGATAGTGCTGCCTCGGCGGCCGGCGCGTTTTCAACGCGCCAACCACGTTTCGCCGCCATTCCACCACGAGACAACCGACATGACCTACTCATCGAAACGTCGATCCCTGTTGCTGGCCGCCGCGACGGCGCCGCTCGTTCTCACCGTCACCGCATGCGCGTCGCGACAGGCCGCTGCGCCGGACGCCGCCACGGCGGCAGCGGCGGCTGCCGCGGACGCCATTGCGCCTGTTGCTGCTGCGACGACGCTGGCCGATCTCGAACGCGACGCGGGCGGCCGTCTCGGCGTGTGCGCGATCGACACGGCGAGCGGCCGGGTCATCGAGCATCGCGCGGGCGAGCGCTTCCCGTTCTGCAGCACGTTCAAGGCGATGCTGAGCGCCGCGGTGCTCGCGCGGAGCGTCGAGCGACCGGGCTTGCTGCAACAGCGCGTGACCTACACCAAGGCCGATCTCGTCAACTATTCGCCGGTATCGGAGAAGCACGTCGGCGCGGGCATGACGGTCGCCGCGCTGTGCGAGGCCACGATCCAGTACAGCGACAACTCGGCCGCAAACCTGCTGATGAAGCTGATCGGCGGCCCGTCGGCGGTCACGGCCTACGCGCGCTCGATCGGCGACGACACGTTCCGTCTCGATCGATGGGAGACCGAACTGAATACCGCGTTGCCGGGCGACCCGCGCGACACGACGACGCCGGCCGCGATGGCCGCCAGTCTGCGCGTGCTGACGCTCGGCGACGCGTTGCCGGCCGCGCAGCGTGAGCAGCTCGTCGCCTGGCTGCGCGGCAACAAGGTCGGCGACAAGCGGATCCGCGCGGGCGTGCCGGCCGGGTGGACGGTCGGCGACAAGACCGGCACTGGCGACTACGGGACGACGAACGACGCGGGCGTCATCTGGCCGACGTCGCGCGCGCCGATCGTGCTGGCCGTGTACTACACGCAGACGCGAGCCGATGCGCGGGCGAAGGACGACGTGATCGCGTCGGTCGCACGCATCGTCGCGCGGACGTTCGGCTGAGCGGCGCGGCACGGCAGGGCGCGACAGGCATCGCGCACGCTGCGGGCGCATCGTGCCGCAGCCGTGACCTGCGCGATCAAACGTTGTGCGATCAACGACTTAGCTCGCGCATGCTCAGGATATCCACATGCTTGCCAACAAAAAGTGTGGACAAGCCCGCGCGTAGCGGGCGCGCCGCGCGGCGCGCGCCGTCGTGCCGCGTTTGAAGCACCGCGGACAAAGTCTTTCGGATCAAGCGCTTGGCCGCGGTATGCGCAGGCTATCCACACGCTTGCCAACACAATCTGTGGACAAGCACCGCAGCCGGCGCGGCGGCTGGCGCATCACGTATCGGAGCGGCATGCAACCGGCGCTTGGCCGCCCGTGTGCCGTTTCTAGGCGGCGCGAACAAAGTCTTTCGGATCAAATGCTTGATCGCGGTATGCGCAGGCTATCCACATGCTTGCCAACAAAATTTGTGGGTAAGTGGGCGATGCAGGTTCGGTCCGCGTGCAGCGGTCATGACGGGGATCGGGCGTCCGTTGTCGCGGCGTCGTGACGCGATGTGCGGCGAAGGGTGCGCGCACCGGCCATCACGTGCGCCGCGTCTGCATCACGCGTGCCAAAGTCCATCGGATCAAGGGTTTAGCGTCGCGGTGCGCAGGATATCCACAAGCTTGCCAACATTTTCTGTGGAGAAGTCGGCGGTCGCGATTCGGCCGATGTCACGCGCCGCCACACGTCGCACACGCGGACTCCCGCCGTGCAGATATCGGCCACGCCGATCTTCTGGATGAAGCTGCGTCGAGATGAATCCCGGCTGCCGATTCATGAACGCCGCGTCGGCCTTCAGACGACGAGCAAGTCGGCTTCGTCGGCGGCCGCCTGCGTGAAGCGGCCGATGTGAACGCGTGCTTGCCGCAGTCCGGCGCGTTTGCCGCGCACCGATGACAAACCCTTTCCGATCAAGGGCTTGATGCCGTTAATGGAGGGGTTGTCCACAAGCTTGCCAACATAATCTGTGGACAAGCCGCCCGCCGCCCGCGCATCAGGCCGGCCGCGGGAAGCGCACCGTGACGGTCAGCCCGCGCCCGCCGCGCGAGGTCGCGAGCGCGACGGTCGCGCGATGCTGTTCGGCGATCCGCTTGACGATCGACAACCCGAGCCCGCTGCCCGACGACGTGACTGCCTGCGCGCCTTCGCCGCGATAGAAGCGCTCCCACACGTCGGTGCGTTCGGCCTCCGGAATGCCGGGGCCGTCGTCGGCCACCTCGAGCACGGGCGTCGCGCCGTCGATGCGCGCGGACACGTCGACGCGCGCGCCTTCGCCTGCATAGCGGATCGCGTTGTCGACGAGATTGTTCAGCAGCACGCGCAGCGTGTCGGCATTGCCCGCGGCCATCACCGGTGCGTCGACGATCGCGCCGAGATCGATGCGGTGCGCGTCGGCGACGCGCGCGCGGTCCGACACCACCGAGCGGCACAGCGCGGCGAGATCGACCGGCGCCGACGCGGCGACGGCCGCCTGCGCATCGGGTTCGAGGCGCGCGAGCGTCAGCAACTGCTCGGCGAGGTGGCCGAGGCGCGTCGTGCCCGCGTGGATCTGCGCGAGGATGCGCTCGCGCTCCTCCGCGGTCGCCGCGCGCCGCAGCAGTTCAGATTGGATCGACAGCCCCATGATCGGCGTGCGCAGCTCGTGCGCGGCATCGGCGATGAAGTGCCGCTGCAGCGTGAACGAGCGGTCGAGGCGCGCGAGCAGGTCGTTGATCGCCTCGGCGAGCGGACGGACCTCGTTCGGCATCGATGCGACGTCGACCGGCTCGAGATTGTTCGCATTCCTGCGTTTCAGGCCCGCCGCGATCGCCCGCAGCGGCTGCAGCCCCGCGCCGATGCCGAACCACAGGCCCAGCGCGAGCAGCGGCAGCATCGAGAACACCGGCCACAGCAGATGGACGGCGATGCCCGCGATCGCTTCCCAGCGCGCATGCCGCGCCTGCGCGAGCCGGATCGTCGTGCCGCCGCGCTCCGTCACATAGGTGCGCCACGGCTGGCCGCCGACGTCGACGCTCGCGATGCCCTGCTGCGCGGGTGGCGGCAGCTTCGAGTCGCGGTCGGTCGAATACACGAGCGTGCCGTTGCGCCACACCTGCAGCAGCACCGCATCGGGGTCGCTCGCCTCGAAGCCGTGCTTGCCTCTGGCGCGGTTGCTGAACGACAGCTCGCCGTTCGGGCCGACGACGATCTGTTTCGACATGCTGCGCATCTGGTCGTCGAGCAGGTCGTCGAGTTCGCGCAGCGCGCCCCAGTAGGTGCCGGCGCTCGCGACCAGGCCGATCACGCAGGCGGCCGGCATCAGCCACGTCAGCAGGCGCCGCCGCAGCGATGCGTTGCGCCAGCGCGCGATAGCGCGTTGCACGCGCGTCACGTGCCGTCACCGATCCGGTAGCCGACGCCGCGCACCGTGCGGATCACGTCGTGCCCGAGCTTCTTGCGCAGGTTGTGGATATGCACCTGCACCGCGTTGCTCTCGATTTCCTCGCCCCAGCTATACAGCCGTTCCTCGAACTGTTCGCGCGAAATCACCGCGCCCGGTTCGCGCATCAGCTCGTGCAGCAGCACGAATTCCTTCGGCGACAGCGGCACTTCGTCGTCGTCGAGCCAGACGAGGTGCTTGACGGGATCGAGCCGCAGCGGGCCGATCGCGAGCGTCGTCTGCGCGCGGCCCGCATGGCGGCGGTTGACCGCGCGGATGCGGGCGAGCAATTCGTCGAGCTCGAACGGCTTGACGAGATAGTCGTCCGCGCCGCTGTCGAGGCCCGCGATGCGGTCGGGCACGCCGTCGCGCGCGGTGATGATGATCGCGGGGAGGTTTTCGTCGCGGCGGCGCAGCGCGGCGAGCACCGACAGGCCGTCGCGGTTCGGCAACCCGAGATCGAGCAGCAGCAGCCCGTAGCCGGTCGTGCGCAGCGCGAGCGACGCGGCGTCGCCGTCCTTCACCCAGTCGACCGCGAAGCCTTCCTGTTTGAGGCCCTGTTCGAGCCCGCTGCCGATCAGCGGATCGTCCTCGACGAGCAGTACGCGCATGGATTCGTGTCTCTTCAACGGGGGCGCCGCGGCGCCCGGGGTTCCCATGATAAGCGCGCGCATCTTAGGTCTGGCTTAAATGCGCGCGGTGCGTGGCCTCGTTTCGTACTCGTCCGATGCGGCGCCGTGTCACTTCGGCATGCCCTTCAGGTTTGCTTAATCTTACGGTCCGTAATCTGGCGCCGTCGCGTTCAACGAAGCGCGGCGCCACATCGAAGAAGAGGAACGAGATCATGAAACACCTGGCCAGAATCCTGGCGGTCGCGCTCGTCGCGCTGCCTGCCGCCGTCCATGCGCAATACACGGGGCCGTCCGCGCTGACCACGACGACCGTGAAGGAACTGCTCGCGAATGGCAAGGACGACCAGCACGTGCAGTTGCAGGGGCGCATCGTCAAGCACGTCGGCGGCGAGGATTACGAATTCGCCGACGCCACCGGCACGATCCGCGTCGAGATCGACCACAAGCTGTGGGCAGCCGGCCAGCCCGTCAGCGACAAGAACGAAGTGAAGGTGACCGGCGAATTCGAGCGCAAATGGTCGGGCAGCGTGAAGGTCGACGCCGATCACGTCGAAGTGCTGCGCTGACCGGTGGGCGCGGGGCCGGTGATACCATGGACGACCGGTTCCCGTTCCCACCAAGATGGCCGCCAATTTCGACGAACTCGCGTCCCGGATCCGGGCGCAATTTTCCGAGCTGAGCCCGCAATTCCAGGCGGGCGCCGCCTTCCTGCTCGATCATCCCGACGAAGTCGCCACGTCGTCGATGCGCAAGGTCGCGCAGCGTGCGCAGGTGCAGCCCGCGTCGCTCGTGCGGCTCGCGCAGCAATTCGGCTTTCCCGGCTGGAACGAGCTGCGCGACCTGTGCGTCGCGCGCGTGCGCACGCGGCCCGAGCCGCTCACGCAGCGCGCGCGCTCGCTCGTGCGGCCCGACGCGAAGGCGTCGCTCGCGCACGATCTGCTCGCCGCGCAGCAGCACAACCTGTCGGCGACCGCCGCGCAGAACGACCACGCGCTCGCGGATGCGGCGAGGCTGATCCGCAAGGCATCGCACGTGCACGTGGCGGGGTTTCGCTCGTGCTATCCGGTCGCGTTCGGTTTCGTCTACGGCTACCGGCTGTTCCGTCCGACCGTGTCGCTGCTCAACGGCGTCGCCGGTTCGCTCGAAATGGAGTTGCGGACGATCGCGAAGCAGAGCGTGACCGTGATCGTCAGCTTCGCGCCGTATTCGGCCGAGGCGACGCGCGTTGCGCAGGCCGCGAAGGCGCAGGGCAGCCGGATCGTCGCGATCACCGACAGCGCGGTGTCGCCGATCGCGCTGCACGCGGACGCGCAACTGATCTTCACGCACGACAGCCCGTCGTTCTTTCCGTCGCTGGTGGCCGCGCACGCGATGGCCGAGGCGCTGGTCGCGCAGTTGCTGGCGCTCGAAGGCAGCGATGCGATCGCCGCGCTCGAGCGGACCGAGGCGCAACTGCACGCGAAGGGCGCGTACGTCGTTTGACGGGCGCGGGATGTGCGGTTTCAGCGAACCTTCATTGATGACCCGACGCAATCGATGACGTTGACCTATGCAGTGACCGACGCGGGCGACGCGGACGTGCGCAAGCAGATCGTCGCGCCGCTCATTCGCTTCAACGAAAGCCAGGCCGGCCCGGTCGACTTCCGGCCGCTGGCCGTGATCGCGACCGACGCGGCCGGCGCGGTGGTCGGCGGCCTGTGGGGCGGCACGGCGTTCGGCTGGCTGCATGTCGACCTGCTCGTGGTGCCCGAGGCCGCGCGCGGGCAGGGCGCCGGCACGCGCATCATGGATCTGGCCGAACAGGAGACCGTCGCGCGCGGCTGTCACAGCGCATGGCTCGACACGTTCGACTTCCAGGCGCGGCCGTTCTACGAGAAGCGCGGCTATGTCCGCTTCGGCGAGCTGCCCGATTATCCGGTCGGGCACACGCGCATCTTCCTGACGAAGAAACTCGCGGGCTGAACGGCATCGCTGCTGCGCGCATGCGCGATGCCGCGCGATTGACGATGCCGACGGCCGTCGCCTACGATACCGGGCAGCGATGCAGGTCGCTTCCGGGTCCGCGGAAAGGGTTCAACCCACCTGTCGCGGCAAACCCGGTCTTTCCCCATCCTTCGTGCTGGCGGTATTGCGGACCTTCGGCCATCCATGCACAAGGATCCGCATGAAAAAGCTGCCTCCCGACGCCCATCCCGATCATCTGAAAAAGCAGGCCAAGGCGTTGTTGCGCCTGTACCGGCAGGGCGATGCCGATGCCGTCGCACGCTTCGTCGCATTCCTGCCCGCCGCCGCGAACCGCACGCATGACGAAACGCTCGCGCTGGGGCTTCGTCTGCACGACGCGCAGTCGTGCATCGCGCGCGAGTACGGTTTTGCTTCTTGGGCCGATCTCGGCGCGTTCGTCGAAACGCATGCGCTCGCGCGGCAAGCGCGGTCGCTGCTGATGCGGCGCTGGCTCGACCACGCGTACGGCGCGGAGGTGACCGGCGGCGTCGACGCGGCCCGGCCGCGCGTGGCCGCGCAATTGCTGCTCGACCATCCCGATCTCGTGTCGGCGGACCCGGCGATCGCATGCGCGGCGGGCGATCTCGCCGCGGTGAAGGCGGCGCTGGCCGCCGATCCCGGCTGGATCGCGCGCGCCGGCGGTGTGCTGAAGCTGCCGCCGCTCGTCGCCGTCACGCATTCGCGGCTGGGGCAGCTTCCCGAATTCGCGGCCAGGTTGCGTGCGTGCGCGCGCCATCTGCTCGACGCGGGCGCCGATCCGAACCAGCGGATCGGCAACCGGTATCCGCCGGCCTCGCTCGCCGAGCCCGACGAGTCGGCGCCGCTGTCGGCGCTGTATGGCGCCGCCGGCGTCAATCGCGATCCCGCGCTCACCGCGATGCTGCTGGAAGCCGGCGCCGATCCGAACGACGGCGAATCGCTGTATCACTCGGTGGAGAACCCGGCATGCACGCGCCTGCTGCTCGAGCACGGCGCCCGGGTGGGCGGGACCAATGCGTTGCGGCGCGCGCTCGACATGCCGGACGCGGCCGCGCTCGAGCTGCTGCTCGCGCATGGCGGCGACCCGAACGAGCCGGCCGGCGAAGGGCCGACGAAGACGTGGGGCGCGCCGTTGCTGCGCGCGATCGCCGTGCGTTGCCCGGCGCGCCACGTCGCCGCGCTGCTGGCGGCCGGCGCCGATCCCGGCGCGCGGACCGCCGCGGGCGTCAGCGCGTATCGGTTCGCGATGCAGACCGGGTTGTCCGAGGTCGCGGCGCTGTTGCGCGCGGCCGGCGCGCAGGAGGCGCTCGATGCGCAAGACGCGTTCGTCGCGGCCTGCGCGCGCGCCGATGCCGACGACGCACGGCGTATTCAGGCGAAGCATCCCGAATTGCCCGGCGCGCTGCCCGACGATCGGCTGCGGCTGCTGCCCGACGCCGCCGCATGGGGTTCGCGCGACGCGGTGAAGGCGATGGTCGAACTCGGTTGGCCGATCGCCGCGCGAGGCGGCGACTGGGACGCGAGCGCGCTGAATCACGCGGTGTTCCGCGGCGATGCCGAACTGCTGGCGTTCCTGCTCGCGCACGGCGCAAGCTGGCGCGAGATGCACGGATTCGGCAGCGACGCGCTCGGTACGCTGTCCTGGGCGTCCGTCAACGAACCGGAGGGCGTCGGCGATCCCGACTGGGAAGCGTGCGCGCGCGTGCTGATCGCGTACGGCGTGCCGCAAGCGGTACGCGATCCGTCGAATCCGGAGGGCGTGCTGATCGACGGTCGCGCGATGCGGTTCTCCGAGGCCGTCACCGACGTGTTGCTCGGCATCGGCGGCGGGCCGCCCGCATCGACGTGAACCGACGCGGGCGGCCCGGCGTAGTGGCCGGCAGCTCGGACGCCAGCGTCTTTCCTGTTGCGCGACGACATTTCGGCGAAAGCTGAAACGTCGCGTGCGCGACCGGCGTAAGCTCATCCGTCAACACCTTCCCGGGAGTTCGCGATGACCCGTTCCGACCTGCAAGCCCGCCACGCCGAAGCTTTCCGTGTGCTGCACACGCGCCCCGGCGCGTTCATCATCCCGAACCCGTGGGATGCCGGCACCGCGCGCCTGCTCGCGATGGCCGGCTTCGAGGCGCTCGCCACGACGAGCGCCGGCTACGCGTTTTCGAAAGGGCGCCCCGACAACGCGATCGAGCGCGACGCGATGCTCGCTCATATCGCCGAGCTCGTCGCCGCGGGCGGCTTGCCGGTGAGCGCCGATCTGGAGAACGGCTTCGGCGACGCGCCCGACACGGTGGCCGAAACGATCCGGCTGGCGGCCGAGGCGGGCGCGGTCGGCGGCTCGATCGAGGACGCGACCGGCCGCGCCGATACGCCGATTTATGCGCGCGACGCGTCGGTCGAGCGCATCGCGGCGGCCGTCGACGCGGCGCGCGCGCTGCCGTTTCCGTTCACGCTGACCGCCCGCTGCGAAAATTACCTGCACGGCCGCCGCGACCTCGACGACACGATCGCGCGGCTCGTCGCCTATCGCGACGCCGGCGCGGACGTGCTGTATGCGCCCGGCATCACGGATCCCGACGAAATCGCGGCCGTGACGCGGGCGGTCGGCGCGCCCGTCAATGTCGTCATGGGTCTGCAGGGCGGGTTGCTGAGCCTCGACGCGCTGGCGGCGCTCGGCGTGAAGCGTGTCAGCGTCGGCGGCGCGCTGGCGCGGGCCGCGTTCGGTGCGTTCCTGCGCGCGGCGACGGAGATGCGGCGCGACGGCACGTTCACCTTCAGCCGGGCAGCCGTGCCGGGGCGCGATATCAACCGCTGGTTTGCGGCGCCGGATAATTCGCCGATTTTGTTCGATGAATGATCCCCAATAAAATCCGGAATCGTTTCCACTTAAGCATTGGTTGACAATAATCAATCGGTTTCGCGTCCGCATTAATCGCCGGCGCTGACGCGAAAATCGTCGTTTATTCTCCGCATTCCGCTCCGATCGGCTGCCGCCGGCGCGCAAACCGCGCCGGATCTGAGGCTTGGCGGGCCTTCATACGCGACGATACCGCGCATTGTTGCAGCTTCCAGTTCAGAACGTTTCAGTGCGTGGGAGTTGCGGGATGATTTTTTGATTGATAATCTGCGGCACGTTCCAATGATCGGCGAGTGCCTGCCGGGAATATCAATATATTCAATATATAAAAAGCTGAGAGAGCGATGACGATCCGAGAAAATCACCGCGTCGGATTTCGCGTGGGCGATGTCGTGACGCTGAAAACGGGCGGGCCGCGCATGACCGTCACGTATGCCGGGCCGGTCGTGTTCGACGACGGCGACTGGCTGATCTGCCAGTGGTTCGACGAAAGCGGCGAGTTCCGGCAGGAAATGTTCCATCACGACACGGTGGTGCCCGAGCCGCGCGCGATTTCGGCCGGACGGGTCCGGCTGCGCATGCAGTCGCTCCGCTCGCGGTCGGCGGCCTGACACCGGCCGGCCGCCGCGATGCCGCGACGTGTCACGCGTGGCGCGCGGCGCCCGTGCGACGACATTTCGCGCCATCCCGAAACATGCGGCGGCGCGCGGCGCCGATACTGAGCGCATGAACCCGACCGATCCTGTTGCCGCGGTCACGCACCGCGATCCCTATCCCTATTACGCAGCGCTCGTCGACGGGCCGCCGCTCGCGTTCGACGCCACGCTCGGCCTGTGGGTCGCGAGCCGCGCGGCCGCCGTGACGGCCGTGCTCGGCCATCCGGCCTGCCGCGTGCGGCCGCTGGACGCGCCGGTGCCGCCCGCGTTGCGCGGCACGACGGCCGGCGCGCTGTTCGGCGAGCTGGTGCGCATGAACGATGGCCCGTCGCGACACGACGTACCGAAGCAGGCGTTGCGCGCGGCGTTCGCGCCGATCGATACGGATGCGCTGCGCGATCGCGCCGACGTGCTTGCCGCGCGGCGGTTACCGGCGCCCGGCGATGCCGATGCGCTGAACGCGTGGTGCATGACGGTGCCCGTGTGCGCGGTTGCCGATCTGCTCGGCTTCGACGAAACGCAGCTCGACGACATTGCCGCTCGGGTCGTCGAGTTCGTCGCCGCGCTGTCGCCGCTGTCGGATGCCGCGGCGCTGGCGCGCGCGAGCGACGCGGCGCGGCACCTGCTCGACCGGATGACGGAACGCGTCGCGCGGTCGCATGCGCGCGACGGCACGCTGGTCGCCGCGGTACAGCAGGCGGCCCGTGCGTCGGGCTGGCACGCGAGCAGCGCGCTCGTCGCGAATCTCGTCGGGTTGCTGTCGCAGACGTGCGAGGCGACGGCCGCATGGCTCGGCAATGCACTCGTGGCATGGAACGGCGAAGCGGACAGGGTGCCGGATGCCGCCGCGCTCGACGCATTCGTCGCCGAAGTCGGACGTTTCGATGCGCCGGTGCAGAACACGCGCCGCTTCGTCGCGGCGCGCACGACGATCGAAGGCGTGCGCGTCGAAGCCGGCGACGCCATCCTCGTCGTGCTTGCCGCGGCGAACCGCGATCCGGCCGTGCATCGCGATCCGCACCGGCTGATGCCGGGCCGCGCGGCGGGGTCGAATTTCGGCTTCGGCACGGGGCCGCATGGGTGTCCGGGCGAGCGGATCGCACGGGCGGTGACGGCGGGGGCGTTCGCGGCGCGGCTGCGCGCGGGCGGCTGGCCGCCGCGCGACGCGCTGAAGTGGGATTACCGCGCGTCGACCAACGTCAGGATGCCGAAGTTCGACGCGATACGGTGAAGCGGGGAAGAGCGGCTTGACGGCAGGAGATTAACGGCAGCCTTGCTTTTCCGCCCATTGCTCCTGCGCGGCGACGCGGCGTTGCACGCGTTCGACGAGGCCGGTCGAGAAGGTCCGCATGCTGACGCCGCGGCGCTTCGCGAGGATCGCCTGCGCGACGTCGGTGCGCGGGTTCGGCTGGCACGCCCAGTACAGCGTCATCAGCCAGCCGATGCCCGTCCATGCGAACAGTGCGTTGAACATCGCGATCGTCAGCTTGTCGTGCCGGCCGCGCCGGTCGGCAATGACGGCCGGCAGGAAATAGAGCGCGATCGCCGCGACTGAACCGGCCACTTGAATCAGGACTGCATCATGCATGGTGCTGCTCCGTCCGAACTGCAATGAGGCTGATTGTCGCGCTTTTTCCGTTCATGTGCAGGCAATTGATTGTTGCGCTTTTAGTGACGATCAGGCGGCTTCGGCGTCCGCCGGCAGGACGTTGTTGCTCAGCGCGAAACCTTCGTCGAGCCAGCCCGTCACGCCGCCGATCATCAGCTTGACCGGGCGGCCCAGGCGCGCGAGCCGGACCGCCGCGCGCGCGGCGCCGTTGCAGTGCGGCCCCGCGCAGTAGACGACGAACAGCGTGTCGGCCGGGTAACCGGCGAGCTTGCTTTCAATGATCTTGCGGTGCGGCAGGTTGCGCGCGCCGGGCACGTGGCCGGCGGCGAACAGGTCGGGGCCGCGCACGTCGAGCAGCACGAAATCGGGCGTGCCCGACGCGAGGGCATCGTGTACGTCCCAGCAGTCGGTCTCGAAGCGCAGCGATGCCTCGAAATGCGCGAGGGCGGCCGGGCTGTCGGCGGCGGGGATGTCGGTGACGTGGGACATGGTCGGGCTCTCCGGGTTGAACGGGCGCGAAACGCGCCGCAATGAGGGCAGTATCGCGGTTCGGCCGGTTTCGCGGCAGTGGCGCGATCGACAAGTTCCGGTAACATCGCGCCATGCACAATCATCTCGTCGTCGCGCTCGCCTACGATCGCCTCTGCACGTTCGAATTCGGCTGCGTGGTCGAACTGTTCGCGCTCGAGCGCCCGGAACTCGGCGTCGACTGGTATCGCTTCGCGGTGTGCGCGAGCGAGCCGGGGCCCGTGCGCGCGGCAGGCGGCATTACCGTTGCCGCGCCCTACCGGCTCGCGATGCTCGATCGCGCGGACACCATCGTGATTCCCGGCTGGCGCGATCCGGACGAACGCCCGCCCGAGCCGTTGCTGAAGAAGCTGCGGGCCGCGCACCGGCGCGGCGCGCGGCTCTGCTCGATCTGTTCGGGCGTGTTCGTGCTGGCGGCGGCCGGCGTGCTCGACGGCCTGACCGTGACGACTCACTGGCGGTATGCGGAACGTCTGCAGGCGCGTTATCCGGCGCTGCGCGTGAATCCGGATGCGCTGTACGTCGACGAAGGGCGGATCGTCACGTCGGCCGGCTCGGCGGCGGGGCTCGACATGCTGCTGCATCTGGTGCGCCGCGATCATGGCGGCGCGATCGCGAACCGCGTCGCGCAGCGCCTCGTGCTGCCGCCGCATCGCGACGGCGGGCAGGCGCAGTTCGTGCCGCGTCCGGTCGCACCGGGCGGCACCGACCGGCTCGCGAAGCTGATCGACTGGATGCGCGCGCATGCGGCCGAGCCGCACACGCTCGCATCGCTCGCCGCGCAGGCGGCGATGAGCACGCGCACGCTGCAGCGGCAGTTCGCGGATGCGACGGGGATGTCGCCGCTCGCGTGGCTGATCCGCGAACGCGTGAACGTCGCGAAGGACATGCTCGAAGCGCAGCCCGCGTTGTCGCTTGCGCAGATCGCGGCGCGCGCGGGGTTCGGTTCCGAGGAATCGCTGCGCCGGCATTTCCGGCGCGTCGCGGCGACGAGCCCGGCTGCGTACCGGCGCGGGATGGATCGCGGCGGCACGTAGCGCGCGCCGGGCAGGGCCGCGCGTGCGCGACGATGAAAAGCGCGACTCATGTGGCGGCGGCCGCTCATTCCGAACAACGATGCCGTCCCGCACGCGAAGACGGATGCGGGTGAACCGATGCGGCGCCTGTGGCGCGACGCGCTCGCCTGCGCGGCCGGGCTGCGCGACGCGTTGCCGAAGGCGGTCCGAACGGCCGGGAAGGGGGCGCCGGCGGAGGAGCATCGGCGTATGATCTGGGTTTTCGTCAGCCCGATCCAGGCACCCCCACCATGACATCCGTCGACACTACCCGCGTCCTCGACCATGACAAGCTCGTGACCTTCATCGAGCGCAAGTGGAACGATGAAATCCTCCACGCGCTGACCGACTACATCGCGATTCCCGCGAAGAGCCCCGCATTCGACCCCGACTGGGCGAAGCGCGGCTATCTCGAGCGCGTCGTCACCGACGCCGCGCAGTGGGCCGAACGGCAGCCGGTGAAGGGCCTGAAGCTCGAAATCGTGCGTCTGCCGGGCCGCACGCCGGTGATCTTCTTCGAGTCGCCGGCCACGCGCTCGGGCAGCACCGATACGATCCTGCTGTACGGCCACCTCGACAAGCAGCCCGAATTCGACGGCTGGCGCGCGGACCTCGGCCCGTGGACGCCGAAGTTCGAGAACGGCAAGCTGTACGGCCGCGGCGGCGCGGACGACGGCTACGCGATCTACGCGAGCCTCGCGGCGCTCGGCGCGCTCGACGAGCAGGGCATCGAGCGGCCGCGCTGCGTGGGCCTGATCGAGACCTGCGAAGAGTCGGGCAGCTACGACCTGCTGCCGTACGTCGACGCGTTGCGCGACCGGCTCGGCCAGGTGTCGCTCGTCGTGTGCCTCGATTCGGGCGCCGGCAACTACGACCAGATGTGGCTCACCACGTCGCTGCGCGGCCTCGTGTCCGGCGACCTGCAGGTCGAGGTACTCGAGGAAGGCATCCACTCGGGCGTCTACGGCGGCATCGCGCCGTCGAGCTTCCGCGTGATGCGCCAGTTGTTCGAACGCCTCGAGGACGCGAAGAACGGCAATCTGCTGCCGGGCGCGTTCCATTGCGAGATTCCGGCCAGCCGCGTGCGCGAAGCCGAGGCCGCCGCCGCGATTCTCGGCGACACGGTGTGGAAGGGGCTGCCGTGGGCGTGCGGCCAGGACGGCAAGCCCGTGCTGCCGACCACGACCGACCCGCGCGAGGCGCTGCTGAATTCGACGTGGCGTCCGTCGCTGTCGGTCACCGGCGCGGCCGGCATGCCGGCGCTCGCCGATGCGGGCAACGTGCTGCGTCCGCGCACGGCGTTCAAGCTGTCGCTGCGGCTGCCGCCGCTCGTCGACGCCGCGCAGGCCGTGCAGCAACTGAAGGCGTTGCTCGAACTCGATCCGCCGTACAACGCGAAGGTCACGTTCAAGCCTGACGCGGGCGCCGCGACCGGCTGGAGCGCGCCGGATCTCGCGCCGTGGCTCGCGTCGTCGCTCGACGCCGCGTCGCGCCGCCACTTCGGCGCCGACTGCGCGTACATGGGCCTCGGCGGCACGATTCCGCTGATGAACGTGCTGCAGGAAGGCTTTCCCGCGGCGCAGTTCATGGTGTGCGGCGTGCTCGGGCCGAAGTCGAACGCGCACGGCCCGAACGAGTTCCTGCACGTGCCGTACGCGAAGAAGCTCACGGCGGCGGTGGCCGACGTGATCGCGACCGCGCGCTGATCGTCGCGACGTTCGACGTACCGGTTGCCCGACCCGAACCGACTCGATGGAGTGTTGCCGATGACCGCACTGCCGACGCCCGATACCGAACCGCTGCGCATGCGCGCCGAACCGCTGCATGCATTCGTCGCGGCACTTTGGGAACGGGCCGGCAGCCACCCGCGCGAGGCGACGCTCGTCGCCGATCATCTGGTGGGCGCGAATCTCGCCGGCCACGATTCGCACGGGATCGGGATGATCCCGAATTACGTCGCGTCGTGGCGGGAAGGGCAGTTGCAGCTGAACGGGCACGCGTCGATCGTCCGCGACGGCGGCGCGGTGCTGACGATCGACGGCGGGCGCGGCTTCGGCCAGGTGATCGCGTTCGAGGCGATGGTCGAAGGGATCGAGCGCGCGCGACGCATGGGCATCTGCGCGATCGGGCTGCGCGACGTTCACCACCTCGGCCGCATCGGCCATTGGGCCGAACAGTGCGCGCGCGCGGGGCTCGTGTCGTTCCATTTCGTCAACGTGCCGGGCGACCTGCTGGTCGCGCCGCTGCACGGCACCGATCCGCGCTTCGGCACGAACCCGTTCTGCGCCGCGTATCCGCGAGCGGGCAAGCCGCCGCTGCTGCTCGATTTCGCGACGAGCGCGATCGCGTACGGCAAGACGCGCGTCGCCTACAACCAGGGCAAGCGCGTGCCGGCCGGCTCGCTGATCGACCATCGCGGCCAGCCGACCGACGATCCGGCCGTGATGCACGAGCAGCCGTTCGGCGCGCTGCTGCCGTTCGGGCTGCACAAGGGCTATGCACTCGCGGCGATGTGCGAGATCTTCGGCGGTGCGCTGGTGGGCGGGCATACGACGTACGGCGATACGCTGCAGAAGACGAGTGCGATCGTCAACGGGATGCTGTCGGTGCTGATCGATCCGAAAGCGTTCGACGCAGCCGACGCCGAACGCGAAGCCGATGCATTCGTCGCGTGGGCGAAGGCGTCGCCGCAGGCCGGCGATACGCCGGTGCGGATGCCTGGAGAACCTGAAGAAGCGAGCCGCGCCGCACGCGGCACGGCCGGCATTCCGGTCGACCGCGCGACGTGGCGGCAGATTCGCGAGAGCGCGGCGGCCGTGGGTGTCGACGCGGCGGAGTTCGATGCGTGGACGCGGCGCTGCGAGGTGTCCGCATGAGCTGGCAGGCGGAGAAGGCGCACGGTGAGGAAATCGCGTATCGGCTTGCGCCGCTCGGCACGGTCACCGTTGCGCGGTTCTTCAGCGGTGCGGCGTTGCGGCTCGACGGCGTGATGTTCGGCTTCCTGTCGCGCGGGTCGCTGTTTCTGCGTGTGGACGACGTGAACCGGCCGGCGTTCGTCGCGGCGGGGATGGGGCCGTTCTCGTATGCGCGGCCCACGCGCACCGTCGCGCTCGAGGGCTATTACGAAACGCCGGCCGACGTGCTCGAGGATGCGGGCGCGCTGTTCGACTGGTGCCGCGGCGCGTACCGCGCGGCGCTGCTCGCCGGGCCGCCGAAGCGCAAGGCGAGGGCGGCGTCGAAGGCCGCGCCGAAAGCTGCTGCGAAGGCTGCTGCGAAGACTGCGTCGAAGCCAGCAGCGAAACCGGCGGCGAAACCGGCAACGAAATCGGCAACGAAACCGGCAACGAAACCCGCGTCGGCACAGAAAACGAAGCCGGCGGCGAAATCCGCATCGAAACCGGTGTCGGCTCAGAAAGCGAAACCGGCATCGAAATCATCGCCCGCGCCGGCACCGAAACCTGCGGCGAAGCGCAAGCAGGCGTAGTACCGGTTACGAGAAGCGACGGCGTCGCGATTTTCGCTTTCCTGACTTTGAGGTGCGCCCGTCGCGGCCCACCCGCACGCTGCGCGTGCCGACTCGCCCGCACGATCCGGTGCACGAATGCATCGAGCTTGGCGCACCGCACCTCCTGCACGCTTCACAACGGCCGCCCCGGCGTTTATGATCGGCGCGGGTTGCGCCCGTGCCTGGCGACCCGCACCGGCCTCGCCGCCGGCCCCGCGAACGGCGCACCGTACGCCGCGCGGAACGCTTCCCCACTCACCATCCCAGACGGAGACAGCCGATGCTCGTCCTGATTCTCGGTTTAGCGATCTTCCTCGGTGTGCACTCGATCCGGATCGTCGCCGACGGCTGGCGGTCCGCGACGATCGAGCGGATCGGCGAGAAGGGCTGGAAGGGCGGTTACGCGATCGCGTCGATCGTCGGTTTCGCGCTGATCATCTGGGGGTACGGGATCGCCCGGGCGGGCGCGACGCTGCTGTGGGTGTCGCCGGTCGGCGTGCGCCACCTGACGGGCATGCTCACCGCGGTCGCGTTCGTGCTGATCGCCGCGTCGTACGTGCCGCGCAACCGGATCAAGACGCTCGTCGGCCATCCGATGCTGGCCGGCGTGATGGTCTGGGCGGTGGCGCACCTGCTGGTGAACGGCACCGTGCACGCAGTCGTGCTGTTCGGCGCGTTCTTCGTGTGGTCGATCGTCGATTTCGTCGTGTCGCGTGCGCGGGATCGCCGCGACGGTGTCCGCTATCCGGCCGGCGGGCTGGCCGGCGACGTCGCGGCCGTTGTGGCCGGACTCGTCGCCTGGGCCGTGTTCGCACGGTTCCTGCACGGCCCGCTGATCGGCGTGCGGCCGTTCGGCTGAACGGAGTGCGAACGCCGGTCGGCCTTGCGCCGGCCTGCGATCCTTCACGCCGGCGGCCGGCCCGAACGACGGCTGCCTTCGCCGCAAGCAATGCGCCGCGACGTTCGCGCGCGCCGTCAGGACCGCGAACCGACACGGGACGCGCGAATCCGGGTTGAACGCCTGCGACTCCGGCACGGCGACAAGCGCTGGCAGCGCGACCCGGTTCGGCACCGGATCGCGAAAGACGTGTTGCGGTTTGCGCGTCGATTGCCGCGATCGAGGCGGCAACGGGCGTGCGTCAGATCGGTTTGACGAACAACCCGACGGTCAGCAGCGCGCCGATGCAGACGATCGCGATGCGCAGCACGCGTTCGTTCACGCGATGCAGCGCCCACGCGCCGAGCAGGCCGCCGACGATCGCGCCCGCACCGAGCGCGATCGCCGCGCGCCAGTGCAGTTCGGGCGACGTCACGAACAGCACGACGGCCGATGCGTTCATCACGCCCGCGAGCGCATTCTTCGTCGACATCGCGTGGCGCGGCGGCAGGCCGGCCATCGTCAGCGCGGCCATCATCAGGAACCCGATGCCGCCGCCGAAGTAGCCGCCGTAGACCGCGATCAGGAACTGCGAGACCCCGGCCGCGACGGGGCCGAGATGTTGCGCGCCCGCGCCCGGTTTGCGGAAGAAACTGCCCCACGCGAACACGACCGTCGCGAACAGCACGAGCCACGGCACCAGGTGCGAGAAGATCGACGACGGCGTCTTGAGCAGCAGCAGGCCGCCGAGCGCGCCGCCGGCCACGCTGATCGCGAACAGTGCGCGAAACGGCAGCCTGCCGACGCCGCTCACCATGTTCCGGCTCGCCCAGCCCATCGTGACCTGGCCGGGAAACAGCGCGACCGTCGACGTGATGTTGGCCGCGAGCGGTGACATTCCCGACACGATCAGCGCGGGCAGCGTGATGAACGAGCCGCCGCCCGCGAGGGCGTTCTGGAGGCCGGCCCAGAGGCCGGCGAGGATGATGAGGGCAAGCATCGGTTGCGGGAACGGGGAGGTGGCTGGACTCGCTAGCCGGAAGCGGGCAGGCGCGGCGGACGCACGATGGTAATGCAGGATCGTGGGCGCGGGAAGGACCGACGCGGCGGGAGAGGCCGGGGCTGCGATACGAAGCGTCCGTCGCGTCGTGGCAGGGGGCGAACGTGCCGACGGGATGCGCCGCCGCGGCGATCCCGGTCAGAAAAAACACCCGATTTAACGCTTCATTACGATGGGCTTACCGGAAAGGTGCTAGATTCGCGCACCGATATCTCATCAAGCGGAAGGGGCAAAAAAATGCTGAAGAAATTGGCCGGGATGGCAGTGGTGGTCGGTGCGACTGCGGTGGCGTCGCTGCCTGCCGTGGCAGGCGACACGAACAACGCGCTGGGCGGCGCGCTGGGTGGCGTCGCAGGCGCGGCGGTCGGCAACGCGGTCGGCGGGAGCACGGGGGCGATCATCGGCGGGGCCGTGGGCGGTGGCGCAGGCGGTGCGGTGACGTCGAACAAGCGGGAACGCACGGGCGCGGTCGTCGGCGGCGCTCTGGGCGGCGGCGCCGGCGCCGCTGCGGGCAACGCGATGGGCGGCACGGCCGGCAGCCTCGTCGGCGCCGCCGTGGGCGGCGGCGCGGGTGCGGCGCTGGGCGGCCACGTGTCGCGCAACAACTCGCGTTCCAGCGATCATTACCACGGCAACAAGCACAAGAACAAAAAGCGCCACAAGCACGACGACTGACCGGCGGTTCGCCCGCGAGCGGCGATGGGTCGAGCGCACATCGTCGCGACGTCGTTTCGCACGTCCGCCGGCAAGCGCCGATGGCGCCGGGTGGCCGGGCAAGCCTCCGTGATCGCCGAGCATGAATCGCGACGGACGCCGGGTAATCCGGCGTCGACGCATTTCATGAGGATTCCTGTTGTTTGCGGCGCGGGTGAAGCCACAGCGGAATCGTTCACCCTGGGGCGGACGGTTCGCGGGTGAGCGCACGGGCAAGCTGCAGCAGCAAGGTTGGGCGAGTGCGGCGCCGATTGCATACGCGGCCGGACCGAGCAGATTGAAGCGCGGTTTTGACAACGGTGGACATTCCAGCCGGGCGAGTCGGACGAAACATCACCGAACCCCGGTGAAATGCCGATCGAGTCGCAAAACGGGCGCGGCGGACACTCCAGCCGGTTTTCTCGAATCGCCGGAAGATTTTCGCAAAATCGGTTGATCGGGATTTGTTTCGTGAAACGTATGCGAGCCAAGACGGAATATTGACGAGAAAGTCAATAGAAGAGTCTAAAAGTTCTGTTATTCGATCTCGATGAGCGGACCGTGCGGTGCTTTGCGCGCACGCAGTGCCGGCCGGCCGCGCAGCGCCTGCCGAGGCTCGCGCGGGCTCTGCTGCGGCAGGCCCTGCTTCACCTGCCGGCTTGCGTGCGCGATGCGCGGCGCGACGCAATCGAATCGGTTTTGTTTTATTGTTCATTCGCGTTCATCGTTTCATTTAAACCTGATACGCATCGTGTCGGGTTGCGATTTATTGCAACGCGGTGCACAATCGTTCACAAGTGCAATAAATCCGCAGCGGATTTTTCTCAGCGGCACGAATACTCCCCGCCATTCACTGCCCGCCATTTCGGCGGACGCACGATCGTGCGTCGGGCTCGGCGGCGCGACTGCCGATTTCCGGTCTATCGCGAATCACGGAGCAGATACGCCCGAGGCACGATGCCGCTGGCCCATCGGCCGGCCGGTCCCGACAGTACAGCAAGAGCGCAACATGGCGACTTCCATCGACCTCAATCTTCTCGTCGTTCTGGACGCGTTGTTGTCCGAGAACAGCGTCGTGGGCGCGGCCAACGCGCTCGGCCTCAGTCCGTCCGCACTCAGCCGCTCGCTCGCGCGGCTGCGGGTGATGACGGGCGATCCGTTGCTGGTGCGGGCCGGGCGCGATCTCGTGCCGACCCCGCGTGCGCTCGAGTTGCGCGACAGGGTGCATGCGCTCGTCGTGGAGGCGCATTCGGTCATGTGCCCGTGCGAGCGGGTCGACATGCGTACGCTCAAGCGCACGTTCTCGATTCGCGCGAACGAGGCCTTCGTCGAGACCTTCGCGCCGGCGCTGCTCGAACACGCGTCGCGCGTCGCGCCCGACGTGCGGCTGCGCTTCGCGCCGAAACCCAACAAGCATGTCGATGCGCTGCGCAACGGCGACATCGATCTCGAAGTCGGCGTGATCGGCCAGGCCGGCCCGGAACTGCGCGTGCAGGCGCTGTTTCGCGACCGCTTCATCGGCGTGGTCCGCGCGGATCATCCGCTGGCGACCGGCGAAATCACGCCGCAACGCTTCGCGTCGTTCCCGCAAGTGGGCGTGTCGCGCCGCGGGCAGTTCAACGGCCCGATCGATACGCTGCTCGATTCCCTCGGCATCGTGCGCTCGGTGACCACCGTCGTGTCGAGCTTCCCGACCGCGCTGTCGCTCGCGCGCAGCTCGGACTTCGTCGCCAGCGTGCCGGAGCGGCAGACCGAGCGGTCCCGCGCCGGCATGTACAGCTTCACGCTGCCGTTGCCGATCGCGGACCTGACCGTCTCGCAGATCTGGCACCCGCGTTTCGATCGCGACCCCGCGCATCGCTGGCTGCGCGATTGCGTGCGCAGTATCTGCGCGCCGCGCGTGGCCGATGCGATCGCGCCCGCCAGTCGTGCGGCCGTTTCGATATGACGTGTCGTGCAACTCTGGTGGCGTGCGTCAACGTCATTGATACATTGCGTCTCGTGCATCTTCCGAAGCGTAAATCGATTCGGTATGCTCGATTCCATTGTGACAACACCGGAGATAATGGGTGGGAAGATCGTTGCTTTTGAATTCGCCGAATATTCGTGACGCCTTTAAATAATAAACATCCAATCCGAGGGGCATGTGAATCGAGATGAGCGGCGGAAATGAATCTGAAACATTGGCGTCTTATTCTGGATGGAGAAACGAATGATTCAGTGTGCGGCGAATATAGAGGCTCCCGTGGATGTCGCGTTGAGCATGCGCGAATGCGAGGTATTGCGATGGGCGGCGGAGGGGAAGACCGCGTATGAGATCGGCATCATTCTCGGCCTGACCGAGCGGACGATCAATTTCCACATCTCGAGATCGATCGTCAAGCTCAACGCGTCCAACAAGACCAATGCGGTCGTGAAAGCCGTGTTGATGGGCCTGATCGTGTTTGCTTGAATGGCGCCGGGGTGTCCGTCCGTGGACCCCCGGCTGCGGCATCAGATCGCGCCCTGGAACGACAGCACGCGCGTCCTGAACTCTTCCGGCACCGGCACCGTGGTCTTGCTGCCGTAGTCGAACATCACGTGCGTGGATACGGCCCGCGCAACCACTGCATGATCGTCGGCCGAATCGTCGGCGTCCGCCTGCCCGTCGCGCACCATCAGGTATTCCAGTTCGAAGCTCTTCGATCCGAAGCGCGTGACGCTGCTGCGGACCGTGATCGTATCGCCGTACTGCGCGGGCTTCAGATATTCGCACGAGGTCTTGACCATGATGTGCGGCAGCTTTTCCGAATAGGGCAGCTCGAGCAGATCGTGCATGTAGGTCAGGTACGCGTGCTGCAGATAGTCGTAATAGACGGGGCTGCTCACATGGCCCATCGCGTCCGTTTCCCGATACTTCACGTCGATTCGCGTTTCAAAATATTTTCTTGTCATTACGAGGCTCCTTGGCAGAACAGCAGGTGAGAACGTGTTTTGTCAGGAGTTAAGTTAGACGTGATCCGCATATCGGAATACTGTCGGAAATCACAGATATCCACCATGTGAAATGCTTCTGAGATAAATGACAGTATCACCGGGGATTTGACCGCGCTCTAATTGCCTCCGTAAATCGGCATCCGATCAGCGAGAGTGGAGCGTTAAATGGAAAAACCCGTTGAGGCAGCGTTGACGCAAGGCGTGGCGGTGATCAGTGCGCAGCGGTTGCGCACCGAGTTGCCGTGCGATCCCGGCCTGGCACGGTCGATCGGCGATGCGCGGCGCGCATTGGCGCGCATCATCGCGGGCGAGGACGACCGGCTTGCGCTGATCGTCGGCCCGTGTTCGATCCACGATGCGGACGCCGCGCTGGCGTTCGCGCGCCGGCTCGCGCCACTGCGCGAGCGGTACGCCGATGTGCTCGAGATCGTGATGCGCGTCTATTTCGAAAAGCCGCGCACCACGGTCGGCTGGAAAGGGCTCGTGAACGACCCGTATCTCGACGGCAGCTTCCGGATCGAGGACGGCCTGCGCGTCGCGCGCAAGGTGCTGCTCGGCATCAATGCGCTGGGCTTGCCGGCCGCGACCGAATTTCTCGATCCGATGACCGCGCCGTATCTCGACGACCTCGTGTCCTGGGGCGCGATCGGCGCGCGGACGACCGAATCGCAGATCCATCGCCAGGCGGCCTCGGGGCTCGACCTGCCGATCGGTTTCAAGAACGGCACCGACGGCAACGTGAAGGTCGCGATCGACGCGATCCGCGCGTCGCGCGTGTCGCACAGTTACCTGAGGCCCTCCGTTTCCGGCAGCGTGGAAATCGCGACCACGTCCGGCAATCCCGACACGCATATCGTCCTGCGCGGCGGCAAGACCCCGAACTACGACGCCGCCAGCGTCGCGGCCGCCTGCGCCGCGCTGCGCGACGCGCATCTTCCCCCGTACGTCGTGATCGACGCGAGCCATGGCAACAGCGGCAAGCAGACCCGCGCGCAGATCGACGTCTGCGGCAACCTCGCCGCGCAACTGCATCGCGGGGAGCGCGCGATCGTGGGCGTGATGATCGAGTCGTTCCTCGTCGAGGGGCGGCAGGACCTGGTGCCGGGCACGCCGCCGGTGTTCGGCCAAAGCATTACCGACGCATGTCTCGGCTGGGATCACACGGCCGAACTCATCGAGCAGTTGGCTGCCGCGGCGGTTGCGCGGCGGCGTTCGCCAGCCGGCTTCATCGCGCACGGTGCCGCCGTCGCGAGGCAGGCCGTTTCTTACTGAATGAAAGGAGCTCTCTTGAACTCACCCATCGACATCGCCCGCGCGCTCGACTGGAAAGGCGACGGCGCCAGCCGCACGCCATACGAGGCGTATACGAGTGAAGCGCTGTACCAGCGGGAACTCGAGCGCCTGTTCTATGCGAATCACTGGTGCTACATCGGCCTCGAAGCCGAAGTGCCGTCTCCCGGCGATTTCCAGCGCACGGAAGTCGGCGAGCGATCCGTCGTGATGACGCGCACGGAGGATGGCGAGATCGTCGTCTTCGAAAACGCGTGCGCGCACCGCGGCATGCAGTTCTGCCGCGAGCGCTCGGGCAAGGCGAAGGATTTCCACTGCCCGTATCACCAGTGGAACTACGACCTGAAGGGCAACCTGATCGGCGTGCCGTTCCGGCGCGGCGTGCGTCAGGGCGGCACGATCAACGGCGGCATGCCGGCGGATTTCGAGCCGGGCAAGCATGCGCTGCGGCGCCTGCGCGTGTCGACGCGCGGCGGCGCCGTGTTCGCGTCGTTCGACGAGAACGTCGAATCGTTCGAGGATTTCCTCGGCCCGCGCATCCTGCCTTACTACGACCGCCTGTTCCACGGCCCGAAGCTGACCGTGCTCGGCTATACGCGGCAGCGCGTGCCGAGCAACTGGAAGCTGATGGTCGAGAACATCAAGGATCCGTATCACGCGGGGCTGCTGCACACCTGGTTCGTCAACTTCGGCCTGTGGCGCGCGGACAATCCCGCCCGGCTCGTGACCGATGCGCATCACCGGCACGGCGCGATGGTGTCGATCCGCAGCGGCGGCGGCGGCGGAGAAGTGACCCACAACGTGACGAGCTTCAAGGAGCGCATGACGCTGCACGACGACCGCTTCCTCGACGTCGTGCACGAACCGTGGTGGGGCGATCCGACCGTCGTGATGCTCACGCTGATGCCGAGCGTCATCATCCAGCAGCAGGTCAATGCGCTGTCGACGCGGCGCATCCGGCCGATCGGCCCGGGCGTGTTCGACTACGTGTGGACGCATTTCGGTTTCGAGACCGACACCGAGGAGATGACGCGGCGCCGTCTGCGCCAGGCCAATCTGTTCGGGCCGGCCGGTTTCGTGTCGGCGGACGACGGCGAGGTCATCGAATGCGTGCAGCAGAGCTTCGAGCAGATCCAGCACGGCAACGTTTACAACGAGCTCGGCGGCCGGCAGATCGACGAGCAGACCGAACACATGGTCAGCGAAACGCTGGTGCGCGGCATGTACCAGTACTGGCGCCAAGTGATGGAGGCCTGAATGAGCACGATCACGACAAGAACGGCCCGGCCGGCCGCCGAGCCGCACGCGGGCGGCGCGACCTTCGAGGATTTCTATTCGCTCGTCCAGCTCAACGCGAGATATGCGGCCGTGCTCGACGGCGGCGACTGGGACGCGTGGCCGGAATTCTTCATCGAGCAATGCCGGTACACGGTGGTGCCGCGCGAGAACCACGAGCGCAACCTGCCGCTGGCGGTGATGGATTTCGAGAGCAAGGGCATGCTGAAGGATCGCGTCTACGGGATCAAGGAGACGCTGTTCTTCGATCCGTACTATCAGCGCCACGTGATCGGGCTGCCGCTCGTCACGTATCTCGACGACACGGTGATCGAGGCGGAGACGAACTACGCGGTGCTGCGCACGAAGACCGAGCAGATGAGCGACGTGTACAACACCGGGCGCTACCTGGACCGCATCCTGCGTACGCCGCACGGGCTGCGTTTCGAGTCGCGCATCTGCGTCTACGACAGCGAGATGATTCCGAACTCGCTGATTTACCCGATCTGAACGAGGTGCCGAACGTGACTACGGAATGGATCGATGCAGTCGCGCCGGAAACGGTGCGCGCGGACGGAATACTCGGCGTCTGGGTGGGCGGCCGCGACATCGCGCTGTATGCCGTCGGCGACGAGATCTTCGCGACCGAGAACCAGTGCACGCATGGCGATGCGCGATTGAGCGACGGCTTCCTGCTCGACGACGAGATCGAATGCCCGCTGCACCAGGGGCGCTTCAGCGTGCGGACCGGCATGGCGCTGTGCGCGCCGTTGACGACGTGCGTGCACACCTACCCGGTGAAGATCGAGAACGGCCGCGTGTTCGTGCAGCTCGCGCCGGCCGACGCGGCGGCGCCGGCGTCCGCGCCTGCGGAGGCGCGATCATGAGCGCGTACGTGGTGTTCGACATCGACGTGCACGACGTCGACGCTTACCAGGCGTACCGCCGGCTCGGCGCGCCGACGGTGGCCGAGTACGGCGGGCGCTTCCTCGTGCGCGGCGCCGAAGTCGAGACGCTGGAAGGAGACTGGGCGCCCAAGCGCGTCGTCGTGCTCGAATTCGAGTCGGCGGAGCGCGCCCGCGAGTGGTATCGGTCGGAGGGTTATCAGGCGGCCAAGCGCCTGCGCGAGCCGGCCGCGCGGACGATCGGCATCCTTGCCGACGGCTACGTGCCGGCGCCCGGCGATCCGCGTTAATCCGCGTTAAGCGGCGCAGTTGAAGGGGCTGCGCGCCGTGTCGATCGGCGCGCAGCCCTTTTTTCATTCGCGGTGCCGTCGAGCGCGGCCCGCCAGGCCGATTCACCGATGACGGCGATGCGATTCGGCAGAGACTTCCGCCGCCCGCCGCCCGCCGCCCGCCGCCCGCCGCCCGCCGCCCGCCGCCCGCCGCCCGCCGCCCGGCTAGCCGGTCAGTCGCTCCTGCCGGACGAGACGGCTTCCGGATGTTTTCCGTCGCGCGTCACGCGTGGCGGGAGCGGATCGACCAGACCGCCAGCAGCGTCGCGCCGAACAGCAGCAGGCAGCCGAACGAGAAATCGTTCAGCGCGAGCATGTGCGCTTCGACGTCGATCGCATGCGAGACCGACGCGAGCGCACCGGACGGCGACAGCCCCGCATGATCGAGCCGAGCGAACCAGTCGGCGGACGCGAAATCGTACGGCGTGATGTGGTCGACGAGATAGGTGTTGTGCACGCGGGAACGGCGCTCGAAGTAGGTCGGCGCGACCGAGGTCGCGACACTCGTGCCGATCCGGCGCAGCGCGTTCTGCAGCCCGGATGCCGCGGGCAGCCGCTCGCGGGGCAGCCCGGCGAGCGAAAGCGACACGAGCGGCGTGATGAAGAACGCGGTGGCGGCGCCCATCAGCAGCGAATTGGCGGCGATGTCGCCGAGGGTCACGTCGCTGTTGAAATGCATGCGCCAGAACGACGCGGCGCCCCAGCCGACGAGCGCGACGGTCGCGAGCAGGCGCGGATCGGTGCGGCCCTGGAAGCGGCCGAGCAGCGGCGCGATCACGATCCCCGCGACGCCGAGCGGCGCGGTGGCGATGCCGGCCCAGGTGGCCGTGTATCCCTGCTGGGTCTGCAGCCACAGCGGCACGAGCACCAGCGCGCCGAAGTAGAGCCCGAAGCCGACCGTGATCGCGAGCGTGCTCGTCGTGAAGTTGCGGTCCGCGAACAGCCGCAAGTCGACGATCGGATGGTCGTCGGTCAGCTCCCAGAGGACCAGCGCGACGAACGACGCGATGCCCACGACCGCCAGCATGCGAATTTCGTCGGAGGCGAACCAGTCGAGGTTCTGGCCGCGATCGAGCAGCAACTGGAACGAACCGAACGCGGCGGTGAGCAGCAGCAGCCCGACGACGTCGACCGGCAGCCGCCGCGTCGCGTTGTCGCGCCCCTTCAGCAGCCGCGCGAGCACGCCGAGCACGAGCACGCCCGGCGGCACGTTCACGTAGAAGATGTACGGCCAGCTCAGGTTGTCGGTGATCCAGCCGCCGGCGATCGGCCCGAGCACCGGCGCGACGAACGTCGTGGTCTGCCACACGGCCAGCGCGACGTGGCGGCGCGTCGACGGGAACACCGCCATCAGCAGCGCCTGCGACAGCGCGGTGATCGGGCCCGACGCGGCGCCCTGTAGCGCGCGAAACACCAGCAGCGACTCGAAGTTCGGCGCCATCCCGCACAGGATCGACGTGACCACGAACAGCAGCACCGACACGCGGAACAGCCGCACCTGGCCGAAGCGCTGCGTGAGCCAGCCGGTGAGCGGCAGCGTGATCGCGAGCGGCGTCGCGAACGAGGTCAGCATCCACGTGCCCATGTCCGGTGCGACGCCGAGATCGCCCGCGATGGTCGGGACGGCGACGTTCGCGATCGTCAGGTCGAGCGTCTGCATGAAATTCGCGACGCTGACCGCGATCGCGACGAGCGCCAGCGGCACGCCGGCGAGTGGCTCCAGCGGCAGTTTCGGCGCCGCGTTCCGGGAGAATAAGCGCATCGTCAGGCTCCCGGCGCGAGCGGACGGACGCCGCTGTTCGCGCGAATCGTCTCGGCGACGAGCGCGTCGCCCGCTTCGTCATCCTCACGATAGATCGACGTGGCGTCGATCGACCGGCGTGCTTCCGGAGCACGGGCGGGCGGCGACGCCGACGCGGTGCCGGCGCCGCGATCGACCGGCACCGATGCCGTCATCGACAGGCCGATACGCAGCGGGTGCGCGCGCAGCTCGGCCGGATCGAGCGCGATCCTGACCGGCACGCGCTGGACGACCTTGATCCAGTTGCCGGTCGCGTTCTGCGCGGGCACGGCCGCGAAGGCGGCGCCGGTGCCGGCTTCGAGCCCGACGACGCGCCCGTGGAACACCACGTCGCTGCCGTACAGGTCCGAGAACAGCTCGACCGGCTGCCCGGCGCGCATGCCGCGCAGTTGCGATTCCTTGAAGTTGGCCTCGACCCACACGTGATCGAGCGGCACGAGCGCCAGCGACGGCGTGCCGGGCGACACGTGCTGGCCGACCTGCACGACCCGGCGCGTGACGAGCCCGCCGAGCGGCGCGTGTATTTCGGTGCGGCGCAGCGCGAGCGCCGCGCTGCGGACGCGGGCGGCCGCCGCGCGCACGAGCGGATTCGTGTCGATCGACGTGCCGTCGGTGCGCGCGAGCGTCGCGTCGTAGGCGGCCTGCTGCGCGTTCAGCGCGGCTGCCGCGCCGTCCATCGCGTCCCGCGCATGGCGAAGATCCTCGCGCGACACGCCGCCATCTTGCGCGAGGCTCAGCCGGCGCTGCAGGTCGTCGTTCGCCTTGGCCCATTCGGTGCGCCGCACCCGGATCTGCGCTTCCTCGCGCACCACGTCCGCATGCGCGGTGCGGTATTGGCGCACCGCGTGCGCGAGTTGCGCGACCGCTTCGTCCAGCGCGAGCCGCGCATCGGTCTTGTCGACGCTGAACAGCAGATCGCCGGGGCGCACCCAGTCGGCGTTCTGCACGCGCACGGCGTCGACGGTGCCGCCGATCTGCGGCGAGATCTGCACGACGTCGCCGGACACGTACGCGTCGTCGGTGGTCTCGGTGCCGCGCGTGGTGGCCCACGCGGCGGCGGCGAGGCCGGCCGCGCCGGCGAGCGCGATGAAGAACCAGCGGAAGTAGCGCCGGCGCGCGCGTTGCAGCGAGGGCCCGGCGGCGGGGGATTCGGGACGGTTCATTGTGTGACTCCAGTGGAAGTGGCGCCGCCGAGCGCGGTGATCAGGCGGGCGTGCTCGATCGCGAACGATGCGTCCGCGCGGGCGACCGATTCGCGATCCTCGAGCAGCCGGCCTTCGGCGAGCAGGACGTCGAGGTAGCCGGAAATGCCTTTGCGGTAGCGCTGCGTTTCGATGGTGTAGGTCCGTTGCGCGCGCGCCAGCGCCTCGCGCTGAAGCGCCCGCTGCCGGCCGAGCGTGTCGATCTGGACGAGGGTGTCGCTGACCTGCGCGAGCGCGTTGACGACCGTGTCGTCGTACGTCGCGACGGCGGCGTTGTAGGCGGCGGTTTGCGCGCGCAGGCCGGCGCGCAGGCGCCCGCCCTCGAAAATCGGCAGCGTGATCGCGGGGCCGGCGCCGAGCGTGCCGCTGTTGCCGTGGAACAGCGCGCGGAACCCGAAGCTCTGCACGCCGGCGAAGGCCAGCAGATTGACATCCGGGTAGAACGCGGCGCGCGCGGCGTCGATGTTCGCCGCTTCGGCTTCGACCCGGTAGCGCGCGGCCAGGACGTCCGGCCGGCGGCCGATCAGCGCCGCGGGCAGGACGGCCGGCATCGACAACGCCGCCGCCGGCGGCGCGGCGGGTGTCAGCGCGTCGGCGTAACCGGGCCCCCGGCCGACGAGCGCGGCGAGCCGGTGGCGCAGCCGGGCCGAGGCGGCCGCATGCGTGTCGATGTCGGCCTGCGCGTGCGGAATGGGTTCGCTCGCCCTGAGCACGGCCACCTGCATGTCGAGGCCGGCGTCGGCGCGTTGCGACGTGAGGCGCAGCAGATAGCTGTGCTGCTGGAGCGTATCGCGCGCGATCGCGAGCAGTTGCTGTTCGAGCGCGAGCTGCAGGTACGTTTCGACGATCGCCGCCTGCAGCGACACGGCGGCCGCATGCTCGAGCGCGCGCTGCTGATCCGCGCGCAGCGCGGCGGCGCGCGCCAGCGCGTGCTGCCGGCCGGCGATGTCGAGATCCCACGACGCGCCGAGGAGGGCCTGCGCGTCGACCTGCCAGTGTCCGGCCGCGGGCGGCGGCGTCCGATAGCTGCCCGGCAGGCGCGTCGGCACCGCGCTCGCCGTCGCGCCGAGCTGCGGTAGCAGCGCGGCGTTTTCGACGTCGGCGTCGGCCAGCGCCTGCGCGACACGTTCGCGCTGCGCCTGCAGCGTCGGTGCGCCGGCCAGCGCATCGTCGACGAGGCGATCCAGCTGCGCGTCGCCGAACGCGGTCCACCAGCGTTCGGCGATCGTCGGCGAGCCGGTGCCGGCGGAGCGAATCGCGGCGCCCGCATCGAGTTGCTCGACGGGCGTGATCCGCGCCGCCGGGCGTTGCGGGCCGAACGGGGCGCAGCCGGCGATCGCGAGCGCGGCGAGCGCGGGAACTAGGCGGCGGGCGCCGCACGCTCGGTCGATGAGGAGGGGCATGGTCGGTTTCCTGTCGCGTGAAGGCGAACGATCTGTATCTAAAAATATATCTTTAGATATTATTAGACGGACGGCAACTGGTAGAAATGGCAGTCGGCCGCACCGGCCGCACCGGCCGCACCGGCGGCCGGCATCGTCGAAAAGCGGAAGGGGAAGGACAGAGGCGCGCGGGTTACGCGATGGCGAGTGCGTCGAGCGCGGCCGCGAGCGTTTGTGCGACGGACTGGCCGGAGGTATCGATGCGGCAGTGCGCGCACGCGCGGTACAGCGATTCGCGCGCGTCGTGCAGCGCGGCGAGCGCCGCGCGCGGGTCGGCGACGTTCAGCAGCGGGCGGGACGCGTCGCCGCGCGTGCGGTGCCACAGGGTGTCGAGATCGCTCGCGAGATGGATCACGAAACAGCGCTGGCCGAGCCGGACGCGCGTGTCGTCGCGCAGCACGGCGCCGCCGCCGGTCGCGAGCACGAGCGCCGGCCCGCGGGTCAGCGCGTCGATGACGTCGGCCTCGCGTGCGCGGAAGTCGGCCGCATGGAATTGCGCGGCGACGGGCGCGCCGAAGCGGCGTTCGAGTTCGCGGTCGACGTCGACGAACGGCAGCGCGAGTGCGCGGGCCAGTGCGCTGCCGACGGTCGTCTTGCCGGCGCCGGGCATGCCGACGAGCGCGATGCGCATCGGGCCGGCTTGCGGGCGCGGGCTCACAGGCGGCTCCGCAGCGACGGCGCGCGGCGGGTCACGGCGGCGATGCGCTGCATCCGGACGTAGTTGGCGAGCGGGTCCAGCGCATCGGTGACGAAGGTGTGCGGCGCGCCCGGAGCCGTGTCCAGCGCAATGCCGGCGACGACGAGCGTGCCGTCGCACAGTGCGTCGGCGAGCGCGCCGATTCGTGCGCCGAGCGCCGGCGACGCCACGCCGAGATCTGCGACGACGCGGCGCGAGCGCGGCCAGTCGACCGGCTCGGCCGGGCGTACCGGCCAGCGCGCCAGCAGGCCGCCGGGCAGCGGCGTCGCGGCCCGTGCGGCGGATGTCTCGAGCACTCGCCAGGTCAGCGGCGCCGCGGGCAGGCATGCGCGCCAGCGGCCATAGGCGGTCGCCAGGCTGTCGCCGATCGCCACCGCGGGAAGCCGGAGGCGCTCGCAGCGCCGCAGCAGGCACGCGGTGCCGGCGGCGTCGGGTGTGCCGCGCACGAACGGCAGCAGCTCCAGTTCGTCGTCGTATTCGGCGCGCAACGCGCGCAGCCATCGCCCGGCGGCGAGCGACAGGCAGTCCGCCGCGGCGATGCCGCACAGCACGAGCAGGCGATCGTCGCGACCGTCGCGAATCGCGAGCAGCCGGGCGGCGACGCGGGACGAAGCGGGCGCCGTCGTCATGATGCGGCCGGGCCGTCGGCGTGCCGGTCGGGACAACCCGCGGCTCGCGGATAGGCGCCGAGAACGCGCAGCTCGGACGCGGCGGGCGCCATCTCGTCGAGCGCCGCGCGCACGTTCGGATCGAGCAGGTGCCCGCCGAAATCGATGCAGTACCGATACGCATGGCCGGCGCCGCGTGCCGGGCGCACGCCGACCCACAGCAGCGGGGCGCGGTGTCGGGCGAGCGCGTCGAATACGCGCGCGAGCGCGTCGGGCGCGTCGGTCGGCCGCAGCACGATGCTCGTGCGGTCGTGGCCGGTCGGCGCGGGCGCCTGGCCACCGACGATCACGAAGCGCGTGTGGTTGTCCGGGTGATCCTGGATCGCGCTGGCAATGATTCGCAGTCCGTAAAGAGCGGCCGCGGGCTCACCGGCGATCGCCGCGCAGTCATACAGGTGCGCGGCCTCGCGCGCGGCCACCGCGTTGCTGGACACCGGGATGCGGCGCAGGCCGGGCGCATGCGCGTCGAGCCACGCGCGGCATTGCGCGAGCGCCTGCGGATGGCCGACCACGCTGTCGACGCCGGCGAGCGATCCGCTGGCGCTCAGCAGGCAGTGCGCGACCGGCAGTTCGATCTCGCCCGTGACGCTCGCCGCCTGCGCGATCAGCAGGTCGAGCGTGCGGGTCACGGCGCCTTCGGACGAATTCTCGATCGGCACGACCGCGCATTCCGCGTCGCCGCGCGCGAGCGCGTCGAATACGGCGTCGATCGTCTCGTGCGCCTGCCCGCGGGCGAACTCGCCGAAATGACGGAGCATCGCGGTTTCGGTGTAGGTGCCCGACGGGCCGAGGAACGCGACGGACGGCAGCGCTTGCGCGTCACGGCTCGCGCTGAACAGCGTCTGCCAGATGGCGCGCAGGTCGCGGTCGCGCAGCCCCCACGGCGCGCGCGTGCACAGCTCGGCCACGATCGACGCTTCGCGGGCGGGCTGCCGCACCGCGAGCCCCGCATGCCGCTTGAGATGACCGATCTCGGTTGCGTGAGCGATGCGCTGGCCGATCAGTTCGAGAAGCTGGTCGTCGATCACGTCGATCCGCGCGCGGCGTCGCGCGATCGCATCGTCGACGGACGACGGGGCGGCAAGTTCGGTGGGCGTCATGGCGTGTCGATCCGTGAAGCGGAGGAAACGGCCGGCCGATGCGCGGCGACGTGCGCGGCCGCGCCCGGCTGCATGCGTGCGACGGCGCGCTCGTATTCGGCCGCGAGGCGTTCGACGATGTCGGCCACGCTGAGCACCGCGTCCATCGCGCCGACGCCCTGGCCGGCCCCCCAGATGTCGCGCCACTGCTTCGCGCCGCCGTCCGGCGAGAAATCGAGCTGCGCGCCGTCGACCCGTGCGAGCCGGCGCGCGTCGAGCCCGGCCGCCTCGATGCTCTGGCGCAGGTAGTTGCCGTGGACGCCGGTGAATGCGTCGGTGTAGACGATGTCGGCAGCGCTGGCTTCGACGATCGTGTCCTTGTAGCGCTGCACCACGTTGGCTTCGTGCGACGCCAGGAAGCGCGTGCCGATGTACGCGAAGTCGGCGCCGAGCGCGCGCGCGGCGGCGATCGCGTCGCCCGTCGCGATCGCGCCGGACAGCGCGATGAAGCCGTCGTAGAAGCGCCGCACTTCCGTGACCAGCGCGAACGGCGACAGCGTGCCGGCGTGGCCGCCCGCACCGGCCGCGACGAGGACGAGTCCGTCGACGCCGGCTTCCAGCGCCTTCTGCGCATGTCGCACCGTCGTGACGTCGTGCAGCACGATCCCGCCGTAGGCGTGGATCGCGTCGACGACGTCGCGCGACGGCGCGCGCAGGCTCGTGATCATCAGCGGCACGCGGCGCTCGATGCAGATGCGCAGGTCCTGTTCGACGCGCGGATTCGACGGATGGCAGATATGGTTGACCGCGTACGGGCCCACCGGCGCATCGGGATGGGCCTCCCGGTACGCGCGCAGCGTGCCGTCGATCGTGTCGATCCAGTCGCCGAGCTGCGCGCTGAGCCGCGCGTTGAGTGCCGGAAATGCGCCGACGATCCCGCTCCTGCACTGGGCGAGCACCATCTCGGGATAGCTCGCGATCAGCATCGGAGACGCAATCACCGGCAGCCGGAGACCCTGCAGCGGAAGCGGAATCATGGTCGGGCTCCGGCTCGTCAGCGCACGAGCGCCGCGCTGTCGCGCCGCTCGTCCAGGCGGCGATGGAAGCCGTCGCGGCTGACCGCGCAGCGCGTATGCACGCCTTCGCCGACGACGCCCACCGCGTCGCGCACCTCGACCCGGTACGTCATCATGCGGCCGTCGACCTCGATCAGTTCGGCGTCGACCGTCACTTCCCATTCGGGCGGCGTCGGTGCGAGATGCTTGATCTCGAAGTTGTAGCCGACCGTCATTTGCCCGGCCGGCAGCAGATGGTCGGTCGCCTGCATGCAGGTCTGTTCGATGAAGATGATCATGATCGGGCTCGCGAGCGCGTGCGCTTCGCCTCCCCATTGATCGGCGAGCGAAATCGTGTCGACGCGGTGGGTGGCGCGGGCACGCAGGCCAGTCTGGATAGTCAAGGGCAGCTCCTGAAGGGGGATGGAAGGGTGAACGCTCACGCCGCGCGCGCCGTGGCGGCCGCGCGTCGTTGCATCTGGCTGAAGATGTTGCGGTAATGCATTTCCTCGGTGCCGCCGGCCGAGCCCATCGCGAGCGCGTCGGCGACGAAGGTGGCGAGCGGGCCGCGCCGGTAGCCGTCGCTGCCGTGAATCGCGAGCAGGTGCAGCGCGGCCTGCGCGAGATCGCGCGCGCCCGCGAGCTTCGCGATCGAACAGTTCGCGAGCGCCTCGGGACGTTGCCCGACGAGTTGATCGAGTGCCGCGCGTGCCGTCCAGCGCGTGCGTTCGATGCCGACCTGGACGTCCACCAGCCTGCGCTGCACGTGCTGATGGGCGTCCAGCGCGACGCCGAGCGTCTTGCGGCCGCTGGCATGCGCGAGCGCGTCGGCGAGAAACGGCTGGGTGACGTTCGCGCACAGCAGGCCGAACAGCGCGCGATTCATCGACGCGATGTCCATCAGCAGGCGCAGCCCGTCGCCGGGCGTGCCGAGCAGTTCGTCGGCGTCGACGCGCACGCCGGACAGCGCGAGATCGCCGATCGGAAGATCCGCGACGCCGAACGTCGCCTGCGGGGCGCTGCGCCGCACGCCCGCGCGTTCGGGATCGATCAGCACCAGCGCGGTGGCCGGCTTGCCGTCGCCGGTCAGCGTCGCGACGATCATCATCAGGCGTGCTTCGGGCGCGTGGCTGATGTTGTACTTGTGGCCGTCGAGCCGGTAGTGGTCGCCGTCGCGAACGAGGCACGTTTCGAGCGCGCGCACTTCGGTGCCGGTACCTTTCTCGGAGATCGCCGTGGCGCCGATGGCGCCGGACAGCAGCGACGGCAGATGCCGTGTGCGCTGCGCGTCGGAACCGTATGCGACGATCGCGCGAATCAGCGTCGCCTGATTGGCCAGCGCCATCGCGAAGCCGACGGAGCGCAGCGCCGCGGCGACCGCTTCGAAGGCATCGACGAAGTCGTGCCACGTGCCGCCCGCGCCGCCGAGTTCGCGCGGTACCGGCAGGCGCCACAGTCCCGCGTCCGACAAGGCATCCCATGCGTCGCGATGGAAGGCGCCGCAAGGGGCGGACCGCGCATGGCGTCCGGCGATGTCCCGGTACGCGGCGGTCGTCGTGTGCTGTGCTTCGCTGGCGATGAGAGTCATGTCGGGGCGCGGGCTTTGCAGGGATCGTGTCGCCAATCTAATGAAAAGCGCCCGGACGAGAAACTGTCAGTTATTGCACTTCGATGCGGCGCGCAGCGGGGAGTGAAGCGAGCGTGATCGGCGAGGCGATGGGCGGCGGAGCGCGATTGCCGGAGGGGATCTTGACGCCCGTCGCGTACATCGGCGCTCGCGGATTGCCTCTTTGTTTTGAAACGCCCGCCGGGCACCGGATGGCCGACCTCGCGCAGGCCGACGTGATGCGCCGCCGGCGGGCGTACGTGGTCGATCCGATACTCGCGGCGCGAGCCGCTCGCCGAGCGTGCGGTGCCGACACGGCACCGTGTTCGTGCCGCATCGCGACTGAAATCGCGTGCCGGGTGCCCGACGGACTTCTCGACTAACGACGCTGCCGCGCGCGCAAACCACGACGGGATCGCATGCGTGCCGCCATGATCGGTCGATCCTGTCGGCAGGACCGCGTGGACATGGCCGCGGCGATGCGGGCGATGAGGACGATTGCACGTACGCTCATGAGTTCGACTGCGGTGCGTGAGACGGGGTGGCCGGTGCCTTGTAGCCTTCGAGGATCTGTTCCATTACCGACAGCGGGTGGCTTCCGCGCGACACGATTCCGCCGGTGCGGGCGTTGGCGCGCGCATAGTGTTCGTCCCGCATCAGGATTCGGTGAGCTGCAGGCAGGTTCCAGTACGGGATGGCCGCGAGAAGATGATGCGTGAGGTGCAGATTGTCGCCATGCATGCCGATGAACCAGCGTTCCCACCATGACGGAAATCGGTTGCGGGTCATCAGCAATTCGTCGGTTTCCCTGCCGAACAGGCCGAAGTGCTCGGATACCTCGGATAGCCACCCGATGACCTGGAACGACGTCAGGTACGGAATCAGCCAGAAGAGCAGGTACCCTGCGGGGTTCGTGGCAATGCCAAGGACTGCGAACAGGAACGCATGGACCAGGATCAGCTTTATCGCGCCACGCCGCGATTTGAGCAGCGACGCAACGCGATGACGGACGAGGTAGTTGGCGTAGCTGAACACGTTCAGCAACATCAGGGTACGAAGCACGTGGCCGAAGCAGAACTCGAATCGATCCTCGGCGCGCTGAAGGCCCGAGTCGATATAGTAGATGTAGTCCGGATCGCGCGTCGGATCGCCGAGAAACCGGTGATGCGACATGACGTGAGACTGGCGATACGATTCGAAATCCTGAAAAACCGGGAGGCCGGAAAGATATTCGCCGATGAAACGATTCAAGCGGCCATTGCGTGCGAGTGTCAGATGCGCCGCTTCGTGCAATAGCGACGCGAGTGCGCGCTGGCGGGATCCGACGATCAGCACGGTCAGCGGATACGCGTACGGCGTCAGCCTTGTCATCCAGATCGCGCCGGCGATCGTCGCAAGGTCGCCCATCCAGCCCAGCAGCCCGCGCCAGTTGTTCTTCCGGTACAGCGGGTCGAGATCGGCCTTGAGTACGGCGCTTATCCGGAACTTCCTCAACACGCCCGTATTCTGTTCGCGCATATCGATTCCTTGCCTGTTTTGAAATGCGAACCAAGTTATACGAACGTGTTTTGCACAGCATCTGTGAAATTTCGCTGTGGAAATTGACAGTGAAATTTCGCAGGTTGTGAGACGGCCATGTCCCGTGTTCTTCTTCCATTGTGATTCGGACTTTCAGGCATGTCGATCGAGTACGGTCGCATGCCAATTTTCAGCAACGAGAAAACAAGGGAGTGGTCGTGAGCAAACATTTCGATGAGACGGGCAATGTCCTTGATCGGTTGAGCGAATCCGCGGGCCGCAGCTACCCGGCGGGAACGGAGGCGCGGCTGTCGATGTCGCAGGAGCAGGCGTGGTTTCTCGAGATGCTGGTGCCGGACAGCATCGCGTACAACTTTCAGGCGGTCCTCAACCTGCGCGGCGCTCTCGACATCGGCGCGCTCGAGCGTGCGCTCGGGCGGCTCGTTCAGCGCCATCAGAGCCTGTCGACGGTATTCGTCGAGCACGACGGCGAGCCGGTGCAGCGCGTCGAACCCGCATGGCCCGTCACGGTGCCCGTCGTCGACATGTCGAAGACGGCCGAGCACGCGCGCGACGCGTACATCGAATCGCTGATCAGGGTAGAAACGGGCGCCAAGATCGACGTCGGCACGCTGCCGCTGGTGCGTTGGGTTCTGTTCAAGCGCAGCGAGCATGATCATGCGCTGCTGCACATCGAGCACCACCTGATTCACGATGGCTGGTCGTTTCGTCTGTTCCTGCGCGAATTGAGTCATTTCTACAACGCGGAGCGTGGCAGGCAGGACCTTGCGCCGCTCGAGCCGGTCATTCAGTTCATCGACTATTGCGAGTTCGAACGTGCGTGGCTCGAATCGACGGCCGGCCTCGCGGGACGCGCGTACTGGCGGGAACGCCTGCGGACATGGTCACCTTACGGCCATTCGCCGTTCCCGCGCGCCGGCGCGCCGGTCGCGAATCTCGATTTCGTCGGCAGTTCGGTATCGGTGCCGTTCCCCGCCGCGCTGGCCACGCGCCTGAAGCATTACGCGGCGCAGCGCAAGGCAACGCTGTTCGAGACGATGTTCTCGGTGTTTGCATCCGTGGTTGCCGCGCGCTCGGGCAATACACGCCAGATCGTCGGCACGGCCGTCGCCAATCGAGACGTCCAGGGGATTCAGAACACGATCGGCATGCTCGTGAACATGTTGCCGGTATGCGTCGAACTGTCGCCCGACATGCAATGGCCTGCCCTGATCGACCGCGTGAAGGACGAGATCCGCGCCGGATGCTCGCATTCGCACGTGCCGTTCTCGAGCATGGTCGCCGATCTTCAGCCCGAACGCGCGACGAATCTGCTGCCGTACATTCAGGTCGCGTTCAGTTTCCATAATTCGATGACGCGCAAGCTCGAATTCGACGGGCTGGACGTCGACATCCTCGAAGGGCTCAGCAATGGTTCGGCCAAGTTCGATCTGAACGTGATAGTCGTGTTCGACGACGAGACGCGCCCCGAAGCCGGTGGGCGCTTCATGCTCGAATATTCGACGTCCGCGGCGGCCGAGGCGGATGTGCTCGCGCTGATGAACGCGTTCTTCGCGACCGCGAATGCCTGGCTCGACGATCCCGATCGCCGTCTCGGCGCGCTTGCGGGCGCGCCGGCCGGTGGCGCGGACGATGCGCAGCCCGTGGCCGGCGACGCGGACGTCGCGTTCTGGCGCGCGCAACTCGACACGGAGGTGGGCGAGCTGATCGCGGATGCGCCCGCCGGGACACCGCCCGTCGAGTTCTACACCGGGCGGCAGGACCCGGCCAGCGGCGCCGAGTCGCTCATGCAGTTGGACGCGGCATGCGACGCGAGCGGGATCGCGCCGGCCGCTGCGTCGCTCGCGCTGCATGCGGCGGCCCTCGCGCGCTTCAGCGGCAGTCTCGATGTCGTGATCGGGCTTGCATCGGACATCGACGGCCGCACACTGCCCGTGCCGCTGCCGGTCGCGCTGCACGTCGACCCGTCCGCCTCATTCGCCGAATTGTCCGGAATGGCCGGGCGCGCGTGGCGGCAGGCGGTTGAGCGTCATGCACGCGCACCGCAGGCGTTGGATGTCGCGACGGCCGAATGGCGCGCGGGTACGGGCCATGCAACGGCGCCGGGCTTCCAGTCGACGTTCGCCGTGACGTACGACTCGCCCGCGTCGCACGCCGCGACGCAGGGCGGTCGCACCCGCATCGACGCGCTGCTGTGCGTTACGCCAGGCGGCACGACGCCGACCCCGGTTTATACCTCCGAAGGGTTGTCGTCGCATACTGTCGCGTCGTTCGCGCGGGCGGTCGAACGGTTGGTCGATGCGGCCGCGCTGTCGCTCGACATGCGCATCGGCGCCGCCGACGCTGTGGGCGAGCCGGGCGAGAGCGCCGCACTGCGCCGGCAGGCGGAAGGCGCGCGGCCGCCGTACCGGGAAGCGACGCTGCATGCGCTCGTCGAGCGCTGGGCGGCCGAACGGCCCGATGCGCCCGCGGTGCGGTGCGGCGAGACCGTATGGACCTATGCGGAACTCGATGCGAAAGGAAGCGAGGTCGCCGCGCACCTGATCGCGTGCGGCGTGCGGCCTGGGGATGTGGTAGGCGTCAGCATGGCCCGCTCGCCGGCGCAGGTGGGTGCGCTGCTCGGCATCCTGAAAGCGGGGGCCTGCTATTTGTCGCTCGATGCGGCACTGCCGGCCGCGCGTCGCGACTGGCAGGTCAGTGCGGCCGGAGTCGCGCATGTGTTGGTCGACGCGGACGCGCCGCCGTTCGCCGACGGTGTCGCGACCCACTGCGTCGATCGCGTGCCGCTCGGATCGTACGCCGGGATCCGCGATGCCGGCAGGCCCGACGCAGGTATCGACGCGCCGTGCTACTACATGTTCACGTCCGGTTCGACCGGCGAGCCGAAGGCGACGCCGAGCCGCCATCGCGACGTGGTGAATTTCCTGACGAGCGACAGCTGCGTGAAGATCGGGCAGGACGACCGCGTGCTGATGTTCGCGCCGCTCGCGTTCGACGCGTCGACGTTCGAGATCTGGGGCGCGCTGCTCAACGGCGCGCAACTGATCGTGCAGCCTGGCACGCATGCGAGCCTCGAGGATCTTGCCGATACGCTCGTGTCGTCGCAGGCGAGCGTGATATGGCTCACTTCCGCGTTGTTCCAGGAGATGGTCGCGCAGCATCCGCAAGCGCTGCGGCACGCGCGGCAGGTGCTGACCGGCGGCGACGTCGTGTCGACCGACGCGATGCGCGGTTTCTTCGCGGCAGGCGGGCGGGCGCTCACGGTGTGCTACGGGCCGACCGAAGGCACCGTGTTCACGACGGCATATACGCTCGAACGCCCGGAGGATATCGATGCGCGCGCGCTGATCGGTCGGCCGATTTCGCATCGCGACCTGTACGTGATCGACGTGTTTGGCAATCTGGCCGCGCCAGGCGTGCCCGGTGAACTGTATGTGGGCGGCGGCGTGACGGACGGCTATCTGAAGCGGCCCGACCTGACGGCGCAACGCTTTGTCACCCTGCCGTGGTTGAGTGGGCGCACGCTGTTCCGATCCGGCGACATCGGCCGCTGGACCGCCGAAGGTTGCGTCGAGTTCCTGGGCCGGCGCGACAGCCAGATCAAGATTCGCGGGTTTCGGATCGAGACGGGCGAAATCGAGCAGGCCATGCGGGCACTGGACGGCGTCGCCCAGTGCGCGGTGGTGGTGGCCGCGCAAGGGGCGGACAAGCGGATCGAGGCGTTCGTCACGGCCACGCGCGGCGCGACGCCCTCTGCGGCCGCGCTGCGCGACGCACTGGTCGATATCCTGCCCGACTACATGGTGCCCGCGCGCGTCCACGTCGTGGAGCGCCTGCCGATGACGGCCAGCGGCAAGCTGGACAAGCGCGCGCTGCGCGACGCACTCGCGCCCGTGGAAACGGACGCGGGCGCCCGGGAGGATGTGCGCCGCACCGCGCCGACCGGTGCGCTGGAAGAGGCGATTGCCGCGGTCTGGGCCGACGTGCTGAAACTCGACGTGATCGAGCGCGAGCAGGACTTCTTCTCGATCGGCGGCCACTCGCTCGCCGGCATGCGGATCGTATCGCGCCTCGGCAAGACGCTCGGCCGGCGCGTGTCGCTCGACACGCTGTTCCGCTTCCCGACGGTCGCGTCGTTCGCCGGCGCGCTGTCCGACAGCCCGGCCCATGCGACGCCGGCCGCCGCCGTGGCGGCCGGCCAGGCCGTCTGACCCGCGGCCGGCCCGGCTGAACCTTTCCCATCCTCGAAGCACCTCCGCGCGCGCCGACCGGCGCGCGCCTTCCATCCTGGAGCAATGCATGGATCTCGCAAGTCCGGCGGAAACGTCCGTCCAGTCCATCGCCGCCGGCCCGACCGGCATGTCCGCGGCTCAGCAGAGCCTGTGGTTCCTGAATCAGTTCGAACGTGGCGGGGTGACCTACAACGTCCCGTTCTCGTTGCGCCTGTCCGGCCGTGTCGACCCCGATGCGCTCGCGCGCGCGCTTGACGTCGTGCAGCGGCGGCATCCCGCGCTGCGCTGCCGGTTTCCGAGCCGCGGCGGCCAGCCGGTCGTGCAGATCGTCGACGCGCCGGCCGCACTGACGCGCGTCGACTTCTCGAGCCTGCCTGATCCTGCGGCGAGCGTGGCCGAACTCGAGAGCGAGCAGGCACGCGCGCCGTTCGACCTCGAGCGCGATGCTCCGTTGCGTGCGACGCTCGCGCGCGTGGCCGACGACGACTACCGTCTCGTCGCGACCGTGCATCACATCGTGTTCGATGGCCGTTCACTGCAGCTGTTCCTCGATGAACTCGCGCGGGCGTATGCCGAACTCGCGCACGGCCGCGAACCGGACGCCGCGCCGCTCGACGACGGCCTGCATGCCGATGCGAACGCCGCATCCGCGGATCTCGCCGCCGGCCTCGCGCATTGGCAGGCCCGGCTGTCGGGCGCGCCTGCCGTGCTGCCGCTGCCGCTCGATCATCCGCGGCCGGCCGCGCGGCGCTTCAACGGGCGCCGGATCGAATTCGATGTGCCGCTCGATGTGGCCAACGGGCTCAAGGAGGTCGCGCGGGCGCGCGGCCTGTCGATGTACATGGTCGGGCTCGCGGCGTTCGCGGTGCTGCTTCGCCGCTATACGCACGAGGGCGACATCGTGATCGGATCCCCGATTTCGAATCGCTATGCGCTCGAGCGCGACGACGTGATCGGCTATTTCGTGAACACACTGCCCAACCGGGTCGACGTATCGGGCACGCCGACTTTTTCCGACGTGCTCGAACGCGTGCGTGCGACGGTGCTGGACACGCTCGAGCACGCATACGTACCGTTCGAGAAGATCGTCGAAGCCGTCCAGCCGCCGCGTTCGTTGGCTCATGCGCCGATATTCCAGGTGCTGTTCGATTTCGCGGCCGAAGGGTTCGAGGTGGACTTCGGCGCCGGAATCGAAGCGCGGATGCATACGCTGGACTCCTGCACCGCGAAGTACGATCTCAGCCTCACGCTTGCACTCACCGGCGACGGCATGCGCGCAGCGTTCGAGTACGACTGCGACCTGCTCGGCGGCGCGCTCGTCGAGCAGATGACCGACAGCCTCGTGCGCATCCTGCGTTGCCTGGTGACCGACCCCGACGCGCGTATCGACGCGGCGCCGCTGCTGTCGCGCGAGGCCGCGGCCGCGATGCTGGCGCTCGCGAACGACGGCACGCGAGACCCGGGCCGCCCATTCGTGCCGTTTCACCGCGCGTTCGAGCAGGCGGCGCAGCGTGACGGCGGTGCGCTGGCGCTGGTATACGGCGAGCGGCGCGCCACCTACGCGGACGTCGACGCGCGAGCGACGGCGCTGGCCGCGCAATTGCAGGCGTCGGGCGTGCGGCGCGGCGATCGCGTCGTCGTGTTGCGGCGCTATGGTCCGGACGTGGTCGTCGCGCTGCTCGCGATCCACAAGGCCGGCGCCGTGTTCGTGCCGGTGTCGCCCGACGATGCGAGACGCGATGCACTGATCGCCGACGTGGCGCCGGCGGCGATCGTCGTCGAACATCCGTGCGATGGCGCAGGGTTCGATTGCACCGCGATCGCGATGGAAGCGCTTGTGTGCGAGCCGGGCGCACCGCTCGCGGGCTTCGATCCGGACAGAGCGATGACGACCGCCGACGACATCGCCTACGTGATTTTCACGTCGGGCTCCACCGGTCGCCCGAAAGGCGTCGAGGTTTCGCACGGGAGCTGGATGTCGCTGTTTCATGCATTCGAGGCAGCTTACGGCCGCACGCAGCCGGGTGTGACGGCCGTGCTGCAGATGGCGAACCATACGTTCGACGTGTTCATGAGCGACGTGATTCGCGGCCTCGGCGGGGGAGGGCGGCTGATCATGTGCCCGAGGGAGAGCCTGACCGATGCGCAGGCGCTGCATGCGCTGATCGAGCGCGAGCGTGCGACCGTGATGGAATTCGTGCCGGCCGTCGTGCGCCAGATGATCGAATATCTCGAACGCAGCGGCAAGCGCCTGGACGGGGTGCAGGCGGTCACGTGCGGTGCGGACGTCTGGTTCGTCCACGAGTACCGCAAGCTGCGCGCGCTGTGCGCGCCGGATACCCGCGTGCTCAGCGTGTATGGCGTGACGGAAGCCACGTGCGAAAGCGCGACCTTCGAACCGCGCGACGCGTGGTACGAGTCCGAACGCAGCATGCCGATCGGCACGCCGTTGCCGAACACGTCGATGTACGTGGTCGACGACGCACTGAATCTCGTTCCGCTCGGCGTGCCCGGTGAACTGCTGATCGGCGGCGGCGCCGTCGCGTCGGGTTACCTGAATCGGCCGGAGCTGACCCGCGAACGTTTCCCGGTCGGCGGGTTCGATGCCGACGGGCGCTTCGTGTCCGATCCGGGCGGCCGCCGCTTCTACCGCACCGGCGATCTTTGCCGGCATCTTGCGGACGGCACGATCGAGTTCATCGGCCGGCTCGACAACCAGGTCAAGGTTCGCGGCTTCCGGATCGAGCTCGGCGAGATCGAAAGCGTGCTCGCGGAGCATCCGGGCGTGCGCGAATGCGCGGTCGTGGCGCGCGGGGCGCCGGGCGGCGAGCTCGAACTGGTCGGTTATGCCGATGCGGGGGCAACCCGGGAAGCGTTGTTCGAGCATCTGCGCGCGCGGCTGCCCGAGCACATGGTGCCGCGTGCGCTGGTCCTGCTGCCGGCGCTGCCGCTGTCGCCGAACGGCAAGATCGACCGCAAGCGCTTGCCCGATCCGGACTGGGATGCGCTCGCGCATGCGTACGTCGCGCCGCGAAACCCGCTCGAGGCGCGGCTTGCGCAGGACTGGGAGGCGCTGCTGCGCACGACGCGCATCGGCGTGCACGACAATTTCTTCGAGCGAGGCGGCCATTCGCTGCTCGTCACGCAGGCGCTGACGCGCGTCCACGATGCGTTCGGCGTGAAATTGAAGGTGGCCGACGTGTTCGAGCGGCCCACGATCGAGCAGCTTGCCGAGCGCGTGATGGAGCAAATGATGTCGGCTGCCCGGGAAGGCGTGGCCGCTCGCGCGGATGCGCCGATTCCGCGCGCGGACGGCCACGAGCGCCGGCGCCTGTCGTTCGCGCAGCGGCGTATGTGGTTCGCCCGGCAGGCGGAGCCGGGCGCGGCGTACAACATGCCGGAAGTGTTCCGTGTGCGCGGCCGCCTGGATCGAGACGCGCTCGAAGCGGCGCTGAACCGCGTGGTCGGGCGCCACGAGGTGCTGCGAACGCGCTTCACCGCGGACGTGCAGGCGTGGGTGGACGATGCCGGCCATCCGCGCCGCGAGCCGCTGGCGCAGATCGACGCCCCGGCGCCGGTGCCGTTCGTCGTCGAGCAGATCGAGCCGGGGCGCGTGAACGAGCGACTCGCGCGCGAAGCGGCGCGTCCGTTCGAGCTGGACCGCGAGTGGCCGATCCGCGCATTGCTGCTGCGCGTCTTGCCGGACGAACACGTGCTGTGCATCGTGCTGCATCACATCGCGTACGACGGCTGGTCGAGCGGGCTGTTGCGCCGCGAGCTGGCGCAAGCCTATCGGGCATGCGCCGCAGGCGAGGCGCTCGTGTCGAGCGAGCCCGCGTTGCAGTATCAGGACTACGCGGCGTGGCAGCGCGCACGGACGGCGACGAGCGGTTTTGCGGAATCCGTCGCCGCATGGCGGGAGCGCCTGAGCGATCTGCCGTCCGCGCTGCCGCTGCCGGAGCGGACCGACGCGCCGGGCGCCGGCGCACCGGGCGCCGATTACGTCGATTTCGCGTTGCCCGCATCGTGCGCACCGCAGCTGAAGCGGCTGTGCGAGCGGCTGAACTGCACGCCGACGATGGTGATGCACGCGGCGCTCGCGGTCCTGCTGCATCGCTACACCGGGCAGGACGATATCGTGATCGGCATCCCGTTCGCGGGACGAGATCATCCGGATGCCGAAGCGTTGATGGGGTTCTTCGTCAATCTGTTGCCGATACGGTTGCAGTTGGACGCGCCGATGCGACTCGCGGACGTTATCGCAGCAAGTCGGCGCATGCTGCTCGAGGCCGACGCCGGACAGTCGGTGCCGCTCGATCATCTCGTCGAAACGCTGAATCCGGCTCGCGCGCCGGGTCGGCACCCGTTCTTCCAGATCGGGCTGGTGGTGCAGAGTGCGGCGCCCGAGGCGCTCGACCTGGCGGGGCTGGCGGTGGACGAGCTCGCGGTCGCGCCCGCCGACGTCAAGCTCGACCTGATGGTCGAAGTGCGCGCATTCGACGGCGCATCGCTCGGCGGCAGCTTCAAGTACCGTACGTCACGCTACGCGCGCGCATTTGTGGGCGGGCTCGCGCGCCATTTCGGCGAATTGCTGCGCAATCTGCTGGCCGATGCCGGCCAGACCGTGTCGGACGTGATGATGCTGCCGGCCGACGAATACGCGGCATTGACGGACGCGTGCCGTGGGACGCGGCGCGATTTCGGCGCGACGGGTGACGTGATCGCGCAACTGGAAGCGCACGCGGCGGCGACGCCGGACGCGATTGCGCTGGAGTTCGACGCCCGGCGCTGGACCTACGCGCAGCTCGACCAGCTCGCGAACCGGATCGCCGGCGCGCTGCGCGCGCACGGCGCGACGCCCGGCACGCATGTCGGGCTGTTCACCGGACGCCATCCCTATCTCGTTGCAGGCATGCTCGGCGCGCTGAAGGCGCGCTGCGCGTTCGTGCCGCTGAATCCCGACGACACGGTCGACGGAGGTCTCGGCTACACGGTGGCCGACGCCGGCGTGCGGCTGGTCGTCGCCCAGCGCGACCTCGCGTCGCGCTGCGCCGCGCTCGGCGTGACGACACTGATCGCCGACGATATCGACGACGACCGCGCGCCGGCCGTGCGCGCGCCGGGTCTCGTGCACGCGCCGACCGATCTCGCGTACGTGCTTTACACGTCGGGTTCGACCGGACGTCCGAAAGGCGTGATGGTGACGCGGCGCAACCTGCTCAATACCGCGCACGCATTCGCAGCGTCCGTCGGGCTGCATCCGGGCGCGCGCCAGCTGCAGTATTTTTCGCCCGTCTTCGACGGCGTGTGCGGCGAAGTGTTTCCGGTGCTCGTGTCGGGCGCGACGCTCGTGTTCGCGCCCGCCGCCCGGCTGCTGCCGGGGCCCGAGCTGCTCGGGCTGCTGCGCGCCGAGCGGATCACGCATCTGCAGATCACGCCGACCGCGCTACGCCTGCTGCCGTACGCCGAGTTGCCGGAGCTTGCGACGATCGTGGCCGCGGGCGAGGCCTGTCCGGCGAACATCGCGCGGGAGTGGGCGCAAGGCCGGCGCTTCATCAATGGTTATGGGCCGACCGAGACGACGATCTACGCATCGGCGACCGACTATTGGGATGCCCGCGGCGCGCTGGTGTTGCGACCGCTGGCGAACGTGACGTTCGAGGTGCTCGATCGCTACGGCCATCCGTTGCCGTGCGGCGTGCCCGGTGAGCTGTACATCGGCGGCGAGGGCGTGGCGGCCGGCTACCTGAACCTCGACGAGGAGACCGCGCGCCGCTTCGTGCCGGATCCGCGTTCAAGCGAGCCCGGCGCGCGCCGCTACCGGACCGGCGACTACGTGATCCGCCAGCCGGACGGCAGCCTGACGTACGTCGGACGCGCGGACGCGCAGGTCAAGATCCGCGGCTTCCGGGTCGAACCGGGCGAGGTGGAGGCGCGCCTGAACGCGCTGCCTGGGATCACGCAGGGCGTCGTGCTCGCGCCGTTCGATGCGAACGGGCATCGGATCCTGGTCGGCTACTACGTGGGCGAACCCGCGGAAGGCGAGGTGCGCACGCGGCTTGCGCAGCAATTGCCGGCCCATCTTGTTCCGGAGCGCCTCGTGAGGCTGCCCGATCTGCCGCGCGCGCGTACCGGCAAGGTGGACCGCAACGCGCTCGCCGCCCAGGCGGCCGCGCCTGTCGCGCCCGTCGTGGACGCACCGGCCGGCGATGCTTCGGCGCCACCGGCAGCTGCTGCCGAGGTGCAGGGCGAACGTGTGCCGACCGGCGGCCGCCGGCTCCTCGCGCACGTGAAAGCGATCTGGCAAGCCGTGCTCGAACGCGACGACGTCGAGCCCGACAGCAACTTCTTCGATCTCGGCGGGCATTCGCTGCGGATCGTCGAGATGCGCAAGCGCCTCGAGGACGCGTTTGCGACTCGGATCGCGATTGCCGACCTGTTCGAGCATCCGACGTTGCGCGCACTGGTCGCGCACCTGGAGCGCAACCGCGTGAGCGTGGCCGAAGCCGAAGAGGCCGACGATGCGCCGGCGCAGGCTCCGGCCGCGGCCGATGCGCCGGCCGCCGTGCCGCCGGCAAGCGATCGCGCGATCGCGGTGATCGGGATGGCGGGCCGCTTCTGCGGCGCTCCCGATCTGCAGACCTTCTGGGACAACCTGCTCGACGGCGTCGAGTCGACGCTGCACTTCAGCGACGAACTGCTCGCCGAACACGGCGTCGATGCACAGACGCGCGCGCAACCGGACTTCGTCGGGCTCGGCAACCGGCTCGAGGACGTGGACGGCTTCGACGCCGAGTTCTTCGGCTACTCCGCTCGCGAAGCGGCGCTGATGGACCCGCAGCAGCGACTGTTTCTCGAGTGTGCGTGGGAGGCTGCCGAGGCGGCCGGCTATGGTGCCGCGCGCGGCGCCCGGGTGGGCGTGTTCGCGAGCGCCGGCACGAGCCACTATCTGCTCGACAACGTCTATCCGCGCAGACGCGAACTGAAGCTCGAGAACATCCAGTGGCTGCTCGGCAACGGCCGCGACTTCCTCGCCACCCGCGTCGCGTACAAGCTGGGCCTGGCCGGCCCGGCCGTGACCGTCGAGACCGCCTGCTCGTCCTCGCTCGTGGCAGTGCATGCCGCTTGCGCGAGCCTGCGCGCGGGCGACTGCGAGATGGCGCTCGTCGGCGGCGTGTCGCTCGAGGCCGAGTATTACGGTTATCGACCCATGCCGGACAGCATCATCTCGACGGACGGCCGGTGCCGGCCGTTCGACGCCGATGCGTCCGGCACGACGGGCGGCAGCGGCTGCGCGGTCGTCATGCTCAAGCCGCTCGCGAAGGCGCTGGAGGACGGCGATCACGTGCATGCGGTGATCCGGGGCTCGGCGATCAACAACGACGGCGCCGGCAAGGTGAGCTACACCGCGCCAAGCGTCGCCGGGCAGGCCGGCGTCATCGCGGCCGCGCTGCGGGATGCCGACGTGCCGGCCGACACGGTCGGGTACGTGGAAGCGCACGGTACCGGCACGCGGCTTGGCGATCCGGTCGAATTCCGCGCGCTCACGCAGGCCTATGCCCCGAACGGCGCATGGCCGGCCGGCCGCCGGTGCGCGCTCGGCTCGCTTAAGGCGAACCTCGGGCATCTCGATGCGGCGGCAGGGATCGTCGGCTTCGTGAAGGCCGTTCTCGCCGTCGAGCACGGCGAGGTGCCGCCGATGCCGTATTTCAAGAAACCGAATCCCGAGATCGATCTCGAGGGCAGCCCGTTTCATATCAACACCGAGCGGTACACGTGGCCCGATGCACCCTGGCCACGTCGCGCGGGCGTCAGCTCGTTCGGGATCGGCGGCACCAATGCGCACGTGATCGTCGAGGCGCCGCCGCCGCGGCCGTCGCCGTCGTCCGACGCATCCGATGCTGGCGTGCAGGTTCTGCCGCTGTCGGCCCGCACGCCGGCCGCGCTTCGACGCATGCGTCGCCGCCTGGCCGCGCACCTGCGCGCGTCGTCCGCGCGGCTGTCAGACGTCGCGTTCTCGCTCGGCGCGGGCCGTGCGCGATTGCCGGTGCGCGACACGATCGTGTGCGCGACGCGCGAGGCCGCATGCACGGCGCTGGACGCGCCGTGGGATGCGCCTGCGGGTGAGCCGCGGGAGAATCGCCCGGTCGTGTTCATGTTCCCCGGTCAGGGGGCGCAGCATATCGGGATGCTGAAGGGGCTCTATGAACGCGAACCGGCGTTCCGCGACGCGCTGGACGAATGCGCGACGCTGCTGCGCACACAGCACGGGCTCGACATCCTCGCGGCCATGTACCCGGACCCCGGCAGGGAGACCGATGCGTCCGCCGGGCTGCGCGAGACGGGTATCGCGCAACCGGCGCTGTTCGCCGTCGACTATTCGTGCGCGATGCTGCTGCGCGCTCGCGGTGTCGAGCCGGACGCGCTGATCGGCCACAGTCTCGGCGAGCTGGTCGCCGCGTGCGTCGGCGGCTACTACACGCTGGCGGATGCGCTCGCAATCGTCGCGACGCGCGGACGCCTCATGCAGGCCGCCGATCGCGGCGCGATGCTTGCCGTCGCGCTGGACGAGCACGCATGCGCGCGCTGGCTCGACGCGGACGTGGAGCTGGCGGCCGTCAACGGTCGCAACCAGTGCGTGCTGGCCGGCGGGACCGAGGCGATCGAGCGGCTGCGGCAAGCGCTTGCCGAGGCAGGCGTGCAGAGCCAGCCGCTTGCGACGTCGCACGCATTTCATTCGCACCGGATGGCGGCGGCCGCGCAGGCGCTCGAGGCCTTCGTCGCCCGGATTCCGGTGCAGGCGAGCACGGTGCCCGTCATATCGAACCGCACCGGCGCCTGGTTGTCGCTCGACGCCTCCAACCACGCCGGCTATTGGGCATCGCACCTGCGCGACACGGTGCGTTTCGCCGACGGGATCGCGACGTTGCACGACGCGTTCGATGCGCCGCTGCTCGTCGAAGTAGGCCCGGGGCGGACACTGCGCACCGCGCTGGAAGCGGACGGCCGGGCATACGATGTGCTCGGCTGCGGCCGTCATCCGCGCGATCGTTCGGACGACGTGTCGACCTTCGCGCATGCGATCGCCACATTGTGGCGGCTGGGTGCACGCGTCGACTGGCGCCGCGCGTGCGGCAGCAACGCCGCGCGGCGCGTGCCGCTGCCGGCTTATCCGTTCGCGCGCACACGACACTGGATCGACGCGCCGGTCGAGCGAAGCGGGCCGCCTGCGCTTTACCGTCACTGGCGGCGTGTTGCCGGCGGGCGGCGCACGTACGAGCTTGCATTGCCGCCGTCGTGGTGGGTCGTCGACGAGCATCGCGTGTTCGACGGCAAGCCGGTGCTGCCCGGCACCGGCTGTCTCGAGCTCGTGCGAGGCGCATTCGAGCGGATGGGGCACGGGCCGCGGATTGCATTGAGCGACGTCTATTTCCCGGCGCCGCTCGTGCTCGACGACGCGCACGGCGCACGTATCGTGCGCGTGAGCTTCGGCGGCGCGGACGGCGGTGTTCAGGACTTCGCAGTCACTTCCGCCGCCGCGGACGATGCGGAGGCGTGGACCGTGCACGCGCAAGGCACGATCGCCGATGCCGACCAGATGCCGGCTCCGCCGGCCCGGTTCGAGCACGTGCGCGCGCAGCGTGCGGACACGCTCGCGAGTCCCGCCGCGCGCGCCGCGCTCGACGACCGGCTCGCGCTGTTCGGCCCGCGCTGGCATTGTTTCCGCGCGTTGTGGCTCGCCGACGACGAAGGGGTCGCGCAGCTCGAGCTCGATCCCGCGTTCGCGGCCGACCTGGAGAATGCCCCGCTGCATCCGGCGTTGCTCGACATGGCCACCGGTTTCCTGTCGACGCTGGAAAACCGCGGCGCGCGGCTGCCGTTCCACTATCGCAGGCTGTCGCTCCATGCACCGTTGACCGCGCGGCTGTTCAGCCATGCGCGCCGCGTGCGCGAGAACGTCTTCGATGTGACGCTGTTCGCGCTCGACGAGGCGGGAGGCGTCGGGCCCGCGCTCGTCGAGGTGGAGGGCTTCACGCTGCGCGACGAGCGTGCGCCCGCGGCGGCGGCCGACCGCTCGTCGCCGGCCGCATGGTGCTCGCGCCCCGCATGGCGGCCCGCACTGCCGCCGCGCGGCGATGCGTTGCCCGATGCGGCCTGGACGATCGTCGCACGCGGCAAGTCGATGCGCGACGCGATCGCGACGCATGCACCGCACGGCAGCATCCTGGTCGACGAGGATGCGCGCGGCACGCACGCGCCCGAGGCCGGCGACGGTTACGGCCATGCGCGCGCGTTCGAACGGAATTCCCGGCCGGCGCAGATCCTGTATTGCGTCGGCGCCGACGATCGCGGTTCGGCGGTGGAGCGCTTCGACGATCTGATGCGCCTGTTGCAGACGTTCGCCCCGCAAGCCGCATCCGGCACGGTTCTGACGCTCGTCACCACGGGCGCCTGCGCCGTGCGTGCCGGCGAACGGCCGAGCGGCGTGCAAGCCGCGCTGGTCGGCGCACTGCGTGCAGCGAGCCGGGAGTTCGCGCATCTGCGCTGTCGCCACGTCGATCTTCCGGCCGAGCCGGGCGATGCCGATCATGCGGCGCTGCGCGGGCTGCTTGCGCGCGCCGACGCCGGCTCGCCGGCGCCGCTCGTGCCGACGCTCGCGCTGCGCGACGGCACGTTCCACGAGCCGGGCTTCCGGGCGCTGCCCGACGTGGACGCGACGCCTGTGCTGGTCGACGGTGGCGCGTACGTGATCACGGGCGGCCTGGGCGGCATGGGGTTGACGTTTGCCGAGCATATCGCGCGCCGAGTCGCCGCGCCGCGCCTGTTCCTGGTATCGCGCACGGTCGATGCGTCGCGGCCGGACGTCGCGGCGGCGACTGCCGCGCTGCGTGCGCTCGGCGCCGACGTGACGCTCGTGCAGGCCGACTGCGGCGAACCTCGCGCGTGGGCCGCGGCGCTGGCGGATATCGCCGCACGCTGCGGCCGCATCGACGGAGCGATCCACGCGGCGGGGATCGAGGCCAGCGGGCCTGTCCAGCTCGGCGAGCCGGCAGCATGGGCGCGCGTGCTGGCGCCGAAGACGCTCGGCACGGACGCGTTGCTCGATGCGCTGCGTGCGCACCGGCCGGATTTCGTGCTGCTGTGTTCGTCGCTGGCGGCGCTCGTCGGCGGTCTCGGCCAGGCCGACTACGCGGCGGCGAACGCGTATCTCGACGCGGTCGCGCATGCGGCGCGCCACGACGGGCTGCCGGTCGTCTCGATCAACTGGGATGCCTGGGCCGAGGTCGGCATGCGGGTCGCATACGATCGTGCTCATCCGAACCAGACGTCGATCGACGCGGCCCACGGTCTGCTGAACGACGAGGGCTGCCGCGTGTTCGACATCGCGCTCGCGCACGATGGCGCGCAAATCGCGGTGAGCAAGGCCGAGGACGTCGAGGTGTGGCTGCGCCGCCTCGCGGGCGGGACCGATGCGCGCGGCGAGCGCGGCGGCGCGCATGCGGCGCCGGCCGTCGACGAGCGGATCGCACCGCGCAACGACCTTGAGCGCGAGCTGGCGCAACTCTGGCGCGAGCTGCTGGGCGGCGAACTGCCGGGCGTGACCGACAATTTTTTCACGCTGGGCGGGCACTCGTTGCTCGGCGCGCAGCTGATATCGCGCGTGCGGGAGCGCTTTGCGAATTGCCTGACGCTTGCCGAGTTTCTGGACGAGCCTACGATCGAACGGATGGCGCGGTCGCTCGGTGCGCCGGACGCGGCCGATACGACCCGCAGCGAGGATGACGCGCACGTGCGCTACTGCCTCGTGCCCGTGCAGCGTACCGGTGCCGGGACGCCGTTCTTCTGCGTACCGGGCATGGGCGGCAACGTTACCCAGGTGTTGCCGCTCGCACGCGCGATGGGCGCGGCGCGGCCGTTCTACGGTCTGCAGTGCCTCGGGCTCGACGGCAAGGCCGAACCGCACGATAGCGTGGAGGCGATGGCCGAGCACTACGTGCGCTGCATCCGCACCGTTCAGCCTCACGGGCCGTATCTGCTGGGCGGCCATTCGCTCGGCGGCAAGGTCGCGCTCGAGATGGCGCGACGGCTCGACGCCGAAGGGGAGCCCCCCGGCCTGATCGCGTTGTTCGACTCCGCTGCGCCGCCGTACCTGCGCATGACGACGCCGACCGATGCCCAGGTAGTCGGCTCGCTGCTGGGCATTTTCGGACGCTACTCGGGCAAGCCAGTCGACGTGACGCGCGATATGCTGGCGCGTCTCGAAGCCGCATCGCACGAAGAACGCCTGCGCTTCCTGAAGACGCAGCTCCAGGCTCACGGGTTGATCGACGCGCGCGCCGACGACGGCAGCATCGGCGGCATCTTCAACGTCTATCGCGCGGCCGCGGCGTTCGGAATGGCTTACGACCCGCCGAAGCAACCGTCGGACTGGTCGTTCGTGCTGTTCCGGGCGGTCGATTCGATGCCGTCGGGCATCAATCTGCCGGAGATCCGGCAGACGCCCGCGTGGGGTTGGGAGGCATTCAGTCGCGCACCGGTCGAATGCATTGACGTGCCGGGCGATCACTTCACGTGCCTGTCCGACGTGCACGCTCATGCGATCGCGCTGCCGCTGGCCGATCGCCTGCAGGCGTTCGAGCGATGAGCGCGCAACCGCACGTCAACGGCGCGCCGCCTGCCGGGCACGGCGGCACGCGCGCGGTGCGCGTGGTGCTCGCGATCCTCGCGCTCGACGTTCTCGGCACGGGGCTGGCGATGCCGGTGCTGCCGACGCTCGTCGCGGGGCTCGCGGGCCTGTCGCCCGCGCGCGTTTCGCTCGTGCTGGGCGCGGCGATCGCGTCCTACTCGGCAATGCAGTTCCTGTGCGCACCGATGCTGGGCGCGCTCAGCGACCGGTACGGACGCCGCCCGGTGCTGCTGGCCGCGCTCGTCGGCATCGCGGCGAGCCACTGGACCGTCGCGTTCGGTGGCGGTCTGGCGTCGCTGCTGATCGGCCGCGCGCTCGGCGGTGCCGCCGCCGCGAACGTGTCGACCGTGATGGCGTATCTGGCCGATGTCAGCGACGGCGAGCGCCGCACGCATCTGTACGGCAGCGCGGGCGGGGTCATCGCGGTCGGACTCGTGGCTGGCCCGGTCGCTGGCGGCTGGCTCGCGTCGTTCGACCCGTACCTGCCGTTCGCGATCGCCGGCGCGCTGGCCGCGCTGAATGCGGCGTACGTCGCATCGTGGCTGCCGGAAAGCCTGCCGGCCGCGCACCGGCGAACGTTCGACTGGCGCCGTGCGCAGCCTTTGGGCAGCCTGCGCGCGCTGTTCGGCAACCAAACGCTGCGTCCGTACCTGCTGGCGTTACTGCTGACCTGGGCCGCATACGGCGTGTTCCAGAGCTGCTTCGTGCTCGCGAACCAGGCGCGTTACGGATGGAGCGTGATCGATGCGTCGCGGGCGCTCGCCGCGCTCGCTGTCGGGATGGCCCTGTCGCAACGCTATCTCGTGCGGCGGTTGACCGCGCGCGTCGACAACCGAGCGATCCTCGCACTGGGTTACGGCTGTTGTGCGGTCGCGTATCTGTGCTATTTCGCTGCTTCGTCTCCATGGCTCACGTACGCGGGGATGATGGCCCAGGCACTGGGACTCGTGGCCGACCCCGCGCTGCGCGCCGAGTTGTCGCGTCATGCGTCCGACCGGCATCAAGGCGAACTGCAGGGCGGTCTCGCGTCGCTCGTCAGTCTGGTCGGGGCGATCGCGCCGCTCGTCGGGTCGGCCGCGCTCGCCGCGGCCGCGCGCACGGGCGGTGGCGCGGCCGCGGCGGGATGGCCGTTCGCGCTGGGCGTGGCGTCGTACGCGTGCGCGCTTGCCATCGTGGCGCGTGCGCCGGCGGGGCGCGCCGCTGCTCGCTGAGCGGGCCATGCCGCGCGGCGCATGTCGCGCGGCATGGTACGGCCTCAGATCAGGCCGAGTACCATCGCCTTCACGACCGCTTGCAGCGTATTCGTCGCATTCATCTTGAGCATCGCGTTTTTCAGGTGGAAATAGACGGTGCGTGTCGTGAGCCCGACGATAGACGCGACTTCGCCGGCCGTCTTGCCGAGCGCGGTCCACCGCAGCAGTTCCCGTTCGCGGTCCGTAAGACTGCACACGTCGCCCGTTTTCGGCGTCGGCGCCGACAGCGCGATGAACTTCGCATGGATCGCGCCGGCGAGCCACGCGATGTACGGAGCATTCGTCGCCTTTTCCTCGACTCTTACAGGTGTGATTTCTCGTCCGACCGAAAACAGGGCGGGTAAATCGGCACCGATCCAGCTGCACTGGGTAAGAACGAAGCGTGCGCCGTCGCTCCATTCTGCCAGGCCTTTGGTTCGGAGTGCGGCATAGACGGGACTGCCACCCGGAAGGAAATCCGCATCCTTGTAATACTTGATCCAGCTTTCGTATTGCCCGCGGTCGGAGAAGAATTCCGAGTCGTTGCCGGAGCATGTGGATTTGACTTCGAAAAGCCAGTTGGAAAAGCCGATCCTCGATACAGCGCGCGAGGCTGTATCGGCAAGATCGGACATGGTCTTCGCATTCTCTATGCCCAAGTAAATTTCATGCCATTGAGTCGTCATGGTTCGATACCCGATGAAATTTGAATAAATTCGGCCCGTGTTACTGAAGGTGTCTCCCGCTGACCGATAGCGCTTGCTTATTCATCGTTATGGACTTTCAACTCATACTGATTGTGTCGATCGAGGTCGTTCTCCTGTTCAATCCCGATGTCGGCATGCAATGCCGCAAATGCCGGCAGGTGCGACCGGTGCGCGGCACCGGGCGTACCCTGGCCGGCAGATTTCCCCGCGGCATGCTGGTGCCGATTTGACGGGACTGCTACGTCGGGTCGGTCAGCGCGGCGACGACGCGGTTCCGAATCTCCTGTTCCCATACCTGGAGAAAGAAGTGCCCGCCGTCGAACCGGTGCAGCGCGAATGGCCCCCCGCTGTAGCGGGCCCACTCGGCCAATGCATCGCTCGCGACATGGGGATCGCGCAGACCACCGAACACCGTCAGCCCGCACGGCAACACGAATGGCGTATCCACCCGGTACCCGTCGGCGAGTGCGAGATCGGCACGCAGCGACGTCAGGAAGTGCCCTAGCCATTCGGGCTCCGACAGCAAGGCAGCCGGCGTTCCGCCCATCGCTTTCAGCCACTCGATCAGTTCCGGATCGGATAGCCGATGGGCCGGCGGCCCGCTTGGCGCCACGTGCGGCGCGCGGTGTGCGGCGCTGAATGCGTGCGAAGGGGGGGGAAGGCCGCGCCGAGCGAGTTCCCTTGTCCATTCGATGCTGACGACGCTGCCCAAGCTGTAGCCGAACGTGCCGAACGGCTTGTCGAGCAGGCCGGCCGCCGCCGTCGCGAGCGCGGTGCACATTGTGTCGAGCGACGTGAGCGCCGCTTCCGCGAAGCGGGTTTGGCGCCCCGGTGGTTCGATGGCGACGACTTCGAGCCAGTCTGGCAGGTCAAACGCCCAGCTCCGGTACAGCAGCGATCCGCCGCCGGCATACGGGAAGCAGAAAAGCCGGTGCGTTGCCCGGGGACGCGGGCGATGCAGGACGAACCAGGGTGTGTGATTGATGAGCATGCGGATTCGGAGTGAAAATCACGGCGCAGCGCAGGCGGACAGCGTGTGTAGAGGGCACGGGACGCGCATTTCGAGAGGAGGCGGAATCGCCCCATACCGACGTGAGCGTGACGTCGGGATGGCGAGTGAGCCGTCGCGAGGACGCATCAGATCCCGCAGGCGAGCACCGCGGCGTGTTCGGCGGGCGGCGCGTCGTGATGGAGGCGGAACCTGTCGATCGCACCGAGACTGTGAAGAAACGTGCGTCGGAAGAGGTCGGCATTCGTTTCGAGTCGATGTTTCGTGTCGGTCATGTTCGTATCGTTCTGTCGTCCATAACTTGATTCATGCAGCGATAAGCGATTCGCGCAACGGCGGCAAACGTTTGCGCTTGCGAGCGTATGCGGAGAACGGCGAGTTCGTCGGGTTAACGAACGCAGGACGAAAATATATAAGGTGAATCGCGCCGGAATTCTCAAAAAATCTCATGGAAGGCATCAAGTGTTGTCGTAATCGCGGCGGAATTCCTGGTCATCCGAATTTCGATGGACGACCGATGTCCGGATTATATGGATGAAAATCGCTTAAAAAGCACCAAATAAGCACAAAAAATTGAAAAATTTTTAGATATACGGCTAACTGAATTGATATGGATAGTTGGATTTTTGCTAAGAGACGATTTCAAAAACACTCATCGAGAATGTTGACTTTCGTGGTGAGCTGTCAAGCGAGTCGCCGGGCGACTGCGCGGCGAGGGGCCGCGGACGCGCCATGCCTTTCCGCCCACAAGGGCCGACGATACGGTTGTCCGGTCCGAGCGAAGTGGAAAACACGCTGAACCAGCGCGCGGGCGTGTCCTTCAAGGGCGATCTGTCGAAATGCGCGCCGGCCGGCACGGCAACCGCGCCGGGCTCGACATGCGGCGGGCCGCGAATCAACGCGTAGCGGATCACGCCGGACGGCACGCTGAGCTTCGCCGACGAGCCCGCAATGGTCGATGAGTCGGGGTGGCCGGTCTGGAGGTTCATCCGCTGTCGGGTGAAGCCCGGCCAGACCGTCGCGTTTTCGGCCGGTCCGTTTTCGCCGCCTACGGACAACCGGCTCGCGTCCCGCGTCGGCTATGTGTGCGCGATAGACCAAGGCATCGCGTTCTTCGCGGCGCGTCGCGGACCGGTCGCGCCTGCGGGCAGCGGCCGCCGCCACCGGTTCGCGGTGACGGCGGGCGGCCGGACGCGATGCGCGACGAACCTGCCGCCGCGCACGCGTTCGACAGCCTACCTCACGCGGCCGGGTGCGGGCCGGCTGCTGTCGGCGCCGCGAATTCCGGCTCATGCGCGTCGCTGCACGACCCGACTTCGAGCTTGTAGCCAAAGCCATACACGGTGCGCAGCGCGACGTCGTTCGCAATGCCGAGCGAGAGCTTCTTGCGCAGCTTGTAGATGTGTTGCTCGATCGTCCGGTCCGCGCAGTCGCGGTAGTTGCCCCAGATCGATTTTGCGACCTGGCCGCGATTGAAGCAGGTGCCGGGGTTCGAGAAGAACAGCCAGGCCATCGCGAACTCGCGCGACGTCAGCGCGATCGCGCCGCCGTGCAGCTTGACCGTGCCCGTATCGCGATCGAGCGCATACGGACCGACCGACAGGCGGGCCGGGGCCGAGGCGGCGCGGGCCTGCCCGCGCCGGGCGAGCGTCGCGCGTACGTACAGCTCGTTGGGATCGAACGGCAGCGTCAACACGTCGGCCGCGCCGAGGTCGTACCAGAGGAACATCTCGGCGGGCCCGTCGAACGAGCCGACCACCACGACCGGCGCGCGGCTGTCCGCGTGGCACGCGCGCCACGACAGCACCGGATTGTGGGTAGCATTGACGCAGCGCGCGTCGAACACGATCAGGTCGTACGGCCGGTGGCGCAATGCGCGCAGCATCGTCAGCTCGTCGGCGAACCGGTCGCCGCGGCGCTCGCCGCAGTGCGCGCCGCGCCCGAGGCTGTCCGCGATGCGGTCGGCCAGACGCAGGTCGCGGGTCAGGAGGGCATAGTCCAAAGTGACCTCTTCAAATCGAAACGGAATATCGGCGTCCGCGCCCGTCGTCGCGCGGCGGCGCCCGGCAGTTCGCCGGGACGGGCCGTGCCTGCACGCACGGGACGGTTTTGCCGTTCGCCTGCGGTGTCGCGACTTCGCGGTGTTTCAGATTGCTTGTGCGACGAGTGACGAAAAGTGACGTGCCTTCCGCAAAAAATTTTTGCTGTCTGGCGTTGGATGGGTTACCACGGGCAATCGGGCGATCACCCGGGCAATCGCGCCGCGCTCCCGGTGCGCGTCAGGCTTGCGACGCGAGCGAAACGAGCACAACGCATCCCGCATAGCGCCGGACCTCCAGCGGTAGCGTCGCGGCGAGCGCGGCGAGGGTGCGCGGCGGATCGTCGAGTCGGAACACGCCGGTGACGGGCAGCGCGGCGGCGGCGTCGGTCACGCGGATCACGCCGGGGTAGTACGGACGCAGCCGCGCAATCACCGCGCCGAGCGGCTCGGTGTGTATGACCAGCTGGCCGCCGGTCCATGCGGCTTCGTCCGTCGCGTTGGCGGCGAGTGGCTCGATGAGGTCGACGCCGGCGCGCGCGGTGAGTCCGGGCCGCAGCGACAGCGTCGCGCCACCCGGCACCGCGATTCCGACCGACGCATCGAGTGCGGCGACGTGCAGCCACGGGCCCTCCACGCGAACCGCGAACCTGCCGGCGCGCGCGCGCACCATGCGCTCGGCATGCCGGACCACGAACGGGCGCGTGTTCGCCGCCGCGCGCACGAGCAGCGCGCCCGCGCGCAATCGCACGCCGCGCTCGTCCGCCCGGTAGTCGACGTCGACCGCGCTGCGCGCGGCGAGCATCAGCGACGAGCCGTCGGCAAGCGTCGCGGTGCGCTGCTCGCCGGTGTTCGTCTGCAGGTCGGCCGACCACTCGGCGATGGGGGAGAAGCGATCGGCGAGCGCGCCCGCGCCGGCGACGAGCGCGCCGAACGACAGCACGCCGCGCACGACGCGCCGGCGTGCGGGTACGGCCAGTAGCGCATCGCCGAGCGCGCTCGGCGCGAGGCCGTGCGTTGCCGGCGGCGTCAGCGCGCCGAGCGATGCGTCGAGCCGCGCGACCGCGCGCGCGTGTGCGGGATCGGCGCGCAGCCACGCATCGAAGCGCGCGCGGTCGCGCCCGGTCGCGTCGCCCGAGCGCAGCAGCACCATCCACCGGATCGCATCGTCGAGTACGCGCGGGTCGATCGCGTCGACCGCTTTCGGTTGATCGGCCAGATTCACTGCAAAGACGCGAGATAGCACGCGCGCAGCGCCTGCGCGAGATAGTCGCGCACGGTGCGCTTCGATACGCCGAGCCGGTCGGCGATTTCGGCATGCGTGAGCCCGTGGAACTGGCTGTAGATGAACGCGTTGCGCGCCTTCGCGGACAGCCCGGCCAGCATCCGGTCGATCGCATGCAGCGTTTCGACGACAAGCGCGCGCTCCTCCTCGGACGGTGCGACGCTTTCCGGGCGTGCGGCGAGCACGGCGAGGTATGCGCGCTCGAGGTCACGGCGGCGCCAGAAGTCGTAGACGAGGCGGTGGGCGATTGTCGTCAGCAACGCGCGCGGCTCCCGCACGGACGATGTGCCGGCTTGCGCGATCAGTTGCACGAACGTTTCGGAAGCGATGTCTTCAGCCGTAAACGCACAGCCGAGCTTGTAGCGCAGACGGCCGAGCAGCCAGGGGTAGTCGTTGCGGAAGATTGCTTCGACGGGTGGGACAGCGGCAAGCGTCGTCATGCTGAATTCCATGTTGCATCGAACGGTTGGAGCGGCCAGGAGCGCCTTGAACGCAGGCTAGCAAAGAATATACGAGCACTCAACCTCGATGCCGGTGCCCATTTTTACCCGCGATTCGCGCAAGACGAATTCGCTGCGGTGTGGCGACGTTGCCGTGACGGTCGCGCGGCGGCCGCATGGCTGCGCGTGTCGGGTTATCGGCCGGCCCGTACAGCCCGTCCACGGGCGTATCGCGTCGAGCGGGAGCGCCCCCCAGGCGTGCGTGCCCGAGGGCCGGAGCCTGCGTGTCGCAGGCTGCGAATCCGGCACGGCTTCGCAATCGCTCTGCGGTGCACCGCCGCTGTTCTTCGTGATGCTACACATCCTATTGCCGTGAATGCATGCCGGCCACCGCTTTTTTTGACGTTCACGCGGACCCTGTATGCTCGCGCTCCGACCTGACAGAGAAGTAAGCATGTTTAGTGTGTTTAGTCGATTCGAAATAAACGACGTCGTCGGACGAGCGATGCTGGCGGGCGTCTGGTGGGGCGCGGCGACGGCCGCCGCCTGCGCCGACGAGGGCGTCGTCACCTTTCACGTACCGGGCGGCGCGCTCGATGCCGTGTTGCTCGAGGTTGCGCGGCAGGCGCACGTCGTGCTGTCGTTCGACAGCGCACTGACGGCCGGCCGCTGGGCCGGGCCGGTCGATGGCACGATGACCGCGCGCGACGCGCTCGCCTGCGCGCTGGCGGGCACGCCGCTCGAACCGACCAGCGTCGCGGGCGGCACGTGGACGCTGCAGCGCACCCGTACACCGGATGCCGGCGCGGCGACCATCATGTTGCCGCCCATTCGCATGCGCGCTCGGGTTGGCGCGGACGGCGGCTTCGCCGAGACGCGCTCGTCGGCCGCGGCTCGGCTCGACCTGCCGCTCGTCGACACGCCGCAGTCGGTCGGCGTCGTGAGCCATGCCGTGCTGACGAGCCAGCAGGCGGAATCGGTCGCGGACGCGATCGCGAACGTCAGCGGCGCGACGTCGGTGTTCGACGAAAACAACGCGAACTACGGCATCGGGATACGCGGCTATACCGCGCAGGCGCTGCTCGTCGACGGGAGCGTCGTCGAATCCGCCGATTACCCGCCGCTCGCGGGCATCGAACGCATCGAGGTCGTCAAGGGCCCGGCGACGGCGCTCGTCGGAGGCGCGCCAAACGGCGGCATCGTCAACCTGGTCACGAAGCGGCCGCAGTTCGCGCGCCATGCGACGCTGCAGACGACGCTGTCGTCGCGCGGGCGGCGCGAGAGCATGCTCGACATGAGTGACGTGTCGAGCGACGCGCAGGTCGGCTACCGGTTCGTAGCGAGCGGCAACCTGAACGGACGCAGCTATGGCGGCTACGATGGGCAGCGCGGCTTTTTCGTCGCGCCGTCGGTGCGCTACCGGGACGCCGACACCGATGTGACGCTGCGTCTCGAGCATTACCGGCAGCGCGTGCCGGTCCTGCCGTATTCGGTCGGCGGCGATGACGGCAATCCGTTACCGCAAACGTCGCTCGAGCCCGCCGGCGCGCGCGACGACCACATGGGCACCGATTCGCTGCGCGCGTCGCTGAACGCCGAGCGCGCGTTCGGCGACGGCTGGCAGGCGCGCGTGCGCGCGGTCTGGCTGAAATACGAAACCGTGTCGCATTGGCACGTGCCCTACGCGCTGCTGGACGGCTCCGGCGACATCGCACTCTACGGCCTGCATTCCGTCGAGCGGCGGCATGAATCGGATGTGGCGGCGGAACTGCTGCGCACGTTCCGCGCGGGCGGTGTGTCCGGCACCATGCTCGCGGGCGTCGAGCACTGGCGGCTGTCGTCGACGGCCGACATCGCACCGTACGCGTCCGCCGTCCAGAACCTGTATGCGCCGCATCCGCTGCCGTCGATTCCGTCCGGTCCGCTCGCGCGCGAATCCGATTCGGCGATGCGGCAATTGAGCGGTTACGTGCAGCTCCAGGCGCTGATCGCAGATCGGGTGACGGTGCTCGCATCGCTGCGGCACACGAACGCGCTGCTGGACAAATCGCTAAGCTCGCCGTTGGTGCGCAATTCCGTCTGGTCGCCGAGCGTCGCCGCCAGCTACGCGATCACGCCGTCGGTCAGCATCTATGCAAACTGGATGCGCGGTTTTCGGCCGTCGCTCGACACCGTGTCGTGGGACGGCAAGACCCTGCAGGCCACCCGCACCGAGCAGATCGAGACCGGCATCAAGTTCACGCTCTTCGGCGATGCGCTGACCGCGACCGCCGCCGCGTACCAGCTGCGCGACGATGGCAAGATCATCGGCGATCCGACGCATCCGGGCTTTTACGCACGCGTGCCGGGCGAGCACAACCGCGGCGTCGAGTTCGACTTGGCCGGGAAGGTTCTGACGGGACTGGACGTGATTGGCTCGCTGACGGTGTCCGATTCGGGCGTGGCGGTCGACCCGCGTGGTACGCAGGTCCGGGCGCCGGGCACGCCGGCGCGCGCCGGCAGTCTGTGGATGACCTACGCGCTGCAGGCGCCGGCGTGGCGCGGCTGGGGCGTCGGCAGCGGCGTGTTCTTCCGCTCGCAGCGGGCGACAGGCGCACCCGGCTACGTCGTGCCCGGCGATGCGCGCGTCGATGCGACGGTGTTCTACCGCGCGCAGAAGTGGGCCGTGCAGCTTGGCGTGAAGAACGTGTTCGACCGGAAGCTTTACGGCGCCGCGCTTTACCCGAACTTCATCCCCGTGCTGCCCGGGCGCACGTTCTTGCTGACGACGACGTTCTCGCCGGGCTGAATATCTTGCGCCGCGCTCACGGCTGCGTGCCGTACACGCATTCGATTGGCCGGTGGCCGAGGCCTTCGAGCGCGAAGCCGGGCTCGGCGTCGGCCGTGCCGGTGACGATCATCCGCGCGCCGCGCAGCTTCAGCGCGGAATAATCAGGATGACTCGACAATATCGAGCCCGGTCAGGAGGCGCAAAAGTGCCCGAAAAGAGCGAATTTCGGGCCGCCGTGATGACCTGTCTTGGGTGTTAACGAAAAACCGGCTCTCCTTCCGGGAATTGAAGCCGTTCCTCGGTTGAGGCTTGGCGTATCACGGACGACCCTTGCAACAAAGTCAGTGAATCCAGACCATGCCGTACGCGGAATTGGAACCATTGACCGCCTGGTTCGCCGTCCAGTTTCCGTATCTGGCCGATCCATTCCAGGAATACACATGCCCCCACGCGAAATGCCCATCCCCAATTTCGTCGATCGTGCATCGCTTGCTTGTGATTTGATACGCCCCTTGAAACACGCCTTGCTTCCAGCGACGCACGACAACCTCGACGAACGTGGCATATTTCCCCGCCGGAACCTGTTGACTCCAGCCAGTCGATTCCGTATTAGTCACGGTGCGCCCATACGAGGCGTCAACGTGAAGCAGATTCAAGATGCCTCCCACGATCGGAATACTTTCCGGATTCAAACTGGCACTGCCGCTGACGGTGTATCCATTGGAACGGGTTTTCGTCCATGTATACGTACACGGGGCAGCTACATTGCGGACGCCATTGCACAGGAAGGTATCACCTCTCCATATCCAGTCTTGCCACGTACTGGTTGCTTGCTGAATAGGAATCGACCAGGACGAGCTGTTTCCCACCAGATTTGCCTGGTTGGTTTGGCTATCGAGCAGGCACGTCGTCCCGGCAACGGCATGGCCGACCTGAAACAGGCAAACGACGCCCGCAATCGCGGAATTGAAAAGCGATTTCGACTTCACTTGTTACCCCCATCATTGGTTTGAAAAATATTCGCGACGTTGTTTTGTGTCGCATCGATGCCTGAAACCTTCTGGTCGGGTCCTCCGTTGGTATTTCCCCCGCCGGTGTTGAATATCGGGGTGATCAGATAGCCGTCGCCGTTCGGGCCTCGTTGAATTCGGACTGCGTCGCCGGCAACCGCGGTTCCCGGGCCGACAATTTGTTCTACGGCGGAATTGACGGTCGCGCCCCCGGGCTTTCCGCTACCGGCGGAATCGATGACTATCTCTTTGCCATTTCCCAGGCCGTCGACAATTTCCTTCATTACGCCCGGATTTGCAGTCTGGTCGCTGGAAACGACCAGAACATCGTAGTCGTCAGCCGTTCCCGGCGGGAGTTTCTCAGACAATGCCGACGCGACGAACCCCGTCCCCGATCCCAGATTTCGGACTTTCTGCTGAGGCATCGACCCGCTGGCTACGAGTACCGTGTTGCCCGGAGGCGGGGGCGTAGAGTGCAGATTTTGCGCGACATTTTGCTGATTCAAGCTTTGATCTGTTGAGTTCTGAGCAGGCTTTGACGGCAAGGCGTCGCCGCCGGAGCATCCCTGCAAAATAGAAGAAACAAGCAGAATCAAACCTGAAATATATGTGGTATTTAACATTCGATCCTCAAAAAATGTCATGGCCGATGGTTCGGTAATTTGCTTCGCCTGGAATTGATGCTATGAAATGCAAAATGTCATGTCTTTTTATGTTGGACGATTTGGATGGGGTCTTGGTAAAGTATCCGCCATTCGGATCCGTGGCATGCGATTTTTAAATGATAAATATTTAAAGAGCGTGACTTCGCTCGGAGGTAATGCGATATCGAATAAAATCGAACATTCGAAAGCGGAATAACGCCGGGCTAGATGGCATCTTTCGTTTCTGAAAAATATAGGAATGTTCTTTCGATTGACGTCGGCCCACATCCTGGGCGTAAAAATATTCGGTTGGTGGCGGTTACGAAGGCCTGGCTCGTCATGACGGCGTCGGTGCCGGTCGCGACGCGCGCAAGCGCGCGATTGCCCGCCGCTGCGGCTGCCGTGCCTGTCGCGCGGCCGGCGGCGGCCGCCTCGCTCGTATCCGGGCCGCTGCCGCACGCCGAAAGCGCGAGTGCGCCGAGGCTGTAGAGGAACGTGCGACGGGAAAGGCCAGCACTCGCTTCAAGTCGATGTTTCGTATCGCTCATGTTCGTATCGTTACGTCCGTAATGTTGGCCACGCGGAGACGAAACTCTCGCGCGGCGGCGGCAAACGTTTTCGCTTGCGCGCGTATGCCGGGGACGGCGAACCCGCCTTGTTATCGAACGCGTGGTGAAAATATATAGGTGTAGAAACTGTGGATTCTCAAAAATGCTCACAAGGAAGTGCGTGCGAAGCCTTGACCGGAGCGAATGTTTCGTTGCTCCGGTTGGTTGCGATCCCATCCGCTAAGGAACGCTAACAGAACGATTTTTGAACGTGCCTCCAGCAGATGATTCAGACGGCGATTTTCATGAACGCCTCATGTATGGTGGCGAGGCGTTCGAACCGGATACGCAGTGGGATTGGGTCCTGCTTTCGACCCGATCCCACTGTATGAATGGAGGGCGACGCCGCGATCGTCGAGACGCTTGCGTCCGGGGTATCGCGTCGGACGCCGCTTCGGTGGTGACAACAGCGGTTGGGTGAGTGACCACGATTCGTCATCGAGTATCGGTTTGGCCATGGCCTCTCGGCGAAACAACGAAGCGGTTAACGGAACGCGCGACGGGTTAGTGGCCTTCGCAATTTATTTTGTTGGAATTTCTTGGCTTGCTTCCGTGAAATTGTCGTGCTAGTTTTTCATGAAATTTCGCAGCAAAATTTTCACGGAAGCTCGCATGTTCGTGCAGTCCGACCGTCACGTCGCAAGCTACTACGCCGGTACCTACCCGGCGCCGATCCCGCATCGGCCGGCGCTGGACGAACGTGTCGACGCCGACGTGCTGGTCGTCGGCGCGGGCTTCAGCGGGCTGCATACGGCGCTGCGGCTCGCGCTCGCCGGCAGGCGCGTCGTCATGCTCGAAGCGAGCCGCGTCGCGTGGGCCGCGTCGGGCCGCAACGGCGGACAGGCGCTGCTCGGCTGGTCGTGCGACATGCAGCCGCTCGAGGATGCGCTCGGCCGCGACGGCGCCCGGTTGCTCTGGGACAGCATGCGCTGGGCGGCGGCCGAAGTGCGCGAACTGCCGGCGCGACACGGTTTCGACATCGACTACCGGCCCGGCAGCCTGTGGGCCGCGGTGCGGCCGCGGCGCGTCGCGATGCTGGCGCAGGCGCGCGACGAGGCCGCCGAGCGCTGGGGCTACGACCGGTTGCGCATGATAGGCCGTGACGAGATGCCCGAATGGATCGGCGGCACGCGCTATCTCGCGGCGCTTCACGATCCGGAGGCCGGCCACCTGAATCCGCTCAAGCTCGCACTCGGCCTCGCGCGAACGATCGAGCGCGCGGGCGGCCGCATCTTCGAACAGAGCCGCGTGCTCGACTGTCGCGAGACGGCCGGCGGCCACGTCGCCCGCACGGCGCGCGGCGAAGTGCGCGCGGACGTGCTGGTGCTCGCGTGTAACGCATACGTCGACCGGCTCGATCGCGACCTTGCGCGCAGGCTGCTGCCGGTCGGCACGTACCAGGTCGCAACCGCGCCGCTCGCACCCGACGTCGCGCGGGCGCTATTGCCGCGCAACAGTTGCGTGATCGACAACCAGTTCGTGCCCGACTATTTCCGCCTGAGCCCCGACAACCGGCTGCTGTTTGGCGGCGGCTGCACGTATCTCGGCGGCATTCCGGCCGATATCGCGGCGGCGACGCGCCCGCGCCTCGAACGCGTGTTCCCGCAACTGGCCGGCGTGCCGCTCGACTACGCGTGGGGCGGTCACATCGACATCAGCATGCGCCGCACGCCGGACATCGGCCGCCACGGGCAGCGCTTCTGGCTGCAGGGCTTTTCGGGGCATGGCGTGCTGCCGACGCTCGCCGGCGCGCGCGCGGTGGCCGATGCCGTGCTCGGCGACGCGCACCTGCTCGCGCAGTATCAGCGCATTCGCAACCCGCGCTTTCCCGGCGGCGACCGGCTGGCCGCGCCGCTGGAGGCGATCGGCAAGGTCTGGTACCGCCTGCGCGATACCGTTTGATTGCATCGGAATCCTTTATGAACGAACAGGAAGAGATAGAAAGTCTGGCGATCCTGATCCGCGACCTGCGCAAGCATCGCAAGGTCACGCTGAGCGATCTCGCCGAACGGATCGGCCGCTCGGTCGGCTTTCTGTCGCAGGTCGAGCGCGGGCTGTCGCGTCCGACGGTCGCGGATCTCACCGCGATCGGCGAGGTGCTCGGCGTGCCGACCACGTATTTTTACAGCCTGAGCAAGCCGCGCAGCGTGCCGTGGGTCACGCGGCCCGACGAACGCCGCACCGTGCATTACGCAGCCGGCATTACCGACATTCTCGTGTCGCCGAACATGCGTTCGCGCTTCTCGATCCTCGAAAGCCATCTCGCGCCGGGCGCGAGCAGCGGCGAGCGGCCGGTCGACGACAGCGACGAGCAGGGCGGCTTCGTGCTCGAGGGAGCGCTGACGATCTGGATCGACGGCGACGACACGCCCGTCACGCTCGGCCCGAACGATGCATTCCAGCTTCCCGCGCACAAGCGCTTCCGGTATGCGAACCTGACCGACGCGCCGACGCGCGTGATCTGGGTATTTACCTGAGCTGAATGGTCAGCGGGGCGGGCGCCTCCGCAGTCCGTCGCGCCACACGGCCTGTTTGTAGTACTGATCGACATGCGGCATGCGTTGCGCCGTGCGCCGCATGAATCCGGGTCGCCGCGTTGCGGCACCGCCCTACAAGACATGGAAAGGATGAGACATGACTGACGTCGTTCCCGCGCTGGTCGGTGAAGTCCGCGCATTCCGGCAGGCGCACCCCGAGATCCGTTATGTCGACCTGATCTGCCTCGACCTGCCTGGGCATTTCTACGGCAAGCGCTATCCGATCGACGCGCTCGAGAAAGTCGCGTCCGGCTCGCTGCTGAAGCTGCCGCAGAACTGCGTGCTGCTCGGCACGCAGGGTGGCCTCTACAAGATCGGCGATTACTGTTTCAACGACGGCGATCCCGACGCGCCGCGCCGCCTGATCCCCGGCACGCTGAAGCCTGTGCGGTGGGAGCGGCAGCCGCTCGCGCAGATGCTGATCAGCTCCGACGGTACCGATTCGCCGATCGAATTCGAGCCGCGCGAGGTGCTCGCGCGCGTGCTGCGGCGGTTCGCGGCGCGCGGCATCCGGCCGGTCGTCGCATTCGAGCTCGAGTTCTACCTGTTCGCCGCGCAGCTTGTGGAAGGCATGCCGCAGTATCCGCGCGATCGTCTCAGCGACGACCGCGACGATCAGCCGAACATGCATATCGAGCGCCTGTCGCGCTTCTCCGAGGTGTTGCACGAGATGGTCGACGCCGCGTGCGAACAGGGCGTCGATGCGACGGTGATCACCGCCGAGCTCGGGCCCGGCCAGTTCGAGATCAATTTCGGGCATACCGACGACGCGCTGCGCGCAGCAGACTGGTCGGCGCTGTTCTGCCGCAGTACCCGCGGCGTCGCGTTGCGGCATGGCTATCGCGCGAGCTTCATGGGCAAGCCGTATCTGCATGCGCCGGGCAGCGGGATGCATGTGCACGTGAGCCTGTATGACGATGCGGGACGCAACGTGCTTGCGGCAGACGGGCAGCGGCCGTTGCGGCACGCGGTGGCCGGCTGCCTCGCGCTGCTGCCGCATTGCATGCCGGTGTTCGCGCCGAATCACAACGCGTTTCGCCGCTACGGGTCGATGGTGAACGCGGCGAGCCGCGCGAGCTGGGGCTTCGAGGATCGCGACGCGTGCATCCGGATTCCGGCGTCGGACACACGCAACCTGCGGATCGAGCACCGGCTCGCGAGCGCGGATGCGAACCCGTACCTGGTGCTGGCGGCGATCCTGAGCGGGATGGAGCACGGGCTCGATGCACGGCTCGAGCCGATCGCGCCGCTCAACGACGATCGCGGCAGCGGCATCGATTTTCCGAAGGAGATGCTGTCGGCGGTCGCCGCGATGCGGGATCATCCGGCCGTGCGCGAAGGGCTTGGCAGCGAGTTCGTGATGGTGTATTGCGAGAACAAGCGGCAGGACGAGCTGGATTTCCGCAACGAGATCGGCGCGCGGGAGTATCGGTGGTTTCTGTGATTGCCGCGCGCGTCGGAAAAGTCGATCAGGGAAGGGGGCGATCGTCGTCGTGTTCGACGTCAAGCGCCCTCGTGTGATTCCTTTCGGGGTGCAATGCCGCGAAACGCGTCGCGGCATCGCATGCGTCGCGCCCTTACTCCCCGAGCTTCGACGTCACGCACCCGGTGCTCGAGCATTCGCGCTCACGCTCGCGCAGGAACGACAGCCGCGCCTGCGTCATGTCGTTCGCGCACTGGATATCGATGAGGTAGCTGCTGCCGCGCGTCTCGCTGCACTGCGCATCGCGTTGTTTCAGCCACGCGAGCTGCCCGGACTTCAGCGCTGCCTGCTGGTCGCCGCTCAGTTGCTTGCGCAGCCGGCCGTACTCGTCGTTGAGATCGCGGTCGGATTGCGAGAACTGCGTGCTCGTGCAATACACCTGGTCGAACGCGCTGCGCGGCTTCCCGCAGCCGGCCGCATGCGCGGCGAACGGAACGGCAAGGGCGAGCAACGCGCAGGACGCGAGCAGATTCTTTTTCTTCATGGTGAGTCTCCTGACTGGGGTGAAAACCGGTGAACCGGGCGGGCGATACCGTCGTTTATCCGGGGCGTCGTACACGCGTCGATGCCGCCCGCGATCGCGGCGGACAGGCGCTGGATCGTCTCGCGGCGCGCGAGCCGCGCCTCTTCGTCCGGATTGACGATCACGCCAGCCTCGACGAGCACGGCGGGAATCGGCGCGGTGCGCAGCACGACGAGATCGTCGAAGCGATGGATGCCGAGTGGTGGGTCGATCAGCGGGCGGTTCTCGCCCTTGATCGGCTGCGCGTGATAGAGCGACGGCCGTTCGCCGGCCGCGACCAGCCGTTCGGCGATCGCCTTCGCGCAACGCAGGCTTTCCGCATAGTGCGGGTTGCGCGCCGACACGAACACCGAGAAGCCGCGGAATTCGCGCTGCCGGCCCGCGTCGATGAACTGTTGCTGCATCGAGTCGTGATGGATCGATACGAACAGGTTCGCGTCGGGCGCTTGCGTCGAGCGCCGATCGAGCGCGATCTCGCGGCCGTCCGCCGACGTGCGCAGCACGCGATCGCCGTGCGCGGCGAGTGTGTCGGCGACCGCGCCGGACAGGTCGAGGTTGTACAGGTATTCGACGCGGCCGCTGGCGCCGGTGGAGCCCGGATGCGCGGGCGTATGGCCGGTGTCGACGACGATGTAGCGCCCGGACGCGGGCACGGCAGCGGTCGTGCCGGCGGCGTCGGCCGCATGCAGCGCCAGTGGCGCGCCGAGCAGCGGAGCGCACGCGAGCACGCGCGCGGCGGCGCGCACGAGCGGGCGAAGGCGTCGGAGGGTTCGGTTCGTCATTGTTGTTGTCGAGAAGGGCGTGCGGTGCGTCGAACGGCGCGCCACCGTCGGCCTGCTCAATGCAGTCGGAATGTCGCGCGATTATAGCGGGTGGCGGCGACGCCGCAATGACGAACGGCGGTTGTCAGGCCAGCACGCGCCGGGCCGCCAGCATGCCCCAGTACGACGCTTCCTCGAACAGCGACAGCCCGGACAGGTCGGCATGCGCGAACACGACGGGGCCGTCGGCATCGCGCAGCGCGAGCAGCCCCGGTCGGCTCAGGAAGCCGACGTCGGGTGTCGCCATCGCATGGCCGCGCACGGTGATCTCGAGTGCGGTCGCATGCTTCCACAGCTCGCGTCCGTACACGGCCTGCAGGTCGATTGCCGCCTGCTCGCGCAACGCGTCGGGCTTCGCCTGCGCGAGCCAGCGGCGCGTATCGTCCGGCGTTTGCGTGCTCAATGCCTGATAAGCGGAGAAGACGGAGCGCGTCGGCGGCGACATCCGGATCAACTGGTGCGTCGACACGACATAGCCGAGCCCCACGCTGTCGTAGACGACGTTGTCCCACGCGAGCGGTACGCCGGCTTCCTCGGCCGGCATGCCGTCGAGCAGGAAATTGGACACGAGCCACGGCGCGCGCGGCGGCAGATCGCGCGCGGGATCGAAGCCGTATGCGGGCATCTGCGGAAACACGCGCGCCGCGACGAACAGCGGCATCGCGGAAACGACCCGGCGCGCCTTCAGCATGAACGTCGACAGCGCGCCGTCGTGGCCGACGCGGGCGCACAGCACGTCGACGCCGCCCGCACGTTCGGTCGCGCGCACCGCGAAGCCGTCCCGCGACCATGCGTTCGAGCCGGTGCGTGCGGCGATCGAATCGCCCAGCTTCGTCACCATCGTGTGCAGCCCGTCGGGCCAGGTCAGCACCGCGCCGTCGCCCGCGTCGCCCGCATGGCCGCCGCGCGACGAGAAATAGTGCAGCCCGGCCCATGCGGAGACGTGCTCGTAACCGGCGCCGTAGTCGTCGCGGCAGCAATAGTCCAGATACCAGTGCAGCGCCTTCGCGGTGTAGCCCTCGTCGCGCAGCCACTGGCGAAACGAGCGCCGGTCGAGTGCGCGCCAGCGCGGGTCGCGCGACGATTCCGCGATCGGGATGCAGAACACCTTGCGGCCGTCGGTGCCGCGCGCGGTGCGCAGCCCGTCCGTGTACGCGAAGAAGCGCGCCTGCTGCGCGAGTGCGTCGGCGTCGAGGCCGGCGGTCGGCACGATGCCGTCCTGCCACTGCCCGCCGATGAACAGCCGTTCGTCCGGTGCGTGGACGAGGGCACGCTCGTCATACACCGGGCGCGCGGAGAACGGCGCGGATTCGATCACGCCGAGATCGGCGAGCATGTCGCGCAGATGCACGGATTCGAGCGACGGCAGCGGCAGGTAGTGCGCGCCCTTCGGATAGCCGAGCTCGCCGAAGCGGCCGCCGGCCGCGTTGCCGCCGAATTCGGGGCCGGCGAGCACCGTGAAGCGCGTATGGCCGGCGCGCGCGAGCTGCCATGCGCACGACAGCCCGGCCGCGCCGGCGCCGAGAATCGCGACGTCCGTCTCGATCGTGCCGGACGGCGGCGGTAGCGTGGCATGGTCGCGCAGTGCGTGGCCTTCGCGCATGCCGGGGTAGTCGATGCGCGGCGTCGTCTCGATCCAGCCGGTGCGGCCGCAGGCGGCGAGCGACGCGGCCGCCGACGCGACGAGGAACGTGCGACGGTCCATCAGCGCAGCACGTGCTTCCAGTCGTCGTCGAAGCGGCGCACGAGCGGCTGGTCGTTGAGTTCGTTCGGCGACATCGGCAGCGCCGGCATGTCGGCCGGAAAGTGGAACATCTCGGCGGCCGTTTGCGGATCGAGCCAGCGCGTCGGCACCGAGTAGTGCGCCGGCACCGTGAAATCGCGGCGCTTGCCGCCGATCACGAAGCCCCAGTCGCCGAACGACGGCACGTAGCAGTGGTACGGCCACGTGTTGAACCCGGCTTCGCGCAGCGTCGCGATGATGGTCCAGTACGCATGCGGCGCGAAATACGGCGACGTCGACTGGATCACCGTGTAGCCGTTCTCCGACAGGTGCCGCGCGAGCAGCCGGAATACGGGCACCGAATACAGGCGGCCGAGCCCGAAGTTGGTCGGATCGGGGAAGTCGACGACGATCGCGTCGTACACGTCGGCATTCGATTCGAGCCAGCGCACCGCGTCGTCGTTGATCACCTGCACGCGCGGATTCTTCAGCGCGCCCTGGTTCAACTTGACGAGCGGCGCGGACGTCGAGAACAGCTTCGTCATCGCGGGATCGAGATCGACGAGCGTGATGCGTTCGAGATTGCGGTGCTTGAGCAGTTCGCGCACCGCGAGGCCGTCGCCGCCGCCCAGCACGAGCACGCGCTTGGCCCACGGCAGCGCCTCGATGGCCGGATGGATCAGCGCTTCGTGATAGCGGTGCTCGTCGCGCGACGAGAATTGCAGGTTGCCGTTCAGGTACAGCCGCATGTCGTCGTGCCACTGCGTGAGCACGATGCGCTGGTACGGCGTCGTTTCCGAATAGATCGTCTCGTCGCCGTATACGCCGTGCTCGGCCCAGTGCGTGATGCGCTCCGACAGCGCGAACCCGGCGATCAGCAGCCCGATCACGAGCGACGCGCGCATCAGCTTGCCGCGCACGTTGCGGATTTCGTCGCGGAACAGGTGGGTCGTCCACAGTGCGACGAATGCGTTCAAGAGGCCGAACAGGAAGCTCGTACGCAGCAGGCCGAGACGTGGCGCGAGCACGAGCGGGAAGATCAGCGACACGGCGAGCGAGCCGAGATAGTCGAAGGTCAGCACCTCGCTGACGGTATGGCGGAACGCCTGGCGCCGCTGCTGGAACGCGCGCATCACGAGCGGAATTTCCATCCCGATCAGCAGGCCGAGCGCGAGCACCAGTGCGTAAAGCGCCGCGCGAAACGGTGCGGCGAGCCAGGCGAACACGACGAACAGCAGCGCGGCCGATACGCCGCCGAGCAGGCCGACGAGCAGCTCGATGTCGACGAAGCGGTCGAGCACGTCGTCGTCTTCGACGAACTTCGCGAGCCACGAGCCGATCCCCATCGCGAACAGGTAGCAGCCGATCACCGACGAGAACTGCAGGATCGAATCGCCGAGCAGGTAGCTCGACAGCGCGCTGCTGATCAGTTCGTAGCCGAGCCCGCACGACGCGAGCACGAGGATCGACAGGACGAGCGCACGCTTATGCAGCATCGCGCATCCGTTGTGCAGTGTTCGGCAATGTGGATATACTGGCGCGGATTTTCGTCTGGCGGCCCCGCGCGGGCCGACCGGCGACGGGGCGGCGAACCGAGCACAAAATCCGAGGAAAAGAATGAATAGTGCCTATCTTTATGCGGTTCATTTACTGTCGGCGTTCGTGCTGCTTCTCGTGTTCGCGGCAGTGTACCTGAAGGTCACCCCGTTCGACGAACTCGCGCTGATCCGCGACGGCAACGCGGCCGCGACGCTGTCGTTCGGCGGCGCGCTGATCGGTTTCTGCCTGACGCTCGCGTCCAGCATCGCGCACAATTCCACGCTCGGCGAAGTCGTGATCTGGGCCGTCGGCGCGATGATCGTGCAACTGATCACCTATGCGGTGCTGACGCGCGTGCTGCCCGGCATGAATCACGCGATCGAGGATCGCAACGTCGCGATGGGCGGCCTGATGGGCACCGCGTCGCTCGTCGTCGGCATCATCAATGCCGCCTGCCTGACCTGACGCGCCACGCGCTTCGAGGAGACCGACATGAGTCTGGGTTCATTCATCCGCAAGCAGTTCATCGACGTCCTGCAATGGACGGAAGACACCGACGGCGTGCTGGCCTGGCGCTATCCGATGGAAGACCAGGAAATCCAGTACGGCGGCAAGCTGACCGTGCGCGAAACGCAGGTCGCGATCTTCGTCAACGAGGGCAAGGTTGCCGACGTGTTCCAGCCGGGGCTCTATACGCTGGAAACGCGCACGCTGCCGGTGCTCACGAACCTGAAGAACTGGGACAAATTCTTTCAGTCGCCTTTCAAGTCGGACGTCTACTTCTTCAGCACGCGATTGCAGCTTGGCCGGCGGTGGGGCACCGCGCAGCCGGTGACGATCCGCGATCGCGAATTCGGCTTCGTGCAACTGCGCGCGTTCGGCATCTACTCGTACCGGATCGTCGATGCGGCCGCGTTCCATCGCGAGGTCAGCGGCACGCGCGCGGCCTATACGGTCGACGATCTCGAGCAGCAACTGCGCAATCTGGTCGTCACCGCGATGAGCACGACGTTCGGCTCGGCCGACGTGCCGTTCGTCGACATGGCCGCGAACCAGTCGCTGCTGTCGCAGCGTGTCGCCGACGCGCTGGTGCCGGTGTTCACGCGCTACGGGCTCGCGCTCGACGCGTTCGCGGTCGAGAGCGTGTCGCTGCCGGCCGAGCTGCAAAAGGCCCTCGATCTGCGGATCGGAGCGGGGATGGCCGGCGATCTCGCGCGCGCCACGCAATACCAGACCGCGCAGGCGATTCCGCTCGCCGCGCAAAACCCGGGCGGCATCGCCGGGGTCGGCGCGGGGCTGGCCGCCGGTGCAGTGATCGGCCAGGCGATGGCCGGCCAGATCGCGGGCGCCGCGCAACCGGCACAGGCTGCGCCGCCCGCGCCCGTTGCGGCGCCGGTAGCCGCGGCAGCGGCCGAGGGCACCGATTACGTGCAGCGGCTCGAGCAGTTGAAGGCGCTGCTCGACAAGGGCCTCGTGACCGAAGACGAATATTCGCGCGCGAAGGCCGAGATCCTCGCGAAGCTCACGCGGTAAGCGTCGCGCATGTTCCGTACCTCGTGCCCCCAATGCGGCGCGCCGGTCGAGTTTCGCTCGGCCGCGGCGGTGATGGCCGTCTGCGCGTTCTGCCGCAGCACGCTGCTCAAGCGCGGCGCCGACGTCGAGCGTATCGGCGAACTGGCCACGGTGCTCGACGATGCATCGCCGATCCAGATCGGCACGGCCGGGCGCTACGGTAACCGCGTGTTCACGGTGCTTGGCCGCCTCCAGATGACCTACGACGCCGGTGCGTGGAGCGAATGGTACGTCGTGTTCGACGACGGCGCGTTCGGATGGCTGTCGGATGCGTCGGGCCAGTACGCGATCACGGTGCGCGAACCCGACGATGCGGCAGGCCGAGCGTGGCCCGCATTCGGCACGCTCGAACCGGGCATGCGGATCGACCACGGCGGCCGCGCGTATCTGGTGTCCGACCGGCGTACCGCACGCTGCACGGGCGGCGACGGCGAGCTGCCGTTCCGCGTCGATGCCGGGTGGGAAGCGCGCGTCGTCGACCTGCGCACCGGCAATGCATTCGCGACCTACGACTATTCCGACGCCGAGTCGAACGGCGGCATTCCGGCCGTCTATTCGGGCGAGGCGCTGGAATTCGATGCGCTTGCGTTCACGGGCTTGCGCGATACCGAAAACGATACGCGCGAGAAACGCGGCGCGGAGATGGTGCCGTTCGCGTGCCCGAGCTGCGGTGCGCCACTGTCCTATGCGCCGAACGTGGCCGACTACGTCGTGTGCGGCAACTGCCATGCGGGTGTGCAGTGCACGGCCGAGCAGCAGACCGTGTTCGCGGCGCAGCGCAAGCTCGAATCGGTGAAGGGCGCGCTCGAACTCGGCGCGATCGGTACGTTCGACGGCGTGAAGTACACGGTGATTGGCATGATGCGCTGCCGCGTGCCGGGCGACGCCGAGACATGGGACGAATACCTGCTGCTGAACCCGAAGCGCGGCTTCCTGTGGCTGGTGCAGAGCGAAGGGCGCTGGGAGCGCGTGCAGGTGCTCGACCATTGGCCGACGATCGGCGGCGAATCCAGCGTGACGGATGGCGGCAAGACCTATCGTTTGCGCGAGGAATACGAATCGGAGGTCGTCTACGTGGTCGGGGCATTCAACTGGCGCGTGCAGGCGGGCGACCGCACGTCGATCATCGACTACGGCTGGCAGAAGGACAAGCTGACGCGCGAGCGCAGTGACGAGGAGATCGTCTGGTCGCGTGCGCGGCCGCTGTCGGGCAGCGCGCTTGCCGAGCGTTTCGGCACGCCGGCGCTTGCGACAGCCACCGCGGCTGCCGCGGGCGCCACCGAATCGACGGGCCTGTTCGGCAGGAAGGGGCCGCACAGTTTCGCGCCGCTGCCGTTCATGTTCAGCGCGTTGCTCGTGATCTTCAACCTGGGTTCGCTGTTCTCGTTCACCGGACGCGCCGTCTACGTGCTGGTCGGCCTGCTGGTGCTGTGGCTGCCGGAATGGCTGTGGGCGCGTTTTGCGTCGGACGGGGGCAACGCGTGATCCGGTACATCCTTTACGGCATCTACGGCCTGATCGTCGTCACGCTGTTCAGTTGCGCGTCGATCGGCGGCGGCGGTTCGGGCGGCGGCGGGTGGGGCAGTTCCTCCGCGCGCAGCGGCTACTCGTCGTACGGGTCGCACAAATGACCGCGCGCGACGGGATCGCGCCGCCCTGCGCGGTGCTCGGCTCGCACGTGCTGGCCGACCTGGCCGGCATCGACGCGGCGCTGCTGCGCGACGCCGCGCGGCTCGAGGCGATCCTCACCGATGCGGCGCAACGGGCCGGCGCGCGCGTGATCGGCGCGCACTTCCACCATTTCGGCGGCGAGCATGGCGTGACGGGCGTCGTGCTGCTGGCGGAGTCGCACATCACGATCCATACGTGGCCCGAGCATCGTTTCGCGGCCGTCGACGCGTTCATGTGCGGCGCGGCGCGCGCGGCCGACGCGGTCGATGCGATCGCCACGGCGCTCGGCACGCATGCGCAGGTTCGGCAGCAGGTGGCGCGCGGGGGTGCGCCGGTCAGCGCGGCAGCGCTTCGGCTTCGGCCCAGCGCTTGAACGAATCGAGACGCCGACGCGTCTGCACGAGATAGAACGCGCCGATCAGCGGTTCGAGCAGCCAGCGCAGCCAGGACGGCTGCGCCCGGAAGTGGTACGTGAACTTCACCTCGGTCGACCCGGGCGTGTGCTCGGTGAAGTTCCAGCTGCCGCTGAAACGTTCGAGCACCTTCGGCCCTTCGACCATTTCGACGGCGGCGACCTGCGGCGGACGGTACGAGATGTAGCGCGACACCATCGTCGCGCCCGACCGGCTGCGGCAGAACGCGTCGACGCCGACGTCGGCGGTCGTTCCGTCGGGCAGATAGGCGTCGATCAGGAAGTTGTCCCACACGAGCCGCCGGCCGTAGTCCTGCGACCACGTGAAGAGGCGCCTGCGATCGACGTCGACGGTCCGGCTGACTGAGATCCTCATGAGGGTGGGCGCCAGGGTGCGGATTGGGATGCAATCGAGTGTAACGCGCCAATAAACGGTGTTTCGTCAGACTTCGTCAAGTCGAGCACACGCTCGACGCTGCTCGATTGACGCACCCCGGGATTTCCCCTAGGATTCGTTTCAACCCTTCGGGACAGACCCGGAGCGTTTCAATCTCTTGAGGGAGCCTCATGAGTACGCAACAGAACCGGCGCTTCGACGCGCTCGTTTTCATTGGTCGTTTCCAGCCTCCGCATCGTGGTCACCTGAACGTGCTGAAGTCGGCATTGAGCCGGGCCGAGCGCGTGTGCGTGCTGATCGGGTCGACCGACAAGCCCCGCACCATCAAGGATCCGTTCTCGTTCGACGAGCGCCGGCAGATGCTGGCTTCGCTGCTCGACGCGTCCGAGCGCGACCGCGTGACGATCGCGCCGCTGCAGGATTCGACCTACAACGACGGCGACTGGGTACGCTGGGTGCAGGACGCGGTTGCCTCCGCGCTCGGCGACGTCGCGCAGCGCAAGGTCGGGCTGATCGGCCACGAAAAGGACGCCACGTCGTACTACCTGCGGATGTTCCCGCAATGGGAGCTCGTCGACGTCGACGCGACGGAAGACATTTCCGCGACCGAAATCCGCGACCAGTATTTCGCCGAACGAACCAACAGCTTCGTGCAGTGGGCCGTGCCGGAACCCGTGTTCGGCTGGCTCGAGCGGTTCCGCACGCAGCCGGAATTCGCGCAACTGAAGTCGGAAGCCGAATTCATCGCCGCGTATCGCAAGGCGTGGGCGGCCGCGCCGTATCCCGTCACGTTCGTGACGGTCGACGCGGTGGTCGTGCACTCGGGGCATATCCTGCTCGTGCGCCGCCGCAGCGAACCGGGCCGCGGCCTGTGGGCGCTGCCGGGCGGTTTCGTGAACCAGGACGAACGGCTCGATGCGGCCTGCATCCGCGAATTGCGCGAGGAAACCGGCCTCAAGCTGCCGGAGCCGGTGCTGCGCGGCTCGATCAAGGATCGCCAGGTGTTCGATCACCCGACGCGCTCGCTGCGCGGCCGCACGATCACGCATGCGTGCCTGTTCAACTTTCCGACCGGCGAGCTGCCGCGCGTGAAGGGTAGCGACGACGCCGACAAGGCGCGCTGGGTCCCGCTCAACGAATTCGCGCAGATGCGCAACGTGATGTTCGAGGATCACTTCGACATCGCGTATCACTTCCTGGGGAAGCTGTGACGCGCTGATTCCCCGCATCGGTCCGCCGCGACAGACGCGGCGGCACTTCAACGGCCTAGAGGAGCTCTAGCCATGCAAAACGTTCCCGGCGGCTTTGCCGCGGTTCTCGCCAATCCGATTCTCAACACGGATTCGTACAAGGCTTCCCACTTCCTGCAATATCCGCCGGATGCATCGGCGATGTTCTCGTACATCGAATCGCGCGGCGGACGCTACGACCGCACGCTGTTCTTCGGCCTGCAGATGCTGCTGAAGGCGTACCTGTGCAGGCCGGTCACGCACGCGATGATCGACGAGGCGCGCGATTTCTTCACGGTGCACGGCGAGCCGTTCAACGAAGCCGGATGGCGCCATATCGTCGAACGCCACGACGGCTACCTGCCGGTGAAGATCCGCGCGGTGCCGGAGGGTTCGATCGTGCCGGTGCACAACGTGCTGATGACGGTCGAATGCGACGATCCGCAGGTGTTCTGGCTCGCGTCGTATCTCGAGACGATGCTGTTGCGCGTCTGGTATCCGGTGACGGTGGCGACCCGCAGCTGGCACCTGCGGCAGACGATTCGCCGCTTCCTCGACAAGACCGACGACGATCTCGCGCAATTGCCGTTCAAGCTGCACGACTTCGGCGCGCGCGGCGTGTCGAGCGCGGAATCGGCCGCAATCGGCGGCGCCGCGCACCTCGTGAGCTTCATGGGTTCGGACACGGTGCTCGGCGTGCTGGCCGCGAACCGCTTCTATCGCGAGCCGATGGCCGCGTACTCGGTGCCGGCGGCCGAGCACAGCACGATCACGTCGTGGGGGCGCGAAGGCGAGGCCGATGCGTACCGCAACATGATCGGCCGCTTCGGTTTGCCGGGCGCGATCGTATCGGTCGTGTCGGACTCCTACGATCTGTTCGCCGCGCTCGAGATGTGGGGCGGCCCGCTGCGCCAGGCGGTGCTCGATTCGGGCGCGACGCTCGTCGTGCGTCCCGATTCCGGCGACCCGGTGACGATCGTGCTGCAGACCATGCGTGCGCTCGACGCGTCGTTCGGCTCGACCGTGAACGGCAGGGGGCGGCGCGTGCTGAACCGCGTGCGCGTGCTCCAGGGCGATGGGGTCGACGAGCAGTCGATCGAGGCGATCCTCGTCGCGCTCGACGAGGCCGGCTACGCGGCCGGCAACGTGGTGTTCGGCATGGGCGGCGCGTTGTTGCAGCGCGTGAACCGCGATACGCAGCGCTTCGCGATGAAGTGCTCGGCGATCCGGCGTGGCGACGTATGGCATGACGTCCGGAAGGACCCGGCCACCGATCAGGGCAAGCGCTCGAAGAAGGGGCGGCTCACGCTGCTGCGCAATCGCCGCACCGGCGACTATCGAACCGTGACGCTGCCGGTTGCGTGGGACGATCGCACGCTGGAAGGCGAATGGGACGACGCGCTCGAGACGGTGTTCGACACCGGCCGTCTGCTCGTCGATACGTCGTTCGCCGAGGTGCGGGCGAGGGCGCACGCAGGCGAGGTGTGACGCGGGCGGCGGGGTCTCCCGCCGCTGCGCCGCCGGCTTGCGTCAATTGCCGGCCGGCACGTCGCCGCGCGCCACCACTCGCGCCGCCTCCATCGCGCGCGCCAGTGCATCGAATACCGCCGGCCCCTTGCAGCGCGACACGTTGAAGCGCATGTACGACGTCGCGCTGCGCGACGCGCTGAACACGTCGCCCGGCGCGAGCACTACGTCGTGGTTCAGCGCGTGACGCGCGACGCGCGCGGCGTCGAGCCCGTCCGGCAATTGCGCCCACACGAACAACCCGCCGCGCGGCTCGGTCCAGATTTCGAGCCCGGCTCGCGCGAGGCGCCGGATCGTCTCACCCATCGCATCCGCGAGACGCGTGCGCAGGCTGTCGAGATGGCGCCGGTACGTACCGTCGATCAGCAGCCGGTGCACGACGTTCGCGCCGATTTGCGCGTTGCCGAACGACGTCGCGAGCTTCAGGTCGACGAGCGCGTCGATCCATTCCGGGCGCGCGGCGACATAGCCGCAGCGGATCGCGGCCGACAGCGTCTTCGAGAAGCTGCCGATCGACACGACCCGCGACAGCCCGTCGAACGCCGCGAGGCGCGGCGCGGGCGTGCTCTCGAAATCCGCGAAGATATCGTCCTCGACGATCAGCAGCCCGTGCTCGGCCGCGAGCGTCAGCAGCCGGTGCGCGACGGGCGGCGCGAGCGTCGCGCCGGTCGGGTTGTGCAGCGCGGCGTTGGTGATGTACAGGCGCGGCCGGTGCTCGGCGAGCACCTGTTCGAAGCGCACGAGATCGGGGCCGGTCGGCGTGAACGGCACGCTGACGATCCGTGCGCGGTGCGCGCGCAGCAGCGCCTGGAAGTTGAAGTAGCACGGATCGTCGAGCACGACCGTATCGCCGGGCTCCAGCAGCAGGCGGCACACGAGGTCGAGCGCGTGCGTGCCGCCGTCGGTCAGCATGATCTGCGCGGGTTCCGCGTGGACGCCGTGCTGCGCGAGCCGCCACGTGAGCTGCTGGCGCAGCGCGGGCAGGCCGAGCGGCGTCGCATAGTCGGTCAGCGCGTCGGATTCGTCGCGCGACACGGCGCGCAGCGCGCGACGCAGGCTTTCGTCGGGCAGCCACGACGACGGCAACCATCCGCAGCCGGGCTTCACCGACGTCGGCCCTGCTTCGAGCGACTGGCGCGACAGCCACAGCGGATCGAGCTCGCGATCGAGGCGCGGGCCGAGCTCCGCGAGCGCGAGCGGCGGGGCGTGGCCCGACACGTAGAAGCCCGAGCCGCGCCGGGCGACGAGCACGCCTTCGCTCGCGAGCCGCTCGTACGCATCGACGACCGTCGATTTCGATACGCCGAGCGCGTCGGCCATCATCCGGATCGACGGCACGCGCGCGCCGGGCATCAGCGCGCGGCTTGCGATCCGCGCGCGCAGCGTGTCCATGACGGTTTCCACGCGCGTGCGCGACGGTGCGGGCGGAGCGGGAATCGGGACGGGAAGCGGGGCGGAATGGCGCATGGCGAACGATGAACTGTACGGCCGGTTGTCCAGTACAGTTTGTCTGAATTGTATTGGGCTGTAGCTTACGCCGTTTTGGCCGGCGGCGGATCATCGGTCATCCCTTTCCCATCAGGATCGACCGTGCAGAAAACGACCGACGGATGGCTCAGCGGCCTGCTGGGCGTCATCATCTTCAGTGGCTCGCTGCCCGCGACGCGCGTCGCGGTGCAAGGGCTCGACCCGCTGTTCCTCACGTTCGCCCGCGCGACGATCGCCGGCGCGCTCGGCCTGCTGCTGCTCGTCGTGCTGAAGCAGAAGCGGCCGTCGCGTGCCGAGGCCGTGTCGCTGGCCATCGTCGCGCTCGGTGTCGTGGTCGGTTTTCCATTGCTGACGGCGCTTGCGCTGAAGCACGTGACGTCGGCGCATGCGATCGTGTTCGTCGGGCTGCTGCCGCTCGCGACCGCGCTGTTCGGCGTGTGGCGCGGCGGCGAACGGCCGCGGCTGCCGTTCTGGATCTTCTCGATCGTCGGCAGCGGCGCGGTGGCCGCATTTGCGCTGCGCAACGGCGGGCAGGCGTCGGTGGTCGGCGATGCGCTGATGCTGGCCGCGATCGTCGCGTGCGGGCTCGGTTATGCGGAGGGCGCGCGCCTGTCGCGCGAGCTCGGCGGCTGGCAGGTGATCTCGTGGGCGCTCGTGCTGTCGTTGCCGCTGATGCTGCCGCTCACGTGGCTGACCTGGCCCGCGTCGTTCGACGGCGTCGATGCCGCCGCGCTGTGGGGTCTCGCGTACGTGTCGCTGTTCAGCATGTTGATCGGCTTCGTGTTCTGGTATCGCGGGCTCGCGCTCGGCGGCATCGCGGGCGTCGGCCAGCTGCAGTTGCTGCAGCCGTTCTTCGGTTTCCTGCTCGCGGCCGGGCTGCTGCACGAGACGGTGCCGCCGTCGATGGTCGTCGTGACGGTCGTGGTGGTGGGCTGCGTCGCGGGCGCGAAGTATTTCTCGAAGATGGCGCCCGTGCAGCGCGCGGGGTGACGCGGCACCGCGGCGCGCCGCGCATCGGGCCGACGTCACCCGGTGCGTGGCTGGCGGTAAGCCGGTTGCCGCCGATGCGCACGATCGCGATCGTGAGGCCGACGGCGGCGATCCGACGCAAAACGGCGAGGCTGCCGGTCGCGGCAAGCCTGGCCGTGGGCGTTCGCCACGCCGGACGCGGGTTACTCGAACGTTTCGAGCGCGAGCAATTCGCCGATCGTCTGCCGGCGGCGGATCAGCCGTGGCGTACCGCGATCGACGAGCACTTCCGGCGCGAGCGGCCGGCTGTTGTAGTTCGACGACATCGACGCGCCGTACGCGCCCGCGTCGTGCAGGAACAGCAGGTCGCCGATTTGCGGCTGCGCGAGCTTGCGGTGCGTGACCACGCCGCCCGCATCCTGCGTGAACACGTCGCCCGATTCGCACAGCGGCCCGGCGATCGCGAGGTCGACGAGCGGCCGGCCGGCGGGCAGCGCGCCATCGTGCGCGTGCACCGACACCGCGTGGTAGCTGCCGTACATCGACGGGCGCATCAGATCGTTGAAGCCCGCGTCGATCAGCACGAAATCGTGTTTCGGCCGACGGTTGACGGCCTGCACTTCGGTGACGAGCGTGCCGGCTTCGGCAACGAGAAAGCGGCCCGGTTCGATCTCGATGCGCACCGGGTGGCCGAGATGCCGTTCAATGCGCTTGCGCGCGGCGTCCCACTGGCTGAAGTAGTGGCCGACGTCGACGCGCGGCTCGCCGTCGCGATACGGAATCGACAGGCCGCCGCCGGCCGAGATCGCATCGATGTCGTGGCCGAGCGACGTGACGAGATCGACCATCGCATCGCACACCTGCGACAGGTGGCCGTAGTCGACGCCCGAACCGATGTGCATGTGGATGCCGACCAGCTTCAGCCCGTACTGGCGCACGATCTCGATCGCGCGCGGTACGTCGTCGATCCAGATGCCGTGCTTGCTCTGCGGGCCGCCGGTGTTGGTCTTGTTGCTGTGGCCGTGGCCGAAGCCCGGGTTGACGCGCAGCCACACGCGGTGGCCGGGCGCGTGCTCGCCGATGCGCGCGAGCATGTCGAGCGAACCGGCGTTCACGGTCACGCCGTGCTTGAGCACCGCCGCGAGCGTCGGACGGTCGATCAGGTCGGCCGTGAACACGACGCCTTCCGGCTCGCCTGCCGCAGGATCGCCTGCCGGACTGAACCCCGCCGCGAGGCTGCGCTCGATCTCGCCGAGCGACACGGCGTCGACGCACGCGCCTTCCTCGCGCATCAGCTTCAGGATATGGACGTTCGAGTTCGCCTTCTGCGCATAGCGGATCACGTCGAACTGGCGCAGTTGGGCGATGCGGTCGCGGATGACGTCGGCGTCGTACACCCACAGCGGGGTGCCGTATTGCTGCGCGAGCGCTGCGAGCTGGCGGGAATCGAGGGACATGGCGGATGAATCGGATCGAATGAACGGATAGCCGGATGATGCGCCTGATCGGCTATACAGTAAAATGCCTATATATCAATACTCGATTCATTTCTGATATATACGATCATGCTGACGCACCGTCATATCGAGGTTTTCCGCGCGCTGATGGTCACCGGCAGCACGACGCGGGCGGCCGAGATGCTGTACACGTCGCAACCGACGATCAGCCGCGAACTCGCGCGGATGGAGCAGGTCGTCGGCTTTGCGCTGTTCGAGCGCGCGCACGGCCGGTTGCGCCCGACGATGGCCGCGCTCACGCTGTTCGACGACGTGCGGCTCGCGTATGTGGGGCTCGAACGCGTCGCGGCGACGGCCGCGCGCCTGCGCGAGTTTCGCGACGGGCAATTGTCGGTGATCGCGCTGCCCGCGTTCTCGCATGCGATCCTGCCCGGTGCGTGCCGGCGCTTTCACGACGCGCATGCGGGCGTCAGCGTGTCGGTCGCGACGCAGGAATCGCCGGTGCTGGAGGAGTGGTTGACCGCGCAGCGTTACGACCTCGGGCTGACCGAGCACGACGTCGCGCCGGCCGGCACCGTGCTCACGCCGCTGCTGGAAGTCGACGAGGTGTGCGTGCTGCCCGACGGTCATCCGTTGCTCGCGCAGGACGCGATCGACCTGCTCGATCTCGCCGACCGTCCGTTCGTGAGCCTGTCGCTGAACGATCCGTACCGCATCCTGATCGACGAGGCGTTCGCGCAGCTCGGCGTCGCGCCGCGCTCGGTGGTGGACACGCCGTCGGCCGTGTCGGTATGCGCGTTCGTGCGGCAAGGGCTCGGGGCCGCGATCGTCAACCCGCTCACGGCGCTCGATTTCGTCGGTCGCGACCTGCACGTGCGGCCGCTGACGCGTTCGTTTCCGTACCGCGTCAGCCTGATCGTGCCCGAGCACCGGCCGAAGAACCTGCTCGTCGACGCGTTCGCCGATGCACTGCGCGGCGAAGCGAAGGCGATCCGCCGCCGGCTCGCCGCGCACCTCGGCTAGCGGCATCGCCGTATGATGGGCGCTTCACCGCCATCGCCGTCATTTCTCCGGAATCCCGTCATGACCGACGCATCGTCTTTCCTCGAACAACCGACCCTCACCGGCAAACGTGTCGTCCTGCGCCCGCTCGACGCATCCGATCGGCAGGCGCTGCTGGACGCCGCGGCCGACGGCGCGTTGTGGAACCTGAAGGTCACGGTCGTGCCGGGTGTGCAGACGGTCGACGCCTACATCGATACGGCGTTGCAGGGGCGGGCGGCCGGCACCGTGATGCCGTTCGTGATCGTCGATCGCGCATCGGGCCGCGCGATCGGCAGCACACGCTTCTGGAAGATCGATCGCAAGAACCGCAAGCTCGAGATCGGCCATACGTGGCTGAGCGAATCGGCGCAGCGTACGCGTGCGAATACCGAAGCGAAGTGGTTGCTGCTGGCTTATGCGTTCGACACGCTGCAATGCGTGCGCGTGCAGTTCACGACGGATGAGCTGAACGAGCGATCGCGCGCGGCGATCCTGAGGCTCGGTGCGAAACAGGAGGGCATCGTGCGTCACGAACGGATCATGCCGGATGGCCGCAAGCGCAACTCGGTGCGCTTCAGCATCATCGACGACGAATGGCCGGAAGTGCGGGCACGGCTCGAGGCGAAGCTGGCGACGTAACGCGGGACGCTTGATGCTTGACGTGCATCGCGCTGCCGGCAGGGGAGGCGGCGGCGCGACGGCGGGGGAAACGGTGCGCCGCGCACGTGGCGCGGCGCGGCATCGCGGGAGTTACTGCGCCGATGCGAGGTGATGACGCTGCGCGAGCTTTTGCGCGTCCGCGTAGTGCGCCTGCAGGATCGGCAGCGCCTGGCGGGCGACTTCCTTCAGCTTGGTGTCGCGGCCCGACGCGATTTCGGCCTGGAATGCCGAGATCGTCTTCTGCTGGCCGGCGAGCGCGACCTGTTCGATATACGCCTTGTCGAACTCGGCGCCGCGCAGGCTCTTGATGCTGTTCAGCACGGTCGTGTCGGGGTCGTTGGCCGGCACGTCGACGCCGCGAGGGCTCGCCGCGCGCATCGCCTGGATGATCTTCGCATCGTCGGCCGACACGCGTTGCGCGAATGCCTTGACCTGGCTGTCCGACGTGCGCGAATCGGCGATGCGCGCGGCGTCGTGCTGCGTCGACACCGTCTTCGTGCCGTCGGTGATGAAGGTCTGGTCGGCTTCGTGGATGCGCGTCGCGGTCGCGGCCGGTGCGGCCGATGCGCCGGCCGCCGGCTGCGCGGTTTGCGCGGTCGCCGTCACGGCGACGAGAAGCAGGCCGGCGGCAGACAAGGCAACGCGCGAAATGTGGGGGAAGCGGTTCATGGGGACCTCCTTTCGATCGGGGCTCTGGTTGAAAAACGGATCGTGCGATCCGTCGCTGTGCGAGAGAGACCGGGCGCGCCCGGACCGGAATCGACCGCCGCTCTGCCGCGGCGTCGGTCGAAGTGTTTCCCGGCCCGACTGATTCTAGGAGAGCGGTCGGGTAGCAGGTGCAACCGTGCTGTGGCTTGTGTAACGGTTGGTAAGACGATTCGGTCGGCATGCGCGCAGGCAGGTAGCGCGTACCTGATGCGCATGCCGCGGCGGCAATTTTTGCGTGCGCGTGGCGCATGCAATGCATGAGATGCGCGTGCGTGTCATCGGCATGTGATCGGCGCGATGGCGTCGCGCGAGTGGGTTGCGTCGGTGCGTGGCGTGCGTGAAAGCGCTATACGCGCTCGAGCAGCGCATCGAGGCGCGGCAGCAACGGCATCGCGCAATGCGCCTGCAACGCGTCGGGCGCCGTGTAACCCCACGCGACGCCCTGGAACGCGATACGTGCGCGCCGTGCCGCGTCGGCATCGCGGATTTCGTCGCCGACGTACAGCACTTCGTCGGCGCGCACACCGGCCTCGCGAACGAGCGCGCGCAGCCGGCGCGCCTTGCCGAATAGCGGAATGCCGCATGCGAAATGGTCGACGCGCGCGCCGGCATGCGGGCCGAGCCGGTCGCGCACGATTTCCTCGCTATTCGACGTGGCGATCGCGATGCGGATGCCGCGCGCGGCGAGCGCGTCGAACGTTGCGTCGACGCCGGGAAAGAGCCGCACGTGCGCGGCGCGCGGCCGCATCAGGCGGCGTATGTCGATCGTCACGCGCGGCACTTTCCACATCGGCACGTCGAGCGCGCGGATGATCTCGCGCGCCGACATGCCGCGCAGCGCCGGACGCAGTTCGGGCGTGGCGTCGCGAAAGCCGTGCAGGCGTGACGCTTCCGACAGCGCGGCGAGAAAACTGTCGAGCGAATCGGCGAGCGTGCCGTCGAAGTCGAAGGCGATGAGGCGGTAGGTCATCAGGCGAGGCATCGGAGGCTGAACGTGACGAAGGTAGTTGGCGCCGTGCTACTCGTAATGGTAGCGGCAGGACACGATGCTGATCTGAAGGTCGTCAGCCTCGTAGACCAGACGGTTCGTATCGTCGATACGGCGCGACCAGAAACCGGAGAGATGGGCCTTCAGTGGTTCGGGCTTGCCGATGCCTTCGAACGGCGTTGGCCGGGTTTCGCGAATGAGCTGGTTGATGCGCTCGAGCGTCTTGCGATCCTGCCGTTGCCAGTAGACATAGTCGTCCCATGCATCGGAAGTGAAAAGCACACGACGTACGCTCATTCATCATCCGCGGCGAGCTTGTGTTCCTTCGCCTTGCCCTTGCGCAGTTGCGCGATCGAACGCTCGAGATGAGCGACGTTGGCCGGCGAGCGCAGCAAGTGGACCGTCTCCATCAGGCTGTCGTAATAGTCCTGCGACATGATGACGGCGTTCGGCGCATCGCGGCGCGTGATGAGCGTCACGTCCGCATCGTCGACGACCTGGTCGATGACGGTCTTCAGATTGCCGCGGGCATCGGAAAAATGAATCGTGCGCATGGTACGCCTTACTTGTACGTGTAACGCTACAAGTATAGTGCTATCCGAATATATGTACAGGAAGTTGTACATGTCTGGGCGCCGTGCGGCAGGGCGACGCGCATCTGTTCTCCCGCGGCGTCGCGGCCATACCCTTGTCCCCCACCCGACAGCGCGGTATCGTCGATGCTCCGCCTTCCGCCACCGAACCGGAGAACCGACGTGCCCGCAGCCACCTCCGCCACGCTGAGATTTTCCACCGACAAGCGCGAACTCGACGTCGACGCGATCTTCGACTTCCTGCATCGCGATGCGTACTGGTCGCAGGGCATTCCGCGCGACGTGGTCGAGCGGGCGATCGAGGGCTCGCTGTGCTTCGGCGCGTATGTCGGCGGCCGGTTCGTCGGTTTCGCGCGGCTCGTCACCGATCATGCGACGTTCGCGTACCTGTGCGACGTGTTCGTGCTGCCGGCCGAACGCGGCAACGGCTACGGCCGCGCGCTGATCGACCATATATTCGCGCAGGAGATGGTGCAGCGCCTGCGCCGCATCATGCTCGTGACGACCGATGCACACGGACTGTACCGGCCGGTCGGTTTCGGTCCGTCCGCGAACCCCGAGCGGCTGATGGAGATTCGCCGCCCCGATATCTACACGAAACGCTGACGCGCGGCGCAGCGCATACAATACGCGCTTTCCGTTTTTGCCGAAGAGAAGCACACCATGACCGAACAGGAAGCCGAACAGCTCGCGACGCACCGCCACTACAAGGGCGGCCTGTACCGCTACATCGGCGTTGCCCGCCATTCCGAAACCGAGGAATCGGTGGTCGTCTACGAGCATCTGTGGCCGCATGCGCGCGGGCTGTGGGTGCGGCCGGAAGCGATGTTCAACGGCAATCTCGAAGACGGCACGCCGCGTTTTCGCAAGCTGCGCGACTGAGCGGGCGGGCGGCGCCTGAGCCGCCGTCTAGCCGGCGCCGCCGGGCTTGTCGTGCGGCGCCTGTTGCCGCAGCGCCATCGCAAAGAAGCGCCGGATTTCTTCCATCAGTTCCGCGCGGGCCGACGCGAAATCGAACGCACGCCGGTTTTCGTGCGCGTAGCGCCGGCGCCAGTCGTCGGCCGCATGCCGCGCTTCGCGTGCGCGCAGATCGTCGAGTTCGGGCGTGCGCAGCGCGTGATCGGCGATCAGCGTCACGCCTTCGCGGCTGACTTCCAGCACGCCGCCCGCGACGAGCAGGCGGCGATGCTCGCCGGTCGGCGCATCGACGAGCATCACGACGCCCGGCCGGATCCGCGTGAGCAGCGGCGCGTGGTGCGGGTAGATCCCCAGTTCTCCACTTTCCCCCGGGACGACGACGAAATGCGCGTCGCCGGCATACAGCACCGCTTCCACGCTCACGATGTCGAGCCGCATCGACGTCTTCATGCGTACTCCTTCAGACTGCCGCCGCGCCGGCGACGATTTCGCACAGCTCGGTGGTGATCTGCGCCTGTCGCGTCTTCTGGTACAGGTGCCGCAGTTCGCGCAACACGCGGTCGGCGTTGTCCGTCGCGGTCTGCATGCTGAACATCCGCGCGCATTGCTCGCACGCGTAGTTTTCGACGACGGCCTGATAGAGCGTCGCCTCGACGTAGCGCAGCAGCAACGTGTCGACGACGGGTTTGGGTGCGGGCTCGTACAGATAATCGGACGCGGCCGCGCCGTCGGTCGGCGCGCCGGTGTCGAGCCCCGCGATCGGCAGCATCGCGTCGATGCGCGGCTCGTACGCGAGCGGGCTCGTCAGCCGGTTGTACGCGACGTGCACTTCGTCGAGCTCGCCGTTGACGAACGCGGTCAGCGGCACGAGCAGCGCGCCGAGCAACTGCTCGAAGTGCGGCTCGGCGGCCAGGCCGCTCGCACGGGCCGCGATGGTCGCGCCGTGGCGCAGCAGCGGCGCAAGCCCGCGCGCGCCGATCACGCTCAGTTCGCAGGCGACGCCGGCCCGGTCCCAGCGTTCGAGCGCATTCACGCATTCGACGAGCAATCGCGCATTGAGCGGGCCGCACAGCCCGCGATCGGTGCTGACGACGATCAGCCCGACGCGGCGCACGGTATCGCGGCGCGCCATCAGCGCCGATACGTGGTCGGGACGGTCGCGCAGCACGCGTTCCGCCATCGCGCCGATGCGCGCCGCGTACGGGCGGAACTCGCGCGCGCGTCGCTGCGCGCTCGCCATCTTGGTGCGCGCCATCATCTCCATCGCCTTGGTGATCTTGCGCGTGGACGAGGTGCTGGCGATCTTCGCGCGGATTTCGCGTGTGTGCATGTCAGGGGGGGCGTCGCGGCCATCCGGATGTCATCGTGCGACTTCATGCTATCGGGACTTCACCTGAAACGATTGACTGAAATCAAACGACTTCGCCCGGTCCCGCACCAGAATCCGTTCACGTGATCCTTGCGAAGGGGCAGCCGATGACCGAGTTCCGCACGCATCAGAAATACGAAGCGCTGATCGCGCGTTGCAGCGCATTGCGCCCGGTGACGGTCGCGGTCGCGCATCCTTGCGACGAGGTATCGCTGCACGCGGCGGCCGCCGCCGCTCGGGCCGGTATCGTCGTGCCCGTGCTGGTCGGCCCGGTGGCGCGGATCACGATGCTCGCCGCGACGCTCGGTGTCGACCTGTCCGGCTATCGGCTCGTGGATGCGCCGCACAGCCATGCGTCGGCGGCGCGCGCCGTCGAACTGGTGCGCGCGGGCGACGCGCAGGCGCTGATGAAGGGCAGCCTGCACACCGACGAGTTGCTGGCGGAAGTGGTGCGCGCCGATACGGGGCTGCGCACCGGGCGGCGGCTGAGCCACGTGTTCATCATGGACGTGCCGACTTACCACAAGCCGCTGTTCATCACCGACGCGGCCGTCAATATCCGTCCGACGCTCGAGCAGAAGGCCGACATCGCGCAGAACGCGATCGATCTCGCGCACGCGCTCGGCATCGCCCGGCCGAAGGTGGCGATCCTGTCGGCGGTCGAGACGGTCAGCTCGAAGCTGCCGTCGACGCTCGACGCGGCCGCGCTGTGCAAGATGGCCGAGCGCGGCCAGATCACCGGCGCGCTGCTCGACGGGCCGCTCGCGCTCGACAACGCGATCAGCCCGGAGGCCGCGCGGCTCAAGCATCTCGGTTCCGCGGTCGCGGGCGATGCGGACATCCTGCTCGTGCCCGATCTCGAGGCCGGCAACATGCTCGCGAAGGAGTTGACGTTCCTGGCGAATGCCGATGCGGCCGGCATCGTGCTCGGCGCGCGCGTGCCGGTGATCCTGACGAGTCGCGCCGACAGCGAACGCACGCGCCTGGCGAGCTGCGCGGTCGCGGCGCTCGTCGCGGCGGTGGCGCGCGCCACGGCCGCGCCCTTGGCCGCGCCGGCGCTTGCGGCCGACGCACGCTGACGGGGCCGCGATGCGACATCCCGTCCTCGTGCTCAACGCCGGCTCGTCGAGCCTCAAGTTCTCGGTCTACGACAAGCGCGAGGATCGTTCGCTCGATGCGGGCCTGCACGGGCAGGTCGAGAACCTGCATGACACGCCGCATCTGTTCGTGGCCGACGCGCACGGCACGACGCTCGCCGACAGCCCCGTCGCGCAACCGGGGCATCAAGGCGCGATCGAGGCGCTGCACGCGTGGTTCGCGGCTCATGTCGGGCGCGAGGCCGCGTTCGACGGCGTCGGGCACCGGGTCGTGCATGGCGGCCCGTATTTCACCGCGCCGGTGCGGATCGATGCGCGCGTGCTCGATGCGATCGCGTCGCTTTCGCCGCTCGCGCCGCTGCACCAGCCGCATCACGTCGACGCGATTCGCGCGGTTGCCGCGGTCGCGCCGAACCTGCCGCAGGTCGCGTGTTTCGACACGGCGTTCCATTCGACGGTGCCGGCGCTCGAACGGGAGTTCGCGCTGCCGCGCGCGTTGACCGGGCAGGGCGTCGTGCGCTACGGGTTTCACGGGCTGTCGTACGAGTACATCGCGACGGCGCTCGCGGCCCTCGATCCATCGTGGGTGCGGCACCGGACGGTGATCGCGCATCTCGGCAACGGCGCGAGCCTGTGTGCGCTCGCGAACGGCCGCAGCATCGCGACGACGATGGGGTTCACGGCCGTCGACGGGCTGCCGATGGGCACGCGCACGGGCGCGCTGGACCCCGGCGTGATCCTGTACCTGCAGCGTCACGCAGGCCGGTCGCTCGACGAAGTCGAGCATCTGATCTATGCCGAATCGGGCTTGCTCGGCGTGTCCGGCGTGTCGAGCGACATGCGCACGCTGCTCGCGAGCGACGCGCCGTCGGCCGCGCATGCGGTCGAGCTGTTCGCCTATCGCGCGGCGCGCGAACTCGCCGCGCTGGCCGGCGTGCTCGGCGGCCTCGACACGCTCGTGTTCACGGCGGGCATCGGCGAGCACGCGCCGCGCGTGCGTGAACGGATCTGCAGCCGTGCGGCGTGGCTCGGCATCGTGCTCGACGACGCGGCGAACGCCGCCGGCCTGCCGGTGATTTCGGGCGACGCGTCGCGCGTGACGGTGCGCGTGATCCCGACCGACGAGAATCTGATGATCGCGCGGCACACGCGCCGTGTGCTGGACGATGCGATCCCTTCCACGCCGTATCCGATCCGGTGAGACCTTCGATGACAGCACGCGATACGCTTTCCCCTGCCGCCAGCGCTCTCGCGCTGCCGATTTTCTGGCCGATGGCCGCCGCCAACGCGATGTTCGCGGCCGGCGCCGAGATCGCGGCGCGCAATCTCCGCTTCCTCGCGGAAGAGGAGAAGCTCCATTTCGAAGCGCATCCGGCGCTGGCGTCGGCGAACCGGCCGTTGCTGGAACTGCGCACGATGACGTTTCGCGACTATTCGGCCGCGCCGGCACACGGGCTGCCGACGATCGTCGATGCGCCGTATGCAGGGCACAGCGCGATGATCGCCGACTACCAGCCGGGGCAGAGCCTGATGCAGACGCTGCGCGAGCACGGCGTGACGCGTCTGTACCTGACCGACTGGCGCTCGGCCACCGAGGACATGAAGGATCTCGAGATCGACCAGTATCTGGCCGAACTGAACGTGTGCGTCGACGAACTCGGCGGCCGCGTGAATCTCGTCGGGCTGTGTCAGGGCGGCTGGATGTCCGCGATGTACGCGGCGCGTTTCCCGCACAAGGTCGCGAGTCTCGTGCTGGCCGGCTCGCCGATCGATACCGACGCGGGCGACGGCCCGATCAGGCAGATGGTGCACACGTATCCGACGTCGTTCTACGAGGAACTCGTCGCGCTGGGCGGCGGGCTGATGCGTGGGCGCTTCATGCTGCGCGGCTGGAAGAACATGCATCCCGACCAGCACTATCTCGCCGAGCACGTCGACCTGTACGAGCATCTCGACGATCCCGAATACCTGCGCAAGCGCGAGGTGTTCGCGAACTGGTACGAAAGCCCGATCGACCTGCCGGGGCGCTGGTACCTGCAGGCGATCGTGCAGATCTTCAAGGAGAACCGGCTCGCGAAGGGCACGTTCGTCGCGCTCGGGCGCACGCTCGACCTGAAGGATGTCGCGTGCCCGGTCTATCTGCTCGCCGGCGAGGCCGACGACATCACGACGCCGGAGCAGGTGTTCGGGGCGCGCGATCGTCTCGGCACGCCCGCGTCGCGCATCGAGAGCCGGCTCGTGCCGGGCGGCCATATCGGCCTGTTCATGGGGACGCGCACGCTCAAGACGGTGTGGCCGGACATCGCGCAATGGATCGCGGCGCAGCGCTAGGCCGGCGCGGATCGTTACGGAGAGCGACATGACGTTGCGACACAAGCGCGGGCTCGTCGTCGGCATCGCGAACGAACGAAGCATCGCGTGGGGATGCGCGCGCGCGTTTTGCCGGGCGGGCGCGACGCTCGCGGTGACCTGGCAGTCGGACAAGACCTTGCCGCACGTCGAGCCGCTGTTCGCGCAACTCGACGCGCCGATCCGGATGCCGCTCGACGTCGGGCGGCCGGACCAGATGGCGGCGGTGTTCGACGCGATCACGGCGCAATGGGGCGAGATCGACTTCGTGCTGCATTCGGTCGCGTATGCACCGAAGGCGGACCTGCACGGCCGCGTGGTCGACAGTTCGCCGGAAGGCTTCTCGCTCGCGATGGATACCTCGTGCCATTCGTTCATCCGGATGGCGCGGCTCGCCGAGCCGCTGATGACGCGCGGCGGGAGCCTGATGGCGATGAGCTATCTCGGCGCGGAGCAGGTCGTCGCGAATTACGGGGTGATGGGGCCGGTCAAGGCCGCGCTCGAAGCGAGCGTGCGGTACCTGGCGGCCGAACTCGGCGGCGCGGGCATTCGCGTCAACGCGATTTCGCCGGGTGTGCTGCCGACCCGCGCGGCGTCGGGCCTGCCGGACTTCGGCCGGCTGCTCGACGACACCGCGCGCCGGGCGCCGCTGCATCACGCGCTGGACATCGACGACGTCGGCGCGTTCTGCGCGTTTCTTGCCAGCGACGGCGCACGGGCGATCACGGGCGGTACGCACTATATCGACGCCGGCATGCACATGCTCGGCTAGCGCGCCGGCTGCACGCGGCGCTCAGGTGCGCGCGAATGCCTGCACGAGGGCCGGCGGCGCGTGGGCGACCGTCACCTCCGGCGTGCCGTGCCATGCCGCGAGCTTCTTCACGGCCTTCGCGACGTCGGCCGCGAGCCCGGTGCCGAACCGCACGCCCGGCTCGACGTGCACGGCCTTCAGCTCGAACGTGCCGAGCCTGCGATGCGCTTTCGCATCGACGCGGCCCACCAGCCGGCCGCGATGGAGCACGGGCAGGCAGAAATAGCCGTAGCGCCGCTTGTGCTCGGGCGTATAGCACTCGATCGTGTAGTCGAACCCGAACAGCGTCGACGCGCGCCGCCGGTCCCAGACGACCGGATCGAACGGCGACAGCAGCGTCGTGACCGTCGAGCGCAGCGTGTCGGCCGCGGCGGCCGGCAGCAGCGCATCGAGCGAGCGGTGTACGTAGGCCGGCTCCTTCCAGTCGTCGATCCGCACCGGAATCAGGTCGCCGGCCTCGGCGAGCCGCTCCAGCTCCGCGCGGTACGAGCGGCGGGGCAGCCGGTAGTAGTCGGCCACCCAGTCCGCGCGCACGACGCCGAGCGCGCGGCACGTGTAGTCGAGCAGCGCGGGCAGCACGGCCTCGCGCGGCGGCAGGTCGCGCGCATCGTCCCAGTCGGGCAGCACGCGTTCGCGCACGTCGTACACGCGCTGGAAATTGCGGCGCTCCGACACCATCAGGTCGCCCGTCGTGAACAGCACTTCCAGATGACGCTTTTCGGGCTTGCGATCCCACCAGCCGTTGCCCTTCACGCCGTTTTCGCGTGCGAAATCGGCCGACCGCACCGGGCCTTCTTCGCGAATCCGCGCAAGCAGCCGCTCGATCTCGGGACGATTCTGCTCATGCCATTCGGCCGCGTATTTCCAGCCCATTCCCGACGGGTCGAGCATTTTGTAGCGCATCAGCCCGAACTGCTCGATCGGCAGAAAACACGCTTCGTGCGACCAGTATTCGAACAGGCGCGCTTCGGCGAGATGTTCGTCGAGCCAGTGCGGCGGGAAATCGCCGAGACGGCTGTACAGCACGAGATACGGGCTGCGCGCGACCACGTGGATGGTATCGATCTGCAACTGCGCCATCCGGCGGATCGTGTCGAGCACGTCGGACTTGGTCGCCTTGCGGCGGGGCGGCGTGAGCAGGCCCTGTGCGGCGAGATGCAGGGCGCGGGCGGCGGCGGACGAAAGCGTGAGCATCGGCAGGACGGTCGAGGGTGGCGATCGGGAACCACTTTAGCGCGAAAGCGGCGCGCGCGTGCGACGTGCGGCTGCAACGCGTCTGACAATGGTTGACAGATACGTTTCGCAAGTTTCCCTATAGTGCGGTTCATGGCGCGACGACACGTGCGCGCAACGATTCCGCTTCCGACGCACATATGTCCATGGCACGCAGGAAGCGAATCCGGGTTTCCCAACCCCCATCGGGAGACCCGGAGCCCTGAGCGGACATCCATGCGGCTATGCACCGGCCCCGTGTGGATGTCCGCTGATTTTTTTGTTTTTCCGGTTTTTCCTCCATTGTCCGCGACAGGTCATGCCGCGGCGCTCGTCTGTCCGGGCCGCAGCGCGCGGGACAGGTCGTAGTGTTTCGCCGCGCCGTAACGCGGCGAACCGAAGTGCCAATCGTAGTTGCCGCGAATGTACGTCCGGGCCTCGTCGAGCAGGCGCAGCGACGCACGATCGTCGGTGCGCGCGCGCACCTTTTCTTCCAGATCGAGATAACGCGCCAGATAGCCGTTGTGAATGTCCGCCGCCGCGTCGAGCGCGGCCTGCGGCGGGAGCCCGCGTTCGTGTATCAGCACGCACACGAGATTGCTGCTCGATTCGCCGGCTTCCTTCGGATACGAGAAGATGTCGTTGCACAGGCACAGGATCGCGTTGGACAGCCTGCGCAGGCGCTCGACCGCTGCGTCTGCGTAGAACGCGGCCGGCGCTTCGTAGCCTGCGGCGATATCGATCAGCGCGAACGCACCCTCGCCGCAGCCGTTGTACGTGCGGCCGGACAGGTATTCGGCCTCGCCTGGCACGACGTCGGTCGCGAACCGGCCGGCTTCCCACAGCGTCGAGAACAGGAACGTCATCATCCCTGCCACCCAGCGGGCGTACTGCACGCGCGTGGACACGGCGGCGATACGCGCGCATATGTCCTGCGTCGCGCGTTGCAGGGCCGGCAGGAACGCGGCCAGGTGCGGCAGGCGCGCCGCCAGCGCGGCGCGCAGCGGCGCCGGATCATGGCCGCTCGGATCGGCGATCATCTCGTAGAGCCACAAGTAGAGCGCACCGAGCTCGCCCGGGGCGCGCGCGACGCCGTGCAGGCTGCACAGGCCGTCGTCGATCGCGAAGATCCAGCCGTAAGCGCGGGCGGTCGTGCACAGTCCGTCGAAGGACGAATGCGCATAGACGCGCGCGCAGTATTCGCCGACCTTGCCGTGACGGATGCCGTGCGCCCAGCGCGGATCGTCGAGCAATCCGTGGCTGTTCATCCACGCGTGAAGGTCGGCTTCGGCGCGCTCGGCATCGGAATGCACGGATGTTTCGAACGGGTAGGGCAGATGCGGCAGCACCAGCGTGGGCGCGGCGGCTTCGACGGCAACGGTTTCGACGGTGGACATGGCGTACCTCGCGGATGGCGGGTGACAACAGGTGTCGTGAGGAGCGCGCCGGGCTACTTGCCGAACCGGCGCGCGCGCTTGCCGTACGCATCGATGGCCTGTTCGAAATCGTCGCGTCCGAAATCGGGCCAGCACGTCGGCGTGAAATAGAACTCGGAGAAAGCGGTTTGCCACAGCATGAAATTCGACAGGCGCTGTTCGCCCGACGTGCGGATCACGAGGTCCGGCTCAGGCTGGCCGGCCGTATACAGCCGGCTCGCGATCGACTCCGGGCTGAGTTGCGCGAGCAACTGATCGACGGTGCCGGCCGCGACGTGCTCCGCGATCAGCGAGCGGACTGCGTGCAGCAGGTCGAGGCGGCCGCTATAGGCGACCGCGATGTTCACGTCGAGCCCGCGCGCGTGGGCCGTGCGTTGCTGCGCGGCGCCGATGCGCTCGGCCGTGGCGGGCGGCAGCTGCGTCAGGTCGCCGATCACGTGCAGGCGCCAGCGGCCGCTGGCGGCGAGCTCGTCGAAGACGTCGGCGATCACCGCTAGCAGGCCGCGCAATTCCCCGGCGTCGCGCTGGAGATTCTCGGTGGACAGCGGCCACAGCGTCACGAGCGGGATCCCGGCTTCCTCGCACCACGACAGCAGCGCATGCACGTTGCGTCCGCCGGCCCGATAGCCGTCGGCGGCCGGCAGGCCGAGGCGCTCCGCCCAGCGCCGGTTGCCGTCGAGAATGACGGCGAGATGGGTCGGCAACGGCGGCCGGGCCGCATCCGGTTCAGCGGGCGAGTGGATGGCGAATGTTTCCGGCGCGCGCAGAATCAGCTCTCGAGTCATGGAGACTCCTTCGAGGCGAGATAGCGATCGAAACGTGAAACAGCGGATGGGATGGTTATCGCGACTGCTGCAATCCGGCGGGGGATTCCGTTCGCGCCGATGCGAGCGACCATTATCGATCAATGGATTTCGGATTATCAAGTCGTTCGCATGCACGATATCGAGGCGCCCGGGCGCGCAAGCGGCCGCGCAGGCGTGGCGCGGCGCCGGCGGATATCGAAAGCGGTGATGCGCGATCGATTTTCGAGCCGATGTTATTTCGGCATGTGGATTCGGCGAGCGGTTTGTGTGTTTCGCGCGATTGAATAAATCGCGGAATTGGAAAATAAAAACGACGTAATACCCGGGCGATCGATTGCGGCGAAAACGCTTCCGCCGCAATCGATCGGCGGCCGTTTACTGCCGCTTGCCGCGCGCGATTTCGTCGCCGGCGCCGGGCGGCAGCCGCCGCGTGATCGGAATCGACGCGAACGAGCACAGCCCGACCACCAGGAACGCGGGCCAGAAATCCGACCACACCATCGCCTGATGGCCCTGGAGCCAATGCGACACGTGCAGCACGAGGCCGGCCACCGTGACGCCCAGGCCGAGCGACATCTGCTGCACGACGCTGCCGAGGCTCGTCGCGCGGCCGGCGTCGCGCGGCGAGATGTCCGCATAGATCATCGAATTCAGGCTAGTGAACTGCAGCGCGGGGAAGATGCCGCCGACGAGCACGATCAGCCAGATCGCCCAGGTCGCCATGCCGGGATGGAACACACCGTATGCGGCGATCGCGAGGCCCGCGAATGCCGCGTTGTAGATCAGCACCGTGCGAAAGCCGAAGCGGCGCAGCGTATGCGTGGCCGTCGACCGGCTGACCGCGCCGCCGAGCGCGGACGCGCACGTGATGAGCCCCGAGTGGAACGCGCTCATGCCGAGCCCTTCCTGCAGCGCGAGCGGCAGCAGGAACGGCACCGCGCCGAGGCCGATGCGGAACAGCGACCCGCCGACGACGCTCGCGTGGTAGGTCGGGATCTTCAGGAAACCGAGGTCGAGCACGGGGCGTGTCTTGCGGCGCGCGTACGGCACATACAGCGCGAGCATCGCGGCGCCGGCCGCGCACATGATGATCGCGTTCGAGCGCGACGTGAGCGAGCCGTCGATCAGCGTGAGGCCCATCAGCAGCAGTGCGGCGCCGCTGGCCGACAGCAGGAAGCCGAACCAGTCGAGCGGGCCCGGATCGGGTTCGTGCGTGTTCGCGATGTGCTTGCTCGCGAGGTAGATTCCGTAAAGGCCGATCGGCACGTTGATGAAGAAGATCATCCGCCAGTGCAGGTAGGTCGTGATGAAGCCGCCGACGAGCGGCCCGACCGTGGGCCCGAACAGCGCGGGAATTGCGAGGTAGTTCATCGCGCGCACGAGATCGGCGCGCGGCACCGCGCGGAAGATGATGATGCGGCCGACCGGCACCATCATCGCGCCGCCGACGCCCTGGATGAAGCGCGCGAACGTGAGCACGCCGAGGGAGTTGGATGCCGCGCACATCAGCGAGCCGACGACGAAGATGCCGATCGCGGTGCGGAACACGGAGCGGGCGCTGAAGCGGTCGGCGAGCCAGCCGCAGATCGGGATGAACACGCCGAGACCGACCACGTAGGCCGTGATCGCGATGTTCAGCGTGACGGGGTTGTGCCCGAAGTCCCTCGCCATCGCAGGCAGTGCGGTGACGATGATGTTCGCGTCGACGCTTTCCATGAACAACGCACAGGCAACGATGAGCGGTGCTAGAAAGACGGGCGACATGAGGAGGGCGCGCGGTAAAGACGCCATTATGCCCATAATGTGAGCGCTGCGTCACGTATGACAACAGTTGTTCCGCATGTTGCAACAGTCGTCTTTTCTGACGGGTGGCGTGGAAGGGATGACTGCGCGCGCGCGAGCGGTGCGCTGCTTGCCCGGTGAACAAATCCGCATCGTCGCAGCGGGGCGCGCGCGCTTTCGATATCGGGCAGGATGTCGACGCGGTGATTTCCCAACCGCGTGTCGCACGGTAAATCGACCGCGCGTTTGCGCTTGAATGCGACGAGCGGCGCGTCGGCCGGCCATGTCGATTCCTTTTGACGGCACGGCGGTGCGTTTCTAAAATATGAGCACTTGCTCATATTCGGAACTCGCGTTCCCGCCATGTCGGAATCGTCCTCGCGCATCCCGCTTTCGCCCCGCAAGGCGCCGCGCCAGCGCCGCTCGATGGCCACCGTCGATGCGATCGTCGAGGCCGCCGCTCGCGTTCTGGAGCGCGACGGCTTCGATGGCTACACGACGAATGCCGTGGCCGCGCTGGCCGGTGTGAGCATCGGCTCCCTCTATCAATACTTCCCGAACCGCGATGCGCTGACGGCCGCGCTCGTCGAGCGCGAGAGCGCGCATCTGCTCGACGACGTCGACCGCGCAGCCGCGCGGTCGTCCTGCGACGACGTGCTGCGCGCGCTGGTGCGCGCGGCCGTCGCACACCAGATGCGCCGGCCGGCGCTCGCGCGGCTGATCGATTTCGAGGAGGCGCGATTGCCGCTCGGCGCGCGCACCGCTCGCGTCGCGGACCGCGTCCACGCGACCTTGCTGCATGCGCTCGGGCTGCGCGATGCGCCACGCGTCGCCGCGCCCGACGTGGTCGCGCACGATCTGCTCGCGATCGTGAAAGGCATCGTCGATGCGGCGGGCGCGCGCGGGGAGACCGATGCCGATGCGCTCGAAGCGCGCGCGTGGCGGGCGGTGCGCGGTTATCTGCGGGAGTCGCGCGAATCGAAACTTGCTTGACACGCATGTTTCGTGCGACAGTCGGGCCCATTCACACCACAACATGACGCGTATCGATCGAAGGCCATCGAGACGAACGCGCGCGCGAACGAGACCTCGTGCCGATCCACCACCATCGAAAGGAGGGGACACGCCATGACGTCACGTCGTGCCGCACCGCTTGCATCTCGTTTCTCGTCGCGTCAGTCGCCGCCCGCGCCGCGTCTGCGCTGGGCCGCCGCGCTGGCCATCGCCTATCTTGCCGTCGCCGGCTGCGCCGCGCAGGCCGACAATGCGCATCAGGCCGCCGCGCAAGCGGCCAGCCAGTCGGCGTTGCCGGCCACCACCGCGGCCGCTTCCGCGCCCGCGTCGGGCACGCTGCTGCCGCCGCCGAGCCAGCTCTACGGCGACCTGTTCGTCGCGGTGCAGACCGCGCAGCTCTATCCCGACCAGAAGACCTTCGTCGACGCCACGCCCGACACCGATCCCGCGACGATCGTGCAGTTGTATCAGCAACAGAAATCGCAGCCGGGTTTCTCGCTGAAGGCGTTCGTCGACCAGCATTTCACACCGCCCGCGGCAGGCGGCGTGACGCCGCCGCCGAACCAGACGCTGCGCCAGCACATCGACTGGCTGTGGCCGCAGCTCACGCGCACGAGCGTCACGGCGCCCCCGTACAGTTCGCTGATTCCGATGCCGAAGCCGTACGTCGTGCCGGGCGGCCGCTTCCGTGAAGGCTACTACTGGGACACCTATTTCACGATGCTCGGGCTGCAGGTGTCGGGGCGCGAGGATCTCGTCGACGACATGCTCGACAACTTCGCCTACCTGATCGATACGGTCGGGCACATCCCGAACGGCAATCGCACGTATTATGCGAGCCGCTCGCAGCCGCCGTTCTTCGCGTACATGGTCACGCTCGCCGCGCAGGTCGAAGGCGACAAGGTCTACCAGAAATACCTGCCGGCGCTACGCAAGGAGCATGCGTACTGGATGCAGGGCGAAACCACGACGCCGCGCGGGCAGGCCGCGCGCCACGTGGTCACGATGCCCGACGGCGCGGTGCTGAACCGCTACTGGGATGCGAGCGACACGCCGCGCGACGAATCGTATCTCCAGGACGTGACGACCGCGAAATCGGTGCCGTCCCGTCCGGCGAACGAGGTGTACCGCGACCTGCGCGCGGGCGCCGAAAGCGGCTGGGACTACAGCTCGCGCTGGTTCGGAGACGGCAAGACGCTCGCGACGATCCGCACGACCTCGATCGTGCCGGTCGACCTGAACAGCCTGATGTTCCATCTCGAGACGACCATCGTGAAGGGCTGCGCGCTCACGCGCGACATCGGCTGCGTGGCCGATTTCTCGGCGCGGGCTGGACGGCGTGCGGCCGCGATCAATCACTACCTGTGGAACCGCCGCGGCTATTACGGCGACTATGACTGGCAGTTGCGCAAGCCGCGCGACGGCGTGACGGCGGCCGCGCTGTATCCGCTGTTCGCGGGCGTGGCGTGGCCGGAGCGCGCGAAGGCGACCGCGCGTGAAGTGCGCAAGACGCTGCTGCAGCCGGGCGGCCTCGTGACGACGACCGAGCACACGGGCCAGCAATGGGATGCGCCGAACGGCTGGGCGCCGCTGCAGTGGATCGCGATCGACGGGCTGCGCCGTTACGGCGAACCGGCGCTCGCGAAGGACATCGGCACGCGTTTCCTGGCCGACGTGAAGCAGGTGTACGCGACCGAAGGCAAGCTCGTCGAGAAGTACGTGGTCGAAGGCACGGGCACGGGCGGCGGCGGAGGGGGCGAATACCCGTTGCAGGACGGCTTCGGCTGGACCAACGGCGTCACGCTGAAACTGCTGGGGCTGTACGGCGAATAGTGTGTAGTGCGCGGGAGGGGCCGCATGCCCGTACCGCAAGCCACCGCACGGGCCGGACCGTCGCGCAAGCGGCCGGCCGGCCCGGGTCTTCATGCGGCTCGCATCAGAACGTGATCGTCGTGCGCACGCCGACCACGGTTTCGTCGCCGATGCGCGCGCCGACCGCGTTCGGGTTCGGGATGCCGCCGCCCGGACGGAAGAAGTGCTGCAGATCGGCCTGCACCTGCCACCACGGCGCGACCTGATACTGGTAGGTCGCCTCGATCACGGTTTCCGCGCGGCGCACCGGATAGCCGGGCGTCGTGTACACGCCGGTATCGCCGTCGAGGCCGCGCGCATGCGAGCCGATCTTCGCGTAGCCGATCGCGATGCCGGCGACGTCGTTGTCGCGTCCGGCGAACGGCGCCTTCAGCGTCACGCCGGCATTGGCCGCGAAATCGACGACATTGCGGTCGCCGGGCGAGCCCATCACGCGCGCGAACACGCCGACCGAGCGCGGGCTGTCGGCCGACGGCCGCCACACCATTTGATCCGCGACCGCATAGAAGCCGTAGTTGCCGCGATGCGTGGCGGGCGTGCCGTTGCTCGCCGGATCGGCGAGCGACAGCCCGTCGGTGCCGTAGCGCGGATCGTTCGCGTGCTGCGAGTGATACCAGACGCCGAGCTTGTACGTGCCGGGCAGGCCGGCCGGCTGCGGCGCCTTCGGGTCGGCGGGCGGCGCGTTCAGCGCGTACTGCACTTCGCCGATCACGAATGCGCCGCTGCGCAGGTTGAAGTTGGTGCCGTGCGCGTTCAGCACCTGCGCGTCGCCGTCGGTGCGGCCGGCCGGGTTGCCGTCGAACACGCCGACCATCGCGGTCCACGCGTCGGCCGGCCTCACGCGCAGCCGCACGCCGAGCGACGACAGCGGATACGCGGGGCCGCCGGACGGCAGGTCGGTGGACGGCAGCACGGGCCAGCCGAACGTCGCGTTCATGAACGTCGCCGCGTTCTCGCTCACCATGAATTCCTGGTCGACGCTCTGCTGGCCGACTTTCACGTCGACCTTGCCGTCGAGCAGCGACTGCTGATACCAGAGCTCCCACAGGCGCGTGGTCGAATTGGCCTCGATGCCGGTCGCGGTCTGCAAGGTTTGCAGGTAGCGCTGCGACAGGTTGGTGCCGTGGATCTGCAGCCCCGACACGTTGAACGTGCCGCCCGGCAGGCCGATCGCCTTGCCGGTATCGACGTTCAAACCGAATTGCGTGAGCCCCTGGTACGCGCCGCCGCGGCCCGTGCCGCCGGACGCGTTGTACAGGTATTCGCTGGTTTCCTGAAGGCTCAGCGTGACGCCGTGTTCGTCGAGCACGTCGCGCAGGCCGCCCATGTTGCCTAGGAGGTTCGAACGCTCCCACAAGCCGGTGGGCGCGGGCGCGGCGGCATCGGCGGCCTGTGGTTGCGCGGGGGCGGCGGCATCGTTCGTGCCGGCCGCCGGTTCGGCGGCGGGAGCCGAGGCTTGCGCGAATGCGGATGCGGTGGCGAGCGACAGCAGCAGCGCGGCGAGCGCGTCGAGGCGAAGCTTGCGCGGAACGGGAGCGAGCGGGTTCTTCATTTGGGTTGGCAGTTTGATCAGGTTGGCTGAAGAAACGGGAACGTGATGCGGGCCGCATGGCGAGACGGCCCGCATGGGGAAGGACTTACGGCAGCCAGCCGCCGACGCGCCACACCTGTGCGAAGCCGACGTGTGACGCGGCCGAGCACAGTAGCGCGACGAGCGCGACCGCGGCCGCCGTCGCGGCAATCAGCACGCAATCGAGCGGGCGGGGCGCCGCGGGGACGTGGGCGAGGGCCAGGCCACGCCAGCGGCCGAATGCCCGGGCGAGCGGCGAGCGGCCGGAAAACGAGCGGTCGCGCGCGACGTGCACGACGCGCTTGAACTTGAACGCGAACGATTGAAAGAACATGACGCTGCCTCCGTTCCGTCCGGCGAACGCCGGACGACGTGATCGAGCGCGGGTGCATGACGCGGCCTGCGATCGGAGGGTGGAACATGGCGAAGCGTGCGACTGACGAACCGGCGATGGCCGGCCCGGATGGAGGCGCGCTAACCCGACGAGTGCGAGCTAGCGGCGAAAGACATGCGTCTGGCTGCTATCTCGCGATGGCTTGGCCGGCCTGGACCGGCATCGAACTGCAACTAGAGCATGCGTCCACGGAGGGACTCCCGTAATGAATTGGGGCGGATTGTAGTCGCGACTTTTGCTGCGGCGCAAGTAAAAAACGCATGACGGTTGCGCTGCGTGGTGTGCGTGTCGCAGCGGCGCGCGGCGGCCACGTACCCGCTCTGCGAGGGCGACAAGGGCGCGCGGCGGAGGTCGGGCCGTTGCTCCCGCGCATCGGCGCATCGTTGCGTCGTGACGACGCTGAAAGGTTTCAGAACGTCAATTCAAGGGCAAATCTTTCAGTCGCATCATGCGGGGAATTTATTTCGAAAAATGGGGTTTCAAGGGGTTGACTTCGCTTTCGCGCGATCCATAGAATCCGCCATCTTCACTCTTGGGGCCGCCGCCTTGGACGCCTGCAGTAGTCGATCTTCGAACGAAATTTCCGCCTGAGCGACCGACGTCCGCGCCTCATCGAAGCCGCCGTTTGTCTGCCAGGCAAACGGTGCGCGCAGCAGTATTCCGCAGCCACTTCCTACGTGCACCCTGATTCGCGCCGGTTAGCGTGATGCGTTCTCGCATGCGTTGCCCGGTTTCACCGCCGCCAGGCAGGCGGCCGCGTTCACGCATCCGTTCTCCGGGCGCGCGAATGCCGGCCCGCCGGCCGGACGGCGGTCAACCGTGTTCCCCGGAACACCGCACAGGAGCCGCCATGAACGACAGTGACAGTTGTCCCTTATGCCCGTCGCATACGCAGACCCTTTCGAACCCGGGTCGCGGGGGCAATCCGGCCGACTAGCCTGACACGTCGTTCAGGCCCCGGACTGGCCCCGCGCCCATCACGCGGCCGGCACGCTGCCGTCGCCGCACGGAGCCAGACCATGAACTTCGGCCTTCTGCTGTCGAACCTTCCGCACGTCACGGAATCGCGCCAGCACTACGACGCGATGCTGACGCTCGACGCCCGTCCGCGGGTGTTCTCCCGTCTGCTGGACCAGCTCAAAGCATTGATCCACTGAAAATAAGCGCCGAGCGCGCCTCGGCATGCGCACGCGCGGCCGCCTTCGAGGGGCCGCCCCGTGCGTATTCCAAGGTCACACGCTCATCGAATCGCATAACCCTTAGCCGTACGGAACACATCATGTCCACGCCCTCCAACGTCTCTCCACCGATCGCGGTCGAGCGCGGCGCCGTGCTCGACGAAGCCCATCTGGGCGACATCCGCGGTGCGCTCGGCACCATCTCGCACCACGACACCGGCGCGCGCGGCACGTGGTGGGCGCGCCTGCGCACGCTGCTCGCGATCATCGGCCCGGGGTTGATCGTGATGGTCGGCGACAACGACGCCGGCGCATTCGGCACCTATACGCAGGCCGGCCAGAACTACGGCACGACGCTGCTGTGGACGCTGCTGCTGCTCGTGCCCGTGCTGTACGTGAACCAGGAAATGGTGCTGCGCCTCGGCGCGGTCACGGGCGTCGGCCATGCGCGCCTGATCTTCGAACGCTTCGGCAAGTTCTGGGGCGCGTTCAGCGTGATCGACCTGTTCCTGCTCAACGCGCTGACCATCGTCACCGAGTTCATCGGCATCACCTTCGTGCTCGATTTCTTCGGATTGCCGAAGGTGGCCGGCGTGTGCGTGGCCGCCGCGCTGACGATGGCCGCGGTGAGTACCGGCGATTTCCGGCGCTTCGAGCGGTTCGCGATCGGGCTGTGCGTGCTGAGCCTGCTGCTCGTGCCGGTGCTCGTGTCGATCCACCCGCCCGTCGCGCAGATGACGCGCGATTTCTTCGTGCCGAACTGGCCCGCGCACGCGAAGCTGTCGGACGTGATGCTGCTCGTGATCGGTATCGTCGGCACGACGGTCGCGCCGTGGCAGTTGTTCTTCCAGCAAAGCTACGTGATCGACAAGCGCATCACGCCGCGCTTCATGAAATATGAAAAGGCCGACTTGTGGATCGGCATCGCGTTCGTGCTGGTCGGCGCGGTCGCGATGATCGGCTTCAGCTCGGCGCTGTTCGGCGGCCATCCGGAAGCCGGCAACTTCACCGACGCGGGCGGCGTCATCGCGGGCCTCGAGAAGTATGCGGGCCGCACGAGCGCGACGCTGTTCGCCGTCGCGCTGCTCGACGCGTGCATCATCGGCGCGGCGGCCGTGTCGCTGTCGACCGCGTACGCGATCGGCGACGTATTCCGGATCCGCCACTCGCTGCACCGCGGCGTGACCGACGCGAAGGGGTTCTATCTCGTCTATTTCGGCATCGTCGCGGCCGCGGCCGCGCTCGTGCTGATCCCGGGCAGCCCGCTCGGCCTGCTGACCGAAGCCGTGCAGACGCTGGCCGGCGTGCTGCTGCCGAGCGCGACGGTGTTCCTGCTGGTGCTGTGCAACGACCGCCAGGTGCTTGGGCCCTGGGTCAATTCGACGAAGCTCAACATATTTACGGGCGCGGTGATCTGGGTGCTGGTGCTGCTGTCGATCATCCTGACCGCGTCGGTGATGTATCCGGACATCAGCGGCGAGGCGATCGTCGACGTGCTGGTGGGCGGCACCGTGCTCGCGATCGCCGGCTATCTCGCGACGGTACTGATTCGCCGCAACAGGCGCGTCGTCGAGCCGGCCGTCGATCGTTCGCTGCGCGACACGTGGCGCATGCCGCCGCTCGATACGCTCGAACCGCGGAACATGACGCTCGCGACGCGGATCTGGATGGCCGTGCTGCGCGGCTATCTGGTGATCGCGGTCGGCCTCGTGATCGTGAAGGTCGTGCAGATGACGCTGATGAAGTAACGGCGATCGTCCGCCAGCAAGCGGCGCCGCGCCGCCACCCGCACATGCCGGCCCGCGAGGCCGCATGTGCGTTGACGCGTTCGTCGGCGCGAAACCGCACTGCGCCGCCGTCGTCAGATCAACTCGAGCTTCGACGTCAGATAGGTGAGCTGGATCCGGTTCGCGACGCCGAAGCGCTTGCGCAGCTTGCGCAGGTGATAGTCGACGTTGTGCGCGCTGGTGTCGAGACGCCGGCCGATTTCCTTGTCGGACGCGCCTTCGGCGATGCCGAACAGCAGTTCCTGCTCGAACGGCGTGAGCCCGTTGACCGCGCGCTCGCGCGACGTCGAGATCAATTGCGGCGACGCGAACTTGTGTACCGACAGCCCGATCGACAGCGCCTGCTCGATCGTTGCCGGCGTGATCCATTCGCGCGTGCGGCGCGGCGCGGTGAAGCTCATGAACGCGTGCAGCCGCGTGCCGGGCACGGCCATCGAATACATGATGCCGCTGCACATCCCGTCGTCCTGCATCGTCTGCAGGAAGCCGTCGAGCGCGGCAGGGCTCACGCGCGGTGCGTCGTCGCGCTCGCGGTGCTCGCGGCGCAATTGCTGCAGGTCCCACACGATCGGCATGTTGCACACGCGCGCGCCGAGCGTGCGCGGATCGACGTCGTGATGGTTGTGGCGCACGTAGTCGCCGCGATAGGTGGCCGGCGTGAACGCCTCGTGCAGGTAGAGACTTTCGACGCGCTCGCGCGTGAATTCGAGTGCGAAGTACGCGAACGTCGAGAAGCCTGTCAGATGCAGCAGGCTCGTGACGATCCGGTTGCGCTCGGCCGTGCTCTGCGCGTGCGCGAGCGTATCGGCCACGCCGAGCTTCGGCGCGTGCGGCTGCGCGACGTCGCCGCGCTTGACGTCGTCGCACCAGACGACCTGCACGGTGCGCTCGCGCAGCGCGTCCGCGCCTGCGTCCGATCCGCGCGACGCGCGCGGCAAGGTGGTTGGGGCGACCGCTTCTTCGTGCAATGCAATATCGGACATGAGCCATCCCTCGGAATCGACGCGCATCGCCTGGCGGCGGCCGTATCGTGTACGGCATTCGCGGCGGTGCGACCGAGCATCGTTGTGATCTGCGCCGACCGTCATCCCTGACGAAACGCGGGGGCATTGTACAAAAATGCCGGTGTGTGGGTAATATGCCGTAATACTAATGTCGGCGAAAGGTTCATGTTCGCGCGCATATAACGACGACCAGAAAATCATAAAGAAAAGACCAGATCGTGACGGGGCGCAGTTTCACATAATGGGAAAGGGTGGGCTCCTCATGACATATGCTGACGGCGCACCACGCGTCGAATGGTTCTCACAAGCCGATATAGCGGCCGCGGCCGCTTATTCGAACGAATATCACGCAATCGAGCGTGACGTTTTTACCGGTATTCAAATAGCACCCGGTAAAACCGACCTCGCGTCATTCGATTTCGCGCAATGCCATGCGCGATTGCGGCAAATCGGATTCAGTACGCTCGGTTACGGCGCCTACGAAATGATCGGGCGGCGCATTCTGCGCGCGCATCTGCTGCGCGACCTCGCGCCGGCGACGTTCATGCAGCCGTTCATCGAAGGGATGCTGTACGACAGCGACCCGCGCTTCGCGCAGGTGCGGCAGAGCGGCTTTCCGGTCGCGTGGCGGCTCGACGAGATCGAGGCGGCCGCGCACGGCAGCGGCGACCGCAAGGTGCTGGCGCTCGCCGGCCATCTGCGCGCGCATGCGATGAACAGCGGCGTGATCTTCAGCCTGTCGGCGCCGCGCCTCGACCTGCGCGTCGCGGTGAACCTGACGTCGGAAACGCACGGCACCGAATGGATCGACGATCGCGTGATCGGCGGCGCGCTGTCGGTCAGCCTTGCCGTGCATCGCGTCGCGCTGCCGTTCCTCGAGGCGCGCGTCGCGCGCATGCGCGGCTTCGCGCTCGCCGACGAGCAGCAGCAGGTGCTCGACCGGCTCGTGCACGGGCTGTCCGACCAGGAGATCGCGAGCGCGCTGCGCACGTCGCTGCACAAGGTCGGGCACCACATCCGCTCGCTGGAAAAGCTCTTCAACGTGCAGAACCGCGCGCAGCTCGCGTATCTCGCCGCGCGGCGGCTGCCGTCCTGACGCAAGCCTGCCGGACACACGCGCCGGCGCCCGCGGCGCGCGATGGAAGCGGTTCCGGCGGCGCGTGCCCGAGCGGGCCGCCGGGTTTCGTAGTCCGATTCGATCGTCTGAGGAAAACGCGCTTTCACGCTACGAGGCGCGCTTCTTTTTCCGCGGTTTCCCGTCGCTACACTCGTCCCATTCAACGGTCCGCGCAGCACGGGGAAGGGTTGCCCGTGCCAGCCGGCGATAACGACAGGACAACGGCACGATGGCTGAACCGAAGGCGCTCCCCCGCGACTGGCAGCGGTTGTTTTCCGCCGGCCGCGGCGTGTCCGGACGGCGCCTCGGAGGCGCCTCGCCGCGCGCCGACCTGTTTCTCGCGACCTTCATCGTCGCGGTCGTCGCGCTGTTCATCCTGCCGCTGCCGCAGGCGGCGCTCGACGGAATGATCTCGCTGAATCTCGCGGCGAGCGTCGTGCTGCTGACGGTGTCGACCTACGTGCCGTCGGCGGTCAGCTTCTCGTCGTTTCCCGCGCTGCTGCTGTTTACGACGCTGTTCCGGCTCGCGCTGAACATCGCGTCGTGCAAGCTGATCCTGCTGCATGCGAACGCCGGCCACGTGATCGACGCGTTCGGGCGGCTGGTGGTGGGCAACAACGTGGTGGTGGGCGGCGTCGTGTTCCTCGTGATCGCGGTCGTGCAGTTCATCGTGATCGCGAAAGGGTCGGAGCGGGTGGCCGAAGTCGGCGCGCGCTTCTCGCTCGATGCGATGCCGGGCAAGCAGATGAGCATCGATGCGGACTTGCGCGCGGGCATCATCAGCGCCGACGAGGCGCGCGAGCGCCGCGAGAAGCTCGAGCAGGAATCGCAGATGCACGGCGCGATGGACGGCGCGATGAAGTTCGTGAAGGGCGACGCGATCGCGGGCCTCGTGATCGCGTTCATCAACATCGTCGCGGGGATCGCGGTCGGCACGCTGATGCACGGGATGGACATCGGCGAGGCGCTGCAGCGTTACGCGATCCTGACGGTCGGCGACGGGATGGCGTCGCAGATTCCGTCGCTGCTGGTATCGATCGCGGCCGGCATCGTGACGACGCGCGTCGCGACGCGCGATGCGCGGCAGCGCCAGCTCGGCGAACAGCTCGGCGAGCAACTGGGCGCGCACCCGCGCGCGCTGCTGATCGCGGCATTCGTGCTGAGCGGCTTTCTGGTCGTGCCCGGCTTTCCGAAATGGTCGTTCGCGCTGATCGCGCTCGGCCTCGGCGCCTTCGCGTTCACGCAGTTGAAGCGCAAGACGTCCGCGCCGAGCTTCAACCTGATTCATGTCGCGGGGCGCGTCGGCGCGGCCGACGACGGCCAGCCGGCGAAGGTGTCGCACGCGGCCGGCGTCACGTCGCTGATCGCGGTGTCGCTGTCCGACGACCTGCGTACGGGCCTGAACCTCGCGCAACTGCAGGCGGCGCTGTCGAGCGCGAAGGCGCGCGTCGACGCGGACATCGGCACGGTGTTTCCGCGCATCACGCTGAACGACGACGAGGGCGCGGCGGCCGGCACGTACCGGATCTACCTGCAGGACGTGCTCGCCGCGCACGGCGCGCTGAAGCCGGGCTGGCTGCTGTGGGACGGCGTCGCGCCGCTGCCGGAGCGTGCGGAGCGCCAGCCGGCCGAGGCGTTCGGCCCGTTCGCGACCGCGCTGTGGATCAAGCCCGACGGCGCGGCGCCGGACGGCAAGTGGCTGTCGAGCGAAAGCGCGCTGGCCGCGCACGTCGAGCAGATCGTGCGCCAGCATGCGGACGAATTGCTCGGCATCCAGGAGACGCAGGCGCTCGTGCATCTGGTGCGTCGCGATCACCCGGAGCTCGTCGGCGAACTGACGCGGCTCGTGCCGTTGCAGCGCGTGACCGAAGTGCTGCGCCGGCTGCTCGCCGAACAGGTGCCGATCCGCAACCTGCGCGTGATCTTCGAGAGCCTGATCACGTGGGCGCCGAACGAGCCCGACGACGTGATCGCGCTGGTCGAACTCGTGCGCGTCGACCTGCGCCGGATGATCACCGATCGCCACGCGGGCACGGCGCGCCAGCTGCGGGTCGTGCTGTTCGAGCAGAACCTGCAGGAGCGGATCGAGCGCGCGGTGATGCGCACGAAGCAGGGCAATTTCCTCGCGCTGTCGAGCGCGGTCAAGCAGGACATCGGCGAACAGGTGCGCGCGATCGTGCAGGCCGCGCAGGCGGCCGGCCCCGGCGGCCACAGTGGCCACGGCAACGCGCCGGGCGCCGCGCGGCTCGCGGTGATGGTCGCGCTCGGCGCGCGCCGCTACGTGAAGACGATCCTGCAGCCGGTGCTGCCGGACCTCGCGGTGCTGTCGTACCAGGAAGTCGAGGAGGACGTGCAGTTGCATACGGTCGGCTGGGTGAAGAACCCGCCGGACGACGGCACGGTCGGCGCGGGCGCCGACGTGCGCGCGCCGGGAGCCGTGCAATGACGAGCTCGACGATCCTCGACCTGACGCGCCAGGCGCTGATGCTCGTGCTGCTGCTGTCGCTGCCGATCGTGCTGATCGCGACCGTCACGGGCCTCGTCGTCGCGATCCTGCAGGCCGTCACGCAGGTGCAGGACGCCAATATCGGCATCGCGGTGCGGCTGATCGCCGTGATGGTCGCGCTCGTGCTGCTGTCGGGCTGGCTCGGCGGCGAAGTGCTGCGCTTCGCGCAGCAGGCGCTGGAACGCATGTTCGTTTCTTCAACAGGAGTCCTTTGATGCGTCGACGCGTCGCCTCGATCCGGTTTCAACCGCGCAGCCTGCAACGGGCCGCGCTTGCCGTGTGCGCGACCGCGCTGCTCACGGCGTCGCTGTGCATGGCGCCCGCGCAGCATGCGCGCGCCGCGGACCTGCGCTGGCGCAACAAGCCGTTCACGATCGTCGCGAACGGCAAGAAGATCGGCGACTTCATCCGCGAGCTCGCGTCGTCGCAGGGCGTGACGGCGGTGGTCGACCCGAAGGTCGACGGCGTGATCAGCGGCCGCTTTTCCGGCACGCCGCAGCAGACGCTCGACACGATCTGCTCGACCTACGGGCTCACGTGGTACTACGACGGCTCGTTCCTGTACGTCGATCCGGCCGACCAGTCGCAGACGCAGATGATCCCGATCCCGCCGAACGCATCCGGCGAAATCGGCCGTGCGCTGCAGGCGATGCAGATTCCGGACAAGCGCTACACGCTGGTGATCAACGACCGCTCGAACAGCGTGTACGTGGCCGGCCCGCGCCGCTATGTCGAACTCGTGCGGCAGGCGATCGGCTCGGTCGGCGATCCGTCGGCGAACGGCGCGCATGCGGACATCCGCGCGTTCCGGCTGAAATACGGCTGGGCGTCGGACTTCACGATCAACCGCTCGGGCAAGGAAGTGACGGTGCCGGGCGTCGCGACGATCCTGCGCCGGCTGTTCGGCAAGACCGGCGACACGGCCGCGGCGCCGGCGAGCACGCCGCTCGGCCAGGCCGCGCGACAGGTGAAGCTTGGCTCGGGGCTGACGATCGCGGTGCCGCGGCTCGACTTCCCCGACATCTCCGGCGGCCCGCGGCAGGGCGGTTATGGCGGTACGGACGGCAGCGTGGGCGGCGGCTTCTCGCCGTTCTCGACCGGCGGCGGCGACACGTTGCCGCAGATCGTCGCCGATCCGGCGATCAACGCGGTGATCGTGCGCGACCTGCCGGAGAACATGTATCGCTACCAGTCGCTGATCGGCCAGCTCGACGAGCGGCCGCGCATCGTCGAGATCAATGTGACGATCATCGACATCAACGAGGATTCGCTCGACAGCCTCGGGATCGACTGGCGCCTGCACACGACGCACGGCGACGTGCAGATCGGCAACGGCCAGAACCCGCTGAACGGCAACACGCAGTACAACGGCGTCGGCAACCCGCCGCTGACGTTCGGCATCGGCACGTCGGAAACCGGGCAGACGGGCACCTTCATGCCGACCGGCATCGCGCTGACCGCGTCGATCGGCGGCTCGCTGCGCAACTACCTGCTCACGCGCGTGAACGCGCTCGCGCAGAAGGGTCAGGCCCAACTGCGATCGAAGCCGAAGGTGCTCGCGCTCGACAACACCGAGGCGATCCTCGAGAACCTCACGCAGTTCTACGTGCAGGTGCCCGGCTACCAGGATTCGTCGCTGTACAGCGTGACGACCGGCACCAGCATCAAGGTGACGCCGATGATCGTCGACGAGGCGATCCGCAACGCCGCGGCCGTGTCCGGCAGCCCGCAGAGCGTGATGATGTCGATCGACATCCAGGACGGCAACATCGTGCCGGGGCAGGCCGTGTCGAACGTGCCGGTGATCCAGCAGCGCAACATCGTCACCAAGACGATGATCGATGAAGGCAAGAGCCTCCTGATCGCCGGCTTCAACGACGACGAGGTGCGGCTGAACAAGAGCGGCGTGCCCTGGCTGTCCGACATCCCGCTGATCGGCAACCTGTTCAAGTACACCGACAAGTCGGGCAACCACATGGAGCGCTTCTATCTGCTGACGCCGCGCGTCGTGACGAACGCGTCGATGTATGCGCCGGACGGCTCGCCCGTGAACCCGGGCGTCGACGGTCCGGCGAACCCGGAGGGGATGTCGATGTATCGGCCGCCGGACAACGACGTCACGGTGCCGCTGACGCCGAAGCCGCTGCCCGGCACGAAGTTCGGTCCGCCCGCGTTGCCGCCGCCCGTGGGCGCGGCGTCGCAGCCGGCGGCGACGACCGCAGGAGTGGTCACGCATGTCGACGAGCATCATTGATCCGCACGGCGACGGCGCATTGCCCGGCGGCGCGGCAGGCGCGGGGGCCGGTTCGGCCGCGCTCGCGTCGCCGTGGAACCTGTGCTTCCTGAGCGGGCCGATGTACGGCCGCACGATGTCGCTCGCGCGCGGCGCGAACTGGGTCGGCACGGCGGCCGACTGCGAAGTGATCCTGCCCGATCGCGAGATCGGCGCGAAGCAGGTGTGCCTGCAGGTCGGCGCGCTCGCGGTGACCGTGCAGAACCACGGCGGCGACACCGGCGCGCCGGTGCTGTTCAACGACGAGCCGCTCGGCGCCGGCCGCCGCTCGCTGACGCCGAACGACGTCGTGACCGTCGGCTCGATCCGGCTCGGCATCGCACGGCATGCGCAGGCGAGCGTCGCGGTGCCCGACGAAACGGATGCGCCGGACGCCGCGCGGGAGGCCGCGTGGCTCGGCTGGCTCACGGGCGGGCTGCGGCGGCTGGGCAGCCGGCGGCTCGTGATCGCGCTGGTCGCGCTGTGGGTCGGCGTGCTGCTCGGCGCGCTCGGCTACGGCTTCGTCGCGTGGTCGGGGCGGCTGCCGTGGCAGCACGAATCGGTGCTCGCGCGCACGCACCGGCTGCAGCAACTGCTGCACGCGTATCCGGAGCTGGCGGTCGCACCGCGCGACGACGGCGTGATCGTGTCGGGCTACGTGAGCGACCCGGCCGCGCGCGAGCGCGTCGCGCAGATCGTCGCGGGCGTCGACAACGCGGCGCTCGGCAACATCTACGTGGTCAGCGATCTGGTCGCGACCGCGCAGACCTATTTCAGCGACACGGCGCTGACGGTCACGTATCTCGGCCGCGGCCGGATCGAGCTGACGGGGGCGGCCGCGCGCGCGCAGATCGAGCCGCGCATCCGCAACTACATGAAGGATGCGCGCCCGGCGCTCGAGGTGGTCGATCACGTGCGCGATGCCGACGCGGCCGCGCCGCGCACGGCGACGACGCTCGGCGGCACGGCGGGCATTCCGGAGATCACGACCGTGTTCGCCGGCGACGGCGACCAGCGCTACATCGAGACGGTCGACGGCAGCCGCTATTTCGAAGGTGCGCGGATGAAGGAAGGCGCGACGGTCGTGTCGATCGGCCCGGACGAAGTGGTGTTCGCACGCAACGGTCAGCGCATCACGATGCCGCTCGGCGGCGCGCCGGCGAGCGCGCCCGAGCAGGCGAGCGCGCCGCCCGTGGCGCCGCTCGCGAGCGGCGCGGCGGCCGGCGTCGCGCGGCCGGTGCCAGGACCGACGCTGCTGCCCGGCGAGCCGGCGGCCGGTGTCGGGGTATCGGCGAAGGAGGCGGCGCATTAGCGTCGCGACGAATCAGGCGCAGCGCGTTTCGCGATGCGCGCATCACGCGACACGCCGCATGCATGCGGCGCGTCACGTCGCCGGCGGGGCATGGGGCCGCCGCCGGAATGTGGAGTGTGGTTCACGTAAAGGAGCGAAGCATGGGTACCTCGGCAGCAGGTGGTGTGACGAACACGGGCGACGTGCAGAAGCAGGCCGACGACCTGACCAAGACGCAGCTCGAACTGACGAAGATCAATTTCCAGGTTCAGCAATCGACTGCGACGTTCGAAACCAGCAACGCAGTGACCGCGCAGGAGGGGACGGCGAACGCCCAGGTTGCGCAACACCTGAGTTCCGCCGGCCGCGCGTGACGCCGGTCGCCGGCCGTGCCGCGCGACGCCGCGTGCCGGAGCCGCCCATGACGGGCGCCCGGCGTGGCGTGTGCGCGTGCCGGCCGGCCCGTTTCCGGCCCTGCCGGTCAAGGAGGACACGATCATGTCGGTAACAGGCGTAGGCGCGGCGCCGCCGGGCGCAGCCGCGCTCGCGGGCGCCGCTCAGCAAACGGGCGCGACGTCCGATCCGGCGCAGGTGCGCCAGTTCGATGCGCTGATGCAGCCGGGCGCGTCGCCGGCCGCTGCGCCGTCTTCGTCGGGCGTCGCGATGTCGCGCGCGTCGGCGGATGCGGCGCCGGCCGTGCGGATGACGCCCGCGCAGGCGAACCCGTCGTCGCTCGTCGAGCGGTTGCGCACGTACGGCAACGATCTCGATTCGCGGTACGCGAACATCGACAAGCATCGCACCGAGATGCTGACGTCGATGGCGGACAGCCGCAGCGACCCGCTGATGACGATGGTGAAGGCGATGGATTTCCAGTGGACGGCAACCACCACGATTTCGGAATACCAGTTGAGCCTGTCGGTTGCGCAGGCGGCGAACGGCTTCACGCATACGGTGCTGAAGACGCAGGAGTGAAAGCGCGTGCGGGCCGGAGGATACGGCCTCACGCGCCCTGAAGCGGACAAACGATGACGACGATCGATTCGACGCCGCGCACGCATGCGTGGCGCAGCCGGGCGGCGCGCGCGCTGCTCGCGGGGCTGCTCGTGCTGTTGGCCGGGTGCCAGAAGGAGCTGTACTCGGGCCTGTCGGAGCGCGACGCGAACCAGATGATCGCGGTGCTCGGCGACGCGGGCATCAGCGCGTCGAAGGACAACGACGCGCGCGATACGTCGGACCGCAACGCGTGGCTCGTGAGCGTCGCGGACGGCGACATGCAGGCGGCGCTCACGGTGCTGCACGCGAACGGGCTGCCGAAGCCGAGCTATGCGAGCCTCGGCGAGCTGTTCCAGAAGCAGGGCCTCGTGTCGACGCCGGCCGAGGAGCGCGTGCGCTACCTGTACGGCGTGTCGCAGGACCTGTCGCGCACGCTGCAGGACATCGAGGGCGTGGTGGTCGCGCGCGTGCAGGTCGTGATTCCGGAGAACGATCCGCTCGCCGACAAGATCAAGCCGTCGTCGGCGGCGGTGTACATCCGCTACCGGCCGGGTGTCGACCTGCGCGCGATGGCGCCGATGGTCAAGGATCTCGTCGCGCACAGCATCGAAGGGCTGCAGTACGACAACGTGTCGCTGTTCCTGCAGCCGGCCGCGGCGCGCGCGACGCGCGTGGACGGGATCGGCAGCGCGGTGTCGGACATCCTGCGGCTGCGCTCGCCGCTCGGCTGGCTCGTGTTCGCGCTGATCCTGCTGACCTGCGCGGTGATCGCGCTGTCGGCCGCCCGGCGCGGGATGTTCGGCGCGCGGCTCGCGGGCCTGCTCGGCGCGCCGCGCGGCGCGAACGGCGGCGGTGCGGCCGCGCAGCAGGCGGGCGGCGGGCTGCGTACGCCGGACGGCGCGCGCGACGGCGCATGAGCGATCCGCGCGCGCTGCCGCCGGGCGAAGCGGCCGCGTTCCACGCGGCGCCGCTGCCGTGGCCGCACCCGCTTGCGCCGCCGCCTGCCGCGCGTGCCGCCGCGTTTCATGCGCTCGTGTGCGACTTCAACCTGCGGCCCGATCGCTATCTGCACGTGACGCGCGTGCCGGCCGAGTGGCCCGCGCGCTACCGTTCGCCGGATGCGTTCGGCGCGGCCGGCCGCAAGCTGCTGGCGCGGCACCTGCTCGCGCTGAACGGCGTGGCCGACCGGCACGACTTCGACGTGGCGAATCCGTGCGCGCGGCTCGCGCTGCTGCCGGGCGCGGCGCTCGAGCAGCTGGCCGCGTATGCGGGGCTGCTGCTGCATCGCGCGTGGCTGCGCGACGCGCTGGCCGGGCGGCGCATCCGCGCGGAAGTGGCGGCGCGGCTCGGCGGCGATGCGCTCGAACTCGCGCTCGAACGCGCGCCGGAATTCGGCGCGATCGCCGAAACGCTCGAACCGTGGCGCGCCGATCCCGCCGCGCTGCCGGTCGTGATCCGCGCGCGCGGCGGCCGGCTGCTCGCGGATTTCATCGGCGTGGCCGGCGACGCGGTGGCGCGGCGCGTGCGCCTGAAATTCAACCGCGCGATCGACGACGAAGCGCCGTACTGGCTGAACCGCGCGCAGCGCGATCAATTCGGCGAACTGATGTTCCTGTTTCTGATTCCCGAGAGGCTTGCGTCATGGGACTGGCTTTTCTGATCACGAGCGACAACCTGCAATTGCTGTCGGAGCGCAAGGTGCTCAAGGAGCGCGAATACGCGGCGCTGCTCGACGCGTCCGCGGTGATCGCGACCGCGCATGAAGAGGCCGCGCGCATCGTCGCCGACGCACAGCGCGAATTCGACAAGCGCCAGGCGGCCGGCTACGACGAAGGCATGCGCCGCGCGCAGCGCGAGCAGGCCGCGCAGGCGTACACGCAGGCGCTCGCGGCCACGCGCACGATGGAGACGATGAAGGATGCGATGGCCGAGATCGTCGTGAAGGCCGTGCGCGCGATCGTCGGCGAGATGAGCACGCAGAAGCTGTACGAGGCCGCGCTCGCGCGGATCGCGCCGCTCGTGCGCGACGAGGCGTTCCTGATCGTGCGCGTCGCGCCCGGGCGCACGGACGAGATGCGCGACGCGCTCGACGGCGCGTTCGCGGGGCAGTCGAACCGGCAGAAGATCCGCATCGTCGAGGACGCGCAGCTCGAACGCCACGCCTGCACGGTCGAGACGCCCTCCGGGCGCATCGACGCGAGCCTCGACCTGCAGATCGACGCGTTGCGCCAGGCGATCCGCCGCGACGCGCTGAAGGGCGCCGCGCGATGAACGGGCCGCTCGACGATCGGCAAACGTTCGGCGACGACGACGGCGCGCCGTTCGATCGCGGCCGCCTCGTCGGCGAACTCGACGCGGGGCTCGAGTTCTTCTCGCCGGTGTCGGTGCAGGGCCGCGTCAATCATGCGGTCGGGCAGATATTGAATGCGACGGGTATCCGCGCGCGGCTCGGCGAGATCTGCGAATTGCGCACGCCGAACCAGCCGACGCTGCTTGCCGAGGTGGTCGGCTTCTCGCGCCAGACGACGCTGCTCACGCCGCTCGGCGACGTGGCCGGGCTGTCGCCGGAGACGACCGTCGTGCCGTCCGGGCGCGAGCATGTATTTCCGGTGGGCGAGGGGCTGTTCGGCCGCGTGCTCGACGGGCTCGGCCGGCCGCTCGACGATCGCGGGCCGGTGACGGGCGCCGCGTGGGTTTCGACGCAGCAGGACCCGCCGAACCCGCTCACGCGCAAGATGATCGACACGCCGTTTGCGACCGGCGTGCGCGTGATCGACGGCCTGATGACGCTCGGCGTCGGGCAGCGCGTGGGCATCTTCGCGCCTTCGGGCGTCGGCAAGAGCACGCTGCTCGGGATGATCGCGCGCGGCGCGCAGGCCGACGTGAACGTGATCGCACTCGTCGGCGAACGCGGCCGCGAGGTCCGCGAATTCATCGAGCACAGCCTGTCGCCCGAGGTGCGCGCGCGTTCGATCGTCGTCGTGTCGACGTCGGACCGCCCCGCGATGGAGCGCGTGAAATCCGCGCTGGTCGCGACCGCGATCGCCGAGCACTTCCGCGATGCGGGCAAGCGCGTGCTGCTGCTGGTCGATTCGCTGACGCGCTTCGCACGCGCGCAGCGCGAGGTCGGCCTCGCGAGCGGCGAGCCGCCGACGCGGCGCAGCTTCCCGCCTTCGACGTTCGCGGTATTGCCGCGCCTGCTCGAACGCGCTGGGCAGGGCGCGCACGGGTCGATCACCGCGCTCTACACGGTGCTCGTCGAAGGCGACGAGGAATCGGATCCGATCGCCGAGGAAGTGCGCTCGATCCTCGACGGCCATATCGTGCTGTCGCGCAAGATCGCGCTCGCGAACCGCTATCCGGCGATCGACGTGCTCGCGAGCCTGTCGCGCGTGATGCCGCTCGTCGCGAGCCGCGCGCACCAGCATGCGGCCGCGCGCGTGCGCGAGCTGATCGCGAAGTACCAGGAGATCGAGCTGCTCGTGCAGATCGGCGAGTATCGCGAAGGCAGCGATCGGCTCGGCGATCTCGCGCTGCGCGCGCGCGACGCGATCGGCGCGTTCTGCGCGCAGGCGTCGGACGAGGACGTGCGCTTCGACGCGCTGCTCGCGAAGCTGACGAAGCTGGCGAACGATCATGTCTGAAGCCGACGACCGCCTCGTGCTCGCGACGCTCGCCCGCCTGAAGCGCGTACGCGAGATGCGCAGCCAGATCGCGCGCGTCGCGGCCGCGCGCCAGCAGGGCATCGCCGCGCAGAGCCGGCGGGCGCTCGCGGCCGCGCAGGCGCAGCTCGCGCAGCAGGTCGCCGCGAAGGCCGCGATCCAGACGCGGCTGGCCGACGACGTGCGTGAAGCGCGTGCATTGCAGGACGCGGCGGCCGATACGCGCACGTTCGACCGGCATATCGGCAACGCGAACGCGTCGGTGAGCGAGGCCGCGCACGTGCATCGCGGCCACGAAGCGACGCTCGCCGACCTGCAGCGCGCCGCGCGCAAGGCGAAGGCCGCCGAGGACAAGCTGGAGAAGGCCGGCGAGAAGGCGCTGCACGCGCGCGCCGCGCGGGTCGAGCGCGACGCCGACGACGTCGCGGACGGCTACGCGGTGCGGCGCTTCGCGACGGGCGGCACCTGGGTGGCCGGCGCGGGCGACGCGGCACGTCATGCGTCCACGCCGCCGGCGGCCGCGGCCGCGTTCGATGCGGCCATGACCGAAACGGAGGCGGGCGCCGACATCGCCGCTGAAACCGTGCTGTCCGACGTGCCCGAGGTGCCTGACGCGGCTGGCGATCCCGCCCCGCCCGCCGCCGCGGAGCGCCGATGCTAGACCAGGCCGCGGGTTTCAACGACGTCGCCGGCATGCTGCGGCCGCTGCTCTACGTGATGCCGCGCCTGTTGCCGATCATGCTGGTCGTGCCGGTATTCAACGAGCAGATCATCACGGGCCTCGTGCGCAACGGAATCGCGGTCGTGATCGCCGCGTTCGTCGCGCCGGCGATCGATGCCGCGCAGGTGGCCGCGCTGCCGTTCCTGATGTGGTGCCTGCTGGTCGCGAAGGAGGCGATGGTCGGCATGCTGCTCGCCGGCGCGTTCAGCGCGGTGCTGTTCGCGATCCAGGGCGTCGGCTACCTGATCGACTTCCAGACCGGCAGCGGCAGCGCCGCGTTCTTCGATCCGATGGGCGGGCACGAGGGCGGACCGACCTCGGGATTCCTGAATTTCGTCGCGATCGCTCTGTTCGTCACGGCAGGCGGGCTGCAGGTGCTCGTGCAACTGTTCGCGCAGTCGTACGCATGGTGGCCGATCGGCTCGCTCGGCCCCGATTTCTCGTCGATGCTGCAGACCTTCATCGTGCGCCAGACCGACACGATCTTCGAATGGATGGTGAAGCTCGCCGCGCCGGTCACGATCGTGCTGGTGCTCGTCGAGCTCGGCATCGGCCTGGTCGGGCGCGCGGTGCCGCAGCTCAACGTCTTCGTGTTCTCGCAGCCGCTGAAAAGCGCGCTCGCGATGCTGATGATGATCCTGTTCCTGCCGGTGGTGTACGCGTCGCTGCACGCGCTGCTGAGCCCCGACAGCGGGCTCGTGGCGCTGCTGCGCGCGCTGTTCGCCGCGCACGGCGGCGGCTGAGCGCGCGGGAGCCGCGATGGCCGAAAAGGACCAGAAGCCGACCGCGAAGCGCCTGCGCGAGGCGCGCGAGAAAGGCGACGTGCCGAAGAGCGCGGAAACGGTGTCGTCGGCGTTCTTCGTCGGCGTGTGCGTGGCGCTCGCGGTGGGCATCGGTTCGCTGTTCGCGCGCTTGCAGGCGCTGTTCCGGCTCGTGTTCGACGCGGTCGGCGCGGCCGACCCCGCCGCGCGGCTCGCGGTGCTGATCGACGGCGCCGCGCGCGACTGGGCCACGCAGTCCGCGCAGATCGTCGCGGCCGGGCTGCTGGCCGGGCTGCTCGCGGGCTTCGTGCAGGTGGGCGGCGTGATGGCGTGGAGCCGCCTCGTGCCGCAACTGTCGCGGCTCAACCCGGCCGAGGGGATGAAGAACCTGTGGTCGCTGCGCAACCTCGTCAACCTCGCGAAGATGCTGCTGAAGACGGCGCTGCTCGTCGCGACGCTCGGCTGGCTGATCGTCGAATCGCTCGATCCATCCGTGCAGTCGGGCTTCACGCGGCCGGTATCGATCCTCGCGCTGATCGTGAAGCTGCTGATGCTGCTGTTCGGCTGGGCCGCGCTGATCTATATCGTGATGGCGCTGATCGACATCGTGCACCAACGGCATGAATTCAACCAGAAAATGAAGATGTCGATCGACGAAGTGCGGCGCGAGCACAAGGAGGACGAAGGCGATCCGCACATCCAGGCGAAGCGCCGCCAGCTCGCGCGCGAAGTGCAGTTCGCGTCGCTGCCCGACCGGATCGGCTATGCGTCGGTGGTCGTCTATTCGCCGCGCGTCGCGGTCGCGCTCTATTACGGCGGGATGGGCTCGCTGCCGTGGGTGCTCGCGCGCGGCGAGGGCGACGCGGCCGAGCGGATCGTGCGGCTGGCCCGCGACGCGCTGCGCCCGACGCTCGCGAACGTCGGGCTCGCGCAGGCGCTGTACGAGACCACGCCCGAGAACGGCACGATCCAGCCGCAGCATTTCCGCGAGGTCGCGCAGTTGCTGAAATGGGCGACCGGCGCCGCGTGACGTGGCGTTGCGGCGTCGCATCGGCATGCGGCCCCCCCTTTTTTGTCCGCCACGTTTGCCGGCCAATTCATCCGATTCGATATGGCCCCGTTGCACGACCATCCGCACGCGGCACTTGACGTCCATTTTTTTCCGGACGCCGCCGACATTCACTGGTGAATTATTGCTGATTTATTTCTTCGTAATATGGCTCGACCGTCACGCCCGACGGCGGCCGCGAGGTCGTGCCGTACGTGACGGAACAGGTCAACAGGGGCGGACATATCAATGTGCGGAATCGACGGCTTTCTGAATAGCGTCGCCTTCGATGAGGAGACAGCGCGCGGCACGCTCGCGCGAATGACGGCGAGCCTTGCGCACCGCGGGCCCGACGGACAGGGGATCTGGGTCGACCCGGAGGCCGGCATCGCGCTCGGCCACCGGCGGCTCGCGATCGTGGACCTGTCGGTGCACGGCCGGCAGCCGATGGCTTCCGCGTGCGGCCGCTACGTTCTCGTCTTCAACGGCGAAATCTACAACCATCGCGAACTGCGCGCCGAGCTCGAGCGCGCGGGGCGCGCACCGGCGTGGCGCGGCCACTCCGACAGCGAGGTGCTGATCGCGGCGATCGTCGCGTGGGGCGTCGAGGCCGCGTTGCGCCGGGCGACCGGCATGTTCGCGTTCGCGCTGTGGAACCGCGCGTCGCGTGTGCTGACGCTCGCGCGCGACCGGATCGGCGAAAAGCCGCTCTACTACGGGCGGATCGGCGACGCGCTCGTGTTCGCGTCCGAGCTGAAGGCGCTGCGCGGCTATCCGGGCTTCGACGGCGAGATCGACCGCGACGCGCTGTGCCTGTACCTGCGCCAGTCGAGCGTGCCCGCGCCTTACACGATCTATCGCGGCATCCGCAAGCTGCCGCCCGGCACGTACATCCAGTTCGAACATGCGCGCGACACGCCACGCCTGCGCACCTACTGGACGCTCGAACAGGCGATCGAGGCGGGCCGCGCGCAGCCGTTCGAGGGCAGCGCCGACGAAGCCGTCGACCAGCTCGACACGATCCTGCGCCAGGCCGTCGCGCGGCAGATGGAAGCCGACGTGCCGCTCGGCGCGTTCCTGTCGGGCGGCATCGATTCGTCGACGATCGTCGCGCTGATGCAGGCGCAATCGGCGACGCCGGTCGACACGTTTACGATCGGCTTTCACGAGGCCGGCTACGACGAGGCCGGTTACGCGAAGGCGGTCGCGCGCCATCTCGGCACGCGCCATACCGAGCTTTACGTGACCGCCGACCATGCGCTCGGCGTCGTGCCGAAGCTGCCGTCGATCTACGACGAGCCGTTCTCCGACGCGTCGCAGATCCCGACCTTTCTCGTCTCCGAACTGACGCGCCGGCACGTGAAGGTGAGCCTGTCCGGCGACGGCGGCGACGAATTGTTCGGCGGCTACACGCGCTATTTCCTGACGCCGCGCCTGTGGCGCAAGCTGCATCGCGTGCCGGCCGCCGTGCGCGCGCGGATCGCCGCCGCGCTGCACGCGTTGCGGCCCGATCACGCGGACCAGCTCGCGGCCGTCGCGCAGGGCGCGTGGGGCGGCGTGGAGGCGCGCGAATCGTCGTCGCGCATCGGCGATCGGCTGCACAAGCTCGGCCATGTGATGACGGCCGAGAGCCGCATCGGGCTGTACCGGCTGCTGATGTCGTCGGTGCATCATCCGGAGCGCATCGCGCTGTCGGGGCAGGAGCCGCCGACGCCGCTCGACACGGTGTCCGCGTGGCCCGCGCACCTGAGCTTCGCCGAGCAGGCGATGGCGATCGACACGCTCACGTACCTGCCGACCGACATCCTCGCGAAGGTCGATCGCGCGGCGATGGCCGTGAGCCTCGAGACGCGCATGCCGTTCCTCGATCATCACGTCGTCGAATTCGCGTGGCGCGTGCCGGCGTCGGTGCGCTTGCCCGAAGGGCAGTCGAAGGCGCTGCTGCGCCGGCTGCTCGACCGCTACGTGCCGGCCGCGCTGATCGACCGGCCGAAGCAGGGCTTCTGCGCGCCGGTCGACCACTGGCTGCGCGGCGCGCTGCGCGACTGGGCCGACGCGCTGCTGCGGCCGTCGCGCTTGCGCGAGGAAGGCTTCTTCGATGCGGCGGCGGTCGAGCGGCTGTGGCGCCAGCACCAGACGGGCCGGATGAACTGGCAGCATCAGCTGTGGACGGTGCTGATGTTCCAGGCGTGGCTGGAACATCAGCGGGCGGCGTGATGTCGCGTGATGCGGGGTGCCGCGCGCGACCGGCGCGCGCGGCGCCACGCGGCCCGCGCGCCGGGATCAGCCCACGATCAGCGGCGTGCCGACCGCCAGGCGGTTCGGATCGCCTGACACCGACGGATTGAGCTGCAGGATCTCGTTGAGCGCGAGCCTGTCTTGCTCGCCGCGCGTCATCGCCTGCTGATCGGCGCGCGACACGTGCGCGGCGTCGAGCAGCGACTGGCGATGCCGGTCGGCGACGACCCACAGCGAATCGCCGGCGACGACGATGTAGGGCTGCGGCGACCCGGACGGCTGCGCGGCCGACGGCGTGGCGCTGGCCGACGGCGAAGCCGGCGCGGCAGGCGGCGTACCGGGCGATGCGCTCGCCGAAGCGCTCGCCGAAGGACTGGCCGAAGCGCTCGGCGACGCGCTCGGCGACGCACCGGGTGCGAGATTCGATTGCGACGAATTCGACTGATTCGACTGATTCGACGAACCGGACCCCGAGCCGAAGAACGTCGTCCACAGCCCTTCGATCAGCTTGTACGCGAACGCGCCGACCGGAATCAGCACGACGGCCGTCGGGATCTTGTTGATCAGCGGCGTCGCGTTCGGGAAATGCGTGTTCAGACGCCCGCCGAGCAGCAGCGCGGTGGACACGCCGGTCGCGATCGCGAGGTCGTAATGGCCGCCGCTCCACTGCACGCCGGTGCCGAGGCCGCCGTACGCGACGGCCATGAAGTCGCTCGCCGAATCGGTGAAGCGCACGATGCGGCTGCGCTTGTCGGCATTCACGCGGTGCGCGCCGATCGTATAGACGAGGCCCGCATACGTGGCGCCGAACGCACCGCTCGCGATGGCGGCCGACCCGTAGGCGAGATCGAACGCCCCGTGCGCGTGCACGACGCCGCTGATGCCGACCGCGAGCGTCGCGGTCGACGTGATCGCGGCGCCCGCGCGGCCCGCGATCCCGAACAGGTGACGCGGGTTGCCGGTATGGAGCTGCTGCAGCGACGTGCCGCCGACGGTGCCCTGCATCTGCGCGAGCACGTCCGCGGCGAGCGCCTTGATGTGGGTGGTCGCGTCGTCGAAGCTCATCAGCCCGACGCGGTTCAGTTCGACATACTGCGCCGCCAGCGTCCGTGCTTCGTTCGAGATCTGTTCGAGCTGGGCGCGCCGGTTCTGGCCGTAATCGTGCGCGCCCGAGCGCAACTGCCGCGACAGCGTCACTTCGAGCCGCGTGAGCACCGCCTGCGCGGCCTTCGGATCGCCGGCCTGCAGGCTGCGCACCGCACCCTGGTGCATGACCTGGAACACGCGGCCCAGACGCGAGCCCAGCAGGAACGACGACGTCGCGCTGCCCAGCATGTCCTGCCGCAGCACGTGCGTCGCGCCGAGCGTATCGGCGATCACGAGCGCACCCGCGCCGGTGACGAGCGAGCTGAAGCCGATCGACTTCCACAGCTCCGCCTTGCGGAACGATGGCCGATGCACGCGCAGCGCGTTGATCTGCGCGAGCGCCTGCAGCTCCTCGATCATCTTGGCCTGTTTCGGATTCGCCGCGATCTGCCGGCCGACGCTGATCGGCTTTGACGGATCGTTCTTCAGCGCTTCGCGCTCGACCACCGATTGCCAGTACGCGCGACTGTCGGGCAGCGGCCCCGCGGGATCGGCGGTCGACACGACGGTGCCGCGCCCCGGCGCGCGGCTGCCGGTTTCCGCGAGCCAGCGTTCGCCGAAGCGGCGCGCGAGCTTTTCGGTGCGCGTGGCGGGCGGATGATCGGCCGACGCCCACTGCGTCATCGCATGCTCGATGGTCGCCTTGCGCGCCTGGTTGACGAGCGCGGTCGTGTTGCGTTCGTACAGTTCGCCGCGCAGCGTCGCGAGCGCGTCGTCGGACAGGCCTTTCGACTTGCCGATGCGCGCGATTTCCGCGAACAGCACCTGCTGCTGGTTCGCGAACGTCTCGGGGCTCACCGGTTCGAATACGCGCGTGAGCGCATCGGCGCCGTGCAGCCGCGCGAATTTGCCGTGACGGTCGGTCTGGTAATAGTCGACGATCCGTTCCGCCAGCGCCCGCGTCAGGTCCTGGTTCGCGATGAAGTCGGCGCCGTGCGTGCCGTACGACAGCCCCACGTGCAGCCAGTCGATCGCCTTGCGGTCGAGCAGCGCATCGAGCAGCTCGACGTGGCCGGCGCCCGGCACCGGTTCGAGCACGGCGTCCCACCCGTGAAAGCTCAGCATCACGTTCGGCGCGGGCTCGCCGGCATGATCGTGCGACCACGTCTCGAATGACGTCATGAGCCGCGTGTATTCGGCGTAGCTGTCGTTGGTGCCGGCGATCGTGCGGCGGTCGTCCGCGGAGACGAGCGGGCGGCCCGACGCCGCTTCGAGGCGAAGCTGGAAGCCATGGCGCGACGCCGCGGTGAGCCATTTGTGCAGATGCGCGATGTCGTCGAGCTCGAGCGTGCGCGTGGTGCCGTCCGGCGCCTCGCGCGTGATCGTCGCGTCGGCCTCGTTGTAGCGCGCGCCGATCGGGGAGCCGAACTGGCGGGCGCGCCGGATGAACGCCGGATCGTGCTTGCCGCCGCGCGCCGCCGCGAGCGTGTGCGGATCGACCGGAATCGACACCACCGGCATCGCGCCGCCGTATTGCTCGACGTAGCGCACCGCGAGCGCGGGATCGTCGCGCAGGTTGAACGCGCGCGCCATCGGCGCGACGCGGTCCTGGATCTCGGCCGGCGCGCGCACGAACGCCTGGATCGCGCGCTTGTCGATCATTCGGGCCGCGCTGTGGCGCGTGGCGTACGCCTGCATCCACTTCACGAACCGGTTGTGATCGCCGCCGGGATCGGCCACCGGCCCGCGCGACGGCATGCTCGACACCTCGCGCGCGAGACCGATGGGGATGCCGAGCGCTTTCAGCATCGGTGCGTCGGCCAGGATCGTCTGCGGTTCGTCGGTCAGCGCGAGACCGCCGGCATCGGGCTGGTGCCTGCGCGCGGCGAGCGCCTTCACGCGGTCGACCGTCGGGAACCAGTCGGCCACCTTCGCGGCGCCGTAGCGCATCACCCATTCCGCGACCGTGCTCGAACCGAGGCTCGGCTGGTAGGGCCGCAGCGTCAGCGGCTTGGCCGCCGGCGTTTTCGGCGGCTTGGGCGCGGCCGGCGTGTTCGACGCGTTCGACGCATTCGCGGCGCGGCGGTTGCGCCGGCGGCCCTTGCCGCGCAGCGCATTGCGCACCCGGCTGGCGGGGCCGGTGGAGCCCGTCGCGCCGCCCGCCGGCTGCGCGGCCTGCCGCGCGGCTTGCTGGGCGGCGGCGAGGTCGGCCTGCGCGGCTTTCACGCGATCGATCTGGCCGGCGATCTGCGTGCGGATCCAGCGCGTCGCGAGGTCGAACTTCTGCGGCAGCGCATCGAAATACGACTTCTCGTCGAGCAACTGCGTGAGCCGTTGCGCGAGCGCGGCTTTCTGCGTGGCGGTCGCGCGCGGGTCGAACGCATCGGGCGCGAGCGTCGACAGCAGGAAGTGCTGGTTCGCGCCGAACGGGCCGCGCCCGAGCGGCATCTCGTCGAGCGGGCGGCCCGCGTCCGGCCGGTCGCGCAATTGCTCGGCGTCGTCGTACCAGCGCGCGTTGCCGTCGTGGATCGCGATGATGCCGCGGCGCGTGTGCAGCGATTCGGCGACCGGATGATCGGTCTCGTACACGTACACGTAGTGATCGCCGCGAAGAGCCTTCAGCTCCAGCGCGCGCATCAGGTGCAGCGTGTTCGCGCCGCTGAAGTCGATCGCGAGCTGCTCGCTGTCCGGTACGAGCTTCGGCGGCAGGAACGGACTGTCGGCGCCCTCGATCTCCGCGATCTTGCGGCGCACGCCGGGATCGGCTTTCGCGAGGCCGCGCTGCACGCGCGTGCCGAGTTTCTGCATCGGCGGCTTCTCGTCGCCGAGCGCCTTGCGCATCTCCGCCGGCGCGAAGCCGCCGTAGCGCTCGACCGTGTCGTGCGCGACGTCCGTCACGACGAACCGCACGCCGCGCCGGCCGCCGGACAGGTTGTGCGCGCGCCGGCGGAACGCGGCGCCGAGATCGCGCGGCGCGATCGTCGCGTCGCCGAGCGAGGTCGATTCGTGATAGGTCCAGTCGTGCGCGGCGTTGCGCGTCGCGTAGCCGAGCACCGTGCCGGTTTCCTTGTCGATCGCGTAAAGCGTCGCGCCGTCGCCGGCCGCTTTCGCCGCCTGTTTCGGCCGGCGAAAGCGCGGCGCGTCGGCGAGAGACTTCAGCGTCGTGACGACGTTCGCGTCGGGCGTCGCGCCCGCCTGTTCGGCTTCCCAGGCGCGCCCGTCGCTGCGCGCGGTGATCCGCGCGGCGCCGCCGTACTCGCGCAGTTCCGCGAGCGACACGGGCGACACGTAGAAATCGACGTCCGCGCGTTCCGCTTGGCCGTTGTCCTTCAGCGCGCGATAGACCGCGTCGCGGATCGGCACGGCCGGATCGGCGGACGCCTTGTCGACGAACGTACCGTTCTCGTCGGTGCGCATGCTCGCGACGAACTTCGGCTGCGCGTGGCGCGCGTCGATGGAGGCCTCCGGCCGCGGTTCGTGCTCCGCGATCAGCACGTGCGCATTCGTGCCGAACGCATCCTTCATCTGCTGGAGCGACGCGAGTTGCGAACCGTCGATGCGGATCAGGTCGCGCTTGCCGTGCGACGCGAGGTGATCGAGCGCATGCTGGCGGCTTGCGGCGTCCGCCGTTGCCGCTGGCACGGGCGCGTTCGACGCCGGCTGCGGCGCGGGCGCCGGCATCTCGCGCGGCATGCCGAGCGCCTGCATCGCGTCGGCCTGGCTCGCGTAGTACGCGCGATAGGTCGCGTGGCCCGGCACGGACGGCGCGGCGTCGCCGAATGCGGCCGCGAGCCGGCGCAGCCCGGCTTCGTCGCCGGGCAGCACGTGGTCGGCTTCGCGTGCGATCGCGTCGGGCAGGCGGGCGTCCCGCGCGATGTCGATGCCGCCGTCGTCGAGGATTTCGCGGCGCACCGCGAACGCGTTCGCCTGCGCGCGCGCCTCGGCCATCAGCGCGCTGTCGGTCAGCGCCTCCGGCGACGAGCGGTCGAGCGCGAGGCGGCGCGTGATCGTCTCGACCGCGTGCTGCGCTTCGTGCGCGAGCGTGTAGACGAGCGTGCCGCTGCCGTGGAACTGCCCGTCGAGCACGATCCGCTGCTTCGCGGTATCGATCCGGCTGCCGCGCCCGGGCCGGCCCACCACGATTTTCCAGCCGGCCTCGCCGGCCAGCGCGACCTGCTGGCGCAACAGGCTCGAGCGGTCGATCAGCGCATGGGCGGCCTTGGGCAGCGGCGCGCCGCCGAAGCGCATGCGCACGCGCGTGATGACGGACGGCTTCTGCACGAACGCGTCGGGTGGCAGGTGTTCGGTGATGCCGGGATGCGCGAGCTCGATCGCACCGCGTGCGATGCCGTCCTCGAGCGTCGCGCGCAGCGCGCCGATCTCGCGGACGATGCCTTCGACGTTCAGCTTCGGCGCATCGGTCATGACCGTCGACGGGTCGCTCAGGTAGAAGTCGCCGTGCGCGTCGAACACGCCTTCGAAGTCGTAGTACAGGCGGTGCCGCGCGGTGACGTCGCGCGCGCGCTCGAGCTGCGCGAAGGCGTCGCGGGTGACGCGCGCCGGCAGCACGCCGGCCATCACGTCGTGGCTGCTCAGCGACGCGAACGGCGCGTACATCACGGCCACGCGATCGAATGCCGAGAACGGGCCGCCGACCGTGAGCGTGCGCAGGCCGTGCGCGCGCAGCGCCGCGAGGCCTTCCTGTTCGAGGCGGATCGATTCGATGTGGTCGAGAATCGCGCGATTGTCCGTGCCTTCGTAGAGGCCGATCGCATTGCGGCGGCCCAGTTCGAACACGGTCTTCTCGATACCGGCGCCGGTCGCCGCGCCGGTGAAGCGCTCGACCGGCACGCGCGCGGCCGGATCGCCGCTCACGTGGACGCCGTTGCCGTCCACGTCGAGCGCGCCCAGCTCCGGGCGCTGGTGCGGCGCGGGATCGTAGCGCAGCCACGCGTTCGTGTGGCCGAGCCGTGCCTCCGCGCCGACCCCGACCGCGATCGTCGGCGGTGCGTAGACGGGGCGCTGCCAGACGTTCGCGAGCCATGCGGCGGCGTCGCGGCCGTTGCGTGCCGACAGAATCACCGACGAGCCGGGCAGGCCGAGCACCGAGCGGTGCGCGAGCGTGACCTCGACCGGCGTGTAGGGCCGGCCGTCCGGATCGACGAGGCGGCCTTGCGCATCGGTGACGCCATGCACGATCACGATGCGGCCGTCGCGGTCGTACGACAGCGGGCCCGAGCGGTCGAGCGTCAGCGCGTCGACGCCGGCGACCGGCTTGCCGTCGAACGGCGATGCCTTCACCGGACGTGCGCGCGACCATGCCGTTTCTTCGGCGAGCGTCGCGGCCGTCTCGCGCGGCGCCGGCATCGTGACGCCGATGCGCCGCGCGGCCTGCGCATGGCGCCGATACAGCTCGCCGTAGGTCACGCCGCCGTCGAGCGACGTCGGGCTGTGCTCGAACGCGTCGGCGAGGCGCGCGAGCGACGCGGCGTCGCCGGCCCGCGCGCGGCCGTATTCGTTGGCGATCGCCTCGGGCAGCGCGACGTGGCGGCCGATGTCGACGCCGAGGTTCGCGCGGATCTCGTCGCGCACCGCGAATGCATTGACCTGCGCGCGCGCCTCGGCGAGCAGCGCGCTGCGCACGTAGCGCTGCGTCGAGCCGTAGTCGAGCCCGAGCGTGCCGGTCGCGGCCTCGAGCGCATGGCGGGCTTCGTGCGCGAGCACGTAGACCATCGATCCGGCCGACTGCAGGCCGCCGTCGATCGTGACGCGCCGCCGCCGCGTGTCGATCTTGCTGCCGCCGCCGGGCTTGCCGCGCACGACCTTCCAGCCTGCGTCGGCGCCGAGCCGAAGCTGCTGCGACAGCAGGCTCGACGCGTCGATCAGCCGGTACGCTTCCTTCGGCAGCGGCGCGCCGCCGAAGCGCATCCGCACGCGCGTGATGACCGACGGCTTCTGCACGAACGCATCGGGCGGCGGCGTTTCCGCCAGCCGCGGATGCGCGAGTTCGATGTTGCCGCGCTCGAGGCCTTGCGTCAGCGCGCGCTCGATCACCGCGAGCCGTTCCAGCGCGGCGAAGTGCTCGCTCGCGCCCATGCCGATCGCACCGGGGTCGCTCAGCAGGAAATCGCCGCCGCGCGTGAAGAGGCCTTGCAGGTCGAAGCCGATGCCCGTGCGTTCGACGACGTCGCGAATCCGCTGGATGTGCTCCAGCGCCGCGCGCGACACCACGCGCGGCAGCGCGCCCGTCTCGAAGCCGAAGCTGTGGAACACGCCGAGCGGCCGGTACAGCACGGCGACGCGGTTCAGCGCGGAGAACGGCCCATCCATCGTCACGGTCTTCAGGCCGTACGAGGCGAGATCGTCGAGTGCGATGCTCTCGTCGATCGCCGCGTCGATCTGACGCGCTTCCGACGTATGCGGGCCGGTGTCGTACACCGCGAGCGCGGCATCGTGGCCGAGCGCGAACACGGTTTTCTCGGCGCCGGCGCCGAGCAGTTCGCCGACGTGACGCTCGACGTCGATCCGCGCGGCCGGATTGCCTTCGACGTGCACGCCTTCGGCATCGGCCGCGAGCGGCCCGAGATCGTGCGGCGCCGCGGGCGCCGGGTCGTAGCGGCGGAACACACCGGTGTCGAGCAGCGCCGCGCGTTCGCCGACCGCGTGCGGGGGCGGCGCATACACCGGCCGCTGCCACAGATTCGCGAGCCCGGCGGCCGCCGCATCGCCACCGTGCTTCGCGGACAGCACGATCGAATAGCCGTCCTTGACCAGGAACGACGGCGCCTGGTCGAGCGCGTATTCATGCACGCCGGCCGGCCGCCCGCCCGCGAGCAGCGTGCCGTCCGCCAGCGTATCGGCGTGCAGCATCAGCACGCCCTGGTCCTGCAGCATCGTGAAGTGGCGGCTGCGCGCCGCCTGCAGGTCGGCCACCGCCGGCACGGGCCCGTCGCCGAACGGCGACGCATATTCGGCATGCGCGCGGCTCCATGCCACGCGTTCGTCGAAGCCGCGCACGCCGTGCGGCGCGCCGCCGGTCTCGTGCGTCTGCGGCGCGGGCATCCGGCGCGGGATGCCGCCGCGGCGCTTCTGGCGCGACCAGACGTCGTCGTAGAAGTCGCGGTAGGTCTCGCCGTCGCGGCCCGACACGGGCGCATCGGCGAATGCGTCGACGAGGCGTCCGACCGTGCCCGCATAGTCGTGCGACGGCGCGCGCCACGCGGCGCCTTCGCGCTCGATCGCATCGGGCAGGCGCACGTGCGCGGCAATGTCGCCGCCGCCCGCGAGCTCGATTTCGTAGCGTGCCTCGAACGCGTTGATCTGCGCGCGGGCCTCGGCTTCGAGCGCCTTGCGCGTGAAGCGGCTGCGGTTGCCGTAGTCGAGGTTCAGCACGCCGGCCATCGCCTCGACCGCATGGCGCGCCTCGTGCGCGAGCGTGTACGTGATGCTGCCCGGATGCTGGAGCGCGCCGTCGATCGTCACGCGGCGCTTGCGCGGGTCGATGCGGCTGCCGCCGCCGCGCTTGCCGAGCGTCACGCGCCAGCCGGCGTCCTGCAGCATGCGCAGTTGCGTGGCGAGCGTGCCCGACTGCATCGCGAGCGCCTGCGCGGCTTCGGGCAGCGCCGCGCCGCCGAAGCGCATCTGCATCCGCGTGACCCAGCCCGGCTTCGATGCGCCGTGATCGGGCGGGGCCGTCTCGGTCGTTTCGGGGTGCGCGGCGGCGAGGCCGACGTCGTCGTTCGCCGCGGTGCGACGTTCGCTGTCCGCCGGCGCGCGGGCGGCCTGGCCGTGCGCGTCGTCGAGCGCGCGTGCGCCGCGGTCGGCCGCGGCGGTGTCGCGTTGCGCCATTCGCTCGGGCGCGCCGGCGCGTTCCGGCTGGACGAGCACGAGCACGCGGTTCGGCGCGCTGAACACGCCGTCGAGCGCATGGACCGGCTCGGGCGGCGCGGCCGTCCGCGGCATCGCCGGTTCGTTCGGGCCGCGCTTGCCGGCCAGCACGATCACCGTGTCGTCGGCGGCCGCGCGGGGCGACGTGGGCGGCGCTTCGTCGGGCGCGATGCCGTCCGGCAGGCCGGCTTCAGGGGCCGCGGCCGTCTCCGGCGCGGGATCGAAGCGCAGCACGCGCGCGCCCGCGCGCAGTTGGCCGTCCGCACCGAATGCGTCGGGCGCGGCCGCATAGACGGGCTTCTGCCAGCGGTTCGCGAGCTCGGGTGCGAGCGCCGCGTCGTGTTCGCCGGCGACGACGATCACCGGTTCCTCGAGATCCTGCGGGCGCGGCGACGATGGCCGTGCCCCGGGCGCGTCGGGTGTCGCGCCGCTGCGCACCACGTAGACCGTGCGATTGCCGAGCTCCATCGGCTCGGCGCGCGGCCCGCGCGGTACGGCGATGCCGGCCGGATCGGACGTCGCCGCGCGCGTGACGGGCGCGTCCTCCGTCAGATCGACGACCTTCGCGTTGACGCGCGGCGGCGCGCCGTCCGGCTTCGCGCGCGTGCCCGGGCCGGCCGGCTCGTCGGCCGCGACCGGCCGCCAGCGCATCGATTGCGTATCGGCGCTGCGCCGGTTGGCGCTCGCGGTCGTGCTGCGTTCGGCATCGGTCTGGTCGCGCTGCTGCTGCACGCGGGCGCGTTCCTCGCTGGTGCGTCGCGTGCTGCGCGCATCGGCGGACACGCTCGCGGCTTCGCCTTCGGCCGCTGTCTGCGCGAGGCGGCGCGGCGCCTGCGCGCCGGCGGCCGTCTGCCGGTAGGCGTCGCTCGCCTGGTCGAGCACGTGTTGCAGCACGTCGAGCGGCGTCTTCGCGACGATCTTCGGCGTCACGCTCATCTCGCCGTCGGGGCCGAACGACATGCGCTCGCCGGTGCCCGTCACGTCGTCGACGCGCGTACCGTTGGTCCATGCCTTCGGCGACACCGATACCACGGACAGCGTGCCGTCTTCGCCGAGCACCACCGATTTGCCCGGCGGCAGGCGTTTCGCGGATGCGCGGTCGAGCACGCGAATCGGCGTGTTGTCGTAGGTGAGCACCTTGTCGCCCACGCGCAGCGTGCCGTCCGGCGACACCTTGACGGCTTCGCCGTCGAGCGTCACGCGCGTGCGGCCGGCCGCGAGCGACGACGCGTCGCCGCTCTCGAGTATCCGGCCGATCATCCGGCTGTCGACGGCGACGGTCTTGCCGTCGGCCCCGCGAATCGGCACCGGCCGGCCGGTGCGCGTGCGCACCGACGTCACCGCGCGTTCCTTGAGGCCGCCGGCCGCCATCAGCGCGACGTTGGTGATCCCGGACTTGAGCTGCTCGCCGGCCGCCTTCTTGTCGCCCGTGACGAAATAGTCGTAGCCCGCTTCGCCGAACGCCTCGAGCGCACCGCCCACGCCCGTCACGACCGCGGTGGTCCGCGCGCCGGTGGCGAGCACCGACGCGACCTTCGGCGTGCGCGTGAGCGTCGTGACCGCGCGCGTGAACAGCTTGCTGCCGGCGAGCTTCGCGGCGCCCGCCGCGCCCATCGGCACGAGATTGATGAAGTCGGCCCGCGCGCCCGGGTCGGTAAACGGATTGAGGCTGCGCCCGTGGTCGGCGCGGTTGGCCAGATCGAGGCCGGCGCTCGTCATCGTCGCGCCGATCGCCGTGTACATCATCCCCGCGCCGAGGATGTTCAGCGGTACGCCGACGATCGCGCCGATGCCGGTGCCGTCGAGCAGCGTGCCGAGGCCTTCGAGCGCCATCCCGCCGACCATCATGCCGATGTTCAGGCCCGTGCTGGTCAGCGTGTTCAGAAAACTGTCGAAGCCGCTTTCGTGATGCGCGGCCTTCGACACGAGCTGCAGCGTGCCGTCCGCGTTGTGGCCGGTCGCGATGTCGACCGTGCCGTCCGTCGACAGCTCGTTGTTATCGATGTAGTCGTTGATGTCGTCGTAGTTGCTCGCCGTCTCGTCGACGTACTGCGTGCCGTCCTTGCCGCTGACCTTGAACAGCGCGCTGGTGGTCATGCCGGCCTCCTTGGCGGCGTAGACCATCGGCAACACGCTGACCTGCGTCGTCGCGCCGCCGCCGATCTCCAGCAGCTTGTCGCGCACGCTGTTGATCGTCTTCAGCTTTTCCTTGTCGGTGTAGCGCGCGACATCGTCCTTCGTCGGCGATACGAGGTCCGAACCGTCGCCCGACGCCGCATCGTTCCGGACGTCCGGCTGCATGCCGAGCGCGACGCCGATCAGGTTGCGCTGTTCGTTGTCGGTCAGCTTGCCGAACGCGATCGTGCCGCCGTTGTTGGTGCTCGCGCTGGCCGCGTCGAGCAGCGAGTTCGACAATTCGCCGCGATGTGCTTCGTAGAAATCGTGCAGCGCCTTCTTGTAGTCGTTCTCCTCGTCCGAGCCGGGCGCCGCGTAGCGCAGCCGTTCGTCGAGGCCGGCGTCGAACCGGTCCATCAGCACCTGCTGATGCGACGTCTCGCTCAGCAGCTGCAGGCGCTGCACCGCGTTGTCGGCCTGCGTGACGGCCGCCTTCGCCTTGTCGAGCTGGTCCTGATACAGGTTCGGGCGCGGCGCTGACGGCGCCGGGATCATGTCGTCGCCCGCGACGGTGCGAAAACGCATGGGCGGCGGATTCGCGGCGGCCCAGTCGTCATACTGCTTCTGCACCGACTCGAGCGTGCTCTTCGCCTGCGTCTGCTTGATGCGCGCCTGCGACAGCGCGAGCTGGGTCGCGCGCTCGTTGACCGAATCCGACATCCGGCTGTCGGCCGCGCGGATCGCGCCCGCGACGGTCTGCATGCGCTTCACGTCGAGCATCGTCGGGCCCGCCTGCGCGGCGGACGGGCCCGACGATTGCGGCAGCAGGAACGGCCGGTCGAGCAGCGGCGACGCGGGCAGCGACGACGCGCCGTTGGACCCCGGCAACGTCGGCGAGGCCAGCGGCGATGCGCTCGGCAGCGACGGCGTGCCGGTGGGGGCGGCCGACGCGGCCGTCGACAACGACGACGCGGGCAGGCCGGGCAGGCCGTTCGCGGTCGACAGCGACGGCGTCAGCAGCGGCGACTGGAGCGCGGGTTTCGTGAATATCGATGGCGGGTTGACCTTCGCCTTGATCTGCGAGGCCTGATCGTCGTACTGCTGCGCGAGCGTCGCGCCGTACGCGACGACGAAGCCGTCGTGCGCGATGCTCGCCTGCTGCTTCGCCTGATCGAGCTTCGCATACGCATCGCCGAGGTCCAGATCGACCTGCGGATCCTTGATCATCGCGTGCGGATTGTCCTTGTGCCACGCGTTGGATGCGTCCAGCTTCTTCGTATAGTCGGCCTGCAGCGTGTCGACCTGCCGTTGCGCGGACAGCATCTGCAGATAGCCGCCGCTCGTGTTCGCGGCCGTCTGCGCGCGGGCGAGCGCGGTCTTCGCGTTTGACACCTCGTTCGGGACGATCACCGTCGGCCCTTCCTTGCCGCTGGCCGAATCGTAGCGCTGCTGCGCGTTCGTGAGCGCCAGGCTGTCGTTGGCCGCGCCGTACGCGGCGTTCGCATAGTTCGCATCCTTCGCGGCGGCCGTGACGGCCTGCTGTGCGGCATCCTGCGAAGCGGGGGCGTCGGGCATCGTGACCCGCAGCTCCAGCGGCTGCAGCGCGTCGTTCAACCGCCCGACGCCCGCATCCAGCGCGGCCTTGTAGTCCGGATCGGCGAGGTACGACTGGAACTGCGTATATGCGAGGTTGGAATTCGCGACGTCCGCGAAGTATTTCGACGCGCCCACGGCCGCCTTCGCGCTCGCGGTCTGCCAATCGTCGTAGAGCCGGATCTGCAGCGGATTCTTGCAGTCGCCCGGCTGCGGCACCCAGTTCGGATCGTTCGCATGATCGGGGAAGGCGGCCAGCAGCGTCTTGAACTGCTGGTCGGCCGCGTGCTGCGCGTCGCCCGGGTCCGTCACCTTGCCGGAGTCGTCGATCTTCATTCCGGCCGGCATGTCGGCGTTCGCCTGTTCGCCGTACAGGATCATGTAGCCGGCGTCGGTCGTCACGTTCAGCTCGCGCTGCGCGGTGTCGGCCGCCGTGCGCGCCTTCGCGTAGTCGGCCTGCGCGGTCTTGCGGTCGTCGGCCGTCGACTCGGGATCGCGGTTGACCAGATGCAGCACGTTCTGCGCGCCCTGTAGCGTCTGCGACGCGTTGTCGTACTTCGTCTGCGCGTTCTGGATCGCTTTTTGCACCGCGCGCGTCTTGTCGTTCTCGACGGTGATGTCGGGCGGCGGCGCCGTATATTGCGCGGCCATGCTCTGGATCAGCGACGTCGCGGACTGGATCTCGGCGTTGGTCGGCTTAGACGGATCGGTGGCCAGCGACGCGGTGACGGGAATCGGCGGGGCGGTGGTGGGGTTCGCGGGCCCGGCCGCCGGATCGTCCTTCTTCGGCGGCGGAGGCGGCGGGGGCGGCGCCACGACCGGATTCAGCGTTTCCGACAGGAAGCGCTGCCAGTTCACACCCAGTCCCAATCCGTCGATCAACAGCATGCTCGTCTCCGTTGAGCCGCGCGACGCGCGGCACGCGCGGCGCCCTGCACGCCGCGACGTGATCGTTCGAGTGTACGGACGCACCCGGCAGCGGGAACACCGCAGTTTCGTAGCGGCGGGAAGCGGCCGGCGCCTGCGCGCCGCGCGGGCTACGAGGTGGACTACGAGGCCGGCCCGGCGTGCGGCCGCCATGCCGCGCGCCGTCGTTCGGACCCCTGAAAGCGGCGCGGGTGCGAGCGCACGGAGCCGCGCGCGATCAAGCGCTCACGGGTCGAGACACCGCACGCACAGCCGCTTCGCCTGGCTCGCCGGCAAGCCGCGGCACATCATCACGACCGGGCGCGCATGGCACGACGGCGCATCGGCGGACGCGGCCGGCAACGGCAGCCTGCGCGCGCGTTCGGGCGGCGTGGTCGCGGCCGCGTCCATGCGCCGCTGTCGCGCCGGCGGCGGCACGTCGCGCACGACCGGGATCGGTTCGACGCCGCCTTCGTGCGCGTTGCGCTGCGCGCTCGCGACGACGCGGCTCACGTAGCCGCTCGAGAAGCCGGTCGTGAAGTTGCCGCTGTAGTAGCACGACAGCGCCGCGCGCAATGCGGCCTGGGCCGGGCGGCCGGTATTCGACGAGCGGGCGAAGCATTCGGTCAGGATCGCGCCGCCGGCCCGCAGGTTGCGGCACGGCTCGAACATCGTCGTTTCATCGAGCCCGTATTTCGCGAAATTGCGCTCGTTCACCTGCGCGAGCCCGACGCTGTAGCTGAAGCCGCGCGACGCGAGTTCACGCGCGGTCGCGCGCGCCTCGTCGAGCGACGCCGGCTGGCGCGCCAGGTGGCCGCCGACCACACCGATCGCATACGGATTGAAGCCCGACTCGGTGCGCACCAGCGCGGCGAGCGTATCGGGGTCGACGTTCGGCGCGCACGCGCGCGCCAGTTGCGCGAAGCCGGCGGCGCTGCCGGCCGCATGCGCGACGCCGTGCTGCCCGCACGCGAGCGCGATCAACGCGCAAACGCATGCGGCGGCGGTTCGCAGGGCGCGTGCGCGCATCATCCGGCTCCGGCGACCCGATACGACAGCACGAGCCCGTGCACGAGCAGCGACCAGCCGTCGAGCGCGACGAACAAGAGCAGCTTGAACGGCACAGAGATCGTCGTCGGCGAGATCATCTGCATCCCGAGCGCGAGCAGGATGTTCGCGACCAGCAGGTCGACGACGATGAACACGATATAGATCACGAAGCCGATCTGGAACGCCTTCGTCAGCTCGGCGAGCGTGAAGCTCGGCACCAGCACGAGCAGGTCGTCGTCCTTGATGCCGTCCGCGCGGTGCTTCGGCCATACCGAGGTGGCCGTGCGCACGAAGAACTCGCGGTCGCGCTGCCGTGTATGCGACACGAGGAAATCCTTGATCGGTGGCAGCGCGGCATCGGCGAGCGCGCCGATGTCCGAAGTCGACAACTGTCCCGACGCATCGAAGTGGCGCGCCTGCAGCGCGTCGCGGATCGACATCCCGACGGGCGCCATGATGAACAGCGACAGGATCAGCGCGATGCCGTTCAGCACGAGGTTCGGCGGCACCTGCTGGATCCCGAGCGCGGAGCGCAGCAGGCCGAGCACGACCACCAGCTTCGTGTAGCTCGTCACCATCAGCGCCGCGAACGGCGCGATGCCGAGCGCGGCGATCACCGCGATCAGCGCGACCGGATTCGGCAGGTTGCCCATCGTTCAGCGCTCGCGCGGCGCGGGCTGCGTCAGCGTGACCACGCGCACGCCGAGCTTCTGGCCGACCGCGATCAGATGGCCGGTGCCGATCAGCATCCCGTTCGCGACGAGATGGATCACGCTCTGGTTGATGCCTTGCTGCAGCTCGATCACGGCGCCCGGCTGCAGCGCGCTCAGCTCGCCGAGCGGCATCGACGTGGGCGGCAGCTCGAAGCGCAGGTCGACCGCGAGGCCGTCGAGCGAGCGCGGCGCGTCGGCGGACGGCGCGTCGTGCGTCGTCGGCGGCGCGGAGTCGGTGCGGGTCGGTTCCAAAGGCATCTCCCTGATTCGTTCGACGGTCAGCCGGTTGCCCGACGGCCGTCCGGTGATTTCCCACGCCGGCGCGGCCGGCAGCCGCGCGACGCACAGCAGGTTCTGCTCGTGCGCCTGCCAGCGCTCGATCGCGATGATGTCGCCGCCGACGACGTCGGCCAGCTCGGCCGTCGTCAGCTCGGTGCGGCCGATCTCGAACACGAGCGGCACGGGCAGGTTCGCGTAGGCCGCGCTTGCCGACGTGCGCGCGGCGGGCGCGGCCGCGAAGAACACGGCCAGCGCATCCGGCGCATCGAACAGCAGCGCGCCGTGGCAGCGCCACGCGGCGTCGGCGCGCCGCAGCTCGAAGCGCAGCGCGGCCGGCGACGCGTGCCAGGCCGGTGCGCCGTCGGGCGGCGGCAGCAGCTCCACGCGCTGCCGCGTCGCCGCCTGCAGTACGGCCGTGAGCGGCGCGGCGAGGTCGGCGAGCAGCGCCGCGCGGATCACGGCCGGTACGGCCGGGTCGGCCGCGTCGCCGAGCCATTCGGTTTCCGCGACCGGGTCGATCCACAGCGTGCCGGCGGCCGGGCCGACGACGAAGCGGTACGCGTGCGCGTCGGCGGCCGGCTCGGCGTCGACGCGCCAGCGCACCTCGTATGCGTGCTCGCCGAGCGTGACCGGAACGGCGCCGGTCGCGCAGTACGCGTGCGACAGCCCGCGCGCGGCGGCGGCGGACAGGCGCGGCAGGTAGGGCGACGCGTCGAGCGCGACCGCGGCCGGCGCGGCGGCCGCGGGCGGTTCGGAAGCGGCGGGCATGGCCCGGTTCGCGGCGTCGCCGGCGTCGGCATTCGTCAGGAACAGCGCAGGCACGGCGGGATCGGGGCGGATTCGGCGTTGGTTCGACGGGTTGTTCTGGGGCCGGCGGCGCCGAGGGGCGCGCGGCTGCTGCGTCGATTGTAGGGACGGCGATGGCCGCGTGCCGCGCCGGAATCCGTAGTCGCGTCCATCGCGCGGAGACGGCGGGAGCGGGACGCTACGAAGCGTGACGAAGTGCGGTGGAAGGCGGTGGAGGGCGATGAAGGGCGATGAAGGGGCGGAGGCGAGGGCGGGCGCTCAAAGGCAACCGCTCAAAGGCAACCGCTCAAAGGCAACCGCTCAAAGGCAACCGCCGCCCGGAGGCGGCGGTCGGGGCGCGACTGGCTGGCGGGCCGGGCGGCGTGCAGGCCGCGAAGGGCTGCGAATCCGCGCGGCGCGGTGGGGAGGCGTGGCCGGCGCGCCGCGAACGGGCGGCGCGCGGCTGAAACGTTATGCGTAGTCGGCGGCCATCGCGGGTTGCGGCGCCGCGCGTACGATCGGCGCCGCGTCGTGGCGCTCGACGTGCGTCATCGCCGCACCGAACAGCACGAGGCGATAACCGACCGCGTAGATCGGGATGATCCGCAGGTTCTTGTCGTGTTCGAGCTGCAGTTTCGAACGGATCCGCGAGATATGGGTGTCGAGCGTGCGCGACGACACGCCGAGCTCGCGGCCCCACACGGCTTCCTGGATTGCCTGCCGCGGCACGATCTTGTTCATGTTGTCGAGCAGGAATTCGACGACGTCGAATTCGCGCGGCGTCACGTCGACGACCTTGTCGTCGATTTCGATCGTGCGGCGGACGAAGTTGATTTTTATGTTGTCGATGTACAGGTATTTGCAATCCATGGTGGCCCTCGCATGTCCGTAAAGGAGTGTTTGCGGGTCCTGTGCTGCAACTTCCGGGCCAGGGGCGGGATCGTCACGGGGTGGCGGCCGCGCGTAGCGGCGCAGAGGGCCTGGCAGCCTTGAATTCAAAAGAATTTTTAACGGGAAGCGTCGGGCAGACGATGAAAGGGCCGGATCGACGGTGAAGGATTGTTACGTAGCATCGGCGCGCCGACGTTACGGGCGTTACGTCTGACGTAACGTGGGAGAGGGGATGGTTTACGGGGGCGGGCTGGATGATGGTTCAGCCAGATAACGAACCCTACATCGAACTCTACCGGGTTTGCCTTATTTTGTTTTTAAATCAATGGGTTGTATGAACTTCCCGCCGACATCGAACCCTACATCGACAGCGGCGCCGGCCACGGGGCATGCCCCGCCCGCGGCCGGCGCGCTATCGCATCGGGATCAAGCCTTCGCGCCATCCGCCGAATCGAACGGCAGCACGTAATGCCGCTTGCCCGTCGCCGCGAAGATCGCGTTCGCGACGGCCGGCCCGACCGGCGCGACGCCCGGCTCGCCGACCCCGGTCGGCGCCTCCGCCGACGGCACGATATGCACCTCGACCTTCGGCATCTCGGCCATCCGCAGCACGTGGTAGCCGTCGAAGTTGCGCTGCTCGACCTGCCCGTCCTTCAGCGTGATCGCGCTGTGCATCGCCGCGCCGAGCCCGAACCCGATGCCGCCTTCCATCTGCGCGGCGACGATGTCGGGATTGATCGCGATCCCGCAGTCGACCGCGCACACCACGCGCTCGACCTTCACCTTGCCGTCCGCGTCGACCGACACCTCGGCCACTTGCGCGACATAGCTCTTGAACGCCTCGGCCACCGCAATCCCGCGCCCGCGCCCCTTCGGCAGCGGCTTGGCCGGATCCCAGCCGGCCTTCTGCGCGGCCAGCTCCAGCACCGCGCGCATGCGCGGCTCCTTCGCGAGCAGGTCCCGGCGGAACGCGTACGGGTCCTTGCCGGCCGCGTGCGCGGCTTCGTCGATGAACGCCTCGACCGCGTAGGCCGTGTGCGAGCTGCCGACCACGCGCCACCACAGCACGGGTACGCCCGTCTTCGCGGTGGTGAGTTCGACCGACACGTTCGGCACCGCGTACGGCAGGTTCGCCGCGCCCTCGACCGACGTCGCATCGATCCCGTTCTTGACCATGAACGCCTCGAACGGCGTGCCGGCGAGGATCGACTGGCCGACGATCCGGTGACGCCAGCCCACCAGCCGGCCGTCCGCGGTCAGGCCCGCGTCGAGCTTGTGGAAGTACATCGGCCGGTAGAAGCCGCCCTGGATGTCGTCCTCGCGCGTCCATTGCAGCTTGACGGGCTTGCCGTCCGCGCCGAGCGCCTTCGCGATCGACACGGCCTCGACCACGTAATCCGACCACGCGTTCGCGCGCCGGCCGAAGCTGCCGCCCGCATACAGCGTGTGGATTTTCACCTGCTCGGGCTTCAGTCCGGCGACCTTGGCCGCGTTGCCCTGGTCGACCGTCTGGAACTGGTCGCCGGCCCAGATCTCGCAACTGTTCGCCGTCAGCTTGACGACCGCATCGAGCGGCTCCATCGGCGCATGCGCGAGATACGGGAATTCGTACGTCGCGCTGATCTTGCGCGCCGCGCCCGCGATCGCCGCATCGGCATCGCCGTCCTTGCGCGCGGACGCGCCCGGCCTCTCCGCGAGTTGCCGGTATTCGCGCATGATCTCGTCCGAGCCGCGCTTTTCCGCCTTCGTTTCGTCCCAGTCGACCTTCAGCGCGTCGCGGCCTTGTTTCGCGGCCCAGAAGCCCGTCGCGACGACCGCGACGCCGCCCGGCACCTGCACGACCGAGACGACGCCCGGCACGGCCTTCGCGGCTGTCGCGTCGAACGATTTCACCGTCGCGCCGAAGCGCGGCGGCCGCTGCAGCAGCGCGACGCGCATGCCGGGGAACGTCGTGTCGAGCGTGAATTGCGCGGTGCCGTTCGATTTGGCCGACCCGTCGACGCGCGGAATGCGATGGCCGATCAGCTTGAAATCGGCCGGCTGCTTCAGCGTGACCTTGTCGGGCACGGGCAGCTTCGACGCATCGGCGACGAGCGCGCCGTACGTGGCCGTCTTGCCGCTCTTCGCGTGCGTGACGACGCCGTTGGCGGTGGTCAGCTCGCCGGCCGGCACCTTCCAGCGGGCCGCCGCGGCCGACACGAGCATCGCGCGCGCCTTGCCGCCCGCTTCGCGCAGTTGCTGCCACGAGTTCGCCATGGCCGAGCTGCCGCCCGTGCCCTGCATCGTGCCGAACGCGAGGTTCGCATAGCGCTTCGCATCGGCCGGCGCGCTTTCGACGCGCACGCTCGACCAGTCGGCGTCGAGCTCCTCGGCGACGATCGTCGCGATGCCTGTATACGCGCCCTGGCCCATTTCGACGTGCTTCGCGATGACCGTGACGGCGCCGTCGGGCGTGATGCGCAGGAACGCATTCGGCGCGAATTCGCCGGCGGGGGCGGTGGCGGCGAGCGCGCGGCGGCCGAGGCCGGCCCAGTCGAAGCCGATCGTCAGGCTGACGGCGGCGGTTGCCCCCGCGGCTTTCAGGAACGTGCGGCGCGACGGGCGCACCGAACCGGTATTGTCGAGTTCGATCGTCATGGTCAGGCTCCCAGCGTCGCGGCCGCATCGTGGATCGCGGCCCGGATGCGGGCGTAGGTCGCACAGCGGCAGAGGTTGCCGTTCATCGCGGCATCGATGTCCGCGTCGGTCGGCTTCGGGTTCTGTTCGAGCAAGGCGGTGGCCGACATGATCTGGCCGGACTGGCAATAGCCGCACTGCGGCACCTGGAGCTTGACCCACGCGGCCTGCACGGCCTGCGCGGGCTTGCTTTGCAGGCCTTCGATCGTCGTGACGTGCTTGCCCGCGATGCCGGCGAGCGGCAGCACGCACGAGCGGACGGCCTGGCCTTCGAGATGCACCGTGCATGCGCCGCACTGCGCCATGCCGCAGCCGAATTTCGTGCCGGTCAGTCCCGCGTGTTCGCGAATCGCCCAGAGGACGGGCATCGACGGATCGGCGTCGAGCGTGACGTTCTTGCCGTTCAGGACAAACGAGGTAGGCATTTTTATGTCTCCATGGGGAAAACCCGCCTTACGGGCAGGTTAGCCGGGAGTGTGCGCGAGCAGCCGCTTTTTGCGTCTACCCAATCCTGCAAATTTATTGAACAATCCTGCAAATCCCCGCCACGCCGCGAGCCGTTTCGCTATGCTCGCGCGACACGGGAAATCATTCGAGGATGCGTCATGGACATGACCGATATCGTCGCGTCGCGCGAATCCGGCCGGCGCGAACTGGCGTCGCTGATCGGCCGCTTCGCGCCGGCCGACGGCTCGCATTCGACGGCCGTACCGGGCCTGATGCTGCATCGGCACACGCGGCCGGTCGACCTCGGCTGCGGCGTGTCGCGCGCCGCGCTGGTGATCGCCGCGCAGGGCGCGAAGCGCGTGATCGTGGCCGGCCAGGCATACGAATACGACACCCAGAATTGCCTGATTACGTCGATCGACTTGCCGATCCTGTCGCGCGTGACGCGTGCAACGCCGGAGGCGCCGTACCTGTGCCTGTCGCTGACGCTCGATCCGCAGCGCATCGTCGAGCTCGCGGCCGAGATGCGGCTGCCGGAGCCCGAAGCCGGCCCGGAAGGCGAGGGAATCGCGCTCGCCGAGCTGACGCCGCCGCTGCTCGATGCGGCGTTGAGACTGCTGCGGCTGCTCGATACGCCGGCCGACATCGCGGTCGTCGCGCCGCTGATCGAGAAGGAAGTGCTGTACCGGCTGATGACGAGCGGGCAGGGCACGCGGCTGCGGCACATGGCGATCGCCGGCAGCCAGACGCACCGGATCGCGCGTGCGATCGAATGGATCCGCGATCACTTCGCGGAGCCGATGCGCGTCGAGTCGCTCGCTCAGGCGGTCAACATGAGCGTGTCGTCGCTGCACCATCATTTCAAGCACGTGACGACGCTGAGCCCGCTGCAGTACCAGAAGCAGCTGCGGCTGCACGAGGCGCGGCGGCTGCTGCTGCGGCAGGGCGGCGACGTCGGGTCGGTGGCGGCCGTCGTCGGCTACGAAAGCGCGTCGCAGTTCAGCCGCGAATATAGCCGGCTGTTCGGCGCGCCGCCGATGCGCGACGTCGTGCATCTGCGGAAGAAGGAGCTGCTCGGCTGACGGGCGGCCGGCCCGTTGCCGCTCGTCAATTCGCGACGACCGTTGCCTGGCGGAATGCCGGCGCTGCGCTCCGGTTTCACTGACGACCCCGTCGATGCCTGAACGACGCAAGCATCGATCGGTGGCGATCTTCATCGGCTTTTCACCGACACGCCGATTGGCGTGCGGCCGCTGCCGCGCATTGACCGTTCGGTATGTACGTTCGTGTTTCGCGCGTACATGGTGGGGGCAGTGACGCGTCCGTGTCGGTCGCAGGATCGATGCGGTCCGATAGGACGAGATGCGCGATAAACCAGGCTGTTGCGAGATTGGCGACGTGAGCACCGTTTTGAATCGGCACGTTTCAGTGATGAGAATCAAGCGGATGGTGGATCGAATATGTCGCTTCAATGAATGACCCGTCGGTGCGCCATGGATGAAAGGCGAATCGAATGGAAATGAAAAAATGATGCGCCCGTTTTTGCCAGGATCGCATGTTTTTCCTTTTAAATTTTTACGGCCGCAACGCGCCGGACGGCAGCATTCTCGCTGCATGATCGTGTGGCTATTCTCACGGATGAATCAAATCCGTTTCCCAATTCAGAGTGAATCGGCGTTCCGGCCGTATCGGCGGCCATTCGGCGTCGGGCATCGAGCGACTGAATCCGCGTTGTCCTGCGTCATGGAAGGTTTGCCGGCATGCTGCAACACGCGGTTTGCCGGCGCAAGCGCGTGAACCACCGGCGCTGTCGCGAAATGCTTCTCAACTATGAAACAACCGTTCGCAGGGGTGTCCGGCGTGCCTTGGCGCGCCGAATTCGTCCGTCAAATCAGCGCATTGCGTCGCATTGTTCAAGGATCACTGCCGCGAGCGTCCCGTTATCGCGATACATTCGTGAAACAAAAAATGCCGTTCCCGGCGAAATGATCAGGCCTGGCGGCTGTTTTCGGTGCGTAATGCTCGGTGGAATATCGCATGGCATGCGGTTTGCGACACAGGACGCACCGGCGAGCGGTCGACACGATGCAACAACGATGTGGGGGCGGCCAGTTCGTCATAAGCCAGTCGGGGAAGCGGCGATGAACACTATAAGCAGTGGCTTGATCCGCGCGTTTCTTGCGCACCATAGGGGTAGTCGGAATGATCGGGGTAGCGCTTGCGACGCAGTGCCAGCGTCGTCGGTCGCGCCTTGCCGATTTCGCGCCCTCCGCGCGCGCCGCGTGCTGGAGCGGTTGCCGTTGCGCGCCGCAACCCGGCGACAGCGGTGCTCGACTTCATCGAGCGTTCCCGGATGGGCCACGCTGTTCGTGCCGGACAGCGCGCCGATTCCACTTCAACCGTGCAGCGCCGTTTCGATCGCGCCGGGCCAGTGCCGGCGCCGGCCGGACTAGATCGAACGCGCGTCGGCCGGATTATCCGGAAGGTCTTTCTTCGTCAGCTCAGGGAGCAGACATGTCGTCTGGCTGCAATGCAGGCCCGTTATCGCCCGGCTAAAGGGCATATGCGGAACGGGTGCTGCATTTTGCGGTATTAAATACATTCTCGAATTTTCAATTCGGAAAGCGGGTGCCGGTTTGGGCGTCGCTTTTGGATGGGGTATTGAAAATCGCGAGCCGGAAGGATGTGCGCGTCGTTCCGGTTGATGTAATCATGGGCGTTTCAAGAGCGTATCAATGCTCATAAAAATAATAGAAAACACCTACGCATAAATTTTGGAAAAATTGAAAACATAAAACTAGACTTCGGCTGGCCAAAAATAAATGCGAAGGTTTGCAATTCGATAATGATTTCCCAATTTGATAGCAATCCTTATTTTTCAGGGATTGCTCGAGGCAGGAGGATCGATGGCGTGCGATCTTCCATGCTCATTCTCTCCACGCCGTTATGGAGTCGACCATGAAGAAGCTTCTGATTGCAGCAGCAGTTCTGTTGGTTTCGGGTGCAGCGTTTGCCGGCAGCGGCACGGTGTCGAGCACCACTTCGACGAGCGGTGGCCAGACGATGGCAGGGGTCACCGGGTTCGGCCACTTCACCGCGACCGATTCCGGCTCCGCACTCGGTGCAGCCGGTGCAACGGCGGGCTACGGCGGCAGCGGCTCGATCTCGTACACGAACCACACGCAAACGTCGACGGTCGGCGGCTTCGGCTTCGGCGGCGCACAAGCAGGCGGCAGCAGCGGTGCGAACGCGGGCTCGACCGGCTGGACGTATCACCACTAAGCCGCGACGCGTAGCGTTCGTCATTGGCTGGCGGTGCGGAGGCCGGGCCTTGCCGCGTGCGGGCAGGCTCGGCTCCGCCACCGTCGAACTTCCTCACGGCAAGGGATTGCTATGAAAGCCAAAGTCATTTTAGCGACCGCGCTCACCGTCATTTCGTCCGCTGCATTGGCGGCCGGATCGTCCACGACCAACCAGACGCAATCCGTTGCGGCGGGTGTTTCCGGTTCGGTGCTGGTCGGCTCCGGCAGCTATACCAGCAATTCGACTTCGACGGCCGGCGCGAATGCAGGCAGTACCGTGACGCCCGCTGGCTCCGCCGGCGCGGCGTCCGCGTATCACAACTCGACTTCGACGGCCAGCGGTTGGGGCACGAACGGGGGCGCGTTCGCGGCAGGCGGCGGTATCGGTGCCGCAGGCTCGTTCGCCGGAAACGGCAGCACGAACGAGAACGCGAATGCGCTTTCGGGCGGGGTGACCGCCACGATCGTACTTGGCGCGAACCACTACACGGCCACGGGCGCGAACGACCACGGCATGGCCAACGCCGGCGCCGCGGGGTGGACGGGCATGGGCGGGTCGGGCGCGATCGCGGGCTCGAATCACACCAACGCGTCGACCGCGTGGAGTACCGGCCCGGCCGGTTCGCCGTCCGCATCGGGCGGAAGCCAGGCCGACTCGAGCGCGACCGGGAGCAGTCATTAGTCAGGTGTGGGGGGGCCAGTTTCCCAGCGACGCTGGTCTCTTTTCCACCGTGTTGTCACGTAAGGAGTTGGCATGAAGCAGAACCTGATTGCCGCCGCGCTGATGCTCGCGTCGCTGACGGCGTATGGCGCCGACCGTGCCGCCGATGGTGGGCAATCGACTATGCAGACTTCAAGCAACCGTGACCAGACAACCAAACCGTCAGAACAACAAACGCTTTCGTCGGGCAGCGCGATCGGCGGACCTGACACCCGGCAATGGCAGGGCATGTCGGCCGGCTCGTGGTCCCAGCTGGGCAGCGGCTGGAAGCAGTTCGGGGAAGCAGCGAAATCTGAAGTCATTCAGGGGAATTAGTACGGTTGCCTGGGTCGGAGGTCCAACCTCGTCCGGAGAGTGAAATGAACAGCAACAGGATCAAGGTGGCATGTGCGGCGATGTTCGCGATGACCACGATCGGCGCCCAGGCGCAAACCGCCGATTCGACGTCGAGCGCGCAGTCGACGACGTCGTCGACCGCGATCAGCCAGGGCGGTGGTTCGAGCATGAACACGAACACCGCGAGTTCGCGCGGCGGCAATGCCACGAGCAGCAGCGGGGTACGCGGCAGCGGCAATTCGAGCGTGAACGTGAACGTGACGATGCCGTCCACTACGGCCGGCGGCAACGTGGCGCCGCAGAGCACGAACGCACTCGCGACCGGCGCGCCGGGCTCCAGCCCGTACAACACGCAGGCGACGGAAAACGTCAATTACTCGGGCACGCAGACGATCAAGACGAACCCGTCGATCCAGGCTCCCGGCCTCACGACCACGCTGTCCGATACCTGCATGGGCTCGGTGAGCGTCGGCGTGTCGTTCCCGGGGTTCGGCGCGACGGGCGGCACGACGCTGGTCGACCAGGCCTGCGTGCGGCGTCTCGATGCGCGCGAATTCCGTGCGATGGGGTTGACCGACGTGGCGCTCGCGCTGCTGTGCCAGAGCGACGCGAACCGGCGCGCGGTGGAGGCGACCGGGCACCTGTGTCCGGGCACGACCGCGCCGCTCGCGCGTTCGAACGTGGCGCCCAGCGTCGAAGCGACCGTCGCGGACGACATCAAGTATCGCGATCCGATCGTGCGCGACCGGATGGGCCTGCCGCCGCTCGGCTCGGCCGCGCCGGCGCCCGCGGCGACGCGCTCGATCGAGACGGCGTCGATGCGCGCCGCGCCTGTTTCGGTGCCGGTGCCGGTTCCTGTCCCGACGATGGCGCCCGTCGCCGCCGCGCCTGCCGTCGCGACGCCGGCCGTTGCCGCAGCCGCTCCGGCCGTTGCCGCGGCAGTCCCCTCGGCCGCGGCACCCGTGGCGGCAGCCGCGCCTGCGGCCGTCGCCGCGCCCGCTGCGTCGGTCGTACCGGCCGCCGCAATGGCCGCCGTGCCGGCTGCAGCGGTCATTGCCGCACCGGTCGCGGCCGACAAGGCCACGCCAGCGCCGGCCGCACCGGTTGCCGATACGAAGGCGCCGGAGCCCGCGCAGCCGGTCGCCGACAAAGCCTCCGAACCCGCGCCGGCGGTTGCCGACAAGACGCCCGGGCCTGCTCCGGCCGTCGCGGACAAGGCTCCCGAGCCTGCTCAGCCCGTCGCCGACAACGCGCCGGCGCCGATGCCGGCCGCGACCGACACGGCGCGGGCTGCGGGCGAGATGGTGGCCGAACCGATGCCGGCGGCAGCCGTCGGCGCGGCGCCGGCAGCCGATGCGAAGGCAGCCGATGCGAAGGCTGTCGAACCGGCGCCGCAGGCATCGGCCGAACCGCCTGCCCCGGAGGCCGCGCCGCCGGCCGTCGCCGCGGCACCGGCCGACATGCCGGCCCCCGTCGCGAAAGTGCCGGACGCGGTCGAACCCGCAGTAGCCGCCGCCGCATCGGCGTTGACCGATCCGGCGCAAGCGTTGTCGCCGGCCACGGTCGACCAGCAGGCCGCACCCGCTGCGCCGGTCGCGCCGGCGCCGACCGTCGTCTCGACGAGTACCTCGTCGTAAGCATGCGGACCGGTTTGCCGTGCGACCGGCGCGCCGGCCGCACGGCAGGCGTTCGGCCCGATGCCCGATGGTCGTTTCCTGTTTGACGGGTGTTGTTCCGATCCCCGAGGTCAACACCTCTTTTTGCGTGACGAGGATGCAAGGAGGCCTCAATCATGAGGATCTTTTTGGTCGCTTTGCTGCTGGCCAGCGTGCAAGCCGCTGCGCAGTCGGTTTTCCAGAATCCCGCAGTCTTCGTCATCCTGAGCGAGCAGACGCTTGCGAACGCCGCGAGCGTGCAGCAGGCGCTGTCGACCCTCGGCCGTCCCGACAATGCGGCATGCGCGCCGATGATGATGATCGGCGATCCGCAGATGATCTACATGATGCCGGAAGCGGGCCACGCGCCATCGTGGCAATCGCCGGTGTACGGCCGAGGCGCGCCGTTCGACGCACAGAGCGGGCCGAGGCCGACCGGCAAGACGGTCGGCGCGATGCAGCACGCCGAGGACATGCGGACGCAACCGTGGAGCGACGGCAGCGCGCTCACGCAGAAGATCGCGGGCGAGCCGGCCGTCACGGCGGCGGACCGGGTGAACGCATGGCGGCACACCGGGTTCGACCGGATCGAGACGGCCCGCGCGTCGGACGTGACGGTAAACGGCAAGACCTACCGCGCCTATCGCGACGATCTCAACGGATCGGCGAAGCCCGTCGTCGAGCCGCAGGTCTACACGCAGCGCGTCGTGTTCTGCCGATGACACGGCGTCGATTCGAGGACGGAGCGGCGCCGCGCCGCAGGGCCGCGGGCCCCGCCGGCGCGATCGGGCAACGGCCGCTCCGATACCCACCCTTATGCGGCGAGGCGATCGTGAACCATTGTTGTCAACCGAGCATGTCAGGCCCGCGAGAGGTCGAACGGCAGATGAGCGCGCTGCCGTTCATCGCGGTCCGGCACGACCCCGTCGCGCCGTCGCGCCCGCTCGTCTACCTGTCGCAGCGACACGATGCCGCGCTCGTCGATATGCTCGCGTCGCGCGGCTGGGACGTGCGGCGCGCCAAAACCGTGGCCGATGCGCTGAATCTCGTCAGGGCGAACCGTCCGCATGCGGGCATCGTCGATTTCGACAGTTTCGCGTCGCCGGACGTCGCGTCGTTCGAGGCGCTGCTGCGCGACCCGCGTGTCGGCTGGCTCGCGTTCGCCGGCGGCGAGCGGTTGCGCAACCTCGCGATCGCGCGCCTGATCCGCCGCTGCTGCTTCGACTACGTGCGCAACCCGGCGGCCTACACGACGATCGGCTATCTCGTCGGCCATGCATACGGGATGCTGAAGCTCGCGGACGGCGACCCGGCCGCGGAGGCGCCGCCGCCCGGCGGCGAGATGATCGGCGCGTGCGGCGCGATGCGCCGGCTGTTCGCGACGATCCGCAAGGTCGCGAACACCGACGCAACCGTGTTCATCGCCGGCGAATCCGGCACCGGCAAGGAGCTGACGGCCGCGGCGATCCACCGGCAGTCGTCGCGCGCCGACGCACCGTTCGTCGCCGTGAACTGCGCGGCCATCCCGACGTCGCTGCTGCAGGCCGAACTGTTCGGGCATGAGCGCGGCGCGTTCACGGGCGCGCACCAGCGCAAGATCGGCCGCATCGAGGCCGCGCACGGCGGCACGCTGTTTCTCGACGAAATCGGCGACATGCCGTTCGAGAGCCAGGCGAGCCTGCTGCGGTTCCTGCAGGAAGGGAAGATCGAGCGGCTCGGCGGGCATGCGTCGATCCCGGTCGACGTGCGGATCGTGTCGGCGACCCACGTCGATCTCGAAGCCGCGATGCGGGCCGGGCGGTTCCGCGCCGACCTGTACTACCGCCTGTGCGTGCTGCGGATCGACGAGCCGCCGCTACGCATGCGCGGCCGCGACATCATGCTGCTGGCCGACGACGTGCTGCGGCGCTATCGCGGCGACGGCTCGTACCGGATTCGCGGCTTCACGCCGTGCGCGATCGAGGCGATCCACAACTATCCGTGGCCGGGCAACGTGCGCGAGCTGATCAACCGGATCCGCTTCGCGGTCGTGATGACGAACGGCCCGCTGATCTCCGCCGCCGATCTCGAACTGCACGCGTACACGTCGCTGCGCCCGCCGACGCTCGCGCAGGCGCGCCGGCAGGCCGAGCGGCACGCGATCGAGGAAACGCTGCTGCGTCACCGCCAGCAGCATGCGAACGCCGCGTCGGAGCTGGGGATCTCGCGGGCGACGCTGTACCGTCTGATGACCGCGCACGGGCTGCATGGCTGACGCGCCGCGGCGGCGCCGCTCAAGACCGCGCGGCGGCAGCCGTTAAAACATGAAACGGCCCGGCCGGAACGCGCATCGACGGGCGCGCAACCGGCACGCGGCGCATCACGCTTATCCGAGGTCATCGTGGCAGAGTGCAGTCAGTGCGGCAGGACGTTCCTGGTCGGCGGGCAGTCGATCGACGGCCGCCGCTATTGCGGCCCGGCATGCGCGCAGGCGCATCCGGTCGTCGTCGAGGCCGAACGGGTGCCCGACGCGAAGGTTCGGCAGTATGTGGACGACTGGCGCTACGGGCCATGCCCGATCTGCCTGCGCGAAGGGCAGCCGGTCGATATTCACGCGTCGCATCGCGTCGTGTCGCTCGTGTTCGTGACGCGCTGGGCGACGCGGCGCCACGTGTGCTGCCGCCGCTGCGGCCGCAGGAAGCAGGCGCTCGCGCTGCTCGCGTCGGCCGCGCTCGGCTGGTGGGGGCTGCCGTGGGGCATCGTGCTGACGCCGATCCAGCTCGCACGCAACGTGCTCGGCCTGGCCGCGCGCGACCCGGAGGCCGCGACGCCGCAATTCGAGGAACTGGTGCGGCGCAAGCTGGCCGCCCGCCGGCTCGCACGCGCGCAGCGGGGCGCCGGCGCCTGACCGCGCGCTTCGGCGCGCCGCGCGCGCTCAGGCCGGCCGGTCGAAACCCGATGCGACCCAGCGTTCGGCGCTGGCCTTGTTGAGCTTGAACCCGGCCGACACCTTCGCTTCGGCCAGCAGTTCGCCATACGGATCGCATGCCTTGAGCTGCGCATACGGTTCGAACTCGTCCGGCACGATGTCGAGCGTCACCGACACATCCTGCCCGGCTTCGTCCTGCACCGTCACTTCCTTGTGCAGCATCGCGCGCCGCTGCTGTTCGTGGCGCATCAGCACTTCGGTCGCGGTCTTCACGAGCGTGCGGAACGCGTTCGCGTCCATCGGTTTCGGGTTCTTCTTGTCGCGGCCCATGGTCCACGGCCCGACGAGCGCGGGCTCGGACTCGCCGTCCTTGACCATTTCGACGGCCCAGCCGTCGTCGTCTTCGTTCTTGATGATGCGGGCCGTCCAGCCGTTGTCGCGCCAGAGGCCGTCTTCGTGGATGGAGGTGTCGTCGGATTGCAGGTCGGAATCGGTCATGAGGAAAGCGGGCAGTACGGGCAAGCCGGCGAAGGCGCGGGCGCGCGCGGCCGGTGACGGCGCGTCGCTCGCCGCCGGCGGGCCGGGGTGGCATGCAAACGCGCAATTTTACCCGCTGGCCGGCCGCGCGGTGCGTGCGGCCGGCCATCCGGCCGATCCCGCGGCGGCCCATCTGCCGGTCGTCGCGCGTCGAACGCCGCAAATATCAAACCTGTATTACGTTTTCGGCGGCCAATTCGTACGCTGTCCGATATCGCGCCCCGGCGGACATTCATAGAATCGGCATTCGGGCTAAAAATAGCCTGAACGTCATTTCAACGCCCAACCGGTCGCGCGCGCTTCGCGTGGCGGGGCCGGTGAACCACCAGGAACTGCGCATGAGGAAATTCAACGTTCGCATCGTCGTCGCATACGACTGGCCGCTGACGCTGGCCGGTATCGAGCAGATCGCAGACAGCAGCTGCGCGATCGAGCTTGTCGCGGTCTACCGGAGCGCGGCCGAACTGGTCGCGTCGCTCGGCGGCGTCGATTGCGACATCGTGCTGGTCGACTATGCGATTCGCGGCGACGAGCAGATGGACGGCCTCGCGCTGTTCGACTGGCTGCGCCGCACGCGGCCGAACGTCGGCATCGTCGCGCTGGTCGCGAACGAGAACCCGCTGATCTTCCGGTCGATCCTCGCGAACGGCGGCGTGAGCATCGTCAGCAAGCTCGACGAGGTCGGCCACATCGTCACGGCGATCCATTCGAGCTACAGCGGCGGGGCCTACCTGTCGCCGTCCGTGCGGCGCGCGGTCGATGCGCTCGGCGCGCGCGGCGACGCGCCCGTGAAGCTGTCGGCGCGCGAGATCGAGGTGATTCGCCTATATCTGGCGGGCGTACCGATCAAGACGATCGCGCAGCGCCTGAGCAAGGGCAAGCAGACGGTCAGCGCGCAGAAGATCAGCGCGATGAAGAAGCTCGGCGCGAACAACGACGTCGAGCTGATCCAGCGGGCGGCGGGGCTGGGGCTCGGCAGCGCCGAGGCCGCGCGGCGGGCGGGCAGCGCGGTGTGAGTGCGGGGCAGGGCGCCGTCAGGCCGGCAACGCGAACCGCGTCACTGCGTCGCGCAGCGCCTCGGCCTGATCGCGCAGCGAATGCGCGGCCGCCGCGGCCTGCTCGACGAGCGCTGCGTTCTGCTGCGTGACCTGATCCATCTCGCCCACCGCGCGGTTGACCTGCTCGATCCCGGCGCTCTGCTCGCGCGATGCGTGGCTGATTTCGTCGAGGATCTCGTTCACGCGCCGCACCGATTGCACGATCTCGGCCATCGTCTCGCCCGCGTGCGTGACGAGCGTCGCGCCGTGCTGCACCGTCTCGTTCGACGACACGATCAGCGACTTGATTTCCTTGGCCGCCGTCGCCGAGCGTTGCGCGAGCGAGCGCACTTCGGCCGCGACCACCGCGAAGCCGCGGCCCTGCTCGCCCGCCCGCGCCGCTTCGACGGCCGCGTTCAGCGCGAGGATGTTCGTCTGGAACGCGATCCCGTCGATCACGCCGATGATGTCGCCGATCTTGTGCGAGCGGTCGGTGATCTCGTTCATCGTGCGCACGACGTCGTCGACCACCGCGCTGCCGCGCGTCGCGACCTGCGCGGCCTGGCCGGCAAGCGACGCGGCCTGCGCGGCGCTGTCCGCGTTCTGCTTCACGTTCGCGGTCATCTGATCCATGCTCGACGCGGTCTGCACGAGCGCGGCCGCCTGTTCCTCGGTGCGCTGCGACAGGTCCGTATTGCCGGAGGCGATCTCGCTCGCGCCGACGTTGATGTTCTCGGTGCCGGCGCGGACCCGCGACACCATGTCGATCAGCCCGCCCTGCATCGTGTGCAGCGCATGCAGCAGGCTGCCGCGATCGTCCTGCTTCACGGCCACGCGCGCGGTCAGGTCGCCCTGCGCGATGCGTTGCGCGGCGTCGAGCGCCACTTCGAGCTCGCCGCCGAGGTTCGCGCGCACGCTTTTCAGCACCAGCACCATCACGGCGGTCGCGATCGCGCCGAGCACGGCCGTCATCGCGAACCAGCGGCCGACGCTTGCGAGCACGGCCGAGCGCACGTCGTCCATATACATGCCGGTCACCAGATACCAGTCCCACGGCGCGAAGCGCTGCACGGCGCTGGTCTTCTCCTGCGGCTTGTCCGCGCCCGGCTTCGGCCACAGATATTCGACGAAGCCCTTGCCGCCGTCCGCGTTGCCGGCCTTCACGATCTCGACGAACAGGTGCTGGCCGTTCGGATCGGTGAAATTCGACACGTCCTTGCCGTTGAGCTCGGCCTTGATCGGATGCATCACGATCACCGGCTTCGAATCGTTGACCGAGATATAGCCGTCGGCGCCGTGGCGCATCGCGGCGATCGCCTCGAGCGCCTTCTGCTTCGCATCGGCTTCCGGCAGCGCGTTCTGCTGCGACAGCTTGTAGTAGTGATCGGTCACGCTCGCGGCCTGCGCGACCAGCGATGCAAGCTGGTCGCGGCGGTCCGCGATCATCGACGCGCGGGTCTGCCATGCGCCGAGCCCGGCGATCACGAGCAGGCCGAGCCACAGGATGACGATCATCGACGCGAGTTTTTGATTCAGGGAAAGATTGCGCATGGTGTGAGGTTGGTCAGTCGAGAAAGCTTGCCGGAACGGCGTGACGGGATAAGTCTCTTGACGGCGCGCCATGCGTGTCGCCGTAGACGGGAAATCCCTTAGAAGCGGTCATTTCCCGATGTCCGCGACGCGGGCGCGGGCATCTATGCATATGCATAACAGCGGCCGCTATACTGTCGGGCAGACGGTCTGCGTCGCGCACGCACTGGCAGCGCGCGGACACCGAACGAAACCGAAAGGAGGCAACGATGCGGATTCTGGTGGTAGGGGCCGGCGCGGTCGGCGGATACTTCGGCGGCCGGCTGGCCGCGGCGGGGCGCGACGTGACGTTCCTGGTGCGCGAGGGCCGCGCCGCCGCGCTCGCGCGCGACGGGCTGCTGATCCGCAGCCCGCGCGGCGACCTGACGCTCGCGAACGTGCAGACCGTGCGCGCGGGCGACGCGGGCGCCGGCGTCGCGCCGTTCGATCTCGTGCTGCTGAGCTGCAAGGCGTACAGCCTCGACGACGCGATTGCGTCGTTCGCACCGTTCGTCGGGCCGCGGACGCTGATCCTGCCGATGCTCAACGGGATGCGCCATCTCGACGTGCTGCGCGAGCGCTTCGGCGCCGCGCAGGTGCTCGGCGGCCTGTGCGTGATCGCGGCGACGCTCGATCGCGAGCAGCGCATCGTGCATCTGAACGACACGCACGGCGTGTCGTTCGGCGAGCTGGCCGGCGGCGAATCGCCGCGCGTGCGCGCGGTGGCCGACGTGCTCGGCGGCGCGGGCTTCGACGCGACGCTCAGCGACGACATCGCCGCGCGGATGTGGGACAAGTGGGTGTTTCTGGCAACGCTCGCCGCGAGCACGTCGCTGTTTCGCGGGTCGATCGGCGACATTCTCGCCGCGCCGGACGGCCGCCGCCTGCTCGAGACGATGCTCGCCGAATGCAGCGCGATCGCCGAATACAACGGCCATCGGCCCGACCCCGCGGCCAGCGAGCGGATGCAGCGGATGGTGCTGACGCCGTCGCCGCTGACCGCGTCGATGCTGCGCGACGTCGAGAACCATGCGCGCGTCGAGGCCGATCACGTGATCGGCGACCTGCTCGCGCGGCGCGACCCGCAGGCGGCCGATACGCTGTCGCTGCTGCGGATCGCGTACAACCACCTGAAGGCGTACGAGGCGCGCACGGCGCGCGAGCACGCGGCGGCGTAAGCCGGCGCGTGCGACCGGCGCGGACGGCCGCCGCACCGTTGCGCGCTGCAACAAATTTGCCTTCTGGCGCCATTTCCGCCCGCAGGCGGCAAAAAAGTATCGAAAATCAGGCGTAAAGTTGGTGGAGCCGCGCGCGCGATCGACCTACATTGCTTCCCATGCGACCGGTCGCGGCGCCGCGCGAGACACGCGGCGCACGCGCGCACAGCCGAACAGGCCGGCCAGCGAACCAAGGGAATGGAGACGCCAACATGATGCACCCCGATCTCGAAGTGGTCGACGTGCGACGCGACGAGTCGTTCAAGGTCTGGTCGCACGGCTATCCGTATCGCACGATCCGCTGGCATTTCCATCCCGAATTCGAGCTGCACCTGATCGTCGCGACGCACGGCAAGTATTTCGTCGGCGATCACATCGGCTCGTTCGGCCCCGGCCATCTCGTGCTGCTCGGGCCGAACCTGCCGCACAACTGGGTCAGCGACATGGCCGCAGGCGAAACCGTCGAGCGCCGCAATCTCGTGATCCAGTTCGATCCGTCGTTCGTGCGGCGCTGCATGGACGCATTCCCCGAATGCCGCGACGCGCAGACGCTGCTCGACGATGCACGGCGCGGGGTCGGCTTCGACGCCGCGACGAGCGCCGCGATCGCGCCGTTGTTCGACGAGCTGCTGACCGCGCGCGGGATGCGCCGCATCGCGCTGTTCATGACGATTCTCGAACGGCTGTGCGGCGCGGCCGAACGCACGCTGCTCGCGAGCCCCGCCTACGATCAGGCCGACGTCACGCCGACGCGGCTCAGCCACGCGCTGTCGTATATCGGCAAGAACCTCGCGTCCGAGCTGCGCGAATCCGATCTCGCGCAACTGACCGGGCAGAGCGTCAGCGCGTTCTCGCGCGCGTTCCATCGCCATACGGGCATGCCGTTCGTCCAGTACGTGAATCGTCTGCGGATCGAATCCGCGTGCCAGATGCTGCTCGCCGACGACGCGAGCATCACCGACATCTGCTTTCAGGCCGGCTTCAACAACGTGTCGAACTTCAACCGCCAGTTCCGCGCGGTGAAGGGGATGGCGCCGTCCGAATTCCGCGCGCTGCAGCGCCTGAACGCACGCAGCCGCGAGCTGGCGCTGCATGCGGCGCCCACCGGTAACCCGCTGCCGCCGCGCGTGCTGACGCCCGGCGCGCCCGAACTCGTGCCGCAGCCCGGATGATCGCCGGGCCGTTGCCCGCCCGAGTTTTCCCAACCGTTTTACCCAGCCGAATCGCGTCGCTTGCGCCGCGAGGGGCGCATTCACCCACGAAAAAGCCGCACACAATCTGGAGACACCGTCATGACGAACGCATCGCCCGCTTCTTCTTCCCGCCGCGCCGCCCGCCTGGCGGCCGTTGCCGCGCTCGCCGTCGCGGCCCTGTTGCCCGCCGCCGCCGCGCACGCCGCGCCGCTGCGGATCGGCATGACGTTCCAGGAACTGAACAACCCGTATTTCGTGACGATGCAAAAGGCGCTGAACGACGCGGCCGCGTCGATCGGCGCGCAGGTCGTCGTCACCGACGCGCATCACGACGTCAGCAAGCAGGTGAGCGACGTCGAGGACATGCTGCAGAAGAAGATCGACATCCTGCTCGTGAACCCGACCGATTCGACCGGCATCCAGTCGGCGATCACGCAGGCGAAGAAGGCCGGCGCGGTGGTCGTGGCCGTCGATGCGAACGCGAACGGGCCGGTCGATTCGTTCGTCGGCTCGAAGAATTACGACGCGGGAGTGATGTCGTGCGAATACCTCGCGAAGGCGATCGGCGGCAGCGGCGAGGTCGCGATCCTCGACGGTATTCCGGTCGTGCCGATTCTCGAACGCGTGCGCGGCTGCAAGGCCGGGCTCGCGAAATTCCCGAACGTGAAGCTCGTCGATACGCAGAACGGCAAGCAGGAGCGCGCCGCCGCGCTGTCGGTGACCGAGAACATGATCTCCGCGCACCCGAACCTGAAGGGCATCTTCAGCGTGAACGACGGCGGCTCGATGGGCGCGCTCGCCGCGATCGAGGGTTCCGGCAAGGACATCAAGCTGACGAGCGTCGACGGCGCGCCCGAGGCGATCGCCGCGATCCAGAAGCCGAACTCGAAGTTCATCGAGACGACCGCGCAGTTCCCGGCCGACCAGGTGCGCATCGCACTCGGCATCGCGATCGCGCGCAAGTGGGGCGCGACGGTGCCCAAGGCGATTCCGGTCGACGTGAAGGTCGTCGATCGCGGCAACGCGAAAGGTTTCAGCTGGTGAACGACGTGCGACGCGACGCGAAGGGCGGCGGCGCGGCCGACGCCCTTCGCACGGAGAAGCCGATGGATACGATACTCAGGCTCAGCCACATCACGAAAAGCTTTCCCGGCGTGAAGGCGCTGTCCGACATTCATCTGGAGATCGCGCGCGGCGAGATTCATGCACTGCTCGGCGAGAACGGCGCGGGCAAGTCGACGCTGATGAAGATCCTGTGCGGCATCCACCAGCCGGATGCGGGCACGATCGAGATCGACGGCAGCGCACGCCATTTCGCCGACTATCACGACGCGGTCGCGGCCGGCGTCGGCATCGTGTTCCAGGAATTCAGCCTGATTCCGCACCTCGATGCCGTCGACAACCTGTTCCTCGGCCGCGAGCTGCGCAACCGCTGGGGCGCGCGCGACCGCAAGCGGATGCGCGCCGCGGCGGCCGCCATCTTCGCGCGCCTGGGCGTGGCGATCGATCTCGATGCGCCGATCCGCGCGCTGTCGGTCGCGCAACAGCAATTCGTCGAGATCGGCAAGGCGCTGTCGCTCGACGCACGCATCCTGATCCTGGACGAGCCGACCGCCACGCTCACGCCGGCCGAGGCCGAGCACCTGTTCGCGATCATGCGCGAGCTGAAGCGGCAGGGCGTCGCGATGATCTTCATCTCGCATCATCTCGACGAGATCTTCGCGGTGTGCGACCGCATCACGGTGCTGCGCGACGGCCAGTACGTTGCGACGACCGAGGTCGCGCGCACCGACGTCGAGCAACTGGTGCGCATGATGGTCGGCCGCCGGATCGAAAGCAGCTTTCCGCCGAAGCCGGCGCGGCCGGCCGACGCGCCGGCCGTGCTCGAGGTCGATGCGCTGCAGATCGAACGCGACGGCCCGGTGAACCGCTTTGCGCTGCATGAAGGCGAGATCCTCGGTTTCGCGGGGCTGGTCGGCTCGGGGCGTACCGAGACCGCGCTCGCGGTGATCGGCGCGACGCGCGCGCATCGCAAGGCGCTGCGCGTGCGCGGCGCGGCGGCGAAGCTCGCCGATCCGGCCGACGCGCTGCGCGCGGGCATCGGCATCCTGCCGGAAAGCCGCAAGACGGAAGGGCTCGTCACGTCGTTCTCGATTCGCGACAACATCTCGCTGAACAACCTCGGCAAGTACCGGTCGATGCGCTGGCTGATCGACCGGCGAAGCGAGGCGCGCACCACGCATGACGTGATGCGGCGCGTCGGTGTAAAGGCGCCGTCGATCCACACCGAGGTCGCGACGCTGTCCGGCGGCAACCAGCAGAAGGTCGTGATCGCGCGCTGGCTGAACCATCACACGTCGGTGCTGATCTTCGACGAGCCGACGCGCGGCATCGACGTCGGCGCGAAAGCCGAAATCTACGGGCTGATGCGCGAACTTACCGCGCGCGGCTACGCCATCATCATGATCTCGTCCGAATTGCCGGAAATCGTCGGCATGTGCGATCGCGTCGCCGTGTTCCGGCAAGGCCGCATCGAGGCGACGCTCTCCGGCGACGAGATCGATCCCGACACGGTCATGACCTATGCCACGGCCGGCACGCGAGGAGCGACCCATGAACCTGCCTGATTCTTCTTCCACGCCATCCACGACGCTCGCGGCCACGGCCGGCGACGCGCCGCCGCCCCGCGCGATGTGGGCGCAACTGCGCCGCTCGACGCTGTTCTATCCGCTCGTCGGCCTCGTCGTGGTCTGCATCGCGATGATGATCGCGAGCCCGAGCTTCCTGTCCGCCGCGAACCTCGAGAACGTGCTGCGCCAGGTGTCGATCAACGCGATCATCGCGGTCGGCATGACCTGCGTGATCCTGACGGGCGGGATCGACCTGTCCGTCGGCTCGGTGATGGCGCTGTCGGGCACGCTCGCGGCAGGGCTGATGGTCGCGGGCGTCAACGCGGTCGCCGCGCTGGCGATCGGCATCGCGGTCGGCCTCGGCTTCGGTGTCCTGAACGGGGTGTTCGTCGCGTTCGCGGGGATGCCGCCGATCATCGTCACGCTCGCGACGATGGGCATCGCGCGCGGCCTCGCGCTGATCTACACGGGCGGCTATCCGATCGACGGGCTGCCCGACTGGGTCGCGTTCTTCGGCAGCGGCAAGGTGCTCGGCATCCAGGCGCCGGTGCTGATCATGCTGGTGGTCTATGCGATCGCGTGGCTGCTGCTCGACCGGATGCCGTTCGGCCGCTACGTGTATGCGATCGGCGGCAACGAGCAGGCGACGCGGCTCACCGGCGTGCGCGTCGCGCGCGTGAAGCTGATCGTCTACACGCTGGCCGGGCTCACGTCCGCGCTTGCCGCGATCGTGCTGACCGGGCGCCTGATGAGCGGGCAGCCGAACGCGGGCGTGGGCTTCGAGCTCGACGCGATCGCGGCCGTCGTGATGGGCGGCACGTCGATCTCCGGCGGGCGCGGCGCGATTCTCGGCACGCTGGTGGGCGCACTGTTGCTCGGCGTGCTCAACAACGGGCTCAACATGATCGGCGTGAACCCGTATGTGCAGAACGTGATCAAGGGCGGAATCATCCTGCTCGCGATCTACATCAGCCGCGAGCGATCGCGGTAACGACGGAAATATCGGTTATCCGAATCATTCAGAAAAGAGACAACTCATGACGACACCCGAAGCCCAACCGCGCATGACCGCGGTCGTCTGCCACGGCCCCGAGGACTATCGCGTCGAACAGGTCGCGATGCCGCGCCCCGGCACGAACGAGCTCGTGATCCGCATCGCCGCGTGCGGCATCTGCGCGAGCGACTGCAAGTGCTACACCGGCGCCAAGATGTTCTGGGGCGGCCCGAGCCCGTGGGTGAAGGCGCCGGTGATTCCCGGCCACGAATTCTTCGGCTATGTCGAAGCGCTCGGCGACGGCGCGGCCGAGCATTTCGGCGTCGCGCTGGGCGAGCGCGTGATCGCCGAGCAGATCGTGCCGTGCGGCAAGTGCCGCTATTGCAGATCGGGCCAGTACTGGATGTGCGAGGTGCACAACATTTTCGGCTTCCAGCGCGAGGTCGCCGACGGCGGCATGGCCGAGTACATGCGCATTCCGCCGACCGCGATCGTCCACAAGATCCCGCTCGGCATATCGCTCGAGGATGCCGCGATCATCGAGCCGCTGTCGTGCGCGATCCACACGGTGAACCGCGGCGACGTCCAGCTCGACGACGTCGTCGTGATCGCGGGCGCGGGCCCGCTCGGGCTGATGATGACGCAGGTCGCGCACCTGAAGACCCCGAAGAAACTCGTCGTGATCGACCTGATCGACGAACGGCTCGAACTCGCGCGGCAGTACGGCGCCGACGTGACGATCAACCCGAAGCGCGACGACGCGCGCGAGATCGTCCGTGCGCTCACCGACGGCTATGGCTGCGACGTGTACATCGAGACGACCGGTGCGCCGGTCGGCGTGAACCAGGGGCTCGACCTGATCCGCAAGCTCGGCCGCTTCGTCGAATTCAGCGTGTTCGGCGAGGACGCGACCGTCGACTGGTCGATCATCGGCGACCGCAAGGAGCTCGACGTACGCGGCGCGCACCTCGGGCCATACTGCTATCCGGTCGCGATCGACCTGCTCGCGCGCGGGCTCGTCACGTCGAAGGGCATCGTCACGCACGGTTTCGCGCTCGAGGAATGGGACGACGCGATCCGCGTCGCGAAATCGCCCGAATCGATCAAGGTGCTGCTGAAGCCGGCCCGCTGACGGCCGGCGTGCGCCTCACCGGAGACATCATGGAATACGTCATAGGCGTCGACATCGGCACGCAGAGCACCAAGGCGCTGCTCGTCGACCGGCACGGCACGATCGTCGCGCGGCGCTCGGCCGGCTACCAGCCCGATACGCCGCGCCCGTTGTGGGCCGAGCAGTGGCCGAAGGTATGGTTCGACGCGGTGCTCGACTGCATCGCGGGCTGCGTGAGCGACGCGCGCGCGCAGGGCGTGCCGGCCGATGCGATTCGCGCGGTATGCGTGAGCAGCCTGTACGGCGGCTCGGGCATCCCGGTCGACATCGATATGCGGCCGCTGCATCCGTGCCTGATCTGGATGGACCGGCGCGCGACCGCGCAAGTCGACTGGGTCAACGAACACGTGAACGTCGAGCGGCTGCGCGTGATTACCGGCAACGGCGTCGACAGCTACTACGGGTTCACCAAGATGCTGTGGCTGCGCGACCAGCGGCCGGACGTGTGGGCGAACGTGCGCTATTTCCTGCCGCCGAACGCGTACGTGATCTATCTGCTGACCGGCGAAGTCGCGGTCGACCACAGTTCGGCCGGCAATATCGGCGGCGTGTACGACGTCGCGCGCCGCGAGTGGTCGGACGACGCGCTCGACATGCTCGGCATTCCGGCGACGATGATGCCCGAGCGGCTGGTCGATTCGACGGACGTCGTCGGCGGCCTGCTGTCGCAATGGACCGCGCAGCTCGGCCTGCCGGCCGGCACGCCCGTCGTGGCAGGCGGCGTCGATGCGTCGGTGGCGACCTTCGCGGCCGGTGCTACGCGCACCGGACAGCACGTCGCGATGATCGGCACGAGCATGTGCTGGGGCTACGTGAACCGGCACGTCGATGCGCGCCACGGCCTCGTCAGCATGCCGCACGTGTTCGACGGGCAGCGCGACCTGTACGTGTTCGGCGGCGCGATCACGGCCGGCGCGTCGATCGCATGGTTTCGCGACCAGTTCTGTCACGCGGAAATCGATGCGGCGCGCCTGCTGCCGCACGGCGATCCGCACATGTTGCTCGAGGAGGCGGCCGAGCGCGTGCCGGCCGGCGCCGACGGCGTGCTGTTCCTGCCGTACCTGATGGGCGAGCGCAGCCCGGTGTGGGATGCCAAGGCGAGCGGCGCGTTCGTCGGGCTGAGTCTCGCGCATACGCGTGCGCATCTTTATCGTGCGGTACTCGAAGGCGTCGCGTTCGCGTTGCGCCACAACATCGAGGTCGGCCGCCGTGGCGCGGCGGCGCTGGACGATCGATTGATCGTGGTCGGCGGCGCCGCGCATTCGGCGCTGTGGATGCAGATCATCGCCGACGTGACGGGTTTTCCGGTGTGGACGATCGAGCAGGACGTCGAAGCCGCAATGGGCGCCGCGCTGCTCGCGGGCGTCGGCGCAGGGCTCGTGTCACGCGACGACGCACAGGGCGGCTGGGTCACGCTCGTCGAGCGCGCACGGCCCGACGCCGACCGCGCGAAAACGTACGACGCGCGTTTTTCGCTCTACACGGCGCTGTATCCGGCACTCAAGCCGATCATGCACACGCTCGGGACATCATCATGAACACACGATTCGATTTCAGTGGGTCGACGGTGCTCGTCACGGGCGCCTCGAGCGGAATCGGCCGTGCGTGCGCGGTCGCGCTGGCGCATGCAGGCGCGCGCGTCGTCGCGGCGGCGCGCGACATGGCCGCGCTCGACACGCTCGCCGCGGAGATTGCGTGCGATACGTTGCGTATGGATGTCGGCGGCGACGAACACGCGATCGATGCCGCACTCGCCGCGTACGATGCGTTCGACGGCCTCGTCAATTGCGCAGGGATCGCGTCGCTCGAGCCTGCGCTCGACGTCGAAGCCGCGCATTTCGATCGCGTGATGGCCGTCAATGCGCGCGGTGCGGCGCTCGTCGCGCGGGCCGTGGCGCGAAGGATGATCGAGCGCGACGGACGCGGTGACGCGCACGCGCGGGGCAGCATCGTCAACGTGTCGAGCCAGGCGTCGCTCGTCGGGCTGCCCGCGCATCTGAGCTATTGCGCGTCGAAGGCGGCGATGGACGCGATCACGCGCGTGCTGTGCATCGAGCTCGGCCCGCACGGCATTCGTGTGAACAGCGTGAATCCCACCGTCACGCTCACGCCGATGGCGCAGGTCGCGTGGAGCGAACCGGACAAGCGCGAACCGATGCTCGCCGCGATTCCGCTCGGCCGGTTCGCGCAGCCGGACGAAGTCGTCGAGCCGATCCTGTTTTTGCTGAGCGATGCGGCGTCGATGATCAGCGGTGTGTCGTTGCCGATCGACGGCGGGTATACGGCGCGCTAGGCCTTCGTCACGGACGTGGCGGGCGGCATTCGTGGAGCGGCCGGCGCGCGGCTAGACGGGATCCTTGCTCGGCGGTCCGTCCGGCTGCTGCGGGTTGTCGTGATGGCCGGGCGGCGACGAGAACGGATCGTCTTCCGGGTCGCGGTTCGGGTCGGCCGGTGGCTCGGGCGTCGGGGTCGTGTGGTCGCTCATGGAGAACTCGTGCGGTGCGTGACGGCGGTGGCGCGGCGGACGCGCCTCGTCTTGGTTATAGCCAATCGAGGGCGCGTTTGCAGCGGGTTCTTGTGGCAGGCTGCCGATCGTCGGCGAAATCCGCGTATTGACGGTGTTCGTGCGGAATCTCGCGAGGTCGCGCAATCGAAGTCAGCGCAAGTCCGCCGGTGTATCGACGTCGCGCAGGATGCCGGGATCGTCGATGTCGAGCAGTTGCACCGGTGCGCTGGCGAACAGCGCGCGGGCGCCCGTGTCGCCGTCGAGGGCGGCAAGTGCTTCGAAGTGGTGCGCGGCGAAACCGACTGGATGCCCGCGCACGCCGCGATGCGCGGGCGCGACGATCGATGCGTTGTCGGCTTCGAGCGCGCGTGCGACCGTTTCGTAGGTGGAAGCGGCGATCCACGGCATGTCGCCGAGCGCGACGAGCCAGCCGCTCGCGTCGGGCGTCGTGCGGACGCCGGCCGCGAGGCTCGCGCCCATGCCCCGCAACGCGTCGGGTGCATAGACGACCTGGCAGCCGGCTTCGTTCAGCAGAATTGCAAGCGTTTCGGCGCCGGGACGCACGACGGCGATCACGTCGGCGGTGGCTGCCGCGAGACGGCGGGCGGCGGCCACCGCAACCGGCGTGCCGTCGGGGAGCCGGGCGAGCAGCTTGCTGTGCAGGCCGCTCGGGTCGAAGCGTTGACCAAGGCCGCCGGCGAGCAGGACGCCGGTGGCGAGTGACGCATAGGACATCGGCGCGAGGGGAGTGAGGCAGGTGCTGCGATTGTGCGGGAGCACACGGGGATCGGCAAGTGAGGATGTTACCGAATCACGCCTGCCGGATCGGGAAAACTGTCATCGCGCCGCTTCGTCGAGCATGCTTTCGTCGACAGGACCGTAAATTGCGTGCGATTCGTTCTGGATCACGGCCCAATAGCGATCGCCGAGCGACCAGTGCCACCATTCGGACGGGTAATTCGTGAAGCCGGCGTCCGTCAGCGCGTCGATCAGGATCTGGCGGTTTCGCGCGGCTGATGAACGGGTTGTGCGTATAGCACGCGCCGGACGATTCCTGGTCGGTGGCGTTCATGATGGCGAGGCCGGTTGCAGGCCGTCGGCCGATGTCGAGCAGGGTGGCCGCGGTCGTTTTGGTCAGACGAATCGCCAATATGCCAGAGTCTCGTGGAGAATGCGCCGCGATTTGATGCGAGCGCGGGCGACGCTTACCAGAGCGTCTTGACGTGCGCGTACGCGCGGATTTTTTCGTCGCGCGTGACGAGCGGCGCGCCGAGACGCCGCGCGGTCGCGACGATCATGCGATCGGCCGGATCCTTGTGGAACGTGCCGGGCAGGTCGGTGGATTTCGCGGCGATGTCGGCATCGACCGGCACGAAACGCATGCCGTCGATCTGCGCGACGGTGGCGAGCCACGCGTCGACATCCATCGTCAGGGCGAGGCGATCGTTGCGCACCAGCATCGCGATTTCCCACGCGGAGATCGCCGATGCGGCGAGCGCGCCTTCGCTCCGCGCGCGATCGATCGCGCTCCGCGCCTTCTTGCTGAGCGCGGGGTCGCCCGCTATCCACCACACCAATGCATGCGTATCCAGCACGATCACCGCGACGCCTCCCAATCATCTTCCGCAATCGGATCGAGAGGATTGTCGTAGCGCATGACCGACCCGCGCAATATGTCCAACGGCTGGGCTTCGCGCGAGCGATACGGGCGGATCTCGAGCGTCGGTTTGCCGTGGTCGGTGACGATCAGGCTTTCGCCCGACGCCTCGACGAGCCGGAAGTATTCGAGCGCGCGAGCCTTGAATTCGGATTTCGATACGGGAGCGTGCGGCATCATGATATGTTCATGGTCACGTGACGATGGTCATTGTAGGGTGGAGCCTGCGCCACTGCAAGCAATTGGCCTTGAGGCCGGCTGCTGCGATGTTGAGTAGAATCCGGATGGCCGCCTCTCCAGCGCAGAGGTCCCGACTGAGGGGGGACGCGCGGAGCGGAATTGAATAAATCACAAACAATTCGAATATGAGAACGTTCCGCCAACGATTCGAGAAAATCGTCGACGATCATCCGTTTACGCTTCTGTCATTACTTGTACTTTCTCTCGGTGGAGCACCGCTCCTGCTTTATTCCGTCAGCATTGGCCAACTCCCCGATTTCACGCTGACGGACCTGACAGGCGCACTGATAGCGGCTTTCGTCATCGAGATCGGGCTCGCCGGGTTGTTCGCTATTTACTTTCTGTTCGCTGGATTCTCCGCGCGTTTCGTGCTCGATCAGTTTTACGAAGACAATCCTACAGCTTCGATCGGACAGTCCGGGTCACCGACACAGAACCAACAGATGCGCGACCGTTTGCTGCGAGGGCGCTTCATCTTGCTGGCGACGATGCTGACTGGCCTGCTATGGGGGGAAGCGCTGGCGTCTCCGTTTGTATACTGGATCGGTCCGGCATTGGCTTGGCTGACTGTCGTCGGCTACCTGATGACCTACGCTGGGCTGATCGGGTTATTGATCGACAACGAGTCGATCGCGACCAGTGGGCGGACTCGGGTGCTGTGGAGCGTATTCGCTTTCGGGGCAGTGGTACTCGTCGCATTGCAACTGGCAGCTCGTTTGAAACCGATCATGGTTGATCCCGCGCTGGCGGACCAGGCACATCCGCTCGCCTTCGCCTGCTCGAAGCTGGCGCCGGTCGCCAGGATAGGGATTGAGTGGATAACGGCGCACCTTTGGATCCCGTCGGTGTTGGTTGTGGTCTCGGTCGCGTTGTTAGTACGGCGGCGCTGGACGGGACGAAGCGCGAGCGTCTCGAATCGAGCGTTGAGAGTCGGATTACGCTGGGTTCTGGGGATCGCGATTGCGGCATTCGTCCTGGCGAGCAGCTCGTGGATGGTCGATCATGCACGCTTCGAATGGCTGTGGCAAGCCAATTGGCTTGCGCTGTCGGTCGTGGGCGCGGCTACGGGCGTGGTGGGACTGCTGTGGCTGATTTGGCGGGTCTTGCGGGGTAGGCTGGCGAATACAAGTATTGTCGGCGGGGGCGGCCCGAGGTTGCTTGCTCGCTGGAACGGTCCGTCGAAGCTGATCGTGGCGAAACTGTGCGTCACGGTCGTATTTGCATTTTGCACTGTCTGGGTGTTGCTGTCCGCGTATTTCCTGGTCGACATGACTCATGCCAAGGATCGCGCGCAGATACTTTTCATGACGATATCGTTGCTCAGCGTATTTAACTGGGCGGCATTTTCGACGCGCGGGTGGAAGACACGTGCTGGATTGTGCGTGATGGTTGCCATCGCTGCCTTTGCCTCGGTGCCTACGATTGCGCAGAACCCGTTGCTGTTTCCTCGCATGCTCGTCACGACGCTCGGGTTTGGTAATCGACATGCATTGAGCATGGCGCTGTCTGGCCAGCAGTGCGCGACGCTGGCTCCATTCGGTGTACGGTGTTCGACCGGCAAGGATGGCTCGATTACGTTGACTCACGTCAATATCGTCAACCGCCTCGGCTCATCGATGGTGATCGAGTTGATGCTGCGCACCGATTCTTCCGCGGACACCGGCCCGGTGATCGCACGGAAGTCGGCCACCGTTGCGCAGCCGCGCGCTGTGCACGTTCCCGAGACCGGTTCACGGCGCGCGGCGAAGCCGGTTCCGGCGGCCGCTTCGAGGCCGTCGAGTGCGGTATCCGCGAATGTGTCGGCTCAGACGCTGGTGTTGACCATGGCGGTTCGAGATTCGATATCTCATGAGCAGGGGCACGGTTGCGATCCGTTTCTCCTTGAATTGCGGACACGCGCGTTGAAGCGGGCGCCCGTACAAGCCGAAAAGTCCAGCGACAAGACGAAGGCTTCGGGCGGCGGCGCGGCGAGCGGGACGAAGGCGGTCGGCGCCGTGAGCGTGATGGCGCCGACCGCGCCGTTAGTCAAAGATGCCGATCTGAGCTGCGTTCGCATTACGATCCCGAAGGATCAGGTCGTCAGTTATGCGAGTGCAGGTGGGAGAAGCTACGAGGCAGGTTATTCGGGCTATATTCCCGCCGCGGAAAAGATGGATGGTGTCCATTGAGCATCGGTGACGGCGGGGGTATTGCCCAACGTCATGTCGCTTCACGCATCCGCCCACTTCCTCAACAGATTGTGATAAATCCCGGTCAGCGAAATGACCATCGGATCCTTCGCGCCTTTTTCCGCGGAAAGCGCCTGAATCTGCGTATCGAGCTGGAACAGCAGCGTGCGGTCGCCGTCGTCGCGCACCATGCTCTGGATCCAGAAGAACGACGCCACGCGCTCGCCGCGCGTCACCGGTGTGACGTGATGCAGGCTCGATGCCGGATACAGCACGAGGTCGCCCGCCGGCAGCTTCGCGCGATGCACGCCGTACGTATCCTCCACGCACAGCTCGCCACCGTCGTACGCATCGGGTTCTTCGAGGAACAGCGTGGCCGACAGGTCGCTGCGCACGCGGAAATCCGTGCCGCGCAGCAGCCGGATCGCGTTGTCGACGTGCGTGCCGAACGTCTCGCCGCCTGCATAGCGATTGAACAGCGGCGGAAACACCTTGAGCGGCAGCGCCGCGGAAAAGAACAGCGGATGGCGGGCGAGCGCATCCTGGATCGCGTCGCCCACCGCGCGTGCGGCCGGCGAGCCTTCCGGCAATTGCCGGTTGCGTTTCGCGAGCGCCGACTGCGCGCCGGACGTCGCGTTGCCGTCGATCCATTCGGCGCGATCGAGAAGTTCGCGGCATTGCGCGACCTGCGCTTTCGTCAGTACGCCGGGGATGTGAAGCATCATGATACGGATTCCATTGCGTGCGGCGCCAGTTGCATCGCCGCCGACCGAAACGCGTCGAGCGGCGACGACACGAGATACGCGCGCATCTTCGCGATGAACGCGGGTGTCGCGGTGGCCGGCACCCGCGCGAGCCACACGAGCGCTTCGTCGACGCGCCCGCGCTCGGCGAGCAGCCGCGCGTAGTTGAACTGGCCGCGAAAATCGCCGGCAACGGCGGCACGGCGATAGTGGTCGAACGCGGCGTCGATATCGACCGGTACGACCCAGCCGTCCTCGTAGAAGCCGCCGATCAGGTTGATCGATTTCGCATGGCCGAGCGCGGCCGCGCGGCGAAACCACTCGAGCGCGTCGGCGCGGTTCTCGTCGACGCCGTTGCCGAGGGCGAGTGCGGTCGCGTAGTTGTACATGCCCCAGTCGAGGCCCGCCTGCGCGGCGAGCCGGTACCAGTACACGGCGACCGGCGCGCACGCGGCCGTGCCCCAGCCGAACTCGTAGCAGCGTCCGAGCATGTTCATCGCCATCGGATGATTCGCCTGCGCGGCATGCCGGAACCACGTGAGCGCGGCCGCGGGATCGCGCGGCACGCCGTGGCCGTCGAGCAGGTATTGCCCGTACACGGCCTGCGCATCGACGATGCCGTGCTCGGCCGCCGCCGCGACCCACGCGGCGGCGCGCTCGGGCGGCCCGGCCAGGATGTCGGCGAACTCGCGCGGCGTGACCGACGCGAGCGCCTTCAGCGACACGGCCTCCATCGATCAGTAGCGCGCGTTCAGCGTGACGAACGCCGAGCGGCCCGGCGCGATCGACGCATAGTGCGCCGGATACGCCTGATCGAAGTAGGTGCGGTTGAACAGGTTGTTCACGTTCAGTTGCAGATCGAGCTTCTTGTTGATCCGGTACTGCGCCATCGCGTCGAAGCGCCAGTACGACGGCACGGCGCGCAGGTTCGCGGGATCGCCGAACACTTCCGACATGTAGAACGCGCCGCCGCCGACCGTGAACTTCGGCGTGATGTCGTAGTTCGACCACATCGTGAGGCTGTGCTTCGGCGTGTTCGGGAAGCGGTTGCCGTTGTTCGCGGTGTCCTTACCGTTGTCGCGCAGTTCGCTCTTCATGTACGTGTAGCCGCCGAACACCTGCCACTGCTTCGTGATCTGGCCCGCGACGCCGAGCTCGAGGCCTTGCACGCGCTTGTTGCCGACCATCGCGTACTGGTTGTTCGGCAGCGTCACGCGCGCGTTCGTCGTGTCGATCTGGAACAGCGCGGCCGTCAGCGACAGCTTGTCGTTCAGCACGTTCCATTTCGTGCCGAGCTCGATGCTGCGGTTCTTTTCCGGCGAAAGCTGATCGGCATTCGGGCCGACGCCGCCGCGGCCCGGCGTGAGCGACTGCGTTTCGCTGCCTTCGCCGAGCAGCATGCCGGCGGGCGTCGACGACGTCGCATACGACGCATAGATGCTGCCGTTGCGCGCGGGCTTGAACACGAGGCCTGCCTGCCAGTTGAACAGCGTGTCGTCGCGCGTGTAGGTCTTGCTGCCATTCGCCTTGGTATCGGTGAAGCGGGTCGAGTAGTCGTCGACGCGCACGCCGGCGTTGACCTGCCAGCGCGGCGTGATCTCGATCGTGTCGAAGCCGTAGATCGACTTCGTCGTGGTGCGCGCATGTGCGTAGTCGTTGTTGCGCGAGATCGAGCCGGCCCACGGATCGCTCGGGTTCGGCGACCACAGGCTCGTGCAGTTGTAGCCCGACGCGGCGCCGATGCCTTGCTGGCAGATCTTGCCGGTGTCGGTCGCGACCTTGTACGAGTCGCGCTTGCCCCATTCGCGCGACAGCTCGATGCCGGTGTTGAAGCTGTGCTTGAACGGGCCCGTGCGGAATTCACCGAACAGCTCGGTCAGGTTCGCGAGGCTGTTGATCGCGCTGTTGCGGTTGTTGTTGCGGCGCCAGACCTTGCCGTTCACCACGTTGCCCTGGCTGTCGTCCGGCTGCGTCCAGATGTAGTCCTGCGTCGATTCCGTGTAGCGCGCGGTGTTGCGCACCGTGAGGTTCGGCGTGATGTCGTGCTCGATCCTGATCGTGCTGATGTCCGACGTGGTCTTGCGGAAGTCGCGGTCGATCAGGCCGTAGAAGTTGTGGCGATCGACGGGCGCCGGATAGATCGTGCCGACGTTCGCGGGCTTGTTCGACGTCGTATAGAAGTACGGGATGCCGCCGTCGGGCATGTCGTCCGTCTGCAGGTGGTAGTAGCTCGCGGTCACGCGCGTCGGCGTGCCGAGACCGAACGCGATCGACGGCGCGACGCCCCAGCGCTCGTTGTTGACGGCGTCGCGGCCGGCCACGTCGTTGTTGTGGCTCATCAGGTTCAGGCGGAACGCGGCGTGATCGGCGAACTGCCAGTTGCCGTCGGCGGTGAAGCGGCGATAGCGGTCGGTGCCGAGGCCCGCGCTCGCGGCGGCCGTCGTGCCGAGGTGCGGGGCCTTCGTGATCAGGTTGATGCTGCCGCCCGCGCCGCCGCGGCCGCCGTACGCGCCGTCGGAACCCTTGGTGATCTCGACGCGCTCGGTGTTGAAGATCTCGCGCGTGGTGGCGCCCGTGTCGCGCATGCCGTCGACGAACATGCTGCCCTGCGTGTCGTAGCCGCGGATGAACGGACGGTCGCCGAGCGGGTTGCCGCCCTCGCCGGCGCCGAACGTGATGCCGGGCACGGTACGCAGCGCCTCGGTCAGCGTGGTCGCGCCGCTGTTCTGGATCAGTTCCTGCGGGATCACGGTGACGGATTTGGGCGTGTCGACGAGCGGCGCGGTGAATTTCGCGGAAGCGGAAAAGTCGGCCTTGTAGCTGTGCTCGGTCTTGCCCTGGATCTCGATCGGCGCGAGATGGCCTTCGGTGCCGGCGGGCGCCGCGGGCGGCGCGCCGTCGGCGAACGCGGGGCTCGCGGCCAGCACGCTGCAGAGGGTGGTGAACTTGCCGAGCTTCAGCTCGTCGGGACGGGACTTCATGGTGCGCTTCGACCTCGCGGTGTGGCTCCCGGGGCAGTGCGCTACGGAAATGTGCATGCCGGCGGGGATTATTACGATTTGTTTTCAGGCGGCATTCTATGTAATTTCTTTACGAATGAGAAGCGTTCTTGTTCTCATTTGTCGGGGAATTGTTGACGAATGTGGCGGAGGGGTCGAAGGCTCGTGGCCGGGGAGCGACAGGCAACGCAATGGCGTCTGCCGATGGCTTCGTCGCTGCAATCGCCGCCTCGAACGGTTCGATCGTGGCCACGCGCGACGTCGCGCCGTTCGAAGCAGCAGGCCTGCGTGTGATCGACCCTTGGTTCCGCTGACGCCGGGTCGGCGGCCGTCACGTCCCCGGCGCCGAAAATGACAACGCGCCGTGCAAGTCGGCGCGTTGAATGCGTTACGTCTGCGCGCGGCCCTTGAACTGCAGCAAATTCCCGTTCAGGCGCGCGACACCGGCCGCAGATCAGTCGATTCCGTGAAACACCGCATCCTCCGGCCCCAGGTATGCCGGCGGGCGCCATGTCGCGTCGCGCATCGAATGCTGGACGAGATTCTCGACGCCCAGCAGCACCGCGAAGATCGCCATCCGCACCGGAATGCCGTTGTCGGTCTGCCGGAAGATCGCGAGACGCGGGTCGCGGTTCAGGTCGACCGACAGGTCGTTCGCGCCGGGCCGGCTGTCGCGCGGCAGCGGGTGCATGATCAGCGTGTCGGGCTTGCACACCGAGTCGACGAGCGCCTGGTTGATCTGGAAATCCGGCGTATAGCCTTCGAACGACTCGTCGGTGAAGCGCTCCTTCTGGATCCGCGTCGCGTAGACCACGTCCGCGCCGCGCAAGCCCGCCGCGAGATCGTTCGTCTGCTCGACCGCGTGGCCGTTCGTCGAAATCTGGTCGACGATGTACGCCGGCATCTCGAGCGTCGGCGGCGACACGAGCGTGAACTTCAGCCCGCGGTACAGCGCGAGCAGCTTGACAAGCGAGTGCACGGTGCGGCCGTACTTCAGGTCGCCGACCAGCGCGATGTGCGCGCCGTCGACGATCTTGCCGAGCCGCGAAAACTCGCGCTGGATCGTGTAGAGGTCGAGCAGCGCCTGGCTCGGGTGCTCGCCGGGGCCGTCGCCGCCGTTGATCACCGGCAGGTTGGTCGCCCGTGCGAATTCGGCCACCGAGCCTTTTTCCGGATGGCGGATCACGAGCGCGTCGACGTAGCCGGCCATCACGCGGCTCGTGTCGTAGATCGATTCGCCCTTCGCCATCGACGAGAACGTGAAGCCCGTCGTGTCGCACACCGAGCCGCCGAGCCGGCAGAAGGCCGCGCCGAACGACACGCGCGTGCGCGTGCTGGCCTCGAAGAACAGGTTGCCGAGCACGGCGCCTTCGAGCACGCGTGAAATCTTGTGACGCCGCGCGATCGGCTGCATGACGTCCGCCACGCGGAACAGCGCCTCGACCGAATCCCGCGAAAACTGGTCGACCGAGATCAATTGCGGCTTGCCTTCGAACAGGAACTGCTTCGCGAGCCCTTGTTTGTCTACGCTTTGCGTATAGTTCTCGCCATCCGGCGCCGAACGCTCGACGATTTCCGACACGAAGCGCTCGACGATCTCGGGCATCCCGCGCGATTCCTGCGAATCGTCCGGAAGCAGCCACGTATCCAGCGCGCGGCGGCTGACGCCGATGCGATTCGCGAATGCCTCGCGGGTCATGTTGAGGCGGCGCATCGCGTCGCGGAGGAAGGCTTGCTGGGGAACGGTCATCGGCGGCTCCTGGGCGGAAAATATACGCGGTGCGTATATTAGTTTCTGCCGCGATGAAGTCAAGAAAAATCTGTGCGCACAGCGGGTGTGGCGCATGACACTCGACGCGGCCGTACTGGCGCGCGGCGCGCGTCTCCGTATAATCAGGTCAGGCCCCGTGTCCGGCAGCGTGCCGGGCGCCGCGCCGCACACGATTCGCCCGGTCGGGCTTGTTGATTCGAAGGAGAATGAGAATGACGCGTACGATTGCTGCAATGCTGCTGGTGGTGACCGCCGCGCTCGCCGGTTGCAATACCGTCGCCGGCGTGGGCCAGGACATTTCGAAGGGCGGCCAGGCGATCAGCGATTCGGCTGAAAAGGCCAAGTAAGCCGACCGGTTCCGGCATGCAGAAGGCGCCGGGCCTTCCCGCGATGGCGGGGCGGCCCGGCGCCTTTTTTGCGTACGAATCGATGCCGCCGGCGTCAGGCGCGTTCCACGAACGCGTAGCGGCCCTCGACCTTGCGCGGCGTGAACCAGCCGTAGTCGGGGAACAACCGGTTGCGGACGAACCAGACATAACCGACCAGCGCGGCCGTGATCGCGAGGCTCGGCAGCGCGGCGGACGGATCCCGCCCGAGATCGGCGACGGTCTTCGGCATCTGCAGCAGCGACAACAGGATGAACGCGTGATATGCGCCGACACGATGGGTCGCAAAGCCCCAGATGAACAGCAGCGACAGCGGCACGGTCAACGCCAGGAAGGCGGTGACCAGGACGCCGCCGGCGCCGGACGCGAGGAAGTAGTATGCAAGCATCAGGCTGATGACCAACTGCGCGATGCCGAGCGCGATCAGGATCCGGATGTGTATCTTGTTCTTGCGGCAGCGTTCAGGGTCGGGGCGCGACGCGATCAGGTGCGCGAGCACGCGATCCTTGAGCCCTTGCCCGGATAGCTCGGCCAGTGCGTCGGCCTTCCTCGTTCCCGCGGACAGCAGCACCGCGATTCTTGTTTTGGCTTCCTTCCTGTTCATTGCGTGGCGGAGTGTTGTTCGATGATGGTCAAAGGGCCGGCCACGCGAATATTGCATCTTGCGCAGTCGTGCGCAACGGTTTTGCGGTGCGCGGACACATTCCTACAGTCGCCCGCCATGTGACGGAAAGGCTGGATCGACGAGCGCTGCGACGTCGACGGAGGCGCCGCCGTCTCCGCGGGGACGCGACGAACGCGAGTCAGTCGGCGGCGGCCTGCGCGGCGCGCGCGGCGAGCGATTCGACGGGCGGCTCGCGCCGTCGCATCGCGCCGACGAGCATGCCGGCGACGACGAGCGCGATGCCGGCGACACGTGTGCCGGTCAGCGTTTCGCCGAACAGCGCGACCGCGAACAGCACGGCCGAAACCGGCGCGACCGCGGTGAACAGGGCCGCCTCGGTGCCGCTCGTGCGCGCCGAGCCCGCATACCAGCACAGGTAACCCAGCACGGTCGGAATCAATGCGTAGTAGGCGATCGCCGACACGGCGCCGACGGTCCAGCCGCTCGCCACCGCATGCCATTCGAACGCGGCCGGCACGAGTGCGAGCACGAAGCCGAGGCCCGACATCGCGGTGGATAGCGCAAGCGGCGGCAACGGCGCGGCAAGCCGACGGTTGAGCAGGATGAAGACCGCTTCGCATGCGACGGCCGCCAGCACCAGCGCATCGCCAACGAGCGTTTGCAGCGACGGCATCGCATGGCCCGGCGCGAACGTGACGAACAGCACGCCGGCCGTGGCGAGCGCGGCGGCCAGCCAGTCGCGCGGCGTCTGCCGCTCGCGCAGCACGACGGCCGCGATCAGCGTCGACATGGCCGGCAACGTGCCGAGCATTACGCCGGCATCGAGCGGCGACGACAGTTTCGTGCCGCTGATCAGCAGCACCGTATAGCCGACGCCACCCGCCGCCGCCTGAATGACGAGCAGCACGGCATCGCGTGCGCAAATGCGTGGCCAGCGCATGCGCTGCGCGCGCATCATCGCGAACAGCAACGGGGTCGCGATCAGGAAGCGCAGCGCGGTGGCCGCGAACGGCGGCAGGCCGCCGGCCGCGAGACGGCTCGCGATGACGGTGCTGCCGACGCCCGCCATCGCGGCGGCGAGATAGAGATAGCCGATCAGTCGTGTCTTCATGCGCTGCATCGTCGTGTATGGCGGCAACGTGCGTCTTGAACGAAATTGCAGCCAGGGACTGGACTGACGGTGGCGAACCGTCGGCTTGCGCTGACGCAACAGGTCGCGGTGGCCTTCGAGGGGGTAGTCGCTTTCGAACGCAGTGCGCCCGGCGCCCCCGGGCGTTGCGCGGCCGACGGCGTTACTCAACCCGCTTGCGTAAACCGCCCCGGCGTGATGCCGAACTGGCGCGCGAATGCGCGCGTCAGGTGGCTCTGATCGGCGAAGCCGGCTTCGGCCGCGGCATCGGCGATCGGCAGGCCGCTGGCCAGCAGCGCGCGCGCCAGCCGCGTGCGCGACTGAACCAGGTATGCATGCGGCGTGATGCCGAGCTCGCGCGCAAAGCCGCGCAGCAACTGGAAGCGGCTGACGCCGCTCAACTCGGCCAGCTCGGCGAGCGACACGGGTGCGGCCGGCGCCGCGTCGAGCCGCTCCCGCGCGGCGTGGACCGCCGGCGCGACGCCGGCCGCCGGCAGCGTGCGGCTTGCGTGCCGGGCGAGCAACCCGGCGACGAGCATGACGAGCGCTTCGTCGCGGGCCAGCGGCTGGGTTTCGCCTGCCACGATGCGCGCATGCAGCCTGCCGACGGCGGCCGCAAGCCGCGTGTCGCGCACGGCCGGATGCGCAAGCTCGACGCCGCCGAGGCCTTCTTCCGCCGCGACGCCCGCGACCAGCGCGGGGGCGAGATAGAGCATCCGCCAGCGCCGCCCGGTGCCGGCCTCGAGCGGCGAGCCGTCGTGCACCTCGCCCGGGTTGACCATGATTGCGTCGCCTGCGAGCGCGTCGACCTGACCGCGGCCGCTCCACGACCGGTGCGCACCGCTGACGATCACGCCGACCCCGAATTCGTCGTGCGCGTGGCGCGGAAACGCGCGGTCGGACTCGAGGCTGATTGCCTCGATGCCTTCGCCGGTGCGTCGGTAATGGATGACACGGTGCATGTGCGCTCCTCGCGCCGGGTGCGGCGCGGATCACGTGCACTTTAGCGTGTTCCGGCGCCGCGCGCCCTTCATCCTTTTGGCCGATACCGCGCGGCGCGCGCAGCCCGCACCATGTGCGCATGAGCAGCGTACACGGCCCGCCGGGCCTGAGGCTGCGCGGGAGGCGGCAGGTGGAACGACAGGATCCGGTATTCATTCAGGTGGGTGCGCTCGCGGACGGCTTCGCGCCCGAGGCGAACATCCTCGCATCCGTCGACGCGCTCGTCGGGCGGACGCTGACGCTCGTCGACGCATCGGGCGCGTGGCGCGTCCATACGTTCGAGCCGGGCGCGCTGCAGTGGCGCGACGCGGTGGCCGATACGGGCGGCCGCGCGCCGTGCCGCGTGACGCGGCTGCGCGACGGGCTGTACTTCGTCGACTACATCGATGCCACCGCTCGGGCGACATCGGTCAGCCTCGTGATCGATCTCGACAACGGCGTGTGGACGTCGGTCGTCGGTACGTTGCCGACGGAAGCCGACACGCGCATCGATGCGTTCACGCGCGTCGCGCGCGGGCTGCCGCTGACGGCCGTCGACGCGCAATTCCGGCATGGCACGCTCGGCGGCCACGCCGAGCCGGGCCCGCTTCACGCGCCCACGCGCGAGCTGATCGGCAAACGCACGATGTATCGCTACAGCCCGACCGAATGCTACGAGCACATCTACCTGAACGAGAATTTCTACGCATGGCAGTGTCTGCAGGGCGTCGAAGGCGGGCTGGCCGATGTCGACCGCTGTCATTACTTCAAGATTGCGGACGAGCTGTATCTGTTCGTGTGGCGCGAAAAGGTGGTGCCGACGCTCGGCGTCGTGCTGATCGACCTCGCGCAACGCAAGACCGACGGCAAGATCTTCGGCTATCAGGGCGGCGATTTCGGCACGCTGTCGAATTTCCCGGTCGGCGCTTACGCGCAGGTGCTGAACGAAACCGTGCATCCGCTCGGCGACGAGGCGCAGCGATGACTGCCGTGCGGGGCAGCGGCCGCCTGCATGCGGATTTCAGCGGGCGCGTCGTGCTCGTCACGGGCGCCGCGCAAGGAATCGGCGCGGCGATCGCGCGCCGTTTCGCGGAATCCGGCGCATTCGTCGCCGTGGCCGACCTGAACGGCGACGCGGCGGCCGTGCAGGCCGACGCGCTGGCGAGCGCGGGCGGCGAAGCGCGCGCGTATCGGGTCGATGCCGCAAGCCGGGACGAACTGGATGCGCTCGTTGCGGCCGTCGAGCGCGACGGCGGCCGGCTCGATGTCGTCGTCCACAATGCCGCGTATTTTCCATTGACGCCGTTCACGCGGATCGACGAGCCGACGCTCGAGCGCACGCTGTCGGTCAACCTGTCGGCGCTGTTCTGGCTTGCGCAGGCCGCATTGCCGGCCTTCGAGCGCGCGGGGGCCGGGCGGCTGCTCGTCACGTCGTCGGTGACGGGGCCGCGCGTCGTCTATCCGGGGCTCGCGCATTACGCGGCGTCGAAGGCCGGCGTGAACGGCTTCATTCGGGCGGCGGCGCTGGAGCTGGCGCGTCGCAACGTGACGGTCAACGGCGTCGAACCGGGGATGATCCGCACGCCGGCGGCCGGCAATCTCGGCGACGCGTCCGTCGCGGCGCAGATCGCGCGCGACATTCCGCTCGCGCGGATGGGCGAGCCCGAGGACATCGCGAACGCGATGCTGTTTCTCGCATCGGCCGACGCGGCGTACATCACCGGGCAGACGATCGTCGTCGACGGCGGCGCGACCTTGCCGGAGAGCGGGGCGGTGCTGGGCAACGGGTAGCGGTGAGCCAGCGAGGGCATCGGTTTCGGCGAGGCCGTGCGGGCATCTGCGGACGGCCCGTATCATGAGGGCACGTGCCGCACGCCGTGCCGCGACTACAGCCAGCCGTTGCGGATGAACTCGACGATCGAATAGCGGCGATGCTCGAGATCGTGCTGCCGGACGGCTTCGACGATGCGCGATACGCCATCCGCATAGGGTGTCGCGCCGGATACGCGCGATTCGAACTGCAGGCTGCATGCGCCGTCGTCGATGCGTATCCGGTGAACCGCATGGCGGCCGAGCTGATCGTCGGGATGCCGAATTCGCTGCGCTGCACGGCCGGGTCGCGCACGGAGCGGATGTCTTCCGGCCGTACGCCGAGCGATTGGGCGATACCGACGGCCGTGCCGGGGACGGACGTCTTGCCGGCCTGATGCGATTCCGTCACGCCGATCTCGCAGTCGCGAAACAGGTGGCCGCTGGCTTCCAGCATGCACATGAACTTCAGCATCAGGATGTTCGTGTTCGGGCACAGCACGACCGGAAAGCCGTACGTCCCGGTTTCGAGGTCGGAGCCGGTCGACAACTCGACGAGCGGCGACGCGGTGGCCTGGCAGAATGCGATCGCGTCGGGGAGTTCGCGGCCCGAGCCGGCATGGACGACGATCGTTCGGGCGTCGGTATGTCGGGCGTCGCTACGTCGGGCGTCGGTTCGCGCGCTGTCCGGCCACGGCATCACGCGGCAGGCGGCCGGGTCGAGCGTGTGCGAGCCGAGCAACTCGTTGGCGAGCTTGCCGGTTCCGATGACGAGTACTTGCATGGGATTGACGGTTGAGATTGGGGAGGCGAGTCGGCGGTGGTACATGCCGTCGGGCAGGCGGGCTTGGTTGTCGTGCCGCGCGCCGCGCCTGGCGGACATCGCGCATTATGCCCGGCTGTCCGTTGGCGCGCTTGTCGGGCCGGGCATGGGGTGCCGCGGCGCATAGGCTCGCCGACGTCCAACCCTCGGCAATCCTCGGCAACCGATCTCTCCCGCGACGTTGCGATGTCCCGCGGCGTGTGGGCCGCGATCCGCTTCCTGACGCCGCCGGGCGGGCTCCCGCGCAACCAAAGCGAAACGGCCGAAACCGCATTACGGCACCCTCATCGCCGTGCGCACGAACGCGTGAACGGCGCTACGCTGTCGGCATTTCAACCTATCACCCTCGATCCAGGAGAACACATCGATGGAACACCACCTGAAAGGCAAGGCGGTCGCGATCACCGGCGGCTTCGGTCATCTGGGCGTCGCGACGGCTATGTGGCTCGGCGAGCGCGGCGCCCGCGTCGCGCTGATCGGCCGCGGCACGGCTCCGGCGGCGCAGGCGCTGCCCGGCGTGCCGGCCGATGCGTTGCGCATCGGCGGCATCGATCTCGTCGATCCGCGGGCCGCCGTGCAGGCGCTCGAAACGGTCAACCGCGAATTCGGCCGGGTCGACGCGCTGCTGAACATCGCCGGCGCATTCGTGTGGCAGACGATCGCTGACGGCGATGCCGCCACGTGGGACCGCATGTACGAACTGAACGTGAAGACGGCGCTGAATGCGTCGAAGGCCGCGCTGCCATACCTGGTGGCGAGCCAGGCCGGCCGCATCGTCAACATCGGCGCGGGCGCGGCGTTCAAGGCCGGCGCGGGGATGGGCGCGTATGCGGCCGCGAAGGCGGGTGTCGCGCGGCTCACCGAGGCGCTCGCGGCGGAGCTGCTCGATCGCGGCGTGACCGTGAACGCGCTGTTGCCGAGCATCATCGACACGCCGCCGAACCGCAAGGACATGCCCGACGCCGACTTCTCGCGCTGGGTCCGCCCGGAACAGCTCGCGGCGACGATCGGATTCCTGCTGTCGCCCGACGCGCAGGCGATCACCGGTGCGTCGATTCCGGTGAGCGGGCGCGTCGCGTAGTGCACCGGGGAGGGCGTGCCGGGTCCGGCCGTGCGTACAATGTCGCACCGGATCGCGCGACCCGAACCCGAGACCCGAATCCGAGACCGAATACGAGACCCGAATCCGAGGCCATGACCCAGCCCACCATCCTGATCGTCGAAGACGAACAGGCGATCGCGGACACGATCGTCTATGCCCTCGGCACCGACGGCATGCAGACCATGCACTGCACGCTCGGGCAGGCGGCGCTCGATCATCTGCGCGCTACGCGTGTCGATCTCGTGGTGCTCGACGTCGGCCTGCCGGACCTCAGCGGCTTCGAGGTATGCCGGCGGCTGCGCACGTTCACCGATATCCCGGTGATCTTCCTGACCGCGCGGCACGACGAGATCGACCGGATCGTCGGGCTCGAGATCGGCGCCGACGATTACGTCGTCAAGCCGTTTTCGCCGCGCGAGCTGGCGGCGCGGGTGCGCGTGATCCTGCGCCGCTTCCACCGGGCGGCCGCGCCGGAACCGGTGCCCGCGCCCGTGCCAGCCGATGCGTGCGCACCGGTTGCCTCCGGCTTCACGCTCGACATCGACGGCGCGCGCGTGTCGTGGCTCGGCCACGCGCTGGACCTCACGCGCTACGAATTCGGGCTGCTCGCGCTGCTGGTCCGGCATCCGGGGCGCATCTACTCGCGCGAGCAACTGATGGATCTCGTGTGGCACGAAGCGCTCGATTCGGCCGACCGCACGGTCGACACGCATATCAAGACGCTGCGCGCCAAGCTGCGCGCGATCGATCCCGAGCGCGACCCGATCCGCACGCATCGCGGGATGGGTTATTCGCTGCAACCGTAACGATCGGCTCCGCCCATGCATATCGGCCTGCGCATCTTCTTCGGCTTTTTCCTGATCGTCGGCCTGGCCGCGCTGATCACGCTGCGCGTGTTCGTGCAGGAGGTGAAGCCCGGCGTGCGCGAAGCGATGGAGGACACGCTCGTCGACACCGCGCAGGTGCTGGCGACGCTGGCCGCCGACGACATGGCGAACGGGCATATCGCCGACGGCGCGTTCGCGCGGCAGCTCGGGAAACTGCACGAGCGCCCGGTCAGCGCGAACGTGTGGGGCATCCAGAAGAACGCGATCGGCTACCGCCTCTACATCACCGACGCACACGGCATCGTGCGCTACGACTCGTCCGGCAGCGCGGTCGGGCAGGACTACTCTCGCTGGAACGACGTGTACCGGACGCTGCGCGGCGAATACGGCGCGCGCAGCACGCGCAGCGATCCGAACGACGACGGCAGCACCGTGATGCACGTGGCGGCGCCGATCCGGCGCGGCGACGAGATCATCGGCGTGCTGACGATCGCGAAACCGAACCAGACGGTCGCGCCGTTCATCGCGCGCAGCCAGCGCAAGATCATGCTGTACGGTGCGTTGCTGATGGGCGGCGCGATGCTGATCGGCGTCGGGTGCACGGGGTGGCTGGTGCTCGGGCTGCGGCGCCTGCAGCGCTATGCGCGCGCGATCGCGGCCGGCGAGCGCGCGTCGATGCCGCTGCAGGGCGCGAACGAGCTGGCCGAGCTCGGGCGCGCGGTGGAAAGCATGCATCGGCGGCTGGAAGACCGGCAATACGTCGAAACCTACATTCACACGCTCACGCACGAGATGAAGAGCCCGCTGGCCGCGATCAGCGGCGCGGCCGAGCTGTTGCAGGAGGACATGCCGGTCGCGAACCGCCGGCGCTTCACCGAGAACATCCGCCGTCAGGCCGGCCGCTTGGAACAGATGATCCGCAAGCTGCTCGCGCTGGCCGAGGTCGAGCAGAAGCAGCGCCTGTCGGTGCACGAACCGGTCGCGCTGCGGCCGGTGCTCGAACAGCTCGTCGACGATATCGAGCCGCGCGCGCGGCAGCGCGGCGTGAGCTTGCGGATCGACGCGAATGGTGCGGCGGATGCGGCCGATGGGGCCGATGCGGTGGTCGTCGACGGCGATCCGTTCCTGCTGCGGCAGGCGCTCGGCAACCTGCTCGACAACGCGCTGGATTTCGCGCCGCCGGGCAGCACCATCCGGATCGCGCTCGAGCGGCAGCCGGCGGGCAGGGCGCACGTCGCGGTCGTGCGCGTGGCGGACGACGGCCCCGGCGTGCCCGACTACGCATTGTCGCGCGTGTTCGAACGCTTCTATTCGCTGCCGAGGCCCGACGGGCAGGATCGCAGCACGGGCCTCGGGCTGTGTTTCGTCCGTGAAGTCGCGATGCTGCACCGCGGCCAGGTCGCGCTCGCGAACCGCGCGGAAGGCGGCGCGTGTGCAACGCTCACGCTGCCGTCGGCCGGCTGATCGCGCGCTTCACGCCCGCCACACATTCGCTTCACATCGGCTTCAATCGCCCTTCACCGGGGCCGCTCATGCTGACCGTACCTTCCACTCCGGTGCCTGCCAGCAATGAATCGAGTCCTGTTGTTCAAGTCCATGATCACCGCGTTTCTCGCGCTGGCGATCCTGATCCCGCTGCAGATGGTCCAGAGCATCGTGCGGGAACGCGCCGACTATCGGCGAAGTGCGCTGGAAAGCATCTGGGCGAGCTATGCGGGGCCGCAGACGGTGACGGGGCCGGTGCTTGTCGTCCGTTACACGGAAGTCACGCGCGTGAGCGACGACGTGCGGGCCGGCGGCAAGGCGAAAACCAGCCTGAAAAGCGAGGCGAAACGGCTGCTCGTGTTCCCGAAGACGTTGAACGTCGACGGCACGCTGTCGGTCAGCACGCGCTATCGCGGCATTCACAAGGCGCTCGTGTACGCGCTCGACAGCCGGATGACCGGCACGCTGCCGCTGCCGGACCTGAAGAAGCTGCCGCAGGCCGACGGCCACGTGAGCTTCAAGGTCGACGGCGCGTACGTCGCGCTCGGCATCGGCGATCTTCGCGGGCTGAAGGCGCAGCCCGACCTGCGCATCGGCGGCACGCGGATCGACGTGGAACAGGGCACGCGGCTCGACAGCCTGCGCCAGGGCGTGCATGCGAACGTCGATCTCGCGGCGCTGGCGGACGCAAACGCGGGGGCGACGGTCGTGCCGTTCAGCATTGCGCTGCCGCTGGCCGGTGCGGAGTCGGTCGCGTTCGCGCCGGTGGGCGACCAGAACGACTTCTCGCTGAAATCGACTTGGCCGCACCCGAGCTTCGGCGGCGAATTCCTGCCGGCCGAGCGCACGGTCGATGCGCGCGGCTTCGTCAGCAACTGGCGCGTGACGTCGTTCAACACGAAGGCGCGCGAGCAAGTGGCGTCCGGCAACGGCAACGGCGACGGTGGGATCGAGAGGGCGTCGGTGTCGGTGATCGAACCCGTGAACGTCTATCTGCAGGCCGAACGCGCGACGAAATACGGTGCGCTGTTCGTGATGCTCACGTTCGCGAGCTTCTTCATGTACGAACTCGTGAAGCGGTTGCGCATTCACCCGATCCAGTACACGCTGGTCGGCCTGTCGCTCGCGCTGTTCTTCCTGCTGCTGCTGAGCCTGTCCGAACACATTGCGTTCGGCTATGCGTATCTCGTGGCGAGCGGCGCATGCATCGGGCTGCTCGGCTTCTACCTGTCGTTCGTGCTGCACAGCGTGAAGCGCGGCGCGACGTTCACGGCGCTGCTCGCGATGCTGTACGCGGCGCTCTACGGGCTGCTGCTGTCGGAAGACAATGCGCTGATGCTCGGCTCGCTGCTGCTGTTCGCGATCCTCGCCGGCATCATGACGCTCACGCGCCGCGTCGACTGGTATTCGCTCGGCGCCGCGTGGCAGCCGCTGGCCGACAAACCGGACGCGGTGAAGGTGGGCCCGCCCGCGAAGTAGGTGAGCGGGGAGGCGAGCAAGCGCGCGCCGGTCGGGAATGCCGCGACCGGCGCGCGGTTTCAGGCGGGCAGGATACCCTTCATGCGGCCGTCCCGGGACGACGAAACCGCGCCAGCGGAATCTCGGCGATGGCCGCGATCTCGATCAGCAGGTCGGGACGGTAGAGACGCTCGACCTGGACGGTCGTCGTCACCGGGTAGGGTTCGGCGAAATAAGCGTTGCGGATGTCGCCGGCGTGCATGAATGCGTCGATGTCGATGGCGTAATGGACGAGCGAGATCACGTCGCGCATTTGCCCGCCCAGTGCGGCCAGCACGTCGCGGATGTTGTCGAGCGTTTGCCGGACCTGGGCGCGCATGTCGCCGGCGCCGACGACCTGCCCGGCGCGGTCGAGCGCGACCTGACCCTTCAGGTGCACGATCCGGCCGTCGCCCTGGATCACGGCCATCGAGAATGCGCCGAACGGCGCCCAGACTTCCGGCGGATTCACGGCTTCGGCCATCGCGCAGCTCCTGTGGGGGCGGAAATGGGGTAACGCAGCGGCGTGCCGCGTTCGGCGATCGCGCCATGATGAACGTGGACGCGTTCATCGTCGACGGCCAGCCCTGCCGAAAGCGGCGGCGGCCCGGATCGCCCTATACTCGCTTCTCCACATTACCGGACCACGCCGTGCCTAACCAAGCTTCCGGAGATCCGTCCATCGACGATCCCCGTCCGATCCCGCCTATCCAACCCGAACTGGAAGACTGCTGCAACAGCGGCTGCTCGCCGTGCGTCTTCGACCTGTACGACGAAGCGCTCGCGCGCTATCGCGTCGAGCTGGCCGAATGGGAGGCGCGGCAAGCGCAGCGCGAGCATCGCAAATAAGCCGGATGCCTGCGAGCGGCCATGCATTGCATGCACCGCATCGGTTGCCGGCGTTGGACTGACGAGGCCATTTCCGTCGCGCATCAGGCGTCACGCATCCGCATGCAGCCGCCGATGCAGCGGCCCGAGCGCCATCGACAGCGCGCTGCAGCCGAGCAACACGGCCGTCAGCGTGAACATCGACACCCTGAACCCCTGCACGTAATCGAGCGCGGCCGGATGCACGCCGAGCCGCGCGAAGAACACGCCGCCGATCGTCGCGGCGCCGACCGCCGCGCCAATCTGCAGCATCGCGCTGACCATTCCCGACGCCACGCCCGCGCGGGCCGCGTCGACTTCCGCGAGCACGATCCGCACGACCGACGGCAGCACGAGCCCTTGCCCGATGCCGATCGCCGCGATGCCCGCATAGAAGCCGGGCCCGGGCACGCCGTCGCGGGCGAGCGTGGCGGCGGTCGCGACGCCGGCCGCGAGCATCGCGAAGCCGAGCGTGAGCACGCGATACGCGCCGAACCGGGCGACGAGGCGCGGCATCAGCAGCGGGCTCGCGAGAAAACCGAGCCCGAGCGGCAGGATCGCGAACCCGGACGCGAGCGGCGACCAGTTCAGGCAGCCCTGCAGATAGATCCCGTAGCTCAGGAAGAACGCGCTCAGCATGTAGAACAGGAACGCGAGCAGGAGCCCGAGCGCGACGACCGGGTTGCGGAACAGGCGCACGTCGAGCAGCGGATCGCGGCCGCGCGCGAGCCGGCGCGATTCGACCGTCAGCAGCGCGCCGAGCATCGGCAGCGCGCCGACGCCGCACGCGATCATCCATAGCGGCCAGCCGGCTTCGCGGCCGTGCGTGAGCGGATACACGAGCATCAGCAGGAACAGCGACAGCAGCACCGTGCCCGGCACGTCGATGCGCTGGCCGCGCGGCGGACGGTTTTCCGGGATGAAGCGCCAGCTGCCGATCAGCGCCAGGATGCCGATCGGCAGATTGACGAGGAAGATCGCGCGCCAGCCGAGCCCGAACGGATGCAGGCTGATCAGCGCGCCGCCGCCGAGCTGGCCGATTACGGCCGCCAGGCCGAACGCGAACCCGTAGAAGCCCATCACGCGCACCTGTTCGTGCGGGCTGAACACGCTGCGGATCGTCGCGAGCACCTGCGGCGCGAGGATCGCGGCGAACAGGCCTTGCAGCACGCGTCCGCCGACGAGCACGGTGCCGTTGTCGGCGAGCCCGCACAGCGTCGACGCGAGCACGAAGCCGGCCATGCCGACCATGAACATGCGTTTGCGTCCGTACAGGTCGCCGAGCCGCCCGCCGGTGATCTGGGCGACCGCGTTAGCGCATGCATAGGCCGACACGACGAGCTGCAACTCGGCCTGGCGCGCGCCGATGCCGTCGCGAATGGCCGGCAGCGCGAGATTCACGATGAAGTAGTCGAGCGGCGGCAGAATGGCACCGACCAGCAGGACCACGAGCGCCCAGCCGTGATGGCTGCGGGGCGTCGCCGCGGCAGCCGCGCCGGCCGACGCGCAGGGGGCAAGGGTGTTGTTCGTCATGAAAGCGGATCCAGAAAAAGAGGGCCCGATAAGCGATGGACGCGAGCAGGCCGTTGACCCCATATTCTGGTCATCGCTCATGGTTCGGAAAAGCGGGAAAGAGTGGTAGCATCCATCGGGTTATTCGATGGATGGAGGAAGGCGATGCGCGGTTTCGATCTGGACCAGTTGCGCACGTTCGCGGCGGTCGCGGACGCCGGCAGCCTGACGGCCGCCGCGCCGCTGCTGCACCTGTCGCAATCGACGGTCAGCGAGCAGGTGCGCAAGCTCGAATCGCGCGCGGGCGTGCCGCTGTTCGTGCGCAGCAAGCGCGGTGTCGAGCCGACGCCGGCCGGCTCGCGGCTGTTGCAGCACGCGCGGCGCATCGTCGCGCTGAACGAGGCCGCGTTCGACGAACTGCGTGGGCAGGCGATCAAGGGCGAGTTGCGCGTCGCGATCACCGACTACTACCGCACGAACGAAGTGGCGGGCATGCTGGCGCGGCTGCGCGAGTGCTATCCGCAGCTGAGCCTGCACGTGAGCGCGATGAAGAGCGCGGATATCGAAGCGGCGCATGCGCGCGGGCAGATCGATCTGGGCGTCGTGATGAACATGTCGAGCGGGCCGTTCCGGCCGGTGTCGGCCGATACGCGCTGGGTGCTGCGGCGCGAACCGCTGTCGTGGGTCGCGTCGCCCGCGCTCGCCGAGCAGTTGCCCGAACCGCTGCCGCTCGTGTTGCTGCCGGACGACTGCATGATGCATCAGGTCGCGGTGCGCTCGCTCGACGAGCGGCATACGCCGTACGTGCTCGTGCACAGCGCGTCGGGCGTCGCGGGGTTGCAGTCGATGCTCGCGGCGGGGCTCGGGGTCGGCTGCCTGTGTGCGTCGGCGATCGGCGACGGCCTGATGCGGCTCGGCACGAAATACCGGCTGCCGCCGCTGCCCGACGCGGTGTTTTCGCTGACGCCGCCGCTGCCGGGCGAGCGCGAGACCGTCACCCAGGCGCGCGAGGTGCTGTCGCGTCAATTGCTGATGTAAAACCGTGCCGCGCGCATCGCGGACATCTGTTCGCCGGGAAAAATCCTCGAATAGCGCGGCCCGCGCGATTCACGCACGCCGCTTTCTACTCGGCGAGCTCACCGTCCGCATACGTACGCAGCCCGTTGGCCAGTGCATCGAACACGGCCCGGCAGCGCGGGCTCGTCCGCAGATCCTCGTGCATCACGACCCAGGTTTCCAGCCGCATCGCGGGCCCGTCGGGCAGCACGCGCACGAGCCGCGCGTCGCGTTTCGCGAGCGCCGTCTGGCAGAAGCCGATCCCGTAGCCGGCGCGGATCAGCGCAAGCTGCGCGAGGTTGCTGTCGGTGCGCAGCGCGAACGCGTCGCGCTTCCACTGCGGCATGCCGCGCCCCGCCGAGCGGATGAACGGCGTGACCGTATCGAAGCCGATCAGCGCGTGATGGGCGAGCGCGTCGATCGTCGCCGGCGCGCCGTGGTGCGCCAGGTAATCGTCGCGGGCATACAGTCCGACCTCGATTTCGCCGACACGCCGCGCGACGAGCGCGTCCTGCGCGGGCGGCGCCATCCGGACCGCGATGTCGGCCTCGCGCTTGAGCACGTCCTGGATGCGGTCGGTCGGCACCAGTTCGATCACGAGCCCCGGATGGTCGCGCCGCAATTGCGCGAGCATCGGCGGCAGCACCTCGACGGCGATCACGTCGCTGGCCGAGATCCGCACGATGCCGCGCACGCCGGCGCCGTGGCTGGCCGCCGCGCGCTCGAACGCGGCCGCCGCGCTGCGCAGCGCCTCCGCATGGCCGCGCAGCGCGAGCGCGGCCTCGGTCGGCAGCAGGCCCGACGGCGACCGCGTGAACAGCGTCTGGCCGAACGCGGCTTCGAGCGCCGCGACATGGCGGCCGGCCGTCGGCTGCGTGATGCCGAGCGCGCGGGCCGCGCCGGACAGCGAGCCTTCCGTCAGCACCGCGAGGAAGGTGCGGTAGCGTTCCCAGTTCAGATCGGTGGTCATGCATAAATGTATAGCTGATCGACTGGGTTCGGCAATTCCTTGATAGCCATCGGCGCCTCAGAATGCGTGTCGTGATGGTTTCATTCAAGGAGAGCGGCAATGACGGCAAACGCAAGCGGGATGCAACGGCAGGCGCTCGTGCTCGGCGCGAGCGGCGGGATCGGCGGGGAAGTCGCACGGCAGTTGCGCGATGCGGGCTGGCAGGTGCGTGCGCTCAAGCGCGGGCTCGATGCCGAGGGCGTGGAGCGCGACGGCATCGCATGGGTGGGCGGCGACGCGCTGGATCGCGATGCAGTGGTGCGCGCCGCCCGCGGCTGCAGCGTGATCGTGCATGCGGTGAACCCGCCCGGATACCGGAACTGGGCCACGCAGGTGCTGCCGATGATCGACAACACGATCGCGGCGGCCGGGGCCGCGCAGGCGACCGTCGTGCTGCCGGGCACGGTCTACAACTTCGGCGCCGATGCATTTCCGGTGCTGCGGGAAGATGCGCCGCAGCATCCGGCGACCCGCAAGGGCGCGATCCGCGTCGAACTGGAGCGGCGGCTGCAGGACGCCAGCGCGCACGGCGTGCGGACGATCGTCGTGCGCGCCGGCGATTTCTTCGGGCCGCAACTCGGCAACAGCTGGTTCTCGCAGGGGCTGGTCAAGCCGGGGCGGCCCGTCGCGGCCATCAGCGTGCCGAGCCGCGGCGTTGGCCATCAATGGGCGTATGTGCCGGACGTGGCCCGCACGATGGTCGAGCTGATCGAGCGGCGCGAGACGCTGGAGCCGTTCGCGCGTTTCCATCTGGGCGGGCATTGGGACGAAGACGGCATGCAGATGGCGCGGGCCGTGCAACGCGTCGCGCAGCGGCACGGCATGCGGCCGGCGCTGCGCGATTTTCCGTGGTGGCTCGTGTGGGTCGCCGCGCCGTTCGTGACGACGCTGCGCGAATTGCTCGAGATGCGCTACCTGTGGCGCGAACCGATCCGGATGGGCAACGCGCGCGTGACCGCGGTGCTCGGCCGCGAGCCGGTGACGCCGCTCGATACGGCGGTGGAGGCGACGCTGGCGGGGCTCGGTTGTCTCGGGTGAGCAACGGCAGGCAGTAAAGGCTGCGCCCCCGCACGGAAACGCGCCATGCCGAACCGAAGAAGCCGCGGGGCCACAATTCTCCACATACCCGCGCGCGTCCGATGCGCATCATGTCGGGCAATGCCGATAACGCGAAAACGGGGGCGCGATGGGGTACTTCGGGTGGAAAATGTCGGTTGCGGGAGCAATCATGTTCACATTGAGTGGATGTACGAACCTGGCCGGCGTGCTGTATTGCGGCAACTCGCAGTTCAACTTTCCGGACTACCACTGCTTTGAGTCGTACAGGTAGGAACAGGCGCGACGCCTGAATGCCGTCGTGCCCGTGCCCCGTGCGGTTTTCCGCTTGCCGTCAGGGCTTGCCGTTACGCGATGACCGGCAACACCTCGACTGCATAGCGATGCGTGAGACTGCGCCCGAGCACCGGATCGTGCAGTTCCATTTCGAACGCGTCGCCGTCGCTCATCGCGGCAATTTCGCCATGCACGGCGACGGTCCCGCCATACATCGCGCAGCGCGCGGGCATCGTGCGGCGACCGTCGAACCGCTGCCACAGCACGTCGGGCGCGAGCAGGCCGCTGACCGGGCCGTGCTGGTACGCCGTCCGCTCGCCGTCGCGCGCAATCAGCCATGAGCGCATCTCGAGCGCATCCCAGTGATCGGCGACATCCGCATGACGCCACGCGTCGCGGCCGAGCGGCTTCGCGCACACCTGCTTCGACACGGCCACGCCGTACGCCTCCACTTCGCGATCCGTGTGATCGGAGCCGATCGTGACGAGCGTGCCGGCCGGGCTGTCGACCAGCACGCATTCGATCTCGCCGCCCGAGCGCGCGCCGAGCACGCCGATCGACGGTGCCTGCGTAAGCAGCGCGGCCGACACGCGATAGAAGCACGGCGTGGTCGACGGCGGCGCGACGCCGAGCGCCGCGAGTTCGTCGATATGCGCGTGGATCGCGGCCGGGTCGCGTCCGGCCCAGCCGGCGATCACGACGCGCTCGATGTCGACGTCGACGGCGGCCGGCGCGTGTTGCAGGGAAATCACGTTGAACGACAGGGTTGGCATGCGGCTATCCGTTTGAAATGCGAAGGAATGATTCGGCCGGCGGCGACGCTCAGCCCTCGAGCGGCCGGTGCGCGGTCTCGCGCGCGGCGACGAGCGCGATCGACGTGACGACGAGCGCGGCGGTGACGTACAGCGACACGGCCGTCGTCGTGCCCGTCTGCCGGAACAGCGCGGCGATCACGAGCGGCGCGAAGCCGCCGCCGACGATGCCGGCGAGCGTGTACGCAAGCGACGAGCCCGCATAGCGCACGCGTGTCGGGAATTGCTCGGTCACGAACGCGCCCTGCGGGCCATACATCACCGCATGGATCACGAGGCCGATCGCGACGGCCGCGACGATCGCCGCGGGGCGCGCCGAATCGAGCAGCGCGAAGAACACGAACGCCCATACGATGCCGGCCATTGCGCCGGCGAGATACACGGGCCGACGGCCGAAACGGTCCGACAGCGCGCCGAAGAACGGCACCGCGAGCGCGTTGCAGGCCGTGCCGATCATCACGGCCGTCAGCGCGACGGGGCGCGACAGGTGCAGCACGGTCGTCACGTAGGTCAGCGTGAATACGACGATCAGCGCGTACAGCACGTCCGAGCCGATTCGCGAGCCGCCCGCGATCAGCAGGCGCTTCCAGTGGTACTTCAGCACGTCGGCGACGGGCACTTCGGCGGTTGCGTGCGATTCGGCGAGTTGCTCGAACTGCGGCGTTTCGTCGACGCCGCGCCGCACCCAGAAGCCGAACGCGACGAGCAGCGCGCTGGCCGCGAACGGCACGCGCCAGCCCCACGACAGGAAGTTCTCCGAGGTGGTCGACAGCGTGACGAGCGCGATGCAGCCGGTGCCGAGCAGCGTGCCGAACGACGGGCCGATCTGCGTCCACGACGCGGACAGCCCGCGCCGCTTCTGGTCGCCATGCTCGACCGACAGCAGCACCGCGCCGGCCCATTCGCCGCCGAGCGCGACGCCCTGCACGAAACGCAGCGCGACGAGCAGGATCGGGCTCAGGATGCCGGCCTGCGCGTAGGTCGGCAGCGCGCCCATCAACGCGGTCGTCACGCCCATCAGCACGAGCGTGAGCATCAGCACCGCGCGGCGGCCGATGCGGTCGCCGAGGTTGCCGAACACGAAGCCGCCGAGCGGGCGTGACACGTAGCCGACCGCATAGGTCGAGAACGCGAGGATCGTGCCGGCCAGCGGATCGACCGACGGGAAGAACAGATGGTTGAAAACGAGCGCGGCGAGCGTGTTGTAGATCGTGAAGTCGTACCACTCGAGCGACGTGCCGATCATGCTCGCGGTCGCGAGTCGGCTGTTGCGGACACGACGGGGCGCGTGGGCGGCGGGCTGGGCGAGCGTGTTCATGGTGTCGGGCAGATCGTGACGGGTGACGGGGTGAAGCGTGGGGCCGGTGTTGGCGTCGGCGTCGGGCGTTTCAGGCAGACAGGGCGGCAGCGGCGGCCGGTTCGGTTTCGGCGTCGCGTCGCCGGGCAGGCAGCGGTGAAGCGGCGCGCCATAGCAGGCCGAAGGTGCGCACGTCGTCGTGTCCGGCGAGCGAGGCGGACACGCGGCGCGTGGCCGCTGCGTCGCTGCCTTCGATCAGCACCAGCGCATCGGCGGCCGGGCGGGCGGCCGCGGCGGCGCCGATCGGCGCGGACAGATCCGGGGACGTGCGGAAGAGTCGCGCGGCGTGGATGCCCGGTTCTTGCAGGGCCGTGTCGAAGCGCTCGCGCAGGCGGGGCACATCGATGCGGTCGGGCGGCAGCACGAACAGCGCGAGATGCGCGCCTTCGCCGTCGCCGGCCTCGATCGTCAGCTCGCCGACACGCCGCTGCGTACCCGTCATGCGCGCGAAGTTCGCGAGCGACCATGCGGTCTGCTGCGTGAACGCCCGCCGGTACGCGTCGCCGCGGAACACGTCGAGCGAATCCGTCACGTACAGCGCGAGGTATCGGCGCGGGCCGCCGTCGGTCGCGCGAAACCGCCGCGCATGCGTGAAGCCGGGAATCGCGACACGCTCCTGCATGTGCTCGCGGTCGTACCACGCGTTGAAATCGGCCTCGTGCGCGGGGTCGATATCCGTCCAGACGCAAAGCTGGCCGTGCGGAAGGGAAAAGCGGGTCATCGCGGGTTCCTCGTGACGGGGATGTCAGGAACCTCAGTGTCCCGAAGACCGGCCGCGCCAGTCCAACAAGAAAACAAATTCGCGGTGAACAGGTTTTCTTATGAGCGGCGCGGGCGGCGTTTGGCGGTGGGCGCGGCAGGCGACGCGGCTTTCGTCGTGCGCTTCGCTTTCGCCGTGGGGCGCGTCGTTGTCGCGGTCGCGTTGCGCGTGGGCATTGAGTCGGCGGCCGTTGCGTCGACGCGATCGGCGGCCCCCGTCGCACGCGCCACTTCGCTCGCGAGTTCCGCGATGCGCGCGGCCACCGGCAGCCCCTGGCTGCGGTACGTCGCGACGAGCGGCAGCGCCGGGAATTCGGGCTCGACGTCGAGCAGTTCGAGCGTGCCTTCGTGTAGCTCGCGCCCGATGATGGCAGGCGGCAGCGCGGCCACGCCGAAGCCGTCGGCGACGAGGCGGATCATCGCGGCGACCGACGTGATGCAGTTGATGCTGGCCGGCCGTTCGACGGCGGCGAACAGCCGCTCGATCGTCGCGTGCGGCCCCGAATGGCGCGAGAAGCTGATGATCGGAAACCCGGCCAGGCGCGCGACGTCTAGCGGCTGGCCGCCGAGCCCGAGGCGCGGGCTCGCGGCCCAGCGCACCGGGAATTCGCACAGCGGCAGGTTCGTGAAGTCCGGCCCCGGCACCGGATCGGTCTGCAGGATCAGGTCGACGCCGTCGGTGCTGAGCAGGCGCGTCAGATGCAGCGTCGTGTCGCTGGTGATCTCGACGTCGAGGCGCGGGTAGCGCTCGCGCAGTTGCGCCATCAGCGCGGGAAACCAGCTGTGCACGATCGATTCGATCACGCCGATCCGGATCAGGCCCGCATCGCTCGCCGCGTCGATGTCGCGCCGCATTTCTCCGTCGAGCCGCACGATCCGCTCCGCGTAGGCCAGCATGCGCCGGCCCGCGGGCGTGAGCGTGGCCGAGCGCGTGTTGCGGTCGAACAGGCGCACGTCGAACGCTTCCTCGAGCGATGCGATGCGGCTCGACACGGCGGCCTGCGTGGTGTGCAGTTTCTCGGCCGTGAGCCGGAAGTTTTCCAGCTTCGCGAGCCAGACGAAGGTTTCCAGAAACCGGATGTTCATCGCGTTCCGAACGGTGAGGCGGTGCCGCGCCCGGGCGGCGGATCGGGACGATGTTAGCGGATTCGGCAGCGGGCGGGCACGCGCGACGCCTTCTTGTGGGCGTCAAAGCCGGTCGAACGCGAGCGTCGGCACGTCGACGGCCAGCGCGCCGCCGTCCGCGACGAGCGTCGCGCCGGTCACGAACGAGGCGTCCGGCGACGCCAGGAACGCGCAGACGGCCGCGATCTCGTCCGGATCGGCCGCGCGCCGCAGCGGCACGTCGGCGCTCACGCGTGTGTACGCATCGTCGAGCGAATCGCCGTGCGCGGCCATCAGCGGTGCCATTTCCGCATCGGCCATCGGCGTGCGGACCCAGCCCGGGCAGACGGCGTTCGCCCGCACGCCGTGCGGGCCGTAGTCGCGTGCGAGCGATCGCGCCAGCCCGAGCAGCGCGTGCTTGCCGACCGTATAGCCGCATACGCCGGGCCCGGCCGCGAGCGCCGCGATCGACGCGACCAGCACGATATTGCCGCGCTGCGCGATCAGGTCGGGCAGGCATGCGCGCGCACTGACGAACGCGGTATCGAGGTTCGCGTGCATCGCGTCGCGCCATTGCGCGTCGCCGGTTTCGTCCGCGCGGCCGACGCCGTGGCCGCCCGCGCACGCGACGAGTGCGTCGACGCGGCCGAAGCGATCGGCGATGCGTGGCAGGAAAGCGGCCCAGTCGGCTGCGCTGGCGGCGTCGCCAGCAAGCGCGAGGCCGCCGGTTTCGGCCGCGAGTGCAGCGAGCGGCGCCGGGCGGCGCCCGATCAGCACGACGCGGTCGCCGCGACGGGCGAAGCGGCGCGCGCACGCAGCGCCGATGCCGGTGCCTGCGCCGGTGATCGCGATCGTGCGGGGTGGCGGGTGCGTCATGTCGTTCTCCGGAAAGGGGGGTGTTCCGGCCACTTTAGGCGGCGCCGGCGCGCGCCGGTATCCGCCGAAAGGATGAACGCGGGCCGTCCGGATGGCCAAGCGCGGCGGCCGGGGCCCATTTTGCAAAGGCTGACGATGTTCGGCGCCGAATCGCTCTATCCTCCACATTTTTGCGATAAGCCACGAAAGCCCGGCAAAATAGCGTGGGCGGGCGCGCAGCGGTGCGTCGGCCGTCCGATTCCGTCGTACGAATCGTGCAACCCGCAAGGGCGCGGCCGGCGAAGGCGCGGCCGGCAAAATGCGCGGCAGGCGGGATCGGCGCGAGCGGGCATCCGATGCGCAGGTATCGCGTCCGCCGACGGATCGTGTCGCCACGGCGTATCGCCCGGTCGCGCGTTGGCGCGGGCGGACCATCGACAAGAACAGGGAGGGGCCGGCAATGAGGCTGGACGACGAAAGAGAAAGCATGAACGTCGAGGATCGCCGTGGCGCCGGCGGTTTCGGCGGCGGACGCGGCGCGACGATCGGCATCGGCACGATCGTGGTCGCGCTGGCCGCATCGTATTTCTTCGGCATCGACCCGCGCGTCGTGCTCGAAGGCGCGTCGGCGCTGCAGGGCCGCCAGCAGCAGGCGCAGCCCGCGCCGACCCAGCGCCAGGGCGCGCCGGCGAACGATCCGGGCGCGGTGTTCACGCGCAAGGTGCTCGGCAATATCGAACGCACGTGGACGGGCGTGTTCAACACGCAATTGCACGCGCAGTACGAACCGCCGAAGCTCGTGATGTTCACGAACTCGACGCCGACCGCGTGCGGCACCGGCCAGACCGCGATGGGGCCGTTCTACTGCCCGGGCGACCGCAACGTGTACATCGATCTCGGCTTCTACGACGAGCTGCGCAAGCGCTTCGGCGCGGGCGGCGATTTCGCGCAGGCCTACGTGATCGCGCACGAAGTCGGCCATCACGTGCAGAACCTGCTCGGCATCGCCGACAAGGTCGATGCCGCGCGCCGGCGATCGAGCCAGACGCGCGCGAATGCGCTGTCGGTGCGGATGGAACTGCAGGCCGACTGTTTCGCCGGCGTGTGGGCGAACAACGCGCAGCGCGCGAACCAGCGGCTGATGGAGCCCGGCGATTTCGAGCAGGGGCTGAAGGCGGCGGCCGCGATCGGCGACGACCGTCTGCAGCAGCAAGGGCAGGGCTACGTCGTGCCCGAAAGCTTCACGCACGGCACCAGCGAACAGCGCGTGTACTGGCTGCGGCGGGGGATGGAGTCGGGCGAGGTGAGCGCCTGCGACACGTTCGCCGCGAACGCCCGCTGAAACGAGGCGCGCGCACCGTCGCGCGCCGATATCGTCTCGGCTGAACCGGCCACTGGCCGCTGGCCGGCCCGGCACGATTTGCCGATTTGTGCTCACCGGCGCTTTTTCGGCGCCGGTAGGCTGGCCCGGACGTCGACATTCGTTGTCGTCCATCCGCCAGCCGATTCCCGATGCCGACCTCATTCGTTTCCGCCGACCACGACGCCGCCGACTGGCGACGCACGCTGCGCGCGTGCGTGGACGCGTTCGACGCATTCGCGAGCCCGTCGGCGATCGTGTTCTATCGGCTCGACCACAGCGGCGAGCCGGCCGATTTCGAGCTGTTCGGGATGCCGGAATCGATGCATCGCACCTATGTCGCCCGCTACCGGATGCTCGATCCGCTGCATCCGTCGCGCTGCGCGTCGGGCGAATGCGCGGTCGTCACGCTCGCATCCCAACTGCCTGACGAAAGACGCGCCGCGTCCGCGTACTGGACCCGGTTTCTGCGGCGGCACGACGTGGCCGACGTCGTCGAGATCTGGCTGCGCGACGCGGGCCGCACGGTCGGCGCGTTCTCGCTGCTGCGCTTCGGCATGGGCGACGCGAACGGCAACGGCACGGCAGGACGGTTCGCACCCGGCGAGATCGACGCGCTCGCGCGGCTGCAACCTGTCGCCGAAGCCGCGCTGAGCCCGCTGCTGCGCGTGCGGCGCGGAATCCACCGGATCGGTTGCGAGGAACGGCTGACCTACCGCGAGGAGCAGATCGCACGGCTCGTGCGCGACGGCCGCTCGAACAAGGAGATCGCGCGCGATCTCGCGCTCGCGCAACCGACGATCAAGACCCACCTGATGCGCATGTACCGCAAGCTCGGCGTGTCGAATCGCACGGAGCTGGTCGGCGCATTGTTCCTGTAATCGCGCTGCCGGCCGGCCCGCGAGATCGTGCAATTCGATGCGCGATCGTCTTGCCGATGACGCGCTGCCAATTTGCGCTCACCGGGCGCGATCCCTCGTCGATACAGTGGTCCGACGCCCGCGTGCCTTACCGGCACGCGGCCCAGCCACGACAATCAACGAGACGCCCATGAGCAACACGAACTTCGTCGCCGTCAGCGACACCGTGCGCACCTTCGTCGCGCGCGATTTCGGCCTCTTCGTCGACGGCGCCATGCAGCCCGCGCATGCGGCGGCACGCCTCGACGTGTACAACCCGGCCACGGGCGAGCGGCTCGCCACCGTCGCGGACGCCGACGCACACGACGTCGACCGCGCGGTCGCCAGCGCGAAACACGCGTTCGACGCGCGCGTGTGGAGCGGGCTGCGGCCGGCCGAGCGCGAGCGCATCCTTCTGAAACTCGCGGACCTGATCGAAGCCGACGCCGAAACGCTCGCGCAGCTCGAAACGCTGAACCAGGGCAAGTCGATTCACGTGTCGCGCGCGATCGAAGTCGGCGCGAGCGTCGAATACGTGCGCTACATGGCCGGCTGGGCGACCAAGATCACCGGCCAGACGCTCGACGTGTCGATTCCGTTTCCGCCCGGCGCGCGCTATACGGCCTATACGCGCAAGGAGCCCGTCGGCGTGGTCGCCGCGATCGTGCCGTGGAATTTCCCGCTGATGATCGCGGTGTGGAAACTGATTCCCGCGCTCGCGGCCGGCTGCACGATCGTGCTGAAGCCGTCGCCGGAAACGCCGCTCACCGCGCTGCGCCTCGCCGAGCTCGCGCGTGACGCCGGCGTGCCGCCCGGCGTGTTCAACGTCGTTACGGGCGGGCGTGTCTGCGGCGCGGCGCTCGCGAGCCATCCGTCGATCGCGAAGATCTCGTTCACCGGGTCGACCGCGACCGGCAAGCTGGTCGGCGCGGCGGCCGTGCAGAACATGACGCGCTTCTCGCTGGAGCTCGGCGGCAAGAACCCGATCGTGATGCTCGACGACGTCGACGTCGCGCAGGCGCTCGACGGCGTCGCCGCCGGCGCGTTCTTCAACCAGGGGCAGGTGTGCGCGGCCGCGTCGCGCCTTTATGTGCATCGCAGCAAGTTCGCGCAGCTCGCGGACGGCCTCGCGGGCGTCGCGCGGTCGATGAAGCTCGGCGCGGGGCTCGACACCACCGCGCAGATCAACCCGCTCGTGTCCGCGCACCATCGCGACAAGGTGGTCGAGCACATCGAAGGCGCGCGCCGCGCGGGCCTCACGTTCCTCGCGGGCGGCACGCCGGCCGACGATCTGCCCGGCTATTACGTGAAGCCGGCCGTGATCGCCGATCCGCATCCGGACAGCGCGATCGTGCGCGACGAGGTGTTCGGCCCGGTGATCGTCGTCGTGCCGTTCGACGACGCGGCCGACGCGATACGCCTCGCGAACGCGTCGCCGTACGGCCTCGCCGCGAGCATCTGGAGCAACGACCTGAAGCGCGTGATGAATCTCGTGCCGCGGATCGAGGCCGGCACCGTGTGGGTGAACTGCCATATCCCGCTCGATCCGTCGATGCCGTTCGGCGGCTACAAGCAATCGGGCATCGGCCGCGAATTCGGGCAGTACGCGATCGAAGGCTTCACCGAAACCAAATCCGTGTGCATCGCGCACTGACGCGCGGGCCGATCCGACCACCGCAAAAACTGCAACAACCGATCCGAAAGTGGAGACTGCAATGAGCTACAACGAAGCGAAGTTCTGGCACCCGATGCTGCACCCGAACGAAATGAAACAGCGCAAGCCGATCCGCATCGTGCGCGGCGACGGCTGCTACGTGTTCGACGAGACCGGCAAGCAACTCGTCGACGGCGTCGCGGGTCTGTGGAACGTGAACGTCGGCCACAACCGTCAGGAAGTGAAGGACGCGATCGTGCGCCAGCTCGACGAGCTCGAATACTTCCAGCTGTTCGACGGTATCTCGCATCCGCGCGCCGAGGAGCTGTCGAAGAAGGTGATCGACATGCTCGAACCGGAAGGGATGCGCCGCGTGCTGTACAGCTCGGGCGGCTCCGATTCGATCGAGACCGCGCTGAAGATCGCGCGCCAGTACTGGAAGGTGCGCGGCCAGGCCGATCGCACGAAGTTCATCTCGCTGAAGCAGGGTTATCACGGCACGCATTTCGGCGGCGCGTCGGTGAACGGCAACACGGTGTTCCGCCGCAACTACGAGCCGAATTTGCCCGGCTGCTTCCACGTCGAGACGCCGTGGCTGTACCGCAATCCGTTTACGCAGGACCCGGAGGAACTCGGCCGAATCTGCGCGGAAATGCTGGCGCGCGAGATCGAGTTCCAGAGCCCCGACACCGTCGCCGCGTTCATCGCGGAGCCGATCCAGGGTGCGGGCGGCGTGATCGTGCCGCCGGCCAACTACTGGCCGCTCGTGCGCGAGGTGTGCGACCGCTACGGCGTGCTGCTGATCGCCGACGAAGTCGTGACGGGCTTCGGCCGCAGCGGCAGTATGTTCGGCAGCCGCGGGTGGGGCGTGCGCCCGGACATCATGTGTCTCGCGAAGGGGATTTCGTCGGGCTACGTGCCGCTCGGCGCGACGGTCGTGAACGCGCGGATCGAGGACGCGTTCGCCGCGAACGCCGATTTCGGCGGCGCGATCATGCACGGCTACACGTACGCCGGCCACCCGGTCGCATGCGCGGCCGCGATCGCGAGCCTCGACATCGTCGTGAAGGAGGATCTGCCGGCGAATGCGGCGAAGCAGGGCGCGTATCTGCTCGAGGCGCTGCGGCCGTTCGCGGAACGCTTCGCGGCGGTCGGCGAGGTGCGCGGCAAGGGGCTGATGCTCGCGCTCGACCTCGTCGCGAACAAGGACACGCGCGAGCCGATCGATCCGCTGTCCGGCTACGCGAACGCGGTCGCGGAAGTCGCGCGCGAGAACGGCGTGCTGGTGCGCCCGGTCGGCACGAAGATCATCCTGTCGCCGCCGCTCGTGATCCAGCGCGAACAGCTCGACCGGATCGTCGACGCGCTCGCCGCCGGCTTCGAGGCCGTGCCGTTCGCATGACGGCCAACCCGCGGCGGCGGGTAAACGCCATCGCGGGTTTGCCGATTTGCGCTATGACCGGATTATTTTGCCTGCGTATTTTTTCGACATCGGATCACGGTGTGATCGACAGGGGCCCCGGGCATCGACGCGCTGACGCACCGCCCGGGGCCGACCGCAAAGCATCTGGCCCCGGCCGCTGACGAAGCGCCGGTTCGGGCCAACCCACGAAGGAGACAACGATGTCGGGATGGTCGGGAATGACCGGCGCCGCGGGCGATACGTCCGCCGGCTCGCCGGCTGAAGCAGGCGGCGGCGCCGCATTGAAGGCCGGTGCGGTCGGTTTCCCGACCGCGCTGGCGAGCGCGGTCGGCCTCATCATGGCGAGCCCGGTGATCCTCACCGCGACGTCGGGCTTCGGGATGGGCGGCTGGGCGTTCGCGGTCGCGATGATCGTCGCGTTCGTGATGATGCAGGCGCAGGCGACGACCTTCTCCGAAGCCGCCGCGATGCTGCCGACGGCCGGCTCGGTTTACGATTACCTGTCGTGCGGGCTCGGCCGCTTCTGGGCGATCACCGGCACGATTTCCGCGTATTTCCTCGTGCACGTGTTCGCCGGCACGGCGGAGACGATCCTGAGCGGCATCATGGCGCTCGTGAACTTCGAATCGCTGAACGCGGCGTTCGAGAAGCACAACAGCGCGTGGCTCGTCGGCGTCGGCCTCGTGGTCACGTTCGCGATCACCAACATCATCGGCATCAAGGTGTTCAGCAAGCTGGAGATCGTGCTGACGGCCGGCATGTGGCTGTCGCTGATGACCTTCGGGATCCTCGGGCTCGCGGCCGCGCCGGCCGTGCATCTGGACGGCTGGTTCGGCGGCTCGGAAGTCGGTACGTCGATCCCGTCCGTGCTGTCGCTGGTCGGGATGGCGATGTTCATGTTCGTCGGCTGCGAGTTCGTCACGCCGCTCGCGCCGGAAATGAAGGCGCCGGGGCGCACGATTCCGCGCGCGATGGCGCTCGGCCTCGTCGGCGTCGCGATCTGCATGTTCCTGTACGGCGCGGCGATCCGCCGCCAGGTCGCGAACGTGCCGGTGAGCCCCGACGGCCTCACGCATCTGCTCGACACGCCGGGCGCGATCCCCGCGTTCGCGCTGCAGGTGCTCGGGCCGTTCGGGCGCGTGTGGTTCGGCATCGCGTTCCTGTGCGCGGGCGCCGCGACGATCAACACGCTGATGGCCGGGCTGCCGCGCATCCTGTACGGGATGGCGATCGACGGGGCGCTGCCGCGCTGCTTCGCGTACCTGCATCCGCGCTTCAAGACGCCGGTGGTCGGCATCGTCGTGTCGGCGATCGTGCCGATCGTTCATGCGTGGCTGATCAACGGCAATCTCGACAGCATCCTCCACCTCGTGCTCGCCGCCACCTGCGCGTGGGGCACCGCGTACCTGCTCGTCACCGCGTCGGTCGTGATGCTGCGCATCCGCCGGCCTGACTTGCCGCGCCCGTACCGCTCGCCGCTGTTCCCGCTGCCGCAGATCGTGTCGAGCGTCGGCATCGTGCTCGCGATCTGGTACATCACGCCGCCTGGCATGAACCCGCGCGACATCTACGTGCCGTTCGGCGCGATGCTCGGGCTCACCGCGCTGTATGCGCTGTTCTGGACGCTCGTCGTGCAGCGCCGGCATCCGTTCAGGCCGGTGCCGGTCGAGGACGTGCTGCGCAACGAGCACGTCGCGTCGTGAAGGCCGCGCTTGGCTCGCGGCGTGCGGCGCCCGATGCGCCGCCGCCCGGCCATCGGCCCGGCGCGATCGCCGCGCGCGTGCTCGCCGACCTGCGGGCCGTGCGCGACGCCGACGGGGTCGGTGGCGGCGTCTCGGCACGGCTGCCGAACGGCGTGCGCGTGGGCATCGACGAGCGCGTCGAGCGCCAGTTCCTGATGCATACGGTCAGCGTGACGGTGACGGCCGCCGTCGACGGCCCGGCCGCGCAGGGCAGCGCATGCGTGCGGCAGACCGGCTGGCTGCGCCGTACGGGTATCGAAGCCGTGCCCGCGCCCGGATGCGACCCCGTCTTCATCGACACGCTGGCCGCGCTGCTTGCCGGGCCGTCGCTGGCCGACGCGCTGCGTGGGCTGCACCTGACCGACTGCGCGATCGCCGCGCGCGACGGCCGCTGGACGCTCGCGATCGTGCCGTTCGGCGGTAGCGAGGTCGTGAACCGGATGCCGTCGTTTCGCCGCTATGTCAGGCTGATCGACGAGCAGGCCGCCGCGCTGTCGGCGGCCTGTCTTGCGTTCGAAGCCGCACTGCGCGGGATTTTGCGAGGGTAAGCTGTGGCGATGCGTGCCGCATGAACCCGGCGGCCGCATCGAGGAATCAGGGTTTTACCGGAGGTGCCGATGCTGTTCCAGTCACGCTCACACGAAGACGTGCACGATCACGGGCTCGCGATCGCGGGCTGGCATCAGGTGTACCGTCAGATGACGCCGGGCCGTTTCAAGGGCACCGTCACGCAGGTGCTGTACGACGATTTTCACTTTTTCCGGGAAACGACCAACCGGCGCGTCGCGCAAACCGGGCTCGCGCCGGCCGGGCGCACGTCGCTCGCGGTGCCGTTGTCCGTGCCGCTCGCGGGCACGTTCCAGGGCCAGCCGGTCGACGGCTATGCGCTGCTCGCGCTGCGCGCCGGCGAGGATTTCGAATTCCACACGCCGGAAGGGATGGGGCTCGTCGGGATCAGCGCGGCGTCCGACATGGTCGACGAGCTGTGCGAGGCCGAATTCGGCGCGGCCGGCGCGCGCCGGCTGCGGCACGTGACGCGGCTGTCCGACGCGCAGGGCGTCGCGCTCGGCGTGCGGCTGTCGTCGCTGATCGACGACGCGCAGCGCAATCCGGGCTGCCTCGAATACGCGGCCACCCGCAAGATGTTTCGCGACGCGATGCTCGGCATGTTCCTCGACGCGCTCGAACAGGGGATCGGCGTCGAGCGCCGCGACATCACGCACGCCACCTACAGCGACATCGTGAGCCGCTGCGAGAAGCATCTGCGCGACCGGCCCGAGGAACCCGTCACCGTGCTCGAACTCTGCCGCGCGCTGCGTTGCAGCCGTCGTACGCTGCAAACGAGCTTCCAGCGCGTGGCCGACGTCACGCCGGTCGGCTACCTGCGCACGATCCGGCTGAATGCGGTGCGCCGCCTGCTGCGCACGACGTCGGTGCGGCAACTCGGCGTCGGCGAAGCCGCCGCGAGCTGGGGCTTCACGCATCTCGGCTATTTCGCGCGCGAGTATCGCGACCTGTTCGGCGAGCTGCCGTCGCAAACCTTGCGTCCCGAATGACGCCTTCCCGCCGCGGCCGCGCCGCCGAGTATCGTCATGTGTCGCCCGTCCTCATCACCATTTGCTGATTTGGGATAGAGGTCCGGAATTTTCGCTGGATACAGTCCTGCCACCCATATCGACAACACCATCGATTCGCACTGCGTATCGATGATCACGGAGGGGCGGGACATGAAGAACGGACGACGACTGGCCGCAGCTGCGGCCATGCTGGGTTGCGCGCATGCGGCGCACGCGCAGACGACGGGGAGCGTGACGCTGTACGGCACCGTGGACACCGGCATCATCTATTCGACGAACCAGCAGTTCACGCGCGCCGACGGCAGCACGGGCGGCGGCCATGCATGGCAGATGGGCGGCGGCAACCTCGTGCCGTCCCGTTTCGGCTTCCAGGGCGCCGAGCCGCTCGGCGGCGGCCTGAATGCGGTGTTCACGCTCGAGCAGCAGTTCCTGTCCGCGAGCGGGCAGGCGCTGCAGGGCGGCACCGCGTTCAGCCGGCAGGCGTGGGTCGGGCTGCGCCACGATTCGATCGGCACGCTCGGCCTCGGCCGCCAATACGATTCGTACACGGACATGCTCGGCGCGTACGTGTCGAGCAACAACTGGGCGACGCCGTATGGCTCGCACCTCGGCGACGTCGACAACCTGAATGCCGCGTTCAACTTCAACAACGCGGTGAAGTTCACCAGCGCCGATTTCAACGGCCTCACGTTCGGCGGCACGTTCAGCTTCGGCGGCCAGGCCGGCGATTTTTCCGCGAAGCGTGGCTATGCGGTAGCCGCGACGTACACGCGCTCGCCGGTGGCCTTCTCGGTCGGCTACCTCGACCTGCACCAGCCGCTCGACGCGGCGCTCGGCGGCGCGAGCGGCTATATCGGTGATTTCGCGTGCGGCAACCCGGGCGCGATGTATTGTCTGCTGCAGGATGCGGGCTCGATGCGCGCGTTCGGCGCGGGCGGGTCGGTCACGCTCGGCGCGGCGACGCTCGCGCTGACCTATACGCATACGCGACTCGGCGACAGCCGCTATTTTTCGACCGCTGCGCAGCCGCGCACGCAGGCGTTCACGTTCGACGTCGGCGAGCTGAACGTCACGTACATGTTCACGCCGGCGCTGCAAGGCGGCGTCGCGTACATCTTCAACGCCGCGCATACGGACGGGCGCGGCACGACGCGGTTCCACCAGGTAAACGTCGGCACGAACTACAGCCTGTCGAAGCGCACCGCGCTGTATGCGGTCGCGATCGGCCAGATCGCGAGCGGCACGGGGCTCGGCACCGATGCGGACGGCAACGCGGCGAACTATGCGCAGATTCCGGTGCTCGCGAACAGCAATTCGAGCCGGCAACTGGCGGTCATGGCCGGGATTCGCGTGAACTTCTGATCTGGCCGGGAAGGTCTGGCCGGGAAGGTCTGGCCGGGAAGGTCCGGCCGGGAAGGTCCGGTTAGGAATCTCTGGCCGGGCAGGTCGGGCGCGTGCGCGACACATGGTCCCGCAAGGCGGGGCAGCCGGATCGCGCACGGCATCCCCGTCCGCGCTGGCATGGCGGCGGCACGCTGCCTGCGCTCTGCATCGACCTGACCGCATGGCCCGACAACGCGACGTTGACGATCGACCATCCGGACGGCGCGCTCGTGATCCACGACGATCGCCTGGATCGGGCATTCGACACGATACGTGTGAAGTTTCGACTATAGTGACGGCCGTTCCAGACTGCCTGCCTGAATTGCCGTGATGCCTGCATCGATCCTGATTCGCCCCGCCACGCGGGAAGACGCGGCCGCGATGGCCGCCGTGGAAGTCGCCGCAGCGCAGCGGTTTCGTGCGATCGGCATGGCCGACATCGCCGACGGAGAGCCGACCGATGCGGCCGCCGTGCTCGAGCGCATCGACGACGGCCGCGCGTACGTCGCGGTCGATCCGCAACGCACGTGCGTGGGGTTCGCGTTCTACCGGCTGCTCGATGCGCGGCGGTTGTATCTGGAGGAACTGGATGTCGCGCCGTCGCATGCGGGGCAGCGTATCGGCGCGCGCCTGATCGAACAGGTGACGGCGCGCGCGGCGCGGGAAGGGATCACGGAGATCGTGCTGTCGACGTTCCGCGACGCGCCGTGGAATGCGCCGTACTACGCGCGCCTCGGTTTCCGGATCATCGACGATGCAGCACTCGACGACGCGCTGCGCGCGATCCGTGCGCACCACGTCGCGCTCGGTCTCGACGAAACACGGCGCGTGTTCATGCGCGCGGACGTGCGCATCTGAACCCGCGCCGTTGTGCCGTCAGGCCGCGTCGCTCAGCGCCGGGTAGTCGGTGTAGCCGGTTTCGCCTTCCGCGTAGAACGTCTCCGGCACCGGCTGGTTGAGCGGCGCGCCGAGTTCGAGACGGCGCGGCAGGTCCGGGTTCGCGATGAACAGCTTGCCCCACGCGATCGCGTCGGCGGTGCCGTTCGCGAGCGCGGCCTGCGCGGTGTCGAGCGTGAACTGCTCGTTCGCGATCAGCGGGCCGCCGAACGCTTCCTTCAGGCGCGGGCTCAACTGATCGCCCGAATACGATTCGCGCGTGAAGATGAACGCGATCTTGCGGCGGCCGAGTTCGCGCGCGACATAACCGAAGGTTGCCGCCGGATCGGAATCGCCCATCGTATGCGCGTCGCCGCGCGGTGCCAGATGCACGCCGACCCGGCCCGCGCCCCACACGTCGATCGCCGCGTCGACCACTTCGAGCAGCAGGCGCGCGCGATTCTCGATCGGGCCGCCGTATGCATCGGTGCGGCGATTGGTGCTGTCCTGCAGGAACTGGTCGAGCAGGTAGCCGTTCGCGCCGTGAATCTCCACGCCGTCGAAGCCGGCTGCCTTCGCGTTCTCGGCGCCCTTGCGATACGCGGCGACGATGCCCGGAATCTCGTCGAGTTCGAGTGCGCGCGGCGTCACGAACGGACGCGGCGGACGCACGAGGCTCACGTGGCCGCCCGCGGCGATCGCGCTCGGCGCGACCGGCAGGTCGCCGTTCAGGAACATCGGATCGGAGATCCGGCCGACGTGCCAGAGTTGCAGCACGATGCGCCCGCCGGCCGCGTGCACGGCCTGCGTGATCTGCTTCCAGCCTTCGACCTGCTCGTCGGACCAGATGCCGGGCGTGTCGGCATAGCCGACGCCTTGCGGCGTGACCGACGTCGCTTCGGTGATGATCAGGCCGGCCGATGCGCGCTCGGCGTAGTAGCGCGCCATCAGCGCGTTCGGCACGCGCGCCGTGCCCGCACGGGCGCGGGTGAGCGGCGCCATCACGATGCGGTTCGGCAGGGTCAGGTCACCGAGGGTAACGGGATCGAACAGCGTGGGCATGGCAAATAACCTCTTACGAAAGGCGGAGAAGCCGTCGCGTCGGATACGACGGCGCTCCGCATGGCCGGTTCGGCCGTTGGCTAGAGTTCGCGACGCAGCGCGTCGTGAAATGCGTCGATGACGGCCTCGTTGCGCCGGAAGAACGCCCACTGGCCGATCCGCGTCGACGTCACGAGCCCCGCGCGCTGCAGCGTCGCGAGGTGCGCGGAGACGGTCGACTGCGACAGCCCGCAGCGCGCGTCGATCTGGCCCGCGCAGACGCCGTGTTCGTATGGCAGCGTCTGCTGCGGAAAATGCTCGTCGGGCGTTTTCAGCCAGACGAGGATTTCCCGGCGCACGGGGTTCGAGAGCGCTTTCAGGATCGCGTCGATGTCGAGTTCGGTCGGCATGGAAAGGCTGGGTGTTTCGGTCGGGCAAACGGGTATCGTCGATGGGCGAATCATATATCGTCTTTTTGCGATATGTTTGAAAGCACTGCCGGCAATGGGGTTGATAGGACGTTGTAATCTCGGGGTCGGATAGAGCGCGACGTGAACCGCCGTCGATGGGGCCGCCGGCTTCAGGTCGCCTTGCCTGCAATCCGCTATCGCCGTACGAGATCGGGCGAAGCGTGCATCGGCGCGGAGCGCGGTACGCAACCGGCGGGCTGATTCGTTTTCCGCAACGGACCGGCGGCGCGCGACGGATTCTGCGACCATCGCCGTTCAAGTCATATCCGCCACCCGAGCCGCCGCCATGTCCGTCACTTCCGCTGCCTTTTCCCGCATCCGACTCTCGCGCATGCTGCCGGCCGCTCGAGCCCTGTCCTATGCCGTTCCGCTCGCGCTGGCCTGTGCCGCCGTCGGCATGCTGGTCGGCGCGCGGCCGGCCGAAGCCATTACGCCCACACAGCGCGAACGTCTCGAAGCGCCGGTCAAGGCCGTCGCCGACCAGCGCATAACCGTCGACACGCCGCAAGGCCGTGCGGTGTTGCCCGTCTACGCCGATCATCCGCTCGACCAGGCCGCGCCCGACGTCACGCGCGTGTTCATCGTGATTCACGGCACGCTGCGTAATGCCGACGCGTACTACGCATCGGGGCGCGAGGTCGTCGAGAAGGCCGGTGCGGCCGGCACGGGCACGATGGTCGTCGCGCCGCAGTTCCTGACACGCGCCGACGTGCGCGCGTTTTCGTTGCCCGCGCCGACGCTCGCATGGACGCAGGAAGGATGGAAGGGCGGTGAACCGGCCCGCCAGCCGGGCCCGATCAGCTCGTTCGCGGCGCTCGACGCGCTGCTCGCGCATTTCGCCGACCGCGGCCGGTACCCGTCGTTGTCGACGGTCGTCGTGATCGGCCACTCGGCCGGTGCACAGTTGCTGCAGCGTTATGCGGTGGCCGGGCGCGAAGGCGACGCGCTCGCGCGTACCGGCATTGCCGTGCGCTACGTGGTTGCGAACCCGTCGAGCTATGTGTATTTCGACGACGAACGGCCGAATGCCGAGGCCATGGCAGGCGGCGCCTGCCCGCGCGCGACCGAATGGAAGTACGGGTTGAAGTCGGCGCCGCCTTACGTTGCGTCGCAGGACGTGCGCGATCTCGAAACGCGCTACGTCGCGCGCCATGTCGTGTACCTGCTTGGGCAGGCCGACACGAATCCCACCACGCATTTCATCGACCGTTCGTGCGCGGCGATGGCGCAGGGGCCGTACCGGCTCGCGCGCGGGCTCGCGTATTTCGATTACCTGAAGAAGCGGCATCCGGACGATCTCGCGCAGCAGGTCGTCGAAGTGCCGGGCGTCGGGCATGACGGCCTCGGCATGTTCACATCCGCTTGCGGGCTGGCCGTGCTGTTCGGGCAGGCGCTGCCGCAGTCGTGCCCGGTCGTCGCCGGTACTGCGCCGGGCATGCGCTCGGCGGGGCAGTGAGCATACGCCGATGACGACCGGCCGGCATCGTCATTCGACGGTGATCGTTTCCTTCATGTACGGATGGATGCCGCAGAACACCTTGTAGACGCCCGGCTTGTCGAAGCGGAACGCATACGTCTCGTCCTGGTCGAGCGCCTTCGAATGAAAGATGCCGGCATCGTTGACGACGGTGTGCGGCTCCGCGTCGAGGTTCTTCCACGTGATCGTCGTGCCGGCCTTGATCGTGGTCGACATCGGCGAGAACATGAAATTGCGGATCGTCACGAGCGGGCCGTTCGGGCCTTGCGCGAACGCGGCGGGCGGCATGCCGGCGGCCGCGCCGCACAGGAACAGCACCGCGACGATTCGAGATGGCTTGAAGCGGATCATGTCGGTCTCCTTATTTTTGTCACGCAAGCGTCGTGTCATGCAGCGACGACGCGACCGGATGGCCGGCGAATTCGACGGTCGTCACGCCGAGCATCGAAGGCAGCCGGTCGTGCGGCACCGTGAGCGGCACCGGTCCCGGGCCGTTGCCGGCCGTCGGCTGCGGGAACGCGGTCGAGCGGGCGGTATGAAACGTCACGTTGCCCTCGACCTTCGACACGATCTGGTGGATGTGCCCGTTCAGCACGGTGACCGAGCCGAAGCGGCGCAGCAGCGCCATCGTCTGCGGCGCATCGCCGGTGCCCCAGCCCCACGGTTCGTAGATGGTCCACATCGGCATGTGCGAGAACACGACGATTGGCGTGCTCGACGAGCGGCCTTTCAGGTCCTGCGCGAGCCACGCGAGCTGCTCGTCGCCGAAGCTGCCGAGCCCGTTCGGCTTGAAGTGCATCACGTTGACGAGGCCGATGAAGTGCACGCCCGCGTGGTCGAAGCTGTAATAGCCGCGGTTGTCCGACGCGTTGCCGAACCGGCCGAAATATTCGGCACCCGAACCGTCGGTGACGTCGTGTTCGCCGGGCACCGTGTGCAGTTCCGGCACGCGCAGCGCGGACAGCAACTGCGACGCGTGGTCGAATTCCTCGGGCTTCGACAGATGCGTGATGTCGCCGGTATGGATCGCCAGCGCGGGCAGCGCAGGCATCCCGTTGACGAGATCGATCGTCTGCTTCAGCGTGGCCGACACGTCGGGATTCGCGTCCTTGTTGAAGCCGATGTGCGTATCGCTGATCTGCACGAACAGCGGCTGGCCCGCGGCGGCCGGGCGCGCGTCGCCGGCCTGCGCGAGGGCGATATCGAACGGCGTGAGGATGCCGCCCGACAGCGTGAACAGCGTGCCGAGCCCGCCGAAGGCCATGCATTGCAGAGCCTTGCGACGCGACGGGCGGGTGGGGGTCGATGAAGCCATGTGAGCCTCGCATTCGCGTGACGAAACCGGACGGCCGGATCGTCCTGGAATAAGCCGGCGCCTTCGCATGCGATACCGGCGAAGCGGCGGATTTATTCCCAGCCGTTGCGAGGTCGAAAGCCGGCGCCCGCGCCCGCCACGCGAACGATCGTCATTCGGGCAGGTCGCGCTGGTTGGTATCCCACTCGATCCCGCCGGCATTGAGCCGCTCGATCTTTTCCATCCGCTGCCGCGCGAGCTCCGGCAGCCGGTTCGTCACGGCAATCACGAGCGCCTCGGTGAGCGCCAGCGCCGGCACGTTGGTCTGCAGCATCGCGAACGGGCGCCCCTGGATCCGCAGCACGATTTCCGCGAACGCGGCGATCGGCGAGCGCCATTCGTCGGTGATCAGCAGGATTCGCGCGCCGAGCCGGTGCGCGGCCTGCGCGAAGCGGATGCTGTCCTTCTGGTAACGGCGAAAGTCGAAGATCACGAGCACGTCGTTGCGCCCCATGTCGACCAGCGCGACGGATGCGAGATTCACGTTCGGCTCGACGTACTGCACACGCGGCCGCGCATAGGCGAGCGTGAACGAGAACAGCGACGCGAGCGGCGCCGTATACCGCCCGCCGCCGCAGAAAATGCGTACGTCCGGATCGGCCAGCACCGCCACGGCCGCGTCGAACGCGGCCGCGTCGAGCCCTTCGATCGTCGCCGCGAGCGATTCGGACAGCCGCTGGAAGATCGCCGCATGACTGTCGCGCATGCCGGTTTCCGAGTGGAACGCATCCATCCGCGCGAGCGGCGAATTCATCGCGGTGTCGATCTCGTCGTGCAGCGCCTGTTGGAACGACGAGTAGTTCGGGAAACCGATCCGGACGACGAAGCGGAACACGGTCGGGTCGCTGACTTCCGCCTGCTTCGCAAACTGCGCGATGGGGCCCAGCCCGAGACTGGGATAGCGCTCCAGCAACGCCTGCGCGACCTTCTGTTCCGACGGCGTGAAGCTATCCATCTGGGATAACAACAACGCCCTGATGCTCGTCCCCATCGGTACTCCGGCTTTCTATCTGAATTGAACTGAACGACCAAACGGCAGACGGGCGTCTGCCGCCAACTGCACGCATGTTAGCCGATCGACGTGCCGCAGGCCGCGTACGGCCTGAAATTAGAGGGACGCATCACCCTGCTCAACGAATACGTTCATATGTGTAATAAATCGAACATTCATTGTCAGTCTTATCGACGTGCTTTCGCGTCAAATTCAGGGCTTACCCTAGGTTTTGGCCCAAAAAACCGAGTGCTATGATCGCGGCCTCACTGGAATGTATCGTTTATTACATTTCGGATTGGCAGCGTCGACACGTAGTTGCGCACCGGTGCATTCCCGCATGGCCCGGTTTATTCGTCTGGAGGATCCCGTCATGAGGCGGCTCGTAATACTCACCCTGTTGTCGGCGATGAGCGTGTGCGCGTTCGCCGCGTCGGACCCGGCGGTCGAAGCGAAGAACGGCATGGTCGTGTCGTCGCAGCACTTCGCGTCGCAGATCGGCGTCGACATCCTGAAGGCAGGCGGCAACGCGGTGGACGCGGCGGTCGCCGTCGGCTATGCGCAGGCGGTGACCAATTCGTGCTGCGGCAACATCGGCGGCGGCGGTTTCATGACGATCCATCTGGCCGACGGTCGCGACCGCTTCATCAATTTCCGCGAGACGGCGCCGGCCGCGGCGTCCGCGAACATGTATCTCGATGCGTCGGGCAACGTCATTCCGGAGCAGAGCCTGTACGGCTATCGCGCGGTCGGCGTACCGGGTACGGTGGCGGGCCTCGATCTCGCGCAGCGCAAGTACGGGAAGCTGACGCGCCGGCAGGTGATGGCGCCGGCGATCCGGCTCGCGCGTGACGGCTTCGTGCTGACGCGCGGCGATACCGACATCCTCGACACGACGGTCGAGCGCTTCAGGAAGGATCCCGAAGCCGCACGCATCTTCCTGCGCCCGGACGGCTCGGCGCTGCAGCCGGGCGACCGCCTGGTGCAGAAGGATCTGGCCCGCACGCTCGAACGCATCGCGGAGCAGGGGCCCGACGCGTTCTATCACGGCGAGATCCCGAAGATCGTCGAGGCGGCCGCCAAGCGCGGCGGCGGCGTGATCACGGCGGCAGACTTCGCGTCCTATCGCGCGCAGGACATGGCGCCGCTGACGTGCACGTATCGCGGCTACGAGTTCGTGTCGGCGCCGCCGCCGAGCTCGGGCGGCGTGACGATGTGCGAGACGCTGAACATCCTCGAAGGGTATGACCTGCGCAAGCTCGGCTACCACTCGGCCGCGGCGGTCCACTACATGACCGAAGCGATGCGCCACGCGTACGAAGACCGCAACACGCTCCTCGGCGATCCGGACTTCATCGACAACCCGGTCGCGAAGCTGACGAGCAAGGAATACGCGGCGCAGATCCGCAAGAGCATCCATGCGGATACGGCTACGCCGTCGGTCGACGTGCAGCCCGGTGTCGGCGTGCACGAGAAGCCGGAAACGACGCATTACTCGATCGTCGACCACGACGGCAATGCGGTGTCGACGACCTATACGGTCAACGGCCGCTTCGGCGCCGTGGTCATCGCGCCGGGCACGGGTTTCTTCCTCAACGACGAGATGGACGACTTCACCGTGAAGGTCGGCGCGCAGAACCTGTTCGGCCTCGTGCAGGGCACGCGCAACTCGATCGCGCCGGGCAAGCGTCCGCTGTCGTCGATGGCGCCGACCATCGTGAAGAAGGACGGCAAGGTGTTCATGGTGGTCGGCTCGCCGGGCGGCTCGCGCATCATCACGATCACGCTGCAGACCGTGCTGAACGTGATCGACTACGGGATGACGCCGCAGGACGCGGTCGCCGCGCCGCGCATCCATCACCAGTGGCTGCCCGACGCGGTCTATTACGAAACCTACGGCCTGTCGCCCGACACGCTCGCGATCCTGCGCAACATGGGCTACAAGATGGTCGAGCAGACGCCGTGGGGCGCCGCCGAGCTGATCATGGTCGGCCTGCCGGGCACCGAAGCGGCGAGCCGCCAGAGTTCCGGGAACGATTCGTCCGTGTCCGGCAACGTGCGTGTCGGCTTCATCTACGGCTACAACGACCCGCGCCGTCCGGCCGGTTCGGCGATCGGCTACTGACCCGACCGTTTCATCCCGAATCGCTGCCGCCGGCGTTCGCGTTGCCGCGAATGCCGGTGCGGCGGCAGCGCGCCCGTCGGCGGACATCCACCAGCCTGAGCGGCGCGCACCTTTCTTCCGTCAACTCCATCGCCACTCGGCGAACTCCGTCATGAACAAACGAATGTCTGCGGCAGGCTGGATCCTGCTCGCCATGGCAGCCGGCATCCTGATCGGCTACCTGATCTACACGCAGCTTCCGGACAAGCAGTCGGCCGCGGAAATCGCCGGCTACATCTCGCTCGTGTCCGACGTGTTCCTGCGGCTGATCAAGATGGTGATCGGGCCGCTGGTGTTCTCGACGCTGGTCGTCGGCATCGCGCACATGGGCGACGCGGCGTCGGTCGGGCGCGTGTTCGCGAAAGCGTTCGGCTGGTTCGTCACCGCGTCGCTGGTCTCGCTGCTGCTGGGCCTGCTGATGGCGAACTTGTTGCGGCCGGGCGAGAATCTCGGCCTGCCGCTGCCGGACATCGGCGCGTCCGCGCATCTCGCGACGTCCAAGTTCACGCTGAAGGATTTCGTCGGCCATATGGTGCCGAAGTCGATCGCCGAGGCGATGGCGAACAACGAAATCCTGCAGATCGTCGTGTTCTCGCTGTTCTTCGGCGTGGCGCTCGCCGCGCTCGGCGAACGCGGCAAGATTCTCGTCGCCGCGATCGACCAGCTCGCGCACGTGATGCTGAAGATCACCGGCTACGTGATGAAGCTCGCGCCGCTCGCGGTGATGGCCGCGATGGCGTCGACCGTCGCGGTCAACGGGCTGTCGATCCTGCTGAAGTTCGCGGTGTTCATGGGCGACTTCTACGCGAGCCTCGTGCTGCTGTGGGCCGCGCTCGTCGCGGCCGGGCTGCTGTTCCTCGGCCGCCGCGTGTTCAAGCTGCTCGCGTTGATCAAGGAAGCGTTCATGCTGTCGTTCGCGACGGCCAGCTCCGAAGCCGCGTATCCGAAGATTCTCGACGCGCTCGACCGCTTCGGCGTGAAGCGCAAGATCTCCAGTTTCGTGATGCCGATGGGCTATTCGTTCAATCTCGACGGCTCGATGATGTACTGCACGTTCGCGTCGCTGTTCATCGCGCAGGCGTACAACATCCACCTGTCGCTCGGCACGCAGATCACGATGCTGCTCGTGCTGATGCTCACGTCGAAGGGGATGGCCGGCGTGCCGCGCGCGTCGCTCGTCGTGATCGCGGCGACGCTGCACCAGTTCAACATCCCGGAAGCCGGGCTGCTGCTGATTCTCGGGGTCGACACGTTCCTCGACATGGGCCGCTCGGCCACCAATGCGGTCGGCAACTCGATCGCGAGCGCGGTGGTCGCGAAGTGGGAAGGCGAGCTGATGTCGGAGTCCGAAGCACGCGCGCATGCCGCGCATCTCGATGCCGAACTCGAACGGCAGAACGGCGATCCGGCCTACGGCGCCGGTCAGACCACGGCGACCTGACGCTCAGGCCGCCAGCGCGTCGTCGATGCATGCCGCGAGGACCATCGCGGCGGCGTTGCCCGGCGTTGAGCCGAGCAGTTGCGGCGCATAGACGCTGTCGCCGATCTCGATCGGCCGCCCCGACAGCGCGCACACGCCGCGCTTGCGCGTCGTGAACAGGCGCCATTTCTGGTAGCCGTAGTGTCCGGTGCACGCGTCGCACCACGAAATCATCACGGTGTCGGCCGTGGGCCGTTCGAGCACGTCGATGGTCGGCTTGCTCGTCGCGTCCCACGACGGCAGCCGGTCGCGCGTGACGCTGCGCCGCCGCGGCGCACCCCACGAGACGGACGGCATGTCGAAGCTGCCGATCGCGGCGACGGTCATGAGCCAGGGCGCTGCACGGTTGTTCATGTCTCTGTTCCTCGAAACGTTACGCGGTGCCGCGACGCGCGGCATCACGACAGGCGGATGCGCGGCTGCACCCAGCCGTTGATCCGTTCGGCGATCCACAGCAAGGTCGCCTTGGAAAAACCGTGCAGCGCCTGCTGGTGCCGCCGGTAGAGCATCAGGTGGCTGAACTGCGCGAAGCGCCCCTGGATGAAGCCGCCGCGGAAGAACCCGAACTGCCCGAGCGTGCCGAATGCGTCGTAATCGCTGATCGACACCAGCGCGCCGAAATCGTGGAATGCGAACGGTGGAATCGGCGTGCCGTCGAGCCATGCGGGCAGATGCTTCGCGAGGTGCTCGGCCTGCTGCGTCGCGACCTGCGCGGTCGGCGGCAGCGGCCGTTCGTGGCCGTCGGGCAGCAGGCTGCCGCAATCGCCGATCGCGAACACGCATTCGTCGCCGGTTGCCTGCAGCGTGGGGCCGACGACGATCTGGTTCGCGCGGTTCGTGTCGAGCCCGCCCAGCGCCTGCATGAAATCGGGCGCCTTCACGCCGGCCGCCCAGACCATCAGGTCGGCTTCGGCGAACGACCCGTCGCCGTAGTGGAAACCGTTCGCGTCGGCCGACGTGACGCGCGTCGACGTCAGCACGCGAAAGCCGATCTGTTCGAGCCGCCGCCGGGCCGACGCGGAAATGCGCGGCGGAAACGCGTTGAGGATGCGCGGGCCGCTTTCGAGCAGCGTGAGCTGCAGCCGCTCGCGTACCGTCTCGTCGCCGTACGCCTGCGCCACTTCCAGCAAGCGGCTCAGCTCCGCCGCGAGTTCCACGCCCGTCGCGCCCGCGCCGACGATCGCGACGCGAAACGGCTCGTCGCGCGCGATGCTGCGGAACACGCGCATCCGCAACGCTTCGTTGAAGGTCTCGGCTTGCTGCTGGCTGTCGATGAAGTAGCAGTGCTCACGCACGCCGGGCACGCCGAAATCGTTGGCCTGGCTGCCGAGCGCGAGGATCAGCACGTCGTATTCGAGTTCGCGTGCGCCGATCACCACGTCGCCGTCCCGCGAGCGGATCGCGCCGAGCTGCACGCGGCGGCGCGCGCGATCGAGCCCCTTCAGTTCGCCGGGCTGGTATGTGTAGCCGTGGTCGCGCGCATGGGCGAGGAAGATCACCTGTTGCTGCTGGACGTCGCGCGTGCCGGCCGCGATCGTGTGCAGCATCGGCTTCCAGATGTGCGTCGGGCTCCGATCGACGACCGTGATCCGTGCCTGCCCGGACCGGCCGAGACGCTCGCCCAGGCGGGTCGCGAGCTGCAGCCCGGCGATCCCGCCGCCGACGATGACGATGCGTGTAGGGGTTGTCATGGATAAATCATCACGTGATGAATAAGGTATGATCCTAGCGCTTCCCGGCTCCGCGTGTCAACGGAGCGGGGTGGACCGCCCGATTCCGGCACGTCGAAGCGGGGCCGGACACGGGCATTCGAATCGTTTAAGGAGCAGGAAAAACGTGGCAGAAGTCACTGAGCGCGCGCCGTCGAAGCGGCGGACGCGCGGACGGCCGCTGGCGGATGCGTCCGTCGGTCCGGACGTGATATTGCGGGCCGCGCGCCGGACGTTCGCGAAGCGCGGCTACGACGCGACGAGCGTGCGTGAAGTCGCGCGCGAGCTGGGCATCGACGCGGCGCTGATCGCCCATCACTTCGGCACGAAGGAAACGTTGTGGCTGGCGGTCGTCGAGCAGATCGTCGAGCTGGCCGAACCGATGTTCGACGCGCTGCGTGCGTTGCGCGCGTCGCCGCTGCCGCATCGCGAGCGCGTGCGGCGCGCGCTCGAGCTGTGCGTCGATCACGAATTCGCGGAGCCGGATATCGGCATGTTCTTCTCGACGGCGGCGACCGAGGAGGGCGCGCGGCTCGACCGGCTGCGGGAGCGGCTCGTGCGCCCGTACCACGACGCGATGTTTCCGCTGCTGGCGGACGCGGTCGAGGCCGGCGCGATTCGTCCGGTCGATCCGAACGTGCTGTTCTTCATGATCGCGAGCGCCGTGGGTACGACCGTGTCGTACAGCCACATGATGCTGGAGTTCACGTCGCTGCCCACGCGGCAGCACGAATTCAGGCAGGCCGTGCTCGCGGTCGCGCTGAACATTCTCGGCGACTGAGCGCCGCGCGCGCGATGCGCGCGGTCACGTCGCCGCAACCAGCCCCAGCTCGCGCACCGCGTTCCGCGCGCTCTCGCGCAGCGCATCGACGAGCGGCGACGGCGCGCGGTATGCGATCGCCAGCTCGTACGCGAGCGGGCTGCCCGCGCCCTTCAGTTCGCAGAACGTAATGCCTCGCGGCTGCATCGGCACGAACAGGCGCGGCATCAGCGCGACGCCGATGCCGCCCGCGACGAGCCCGGCCGTCGTCTGCATCTGGCGCGGCTGCTGGACCACGCGCGGCGCGAAGCCCGCCTGCGCGCACGCCGTCACGATCAGCGCGTGCATGCCGGGCCCGTGGTGCGCGGCAAACATGACCCACGGTTCATCCGCCAGCTCGGCCAGCGCGATGCGGCGGCGCCGCGCGAGCCGGTGGCCGTCGGGCAGCGCGGCCACCATCCGGTCGCGCAGCAGCGGCTCGACATGCACGTCGCCGGCATCGGCCACCGGCAGCACGACGATGCCGACGTCCGTGCGGTCCTGACGCAGCGCGAGCATCTGCTCGGCGGTCGTACCTTCCTCGAGCTGGAAATCGACGTCCGGATGGCGCTGCTGGAACGCGCGCAGGATCAGCGGCAACAGCGCGTTGACCGTGCTGTCGACGAAGCGCAGCCGCAGCGTGCCGCCGAGGCCGGCGCCCGCGCGGCGCGCCACGGCCACCGCGCGCTCGGCCTGTTCGAGCGCGCGCCGCGCTTCGAGCAGGAACGCTTCGCCGGCCGGCGTGAGCCGCGAGCCGCGGTTGTCGCGCTCGAGCAATGCGACGCCCAGTTCGTCCTCGAGCTTGCGGATCGCCGCGCTGAGCGGCGGCTGAGCCATGTGCAGTCGCTCGGCCGCGCGCCGGAAGCTGAGCGTTTCGGCGACCGCGATGAATTGCCGGAACTGGCGCAGATCGATCATGCGATACCTTCCATGTATCAGTAGATCATCGAATTCGTATTTTACCTATCACCCTGCGCTGCCCAGAATGTCCTTGTCGTCAACCGTCGATACTCGGGAGGGCAGATCATGACGGGCAATGAACAGCAGCGCACGGCCATCGTCACGGGCGGGTCGAGCGGGATCGGCTTCGCGATCGCGAGCCGGCTGGTGCGGGACGGGTATCGCGTCGCGCTCGTCGGGCGCGATGCGGCGCGGCTGGAGGCGGCTGTCGCGCGTCTGGGCGGAGCGGCAGTCGGGCAGGCCGGCGATCTGAGCGTGCGACGCGATGCGGAGGCGGTGGTGGCGGCGATCGTCGCAAGATGGCCGCGTATCGACGTCCTCGTCAACAACGCGGGGCGGACCGCTCGCGTCAGTGCGGACACCGAAGCGAGCGAGGCCGAGGCCGTGTGGGATACCGTGCTCGGCGCAAACCTCAAGAGCCTGTTCCTGACGACGATGGCCGTGCTGCCGCATCTCGCCGATCGCGCGGCGCGAATCGTCAACATCGGCTCGATCGCGGCGCGCGCCGGCAGCCTGTTGCCGGGCGGCCTCGCCTATGCGGCCGCGAAGGCCGGCGTCGAAGGCTTCACCGTCGCGCTGGCACGCGAACTCGGGCCGCGCGGCGCAACGGTCAATACGGTGGCGCCCGGCTATATCGCCGGCACGCGTTTCTTCGGGGACGGCGGGGTCGCCCCGGCGGTCGCGGCGATGATCCGCGCGCAGACGCCGGCCGGCCGCGCCGGGCAGCCGGACGACGTCGCCGATGCGGTTGCCTGGCTCGCCGGGCCGCGCGCGTCGTTCGTCACCGGCGCGACGATCGCGGTGAACGGCGGCTGGCGCGTCGGGTGACGCACGGCATCCACGATCGGCGCGTCATTCGCAATCCGTCGGCGGCTTGTCGCCGAGCCAGCGTCGCGCGCCGGGCCCGTTGCGGCCCGCGCGGTCTTCCGGGTTGGTCAGCTTGCAGCGTTTCAGCGACAGGCAGCCGCAGCCGATGCATTCGTCGAGGTTGATGTAGAGCCGCTGCAATTCCTCGATCCGGCTCGCGACGCGCTGCTTCCAGCCGCGCGACAGCCGCTGCCAGTCCTTGTTGGTCGGCGCGGTGTCCTCGGGCAGGCTGACGAGCTGCTCGGCGATTTCGTCGAGCGAATAGCCGATCTTCTGCGCGAACACGATGAACGCGATCAGCCGCAGCACCGCACGCGAATAGTGGCGATGGCTCGAGCCGTTGCGGTGCGACTTGATCAGCCCGCGCATCTCGTAGAAACGCAGCGTCGACGCCGGCACGCCGCTGCGCGCGGCCACTTCGCGGATCGACATCAGCGGCCATTGCGGGGTTTCCGGGATACCCATGACGCCCTCCGGGAAAGCTTGACTTGAAGTTAACTTCAACTTTTATGCTACGCGGCAGTTTAACCCGTCGCGAGGCATCATGCGCTCCTTTTCCCTACGCAGGACGTCGCCTTTGGGCGTGGCCTGCGCCCTGTTGCTGGCGTTGTCGGGCTGTCACGACGGCAAAGGCACGTCGTCGGCCCAGCCGCTGCCCGAAGTCGGCGTCGCCACCGTCGCGCCGCGTACCGTTCGCCTCGCGGACGAATTCAACGGACGCGTCGAAGCGGTCGACGCGGTCGAGTTGCGGCCGCGCGTGAGCGGCTATCTGCAGCGTGTCGCGTACAAGGAGGGCGACGTGGTCGCGCAGGGCGCGCTGCTGTTCGAGATCGATCCGCGCCCGTACCGGATCGCGCTCGACCGTGCGAATGCGCAGCAGCAGCGCGCCCGTGCGGCCGCGAACCTCGCGAACCTGCAGCTCAAGCGCGTGCAGACGCTGATCGATGCGCATGCGACGTCGCAGGAGGAACTCGACAACGCGCGCGCCACCGCCGAGCAGGCGCGCGCCGACCTGCAGGCAGCCGACGCGGCCGTTGCCGACGCGAAGCTCAATCTCGGCTTCACCGAAGTGCGCGCGCCGATCGCGGGCCGCGTCGGCCGCGCGGTCGCGACCGTCGGCAACCTCGCGCGCGCGGACGACACGCTGCTGACGACCGTCGTGTCGCAGGATCCGGTCTACGTGTATTTCGATTGCGACGAGCAGAGCTACCTGCGCTACAACGCGCGGCGTACCGATCCGGCGCATCGCGCGATCGGCGCCGATCCGGTGCGCGTCGGCCTCGCGAACGAGACGGGCTTCCCGCATGCGGGCACCGTCGATTTCCTCGACAACCGGCTCGATCCGCAAACCGGCACGATCCGCGCCCGCGTGCGGCTGCCGAATGCGGACCATACGTTTACGCCGGGCCTGTATGCGCGCGTGCAGCTCATGAGCGGCCGCGACCAGGACGCATTGCTGGTCGACGACAAGGCCGTGCTGACCGACCAGGACCGCAAGTACGTGTACGTGATCGGCCCCGGCGACAAGGCGTTGCGTCGCGACGTGACGATCGGCCGCGAACTCGACGGCGAGCGGATCGTCGAGAAGGGGTTGCAGGCGGGCGACCGCGTGGTGGTCGACGGCGTGCAGCGCATCTACTATCCGGGCGCGCAGGTGAAGCCGAAGGCGCTGCCCGCGCGCGCCGATGCCGGCGCGCCTGCCGCGCAATGACGGGAGCGATACGATGGATTTCTCCCGCTTCTTCATCGACCGCCCGATTTTCGCGGTCGTGCTGTCGATCGTCATTTTCGCGATCGGCCTGATCTCGATCCCGATGCTGCCGGCCGGCGAATATCCCGAAGTCGTGCCGCCGAGCGTCGTCGTGCGTGCGACGTACCCGGGCGCGAACCCGAAGGAAATCGCCGAGTCGGTCGCCGAACCGCTGGAAGAGGCGATCAACGGCGTCGAAGGCATCATGTACATGAAGTCGGTCGCCGGGTCGGACGGCAGCCTGCAGGTCGTCGTCACGTTCCTGCAGGGCGTCGATCCCGACACGGCCGCCGTGCGCGTGCAGAACCGCGTGAGTCAGGCGCTGTCGCGCCTGCCCGACGAGGTCCGCCAGTACGGCGTGACCACGCAGAAGCAGTCGCCCACGCCGCTGATGTACGTGAGCCTCTATTCGCCGGACAACAGCCGCGATTCGCTGTACCTGCGCAACTACCTGACGCTGAACGTGAAGGACGAGTTGTCGCGGCTGACCGGCATCGGCGACGTTGGCGTGTACGGCTCGGGCGATTACGCGATGCGGCTGTGGCTCGACCCGAACCGGCTCGCATCGCGCGGCCTGACCGCGAGCGACGTGATCGCGGCCGTGCGCGAGCAGAACGTGCAGGTGTCGGCCGGCCAGCTCGGCGCGGAGCCGTCGCCGAAGAAGAACGACTTTCTCGTGTCGATCAACGTGCGCGGCCGCCTGCGCACGGTGCAGGAATTCAGCGACATCGTGCTGCGCAACGGCGACGACGGGCAGGTCGTGAAGCTGTCCGACGTCGCGCGCATCGAGCTCGGCGCGGGCGACTACACGCTGCGCTCGTATTTCAACGACAAGCATTCGGCCGTGGTCGGCATCTTCCTGTCGCCGGGCGCGAACGCGCTCGACGTCGCGAAGGCCGTGTATGCGAAGCTCGACGAGCTGTCGAAGCGTTTCCCGCCCGGCGTCGCGTACCGCCCGGTGTGGGACCCGACGGTGTTCGTGCGCGAATCGATCCGCGCGGTGCAGCACACGCTGATCGAGGCCGTGGTGCTGGTCGTGCTCGTCGTGATCCTGTTCCTGCAGACGTGGCGCGCGTCGATCATTCCGCTCGTCGCGGTGCCGGTATCGGTGGTCGGCACGTTCGCGTGGCTCTATCTGCTCGGCTATTCGATCAACACGCTGACGCTGTTCGGGCTCGTGCTCGCGATCGGGATCGTCGTCGACGATGCGATCGTCGTGGTCGAGAACGTCGAGCGCAACATCGCGCAAGGGTTGAGCCCGCGCGATGCCGCGCACCAGGCGATGCGCGAGGTGTCGGGGCCGATCGTCGCGATCGCGCTCGTGCTGTGCGCGGTGTTCGTGCCGATGGCGTTCATGTCGGGCGTCACCGGCCAGTTCTACAAGCAGTTCGCGGTGACGATCGCGATCTCGACGGTGATCTCCGCGATCAACTCGCTGACGCTGTCGCCCGCGCTCGCCGCGAAGCTGCTGCGTCCGCACGGCGCGCCGAAGGATGCGCTGACGCGCGCGCTCGACCGCGCATTCGGCTGGTTGTTTCATCCGTTCAACCGCTTCTTCGAGCGCAGCGCCGATCGCTATCACGGCGTCGTCGCGCGCACGCTGAAGCGGCGCGGCGTGGTGTTCGCGGTTTATGCGGCGCTGCTCGCGGCGACCGCGCTGCTGTTCGACGCGGTGCCGGGCGGTTTCATCCCGGTGCAGGACAAGCTGTACCTGTTCGCGGGCGCGAAGCTGCCGGAAGGCGCGTCGCTCGCGCGCACCAGCGCGGTGACCGAGCAGATGACGAAGATCGCGCTCGGTACCGACGGCGTCGAGATGGTGCCGGCGTTCGCCGGGCTGAATGCGCTGCAGGGCGTGAACACGCCGAACATCACGAACTCCTACGTGATCCTCAAGCCGTTCGACCAGCGTCACCGCAGCGCCGCGCGGATCAACGCGGACCTGAACGCGCGCTTCGCGGCGATTGGCGGCGGCATCACGTATGCCCTGATGCCGCCGCCGATCCAGGGCCTGGGCAACGGCTCCGGGTACGCGCTGTATCTGGAGGATCGCGGCGGCCTCGGCTACGGCGAATTGCAGAAGGCGCTCGCCGCGTTCCAGGCCGCGGTCGCGAAGACGCCGGGGATGAGCTATCCCGTCAGCTCGTACCAGGCGAACATCCCGCAGCTCGAGGTGAAGGTCGACCGGCTGAAGGCGAAGGCGCAGGGCGTCGCGCTGACCGATCTGTTCAATACGTTGCAGGTGTATCTCGGCTCGATGTACGTGAACGACTTCAACGTGTTCGGCCGCGTATATCGCGTGATGGCGCAGGCGGATGCCGGCCACCGGCAGACGGCCGCCGACATCGCGAACCTGCGCACACGCAACGCGAAGGGCGAGATGGTGCCGATCGGCTCGATGGTGACGGTCGGGCCCGCGTACGGCCCCGATCCGGTCGTGCGCTACAACGGCTATCCGGCCGCCGACCTCATCGGCGATGCCGACCCGAAGACGATGTCGTCGTCGCAGGCGATCGCGAAGCTGCAGCAGATCGCGAAGGACGTGCTGCCGCCGGGCATCACGCTCGAATGGACCGACCTCAGCTACCAGCAGGTCACGCAGAGCAACGCGGCGATCGTCGTGTTCCCGCTGGCCGTGATGCTCGTGTTCCTGGTGCTCGCGTCGCTGTACGAGAGCTGGACGCTGCCGCTCGCGGTGATCCTGATCGTGCCCGTGTGCATGTGCGCGGCGCTGTTCGGCGTGTGGCTGTCCGGCGGCGACAACAACGTGTTCGTGCAGGTCGGTCTCGTCGTGCTGATGGGGCTGGCGTGCAAGAACGCGATCCTGATCGTCGAATTCGCGCGCGAGCTCGAGATCCAGGGCAAGGGTGTGGTCGAGGCGGCGCTCGAAGCGTGCAAGCTGCGGTTGCGTCCGATCGTGATGACGTCGGTCGCGTTCATCGCGGGCTCGGTGCCGCTGCTGATCGGCAGCGGCGCGGGCAGCGAGGTGCGGGCGGCCACCGGCGTCACCGTGTTCGCCGGGATGCTGGGCGTCACGCTGTTCGGGCTGTTCCTGACGCCCGTGTTCTACGTGGCGATCCGCAAGCTCGCGGGCGGCACGCCGGCCGTCTGGAGCGAACAGCATGGCACCCTCGAAGGAGAAAACCGATGAGCGCCGCTTTCCGTCTTTCCGCGCTCGCGATGTCGGTGACGCTTGCCGCATGCGCGGTCGGCCCCGATTTCAAACGACCGGATACGGCCACGGCCGCGCGGTTCGCGCGCGATGCGCATCCGGCGACGCAGCGCGATGCGGCGCCGGCCGATACATGGTCCGATACACGGCCCGATATGCCGCCCGACGCATCGGCGGCGGCCGATGCCGCGTTCTGGCGCGGTTTCGGCGATCCGGCGCTGACGCAGTTGATCGACGCGGCGCTCGCGGCGAACCAGGATCTGCAGGTGGCCGTATCGCGCTACGACGCGGCGAATGCGTTGCTGTCGCAGGCGACGTTCGACCGCTATCCGACAATCACCGCGAGCGGCCGGATCGGCCATCAGTTGATGAGCAAGGACCAGGCGTTCGGCGCGCCGCGCAGCCAGCGCGATGCGCCGACGTCGAGCGTGGGCGTCAATGCCGCGTGGGAACTCGACCTGTTCGGCCGCGTGCGGCGCTCGATCGAATCGCAGCGCGCGGAAACGGCCGCCAGCGCGGCCGACGTGCGCGCGGTGCGCGTCGCGATCGCGGGGGAGGTCGCGAGCACGTACGTCGAACTGCGAGGCTCGCAGGAACGGTTGCGGATCGCGCGCGAGAACGCCGACAACCAGAAGCAGACGCTTGCGCTGATCAATGCGCGCGTCGGCGCGGGGCGCGGCTCCGAACTCGATGCGGCGCGAGCGCGTGCGCAGTACGAATCGACGACGTCGCGGATCGCCGTGTACGAAGCCGCGATCGGCGTCGACGAGCATCGGCTCGCGGTGCTGACCGGGCAGACGCCGGATGCGTTGATCGGCCGGTTCGACCCGCCGAAGACGGCCGCACCGGTGCCGCTGCCGGCGCTCGCGGCCGACATCGATCCCGGCACGCCAGGCGACTTGCTGCGCCGCCGCCCCGATGTCGCGGCCGCCGAGGCGCGGCTGCATGCGGCGACCGCGCGCGTCGGCGTCGCGACGGCCGACCTGTTTCCGCGCTTCACGCTGTCGGGGCTGCTCGGCAGCGCGACGAGCAGCTACGGGTTCTTCCGCGCGGGCAGCGACACGAACCTGATCGCGCTCGGCATCGACTGGTCGTTCCTCGACGTCGGCCGCGTGCGCGCGCGGATCGCCGCGAGCGACGCGGAGGCCGCCGGCCAGCTTGCGCAGTACCGGCAGACCGTGCTCGGCGCGCTGGAGGAAACCGAGAACGCACTGCTGCGCGTCGCGCGCACGCGTGACGAGACCGCCCATCTCGTGCGCGCGGCCGACGACAGCGCGCGCGCCGCGCAGCTTGCGCAGGCGCGCTTCTCGGCGGGCGCGATCGACTACTACGAAGTGCTCGACGCGCAACGGACGCTGCTGCAGGCGCAGGACGCGGCGGCCGACGGGCGGATGCGCAGCGCGGCATCGACGGTCGCGCTGTACAAGGCGCTCGCGGGCGGCTGGCCGTCGGGTACGGGGCGGGGCGAACAAGGCCCGCTTGCTCAGTCGGAGAAGTAGCGCGAACAGTGCGGCGCGGCGATCGTAGCGTCGCGTCGCTCCGCGCGAAGCAACGCGCAGCGATCGGCGAGCAAGGCGGCCATTGCAATCGCATGAAAGGGTCATCGTTCTCGCGGTAAAATTTGATTGCAAATGCAATTAAGAGAGAGGAACGACCTGACATGAGCGCAACCGAACCCGATCTGTGGTTCTCGTTCGTCCGCGCGCACCGGACGATGATTCGCGAGATCGAGCGTCGCCTCGCGGCGGCGTCCCTGCCCGCATACGCGTGGTACGACGCACTGTGGGGGCTCGAAAGCGGGCCCGACGGCACGCGCCGCATGCACGAACTGGCCGATGTGCTGGCGATCGAGCGCTACAACCTGACGCGGCTCATCGACCGGCTCGAACAGGAGGGGCTCGTCACGCGCACGCGTTCGGCGGACGACGGCCGCGCCGCGTTCGCGAGCATCACCGCCAAGGGGCGGACGCTGCGCAAAAAGATGTGGAAGGTCTACCAGTCGACGGTCGCCGAGCTTTTTCTCGACCAGTTCACCGGCAAGGAGCGGGCGGCGATGGCCGTTGCGCTCGATCGCGCGGCCGCTGCCGCGCGCGACGCGGCAGCCGGAGTGAAGTAACGGTATCCGGCACACGGAGCGGCCGCGCGCCGCCCATCGAGCGCGGCCGCCGGCCGGCCATGCGGCACGAGCCGCCGCGTCGTCAGCCGTTCGAGGCGGGCTGACGACGCGGCGCGGCAGGTGTCGGGCGCCGCACGGGCGGACCAGGCCGCGCCATCTGCATGTCCCTCCTTCGAGTACTGGCATGTCGCCGGCATCGCCGGTTTCGGCATAGGATTGCAATTGCAACGATTGCAGTTGCAATGCTAACTGATGACAAGGACCGACATGACCTCGACGCACTCCCTCACGTTCTATACAGCCGACACGCCGAACGGGCACAAGATCGCGATCTACCTGGAAGAGGCCGGGCTTGCCCACGACCGCGTGCAGGTGAACCTGTCCGCCGGCGAGCAGCGCAGCGCGGCGTATCTCGCGATCAATCCGAACGGCAAGATCCCGGCCATCGTCGACCACGACACGGGGCTGGCCGTATTCGAATCCGGCGCGATCCTCGGCTATCTCGCCGAGAAGACGGGCTGCCTGCAGCCTGAAACGCTGGCCGAGCGCACGGCGGTCCAGCAATGGCTGCATGTCCAGATCGGCGGGATCGGGCCGATGCTCGGTCAGCTGTGGTGGTTCCTGCACGCCTCGAAGACGGGCAATGCGGAAGCGATCGACCGCTACCGGAAGGAGGCGCTGCGTCTCTACGGCGTCGTGAACGGCCGCTTGTCGGAATCGGCGTATCTCGCGTCGTCGCGGTATTCGATCGCCGACATTGCCGCGTTCCCGTGGCTGCGCACGGCGGCCGAGCTGGATCTCGACCTTGCCGGCTTTCCGCACGTCGAGCGCTGGCTCGCCGAGATCGCCGCGCGGCCGGCCGTTCAGCGCGGCCTGAGCGCATGCCGGGTGCCGACGGCCGAGGCGGCGCACTGACGTCACATCGCCGGCGCTGCCTGGGCCGTGATCGCACCAAGGCGTGCGCTTCGTGTGGTTCAGACGGATGAGCCCGTCGCACGCGGGCGGCGGGCAGGGCCGTGTGGTGCGGCGCCCCGACGCGCTGCGCGCCCGATGTAGCGGCCGCCCGGGCGGGACGGCGACCCATCGGCGCAGGCGGTATCGCGGGTATCGGGCGAGCCGATGATCAGCATCGCGTCCGGCGGCCTACCGCGGCCGTCGCCTGGTCTTTACGCTGGCGCGATCATCCACTCTGTCCGGAAGGTCGCCATGTCCCGGCTCGACTACAAGTTGCTCGGCCCCTGCTTGCTCGCCATCGCGCTCGACGCGATGGGGTTCGGCCTCGTTTATCCGATGATGTCCGCCATTTTCAGCGATCCGCACGCGGGCATCCTGCCGGCCGACGCCGGCGTGCACGTGCGCAATTTCTATCTCGGCCTCGGCTACGGGATCTATCCGCTGTGCATGTTCTTCGGCTCGTCGCTGATGGGCGAACTGTCCGATCGCTACGGCCGCCGCCGGATCCTGCTGCTGTGCGTGTTCGGCCTCGCGGCCGGCTACGCGATGATGGCGGCCGGTGCGTCGCATGCCGGCGTCGCGCTGCTGCTGGCCGGGCGCGGGCTCACGGGCTTGATGGCCGGCTGCCAGGGCATCGCGCAGGCGGCCATCACCGATCTCAGCACGCCCGAGACGAAGGCGTACAACATGAGCATCATGTCGCTCGCGTTCAGCGCGGGCGTGATCGTCGGCCCGGTGCTCGGCGGCGTGACGTCCGACCGGACGATCTCGCCGCTGTTCGACTACGGCACGCCGTTCGCACTGGTCGCCGCGTTGTCGCTGATCTGCGCGTGCTGGACCTGGGCGTCGTATCGCGATTCCGCGGCGCCGCGCGGCGACACGCGCATCGATCCGTTGTTGCCGCTGCGGATCATCCGGGAAGCCGCGCGGCAGCGCGACGTCGCATTCCTGTCGGTGGTGTTCTTCCTGATGCAGGTCGGCTACGGGCTCTACCTGCAGACCGTCATGCTGCTGTTGCAGGCGAAATTCGGTTACACGAGCGCGCGGCTCGGGTTGTTCAGCGGCGTGATCGGCATCTGCTTCGTGTTCGGCCTGTTGTGCGTCGTGCGGCTGATGCTGCGCGTGTGGCGCGTGATCGATATCGCGAAGACGGGCCTGCTCGTGGCCGGCCTTGGCCAGATCCTGTCCGCGCTGTTCCCGCATGAACCGGTGCTGTGGACGCTCGCGATGGTCGTCGGCTGCTTCGATATGGTTGCGTACACGACGATGTATACGGCGTTTTCCGACGCCGTCAGCGACGATCGGCAGGGCTGGGCGCTCGGCGTCGCGGGCTCGGTGATGGCGGTCGCGTGGGTCGTGACGGGCGCGCTGACGAATCTGCTGCCGGTATTCGGCGAAATCGGATTGCTGCTGATCGGCGGCGCGGGTTTCCTGTTCAGCTTCGCGATGATGGTGGCGTACGGCCGTACGCGGCCGGGCGCGCGAACGGCCGTGTTGTCGTAGGGGGGGGGCTGTCGTGGGCCGCGCGACGTTGGCCCGCTCCTGTCGAACGGGGCCCCGTGCGTGGTCGTCGCGCAACTTCGCACGGCCCGACACCGGCGCGGCGGACGCGGTCCGGGCCGCGTCCCAGCCGCCTGGCATCGCGACGCGCCGGCGCGATGCCTCAGAACATGGTGTTCCGGTTCGCCGACGTTTCCGGCACCGGCTGGATCACGTCCCAATGTTCGACGATCTTGCCGTCCTTCACGCGGAAGATGTCGACCACCGCTTCGCCGCGATCGCCCGGGCGCTCGGTCGCATGCACGTGCAGGTACACCAGATCCCCGTCGGCCGCGCTGCGGACGATGCGTGCGCGTGACGCCGGATTCTTCTGGAACGCGCCGACGAAGTACGACACGAACGGCTTCTTGCCGTCCGGCACGTGCGGGTTGTGCTGTTTGTAGTCGTCCGCGACGACGGCGGCGGCCTCGAGCGCTTCGTGCCGGTTGAAGAAGCGGTCGTAGAACGTCAGCACGAGCTGGCGGTTGGCTTCCTCGGCCGCCAGGTCGCGCGTGGCCGGGCCGGTGGCCAGCGCGGCCGTCGATGCGGCCAGCAGAACGACTGCGGCAACGGCGTGAACGGGGGAGCGAAACGATGACATGTAGCGTTTTCCTGGTCTGACGATGCATGGAGGGAGGCGCGACTCGGGCGGCGCTGAACGCGCTGGCCGGCGAGCGATCGAGCCGTGGCCGCGCGATGCATCCCGTATCGGCATGAACGATTCGCCGACAAGACCACGAGATGCCGCTGCCGATAGTGCGCGATATCGTCATGCTTCGTTGAACTGGCGAATCCGGACGACGGGCAGGCGGCTGTCGGGCCGATCGAATGGTACAGTTGCCGCGAACCCGTCACAAGAAGTCACCGCGGTGTGAACAGGTCACGCCGCGGTGACTGTGTACCGCCCGTGAAAGAGAATTCCGTCATGCCGCTGCCGTCCGCCGACGAATCCGTCGATCTCGATCAGCCGTGCCCGATCCGCGATGTGCTGGACCGCATCGGCGACCAGTGGAGCCTGCTCGTGCTCGAGGCGCTGTCGGGCGGAACGATGCGCTTCAACGAACTCGGCCGTACGATCGGCGATGTGTCGAACCAGATGCTGTCGCGTACGCTGAAGCGGCTGGAGCAGGATGGCTTCGTCAGCCGCACGCTGTTCGCCGAAGTGCCGCCGCGGGTCGAATATGCGTTGACCGACCTCGGGCGGTCGTTCCTGACACCGATGCACGCGATGATCCGGTGGGCCGATGAACATCATCGTGCGATCCGCGCGGCGCGCCGTCGTGCGCGCGAGTCGGAAGAGGGCGTGAGGTGAGCGTGGTACGTGGCGAATGAGCGGGGCGCGGTGAAGCGTGGCGGATGCACTTGCATCGTCACGAAATCACTTCGCGATCCAAAAGATGTAGTCGAAATGGATAGCCCGACGATATGTTGCCGGGCACCCGCTGCCGTCGCGCATGATTCCGTGGCGCGGACGGCGCCGGCTCGCGCGCGCCGTTCCGCTCGGAACCTTCATCGGCCGGAGCCGGGCTGCTGTTTACCGCCACGAACCGTCGACGTAGACCCACACGGGCCCCTGGCGGCGCCAGTAGCCGGGCACCCAGCGGCGCCCGGGGCGCCGGGCGACCCAGCGACCGGGCACCCATATATAGCGGCCGCGCTGCCAGCGCCAGTAGCCGTCCGTCCATATATAGCCATGCGGCCGTGGCGGTGGTGGGCGGCGGTCGCGCCGCGCGGCCGGCGGCGCGAAGGTCGGGCGATCCGCATGGGGCGGGCCGCCCGGTACGCGGTTCGGGCCGGATGGACGGTACACGGGCGGGGCGGGCTGGGCCGAGGCGGCGCGCAGCCAGCCGGTACCCGCGAAGGCGGCGGTCAATCCGATGGCGCGCAGCAGCGAGCGTCGATTCATGGCGATTCCTGTTCAGTATTCGAGGTCGCCTTACATTAGCCTGCCGGCGCGCCCGGAGGGTTACACGGGCGGTCAAGGCTGTTACCGAGTGTCACGAAACGCCACTCTTCCCTTTTTGACGGCTGACGCGATCTCGCCGTGGCTTTGGGCGTCGCTCCGGTTTGTGGGGCGGAGGGGCCGTCCGAGATGCCGGCTGGCCAATATTTGAGATTGAATCGGGTAACAATTACCGATTTTGGGGTGCCGAACCGAATCCGCTTGTTGTTTCTATGCAACCGTCAAGACGCTGACATGTAAGAATGGTGCGATGAAAGGCTCCAAAAACCACGCGTCAAGAAGTCAAAAACAAACGTTAAAACAAATACTTATGACGCATCCCCACTTTCATTATTTCTAGTTCTGGAAAAGGTTATTTCTTTATTTGCGGATCGCTCCCCTAGGGTACACCCCTAAACTCACGGTTCCCAAACGGGCAACTATCCGGGCGCCGCCAGCAGGACCGATGGCGCTCCCGGGCGGTTGAGACCGTTTATGAACAAGGTCGCGAGACCTGCCTCTTTTTAGAAGGGAGCTCCACGAATGAACAAGACTCTGATCGTTGCAGCAGCTGCAGCATCGTTCGCTACCGTCGCTCACGCACAAAGCAGCGTCACGCTGTACGGCGTGCTGGACGCAGGCATCACCTACACGAGCAACGTCCAGCCGGCACTCGGCCAAGCTGGCAAGTCGCGTTGGGCGATGGGTTCGGGCATTGACCAGAGCCGTTTCGGCCTGCGTGGTTCGGAAGACCTGGGTGGCGGCCTGAAGGCAATCTTCACGTTGGAAAGCGGCTTCGGCATCGGTGACGGCCGTCTGGGCAACAACGGCGGCATGTTCAACCGTCAAGCATTTGTCGGTCTGTCGAGCCAGTACGGCACGGTCACGCTGGGTAAGCAGTACGACGCAACGCAAGACTACCTGGCGCCGCTGACGGCAACGGGCTCGTGGGGCGGCACGTACTTCGCGCACCCGCTGAACCTCGATCGCCTGAGCACGACCGGCGACGTCGCATCGAACAACACGATCAAGTTCACGAGCGCGAACTACGCTGGCCTGCAATTCGGCGGCACGTACTCGTTCTCGAACAACACGAACTTCGGCAACAACCGTGCGTACAGCGCAGGCGTTGCATACCAGTTCCAAGGCCTGAAGCTGGCGGGTGCATACTCGCAAGCGAACCTGGGTGACGGTACGAACGGAAGCGGCGCAACGTCGTCGGCAATCGGTGGTGTCGCTAGCCAAGGCCGCGTCCGCACGTACGGTGCTGCTGCTGGCTACGCATTCGGCCCGGCACAAGTCGGCGCTGCATGGACGCAAGCACGTCTCGACAACAACGCAGCCGGTGCTCTGGGCACGGTGCGCACCGACAACTACGAAGTCAACGCCAAGTACAACCTGACGCCGGCTCTCGGCCTGGGTGCTGCTTACACGTACACGAACGCGAAGATCAGCAACGGCAGCACGCACTGGAACCAGTTCGGTCTGCAAGCTGACTACGCGCTGTCGAAGCGCACCGACGTCTACGCACAAGCTGTGTACCAGCGTGCAGCGAAGAACGGCATCGGCGCACAGATCTACAACGGCAACAGCTTTGCTGACAACCTGCCGAGCTCGTCGATCAACCAAACCGCAGCAACGGTTGGTCTGCGTCACCGCTTCTAAGCGTGACGGGCGGGGCAACCCGCTTCGCAGCATCGAAAAGGCGCCTTCGGGCGCCTTTTTTTCGTCCGCAGAAAGCGATGACGATAATCGGGAGCGTCCGAATGCAAAAAAGCGAGGCTCGTGCCTCGCTTTTTCGTTCTGCGCCCGTATGGCGCGGTGCGGGTCGACCGGTGGCTCAGCGCGTGTATTCGCCGTTGGCTTCCGGCTGGAACACGATCTCGGCGACCTTCATCAGCTTTTCGGCACCGCTCGGCTGCATCACCTTGACCATCTGGCCGCGTTGCGTGCCCAGCAGCGCCATGCCGACGGGCGAGAAGACGTTCAAACGGCCGAGTTCGAGGTTGGCGGCGTCCGGATAAACGATCGTCCAGGTGGCCTGTTCCTGGGTCGCTTCGTCGAGTAGCGTGATCTGCGAGTTCATCGTGACGACGTTCGCCTTGATGGCGTCGGGCTGAACGATATCGGCGCGTTCGAGCAGCGTGTCGAGCATCGTCTGGAAGCGCGGGTTGTGCTCGGCGTGCTTTTCGAGGCGAGCGACGTCGAGTTCGGTCAGTTGGTAAAGGCGTTGTTTCATGGGAGTTCTCCAAATGATCGGCAGGGGCAGGCGTGGCGTGCCTATGAGGATCGCCCGGAGCCTGTCTGACCGGGCTCCGGGGTGGAGACCGAGCGGTCAGATCAGGCGCCGGGCAGGGGCGAGCGGCGCCTGGGCCGTGCGTCGAGCGAGGGGATGTGCCGGCTGGCCGGCGCACGCGCGCACGCCGGCCGGGCCGGACGGCGAAACCGAAAGGGGCGTGAGCGCGTACATGGTGGACGGAATATCGACTGGCGAATAAAACCTTACGATTCTACAACACAACCTTCCGGGCAAGTGATTCGATTGTTGGCGTTTCGTCAGCGATTGTTGTGTGGATGAAGCAAGTTGCAACGCCTCCGACTGAAAACCATCGGCGATTTTTTCCAGAAATGCAACGCTGTATATTCAAACTAAGGGTTTCCCCTTGGTTTGGCGAGCACTACACTGGACTCAATCGCTTCAGACAGTCCCCGTCGAGGCGACGTCAAAAGAGAACATATTCCGGAGGTAAATCATGAAGTCGATCGTCTACGCAGCCATCGCCGCATCCGTCCTTGCCGCTCCGATTGCATCGTTCGCGCAGTCCGAGCAGGGGTTGACCCGCGCTCAGGTCAAGGCCGAACTCGTGCAACTCGAGCAGAATGGCTACAAGCCGGTGGCGAGCGATTCGCAATATCCGAGCGACATCCAGGCTGCCGAACAGCGTATCCAGCCGAACCAGCCGGCGCTCGCTCAGGCCGATACGAGCGGCTACGGTGCCGTGGCGACGGGTGCCGCACAATCCGGCCGCCGTGTGACGCGGGAAGCGCCGAATCCCGTGAATTCGGTCTACTTCGGTAACTAATTGAACGTTCCCCGGGTCTGCCCGAGCGCACCGCTGAATCGACGAGACGCGCGCTGACCGCGCGTCGTTCGCCCGCAGGAGCAGAACCTCCGTCGCCGCATGCCGGCGGCTTTGAGCCCAGACGCTGACGCGTTTGGGCCTTTTTTGCTGACGCGAATCAGGCCGACGTGACGGTAGGCGTGCCGTGGATATAGTGTTCGAGCTGGCTGATCGTGAACTGCTGATCGGCAATCACGCTCTTCACGAGGTCGCCGATCGAGATGAGGCCGACCAGCTTGCCGCCGTCGAGCACGGGCAGGTGGCGCATCCGGTGCTCGGTCATCAGCGCCATGCACTCGTCCGTGGATTGTGACGGTTCGACGTAGCGCACCTTCGCCGTCATGATTTCCTCGACGCGGGTGGCTTTCGACGAGCGGTCCTGCAGGACGATCTTGCGCGCGTAGTCGCGCTCGGTGACGATGCCCGCGATGTCGTCGCCGTCCACGACCAGCAGTGCACCGATACCCTTTTCGGCCATCAGCTTGATGGCGTCGTAGACGAGATCGGTCTTCGTGACGGTGTAGATGGTACGGCCCGAATCCGGCTTGGCCTTGAGAATCTGCGCGACAGTCGTGCTCATTCGCTTTCTCCGTATGCAGGTCGATGCAGGGCAGGCGGGACGTGATGCGCGTCACCCGGTGAGCCCAGTATAGCCGGGCGGGCGGCGGCAGTCGCGTGACGTTTCCAGATTAGCGGTAAACTCCCGTCACGCACCATCCACACAACTCCTACATTCCTGAACGTTTCGATTGAATTCATGATGTCTTCGCGTCCCCAATCGCCCTCGCCGGGCAATGGCCAGGCCGACGAGTGCGTGACGCTCGTCGCCACCGCGTCGCTGCCTACGCGCTACGGTACGTTCACGTCATACGCGTTTCGCGTATCGGGCAGCGATGCCGAACATCTCGCGCTCGTGATGGGCGACGTGACCGGCGAGCAGTCCGTGCTCACCCGTCTGCATTCCGAATGCCTGACCGGTGACGTGTTCGGCTCGTACCGCTGCGATTGCGGCGAGCAACTCGATCTCGCGTTGCGCTACATCGCCGCCGAAAACCGCGGCGTGCTGCTGTATCTGCGCGGTCATGAAGGCCGCGGCATCGGCCTGAGCAACAAGATCCGCGCGTACGCGCTGCAGGAGCAGGGGCGCGATACCGTCGAGGCGAACCTCGATCTCGGTCTCCCCGACGACGCCCGCGAATACGACTCGGCCGCCGCGATCCTGCGCATCCTCGGCGTGACGTCGGTTCGGCTGATGAGCAACAACCCGAAGAAGTTCGACACGCTCGTGAAGCACGGTATTCCCGTCTGCGAGCGCGTGGCGCTCGCGGTGCCTGTGCGCGAGGAAAACGAACGTTATATCCGCACGAAGCAAACGAAGTTCGGGCATTACTTCGAAGAAAACGAATAACCGGGCGGGGCGCGCCAGCGCCCCGTTTCTCGTCATCTGTTCTTCCGATCGTTGCCGGTACACGCGACGATCGCGATCGTCTTCCGTCATGCATTCCAGTACCGGGCATGTGACGTCGGCTGCGTTGTGCGCGGCGTCCGTCCGCTCCGTACTCCCGTCATGATCACGCCGCTGAATCGAAACCGAATGCCTGACGCAGCGTCGCTCGCAACCGGCCGACGCGGAGACGCGACCGCGACGACGGCCACGTCGGCGTGTAACGGCTCACGCGCGTCAGCCCGTCAATGCCACGTCCCGTTCTGCAACACGATCCGGTAGCCGTCGGCATCCTCGAAGGTTTGACCTGATATTTCCCAGTATGGATTGAACGACGTCACCGGCATGAAGCCGTGTTCGGTCGCGCGCTCGCAGGCGGCTTCCCATTCCGGACGATCGGGCACGTAGAACACGATCAGGTCCTCGGGCGTCGGCGACGGCGCGATCGGATGGTCGGGGCAGTGCGTGAACTCGAAGTGGTAGTCGAGGCCTTCGCGTCCGAGCATCACGCCGAAAAAGCCGTCGTGATCCTCGAAGCGCGCCAGTACCGACAGATCGAGGGCGTCGCGATACATGCGCTCGGTGCGGGCGAGGTTGCTGACCGGGCGGGCAATGCGCAGATGGGCGTGCAAGATGGCCTCGGCGGGAAGTGGTGGGCCGCTCGATGATAAGCGGCCGATCGCGATTGCGCGAGGCGAGCGAACCGCGCTTCGGGCGATACTTGCCGTATCGAACGATATCGATTCGACGCGGCCAAACGGATCGAATTGTCGAGCCACGTTTCGCGCAAGAAAAAACATGACGCTTCTCGATCCAGTGTGTGCACACCGCATTGCAGTGGCCACTCGTCAGCAAGACCTTTGAAGGCATGCGTTCGGCTGCGCCTGCCGCACGACGTACGGATATGCGCATACCGGGCCGGAGGTGACGAATGGGTAAGCCCGATCTTCGCCGGCCGGTTGCCGGACCTTATCGCCAGTCGCGATGGGCGGCCGGACTAGAGGTTGCCTTCGGATGGGTGGCAAAAGGGACGTTGGCGCTGGCCGGCCTGACGATGGTCGCATTGGCGGCGCTGACGGGCGACGTCGGCGCCGTGACGGACCTGCCGTCGACCAGAAAGGGCTGGTTGTACCTGCTGCTGATACTGGTCGTGGTGGTCGCGCTGATATTTGCGGTGCATCACTACTGGCTACGCCCGGCCAGCGTGCGTCCAGCGGGCTAGCCTGACGTGGGGCTGGATATGGCCCCGAAAACCGTTCAGGCAATAAAAAAGCCCGCTGCTTGAGCGGGCCGAATCCATGTTTGGAGACATGGAGGAGACAGACGTAAATTTAAGGGAAAACCCGGACGTTTGCAAGCGCTTGTTGTATCCGCACAACCTGCCGCCGCCCCAGCCCGCCCGGATGGCGGCGCGCTGCACGGGCTTCGTTCACACGCCGCCGGCTCGTGCATGCGCCGCAAACGCGCCGAACCGCCGTTGCGCGACGGGCAGCGCATATTTGCTGCGCATCTCCGTCTCGATCCATGCGCACGCCTCGCGCGCGCAGTCGGTCAGTGCGTGCCGCGTCGCATGCCCATCGATGTCGTAGACGAAACGCACGCCAACCTCGTCCTCGTCGACCTGTCGTTCGAGCTGATTGAGCTGCAGTTGCGGCCCGTGCTGTTGCGACAGCGCGCGAAGTTCGTCGAAGTGATATTCGAGCCAGTCGGCGAAGAACAGCGCGTCGCTGTGGCAGGGCAGGCGAAAAGCCGCGCTGCGCGACGGGCGTGACGCGATTTCGCCGGCCGCCGCATGCGGTTCGCCGTCGACGGCGACCGGCCGATCGACCGGCGCGAGCGGGTGCCGGATCCGCCGGTACGGCGCCCGATCGCGCAATGCGTGCCACAGCAGTTCGTCGCCGGCGGCGCCGGACGGCTGCATCGTCAGGTCGTGCCGGCCGTCGCCGGTCGCGGCGATGTCGCGGATCACGAGGCGCAGCGAGCACAGCGGTTCGTCCGCGACCAGCAGGGTTGCCGGGCGCGGCAGCCCGCACACGAGCGGCGCGGCGCCGGCGGCGCGAAACACGAGCCCGCGGCGGTCGAGCCGCACGAGCGGCAACGGCCTCGGAAACGACGGATAGGCGACCGTGATGCGGGCGCCGCCGGCGCCCGTCAACCCGGGCATCATCGCGCGAAAGACCTGAGACTGGTCCACGTTGGTTCTCCTTCGTTACGATGCCGCCTGGACGGAAACGCGCGTTCCGGCTCAGGCGGCGATAGCTTGCCGGGCGACCTGCCCGGGCTCGATTCCCAGTGCGGCAAACGTTTGCGGATCGATGTCGATCCAGCACGCGACCACCAGACGCCCGTCCACCTGCTTCGGCGGGCCTGCGCGGTGCGCGTGGATGCCGATCCGGCGGAACAGCCGCTCCATGCTCGCGAACGTCACGCCGATCAACTGCCGCGCGCCGAGCTGCGCCGCACACTCGACGACGGCCGCGAGCATCGGGCGTACGGCCCATTCGGCGTTGCCGGGCCCGCCTTCGTCGTCGGTCGCCGCGAATCGGGACAGTTCCCAGACGGCGGCAGACTGCGGCAGCGGCATGTCCTCGGCGACCAGGTCGGCGAACAGCGACTTCAGCAGGTACGGGCGCGTCGTCGGCAGCAGGCGCGCGCATCCGCACATGTCGCCGGCGGCGTTTCGCGCGAACACGTAGACGGTATCGTCGCGATCGAACTGGTCGCGCTCGAAACTTTCGTTCGCCGACGGGAGCGCCCAGCCGAGCTGTTCGACGAACACACGGCGCCGATAGCGCCCTAGATCCGCCGCGAGTTCGTGTGGCAACCGCCCTTCCTCGTGAACGAAGGTCTGCATGGATGTCCTCGGATCTGTGCTTTTGTATGCGTGCATTACAGCGCGCGGCACGAGGAGCCTGTAACTGGTAACTCTTACAGGGTGGCGTCGATGGACGCCATTGGGGACGTGGCAACGGTTTCTTGATCGACGGGATTGAAAACCGGGCCGCTTTTGCTTATAAAGAGCGCCAGTCTTGCAATATCGTCAGAGGAATGCGCAGCCAGTTGTCACTGGAGCGTCGGACCGGCATGATAGGCGTCGTTGTGTCCGAGGAGGGCCGATGCGACCGCGGCGGGCCAGTCGATGGCGGCGAGCCTTGCGGCGAGCGCGGCGGCCGTGCGGAACATGCCGATGTCGGCACCCTTGGCGTCGATGGCCATCACGTTGCTGCGGACATCGCCGCCCGCGATCACGAACGTGCCCGTCGCGCGTTCGAGATACCAGTCCCAGCCGACCGTCACGTACGCGACGCCGGCACCGGCCGCGCGATGCCATTCGGTATAGCCGGCGAGGCGCGCGTCGATCGCGTTGTCGCGCAGTTCGGCCAGCAGCGACGGGTCGAGGCCGCTCTCGACATGGTCGAGCACGAGGGCGGCCAGTGCGCTTTCTGACAGGCGTACGTAGCCGTCCGGGGACGGGCCGGCGACAGGGTGCAGCAAGGGTGAAGTCATGCGCGGAATGTATCAGCCTCGAAAGGGTGCTGGAACCTGACAAGTATGACAGCGTGACGTTGTCGGAGAAAGAATGGAACTGCGCTGGCAGGATGCCTACCAACAATTCAGCGCCGCGGAAGACGAGCAGCAGCTCTTCCAGCGGATTGCTGCCTATTCCAAGCGGTTGGGATTCGAATACTGCTGTTACGGCATTCGCGTACCGCTGCCCGTTTCGAAGCCGGCGGTCGCCATCTTCAATACCTATCCGGACGGCTGGATGGCGCACTACCAGGCGCGGAACTATATCGAGATCGATTCGACGGTTCGCGACGGCGCACTCAGCACCAACATGATCGTCTGGCCGGACGTCGACAACATCGACCCGTGCCCGCTGTGGCAGGACGCGCGCGATTTCGGGCTGTCGGTGGGCGTCGCGCAGTCGAGCTGGGCGGCGCGCGGTGCGTTCGGTCTGCTGAGCATCGCCCGTCATGCCGACCGGCTGACGCCGGCCGAGATCAACATGCTGACGCTGCAGACCAACTGGCTCGCGAACCTGTCGCATTCGCTGATGAGCCGCTTCATGGTGCCGAAGCTGTCGCCCGCGGCGGGCGTCACGCTGACCGCGCGCGAGCGCGAGGTGCTGTGCTGGACGGCCGAGGGCAAGACCGCGTGCGAAATCGGCCAGATCCTCAGCATCTCGGAGCGGACTGTGAACTTCCACGTGAACAACATCCTCGAGAAGCTCGGCGCGACCAACAAGGTCCAGGCGGTCGTCAAGGCGATCTCGGCCGGGCTCATCGAAGCACCGTGACGTGACGTTGCGCGACGGCGCCGCCGGAGGCGGCTGCCGCCACGCGGCTCACTCCATCATCGGTTCCACTTCCTTCGCCGTCCAGCTCACGCTGGAAATGCTTTTCTCCATGCTCATCCGGCTCGCGATCTGCTCGAGTTTCTGCTGATCCTTCGGATGCAGCTTCAGCGTCGCGGTGACCTTCAGCCGGTCCGGCTGGTCGGGCACGTCTTCGCTCGTGAGGCTCTGGAACGACAGCGGCTTCGCATACATCGCGTTCGACAGCAGCGTGCGGATGTGGACTTCGTCGGCCGCGAGGCAGATCACGGTGATCTGGTATTCGCGCACGAGGTCGGCGTTCGAGACGGGCGTCGCGTTGATCGCCTGGCTGACGCCGCGCAACACCGTATTGGTGAGCAGCACGACGCCCGTGCCGGCAAGCGCGGGCACGTAGTGGCCGGAGCCGGCCAGCACGCCGACGGCGGCCGAGCACCACAGCGTCGCGGCCGTGTTGATGCCCTGGATCGAGCCCTTGTCGCGCATGATCACGCCGCCGCCGAGAAAGCCGACGCCGGACACGACGTAGGCGGCGATCTGCGTGACGCCCGCCACGCCGTTGCCGGTCAGCACGCCCAGCGTGACGAACAGGCATGCGCCGCTCGCGACGAGCGTGATGGTGCGCAGGCCGGCCGTGCGCTGGCGCATCTGGCGCTCGAGGCCGATGGCGACGCCGCAGGCGAACGCGGTGAAAAGACGGAGTGCGAAATCGAAAGTCATGGTTGTCCTGCCGTGCAAGAAGCGCGTGCCGGCTCGCGTCGCCGCGGCGCAAGGCCGAAGGCGACGCGGCGTCAGCCGTCATCGCGCGGTACTGTACCGCGCGAATGCGTCATTCAAATGTGAAACGGATGGCGTGCGGCTCGCGGAACGCGAGCCGGGGCAGGAGAACTGCGGCGGACAGGCGTTCAGGCGGCAAGCGGCGCACGCAACGGAGTGCTGCAACTGTCCACGATGGTTCCTGAAGGAAGAATGGGCGGCATTCTAGTAGGCGGCGCGCGGCCGCGTCAACCGCCTGGGCGGTGCTACTGCGCCGAGCCGATCGTGCCCGTCGCGAGCGCGAGCGCGGCGGCGGCCGACAAGGCGCCGGCATAGCTGTCGACTTCCGCGTTGCGCGCGGCGAGCAACTGGCTTTGCGCGATCGTCGCGTCGGTGACCGAGCCGACGCCGTTCCGGTACGCGGTCAGCGCCGCATCGTAGCTCGTTTGCGCGGCATCGACGAGCGCCTTCGCGGCGTCGTGCGACGCGAGGCTCGTCTGCACCGCGTTCTGCGCGGCGACGATCTGGCGCACCGCTTCCTCCTTGGTCCGCGTGAGGCGCGCGGATGCGCTTTCCGCGTCGTTGCGCGCCTGCATCAGCACGGCCGAGCGCAGGCCGCCGTCGTACAGCGGGATCGTCACGCCGAGGAACACGCCGCCGCCGTAGCGGCTGCCGTTCAGGTTGACGGTCGGCGCCTGGTCGCCGATCGCGGGCAGCGCGGAGATGGACGTGCCGCCGCTCGCATACGACGTCGACGCGGACAGGAAGATCTTCGGCATGAACGCGGCTTGCGCCGCCTTGATCTTCGCGCGATTGGCCTTTTCGAGCGCGAACGCACCCTGCAGGTCGGGGCGGCGCGCGATCGCGTCCGACACGATCGCGTCGACGGACGAACCGAGCGCAGGCGGCAGCGGCCGCTTCGGCAACGCGGCGATCGCCGGCTTCGACAGCGGCGAGATGCCGAGCGCGGAGACGAGCGCGAGGTAACCGTCGCTCTCGGCGCCGTTGGCCTGCACGAGCGCGAGGTTCGCCTGCGCGCGGTTCTGCGTCGCCTGCGCGAGCTCCACGACCGTGCCGACGCCGTGCTTGAGCCGCGCGCGGGACGCCGCGAGAATCGCATCCGCGTTCGCGAGGCCCTGTTGCGCGCTCAGGGCGCGCGAGCGAGCGGCTTCGTAGCGGTAGTACGAGACCGTCACGTCGTGGATCACCTGCTGGTGCACGGCCGTGAACGCGACGTTCGATGCGATCGACGCCTGTTCGGCCGCTTCGACGCGTGCCGCGCGGCCGCCGAAATCGAACAGCAGCCATTGCAGCGACAGCGCCGAAATCGTTCCGTGCACGCTGGTGTTGCTCGACGAATCGCCTAGGATCGTCGACGTCGAGCCGTGGTTCGCCTGGTACGCACCCATTGCCGTCGCCGACAGGCGCGGCAGGTATGCGGACTTGGCGAGGCCGACCGCCAGCGCCGCGTTGCGCGCGTCGTTCCATGCGATGCGGGTCAGCGGATTGGCCGATTCGGCGAGATCGATCAGTTCCGGCAGCGTGTACGCATGCGCGGCATCGAGCGCGGCCGGCGGCGGCACCGACGCGAGCGCCGGCGACGCGGGCAGCGTGTAGTCGTGCGCACCTTGCACGGCGGCGTGTGGCGGCGCCGCCACGATGTCGCCCGCGGCCGACGTTTGCGGCTGCCACGGGCGGTCGGACGCCTCCGGCGCCAGATCGATCGACGACGTCGCGCAGCCGGCCAGCGCGACGGCGGTCGCGAGCGCGGCGGCGGCGATCGGGGCGGCCGGCGGTTCAGGTACGCGCATGAGGGGCAGGCTCCTTCGGTGTGGCTTGACGGGCGGCGTCGGCGATGTGCGCGAGCCGCGTGTCGATCAGGTTCAGCAGCGCGTCGCGTGCGGGGTCGGTATGGGCTGTGCTCGATGGCGCCGCCGGGGCATTCGCGCGGGGCGCGGTTTCGTCATCGCCCGGCGCGGTCACGCGCGCGAGTTGCTCGCCGATCGCCGCGTCGCCGGGTTTGCGTTCGGCGAGCAGGAACAGCGGGCCTTCGAGCGCACCGAGTTCCGCGAGTGCGCGCCGTCGCGTGGCGAGCCACGCCGCGGCCGGCCGCACCCACGACGGCTCGTAATGGATCAGGCCGAGCTCCTGCGAGATCGCGCCGTGCCGGGCGAACGCTTCGGCGGCCAGCGCGCGCCGTTCGGCCGGCTGCGCGATCTGCGCGATGCGTCGCCACTGGTCGAGCAGCGCCGCGAGCGCCGTGTCGATCTGCTTGCCGATGCTGACGGGCCAGATGCGCGTGAACACGAGATACACGACGACGTTGCCGAGCAGGATGCCGATCGTGCGATCGCGCGCGAGCGTCAGGTCGAAGCCGGGGCCGGCGCCCTGGATCACGCACAGGAAGAACGCGAACGCGACCTGGAAACCCGCGTACGCGATGCGCGGCGAGCCGAATGCGACCCACGCGGACAGCCACGCGCCGGCGAAGACGAGCGCCATCAGTTCGCCGATCGACGACAGCGACGGGACGACGAACACGAGCGCGGCGGTGCCGATCAGCGCGCCGACGATGCAGCCGGCGATGCGCAGCGTGAGTTTCTCGACCGTTTCCGCGGTCGAGCCGAGCGACACCATGTAGCAGGTGATGAAGCAGGTATGGATGCCCGACCAGTCGAGTTGCGAGTACAGCAGGTAGCAGAACATTGCCGCTGCCGTCGTTTTCAGCGCATAGCGGACGTGGTCGGGATTGGTGCGCGCGTCGGGCAGGAAGAAGCCGCCACGCGGGGCGGGCGGTGCGGCGGGTTCCGCCGGTTTGTCGGCGGCGGTATCGGTTGATGAGGCCGATACGGCCGGTGCGTCGGTTGCCGGCGGCTGCGCGAACTGCGTGATCGCGATGTGCAGGTCCGCCGCGACGACGCGTGCGAGCGGCGGCAGTGCATCGGGCGCCGGCAGCGCGAGCGTCACGTCGACCGGATAGCCGCCCTGTTCGAGGATCGCGGCCATCTCGTCGAGCGTCGCCGCGATCGGCGTGGCGAATGCGTCGGGCAGCCGCGCCGCCGGTTCGCGATCCGCAAGCGCGACCGCGACGAGCAGCGCGGTGCTCGACGCGACGGCCTGCCGCAACGCGACGACATCGGCACTGGGCGACGAACCTTCGAATTTCGACAGCTTGAGCCACGTGAGCAACTGCTTGTCGCCTTCGCGCAGGCTGGCATCGAACGCGTCGCGCGCGCTGTCGTCGCCGCGCAGCCGCCGCGCGGCGAGCCGCAGCCGCTTCGCGAGCTGCGCGTGCGCAAGCTTGCGCGGCGACGGTGCGATCAGCAGGTTGACGACGATCGCGACGCCGACGGGGATCGCGACCATCAGCCACGCATAGAGCAGCGCGCGCGTCGCGGCTTCGCCGACCGGCGCCAGGCCCAGCTCGTCGAGTCCGAAGCCGACGATCATCGCGAGAATCGCGCCGACCGGGCGCAGCTTGCTGGCGGACGTCAGGTAGAGCAGGCCGACCGACAGCACGGCCATGCACGCGACGCGCAGCACCGAATACTCGATGCTGAAGATCGCGACGCCGATCACGAGCGCGATCACGAGCGTGACGAGCAACAGCATCGCGACCGCGAGCACGGCGCTCGTCACGCGATCGGCGCGGTTCAGGAAGAAGACGACATACGCGGAAATCGCGGCTTCGGGTGTGCCGTATCCGCTCGTCACGAGCACGACGAGCGCACAGATCAGCGCGACGCGCACGGCCATGGCCGCGCGCCCCGGAAACGGCGCGAGCAGCCGCAGGACTTCGCGCGGGCCCGGCGAGCGGACGTCAGCGGCAGGCTGAGCCATGCCGGACCTCGACGATCGCGCTCGCGCCGACGCGCACGAGCTTGCCGTCGGGTTCGTCGAGCTTCACGCGCACGGGGAAGCGCTGCGCGACGTGCACCCAGTTCACCGAGCGCTGCACGATCGGCAGCGAGCGCGGCAGGTTGATGCGCTCGCTGTCCGCGATGCCCGCGCCGATGCCGACGACCTTGCCCGTCATCGGGCGGTCGCGGTCGATCATCGAATAGACGGTCGCGCAGTCGCCCACCGCGATGCGATTGAGCGACGTTTCGCGGAAATTGCCGACCGCGAACCATTCGCTCGCGTCGATCAGCGTGAAGATCGACTGGTTCGGCGCAAGCGTTTCGCCGGGGAGCACGCTCAGGCCCGTCACGAGCCCGTCGTGCGGCGCGCGCACGACCGTATCGTCGAGCGCATGCCGTGCGCGGGCCAGCGCCGCTTCGCGCGCGTGCAGCGTCGCGATCGCGTCGGCGTCGTCGCCGATCGTCTGCGCGGACGCGCGCTGTTGTTCCCGTGCCTGTGCGAGCGAGACGGACGCGTCGCGCTGGCGCACCTTCGCCTGGTCGAACTGCTGCGCGCTGACGTAGCCCTGCGCGGCGAGCGGCGCGAGCCGGTTCACGTCGCGCGTCGCGAGATCGTAGTTCTGCGTCGCGCGCTTGACCTGCTCGGCGGCGACGGACGCGTTCGAACGCTCGCCGATCAGCGAGCGGCGGCGTGTGTCGAGCGACGCGCGCGCGAGTTCGAGATCGGCCTGCGCCTGCGCGACGGTCAGCCGGTACGGGACGGGATCGATCACGTACAGCAGGTCGCCTTTCGCGACGCGCTGGTTTTCATGCACCGCGAGCTGCACGATGCGGCCGCCGACCGGCGACGCGACGTGCACGACGTCCGCGTCGATCGACGCGTCGTCGGTGGACGGGTAGGCCGTCGTGCGGTGGTACGCGTACGCGAGCGCCGCGATGCCGAGCGCGACGATCGCGAGCGCGATGACGCGGCCTTTCACGGAGGGGCGGGCGATGCCGGCGGCCTTCATGCGAACGGCCCCGTGCCGGTGAGCCAGACGAGCACGGCGACCACGAGCCCGATCGCGGTGCAGACGGCGAGTTGGTAGGGCACCGTCGCGGCCCAGCCGGTCGCGACGAACACGCGGTGCGCGACGATCGCGCCGACGATGCCGACGATTGCGCTGACGAGCCACAACGGGAAGTACGCGCCGAACAGCACGTAGGACGGCGCGCCGCGCGATGCACAGCCCGCGAGCGGCAGGGCGGGCGCGAGGACGGCGGCGATACGCAGCGGCGCGCGCGGCGTTGTTGTTCTCATGGTGTGACGAGCTCGACGTTGGGGGTGGATGCCGGGCGCGGCGCAATGCGGATCGTCGCAACCGGCCGGGCCGCGACGACGATTTCAGGATACGGGGCCGATCATAAATCAGCGTAATGCGGATCGCCAGCGATCCGGCGCGCGTTCACGGCAGGGGCGAGGCTGACCGCGGCCGCGCCATCGGTCATGCCGGACGGTCCGGCAGTGCGTGTCGGCAGCGATGATCGGACCGCCGCGATTCTGCCAGCACCCGCTCGTGCAGGGTTGCGAATGGACTGTCAAGGATCGTCAGACGAAATCGTGCAGCGGAGTTTGCCATGTCGACGCAGCGGCAATTGGCGCGCAAACCGCCGATTGCCGCTCGAACGCATGCGAATCAGTCCGGCTGGCCGCGGCCGTCCTCGACGAGCAGGCCGGTGAAATCGCGCGCGAAACGCGGAGGCGCATCGAGATCGGCGACGCAGATCTGCAGCCGGCGCTCGGCCCAGTCGTCTTCGAGCGCGACGAGGCGCGGCGCCATCGTCTTCGCATGACGGCGCGCGGTGCCTTCGGGCAGCACGCGACGTTTGCTTCGATCATTCGGCAGGCCGTCTCGAAGTTGCCGACCTGGATGCGCCTGCGCAGCATGCGCAGCACGTCGCCGGCCACGATGCCGGCGTCGATCAAGCCTGCCTGCGCAGCGCGCACGATGTCGGGGCTCACCCGTTCCTGCATGTCGATCGTCACGTGCGGATGATCGACGAGACAGCGGCGCCGCACCGCCGGCCGCGACCCGTCGTCGCGGCCGGGATCTGTGTACCATCGTGCGTAGGGTGCGACGCGCGGCACCGGGCATCACGGCCCGATGCGGCGCGCGTCGCGGAAGCGGTCGTGCAACGAAGGTGAGCGTTCCATGCGAAGTTTCTTTGTCCGGTTCATTGCGATCGGCGTGCTGTTCCATCTGTACGTCGGGATGCGGATCATTCCCGATGCGTTCGTGTCGCCGCTCGCGCGCACGATCGCGGCGCTCGTGCTGGCGAGTTTCGTCGTCTTGATTCCGGTCGGGATGTTCTCGCGCCGCTTCGACGAAGGGTGGGCGGCGACGCTGCTCGGCTGGGCGGGCGCGCTCGCGATGGGCTTCTTCTCGTCGCTGCTGGTGCTGACGTTCCTGCGCGACATCGTGCTGCTCGGCGTGCTCGCGTGGCGGCATCTCGGGCATGACGGCGCATGGAGCGGCGCGGCGCCCGACACGGCGCTCGGCGTGCTGGCGGCCGCGGTGCTCGTGACGGCGATCGGGTTCGTCGGCGCGCGCCGCACGGCGGCGGTCAAGCGCGTGTCGATTCCGGTCGCCGGCCTGCCGGCCGCGCTCGACGGGCTGACGATCGTGCAACTGTCCGACATCCACGTCGGCCCGACGATCAAGCGGCCCTACATCGAACGGATCGTGCGCGCGGTCAATGCGCTCGACGCCGACCTGGTGGTCGTGACGGGCGACGTGGTGGACGGTTCGGTCAAGCGCCTGCGCGAACATACGGCGCCGCTCGGCGAGATGCGCTCGCGGCACGGCACCTTCCTCGTGACGGGCAACCACGAGTACTACGCAGGTGCGCATGCGTGGATCGACGAATTTCGTCGTATCGGGCTGACCGTGCTGCTGAACGAGCATGTGCTGATCGAGCGCGGCGGCGCGCGGGCGGTGCTCGCGGGCGTGACCGACTTCACGGCCGGCGGCTTCGATCCCGCCCATCGCAGCGATCCCGAGCGGGCGTTGGCCGGTGCGCCGCCCGATGTCGGCACGAAGATCCTGCTCGCGCACCAGCCGCGCAGCGCGGAAGCGGCGAACCGCGCGGGCTTTACCGTGCAGTTGTCGGGGCACACGCATGGCGGCCAGTTCCTGCCGTGGCCGCCGTTCGTGCGTCTGCAGCAGCCGGTGATCGGCGGGCTGAACCGCATCGGCGACATGTGGCTGTATACGAGCCGCGGCACTGGGTACTGGGGGCCGCCGAACCGCTTCGGCGTGCCGTCCGAGATCACGCTGATTCGGCTGACACGCGGGTAGCCGGTGGCCGAGGACGGCCGTTATGCGACGCGAACGCGCATCGCGCGCCCCGCGGTTTCCTTTCGTCGGGAATGACAGCGCATGGCGGCGTGCGGCGCCGTTGGCTAGTATGCAGACATGCGCGTTCGCTCCGTTCCTTGCCCGTTCCGCCGACATGTCGACGCCCGATCTCTTCGCTGATACGCCCGTGCCCGACGTGGACTGGTACCCGGACTGGCTGGCGCCGCCCGACGCCGATCGCGCGCTGGCCGCGCTGATCGACGAGGTCGCGTGGCGGCAGGACACGATCCGTACGCCGCGCGGACGCATTCCGCTGCCGAGGCTCACCGCGTGGCAGGGCGAACCGGATGCCGTGTACGTGTACTCGGGAATCCGCAACGTGCCGGAGCCATGGACGCCGGCCGTGCTCGGCCTCAAGCATGCGGTCGAGGCGACGTGCGGCGTGCGTTTCAACAGCGTGCTGCTCAATCGCTATCGCAACGGGCTGGACAGCCTCGGCTGGCATGCGGACAACGAACCCGAACTCGGCGATGCGCCGGTGATCGCGTCGGTGAGCCTCGGCGCGATGCGGGTGTTCGATCTTCGCCATCGCGCGACCGGCGTCACGCATGCATACCGCCTCGTGCATGGCAGCCTGCTCGTGATGCGCGGACGCACGCAGGCCGAATGGCAGCACCGCGTGCCGAAGGCGCCCAGCGTACAGGGCGAACGCGTCAACCTGACCTTCCGGCGCGTGTCGATGGCGGCCGAATAGGTCGCACCCCGTTTCCGCGATTCGCGAAAGGCCAACGCAAGCCATCGCGCGTGCGGCACGTTGCCGCACGAACGCGATGTCGGGCCGGCCGACGTGTCGCTCAGCCCCGCCCCGCAAGGCTTTGAGTCAGATTCGATCGAACGGGCGGTTCCGATAGATGAGTGAAACCTCTGATGGTGCGTCGCAACAATCGCTGATTAGACTGTGGAATGGCAGAAGCGCGTCGGCACACCGGCGCGCCCCCTTTTCGACATGCCTCCGTGCGTTGCCGATGCAGCGCGCGACGGGGCAGGAGCACAACGCGTGACCGTATTCGACCCTTCCTTCGAACCCTCGCTGCACGTCTTCGAGCAAGACGGCGGATGGCAATGGGCGCTGACGGTGAAGCGGGCGACCGGCGTCGGCGTGAAAGTCGTGGCGTTCAGCCGCGAAGGCTTTCGCGGCGAAGCCGAGGCATACGCCGCTGGCCAGCTTGCCCGCGCCGAATATGACGCCGCCGTGACGGCCTGACGTCGTCGCGGGGATCCGGCGCGGGGATCGCCTTCCTCTGTGCCGTCCGTTGCCGGACGGCGCTTTTCCGACTGCTTCCGTTTTTTTCTCCAGGCGCGAAATGCGACCGTTTGCCGGCGTTCGCTGTGCCAAATGGTCCGTGCCGTTCGACACAGGCATGCCTATGCCGCCTCCGATGCGCGGGCATCGCGTCGACGATGCGACACGCGTAGCGAAAGTCTGCACGCAGGCTCATGACCTCCCGAGCAGGTGCAACCACGTATCGCACGAGGGAGCGTGGAAAACGCCGATTCATATCGTAATAAGATATGAGGTTATTGCATCGGCGAGACAATGACGTCCCGCTTTCCTGAAAGGAGCTATCCGTGCAACTGACCCAGTTAGGCGGGCATGTCGCCCAATCCGGCATCGCCGAACGGCAAAAACACGCGCAGGCGCTGATGTTCGGGATGGCGAACATCGACGAGTACATGTCCGGCGGCGTCTGCTACGATGCCGCGGCCTACGTGCGGTATCTGCTGCGCGCGGACGCGATGATCACGCCCGCGGCGCTGCTCGACACGATCGGCCAGTCGTGGAGGACGCGCTTCAACTTCGAGACCGGCACTCAATGGGACGGGCGCGCGAGCATTCCGGCGGGCACCGCGGTCGGCTTCGCCCGCGGCGCGAATGTCTTTCACGCGGCGATTGCCGTCGGCGGCACCCGGATCCGCGGGATCAACGGCGGCCTGCTGGGCGCCGGCTGGCTGCATCCGGTCGATCTGGCACGCGTGCTGCAGCCGGATCCGGCCGGCGGTTTTACGTACGACCGCACGACCATTCGTGTCTATCTGTCGCGCCTGTAGGCGGTCCGACGTCAAGTTCCGTGCTGCTGGCCGTCGTCCGACCGCGCCGTGGGCGGGCGCCGTGCGGTCAGCGCGCTGGCGTCCGGCGATTTCTGCATGGCGTCGCGCGGTCCAACGCTGCTATCCTCTCGACCTTGAATGACGCGTCATGGTGGCGTGGACGCGCATGCTGCGTCGCGGCGCCGCGCGCCGGTGCGAGCCCACGCGCGCACTGAGGTAGCATGACTGAATATCCACGACGATCGATGACCTGTTTCGTGACCGATTTCCTTCCGTCCATGTCCACATGGTCAAGACAACGATGAGCGGCGCACCCGATCCGGCGGCGCCCGGCGACGAAGAATCGTCGGGCGGCGCTTCGTCCTATCTGGTGCCGGGGCTCGAACGCGGGTTGCGGATCCTCGCCGAATTCTCCGCGCGCGAACCCGTGCTCGGTGCGCCGGAACTGTCGAAGCGCATCGGCATTCCGCGCACCACGACGTTCCGCCTGCTGCAGACGCTCGAGGCGCTTGGTTTTCTCGAACGCGTGAACGGCGATCGCTATTTCCGGCTCGGCGTCGGCGTGCTGCGGCTCGGCTTCGAATACCTGAATTCGCTCGAACTGACCGATCTCGGCACGCCCGTGCTCGAACGGCTGCGCGATTCGACCGGCCTGTCGACGCACCTGCTGATCCGCGACCAGCGCGACGTGGTGTTCGTCGCGAAGGCGCAGAGCAATGCGTCGATGTTCGGTTCGGTGAAGGTGCACGTCGGCACGCGCCTGCCCGCGCATGCGACCGTGCACGGCCACGTGCTGATGGGGGACCTGACGCGCGATGCGATGCGGCAGCTCTATCCGGAGAAAAAACTCGAACAGTTCACCGAGCGCACGCCCGGCACCGTCGACGAACTGTACGAACGCGTGCGTCACTACGCTCGGCTCGGCTATGCGGTCAGCGAGGCGGCGTTCGAGAGCGGCATTTCGGCCGTGACCGCACCCGTGCGCGATCATTCGGGCTCGATCGTCGCGGCGATCACCGCGACGGTGCCACGCTCGGAGATCGGCGAGGCCGGCGAGAAGGAGCGGCTCGTCGAGGCCGTGTGCGGTGCGGCGGTCGACCTGTCGCAACGGCTGAACTATCGTCCGCTCGAAAGCGACCCGACGTTCGCGCATGCGCGTCACAAGGTCGCGATGTTCTGACGCTCGCGTATCGATCCGGCCGCCGCGCGCGGCATTGCAGACGACAAGAGCGGCCCGTGGGCCGCTCTTGTCGTTTTCGGGCGCCGAAGCCCGGTGCCCGAACGCGTTCAGAACGAATGATGAATCCCGGTCAGTACGATCACCTGGTTCGCGGTGCTCGACACGCCGGCCGTGAAGAACGCGGCCTTCGCGCCGCCGGAAGCGTGTTCATAAAGCACGTTCGCATACAACTGCGTGCGCTTGGACAGCGCGTAGATGTCGCCGAGTTCGACCTGCGTCCAGCGGCGGCCGGCCAGCGTCGTGGTCGCCGCGCCGCCCGCGATCGTGTTGAACGCGCTGCTGCGGTAATTCACGCCCGCGTCGTAGCTCTGGAACGTGTCGGAAAACCCGTTCGACTGCATCTTCACGCGCGTGTAGAGGCCGTGCACGAGAAAGTCGCCGATCTGGTAGGACGCGCCCGCGCCGATGTTCTCGACCTTGCTGGCGAGATAACCGTTCGCGGTGTTCTGCCCCTGGAACGACGTGATGCCCGTCTGGCCGATCAGGAGCGAGCGATCGTGCTCGTTCGAGTAGACGGCCGACGCCTTGAACGGCCCGTTCGCATAGTTCAGTGCGACGCCGACCGATTTGCCGGTCGAGAAGTTCGTCGTGTTGCCGAGCGCGAGCGTCGCCGCGGCCGAAAAGCCCGCGAAGGTCGGTGAACGATACTTGATCGAATTGTTGTACGGCACGTTGCCGGTCGCGGCGAGCCCGTCGATGTTGCCCGGATGGAACGCGTACCAGCTCATCGCGAGGTACGCGGTGCTGAGCGGGTCGAGATAGTCGAACGCCAGCGGCGTCTGGCGGCCGAGCGTCAGCGTGCCGTAGCGCTCGGCGCCGAGGCCGACGAACGCCGCGCGATTCCAGATCGTGTTCGCGGTCGCGAACTGGCCGTTGTTCGTATAGAAGCCGTTTTCCAGCTGGAAGATCGCCGACAGCCCGCCGCCGAGATCTTCCTTGCCTTTCAGGCCCCACCGGTCGGGCTGCGTATTGCCCTGGATCATCGCCCACTTCGCGTGGCCGCCGACGTTGTTCACGTATGCGACACCCGCGTCCATGCTGCCGTACAGCACCACGCTGCTCTGCGCCCACGCGCCCGACGCGGCACCCATTCCGATGACTGCCGCTGCTACCGCATGCTTGACCATTTGATCTCCTGACTCTCCAACCTGATGAAAACGTGTTGCGACGGCCTGCGCGGGGACGGCCGGCCGTCGCGCGGGTGCATCGTCGAGTGGGCATTTGTATGTTCCATATAAGGAACATCGTGCCTCTGATGGAATGGAGTATAGGGGCGCGGAGCGTTCGATCAAAAATAAATTTTTCGGGACGGATGAGTGCCTCCGTGAGGCCGTACAACAAGGCCTGATGCCTTTGAAAAACCGATAAACCCGCGTCAAACAACAAAAAATTACATTCGATAAGGTAGGCGAAGGGGGCGGTCGAACTGCGCGTCGGTGTTTTCCCTAGGACATGCAGCTTTTTATTTTGCTCGCGGACAGTCGCTCCTATAATCACCATCCATAAACTGATGTTCCTGATATGGAACAAAACGGAACAAACCGAGAGTCGATCAGAAGGAAGGGTGCGAGATGTCTGAGCAATGGATTTGTGCCGGTCACGCCGGCGCGCTGTCGGAAGACACGCCGATCGAGTTCAAGCGGACCGACGGCGTGGAAATCGGGATCTACCGCGTCGGCGACGACGTGTATGCGCTCGAGAACGTATGCCCGCATGCGTACGCGCTGCTGACGCAGGGGTTCGTCGACGAAGGCACGGTCGAATGCCCGCTGCACGAGGCCGTGTTCGACATCAAGACGGGCGAATGCCTGAAGGGCCCGGGCGGGCGCGCGCTGAAGCAGTACGCGGTGCGCCTCGCCGGCGAGGAAATCCAGATCAAGGTGGACTGAACATGAAAGAAGCGACCGTCAACTTCAATCCCTTCCTGAAGCCGTGGGTGGCGCCGCAGCCGAACAACGTCGCGGGCAAGGGGCAGATCGAGATCCCCGGCCAGGTCGAGAACCTGGTCTGGCAGAACCGCAAGGCGGAACCCACCCAGTACGAGAACGACCTCGGCGATGCGCTCGAACGCGTGTTCGAGAGCGGCGCGATCGAGCTGGACGATGTCGTCGCGGGGCTGAACCGCATCGGCTTTCGCGCGCCGGACGGTACGGTTTGGACACCTGAGCGTTTCCGCGCCGAAATGGCCTCGCTGGCGGAATGAACGCGCCGACCGCGCCGCGCGCCTGAGCGCCGACCCGACAACCGCATCCGGAGCACACTGATGACGTCCCCCGACCAACACGAAACCCAACACGACCCGGTCCGCGACTACCTCGATCGCGGCATCAAGAACTACTGGTATCCCGTCGCGCCCAGCTGGCAGGTGTCGAACGCGCCCGTCGGCCTCACGCGCCTGTCCGAGCAGATCGTGCTGTGGCGCGATCACGACGGCAAGGTCCACGCGCTGGAAGACCGCTGCCCGCACCGCGGCGCGCGCCTGTCGCTCGGCTGGAACCTTGGCGGCAACATCGCGTGCTGGTATCACGGCATCGAAGTCGACGGCGGCGGCACGGTCAACCGCGTGCCGGCGGTATCGAACTGTCCGCTCGAAGGCACGAAGTGCGTGAAGTCGTATCCGGTCGAGGAGAAGGCCGGCGCGATCTTCCTGTGGTTCGGCGACGAAGCGCACGGCGAGCCGGCGCCGCTTAATCTGCCGGAAGAACTGGTCGCCGACGAATACGCGCACTTCCTGTGCGTGTCGAACTGGAAGTGCAATTACCAGTACGCGATCGACAACGTGATGGACCCGATGCACGGCGCGTATCTGCACGCGACGTCGCACTCGATGGCCGAAGGCGACAAGCAGGCCGACATGCGCGTGCGCAAGACGGACACGGGCCTGATGTTCGAGAAGATCGGCCAGCGCGACGTGAACTTCGACTGGGTCGAACTCGGCGAAACCGGCTGCCTGTGGATGCGCCTCGCGATTCCGTACAAGCAGAAATTCGGCCCGGGCGGCAACTTCGGGATCATCGGCTTCGCGACGCCGGTCGACGGCGACCACTGCCAGGTCTATTTCTGGCGTACCCGCAAGGTCGGCGGCTGGCAGCGCGACGTGTGGCGCTTCATGTACCGCAACCGCCTCGAAGGCCTGCACTGGGACGTGCTCGAGCAGGACCGCTACGTCCTCGAAAGCCTCGCGCCGCATGCGCGCGATCACGAATACCTGTACCAGCACGACGTCGGCATCACACGTGTGCGCCGGATGCTGCGCCAGCGTGCGCAGGAACACCTGTCCGCGCTCGACGCGCATCGTGCGGCGCATGCCGCCTCGGAGCACGCGAATGGCTGAGTTCGCTCCGGTCGTGGCATTGCCCGGTCGCCGCGTGCTCGTCACGGGCGGCGCGCGCGGTCTCGGCGCGGCGTTCGTGAAGGCGCTGGTCGAAGCGGGTGCACAGGTCGCGTTCGGCGACGTGCTCGCGGAAGAGGGCCGCGCGCTCGCCGCGCAGCTCACGCAAGCCGGCCACGCCGCGCATTTCTTCGCACTCGACCTTGCCGATCCGGCCAGCATCGACGCTTTCGTCGCGCAGGGCGCGGCGGCGCTCGGCGGCATCGACGCGCTGATCAACAACGCGGCGATCACGAACTCGGGCGGCAAGCTGTCGACGGAGCTCGACGTGGCGACCTGGGACGCCGTGATGAACGTGAACGTGCGCGGCGTGTGGCTCGTCAGCAATGCAGCGCTGCCGCACCTCGCTCAGTCGGGGCGCGGCGCGATCGTGAATCTTGCGTCGGATACCGCGTTGTGGGGCGCGCCCAAGCTGCTCGCGTACGTCGCGAGCAAGGGCGCGGTGATCGCGATGACGCATGCGCAGGCACGCGAGTTCGGCGCGCACGGCGTAACGGTCAACGCGATCGCGCCGGGGCTCACCGAAGTCGAGGCGACCGCCTACGTACCGGCCGAGCGCCATGCGTTCTACCTGCAGGGCCGTGCGCTGACGCGCGCGCAGGTGCCCGGCGACGTGACGGGCCCCGTGCTGTTCCTGCTGTCGGACGGCGCGCGCTTCGTCACGGGTCAACTGCTGCCGGTCAACGGCGGCTTCGTAATGAACTGAATTGAAGTTTTCACTCGGAATGAAGGAGAGGACGATGGCGGACGCCGATCTCGAACGCAAGTCGTGGGACCAGCCGGAAGGCGCAAGCTTCAACGACTGGATGGAAGGGCGCGTCGCGCGCTACGCGACGCGGCGCTACGACTGGGACGCGCTGAAGTTCCAGGCCGACTACGACCCGAAGTACCGCCGCGCGCAGATGCGCTACGTCGGCACGGGCGGCACGGGCGTCGCGAAGGACGTCAACACGGTGCCGGCCGGCAACTTCACGTTCTCGACGATGGTCATCCCGGCCGGCAACATCGGCCCGAGCCACATCCATATCGACGTCGAGGAAATCTTCTTCGTGCTGCGCGGCAAGATGAAGGTGATCTGCGAGCGCGACGGCGAGACCTGGGAAGCGATCCTCGGCGAGCGCGACCTGATCTCGGTGCCGCCGGGCGTGTATCGCACGGAAATCAACATCGGCGAGGAAGATGCGCTGATGTGCGTGATGCTCGGTTCGCCGAAGCCGATCACGCCGACGTATCCGCCCGATTCGCCGCTCGCGAAGATCAAGCGCTGAGGCGGGGCGGGCGAAGCAATGAGTGTCATCGACAAACGTGAACGCGACCGCACCGCGGTGTTCGCCGCGCTGCTCGGGCAGTTTCCCGAACAGCGTTGCGTAGCCGGCGCGGCGGGCACGATCGGCTACCGTGAGGCCGGCGCGCGGTATGCGGGCCGCGCGCTGCCCGCCGTGCTGCTGCACGGGATCGGCTCGGGCGCCGCATCGTGGGTGTGCCAGCTCGACACGCTCGGCGCATCGCGCCGCGTGCTCGCGTGGGATGCGCCCGGTTACGGCGTGTCGACGCCCGTGCACGGCGCGTCGCCTGCCGCCGCCGATTACGCGGCATCGCTGAACGCGTGGCTCGAGGCACTCGGCATCGAACGCTGCGTGCTGGTCGGCCATTCGCTCGGCGCGATCATCGCGGGCGGTCTCGCCCGTGTGATGCCCGCGCGGATCGCCGGCCTGCTGCTGGTGTCGCCCGCCGGCGGCTACGGCAGCGCACCGGCCGACACCCGCGAATCGCGCCGCGACGCGCGGCTCGCGATGCTCGCGGAACTCGGTCCGGCCGGGCTCGCCGAGCAGCGCAGCGGCAACATGCTGTCCGGTTTCGCGAACGAGGAGGCGCGGGCGTGGGTGCGCTGGAACATGGCGCGCATCGTGCCGGCCGGCTATGCGCAGGCCACGCATCTGCTCGCGAACGCCGATCTCGCGGCCGATCTCGCCGGCTTTCGCGGCCGCACGGCCGTGGCCGTCGGCGCGCACGATGCGATCACGCCGCCCGCCGCGTGCGAGCGGATCGCCGCGGCCGCGCACGTCGGGCTGCAGGTGATTCCGCAGGCCGGGCATGCGGGTTACGTGGAAGCGCCGGCCGTCTATTCCGCATTGATCGAAGGTTTCTGCCGGCAGTGCGAGACGCAGTGGGGGCTGGCATGAGCGAACCGCTGCAACAAAACGAATCCGACAACGCGAAGGCCGAGGCCAACTATGTGGTGCCGGGCCTCGAACGCGGGCTGCGGATTCTCGCCGAATTCTCGCCGCGCGAGCCCGTGCTCGGCGCGCCCGAACTGTCGAAACGGCTCGGCATTCCGCGCACGACGGTGTTCCGTCTGCTGCAGACACTCGAATCGCTCGGCTTTCTCGAACGCGCGGACAAGGATCGCAACTACAAGCTCGGCATCGCGGTGCTGCGGCTCGGCTTCGAATACCTGAGCTCGCTGGAGCTGACCGATCTCGGCCTGCCGGTGATCGAGAGCCTGCGCGATGCGACCGGCTTCACGACGCACATCGTGATCCGCGACGGCCGCGACGTGGTGTTCGTCGCGAAGGCGCAGAGTCAGTCGCCGGTGTTCAGCTCGATCCGCGTGAACGTCGGCACGCGGCTGCCCGCGCATGCGACGACGCACGGCCACGTGCTGATGGGCGACCTGTCGCTGAAGGAACTGCATGCGCTGTATCCGGAACGCGTGCTGAACCGGATGACGAGCGCGACGCCGGAAACGGTCGACGCGCTGTACGACGTGATCCGCGAGGACGCACTGCGCGGCTACGGCGTCAGCAATTCGTCGTTCGAACGCGGGATCTCGGTCGTCACGGCGCCGGTGCGCAACGAGACGCAGAAGATCGTCGCGTGCATCACGGTGACGGTGCCGAGGCCGGAGATCGACGCGGCGCTGATCGCGGACGGGCTGATCGACAAGGTGCAGCGCGCGGCGGCGGAATTGTCGCGGCGGCTCAATTACCGCTCGGATGACGAGCACACGTTCATGAAAGCTTTAGGACTGAAATGAGACCCCAACGCATGCTTCGCACGCTGCCCCCCGACGGGGCGGTCAATCTTCTTGGGGCGGCCCGGCGAGGACCGACGACATGATCGAGATCGATCTGACCGGGCAGGTGGCGGTGGTGACGGGCGGTTCGTCCGGCATCGGCCTCGCGACCGTCGAACGGTTCCTGCAGGCCGGCGCGTCGGTCGCGATCTGCGGCCGCGACGGCGAACGCCTCGCCCGCGCCGAAGCGATGCTGCGCGACAAGTACGCAGGCGCACGACTGCTGGCCGCGCGCTGCGACGTGCTCGACGAAGCCGACGTGACCGCATTCGCGCAAGCGGTGTCCACGCGTTTCGGCCGTGCCGACATGCTGGTCAACAATGCAGGCCAGGGCCGCGTGTCGACTTTCGCCGATACGACCGACGACGCCTGGCGCGAAGAACTCGAATTGAAGTACTTCAGCATCATCCGTCCGACGCGCGCCTTCCTGCCGCTGCTGCGCGATGCGGCCGCACCGACGATCACCTGCGTGAACTCGCTGCTCGCGCTGCAGCCGGAGCCGCACATGGTCGCGACGTCGTCGGCGCGCGCCGGCGTGCTGAGCCTCGTGAAATCGCTCGCGACCGAACTGGCGCCGCAGCGCATCCGCGTGAACTCGATCCTGATCGGCATCGTCGAGTCGGGGCAGTGGCGCCGCCGCTACGACACGCAGGCGCAGCCCGGCGAAAGCTGGGAAGACTGGACGGGCGCGCTCGCCCGCAAGAAGAACATTCCGCTGAATCGCTTCGGCAAGCCCGACGAGGCCGCCTGGGCACTTTTTTATCTCGCAACGCATCTGTCGTCCTACACGACGGGCAGCCATATCGACGTTTCTGGAGGCTTTGCACGCCATGTCTAAAAAAACCACGGTTGGCGAGCTGATTGCCGCCTTTCTCGAGCAGTGCGGCGTGAAAACCGCGTTCGGCGTCATCTCGATCCACAACATGCCGATCCTCGACGCGATCAACTCGCGCGGCAACATCCGCTATGTCGGGGCGCGCGGTGAAGCCGGCGCGCTGAACATGGCCGACGGGCTGGCCCGCGTGTCGGGCGGCCTCGGCGTCGCGTTCACGAGCACGGGCACGGCGGCCGGCAATGCGGCCGGCGCGATGGTCGAGGCGCTGACGGCCGGCACCGCGCTCCTGCACGTGACCGGGCAGATCGAGACGCCGTATCTCGACCGCGATCTCGCGTACATCCACGAAGCGCCCGACCAGTTGTCGATGCTCGACTCGATCTCGAAGGCCGCGTTCCGCGTGCGCACCGTCGAAACCGTGCTGCCGACGATTCGCGAAGCCGTGCGCATCGCGCAGACCGCCCCGACGGGCCCCGTGTCCGTCGAGATTCCGATCGACATCCAGGCGGCCGAAATCGAATGGCCGGAAGACCTCGCACCCGCCCACGTCGCGGTGCGCGAGCACGACACCGCGCGCGTCGCGAAGCTTGCCGACGCACTCGCGGCCAAGCGCCGCCCGCTGCTGTGGCTCGGCGGCGGCGCGCGACATGCACGCGAGGAAGTCGAACGCCTCGTGAAGCTCGGCTTCGGCGTCGTGACGAGCGTGCAGGGCCGCGGCGTGCTGCCGGAAGATCACCCGGCGACGCTCGGCGCGTTCAACGTGCATGCGTCGGTCGAAGCGTTCTACAAGACCTGCGACGCGCTCGTCGTGGTCGGCTCGCGCCTGCGCGGCAACGAGACGCTGAAGTACAAGCTCGCGCTGCCGCAGCCGCTGTTCCGCGTCGATGCCGACGCGCTCGCCGACAACCGCGGCTATCGCAACGAACTGTTCGTGCATGGCGATTCGAAGCGCGTGCTGGCCGAACTGGCCGACCGCCTCGAAGGCCGGCTGTCCGTCGATCCGCAATTCGCGGCCGATCTCGCGGCGGCCCGCGAGGAAGCGGTGGCCGACGTGGCGAAGGGGCTCGGGCCGTACAAGAAGCTCGTCGACACGCTGCAGGGCGCCGTCGGCCGCGACTACAACTGGGTGCGCGACGTGACGATCTCGAACAGCACGTGGGGCAACCGCCTGCTGAAGATCTTCGAGCCGCGCTCGGGCGTGCATGCGCTCGGCGGCGGTATTGGCCAGGGCATCCAGATGGGCATCGGCGCGGCGCTCGCGGGCGCCGCGGCGAAGACGGTCTGCCTCGTCGGCGACGGCGGCCTGATGGTCAACGTCGGCGAACTCGTGACGGCCGTGCAGGAAAACGCGAACGTGATGATCGTGCTGATGAACGACCAGTGCTACGGCGTGATCCGCAACATCCAGGACGCGCACTACGGCGGCCGCCGCTGCTTCGTGCAGCTGCACCAGCCGGATTTCGCGCAGTTCTGCGCGAGCTTCGGCCTCACGCACTACCGGATCACGTCGCTCGACCAGGCCGAGGCGGTCGTGCGCGAAGGGATCGCGAAGGAAGGGCCGGTGATGGTCGAGGTCGACATGCTGTCGGTCGGCTCGTTCGCGTCCGCCTTCGCGGGCCCGCCGGTGAAGCAGGAAGCGCCGACGGAGCGCCAGTATGCATAACGGGCAAAAGCGGGCGCACGCCCCGGTCGACATCGCGATGATCGGCTTCGGCGCGATCGGCGCGGCCGTGTACCACGCGGTCGAGCACGATGCGTCGCTGCGCGTCGCGCACGTGATCGTGCCGGAACACCAGCGCGCGGCGGTACAGCGTGATCTCGGCGGCGCGGTGGAGGTCGTGTCGTCGGTCGACGCGCTGGCCCGCCGCCCCGAGTTCGCGCTCGAATGCGCGGGCCACAGCGCGCTCGTCGATCACGTCGTGCCGCTGCTGAAGGCCGGCACCGACTGCGCGGTCGCGTCGATCGGCGCGCTGTCCGATCTCGCGCTGCTCGACGTGCTGTCGCAGGCCGCCGACGAAGGCGGCACGACGGTGACGCTGCTGTCGGGTGCGATCGGCGGCATCGACGCGCTGGCGTCCGCGAAGCAGGGCGGCCTCGACGAAGTGCTGTACGTCGGCCGCAAACCGCCGCTCGGCTGGCTCGGCACGCCGGCCGAGGCACTGTGCGACCTGCACGCGATGACCGAAGAGAAGGTGATCTTCGAAGGCACCGCGCGCGACGCCGCGCGGCTCTATCCGAAGAACGCGAACGTCGCGGCGACGGTCGCGCTCGCGGGCCTCGGGCTCGACGCGACCCACGTGCGCCTGATCGCCGATCCGACGGTCGCGCGCAACGTGCATCGCATCACCGCGCGCGGCGCGTTCGGCGAGATGTCGCTGGAAATGAGCGGCAAGCCGCTGCCCGACAACCCGAAGACGTCCGCGCTGACGGCGTACAGCGCGATCCGCGCGCTGCGCAACCGCGCGGCCCGCTGCGTGATCTGACCGGACCATCGAGCGTCCGCCCGCGCCACGGCGAGGGCGGATGCGCAGAGACAGATTTGTGGGATAGGTGACATGACTTCTTTCGATACGAGCCTCGTGCCCGACGGCAACATCCTGGTCGGCGGCGAGTGGCGGCGCGGCCGTGGCGCGCCTTACACGAGCATCTATCCGGCCGACCAGACGGTGAACATGGAAGTGTCGACGGCGAACGCGGAAGACGCGGCCGACGCCGTCGTGGCCGCCGACGCCGCATGGCGCCGCGCCGACTGGGCCGGGCTCAAACCGCATCAGCGCGCGCAGGTGCTGTACCGCGTCGCCGACCTGATCATGCAGCGCCACGAAGCGCTCGCGCACCTGCAGCGCCGCGACAACGGCAAGCCGATCGGCGAGACGCGCGTGCTGGTGGCCAGCGCCGCGAACACGTTCCGCTATTTCGCGGCCTGCCTCGAGACGCTCGACGAAGAACTGACGCCGTCGCGCGGCGATTACCTGACGATGAGCGTGTACGAGCCGATCGGCGTGATCGCGGCGATCACGCCGTGGAATTCGCCGATCGCGTCCGACGCGCAGAAGCTTGCGCCGGCGCTGGCCGGCGGCAACGCGGTGGTGCTCAAGCCGGCCGAGGTCACGCCGCTCGTGTCGCTCGCGCTGGCGCGCATCTGCGAGGAAGCCGGCGTGCCGAAGGGCGTGCTGAGCGTGCTGCCGGGCAAGGGTTCGGTGATCGGCGACGTGCTCGTGCGCCATCCGCTGGTGAAGAAGGTGTCGTTCACCGGCGGCACCGAGGTAGGCCGCGGCATCGCGCGCATCGCGGCCGAGAAGCTGATGCCCGTGTCGCTCGAACTGGGCGGCAAGTCGCCGACGATCGTGTGCGACGACGCCGATCTCGATCATGCGGTCAACGGCGTGCTGTACGGGATCTTCAGCTCGTCGGGCGAGGCGTGCATCGCCGGGTCGCGGCTGTTCGTGCAGCGCGCGGTGTACGACGCATTCATGCAGCGCCTGGTGGCCGGCGCGCGCGCGCTGCGCGTGGGCGACCCGGCGCGGCCCGACACGCAGATGGGCCCGCTGATCACCGCGAAGCATCGCGAGTCGGTGGAACGCTACGTCGTGCTCGGGCTGGAAGAAGGCGGCCGCCTGCTGTGCGGCGGCGAGCGGCCGACGGGCGACGGGCGCGAGCACGGCTTCTTCTATCAGCCGACGATTCTCGAAGGCTTGCCGAACAGCGCACGCATCTGCCAGGAGGAAATCTTCGGGCCGGTGCTGGTCGCGATGCCGTTCGACGACGAAGCGTCGCTGATCGCACAGGCGAACGACAGCGTGTTCGGCCTCGCGGCCGGCATCTGGACGCGCGACTACAAGCGTGCGTGGCGCATCGCGCGGGCGCTGGAGACGGGCACCGTGTGGATCAACACGTACAAGCTGTTCTCGATCTCCACGCCGTTCTCGGGCTGGAAGGAGAGCGGGATGGGGCGCGAGAAGGGGCGTCTCGGCATCCGCGAATACATGCAGCAGAAGAGCCTCTACTGGGGCTTGAACGACGCGCCGCTGCCGTGGGCGAACTGAGCGAAGGGGAATGACGCAATGAGCATCTTGGGAATCGAGCAGATCACGTACGGTGTCGACGACCTCGCCACCTGCCGGCGCTTTTTCGCCGACTGGGGCTTGAAGGAAGTCGCGCACGACGACACCCGCGCCCGTTTCGAAACGCTGAACGGCTGCACCGTGCTGGTCGTGCGGGCCGACGATCCGTCGCTGCCGCCCGCATTCGAAGCCGGCCCGACGCTGCGTGAAGTCACGTGGGGCGTCGCGACGCGGCAGGAACTCGACGCGCTGCGCACGAAGCTCGCCGGCCAGCCCGGCTATTACGCGCAGGAGGATGCGGTCGGCTGCATCGATCCGAACGGGATGGCGATCCGCGTCGAAGTCACGCGCAAGCGCGCACTCGACATCACGGGCTCGCCGTCGAACGTGTGGGGCCAGACGCTGCGCGTCGACCAGCCGAGCCCGATCTATGCGCGCGCGGAGCCGGTCGAGGTCGGGCACGTCGTGTTCTTCACGAACTGCCTCGACGCGCAGGAAACGTTCTATCACGAACTGCTCGGCTTCGAGACGTCGGACCGTTACCCGGGCCGCGGTGCGTTCATGCGCTGCGCGCCGCACGGCGGCCATCACGACCTGTTCCTGCTCGCGCTGCCGAATGGAAAACGCGGCCTGAACCACGTCGCGTTCACCGTGCGCGACATCCACGAAGTGTTCGGCGGCGGCATGCACATCGACCGCTGCGGCTGGCAAACGCAGCTCGGCCCGGGGCGTCATCCGGTGTCGTCCGCGTACTTCTGGTACTTCCAGAACCCGGCCGGCGCATTGATCGAGTACTACGCGGACGAGGACGTGCTCACGCCCGAGTGGCAGCCGCGCGAATTCGAGCCGGGCCCGACCGTGTTCGCCGAATGGGCCGTCGACGGCGGCCTCGACGGCAACACGCGCCGGCAGAAGAACGCGAAGGCGCCGGAAGGCAAGTTCATGACGGAGCGGAAATCGTGAGCGAAACGAACTCGCAGGAATCGGCCGCGCCGGGCACGGTCGTCGTGATCGGCGGCGGCCAGGCGGCCGGCTGGGTGCTGAAGACGCTGCGCGCGGAAGGCTTCGCGGGCCGCCTGGTGATGATCGCCGACGAGCCGCATCTGCCGTACGAGCGCCCGCCGCTGTCGAAGGCCGTGCTGGCCGGCGACGCCGACATCGAAACCGTGCGCGTCGTGCGCCCCGACGAATTCGATGCGCTGAACGTCGAAGCGTGGCAGCCGGAACGCGCGGCGTCGATCGATCGCGCGCGCCGCGTGGTGAAGACCGAAAGCAGCCGCGAGATCGCATACGACCGGCTCGTGATCGCGACCGGCGGCACGTCGCGCCGCTTGCCCGATGCGCTCGTCAACACGCCGAACCTGCATTACCTGCGCACGCTCGACGAAGCGGCCGCGCTCGGCGAGAAGCTGCGCGCGAGCCGGCGCGTGCTCGTGATCGGCGGCGGCTGGATCGGCCTCGAAGTCGCGGCAACGGCGCGCAAGCTCGGCGTCGATGCGATCGTGGTCGAAGGTGCGCCGCGCCTGTGCGGCCGTTCGGTGCCGCAGATCGTGTCGGACTTCCTGCTCGACCTGCATCGTTCGAACGGTGTCGAGGTGCGCACGGGCGCGGCGCTCGCGTCGCTCGACCCGCAGCCGGACGACGCGTCGAAGGTACGCGCGACGCTTGCCGACGGCACGACGATCGACGCCGATTTCGCGGTGGCCGGCATCGGCCTCGCGCTGAACGTGTCGCTCGCGAGCGACGCGGGGCTCGCGATCGACGACGGCATCGTCGTCGACGAATACGGCGCGACCAGCGATCCGGCGATCTTCGCGTGCGGCGACGTCGCGAACCATCACAACGGCTGGCTGAAGCGGCGCGTGCGGCTCGAATCGTGGGCCAACGCGCAGAACCAGGCGATCGCGGCGGCGAAGGCCGTGCTCGGCGTACGCGCGCCGTATGCGGAGATTCCGTGGTTCTGGTCCGATCAGTACGACGTGAACCTGCAGATCCTCGGCGATCTGCCGGCCGATGCGCAGCTCGTCGTGCGCGGCGATCTCGCCGCGCGCCGTGCGACGCTGTTTTTCGTTGGCGACGGGCATGTGAGAGGTGTCGTCGCGGTGAACAACGCGCGTGAGTTGAAGCTCGCGCGCAAGTGGATGAACCAGGGCCGGGCGGTGGATACGGAAGCTCTGGCAGACACGACCCAGGCGCTTGCCTGACCGGTCCAACCCGGAAAGAGATCCAGGAGATACCCCGCATGAGCACTTTCGACAACGTCGTGGCCGGCAGGGCCACGATGGAAGCTGCCGCCGCCACGCCCGGTGCGATCATCGCGCGGCTCGAGCGGTTGCCGGCCAACGCGATGCAGATCCGTGCGCGCGTGCTGATCGGCACCGCGACGTTCTTCGACGGCTTCGACGTGATCACGATCGCGGCGACGCTGCCGCTGCTGATTCATAAATGGGGGCTGTCGCCGACGCAGATCGGCATGCTGATCGCGTCCGGCGCGATCGGCCAGTTGATCGGCGCCTTCCTGTTTCCCGCGCTCGCGGAAAAGCACGGCCGCGTGAAGGCGATCGCGTGGAGTTCGGCGGTGATCGGGATCACGAGCATCGCGTGCGGCTTCGCGCCGACGTTCGAGGTGTTCGTGCTGCTGCGGATCCTGCAGGGGCTCGGGCTCGGCGGCGAATTGCCGGTCGCCGCGACGTACATCAACGAGATCACGCGCGCGCATGGCCGCGGCCGCTTCGTGCTGCTGTACGAGATCGTGTTCCCGATCGGCCTGCTCGTGTCGATGGCGCTCGGCGCGTGGCTCGTGCCGCGCTTCGGCTGGGAGATCATGTACTTCGTCGGCGGGCTGCCGCTGCTTCTGTCGCTCGTGCTCACGCATCTCGTGCCGGAGTCGCCGCGCTGGCTCGCGTCGCGCGGGCGGCTCGCGGAGGCCGGGCGTGCGGTCGGCGCGTTCGAGGAATCGGTGCGCGGCGAGTTGCCGCCGGCCACGCAGGCGGCCGCGTTCGACGAGATGGTGCGTCAGCATCCGAAGCGCAGGATGAGCGACCTGTTCAGCGCCGCGTATCGCAAGCGCACGCTCGCGGTGGCGACGCTGTGGGCGACCTGCGGGTTCATCCAGTACGGGCTGTCGACCTGGCTGCCGACGATCTACAAGAACTTCTATCACGCGCCGCTGCAGCTCGCGCTGAACCTCGCGGTGATCGGCTCGGTGATGGGCGTGCTCGGGTCGCTGGCCTCCGCGCTGCTGGTCGACAAGCTCGGCCGCAAGCCGGTGATCGTGTGGTCGTTCGTGCTGTGCGCGCTGTCGCTGGCGTTCGCGGGCATCTATCACGCGTCGTCGGTGTATGTGGTCGCGACTTTCTGCTCGCTGTCGCTCGGGCTGATGGCGTCGGGCTTCATTACCGCGTACGTCTATACGCCGGAGCAGTATCCGACGAGCATCCGCGCGTCGGGCTGCGGGCTCGGCAGCGCGTGGCTGAAGATCGCGTCGTTCGCGGCGCCGATGATCGTGCCGCACGCGATCATCGGCGGGAACCTCGCGCCGGCGTTCTACCTGATCGGCATCGTGCCGCTGATCGCGGCGGCGACCGTGCACTTCGTCGGGATCGAGACGAAGGGGAAGGTGCTGGAGGCGCTCGAGGCGTAAGCGTGGCCGGCAGTCACAGTTCAGGTACTCGGGCCCGGGGATGTTCCCCGGGCCTTTTTTATTTCGCGGCGGTCCGTCGTTCCATGTCGAGCGCTGCCAACGGGCGCCATGGTTACCGCACGGCTCACGTGTTCTAATTCACGGTCCCGATTTTCATCAGACCGTTGCCATGCCCCTGTTCGAACCCGTCACGCTGAATACGTCCCGCCTCGTCCTGCGGCCCCTTCGCGACGCCGACGCACATGCTTTCTTCGAGATCTGGTCCGATGCGGAGGCGATGCGCTACTTCTCGTTCTCGCCGATGACGCAGCTCGAACAGGCCGAGGCGCGCGTCGCGCGCAACGTGCAGACCGCCGCGAGCGGGGAGAGCCTGACCTGCGTGCTCGAACTGCGGGAGACTGGCGAAGCGCTCGGCGAATGCGCGCTGTTCCATGCGAACGCGCAGTGCCGGCGCGCGGAGATCGGCTTCAGCCTGCGGCGCAGGTTCTGGGGCGGCGGCTACATGCGCGAAGCGGCGTCGGCCATGATCGATCATGCCTTCGCCACGCTGCGACTGAACCGCCTCGAAGCCGATATCGATCCGCGCAATGCCGCGTCGGCGCGGCTGCTCGAACGGCTCGGCTTCGTGCGGGAAGGGCTGCTGCGCGAACGCTGGATCGTCGGCGACGAAGTGTCGGACAGTGCGCTGTACGGGTTGCTGGCGCGCGAGCGTCGCGCGTAAACGGCCGGCTTGCCGGATTCACCGGGCGAACGTACGCTTGGTCGATATCACGGTCCACCCACCGGTTATCGACCATGCAAGCTCATCCTCTGCGTCTTTCCCCCGGCGACGATTTGCGCGGCGCGATCGAGCTGGCGTTGCGCCGCCACGACTCGCACGCGGCCTTCGTGATCCAGGGCATCGGCAGCCTGAACGTCGCGCAGTTGCGTTTCGCCGGCGCCGATCAGCCGACCGAACTGCGCGGCGACCTCGAAATCCTGACGCTGGCCGGCTCGGTGTCGCCGGACGGCGCGCATCTGCATATGTCGATCTCGGATGCAGCCGGCCGCGTGACGGGCGGCCACGTCGCGAGCGGCTGCTTGGTGCGCACGACGGCCGAGATCCTGCTCGCGCTGCTGCCCGCGCATCGTTTTTCGCGCGAGCCCGATGCGGACACCGGTTTCAACGAACTGGTGATTCGGAGCGCGCCTTCGTGAGCGGGGTGGCGACGCCGCATCGACACCGCGATGCGCCGATCGCTGCGTCCTTTCCGCCCGCATAAAAAAGGCGCCGCGGCCATTCGGCCCGCGGCGCCTTGCGGTGCGCGGCGACGTCGACCACCCGCCGCCGCCCGGTTGCGCGCTTAGATCTGCACGGTGTCGGCGACTTCCTTGAAGTCCTCGATCTGGTCGAAGTTCATGTACTGATAGATCTTGTCGCCGTTCGCGGTGAGCACGCCCATGTCGGCCATGTACTCTTCCTTGGTCGGGATCTTGCCCAGACGCGAGCAGATCGCCGCCAGTTCCGCCGAGCCGAGGTACACGTTCGTGTTCTTGCCGAGGCGGTTCGGGAAGTTGCGGGTCGACGTCGACATCACCGTCGCGCCTTCGCGCACCTGCGCCTGGTTACCCATGCACAGCGAGCAGCCCGGCATTTCGGTGCGGGCGCCGGCCGTGCCGAACACGCCGTAGTGGCCTTCTTCCGTCAATTGCTTCTGGTCCATCTTGGTCGGCGGCGCGACCCACAGCTTGACCGGAATGTCGCGCTTGCCTTCCAGCAGCTTCGACGCGGCGCGGAAGTGACCGATATTGGTCATGCACGAGCCGATGAACACTTCGTCGATCTTCGCACCGGCGACGTCGGACAGCGTCTTCACGTCGTCCGGATCGTTCGGGCACGCGACGATCGGCTCGTGGATGTCGGCGAGGTCGATTTCGATGACGGCCGCGTATTCGGCGTCGGCGTCCGGCGCGAGCAGTTGCGGGTCGGCCAGCCACTGTTCCATCGCCGCGATCCGGCGCTGCAGGCTGCGCGGATCCTGGTAGCCCTGCGCGATCATCCACTTGAGCAGCGTGATGTTGCTGTTCAGGTATTCGATGATCGGCTCCTTGTTCAGGCGCACCGTGCAACCGGCAGCCGAACGCTCGGCGGACGCGTCGGACAGCTCGAACGCTTGCTCGACCTTGAGGTCGGGCAGGCCTTCGATCTCGAGAATGCGGCCCGAGAAGATGTTCTTCTTGCCTTGCTTCGCGACCGTCAGCATGCCTTGCTTGATCGCGTACAGCGGAATCGCGTTGACGAGGTCACGCAGCGTGACGCCAGGCTGCATCTTGCCCTTGAAGCGGACCAGCACCGATTCCGGCATGTCGAGCGGCATCGTGCCGGTGGCGGCCGCGAATGCGACGAGGCCCGAGCCTGCCGGGAAGCTGATGCCGATCGGGAAGCGCGTGTGCGAATCGCCGCCGGTGCCGACGGTGTCGGGCAGCAGCATGCGGTTCAGCCACGAGTGGATCACGCCGTCGCCCGGGCGCAGCGCGATGCCGCCGCGCGTGCTGATGAAGTTCGGCAGCGTCTGGTGCGTCTTCACGTCAACCGGCTTCGGGTACGCGGCGGTGTGGCAGAACGACTGCATCACGAGGTCGGCCGAGAAGCCGAGGCACGCGAGGTCCTTCAGTTCGTCGCGGGTCATCGGGCCGGTGGTGTCCTGCGAGCCGACCGAGGTCATCTTCGGTTCGCAGTACGTGCCCGGGCGCACGCCCTGGCCTTCCGGCAGACCGCATGCGCGGCCGACCATCTTCTGCGCGAGCGAGAAGCCCTTGCCGCTGTCGGCCGGCTGGTGCGGCAGGCGGAACAGCGTCGACGGCGGCAGGCCCAGCGCTTCACGCGCCTTCGCGGTCAGGCCGCGGCCGATGATCAGCGGAATGCGGCCGCCGGCGCGCACTTCGTCGAACAGCACGTCGGACTTCACCTGGAATTCGGCGATGACCTTGCCGTCCTTCAGCGCCTTGCCTTCGTACGGGCGCAGTTCGACCACGTCGCCCATGTTCATCTGCGACACGTCGAGCTCGATCGGCAGCGCGCCGGCGTCTTCCATCGTGTTGTAGAAGATCGGGGCGATCTTGCCGCCGAGGCACACGCCGCCGAAGCGCTTGTTCGGCACGAACGGGATGTCCTCGCCGGTGAACCACAGCACCGAGTTGGTGGCCGACTTGCGCGAGGAGCCGGTGCCGACCACGTCGCCGACGTACGCGACCAGGTGGCCCTTTTCCTTCAGCGATTCGATGAACTTGACGGGGCCGCGCTTGCCGTCTTCTTCCGGCGTGATGCCCGGGCGCGCGTTCTTCAGCATCGCCAGCGCGTGCATCGGGATGTCGGGGCGGGTGGTGGCGTCCGGCGCAGGCGACAGGTCGTCGGTATTGGTTTCGCCCGTGACCTTGAAGACGGTGATGGTCAGGCTTTCCGGCACTTCCGGACGGCTCGTGAACCATTCGGCATCGGCCCAGCTCTGCAGCACGGCCTTCGCGTGCGCGTTGCCCTTGTCGGCGAGTTCCTTCACGTCATGGAACTGGTCGAACATCAGCAGGGTTTTCTTCAGCGCGTCGGCGGCGACCGCGGCGACGGCTTCGTCGGACAGCAGCTCGATCAGCGGCTGGATGTTGTAGCCGCCGAGCATCGTGCCGAGGAGTTCGGTCGCGCGCGCCCGCGAGATCAGCGGGCAGGCGGTCTCGCCCTTGGCCACGGCGGCCAGGAAGCCGGCCTTCACGCGGGCGGCTTCGTCGACGCCGGCCGGCACGCGATGGGTGATCAGGTCGAGCAGCGTCTGCTCTTCGCCGGCGGGCGGGTTCGTCAGCAATTCGACCAGTTCGGCGGTTTGCTGAGCCGTCAGCGGCAGGGGAGGAATACCGAGCGCGGCGCGGGCGGCCACGTGAGCACGAAAGTTTTCAAGCATGGGGAGACCTGCTGATATTGCGTTGGAGGGGAAGGCCTTGCCGGCACTCCGGGGCTATTCCAGGCACTGCTTTGAGCGGGATTCTAGTCTCAATGGTCTGGAACGTCAAATGTCTTATGTCTTATATAAGACTTGGAGGTGTGAAAGACGGGGCGCGGCCGTATCGCGCAGCCGGCCTTGTCGGGCGGATGCTGGGGCGTCGGTTCAGGTCCGCCGGTGTCGCACATATCTGCACAAGCGCGCAGGAAACGGTACACACCGGGCGCGTTCGGGCCGCTACGCTTGCTGTCACGCGGCTTGCATCGAGTGTCGGAACGGGAGGCGGAGGTCGTCGCGCGCCTGTCGATCCGGCCCGGGCGGCAGCGATTCCCTTGACTCCGGCGATCCACCACATGCGCTCCAGAGACGCGATTTTCCTGATGATGGCGATCGTCGCGTCGCCGGCCGTTCACGCGGCCATGCCCGGCGACGAAACGCGGGATGCGGCGAGCCGGCCGGTCGCGCTGGTCTATCGCGGTCCTGCCGCGTGCGACGGGTGCGCCGAAACCATCGCCAGGCGCCTGCGGGAATCGGACCACCGGTTCCGGGTGATCTACGTGGGGCCGGCGGAAAAGCTCAAGATCACGCCCGCGGCGCTGGCCGGTGCGGCGCTCTACGTGCAGCCCGGCGGTGGGCAGGACATTCCCGGCGCGGCAGCCAGCATCGGCCGAAACGAAATGCGGGCCGTGCGGCGATACGTAGCGAACGGCGGCCGATATCTCGGACTGTGCATGGGCGCCTACCTGGCCGGCGCGCAGGGTTTCGGGCTGGTTGCCGGCGATATCGATGCCGAGGTCGGCCGGCCGGGTTCGACGCTTCACGGCATCGCCGACACGGTGACGCCGGTCGTCTGGCGCGGGAAAAAGCGCTGGATCTACTTTCAGGACGGCGCGAGGCTCCCGGTCGCGCCGATCGGTTCCGGCGGGATCGTGCTGGCGATCTACCCGAACAAGGACATCGCGGCGGCCACGTACCGCTACGGCAAAGGGCGCGTCGGCCTTGCCGGCCCGCATCCGGAGGCCGATGAAAGCTGGTATCGCCAGAATGGTCTCGCGAACCCGGACGGCGTGGCGCCGGACCTGGCCTACGACCTGATCGACGCGACGATGAAGCCTTAGCGGAGTGGCCGCGGCGCGCGCGGTTTATCGCCGTTTGGCGCGATACGCGTCGAGATTCTTCCGCGCCTGCGCGCGGATCGCGCGCTGCATGAAAGGCGTCCAGCCGAGCAGCGCGCCTTTCATCCCGAGCGCCTGACGCGCCCAGCGCCACAGGTCGAAATGGTCGCGATGCTCGACGATGCGTCCGTCGCGAAACCGGAAGCGCGCATCGATCCGGTTGACCACCATTCGGCCGGTCGCGGCGAACCGGTAATGCGCGCTCCACTGCGCGCGCCCGGCCTGGCCGTCCGCGGCGACTTCGCCGAACGTCAGCGAGAATTCCTGCGCCCGCGCGACCAGCATCCGCCACATGTCGCGCGCGAGTTCGCCGCGCAGTTCGCTGAACGCGGGATCGCTGAACACGATGTCGTCGGCATAGCACGCGAGCATCGCGTCGATGTCGCGCTGCTGAAAGGCCGTGTAGAAGCGCTGGATCAATGCGGTGTTCGGATCGGTCATGTCGGGTATGAGTGCGCGGGGAGGCGGGTGGTGACGTTCGTCGAAACGTCGAACGGAAAAGCGGCGGCGGGCAGCGCGAGCCGACACCCGCGCGAGCCACGTCGAGCGCGGCCGGCTCGGGCGCGGCTGGTTTGCCGCCGGATGATACGCGTCAGCGGGCCGCCATCGCAACGTCCTGGCTGCTGCGTCCCGTCACCAGGCAGCCCGACATGAAGGCCTCGCTCTGGCTGCCGGCGGCGGCTTCGCCGAAGCCGCGGCCGAGCGCATCGGCCTTCACTTGCGCGGCGCCTTGCTCGCATGCGAGCGGGCTGGCGTCGCGGCCCTGCGCGTGCAGGATCGCGCGATCGCCGATGAGATAGGCCAGCAGTGCGAAAACGGCGATATGTACGGCTCGTCTCATGGTTCGTCTCCTCGTCGCTCAAGCGTAACGCGGACACGTTCGACGAAGCACTTGGGGCTTCCCCCGGTAAACGTCTGCTGAAAGCGGTGGCGGGGCAGGGCGATCCCGTCCTGTTTTTCCGCCGTTGCTGGAGAGGCGGGCAATGCGCGCGAGTTTGACGAATGTCAGGGTACGGGCGGGCGACGGCGGTCGCGCGGCCGTTCAAAGCGATAGCATGAATGCATGATTTGACGGAACGCGATGCGGCGTCGACCCATCGGGTCCGGCAAGCAGGCAAATGTTGAATATCGCTGTCGAAATAGTGAGGAATCCAAATGTTGAACGTCTCTTCCGTCCTGATCAGTCTTGCCCCGATGTGGGCCATCCTGCTGCTGGCTTCTTCGGCGGCCGCCTATTTCGTGTTCTGGCGCAAGGCCATCAAATAAACGCTGCGCGACAGCGTGCGCCGGGGGCGCACGCGTGACGCGCCGTTGCCGTCATTGCACCGCCGTCACCGGCACATTCGAGATCCGCATCAGCCGGCCCATCACGCTGCGCCGAAACACCGACATCAGCGCGTGCAGCGGATCGTGCCGCGGCGCGACCACCACGATCTCGTCGCAACCGGTCTCGGCCGCCACGGCCGCGATCGTGTCGGCCACCGGGCCGACCTTCACCTCGACGGTGTATTTGACGCCGGCTTCCTTCAGAATCCGCTCTGCCATCGCCAGATCGCCGGCCGCGAATTTTTCTTCGATCGCGCGCAACCGCGACAGCGGGTGATAGGCCTCGAGCCGCGTGGATTCGAGCGGCGCCTGCACGTTGATGAGCACGACCTCCGATGCGCAGCGCTCGCGATACAGGAATGTCGCGTGGCGAACCGCCTGAAGCGAGCGCGGCGAATGGCCGACCGGAACCAGCAGCTTGAGCATGAGCGATATCCAGGAAACGGGATGCTTCCAGCGTAGCGCGCGGCCGGGCCAGGCCATCTAAAGAGATCGCGCGGCCGCGTAAAAATGTCGTTAACGGGCGCCGGCACATGACGCGTCTATGAGAAATATAAGAAATTTAAATTTATGCGCATAAACGATTTCATCGGGCGTGGCGGCCTGGGCAGCGCGGCGTCGGGCGCCCGGATTTAGTCGAATCCTCAATGAATCGCGACGGAAAATATCGGAGGTCGAGCATCCGGCGTCACGTAGAGTAGAGCATCGGCCGCGGCGCGACCGTCTCCCGGCTGGCATGGGAGCGAGCGCCGTCGAGCCTTCCATTCCGATTCCAGGAGACCTCGCATGCCGCACGGCGCCCCGCAGTTTCTCGCTCCCGCTTCCATTTCCGTCGATCCGATCGTGCGCCTGTCGGCCGGCGAGCTCGCGGCGGCGATCCGCAGCAAGGCGGTTTCGTGCGTCGAGACGATGCGTGCGTATCTCGATCACATCGAGCGTGTGAACGGCGCGGTCAACGCGATCGTCGCGCTGCGCGAGCCCGATGCGCTGCTGGCCGAAGCCGCGGAAAAGGATGCGGCGCTGGCGCGCGGCGAGTACCGCGGCTGGCTGCACGGGATACCGCAGGCGCCGAAGGATCTGGCGATGACGAAGGGGTTGCGGACGACCTACGGCTCGCCGATCTTCCGCGAGAACGTGCCGCAGGCCGATTCCGTCGGCGTCGCGCGAATGCGCGCGGCGGGTGCGATCTTCATCGGCAAGACCAACACGCCGGAGTTCGGCCTCGGTTCGCACACGTTCAACGAGGTCTACGGCGCGACGCGCAACCCGTACGACCTGACGAAGAGCGCGGGCGGCAGCAGCGGCGGCACGGCGGCCGCGCTCGCGTCGCGGATGCTGCCGGTGGCGGACGGCAGCGATTTCGGCGGATCGCTGCGCAATCCGGCCGCGTTCTGCAACGTCTACGGCTTCCGTCCGTCGCAGGGCCGCGTGCCGCGCTGGCCGGGCGTCGACGTGTTCATGCAGCAGCTCGGCATCGAAGGGCCGATGGGGCGCACCGTCGGCGACGTCGCACAACTGCTCGCGATCCAGGCCGGCTACGACCGCAACGATCCGCTGTCGCTCGCCGAGGATCCGGCCGTGTTCGCGCAGCCGCTCGACGCGGATCTGCGCGGCAAGCGCATCGCGTGGGTCGGCGACTGGAACGGCTATCTCGCGACCGAGGCCGGCGTGCTCGCGCAGTGCGAGCATGGGCTGGCGGCGCTGCGCGAGATCGGCTGCGACGTCGATGCCGCGCTGCCGGCGTTCGCGCCCGACCGGATCTGGCGCCTGTGGCTCACGCACCGGCACTTGCTGTCGGGCGGCGGGCTGCTCGCGCACTATCGCGACCCGGCGCGCCGCGCGCTGCTGAAGCCCGAGGCGATCTACGAGGTCGAAGGGCTGCTCGCGATGCAGGGCGCGGCGGTATTCGACGCGAGCGTCGAACGCACCGCGTGGCATCAGGCGGTGCTGGGCTTCTTCGACCGTTACGACTTCATCGCGGCGCCGACCGCGCAGGTGTTCCCGTTCGACGTCGAACAGCGCTGGCCGCAGGAGATCGCGGGGCGCGCGATGGACACGTACCACCGCTGGATGGAAACGGTCGTGCCGTGGACGCTCGCCGGCTGCCCGGTGATCAACGTGCCGGTCGGCTTCAACGACGCGGGGTTGCCGATGGGGATGCAGCTGATCGGGCGTCCGCGCGCCGATCTCGCGGTGCTGCAGCTTGCGCACGGCTACGAGCAGGCGGCCGACTGGGTGGCGCGGCGCGTGCCGGCATGGATGGCGGCGTGACACCGCGGGCGGCAGGCAGCCGGTAGCCGGGTAGGCGGGTGACGAAACGGGCGGCGGCGAGCTGCCCGTTTCGTTTTGCATCGTTCGACGTGAAGCGCGCCGGCGCAGGCTGGAACCGGCATCCATTGATGCAACCGGAGAAAGAATCGCAACGCGTGCACGGCATCGCGCGGCAAACGTACGCGAATCCGCGCGACGGGACCCGTCGGTTGCCGAATTGCAAGCGGCGGCGCGGCGTGATTTCGTTTCGATGTGTTTCAGTCGTTGCGGCGGCGCGCGACGCGCTTCGACAATATTGCCTCGATCATTCGGGCACGAGGGAAACACATGAAGCACATTCGCGCGACGGGCCGGTATCTGGCCTCGGCAGGCATCGCATTCGGCATCCTGGTGAGCGGCACCGCCCACGCGCAGCTCGACCTGCAGTCGATCGGCGCGTCGCTGCTCGGCGGCGGGCAGCAGCAGGCGGCAGCGCCGGCGCAGGGCGGTGTCGCGCAGTTGCTGCAGGCCTATGTCGGCGCGAACCAGCAGGTGCTGAACGGCCAGTCGTCGCTCGCGTCGGCGATGGGGCTGACGGGGGCGGCCGGACAGGCGCAGCAGGCCGCGAGCCAGTTGTCCGGCGGCGACGCGCTGTCGCCGGCCGTGCTGTCGCAGATGGGCGGTGCGCAGCAATCGGTGTCGCAGGCGCTCGGCCAGGCGTTCGCGAGCGGCGGCGCCACGCACGGCCAGATCGACAAGCAGGCGTTCAGCAACGGGCTTGCATCGCTCGGGCAGGGGCTCACGCAGTATTCGCAACTGCAGTCGGGGCTCGGCAATCTCGGCTCGACGAGCGCCGCGTCGCTGCTGCAATCGGGCCTGAATCCGCAGAACATGCAGGCCGCGTCGTATATCGCGCAAAGCGCGCCGAGCCAGTTGCAATCGCTCGCGGCGACGCTCAGCCAGGCCGTGCAGTTCGCGACGAGCCAGGGCATTTCGGTGCCGTCGGTTGCGTCGTCCGCACTGAAGCTGCTGCCGTAACGTCGCGCGGATGCGTGCGCGATGCGTCGCCGGCATCGCGCGCGCCGGCCACGAACGATCGTCCCGCCCAACATGGGGATTTCGCGCGATGCTATCGTGGCGGGTCCCTCTTATCGGTGCCGGTTCATGACTGACTCGTTCGACCTCTCGCGCTACTTCTCCCGCATCGGCTACGACGGCCCGGCCGAGCCGACGCTCGACGTGCTGCGCCGGCTGCACCTGCTGCATCCGCAGGCGATTCCGTTCGAAAACCTCAACCCGCTGACCGGCGCGCGCGTCGCGCTCGACCTGCCCGCGATCGTCGACAAGTTGATCGAGCGCCGCCGCGGCGGCTACTGCTTCGAACTCAACAAGCTGTTCTACACCGCGCTCACGACGATCGGCTTTCGCGTGACGCCGCTGATCGCGCGCGTGCGCTGGATGCGGCCGCCCGAAATCGTGACCGCGCAGACGCACATGCTGCTGCGCATCGACGTCGACGGCGCGGCGTGGCTCGCGGACATCGGCTTCGGCAGCGCGACGCTGACCGCGCCGCTGCGCTTCGCGCCGGGCGAGCGGCAACTGACGCCGCACGGCGCGTTTCGTGTGGTCGACGCACCGGTCGACGGCGAATTCGACATGCAGTTCGAAATTCCCGACGGCTGGCAGACGACTTACCGCTTCTCGCTGAAGCCGGCCGAATGGATCGATTACGAAGCCGCGAACTGGTTCACGTCGACGTATCCCGAATCGATCTTCGTGAACGACCTGATCGCGTGCCGCGTGCTGCCGGACGGCCGCGCGGCGCTGCTCAATACCGTGCTGACGCTGCGCGACGCGGCGGGGGCCGGGCGCACGATCGCGTTCGACAATACAGCCGACTGGGCCGCGTGCCTGCGCGACACGATCGGCATCGATACGGCGGGATTCGATCTCGACGCGCTGTTCGTGCGGCTTGCGGCGCGCAGCGCGAGGTAACGCGGACGCACGACATCCGACGGCGGCTCGCACATGGGCCGCGATCATCCCGCCATCGTCCTCCGTTGACTTTTGCTAGATTACTAGCATACTAGTATCCATGACCGACGAAGAAGTGAAGCAATTCAACGTGTACCTGCCGCTCGGCCTGATCCGGCAGGTCAAGCATCGCGCCATCGAGACGGAGCAATCGCTGTCCGCGCTGGTGGCCGACGCGTTGCGCGCGTATCTGGCCGCGCCGCCGCCCGGCGCGGAGCCGTCCAACAAGGAGGAGTGACATGTCGTCCGAGCGGATCGAAGCTGTGTACCTGACCACGCACAACTGGGGCAAGTCGGCGAAGTTCTTCCAGGCGCTGGGCTTCAGGCTGGAGTTCGAAACCGATCACCACTCGGGCCAACTGCGCAGCGGCGATGGTCCGTTCCTGTTCATCGCCGAAGTGCCGCCGACCGAAAAGCCCGACATGCAGGTCGTGCTCAAGGTGCCCGACGAGCAGGCGGTGCAGCCTCAGCCGATCGTCGATGTCGTCACGCCGTTCGAGGACACGCACTGGGGCACGCGCGACATGACCGTGCGCGATCCGGACGGCCGCGTGTGGCGTCTGCAGGCGCCGGGCAAGCAGCCGGAGTGAGGCCGACATGACCGCTATCCGCGAAGACGCCCCGGACAGCACGGCCGCGCGCGTCGCGCTGTGGCGTGCGCTGCACGTCGAGCTCGACGCGCCGCCGCATGTGTTCACGGACGAAATCGGGTTGCAACTGCTCGCGCCGGAACCGGGCTGGCAGCGGCGCGGCGACATGGATCCGCAGTTCACGCGGCCGTTTCGCGCATCGATCGTCGGACGGGCGCGCTTCATCGAGGATCTCGTTGCCGAGCAGGCCGCGCGCGGCGTGAGCCAGTACGTGATCCTCGGCGCGGGGCTCGACAGCTTCGTGCAGCGCCGGCCGGACATGGCGTCGTGCGTGACGGTATTCGAAGTCGACCAGCCGGCGCCGCAGCGCTGGAAGCAGCGGCGCCTCGTCGAACTCGGCTTCGGCGTGCCCGACTGGCTGCGCTTCGTGCCGGTCGATTTCGAAGCGAAGCAGTCGTGGCGCGACGCGCTCGTCGGCGCGGGCTTCGATGCGGGCAAACCGGCGGTCGTGGTGTCCACCGGCGTCAGCATGTACCTGACGCGCGAAGCGAATGCGGCCGCGCTGCGCGAAGTCGCATCGCTCGCGCCCGGTTCGACGTTCGCGATGACGTTCCTGTTGCCGCTGAACAATGCAGATTCGGACGTGCGCCCGGGGATGGAAATGGCCGCGAAGGGCGCGCACGCGAGCGGCACGCCGTTCATCAGCTTCTTCATGCCGGACCAGATCCAGGCGCTCGCCCTGGAGGCCGGCTTCGCGAAGGCGGAACACGTGTCGGCCGCCGAGCTGACGCGGCGTTATTTCGCCGCGCGCACGGACGGCCTGCGGCCGCCGAACCGCGCGGAAGAATTGCTCGTCGCGACGGTCTGACCCGTCGCGCCCGTCGTTGCCGTCACGCGCGTTCGAGCACGGCCATTTCCCGCACGACCACGAGCAGCACCGCGAGGCTCGCGCCGCCCGACGCACGCAGATCCGCGAGCAGGTGCTCGTAACGCGCGAGCGCGGCCTCGCGGCGCGCGCGCCACGCACCGACGATCGTGTCCGGCGTGGTCGAGTCCGGCGATTCCGCGAGCGCGCTCGTCGCGAGCGTGCGCTTGAGCCGCGCGACTTCCGCGAGTGCGGCGGCGCGCGCGAGCATGTCCCAGTGCGTCGGCGTCGGTAGTGTCGCCGCGCGTTCGCCGATCCATCCGTAATTGAGCAGCGTGCCGAGCGAGAAATAGACGCCCGCGACGAGTTCGAGGCTGCGGTTGCAGGTCGCGGCCACTTCGGCGATGTCGAGCAGCGCGGCCGAGATGTCGCCGCTCGCGACGCGTACCGCGAGCGCGCTGTCGACGCCGGCATCCACAAGCACGCGCTGGCGCTCGGACAGCGCATCGAGATCGTCCGCCGGCAGCAGCGACGGCAGTTGCGGCGCGAGCCGCTGTGCGGCGTCGCGGCAGCGCGCGATCAGCTCGGCGACGCCGCCGTCGGCCACCGCGCCCGCTTGCAGGTGACGCAGGAACCACAGCGCCGCGCGCTCCAGCAGCCGCGCGACGTCGACGAACATGCGCGCCTGCACGTCGTCGGCGACGCGGTTGTCGAGCGCGTCGATGTCGCGCCACACCGCATCGAGGTCGAACACGTCGCGCGCCATGATGCATGCGCGCACGATGTCGCCGGGCTTCGCGTCGGTTTCCTCCATCAGCCGGTGCACGAATGCGCAGCCGACGCGGTTCACGAGCGCGTTGGTCAGGTGCGTCGCGAGAATCTCGCGGCGCAGCGGATGGCGGCGCATCGGCTCGCTGAAGCGCTGCTGCAGCGGCTTCGGGAAGTAGTCGACGAGCATCGCCGCTACCAGCGGATCCTCCGGCACGTCGGATTCGAGCAGCGCGTCGTAGAGCCACATCTTGCTGTACGCGAGCAGCACCGCGCGCTCCGGCGACGTGAGGCCGAGCTTCGCGGCCTGCCGCTCGGCGACTTCGTCGTCGGTCGGCAGGAATTCGATCACGCGGTTCAGGCGGCCCGCGCGTTCGAGCCAGCGCATCAGGCGCGCCTCGGCGTCGAGCAGCTCGACCGCATGGCGGCCCGCGATCGACAGCGCCTGCGTCTGGTAGTAGTTGTCGCGCAGCACGAGCAGCCCGACTTCGTCGGTCATCTCGGCGAGCAGCGCGTTGCGCTGCTTCTCGGTCATCTCGCCGTCGGACACGACGAGCCCGAGCAGGATCTTGATGTTGACTTCGTGATCCGAACAATCGACGCCGGCCGAGTTGTCGATCGCATCGGTGTTGATGCGGCCGCCGCGCTGCGCGAACTCGATGCGGCCGAACTGCGTGCAGCCGAGATTGCCGCCTTCGCCGACGACCTTGCAGCGCAGGTCCGCGCCGTTCACGCGCACCGCGTCGTTCGCGCGGTCGCCGACCTGCGCGTGGGTTTCGCGCGCGGCCTTCACGTAGGTGCCGATGCCGCCGTTGTACAGCAGGTCGACCGGCGCCTGCAGGATCGCGCGGATCAGCTCGGTCGGCGGCAGCGCGTGCGCGTCGATGCCGAGCGCGGCCTGTACCGCCGGCGACAGCGGGATCGTCTTCGCGGTGCGCGGATACACGCCGCCGCCCGGCGAAATCGCGGCCGCGTCGTAGTCGGCCCAGCTCGAGCGTTCGAGCGCGAACATGCGCTGGCGCTCCGCGAAGCTCGTCGCCGGGTCGGGGTTCGGGTCGAGGAAGATGTGCCGGTGATCGAACGCGGCGACGAGCCGGATATGCGGCGACAGCAGCATCCCGTTGCCGAACACGTCGCCCGACATGTCGCCGACGCCGACCACGGTGAAGTCGGTCGTCTGCGTGTCGATGCCCATCTCCCGGAAGTGCCGCTTCACCGATTCCCACGCGCCGCGCGCGGTGATCGCCATCTTCTTGTGGTCGTAGCCGACCGAGCCGCCGGACGCGAACGCATCGTCGAGCCAGAAGCCGTATTCGTGCGAGATCGCGTTCGCGTAGTCGGAGAAAGTGGCCGTGCCCTTGTCGGCGGCGACGACCAGGTACGGATCGTCGGGGTCGTGGCGCACGACGTCGGGCGGCGGCACGATCGCGTTGCCGGCGAGGTTGTCGGTGAGGTCGAGCAGCCCGCGCAGGAACGTCTGGTAGCACGCGATGCCTTCGCGCATCCAGGCTTCGCGATCGGTCTGCGGCGGCGGGTTCTTCACGACGAAGCCGCCTTTCGAGCCGACCGGCACGATCACGACATTCTTCACCATCTGCGCCTTCATCAGCCCGAGCACCTCGGTGCGGAAATCCTCGCGGCGATCCGACCAGCGCAGGCCGCCGCGCGCGACGCGCCCGCCGCGCAGGTGCACGCCCTCGACGCGCGGCGAATACACCCAGATCTCGAACATCGGCTTCGGTTCGGGCAGGCCGGGCACCTTCGCCGGGTTGAACTTGAACGACAGGTACGGCTTCGATTCGCCGTTCGCGTCGGCGAGGAAATAGTTCGTGCGCTCGGTGGCGTTGATCACGCCGAGGAACTGGCGCAGGATGCGGTCCTCGTCGAGGTTCGGCACCTGGTCGAGCGCGCCTTCGATCGCCTTCAGCAGCCTTTCGGCCTGCACGTCGCGCGTGTCGCCGATGCGCGGGTCGAAGCGCAGCAGGAACAGCTCGACGAGTTGCCGCGCGATCGCCGGATTGCCGGTCAGCGCGCGTTCGATATACGCGTCGCTGAAGGTCGAGCCGACCTGACGCAGGTATTTCGCATACGCGCGCAGGATCGTCACTTCGCGTGCGCTCAGGTGCGCGCGCAGCACGAGACGGTTGAAGTCGTCGTTTTCGATCCGGCCGCTCCAGATCCGGTCGAACGCGTCCTCGAACAGGCCTTTCACGCGCTCGATGTCGAACTCGGTATCGTCGGCGAGCTCGAGGCCGAAATCGTGTACCCATGCATGCGCGGTGTCCTGCGTCTGGATCCGGTACGGCCGCTCCTCGTCGACGCGCACGCCGAGATGTTCGAGCATCGGCAGGCTGCGCGACAGCGCGATCGGGTCGCCCGCGCGATACACCTTGAAGCGGAACGCGCGCGGCTCGGCCTCGATCGGGCGGTACAGGTTCATCGCGAGCTGGCCCGAGTCCTTCACGCGCTCGATCAGCTCGATGTCGCGCACGGCCGTGCGCGCCGGGTAGTCGTCGCGATAGCCGGCGGGGAACGAATCGACATAGCGCTGCAGCAGGCGGTTGCCTTGCTCTTCGCCGAATGTGTCGAGCAGCGCGTCGGCGAGATCGTCCTGCCACCGGCGCGTGACCTGCACGAGCCGCGTTTCGAGCTCGCGCGTGTCGACGTCGGGCATCGTGCCCGGTTCCGCATGCACGACGAAATGAATGCGCGCGAGCGCCGATTCCGACAGCAGCGGCGTGAACTCGACGTTCACGCCGTTGTACGCATCGACCAGCAGCTTCGCGATGCGGCGGCGCAGATCGGTGTTGTACTTGTCGCGCGGCACGAACACGAGACACGACACGAAGCGGTCGAAGCGGTCGCGGCGCACGAACAGCCGCGTGCGCTGGTGCTCCTGCAGGCGCAGGATGCCGAGCGCGATGTCGTAGAGCCGGTCTTCGTCGGCCTGGAACAGTTCGTCGCGCGGATAGGTTTCGAGCACCGTCACGAGCGATTTGCCGAGGTGCCCCTTCGGCAGGAAGCCCGCACGCCGCACGATGTTCGCGCACTTGCGGCGCACGATCGGGATCTCGGTGAACGAACCGAAATAGGCGGTCGACGTGTAGAGGCCGATGAAGCGGCGCTCGCCGGTGACCTTGCCGTCGGCACCGACGAGCTTCACGCCGACGTAGTCGAGATAGCCGGGCCGGTGCACGGTTGCGCGCGAATTCGCCTTGGTCAGGAAGATCGGCCAGGGGCCGGTGATGATCTCGGCCGCCGCCGGCGGCAGCGGCGTCACGTCGGGCGCGCCGGACGTGCGCAACGATTCGCGCAGGATGCCGAAGCCCGAGCCCTCGATGCCGCGCAGGCCGAAACCCGTGCCGTCCGATACGAGCGCGTAGTCGCGCTGGCCGAGGAACGTGAAGTGATCGGCGGCCATCCATTCGAGGAACGCGCGCGCTTCGATGTCCTCCGCGGTCGATTCGCGCGCCTTCATCTCCTTGATCGTCGCGCGGGCGATGTCGACGATCTTCGGCCAGTCTTCCACCGACGCGCGTACGTCGCCGAGCACGCGCGCGATGTCCTCGCGCAGCGTGTCGAGCAACGCGGCGTCGCCGCAGCGGTCGACTTCGAAATGGATGAACGACGCGAGTTGCGACTGGCCGTCGCCGGACGTCGCGCCGCCCGCGTCGACCCGCTCGATGCCGCCGCCGGCGCCGCGCCAGATGCGGAACACCGGATGCAGCGCCGAATGCAGCGCGAGCCCGAGACGGTTGATGGCCATCGTCACCGAGTCGACGAGGAACGGCATGTCGTCGTTGACGATCTCGATCACCGTGTGGTCGGAATGCCAGCCGTGCTGTTCGAGGATCGGGTTGTACACGCGCAGGCGTTCGCTGCCGGGCACGAATTTCTGGGCGGTCTGCCAGTGCGCCATCGCGGCGCCGTACAGGTCGGCGATGCCGCGGCTCTGCAGATCGTCCGCATCGACGAAGTCGTAGTAATGACGCAGGAAGGGTTCGACGATCCGGAACGTGGCGTCGGGCAGGCGAGCGCGCGCGAATTCGACGACATCGGAGAGCAGGTGTGCGACGACTTCCTCGTTCTTCGCTTCCATGGCGGTCTCCTCGTCGGGTGGCCATCGGCTGCTGCGTCTGTCCCGCATTATGCGCCGATTGCGTGACGAAGCGATGTGCGGGCGCACAACGGCGGCGGGCGAAGGCGCCCGCGTGCGGCGCCTGTCGCGGGCGCCGTGAGGTAGGGTTAGGGTGCGGCACCGGGCAGACGGCGCCGAAGCGACGCCGCCCGTGTCGCTCAACCCTGATCGCTCCACAGCTTCCCGGCCGTCGCCCAGTTCTCCTTCTTCACGTCGGTGAGAATGATATCGACCGAGTCCGGCGCGCACCCGAGCGTCTCGCACGTGACGCGCGTGATTGCTTCGACGAATGCGCGCTTTTGCTCGACGGTGCGGCCTTCGAACAGCTGGATATTGAAAGTCGGCATGACACATGCTCCGGTTGGGATTGAACGATTGAAGACGAGCGATTCGGCACGGTGCGGATGCGGCGTCAGTCGCGATACGACGGATCGATCCGGTCGAGCCGGCGCAGCAGCGCCGGCCATTCCAGTTCACCTTCGATCGCGCCGCCGTCGCGCAGTTGTTCGGCGGTGCGCTCGGCGATGGCCGGTTCCGGCAGCACGAGCCGCCCGCCGCCTGCTTGCGCGCGCAACTGGATGTCGCACGCCTTGATCAGCGTATCCATCAGCACGTACGCTTCGGCGACGGTCCGGCCGACCGTCAGCGTGCCGTGATTGCGCAGCAGCATCGCGGATTTCGCGCCGAGGCTCGCCGTCAGCCGCGCGCCTTCGTCCGGCGAGAACGCGAGCGCCTCGTAGTCGTGGTACGCGAGATCGCCATGAAAGCGCAGCGCGTGCTGCGACGCCGGCAACAGCCCGTCGCGCTGGATCGACACGGCGATGCCGGCCGCATTGTGCAGGTGCATCACGCAGACGGCGTCCGCGCGCGCGGCGTGCACGGCCGCATGCAGCGCGAAGCCCGTCACGTTGACCGCGTGCTCGCCGTCGCCGATCCGGTTGCCGGCCAGATCGATCTTGACAAGGTTCGATGCGCGGACCTCGTCGAAGGTCAGGCCGAACGGGTTGATCAGGAAGTGGCCCGGCTCGCCCGGCACGGTTGCGGACAGATGCGTGTAGATCAGATCGTCCCAGCCGTTCAGCGCGACGAGCCGGTACGCGGCGGCGAGGTCGACGCGCAGCTTGCGTTCGGCGTCCGAGATCGGGCCGCCGGGCTTCACGGCATCAGGACGGTGTGCGAATGACATCGGGTTCTCCGAGGGTGAGGCGGCGCGCGACGGCTACGGTCACCCATGACGCGAGCGCGAACGGGGCCGTGAACAGGGTAATGCCTGCGCGCATCGCGAGCCACTGGATCAGCGCGGCGAGGGCGGCGGCCGCGAGCGCCGCACGCGGCCCGCGCGACATCAGCGCGAGCGCGGCGAGCGCGCCGTTGAAGCCGAGCAGGCCATCGGCGAGCGATGCGTCGCTCGCGCCGAGCGCGACGAGCAGCACGGTCGACGCAATCGCACCGCCGAGCGCGAACGCGGCCGCGCGGCGCGACGCGACGGCGAGACCGGCGACGACCAGCGCGCCGGCCCAGGCGCCTTGTGCGAAGGCGGTCTGAGCGACGCCCGACAGCAGCGCGTCGGTTGCGGAAGCGAGCGTCGGCACGGGGCCGGCGCTCGCGCCGTCCGCATGCTGCGACGCGACAAACGGCAGCCACAGCGCGGTGACGGCCAGGCACGGGCTCGAATACGGGCACTGGCGCCAGCGGGCGAGCGGCGCCCGCATCGCGCGTTGCACGAGCGCCGCGCCGATCGCGAGCAGCGGCACCAGCGCGACGGCGGCGAGTTGACCGGGCGCGAACAGGACGGCGATCAGCGCGGCCAGCGCGCCGTTGAAGCCGTGCAGCCCCTGTTCGACGTCGCGGCGTTCGGCGCCCGCCAGCACGGCCGTCATGCTGGCGGCAGCCGAGCCGACCAGCGCCGCGCATGCGAGCCGCAGGTCGGTCAGCGCCAGCGCGGCGAGCAGCAACGTACCGGTGAGCGCATTCGCCTGCAGCACGATCTGCCCGATACCGCGCAGCAGGATGCGCAGGTCGATCGACGGCGAGGCGGGGCGGGCGGTAGGCATGATGGCGGCGGAGCAGGACAAGCCGCGAGCATAGGGCACGTTTCGATGCACCGGAATAGGGAATTCTGGATAGTCGGGATTTGTGGCGAATGCGCTGATGTGGGGCATGGTCGGTGTGTATTCCGCGCGGGTGTAGTCGATTTCGCCGAGCGGCTCAGCGCCCCGGTCATGTTGACCACGACGACCCAACGTTGGACGAAATCGCGTATCGCTCCGAGAGCCCGACCAGGCTGTGATCTCAAGGCGATATGGTTGCGGTTCGACCACGCTCGCCGGACGCGGACCGAAGCTCGATAGCGAGGTCTGCTCTCGCGAATGCGCTGTTGTAGAACCGTGCGGCAAGGGGACTCTGGGTCTCGACTCGCCCACGAAGCCCACCACGTTCAGCCATTCGTTCTCGCACCGGGCATTGAATGCGTATAATACGTACAATACGTATTACTCGTCCCGGAGACGCCATGGTCACCATTACCGCAACTGAACTGGCCCGCCATACTCGCCAGATCCTCGATCAGGTCGCCCAACGCCGTGAGACGATCGTGGTCGAACGCAACCAGACCGTGATCGCGCGGCTGGTCCCGGCCGAGCCCGTTATGGACGCCGCACAAGCGCTCGAAGGCCTGCCTGCAAGTTTCGACGCCGAGGACGCAGCCCGTTGGCTGCGAGATAGTCGCAGCGGCTTCGAAGACGGAGTTCGTGATCCGTGGGCATGATCATCGACAGTTGCGTGTGGGTGGGGCTGGCCGGCGGCACGATCGAATCGCGTGCCGTGATCGACACGGCGGGCGATGCGCCTGTGTTCATCTCGACGATTTCGTTGGGCGAACTGGCATTCGGCGTGCAGGCTTGCGCGGACGCTGCCGAACGCGCGCGGCGCGCCGCCCATTTGCGCCAACTTGAGCGCCGACCTGTGCTTGAAGTCACGCGCCACACTGCGGCCGCTTTCGGGGTGCTGGCTGCTGCTGTCAAGCAGGCGGGCCGCTCGCCGCGGCCGCGCTACAACGATCTGTGGATTGCAGCGCAGGCGATTGAGCACGGCTATGCGCTGATGACGCTGAACGTCGCGGATTTCGCTGATTTGCCAGGGCTAACCGTGCGCGTGCCACATGCTTGAACGTGAACGAGTGGCGAGCGTGAATCTGGACTGAACCTTGGACGGTGCGCCAGCCACCGGGTGGACCGCGTTCGCCGTTCGAGGATGAGCGCGGAGCGGCGCGAGTCGTGGAAGCTATCCGATCGGCGTTCGAGGGGCTGGCAATAGCCGCCGAACACGAATGACGCGCGCTGGACTCGTCGACGGCGGCATTCTCGATAGCCGCGATTTGTGTGACGATGCCTCGATGTGCGGTGACAAGGAGGCAGCAGAATGCGCGAACTGCGGTGGGCGTCGCTCGAGGGCGACGGAATCGAACATCTGACGTTTGACCGGAATGATTCCGGCATCGTCGTCGAAAGCGCGGTGGTCGGCCAGCGGTACGGCCGTGCATACGGGCTGGCGTATCGCGTCGAGTGCGATGCGCAATGGCGCGTGACCTACGCGGTGCTCAAGGTGATGGGCGGCGGCACGCTCGAACTGCGCGGCGACGGGGCCGGGCACTGGCGCGACGGTTCAGGCCGCGAACTGCACGAGCTCGACGGCTGCATCGACATCGACATCGCGGCGACGCCGTTCACGAATTCGCTGCCGATCGGCCGCCTCGGCCTCGCGCGCGGCGAGCGACGGCCGATCGACGTCGCGTACATCTCGACGCCGGATCTGAAGGTCACGCCGGTCAAGCAGGCTTATGCGTGCATCGAACCGGGCCGTCGCTACCGATACGAAGGCATCTTCCGGAATTTCACGGCGGAGATGGACATCGACGACGACGGGCTCGTGATCGACTACGAAACGTTGTTCAAGCGTTTGCCGCCGCTGCGCTGAATGGCCGCTCCCGTCCGCATGGCCGGCGTCGCCGCCGGTACTGCCGCGACCGCGGCCCCTTCATGCGCCGACGCGAACCGGTCGATCCGCGACGCGATCAGGTCCGGATGGCGCAGCACGATCCAGTGCGCGCCGTCGATTTCCTCGCGCACGTGCTCGCCGAGCCAGCGGTCGAGGTCGGCCGACATCTCGGGCGTCACGTAGCGGTCGCGCACGGGCACCAGGATCTGCACCGGCGCCTGCGCATACCGTTCACGCGGCTTGCGGGCCCGCGCGATGAAATTCGCGCGGTACATCTGCATCCCGTTCAGCGCGTTCTTCAGTTGCGCGGGATCGCGCTCGGCGCGCACGCGCTCGGTGATCTGCAGCCAGCGCGGCCACAGCGCGGCGCCGCCGAGCCGCCACACCAGCGACGGTACGAGCGGCAGATGGAAGAACGCGATGTACCACGATTTCAGGCTCTGCTTGAGCCGCATCTTCGCGCGGAACACGTGATCGAGGCACGGGCCCGAGATCGACGTGTACGACGCGATGCGGCCGCGCAACGCAGGGTCGGTCACGGCCTCCCAGCACTGGATCGAGCCCCAGTCGTGGCCGACGAGGTGGAACGGCCGGCCGCCGCAGGTCGCGTCGGCCACCGCCTTCAGGTCGCCGGCGAGCCGCTCGAGCGTGTAGTCGGCGCGGCGGCGCGGCGCATCGGATGCGCCGGCACCGCGCACGTCGTACGCGATCACGCGGTAGCGCTTCGCGAGCCGCGCGCGGATCGGCGCCCACACGGCTGCCGAGTCGGGGTAGCCATGCACGAGGATCAGCGGCGGCGCGCGACGCGGCCCGCTGACGTAGACGGCGAGTTTCACGTCGCCGGACGGGACGGTCAGCATCTCGTGAGGGGGCGCCATCGCGTCATGCCTGCGCAACCGGATGCAGCGGCACGCGGCGCGGCGCTGCCTGCGCCGCATAACGCGCGTTGGTCGCGTCGATGTTGGCGAGCAGCGTGTCGAGCCCCTGCAGATACTGATGGTTGTCGTGGTCCCACGGATGGAAGCCCGGGCGGAAGTAGTCGAGCCATTCTCGCGCGATGCTCGGGAACACGCCATTCCTCGGGCTGTACAGATACTTCACGAGGCGCCACATGCCGCCGAACTTGCCATGCTTGCGACGGTGTGACAGCATCAGCCGCACGTGGAAGTCGAACACGATCGTCCAGAACATCACGGTCGTAAGCAGCATCGTGCCGGTGCGCAGCAGGTAGCTGCCGAGGCCCGGCTTCATCACGACGTTCCACACGTCGTACGACACCGCCTTGTGCTCGGTTTCCTCCATCGCGTGCCACATCCACATCTGCTGATAGCCTTCGACCGACCCGTCGATCCGGTGCTCGTGGCCCGACAGCAACTGGTTCGCGAGGATCGCCGTGTAGTGCTCGAGCGCGATCGTGATCGCGAGCTGCATCGAATGCGGCAGCGTCTTCTTGAAGAAGCCGAGGATCGTCCACAGCCGCTTGTCGAGCTTGTGCGCGGGCAGGCCGGACGCCTGCAGCAGGTCGTTGTACTCGATGTGCTCGCGCGTGTGCATCGCTTCCTGGCCGATGAAGCCGAGCACCTGCTTCTTCAGCTCGGGATCCTCGATCCGGTCGCGGTAGTGGCGCACCGAATCCATGAAGAAGCGTTCGCCGGCCGGAAACAGCAGCGACAGCGCATTCATGAAGTGCGTGACGGGTACGCCCTGCACATGCCAGTCCTTCGCGCGTTCGGGCGGCAGCGCGAAACGGATGTCGCGCCGCACGGGCATCATGTTCGGTGTCGTCATGATTGTTCTCCCTGATTGCCTGCATTGTTGTAGGTGGCGTGCACCGGCGCCGGCGTGCCGCGTGCGGCGCGGCGGGCCTTCGCGGCCTCGCGGCGCGTCGCGAGCACGACGAGCGCCTGGTAGGCGGCGGGCAGGATGCGCGCCATCCAGTCCGCGCCCTTCGCGTCGCGGCCGATCAGCACGCGGCGCTTGTTCTTGCGCACGCCGGCGAGGATCGTGCGCGCGGCGTCGTCGGCGCTCGTGATGAAGAATTTCTCGAAGCTGTCCTTGCCTTGCTGTTCGCTCTCGACGATGAAGCCGACCATGTTTTTCGCGACGCGGCTCGACTGCGCGATGTTCGTGCGGATGCCGCCCGGATGCACGCACGTGGCCGACACGCCGCACTTCATCATGTCGAGTTCCTGGCGCAGCGATTCGGTGAAGCCGCGCACCGCGAACTTGGTCGCGTTGTAGCCGCTCATGCCCGGCTGCGCGAAGATCCCGAAGATGCTCGACGTGTTGATCACGTGGCCTTCGCCCGACGCCTTCAGGTGCGGCAGGAACGCCTTGGTGCCATGCACGACGCCCCAGAAGTTGATGTTCACGATCCACTCGAGATCGCCGTAGTCCATGCCTTCGATCGTGCTCGACAGCGCGACGCCCGCATTGTTGAAGATCAGGTTGACCTTGCCGTGCTCCCGCGCGGTGTCGTCGGCCCACGCGAACATCGCGTCGCGATCGCCGACGTCGAGCACGCGCGTCGACACGCGCACGTTCGGCGCGATCGCGCGGACGATCCGTTCGGTTTCCGCGAGGCCGACGCCGTTCTTGTCGGCGAGCGACACGTGGCAGCCGGCCTGCGCGAGCTGGATCGCGAGCGCGCGGCCCATGCCCGAGCCGGCGCCCGTGATCGCGGCGACCTTGTTGGCGAAATCTCTCATGTCGGTGGCTCCTTGTCTGGCTCAGGCCGCTTCGGCGGACGTGGAAGCGGAAGCGGCCGGCGCGGCGGCGGGCCGCGCGGTCGTGTCGTGCGGTGCGCGATACGCGTGGTAATCGGCGATCGAGAAGCGCGCGGTCGCCTGGCGGAAGCGCCACGTGAAGCCCGGCCACAGCGTCGTGTTCTTGCCGGTGCGCGGGTCGAGGTACCAGCTCTTGCAGCCGCCCGTCGACCAGATCGCCTTTTTCAGCTTGCCCTGCAGATCGTTGTTGAACTGGGCCTCGACGAGCGGGCGCACCTCGATCGCATCCGCGTGCTCGCGGCGCATCGCCTGCAATGCGCCGAGGATGTATTCGATCTGCGACTCGATCATGAACACCATCGAGTTGTGGCCGAGGCCCGTGTTCGGGCCGACGATCATGAAGAAGTTCGGGTAGCCGGGCAGCGTCGTGCCGAGATACGCGTGCGCGCCGTCGCGCCAGGCGTCGACGATGTCGAGGCCGCCGCGGCCGACGATCGCGCCGCGCGGATACGGGTCGGCCACCTGGAAGCCGGTGCCGTAGATCAGGCAATCGACTTCATGGCGCTTTCCGTCGGTCGTCACGACCGCGTCGGCTTCGATATGGTCGATGCCGGTCGTGATCACGTCGACGTTCTTGCGCGACAGCGCCGGATAGTAGTCGTTCGAGATCAGCACGCGCTTGCAGCCGAGCGTGTAGTTCGGCGTCACCACCTTGCGCAGTTCCGGATCGGGAATCTGCTTGCGGATGTGGCGCAGCGCGAGCTTCTGCACGTTCTTCATCAGCGACGGATGGATCGCGAAGCCGAGCACGCGCGATTCGAGCATCCAGTAGATGCCGCTGCGCACGACCTTCTGCGTGAACGGCAGCGTGCGGAACAGCCATTTCTCGAAGCCGGTGAGGTTGCGGTCGGGCTTCGGCATGATCCACGGCGGCGTGCGCTGGAACAGCGCGAGCGACTTCACGCGCGGCGCGATCTGCGGCACGAACTGGATCGCGCTCGCGCCGGTGCCGATCACCGCGACGCGCTTGCCTTCGAGCGGGTAGTCGTGATCCCACTGCTGCGAATGGAACGCGCGGCCCTGGAAGGTTTCGACGCCGGGGATCGCCGGCAGCGCGGCGCGCGACAGCCCGCCCATTCCCGACACCAGCACGCGCGCGGACAGCCGCTTCCCGTTCGCGAACGTGAGGCGCCAGCGTTGCGCGGCTTCGTCGTACTCGGCGCGCTGCAACTCGTGATTCAACCGCAGGTACGGGCCGATGCCGAAGCGCTGCACGCAGTCTTCCAGATACGCGCGGATCTCCGGCTGCGGCGCGAACATGCGCGTCCAGCGCGGGTTCGGCGCGAACGAGAACGAGTAGACGTGCGATTGCACGTCGCATGCGCACCCGGGGTAATGATTGTCGCGCCATGTGCCGCCGACCGACGCGGCCTTCTCGAGGACGACGAAGTCGGTCACGCCCGTTTGCTTCAGGCGGATCGCCATCCCGAGGCCGGCAAAGCCGGTGCCGATGATGGCGATGTCGATGGTTTCGTCCAGGCCGTCGTGGCCGGGTGGACCGAAAGGCAACGTGCGAGCATTCATCCGGGTGCCTCCGATCTGGCTCATTTTTTAATGTTACATTGGTTGATGTAACGATAGTGGGTGAACCCGGAAACCGCAAGAGGCTAGAGGCGGCGCTCTAAGGGCCGGAAGCCAGACGGGAAAAGGCTGAGCGGGGTTTGGAACGGTCCGGCTTCCGCAATGCGGGATGAGCGGAAAAGGCCGTCGGCAGGGCAAGACAGGGGAACACCGGGGCCGCCCACGCGCGGCGGCCCGTTTGAAACGGTATCAGGGGCTGATCGACCGGCCGGCGATCTCATGGAAAACCCCGGCCACGATCGTGACCTGCGCGAGCGCATAGAGGCCCCAGATCAGATAGTCGATGCCCGGAAAAACGCCGAGGAAGCGGCCGACGCCGATCAGCGTGTCGGAGCCGACGAAGATCAGGCTGCCGATGGCGACCAGCGGGTCGCGCGTGCGGGCGGCGAGCGCGAAGCTCGCCATCACGCACAGCACGAGCATGTAGACGGCGACCGGCGCCAGCAGCTCGCCGAGGTGCGGGAAGAACGCCGCATAGAACCCCGGCGCGGCGATCCACAGTCCGACGAGCGCAACGATGCGCCAGCCGTGCGGCCGCGCGCGCCATCGAAAGAAGATCGCGCAATAACACGCGTGCGTGAGCAGGAATGCGCCGAGGCCGAGGACGAACGACAGCGGCCAGTCGGGCAGCGCGAGCAGCACGTCGCCGAGCACGGCGGCCGCGAGCGCCGCGCACAGCCATGCGCGTTCGCGCGGCGCGCCGCAGGTGCTGCCCGCCGCGAGCAGCAGGAGGCCCATCGCGGCTTTCGCGGCGGCCTGGCCCGGATAGGGAGCGGCGGCGAGCGACAGCCCGTACAGCAGCGCTGCGGCGATGGCGAGCGGGCAGAGCCGGCGGTAGGTGGCGGGAAGCGTGGCGATCAAGGCGGTGTCTCCGTTTGTTGTCGTCTGCGGTGGACGACGCGCCGTCGGGGGCGCGGCTGCCGGCCATTATCCGGAAGAACGGGCACGCCAAAACCGGCGAATCCTTCTAGTAAACGACGGCGGCGGCCCGCGCTGCGGCACCGGATTTTTCCGCGCGTTGCCCCGGCGGAACCGGGGCAACGGCTGCGATTCGGCTTGCTATGATCGCTGCGGTATTGCCGTTGTCGCTGTCGATGTCCCGCGTCGCCTCGCGACTGAATGCGCGAGCCGATGCATGCCCGATGAATCCCCGCCGTGCCCGGCCTGCGCGCTCGTTCGAAGCGGGGCGGCGCGGCCGCCACGAAAACAGGTCCGACCATGACCGAACTTCTCCACGGCGACGGCGCGATCCGTCGCACGACGCCGTACGGTTCCTCGATCGAAAACACCTATGCGGGCGTGCTGTCGTTCATGCGCCGCAATTACTCGCGCGCGCTCGACGGCGTCGACGTCGCGATCTCCGGCGTGCCGCTCGATCTCGCGACGACCTATCGCTCCGGCGCGCGGCTCGGGCCGGCCGCGATCCGCGCGGCGAGCGTGCAGCTCGCGGAGCTCCATCCGTATCCGTGGGGCTTCGATCCGTTCGACGATCTCGCGGCCGTCGACTACGGCGACTGCTGGTTCGACGCGCACAACCCGCTGTCGATCAAGCCGGCGATCGTCGAGCATGCGCGCACGATCCTGCGCTCGGGCGCGAAGATGCTGACGCTCGGCGGCGACCACTACATCACGTATCCGCTGCTGGTCGCGCACGCGGAGCGCTACGGCAAGCCGCTGTCGCTGATCCATTTCGACGCGCACTGCGATACGTGGGCCGACGACCACCCGGACAGCCTCAATCACGGGACGATGTTCTACAAGGCCGTGAAGGAAGGGCTGATCGATCCCGCGACGTCGGTGCAGGTCGGCATCCGCACGTGGAACGACGACTTTCTCGGGATCGAGCGGCTCGATGCCGCGTGGGTGCATGACCAGGGTGCGCGGGCGGCGGTCGAGCGCATCGTCGAGATCGTCGGTACGCGGCCTGCATACCTGACGTTCGATATCGATTGCCTCGATCCGGCGTTCGCGCCGGGAACGGGGACGCCGGTCGCGGGCGGGTTGTCGTCCGCGCAGGCGCTGGCGATCGTGCGCGCGCTCGGGGCGGTGAATCTGGTCGGGGCGGACGTCGTGGAGGTGGCGCCGGCGTACGATCACGCGGACATCACGGCGATCGCGGCCGCGCATGTGGCGTGCGATCTGCTGTGTCTGTGGCGGCAGAAGAAGGTGGCGGCGGCGTTGCGTTGAGCGCGTGGCGCGTGGCGCGCGGCACGCGACAGCGGCCGGCGGGGCATCGCGCCCGGCCTGCCTGCCGATGGAGGGGGCCGCGCGCGTTATTTCGCCGCCAGCGCACCCGCCACGCTTTTGTCGACCCAGGCGTTTTCGGCCACGCTCAGTTTCTGCGGAATCAGCTTCGCCGCGTGGAACGCATCGGCCACACCTTGCTGCGCGGCGACGATGCGTTCGTCGATCGGCACCGCACCGAACGGCACGCGCTTGATCCACGTCTCGACGAGCGCCTGCGGCAACCCGACCTTCGGCGCAAGCAGCGCGGCCGTGTCGGCCGGATGCGCGTTGACCCACTGGCCCGTTTCCCGCGCCTGTTTCAGGATCGCGCCGACCACGTCGGGATGCTGTTGCGCGAAACTCCGCGTCGCCTCGTAGAAATTGTTGGTCGCGGCGAGCCCCGTGTAGTCGGACAGCGTGCGCACCTTCAGCGCGCTTTGCGCGGCCGCGTAGTACGGATCCCACACGGCCCACGCGTCGACGTTGCCGCTTTCGAACGCGGCGCGCGCATCGGCCGGCGGGAGATACACCGGCTGGATTTCGTCATAGCGCACGCCGGCTTTCTTCAGCGCCTCGAGCAGCAGGTAGTTCGCGCTCGAGCCTTTCTGCAATGCGACCTTCTTGCCGCGCAGGCCGGCCACCGTCCGGATCGGCGAATCGGCCTTCACGAACACCGCTTCGTTGTGCGGCGCCGGCGGTTCCGCGCCGACATAGACGAACTGCACGCCGGCCGCCTGCGCGAACACGGGCGGCGGCGCGCCCGTGTAGCCGAAGTCGATACTGTTCGCGTTCAGCGCCTCGAGCAGTTGCGGGCCGGCCGGGAATTCGAACCATTGAACGCCATAGCCGAGCGGCTTGAGCCGCGCTTCGAGCGCGCCCTGCGCCTTGACGACCGACAGCAGGCCGGCCTTTTGATAACCGATGCGCACGATCTTGTCGGCGCCGCCTTGCGCGAACGCCGACGCGGCGGACAGGGCAACGAGCGAGACGGCGGCGGCGCGGGCGATCCAGCGGGTGAAACGAATCATCGAACGAACTCCATGCGAGGCATCTTCGGGGAGCGGCTGGCGCCGCTCGGTTGGAAGAATCGTCGCATGGGAGATCGCACCCGCAAACGAAGCATTGCCGATATGGATATGACGGCGTCGGGCCTATGCTTTGTCGCCGCCGCCCGCCGGATCGGGCGTGTCCGTCGTGCCGGACTGCCGCGCTGCTTCGTCGCTGAGCTTCTTGTCGAGGATCGTCGCGACCCGCCCGCCGAGATATGCGCCGGCCGCGGTTTCGAGCGCGCGGTTCGTCTCGCCTTCGACGAACACGGCCGCGAGCGGGCGCAGGCGCCAGATCGCGTCGACCAGTTGGGGCACGTCGGTGGCCGGCGGCAGCGTGCCGGCGTCGTAGCGGTCGAGCCGCTTCACGACGAGGTCGACGAGCAGCCGCGCGATCGCGTCGAAATGCGGCCGCGCGAGGCTGATCACGTCGAGCAGCTCGCGCGGCGGAATCCCTTCCTTCGTCATCGCGGCCGCCGCCTCGAGCAGCGCGGGGCTCTTCGCGACGAACGACAGGCCGCGCCGTTCGAGCAGCCCGAGCTCGGTCACGCGCGACAGTTGCGTGGTCGCCTGCGGGCCGAACATCTGCGCGAGTTGCGCGAGCGAGTAGGTTTTCGGCAACTCGTGCGACCAGCGGCCGCCGATCGCGTTCTCGAGGCCGAGGATCGAGCGCAGGTCGTGGCCTTCGTCGATCGCCTTGATCAGGTCCTGGATGTTCGACAGCGTGTAGCCGCGCGCGAGCAGATGGTTGATCAGCTTCAGACGCGCGACGTGCGTGTCGTCGTAGATGCCGACGCGCCCGCGTTTCTCCGGCGGCGCGAGCAGCCCGCGATCCTGGTAGGCGCGGACGTTGCGCACGGTGGTGTCGGACACGCGCGCGAGCTCGTCGACCGTGTACTCGTTGCGGGAATCCGGCGCGGCCTCGTCGGGCGTGGAATGAGTCTGTTTTGACATGCGGCCATTCTAGCGCGCCGCGGCAGGCTCGGGCGAGGCGGGGCGCGTGTTCGCGCCGTCGCCGAGCGGGCGCTGCAGCAACGCCGTGTCGATCCAGCGGCCGTGCTTGAAGCCGACCGCTTTCAACAGGCCGGCCGGCTCGAAACCGAACGCGCGATGCAGCGACGTCGAGCCGCCGGTGCCGCCGTCGGCGATCACCGCGATCATCTGCCGCCACGGGCCGCCTTCGCAGCGCGCGATCAGCGCCGCGAGCAACGCGCGGCCGATTCCGCGCCCGCGTTGCGCATCGTCGATGTAGATCGAATCCTCGATCGTGAAGCGGTACGCGCTGCGCGTGCGGTACGGCGTCGCGTACGCGTAGCCGGCCACGCGGCCGTCGCATTCGGCGACGAGGTACGGCAGCCCGTGGTTCAGCACCGCATCGCGGCGTGCGCGCAGTTCGGCGACGTCGGGCGGCGTTTCCTCGAACGACGCGACGCTGTGGCGAACGTGGTGCGCATAGATCGCATGGATGGCATCGAGGTCGGCGTCGGTCGCGTCACGCACGACGCAGGCGGAGGCGGTGGACATGGCGGCAGGGCGAGTGAAGTGAAAGCGCTACTATGCCGGCCGCCGACGCGCGTGGCAAAGCCGTTTGCGGTTTCGGCGGCTTACAGCCGGCCGTCCGCCGCATGCACCGCGTCGGCGATCGCGTCGGCGACGCGCTGCACGCGCGGCGATCGGCGCACGTCCGGATGAACCACGAGCCAGATCTCGCGCTCGATGTCGCAACGCGGGGCGGCCGTCAGCTCGACGAGCGGCGCGCCGGCGTGCGCCGTTGGATCGTCGACGAGAAAGCGCGGCAGCAGCGCGACGCCGGCCCCGGCTGCGCACGCGCGATGTTGCGCGGCCAGATCGTTGGCGATGAACGCGAAGCGGCGCCCGGCCGCGAAGCGTTCGAGCCACTGCTGCTGCGGCGTTTGCGCGAGCGCGTCGTCGTAGCCGACGAACGGCCAGGTGTCGGGCGGCGCATCCGCCCATTCCGGTGCCGCGCACAGCGCGAAGCGCATCGTGCCGAGCCGGCGCGCGGCGAGCCCCGGCTCGCTCGGCCGCGACAGCCGCACCGCGAGATCGGCTTCGCGCGCATACAGGTTCGCCGCATGCATCTCGCCCATCAGGTCGATCCGCAGCGCCGGCCACGCGCGCTGCGCACGGGCCAGGCGCGGCGCGAGGAAATGGCTCGCGAACACCGGCGACGCCGATACGCGAACGACGCCGTCGAGCGCGCCCGCGCCCTGCGCGGCGCGCGCGAACGCATGCGCGTCGGCTTCGAGGCGTGCGGCGTGCTCGGCGAGGTGCAGCCCTTCGTCGGTCGGCGGCCATCCGCGCGGCAGCCGATCGAACAGCCGGATCCCGAGCGCCGATTCCAGCGCGTCGATGCGCCGCGCGACCGTCGAATGCTGGACCTGAAGCGCGCGGGCGGCGGCCGACAGGCTGCCGCCGCGCATCACCGCCAGAAAGTAGCGGATGTCGTCCCAGCTCATGGGCAGCACGGGCGAGACGGCAGGATCGCGGTCGGTCGAATTTTGCACAGTAGGTGGGCGTTCAACGTGAATTCCGTCGAATTATGCACGATGGGATGATCGTGTCACTTCCACTCGATAGCGAGGAACGTCATGTCCCAAACCACCCAAGCCATCCGGATCGGGATCGACCGTTACGGCGACGCCGGCGTGCTGCGGCGCGTCGACGCGCCTGTCGCGCCGCCCGGCGCCGGCGAAGTGCGGATTCGCCAGACCGCCATCGGCGTGAATTTCGTCGACATCTATTTCAGAACGGGCGCGCATGCATTGCCTGCGCTGCCGGCGGCGCTCGGCGTCGAGGCGGCCGGCGTGATCGACGCGGTCGGGCCGGGCGTGCCGGATCTCGTGCCCGGTCGGCGCGTCGCCTATGCCGGCATGCCGACCGGCAGCTATGCGAGCCTGCGCACGATGCCGGCCGAGCGCGTACTGCCGATTCCCGACGGCCTGAGCGACGAAGCCGCTGCCGCCGGGCTGCTGAAGGGGATCACCGTGTACATGCTGCTGCATCGCGTGCGGCAGGTCGGCGCCGGCGATACGGTGCTCGTGCATGCAGCGGCCGGCGGCGTCGGGCTGCTGGCGACGCAATGGGCGCGTGCGCTCGGCGCGCGGGTGATCGGCACCGTCGGCTCGGCCGCGAAGGCCGCGCTCGTGCGCACGCACGGCGCCGAAGCGGTGGTCGATTATCGCGAGGAGGATTTCGTCGCGGCGGCGCGTGCGTTCGGCGGCGGTGCGGGCGTCGACTACGCGATCGACGGCATCGGCGGCGACGTGCTGACCCGCACGCTCGGGGCGATTCGTCCGTTCGGGATGGTCGCGAGCATCGGGCAGGTGGCCGCGATCGGCGCGCGACAGACGTTCGATCTCGACGAGTTGGGCCCGGCGCGTTCGATCGCGCTCGCGCGGCCGAGCGTGCTCGGTTTCATCGCGCGCGACCCCGGCGCGTATCGCGACGCCGCGCGCGCGACGCTCGACCGGCTGGCGGGCGGGATGCACGTCGAGATCGGCGCGCGGCTGCCCTTGGAGCAAGCGGCCGATGCGCACCGGTTGCTGGAGTCGCGCGCGACCACGGGCGGCGTCGTGCTGCTGGCGTGACGGCGGGCGGGGGCGGCTTGCCTGCCCGAAAAATTGACGACGATCAGCCGCGAAGCAGGGACGGACTCAAGTTTTGTGCAGGCAAACCGTAATACAGAGGGCCGCGGACCGATTGCCGCGGCATTTTTCATCGCTCACGTGCCGTCATGAACCTGAACGCCCTGTTTTCCCGTTTCTCGATCCGTACGCGGATTTTTTCCACGCTCGGCCTCGTCGCCGCGCTGCTCGTCGTGTCGGGGCTGATCGGCCTCGCGGGCATGCAGAGTTCCAATCGCGCCCTCGACGAGGCCTATACGCGGCAACTGGCGGCGAAGACCGCGCTGTCCGCGGCGAGCCTGAACCTGACGATCGTGCGCACGACGCTCGACCGTGCGCTGCTGCATCCGGACGCGGCGGAGGTTCCCGATCTCGTGAAGAAGGCCGAGGGCTACCTCGCGAAGGCCGACACGGCATGGCGCAACTACGCGGCGATGCCGCACGACGGCGACGAGGGCCCGCTCGCGAGCCGCCTCGATGCCGCGCGCCAGGCGCTGATCGGGCAGGCGCTGAAGCCGATGATCGATGCGATCCGCGAAGGGCGGCGCGACGAAGCCGACCGGTTGCTGATGACGGTCGCGCCGCCGCTGTCGGTCGCGCTCACGCAGGCGACCGACGCGCTCGATACGTACCAGGCGGCACGCGGCAAGGACGTGTACGACACCGCGCAGACCTATTACGGCTGGATGCGCATCGGCGCGATCGCGGGCATCGCATTCGGGCTGGCCGCATGCCTCGGCTGCGCGATCGGCCTGCATTTCGCGATCACGCAACCGGTGAATCGCCTGCTGTCGCATTTCCGCCGGCTGTCGGACGGCGATCTCACGTCGGAACTGCGCTGGTCGTCGCGCGACGAGATGGCCGAACTGGTCAAGGGCGTGACGGGCATGCAGCGCAGCCTCGCGGACACGGTGCGCCAGGTCAGCCAGGGTTCCGAGGCGATTTCGACGGCGACGCACCAGATCGCGGCCGGCAACACCGACCTGTCGCAGCGCACCGAGGAACAGGCGTCGGCGCTGCAGCAGACGGCCGCGAGCATGGAGCAACTGACGGCGACCGTGAAGCAGAATGCCGACCACGCGCTCGAGGCGCAGGCCTGCGCGGACAGTGCGAGCGAGATCGCGACGCGCGGCGCGACGGTCGTCGGCGAGGTGATCGGCACGATGAACGAGATCGACCAGAGCTCGCAGAAGGTCGCCGACATCATCGGCACGATCGAGGGAATTGCGTTCCAGACCAACATCCTCGCGCTGAATGCGGCGGTCGAAGCCGCGCGGGCGGGCGAGCAGGGCCGCGGCTTCGCGGTGGTCGCGGGCGAGGTGCGTACGCTGGCGCAGCGCTCGGCGTCCGCGGCGAAGGAAATCCGTACGCTGATCGGCGAATCGGTCGAGCGTGTCGCGACGGGCTCGCGGCTCGTCAGTACGGCCGGCGCGACGATGCAGGACATCCAGCAGGCGATCGGCCGCGTGACGGGCATCATGACGGAGATCGCGGCCGCCTCGAGCGAGCAGCGCGACGGGATCGAGCAGGTGAACCGCGCGGTGTCGCAGATGGATCAGGTGTCGCAGCAGAACGCGGCGCTCGTCGAGCAGGCGGCGGCCGCGGCCGCGTCGCTCGAGGAACAGGCGGATGGGTTGCGGCGTGCGGTGGGGGCGTTCCGGGTGGCTTGAATCGAAATGACGGCGGCGCGGTAACGGACAGGCGTTCGCCCGCCCGCCGCGTCAACCCGTCGCGTCCGCCAGTTGCGCGGCCGCGCGCGACGACGCGACGATCAGCAGCTTCATCGTCGCGCGCGTCGCGCCGACGAACAGCTTGCGCGCGGCACGCGCGTCGAGCGCGTCGAAGTCGACTTCCGTGAGGATCACGCACGGCGCCGACTGACCCTTGAAGCGGTAGATCGAATCGAGCAGCACGTCGCCTTCGCGATACTCGGGATTGCCGAACAAGTCGTACTTGCCGGTGAAGCGCTTGATCCGGTGCGGGCCGAGCTGGTCGAGCGGCGCAAGCACCGAGCCTTCGCGGCCGCGGTACGACAGCACCGCGATGTCCTGCTTGCGGAAGCCGAGCGACAACGCATGCGTGATCGCGCGCTTGGTCGCATCGATGCAGGCTTGCGCCAATGCGTCGTCCGACGCGCCGTCTTCGCCGTAGGCCGACACCGACGGTTCGGAGCCGTCGAACGGGCTGCCCGAGCGCAGTTCGGCCGCGAGCGGCTCGACGCGGCCGACGACGTCGCGCACGAATTCGAGCAGGTCGCGCGGGCTGCGGTAATTCGTGAGCGCCTTCAGCGTGACCCAGCCGGGCAGCGCGACGGGTTCGCGCATGTACAGGTTCTGCAGCGGATCTTCCAGCCACCACCATGCGCCGTCCGGCGCCAGCAGCCGCTCGAGCGCGGCCGCCCACGGTGCGTGGAAATCCTGCCCTTCGTCGACGACCAGCACGTCGAAGCGCCAGCGCTCGGGGATCGGCGCTTGCGCGAAACGCGCCTCGAGCCGTTCGAATTCGCCGGGCGCCTGGAAGTCGGGCGTATAGCCGCCATCGCGCGCGACCCAGTCGCACAGCTGATGGTAGTTCGCGATCTTCGCGCCGGGCGGCGCGATGCGCGCGATGTAGTCGGCGAGCGGCCGGTTGAAGCACACATACAGCACGCGCTTGCCGGCCGCGACGGCGTCGCGCATCACCTGGACCGCGAGCTGGGTCTTGCCCGAGCCGGCCGTGCCGGTCACGCGCAGCCGGAACGGCGCGAAGTCGAGCTGGCGCGCCCATGCGGCGAGCCCGCCCGACAGCCGGGTGACGAGCGTGCCGGCCTGCCCGACGAGCGCGCTCGTGTCGGGCGTGAGCGCGAGCTCGTCCGCGAGGAAATGGTGGAGCTTCGGCGCGTTCGGAAAGTGTTCGTCGTCCTCGGGCAGGATCTGCAGGATCACTTGCGCGAGCTGCGTCTTGCGCGACGCATCGACGATGCGCTCGGGCGCGACGCCGGCGATCGACGCGTCGCGGATCGAGTAGTCGGGGCAGTACAGCAGCGCCTCGACGCCGTAGACGCCCGCGCCGAGCGCGGCCGTCAGGCGCCGGTGCAGCGTCTCCTGCGTGCGCGCGAGCTGGATCGGGACGTTGCGCTCCTTTTGCAGGTAGACCTTCACGAGCCCTTTCGGGGTCTCGCGCAGGAAGCCGGCCTTCTGCTCGATCAGCAGCACGCGGCCGGCCGGGCTCACGACGACGAACGCGGCTTCGCCGAATACCGAAAACGCCTGATCGGCGCGCGTCCAGTGGACGCCGTGATACACGGTGTAGCTGTCGGGCAGCGCGTGTTCGAGCGCGGCGAGCGTTTCGCGCTCGCGTTCGGCCGCGCCGGTCGCGGCGAGGCTTTTCCAGTCGTCGGGGATGAGGCGGGCCATGGCGTCGGGCGGCGGATGCCGGCGTGGGCGTGAACGGGTGCGGCTATTGTACTGAGGAACCGGTTCATGCCCGCGGCGCCGCGTGGGCGTTGGCCGTTCGACGGGCGGCCGGCCCGGCGAACGTCAGCCGCGCGCGAGCCGCTTCGCGAGATCGGCGCTGAGGATCGCCATGCGCGCGGGCTTTTCGTAGCACACCACATCGAACGCGCGGATCACTTCGCTGATGTCGGCTTCGCTCGCGCGGCCGGTGAGCAGGGCGCCCGTCAGCACGAAAATCGGCGCGCCCGGGTTGTCGGACGTACGCACGGCCTTGATCGCGGTGGCGGCCGTGCCGTCGTCGAACAGCCATTCGGTCAGGACTGCGTCGAAAGCCTGACCCTGCAGCGCGTCGACGAATGCCGCGAGACCGTCGAACGCGGCCGTCGCGAAACCCTGCCGTTCGAGATAGCGGCACAGCTCGGTTGCGCTGACGCGATCGGGGTCGATTACCGCGACGACGAGCTTGTCGCTTTCCGCGCGGCGCGGATAGATCTCGATCTTGTGCACGTCGTATGCGTTCTGGTACAGCACGCCGGTATGGCGCAGCACGCGCCAGCGGCCGTTCTGTTCGTACGCGACGAACTCGGGGCGCGCGCCGGCTTCGAGCGGCGCGCCGATCCAGGCGGTGCATGGAATCTCGGCGACGCCCGCATACAGGACGGCTTCCTGGCTATAGGCGCCGACCATGCCCGGGTCGAGCGTTTGCGCGCCGAACAGCTGGGCGGCGGGTTCGCCGTACGCTTCGGCGACTTTCTTGATCTGCGCGAGCGTCCAGGGGCTGCTGCCGCGCAGTTTGCGGTGGCCTTGGGAGAAACTCAGATCGAGGATGCGGCACAGCTCGGTGGTCTGCTGGCGCTTGCCGATGCCGTTGCGGGTCATCAGCTCGCGCACGCGCTCGGCAACCGCGAGGGAATCCGTGGTGATTGCTTCAGTGGTCATGCTACGGGAACGGATCGTGACGTTCAGAACGACGCCTTGCGGCAGTCTCGGCGGACAGTCTTCATGACGTCCAATGGCGAGCCGACCGGCCACGCACGGAAAAGATAACTTTACCGCAAAATGGTCGTCATTCAGTGTGGTGAAAGGTGCGTTTGTGTGAAAGGTGTGTCATGAAGTTACGCCGGGCCTGCGTCGGCGCGTGCGCGCGACGGTGCGTTCGGCACCTTTGGGCTGCATTCCCATGGGCCGGCGTGTGATTCCCCACGCGGCGGCAGGTAATCGCAACGCGACGCACCAACGCAGGGCGCGATCACGCCCGGGCCGAGATGTTCGGAGGATATCGCGCGGCGAACGGCCGAAGCACCTGCAGGACGAACAATCGATGGTTTCTTCTAGTGAAACCAGCGCGGATACATTTTTTGGCACCCGTCACGCTGCGTGCTACGATTTCGCCGTCTCAAAAAAGTGTTGAACCGATGCAGAAGAAATTCTTGATGCGCGGCTACGAAATGAACTGCGAGCCGCGCGTGACGGAGGCCGGCAAATACGCCGCGCAGGTCGAGGTCACGAAGGTGGGTTTCAGCCGTGAAGCCGCGTTCCGCAAGCTGGGTGAATTCGACACCGAAGCCGAGGCCGTCGCGTACGCGAAACGATTCTCCGAAGAATGGCTGAGCCGCTATGCGTAGTGCAGCGCGTGCGGCGCCCCGAACGGCCGGAATTCCTGCCTGAATATTGCGAATGCCCCCGGAAATTTGTAGATTGACGACTCCCGTCGTGAGGTATCGATCGTCCGAAGGCAACGCGATTGGAGACTGCGAATGTCCACTTTGTGCATGCAGACCGTCGTTCACGGCAAAACTGTCCAGGTCGTGCTGTCGCCCGAGCAGCGTACAGCCAGGATCGATATCGTCGACGACGAAGCCGGCCGCTACCCGCCCCGTACGATGCGCATCGAGCAGTACGTCAACGCCGGCATGACCGACGACGAAATCGCGCGGCACGTGCTCGAAGTCGTCACGATGTCGATCGAGCAGCTTGCGAGGCTGCAGCCGTTCGACCGCGCGATCGGTGCCCGGGCGCGCTATTCGCACTGATCGCGCTTGCTGGGCGGCGGAGCATGTCGCCGTCGAGCCGATCCGTATTGACGGTGCGTTCGCGCTACGGCGGCATGTACATGAACGGCTCGCCGTCCTCCCGCTCGACCGCCAGGAGCCGCTGGAGCTGATCCAGCGCGAACAACCGGTTTCCCTCTGCCGCCGCCTCGGCGATCGCGGCGTCGACCAGCTTGCGCGCCCGCGCGAGGATCACGGTTCGCTGACGGGCGATCTCGAGCACCATCCGTTGCTCGACGTTCTGCCGATTCGATTTCCTGTCGCTCAGGTGACGCCAGCGATCGCGAAGCTCGGCCCAGGTGATGCGCTGAAATTCCGGAATCGCGCGCGGCAGCGTGCCTGCGTCGGCCGGCTCGGGCTGCCCGCGCAATGCGCAGCGCAGTGCCGCGCGAGCCCGCCACTCGTCCGAAAATGGCGCATACACGTCGCGCGTGCGCCCGATCGGATTGGCGCGCTCGATCTCCTTGTCGAGCAGGTAGCCGAGCCGCCGAAGCGCGGACCCATGCGCGAGCATGTCCGGATCGAGCACGCGGATGCGGCGCGATGCGTCCGCGACGTGGGCTTTCAACTCCCACAGCGTCAGGCGGAGGTGCTGCACTTCGAGTATCAGACGCTGGACGTCCGCGTAGGTGCACTGCGTCCACCATTCGGTGAGGTCGTTCAGCTTGGGCGGATCGAATGGGGGGAGGATCATTTTGCTGCGACGATACTGTATGGATATCCAGTATCGTCGCGTGGCGATACGGAGGCGTCAAGCCGAAAAAACGGGGACGGCCGGAAAGACGCGAGCGAGCTGTCGTCTATGGATGCGGAAGGCGCCCGGGATCGTTGCGCGACGCTCGCTTCATCGGATGGCGTTGCCGCGATAAGCTTTGCCGGCCATGCACCGATTCCCGACAGAAAACAATGACCACCACCTATCCGCTGCACGACGCATTGACTCACGCCGAAACGGCGTTTCCGACCGAAGCCGACGTCGTGATCGCCGGCGCCGGCATCATGGGCTGCGCGGCCGCTTACTACCTCGGCCTGCGCGGCCTGAAAGCCGTCGTGCTCGACAAGTCGCGCATCGCCGGCCAGCAATCGACGCGCGCGTGGGGCTTCGTGCGGCAGCAGGGGCGCGAATCCGCCGAAGTGCCGCTGATGATGGCCGGCATGCGGATCTGGGAAGGCCTGGAGCAGGCGCTCGGTTTCGATCTCGAATGGCGGCAGGGCGGCTGCCTCTACATGGCGGACAACGAAGACGACTGGGCGTCGTTCCAGGCGTGGCTCACCGTGGCGCGCGAACACGGGCTCGACACGCGCACGCTGACGCGCGCCCAGATCGACGAACGCGTGAGCGGGCTGTCGACGCACGCGCGTACTCTCGGCGGCTTGTATACGGCGACCGACGGGCAGGCCGAGCCGCGTCGCGTGGCCCCCGCATTCGCGGCGCGCGCGACCGAGGCGGGCGCGCGTTTCTTCGAAGGCTGCGGCGTGACGGCGATCGAGACGGCGGGCGGCGCGGTCGTCGGCGTCGCGACCGAGCGCGGCACGATCCGCACGCGGCGCGTGATCTGCGCGGCCGGCGCGACCAGTTTCCGGCTGCTCGCCGGCGTCGGCATCCGGCTGCCGCAGCAGGCCGTGCGCGGCACCTGCATGCGCACCAACGTGGTTCCGCCGGTGTCCGCGGCGACGATGTGGGGCCATGGTCTCGGCATCCGGCAGCGCACGAACGGCGCGATCAATCTCGCCGACGACATGCAGGTCGACGTCGATCTGACGCTCGGCCATCTGCGCGGGTTGAGCCTCTTCTGGCCGCAATTCTGGTCGCAGCGCGACAAATTCCGGCTGCACCTGAATGCGTCCGCATGGCGCGACGTGCTCGCGCGCATCGGCGGCGCGACGGGGCCGATCGAGCCGCGCGATCCGCAGCCGCAGCCGAATCGCGCGCATGCGCCGCGCGCGCTCGCGAAGCTCAAGGCGATCTTTCCCGCGCTGAAGGATGCGCAGATCGTCGAGGCGTGGGCCGGCCTGATCGACGTGCTGCCCGACGGCATTCCGGTGATCGATGCACCGGGTACGCCGTCGGGGCTCGCGATCGCGACGGGGTTCTGCGGGCACGGTTTCGCGATGGGGCCGATCGTCGGCCGGCTGCTCGCCGAATGGATCGACACGGGCGCGCCGTCGCTCGACCTGTCGGCGTTTCGCGCGCGGCGTTTCGTCGACGGGACGATGGTGCGGCCGCGCAGCATGCTGTGACGGCTGCGCGCGTGCGTTCCCGTCGTAGAATCGAGCCCGCATCCTTCAGGAGATTCCCCGTTGGCCACGCCATCCGATCAGCGCCGCTCGTTGCGCATGCGCCTGCGTCGCGCCCGCAACCCGTGGCAGGCGCCGCGTGCGCGCACGCTGTTCACGCGCCCCGCGACGTCGCCGCGGCGCACGCTGCTGTTCCGTCTCGGCGCGGTCGTGCTGTTGTGCACGCTTGCGTTCCTCGTGCTGTATCTCGATCGCGACGGCCTGCGCGATTCGACCAAGAGCACGCCGATGACGGTGGCCGATCTCGTGTATTTCACGATGGTCACGGTCGCGACGGTCGGCTACGGCGATATCGTGCCCGTCACGGCGCGCGCGCGCCTGCTCGATGCGTTCTTCATCGTGCCGATCCGTATCGGCATCTGGTTCATTTTCCTGGGCACGGCGTATCAGTTCGTGATCCAGCGCGTCATCGAGGAATTCCGCATGAAACGCCTGCAGAAGCAACTGTCCGATCACATCGTCGTGTGCGGTTATGGCCTGTCGGGATCGATCGCGGTGCGCGAGTTGCTGGAAAGCGGCGTCGATCCGGCGACGATCATCGTGATCGATTCGCAGCAGCAGGCCCTCGAGGCGGCGACGTCGCTCGGCGTGACCGGATTGCTCGGCGATCCGGCGCACGAGGATCTGCTGCAGCAGGCGCAGGTGCGCGCGGCGAAGGCTGTGATCATTTCGGTGACCGACGATCCGACCGCGATCCTGCTGACGCTGTCGGTGCGCAGCATCGCGCCCGATACGAAGATCGTCGTGCGGATCCAGGAGAACCTGTACCAGCGGCAATTGCGGCAGGCCGGCGCGGACGTGATCGTGTCGTCGACGAAGATCGGCGCGCTGTTGCTCGCGGATGCGGTCCACAGCCGCTACATCGTGCCGTTCGTGAACGACATGCTGTCGACGCGCGGGCGCGCGACGCTGCTGGAGCGCGAGGCGTTGCCGCATGAGATCGGCTGCCTGACGAATGTCGTGCCGGGCGCGATCGTGGTCGGGCTCGATCGCTGCGGGAAGATTTATTCGTTTTACGAGGATCCGCCGTGCAGGATCGAGGCGGGCGATACGCTGGTGGTGATTCAGTCGGCGCGGATTCAGGATCCGGATGTTTGACGGCGTTTGACTTTGGTTATGTGCCCATGACCATGAAGCTTTTCTCGAATTCGGCTGCAGCTGTGATCTGCCGGAACACCTTGCAGCGGAATCAGCGGTCTTGGGCAAACCGTCTCCAAGCCCGGCCTCGCGTCGCCGGACGGCGTACGAGCCGCCGCCGCTAACGGAACGCCCGCATCTGCCCCGTCATCATCTGCAGCATCTTGTTGGCGGCGACCGAGAGCTTGCGGCCCACGCGCGTGACCATGTGCGCTTCGGCGTTCTCGAGGATCGGATGCGCGATCTCGATCGCGAACAACTCCTTGGCCTGCAGTTCGGCCGTCACCGCGAAGGCCGGCATCACCGAGATACCGAGCCCGGATTTCACGAACTCCTTCAGGATCGCAAAGGAATTCGTGGTGACGACCGGCGTGAGCCGCACGCGCTCGGCGTATTCGACGGCCTCCATCATCTGCCGCGTACCGTAGGACGGGTGAGTGGCCGCCAGCGGGTAGGTGGCGAGCTGCTGCACCGTCAGCACCTTGTGGGTGCGGCGCGGGAAATCGGGGCCGACGATCGCCATCATCGGCTGCCGCTTCGACGCGCGCGACACCACCTTGGGCTCGGCCGGCGGGTTGTACACCAGGCCGATCTCGCCCTCGTCGTTCGAGATCTTGCGGATCACGTCGTTGGTGCTGCCTACGTCGAGGTTGACGCGGATCCCCGGGAACTGCCGGCAGAACTGCTGCATCGGCCCGGCCAGCAGATCCGAGACGAAGCCCTCGCCGAGCACCAGGCTGACCTCGCCTGTCTTGAGCCCGCGCAGCTCTTGCAGGCGCGAGATCAGGTCGTCGCGGTGCGCGAGCTGCTCGCGGAAATACTCGATCACGCAGCGTCCCGCTTCGGTGGGCGTCACGCCGCGCGCGTGGCGCTCCACCAGGGTGGCGTCGAGCTCCTTCTCCAGCAACCCGATCTGGCGGCTCACCGCCGAGGGCGCCACGTCGAGCCAGTCGGCCGCGGCACGGATCGTGCCGCAGCGCACGGCCTCGTAGAAATAGACGATGCGGCTGTCGGTAAGGGTCTCGCTCATGATCCTGGCGTTCTAAAAAAGAGAACAATCTCAATATTGGCGTTGATTGATTATACGGATCGCCGGGCCGAACATCGTGGTCATGCAAGGCGGGCGCAAGCTGGCGCGCCGGCCTCGAACCAACAGCTATCGGGGGTCGTCGGATGAAAACGGTGGGGGTGATCGGTCTGGGCAACATGGGGCGCGGCATGGCGGGCTCGCTGCGGCGCGGCGGCTACACGGTGCTCGGCTACGACGCGGCGCCTGGCGTGGCGCTCGCGCTGGCCGAACAGGCGGTACTGTCGGCGCGCGATTCGGTGGCCGGGATCGCACGCGACGCCGACGTGCTGCTGCTGTCGCTGCCGACCTCGGCGGTGGTCGAGGCGGTGGTGCTGGGCGCGGGCGGCGTGCTCGAGAGCGCGAGACCGGGCACGATCGTGATCGACACCACCACGGCCGATCCGGACAGCACGCGGCGCGTGGCGGCGGCGCTGGCCGAGCGCGGCATCGGCTTCGTCGACGGCCCGGTGAGCGGCGGCCCGAAGGGCGCGGCCACCGCCACCATGACGATGGTGCTGGGCGGCTCGGACAGCGATATCGCGGCCATCGAGCCGATCCTCGCGACGATCAGCGCCAAGCGCGTGCACGTGGGCCCGGTGGGCGCCGGCCACGTCACCAAGCTGCTCAACAACCTGCTGACCGGCGTGCACCTGCTGGCCGCCAGCGAGGCGGTGCGCACCGCGCGCGCGGCCGGCGTCGATCCGGAAAAGCTGGTCGAGGCGCTCAACGGCGGCTCCGGCCGCAACAGCGCGACGCTGACCAACTACCCGACCTGGATCTTCAACGGCAAATTCGATTCCGGTTTCACGATGAAGCTGATGCGCAAGGACGTGCGGCTCGCGCTGGGCCTGCTCGACCAGTTCGACAGCGTCGCGCCGGTGGCGCGCGAGGCGGCGCGCGTGTGGGCCGCCAGCGAGGCATCCGTCGCCGACGGCGAAGACTTCAACCGCATCGTCGACTTCCTCGACCCGGCCTGAGGCCGGGCCGCCCGCGCCACGATCCCGCTCGACTCACCTGTACGGAAACCCGACATGACCCAGCACGCAGACCAGTTGCTCGCCGCCTTCGCGCATTTCTTCCCCGGTGCCGCCACGATCGGCTCGTATATCGACGGCGAACTCGTCGCCGGCCACGGCGACACGATCCAGCTTTACGATGCGGCGACGGGCGACGAAACGCTCGCCTATCGCGACGCCGGCGCAGCCGTGATCGACCATGCCGCAGAAAGCGCGCGCCGCGCGCAGCGCGAATGGTGGGCGCTCACGCATGCCGCGCGCGGCCGCGTGATGCAGGAGGTGGCGCGCGCGATCCGTGCCGAGGCCGAGGCGATCGCGCGGCTGGAGGCGTTGGGTTCGGGCAAGCCGATTCGCGACTGCCGCGGCGAGGTGGGCAAGGTCGCCGAAATGTTCGAGTACTACGCGGGCTGGACCGACAAGTTCTACGGCAGCGTGATTCCGGTGCCGACCTCGCACCTCAACTACACGCGCCGCGAGCCGGCCGGCGTGGTGCTGCAGATCACGCCCTGGAACGCGCCGGTATTCACCTGCGGCTGGCAGGTGGCGCCCGCGGTGGCGATGGGCAACGGCGTGCTGCTCAAGCCCTCGGAGCTGACGCCCTTCACGTCGCTGGCGGTCGCCCGGCTCGGCGAGCGGGCCGGGCTGCCGCGCGGCCTCGTCAACGTGCTGGCCGGCTTCGGTCACACCGCCGGGCAGGCCGCGATCGCGCATCGCGTGGTCGGCAAGGTGGTGTTCGTCGGCTCGCCGGCCACCGGCGCGCGCATTGCCGAGGCCGCCGCGCGGCGCGTGCTGCCCTGCGTGCTGGAACTGGGCGGCAAGTCGGCCAATATCGTGTTCGCCGACGCCGACCTCAAGCGCGCCGCGCTGACCGCCCAGGCGGCGATCTTCGCCGGCGCGGGCCAGAGCTGCGTGGCCGGCTCGCGCCTGCTGGTGCAGCGCGCCGTCTACGACGAATTCGTCGCGATGGTGGCGGCCGGCGCGAAGAAGATCCGTGTCGGCGCGCCGCTCGACGAGGCGACCGAAGTGGGCCCGATCAACAATCGCAAGCAGTACGACCACGTGATGTCGATGATCGAGCGCGGTGTGGCCGCTGGCGCCACGCTCGCCAGCGGCTCGGCCGAGCGCGTCGCGGAGGGCCGCGGCGGCTACTTCGTGGCGCCCACCGTGCTGGCCGGCGCGTCGAACGCGATGGAGGTGGCGCGCACCGAGATCTTCGGGCCGGTGGTGGCCGCCATCCCGTTCGACACCGAGGACGAGGCGATCGCGATCGCCAACGACACCGACTTCGGCCTGGCCGGCGCGGCCTGGACCACCGACGTGGCGCGCGCGCATCGCGTGGCCGCGCAGGTGAATGCGGGCACCTTCTGGGTCAACGGCTACAAGACCATCAATGTGGCGTCGCCGTTCGGCGGCTACGGCATGAGCGGCTACGGCCGCTCGAGCGGGGTCGAGGCGCTATACGAATACACGCAGACCAAAAGCGTGTGGGTCGAGACGGCCGAAGCGCCGCCCACCGCGTTCGGTTATCTGTAACCACCGGCCCGCATTCGACGGCAGCCGGGCTTCAAGGGGAGACTCGTCATGGAACACGCACTGGGTATCGAGCGCCGCGAGCTGGGCGGCGCGGCCACCGCCAAGGTCCTGCTTTACGCGGCCGGCATCCTGCTGGTCGCCGAATGGATCGGCTCGTTCACGTTCAAGCTCGGCCCAGGCAAGGTCGTGCTGCTGCCGATGATCTGGGCGCTGCTGCTCGGCGCCGCGGTGGGGCTCGCCAGCGCGCGCTGGAACGGCAGCGCGCGCCTGAGCGTGCCCGACCAGTTCTTCGCGGCGGCGATCCTGCAGCCGGCGCTGCTGCTGTTCGTCTCCAAGCTCGGGCTGATGGTGGGCAGCGCGCTGCCCAAGCTGGCGTCGGCGGGCTGGGCGCTGGCCTTCCAGGAATTCGGCCACTTCGTCGGCACCATCCTGCTCGGCCTGCCGCTCGCGTTGCTGCTCGGCATCAAGCGCGAGGCGATTGGCGCGACGTTCTCGGTGGGCCGCGAGCCGAGCCTGGCGATCATCGGCGAGAAATACGGCATGGATTCGGCCGAGGGCCGCGGCGTGCTGGCCGAGTACCTGACGGGCACCGTGTTCGGTGCGGTGTTCATCGCCGTGTTCGCGGGTTTCGTGACCAGCCTCGGCATCTTCGATCCGCTCGCGCTGGCGATGGGCTCGGGTGTCGGCTCGGGCAGCATGATGGCGGCCGCCTCGGGCGCGATCGCCGCGCAGCAGGACCCGGAGACGGCGAAATCGGTGCTCGCGTTCGCCGCGGCCAGCAACCTGATCACCACCACCATCGGCACGTACTTCACGCTGTTCATCTCGCTGCCGCTGGCGGTCTGGGGCTATCGCGTGCTGGAGCCGCTGATCGGCCGCACCACCAAGGCCTCGGCGCAGCCCGAGGCGGCCAGCCCGTCGCTGGGCGAGGTGCGGACCGAGGCGCCCGCGCTCGGCTACGGCGGCAAGCTGCTCGCCTGGATCGTGACGGCCGCGATGGCGCTGGTGTGCGACTGGATCGCCCACGGCACCACACCGCTGGCGGGACTGCCGGGAATCGCGATCATGGTGGGCGCGACGATCGTCGGCGATGCGCAGGCGCGCGTGACGGGGCGGCGGATTCCGGCGGTCTGCTGGGTGTCGGTGGTGGCGATGTTCCTGACCTCGCCGTGGTCCCCGTGGGCATCGCAGATCGCCGCGCTCAGCTCGCACAACGATTTCCTCGGGGTGACCACGCCGATGCTGGTGTTCGCGGGGCTGTCGATCGCCAAGGACATCCCGGCCTTCCGCCGGCTCGGCTGGCGCATCGTGCTGGTGTCCTTCGTGGCCAATGCCGGCACCTTCATCGGCGCGACCCTGGTGGCGCAACTGTTCCATATCTGATCTGATGCCTCGCGGCACGGCGGCGGGCGGCATGGGCCGGCCCGCCGCCGCGCCGCGACGACCTGACAAAAGCGCTCCCATCCGCATGAAACTGATCGATTCCATCGTCGCGCACGCCGACGAACTGACGGCGCTACGCCGCGATATCCATGCTCATCCCGAGGTGGGCTACGACGTGTTCCGCACCGCCGAACTCGTTGCCGGGCGGCTCGAGCAATGGGGCTATGCCGTCACGCGCGGCGTCGGCCGCACCGGCGTGGTCGGCACCTTGAAGCGCGGCGACAGTGCGCGTGCGATCGGCCTGCGCGCCGACATGGATGCGCTGCCCGTGCAGGAGGCCAACACCTTCGCGCATCGGTCGACGGTGCCCGGCGCGATGCATGCCTGCGGCCACGACGGGCACACCACCATGCTGCTGGGGGCCGCGCGCCATCTGGCGCGGCATGGCGAGTTCGACGGCACCGTGCAGCTGTTCTTCCAGCCGGCCGAGGAAGCGGGCGGCGGCGCGCGCGCGATGATCGAGGACGGCCTGTTCGAGCGTTTCCCCGTGGATGCCGTGTTCGGGCTGCACAACTGGCCCGGCATCGCGGCCGGCGATTTCGCGGTGCGGCCGGGGCCGCTGATGGCGTCGACCAGCCTGTTCCGGATCGACTTGCGCGGTGCCGGCTGCCATGCGGCCATGCCGCACCTGGGCCGCGATCCGGTGTTCGCGGCGGGGCAGGTGCTGAGCGCCCTGCAGGGAATCGTCACGCGCAACCGCAATCCGATCGACGGTGCGGTGCTGTCGGTCACGCAGGTGCATGCAGGCGAGGCGATGAACGTGGTGCCGACCGATGCCTGGCTCGGCGGCACGGTGCGCACCTTCTCCGATGCGACGCTCGACCTGATCGAGACGCGCATGCGCGCCGTGGTGGCCGCGACGGCCGCTGCCTTCGATTGCGAGAGCGAGGTGGATTTCCAGCGCCAGTATCCGGCCACCGTGAACGACGCCGAGCAGACGGCGGTGGCGGTGGCGGTAATGCGCGAGCTGGTGGGCGACGCGCATGTGAACGCAGCCGTCGATCCGACCATGGCGGCGGAGGATTTCTCGTTCATGCTGCGCGCGAAGCCGGGTTGTTATGCATTCCTTGGGAATGGGGCGGGCGATCATCGCGTGCATGGGCACAGCGGCGGGCCGTGCCTGCTGCATAACGCCAGTTACGACTTCAACGATGCGTTGCTGCCGGTGGGGGCGAGTTATTTCGTGAAGTTGGTGGAGCGGGTTCTGGGGCGGTAGGGCGGTGATGCAGGCACGGCAGCGGAGGCGGAGGCGACACCGCTCTTCGCGACACCGCGGTTGCTGACGATTTTATTTCGTCCAACGAAAAGACACGATTCCGGGAGAGTTTACCGATTCCGCGTCGGTGTCGACCGATGAAGTGACATTTTTACTCCGCAAACGGTGGCAACCTTTGCTTGGTTCTGCCCAACCACTTCGCGCATCCCTCGATCCCTGCATCACCGATGTGACACGTTCGTGTCATTGATGAATTTGTTTTTTTTCGCTTGATTGGATCCCGGTCGCACTGGATAGAATGCTACCCGTTCCGATAAATACGGAATGGTTAGTACATTTTGTCGCTTCGACCATAGCAAAAAAACAGAGGATCCAGACATGCGAGACAAGGGAGCAGCGACGCTGCTGTCCGAGGAAATCGTTCCACTCGGCGGCATCGAGAATATTGCACGACGCCATTTCGTGATGGGGCTCGGTGCAACGCTTGTGGCCGGATGCGGCGGCGACGGAGGTAGCGCGGTTACAGACAGCGATCGTATATCGGCAACCAGCAGCGGCCAGGCGTCCGGAGTTGCTCCGGCTTCGGACGGTAGCGGCGCAGGGGCGAAGTCGGCAGGCACCGCCCAAACCCGCACCTTCACGCATCCTGGCTTGCTGCATACCGACGCTGATTTCGAACGCATGCGCGCTAAAGTCGCCGCGCAGGCTTCCCCGTGGATCGATAGCTGGAACGTGCTCGTCGCCAACGGTCACACGCGCCTGACGAACAAGCCGAACCCGCAGGTCGGCATCTATCGCGGCAATGATCCGACGCATGGTCAGAACTACGGCGCCCTCTACAACGACATCGCCGCCGCCTATGGCGACGCGCTGCGCTGGAAGGTGTCGAACGACACACGCTATGCCGACAAGGCCGTGGAGTATCTGGACCAATGGGCGTCGACGCTGACGACGCTTGGCGGCAGCGACGTGGCGCTCGCCGCCGGCATCTACGGCTACGAGTTCGCCAACGCAGCCGAAATCATGCGCGGTTACAGCGGCTGGAGTCCAGCCGGACTCGCCGCGTTTCAGGCCATGATGCGCACTGTCTTCTACCCGGTCAGCCATGCTTTCCTGACCCGTATCGACACCGCGATGGACACGCACTACTGGGCCAACTGGGGCCTGGCCAACATCGCGTGTGTCCTGGCCATCGGCGTGCTGTGCGACGATGCCGAACTCGTCGACGAGGCCGTCACCCATTTCAAGACCGGTGGCAGTAATGGCTGTATCCGGCAAGCCGTGTACTACCTGCACCCCGGCAACCTCGGGCAATGGCAGGAAGCCGGCCGGGACCAGGGCCACAGCACGCTCGGCATTGCATTGACGGGCGCCATTTGCGAGATGGCGTGGAATCAGGGCATCGACCTGTACGGCTATGACAACAATCGCTTTCTGGCGGGTGCGGAATACGTGGCCAAGGCCAACCTGAAGCAGGCGGACGGCGCGTTCTACACGGTGCCTTTCGTCACGTACCAGAACAGCGCCGGCGTCATCCAGACGCAGTTCTCCACCGGCGGGCAAGGCGGCGCCCTCGGGCGGCCCTGCTGGGCGCTGGTGGCCAACCATTACATCAACCGCAAAGGTCTGGCGGCGCCTTACACCAGGCGCGCCGCCGAGCTGGTGGCGCCGGAAGGCGGCGGCGGCAACTACGGCCCCAACAGTGGCGGCTTCGACCAGCTCGGCTACGGCACGCTCACCTGCACGCTCGATCCCGGCGCCCCGGCCCCAACGCCGACCGGCCTGACCGGCTATGCCAGCGCGGGCAAGGTGGTGCTGTCGTGGTGGGGCAGCAGCAACGCCGTCAGCTACACCGTCAAGCGCGCCACCATGGCCGGCGGGCCGTACAAAACCATCCAGAGCGGCATCACTGATCTGCTCACCTATACGGATATGCCCGCCGGCGCCGGCACGTATTTTTATGTCGTGACGGCGCAAACGATTGCGGGCGAATCGGCGCTCTCCAACGAAGTGAAAGTGATCACGGCGCAGCAACTGCTCGCGCACCTCGCATTCGATGAAGGCGGCGGCGTCACGGCCGCCGACAGCTCGGGCAACGGGCGCAATGGCACGCTGAACGGCGCAACGTGGGCCGTGGGGCGCAGCGGCAACGCGGTCTCGCTCAACGGCTCGGGCGCGTATGTGGCGTTGCCCGACGGTCTGCTGGCCGATGTGTCGGACTTCACCATCGCGAGCTGGGTGTTCTGGAACGGTTCGCAAACGTGGGCACGCCTGTTCGACTTCGGCACCGGCTTTCACCGCTACATGATGTTCACGCCGCGCGGGCAGTCGCGCACCGGCTGGGCCGGCATGCGCTTCGCCATGACGGCCAACGGCCCCGGCGACGGCCCTCCGGAACAGATCATCGACGCCCCCACCGCGCTGCCGAGCAAGCGATGGGTGCACGTGGCCGTCACGCTATCGGGTTCGACCGGCACGATGTATGTGGACGGCACGCCCGTCAGCACCAACACGGCGATGTTCCAGGCGCCGTTCCGTCTTGGCCGCACCACGCAGAACTGGCTGGGCAAATCGCAATACGGTGCCGACGCCACGTTCAACGGTTTGATCGACGATTTCCGCCTCTATCGCGGCGCGCTCAGCGCTGCGCAGATTGCATCGCTCATGGCGAATTGATCGTGCAGGGCCCGATGGCGGGCCCTGCAATGGACCTCTTTCTTTCAGGACTTCTTCGATGACCGTGTTTTCACAACGATGGATCGCCGCCGCGGCGATGGCGTGTACGCTATGGGGCTGCGGAGGCGGGTCCGATAGCACGACAGGCGTGACCAATTTTGCCGCCAACCGTAGCCAGACCGGCGCAAATGGCGGCGGCAGCAACCTGCCGGCGGCCAGCTGGACCAGCGTCAAGTGGGGCGGCGGCGGCTACGTCACCGGTCTGATCTACCATCCAACCAACGCGGGCCTGCTGTACGCACGCACCGACGTCGGCGGCGCGTACCGCTGGAACGCGACCAACTCGACGTGGACGCCCATCACCGACGGCATCGGTTTCGGCGCAGGCGAGGGCGATTTCCACGGCGTCGAAAGTCTCGCGCTCGATCCAAACAACGACCAGCTCGTCTACATGATGACCGGCATTACCGTGACGCAGGGTCACAACGGACGCATCTACATCTCGAGCGATCGTGGCAACACCTGGACGCACTATGACGTGCCGTTCCCGGTCGGCGGCAACGACAACGGCCGGGCCACCGGCGAGCGCCTGCAGGTCGATCCGAACCATCCGTCGACGCTGTTCTACGGATCGCGCACGGCCGGCCTGTGGAAGAGTGCCGATTCGGGCCGCACCTGGGCGCAGGTCTCGGGCCTGTCCTCCGCCACGATCAGCGGCGGCGGTTCCCCGATCGGCGTCGAACAGGTGATCTTCGATACGTCGGGCAAGGGCAGTGGCCAGCCGACCTGGATCATGTGGGCCACCGTCGCCCCCGACTACGCGAACGCGGCGGGCCTGACGTCGACCCTGTACAAGTCCACCAACGGCGGCTTCTCGTGGACGCCGGTGCCCGTCCCGCCGACGGTGTCCGGCTACTACATCCCGCACGTCGTGCGCACTTCCGACGGCAACTTTTACGTGGTGTTCAACGCGGGCGTCGGCCAGGGCATCGGCGGACCGAGCTATCTCTACAGGTTCGGCGGCAGCAACAACGGCAACTGGACGCTGCTCAACCGCTCCACCGGCAACGGCTTTGGCGGCCTGTCCGTTTCCGGTCTGGGCGCGTCCGCCCGCATCGCACTGGGCATGACCGGCTGGAGCGACACCAGCAAGACCATTCAGCTATCCGATGACGGCGGCAGCACGTGGCGCGAAATCGAGGCCGGCATGCCGCATACCGGCATTGCCCCGGATGGCTGCGCCGGCTGGGTGGAAGGCGTCACCATCGACCCCGCCAATCGCGATCACATCATGCACGTCCACGGCGGCGGCATCTGTGAAACCATGAACGCCTCGTCGCCCACGCCAACCTGGAGCCCCAAGGTCGACAACCTCGAGGAAACCGTGACGCTGGCCCTCGTCACGGCGCCGCCCGGTGCGTCGTACAACTTCATCAACAGCGCCGGCGACATCGGCACGTGGGTCAATACGGATCTCTCGACGAGGCCGACGAAAGGCCCGTTGAACACGTGGAGCAACGGTAATTCGGCCGACATGTCGTGGTCCGATCCGACGTACATCGCCGCCGCGGGCGTCGACAACGCCAACGGCCATGCCACCAGGGGCTTCTGGTCGGGCGACGGCGGCAATAGCTGGGCGACGTTCGCGTCGCTGCCCAACGGCGCCGCGGCAAGCCAGAGCCACGTGGGCAACCTGGTCGTCCCGTCGCGCAACAACGTGACCTGGGCGCCGCCGGACTCGGTCCCGTCGTTCACGACAAACAATGGCGCAAGCTGGACGGCGACCAACCTGCCGGCGTTCAGTGCCACCTGGAACGGCTTCCCGCGTGCCTACCGCCTGGCCGCGGACCGCAAGAACCCGAACAAGGTCTATGCCTACGATTCCGGCGGCGCACCGTGGAGCTGGCAGCGCGGGAAGGTCTACGTGTCGAACGACGGCGGCCACACGTTCACGTTGAGCCAGGGCTCGGTGAACGCGAACCTGGCCTGGAATGCGTGGCGGGATACGTCGATGGCGGTCAATCCGAACGCGGAGGGCGATCTCTGGCTGGCCGACGGCACGGCCGTGTACCACTCGGTGGACTCGGGGGCGACGTGGACGAAGCTCGGCGCCTTTGCGTCGACCAGCGACACGCCGGGCGCTACCGTGATCGCGTTGGGCAAGGCGCCGACCGGTTCGCCGTACTCGGCCGCGGTCTATGTGGAAGGCACGTTGAACGGCGTCTGGGGCATTTACCATTCCGACGACGGTGGCGCGACGTGGGCGCGCTTCAACGATGACGCGCACCAGTTCGGCGACTCGAGCGCGATGGCCGGCGACTGGAACACATATGGCCGGATTTACGTCAATGGTGCCGCTCGCGGTCTGATCTTCAGCAATTGAGGTTGATCGGCCTGTCGACCGTCCGGTTGCGGTTTGCAACCGGACGGAGATCAGCCGGCCTTTCGGGTTCTCGCTTTAACGTCATGCCTTACGCGCCCGACGTTCCTTGCCGATTCGCTAAAGGCGTTCTTACCATCCGCGCTGAATGCCGGTCTTCACGATGTGCGCGTCATAGTCGTCCTCGGAACTGAGCTGGGCTCTAAGGGCATTGTAATAGTCAGGCGCTTGAACACCATGGATCTGATGCCCGTTCCCATTCGGCGCCTGATAATGTGGGTTCATTCCGGGCCGATCCGGCACGGCTACGGCCCGCGGATGTACCGGCTGACGCGCGGCTAATTCCCGATCAACTTGGCGAGCGATGTGCGCATGCTGTTCCGGGACGTAAACGCCACGAAACGCTGACGGCGGAATACTCTGACGGGTTTCTTCGTACGGGGATGCATGTGCCGCCGGGGCACTTGCGTGCGCTGTCACCATAAAAGTATTTTGCATCCGATGGTAGGCCTGCGATTGCCCGTGCGGTGACAAGCTTGTTGTTTGTTGATTCGTCGCCATCATCGCGAGAATCTCCTCAGGCTTCATACCGTACTGCACCGCTTGATTAAACTCTTCACGTTGTTCGGGACTCAACGAGCGAAGCAATTCTTCCGTTGAGGGCGCGTGTGTTTCAGTATGCAGCGGGCCGTATCCATGGCGCTCGAGCGCGACGGACAGCGCCCCATGCGCAGGGTTTTCCAGAGCCATGCGCGCGGCGCGCGCCCTCTGTTGAGGATCCGAGCTACCCGGTATCCGGGTGACGTCAATATCGTTGCGCTCCACGTGACCGTCGTGCGATTGATTAAATGCGATGTTCTGCGCTCGCATCTGGTTTTGAGGAAGGATACCGTGTCGCCTTACGCTGCTATAGGGCGCAGCAAACGCGGGATCGGTCGTCGTTGGCGCAGAAGAGGGGCGCCCGTGGAATGCCGGCGGCATCCCATGGACGGGAGGCTGCGGGTTGGAGGCAGGCCAGGCCCCCGACCCTTGCCCCGAGCCGGGCGCCGGGTACGGCTCATGAAAATCAGTCGTGTAAGCGTTGTGGCCGTACGTAACTCGAGGAAAGCTGTTGCTGCCGTTCATGTGGGCTTCTCCGGTTAATACAAGATGTAGTACCGATATTAGTGATGTATGCCCACCCGGAAGCCTCACTCACGCGCAGTAAAAGCATGAAATGCGAACCAGAGAACGCTTCAATCTGGAAGCCGGAGAGGCGCGGCCGCATGGGTCCGACAGCGGCGTCCGCGCCAACGATGTTCGGGAAGCGATACGTTGTTCAGGCGTCTGAAGAATCGAGCGCCAGCCGGATCGCATCGCGCGTCCTGCGTGTTGCCACGGCTGTCTGCATCGTGCGGAATAGCCCGACGAATCCCGCGTTGGGATCGAGCCCGAGTGTGGCGAACGGCTTTGAGTCGAGGATCGCGAGCGGGTCGCCGCTTCGCACGGGCTCGAGATCCGCTGCATCGAATTGCGGTTCACTGACGACGAACGCGTTGCCGAGATCGTCGACACCCTGCAGGTAATGCTGGAAGCAGGCCAGCAGCAGGGCTTCACGGCGCATGTCGCCGTTGCGCGCGAGCAGTGCCCCGATGGTCTTTTCATGAAACACCGGGATCTTCGACGCGCCGTCGTGCGCGACGCGCAGCAACCGGGTGTTTCTCGATGAGGAAGGTCAGGCGCGTTCGCGCAAGGCGGGCGTCGTGTCGTGCATGCGGCGCAGCCAGCGTTCGACGAGCGACGGCAGCGCGGCCATGTCGTCGAAGACGACGTATGCACCCGCGGCGTGCAACTTGTCCGTTTGCGTTCGTGCCGCGTGCGCGGCGCCCACGAAGCCGAGCACGGTCATGCCGGCGGCGATCGCGGCGGCCGTCCCCGTCGCGCTGTCTTCGACGACGATGCACCGTTCGGGCGCGACATGCATGCGACGGGCGGCGGACAGATAGACGTCAGGCGCGGGCTTGGGCGACGGCACCTGGTCGGCCGTGAACAGGCGTTCGCCGAACATGTCGGCCAGGCCGATCCGGTCGACCACGCTGCGCACGTAGGCAAGATCGCTGTTGCTCGCGCACGCCTTGACGAGCGGGATGGCGGCGAACGCGTCGCGCACGCCGTCGATGGCCGGCGCATTCACCGCATTTGCATGCACGTCCATGCGGATCGCGTCGACCGTGTCGTCGTCGAGCGGCCGATCGACGATGGTTGCGACCGTGCGCAGCAGTTGCTCGGCTCGCATGCCGAGCAGGGGACGCACGACGTCGCGAAGGCCGGCGAGGCCCCAGAGACGCTCGAGGCGCGTCACGATGATGCGTGCGGCGATGGCCTCGCTATCGACGAGCACGCCGTCGCAATCGCTGATCAGCGCATGATCCGAAAGTTGGCGCGTGGCAATGAGTTCGTTCATGTTGGTTTCCGTGACGAGAAGGCGGGAAAGACGCGGCTCGCTTGAACCGGTTCGCTCATGAATGGCGCGGCCCGAACGTTCCGCGCTTCAATGCGCGTTCGATGTCCTCGAGGCTGCGCCCGCGCGTTTCCGGCACCATCGAGTAGATGAACACCCATGCGAGCGCGTTGAGGCACGCGTACGCCCACATCGCCCCGCCGACACCGAGCCATTGGGTCACGGTCAACGCCGTGCCGGTCAGCAGCAGGTTCGAGCCCCACAGCATCGCGGCGTGCGCGCCGGTGGCCTGGTTGCGGATCACGACGGGGTAGATTTCCGCGCCCGTCAGCCAGCCGATGACCTGGATACCGCCGGCGTTGAACACCATGAACGCGATCAGGCAGATGACGATCCACAGTTGCTGCATGGGCAAGGCGACGTCGCCGCGCAGCAGGCAGCCAAGCAGCACGAGGCTGGCTGCCGCGACGGGCAGCGTCGCCAGGCTGAGCGTGCGGCGGCCGACATGGTCGACGATCAGCTTGCCGATGAAGGTCATCACGAGATACGTCATGGCGACGCCGAGCGCGGCCCAGAGCGATGCCGACGCGCCGAACCCCGCGTCGCGAAGGAACGTCGGCGTGTAATAGATCATCATCTCGATGCCGCTGAGCTGGGTGAACGCGGCGACGCCGAGGCCCGCAACGAGGGCGGGGCGCACCCAGGGCTCGCGCATCGTGCGCCAGCCCGATGTCGCGCTGTTCTGCTGTCGCTCGACCACATCCCGAATATCGGCAATCTCGTGCCGGACGGCAGCTTGAGATTCCCGCACCTTCGACAACTCGCCATGCGCGTCGGCGATGCGATCCTGCTCCACGAGCCAGCGCGGGCTGCGCGGCAGCCGCGTCATGCCGACCATCAGGATCACTGACGGGACGACCGCGATACCGATCATCGCCCGCCAGGAAAACAGGTCGTTACCCGCGACGCCGATCAATGCCGCGAGCAGGATGCCGATGCCGATCGACACGTTGAAGTAGGTGACCAGGCGGCCGCGCTTGTCCGGCTCCGCGAGTTCGGCGATGTAGGTCGGCACGATCTGCGTCGAGCCGCCGACCGCGAATCCGAGCACGAGCCGGGCAGCGGCAAGCGACCACACGTCGGGCGAGAGCGCGGCGGCCAGCACGCCGGCCGCATAGATCGCCGAGACGATCGTGATGGTCTTGCGGCGTCCGAGCGCGGCCGACATGCGGGTGCCGGCCAGCGCACCGATCACCGCGCCGAGCAGGATCGCCGCGGCGACGAGTTCCTGCGCGCGGTAGTCGAGGCCGAAGTCTCGCGCGATGAGGGGCAGCGCGCCCGAAATGATGCCGGTGTCGTATCCATAGAGCCCGCCGGCGATCGCCGCGATCGATGCGACCGTACGCATGTAGGCGGACGGCGTGGGCCGGGGGCGGGCCGCGGGTGTGTCGGGAAGGGCGGAATCAGAAGCCATGACGGTTTTCCTTGTGATGCGGTTCGTTGCATGGGCGAACGAACGCGTGACGTGACGGCATGTGTCCGCTGCGGCAACAGTCGCCACCGCACGTGCGGCGGCGCTTCGATCGAGTCGCGCAGCGGGACGGCGCGGACGGACGCTCAGGCGAGCGCGTGGACGTGGACGTGGCAGAACGGCATGCCGCCGCGCCGGGCAAATGGCACGCGCCGATGCGAAGGACTCCCGGTTTGTACGGGGGGGATTGCCTGGTCATGTCGGTCACCGAGTGGGGAAATCGCTCACGGCTCATCCAAACCGGTTTGGATCGAGGGCGCGACGATTCCTCTGGTTGAGCACGATCTGAAGCCGCACTTGGAGCAAGGCGCCAGTGTCTCCTCTGGCGCTTCACGGCCTGCGTTGCAGGCGAACGATTCCGCCGTTGCCGGATGGAATCGTGTCGGTATTTCGGTGGACCGGTCGGTCAGGCGCCGAAACAGGGGATGCCAGCCGGGAGGGGCTGGCGGGCTAGGGTCTCGTGGCGAGCGATGCAAAGGAGCATGTCGCGCGAGGCATGAACAATTATCCAGAAACGGAGCAAAAGATCAAGTCTACAAAATCATGTCGAGCGAGCAGCCCGGGGCAGGGAGCGGGGCAATCCCGCGATCCGATCCTTTCACGTGCGCTCGAGCATCTTGAGCGCCGCGGCGGCTGGCCCCGCACGGGTCTCGACATGCAACTTGCGGAACAGGTGTTCGAGATGCTTGTTCACCGTGCGCGGGGCGATGCCGAGATCGCGGCGGCGTGCCGCAAGGCCAACGTGTGGGGTGTGTTCTCGATCACGGGCGAGCGCCACGAAGTGCGCCCACGCGAGGTACCGTACAACACGCTCGTGCTGATCGACAATCGCGGCGAGATCATGCAGCAAGAAAGTTTTCAATGATTCGTGCAACTTCGGCCGGTGCCTCTAGCGGCGCCAAATGGCCGACACCGGGAAGAACGTGCATGGTCGCCTGCGGAATGCGCGGCAACAGTTCCGTCCGTAACGTGACCACGCGATCCACCTGGTCCAGTTCGCCGGAGATGACGATCGTCGGAACGTCGATCGAAGCCACCGCGGCACGGATATCCTCGCGCATTGCCACCTCCGGCCAAGCGGCTTTAGCTTGCGGCGCAGCGTTCAGGCTATCCTCGATGATCATTTCACGACAGGCGGCGTCGAGCGGTTTGGCGGTCAGTACGTGGTCGATGACGAATTCGACCGACTCGCGCGATCGATAGGCGCCCGTCAGCGTCGCACGTTCTTCAGCGGAAAGCAGCATCGGCGACGGGGGTGATGGCGCGACGAGCACGAGGCCTTGAAGCCCGTTCGGCCGTCGCGACGCGATGAACTGCGCGACCTTGCCGCCCATGGAATGACCGACGAGTACGTAGCGTTGCAAATCCAATGTCTCGATGATGCCCTCGGCGTCTGCCGCGAGATCGGCAATGCCATAGCCATCCGCTGGTGCAGCGGACTTGCCCCAGCCCCGATGATCGGTGGCAACGGTGCGATATCGGCTCGATAACCGGTCTGTCACACGTTGCCATGTCCGCGACGAGCCGCCGTAGTAATGCAGGAACACCAGGGCAGGATCGCCGTGGCCGGCTTGGGTGACGTGGATTCGCGTGCCATTCACTTCGATTTCCATTTGCGCTGCCTCTTCTCGGTTGGATGAGGCAATCGTAGCGTCGAGCCTGCAACTTGATAATTGCGCGCGGGATAGCGGCAGTCGATAATGGCGTGATCGAATCAGCTTGATGCAAAAATGGACCGATTGACCAGCCTTGGCGTGTTCGTCGCTGCGGTCGAAGAGGGCAGTCTGGCTGCGGCCGCGCGGCGTTTCGGGTTGTCGCCGGCCATGGCGGGAAAACATGTGAGTGCGATCGAAGCCCAACTGAATGCGCGGCTTCTACAACGAACCACGCGGCGCTTGAGTCTGACCGATATCGGTCAGACATACTACGTTCGCAGCAAGCAAATTCTGGAAGCGTTTGAAGACGCCGGCCGGGAAGCGCACGATTCGCAACGCACGGCGCGCGGCGTGTTGCGAATCGCGGCGCCTGTCACGTTCGGTGCGATGCACTTGGGCGAGGTCACTGCCCGCTATCTCGAGGACCACCCGCAGGTCAACGTGGAAGTGCTGCTCGGCGACCGTTATGTCGACCTCCTGGAGGCCGGTATCGACGTCGCCATCCGGATCGGGAAGCTTCAGGGCAACGGGCTCGTTACAAGTCGCATCGCGCCATGTCGAATGGTTATGTGCGCGTCCCCCGCGTACATCGAGCGGCATGGAACACCGCGTAGGCCAAGTGATTTACGTCATGCGCAGCGGCTCGTCTTCAGCGAAGCCGTCTCGGCCGGAGATTGGACGCTATTCGATGCGAAAAACCGCGCGCATGTGATCGAAGGGCCCTGTCGAGTCGCCGCCAACAACACCCAAATGCTCATGTCTGCCGCGTTGGCGGGCGCTGGCGTCGCGTACGGCCCCACCTTCGTCTTCGGGGAGCATCTGCGGCGAGGCGAACTCGTCGCCCTGCTGCCAAACTACCGAGCGACCGAGTTGGCGATACAGGCGGTGTACCCGAGTGCGCGGCGCATACCGCTCAAGGTTCGACGGTTCGTTGACTACCTGACCGCAGCGTTCGGCAACGAGCCACCTTGGGATCGAAGTATGAAAGGGTAGTCGTGTTTCCGGCGATCGGTACAAGGGCGTGTAACCCCTATCGTATACAAGCCGTTTCGAGTGCGGCCCGACGTGGTTCGATACGAGGACGAAGCGGGGTTTGTCGTCCCCGATTGCTGACGCCTTGCGCTTGCAAGTACCACCGTCACGTTCCGAGCGTCGACATCAAATAATCGATCACCACCCTGACTCGCGCCGGTACGCGTCGACCGGCTGGATAGACGAGGTGGGTTGCCATGCGTTCCGGCTGAAATTCAGGCAGGAGGACTTCGACTTGTCCGGCATCGATTTCGGCTCCGAACAGCCATCGTGGGGCCTGCGCAATGCCGAGCCCGTGCAGGACCGCTGCGCGCACCTGCTCTGCGTCGCCCGTCAAAAACGATCCCTGCGGAACCCGATGAACGGTTTCCCTTCCGACCTTGAAGCGCCAAGGGCGGCGCTCGTGGTTTCGAGCGAAGACGACGCCTGTATGTCCGTCCAGATCGGCCAGCCGGGTAGGCCTGCCTTTGGCCGCGAGATAGCCCGGACTGGCGACGAGCAGCGATTCCGTCTCCGATAGTTTTCTCGCTGTCAGCGAGGAATCCATCAGCGGCCCATGGCGGATCGCCAGGTCCAATCCTTCGCCGACCAGATCGACCTGTCGCTCGGATACGGATAATTCGAGCGCAACGTGCGGATATTGTCGAAAAAAACCGGGAAGCAATGGCGTCACGCATAGGCGGCCGTAGGCGGGCGCCGTCGTCAATTTAACCAGGCCTTGTGGAGATTGCTGTCGCGTCCCGACCGATGATTCCAGCGAATCGAAGCCCTCCATCAAGGGCTTGGCCGATTCATAGAACGCGTGGCCTGCCGCGGTGATCACTACCTGACGCGACGTTCGCAACACCAACTGAGCGCCGAGATACTCCTCCAGCGCGGCAATCTGCTTGCTTACGGTCGGTTGTCCAATGCCTTCCTCTCGCCCTACAGCGGAAAAACTGCCGCATTCGACCAGTCGAACGAACAGGCGAATTGCATTCAGGCGATCCATGGGTATTCGTATCGATCCATTCTGTACTGGAATCGATGGTATGCCGGGCGGCCGCGTTTCGGCAACAGGCGCACTTGTTTAAGTTACGGCCTGTGCAGTTACCGCCATCACTGTTTGCCGCTGGAGAAACGCGTCATGAAAGCTATCTGCGTTACCGCTGAACGCTCGTTGGAAGTACGGGATATCCGGCCGCCGAGCCGGCCGGAAGCAGGCCATTTGCTGATCGACATGGAGGCATCTGCGATCAACCATGGCGACAAGTTGTTTTTGCGTGCGCGTGCCGACGGTAGCACCGCGCTCGCGGCGAGCCAGTACGGCGTGTGGGGCGCTTCCGGCACCGGGACGGTGGTGGCGACGGGGGCCGGCGTTCCCGCGCGTTATATGGGTAGACGCGTCGCGATCTATCGCTCGCTGAACCGTAGCGCGTACAACATCGGGCTGTGGTGCGAAAAAGCACAGGTGCCGTACACGAGCTGCCTGATCTTGCCTGAACACGTCAGCGTACGCGACTACTGCGGGTCGCTCGTGAACGTGATGACGGCCTACGCGTTTCTCGAAACGATTGCCGAGGCCGGGCACCGGGGCGTGATCGCCACGGCGGGGAACTCGGCAACCGGGCTGGCGCTCGCGGCACTCACCCGTCGGAGAAACATGCCGACGATCTCCATGGTGAGGGGGCGGGCGGCGCAGGAAACGCTGCAACGCTGCGGTATCGAGCATGTCGTGCGCACCGATGAAGACTTTGTCGACACGCTCGGAAAGCTGTCCTGCGAGCTTGGAACGACGGCTGTATTCGATGGCGTGGGCGGTGTGCTGACCGGCCAGATGGCAACCTGTTTGCCGATGCGCTCGTCGATATATTTCTACGGCACGATGGCCGGCCCCGTTCCGTTTCCCGTGTCGGCGCCGCTTTTCATGACGAAGGATCTATCGATGCGGCGTTTCAGCAATTTCGAAAGCCGGACGGTGCGAGAGCATGACAGGTTGGTGGCTGCTCTGAGTGCGCTCGAGGGCATGATCGGCGACCCGGTGTTCAGGACGCGCGTCGGCCAGGAATTCAGCCTTGATCGGATTGACGACGCCATGGCGTACGAATCGATCGACGGTCGAAAGGCGGTGCTGACAAGTCGATCGTGAAGCCATCGATGGGGCGTATCGGTTTCGGGTTCGCCCGTCGATGCGTGTGCCACGCGATGGTCGGGAAGCCGGTGTTTCATGGCAGCGGCAAGTCAGGCCGACCGTGCTTGATATCCTGGCCGGGATGCCGATTCGCATCGATTTCGATTGACCCGCCCGCGCCCGCACCGGCGCCGCGCTGCGCAAGTTCCGGTGCGGGCGTCCGGCGGCTAGAAACGATGCAACATGCCCATGCGATAGACCATCTGGTTCGGCCCTGACGACGCGCCAGCCGACGCATCCACGATCTGTGCCTCGTCGAAGCTGGTCCCGGTACGCGCGCTGACGACATGCTGCCACGCACCTTGCAGATACAACGAAGTGCGTTTGCTCAGGTCATAGTCGAGCATCAGGGCGATCTGGTGCCACTTGGGCACATATTTCGTGTCGGACGTATACAGATGCGCCATGGTGAACGTGTAGGCCGCTCCCAGCCACATGGCATGCGTGAAGTAGTACTGCGTGTTGAGTTCGAAGTTGTCGAATTTCCATGCATTCCACGTCGCGCCATTGCGCAGGGCGGTATTGTCGATCCATGCGTTGCCGACGGGGTTGTAGACATCGACATGGGACCACGCGGCGCCGACGAGTACGTGGGTAAACTGGTAGGAAGCCGCCGCGCCGATGTCCTGCTGCGACGACCCGTTGAAGAGATCGCCACCGGTGACCGCGCCACCCGCCGTGAGCCCCGGATTGTCGAGCTTCAGATAGGAAGCCGCCGCAGTCAGGTTGCCGTTCTGGTAGTTCAGCGTGGCGCCCCACACGCGATTGTTCGAGAATCCGCCGGGCTGGTTGCTGAAGCCGTACATCGCTTCGGCCGTGAGTCCCCGGTATGTCGGGGTCACATACTTGACGGCATTGTCGACGCGGAAATCCCAGTCCGTATTGTCGTTGTCGAACGGGTGGGTCGCGATGTCGCCCGCCCAGTTGCCGGCCGCCGTGATGCCGCCGAAGCCGAGCGCGTCGACGCTGGTGTCGTACTGGCGTCCGAGCGTGAGCGTGCCATACCGTGAAGACGACAGGCCCACGAACGCCTGACGGCCGAACATGCTCGAATCCTGACCCAGCTTGCCGCTGTTCGCGTTGAAGCCGTTTTCGAGCTGAAAGATGGCCTTGTCGCCGCCGCCGAGATCTTCACTGCCTTTCAAGCCCCAGCGGCTGCCGAAGGTGTCTCCGCTCGACAGCTGCCATGCGCGATGACCGCCTGCGTTGGTCGTGAAGTTGAGGCCTTCGTCTATCAGCCCGTATAGCGTGACGCTCTGCTGTGCGTGCGCCGCACCGGCGAGCAGGAGTGCCGGCGCGAATGCGAGCCAGCGCAATTTCATCGATTGACGTTTCATTTAGTTGCTCTGATGGTGTGGTTGGATAGTCGGCACCGGATAGCGCTGACGTCGATGTCGTCCCGAGATGCGATATCGGAGGACGAGGCAGTGTAGGCAGAGGAAAAGCGGTCGCCGCAACGTGCACGGAAAGACAATCTTTCAGTATTCGAAAGCGTCATGTACCGCTAAATGTCGTGCGAAAAGATGGAGTGTCTTGGAGCCTCGATGGCGATCACACGCTTGGCGACGTGTTGTTTTAAATTTTCCTCCGGTTGACATCGAGATTTTATTCGCGTGAAACGTCGGCATGTCGGAAAAGTCGATCCACGTGGCGATCTGCCGATCACCGTCGACGATCGAGTCGGATCAATTCAAAAAAAGCGCGCGGCCGCGAGGCTCGCGCGCAAACTCGGAGAACGGTTGCCGGAGAGGATTCAGTTACCGCTCGACGCGACGGTATTGGCGGCCCCGACGCAATCCTGCCGGTACTTCTGCATCAGGCGCGCCTGTGCCGAATCGATATCGTCGGGATAGCTGCTTTCGTCGCCGGACGACGGGTTGTAGCCGACTGACTCCAGCTCGTTCAGTTCATTGACGAGCTGCCGGTGCGAGACCGGCCCTTTCGCGTGCACGAACGGATAGTCGTGGCATTGCGCCGACGTGAGTTTCGTCTCGGCATGTGCGGAGACGCTCAATGCGAGCATCGCGGCGCAAGCGAGGTAACGGACGGGGTGATTCATCTTCGGCTCCTGGATAGCGTTGGGTCGAGGCCGCACGGCAGGGAGCCTGCGTCGGCCGCAGGACGAAGATTACGGAGGCAGGGCTATCTAAACCGCAGCGCGATGATGAAACATGTTTTAGGCAAGCCGGATCGTGCCATGCACGGGCTGCCGCATGCATGGGAAGTTAAAGAATCCTTCATGCGCGTGTTTCCGGATGGTTAGGAACAGCGGCGTATCGTCGAGCGACCCATCGATCGATGCCGCGCACAAGGAGGGAATGCAATGAAGTCAATCGTCATGATGGCTGGACTCGTCGCGCTGGCGTGTGCGTCGCTACCGGCGTTCGCGAAGGTGCAGGGCACCGGGCTCGCGGTCGCCGATGTGACGCTCGCGCACGCGAAAGCCGAACAGCGGGATCGTGCGAGCGATGCCGCACGTGATCTCGCATCGCATCGCGCGGACAAATCGGGCACACGATCGCACCCGGGCTGATGTCGCGTTGCGGCGCTTCGTACGGCGCGTGTCCACGACGGCCGGCGCGCCATGTTGCCGGACATGAAACTTTCTTCATGAAGCGGATGCGCATCCTTTACGCGTGCGCGTATAAGCTCGACTCGAGCGCGTTCGACCGTTGGGTATCGACACGCAACTCCCTTTCGACGAAGACGAGAATCGTACATGGCATCATCAGCTTTCCCGGTCAACGAGCCCGCGCTGCCCGACGAGCCGGCCGAGGGCCGAGCGGCCATCGCACACGTACTCGCGATCGAAGACGACGAAATCACCGCGAACGAAATAGTCGGGGAGCTGGAGAGGCGTGGCTTTACGGTCGAATGGGTGGCGAACGGGCGCGACGGCATGGTCCGCGCGCTCGGCAACGAGTTCGACGTGATCACGCTCGATCGGATGCTCCCGGTCGTCGATGGTCTCACGATCCTGACCACGATGCGCAGCGTCGGCGTGCGCACCCCCGTGCTGATGCTGAGTGCGCTCGGCGATGTCGACGAGCGGGTTCGCGGGTTGCGCGCGGGCGGCGACGACTACCTGACCAAACCGTTCGATCCCGAGGAAATGGCCGCTCGTCTGGAGGTGCTGCTGCGGCGGAGCCACGCCGCGCCGGCCGCGCTCGACACGACGCTGGTCGTCGGTCCGCTCAAGCTCGACCTGATCTCGCGCAAGGTGTTTCGCGACGGCGAAGAAATCGTGTTGCTGCCGACCGAATATCGCGTGCTCGAATACATGATGCGCAATGCCGGGCAAACCATCACGCGGACGATGCTGTTCGAGGCCGTATGGGGCTATCACTTCGATCCCGGCACGAACCTGATCGAAGTGCACATGGGCCGGTTGCGCCGGAAGATCGATCCACCCGATGCGAAGCAGATGATCCAGACGGTACGCGGTGCAGGGTATCGCCTTGGCTGAGCCGGATCCCGTGGCGTCCGTCGCGCATCACGTCCACCCGGCACCCGCGCGACGCTGGTATTCGAGTACGTTTCGGCTCGTGTCGGTCTATGCGGTCACGTTCTCCGTGTCGGTCATGCTGCTGCTCGGTTTCATCGCATCGGTGATCACGCATGACATGGAGCGGGAAACCGATACGGTGATCGACTGGCAGATGATCTACTTCGATTCGATACAGGACGGCCAGCTTCCCGCCGCGATCCAGCACCGGATCGAGCACGAGCGAATGCACACCAACTACTACGGACTCTTTACCGCGGACGGCAGGCATATTGCCGGCGATGTGCTGGCGTTGCCGGCGGGCATGCGGCCGACCCGCAACGGCGTGACGCTCGATCACACGATGCCGATCTCGGGAGACCAGGTGCCGCCGGTCGTGCGCGCGATGGCGGAGCGGCGTGCGAACGGCGACGTGCTGGTGCTCGGTCGCGACCTCACACATATCCTGCGGATCCGCGCGGCGATCATCCAGGCGCTGGTCGGCGGCGGGCTGCTTTGCCTGGGCGCGGGCGTCGTGGGCGGCTTGATGCTGAGCGTGCGGCAAATGCGGCGTCTGAAGGAGGTCCGGCGCATCACGCAGGGTATTGCGCAGGGCGACCTCGGCCAGCGGCTGCCGGTCGGCGGACACGACGAGATCGATCTGCTGTCCCATCTCGTCAACCACATGCTCGAGGAGATCGAGCGCCTGATGAACGAGGTCAAGGGTGTCTGCGACGGCATCGCGCATGACTTGCGAACCCCGCTCGCGCACGTGCACACGCTGCTCGCGCAGGCGGCGCAGCGTGCGGCGCGGTTCGACGATGCCGTGCTGGCGAATCTCGTTTCGCGTGCGCGCAACGAGACCGACGTGTTGCTCGGCCGTTTCCGCGCGATGCTGCGTATCGCCGAAATCGGCTCGTTGCAGCGGCGAGGCGGATTCGCGGAGCTGTCGCTGGAGGATCTGGTGCTGGACGTCGGGCAGTTGTTCGAACCGCTCGCGGACAGTCGCGCGATCCGCTTCGTGCAGGCCGTCGAACCGGTCGCGCGGATACACGGCGATCGCGCCCTCTTGTTCGAGGCACTGAGCAATCTGCTCGACAACGCGCTCAAGTACACGACGTCGGGCGATACGGTACGCCTCGAACTTCACGACACGCCGTGCGGTCCGCGCATCGACGTGATCGACAATGGCCCGGGCATCGCGGCCGACGAGCGCGAGGCGGTGCTGCGGTATCGGTACCGCAGCCGCCGTACCGGGCATCTCGCCGGGGCCGGGCTCGGCCTGAGCATCGTGTCGACGGTCGTCAACGTGCACGATTTCACGTTGCGCATAGGCAATGCCGAGCCCGGCACGCGCGTGACGATCGAATGCTGGCCGAGGTCGCTGGGATGACGGCCGTCCGGACGAGGCCGCATGTGCCTGCGTATTCCAGCCGCGAGGCCGGTTGACGATGCGTGTCCTGCTCGTGACTTCGCCGCATCCGGAAGCGTCGTGGCTGCACAAGGCGCTGCAGGAAAGCGGGCACAGCGTGCAGCGCGCCGACGATCCGCGCGACGGCCTGTTCCTCGCCTCGCAGGAGGCGTTCGACGCGATCGTCGCGACCGCGTTCGAACCCGGCAGCGATGCCGCGCTGATCGCGATGCTGCCGCGTTTCGTTGCCGACGGCGGCGGCGCCGCGCTCGTGGTGCTGATCGGCGAGGCGTCGGCGCGCGAACGCATTCATGTGCTGCGCGCGGGTGCCGATGCGTGTTTCTGCGCGCCGTATTCGTTCATCGAACTGCACGAACGCATGCAGGCGTTGCAGCGGCTCGCGGGGCCGCGCGATGCGGACCGGCCGGTCGCGCGTGCGTCCGCGGTCGAGACACTGGCGCGCGAACTCAAGGACGGCAAGCTGCGCGTGGCCGTGACGCGCCGGGAATTCCTGCTGCTCGAATGCCTGATGCGCCATCCGAACGCGCCGGTGCCACGCGACCAATTGATCCGGTATGTCTGGCAGGACAAGGAGGATGTCGATCCATCGAGCGTCAATCTCGTGGTGTCGCGGCTGCGCCGCAAGCTCGCGCGGCATCTGCCCGACGTCCGCATCGATACGGTGAGCCGCTACGGCTATCAGGTAACGCTGCCGGACGCCTGAGCGCGCGGTTCCGGCCGCGCGACGAACATGACATGACGGGCGCCCTGCCACCGGCAGCGCGCCCGTCTCGTGCGTTTACGAGCCGAAGAACGGCACGCAGAAATCGGCCGGGCCGACGCAATCGCCGGGGCCGTCGGGCCGCGCGGACGCACAGCCGGACAACACGACGCAGGCAGCCATCGCGAGGAACGCGAGACGGGCGGAACGAGCGAACAACGAACGAAGCTTCATGGATGGCGAGCAATCGGGAGGACGCGTGGTGTCGCCGCTGGTGACGCGGGCCGCGTGAGCGGGGCGCCGCGCCCGGCCGCACCGTCACGCGTCTCAATGCGCATAGAGCGTGGAGTTCAGGTACTTGAGCTGCCCGTCCTGTTCGGCCTGCACGAGCTCGGCATGGACTTCGGCGCGCGTCTTCTCGTGGATCGGCTGGCCGTAAGGCGGCACCCACTGGCCGGCAGCCTGAGCGCCGGGTGCGCCGTCCTTGGTGGCGGCCGGGGACATGTGGATCGGCCGGCTGCCGGTCAGTGCAAACGCGGGAGCAGACAGCGTGCCGATCGCGGCGAGCATGGCGGCGGCGGCGATGTTGGTGGTTTTCATGTCGGGATTCCTCATGATGATTGACTGGGTTCATCCCCCCGCGCGGCGTGCGGGTGCCGCGCGCGGGTTGAGGACAAGCATAGAGGAGGGACGTTAGCGGATCGGCATGCGCAACGTGAAAAGAAATTCATGCACCGGCGCGCGTTCGCGCAGACATGAAGCAGGTATGTCGTGAAGATGAAGCGGGTTTCATTTTGCGGGCCGTTTCGATAACGGCGCTGTCATGCCCGCTGCCTAAATTGGGCGCCATCGCATCGCGCACGAGCGGCCACGCCGCCCGGGCCGACGATGCGATCGGACCGATCCACTCCAACGAAACCATCATGAAGACATATCTGGCAATTCCGGCGGCGGTCGCATGCCTGCTTGCGAGCGCCGCGCATGCGCAGAGCAGCGTGACGCTGTACGGCACGATCGACGCGGGCCTGGACTACATCAGCAACCAGAAATCGGCCGCGGGCCTGGGGCCCGCTTATGGCGTGCAGAGCGGCAACGTCAGCACGTCGCGCTGGGGGCTGCGCGGCAACGAGGATCTCGGCGGCGGCCTCGCGGCCGTGTTCACCGTCGAGAACGGCTTCAACGTCGCGAACGGCAAGTTCGGCAACGGCGGCGACGTGTTCGGCCGCCAGGCGTGGGTCGGCCTCGCGAGCCGCCAGTGGGGCACGGTGACGCTCGGCCGCCAGTACGATTTCCTGGTCGACTTCGTCGCGCCGCTGTCGGCGACCGGGTCGGGATTCGGCGGCAACCTCGCCGATCATCCGTACGACAACGACAACCTCGCCAACGACACGCGCATGAACAACGTGGTGAAGTTCCGCAGTGCGAACCATGGCGGCTTCACGTTCGGCGGCGCTTACGGCTTCAGCAATCAGGGTGGCGGGTTCAGCAACGACAACGCGTACAGCGTCGGCGCGCAGTATGCGAACGGTCCGGTCGCCGTCGCCGTCGCGTACCTGCAGTCGGACCAGCCGGGCGGCGTGAACAAGCCGCAGAACACCGGCGGTTCGCTGAGCAGCTCGGATGGCGATGCGATGCTGGCCGGTGGCCGCTGGCGCACGTTCGGCGCTGGTGCGCACTATGCGTTCGACCATGCGACGGTCGCCCTGGTCTATACGAGAACGATCCTGAACGACCCGCGAGAACTGTCGCAAGGCGGTTCATATGGCACGGTGAACGGCCAGTTGCTGACCTTCAGCAACTACGAAGTGAATGCGCGCTATTGCCTCACGCCGGCTTTCTCGCTGGGCGGCGCCTATACGTTCACGCAAGGCCGCTTCGACGAGGCGGGCCGCAGCATCGCGCCGAAGTGGAACCAGTTGATGCTGCAGGCCGACTATGCGCTGTCGCGCCGCACCGACCTCTATCTGGAAGGCGTGTACCAGCGCGTGACGGGGGCGGACGGCGTCGCGGTGCTCGGCCACGCGGGGATCTTCAACCTGGCGGCATCGGGCAACGATCGTCAGGCGGTGGTCGCGGCCGGCATCCGTCACAAGTTCTGAGCGGCCGGGCCGACGTAAAAAACGGCACCCGTCATCGCGACGGGTGCCTTGAAATGCGACACGCCTCGTTCATGCCGCAAGGGATTCAGTTCGCTGAACGGGCCGGCGTCGCGGCCGGCGCCTGCGCTCCGGATGCGGCTTCGTCGGTCGACCACCCGCCGCCCAGCGCGGCGATCAACCCCACCGCCGCCAGTTGCCGGCGCGTGTCCAGCTCCAGCATCGCAACCTTCGTATCGAGTTCGGTGGTCTGCGCCGTCACCACGTCGAGATAGCTGACGACGCCGTCCCGATAGCGCGACATCGACAGTTGCAACGTGCGTTCGGCCGCGTCGAGCGCCGCCTGCTCGCGCTCGGCTTCGTCGCCCAGGTGGTGCGTGAGGGCGAGGTTGTCTTCGACCTGCTGGCACGCATCGAGCACCACCGCGCGGTATTTCGCGCCGTTCTCGGCCAGCTGCGCGCGCGCCTGGTCGGTGAGCGCCTGGCGCCGGCCGCCGTCGAACAGCGTCAGCGCGAGGCTGGGCCCGATCGACCAGATCTCGTTCGGCGCGCGGAGCCAGTGGCCGAGGCCCGAGCTCTGGTACCCGCCGACCAGCCCGAGCGTGACGTCGGGGAAGAACGCCGCGCGCACCACGCCGATCTTCGCGTTGGCGGCGGCCATGCGCCGCTCGGCGGCCGCGACGTCGGGGCGCCGCTGCAGCAGCGTCGCGGGAATGCCGGTCGGGATCGTCGGCAGATAAGCCGCGTTCAGGTCCGGTGCCAGCGAGAACGACGATGCCGGTACACCCGTGAGCGTCGCGATCGCGTGCTCGTAGAGCGCGCGCCGCGCCCGTACGTCCTCGGCCGACGCGCGGGCCGAATCGAGCTGCGTCCTCGCGCGCGACACGTCGAGATCGGACGCGATGCCGCCTGCGTGCCGACTCATCGTGAGGCGCAGCGCGCGCTGATACGTGTCGATCGTATCGGCCAGCAACTGTTGCTGCTGATCGAGCCCGCGCAGGCTGAAGTACGCGCTCGCGAGGCTGGCCTGCAGGCTCAGTCGGACCGACGCGAGATCGTCGGCGCTGGCCTGTGCGTCGGCGCGCCCGGCCGCGACTTCGTTCCGCACCTTGCCCCACAGGTCGAGGTCGTAGTCGAAGCCGGCGTCGAGCGTGTTGTCGCCATAGACGTTCGGCTGGTTCGAGCCGCGTAACGGCCGCATGGCCGACTGACGGTTGCTCGAGACCTGCGCGCCGAGGCCGATGGTCGGGAACAGGCCCGAGCGCGCCTGATCGAACAGCGCGGTTGCCTCGTCGTGGCGGGCCACGGCCGCGGCCACGTCGGGGTTGGCCGCGGCCACCCGTGCTTCGAGCCGGTCGAGCACGGGATCGCGGAACGCCTTCCACCAGCCGTCGCGCGCGATGCGGTCGGCCGGCTTCGCGGGCTGCCAGCCGCCCGCTTCCTTGAAGCTGGCCGGCAGCGCAGGGTGCGGCGCATGATAGGCAGGTGCGAACGAGCACGCGCAGAGGAACGCGACGCCGGCGAGCATCGCGCAAAGCCGAAGCCGGTTAGCCATGCGCACGCTCCGTATCGCGCGCGGCCGACGCGACGGTGCGAGCCGGCGCCGCGAGCCTGACCGGATCGCCGGCGGCGAGCGAGTCGGGCGGGTTGTCGATCACGCGATCGTCCGGCGCGAGGCCGGTCGCGATCTGCACGTGCGTGCCGAGATCGGTCGCGATCGTCACGGGCTTGAATACCGCGCGATCGTCCTTGCCGACCACGGCGACCTGCAGGCCGGCCTGCCGGAAGATCAACGAGCTGGCCGGAATCGTCAGCACGTGGCTGCTGCCGGCCGGCAGCGCGAAATGCACCTCGGTGTATTCGCCGGGAATCAGCTTGCCGTCGGGGTTGTCGACCATCAACTGGACGAGCAGCGTGCCGGTCGAATCGGCGATCGAGTCGTCGGTGTCGGCGAGCGTCGCCCGGAAGGTCTCGCCCGGATGCTCGGGCACGGTCAGTGTGGCCGTCATGCCGGGCCGGATCGCGGCGGCCTCGTTCTGCGGCACGCTCACGTAGACGCGCATCCGGTGCACGTCGGACACGGCAAACAGCTCCGGGCCGGCGCCGCCGCCGGCCGAGATCAACTGGCCGATGTCGGTCTTGCGTGCGGTGACGACGCCGTCGAACGGCGCGACGATGCGCTTGAACGCCTCCAGCGCCTCGAGGCGCCGCACGTTGGCCTCGTTGGCGGCGACGATCGCCTGCTTGGCCGCGAGGTCGCTGGTCTTCTCGTCGGTTTCCTGCTGCGACACCGAATCCTGCGCGAGCATCCTCGTCCAGCGCGCGGCCGTGGACGCGGCAAGCTTCTCGTTGGCGAGCGAACTCTGCAGATCGGCGCGCGCCTGCAGCAGTTGCTGATCGAGTTCGGGCGTATCGATCAGCCCGAGCAGTTGCCCCGACTTCACGTGCGCGCCGATATCGGTGTACCACGCATGCAGGTAGCCCGACACCTGTGCATGGATCGGCGCGCTCTCGAATGCGGACAAATGGCCGGGCAGCACGAGCGTGGCGCCGTCGCCGCCGGTCGACGGCGTGTACGCGACCACGGTCGGCACCGCTTGCTCGGCGGACCAGGTCGTCATTTCCTGTTTCGCGTGCGCGCGGCCGACGATGCCGGTCGCCACGATGCCGACCGCGATCAGCGCGGTGAGCGTGGCGACGAGCTTGAGGTTGGGCAGCCGTTTCGGCGACTTGATATCGATCTCAGTGGACATGGGAAGCTCCGGACGCGGAAGGGGAGGAAGCGCGGGAACCGTCGTGCTTGAGCGCATCGCGCCGATGCACGAGGCTGAACACGACGGGAACGAAGAACAGCGTCGCGATCGTCGCGCATGCGAGGCCGCCGATCACCGCGCGGCCGAGCGGCGCGTTCTGCTCGCCGCCGTCGCCGAGGCCGAGCGCCATCGGCGCCATGCCGATGATCATCGCGAGCGCGGTCATCAGCACCGGGCGGAAGCGCGTGAACCCGGCCTCGAGCGCGGAGGCCAGCGCGTTGCCGGTTTCGGCCAGGCGCTCGCGCGCGAAACTGACGACGAGGATCGAGTTGGCGGTGGCGACACCCATGCACAGGATCGCGCCGGTCAGCGCCGGCACCGACAGCGGCGTATGCGTGGTGAACAGCATCCAGACGATGCCGGCCAGCGCCGCCGGCAGCGCCGAGACGATCACGAATGCGTCGGCCCACGAGTGGAAGTTCACGACGATCAGCAGGTAGATCAGCACGATCGCGCCCACGAGGCCGAGCAGCAGGCCGGCGAACGCGCCGTTCATGGTCTGCACCTGGCCGCGCAGCGTGACGGTCGAGCCCTTGGGCACGTCCTTCGCGGTGGCCTTGACGATATCGTCGATGTCGGCCGCGACTGCGCCGAGGTCGCGCCCCTGGGTGGTCGCGTAGATGTCGAACAGCGGCTCGATGTTGTAGTGCGACACCACCGCGTTGCCGACTCCGCGCGTGATCGTGGCCAGACCGCCCAGCAACTGGGACTGGCCGTTCGCGCCGGTGACCGGCAGGTTCTGCAGTGCCGACAGCGTGGTCATCCTGTACTGCGGCGTTTGCGCGACGATCGGATAGGACACGCCGTTGCGCGGATTGAGCCAGTAGGTCGGGTCGACCTGGCTGGTGCCGGCCAGCGTCGCGACCACCGAGTCCGTTACGTCCTGCTCGGTGATGCCGAGCTGGTCGGCGCGCGTGCGGTCGACCGTCACCGTGAATTGCGGATAGGTGCTGGCCTGCTGGATGCGCGGGTCGGCGACACCCGCGATCAGGCGCAGCTTGCGGTACAGCTCGCGCGCATAGGCGAGATTGGCCTGCTGGTTGGGGCCGGCCACCTGCAGGTCGACCGGGGCCGGTGCGCCGAAGTTGAGGATCTGGCTGACGATGTCGGCGGGCAGGAACGAGAACGTGGTGCCCGGATAGGCGCGCGGCAGGCGTTCGCGCAGCGTGCGCACGTAGTCGGCGGTCGGCGCGTGATCGCGCGACAGCGAGATCAGGATGTCGCCGTCCTGCGGCCCGAGCGTGCCGCTGTTGTTGTAGGTCAGGTTGATCCCGCTGTTCGGCAGGCCGATGTTGTCGATCACTTCGCGCAACTGCGCGGGCGGAATCACGCCGCGGATCGTGTTTTCGATGCGGTCGAGTTCGGCGGCGGTTTCCTCGACACGCGTGCCGACCGGCGCGCGCACGTGCAGCGCGATCTCGCCGGAATCGATGGTCGGGAAGAAGTTGCGACCGAGCGACGGCGCGAGCAGGAAGGACGCGGCCACGATGCAGAGGAAGGCGACGACGAACGGCTTGCGGCGCGTGAGCGCGAGGCCCAGCAGGATCCGGTACGACGCGCGCACGGCTTCGAAGCGGCGCTCGAATGCACGCTGGAAGCGCACCAGCGGATTGCGCGACGGCGAGACCTCGTGCGCGCCGCCATGGCCCGCGTGCGGATCCATCACCGCGGCCAGTTCGCCCGACGCATGGCCGGCCGATGCGTGCGGCTTGAGCAGGTATTGCGCGAGCATCGGCACGAAGGTGCGCGACAGCACGAACGACGACACCATCGAGAAGATCACCGCCTTGGCCATCGGCACGAACAGAAAGCGCGAGATGCCGTCGAGCATCAGCATCGGCACGAATACGATGCAGATGCACAGCAGCGAGACGAGTGCCGGCATCACGATCTGTTTCGCGCCGTCGACGATCGCGGTACGCGTGTCCTTGCCCTGTTCGAGGTGCCAGTTCACGTTCTCGATCGTCACCGTCGCATCGTCGACGAGGATCCCGACCGCGAGCGCGAGGCCGCCGAGCGTCATCACGTTGAGCGTCTCGCCGGTGGCCGCGAGCAGCGCGATCGCCGAGAGCACGGCCAGCGGGATCGACGCGGCGATGATCAGCGTCGAGCGCCACGAGCCGAGAAACAGCAGGATCATCAGCGAGGTCAGCGCGGCGGCGATGATGCCTTCGCGCGCCACGCCGCTCACGGCGCCGTTCACGAAGGTCGACTGGTCGCCCATCGTGACGAGCTTCAGGCCCGGCGGCAGCGTCTGTTCGACTAGCGGCAGCTTCGCCTTCACGCCGGCGATGATGTCGAGCGTCGATGCGGAGCCGTTCTTCAGGATACTCATCAGCACCGCGCGGCGGCCGTCCACGCGCACGATGTTGCCCTGCGGCGGGTAGCCGTCGCGCACATGGGCGACGTCGCGGATATAAATCGTCGTGCCTCCGACCGACTTGATCGGCAGGTCGTTCAATGCGTCGAGCGAGAGCGGGCTGTTGTTGAGCTTGATGTTGTATTCGAAGCGGCCGATCTTCTGCGTGCCGGCCGGGATGATCTGATTCTGCTGCGCGAGCGCGTGCGCGACGTCCTGCGCCGACAGCCCTTTCGACTGCAGCGCCTGCGGGTCGAGGTCGATCTGTACTTCGCGTGTCTTGCCGCCGTACGGCGTCGGAATCGCGACGCCGGGCACCGACAGCAACTGCGGCCGAATGAAGTTGACCGCGTAATCTCCCAGCTTCTGTTCGTCGAGCGTGTTGCTGGTCAGCGCGATCTGCAGCACGGGCACGGTCGATGCGTTGTAGTTGAGGATCTGCGGCGGCGTGGTGCCGGGCGGCATCTGCTTGAGCACGGTCTGCGAGATCGACGTGACCTGCGCGGTCGCCGTGCGGATATCGACGGTCGGCTGAAAGAAGATCTTCACGATGCCGTAGCCGCGGAACGATTGCGACTCGATATGCTGGACGTCGTTGACCGTCGTGCCGAGCGTGCGCTCGTAGTACGTGATCACGCGTCCGGACATGTCGTCCGGCTGCAGGCCGGCGTAGTTCCACACGACGCTGATCACCGGAATGCGGATGTCCGGAAAGATGTCGATGGGCGTTCGGATCGCCGCGAGCGGGCCCGCGATCAGGATCAGCAGCGCCAGTACGACGAACGTATAGGGCCGCGTGAGCGCGAGCCGGACAATTTTCAGCATGAGGTGCTGCTCCGTTCAAAAGCGTCGTGAAGAAGAGCCGGACGTGCGCGTCTTCGGGAAAATACCGATGCGCATCCGATGACCGCATTCTGCGGAGCAGCCCCTAACAGCGGGTCGCTAAAAAGATGAAACAAGTTTTAAGTGGCGGACGGACTCAACCGAGCAGGTAGCCCGAGCCGCGGATCGTGCGGATCAGCGGCGCCGCGCCGGGCCGGTTCACCTTCTTGCGCAGGCGGCCGACGTGCACGTCGATCAGGTTCGTGCCGGGATCGAAACGGCACCCCCACACGGCTTCGAAGATCATCGTGCGCGTGAGCACGCGGCCGGCGTTGCGCATCATGAATTCGAGCACGCGGGACTCGGTCGGCAACAGCGCGAGCTCGCGCGCGCCGAGCGTCGCGCGTCGCCGCACCAGGTCGAGCTCCAGCTCGCCGGCGCGCAGCACCGTGTCGACGTGCGTGCCGCGCGGCCGCCGGCGAATCAGCACGTCGATGCGCGCACATTTCTTCGAGCGAGAACGGCTTGACGAGGTAGTCGTCGCCGCCGGCGCGCAGCCCCTGGATACGCTGATCGACGTCGGACATCGCACTCATCACGAGCACCGGCGTATCGAGGCCGACGCCGCGCATCGTCGCGAGGATCGTCAGCCCGTCGAGGTCGGGCAACATGCGATCGAGCGTCACGACGTCGTAGTGCGCGCTCATCGCGCGGGCCATGCCGTCGCGGCCGGTGCGCGCGACGTCGATCTGGTGGCCTTCGGCACGCAGCGAGTGCGCGATGCGATCCGCGATCAGCGGATCGTCTTCGATCGTCAGGATATGTGCCATGGCGTGCGCGACCCGGCGAAGTCACGCAGCGGCAAGCTGCATGGCGATGCGCTCGGGCGTGCGATAGTGGTCGACCACGTAGTCGATGAAGCTGCGTACTTTCGTGGACAGATAATTGCGGCTCGGGTAGAGCATCGAGATGCGGCGCGGGCCGCCGTTCGCTTCGTAGCGTTCGAGAATCGGCACCAACGTGCCGCGTGCGAGATCGTCGGCCACGAGCGGATGCGGCAATTGCGCGATACCCATGTGATTGAGTGCCGCGATCCGCACCATCGTGTTGCTGGTCGATGCCAGCGCATTGCCGGTATAGATGCGGCAGGCGCCGTCGGTAGCCGAGAACTCCCAGTTGCGCGCGGCGCCGTTCGACACGGTCAGCAGGCTGTGCGTATTCAGTTCGACCGGCTCGGCAGGCGTGCCGTGCCGCGCGAGGTAGTCGGGGGACGCGACGACCACGTCGCGCACGCTCGTCAACGTCCGCGACACGAAGGTCGAGTTGACGAGGCGGTGATCGTCACAGAAGCACACGTCGTAGCCGCCTTCCACCATGTCGACCTGGATATCGAACGTCGTCACGTCGAATCGCACGCGCGGATGCGCGATGCGATACGTGGACAGCAGCGTGCACAGCCCGGCCGCAACCGAGGTGGCCGACGCGGCGATGCGCAGCGTACCGTGCGGATCGCGATTGACCTGCGCGAGGTTCGATTCGATCTCGTCGAGCTTCTCGATGATCGCGCGGCAGCCGTCGAGAGATTCGCGGCCCGGCTCGGTGAGCGAAAGGCTGCGCGTGGTCCGGTTCAACAGGCGCATGTTCAGATGGGCCTCGAGCATGCCGACGCTGCGCGTGACCGCGGCGGCCGACATGCCGAGCTGACGTGCGGCGAGACTGAAGCTCGACAACTCGACCACACGCGTGAAGACACGCATCGCTTGCAGTTGGTTCATGATCGGCGAGGAGTGGATTTGCCGGAAATACGGGGCGGCGCGTCCGTCTTCGGCGGGCTGCGTCGACGCATCGCGCTGCGCCTGCGGGGGCGGGCAGCGAATCCATTATGGAAGGCACGCGGGGGCGGGACGCTAAAAAAACGGTGCTGGCCGGATGAAATTTCGTTTAGAAAGCGGTGGAGTCGGATGGACGACAGCGCGACGCGCTTTCTGAAGATTTCTAAAAAAAGATTCATGCATGGATCACAAATCTTCAGGCGGCCAGCCTGTACCGAGGTCGATAATGAGATCTCGTAACCGCGGCAAGGACGACGAAGATGGCACAACCGTTGAGCATCAAGATGATCGAGGAGCACGGCAAGCTCGTCGTGCTGATGTCGATTGAGCGTGGCGCGGCAGTGCTCGATCCGGAAGACGTGGACGCAGTCATCCAGTACTTGAGCCTGCTGCGCGCGTCGATGCAGCCTGCCGTACCGGAACGTCCGCCGCACGAGCAGCCATTCGTGACCGAAATGGACCCCTGCTGGTATGCCGAACGCCATCCGCTGCAGGGCGGCGCGGTGCTGTTGCTGCGTCACAGCGGGCTCGGTTGGGCAAGCTTCGCGCTACCGCCGCACAGCGTTGAGCGGTTGCACGGTTCGTTGACGCAACTGCTCGAGGACGAGCGGCAGGCGATCGGCCTGCCTCACTGAAACCAATCTGCGTCGCGACGGGCTGGCCTTCAGCGCCGTCGCGACGGCGCGGTGCGGTCGCCGCCCGTACGTGAACGCTGCCTTCCGGCGCGGGCTGCGGCGCGTGTTACCCGCGACCGACGAACGGCATCGCGGTCGCCATGATCGTCATGTTCAGGATGTTCGTATCGAGCGGCAGATTCGCCATCTGGACGATCGCGTTCGCGACATGCGCGACGTCCATCCGCGCTTCCGGCGCCAGGCTGCCGTCCGCTTGCGGGACGCCGTGCGTCATCCGTTCCGTGAGCGACGTGGCCGCGTTGCCGATGTCGATCTGGCCGCACGCGATGTTGTACCGGCGACCGTCCAGCGCGAGCGACCTGGTGATCCCGGTCACCGCGTGCTTGGTCGCCGTGTACGCGATCGTATCGGGGCGCGGCGCGTGCGCCGAGATCGAGCCGTTGTTGATGATTCGGCCCCCCTGCGGCGTTTGCGCCTTCATCAGCCGCCACGCGGCCCGCGCGCACAGAAAGACGCCGGTCAGGTTCGTCGCGACGACGCTGTTCCATACGTCGAGTTCGTAGTCGCCGAGGGAAACGACCGGGGCGTTGCGGCCGGCGTTGTTGAACAGGACGTCGAGCCGGCCGAATTGCTGTGCGATCCGCGCGAACGCGTGGTCGACCGATGCTTCGTCGGTCACGTCGGCGGGAAATACCTGCGCGTCGCCGCCGGCGGTGCGGATGGTGTCCCGGGTTTCGCGTAACGACGCCTCCGTGCGCCCGAGCAGCGCGACGGTGAAACCGGCCTGGGCGAGCGCGACGGCCGCTGCGCGACCGATGCCGGAGCCGGCGCCCGTGACGGCGGCGAATTTCTGCGAGTCAGACATGGCTTGATTTCCTGCGGGTCGAGTAGGGGAGGCAGGCGATGACCGATGGCATCGCCACTTTGGCAATGTAGTCGAAATGCGGCGGGTACGGATTCAAGCGACATCGTGAAACGCACGCTGGATACCGTGGCTTTCGCTCAACGGGGAGCCGAGCGAGCGGCAGGGCGGAGCAACGCCCCGCCGGCCGTCACTTCACACACTCCAGCGCATACTTCAACCCCGGCCCGAGCAACCCGCGCCACACGTCCCACATATGCCCGCCGTCGACGATGCGCAGCTCGGCCGGGTTCTGCGCCCGGCGCAGCTGTGTGTACAGCACGCTCGACTCCGCCTGGATGGTCAGGTCGTCGTCGCCGGCCGCGATGAACATCGGCACGCGCCAGTTGCGCGCGAAATAGCCGCGCAGCAGCGCCGGGTAGTTGAGCTCGTGCCATACGCGCGGATCGAACTGCCGGTCGCCGAACACGCCGACGTAGCGCGCGGCGGAATTGAGCGGCGGCTCGTTCGCATAGATCGCGGGGCTCAGCAGCATCGCGCCGCAGAACAGCCCCGGCTCGAGCAGCGAGAAGCGCAGCGCGCCGAAGCCGCCCATCGACACGCCGCCGATCGCGCGGCCCGCGCGCTGGTTCGACACCGCGAAGTGCGCTTCGACTTCCGGCAGCAGGTCGTTGAGGAACGCGCTCTGCATCTTCTCCTTGCGGTCGACGTACCAGTCGGTGCCGCCCTGCGGCATCACGATCACGACGGGCGGGATGTCGTGGCGTTCGATCAGCGTGTCGGCGGTGGCCTGCAGCCGGCCCTGCGTGACCCAGTCGTTGGCGTTGCCCGCGTTGCCGTGCAGCAGGTACATCACCGGGTAGCGCGCGCCTTCCGGGTTGTAGCCGGGCGGCAGGTAGACCGTGTACGACCAGTCGCGTTTCAGCGACGCCGAGCGGAACGTGCGCAGCACGACGCTGCTGCCCGGATTGACCGACGGCTCCTGCGCGGCCGACGGCGTCGTCGCGGTCTGCACGGCCGGCGGGGCGGGCGATACCGAGGGCCCGGGCGCCGGCGGCGTGGCATGGGCGGTGGCGATGGCGCCGGCGATCAGGGCGAGGGCGAACGGAAGGGCGAGTCGGCGCATGGCGAATCGTTTCAGGAGAGGCGCCGGCTATCGTCGCAGCGGCGCATGACGGCGCGGCGCGTCATGGCCGCGAACGGAACGGCAGCCGCGCGACGAGCGGCCCGTAGAGTTTGGCGACGAGATACAGCAGCCCGATCGCGACGGCGTCGGCTGCCAGCCCGAGCGGCACGTCGAGATAGCCTTCGGTCGCCTGGTAGAGCAGCGAATCGACCGCGAGCGAGATGCCGGTGCCCGCGACGAAGCACAGCAGTCCCTGCCGGCCGATCGTGCCGATCCACGGCATCGCGTGCGCGACCTTCTTCATCCAGCCGAGGTGCACGAGCTTGGCGGCGAGCCACGCGATCGCGAGGAAGTTCACGAGCCGCAGCGCGCCGAGGTTCTGCTTGATCGACGGATCGGTCGGGAACGGCTCGATGCGCAGCCGGTAGTATGCGCCGGCCGCGACGACCGCGAGCGACGCGGCCGTCAGCAGCCAACCCTGCGGCCTGGGCGCGAGGGTCTGGTAGACGGGCTGGCAGCGCGCGATCACGCCGAGCACGAACAGGAACTGCCACGCGAACGGGTTGAAATCCCACGGCGCGCCTTCGACGGTCGGCAAGAAGCGCGCGACGTGCGGCGCCGCGTACCACAGCGATCCGCTGAACGCGAGCATCAGCCACGGCTGCGTGCGCGCGAGCGGCAGCGCGAGCGGGACGAGCAGCGCAAAGAACGCGTACATCGGCAGCACCGACGCGAGGTACGGCTGGCGGCGGAACAGCAGGATGTCGCGCAGCGCGGCGAGCGGCTTGTGCAGCAGCCCGTCGAGATCGTTGGTCGGCATGTTCGGGCCGTCGATCGCCAGCGCATTCAGCGCGGCGGTGATCAGCAGCATCAGGCCGGCCGTCACGAGGAACGCGCGGTAGATCTCGAACGCACGCCGGATGAAGCGCTGGCGCGCGGCGGCTTCGTCGTGCCGCTCGGCGAGCGAGTTGTACGCAATGGCGGTCGCGAAGCCGCCGAGGAACACGAACACCTCGGCCGCGTCGCACAGCGCGTACGCGTGCAGCGTCACGCGCGACAGGATGCTGCCGCCGATGTGGTCGACGACGATGACGAGCAGCACGAGGCCGCGGAAGAAATCGAGCTCGGCGTAGCGGCCGGCCCGGGCCGGCGCGGTCATCGGAGCGCCTTTCGGCGCGGGCCGCGGGCACGGCCGGTACGCGCCGCGCATGAATCGGGGTCAAGCATGACTTCGTGAAGAAATGGCGAACGGATGCGCATTGTGCCACCGATGCGGCGCCCATCGGGTTTACGCGGATGGCGGGCCGGCCCATCGCCGCCGACAAGCGCGGTCGGGCCGTGCGCGCAACCCGGCAGTTGGACGAGCGCAACGCTTTGCGCGCGACGACCGGTACCCGATGGACGGACGATTTCCGACGTGACACCATTTTGTCCTCACGCGGCCGCACACCGCGTCGTCCGCCCTGCGGGCCACACATACAACAGATCGAACATGCGCCGGGCGTTTGGCCTGCCCGGCCCCCGGCTCCGGAGATTCGTCATGAAGAAGCACGCCATTTTTGCCGCCGCGCTCGCCGCTTGCGCCGCGCCGGCCTTTGCCGAGAACAGCGTGACGCTGTACGGCCTGATCGACGAAGGCTTCAATTACACGAACAACGTCAACGTCAATGGGGTCGGAAAGACCAATTACCAGCTCGCGAGCGGCTATGCGCAGGGCAGCCGGTGGGGCCTGAAGGGCAGCGAGGATCTCGGCGGCGGGCTGAAGGCGATCTTCACGCTGGAAAACGGTTTCGACGTGAACAACGGCCGGCTCGGCCAGGGCGGTCGCATGTTCGGCCGTCAGGCGTTCGTCGGGCTGTCGGAGTCGCGCTTCGGCACGCTGACCTTCGGCCGCCAGTACGATTCCGTCGTCGACTATCTCGCGCCGCTGACCGCGAACGGCAACTGGGGCGGCACGCTGTTCTCGCACCCGTTCGACAACGACAACACGGACAACTCGTTTCGCGTCAACAACACGGTCAAGTACGCAAGCCCCGACTGGAACGGGCTGACGCTGGGCGGCACGTACAGCTTCAGCAACAGCACGGGCTTCTCGAACAACCGCCAGTACAGCATCGGCGCGCAGTATTCGCTGGCCGGGCTGCAGGTCGCCGCCGCGTACCTGCAGGCGAACAATCCGGGCATCGGCAACGCGGGCGCGATCGCGGCCGACGACGCGAACTTCGTCGCCGATCGGCTGCGCATCTTCGGCGGCGGCGTCAACTATACGTTCGGCCCGGCCACGGTCGGCTTCGTCTATACGAAGACCGACGTGAAGAACCCGGTATCGACGGTCTACCTGCCGGCGTCGACGTTCGCCGGCCTCGGGCTGACCGCGACGAAGTTCCAGAACTTCGAAGTTAACGGCAAGTACCAGCTCACGCCCGATTTCTACCTCGGCGCGCAGTACGTGTACACGGACGGCAAGTACGACGCCGCGGCCGGCTCGTTCAAGCCGAAGTACCACACGGTCGGCCTGATGGCCGACTACAGCCTGTCGAAGCGCACCGACGTGTACCTGCAGGGCGCGTGGCAGAAGGTGGCCGGCGACAAGACGGGCACGGCGGCCGACGGCGGCTACGTCGTCGGGACGGACGGCCCGTCGTCGTCGTCGAACCAGTTCTCGGTGCGCGCCGCGATCCGCCACAAGTTCTGAGTGCGCCGGCGTCGGGGCGTATGCCCCGGCACGGGCCGCCGTCAATCCGACCGGTGCGTGCCGCCGAGCGTTTCCGCGAGCCAGTCGACGAAGATCCGCACGCGCGGCGCTAGATGCCGGCCGGTCGGGAACACCACCGACACGGGCAGCGGCGCCGCATTCCATTCCGGCAGCACCTCGACCAGCGAACCGTCGGCGAGCAGCGGCGCGAGCCCGTCGCGCGGCGCCTGGATCAGCCCGAGGCCCGCGACGCAGCACGCGAGATACGCCTGCGAGCTGTTGACCGACACGACGCTGTGCATCTTCACCGTGCGCATCTCGCCCGAATCCATGTCCGCATATTCCCAGTCCAGTTCGCGGCCCGTGCGGCTCGAAAAATAGCCAACCGCGACGTGGTCCGGCAAATCGTCCGGCGAGCGCGGCGTGCCGTGGCGCGCGAGATAGGCGGGCGACGCGCAGTTGATCTGGGCCATCTCGCCGACGCGCCGCGCGACGAGCGACGTGTCGGACAGCACGCCGACCCGCACCGCGCAGTCGATGCCGTCCGCGACGAGATCGACGAAGCGGTCGGTCGTGCTGATCACGATGCGCAGGTCGGGGTAGCGCGCGTGGAAATCCGGCAGCGCCGGAATCACGTGATTCAGCGCGAAACGTTCGGGCAGGTCGACGCGGATCACGCCGCGCGGCGACGCGCCGGCGTCCTCGAACAGCGTTTCCGCGTCGTCGAGATCGGCCAGCAACCGCACGCAGCGCTCGTAGTAGGTCGCGCCCTCGGCGGTCAGCGCGACGCGCCGCGTCGTGCGCTGCAGCAGCCGGACCTTCAGGTGCTTTTCCAGATACTGGACGGCGTTGCTGACCGTCGGGCGCGGCAGCTGGAGTTGCTCGGCCGCTTTCGTGAAGCTGCCGAGATGGGCGACGCGCGCGAAGATGCGCATTGCTTGCAGATGGTCCATGCGGGCGAGAACCTTGGCGGGAAAGGAACAGGCTCCATTGTTAATCAGCGTCGAATGGTTTGGTGGAGCGTTTCGCGTTTATCGCGCGGCGTCACGCGGCCAGAATCCGTTCCATCCACTCACCATTTGAAGGAAACGGACATGGACATGCGTCAACTGGGCCGCACGGGCCCGCAGGTATCGGCGATCGCGCTCGGCTGCATGGGGATGTCGGATTTCTACGGGCCGGCCGATCGCGACGAAAGCATCGCGACGCTACACGCGGCGCTCGACCACGGCATCACGATGCTCGACACCGGCGATTTCTACGGGATGGGCGATAACGAGATGCTGATTCGCGACGCACTGCGCGGCCGTACGCGCGACCAGGTGCGGATCAGCGTGAAATTCGGCGCGCTGCGCGATCCGGCCGGCGGGTTTGCCGGCTACGACGCGCGGCCCGCGGCGATCCGGAACTTCGTCGCGTATTCGTTGAAGCGGCTCGGCACCGATTACCTCGACATCTATCGCCCGGCCCGCGTCGATCCGGCGGTGCCGATCGAGGAAACGGTCGGCGCGATCGCCGATCTCGTGAAGGCCGGGTACGTGCGCCATATCGGGCTGTCCGAAGCCGGCGCGGACACGATCCGCCGCGCGGCCGCCGTCGCGCCGATCGCCGATCTGCAGATCGAGTACTCGTTGCTGTCGCGCGGGATCGAGGCCGAGATCCTGCCCGTGTGCCGCGCGCTCGGCATTGGCGTGACGGCCTACGGCGTGCTGTCGCGCGGGCTGCTCGGCGGGCGCTGGACGGCGGCGCGGCAGGGCGAGCGCGATTTCCGCGCGTCGAGCCCGCGCTTCCAGGGCGAGAATCTCGCGCACAACCTCGCGCTCGTCGACGCGCTGCGCGCGATCGCCGACGAGAAGGGCAGCAATCCGGCGCAGGTCGCGATCGCGTGGGCGCTGTCGCGCGGCGCCGACATCGTGCCGCTGGTCGGCGCCCGCAAACGCACGCAATTGCAGGACGGTTTGCTGGCGACTGAATTGCAACTAACGGTCAACGATCTCGCGCGTATCGAAGCGGCGGTCCCCGCCGGGGCGGCTGCCGGCGAGCGTTATCCGGCAGCGCAGATGGCGCACCTCGACAGCGAGCAGGGCCGGGGGTGATTCACGGGGCCGGATCGACGCGCCTGAGCGCTCCGTCCGGCGGGCCCGAGCCAGCCTCAGGCAAAACCAGATGGCGGGCGGCATGGCAGGCGGGCACCATCGGCGCCGTACTCAACGGACGGAATGCCTCCATGCAAATGCATACGCTGACGATCGTCGTGCTGGTTTTCCTGCTGGCCGGCGCGGTGAAGGGGATGATCGGGCTCGGGCTGCCGACGATCGCGATGGGGCTGCTGACGCTCGCGATGCCGCCGTCGGCCGCGGCAAGTCTGCTGCTCGTCCCGTCGTTCATCACCAACGTGTGGCAGCTGTGGCTCGGCCCGTCGTTCGGCGCGCTGTTACGCCGGCTGTGGCCGCTGCTCGCGGGCCTGACGGTCGGCACGCTGACGGGCGGGTTGCCGGCGCTGGCGGCCGGCAGCACGTGGACGCACGCGGCGCTCGGCGCGGTGCTGGTGCTTTACGGGCTATGGGGGCTGGCGGCCGCACGGCTGCCCGCGCCGGGGCGCCACGAAAAATGGCTGTCGGCCGTGGTCGGCTACCTGACGGGCGTCGTGACGGCCGCGACCGGCGTGTTCGTCGTACCGGCCGTGCCGTACCTGCAGGCGCTGCGGCTGTCGAAGGACGATCTGATCCAGGCGCTCGGGCTGTTGTTTACCGCGTCGACGATCGTGCTCGGCCTGCAGTTGCGCGTGACGGGCGCATTGCAGACGGTCGACCTCGGCGTGTCGGCGCTCGCGCTCGTGCCCGCGCTGGCGGGAATGGCCGGCGGCCAATATGCGCGGCGCGTGATGAGCGAGAAGATGTTCAAGCGTTGCTTCTTCGTCGGGCTGATCGTGCTCGGCGCGTATATGGCGGGGTCGGGGTGGTGGTGAACGTGCGCCCGAACGCAGAATGATCCCGAAGCCGGTTTCGGGAGCCGGCTTCGGGAACGGTCGCGGGGTGGCGGTCGTGCCGCTTACGCCGGATCGGCGTACCTCAGCGTCCACCCGACGGTGCGGGACGCGCCCGCGCCGAGCGCGAACGGCTTCGTCGTGCACGCGAAGTTCGAATGCAGTTGCCCGATCGGCGTCGTCGACAGCGGGTTCGTCGTGCCGTTCGCCGTGTCGAAGGCGGACAGCGCGCAGTTGTCGAAGCCGGACGCCGCATAGCCGGTCGCCGCGCTGTTCGCGTACGTCACCGACATCCCGTCGCCATTGGCCTGTGTCGACGCGAAATCCGCAAACGACGTGAAGTCCGTCTCCACCGCGAGGTTGCCGGCGAGCGTGCCCGAACTCAGCGTATCGGTGCGCGAAATCATGCCGTGCGCGAACGTCAGCACCGTGTGCACCTGCAGGTCGAGATCCGTCGTGTACGCGGCGTTCTTCGACGCGAGCCGGAACTTCGTCGTATCGAACGACACGATCACCTGGCCGTTGCTCTGCTGCACGTTCAGGTTCTTGTAGTACGTGACGGGAATGTAGGTTTTTGCGTTGTACGTCACCTGTGGCAGCAGCAGCGCATAGCCGAGGTCGGTCGTGCCATAGATCAGCTTGTCGGAGAACGGCACCGGGTAATACGGCGTGTACGCGTTGTAGTCGGGCGCCTGGCTGAGATTCAGGTTGATCACGCGCCGGCCGTCGCGCACGGTGAGCAGCGCGGCGCTGTACGGATGCGCGGCGTCGCCCGGCTGGTTGTACCAGGTGAGCGTGTAGCGCGGCAGCGCGTCGAGCCACGCGCGGTAGTCCGCATCGGCCATCGGCGGCTGGCCGCCGAAGCCGAGCTTGTTCCACCACGCGTTCACGTACAGATACTGGTGCAGCAGGCTGAAGTTCTCGCCCATCACGCGCGGCTTGCCGCGATACGTATCGGTGCCGCGGCCCTTGACCCACATGTTCACCGACGGCGTCGGCAGCGCCGGGTCGTACCAGTACGTGTCGAATCGGCGCGCGGCCTGGTAGATGAATGCGTACGCGACCTGTTTCTCGCGATCGGTCAGCACGCCGGCATTGGCCGCGGCCGTCAGCACTTCCATGAACGCGGAATCGCCGTACGGGCCGATCGACCGGCCGTAGTTGAAGCCCTGGCCGTCGGTGTTCAACTGCGGCAGGATCAGGTCGACCGACTTGCGCAGATAGCCCTTCAGCTCCGGCGTGAGGTTCGCTTCATTGCCCATCTCGAACGTGCGTTCGACCACTTCGCCGATCAGCAGCGTGCTGTAGCGGTCGAAGCGCGCCTGGTCGTAGTAGGTCGTGTGCGTGTTCGACGCTTCGTCGGAGAACCCGCCCGACGAGTCGTTGCGGATGTGGTTCGTCAGCGTGTACAGCAGCGCATCGCGCGCGCTCATCGTCGCGACGGCCGGGTCCGTCTTCGACGCGAACGACGGGCTGCTCCAGCCGAGCTTCTGGCGCAGGCCGGCGATGCCGTAGGACACCGCATAGTAGTTCTGCGCGGTGTTGAGCGACGCGATGTCGATCGGCGTGCCGGCGGCGGGGCACGTACTGGTCTTGCCGCTCGCATCGGGGCCGAACATGTCGCAGAAGGTGAGCCGCTGCTGCAGCGTCGCGAGCATCGCGTCGCTGAAGACTTCGTTGAGCATCCCGTGGGCCTTCAGGTTGTTCAGCGCGACGAGGTAGTAGTACTCGCCCCACGACGTGTTCGCATACGTGTAGTTGCCGCCCGACTGCGCCATCATCGCGGTCGTGATCGTCTGGTACGTCGCGAGGTAGCTCGCGTATTGCGGGTCGTTCTTCGCCTTCATGTCGATCAGGATGTACGACAGGCCGAGCGCCAGCTTGCCGGGCAGGAATTTGTCGCCGGTGTTCGTGTCGAGCACGTGGACGGGCGTGCCGTCGCCGAGATCCATCACGACCTGCGTGAAGTCGGGCGATTTCCGGATCAGGTCGAACAGCGCGCGCATCTGGCCCATCATCGTGGCCGGAACGTTCGTGCCGGCCGGCACGCTGGTGTCGGGCGCGCCATAGACGAGCGCCTGCAGCGAGTTTGGTGCGAGCGCGGGCGGGGTGGACGAAGGGGGCGGCGCCGGCGTGCCGGTTACGTCGTTTCCGCCGCACGCGGTGACGAGCACGACGGAAAGGGCGCTGAGCGCGGCGCCGAGCGCGAATCTGCTGCGCGGATGCATGGTGTCTCCAGTTTCGAATAGTGATGAAGGACGGGCACGGGTTGCTGTTGCCGCACTCGGGCCCGTACCCGGCTTCCGCCTTGCAATCCTGATTCCCTGAAGGCGGACGGCCTGAATCACACATCGAGCGGGCGAGCGTTCCCCCTGCGCGAGCCGTGACTGGCGTCGCGTTCGAGCATTGGAAAACGTTTTCCAAATTTAGGCATCGAACGACGTGATGTCAATGAACTTTCACGTCGGATGCGCCGGTAGAAACCCGAATGGCCGAGAGGAATGGTGCGGAAGGGGGAATTGGATTATGCGAAAATCACCGGGATTTTTGTCGATGATCGAGCGGACATCGGACGCGACAACGGCCTGGAAGCGGCGCGCGGCCGCAACGCGTGGAAACGGATTCCCGATGTGTGAAGAGAGAAAACGTTATCCATAAGAATCGAAATGCGCATGAGCGGCCGTCGACCACCGGCTGCTGCGCGCGACGACCTGGCGTTCCGACGACGTCAAAGCTGCTTCTCGATCGCCGCCTTGTCGATCACCGACCACACCTGGCGGATCTTGCCTTCGTGAAATTCGTAGAACACGTTCTCGGCGAACGTGACCTTGCGGCCGTCGATGGCGAGCCCCATGAACGTCCCTTTCGGCGAACACGTGAAGCGAAGGCGGCACGCGACGTGCGGCGGCTCGCACACGAGCAGCCGGATTTCGAAACGCAGATCGGGGATGTCGCGGAAGTCCTGTTCCAGCATCGCGCGGTAACCGGCGAGGCCGAGCGGCCGGTCGTTGTGGATCACGTCGTCGGATACGTATTCGCCGAGCGAAGGCCAGTCCTGCCGGTTCAGGCAGTCGATATACGCGCGATAGCGGGTGGCGAGATCGGTATCGGTCATGGCCATGTCTCCGTATGTCGATCGGGTGAGTCGAATGCGGTGCGCGTTACCGCGGCGGCGTGGCGCCCGACAAAAACGCGACGAATTCGCGCGTGTACTTCGGCAGCGCGTCGAACGACCGCGCGCAGAGCGTCAGTTTCCGATGGCTCCACGGATCGGACAGCTCGACGAGCCGCACGTCCATCGTCTGCATCGCGCGCTCGGCCGCATGCCGCGACACGATGCCGATGCCCACGCCGCTCGCGATCACGCGGCAGATCGCGTCGAAGCTCTTCAATTGCACGCGATAGCGGATCCGCTTGCCGAGCGCGCGCGCCTGGTCGGCGAGATGCACCTGCAGCGCGCTGCCGTCGGTGAGGCCGATGAAGTCTTCGCCCGCGATGTCGTCGAACGCGACCTTGTCGTGCGACGCGAGCGGATGCGCGGCCGGCACGACGACGATCAGCCAGTCTTCGCGGAACGGCTTTTGTTCGAGCCCGCCGAGGCCGACTGAATCGGCGACGATGCCGATCTCGGCCGTCTTGTTGCGGATCGCATGCACGATCTCCTGGCTCGAGCGTTCCTCGACGCTGATCGACAGCTTCGGATGGCGCGGCAGGTAATCGGCCAGTGCGTCGGGCAGGTATTCGCTCAGCGACGCGGTGTTGCACAGCAGCCGGATATGGCCGCGCAGCCCCTGGCCGTATTGCTGCAGTTCGCCGCGCATGTGATCGATCTGCTGCAGCACGGTGCGCGCGTGGTGTTCGAGCGCGCGGCCCGCATCGGTCGCCTGCGCGCCCGACTTGGTCCGGTGCAGCAGCGGCACGCCCAGTTCGTCCTCCATCCCGCGAATGCGCTCGCTCGCCGCCTGCAGCGTGATGTGCGTGCGTTCGGCGCCGCTCGTGATCGTGCCGGCCTCGCAGATGTTCAGGAAGAGCCGCAGGTCGGTCAGGTCGAAGCGCATGATGAAAAGGCGATGGGGGAATGGCCGATAAGTTAGCAGGAACCGCGGCGCCGGTCTCAGGGTTGGCCTGAGACCCGGTTCGCCGCTTCCGCATTTCCGGGGCGCGATCGATGGCCGATCATGAACGCACATCAACCGGGGAGCCCGTCATGCGGATCGATTCGTCATGGGGCGTGTCGTTCAAGATCGCGCTGCATCTGCTGTTCCTGTGCGTCGGCGTCGCGTGGGCCGGGGCCCAATTCGTCGCATGGTTGCGATGAACGTCGCGCGTTTGTCTATGAAAACGAAGCTGCCATAGTTTTTCGCGACGAAAATTCTTCCGTTTTTCTCCGCAAGGACCATCAAGTTTTTCCGGATCGGACCGTATTACCGGTAACGCATGCCGGCCGGCATCCGCTCCGTGATCGTTTGTCATCATTGTTTGCATCCGGTTACACGTCGGCCGTTCCGTTTTTGAGATGCTTGAAAGATTGTCAACCCGGAGTCGGATCGTCCATGAAAACGCGCGAGATTCACCGCAAGGCGGCGTGGCTGTCGGGCCTGGCCGCCGTGCTCGTCATGGCCGGTTGTGCAAGTACGCAGTCCGTTGCGCCGAGCGACACGCTGGCGGGGCAGCCTTCCGATTCGAGCCGGCCTGCCGCGCCGTCGGCCGCGCCTAAGCCGGCCGCGCCTAAGCCGGCCGCGCCGATTCTCGTCGCGAAAAAGTACGTCGTGAAGCGCGGCGACACGCTGACGGGCATCGCATCCGCGAACGAGTGTAGCGTGGCCGACTTGCGCACCTGGAACAAGCTGGCCGCGAACGGCAGGCTGCGCATGGGGCAGGTCCTGCGCATCGTCAAGCAGCAGCCGCTGCCGCCCGCGGGCGCGGCCGGCACGCAGGCTGTGGCGGGCAATGGCGCGGCGGATAATCAGGCCGCTTCGCCGGCCAATCCGCAAACCACCGCGCCGACCGCGAGCGACCGCCAGGTCGTCAAGGAAACGAAGCGCCATGCGGGGGGCGTCGCGCTGAAGTGGCCCGCGACCGGCAAGATCGTCGAAGGGTTCCGGCCCGGGCAGAACCGCGGCATCCAGATCGCCGGCCGGCCGGGCGACCCGGTTCGCGCCGCGGCCGACGGCCGCGTGATGTATGCGGGCACCGGCCTGAACGATTACGGCAGCCTGATCATCGTCCAGCACAACGCTGATTTCCTGACCGCGTATGCACACAACCGCAAGCTGCTCGTGAAGACGGGCGACATCGTGCATCAGGGCGATGCGATCGCCGAGATGGGCGACCTCGACAACTCGCGCGTCGCGCTGCTGTTCGAGGTGCGGCGCGACGGCAAGCCGGTGAACCCGATGCCGTACCTGCCTTCGTCGCAAGGGTAAAGCGCGGCCGTCGCGCTGGAACGCGGCGGCGGTCGCTGCTACGCTAGGTGTTCATGCGAATCCCGCCATCGCGGGGCCGACGGGCGTCTTTCGGGGATGCGCGGCGAATGCCGTCGCGGGCCGGCCGTCGGCGTGAACGGTCGCGCGTCGCCGATGCGCGGCCGCGTTGCTTCGCGCCACCGTTTCCGACAGAACAGATCTCATCCATGGAACATTCTCCGACACGCCGCTCGCTGTTGCTTGCCGCCGTTGCCGCGCCGTTCGTTGCCGCATGCACGTCCGCGCCGGTCGCCGACCAGGGGCGCGCCCACACTGGACAAGCCGAACTCGCCGCGCTGGAAAAGGCCTCGAACGGGCGGCTCGGCGTCGCCGCGCTCGATACGTCGAACGGCGTGCGCATCGCGCACCACGCGCGCGAGCGCTTCCCGTTGTGCGGCACGTATGCGGTCATGGCGGCCGCCGCGATGCTCGCGCGCGGCGCGCTCGACGCATCGCTGCTGCCGCGCCGCATCCTGTACCGTCGCTATGAAATCGTGTCCGGCTCGCCGATTACGGAAAGCCACGTCGACACCGGCATGACGATCGCGCAGCTGTGCGCGGCGATGCTGCAGTCGGGCGACAAGGGCGCGGGCAACCTGCTGATGGGCGTGCTCGGCGGCCCGCAGGCCGTCACGGCGTTCGCGCGCGAAAGCGGCGACACCACCTTCCGCCTCGATCACTGGGAACCCGAGCTGAACAAGGCCGTGCCCGGCGACGAGCGCGACACGTCGACGCCGGTCGCGATGGTCGACACGCTGCAGCGGCTGCTGCTCGGCGACACGCTGCGCGAACCGCAGCGCGCGCAACTGACGGAATGGATGGTCGGCGGCGCGCGCGGCGCGACCGGCATCGCGGCCGGCGTGCCGCCCGGCTGGCGCGTCGCCGACAAGGCCGGCACCGGCGGCTACGGCACGACGACCGATGTCGCGGTGCTGTGGCCGCCGTCGCGCGCGCCGATCGTGATGGCCGTGTCGTTCACGCAGCAGGAGGCGACTGCCGCGGCGCGCGCGGACGTCGTCGCATCGGCGGCGCGCATCGCGGCGGGCGCGCTCACCGCGACGGCCTGAGCATCCGGCGTCTCGCGCAAAGCCGGCGTTTGGCTTATCGTGTCGGTCAGCGCGCGCCGGCGTCGGCGCGCGGCCCATCCGCGCCGTTTCCCGTTTCCCGTTCGCCATGCGCCGACTTCCGCCCCTGCACGCGCTGCAGATCTTCTCGACGGTGGCTCGCCACCGCAGCTTCACGCGCGCGGCCGAGCAGCTGTGCATCACGCAGGGCGCGGTGAGCCGGCAGATCCAGACGCTCGAGGCGCATTACGGTTTTCCGCTATTCAGGCGGCATGCGAAGGGCCTCACGCTGACGGCCGAGGGCGAGCAGTTGTTGCCGGTGGTCGACGAGAGCTTCGCGCGGATCGAGGACATCTCGATGAAGCTCACGCGGCAGCGCACCGATCTCGCGCTGAAGGTGCCGACCTGCGTGATCCGCTGGATGCTGCCGCGCATCATGCGTTTCCAGGGCGAACATCCCGATCTCCACGTGCAGATCACGACCGCGTGGCAGCACGTCGTCGATTTCTCGAGCGAACCGTTCGATGCGGCGATCGTCTACGGGGCCTCGCCCGGCCCGGGCGTCGTCGCGCTGCCGCTGTTCGACGAGCGGCTGACACCCGTTTGCGCGCCCGAGTTGCGGCAAGCGTCGCCGCTCGATGCGGTCGGCGATCTCGCGCGCCATACGCTGCTGCATCCGACGCGCGACCACCGCGACTGGCGCGCATGGCTCGACCATGCGGGCGAGCGTGGCGTCGATCCCGCGCGCGGGCCGACGTTCGACACGCTCGATCTCGCGACGAACGCGGCGATGCAGGGCTTCGGCGTCGCGATCGGCGACGTGACGCTCGTCGACGACGACGTCAGCGCGCGCCGGCTCGAACGGCCGTTCGACATCGTGCTCGAGACGGGCGCGCGCTACTTCTTCGTCTATCCCGAGAACCTCGGCGGCCAGCAGAAGATTCGCGCGTTCAGCGACTGGATCGCGCGCCATCGTGACTGACGCGCGGCGCCGCGGCGGGCTTTACTGGTAGGTCACGACGGCGATCATCGGCGCACGACTGTTGCCCGCGCGCTTCGGTAAAACGATTGCGCCCGAAGCTTCGGTAAAGGTCGTGGTCTTGACGGCCTGCTGGCTCGCCGCGTCGACGAACGCGATCTGCCCGGTCGCGGGCCGCGGGCAATCGGCGCGTATGCGGGCGGCGTTGGCCGTGTCGGGCGCGAACGAGCAGGGCGGCTCGACGATCATGCCGGTGAAGTGGATGATGCCGGATGCGCCTTCGGCAAAGGACGAGGAAGGCGCCAGAAGCGAGGTAGCCAATGCGAACGAGGCGGCGAACAGGCGATGCTTCATGACAGGCTCCAGAGAGGAAGCGCGTCGCAGCGAGGCCGCTCGAATGGCAGTCCGTCAACGCTGCGGTGCTGTATGCGTAAACGGCAACTTCATCGAACCTCTTGAGTGAGAAACCGGAAATAACGACGACGAGCAAACGACGCCGTGTTTCTTCAATCAATTTATCTCAAAATTGTGCGGCCGCAAGTCAGGGTATTGCCGATGACGTAAGCTCGGTGGACACCCGTCAATGGATGCGGGATTTGCAGGTAAATCGTTGAGGGCTCAACGAATCGGCAATCCTGAGAATGACGATTCGCCAAAAGAAAACGGCCGCTCGCGCGGGGCGAGCGGCCGTGTTGCGCTGGCGCGCGGCGGGCGGTGTTCAGCCCGCGCGCTTGCGGATCGCGCCGACGACCACGAGCAGCACGATCGCGCCGATGATCGACGCGATCCAGCCGGCGCCCTGGCCCGGCGCATACCAGCCGGCCGCGCGGCCGATGTAGCCTGCGACGAGTGAGCCCACGACGCCGAGCACGATGGTCATCAGGATACCCATCTTGTCGTCGCCCGGCTTGAACGCGCGGGCGAGGAGGCCGACGATGAGCCCGACGACCAGGGTTTCGATGAATTGCAGCATGGATGCCCCCTGTTGCTGTTGAGTTGTTGACGAAAGGAAATGGACTCGCCTGGCGCACCGGGGTTCCCTGCGACGGCGAACCCGTGCGCGGCGTGCCGAGTATCGCATGCCGGCGCGTCGTGCGGATGTCAGGCGGTCGGCACACCGGCCGCCGGATCGAGCCGTCGATAGCCTTCGGTCGCGTTGAGCAGCGTGCGCGTGTAGTCGCGTGCGACCTGCCCGGCGCGCACGTCCTCGACCCGCAATTGCTCGACGATCTCGCCGTGCTGCATCACCGCGACGCGCTGGCACAGGAAGCCGATCACCGCGAGGTTGTGGCTGACGAGAATCATCGTCAGGTTGCGCTCGCGATGCAGGCGGCGCAGCAGGTTGAGGATCTCGGCCTGCACCGATACGTCGAGCGCGGACGTCGGCTCGTCGAGCAGCAGCACGCGCGGCTCGACGATCAGCGCACGCGCGATCGCCACGCGCTGCCGCTGGCCGCCCGACAACTGGTGCGGATAGCGGAAGCGGAACGCGGGACCGAGGCCGACCTCGGCGAGCGCGCGGGCGATCCGCGCATCGGGGTCGTCGATCGCATGGATCGACAGCGGCTCGCGCAGTGTCTGATCGACGGTGAAGCGTGGATGCAGCGACGCGTACGGGTCCTGGAACACCATCTGCACGCGGCGGCGGAACGCGCGATCGGGCGTGCCGCCCACCGGGCGGCCGTCGATCGACAGGCTGCCGGACGCGAGCGGCACGAGGCCCGTCAGCGCACGCAGCAGCGTCGACTTGCCGGAACCCGATTCGCCGACCAGCCCGAACACTTCGCCGTCGCGCACCGCGAAGCTCGCGTCGCGCACGGCGTCGACGTGACCCGTGCGGGTCGGGAAACGGATCGATGCGTGATCGACGTCGATCATCGTGCGGGCTCCTGTCGGTTGGCGGGCGCGAAGGCGGGCGGTGCGGAATCGAGCCACGCCGGATCGCGCCGCAGCACGGGCAGTTCGTCGGGCGGGTTCGCGAGCGGCGGGTTGGCCGCGAGCAGGCCGCGCGTATAGGGATGCGAAGCGTCGCGCAGGTCGCGCGCGGCGCAGGTTTCGACCACGCGGCCCGCATACATCACCGCGACGCGATCGCAGAACGACATCACGAGCGGCAGGTCGTGACTGATGAACATCAGGCCCGTGCCGTGGCGCGCGATCATCGCGTCGAGCACCGCGAGCACCTGCATCGACACCGCGACGTCGAGCGCGGACGTCGGCTCGTCGGCGATCAAGAGGCGCGGGCCGGTCGACACCATCATCGCGATCATCACGCGCTGGCCCATGCCGCCCGACAGCTCGTGCGGATACGCATCGGCGACGCGCGCCGGATCGCGGATCTGCACGGCCGCGAGCGCCTCGACGATCCGTTCGCGCAGCGCGCGGCCGCGCAAGCCGGGCTCGTGCAGGCGGAACGCTTCGCCCATCTGCTTCGCGACCGTCATCACCGGGTTCAGCGAATATTTCGGGTCCTGCAGGATCATCCCCATCTGGCTGCCGCACAGCCGCCGGCGCTCGCGCGGCGACATCGCGAGCAGGTCGTGCCCCGCGAAGCGCATCGTGCGCGCCGAAAAGCGCGCGGCGTCGGGCAGCAGGCCGAGCAGCGCGCGGCCCGTCAGCGACTTGCCGGAGCCCGATTCGCCGACGATGCCGAGCCGTTCGCCGGGCGCGAGGGTCAGCGACAGGTCGCGCACGGCGTCGGTCACGCTGCCGTCGTGCCCGCGAAAGCCGATCTTCAGCCCGTCGATCTCGCAGAGCGGCGCCGGCGCGGTAGTGGAATTCATCGGCATGTCACGCTCCATGACGGGGATCGAAGACGTCGCGCAGCCCGTCGCCGAGCAGGTTGAACGCGAGGCTCACGAGCAGGATCGCGATGCCGGGCAGCGTCGCGACCCACCACGCGTCGAGCAGCACGTTGCGGCCCGACGCGACCATGAAACCCCACTCTGGGCTCGGCGGCTGCGCGCCGAGGCCGAGAAAGCCGAGGCCCGCGACGGTCAGGATGATGCCGGCCATGTCGAGCGTCGCGCGCACGATCACCGACGACATGCACAGCGGCATGATGTAGCGCAGCAGGATGCGCGGGCCCGACGCGCCTTGCAGCCGCGCGGCATGGATGTAGTCGGCTTGCGCGATGCGGATCGTCTCCGCGCGCGCGAGCCGCGCATACGCGGGCCACGCGGTGATCGAGATCGCGACCACGGCGTTGATCACGCCGGGGCCGAGCGCGGCCGCGAACGCGAGCGCGAGCACGATCTTCGGGAACGCGAGCGCGATGTCGGTGATGCGCATCAGCACGCTGTCGACGAAGCCGCCGCAATAGCCGGCCGTCGTGCCGATCAGGAGGCCGATCGGCACGACGATCGCGACGACGAGCAGCGCGATGCCGAGCGTCAGGCGCGACCCGGCGATCAGCCGAGAGAGGATGTCGCGGCCGAGCTGGTCGGTGCCGAACCAGTGCGACGGCGAGCCGGGCGGCAGCAGCCGGTCGGACAGCACCTGGCGCAGCGGATCGTGCGGCATGATCAGCGGGCCGACGATCGCGACGACGATCAGCGCAAGCAGGATCGCCAGCCCGAACAGGTTGAGCGGATTCGTGGCGAACCGGCGCCAGCGCCGGTACGCGAGGCCGAACGCGGCCTGCGAGCGCGACGCGGGCGCATCGGAAAGCAGCCACGCGCGCAGGGTGAGACGCTCGGCATTCATGGTCGGGTCGCCTTCGGCATGGGGGGAGCAACAAGCAGGATGGAAACGGTCATGTCGAAGCGGCCCTCAGCGCGCACGCGGATCGAACACGCGGTACAGCGCGTCGGTCAGCAGGTTGACGGTGATGAACATCGCGCCGATCACGAGCGTCGCGCCGAGCACCGCGTTCATGTCGGCGTTCAGCAGCGCGCCGGTCAGGTACGAGCCGAGCCCCGGCCACGCGAACACGATCTCGGTCAGCACCGAGCCTTCGAGCAGGTTGCTGTACGTGAGCGCGATCACGGTGAGCAACGGCACCATGATGTTGCCGAACGCGTGCCGCCAGATCACGCGGCGCTCGGACAGGCCCTTCGCGCGCGCGGTGACGATGTATTCCTGGCTCAGCTGGTCGAGCATGAACGAGCGCGTCATGCGGCTCAGATACGCGACCGAGTAGTAGCCGAGGATCGCGGCCGGCAGCGCGATGTGCGATACCGCGTTGCGGAACACGTCCCACTCGCCCGCGAGCGCCGCATCCAGCAGCAGGCTGCCGGTGCGCGGATCGACCATGCCGTCGTACACCGGGTCGAGCCGGCCGGGGCCGCCGACCCAGTGCAGCCGCGCATAGAACAGCAGCAGCCCCATCAACCCGAGCCAGAACACCGGCACGGAATTGCCGATCAGCCCGACGAAGCGCGCGACGTGATCGATCGGCCGGTTGTGCTTCACCGCGGCCGCGACGCCGAGCGGCACGCCGATCGCGATGCCGATCAGCGTCGCGATCGTCGCCAGTTCGAGCGTGGCCGGAAACACGCGCCGGATATCGTCGAGCACCGGGTTCGCGGTCAGCAGCGACACGCCGAGATTGCCGTGCAGCACGTCGCGCGCGTAGATCAGGAATTGCGTGGCGAGCGGCTTGTCGAGCCCGAGCGCGATGCGCTCGGCCGCGTACGCTTCGGCCGACGCGCGATCGCCGAGGATCGCGAGCACAGGGTCGATCGGCACCTTGCGGCCGATCACGAACGTCAGCGCGAGCAGCCCCGCGAACGTGACGGCGAGCGTGATCGCCCAGCGCAGCACGCGCAGCGCCCAGCGTACGGCCGGGCGCCGCGCAGGCAGCGTGCGCAGCGCTTCGAGGGAGGAGGCGGGAGTCGACATGCGGCGAATCTTATTGCTTCTTCAGGTTGCGGTACGACACGAGATCGTTGATCGGCCCGACTTCGAGCCCGCTCACGCCGGGCCGCGTCGCGACCTGCGCGACTTTCTCGAACATGATCACGAACGGCGAGCGCGCGAGCACTTCCTTCTGCATCGTCTGGTAAAGCTGCGCGCGTTTCGCGGCGGCCGGTTCGGCCAGCGCGGCGTCGGTTTGCTTCGTCAGTTGCGGGATGTCCCAGCTGTTGCGCCAGGCCAGCATTTTATAGCTCGACTTGTCGGCGTTGTCCGGATTCCACGCGAAACCCTGCGCGTTGCTGTGCGGATCGATGTAGTCGGCCGACCATTCGCCGATGTAGATGTCGTGCTGGCGCGCGCGGTATTTCGCGAGCGTCTGCTTGTTGTCGCCGGGGATCAACTGCACCTTGATGCCGGCCTGCGCGAAGTTCGCCTGCACGGCCTGTGCGATCTCCGTGTACGGATAGTCGTTGCGCACGTCCATCGTCACCGAAAAGCCGTTCGGCACGCCGGCCTTCGCGAGCAGCGCCTTCGCCTTCGCGACGTCGAGCTTGTACGGGTTCGCGTTCAGCGTGCCGAGGAAGCCTTCGGGCAGGAAGGTCTGGTGAACCTTGTAGGTCGTCTTCACGACGTTGCCCTGGATGCCCGCGTAGTCGACGAGCCATTTCAGCGCTTCCTGCACGTCGGGTTTCGCGAGCGTCGGGTTCTTCGTGTTCAGGCCGAGATACAGCAGCGTCGCCTGCGGCGATGCCGCCACCTTCGCCTTGCCCGACTTCACGACCGACGCCAGATCGTCGGGGCTCAGGTCGCGCGCCGCGTCGACGTCGCCGTTTTCCAGCAGCAGGCGCTGGCTTGCCGCCTCGGGCACGTGGCGCAGCACGATGCGCTTCATCGCGAGCGGCAGCCGGTAGCCGTCGAAGCGTTGCAGCACGAGGCTGTCGCCGGCCGTCCACTTGACGAGCCTGTATGCGCCGGAGCCGGCTTCGTTGGTCTTCAGCCACGCGTTGCCGAAGTCGTTGCCTTGCTGGTGCGACAGCAGCAGCTTCCGGTCGAGCACCGACGCGGGCCACGAGCCGAGCACGTTCAGCACGAAGGTCGGCGCGTACTTGCGGTCGGTCGTGACCGACACCGTCGCGTCGTCGAGCTTCTTCACGTTCGCGACGACGTTCGCCTTCGTGAGGCCGATGCCGGTCAGCACGGCGGCCGGACCCTTGTCGAGCAGCACCGCGCGCTGGATCGACCACGCGACGTCGTCGGCCGTCAGCGGGTTGCCCGAGTGGAACTTCAGGCCGGTACGCAGCTTGAACGTGTAGGTCAGGCCGTCGGGGCTCACCGTCCACGATTGCGCGACGTCGCCGTTGAATTTCGACGGATCGCGCAGGTCGACGCGCACGAGTCGGTCGTACGTGTTCGCGACGTATTCCTCCGGCACCAGTTCGTAGATTTCGCCCGGGTCGAGCGTCGTGAATTCGTCGAGCAGCGTGGCCATCACGAACATGTCCTTCGGCGTTTCCGCGTGGGCGGCGGCAAGCGGAACGGCGGCGAATACGGACGCGGCGGCCAGCGCCGCGACGAGCCGGGAGGTCGGGAATTTCATGGGCGCTTCTCCATCTGTCGTTTGAGTCGTTGAACGTGAACGTGCATGAAAAAGGGGGCGTGCGCTGCCGCTACATCAGGCGCCACGGGCCGCTCGCCGCATTGTCGATCTGCGGCAACGCGTGCGAGCCGGGCAGTTCGTAGTGCCACCATTCGCTGTCGATGTGCGCGAAGCCGGCCGCGTGCATCACGCCGAGCAGCAGCAGCCGGTTGCGTTGCACGTGTTCGGGCAATCCCGCGTGAAAATGACCCGACGCGGCGACCATCTCGTCGAAGCCCGTGCCCATGTCGAGCGGCTTGCCGTCCGCGCCGACGAGCGTCAGGTCGAGCGCGGTGCCGCGGCTGTGATTCGAGCCGCGCCCGAGATCGGCGACGAAATTCGGATCGGGCAGGAAGTCCCACAGCACCTGCTGCGCCTGCGGCGGCCGGTAGGCGTCGTAGATGCGCAGCGTGAAGCCGGCCTGCGCGGCGACGTCGACCGCGCGGCGCAATGCGGCTTCGGCCGGCGCCAGCAGCAGGCAGTGCGCGCGGCGGTAGATCGGCTTGCCGGTCAGGTTGCGGTCGGTCGCATAGACGAGATCGATGTCGACGCGATGCGTGGCGGGCGTGATTTCGACGAGGCGGTGATCGTTCATCGGCGGGGCGGCTTCGCTCAGGATTCGAATTGGTCGAACGTGCGCTGCAGTTCGCGGTTGCGCGCGACGCGCCGGTCGATCGCGGGGCCGAGGCGGTCGACCACGGCCGTGATCAGCAGGTTGAACAGGCAGGTGAGCGGTGCGAGCGAATCCCAGAACTGACCGACGTCGGTTTTCACCTGCAGCAGATCCGCCGGCCATTCGCGCGCCCACGGGCAATACAGATCGGTGACCAGCGCGAACGGCTGCCCGCGCTCGGCGGCCGCCTGGCAATAGCGGCGCGCGCTGCGCGAATACGCGCGCGTGTCGGTGACGATGCAGTACGGCCGTTCGAACTCGGAATTCAGCGAATCGACGTACGAACCCGACTGGCCGTCGGAATAGAACACGCGCGGGCGCAGGTATTCGAGGTAGCTGCTGAATGCGTTGCTGATGCCGCGCGTCGACTGGATGCCGAGGATGAACACGGCGTCGGCATGCGCGATCCGGTCGGCCACCTGCGCGAACACCGGGCCTTCGGCCAGGCGGTACACGTGGCGGATCGCGTCGAGCTCGCGCTCGAGCGACGACGCGAGCGTGCTGCCATTGCTGTTGCTGTCGCGCTCGCCGGCGGTCGTTTGCGTGGCGCTGGCGCGGCGGTACTCGTCGAGCCGGTCGGTGATCATCCACGGGCGATCGCCGCCGCCGCGCAGTTCGCGTTTCAGGTCGTCGAGATTGCGGTAGCCGACGCTGCGCAGGAAACGCCCGACCGAAATGCCGCTGGTGCCGGCTTGCTGCGCGATCTGGTCGGCGGTCTCGAGGCCGAGCCGATCGAGGTTCGCGAGCATGTAGCTCGCGATGCGCTTGGCGGTCGGCGTCAGCTCGGCATAGCGGGACTCGACGGTATGGGCGAACGCGCAGGTCATCGGCTGTTAGATCGTTGTCATTTGATGATTCGATGTCATCTATCTGACAAAACCAAAATCATTGGCGCCAGCGAATAAAAACTATGGCTGGCTCACGATGATAGGGGCGGAGAAACACCCGATGAGCGGAGACGGGTGGCCCGCATGACGGATTATTGCTGATAGACATATTACGCGTTTATGCCTGACAGGAATAATTTGCGTTTATTTCTCACAGAGATATACTGCATGGATCGTATACCGAGCCCATGCCCCGTGAATCTCATCGTCAATACCCCCGTGCAACTGGCTGAAATCCTGTCGTCCGCACGTCAGGCCAAGGGGCTGACGCAAGCCGAAGCGGCGGCGCGCATCGGCGTCGGCCAGTCGCGCCTGTCGTCGCTCGAAACCACTCGCACCGAAAGCCTGTCGCTCAGGCAGTTGCTCGAATTGACCGCGCTGTACGGTCTCGAACTCAGCATCCGCACGAAGGACGGGCGCGACGCTGCCAACGTCGACTGGTAATCGATGGGACGCAAATCGCACGGCCGCGCGCTATCGATCTGGGCCAACGGCGTGCGGGTGGGAATCTGGCGGATTCCCGCGCGCGGCGACATGGAACTGCTGTACGACGCCGGATGGAAACAGTCGGACGCCGGCCGCCCGCTGTCGCTGTCGCTGCCGTTCGGCGTCGGCGATGCGCCGTTGCGCGGCGCGCGCGTCAATCACTACTTCGACAATCTGCTGCCGGACAGCGATGCAATTCGTCGGCGGCTTGCATCGCGGTTCGGCACGGCGACGATCGAGCCGTTCGATCTGCTCGCCGCGCTCGGCCGGGACTGCGTCGGCGCGGTGCAGTTGCTCGGCGAGGATGAAACCCCGGCAGGCCATGACCGGATCGACGGCACGCCGTTGTCCGACGACGAGGTGGCGCGCGTGCTCGATCAGGCGAGCGGGGCGGCGGGCGGTGCGCAGGACGACGACGATTTCCGCCTGTCGCTGGCCGGCGCGCAGGAAAAGACCGCGCTGCTGTTTCACGACGGGCGATGGATGCGTCCGCATGGCGCGACCCCGACGACGCATATTCTGAAGTTGCCGCTCGGGCTGGTCGGCAACAAGCGTGCGGATCTGACGACATCCGTCGAAAACGAATGGCTGTGCCTCGCGATCCTGCGTGCGTTCGGCCTGCCGACGGCGGAGGCCGACATCGTGCGTTTCGGCGCACACAAGGTGCTGTCGGTCACGCGCTTCGATCGCGCGCTGCATCGTGACGGCGGCTGGCTGTTGCGCTTGCCGCAAGAAGATTTCTGTCAGGCGCTCGGCGTGCCGCCGCATCTGAAATACGAATCGCAGGGTGGCCCCGGGGTGCCCGATCTGGCCGGCATCCTGCGCCGGTCGGAAACGGCGCAGGCCGACCTCGACACGTTGTTCACCGCGTTGGTGGTGTTCTGGATGCTTGCCGCACCGGACGGGCATGCGAAGAACTTCAGTCTGCGCCTGCTGCCGGGCGGCCGCTTCCGTCTGACGCCGCTCTACGACGTGATGTCGATCTGGCCGGTCGAGGGAGATGGCGCGAACCAGTGGTCGTGGCACAAGGCGAAGCTCGCGATGGCGGTGCACGGCAAGCGCAAGCACTACGCGATGCGCGATATCACGCGCCGGCACTTCACTGCGATGGCGAAGCATTGCCTGCTTGGCGATATCGCGACACCGATCGTCGAACGGCTCGTCGCGATGACGCCGCACGTGATCGAATCGGTCGGCGCGACGTTGCCGGCCGGATTTCCGGCGAGGATCGCCGAACGCATTCTCGGCGGATTGCGCTTCGCCGCGCAACGACTCGCCGACATGCCGCGGGAGTGACCCGCCCCGGTTCCGCTCCGGGCCGGTGAAAGCCGGCGCATCCGCATTTTTCCGTTCCGGTTTGCGCGCCAGGAAACCCGAATCGATGGCATCGGGCGGAAATCGCGCGGCGCGCATATCGAGCACAGCTGCCGCCATTTACAGTGCCTGCTGCATCGCAATAATTACAAAATTAAAGTCGATCAGTTTAACTCATCAATCAAGATTAATAATTCATTTAATTTTTAGATGGTTTTGTATTTAACTTGCGTCACGGGATGTTTGATTTTCGGTAATTCGAAAAAGCGGCAAGTATTCCGTAATGGAAATTCTCTCGATTGCACGAATAAGAGGAAATCATGACGAATCTTTCTCGACGCAAGATGTTGACGAGCACGGCCGGCGCGATTGCCGCCGCGGGCATCGCGGTAACCGCGAAGGCCGCCTCGTTCGGTAATCCGGACAGCCCGCCGGAAGGCGCGGTGAATGTGCGCAACCGCCAGAGCCTGACCGATCCCGGGCCTAAAAATCCGGCCATCGCCAATCAATTCCCGTCTTTTCAGGATCCGCCGGCTACCGATATCAACGGGATGCCGTTATTCTGGGCGTCTTTCAATAATGCGCATAAACGCATTCAAAATGGCGGATGGGCGCGCGAAGTCACGCAGGACGATTTCGCGATTTCCGAAACCATTTCCGGCGTCAACATGCGCCTGACGCGCGGCGGCATTCGCGAGATGCATTGGCACCAGCAGGCCGAGTGGGCGATCATGCTCGACGGCCGCTGCCGGATCACGGTGCTGGACGAACTCGGGCGCCCGTCGGTGCAGGACGTCAAGACCGGCGACCTCTGGTATTTCCCGCCCGGCCTGCCGCATTCGCTGCAGGGCATCGGCAGCGACGGCGCCGAATTCTTGCTCGCATTCGATAACGGCCGCGCATCGGAATTCAACACGCTGTTGCTGACCGACTGGATCGCGCATACGCCGCCCGACGTGCTCGCGCTGAACTTCGGCGTGCCGGCCGATGCGTTCCGGAACGTGCCGCTCGACAACCTGTGGATCTTCCAGGGCGACGAACCGGGCCCGCTCGCGGACGCGCAGCGTGCGTCGGCCGCGTCGGCCGGCGCGCCGCCGCATCCGTTCGTCTTTTCGCTCGGCGACATGAAACCGGTCAGGAAGACGCGCGGCGGCGAGGTGCGGATCGCGGACAGCACCAACTTCAACGTGTCCACGACCGTCGCGGCGGCGCTCGTCACCGTGCACCCGGGCGGCATGCGCGAGTTGCACTGGCACCCGAACGCCGACGAATGGCAGTACTACCTGCAAGGCGAGGCGCGGATGACCGTGTTCGACACGGGGCCGAAGGCGCAGACGGCCGACTTCCGCGCGGGCGACGTCGGCTACGTGAAGAAGAGCCTCGGGCACTACGTGCAGAACACCGGCAAGACCGACCTCGTATTCCTCGAGATCTTCAAGACCGACCGCTATGCGGAGGTGTCGCTGTCCGACTGGCTCGCGCACACGCCGCCGAAGCTCGTCGAAGCGCACCTGAACATCGCGCCCGACGTGATCGCACGGTTTCCGCGCAACCGTCCCGACGTCGTGCCGCTGTGACGCCGCCGGCGTCCTGCCATGGCCGGCACGCGGCATGCCGGTTGTGGCGGGGCGCGATCCCTGAGTCAGCCGTCCTCATTCGAACGGAACACTTGCCATGATTCCCGTCCCGAGCAAACCTGCCGGCGGCTTTGCGCTGCCGGGCCTGTCCACCGAGCATACAGACGGCGCGGCGCGTGCCGCGCTGGAAGGGCGCCGCACCGGCGTCGCCGCGTTGCTGCCGTTCGTCGGCCCGGCCGTGATCGCATCCATCGGCTACATGGATCCCGGCAACTTCGCGACCAACATCCAGGCCGGCGCCGCGTACGGATACCGGCTGCTGTGGGTCGTACTGGCCGCGAACGCGATCGCGATGCTGTTCCAGGCGATGTCGGCGAAGCTCGGCATCGTGACCGGCCGCAATCTCGCCGAGCTGTGCCGCGACCGCTTTCCCGCGCCGGTCGTGTGGGGCATGTGGGTGGCGTCGGAGATCGCAGCGATGGCGACCGATCTCGCCGAATTCCTCGGCGGCGCGCTCGCGTTCGGGTTGTTGTGTCACCTGTCGCTGTTCGCGGGGATGATCGCGACCGCGTTCGCGACCTGCGCGATCCTCGCGCTCGAAAAACGCGGCTTCCGGCCGCTGGAGGCGGCGATCGCCGCATTGGTCGGAGTGATCGGCGCGTGCTATCTCGGCGAACTGCTGATCGCGCCGCAGGACTGGCATGCGGCCGCGTTCCATCTGGTGGTCCCGCAGATTCCGGATCATGCGGCGCTGACGATCGCGGTCGGCATCATCGGCGCGACGATCATGCCGCACACGCTGTATCTGCATTCGGGCCTCACGCAGGATCGCACCGCGCCGCGCGACGACGCCGAGCGGCGGCGGCTCGTGCGTTTTTCGAACCGCGAGGTCGTGGTCGCGCTCGGGCTCGCCGGGTTCGTGAATCTCGCGATGGTGATGATGGCGTCGTCCGCGTTTCATGCGGCCGCGCCGGGCATGACCGACATCGGCGACGCCTATCACACGCTGATCCCGGTGCTCGGGCCGGCGGCCGGCGCGCTGTTTCTCGTCGCGTTGCTGACGTCGGGCGTGTCGAGCTCGGTGGTCGGCACGATGGCGGGGCAGGTCGTGATGCAGGGCTTCATCCACCGCCGGATGTCGATCTGGGTGCGGCGCGCGGTGACGATCGCGCCCGCGTTCGTGGTGGTGGCATTGGGCTGCGACGTCACGCGCGCGATGGTGGCGAGCCAGGTCGTGTTGAGCTTCGTGCTGCCGATGCCGATGATCGCGCTGCTGCTGCTGTCGGCGCGCACGGATGTGATGGGCGCTTACGCGATGCGGATGCCGCTGCGGATCGTCGCCGGCGCGGCGACGGTCGTGATCGTCGGGCTGAATGCATACCTGGCGTGGGCGGCATTCAATTGAACGGGTGCGGGCGGCCGCCTGCTGCCGCATGTCCGGCGCCCCGCGCGGCCGCCGGATCGCGTGGCACTGCCGGCCGCCGACGCGCGTCGCGGCCAGCGCGGGCGGCCGCGATTACTTCGCGAGCGTGCGGTACGACACGAGGTCGTTGATCGGCCCGATTTCGGGCCCGGTCGCGCCGGGGCGCGTGGCGACCTGCACGACCTTCTCGAACATGATGATGAACGGCGAGTTCGCGAGCACGGCCTTCTGCAGCGCCTCGTAACGCTGCGCGCGCTTCGCGGGCGACGGCTCGACGAGCGCGGCCTCGGTGTCCTTCGTCAGTTGCGGAATGTCCCAGCCGTTGCGCCATGCGAGCATCTTGGTCGGCGACTGGTCCGAGTTGTCCGGATTCCACGCGAAGCCGCGCGCGTTGCTGTTCGGGTCCATGTAGTCGGGCGACCATTCGCCGATGAAGATGTCGTGCTGGCGTGCGCGGTACTTGCCGATCGCCTGCTTCGCGTCGCCCGGGATCAGCTTCACGCGGATGCCCGCCTGCGCGAAGTTCGCCTGCAGCGCCTGCGCGATCTCGAGGTACGGATAGTCGTTCGGCATGTCCATCGTCACGTCGAAGCCGTTCGGCAAGCCGGCCTTCGCGAGCAGCGCCTTCGCCTTCGCGACGTCCTGCCGGTACGGCCGTGCGTTCAGCGTGCCGAGGAAGCCTTCGGGCAGGAAGGTCTGATGCACCTTGTAGGTCGTGCTGACGATGTTGCGCTGGATGCCGTCGTAATCGACGAGCCACTTCATCGCCTGCTGCACCTCGGGCTTCGCGAGGTTCGGGTTCTTCGTGTTCAGGCTCAGGTACAGCAGGGCGGACACCGGCCACGACGCGACCTTGATCTTGCCGGCCTTCGACAGTGCGGCGAGGCTGTCGGGGCTCAGGTTGCGCGCGGCGTCGGCGTCGCCGTTCTCCAGCAGCAGCCGTTGCGCGGAGGCTTCGGGCACGTGGCGCAGCACGACGCGCTTCATCGGGTACGGCGTGCGGTATTTGTCGAAACGCTGCAGCACGATGGTCTCGTTCGGCGTCCACTTGACGAGCTGGTACGGGCCCGAGCCCGCGTCGTTCGTGCGCAGCCAGCCGCTGCCGAGATCGTTGCCCTGCTGGTGCGACAGCAGCAGCTTCTTGTCGAAAACCGATGCCGGGCATGCGCTCAGCACGTTGAGCACGAAGCTCGGCGCGTACTTGCGGTCGGTTTCTAGCACGACGGTTTGCGGATCGACCACGCGTACCTTCTGCGTCACGTTCGCCTTCGTGAGGCCGAGATCGGCGAGCACGCCGGCGGGCCCCTTGTCGAGCAGGATGGTGCGCTGCAGCGACCACGCGACGTCGTCGGCGGTGATCGGGTTGCCGGAATGGAACGTGAGGCCGGGGCGCAGCTTGAACGTGTAGGTCACGCCGTCGGCGCCGACCGTCCACGATTGCGCGATCTGTCCGTCGAAGCGCGTCGGGTCCTTCAGGTCGACGCGCACCAGCCGCTCGTAGGTGTTCGCGACGTATTCGGACGGCACCAGCTCGTAGATCCCGCTCGGGTCGAGGGTCGTGAATTCGCCGAGCTGCGTGGCGACGACGAAGATGCCGGGCGGCGTGGCTGCCTGCGCCGGCAGCGCCGGAACAAGCGCGACGAGCGCGGCGCTGACGAACAGCCGGGACAGCAGGTGCTTCATGCGGGCTCCATCGAAAGGGAATCGTGGTGCGATTCTCTCATCGACGGGCACCCGGATGAAAATATTCGGCAGGTGCGCCGGGTGGCGCACAGCGGCGGGCCGGGCGAGCGCCCGGCGCCGGGGGCGTCAGATCGCGCAGCGCGCGATCGCGAAGCGCATCGCTTCCTCGGCCGGCTCGTTGCCGGAGCCGCGCACGACCTTGATCACCGAGCCGCTGCCCGACGGCGTCAGCGTGACGAAGTAGGAATTCGAGCCGACGGCGATGTCGGTCACGCCGTTGTGCTGCGATTGCTCGGTGCCCGACAGGCGGCTGTCGAGGCAGTTCGCGACCGCGTAGGCCGGACGTTGCGACGACACGTAGATCATCGGTGCGGCGCCCGAGTCGGCGGAGTCGGACGAGGGCGCGGAACCGCAGGCGGCGAGCAGCGCGGCGGGAAGGAGCAGCAGGAATCGTTTCATGGTCGGCGTCGGATGTCTCGTGTCGAGGCTGGGGCGCGGGGTGGCGAAACGCGAAGCTTCGCGACGAAACCGCCCGGAATCGGGCCGCTTTTGACGGACGACGAGACGGCAGGCGGCTGACGACGGAGTATACCCGCAGCATCCGACGCCGTTGGCGCGTTGAAACGATTCGATACAACACGGGCTCGCTGCCGCACGGGCGCCTGACGATGGTGCCGCCATGACGGGCGAGTCCCGCCGCCCTCGCGACGCAGGCGCTGCGTCCCGCGCAGCGAACGCCGATCAATGCGCGCCGGCCGCGGCCGCATCGGCATCGCCGCCGCCCGAGCGCACCGGTTTCGTGATCCAGATCAGCGGGATGATCGCGATGAAGATGACCGCCGACACGTAGAAGATGTCGTTCAATCCCATCACGGCCGCCTGCGAATCGACCGATGCATTGAAGAACGCGAGCGCCGAATCGGGGCTCAGGTGCAGCAGCGAACGGGTCGTGTCGAGCTGCTGCGTGAAGACCGGATTGGTGACGCTCGCCTGTTCGGTGAGCCGCACGTGATGCAGGATCGTGCGGTCGTTCCACGCATTGCTGATCAGCGACGTCCCCACCGCGCCGCAGAACGTGCGGCCGAAATTCGACAGGCCGGCCGCGGCCGGAATCTTCTCAGGCGGCAGCCCGGACAGGATGATCGACGTCAGCGGCACGAAGAACATCGCCATCGGAATGCCTTGCAGCAGCGTCGGCAGCACCAGATCCCAGCGCGACACGTCGGTGTAGAACGTCGTGCGCATCATGAACACGACCGCGAAGCCGACGAACGCAAGCGTCGCGATATAGCGCGGATCGGTGCGCGGCAGCAGACGCCCCATGACCGGCGTGAGCAGGATCGCGAACAGCCCGAGCGGCGCGGTGGCGAGCCCCGAATCGACCGCCCGGTAGCCGAGATAGCCCTGCATCCATTGCGGCAGCAGCACGAGCGTGCCGAAGAACATCCCGTACGCGACGGAGATCGCGATCGTGCCGCCCGCGAAGTTGCGCTGCGTGAAGAGCCGCAGGTCGACGATCGGGTTGGCCTCGTTCAGCTCCCACACGAGGAAGAACGCGAAGCCGATCAGCGCGACGATGCCCAGCGCGACGACGACGGGTGAATTGAACCAGTCGAGATCCTTGCCCTTGTCGAGCATGATCTGCAGCGACGCGACCCACAGCACGAGCAGGAGCAGGCCGACCGTATCGATCGGCAGGCGGCGCGTGGCCGATTCGCGATCGCGGAACACGAACCACGTGACGGCCGCCGCGAAGAAGCCGACCGGGATGTTGATGTAGAAGATCCACGACCAGTTGTAGTCGTAGGTGATCCAGCCGCCGAGCGACGGCCCGGCGATCGGGCCGACGAGCGCCGTCATCGACCACAGCGCGAGCGCGGTCGACGACTTCTGCCGCGGCCACGCGCCGAGCAGCAGCGCCTGCGACAGCGGCGCGAGCGGCCCCGCGACCGCGCCTTGCAGGATCCGCGCGGCGAGCAGCGTCGGCAGGTTCGGCGCGATCCCGCACAGCCACGACGCGAACACGAACAGCAGGATCGACGCGACGAACAGGCGTACCTGGCCGAAGCGCTGCGTGAGCCAGCCGGTCAGCGGAATCGATACCGCGTTCGCGGCCGCGAAGATCGTGATCACCCACGTGCCTTCATCGACGGACACGCCGAGGTCGCCCGAGATCGTCGGGATCGCGACGTTCGCGATCGACGAATCGAGAACGTTCATGAACATGGCGAGCGATACCGCGATCGTGCCGATCGCGAGCTTGCCGCCCGACAGCGGTGCCTGGGGTGACGGAGATGACATGGGGTTCCTGCGTGATGAAAGGGAGCCGGCCGTGCGCGCCAGCGGTCGCGCACGCGCGTGCGGCGCCGGCGCGGGCGAGCCGCGTTGCGGGCGGACACGCACGGCGTGCGAGCGGCCCGGCAAGCGGAGGGCCGTCCGCGCGCAGCGTGCGGTTCAGGCGTTCAAGCGGATCGGCGAAGCCGTGACGGGCTTCGGCAAGCAGGCAGGCCGGTCAGGAAGGCGCGACGCGCGTGACGCGTCGGCGGGCAGCGTTCACGTGGCTGCCGTAGCATGTGTGGTCGTTTTTCATCGCCACAGGCTAACGATGCGGCGAACGGCGATCAACGCCTGCGTGCTCATTAATTCCTTTCTTGCGCCGCAATAATGCAGCGGGCGCGCATCGATTGTCGGTCGTGCCGGGCTCGTTACGGTGCGGTCCGCCACGCGGTGAAGACTTCCGTCAGGAACTCGACGAATGCGCGCACCTTGCTGTCGAGCGTCGCGCGCTTCGGGTAGAGCGCGTGCAGTTCGACGTCGTCGGTGCGATGCCAGTCGGGCAGCACGATTTCGAGCTCGTTGTTCTCGATTCGCCGGGTGGTGAAGTGGGTCGAAATCAGCGCAATGCCGCCGCCGCTCGCGGCTTGGCGCAGCACCGTGACCGATTCGTTCGAGATCAGCACCGGCCGTACTGGTACTTCGGCCACGTCGCCGGCCGCGTTGGTGAGGCGCAGGGTCAGGCCGGGCGTGTCGCGGCCGACGAACAGGATGTCGTGACCGGCGAGATCCTGCGGCGTGTGCGGCCGGCCGGCGCGGTCGAGATAGTGCGGGCTTGCCGCGAACTTCGCGTGCGACCAGCCGAGCGAGCGCGCGACATAGCCTGAATCGTTCAGCACGCCGGTGCGCAGCGCGACGTCGAAGCCGTGTTCGACGAGGTCGAGCGCGCTGTTGTCGTAGATCAGCACGAGCTGGACCAGCGGGTAGCGCCGGCGAAACTCGGCGAGCGCCGGTTCCAGCTCGAACAGGCCGATCGCGTAGGGCACCAGCACGCGCAGCGTGCCTTCGGGTTCCGTGCGCAGCGCGCGCACCTGACGATCCGCGTCGAGCAGGATTTCCTCGGCGCGCAGGCAGCGTTCGTAATAGTCGCGCCCGGCTTCGGTGACGGACACGCGGCGCGTCGTGCGGTACAGCAACTGGACGCCGAGGTCGTCCTCGAGCTGCCTGATCTTGCGGCTCACGCGGCTGAGCGGCATGTCGAGTTGCGTGGCGGCGGCGGTGAAGCTGCCGCGTTCCACCACGCGCAGGAATATCCGGATGCTCTGGAGGTCCATGCGATTCGTTTCAGTGTTCGGGATGCGCGCATCTTACCGTTGTGGGCCGGATCGCCGCGGGTCGAGCCAATTATCCCGCCCGGCGCAATAACGCATTCCACCGCTGCCCCGTAGTGGCGGCCGGCGCGCGACCGTATGCTCCCCGCATGAAATTCGCATTCCCCAGCATGCCGTCGCTCGCGGCGATCCGCGCCGCGCTGCGCGATGCGTGGCCCACCTTGCCGCCGGGCGCGCTCGGCTTCGCATTGCGCAATACCGCCGCGTCGTTGCTCGCGCTCCATATCGCGTTCCGCATGAATCTCGACGATCCGATCTGGGCCGCGTCGACCGTGTGGATCGTCGCGCAGGGCAGCCGCGGGATGGGGCTGTCGAAGAGCCAGTACCGGATTCTCGGCACCGCGATCGGTGCGGCCGTGGCGCTCGCGCTGACGAGCGCATTCGCGCAGACGCCGCAATTGTTCCTGCCCGCGCTCGCCGCGTGGATCGGCCTGTGCGCGGGCATCGCGACGTTCCAGCGGAATTTTCGTGCGTATGCGGCGGTGCTCGCCGGCTATACGGCCGCGATCGTCGCGATGGACGCGGTATCCGCGCCGCTGCATGCGTTCGACATCGCGGTCGCGCGGTTTCTGTACGTGGTGGTCGGCATCCTGTGCGGTGCGCTGTTTGAAACGGTCTTCGCGCCGGGCGCGCCGCTGAAGGAGGTCCGCACGCGGCTCGCGCGCTATCTCGACCGCGCGGCGGCGGTCGGCGCGGGCGCGCTGCGCCGCGAGCCGAACGACGCGGCCGTCCACCGGCTGTTCGCGGACGCGCTCGAACTCGATACGGCAGCCGAATATGCGGCGGCTGGCGCACCGCCAGTGCGTAACATGATCGGCCATCTGCGCGTGGCGGCGCTGGGCGTGCTCGCCGCGCAGGCCGCCGGGCAGGCGATCCGCGAGCATGCGGCGCGCAGCGGCGACGCACGGGAACCGCTCGTCGACGAGGCGGCAAGCGTGCTCGACCGGGTCGCCGTGTCGGGCGACTCGGGGCACGAGATGGTGGCGCTACGCGCGCGCGTGGACGACGCGTTGCGTGTCGAAGCGGCCGTGCCGGCCGGCACGGACACGTCGCGCCTGCTCACGCTCGACCGGCTGTCGGCGCTGCTCGGCGGTTTCGGCCGCGCATTCGCGAGCCAGGCATTGCTCGACCGTCCGGTGCCGCCGCCCGCGCGCGTGCGCTATGCGTTCCACCGCGATCCGGTGCTCGCGTGCCACAACGGCGTTCGTGCGTTCATCGCGGTGCTGGCCGCGTCGGCGATCTGGATCTTCACCGCATGGCCGGCGGGCGGCGGGTTCGTCGCGATCACGGCCGTGGTGAGCGCACTGTTCTCGACACGTCCCAATTCGGTGCGGGCGATCGTCGGTTTTCTGAAAGGCACCGCATGCGCGGCGGTCGCGGGCGTCGTCTGCAACTTCGCGCTGCTGCCCGCGGTGTCGGGCTTCGAGATGCTCGCCTACATCCTCGGCGTATTCCTGATCGGCACCGGGATCGCGATGCGCCATCCGCGCACGGCAGCGATGGGCAGTGCGTTCTCGATCTTCTTCTGGAATTTCACGTCGCCGGACAACACGACGCGCATCGGCGATACCGCGTTCCTGAACAGCGCGCTCGCGACGCTGCTCGGTATCGCGTTCGGCGCGCTGATCTTCGCGCTGGTGTTTCCCGGCGATCCCGGCACCAGCCGGCGCCGCCTGCATCGCGCGGTGCGCCGCGATCTGGCCGGGATCGCGCGCGATCCGCTTGCGTGGCCCGCGAGTGCATGGTTGAGCCGCACGGCCGACCGTCTCGCGCGCGAGCTGGGCTTCGCGGGCAGCCTGCCGCAGACGCTGATCGAGCGCGACATGCGCGATCTGCTCGCGATCTGGGGACTCGGCGACAGCCTGCTGTCGCTCGCCGGACTGGCCACGCACGAACCGGCCGTGCGCCGTGCGGCAGCGGTGGTGCGTGGGCGCATCGCGCAGGCGGATTTCGCGCGGCTCGAACACACGTGCGCCGCAGCGGCCCGCGTGTTGCGGCGTCGCGCGGCCGCGCGCGACGGCGACGCCGCGCATGCGTTGCTGAGCGGCGTGGTCCTGCTGCATCGGATCGCGGACGCGGCCGCCGAGCATGGCGACTTCCTGCGTGGCCGTCGCGATTGAGCGGCGTGGGTCAGGTGACACGGGTGGGGCGGGCCGGGGCGTCGCCTCCGCCGGCAGCGGCTCGCGGTTCGGGGCAGGCAGCCTCCGCAGCCGGTGCCCGCGCGGACGAACGATCCTCGCCGCGCTCCGTCAGGCGGCGATCGAGGCCGGCGCGGCCGCGCGATGCAGCAGCACGGGCACCGACTTCGACGTCGGCGTGTTGCACACGTCGCCGACGCTGTCGAGCGGCACGAGCGGGTTGGTTTCCGGGTAGTACGCGCCGATGCAGCCGCGCGGAATGTCGTACTCGACGAGCAGGAAGCCGTTCGCGCGGCGCTCGATGCCGTCGTGCCACACGGTTTCCATGTCGACCCATTCGCCGGCCGCAAGGCCCAGCATCGCGAGATCGTCGCGGTTGACGAACACCACGCGGCGCTGGCCGAACACGCCGCGGTAGCGGTCGTCGAGCCCGTAGACGGTCGTGTTGTACTGGTCGTGCGAGCGCGTCGTCATCAGCGTCATCAGCCGCTCGCCGTGCAGCGCGCGGGCGCGCTGGATCGGCGTGTCGGTCGGCAGCGCATGCGCGATGAAGTTCGCCTTGCCCGTCGGCGTCAGCCATTCGCGGTCGCGCGACGCGACGCGCAGGTGGAAGCCGCCCGGCCGCGCGATGCGCGCGTTGTAGTCGTAGAAGCCGTCGAGCGTCGCCTCGATCGCGTCGCGGATCTTCGCGTAGTCGTCCTTGTACGCGAGCCAGTCGATCTTGTCGCTGCCGAACAGCGCGTGCGCCATGTGCGCGACGATCGCGGGCTCCGACATCAGGTTCGGCGACGCCGGCTTGTTCATCCCGTACGACACGTGGACCATGCTCATCGAATCCTCGACCGTCACGCCCTGCGCGACGTTGTCCTGCAGGTCGATCTCGGTGCGGCCGAGCGTCGGCAGGATCAGCGCGTCGCGGCCGTGGATCAGATGGCTGCGGTTCAGCTTGGTCGTGATGTGCACGGACAGTTCGCAGCGGCGCATGCCTTCCCACGTGCGCGGCGTGTCGGGCGTCGCCATCGCGAAGTTGCCGCCGAGGCCGATCAGCACCTTCACGCGGCCGTCGAGCATCCCTTCGATCGTCTCGACGACGTCGTAGCCGTGATGGCGCGGCGGTTCGAAACCGAACACGTGGCCGAGCCGGTCGAGGAACGCCTGCGACGGTTTTTCCTCGATGCCGACCGTGCGGTTGCCCTGCACGTTCGAGTGGCCGCGCACCGGGCACAGGCCGGCGCCGGGGCGGCCGATGTTGCCGCGCATCAGCATCAGGTTGGTCAGCATCTGCACCGTCGCGACCGAATGCTTGTGCTGCGTGATGCCCATCCCCCACGTCGCGATCACGCGTTCGCTGCGCGCGTAGCGCTGCGCGAGCGCATCGATCTGCTCGTACGGCACGCCGCTTTCGGCGGTCAGCGCGGCCCAGCTTTCGGCGCGCAGATCGTCGGCGAACGCGTCGAAGCCGGCCGTGTGCTCGCCGATGAACGCGGTGTCGACGACGCGCGGCGCCCCGGCGGCGCGCGCGGCGTCGTCGAGTTCGAGCACGCGCTTGGCCATCCCCTTGATCAGCGCGAAATCGCCGCCGATCGTCGGCTGGATGAACGTCGACGCGATCTTCGTGCCCGACATCGTCAGCATCTCCAACGGGCTTTGCGGATCGGCGAAGCGTTCGAGGCCGCGCTCCTTCAGCGGGTTGATCGACACGATCGTCGCGCCGCGCTTCGCGCACTCGCGCAGCTCGCCCATCATCCGCGGGTGGTTGGTCGCGGGGTTCTGGCCGAAGATCAGCAGCATGTCCGCATGCTCGAAATCGTCGAGCGTGACCGTGCCCTTGCCGACGCCGACCGACGCCGGCAGCCCGCGGCTCGTCGCCTCGTGGCACATGTTCGAGCAGTCGGGGAAGTTGTTCGTGCCGTACAGCCGCACGAACAACTGATAGAGGAACGCGGCTTCGTTGCTTGCGCGGCCGGACGTGTAGAACGCGGCCTGGTTCGGGTCGGGCAGCGCGCGCAGATGGCGCGCGATCAGCGCGAACGCATCGTCCCACGCGATCGGCACGTAGCGATCGGTCCGCGCGTCGTACACCATCGGGTCGGTGAGCCGGCCGTGCTGCTCCAGCTCGAAATCCGACTGTTCGAGCAGTTCGGTCACCGTGTGCGCGGCGAAGAATTCGGGTGTCACGCGCTTGCTCGTCGCTTCCGCGGCCACGGCCTTCACGCCGTTCTCGCAGAATTCGAACGTCGATGCGTGCTGGCGGTCCGGCCACGCGCAGCCCGGGCAGTCGAAGCCGTCCGGCTGGTTCTGGCGCAGCAGCGTACGGTAGTTGCCGCCGGCGACCTTTTCCTTGATCAGGTTGATCGTGACGGCTTTCAGCGCGCCCCAGCCGGCGGCCGGGTGGGTGTACGGTTCGATGCGCGCGGTGGCGGATTTTTTTTTCATGATGCCGGGTGTCGGGGTCGATGCGTGCAGAGTACGCGCGGCGCCCGTGCGGCTGTGTGTACACCTGTTCACTTCAAAAAAGAGTACAGTTTCGGCCATTCATCCCGTGCGGATCGCAACTGTGTTGCTGAAGGGAAGTTGAAAGGGAGGCGCGTGAAGCGTTACGAACAACTGGCCGACGATCTCCAGGCGCAGATCGAGCGGGGCGTGTACCGGCCCGGCGAGCGGATTCCGTCGGTGCGGCACGCGAGCCGGCAGCAGCAGCTCAGCGTCACGACCGTGCTGCGCGCGTACCTCGTGCTGGAAAGCCGCGGCCTGATCGAGAGCCGGCCGCAGTCGGGCTATTTCGTGCGGGCGCGCACGGCGGCGCCGGCCGAGGCCGAGCTGCATGTCTCCGCGCCGGCCGCCGAGCCGTCGGCCGTGGACGTGAGCCGGCTCGTGCTGTCGACGCTGCGCTCGATCGCGCGCGACGACGCGGTGCCGCTCGGCTCGCCGTACCCCGACGCATCGCAATTTCCGGTGCAGCGCCTCGCGCGCTACGCGCAGGCGATCGGGCGGCGCCGCACGCGCTGGGGCGTGATCGACGATCTGCCGCCGGGCAACCAGGAACTGATCCGCCAGATCGCGCGGCGCTATGCGGAGCGCGGGGTCGCGGTCGAGCCGGGCGAGGTCGTGATGACGATCGGCGCGACCGAGGCGATCAACCTGTGCCTGCAGGCGGTCGCGAAGCCGGGCGACACGATCGCGGTGGAGTCGCCGACCTTCTACGCGATGCTGCACGCGATCGAGCGGATGGGCATGCGCGCGCTGGAAGTCGCGACGCACCCGGGCGACGGCATCGATCTCGACGCGCTGGAGCGGATCCTCGCGCGCGAGCGCATCGCCGCATGCATGGTGATGCCGAATTTCCAGAATCCGCTCGGCTTCCAGATGCCCGATGCGCGCAAGCGCGCGCTCGTCGAGCTGCTCGCGAAGCACGACGTGCCGGCGATCGAGAGCGACGTCTATCACGAGCTGCACTTCGGCGACACGGCGCCGAGCGCGCTGAAGTCGTTCGACCGCGACGGGCTCGTGCTGCATTGCGCGTCGTTCACGAAGAGCCTGTCGCCGCGCTACCGGATCGGCTGGGCGATGCCGGGCCGTTACCGGGACCAGGTCGAGAAGCTGAAATTCCTGAACACGCTCGCGACGCCCGCGATCGAGCAGCTCGCGATCGCCGAGTATCTGAAACACGACGGCTACGATTTTCATTTACGGCGCATGCGCAAGCAGTATGCGCAGCAGGCAAGCCTGATGAGCGCGATGGTGCGGCGCTTCTTCCCCGAAGGCACGCGGCTGTCGCAGCCGCAGGGCGGGTACGTGCTATGGGTCGAGCTGCCGCCGCGGGTCGACGCGATGAAGCTGTACACGCTCGCGCTCGCGCAGCGGATCACGGTCGGGCCCGGGCACATGTTCTCGGCCGGCACCGATTACCGGCACTTCATCCGGCTCAACTACAGCTACCCGTGGTCGCGGCAGATCGAGGACGCGCTGAAGGTGCTGGGGCGGCTCGCCTCGGAGTGCGCGGCGCGCTGAGCGTTGCCGCGCGGCGGCCGGCCGCCGCCGCTGGTATCAGGCCGCGCGCCGCGTGTGCGGCCCGGCTTGCGCGGCGTCGACCATCTGCCGCATGTCGAAGCCCGACGGATGCTGATACACGCGCAGCCCGAACTCGGGCAGCACCGCGATCAGGTGGTCGAACAGGTCGGCCTGGATGGTCTCGTAGTCGACCCATGTCGTCGTATCGGTGAAGCAGTACAGCTCGAGCGGGATGCCTTCGGCCGTGAGCGGCAACTGTCGCGCCATGTTCATCATGTCGCGGCGGATGCGCGGATGGCCCTTCAGGTAGTTCGCGACGTATGCGCGGAACGTGCCGAGATTCGTCAGCTGGCGGCGGTTCGCCGGGCACTCGCCGGCCGCGCCGAGCGTACCGTTCCATTGCTCGATCGCATCGACCTTGTCCGCCAGATAGTCCTTCAGCAGCGTCAGGCGTTCGAGCCGTTCGATCTCGTCGTTCGTGAGAAAGCGCACGCTCGTCGCATCGACGAACAGCGCGCGCTTGATGCGGCGACCGCCCGCTTCGGTCATCCCGCGCCAGTTCTGGTAGCTCTCGGTGATCAGTTTCCAGGTCGGCACCGTGATGATCGTGTGATCGAAGTTCGCGACCTTGACGGTGTTCAGCGTGATGTCGATGACCGTGCCGTCCGCGCCGGCCGACGGCATCGTGATCCAGTCGCCGATCCGCAGCATGTCGTTCGACGACAACTGCACGCCGGCGACGAGGCCGAGCAGCGTGTCCTTGAAGATCAGCATCAGCACCGCGGACATCGCGCCGATGCCGGACAGCAGCAGGCCGATCTGCTTGCCGGTCGCGTCGCCGATCACGACGAGCGCGGCCGTGATGAACATCACGAGCTTGACGAGCTGCATCGCGCCTTTCAGCGACAGCCGCGGCTGGTCGCGTCGGGACGTGCGGTGCGTATGCTCGAGTGCGGACAGCGTCGCGCTGATGGTCATCGTCACGAGGAACACGATCAACGCGAACAGCACCTTGTCGACGACCTGCACGACGAAGCCGGGAACGCCGGGCACCGCGCCGAGCCCGAGCTTGATCACGACGAACGGGACGATGCGGTTCAGCCACTTGAAGGCGCCGAATTCGAACAGCGCGTCGTCGACGCGCGTGGCGGACAGCCGCGCGAGCCGCGCGACCACGCGAAACAGCAGGAAATGGACGACGGCGGTGATTGCACCGGCGGCGGCGAGCAGGACGACGATGCCGACGAGCGGCGAAAGCCAGAATTCGTTCAGGGTCATAGGGGCAGGCTGGGTCCTTCTTGTGCGTTGAATCGGCGCCGCGACGCGGCGCGCGCCCGATGAAGGGCATATGAAAAAGGAACCGTGATTGTGCCATCGGGTTCCGGATGCGTATCGCAAATACATGTCGAGCGGCTCCCGTATCGGCTCACCATTGCGCAGGTATCCTCTGCATCGACGTGAAGGAAGAGGCAATCCGCATCACCGCACGCTGACGTGCGAGCCGGTTGCCCGGCATGGCGGACGCAGGAGGGCGATCGGCCGGACGTCATGACGCAGGCCTTCGCGCGTCGATGCGCTCGATGGGCGATCCATGCAATCATGCGGACGTCGCAGGCGCTGCCGGCATGCCGTTCGCATTGGCGCGCAGTCCGTCCGGCGACGGTGAGCGACAGGCAACACCGTCGCGCACCCGTTCGTGGCTCCCGTCACTTCGATCTGACGCATTTCACGCATGCAAGATTCCAACGAAAGCCGTCCGTCGCGCGTGCGGCTGCTGAAAGGCATCCTCCCGGTCCGTCGCGGGGGCGCCATCCGCGACATCTTCGCGGGCATGTCGCTCGCGTCGATGGACATCCCGCAGGTGCTCGGCTACGCGCGCATCGCCGGCATGCCGGCCGTCACGGGGCTCTATACGGTGTTCCTGCCGCTCGTTGCGTTCGCGTGCTTCGGCGCATCACGCCATCTCGTCGTCGCCGCCGATTCCGCGACCGCGACGATTTTCGCGAGCCGGCTGTCGTCGATGGCGCCGGCCGGCAGCGCCGACTATGCGGCGCTGGCCGGCATGGTCGCGTTGCTGACCGCCGCGATGCTGCTGCTCGCGCGCATCTTCAAGCTCGGCTTTCTCGCCGATTTCCTGTCGCGCACGGTGCTGGTCGGCTTCCTCGCCGGCGTCGGCGTGCAGGTGTCGATCGCGATGCTCGGCGACATGCTCGGCCTGTCCGTGCCGTACCCGGCGTCGCGCAGCCTCGCGCAACTCGACTACGTCGTCACGCACCTCGTTCACGCGCACCGGCCGACGTTCGCGCTCGCGGCGCTCGTCGTCGCCGCGATTCTCGCGTGCAAGCGGTTCCTGCCGCGCGTGCCGATGCCGATGATCGCGGTCGCCGGCAGCATCGCCGCGAGCGCCGCATTCGGCTTCGCCGCGCACGGCATCGCGGTGATCGGGCCCGTGGCGGGCGGGCTGCCGCCGCTGCGCTGGCCGTCCGTCACATGGCAACAGTGCCTCGATCTCGTGCCGGTCGCCGCTTCGTGCTTCGTGATGATCATCGCGCAGAGCGCGGCCGCCGCGCGCGTGTTCGCGCAGCAGTACGGCGAGGCCGTCGATACCAATGCCGACATCCTCGGCCTCGCGGCCGCGAACGCGGCGGCGGCGCTCGGCGGTGCGTTCGTCGTCAACGGCAGCCCGACGCAGACGGCGATGGCCGACGGCGCGGGCGTGCGCAGCCAGATCGGGCATCTCGCGTTCGCCGCGGTCGTCGCCGTCGTGCTGCTGTTCTTCAGCCCGACGCTGCAGTACCTGCCGCACGCGGTGCTGGCGGGCATCGTGTTCACGATCGCGCTCGGGCTGATCAACATGCGCAGCCTCGCGGCGATCCGCCGGGAAAGTCCTGGCGAATTCACGCTCGCGCTGGTCACGGCCGCGGCCGTCGTGACCGTCGGCGTCGAGCAGGGCATCCTGCTGGCCGTCGCGCTGTCGCTAATGCGGCACGTGCGTCACAGCTACCAGCCGCACACGATGGTGCTCGAACCCGTCGCCGGCAACGGGCGGTGGCAGCCGGTGCCCGCCCGGCGCGGCGCGATGACGGCGCCCGGGCTGATCGTCTACCGGTTCGGCTCCGACCTGTTCTTCGCGAACGATCATCTGTTCGCTGCCGAAGTGACCGCGCTCGTCGAGGCGGCGCCGGTGCCGCCTCGCTGGTTCGTCGTCGATGCGGGCGCGATCACCGATGTCGACTATTCGGCCGCGCGGACCTTGATCGATCTCGTCGCGACGCTGCATGCGCGCGGCGTCGGCGTGCTGTTCGGGCGCGTGAGCCGCTATCTGCGCGCTGACATGGATCGTCACGGGATCACCGACGTGGTCGGCGCGTCGTGCATCTTTGCCACGCTGCATCAGGCGCTGGAGGCGGCGGGCACGACGCCCGCGCCGCAGGAGCCGGGCACGGTGTAGGGCCTGCGCAAGCCTGTCATTGGCATGAACAGGCCCTGGCGCGGCGGCGCTACGCGAGCGCGCGCAGGCGCGCGAAACCGTTGCGCAGGCAGCGGGCCAGTTCCGTCACGGCCGGCGTGTGCTGGCCGCGCGGCACGTGCAGGTTGATCGAGAAATTCGGCAGGGCGGGCAGGCCGCTGCCGGCCGGCAGAATGTCGAGATCGGGCGGCACGGTGGACGCGAGCCAGACGGTCACGGCCAGATCGGCGCGCACGGTCGCGGCCGTGGCATCGAAGCTGCCGTTCTCGAACACGGTGCGCCACGGGCGATCGCAGCCGCGCAGTGCATCGAGCACCGTCGGGCGGAATGCGCAGGCCGGCGCGACCATCGATACCGGCAGCGGCGAGTGCCGGTGCGCGGTGCCGCCTTTCGCTCCGACCCACACCAGCCGGTCGACGGCGATGCACTCGCCGCGCGACGATCCGACCGGCGCCTCGATCAGCGCGACGTCGAGGTCACCGTGCGTGAGCCCGCGCCGCAACTCCGGCGATGCCGCGCACACGAGCGTGAGCGCGACCTGCGGATGCGCGTGGGCATAGCTTCTCAGGATTGGCGCGAGGCAGGTGCCGACCAGGTCCTGCGGCGCACCGAGACGTACCGCGCCTTCCACCGCACCGGCGCTCAGGTCGGCGAGCAGCGCATCGTGGACGGCGAGCAGCCGGCGCGCCTGTTCGAGCAGCCGCTCGCCGGCGGCCGTCAGCAGCAGATTGCGATGCTCGCGGACGAACAGCGGGCCCGACAGCATTTCGAGCCGCGCGACCTGCTGACTGATCGCGCCCTGCGTCAGGTGCAGCGCGTGGCCGGCCGCCGTCATGCTGCGATGATCGGCCACCGAGACGAATGCGCGCAGCAGCGCGAGGTCGAGATTGCGTGCCATGCGTCGCATTATGAATGCTAATGGAATGCATAAAAAGCTTTCGCTGTCGTAATGGAGGAATCGCAGGTAAAAACGAGGCTTCAGCAACGACAACCGGGAGCCTTCGTGCCGCTTCACGACTATCTGCCGCTGGTGCTGTTCGTGATCGTGTCCACCGTGACGCCGGGCGGCGCGACGACGCTCGCGACCGCATCGGGCGCGCATTTCGGCTATCGGCGTTCGCTGCCGCTGATGGCGGGCATCGCGGCGGGCCTCGCGTCGATGGCGGCGGCGGCCGCCGCCGGGCTCGGCAGTGTGCTGCTCGCGCTGCCCGCGTTGCAGCTCGCGATGAGGGCGGCCGGTTCGGCGTACCTGATGTGGCTCGCCGTGCGCATCGGACGTGGCGGCAAGCCGCGGCTCGATGTCGACGTGCACCGGCCGCAAGGGTTCGTCAGCGGCGTGTGGATGCTGTGGCACAACCCGAAAGGCTGGGCGATGACGCTCGGCGCGGCCGCGTCGTTCGCGGCGCTCGCCTCGGGGCCGGCGCGGCTCGGCGCGCTGCTCGGCTTTGCATTCGGCGTGGCGGCGATGGCGTCGCTGTCGCTGTGGTGTTTCGCCGGGCTGCTGTTCGCGCGCGTGTTGCGCACGGAGCGGCAGTGGCGTTGCCTGAATGCGGGGCTCGGCGTGCTGCTCGCTGCGTCGATCGTGCCGATGTGGCTGCCGTAGCGGAAGGCCGCGCACGCGGCGCGGTCCGTGTTCAGCGCGAACCGGCCGGTGCGTTGCCGGCCCGTCGGTCGCCGGCGCCTGCACCGGCCGAGCGCAACGGCAGCCGCAGCGTCGTCACGAAGCTCGCCGCATGCAGCGCGCACAGCAGGCCGAACGCCCACGCATACGCGACGCCCTGCGTGCCGCCCGCCGCGACCGATTCGGCCTGCAGCCGCCACGCGAGAAACAGCGTGCATAGCGTCGTGAACGTCGGGCCGCCGAGCCGCTGCACGATATTGAGCGACGTCGTCGCCATTGGCAGGTTGCGGCGCTCGACCGACGCATACGCGGCGGCGATCGACGGTGCGCCGATCGCGCTCTGGCCCATGCCGCGCAGAAACAGCGCCGGTACGAGCACGAGCGGATCGTAGCCGGTCAGCGCGAGGAACACGAACGGCAGCGTGGCGGCGAGTGCGAGCAAGGCGCCGCCGGCGGCGAGCCGGCGTACGCCGAACCGGCTGGTCAGCGCGCCCATCGACGGATAGGTGACGAGCATGCCGAGCCCGAGCGGCGCGAGCAGCCAGCCCATCTCGCCCGGCGAGCGCCCACACGCCTGGATCAGGAACACGGGGATCAGCATCTGGCCGGCGTACAACGCACCGTTCGACAGGAACTGCGTGCCGGCCGCCGCGCCGAACACGCGCGAGCGAAACAGCGCGAGATCGATCAGCGCACGCTCGCCCCGGCGGCGCTCGAAGCGCACGAACGCGACGAGCAGGAGCGCCGAGCCTGCGACCGCCGCGATGCCGGCCATCGCGCCGATCCGCTCGACGCCGTACAGGAACAGCACGAGGCCCGGCGACAGCAACGCGAGGCCGATCCAGTCGAGTTCGCGCCGCGGCGCATCGTCCCGGTCGCCGGGCAGGAATCGTACCGCCAGCGCGAGCGCGAGCGCGCCGACGGGCAGGTTCACCAGAAACAGCCAGCGCCACGACGTGTGTTGCAGGATCGCGCCGGCCACGACCGGGCCGAGGATCGGCGCGAGCAGCACCGGCACCGCCGCGTAGCCGATCACGCGCGCCATCTGCTGGCCGGCGACGCGCGCGATCATCATCTGCGCCATCGGCGCGAGCAAACCGCCGCTGACGCCTTGCAGCACGCGAAACGCGATCAGCGACGGCGCGGACCACGCGAGCCCGCACAGCGCCGACGTCAGCGTGAACGCCGAGAAGCACCACAGGTACAGCGCCTTCGCGCCGATGCGATCGACGAGCCAGCCGCTCAGCGGCAGCACCAGCGTCAGCGCGAGCAGGTAGCCGCTCGTCACCCACTGGATCGTCGACAGGCTCGCATGCAGGTCGGTCGCGAGGCTCGACAGCGACACGTTGACGATCGTCGCATCGAGTTGCGACAGCAGCGAACCGAGCGTCGCGACCGCGCTGACTTTCCAGATCGACGGATCGAACCGGCCGGGCGCGCGGCCCGGTGCCGGCCGGATGCGTGGGGTGCTCACGCGCCGCGCCGGTCGAGCAGCGCGACGATGTCCTGCGTCGTGCCCGTCTCGCCGAGGCGCGGGAACAGCCGTTCGATGCTGTTGACGTGCGCGTCGGCGTTGAGGTCGGTCATCGCGTCGACGGCGAGCGTCACGTGGTAGCCGAGTTCGTGCGCCTGCCGCGCGGTCGATTCGACGCCGATGCTCGTCGCGACGCCGGCCAGCACGATCTGCGTGACGCCGGCTGCCTTCAGATGCGCGTCGAGACCGGTGCCGGTGAAGGCGCCCCAGGTGTGCTTCGTCACCACGTGGTCGCCTGGCTGGCGGTTCAGTTCGGGTACGAGTTCGGTCCAGTCGGCGGGAAGTTGCGCCGTGCGCGGCGGTTGCTCGGTGCGGCCCGGCGCGCCGCCCGCGACGTTGACCAGCACGACCGGCAGGCCACGGCTGCGGAATGCGTCGAGCAGTTCGCGGGCGTGCGCGATCACCGGTGCGACCGGGTGCGCGGTGGGGAGGGCGACGATGCCTTTCTGCAGGTCGATGACGACCAGCGCCGTGTTCGTGTCGAGACGGGTTGCGCTCATGATGGGGCTCCGGGGAAAGGGCGAAGAAAGCCGGGCGCGCGCATGCCGCGCGGCGCACCGGCCGGGTTCATTGCTCGCCGATGCGGCGGATCAGCGGGATGGCCGCGGCGAGCGTGTCGATGTCTTGCGGATCGAGTTGTTCGATCGCCGCGCCGAGCCACCTGTGTTTCGCGGCATTGCGCTTGCGCCGCGCGTCGAGGCCGGCCGCGGTGAGTTTGAACAGGATCTGGCGTCCGTCGGTCGGATGCGGCTCGCGCTCGACGAGCGCGTCTTCCTCGAGGCTCGCGAGGATCGCCTTCATCGACTGCGGCTTCATGGCTTCGGCGCGCGCGAGATCGGCGGTCGTCATCGGCCCGTGCCGATCGAGCCGCGCGAGCGCGCTCGTCTGGGACATGCCGAGCCCTGCGGAATCGACCTCGGAGCGCAGCCGGCGGATGAGCTGGCCGACCGCGAGGGTCAGGTCGGCGGCGACGGTTTCGGCGGAAACGCCGGGTTTGCGTGGCGGGTTCATGCGGCGAATCTTAGGACACGACAGCTAAACTTGCAAGTTTAGCTGTCGAATTGATCGCCGGCTGGCGGCACCGTCAGCACGCGGTTACGTGCGCCGATGCGCGACCGGTACGACTTCGCTGTATCGCGGGGTCGCGTTTTCGTGCAGCAGATCGCCGAGGTACTGGCCGAGTTCGTCCGCGGCGAGCGCGGATGGAATCTGCAGATTGGCCGGGCGCCGTTTGCCTTCGGCGCCGAGATCGAACACGGCCCAGCGGCCGTCCGTGCGCACGACGGCGAGCAGCCGGCCGAATGCGTTGAAGCGGTATTCGTCCTGCATGGCGTCGCTCCGGTGGCGTGAACGCGCCGGCTGCCCGTACGCGTTTACTGGATCGAACAGGACAGCCAGCGATGGATCCTGATTGCGTCGCTCGAAACGCCGGCACGCGTCGGTGCGCCGAGCAGCACGACCGTTTCGCGGCGGCCTTTCACGCGCATGCGCATCACGACCCCGTGCCCCGATTCGTTGATGAAGCCGGTTTTCTGCAGCCGGATCGGCAGGCGGCGGTAGCGCACGAGCGGGTCGGAATTCACGTACACGAGTTCGCCGTCGCCGGGGCGCACGGTGGCCGACAGATCGGTCGAGAAATAGCGGATCAGCGGATCCCGCGCGGCCGCGCCGACGAGCCGCGCGAGGTCTTCCGCCGTCGACACGTTGTGCGGCGACAGGCCGGTGGGTTCGCGAAAATGCGTATGCCGCATGCCAAGCTGGCGCGCTTTCCGGTTCATCGCGTTGACGAACGCCGCGCGCCCGCCCGGGTAGTCGCGGCTCAGCGCGGCGGCCGCGCGGTTCTCCGACGACATCAGCGCGATGTGGAACATCTCGCGGCGCGACAGTTCCGAGCCGACCTGGAGGCGCGAACCGGTGAACTTGATCGTGTCGCGGTCGCGCGCGGTCACGCGCAGCACGCCGTTCAGCGGCCGATCGGCGTCGCGCGCGACGACCGCCGTCATCAGTTTCGAGATCGACGCGATCGGCCGCACGGTGCGTGCGTGGCGGGCCAGCAGCGGCGTGCCGGAATCGACGTCGAGCACGTAGGCCGCGCGGGAATGCAGCGACCCGACCGCGCGCGGGGTGTAGCCGCAGCTGGCGAGCAATTTCGGTTTCGCGGGCGGACGCGGCCGCACGGCAGTCGTGCGTTTCGCGCGCCGCTGCTGCGGCGCGGGTGCCGCGTGGCGTTTGGCCGCCTGATGCGTCACGCGCGAGCGGCGATGCTTGACGGCCTTTTTCTTGCGATGCGGTTGCTTCTTGACGACCTTCGTGTGTGCATGCGGCTGCGCATGGGCGGTGCGATGCGGCTGCACGCGCTGCGCGGACGCATTCGTGGCGAATGCCAGCAGCAGGAACGACAGGGCGAGGATCAGGGCGATCCGGGCGCGAGGCACGCGCGCGATGAGGCCGGTCAAGCGAAAGTCTCCTTTTCACGCGCGATGCGGCTGCGCGGATGCATGGGCGGTCGGCGGGTGCGGGAAATTATACGGTCGATCGCGGAGCGATGACGATTCGATGACGCGCAATGACGCGCGATACGGGAGGATTCCGATCGTTTTCGAATTGCCGGGCAGCGGCGCGCGTGGGACAGGACGCGCACAGAAGGCGAGCAGGTGTGCGGGTCAGCGCGGCCAGTTTCGCCGCGACACAACCGCGAAACTGACCGCGATCGAACCCGTCACCGCGCGCGGCGGCGTGTCGTCCAGCGCGTCGCCGAAGCGAAAGCGGCGGCTGCGCCCGTCGGTGCGTTCGGTACGGCGTTTCGGTGCGCGCGTATCGGCGGCGACAACGCATGCGTTTGCGTCCGCGACATCGCATGGTGGCTCGGCTACGCAGTCGGCAGCTTGATCGACGGACATGAAAGTGAGTTCCGGGAAGGGCATGTCCGTATTGAACGCCATTGCATTCGATCGGTAAAATGAATATTTCAATCGTTACGATTCCACGAAAGAATGGAACTGAAACTGCTGCGCACGTTCCTGACGGTCACCGAGCTGTGCCATTTCAGCCGTGCGGCCGATGCACTGCACATGAGCCAGCCCGCGCTCAGCAAGCAGATCGGCGCACTCGAGGCGAGCCTCGGCGGCAAGCTGTTCGAGCGCGGCCGGCATGGCGCGGAACTCACGCCGTTCGGCGAACGCTTCCTGCCCGACGCGCAGGCGCTCGTGCGCGATGCCGACGAAATCCTGGCGCGTGCGCGGGAAGCGACGAGCGGGCAGCGCGGGCATTTGCGGCTCGGCATCTGCCTGTCGGTGCTGACGCTCGTGCCGAAACTGATCGCCGAATTCCGTCGCTGCAATCCGGGTATCGCGGTGACGCTGAGCGACCTGTCGTCGTCCGAACAGACGCGCCGGCTGCGCGCCGGCAAGCTCGACGCCGGTTTCCTGCGCCTGCCTTCCGACGAAGGCTTGTCGTCGTTCAAGGTGACCGACGAGGCGCTCGCGCTCGCGGTGCCGCCGCATCTCGGCTTCAAGCGCGTGCCGGCCAACCTCGACGTGCTCAATGAAATCGGCTTCATCGCGCTGCAGCGTGCGCGCGGCCCGGGGCTGGCCGCGCAGATCGACCGGTGGTGCGTCGAGCGCCGCTTCGTGCCGCACGTGATGCAGCAGGCGGAAGACGTGCAGTCGGTGCTGACGTCGGTCGCGGCCGGCGTCGGCGTCGCGTTCATCCCGTCGAGTGCGCGGTATCTGTTGCGCGACGCGACGGTGCTGCCGCTCGACGGCCGGGACGCGAAGTGGCGCGTGGGGCTCGCATGGCGGTCCGAGCGAGACGATCCCGTCACCGCGCGTTTCGTGTCGTTCATGCGCGCGGCGCTCAAGGGCGCGTGACGCGGCGTATAGTGTCCGCGATCGTTTTCTCCATGCATGCCGGCCCGACGCCGGCCGACGAGCCCGAACCGATGACTTCAGAATCCGACGAATCCCCGCTCGATCCCGCACTCGTCGCCACGCTGGCGACGCTGAACGAAGCCGCGAGCGATCCGGCCGGCAAGACCTGGTCGTTGCCGAAAATTGCAAAACGCACGCAACTGCCGATGAGCACGCTGCGGCGCGTGCTCACGCAGTTGGACGCCGCAGGCCTGAGCGCGACGACGTTGAACGAGGACGGTACCGGCAGCGCTGCGCTGACCGATGAAGGGCGCGCCGTGTGCGCGCAACTGTTCGGCGCGAACGACGCCCAATGAAAGAAAAACGGGCCGCTGATGCGGCCCGTTCATCACCGAACGACGGCAGGTCGGGTCGTTCGGCCCGCGCGGGTAGTGCACGGGCCGGCACGTCGTCATCGGCGTGCCATCAGAACCACTGCTTGTAGCGGCGCACGTAGATCGTCTTGACGATCTGCGCGAGCACGATGTAGCCGACCATCGTCGCGGCGAGCCACAGCCAGTAGGTGCCCGGCAGGTGCATGAAGCCGATCGCCTCCGCGAACGGCGAGAACGGCAGCCAGCAGCCGATCGCGATCGCGGTGAAGGTCGACAGCAGCACCGGCAGCGACGCCGTGCTTTGCAGGAACGGGATCTTCTGCGTGCGCAGCAGATGCACGACGAGCGTCTGCGACACGAGACTCTCGATGAACCAGCCCGAATTCATCACGATCTGGCCGCCCGAACCGCCGTTCAGGTGATACAGCGCGCCCGCACCGAACACGGTCCACATCAGGACGTACGTCGTGATGTCGAACACCGACGACGTGGGTCCGACCCACAGCATGAAGCGGCCGATGTTGCCGGCTTCCCACTTGCGCGGCTTCTTCAGGAACTCGGGGTCCATCCTGTCCCACGGCAGCAGCATCTGCGACGTGTCGTAGATCAGGTTCAGCACGAGCAGTTGCGTCGCGAGCATCGGCTCCCACGGCAGGAACGCGCTGGCGACGAGCACCGAGAACACGTTGCCGAAGTTCGAGCTGGCCGTCATGTTCAGGTACTTCAGGATGTTGCCGAACGTCTCGCGGCCCTTGATCACGCCTTCCTCCAGCACCATCAGGCTCTTTTCGAGTAGGATGATGTCGGCGGTTTCCTTCGCGATGTCGGCGCCGCTGTCGACCGAGATGCCGACGTCCGCGTCGCGCAGCGCGGGCGCATCGTTGATCCCGTCGCCGAGGAAGCCGACCGTGTGGCCGTTCGCCTGCAGCGCCTTGACGATGCGCGCCTTCTGCAGCGGCGTGAGCTTCGCGAACACGGTCGTGCGTTCGACCGCCTGCGCGAGCGTCGCATCGTCGAGCGCGTCGATTTCCGTACCGAGCATCGGCTTGCCCGGCGCGAGGCCGACCTGGCGGCACACCTTCATCGTGACGGTCGCGTTGTCGCCCGTCAGCACCTTCACCGCGACGCCGTTCTCGCGCAGCGCGGCGAGCGCCGGCGCGGCCGATTCCTTCGGCGGATCGAGGAAGGTCAGGAAGCCGCGCACGACGAGATCACGTTCGTCGGCGGTGCGGTATTGCGCGCGTTCGTCGCCGCGCGGGATCGTGCGCGTCGCGAGCACGAGCACGCGGAAGCCGTCCTCGTTGTACGCGGTGGCTTGTTCGAGCAATCGCTTGCGGGCCACGAAGTCGAGCGGGCGCACGCCGTCTTCGTCCTGCACGTGCGTGGAGACCGCCAGCATTTCCTCGACCGCGCCCTTGCAGATCAGCAGGTGCGTGCCGTGCGTATCCTCGACGACGACCGACAGGCGGCGCCGCACGAAATCGAACGGCAGTTCGTCGATCTTCTTGTAACCCTGCGGCTTCACGCGTTCGCCGATCTCGTCGGCGCGCGCGACGACCGCGATGTCGATCAGGTTCTTCTGGCCGCTCTGGTGGAAGCTGTTCAGCCAGCCGAGCCGCAGGATGTCCTCGTTCTTGTGACCGGACAGATCGAGGTGGTGTTCGAGGATGATCTTGTCTTGCGTGAGCGTGCCGGTCTTGTCGGTACAGAGTACGTCCATCGCGCCGAAGTTCTGCACCGAGTTCAGCCGCTTGACGACGACCTTGCGGCGCGCCATCGCGACCGCGCCGCGCGCCAGGTTCGCGCTGACGATCATCGGCAGCATCTCGGGCGTGAGGCCCACGGCCACCGCGAGCGCGAACGTGAGCGCGCTCAGCCAGTCGCCCTTGGTCAGGCCGTTGATCATGAACACGATCGGCACCATCACGAACATGAACTTGATCAGCAGCCAGCTCACGCTCGCCACGCCGCGGTCGAAGCTCGTCTCGATGCGCTTGTGGCTCACGACGTTGCGCGCGAGCGAGCCGAAGTACGTGTCCTCGCCGGTCGCGACGACGACGGCCGTCGCCGTGCCGCTGACGACGTTGGTGCCCATGAAGCAGACGTTCTCGAGATCGAGCAGCGACGCCGGTGCGTCGTTGGCCGCGCCGGCCGCGGGCGCGCCCGCGGATTTGCCGGCCACCGCGCCGAGCGTGTCGTACTTCTCGACCGGCAGCGCCTCGCCGGTCAGCACGGCCTGGCTGATGAACAAGTCGCGCGACGCGAGCAGGCGCACGTCGGCGGGGATCATGTCGCCGGCGGACAGATGCACGATGTCGCCGACGACGACCTCGCGCATCGGCACTTCGCGGCGTGACGGCTCGGCCGTGTCGGTCACCGCGCGCTGCACGGTGGCCGTCGTACGGACCATCGCCTTGAGCTTCTCGGCCGCGCGCAGCGAACGGAATTCCTGCACGAAGCGCAGCAGCGCGCTGATCGTGACCATCGTCAGCAGGATCGTCATGCCGACGTAATCGCGATCGTCGGGCGCCGCGAAGTAGACGTCGGTAAAGAAGCTGATGGCGGCCAGCACCAGCAGCACGTAGACGAACGGATTGTGGAACGAGAGCAGCAACTGGCGAGTCCAGTGCGGCGGCTTGTCGTGCGCGATTTCGTTCGGGCCGTCATGCTGCAGGCGGTCGGCGGCCTGATCGTAGGTGAGGCCGCGCGTGCTGGTGCGCAGCGACTTCAGCGTGTCTTCGAGCGGGCGAGCCGCTTCCCGCGCGGCGCGCATGATGCGCGGTTCGTTCTGCTGGCCGGCGCCGGCCTTGATGAAGCCGCGCTGTTTGTTGTGCGAGGTGTTGTGTCGTGTCGTCATGAGTCGCTCCTTGCGCACGAGGCGGCGGGCGGGGAGCGGCCGTGACGTTATCGACGCACGAACGCTCCCCGCCGCGTCGCGTCAGGCGCGATCGGCTGTGGATCGGTAAAGGCGGGAACGCTCGCCGGCGCGCGCGAGGCGCACGGCGTGTCGATGCGCGGCGTCGCACCGGCGAGCGGTAATCGACTACTGTCGTCTGAGTTCATCTGCACTCCTGTCGGTTGCGAATGGTCGGCACGGGCGATCGGCAGCGGCGCGCGCCACGAGGCGCGCGGCCGGACGGCACGCGAACGGAGGGCGCACGCGGCTGGCGCCGCGCGCGGCACGAACGCACACGCGCGACGGCGCGTCGCGTGCATTCGACAACATCGAAAATTCGGCGGGAGATCGGGCCGGTAGTCAGGCCGGAAGGGCGCCGCATCCTGCTTCCCGGGATGCGGCAGAAGACGAGGCTCTGCGCGTTTTCCTCAGGCAGCAGTCAAGTTGGTCATGCACCAACTACAACTCGCATCGGTGTTCACAGAACACTCCATGTAACTAGACGGGGGCGATGGTAATGGCTCGCCGTGCGAAGCGTCAACCCTTTTGTCGGGCGTTATTTCGAGATGCTTGATCGCGTGGGTGCATGTTCGCGGTCGCGCCCGACAACCCGCAATGAAACAGCCGCGCGCACACCTTGTCGGCATGCGCGCGGCCGCGTCGAACGAGATGCCGGTTACTGGTTCGCGGTCGCGACGGCGGCCGCCGCATCGAGGATGCCCGAGCCTGCCGGCATCGCGGTGCACGACGTGCCGGCCGAGAGCTTCGCCGCGCGCGTGCCGCCTTGCAGCTTCTGCATGATCTGCGCGGGCGTGAGGTTGCCGTTCACCGACAGCATCAGCGCGGCAACCCCCGTCACCTGCGGCGTCGCGAGGCTGGTGCCGGTCGCGGGGCCATAGGTGTCCGAGCCCGGCGTCGTCGTGCCGGCGTTCGACGTTGACAGGATGTTGACGCCCGGTGCGCTCAGCGCGACGTCGGCGCCGAAGTTGCTGAACGATGCGCGTCGGCCCGTCGCGTCGGTCGCGCCGACGGTGATCACGCCGCGGCAGTTCGCGGGCTGGTCGAGCCCGGTCGACAGGCCGTCGTTGCCGGCCGCGACGATCACGGTCACGCCTTTCGCGGTCACGTCGTCGATCGCCCGCTGGAACGTCGTGCTGCACGCGCCGACCCCGCCGAGGCTCAGGTTGATGATCTTCGCCGGGCGCGGGTTCGTCGGTACGCCGGACACCGGAATGCCGGCTGCCCAGCGCATGCCGTCGGCGATGTCGCTCGTCACGCCGCCGCACTTGCCGAGTACGCGCACCGGCAGGATCTGGCCGAGCCACGACACGCCGGCGACGCCGGTGCCGTTGTTGGCGGTCGCGCCGATCACGCCCATCACGCGCGTGCCGTGCCAGCTGCTGTTGCTCGGCTGGCTCGCGCAGTGATAGAACGGGCCGTTGACGTCGTCGAGTTCCTGCTGCGTGACCCAGTCGCCCGGATCGGTTGCGTCCGGGCCGCGCCTCGAGCCGTTGTTGCTGGTGTTGATGTTGCTGATGAAGTTGTAGCCTTGCTGTATCAGATTGCCGACGAGGTCGCCGTGCGGCCGGTAGCCGGTATCGAGCACGGCCGTGACGACGGTCGGCGAACCCTTGGTCACGTTCCATGCGGGCGGCAGGTTGATGCCGGCGGTCGGATCGGACAGGTACCACTGCTGGTTGTAGAGCGGGTCGCTCGGCGTGTCGCGGATCTGCATCGGGTGATCCGGTTCCGCGTAGTCGACGTCGCTGTCGGCCGCGAACGCCTGTGCGAGCGCGGCGGCATCGGTGGCGGCCATGCGCTGGCCGAGCGACAGCACGGCCGCGCCGTTCGAGATCGTTCGCTCGACCTGCACGTTCACCGGCGTTTGCGCGACGGTGCTCGCGTACGCGCGCGCGCTGCCGGTCACCGGCGCCGTCCAGCGCGTCATCGCGCGCTGGATCACCGCGTCGAGTCGCGAACCGTCGTCGACGGCCGCCATCGCACGCGTGGCCGTCAGCGTTTTCAGCTTGACGATGAGGTGATCGACCGGCGGCTCGACCGGCGCCGTCTGCGCGGCCATCTGCGCGGCGGCCTGCTGCGACGAGCACGCATTGCCGCCGGACGACGCCGGCGGGTTGGTCGGGGCGGGCGCGGGTGCCGGCGTGGGAGCGGGCGTCGGCGTGGGCGCCGGTGCAGGTGACGCGTTGGACGGAGACGGGTCGCTGCCGCCGCCGCCTCCGCCGCCGCAACCGGCGAGGGGCAGGAGCGCGGCGGCGGACAGCATACCGGCGAGCATGCGCGCATGGGCCGAACGGGCCAGCGCGAAATTGAAGCGTTTGGCTTTCATGTTGAAAGTCGATCCTCGTAGATAACCGTCGTGCCGGCGGTGGTGCCTGGTCCGGCGTAAACCGGACCTTGTTCTTGTCGGGCGCACGCAGCGCTGCTGCGACGCGCCATGCATTGGGTAACGGCTGATGAGGCGGCTTCTTGAGTATGTTTTGTGCGAAAAAGGCGCGGCACGCAAACGGTTGCGATGCTGTCTTGCAGCACGAACGCGCGTTTCGAACGGGCGACCTGTTCATGGGGTGCAAGATTGCAGGCAGCGGGCCCGGCGAAACGTGCGCCGCAGGCGCTTTTGCGCGTCGCGGAAACGATGCCTCACGGTGAGGCGCGTGACTGAGGGCGCTTGACGCTTTCCCCGATGCGGGGCGAATTTTGGCGGGCGTAGGATCGCGATTCGATCAAGGTTTCTTCAGGAGAAAAGCATGGATCACCGCTTCCGTTGGCTGGCTGTCGCGCTGGCCTGTGCGCTGGCCGGCGCCGCGCACGCGCAGGCCCTTACCGGTACGCTGAAGAAGATCAAGGACACGGGCGTCGTGTCGCTGGGCATTCGCGAGTCGTCGGTGCCGTTCTCGTATTCGGACAACCAGCAGAAGAACATCGGCTACTCGCGGGACATCGCGTCGCGCATCATCGACCAGTTGAAGACGGATCTGAACCTGCCGAACCTCGCGGTGAAGGAAATCCCGATCACGTCGCAGAATCGCATTCCGCTGCTGCAGAACGGGACGATCGACTTCGAATGCGGATCGACGACGAACACGCTCGAGCGGCAAAAGCAGGCCGCGTTCTCGAACAGCATCTTTCTGTACGGCATTCGCTTCAGCACGCGCAAGGATTCGGGCGTGAAGGACTTCGCGGACCTGGCCGGCAAGACGGTCGCGACGACGGCCGGCACGTCGGACGAGCGCCTGCTGCGCAAGCTGAACGAAGAGAAGGCGATGAACATGACGATCATCAGCGCGAAGGATCACGCCGAAGCGTTCATGAACGTCACGACGGGCCGCGCGGTGGCGTTCGTGATGGACGAGCCGCTGCTGTACGGCGAGATCGCGAAGGACCGCAACCCGGGCGCGTATACGGTCGCGGGCACGCCGCTCGTTCACGAAAACTACGCATGCATGATGCGCAGGGACGATCCGGCGTTCAAGCGCGTCGTCGACGGCGTGATCGCGAAGATGCAGACCTCGGGCGCGGCCGAGAAGCTCTACGATCAGTGGTTCATGCGGCCGATTCCGCCGAAAGGCGTGAGCCTCAACTATCCGCTGTCGCCGGAGATGAAGCAGCTGTTCAAGAATCCGACGGATCAGGCGCAGTATTGATCCGGCCGTCTCAAAGAAAAACCGCCGGCACGTGCCGGCGGTTCGGGCGCGGCGCGCCGAGTGGCGCGAACCGCGTCAGGCCTTGATTTCCGGGCCGCGTGCGGCCGGTGCGACGGGAGCGGCCGGCGTTGCCGGGGCCGCCGACGGCATCGGCGGCTGCGCCGGGACGATGACGAGCACCGGTTGAGGCGCGGCCCACGCCGGTATCGCGAACCCGACGGGCTGCGGCATCGGCATCGCGAACGCGTTGGCGAGCGCGATGTGCTGGAGCGCCATCATCTGCTGCTGCATCGCGACCATCTGCGCCTGCGCCGCCTGCATCCGGTACTGCACGGCCTGGATTTGCCGCAACGCCGCGGCGGGCGGCATGCCGCCCGACGACGCCGTCTGCATCTCGAAGCTCGCGCCGCCTTGCGGGCTGTGCCAGCTCCACGTGCTGACCTTCATCGGGCCGCCGGCCGTCTGGACGACCCGCGTTTCGGCCTTCACGGGCACGGCCTGCCCGTTGACATTGACGAACATCGGTTGGGCGGCGGCCGCCGCGCCGGCTTGCCCGGCCAGCGCGAACACGGGCACCAGCGCCAGCGCGCCCGCCGCCATATACGAACGGAATCGCATCTTCGTATCTCCATCGAACGAGACTGATCGAATCAACAATGACGTACGGCTCACGGAGTGAGCCACCCGAAACAATGCGGCCGTCGGCTTAAATCAACATTAAAATCGCCGCCCGCCGGCCCGATCGGCGCATGTCGGGACGTGCCGCGATCGGCATTCAACCTCGCCCGCGCCAGGGGGAATCCTGTCGCCCGGTGCAACAACAGGCACAATACGGAATTCGCCACCCCCGCACGCATGTTCGCCATCCGAACATTGACGGCGCGGCACTGCTGCCCGACCTCCTTCCCAGTCGTCATGAACGCCACGCTCACTCCGGCGCGCGAGTCGAATTCGCCGCGCTTCCTGCTGTTCCTGATCTGCCTGTTCGCGTCCGCCGGCCAACTCGCGATCGACATCTACGTGCCCGCGCTGCCCGACATGGCACGTTCGTTCGCGACCACGCCGCAGGCGATCCAGTCGAGCGTGTCCGGCTACATGGCCGCTTACGCGCTCGGCCAGCTGATCTTCGGGCCGATCGCCGATGCGTACGGACGCAAGCGCGTGCTCGCGTTCGGGCTCGTGATCTACACGATCGGCTGCCTGCTGTCGCTCGGCGCGCCGAACCTGGAGACGTTCGTGCTCGCGCGCTGCCTGCAGGGCTTCGGGATCGCGACCACCAACCTGCTGGCGAAGGCGATCATCACCGATTCGTTCTCCGGCCAGGCGTTGATGCATGCGTTCACGTACATGTCGATCGCATGGGGGCTGGCGCCGATCATCGCGCCGGTGATCGGCGCGCACCTGCAGGAATGGTTCGGCTGGCGCGCGTGCCTCGTGTTCCTGCTGGTCTACTCGCTGGCGATGTGGGCGCTGCTGTGGCGCTACCGCGAAACCTTGCCGAAGCCGGTGCGTCTCGAGCCGCGCACGCTGATGGCGAACACCGGCAAGGTGCTGGCGAGCCCCGTGTTCCAGAGCTGCTTCCTCGCACAGGGGCTGTGCTACAGCATCCTGCTGGTGTTCAACATCGTCGGGCCGTTCATGGTGCAGACCACGCTGCACAAGCCGCCGACCTTCTTCGGCTACCTCGCGCTCGGCATCGGCCTCATGTATTTCCTCGGCGGCCTGTCGAACCGGATCCACGGCCGCGGGCTGCCGAGCGCCGAGCAGCGGCTGCGCATCGGCGCGCGCGTGATGGCGGGCGCGTCGATCGCGATGCTGGTGCTGGCGCTGACCGTCGGCCTGCGCGTGTGGACGCTCGCGACGCCGGTGCTCGTGATGGGTTTCTGCGCGGGCGCGATGTATCCGACGCTGATGGCCAAGGGCAATTCGCTGTTTCCGCATATCGCCGGCCTGACGAGCGCGATTCTCGGCTGCGCGCTGCTGCTCGTGTCGTCCGCGATGATGGGCCTGGCCGGTTTCGTGTCGATTCACGTGCTGACGCCGCTTGCGGTGTTCTTCGTCGCGTTGTCGTTCATCGTCGTGTGGATGGTGACGAAGCTGCTGCGCCATCTGTCGCGGCAGCAGGCGGCGCCGGTCGTGTGCGGGAGTGGCGAGGCGGCGTAACAGGCCGGCTGGCAACGCAGCCAAGCCATGCATGGCTCGATTTGCGAATACCTGTCAGGCCCGCCGTATCGTGATGCCGCAGTTTTCCGGGCGGGGAGTATCTACGTCACGAAGGGCGACAGCTTTCGCCAGCGCGTTCGTAACCCGAATCGCATTCCCACGAGCGTCTGGTGAAATCGACGTGCGCGTTGGGTGGCACGCGCAGTTTCGTGCAGCTCCGGCCGGTCTGAATGAAACCCACGTCGCATTCCCATCCGAAACCGCTGGGTATCGCGTGTGCGTGCTGCGGCATGGCGGCCGGCACGCATGACGATCCGGCGCGGCTGAAGCCGTTCGGACACGACGATTCGCGCTCGGTGCGGCCCGCAGCGCCCGGGCACCCGAGGCGATCGACACCAGGCGGACAGGATTCCGGACGAGCCGCGTCCATTGGCGCCGGTGCCGGCGTGGTGTGCGCGGGCGCATCGTCCGTTTGTTTGAGCGATGTGTCGCGAGACAACGGGCGAGCGTGTTTCGTCAGCGCCGTCGGCGATTCCGATGGCGAGGCCCGCCAGCTGTCGCGTTGCTGATGCGGTATCGATGTCGGGCGATTCTCGATCGCTGCCGCCACGTGCTGCTGGCTGGCGGGCCGAGCGGGGGGCGCGGCCAGATGCTCGGACGGGCGATGGATCAGCGCGAAGACTCCGCCAGCTGCGACGGCAATGAGTGCAGCGCCGACGGCGACCCGGCGCCCGTATCGTACGCGCGACGACGGACGCCCGTCCCGTCGTGTGATGCTGCGGCGTTCGCCGATCCCATGGTCAGGCAGCCCGTCGGACACGATACGGGCGGCAGCCCCCGGCACGGAGCATGGCCCGTCGGGCAAGTCGAGACCGCATGCGATGGCTTGCGCGTCGGCGTCCGGTGTGCCCGCCGCGTGCAGCGTGACGATGACGTCTTCGCCCGCGCCCCGCGCCGTATATGCGAGTCGGAGCCACCGGAAATAGGTGTCGGCGTCGATTGTATCGATCGAACCGGCACGACGCGCCGCGCGTTCAATCACGTTGTCCATTCGTCATGCCTCGTCGCGCAGGAGCATCGCGGTGCCGTGCCCGGCGACGCCCGGCCATGTCGTCCGATGTTCGAGCGTGGCGGCGCATTCGCTGAAGAATGGATAGTCGCGCCACGCGTCGCGATTGCCGATCACGTAGAGTCTGCGTTTCGCGCGACTGACGGCGACGTTGAGCAGATTCGGCTTTTCCGACGCCCATGCTTTCGCGCCGGGGCGGTCGGGATGGCCCCCCAGTACGAGCAGGACGACGTCCGATTCCTTGCCCTGCACCGTATGGATCGTGCCGATCTTGACATTCCCGTATCGATTGCCGAGCGTGTCGTGCAAACCTTGCGTCACGTCCCGGAATGGGGAGATGACATAGATCGTTCCGGAGGCGTCGTCGTGTGTGTGAATGTCATCGAGAATCGTGGCGACAGCACGTCCCTCGTTGGGGACCCAGTGTCCGTTCGCATCGCGTCCCTCGACGTGAATCCAGGTCGTCCCGGGAAGCGCGAGTTGGGCCCGCTTGACGGTGCCGAATACCATCATCCCGTTGTACGCGATTTTGTTGGCGACATTGAACATCTCGACGTCGCAGCGGCGATGAACCCGAAGCGGAGCGCTGACCCAGAGCGGTTTGCCTTCATGGTCGGGAAGATAGGTGCCGACCGTCGAGATCCGGTCGGCGAGCCGCTGAATCGACTGACGACCGGGCGTCCACGTCGTTTCGACGCCGAAGCGGGTGCGCAGCGCCTGTTGCGAGGTGAACGGCAGCGGCAGGATCGGCTCTAGTTGAAGCGGATCGCCGACCACGACGGCCCGCCTGGCCCGCCACAGCGCGCCTACGGCGGCTTGCGGCAGCCCTTGTCCGGCCTCGTCGATCAACAGCCAGCCGATTTCCTCTCGCTGGAGATTCGAGAACAGGCGACTGAACGAAGCGAACGTGCTGGATATGACCGGCACCACAGCGAAAAGCGTTTGCCACGCGGATTTCACAGCCTCGCGGGATACGCTGCCCGGTACGGAGCCTTGCAAGATGTCGACCATGCCGAACAGATTGGAACGGACGATATGGGCGTTTTCGGCTGCGAACGCCTGATGCAGGTTCAGTGCTTCAAGGAACACCTTTGCCCGGGCGTCGTTCCATGCCCGGTCTGTCCATGGTGACGATAGTTCACGTTCGTCGTCCGTGCGCTCGGCGCAATCGCGATCGACGAAATGATCGCCCAGGACCCTGCGCGCTTGGGCCAGTCCGGCATCGAGTCGCGTAATGTCACCCGACAGCACCCCGATTTCGTCGTGGGTCGCGCGTTCGAGTCGTTCCGCACCTCGGCGCGCGACATCGGCTTGATCCACAATGCCAGCGGCGGTGTCCATCGCATTGCTGGCCTGCTGTTCGGCGTCGATACATGCCAGAAATCTGATTCGCCAGTCCCGGTGTGCGCGACCGAAGCTGAACACGTTCTCGAAGAAACCCGGGCGCGCATGCAAGTGATCGATTTTTTGAACGTGCGCCTGCCTTGCTTGTTCGATAGCCGTCGAGTGACGGGCCCGAGCAGTTTCGTAAGCGTTTGTCGCGTTCGCCGTCGCCCGACTGCGTTCCCGCGCAAGTGCGTTCAGCGCATCCCGGCGCGAACGCGCAGCACGAAGCATGTCTGCCTGCCGGGCCCAATCTTCGCGCTGCGTTCTCAGTTTCGACTCATCGGCACAGGTTCGCCGGAAGCGCTCGACAGACTCACGCCACATCGAAGGCCGGCGCCTGGCGTGGTCGCCGAGCCAAGTGATGAGGCCCGGTAGTCCTTTTTCGCTCTCCGAGTCGTCGTTCGTTCGACGATCGTCCTTTTGTTCGTCCCACCAGACGTCGCGAAGGAACGCGGTGCGGTTCGTCTTGTTGCCGAGACGGGCTGCGAGCAAGCCCCAGACCGGCTTGCCGCCGCCGAGTGCGCGCGCGGCCAGATCCGGGAAATAGTCGACGCTCGGTTTCCACATGTCGTCGATCGCATCGGCTCCCGGCAGTTCGAGCGTGATATTTTCGACGGCGCCATTATTGGCAGAGGCCACCACGATCTCGAAGCCCGAGAATTCCGGCTTCCACAAATAGATGGTCCGCTGACGATTGCCGGATCCCCAGCCACCGACGCCGTCGAACGCGTCTTCCGGTCTGCGCAGCGACGCAAGCATTTCAGCCCGTGTGACGACTATGTGCGCGACGAGATCGCGGAGCAGGGTGGTCTTGCCGGTGCCGGGCGGTCCGTTGACGCTGAATATCCCGGCGTCGTTGTCCAGTTCGTGAATCATGCGGTTGATCGCGAACTGCTGACTGAAGACCAGCGGGTGGTGTCCGCTTGCCGGCCAACGCCCGGAGGGGTAGCGCTCGGGAGTGAGCGTCTCGTACATCGTATCGACCGATTGCCGGGTGTCGGTGCGCGCCGCGTTGTCGATCTCGCGATCCGGCTTCAGATAAGACGATAAAGCGGCTCCCGCGTCGTTGCGCTCGAACGCGTCCGCGACCCGCGTCAGATCGTCCACAAAGAAGCTGTTCAGGAAGTCGACACGGTCGACCTGATACACCTTTCCGGCCTCGATCTGCTTCGACTGAATGCGGGCGCGTTCGTCCGGCGTCTCTTCCACAAGGCCGATTTCCTCGAATAGCAATGCGGTGATCGCGTCAATGTCGCCCAATGTCAATTTGCGTCCGACGTCGAGTTCCTTCGCGAGTAGCGCCTTGCCTTCGTCGTCGTCGTCGGGAACCGCGAATATCTGGCGCAATTTGATCAGGAGGTCGGCAGCGAATGATTCGAATCCGTCGAGCCAGTCTGGCGAATCGGGTCCGGGTGCGGCCGTACGTCCCCATGCCCAGACGCATGCGGACAGTACGAACGTATCGAAGAGCGGGCGCCCGTCATGATCGACGCGAATCAGGAAGCATGCCGACAGACTGTCGAGTCGCGAGTCGAACGATTGCGGATCCTGCCCGAAGACCGACTCGAGCAATTCGCGTACGCGCCGGACGAGGTAGATACCGCCGTAGACGTCGTGACGCCATACACAGTCCTTTCCCGCAGCCGGAAGACGCGTGAATCCGGGTTGCCAGGGCGCGAGAAGATCGTCGCGAGTAAAACGGTCGGTCTGTTTCGTTCGCTTTCCGGGTTTCAGATCAATGTCCGGAACGGACTGCGGATTGAAGATTTCAGCGGCGCGCCAGTAACGAAGAATCTGTGCTTTCGTATTCATTTGATGCAGACCGATGTTGCGCTATGCGGCGCGAATGAAATGTTCGCGTCGTCGGATGGTGGGCACTTTACCTAATTGTTCGACGAATGGGAAATGCGCGGCTTGATGTCGATTGTTGAAAAAATTGAAGATAAGCCGATATTTATTCCGATTTGCAAAAAAATGAAACAGATATATTCGATGTCGATAATGCCGCAAGAGCGGAGTTCGATGGTTAGGTTTCGAATGAAGTGGATCGGATGCGTGGCCCATGAAAAGAACGGCGGCGGGACTCCGAACGGATTGCAGCCAATCGGTACGGGCATGCGCTGGCGCATTGCTGAGCGATGGATCGGAATATCGACGGAATCGCTCGCGGTCAATCCACGCGGCGACGATCGCGGCGCTTACAGCGGATGCGCGGCGCCGGCCTGCTGCAACAGCGACACGGCAACCGGATCCGGCAGTCCGTTCGAATCGATCGCCCCAGCCTTGGCCAGCGCGACGAGATCGCTGTCGACGCCCGGTTGCCCGACCACGAACGACGTGGTGAGGAACGCCGGTGCGGCCAGCGTGACCGCATAGCGTTGCTGCAGGTTCGTCACCACGGCCGATTGCGCGGCCTGCACGGTGTCCGGGCTGTTCATCGCCCGCTGGTAGCGCAGGGTGCCCTGGAAATTGCCGATCAGCCCGGCCGTGTTCGTCCCGAGTTGCGCCGCGAGATAGACGAGCATCAGCTCGGTCTCGGGCGTCGTATTGAAGGTGCCACCCGCGTAGGCGAGCGAATGCAGGCTCGCGCCGCCCGACGCCACGGTGATGACGCATGGCAGCGCGGCGTTGAGCGTCACCCGGTAGTTGCCGCCGCCGTCCGTCAGCGTCGTGGCCGACCCCGCCGCGCAATTGACGGACACCTGCGCGCTCGCGAGCGCGTCGCCCGTCGCGGCCGTGCCTGACAGCGAGACGGTTTGCGTGTTGTCGTTGAAGCACGCGTCGACGCCGAAGCAGGCTTCGCCGTTGCAGGCCTGGAGGGCAGCGAGTGTTGCGACGCACAATGCGCCCAGCGCGGGGCGGGTGAAGCGCGTAAGGCGAAGGTTCATGGTCGCGGGCGATCGAGAGAATGAGGCAACCGGTGCGCATCGGGAATGCGGCGCTGCTGTAATTCTATGTCGTGAACTGGCGTAAAAGCGAATGCAGCCGGCCAGCAAGACCGGCCCGCCGCCTCACGGCTTGCGCGCGGCCGGCTTCGCGAACGCGCCGCGCACCTCGAAGCCGATCGCATCGGCGACGTTGCCGCGCGCATCGACGAGTTCGAGCCGGTGCCTGCCGGGCCACGGCAGCCACGCGACGCGGTCGGCGTGCCCGATCATCTTGTCGTCGAGCCGCCACGCGAACTTCGTCGCGCGCCCGGCCGAGCGTTCGAACCAGATCCGCTGGTTCTTCGGCGGAATGTCCGGATCGATCGCGAAGATCGTGCCGTCGGTCGGCGCGCCGATCGTCAGCGGCGCCCGCGCGCCGTCCTTGCCCGGCGTGGCGGGCGCCGCGAGCCGGATCGTGTCGACCGCCGTGCCCGCGACGAACCATTCGTTGCGGGCCGGCTCGATGTCGCGCTCGAACGCGATGCGGCGCGTTTCGACGCCGGCCGGCGCACGCGGCGCACGGCTCGGCAGGTCGCGGTGCAGGTAGCCGACGACGGCCGACCACACGGGCGACGCGCCCGTGACGCCCGACACGTCCCACATCGGCGAGCCGTCCGCATTGCCGACCCACACGCCGACCGTATAGCGCGACGTGAAACCGATCGTCCAGTTGTCGCGCATGTCCTTGCTCGTGCCAGTCTTGACCGCCGAGAAGAAGCGCGTCGCGAGCGGGTTGTCGAAGCCGAACGTGCGCACGCGCGCGTTGTTGTCGGACAGGATGTCGGTGACGACGAAGCTGGCCGCCTCGCTGAACACGCGCGTGCCGGCGTCCGGCCGCGCAGATGCCGATGCGCCGGATGCGCCGGCGGCCGGTGCCGGTGCAGCGGCCGGCAGATCGACGACCTTGCGCGCGACGCCGCCATTCGCGAGCGCGCGGTAGGCGTTGGTCAGCGACAGCAGCGTGACGTCCGCACTGCCGAGCGCGAGGCTGAATCCGTAGTAATCGCCTTCCTGCGCGAGCGGCAGGCCAAGCGCGGTCAGCGTGCGCGCGAAGCGGTGCGGCGTGACGAGCACCAGCGCGCGCACGGCCGGCACGTTCAGCGAGCCGCCGAGCGCGCTGCGCACGCTCACCCAGCCCTTGAAATCCTTGTCGTAGTTCTGCGGAATGTACAGGCCGCCGCCGGCGGCGAGGTTGATCGGCGCATCGTCGAGCAGCGACGCGGCGGTCAGTCGTTTTTCGTCGATCGCCTGCGCGTAGAGGAACGGCTTGAGCGTCGAGCCGGCCTGGCGCGGCGCGAGCACGGCATCGACGTCGCGCGCGCTCGACAGCGCCCCCGACGAGCCGACCCACGCGCGGATCTCGCCGGTCGCGTTATCGATCACGACGACCGCCCCGTCCTGCACGTTGCGCCGGTGCGCGGGCGCGTTCAGTTCGGTCAGCGCGCGCATCAGCGTGTCGCGCGCGAAGCGCTGCAACGGCGCGTCGAGCGTCGTGCGGACCTGCGCGCCGGCCGCCGGCCTGACCTCGGCCGCGATGCGCCGCGCGAAGTGCGGGGCGAGGGCGGCGCCCTCGTCGCGTACGGCATTGGCCGGGCGTGCGACGACGAGCTGCACGTAGCCGTCGAGCGACGCGCATGCCTGCCCGGCCTGCATGTCGCGAAGGATCCGGCATGCGCGCTCGGCGAGCTTCGCCGGAGCCGCATTGGGCGCACGCACGAGTGCGGCGGCGATCGCGGCCTCGCGCGCGTCGAGGCCCGACGGCGCCTTGCCGAACAGCACCTGCGACAGCGCGCCGAGCCCGATCGTCTCGCCGCGGAACGGCACCAGGTTCAGGTAGGCCTCGAGGATCTGGTCCTTGCGCCAACTGCGTTCGAGCCACAGCGCGTTCACGGCCTGTGTGGCCTTCTGCGGCAGCGAGCGCTGGCCCGAGCGGCGCGGCGAATCGCCGAGCAGCCCCGCAAGCTGCATCGTGACGGTCGACGCGCCGCGCGTGCGCTCGTTCCACAGGTTGCCCCACGCGGCGCCGGCAATGCCGCGCCAGTCGACGCCGCTGTGTTCGTAGAAGCGCTTGTCCTCGGACACGACGATCGCCTCGCGGAACGCGGGCGATACGTCGGCGAGCGATACCCAGTCGCCGCGCCGCTCGGTGAGGTCGACGCGCGTGCGCTGCAGCGGCGTGCCGTCGCGCGCGAGCAGCACCCAGTCGGAGCTGCGCCAGTTGCGGCGCACGTCGTCGTAGCCGGGCAGCGCATGCGCGACGAGCGGGGCGGCCAGCACGACGGCGACGAATACGCGGCCGGCGAAACGCGCCGGCCGCGGCAAAGCCAGATCGATCATCGCGGTCTCGTTACTTGCCCGCTTCGGCCGGCTTCACGGTCATCGGCGGGTTCGGCCACAGGCCGTACACGGACGGCGCATACAGTGCCTCGACACGTGTCGGCGGCAGCCCGAACGTGCCGACGTTGTTCAGCCGCACCGTGTACTCGACCGAGAATTTGCCCTTCGGCAAATAGTCGTAATACGCGCGGTAGCCGTCGAAGTCGCGCTCGATGAACGTCGGCCATGCGCCGTCGGGCGTCTTCTCGCCCTGTGTCGCGGCTTCGGAATCGCGGCCGAGGCCCGACCCGAGGATCGTCGCGCCGGCCGGGATCGGATCGTTGACGGCGACCCACGTCATGTCGCTCTGCGCATCGATGTCGAGATGCACGCGCACGACGTCGCCGCGCGTCAGCACGCCGTTGACGGCCGGCGACATGGGCGTGACGGTCTTCGTGATCCGGTAGCCGGCCGCGAACGGCGCGCGCAGCGGCACGGCCGCGAGGCTCTCGACGGTCGCCCACGGGCGGCCGGTGCCGTCCTGCGTGACCGACAGCGTGGCCGGCCCCTGCGACGCACGCGGCCACGGCATCAGCACGCTGCGCGCGGCGGCCGCGCGGGTCGCGGGCGTGGCCGACGCGGGCGTATCGGCGGGCGCGGCCGATGCCGGCTGCGACCACGAGATCGAGCGCGCGTCGCCGCCGAGCGCCACCTTCGTCGCGCCGGTGACCGGCGTGCTCTCGTAGGTACGCGAGAAGCGCTCGACCGCGAGCAGGCCGAGCGCGTTCGACGTCGTCGTCTGCCATGCGCCCTGACGTTGCAGCGCGAGCAGGCCGGCGGTCACGCGCGGCATTTCATCCTTCCATGCCGGGTCGCCCGCGAATTCCAGCGCGAGACGCGCGGCGTTGGTCTCGTTGCTGGTCATCAGCCACCACAGGTCGTCGTCGCGCGCGGTCGAGAACACGAGCTGCGTGCCCTGGTACGTGAGGCGCGCCCGCAGGATCTGGTCGACCTGCGCGCGTTTCTCGTCGCGTTGCGGGATGTCCTTCACGCGCGTCAGGATCGCGTGATAGTCGATCACCGCCGACGTCGGCCACTGGTTCGGCGCGATCTCGATCGAACCGAGCATGCGGCCCTGTGCGGCGCCGTAGCGCGACAGCGCCTCGATCGCGGCGAGCTTGCGCAGGTCGCGATCCTGGCGCGGCGCCCACGCGTTGCGCTCGATGCGGCCGTCGACGAAGCGCGCGAGCCCGGCCTCGAGCTGCGTGCGCAGGTCTTCCGGCAGCGCGAAGCGCGGATCGAGGCGGCTGGCTTCGTCGGACACCACGAGCAGGTACGACGACAGCGTCGGGCTGCCGTGGTGCGAATCGTCGGACGACGGCGGGAAGTAGCTCGCCAGGCCGTCGCTGTCGAGGTAGACGGGCATGCGTGCGATCAGCGCCTGCCATTGCGCGGGGTCGCGCAGCCCGATCGCGCGCGACGTCTGCTGTTCGAGACAGCGGTACGGATAGCGCTCGAACCAGCGCCGCACGCCGGGCAGGCCGTCGGCGAGCTTCGACTGCAACGATACGGCGATGCCGCCGCGCGGTATGCCTTGCGCGTTGCCGACCGCGCCGGCCGGGGCCGCGACGGGCACCGTCAGCGTGCCGTCGACCTGCGCGAGCGTCGCCTGCTGCACCGTGACCGGCAGCGCCGGCACGACCTTCTGCGCGACGGCCAATGCATCGGACGCGCGCTTGCCGCCTTGCTCGGCCGCCTCGATGCGCCAGTTCAGCGCACCGGCCGCATCGAGCGCCTGCTCGGGCACGGTGATCGTCCACGCGACCTCGGTCGCCGCATTCGCCGCCAGCGACACGGTCTGCGGCGCGACGTCGAGGCCCGTCACGCGCGGCGTCACGACGACCTGCATCGCGCGGTCGGTCGTGTTGCGCAGCGTGACCTGCGCGCGGAACGCGTCGCCTTCGCGTACGAGCGGCGGCAGGCCGGAGATCAGTTGCAGATCCTGCGTGCTGCGGATCGACGTGCTGCCCGTGCCGAAACGGTCGGGGCCGACCGCCGCGATCGCGACGATCCGGAAGCGCGTGAGCGCGTCGTTCAGCGGCACCTCGACGGTTGCGCTGCCGTTGGCATCCAGCGTCACGCGCGGGTTCCACAGCAGCAGCGTGTCGAACAGCTCGCGGGTCGGCGCGCTGCCGCCCCCGCCACCGGCCGGCACGGCCTTGCGGCCGAAGTGGCGGCGGCCGACGATCTCCATCTGCGCGGTGGCCGTCTCGACGCCGTATGCGCGCCGGCGCAGCATCGCATCGAGCAGGTCCCAGCTGTTGTTCGGCATCAGTTCGAGCAGCGCCTCGTCGACGGCCGCGATGGCGATCTGCGTGCCGGCCGGTGCGGGCTGGCCGTTCGGCAGCGTGACCTTCACGTGCGCCTGCGCCTTGCCGCGTACCGTGTAGCGCGTCGCGTCGGTCGTCACGGTCACCCCGAGGCGATGCACGCCGGTGCCGACCTTGATCTCGCCGAGCCCGTAGCGGAACGCGGGCTTCGACAGGTCGACGAACGCGGTCGGCGCCTCATAGTGGCGACCTTCGCGCCAGAACGCGCGCGCCCATTCGACCGGCGCCTTCCAGCCCCACGTGAAGAACGAGTACCACGGCACCTCGCGAATCCGCCCGCGCAGCGCGAGCACCGATACGTAGACGTTCGGCCCCCACGATTCGCCGACCTTCAGGTCGACGGTCGGGTTCTTGCCGTTCAGCTCGACGATGTGCGTTTCCATCACGCCGCCGCGCTCCACCGCGACGAGCGCGGTTGCGTAGCGGAACGGCATGCGCACCTGGAAGCGGGCCGTTTCGCCCGGTTCGTACGACGTTTTCTCGGGGATCACGTCGATCCGGTCGGTGTTGTCGCCGCCGAACCAGAGTTCGTCCTCGCGCGTGACCCATACCGACGTCGACGCATTCGACGTGCGGCCGTCGCCGTCCTTCGCGACCGCGATCAGCTGCACGTTGCCGGCCTGCTCGAGCGTCGCGTCGCAGGCCATGCGGCCCTTGTCGTCGGTCTTGCCCGAGCACAGCACGCCGAGGTCGCGCGTATCGCTCTTGTTGTCGTACGCATAGAAGCCGCCGACCATCCGCTTGCGCGACGACGTCGTGATGCGAGCCACGCCCTTGATCTCGATCGGCACCGACGCACGCGGCTTGCCCTGCAGGTCGACCGCCAGCGCCTGCACCGGCACGCGCTGGCCGACCGACACCCAGCGGCCGGCCTTGATGCCGGCCACCACCGCGGCCGGCCACAGGATCGTGTCGCCTCGGATCGTCTGCACTTCGCCGTTCGGGTCGGCGAACGTCGCCTCCAGCGCGATGCGCTTCGGTGCGTCGACGTCGGGCAGGCCCTTGAGCGTGACCGTGCCCGCACCGTTGCGGTCGAGCGTCAGCGGCAGCTTGTCGGCGATCAGTTTCGTCGCGTCGGGATCGTTGCTCGATGCCGACGACGACGTGTTGTCGCCATCCTGCGCATCGTCGTCGGCGTTGCCGTCGCTCGTGTCCGGGCGATACGGCGTGAAGCTGAAATCCTCGAAACGATCGGCGAACGGCGGCGATGCCCACTTCATCAGCGCCGACACCTGCACCGGCAGGTTCGATGCGCCGCCGCCCGACACGTAGTCGATCTGCACCGCGAGCGGCGCTTCCTTCACGGCGACGAGCGGGCTCTTCTGCGCGTCGCGCGCGCCGATCGAGCCTTTCAGCACCGGCAGGCGGAACGCCTCGACGCGGAAGCTGCCGCTGTAGTAAGTGGCCGTCGGCGCATCTTCCGGGCCGCCTTCGAGCTCGACGCCGTATTCGCCGAGCTTCGCGGCCGCCGGCAGCGTGAACCGTGAATCCGCGCTGTGGTCGGCTGCCCATGTGAGCGGCAGCTTGTAGGTCTGGCCCGTGCCGAGATGGCGGATCGTCACGCGCGTCGGGTATTGCGACGGGAACGCGAGGCTTTGCAGCGTCTCGGTGCGGATGAAATGCTTCATCGACACGGTTTCGCCGGCGCGCAGCAGCGTGCGGTCGAACACCGTATGCGCGCGCACGGTCGGCGCGCTGTCGGTGTCGGTCGGCACGTTGAAGCGCCACGATTCGATCCCGCGGTTCCAGCCCGAGCTGACGAACGCCATGTCGGGGCCCGTCTTCGGATCGACGACGCGGGCCGATACGAAATAGTCGTTGAAGGTTTCCGACGCGTTGCACGCGCGCTTAGGCTCGAACGGCCCGTCGATCTTCAGCAGGCCCTGCGCGTCGGTCTTGCCGGCCGCGATCTCGTCGCCGTTGCAGTCCGACACGCGGATCTGCGCGTTCGGCACCGGCTTGCCCTTGTCGAGCGTCGTGACCCACACGAGGTTGTTCTCGCGGCCCCGTTTCAGGTGCACGCCGAGGTTCGTGACGAGCACGGTCGTGCGCACGTACATGCTCGACGGCTTCGCGAGCAGCGAGCGGCCGAGCGCGGGCGACGCGAGTTCGAGCACGTAGAAGCCGGGCTTGTCGATCGGCACGCCGACCACCTCGAACGGGCGCAGCGTCTTCGGGTCGGCCTTCGGCAGCGTCAGCACCTGCGCGCCGGGCTCGCCCGTCAGCAGCGACAGCGAGCGCACGTCGATGCGGCGGTTCTTCGGCGCGGGCTGCTTTTCGCCGGCCTCGAGCGGCACGTACACCGGGTGTTGGCCCTTGCGTTCCAGCAGGCCGGGAATCTGGTCGTCGATCGAGCCGGCCGTCATCGACCAGTTGTCGAAGCGATCGACGGTGCGCATCCATTGGCGGATCGCGGTGTCGTTCTCGACCTTCAGGTTCGCGAATTGCGCGCCGCCCGCATTGAGGCCGGCGATATGCAGGTCGGCCTCGACGTTGCGCAGCGTGACGGGCACCAGCGCGGGCGTATCGGGTTCGGCGAAGCGCTCGACGATCCCGAAGGTGCCCGACGAGAATTTGGCGAGCGGCGGCATCGGCGCGGTGCGCGTCGCGAGCGGGAACAGGTCGGCATTGGACAGCGGCCGGTCGGTCACGTCGTGCAGGCCGGACGGCAGCTCGACGGTCAGGCCGGCCTGCGCGGGCAGCGGCGGGTTGAACGTGACGGTCGTCACTTCCTCGCTGTGATCGTCGGCCGCGAAGGTGGGCGACAGCGAGCCGTCGGGGCCGCGCAGCTTGATCGCTTCGGCCTGCTTGCGCGAGATCGGTGCGTTGAACGACAGCGTGAGCGGGCGCAGCGGCGTGCAGGGCGCCTTCGCGTTTTCGCGTTCGCACGAGAAGCTCGCGGCGAACGGTGCGCGCACGGTGAAATCGAAGCGCCGTTCGGTGTCGTTCGCGATGCCGCTCGGGCTCGCGACGCCCTTGCCGTACACGAGCTGCATCTTCGCGCTCGCCGGCAGCGCCTGCGAGCACGACAGCGTCAGCACGCGCGCCGCCTCCTTCTTCCAGCCGAAGTGATCGAGCAGCGCGTTGCGCGTCTCGTCGTCGGCCGCCGTGACGGGAATGCGGTTGCCGATGCCGGCCGCTTCGCACCAGATGTTCGCGAGCGCCGAGCGCGGCTCGGCCGGGCCGTTCAGCTTCATCACGAAGACCTGCCGCTCCTCGATCTCGCGCGAGCCGGGGCGCACCGACACCGGAAACGGGCCCCCCGTCTGGAACGTGAAGCGACGCGGGCCGCTGACCGCGTTGCCGGCGACCGAGCGCAGCGTGTCGTTGAGCGCGACCGAGCAGCGCACGCCGGGCGGCAGGTCGCTTTCGAAATCGTAAACCCAGGTCTTGTCGTCGAGCCAGTGGCCCTGGCCGCGCGCGGCCGTCGAATCGTTGCAGGTCATGCGCGCCGGATTCGGCGCGGAGGCCGAGCCGAAGGCGACCATCGGTTCGTCGAACTTGACGACGCTCTGCCGGACTTCGGTGACGGTGCCTTGCGGCGACACGCTCACCGTGCGCGCCGCGCCCGCATGCAGCGACAGCGCCGTGGCGCCGCCGAGCGCCGCGACGGCGCCGATGCGCCAGAGCAGGCGGGCCGTGTGGTTGGTCTGGTCGGTTTCTTTGTTGTGCTTGTCGCGTTGCTTCATCGCTCGATTGCCCTCGGAGGGAAGCTTTCTGTTTGATTGCACGGGATTCTAACCGACCGCCGTGCGCGCGCAGCGCGGCGTGCAGGGGCAGTGTGTGGTCGGCGCGCGACACGGGCAGGCGTGCCGCAGATTTGTCGCGTCGACGACACAAAAATGCAGCGAAATGTCGATTACCCCGGATTGCGGAACATTTAATGAACTATAAAAAGATTGTTCGATTCGATTTGTGCGCGTACATTTCAGGTCCGCGCCAATGTTTGAGAAATATCAAGCGTGGTTTTCCCGAATCCGGTGTTCGAGAGAAGGAAACATGCACAACGACAACACCCCCCAATCGCGTCGTGACGACGCAGCCGCAACCGGCATCACGCGGCGTCAATGGCTGCAGGGCGCACTGGCGCTGACGGCGGCGGGCCTCACCGGCTCGCTGGCGTTGCGGGCCCTGGCCGACGATCCCGGCACCGCGCCGCTCGATACGTTCATGACGCTTTCCGAAGCATTGACCGGCAAGAAAGGGCTGAGCCGCGTGACCGGCCAGCGCTATCTGCAGGCCTTGCAGAAGGGCTCGTTCAAGACGGCCGACAGCCTGCCGCAACTTGCCGGCGCGCTCGCATCCGGCTCGCTGAATCCCGACCAGGAATCGCTCGCATTGACGATTCTCGGCGCGTGGTATCTCGGCATCGTCGACGACGTCGTGATTACCTACGAAGAAGCATTAATGTTCAGCGTGGTGTCCGATACCCTCGTGATCCCTTCGTATTGCCCCAACAAACCCGGCTTCTGGGCCGAAAAACCGATCGAGAGGCAAGCCTGATGGCCGATACCGATACGCAAAAGGCCGACATCGTCGTCGTCGGGTCCGGTGTCGCCGGCGCGATCGTCGCGCACCAGCTCGCGATGGCGGGCAAGTCCGTGATCCTGCTGGAAGCCGGCCCGCGCATGCCGCGCTGGGAAATCGTCGAGCGTTTTCGCAACCAGCCCGACAAGACCGATTTCATGGCGCCGTACCCGTCGAGCCCGTGGGCCCCGCATCCGGAATACGGCCCGCCGAACGACTACCTGATCCTGAAGGGCGAGCACAAGTTCAACTCGCAGTACATCCGCGCGGTGGGCGGCACGACGTGGCACTGGGCCGCGTCGGCGTGGCGCTTCATCCCGAACGACTTCAAGATGAAGACGGTGTACGGCGTCGGCCGCGACTGGCCGATCCAGTACGACGATCTCGAGCATTACTATCAGCGCGCCGAGGAAGAGCTCGGCGTGTGGGGCCCGGGCCCCGAGGAAGATTTGTACTCGCCGCGCAAGCAGGCGTACCCGATGCCGCCGCTGCCGTTGTCGTTCAACGAGCAGACCATCAAGAGCGCGCTGAACGGCTACGACCCGAAGTTCCACGTGGTGACCGAGCCCGTCGCGCGCAACAGCCGCCCGTACGACGGCCGGCCGACTTGTTGCGGGAACAACAACTGCATGCCGATCTGCCCGATCGGCGCGATGTACAACGGCATCGTCCACGTCGAGAAGGCCGAGCAGGCCGGCGCGAAGCTGATCGACAGCGCGGTCGTCTACAAGCTCGAGACGGGGCCGGACAAGCGCATCGTCGCCGCGATCTACAAGGACAAGACGGGCGCCGACCATCGCGTCGAGGGCAAGTACTTCGTACTCGCCGCGAACGGCATCGAGACGCCTAAGATTCTGCTGATGTCCGCGAACCGCGATTTCCCGAACGGCGTCGCGAACAGCTCCGACATGGTCGGCCGCAACCTGATGGACCACCCCGGCACCGGCGTGTCGTTCTACGCGAGCGAGAAGCTGTGGCCGGGCCGCGGCCCGCAGGAGATGACGTCGCTGATCGGTTTCCGCGACGGCCCGTTCCGCGCGACCGAAGCCGCGAAGAAGATCCATCTGTCGAACATGTCGCGCATCAACCAGGAGACGCAGAAGATCTTCAAGGCCGGCAAGCTGATGAAGCACGAGGAACTCGACGCGCAGATCCGCGACCGTTCCGCGCGCTACGTGCAGTTCGACTGCTTCCACGAAATCCTGCCGCAGCCCGAGAACCGCATCGTGCCGAGCAAGACGGCCACCGACGCGATCGGCATCCCGCGCCCGGAGATCACGTATGCGATCGACGATTACGTGAAACGCGGCGCCGTGCACACGCGCGAGGTCTACGCGACGGCCGCGAAGGTGCTCGGCGGCACCGACGTCGTCTTCAACGACGAGTTCGCGCCGAACAACCACATCACCGGCGCGACGATCATGGGCGCGGATGCGCGCGACTCGGTCGTCGACAAGGACTGCCGCACGTTCGACCATCCGAACCTGTTCATCTCGAGCAGCTCGACGATGCCGACCGTCGGTACGGTGAACGTGACGCTGACGATCGCGGCGCTCGCGCTGCGGATGTCGGACACGCTGAAGAAGGAAGTCTGACCGTGCGGAAATCTACTCTCACCTTCCTCCTGGCCGGCTGCCTTGCGTTGCCCGGCCTCGCACGCGCGGCCGATTCGGCCGATCCGGCGCAGGTCAAGCGCGGCGAATACCTCGCGGTCGCCGGCGACTGCATGGCCTGCCACACCGCGAAAGGCGGCAAGCCGTTCGCGGGCGGCCTCGGCATGCCGGTGCCGATGCTCGGCAAGATCTATACGAGCAACATCACGCCCGATCCCGACACGGGCATCGGCAACTGGACGTTCGACGATTTCGAGCGCGCGGTGCGTCACGGCGTGTCGAAGAACGGCGACAACCTGTATCCGGCGATGCCGTACGTGTCGTACGCGAAGATCAACGACGACGACGTGCGGGCGCTGTACGCGTACTTCATGCACGGCGTCGAGCCGGTCAAGCAGGCGCCGCCGAAGAACGAGATCCCCGCGCTGCTGAGCATGCGCTGGCCGCTGAAGATCTGGAACTGGCTGTTCCTGAAGGACGGCGTGTACCAGCCGAAGCCCGAGCAGAGCGCCGAGTGGAACCGCGGCGCGTATCTCGTGCAGGGCCTCGCGCACTGCAGCACGTGCCACACGCCGCGCGGCATCGCGATGCAGGAGAAGTCGCTCGACGAAACGGGCGGCAGCTTCCTGTCGGGCTCGGTGCTCGCGGGCTGGGACGGCTACAACATCACGTCCGACCCGAACGCGGGGATCGGCGGCTGGACGCAGCAGCAGCTCGTCCAGTACCTGCGCACCGGCAGCGTGCCGGGCCTCGCGCAGGCAGCCGGCCCGATGGCGGAGGCGATCGAGCACAGCTTCTCGAAGATGACCGAAGCCGACATCGGCGCGATCTCGACGTACATCCGTACGGTGCCGGCCGTGGCCAGCGGCGACGCGAAGCAGTCGCGCTCGTCGTGGGGCAAGCCGGCCGAGGACGGCCTGAAGCTGCGCGGCGTCGCGCTCGCGTCGTTGGGTATCGATCCGGCGCGGCTGTATCTCGGCAACTGCGCGACCTGTCACCAGATGCAGGGCAAGGGCACGCCGGACGGTTACTACCCGCCGCTGTTCCACAACTCGACGGTCGGCGCGTCGAATCCGACCAACCTCGTGCAGGTGATCCTGAACGGCGTGCAGCGCAAGGCCGGTAGCGAGGACGTCGGGATGCCGGCGTTCCGCCACGAGCTGTCGGATGCGCAGATCGCCGCGCTGACGAACTACCTGACCGGGCAGTTCGGCAATCCGGCCGCGAAGGTGACCGAGCAGGACGTCGCGAAGCTGCGCTGACGCGGCGCGCGACGAAGCAGGGCGACAACATAAAAGAGGAGGAGCACAGCACATCGGGCGGGCCCCGATGCCGGTTGTTGCAGAGCGGGGCGGGCGGCGCGGATGGCCGCCCGCCCCGGTTCACAGGCAATCCGGTGCGTGCGGTTGCGCGCGCATCGTTTTCGTTGATCACACCATGACACCGAATCAACCGTTTCTCGCGTCCCAGCGCGATGTGCTGCTGCTGCTGTCCCGCATTCTGCTCGTGATCCTGTTCGTGATGTTCGGCTGGAAGAAGATTATCGACTTCTCCGGTACGATCGCGTTCATGGGTAGCGAGGGCGCGCCGGCGCCGATCATCTCGGCGGCGATCTCCGTCGTGATGGAGCTGTTCGTCGGGATCGCGATCCTCGTCGGTTTCCAGACGCGCGCGCTCGCGCTGCTGCTTGCGCTGTATACGATCGGCACCGGCATCATCGGCCATCACTACTGGACGATGACGGGCGGCGAGCAGATCAACAACATGATTCACTTCTACAAGAACATCGCGATCTCGGGCGGCTTGCTCGCGCTCTGCGCGGCCGGCCCCGGACGTTTTTCGATCGATCGCGGCTAAGCAGACCCGAGGCGCGTGCATGGGGCGCGCGTCGGACGGTCGAGACTTCGAGGGGGCATCATTTTGCGACTCAAATACCTTGCATGGCTGCTTGCGGCCGCCACGCCGGCGGTTGCGTTTGCACAGACGAGCGTCACGCTGTACGGCCGGATCGACGGCGGCGTCGAATACCTGAACCACATCGCGAAGCCGAACGGCGGCAGCGGCACGCGCTGGAGCGCGGAAAGCGGCGACTGGGGCACCAGCATGTTCGGGCTGAAGGGCGTCGAGGATCTCGGCGGCGGGCTGTCGACGGTCTTCAACCTGGAAACCGCGTTCCAGGTGATGAACGGCCAGACGGGCGGCGGGCGCATGTGGTCGCGGCGTGCATACGTCGGGCTGAAGAGCGACACGTGGGGCCAGTTGCAGGCCGGCCGCAACCTGTTCATCGACAGCGACGGCGTGTGGGAATTCGATCCGTTCGTCCAGCAGGCGTTTTCGTCGGCGTCGCTCGTGCGTGGCCGCAACTGGCCGCAAAGCAGCAACAACATCGAATATCACAGCCCGGTGATCGGCGGCTTCGACGTGCAGGCGCAATACGCGTTCGGCAACCAGTCGCGCGGGTTCAACTACGGTGCGGCCGACGATTTCGGCCGCTCGGACGGGATCATGATCTCGTACCACTCGCCGGTGCTCGACGTGCGCGGCATCTACGACGAACTGCGCGACAACAACGGCAAGTTCAGCAACATCTTCACCGCGTCGCGCGAGTACTTCGTCGGGGCGAACGTGAAGGTGTCGAAGTTCAAGATCCAGGGGGCGTATACGCACTACCAGGCGCCGGACAGCCCGGCGGGGGTGGCCGATCGTGCCGATCATTACTGGCTCGGTGCGACGTATACGGCGACGCCGCAATGGGCGGTGACGGGCGGCGGGTACTACGTGAAGGTGGGCGACGGCGGCGGCGATGCGTCGCACGATCCGTCGGGTCACGCGATCATGTACGTGCTCGGCACCACGTACAACTTGTCGAAACGCACGTTCCTGTATGGGACGGTCGCGTATGTGCGGAATGGCGGGAATTCGAACTTTTCGCTGATTGCGTCGCCGCGCGATGCGACGTCAGGGACGAGTCCGATGACGGGCGAGTCGCAGACGGGGGCGTATGTGGGGATGATGCATACGTTCTGAGTGAGGTGGTTCGTGTAGGGGAAAAGGCATGGGCGATGAAGGTCCGTGCCTTTTTGCGTTTACGGCGTTGCCGGATCATTATGACGTGCACATCAGCGCCGGCGCGCAGATCAAGGTGCGCCGGGCCTGCCGCAGGCCGTTATATGGCTGCCGTGCATCGCCCATTCATCTTTTCGCCGCGAGTCTTATAGCTGGCGTTACGCATCGTGCTACCGATAACGTGCGTTGATCAGCCGATTGATGTTGGCCAGCACGCGTTCGCCGTCATACGGACGATCGGGGCCGTGGAACAACCCGACCTGCATGTCGATCACGAGCAGCGCGCGTTTCGGGGAAGGGGCTTCGGACATGGCGTTTCTCCTGAGTGGCCGATGCAGACGGAGAAACGATGAGACCCCGTCCGGAACCGGCGGGGCCTGTGGGAATCGGTGACGCTACGATCTTGCGCGCACTCGCCGCACGGGCCCGCCGAAGGCGGTCGTGCGCGTGGTCGTCGAAAGGGTGATCGTGGCGTTGTGCATTGGTCGATGATGCCCGATGGGCGCGCGCAAGGTCAATGACGCTTCGCGTGCCGCGCACCGGCCATCGCTCAATCCAGCGCCTTCCCGGCCTTCTCGTCCATACAGCGAATCGCAAGCAGCGTCAGCACGCCACACCCGATCGCATACCACGCAGGCGCATTCGGATTGCCGGTCGCCGCGATCAGCCACGTCACGAAGAACTGCGCGAAGCCGCCGAAGATCGCGACGCCCACGCTATACACGAGCGCACCGCCGGTCGCCCGCACCGCTCGCGGAAACAACTCGCCGAGCATCGCCCCCGTCGCACCAATGTTGATCGCATGCACGATCGACAGCGCGGCGATGATCGACAGCAGCGACGCGGCGCCCGGCCAGCGATTCAGTGCGATGAACGCGGGGTAGACCGCGGCCATCAGCACGATGCGCGTCCACCAGACGATCCGGTTGCGCCCGTACACGTCGGACAGATGGCCGCCGATCGGTGTCACGAGCATCAGGATCGCACCGGCGACGCAGCCTGCCGTCATCGACAGCCACGTCGGCAGGTGCAGCACCTGCACGCCGTAGATCGCCATGTAGAACACGATGATGTAGTGGATCGACGTGCCGCCGATCGTCACGCCGAGGCCTGCGAACACGGCCTTGCCGTGATGACGCAGCACGTCGGCGAGCGGTAGCGACGCGACTTTTTCCCCGGATGCATGTGCGGCAGCAGCAGGCGCGGCCGCAGGCACTTCCTCGACGGTCTTGCGCAGCCAGTAGCCGAGCGGCACGAACAGCGTGCCGATGATGAACGGCACGCGCCAGCCCCAGCTTTCGAGTTGCGCGGCCGTCAGCGTCGACGTCAGCGCGACGCCGGTGAGCGCGCCCGCGAGCGCGGCGAGCCCCTGGCTCGAGAACTGAAACGACGCATAGAAACCGCGCCGATGCTGCGGCGCCTGTTCGAGCAGCAACGTCGTCGACGCACCGACTTCGCCGCCCGACGCGAAGCCCTGCAGCAACCGGGCGAGCACGAGCAGCAGCGGCGCGGCGATGCCGATCTGCGCGAAGGTCGGCGCGACCGCGATCGTCGCGGTGCCGAGCGCCATCAGCAGCAGCGTGAGGATCATCGCCTTCTTGCGGCCGGCGCGGTCCGCATACATGCCGATCACGAGCCCGCCGAGCGGACGCGTGACGAAGCCGACACCGAAGCTCGCGACCGCGAGCATCAGTTGCCCGAACGACGAATGCACCGGAAAGAACAGCTTGCCGATCAGGATCGCGAAGAAGCTGTAGACGGTGAAGTCGTAGAACTCGAGCGCGTTGCCGACGGCGGCGGCCGCGATCAGCCGGCGTTTTCTCGCGGCGGCGCGGGCATCGACCGGCGTGCCGGCGAACGGAAGGGCGGACGTTTCCATGGGGTTCCCCCGGTTAGCGCGAAACTGCGTGGTGAAGGGCGTTCAGGCCGCGAGCCAGGCTTCGGCGACGCGAACCCAGTAACTCGCGCCGATCGCGAGGATGTCGTCGTTGAAGTCGTAGCCGGGGTTGTGCACCATGCAGCCGCCCTTGCTGCCGATTCCGTTGCCGATGAACGCGTAGCAGCCGGGGCGCGCCTCGAGCATGAACGCGAAGTCCTCGCTGCCCATCAGCGGCGCCGCTTCGGTTTCGACGCGCTCCGCGCCGAGCATCTGTTGCGCGATGCCGGCCGCGAACGCGGTCGGTTCCGCGTGATTGACGAGCACCGGGTAGCCGTAGTCATAGTCGATTTCCGCGGTGACGCCGAAGCTTTCCGCCTGGCCTCTCGCAAGCGCTTCGATGCGGCGCGCGAGCAGGGCGCGCACGTCCGCGTTCAGCGCGCGCACCGACAGTTTCATCACGACGGTTTCCGGAATGATGTTGAACGTCTCGCCGGCCTGCACGCTGCCGACGGTGATCACGGCCGCATGCTGCGCATCGACCTCGCGCGCGACGATCGTCTGCAGCGCGACCATGATGCTGCCGGCGGCGGACATCGGATCGCGCGCGAAATGCGGCATCGCGCCGTGGCCGCCGACGCCGCGCAGCGTGATCGTCACGCGGTCGGCCGACGCCATCGCGGCGCCGGTGCGGAACGCCATGTCACCGGCCGCGCGGCCCGGCATGTTGTGGATCGCGAAAATCGCGTCGCACGGGAAGCGGTCGAACAGGCCGTCGTCCATCATCGCCTTCGCGCCGCCGAAGTTTTCCTCGGCCGGCTGGAAGATCAGGTTCAGCGTGCCGGAGAACTGGCGCGTGGCCGCGAGGTGGCGCGCCGCGCACAGCAGCATCGCGGTATGGCCGTCATGGCCGCATGCATGCATCTTGTTCGCATGGCGGCTGGCGTAGGGCAGGCCCGTGGTTTCCGCGAGCGGCAGCGCGTCCATGTCGGCGCGCAGGCCGACCGTGCGCGTGCCTTGCCCTTCGCGCAGCACGCCGACCACGCCCGTCTTGCCGATGCCGCGATGTACGTCGTAGCCCCAGCCACTGAGCAGCTCGGCGACGAGCTCGCTCGTGAGCGTCTCTTCGAATGCGAGTTCGGGATGGGCGTGGATGCGGCGACGTACTTCGACGAGCTCGGGGGCAATCGCGGCGATGCCGGGGATGACGGGGTTCACGGCTTGCAGCATGGTGTCTCCTGTGGGGCCGGTGGGGCGTTTGACGCGCATATGACGACCAAGCATATAAATTTCTTTTGCGTACCAGAAGCTGCTAAATTGCTTTGGTGCACACCGTCGGTTGCCGCTCGGGAATACCCTGAGCCGGCGCGCCGCGCGATGCACCGGGTTTCCACCGATCATGCGTTGCCGCCATGAAATACCATCAGTTGAAAGCGTTCGTCACCGCCGCCGAGGAAGGGAGCATTCGCGCGGCCGCGCGGCGCCTGAACGTGTCGCCGGCCGCGCTGACGAAGGCGGTCAAGGAACTGGAGATCGCGCTCGGCGTATCGCTCGTCGTGCGTACCGCACGCGGCGTGCAGCTCACCGCGTTCGGCCAGCAGTTGCAGGTGCGCGCGCGGCTGATCGTCGCCGAAATGCAGCGCGCCCGCGACGACATCGAGCAGGCGCAGGGGGCGATGACGGGTTCCGTCTCGGCGGCGATCACGCCGGCGGCGGCGGTCACGATCCTGCCCGACGCGTTTCGTGCGTTCCGGCGCCGCTTTCCAGTGGCGCGCGTCAACCTGATCGAAGGGTTTCCCGGTGTCGCGCTGCCGCGCCTGCACGACGGTTCGCTCGATTTTGCGGTGGTGGTCGTCGTGCCCGAACTGCTGGCGGCCGAGTTCGATCATGCGGAGCTTTACGCGAGCCGTTCGCTGATCGTCGCGCGCAAGGGGCATCCGCTCGCGTCGGCCACGTCGCTCGCCGATCTCGTCGAGGCCGACTGGCTGATGAATCCGTCGCCGGAAAGCTCGACGCAGGTGCTGTTCAACTCGTTCGTCGCGTACGGGCTGCCGGTGCCGGCGCGTGTCGTCGAATGCCCGAGCTTCGGTCTCGCGCACAGCCTGATGACGGGCTGCGACCTGATCGCATCGATGCCGGAACAATTGCTGCAAGGCGAATGGGCGCGCGACCAGCTCGCGGTGCTGCCGATTCGCGAGCGCTTGCCGGGCGTATCGGTGCAGGTCGTCACGCGCCGCGACAGCCCGCTGACGCCGGCCGCGGCGATGCTGCTCGATTGCCTGCGCGATTCCGCGCGGCGCAAGGGGCTGCGATGAAAGGGCGCCTTGCACGGAGCGCGTAGTGATCCTGACGATCGTGGGTCCGGCACGCGCTCGCCGCGTACCATTGCGGCGCCCGCCGCGCGAGCCGGTATCATAGCGGCCGGCCCGCCGCTTCGGCCGGCCTTCAAATCCATCGCCATCCGGCATCCAAGCAATCAGAGGCATCACATGACCAGTGCAACCCAATTCGACAACGTATCGGTCGTCAAGCGCGCGAACGTCTATTTCGACGGCAAGTGCGTGTCGCATACCGTGCTCTTCCCGGACGGCACGCGCAAGACGCTCGGCGTGATCCTGCCGTGCGCGCTCAACTTCGGCACGGATGCGCCCGAATTGATGGAAGTGCAGGCCGGCAAGTGCCGCGTGAAACTTGACGGCAGCAGCGAATGGCAGACCTACGGCGCCGGCGAATCGTTCTCGGTGCCGGGCAAGAGCCGCTTCGACATCGAGGTGATCGAGACGCTCGACTACGTGTGCAGCTACCTGTAACGCGCTTTTCGCGCGGCAAAGAAAAAGCCCCGCCGAAGCGGGGCCCGTTGCAAGCGGATGGCGCAAGGCCATCCGGTGCGCCAGCCTTCGTTACAGGCAGGCGCTGATGTCGCCGGCGGCCGCTGCGTCGCCGCGCACGCCGACCCACGTCTTCGCATCCGGCTTCCACGACGGACGAACCATCGCGGCGGCGCCGTTCGGCGGCTGCTGGCCCGGTGCGTACACGTCGGTCGCGAGGCCGTTCGCCAGCACGTTCTGCGAGATCACCTGTTGTTGCGACTTGTCGGCCCAGGTCTTGGCGATGCATGCCGAGACGTCCGGCGCTGCTTTCTGGCTTTGTCCCACGTTCTGCACGGCCGGTTCGGCCGCATGAGCAGAAATTGCCACGGTCAATGCGATGAGCGGTAAGTATTTCACGTTCACGTTATCTCCCTCGAGTCGTGATTGATTGAGTGGGATGCGCAGCAGTGCTGCGTGCAAGTGAGATCGCGTTGGGCACGCACGGTTCCGGTCATTCCGAAACAAGTTGTTAACGCGCTTGCCAAACGGCGGCTCGAATGCTGCGCATGTTGCTGCGGCGCGGCATGCGTCGTGTACGGCTCGACGTCATGCTGGCGCGGTCGGTGCGCTGTCCGGTCGTGGTGTGGTGACGTGACGGCCGCGGCGGGCGGCATGTGCGTGCATGCCGCGCCGCGACTCTTTATCGGATGACGAAGTGGAATGGCTGATGGATGGCCCCGTCGCATGAGCACGATGATGACAAACTTTCGTCGGCGGGATTGTTAACCAACTTTAAACGGGTGAAAGCAACGGAGTGAGGCGATGCGGCGCGCGACGGGCGCGCCGTATCGTGGAGCGGCGTGAGGCGAGGAAGCGATGCGCGCGGCAGAGCGCCGCGCACGCGGGTGATGTCAGCCGGCCTTGCGCGAGCCGACGTCGCGCAGATTGGCCGGGACGACCGGGCGGAAGCGCTCGCGCTTCTGTTCGTCGTCGAAGTGCTGGAGCGCCGGCTTGATCAGGTCGCTGCGCGACACGATGCCCGTGATGCGCAGCGATTGCTCGTCGGCGACCACCGGCAGGCGTTCGAGGCCGAGCATCGCAAGGCGCGACGCGACGACACGGCAGGTTTCGTGCGCGAACGCGACGGCCGGTGCGCGCTCGGCGAACGCGGCCGAGATCGGCGTGTCGGCGCCGGCCTGCGCGCGCTGGGCATCGAGCGTCGCGCGATCGACGAGGCCGAGCAGCCGGCCGTGCTGCACGACCGGGTACGCACGGTGCGTCTGTTTCGCGCCGAAGTATTGCGCTTCGACGGTATCGAGCGTGGCCGCGCCGTCGATCGCGACGAGCCGGTCGGCCGACGTCATCACTTCGCCGATGTCGTGCCGCTCGAGCGGATCGACACCGTATTCGCGATAGATGTGGTAGCCGCGGCGAGCGATCTTTTCCGTCATGATCGAGCGTTTCATCGCGATGGTCGCGAAGCCGTGCGCGACGAGCGTCGCCGCAAGCAGCGGCAGCAGCGCGTTGGTGTCGTGCGTGAGACCGAAGGCGAATACGATCGCGGTGAGCGGGGCGCCGAGCGTCGCACCGAGCGTCGCGGCCATGCACACGAGCGGCCACAGCGCGGGATCGCCACCGGGCAGTAGCGGCGACAGCACGGTGCCGAGACCGGCGCCGAGCATCAGCAGCGGGGCAAGCACGCCGCCCGACGTGCCGGAGCCGAGCGCGATCACCCACATCACGGCCTTCACGATCAGCAGTGCGAGCGCGATCTTCAGCGCGATGTGCTGGTGCAGCAGGTCGCCGATCACGTCGTAGCCGACGCCGAGCGCGCGCGGCTCGAGCCAGCCGCCGACGCCGATCGCGATCGCGCCGATCGCCGGCCACCACATCCAGTGCACGGGCAGCTTCGCGAAGGCGTCTTCGACGCGGTAGAGCGCGGCCGACAAGCCGCACGCGAGCAGGCCCGACAGCACGCCCGCGACGATGCACGACAGCAGCGCGACGGGCGTCGGCGCGGCCGTCGTCAGCGGAAACAGCGGATCGACGCCGAAGAACACCGCGCGGGCGAAACCGGCCACCGCGCACGCGAGCGCGACCGGCAGGAAACTGCGCGGACGCCATTCGAACAGCAGCAATTCGACCGCGAGCAGCACGGCGGCCACCGGCGTGCCGAACACGGCCGTCATGCCGGCGGCCGCACCGGCGACGAGCAGCGTCTTGCGCTCGGCGGCGGTCACGTGCACGCATTGCGCGATCAGCGAGCCGAGCGCGCCGCCCGTCATGATGATCGGGCCTTCGGCGCCGAACGGGCCGCCGCTGCCGATCACGACGCCGGACGACAGCGGCTTGAGGATCGCGACCTTCGGCGACATCCGGCTCTTGCCGAACAGGATCGCCTCGATCGCCTCGGGAATGCCGTGGCCGCGGATCTTTTCCGAACCGAAACGCGCCATCAACCCGACGATCAGCCCGCCGATCACCGGGACCGCGATCACCCATGCGCCGAGCGTGTTGTTCGCGGGCGAACGGTCGGCGAACGACAGTTGCTGGAAGAAGAACAGGTTCGTGAACAGGTGGATCAGGCTCAACAGCACGAACGCGGCAAGCGTGCTGAGCAGGCCGATCCCGGCGGCAAGCAACGCGATCCTGGGCAGGCGTTCGTTGGTCGAGAAATCGCGTTTGTGCGGTGCGTTCATCGGAGTGGCAGGGGTCAGTAATCGATTTGGGGGACCTGGAACGTGCCCTTGAGCGACTTCAGCTCGGCACGATGCATGGCCGCGAGACGGGCGAGCAGCGTTTCGCCGGCCGCTTCGAGGTGGACTTCGACCTGGCGGCGGTCGGCTTCGCTCGGCTTGCGCTTCACGAGTCCGAGCGCTTCGCAGCGCGTCACCAGCGCCACGACGCCGTGGTGGTGCGCCTGCAGGCGTTCCGCGAGTTCGCCGATGGTCGCCCATTCGCGATGCGGATAGCCCTTGATGTGCAGCAGCAGCAGGTATTGCAGCGGCGTCACGCCTTCGCTTTGCGCGGCACGTTCGGAGAAGCGCTCGAAGCGGCGCATCTGGTAGCGGAACTCGGACAGTTGCTGGAAATCGCTTTTCGTCAGTGCGCGTCGGGTATCGTTCATCGGGGGCGGTCGGGCATTCGGTTACGGTGGCGGTAAATATATCATAACGTGATATAAATGGACGAAATCGGGCGGAACGGGCGCGTTTCACGTTTCGCGTTCTGCGGACAGCGACGGTGCGTGCGCTACGCGGCCTCGAGCATTTGGGTCTGCCGATAAAGGCCCGTGACGAGATCCGTCTGCGTGATGATGCCGACGAGCCGGCGCGACGCATCGACGACCGGAATATGGTGGTGGCCCGAATGCGTGAACAGCGGCACGAGCGCCGTGATCGGCATCGTTTCCGGCACCGCCGCGACGTCGCGCGTCATCACGGACGCGACGCTCGCGGGCTGGCCGCCGAACGATCGCGGCAACCGTGCGGACAGGCGTTGCCACAGCGGGGTCGAACGGCGCAACGGGCGCGTGAGGTCGGCGCGCGTGACGATGCCGGTCAGGCGGCCTTCGCCGTCGACCACGGGCAGCGCCTTCACGCGGTGGCGGTCGAGCAGTGCGAGCGCGGCCGTGATCGACGTGGACGGCGCGACCTCGATCGCGTTCTTCGTCATCAGGTCGGCGCACTTGAACTGGCCGAACGTGCGCGCATAAGCCTGCATTTCGGTTTCGCGCAGCAGCGTTTCGAGATCGTCCGGATCGACGTCGAGCCATTCGCCGCGGCGCTTGAGCACCGCGTCGAGGTCGCCGCGCGTGAAGCCGCCGCGCGTCGGCGTGGCGCCGCCGGCCTGCGGTTTCGCTTCGGCGCGCACGCCGCCGTGCGGGTAGCGGTGCCCGGTCAGCGCGTGATAGACGAGCGCGGCCGACAGCAGGATCGCCGACTGCAGCGCGATCGGCTGAAGGACGAAGCCGAAGCCGAGCGCATGGATTGCGGGGCCGCCCACCACGGCCGTGAGCGCGACGGCGCCCGACGGCGGGTGCACGCAGCGCAGCGCGAACATCCCGCCGATCGCGCAGGCGATCGCGACCGCGGCGGCCGTGATCGGATCGGCGATCCATTGCGCGCACGCGACGCCGACCGTCGCCGCGACGAGATTGCCGCCGATGATCGACCACGGCTGCGCGAGCGGGCTCGCCGGCACCGCGAACAGCAGTACGGCTGACGCGCCCATCGGCGCGACGAGCAGCGGCACGAGGCCCGGCACGCCGGGCAATAGCCGCATCGTGACGCCGACCGTCGCAATGCCCACGAGCGCGCCGGTGCACGAGCGCAGGCGCTCGCGCCAGCCGAGTGCCATCGGATGGGGAATGAAGCTGTGCAGCCATTGCCGCAACGTGCGGCGCGACGGGGAGGAGCCTGGCGACATGGAGGTAAGCGGTAAAAACGGCAACGTGGAAGCGCGGCGACAAGCGCGGAATTATATCGCGTTGTGATACAAATTGTCGCGCCGCATCAGGCGCGTTGGCCGCGCGTGATGCACGAATCTTGCAAAAACCTTTCATCGGATGGGAGGTTGTGCCCGCGTAACCGCGCAAATTTGTCCGCAGCGGCGTACAATTCGGCGCACTCGATTCCCCCGTCATGCCAGAACCCTGTCCTCGATGCCCGCTCTCCCGCCTTCTCCCCGGCACGGCGCTCGATTCGACGTGGCTCTTCGCGCCCGCGTTCCGTTACCCACCTGACGCGAGCGCCGCCGACGTCTCCCCACTGACTCTCCCCAAGCCAATTCAATGGACATGCTCGAAAACATGCGTCTGTTCGTGCGCGTTGTCGAAGCCGGCAGTTTTACCGCGGTCGCGAAGGAAATCGACGCGACCACCGCCCAGGTGTCGCGCGCGGTCTCGAATCTCGAAGCCCACGTACAGACGCGCCTGCTGCATCGCACGACCCGCCATCTCGGCCTGACCGAAAGCGGCGAGCGCTATTTCGAGCGCGCGAAATCGATCCTCGCGGAGCTCGACTACGCGAACGCGGAGGCGCGCAACGCGCTGCTGCGGCCGAGCGGCAAGATGCGCATTCATGCGATGACGGGGCTCGGGAAGAGTCATGTCGTGTCGTCGATCGTCCGGTACCAGGAGGACAACCCCGACGTGTCGGTCGAGCTGACGCTGGCGCAGCGGATGCCGAATCTGGTCGAGGAGGGCTACGACGTGTCGATCGTGACGGCGTCGCAGTTGCCCGATTCGGGTTATGTCGCGCAGATCTGCGGCACGAGCTGCAGCGTGCTCGTCGCATCGCGCGAATACCTCGCGCGGCACGGCACGCCGCAGACGCCCGACGACCTGCCGAACCACGTGTGCCTGCGCCTCGACACGCCCGCGTCGCCGGCCAGCGAATGGCGCCTGGAGCGCGGCGACGGCGAGGAAACCGTCTACGAGTTGCAGCCGGCGCCGTTCCAGGTCAACGTGCCGGACGCGCTGTGCGTCGCGGTGCGTGCCGGGCGGGGGATCGCGTGCGTGGCACTGTATACGGTGCTCGACGATATCCGCGAAGGGCGCCTGATCCGCGTGCTGCCGGCGTACCGGCTGCAGACGGTGAGCGTCTATGCCGTCTATGCGACGCGCCGCTATCTCGACGCGAAGATCCGGACCTTCCTCGATCACCTGCGTACGACGCTCACGCCCGCGCTGGAGAACGATCTGCGCGAACTCGACCGGTTGACGACGGAGCACATGCCGGGCGGCCGCCTGCGCACGTGACCGCGCCGGTGTGCCGCCGCGGCATTCATGCGGCTGGCGCGATGCGGATCCGCTCGAAGCGGCCCGCGAGCCACCCGTACGCGGCCATGCCGATCAGCCCGTGCGCGGCGACGAACCACAGCGCACCGGCGAACGAACCCGTGCTGGCGACGAAGTAGCCGATCACGAGCGGCGTGACGATCCCGGCGATGTTGCCGAGGCCGTTGAAGACGCCGCCGCTCAGCCCGACCATGCCTTCCGGCGCCGTGTCGGCGAGCACGGCCCATCCGACCGCCGCGAGCCCCTTGCCGAAGAACGCGACCGTCATCAGCGCGATCACGGCCGCGTTCGACGATGCGCCGTTCGCGAGCACGAGCAGCGTCGCCATCGCCATCCCCGCGACGAACGGCGTCTTGCGTGCCTTCGACGGATGCATGCCGCGCCGGATCAGCCAGTCCGACAGCACGCCGCCGAGCACGCCGCCCGTGAAGCCGCAGATCGCCGGCAGCGCGGCGACCCAGCCGGCTTCCATGATCGTCATTCCGCGCCCCTTGATCAGGTAGATCGGGAACCACGTAATGAAGAAGTAGGTGAGCGCCGTGATGCTGTACTGGCCGATGTAGATCGCCCACAGGTTCGGTGGCGGAACAGTTGCGACACGTCGTGCCACGACGCGCGCGGCCGCTCGCGCATACGGTTCGCCTCGAGATCGACGAGCGCGCCGTGGGCGCGCAGGTAGTCGCGCTCCGCGTCCGTCATGCGCGGGTGGCCGTGCGGCTCGCGATACCACGCGAACCACAGCGCGGCGAGCGCGATGCCGAGCAGCCCCATCCACAGGAACACGTGTTCCCAGCCGAGCGCATGGGTGAGCCATGCCATCGCCGGTGTGAACAGCACGACGGCCATGTATTGCGCGGAATTGAACAAGGCCGACGCGGTGCCGCGTTCGGCCGTCGGGAACCAGCATGCGACGATCCGCGAATTGGCCGGAAACGCCGGCGATTCGACGAGCCCGAGCATGAAGCGCATGACGAACAGCGCCAGCGTCGCGGCCGCGCCGTGCACGGCGAACGCGCCGACCGTGCCCTGCAGCATCGTGAATACCGACCACAGCAACAGGCTCAGGCCGTACACGCGCCTTGCTCCGAAGCGGTCGAGCAGCCAGCCGCCCGGAATCTGGCCGATCGCATAGGCCCAGGCGAACGCCGAAAAGACGACGCCGAGCTGCACGGGCGTGAGCCCGAGGTCGTGGGCGACGCCGGTGCCGGCGATCGACATCGTCGCGCGGTCCGCGTAGTTGACGACGGTAACCGCGAAAATCAGCGCGAGGACCGCATAACGGACGCGGCCGATCGTGCGCGATGCGGCGGGCGAGGCGGCGACGGCGGCGCCGCTGGATCGATTGGACATGCGTGTCTCCTGGCCTCCGTCGTGCGGAGGCATCCGTGTCGTAATGGAAGGGGCGGCGCCGCGCTCAGTGCGTGACGCTGGTCGGCGGGCGCTGGCCCGCGAAGCACGCGGCGAGGTTCGCGAGCACGATGCGGCCCATTGCCTCGCGCGTTTCATGCGTGGCGCTCGCGCGGTGCGGCTGCACGACGACGCGGTCGAGTTCGAGCAGCGCGGCCGGCACGTGCGGTTCGTTCGCGAACACGTCGAGACCGGCGCCGGCGATCGTGCCGTCGGCCAGCGCGCGCACGAGCGCAGCTTCGTCGACCAGCTTGCCGCGCGCGACGTTGATCAGGAATCCTTTGGGGCCGAGCGCGGCGAGCACGTCGGCCGTCACGAGCACGTTGCCGTGATCGGCCGAGGCCGCGATCACGAGCACGTCGCTGTCATGCGCGAGCGCGGCGAGGTCGGGCACGAAGCGATAGCCGCTGTCGCGATGCTCGCGAGGCCCGAAGTAACTGACGGGCATCCGGAACGCCCGCGCGCGCTGCGCGATCGCGCGTCCGACGCGGCCGAGCCCGACGATGCCGAGCCGCTTGCCCGTGACCTGCGTCGCGAGCGGCTGGGCCGTTTTGCCCCAGCGGCCGGCGCGCACGATCCGCTCGCCGGCGCCGAGGTCGCGCAGGGTCATCAGGATCAGCCCCAGCGCCATGTCGGCGACGTCGTCGGTCAGCACGTCGGGCGTCGTCGTCACGTGGATGCCGCGCGCCCGGGCACGATCGAGATCGACCGCGTCGGTGCCGATGCCGTTGATCGCGACGATCTCGAGCGCGCCGAGCCGCTCCATCAGCGCGGCGGACAGGCCGTTCGCGCCGCCCGTCACGACGCCGCGAATACGCGGTGCCACGCGATCGAGCAGTGCTTCCGGTTGCTCGGCCGCATACAGCCGGTGCACGGTGTAGCGGGCGGCGAGTTCGGCGTCGATCGCGTCGGGGAGCGGCTGGGTCAGCAGGATGTCGATGGTCATGAAGGTCTCGGTCGTCGTGCGCGGCGCGGGCCGCGCATCAGGTGGAACCGAGTATAGAAATCGCATCGATATGCGTCTAACATCAAAAGACTATCGATTGATTCAAGATTTGAATGATTGAACTGCACCAGCTTCGCTGCTTCGTCGCGGTTGCCGAAGAGCTGCATTTCGGCCGCGCGGCCCGGCGGCTCTTCATGACCCAGCCGCCGCTCAGCCGGCAAATCCAGTTGCTCGAGCACGCGCTCGGCATCGCGCTGCTCGAGCGCAGCAGCCGGCAGGTCAGCCTGACCGCGGCCGGCGAGCGCTTCCTGCGCGATGCGCGGCACATCCTCGAATTCTCCGCGCGCGCCGAACAGGCCGCGCAGCGTGTCGCGCACGGCGGGGCCGGGCGCATCACGCTGGGGTTCACGGCCGTCAGTGCGTACCGGATGATCCCGGTGCTGCTCGCGCATGCGGCGCACGCGTTGCCGGACGTCGACGTCGAACTGCGGGAGATGGTGTCGACCGTGCAGATCGACGCGCTCGCGTCGCGGATGCTCGACGCGGGTTTCGTGCGCCAGCGCGCCGCGCGCCAGCCGCTCGAATACCGGCTCGTGCAGCGCGAGCCGATGCTCGTCGCGGTCGCGGAAGGCGCGCCGCTCGCGGCCTATGAGCAGATCGGCCCCGACGAGCTCGACCGGCAGCCGTTCATCGCGTATTCGCCGAACGAGGGCAAGTATTTCCACGACATGATCTCGGGGATGTTCGCGGGCGCCGGGCGGCTGCCGAACTACCTGCACTACGTCGGCCAGACGCATACGATCCTCGGCCTCGTGCGCGCGGGGCTCGGCGCGGCGCTGGTGCCGGCGTCGGCGCGCGAGCTTCATGTCGACGGCGTGGTGTTCCGGCCGCTCGCGGGCGTCAACGTGGCGGCGGAGCTGTATCTCGCTTGGCGCGCGGACAACGACAACCCGGCGCTGCCGGTGTTCAACGCGATGGTCGAGCGGTTTCTGACCGAAAGCACGGACGACGCGGGCGTCTAGGGCGTGAACCCGCCCTAGCGGCGCTTGCTCGCCCGTTCCGCGTGGCGCGACGTGCGATGGCGGCCCGCTGACGGCGGCGTGAAGCGAGGGATGAGGGCGGGGCTCGAAGACGTGCGCGCGGCCCGGCGGAGCGCATCCGCCGGGCCGCGCGCACAGGCACGTCAGTGGGTGATCGACAGGAACAGGTACGCGGCGAACAGCGCGACATGCACGACGCCGTGCAGCACCGTCGTGCGCCCCTGGCTCAGCGTGAGCGTGCTGACCAGCAGCGTGAGCGCGAGCAGGACGGTTTCCATCGCGCCGATCCCGAGCGTGAGCGGCTGGCCGACCCAGATGAACACGGCCGCGACGGTCGGGATCGTGAGCCCGATGCTCGCGAGCGCCGACCCGAGCGCGAGGTTCATGCTGGTCTGCAACCGGTTCGCACGCGCGGCGGTGACGGCCGCGAGCCCTTCCGGCAGCAGCACGAGCGCGGCGATCACGATACCGACCGCGGCTTCGGGCGCGCCGAGCTTCAGCACCGCGTGCTCGACGGCCGGCGACAGCAGCTTCGCGAGCAGCACGACCGCGACGAGGCTCGCGAACAGCAGCACCATGCTGATGGCCGCGGTGCGGTTGCTCGGCGCCGCCGCGTGCACCGCTTCGTTGGCGCTGTCGTGCTCGGCGAGGAAGTAGTCGCGGTGGCGCACGGTCTGCACGAACACGAATGCGCCGTACAGCACGAGCGACGCGACGCCGGCGAACGCAAGCTGCGATTTCGAGAAGAACGGGCCCGGCGCGGCGTTCAGGTAGTTCGGCATCACGAGCGACAGAACCGACAGCGACGCGAGCACCGCGAGCGCCTTGCTCGCGCCGCGCCCCTGGAAATCCTGTTCGCCGTGCTTCCATGCGCCGACCAGCAGGCAGATGCCCACGATGCCGTTACAGATGATCATCACGGCGGCGAACACGGTGTCGCGGGCAAGGCCCGATTTCTCGGGGCCCGCGCCGAGCATCACCGACACGATCAGCGCGACTTCGATGACGGTCACGGCGACCGCGAGCACGAGCGTGCCGAACGGTTCGCCGACGCGGTGCGCGACGACTTCCGCATGGTGGACGGCGGAGAACACGGCGCCGGCGAGCGCGGCCGCGAACACCGCGATGACGAGGCCTTCGGCCGGCACGACGCGCGACAGCGCGAGCACCAGCCAGGCGGCAAGCGGGGCCCAGACGGTCCAGCGCGGGAGCTGGTTGGACGAGAGCGGCATGAGGGTTTCCTTATGCGAGTGGCGGCGCGCGACGCGCCGTCACGGGTTGATGAAGCCCGGCCGTACTATCCGCCGAACGAGGACGATGAAACCGAAGGGCGGCAGCGCGCAATGGCGCTGCCCGGGTTCGCTGCCGCGAGGCGGCGAGGGGCGCGGGCGGGCCGAGGCCCGTCGCGGGACGAAACGGTTCGATGCGGCTGCCTGCGGACAGCGAGACAAGCATGGGTGGCGACGCGCGGGCTGGTGGCTCGATTCGCCCCCATAAGGACGGCCGGCGATGGACGGCGGTGACGGCGCGACACGCGTTTCCCCCTTCAATCCGGCAATTTGTCGAATTTTATCAGGCGTTGCGGGGTCGCTATCTCATATTCGAGCGCTTACATTGACCTTTCGGTTTGCAAAAAGTGCCGCACTCTTTCGATTTTTTTGTCGTTGCGGTTTTCGTCATGGTCTCTTGCAAGACATTCGGGCGCACCCTGACATAAATATACCGACCGGTCGGTTTATAATCGCTCGCACTTCCACTTCATGACGGATCGCAAGCGATGGCTGTTTCCTCTGCACATTCGGTGAACTCGGGCGCGCTGGCGCCGTCGGCCGTCGTCGGCGTGATCGGCGCCGGCGCGATGGGCGCGGGCATTGCACAGGTCGCGGCGGCGGCCGGCCATCCGGTGTTGCTGTACGACCTGAACGAAGCGGCCTGCGACAAGGCGCTGGCCGGCATCCGTGCACAGTTCGCGCGGCTGGCGGAGAAGGGCCGGCTCGAACCGGCGCAGGCCGACGCGGCCGGCAACCGGATCCGCGCGGTGCGCGCGCTGGCCGATTTCGCGGGCGCCGCGCTGATCGTCGAGGCGGCGGCCGAACGGCTCGACGTGAAGCGCGAGATCTTCGCGACCCTCGAGCGCCATGTCGACGACGCGTGCGTACTGGCGACCAACACGTCGTCGATCTCGATCACGTCGATCGCGGCCGGGCTGCGCGTGCCGCAGCGCGTCGCCGGCCTGCATTTCTTCAATCCGGCGCCGCTGATGGCGCTCGTCGAGGTGGTCAGCGGGCTCGCAACCGCGCCCGATATCGCCCGGATGCTCGTTGCGACCGCCGCTGCGTGGGGCAAGCAACCGGTGATGGCGAAATCGACGCCGGGCTTCATCGTGAACCGCGTCGCGCGGCCGTATTACGCGGAGGCGCTGCGCGTGCTGAACGAGCAGGGCGGCGCGCCGGCCACGATCGACGCGGTGATGCGCGAAGCCGCCGGCTTCCGGATGGGGCCGTTCGAGCTGATGGACCTGATCGGCCACGACGTGAACTTCGCGGTGACCGAGTCGGTGTTCCGCGCGTACTTCAACGACCCGCGCTACACGCCGTCGCTGATCCAGCAGGAACTCGTGAACGCGGGCTTTCTCGGGCGCAAGTCCGGGCGCGGCTTCTATTCTTATGCGGACGGCGCGACGCCGCCCGCCCCCGATCTCGAACCGCCGCGCGCCGCGCCGGCCGACGTCGTGCTGTTTGCGCAGGACGGCCCGGCCGCCGCGTTGCACGCACGCTTGGCCGAACGTATCGACGGCGTCCGGCAGGCCGGCGTGCAGCCGGACGAACTGCTCGCAACGGCCGGCCGAGCGTCGATCGCGCTGACCGACGGCCGGACGGCCACGGCGCGCGCCGCGCAAACCGGCGTGGCCGATCTCGTGCTCGTCGACCTCGCACGCGATTACGCGCAGGCCAGGCTCGTTGCGCTGACGCGCGCGCTCCAGTGTAGCGACGCCGCGTACGCCGATGCGGTCGGGCTCTTTCAGCAGGCGGGCTTTCGCGTCGTCGGCTTGGCTGACGTGCCGGGCATGGTCGCGATGCGCACCGTCGCGATGCTCGCGAACGAAGCCGCCGACACGGTGAACCAGGGCGTGTGCTCGCCGGCCGATCTCGACCTCGCGATGGAGAAGGGCGTGAACTACCCGTGCGGCCCGCTCGCGTGGGCCGATGCAATCGGCATCGGCCGCGTGCACCGCGTGCTGTCGAACCTGGCGGCGAGCTACGGCGAGGACCGCTATCGCGTGTCGCCGCGGCTCGCCGCGCTGCATGCGGCCGGCCGCATGTTCCGGTCGTGACCGCCTCGTCACCTCGAACACGATAACGACATCACTCCTTGGAGGAGCCCCCGATGACTCACCCGACGCACCCCGCCGCCGCCCTCGAGCCGATCGAGACCGCCAGCCGCGACGAACTGCAGGCGCTGCAGCTCGACCGCCTCAAGTGGTCGCTGCGCCACGCGTACGACAACGTCCCGCACTATCGGCGCACGTTCGATGCGGCAGGCGTGCATCCGGACGATCTGAAGTCGCTCGCCGATCTCGCGAAGTTCCCGTTCTCGACCAAGAGCGACCTGCGCGACAACTATCCGTTCGGCCTCTTCGCGGTGCCGCGCGAGCAGGTCGTGCGCGTGCACGCATCGAGCGGCACGACCGGCAAGCCGACGGTCGTCGGCTACACCGCGCGCGACATCGACACGTGGGCGAACGTGACCGCGCGCTCGATCCGCGCGGCCGGCGGCCGCCCGGGCGATACGCTGCACAACGCGTTCGGCTACGGGCTTTTCACCGGCGGTCTCGGGATTCACTACGGCGCGGAGCGGCTCGGCTGCATGGTCGTGCCGATGTCCGGCGGGCAGACCGAGAAGCAGGTGCAACTGATTCGCGATTTCGAGCCGAAGATCATCCTCGTCACGCCGTCGTACATGCTGAACCTGATCGACGAGATGGTGCGGCAAGGGATGGACCCGGCCGAATCGTCGCTGAAGATCGGCATCTTCGGCGCCGAGCCGTGGACGCAGGCGCTGCGCGACGAAGTGGAGACGCGCGCGGGCATCGACGCGCTCGACATCTACGGGCTGTCGGAAGTGATGGGCCCGGGCGTCGCGTGCGAATGCGTCGAGACGAAGGACGGCCCGGTGATCTGGGAGGACCATTTCTACCCGGAGATCATCGACCCCGTCACCGGCGAAGTACTGCCCGACGGCAGCCAGGGCGAGCTCGTGTTCACGTCGCTGACGAAGGAGGCGATGCCGGTGATCCGCTACCGCACGCGCGACCTCACCGCGCTGCTGCCGCCGACCGCGCGCGCGATGCGCCGTCTCGCGAAGATCACGGGCCGCTCCGACGACATGCTGATCGTGCGCGGCGTGAACGTGTTCCCGAGCCAGATCGAGGAGATCGTCGTCGCGCTGCCGCAGTTGTCGGGCCAATTCCAGATCACGCTGTCGCGCGACGGTCACATGGACCGGCTCGACCTCGCGGTCGAGTTGCGCTCCGAGGCCGCGGCGTCCGTTTCCGACGGCGACCGCGCGGCGCTCGCGCGCGAGCTGCAGCACCGGATCAAGACGATGGTCGGCGTGTCGTCCGGCGTGACGGTGCTCGCGGCCGGCGGCATTCCCGCGAGCGCGACCGGCAAGGCGCGGCGCGTGATCGATCGCCGCCAGGCCGCCTGATTGTCGATGGATGCCGTTCTACCCGAGGAAACCTGTTCGATGGATGGATTGAAGACCCTGGCCGTCACGGTCGATACGCGCGGCATCGCGACCGTCGCGCTGCAGCGCGGCGACGTGCTGAACGCGTTCGACGAGACGATGATCGCGGAGCTGACCGACGCGTTCGCGACGCTCGGCCGGCGCGACGACGTACGCGCGATCGTGCTGCGTTCGGACGGCCGCGCATTTTGCGCGGGCGCCGACCTGCAGTGGATGCAGCGTGCGAGCGCGAACGACGCGGCCGCGAACCTGCGCGACGCCGAGCGGTTCGCCGCGATGATGCGCGCGATCCGGCAATGCCCGAAACCGACGGTCGCCCGCGTGCAGGGCCACGCGTTCGGCGGCGGGGTGGGCCTGTGCGCCGCGTGCGACATCGTGATTGCGAGCGACCACGCGCGCTTTTCGGTCAGCGAGGCGCGCTTCGGGATCCTGCCGGCCGTGATCGGCCCGTATCTGGTCGAGGCGGTCGGGCAACGCCAGGCGCGCCGTCTCGCGCTGACCGCGACGCAGCTCGCGGCCGCCGAAGCCGTGGCGATCGGGCTGATTCATCAGGCCGTGCCGCTCGATGCGCTGGACGACACGCTCGAGCGGACGCTCGCGGAACTCGGCCGCAACGGCCCGCACGCGCTGATGGAGATCAAGCGCTTTTTCGACGCGATCGGCGAGTACCCGCCGTCGGATGAGCGCGCGGCGTTCACGGCGCAGACGATCTCCCGCGTGCGGGCGACGCCGGAAGCAAAGGAAGGCTTCGCGGCCTTCTTCGCGAAGCGGCCGCCGGCGTGGGAGACGGGCGCCGAATAAGGCTGCGCGACGATCGTTCATGACGATCGACGCCGAAACCGGGGCGGCCGCATTTTGCGTCTCGGGCACGGGCGCTTGCACTACAATGCGTGACCCCCGGCGCGCTGCCGGCCCCGTCCCGACCGATGCTTCGCACGATGATCGTCAACCGCCTTGTCTCCGAGATCCTGTTCGGCTTTACCGGCCTGATCGGCATCATCAATCCGATCGGCATCGCGTTCCTGTTTCTCGAACGGACCGAGGCGCTCACCGCGCATGAACGGGATCTGCTCGCGCGGAAGGTCGCGTTCAATGCGTTCGTCGTGCTGATGGTCGCATTCTTCGCCGGCACGCCGGTGCTGCATTTCTTCGGGATCTCGATGGAAGCGCTGCGGATCGGCGGCGGCTTCGCGGTTGCCGTGGCCGGCTGGCAGATGCTGAACGAACCGGACGGGCCCGGCGGCGGCGACACGCCGGTCAAGCCGATCGACGCGAACGCGATCATGACGCGCGCGTTCTTCCCGCTGACCATGCCGCTGACGGTCGGCCCCGGCTCGATCGCGACCGCGATCGCGCTGAACGCGAACCGCACGCACAAGCTGTCGGAGTTCGCGCTGTCGAGCATCGTGTCGATCGCCGTGTCCGTGCTCGTCGCGCTCGTGATCTGGCAGGTCTACAGCCGCTCCGCGCTGCTCGCGCGCTACCTCGGCAGCGAAGGGACGAAGGTCGCGAAACGCGTGTCGGCGTTCCTGCTGCTGTGCATCGGCGTGCAGATCATGCTGACCGGCTTCTCCGCGTTCCTGCAGCCGCTCGCCGATCAGGCCAGGTAACCGGGGCCGCCCGGTTCATCCTTCAAGGGGCTCCTTTCACGCAGCCTGCACGCGGCGCGCGGTCATGCGCGTTCGCCGCATGCGGGATACCATGCGACGTCTGGCGGATGCGCGGCGCGCATCCGGCCGCAATCCCCACCTGATTGGCGAGGCGTGCAATGGAATACGTGAAATTCGGTTCGACCGGGCTGGACGTGTCGAAGCTGGTGCTGGGCTGCATGACGTTCGGCGAGCCGTCGCGCGGCACGCATCCGTGGACGCTGCCGGAAGCGGAAAGCCGCCCGATCATCCAGCGGGCGGTCGAGGCCGGCATCAACTTCTTCGACACCGCGAACATGTATTCGGACGGAACGTCCGAGGAGATCGTCGGCCGCGCGCTGCGCGATTTCGCGAAGCGCGACGACGTCGTGATCGCGACCAAGGTGTTCTACCGGATGCGGCCGGGGCCGAACGGCGCCGGCCTGTCGCGCAAGGCGATCATGACCGACATCGACGAGAGCCTGAAGCGGCTCGGCACCGACTACGTCGACCTCTACCAGATTCACCGCTGGGACTACGGCACGCCGATCGAGGAGACGCTCGAGGCGCTGCACGATGTCGTGAAGGCCGGCAAGGCGCGCTATATCGGCGCCTCGTCGATGTTCGCGTGGCAATTCGCGAAGGCGCTGCACACGTCGAAGCAGAACGGCTGGACGCGCTTCGTCAGCATGCAGAATCACCTGAACTTGCTGTATCGCGAGGAAGAGCGCGAAATGCTGCCGCTGTGCGAGGACGAAGGCATCGCGGTGATTCCGTGGAGCCCGCTCGCGCGCGGGCGCCTGACGCGCAACTGGGACGAATCGTCGGAACGGCAGCAGAAGGACGACGTCGGCCAGCGGCTGTACGACGCCACGGCCGATGCGGACAAGGCGGTCGTCGAGGCCGTCGCGGCGATCGCCGCCGCGCGCAACGTGCCGCGGGCGCAGGTCGCGCTGGCGTGGGTCGCGCAAAAGCGCGGCGTGACCGCACCGATCGTCGGCATTTCGAAGCCGCGGCAACTGGACGATGCGCTCGGCGCGCTCGCGCTGAAGCTGACCGACGATGAAATCGCCACGCTCGAACGCCCGTACGTGCCGCACGCGGTCGCCGGGTTCAACTGAGCGACGGCGGCGGTACCTGCGCCGCGTTCAGCGCGCGGCGGCGAGCATCGGGTAGGTGAACAGGCCGAAGTGGACGACGTTCAGCCCCGCGTGCGCGAGCGCGGCGGCGAGCAGTCCGCCGCGCCGCCACGCGAGGCCGTAGCCGACGCCGGCCACCGTGCCGAGCACGATCCATTGCCAGCCGCCCGCCGCGTGCGCGGCGCCGAACAGCACCGCGCCGGCCGCGAGCGCGACCCACGGGCCCCACGAGTACGCGCGCAACATGCGGGTCAGCCCGCCTTGCACGTAGCCGCGAAACAGCCCTTCCTCGGCGAGCGTCACCAGCAACAGGTTGTTCACGAGCCACAGCCAGCCCGACGGCGGCCATTTGGGCGCCCAGCCGACCATCCCGAACGCGAGCGCGCCGGCCAGGCACGCGGCGGCGGTGGCGACGGCCGCCACGACGCCGGTGCGCAGCGCGTGCGACAGCGCGACGCCGGGGGCGACCCACGGCAGCACCCACAACAGCCACAGCCCGACGAGCGGCTTGTCGAAGTTCAGGTACATCGTGAATGGCGCGGCGTCCGGTGTGAAGCGGATCGGCCCGATCACGCGCGGATTGTGGAAGCCCGGAATCAGGTGCAGGCTCAGCGCGATCGCCAGCGCGGCGAAGACGAGGTGCGCCGCGATGCGCACCGCGAGCGGGCGCTGGGGCAGCACGCCCCACGCGGCCGCGATCAGCAGCGCGAAGGGCGCCAGCGTGATCGGCGCAAGCTGGCCGAACGCGAGCGCACCCGCATAGCCGAGCGCGGCGAGGCCGATGCTCAGGCCGTGCAGCGGGCGATGCCATGCGAATGCGGCGGCCGCGAACAGGGCGATCCAGATCGTGGCACACGGAAGGAGCGAAAGGGACATGACGGGAAACGGATGGGCGGACGAGACGCCGCGCATCATACAGCAGGCGCCGTGAAACGCGGCCGGGCGGCATCGGCCGGTCAGCCGGCGCACCGCGTGTCAGCGGCCGGCGGTTTCCGTGACGCCGCCGCGGCCCGGGATGTCGACGCTGTTGCGCACGCGCATCCGCCGCCGATACCAGAACGTCCACAGCAGCAGGCAGCCGAACACCGTGTAGCCCATCACCGGCGACACGACGAGCACGCGTTCGACCGGCCAGTTGGCGACCATCCACCAGCGCAGCAGCATCTCGAGCGTCATGATCGCGCCCCACACGAACGTCATCAGCCGCAGCATCTGCCGCAGGCCCGGCTGCGCGTCCCAGACGGCTTCGAAGTGCGCGGCGCCGCCGTCCATCTCGCGGGCCACGGTGGCGCGGGCCAGATAGTAGATCAGCGGGCGTTCGCGCAACAGCGACAGCAGGAACACGATGCCGATCGTGCCCGAGCCGATCGATTCGCGCATCAGCAGCGTGCGCGGGCTGCCGCCGAACGCCATCCCGACGATCGACAGCGTGATGCCGAGCAGCACGATGGCCGCCACCGCGTCGATGCGGCGCGAGCGGATGAATTCGACGATCGACCAGACGATCGGCGGAACCGCGGACGCGTACAGCGCGCCGGTTTCGCCGAAATACGGATGCGCGACCCGATAGGCTACCCACGGCAGCACGAGGTTGACGAAGAGTTCGAGTATCAGTCCGGCTCGCGGTTTCACGGTGCGCCATCCCACGCAGGTCGGGGCGAACGCGCGAAAGGCGTGGTCGCCCCGGTTGCCCCGACAATGCCCTGAAAAGGGTTCGGTCCAGTATATCGAAGAATCGCGCGGGGCTCGGGGTTGTGAATGTTTCCGCGTGCCGCGTCCGGATGGAACGCGGCGTGGCGGCTGCCCCGGACCGGGGTGATGAGGGTTGCGCGCCACGCCACGCGGGAAAGGGAGGCGGAATCACGCGCGCCGCCCGTGCTGGGGCGACGCTCGACGGCGGAGCGGCGGCCTGCGCGCCGCGGCGCGAATCGATGCCGCGGATGCCGCGAGCGCGCGCGTGCGGTCAGGAGACGGCCGGCTGGACGATGATCTTCACGTTGCGGTCCTTGTGGTTGACCAATTCCTCGAAGCCGCGCGTGACGATGTCGCCGAGCGCGATGCGCCCGGTGATGAGCGGCTGCACGTCGATGCGGCCGTCCGCGATGAAGCGGATCACGTCCGCGAATTCGCCGTTGTACGCGAGCGAGCCGATCACTTCCTTCTCGGTCGACACGATGTCGAAGAAGTTGAACGGCGCCGGTTCCTCGAAGATGCCGACCATCACCGACTTGCCGGCCTTGCGGATCACGTCGATCGCGAGCTTCGCGGTGGCCGTGTGCCCGATGCATTCGAACGACACGTCGGCGCCGTAGCCGCCCGTCAGCGCCCGGACTTCGGCGATCGCATCGGACGTCTTCGGATCGATGACGACGCTCGCGCCCACCTCCAGCGCCTTCTGCTTGCGCGCGGCCGACATTTCCAGCGCGATCACGCGCCCGGCGCCCGCGGCCTTCGCGCACATGATCGTGCACAGGCCGATCGTGCCCGCGCCGACCACGACGACGGTCTGCCCGACGATGTTGCCGGCCTTCTTCACCGCGTGCAGCCCGACCGCGAGCGGTTCGATCAGCGCGCCGGCCTCGGTCGGGAAATCGTCGGGCAGCTTGTACAGCAGCTCGGCCGGCACGTTCACGTATTCGGCGAATGCGCCGTTGTTCATCAGCCCGGTGAACGCGAGGTTCTCGCAGATGTTGTACAGCCCGTGCCGGCAGTACCAGCAGGTGCCGCAATGCTGGCACGCGTCGGCCGTCACGCGGTCGCCGACCGCGAAGCCCGACACGCCCGCGCCCAACTCGGCGATCTCGCCGCTGAACTCGTGGCCGAGGATGCACTGGCCCTTCAGGCCGGTCAGCGGGTGCGGCGCGTCGACCGGGATGAACACGGGCCCGGCGACGTATTCGTGCAGGTCGGAGCCGCAGATGCCGCACCAATGCACGCGAATCGTCACCCAGCCCGCGGGCGGGCGCTGCGGAACGGGAACCTCTTCGACGCGGATGTCGTGGCGGCCATGCCAGACGGCGGCCTTCATGCTGGGCGGGGTGATCGATGCCGGTGTACTCACGTTGCTGTCTCCGTCGGGTTGTCGTCGGGTGCGCGGCAATGCTGCCGGTGCGCCCGTCGCGCGATTGCGCGATCGACCGGTATGCAGGAACGGGGCCAGCGTGAATCAGGGCGGTGCGTGGCAAGCGGAAGCACGCGTGGCGTGCGTTGCACCATGTCGCTTTCCGGCGGCCGGCAACGATTCGGAAGAAACGGAGCGTCGGCTCTGCTGCGATAGCGAAACGGCGGGCGGGGTGAGACGGCGGGACGTTCGTCTCACCGTGATGAGACGAATCGCGAGACGAACGTGACGGGGGCGTTGCCCGCTTCGCGTTCAGGCGAGCACTTCGTCCACGGCAACCGCGGCGAGCGACGTGAATCCGGCGGCGCGGTACAGCGGCTGACCGGCTTCGGTCGAGATGAGCCACGCGCGGCGCGCACCGCGGTGCCGCGCGTGCGCGACGATCGCGGCGAGCAGTTGCGTCGCGAGGCCGCGGCGCCGGTATGCGTCCGCCGTCCCGACGCGGTCGACGACGATATCGCGGGGCGACGCGAAGCCGTAGCGCGCGGTGGCCGCGATCTGCCCGTCGAGCCGGTGCGCGAACAGGAACGCGGCGGGATTCGGCTGGAACGGCGGGAAGGCGCCGCTCGTGTTGAACGCTTGGATCGCGTCCGGCGTGTCGCAGGCGAGCGCTTGCGCGAGCGCGTCGTCGCCGGACAGCCCGTCGATATCGGCGGCCATGAAATGCTCGTCGGTCAGCCGGCGCGTCCTGCCCCGCAGCGCGGGCGGCAGCGGGGCCGCGCCGTAACGCGTGATCCACGCGCCGACGGCAAACGGGCCGGCGCCGGATTCGGGCGCACCCTCGATCATGAAATGCTCGAAAGGCCGGCCCATCGCGCGGTCGAACTGCACGACATGGCCGTCCGGGCCGTCGTGCAGCGGCGCGTCGCGCCGGTCGCGCGCGGCGCAGTACCCGGCGATGAACGCGCGTACGGCCGCCTTGCGGCGGGGGAAATCGGACCAGGCTTCGTCGAGCGGGAACAGCGTGGCCGGGGCGGGGGAGGCGGTCGGCATGCGTAGGGGCGCGGCGTTGTCAGGGGGAAGGCGCCAGCTTAGACCAGGATGCCGTCGCGTGTCGCGCCGGCCATTGCCGCGATCGCCGAAACGGATCGTTGCGCACGCTACCCCTTTACTTGAAGTTGACTTCAATTTGTATCATGTGCGCCAGTCCGATTGCGCTCGCGTGCGGCATCCCGTTGCACGCGGCCGCCAAGCATGCTCAACACCATGGAAAGCCCGATCTGCGAAGAAGACCTGTCGTGCGACGCGTCGGCGTTGGACGAAGACGATGCGATGCCGTCGCGCGGCGGCGCGGTCGCGCATCCGCTCGTGACGATCGGCCGTACGCCGATTCCGGAGCACGCGGCCGCCGCGGCGTCGCCGTTGCGCCCGCAACTGTTCGTCACGGTGCTGGAGGCGGGCGACGACGCGCTGCTGGTGCGCTGGGTCGACAGCGGCCGGTGTCATTACGGCGAGCAGCGCTGGCGCCTGCGCGTCGCGTTGCAGCCCGGGCGCTGCGCGCTGTCCGGGCAGCCGATCGAGCCGGGCGAGCCGGTGTTCCGGCCGGTGCGGCGGCCCGTGCCGGCCAATGGCGACGAGATGATCTGTCCGGCCGCGGTGCCGGGCGTGGCCGGTGCGGCGCACGATGGCGCGCCGGAAGACGGTGGCGCACGCCATCCGGCCGATGCTCATGGCTGAACATCGGCCGTCGGGGAGCGACGTCATTTCTTCAGATCGTGCCGGTACTGGATGAAGCCGGCGTTGTTCGCGAGCTTGTCGTACAGCGCGCGCGCGGTCGTGTTGGTCTCGTGCGTGAGCCAGTACACGCGGCTCGCGCCGGCTTCCCGGGCCCGTTCGTACACGGCCTCGATCAGCGCGCCGCCCGCGCCCTGGCCGCGCGCGTCGGGCGCCGTGTACAGATCCTGCAGGTAGCAGTACGGCCCTTCGGTCCAGCACGAGCGGTGGTAGATCGCGTGCACGATCCCGACCAGCGCACCCGACGCATCGAACGCGCCGAGCACGAACATCGGCTCGTCCGGATCCATCAGGCGCGCCCATGTGGTCGCGAACACCGCGTCGCTCAGCGCGGTGTCATAGAACGTCTGGTAACCCTGCCACAGCGGCCGCCACGCGGCTTCGTCGGCGGCGACGAGCGGGCGCACCGTGACGCGCGTCGCGTCGTTCGCGCGGCTGGCCGCGTCGCGCGCGCTGGACTGCGCGTGGCGGATCGCGGTGAGCGACAGGCGCTGGTTGCCTTCGGCGTCGAAGTTCTCCGGCGCGAGCCAGGCTTCGAACGCGGCGCGGACGTCCGGCCATTCGCCGTCGATGATCGAGAACCACGCGGTGTCGCGATTGCGGCCGCGGTAGACCATCGCCTGCCGGAACGTGCCCTCGTAGCGGAAGCCGAGGCGCGCGGCCGCCTTGCGCGACGGCGCGTTCAGGTCGTCGCACTTCCATTCGTAGCGGCGGTAGCCGAGCGTATCGAACGCATACTTCATCAGCAGGAACTGCGCTTCGGTCGATACCGGCGTGCGCTTGAGCAGCGGCGAGAACGTGACGGAACCGACCTCGATCACGCCGTTGGCCGGATCGATGCGCATCAGCGCGAGCGTGCCGACCGCGCGGCCCGTGGCGCGATCGATCACCGTGTAGTGCAGCGGATCGGCGCTCGCTTGCGCGCCGCGCGCGTAGTCGCGGTAGCTGGACGCGTCGGCGTACGGGCCGTGCGCCAGATAGGTCCAGTCGCGGCCGTCGGGCGCCTGCGCGTACGCGGCGTACAGATCGGCCGCGTGGCGTTCGGCGTCGAGCGGTTCGAGCCGGCAGTAGCGGCCTTCGAGCGCGATGCGCTCGGGGCGCGGGCGCGCGGACCAGTCGGGAACGGGTCGGCCGATGGGCTGCTGGAAAGCGTTGGTGAGCGTGGGCAAGGTCGATCTCGCTTCGGTTGGCGGCCGGCGACATGCCGGCATGCAGACGATCGTAGTCGCGGCGAGGTACCATGAGAAGCGCCAGCGTGCGGCAAATTTATGGTGCCACGGTCGGTGGCCGCCGGCCGCACGCCGCTCACCATCCGTCCCGTTCCGACCTCTTCACGCCGCGATGTTCCGATGACGACTGCCTTTCTTCCCGGCGACACGCCGTTGCTGCCGCTCGATGCGCCGCTGGCCCGTACGCCCGGCGCCCCGTCGCTGCAGCGCCAGCTGCTGCGCCGCTTGCGCGACGCGATTCTCGGCGGCGCGATGCCGGCCGGCACGCGGCTGCCCGGCACGCGCGCGCTGGCCGACACGCTCGGCGTGTCGCGCAATACGACGGCCGCCGTATACGAGCAGCTCGTCGCCGAAGGCTTCCTGCAGTCGGACCGTCGCGGCACGCGGGTCGTCGGGCTGTCGCGGCCGGCGCCGCCGCGCCGGCGTGCCGCGCCGCCAGCCGTCGCGCAGCGGCTCGGCCGGATTCGCCCGAGCCTCGTCGGCACCGGCGAATCGGAGGGCTTCCGGCCGGGCGTGCCCGCGCTGTCGCATTTCCCGGTGGACGCGTGGCGGCATGCGATCGATCGCGCATTGCGCCGCGCCGGCCGCGACCTGCTCGCGTACGGCGATCCGCTCGGCGAGCCCGCGTTGCGCGAATCGATCGCGCGCCACCTGGCGGTCACGCGCGGCGTGCGTTGCGATCCCGAGCAGATCGTGATCACCGAAGGCGCACAGGGCGCGATCGCGCTGTGCGCGCAGTTGCTGACGAATCCGGGCGATACGGTGTGGGTCGAGGAGCCCGGCTATCGCGGCGCGCGCTCCGCGATGCAGGCGGCCGACCTCGACGTCGTGCCGATGCCCGTCGACGCGGAAGGGCTGCGCGCGGAACCGGACGACTGGCGCGAGCGGCCGCCGCGCCTCGTCTACACGACGCCGTCGAACCAGTTCCCGACCGGCGCGGTGCTGTCGATCTCGCGCCGGCTGGCGCTGATCGATGCGGCACGCCGCCATCGCGCATGGATCATCGAGGACGACTACGACAGCGAATTCCGTCACACCGGCGAGCCGATCGGCGCGATGCAGGGGCTCGCGCCCGATTCGCCGGTCGTCTATCTCGGCTCGTTCAGCAAGACGATGTTTCCGGCGCTGCGGATCGGTTTTCTCGTGCTGCCCGACACGTTGCTGGCCGCCGTGCGGCCGGCGTTGCCGGAGATGCTGCGCGGCGGGACGCGCCATGTGCAGCTCGCGCTCGCCGATTTCATCGAGACGGGCGAGTACGGCCGGCATCTCGGCCGGATGCGCCGGCTGTATCGCGACCGGCGGCGTGTGCTGCTCGCCGCGCTCGACAGCAGCCTGAGCGTGCCGCACCAGGTCGAGGGCGGCCCCTGCGGGCTGCATCTCGCGCTGCGGCTGCCGGCGCGTTATCGCGATCGCGCGATCGTCGAAGCGGCGCGCGCGCACGGCATCGGGCCGTTTCCGCTGTCGGGTTTCGCGATCGATGCGGCGCGGGCCGGCAACGGGCTCGTGCTCGGTTTCGGCAATACGTCCGCGGATGCGTTCGAGCCGATGTTGCGGGTGGTGTCGGCGATCGCGGAGCGGGTGGGCGCGGGTCATGCGTGACGGGTGGATTCAATACCCGGCGCTTTAAAGGCCATGGCGGGCCGCGAATCATTCAATATTTTAAGAATCCGGCCGATATCTCGATATTGTCGATTTCCGACCGCGCAGCCTGAATCGAAAGTTTTGTCTTTTCCATCGCAAAAAATGGTCAATGTCGCTTGTCACGGCTCCTGCGATGAGCGACGATTTCGCTCCGTAACAAACGGTTACTTTTGTGCCGTCACTGGATATCGGAGAACGCAGGCCGCGATGAGTCGCGTCGGCCGAGTGCTCCAATAAATAACAATGCCGATCGGGACGAGATCGGCCGCAGGCATCCGAGTGCGCGACCACCGCATATGCCGCCTGCGAAACCGTATAGAACGACATGAAATCGGATTCAAGCCGCTATTGCTTCCCGAATCTGCTGGAAGCGTTTTTTATCGTCGTCGTGCTGAACATGGTCGAGTATGTGACGAACTCGATCATCTGGTCCGCCGGTCGCGGCGCCGGCCTGCAACCGATGGCGATCGCCAGTATCGGGCGCGTGCTCGCCAATGGGCTCGTATTTACGGTGCTGCTTCATCACGGCAAATTCACCTACCGTCGCTTGCTGCACGATGGCGTCGATTCCTGGCGAACGACGATCCGGCGATTTCTCGTGCCCGTCGTACTGATTACGCCGGCATTGGTGGTGGCGATGAGCGTGCTGGAAGTCGGTATCGGGCAGTTTTTCTCGTGGAGCGGCAGCCGCGATGAAGCCCGGGAAGTGTATGTCAACGGCGGGCTCGGCCTGATCGTATTGACCTGCGTGATTGCGCCGCTACTCGAAGAGATGCTGTTTCGCGGCGTGATGCTGCGCAGCTTCCTGCGACAGTATCCGGAGGGAACGGCTATCGCCCATTCGGCCGCGGTGTTCGGTCTTGCGCATATGAACGTCTATCAGTTCGTGCTCGCATTCGGACTCGGCTTGCTGATCGGAAAACTCTATGCGGCTACCCGATCGCTGTTGCCGGGCATGTTGATTCATGCCTGCTACAACACGGCCGTGGTGATCGTCGCGCTGAAATCGCCGTTCGTCCTTGCCAAGGAGAGCCTGCTCGAGATCTGGCCGGCTTCCTGGTGGTTCGGCGCGCTTGCGTTGGGCGGTGTCGGCGCATGGGGGCTGGTCAAGTCGGTCGATGCGCTGCGAATGGCGCCGGCCAGTATGGCAAACAACGACGGCGCGAACTGAACGCCGGCGGTGACGGGTTTGTACAACGAGAAAACGAGGTGAAGCATGCGGGGCAAGCAAGTCTGTCTGGTGGGGCTGGCGAGTACTGTGTTGATGCTGACGGCATGTGGCGGCGATGACGGTGGCGCGGCCAAAACGGGCAGCAACGCGTCGAACAACGACACGGCGGGAACGCCGACGGTCCCGTCGCCCGCCACGCCGGCGCCGGGTGCGCCTGCCCAGCCGTCCGTCCCCACGGCCTGCCGGCCGAACGGCAGCTTCAGCTATTCGGGCGCTGCGTCACCGGTCGCGGCGAACAACGGCCAGCTGGCGGTGCTCGTGGTGCCGAATTTGCCGAGCGAGTGGGCGAGGAATCGCAACATGACGGCGGCCGATGTGCCGGCAACGAGCCTGGTTCAGCAGGGAAGCGGCGCGTTTACGACGCTGGCGTCGTCGGCGGCGGCGACCGACTGCCTCGGGCTCGACCATGGGGCAGTGACCGAGATCCAGGGCATCGGCACCGATGTGGCGATCGGCCGGTGGAATCGCGCGATGGACACCGACGGCAATACCTATGCCGATACGCAGGGCGTGCACTACGCGGTCGGCACGCCGCTGTCGTTGCCCGCGACGGGCGGCCCGCTTTCGTGTACGCAGGTGATCGCCGACACGGTGGCGAGCAACAACGGCGACACGAGCGGGACGCTCGTGTCGGCTTCGGCCACGCTCGATCCGGTCACGCGCATGCTCACCACGCTGGACCTGTCGATCAAGCTCGGGAGTGCGCAATACGGGTTGACGTACACGCAGGTGCCGCTGAACGGCGTGTTGAAGACCGCCGGGCCGGCGACGATTCAATCGATCGTCGTCGGACATGACGCGGCTCAGCCGCTCGTTGCCGTCGGCTACACGGCGGCGGTGCCGACCACGCAAGGCGTTGGCGGGGTCGCTGTGTTGTCGTGCCACTGACTCGAGTCGATGCCGGTTCGTCGACGGAAGGAGGCCGATGACGAACCGTTTGTTGTTTGCGCGCCGCATGCGGTCTGTCGGCAATGCGCGACCGGCAAATGGGTGGCCGCGGACCACGACGATGAGGTGGCGGCGACGCGCACAGTGAGCGATGCGTGGTGAATATTCGGATTGACGAACCGCGCAGTTTGTTCGAAACGAACGCCGTCGCGGTTCCACCACCGCGACACCTTCCGGCATACGGGTTTCGATTCGTATGTCCCAACCGGCGCTTGGGCTATAAATGGTTGGGTGTACCGGTGCTTGTCGGACGCCTGCGCGTCTCGCGCAGGGCGGCGTCGCGGCTGCCGGGGGAGGTGCGCCGTGGTTTGCCAGACGCTTGCTCGCGCCGTGCTTCGCACCGCGTTGATCGGGGGCGTGTTCGCCGGAATCCTGCCGTCGCCCGCCGCCGTTGCCGGCACGCTCGCGCCGCACGCCGCACCGCCGCCGATGAAGGCGCGGCCGCCCGCCGCGCCTTATGCGATGCCGGTCGACTTCCCGGCGATCGTCGAGCGCTACGGCCCGGCGGTCGTGACCGTCATGGCCGCCACCCCCGATCCGCAAACCGGCGGCCCGGCCTTTGCCGCCCTCGATCCCGACGATCCGCTCGCCGCGTTCTTCCGGCATGGCGCGCCGCCGGCCGCGCAGGGGCCGCAGGCGCAGGCGCCCGATCCGGCGCCGCGCGCGGTGTCCGGCAGCGGCTCGGGTTTCATCGTCAGCGCCGATGGCCTGATCCTGACGTCCGCCCATGTGGTCGACGAGGCGACCGACGTGACGGTGCGCCTCACCGACCGCCGCGAATTCAAGGCGACGGTGCTGGCCGTCGATCCGCAAAGCGATGTCGCCGTGCTGCACGTCGACGCGACGAAGCTGCCGTTCGTGCGCGTCGGCGATTCGTCGAAAGTCCGCGCGGGCGAGCCGGTGATGACGATCGGCGCGCCGGACGGATCCGGCAACACGGTCACGGCCGGCATCGTCAGCGCGACGTCTCGCCGGTTGCCGGACGGCAGCGCGTTTCCGTTCTTCGAGACCGACATCGCGCCGAATCCGGACAACTCGGGCGGCCCCGTGTTCAATCGCGCGGGCGACGTGATCGGCATCGCGGTGCAGGTCTATACGGGCGCCGACCGCTACGCGAGCACGACGTTCGCCATCCCGATCGCATTCGCGGCCAAGGTGCGCGCCCAGTTGCGCGCGCAACAGCAGGCGCAGATGCAGGCGCAGCCGGCTCAGGCGCCCGCCCCGGGCGCGCCGCCGTCGGCCAATGCGTTCGGCGTCGACGTGCAGGACGTTGGCGTCGGTCTGGCCGCGGCGTTCGGGCTGCCGCGTCCGGCCGGCGCGCTCGTCAACGGCGTCGCGCCCGGCTCGCCGGCCGCCGCGGCCGGGCTGAAGCCCGGCGACGTGATCGTGAAGATGGGCGACAAGGCCATCGGCCGCTCGGCGGAACTGGACGACCTGGCCGCCGCGCTGCCGCCCGGCGCGAAGGCGCCGCTGCGCGTGATCCGCAACCGTGCGCCGGTGAAGCTGACGATCGTCGGCGCCGACGATGCGGCCGGCAGCCCGGCCGCGACAATCGGCACGGCCGCGCCGAAGGCCGCTGCACGGTTGGGGCCGGGGCCGGCCGCGGGCGAAGCAGGCGACCACGGCGACCGCCTCGGGCTGACGATGCACGCGTTGAGCGATGACGAGCGCCGTTCGACGGGGCTCGCGGTCGGAATGATGGTGGACGCGGTGCACGGCCCGGCCGCGCGCGCGGGCATCCAGCCGGGCGACGTCGTGCTGGCGCTCAACGACACGCTGCTCGAGACGCCGGACGACGTGCCGTCGCTCGAAGCGAACGGCGGCAGCGTGATCGCCGTGCTGATCCAGCGCAACAACGCGCGGAAGTTCGTCTCGGTGCGCACGCGTTAGGGCGTTGACGCGGCTGGTGTGGTCCGCCTAACATCAGCCGATATCGCTGGCGGTTCGCCGCCACGCATTCATGACATTCAGGAGCCATTCGGCATGAAAACGGCTTGCTTGATCGTAGTAGCCCACAGGCGCAGGGCCCGGTAGCGGGATCGCGCCGGTACCCATGCGCCCCCGACTCGTTCGGGGGCTTTTTTTTGCGTTGCGCACGGCCGTGCGGCCCGTGCGCGGGAGGGCATCCGCTTGCCATCGAACCCGTCGACCGCTTCTGCCGCGGCGTCGCCGCGGCACGCCACGCTGATCATGCTGTGCGCGCTGTCGGTCCTGCCGCTGAGCCTGTTCCTGCCGTCGCTGCCGGCGATCGTGCGCGACCTGCGCACCGACTATGCGCTCGTCGCGCTGTCGCTCGGCGGGTATGCGGCGGTGGCCGCGTCGCTCGAATTCGTGACGGGGCCGCTGTCCGACCGGTTCGGGCGGCGGCCGGTCGTGCTGGCGAGCGTCGCCCTGTTCGCGCTTGGTTCGCTCGGTTGCGCGATGGCGGCCGATATCCGCGTGTTTCTCGTCTGCCGGCTGATGCAGGCGGCGATCACGTCGGTCTATCCCGTGTCGATGGCGGCGATCCGCGATACCGTCGGCGGCGCGCGCGCGGCGAGCCGGATCGGCTATGCGGCGATGGCCGCCGCGTTCGCGCCGATGCTCGGCCCGACGCTCGGCGGCGCGCTCGACCAGACGGTCGGCTGGCGCGCGAGCTTCTGGTTGCTCGGCGCAGTCGGCATCGCGCTGTTCGGCTGGTGCACGCTCGATCTCGTCGAAACCCATACGCGCCGGCCGTCGAGCTTCGCGCAGCAGCTTCGCGCGTATCCGGCGCTGCTGCGTGCGCGCCGTTTCTGGGCCTATGCGCTGTGCATGGCGTTTTCGACGGGGGCGTTCTACGCATTCCTGGCCGGTGCGCCGCTCGCCGCGAAAACGCGGTTCGGCATCGCGCCGGCGGAACTCGGCTTTTATATGGGGACGATCACGGCCGGTTTCGTGGGCGGCAGCTGGCTGGCCGCGCGGGTCGCGCGCCGCCATGCGCTGGCCACGACGATCCTGTGCGGGCGGGTCGTCGCGTGTGCGGGCCCGCTGATCGGGCTTGCACTGATGCTCGGCGGCGCGACGCACGCGCTTGCGTGGTTCGGGCCGTGCGTGCTGGTCGGCTTCGGCAACGGACTGAGCAATCCCGGCGCCCATGCGGGCGCGGTGTCGGTGCGCCCGGCGCTGGCGGGCAGCGCGTCGGGGCTGGCCGGCGCGATGACGATCGGCGGCGGCGCCGCGCTGTCGTCGCTGACGGGCGCGCTGCTGACCCCCGCCAACGCGGGCTACCTGCCGCTCGCGATGATGCTGCTGTCGGCGGCGATCGCGCTGGCGGCCGCCGTGTGCGTGCGCGCATTCGACGGACGGGACGCCGCGCGGTGAGCGCGGGTGCGCCCCGGTACCGGCGCGCGGCCGAATGGCGGACAATCCGCCGCATGCCGGGAGATGACGCACGATCGGCGCGCCGCGTGTCCCGGCGAGCGAGAAGGGCGACTGGACGAGGATGCGATGAGCGACTTTTCTGATTTCCAGCGGGACATTGCCGATGCCGCGAGGGCGACCTTCCGGGCGCTCCGCGCGTTGCACCCGGACGAGCATTTCTATGCGTTTGCGTTGTACACCGACAGCGGCGCGATGACGGTGGTGCCGGCCGCCAATTCGGTCGAAGGGCTGCGCCGGATTTGCGCGCAACAGGCGGTCGCGGACGACGATCCGCGGTTCGTGTGGGGCGTGTCCGAGTGGGCGTACGCGGCGGCCGAGGCGTCGCCGTTCAACGCGATCTGCGGCAGGCTGGCCGACGAAGTGCTGAGCCCGCAGTTCGTCCAGTCGCGCTTCCCGGAATTTTCCCGACAACTGCACGCCGACATGATCGCGGCATTGCGGCTGCTCGATCGCGACGGCGTGTTCGGCACGGGCGACGCCAGGGCGGCCATCACGCTGTTCGTGTCGATCAGCGACGACGACGCGGCCGAGGCGCTGGAAAACGCGTCGGCGAAAGCGCTGAATCCGCCGGCCGTCGCCGACGCCTTCCTGCGCCGCTACGACTGACCGGCATCGGGATCTCGCGGCGCGGCCCGGGCGGGCCGCCCTGTAAACGGCATTACGGCTTCGCGCCGACCACGAATTCGAACGTCGCGACGCCGTCGACGCCGCCCGTCACGCGATCGCCCGGCTGCAGCGCGCCGACGCCGGCCGGCGTGCCGGTGAAGATCAGGTCGCCGGCCTTCAGCTCGACCGAGCGCGACACGTACGCGATGACGTCGGGCACGGGCCAGATCATGTCGGCGAGGTCGCCTTGCTGGCGTGTGTCGCCGTTGACCGCGAGCCAGATCCGGCCAGTCGCCGGGTGGCCGGTGGCCGCCGCCGCCCGCAGTGCGGTCACGGGGCCCGACGCGTCGAAACCCTTCGCCCAGTCCCACGGACGGCTCAGCTTCTTCGCGTCGGCCTGCAGGTCGCGGCGCGTGAGGTCGACGCCGACGCCGTAGCCCCACACGTGCGACAGCGCGTCGGCCGGGTCGATCGACCGGCCGTCCTTGCCGATCGCGACGACCAGCTCGATTTCGTGATGGAGATCGTTCGTCAGCGGCGGATAGGCGACCGTGCCGCTGGCCGGGACGATCGCGTCGGCCGGCTTCGTGAAGAAGAACGGCGGTTCGCGGTCGGGGTCGGCGCCCATTTCGCGGGCATGGTCGGCATAGTTGCGGCCGACGCAGAATACGCGGCGCACCGGAAAGCGCGCGGACGACTGTTCGATTTCGACGGAAGGACGCTCGGCGGCGTCGATGACATAGGCGGACATCGGAGGGCCTCGTTCGGTAGGAAGACGGAGGGCCGGCACACCGGCCGGCATGCGTGCAACGATACCCGACGCGCGTGCGTGCGGATGCGACGCAACTGCGTTTTACCGGGACAAAACTACGCGTCGGCGGCCGGCGGCGTGTCGTCGCCGCCGGGCGGCGCGGCGTTCGCGTCGCGGTACGCCTTCGGCGACACGCCGACCCGCGCGCGGAAACGCCGCGCGAAATACCCTTCGTCGCGGAAGCCGACCGAGCGCGCGATGTCCGCGATGCGCCGGCTGGTGTGGGCCAGCAGCGATTGCGCGAGCGCGATCCGGCGCTCGGTCACCAGATCGGTGAAGGTGCTGCCGGTTTCCTTGCGGACCAGGTGCGCGAGGTAGTTCGGGGAGAGAAACGCGGCTTCGGCGGTCGCCGCGAGCGTGAGGTCCTCGCGGGTCAGGTTCGCCCGCACGTGGCGCAGCACGCGGGCCAGCGCGTCGCGCCGGCCGGCGCGCTGGGCGCCGCGCTGCGCGAGCTTGTCGAGCGCGCCCGCGTACTGCGTGCAGACGAGCCCGATCAGTTGCAGCAGGTAGCCGCGCAGCAACGTGGTCGAGCCGAACGTGCGCACGCGATCGGCATCGAGCATGCACAGCGCGAGGCGGCGCGCTTCGTCGTACGTGTCGCCGGTCAGGATGAAATCGAGGTGCTCCTGGAAGCGGAACGGCGTCAGCTCGGGGAAGCGGTGCGCGGGCACGTCCTCGAGATCGAGCGGATCGACGTCGAGATCGGCGCGCAGGAACGCCTGGCTGAAATTGATCACGATGAAGTGCGCGCCTTCCGGATGCGGAATCAGGTGCTCGCGGTGCGGCAGCACGAACGCGAGCGCGCCGCGCGGAAACGGCCGCGTGACGCCGCCGATGCGCTGCTCGGTGTCGCCGCCGAGGTTGAACTGGATCTGGAAATACGCGTGCCGGTGCGGCTCGGTGATCGCCTGGCGCGACGCCTGGTCGCGGATGTAGAAATCGAGCCGGTCGCTGCGTTCGGGCATCCCGTACAGGCGCGGCGGGGCGGTGGAGGGCATGAAGGATTCTGCTGTTCGTGACGCGGTTGAGCCGCGATGGTACAGCGAACCGGGCGCGACGGGCACGGGCGCTCGCGCGGTCAGCCCGCAGCGAGCCGCGCGACCCGGCGCCGCAGTTCGGGCACGACCTCGGCGTCGAACCACGGATGGTGCTTGAACCACGCCTGGTTGCGCGGCGACGGATGCGGCAGCGGCAGGAGGGCGGGGCCGTAGTCGCGCCAGGCCTGCACGGTGTCGGTCAGCGTCGCCTTGCGCGTGTCGCGCAGGAAATGCCGCTGCGCGTACTGGCCGATCAGCAGCGTGAGCCGGATCGACGGCAGTTCGGCCAGCAGCCGGTCGATCCACAGTCGCGCGCATTCGGGGCGCGGCGGGTTGTCGCCGCTCGCGCCGCGGCCCGGGTAGCAGAAGCCCATCGGCACGATCGCGAAGCGTGTCTCGTCGTAGAAGGTGTCGGTGTCGACGCCGAGCCAGTCGCGCAGCCGCTTGCCGCTCGCGTCGTCCCACGGGATGCCGCTCGCATGGACGCGCGCGCCCGGCGCCTGCCCGACGATCAGGATGCGCGCGTCGCGATGAGCGCGCACGACCGGGCGCGGGCCGAGCGGCAGGTCGGCCTCGCATGCACGGCACGCGCGGATTTCGGTGAGCAGCACGTCGAGCGGCGTGCGCGTGGGTTTCGGCATCGATTCGGAGCGGGGACGGAGTAGCAACGCGGTGTCGGCTGCGCGGCACGGGCAGGCAGCGGCCGGACGGCCGGCCCGGCGTGGAACGGCCCGGGCGGGCGCGCCGCCCGCCTCGTGCGTCCGGCTTCGGACCTCACGCCCGCGACGGGCCTGCCGCGCCTTCGGCGACCGCAGCATCATACAACGCGGTCTGCGCGATCGCCGCGGCGATACGCGCGTCGTCGTGCGAACCGTCGAGCATGCCCCAGCGCCGGTATTGCGACAGGAACCACACGCCTTCGCGCGGATCGGGCCGGTTCACCGTGCCGCCGTCGTGGAAGCGGATCGGCAGCGGCGGCGTGGCGAACGGCCCCGCGCCGTAGTCGCCGAGCAGGCGCGGCGCGATCAGCCGGGCCGGCACGCCGAGCGCGTCGGGCGACGCGAGCCAGTCGGCCGCCTCGCGGCGGTGCGCGGCGCTGTCGAGCCACGCGCATGCATCGACGAGCGTGCGGACCAGTGCGCGCGCGGTGGCCGGATACAGCGCGACGAAGTCGCGCCGGGTCGCGAGCACCTTCTCCGGATGATCGGGCCAGATCTCGCTCGTGACGGCGACGGTGCGGCCCGCGCCGCATGCTTCGGCCACCGCGTGCCACGGCTCGCCCGCGCAGAAGCCGTCGAGCTCGCCGCCCGCGAGCGCCGCGACCATCTCGGGCGGGGGAATCACGACGCTGCGCACGTCGCGTAGCGGATCGATGCCGTGCGACACGAGCCACGCGTTCAGCCACATCGCATGCGTGCCGGTCGGGAAAGTCTGAGCAAGCAGCGGCTTGCGGCCGAGCGTCGCGAACGCGGTGCGCACGCTGGCGGTTTCGCGGTAAGCGTCGGCGAGGCCGCGCGACAGCGTGATCGCCTGGCCGTTGCGGTTCAGCACCATCAGCGCGGCCATGTCGGCCTGCGGGCCGCCGATGCCGAGCTGCAGCCCGCAGACGAGCCCGTACAGCGCATGCGCGGCGTCGAGTTCGCCGCTGAGCAGCTTGTCGCGCACGGCCGCCCACGACGGCTGGCGACTCAATTCGAGCGTGAGGCCATGGCGCGTGCCGAGGTTCAGGCGCTGCGCGACGATCAGCGGGGCCGCGTCGCTGAGCGCGACGAACCCGAGGCGAAGATGCGCGCGTTCCGGCGCGGCGGGAGGTGAGGTATTCATGGCACTCATGACTGGGGTGACGCGTCGAGCAGTTGTCGCGCGACGTCGACGATGCGCAGGCCCTGATCCATCGCGCGCTTGCGCAGCGCCGCATACGCATCGTGTTCGGACAGCTTGCGCTGGTCCATCAGCACGCGTTTCGCGCGGTCGATCAGCTTGCGCTCCTCGAGTTCGCGCTCGACGTCGGCCAGCCGGCGGCGCAGCGCATCGTCGTGCGAGAAGCGCGCGAGCGCGACTTCCAGAATCGGCGCGAGACGCTCGGCCGACAACCCTTCGACGAGATACGCGCTGACGCCCGCGCCGACCGCCGCGCGGATCAGTTCCTGGTCGGCGTCGTGACTGAACATCAGCACGGGGCGCGGGGCGGTCGCATGCATGACCGCGAGTTGCTCGAGCGTATCGCGCGACGGCGAATCGGTATCGATGATCACGACGTCGGGGCGTTGCTCCTCGACGGCCGCCGGCAGGCGCGCGGGCGTCGCGACGTCGTTCAGCATCTCGTAGCCGAGGCGCGCGAGCGCGTCGCCGAGTTCGCCGATCGGCTTGTCGGTATCGGTGACGAGCAGCACGCGCAGGCGGGCGGGCGGGGCGGACGAACTCATGAGGCGGGCAACAGGAGCAGTGACGCATCGGCGCGAGGGGCGAACGATGCATGCCGGCCGCGCGCGCGGCCGGTGGTGAACGGAACGGGGAGCGGCCGAAGCCGCGCGGGGCCGCGCATGTCAGGCTGCCCGTGCCAGCGCCGCGTCGGTAGCTTCGGCGTCCGCGCCCTGCGCGGCCGCTTCGCCGATCGCGCCGCCGACGAGGATCACGGCCGGGCTGCCGAGCCGCGCGGCTTCGACGCCGCGCGCGAGGGTGCCGAGCGTGCCGGTCCAGCGGCGTTCGTCGGGCGTGCCGGCCCATTGCACGGCCGCCGCCGGCGTCGACGCGGGGAGCGCGGCGAGCAGGCCTGCCGCGATCCGGTCGACGCGGCTCATCCCCATGTAGATCGCGAGCGTGGTGCCGGTCGCCGCGAGCCGTGCCCAGTCGGGTTCACCGTGGTCCTGGCGGTGCGCGGTGACGAACGTGACGCCCTGGCAGTGCTCGCGGTGCGTGAGCGAGATGCCGAGGCTCGCGGCGGCGGCGAAGCCCGACGAGATGCCGTTGACGATCTCGACCGGAATCGCGGCCGCGCGCAGTGTCGCGAGCTCTTCGCCGGCGCGTCCGAACAGCAGCGCGTCGCCGCCTTTCACGCGCACCACGTGCGCGCCACGCAGCGCGTAGCGGCGCATCAGTTTCTCGATGAACGCCTGCGGCGTGGAGCGGCAGCCGCCGCGCTTGCCCACGCGGATCACGCGCGCGTGCGGCGCGAGTTCGACGATGCCGGGCGCGACGAGATCGTCGAGCAGCAGCACGTCGGCGGCGGCCAGCGCCTTGACCGCCTTCAGCGTGAGGAGATCGGGATCGCCGGGCCCGGCGCCCAGCAGCGTGACTTTGCCTGTCGTCATGTCGTGTTCCTGTGCCGCATCGCATCGCTGCGGCGGTCTGATGTCGCGTTGTTGCTCGGCGGCGGCGGGCGGTCGAAACGCACCGGCATCCGGCCGTGCCGTGCACGGAGGGGACGCCGTTGTCCTGACGGGCCCGCCGTGAGCGGCGGGCCGGGTTTGCGGGGACTGCCCACCGGCGCCGTTGCCGGTGTGACGAAGGTTCAGCAATATCCGGGCCAGCCGGCGCGACGAGGCGGCCTTCGCGCGACGCGGCGCACCGTGCGATGGCCGCGGGCATGCATGCGCTCGCTGCGCGCGAGCAGTCGCCATGCCGCATCGGCGTGCATCGTGCCCCGTCGGCGCGCACCGCGTCCCGCACGGCGACAGTGCTGCAGCGCACCACATCTGTGCCTCGGTGCATCGCGACGGAGAGCGCGCCGCGCGCCGCGGTGACGTGCCCGATGCCCGGTGCGCCTTGTACGGCGGGGCTCGCGGCGCGATTGACGCAGACATGGCACGTCGCTTGCGTAAGCTGGTTCGGGCGGATCAACGGCGATTCGCTTGCAGCACCGAATACCGACGCGCCCGGCAACGGGCTTCATGGGCAACGGCGTCCTACGCATCGGGTCTCGACGAGACCGGTGCGCAGGACGCCGTTTTTCGTTTGGCGGATGACATGACCGACAAAGCTACCCGTATCGATCTCTTCAGCCTCCGCACCGCGCCGATGCGCGCGTTCCACCTGACGTGGATGGCGTTCTTCGTATGCTTCTTCGCGTGGTTCGCGTGCGCGCCGCTGATGCCGCTGATCGCACGCGAATTCCATCTCACGGCGGCGCAAGTCGCCAACATCAACATCGCCGCGGTGGCCGCGACGATCGCCGTGCGGCTGCTGGTCGGCCCGCTGTGCGACCGCTTCGGCCCGCGCCGCGTGTATGCCGGGCTGCTGCTGCTCGGTGCGCTCCCCGTGTTCGCCGTGTCGTTCACGCACGATTACCTGTGGTTCCTGATCTGCCGGCTCGGCATCGGTGCGATCGGCGCGGGCTTCGTGATCACGCAGTACCACACGTCGGTGATGTTCGCGCCGAACGTGGTCGGCACCGCGAACGCGACGACGGCCGGCTGGGGTAATGCCGGCGCGGGCGCGACGCAGGCGCTGATGCCGCTGCTGGTCGCCGCCGGCCTGATGCTCGGCTTCGGCGAGGATTCGTCGTGGCGCGTCGCGCTGATCGTGCCGGGCGTGGCGATGCTCGTGATGGCCTGGGCGTACTGGCGCTTCACGCAGGACTGCCCGCAAGGCGATTTCGTCGCGCTGCGCAAGGAAGGCGTGACGGTCGACAGCGGCAAGAAGGGCGGCTGGGCGAGCTTCTTCGCCGCGTGCGGCAACTATCGCGTGTGGATGCTGTTCGTCACGTACGGCGCGTGCTTCGGCGTCGAGGTGTTCATCCACAACATCGCCGCGCTGTACTACGTCGATCACTTCAGCCTGTCGCTGAAGGACGCGGGCCTCGCGGCCGGCATGTTCGGGCTGCTCGCGCTGTTCGCCCGCGCGCTCGGCGGCTGGCTGTCCGACAAGATCGCGGCGCGCCGCAGCCTCGACGTGCGGGCGGCGCTGCTGTGCGCGCTGATCGTCGGCGAAGGGCTCGGGCTGATCTGGTTCTCGCATGCGCAAAGCGTCGGCATCGCACTCGTCGCGATGCTGACCTTCGGCCTCTTCACGCACATGGCCTGCGGCGCGACCTACGCGCTGGTGCCGTTCATCGACCGCAAGGCGCTCGGCGGCGTCGCGGGGATCGTCGGCGCGGGCGGCAACGTCGGCGCGGTGGCCGCGGCTTTCCTGCTGAAGGGCGTCGGCGACGTGCAGCACACGCTGAGCCTGCTCGGCCTCGCCGTCACCGCGACCGCGCTCTGCGCGATGGCCGTGCGCTTCAGCGAAGAACACAAGGCGCGCGAAGCCGAGCTGCGCGATCGCGCGCTAGCCGCCGCCGCCAACGCCGCGAACTGATCGACCGAAGGAACCGTCATCATGAAACTCATCGTCATCGGCCACGGCATGGTCGGCCACAAGCTCCTCGAATGCGTCGCGGCGCAAGCCGGCACGGCGGGCGCGCCGCACGTCACCGTGCTCGGCGAGGAGCCGCGCGCGGCCTACGATCGCGTGCACCTGTCCGAATTCTTCGCGGGCAAGTCGGCGGACGACCTGTCGCTCGTCGAACCCGGCTTCTTCGAGCGCCATCCGCGGTTCGACCTGCGCCTGAACGCGCCAGTCGCGTCGATCGACCGCGCCGCGCATACGGTCACGCTCGCGTCGGGCGAAACGCTCGCGTACGACAAGCTGGTGCTCGCCACCGGCTCGCGTCCGTTCGTGCCGCCGGTGCCGGGCCGCGATCGCGCGGGCTGCTTCGTGTACCGGACGATCGAGGATCTCGAAGCGATGCAGGCGTGCGGCGCGCACGCGAAGCGCGGCGTCGTGATCGGCGGCGGGCTGCTCGGCCTCGAATGCGCGAAGGCGCTGCGCGACATGGGGCTCGACACGCACGTCGTCGAATTCGCGCCGCGGCTGATGGCCGTGCAGGTCGACGACGGCGGCGGCCGGATGCTGCGTGCGAAGATCGAGGCGCTCGGCGTGACCGTGCATACCGGCAAGAACACGCTCGAGATCGTCGACGGCGACGAAGGCGCGCACCGGATGGTGTTCGCCGACGGCTCGCATCTCGACACCGACATGATCGTGTTCTCGGCCGGCATCCGGCCGCGCGACGAACTGGCCCGCGCGTGCGGGCTCGAGATCGGCCCGCGCGGCGGCGTCGCGATCGACGACGCGTGCCGCACGAGCGACGCCGACATCTACGCGATCGGCGAATGCGCGGCGTGGAACGGCACGGTGTACGGCCTCGTCGCGCCCGGCTACGACATGGCGCGCGTGGTCGCGAAACAGCTCGCGGGCGACGCCGCCGAAGCGGCGGACGCCGCGTTCGCCGGCGCCGACATGAGCACGAAGCTGAAGCTGATGGGCGTCGACGTCGCGAGCATCGGCGACGCGCACGGCACGACGGCCGGCAGCCGCACCTACCAGTACGCGGACGAGCGCCGGCAGGTCTACAAGAAGCTCGTGGTATCTGACTGCGGCAAGTTCCTGCACGGCGCGGTGATGGTTGGCGACGCGGCCGAGTACGGCACGCTGCTGCAGATGATGCTGAACCGCATCGAGCTGCCCGAGTCGCCGGAATTCCTGATCCTGCCGTCGTCGGACGGCGCGGCGAAGCCGGCGCTCGGCGTCGACGCGCTGCCGGAAGGTGCGCAGATCTGCTCGTGCAACAACGTGTCGAAGTCGCAGATCTGCGCGGCCGTGGCCGACGGCGCGACGAGCCTCGGCGCGCTGAAGACCTGCACGGGCGCCGGCACGTCGTGCGGCGGCTGCGTGCCGCTCGTCACGCAGATCATGAAGGCCGAGATGAAGAAGCAGGGCCTCGCGGTCAACAACCATCTGTGCGAGCACTTCCCGTATTCGCGGCAGGAGCTGTTCCACCTGATCCGCGTCGAGCGCATCACGACGTTCGACGCACTGCTCGCCAGGCACGGCCGCGGGCTCGGCTGCGACGTGTGCAAGCCGGCCGTCGCGGGCATCCTCGCGTCGTGCTTCAACGAGTTCGTGCTGAAGAAGGAGCACGCGGGCCTGCAGGATTCGAACGACTACTACCTCGCGAACATCCAGCGCGACGGTACGTACTCGGTCGTGCCGCGCATGCCGGGCGGCGAGGTCACGCCGGAAGGGCTGATCGCGGTCGGCCAGGTCGCGAAAAAATACGGGCTGTACACGAAGATCACGGGCGGCCAGCGCGTCGACCTGTTCGGTGCGCGCGTCGAGCAGTTGCCGTCGATCTGGGAGGAACTGATCGCGGCCGGCTTCGAATCGGGGCACGCGTACGGCAAGGCGCTGCGCACCGTGAAGTCGTGCGTCGGGTCGACGTGGTGCCGCTACGGCGTCGACGATTCGGTCGGCCTCGCGATCGACCTGGAGAATCGCTACAAGGGGCTGCGCGCGCCGCACAAGATCAAGTTCGGCGTGTCCGGCTGCACGCGCGAGTGCGCGGAGGCGCAGGGCAAGGACGTCGGCATCATCGCGACCGAGAAGGGCTGGAACCTGTACGTGTGCGGCAACGGCGGGATGAAGCCGCGCCACGCGGAACTGCTCGCGTCCGACCTCGATCGCGCGACGCTGATCCGCTACATCGACCGCTTCCTGATGTTCTACGTGCGCACGGCCGACCGTCTGCAGCGCACCAGCGTGTGGCGCGACAACCTCGAAGGCGGCCTCGACTACCTGATCGACGTCGTCGTGCACGACAAGCTCGCGATCGCGGCCGAGCTCGAGGCCGACATGCAGCACGTGGTCGACACCTACGAGTGCGAATGGAAGCGGGCCGTCACCGATCCGGACACGCGCAAGCGCTTCCGCCACTTCGTGAACAGCGACGCGCCGGACACGACGATCGAATTCGTCGAGACGCGCGGCCAGATCCGGCCCGCGACGCCCGCCGAGCGCGCGGGCGGCAAGCCCGTGGCGATTCCGGTCGTCGCCGAGCCGGCGACCGTCTGACCACGACCGACATCCGTAACCGAGCAAGGAGCCCATCATGAACGACCGTCTTCCGCTGTCCTGGACCCGCGTGTGTCCGCTCGACGACATCGTGCCGAACACCGGCGTGTGCGCGCTCGTCAACGGCGAGCAGGTCGCGGTGTTTCACGTCGCGCATCCCGACGGCGGCGTGTTCGCGATCGACAACGTCGATCCCGTGTCGCAGGCCGCCGTGATGTCGCGCGGGCTGATCGGCAGCCTCGGCGAACGCGTCGTGGTCGCGTCGCCGCTGTACAAGCAGCACTTCGACCTGCGTACCGGCGAATGCCTGGAAGCGCCCGAGCAGTCGGTGAGCGCGTATCCGTCGCGGGTCGAGGACGGTTTCGTGTGGGTCGCGGCCTGAGCCCGCCGGAGCACGCATGACCGCCACCCCCGTCAAGAGCGTGTGCCCGTACTGCGGCGTCGGCTGCGGGATGGTGCTGCACGTCGAGGACGGCGAAGTCGTCAAGGTATCCGGCGACGCCGACCATCCGACCAACTTCGGGCGGCTGTGCACGAAGGGTTCGTCGGCGCACGTCGCGCTGCGCCGTTCGGGCCGGCTCGACCGTGCGTTCGTGCGCCGCGCGCGCGAGGACGACCTCGTGCCGCTGCCGGCGCGCGACGCGATCGCCGAGACCGCGCGCCGCCTGCGCGCGGTGCTCGACGCGCACGGGCCCGATGCGCTGTCGTTCTACGTGTCGGGGCAGATGTCGATCGAGGCGCAGTATCTCGTCAACAAGCTCGCGAAGGGCTTCGTCGGCACCAACAACATCGAGTCGAACTCGCGCCTGTGCATGGCGAGCGCGAGCACCGGCTACAAGCAGTCGCTCGGCGCGGACGGGCCGCCCGGGTCGTACGACGATTTCGATCGCGCGAACCTGTTCTTCGTGATCGGCGCGAACATGGCCGACTGTCACCCGATCCTGTTCCTGCGGATGATGGATCGCGTGAAGGCCGGCGCGAAGCTCGTCGTCGTCGATCCGCGCCGCACCGGCACGGCCGACAAGGCCGACCTGTTCCTGCAGATCCGGCCCGGCACCGATCTCGCGCTGATCAACGGGCTCCTGCACCTGCTGCATGCGAACGGGCGCACCGATGCCGCGTTCATCGACGCATACACCGAAGGCTGGGACGCGATGCCCGCGTTCCTCGCCGACTACACGCCCGAGCGCGTCGCCGCGATCACGGGGCTTGCCGAGGCCGACATCCGCACGGCCGCGCAATGGATCGGCGACGCGCAGGAATGGATGAGCTGCTGGACGATGGGGCTCAACCAGAGCACGCACGGCGTGTGGAACACCAACGCGATCTGCAACCTGCACCTCGCGACCGGCAAGATCTGCCGCCCGGGCAGCGGGCCGTTCTCGCTGACCGGCCAGCCGAACGCGATGGGCGGGCGCGAGATGGGCTACATGGGCCCGGGGCTGCCGGGCCAGCGCTCGGTGGCGTCCGACGACGACCGCCGCTTCGTCGAGAACCTGTGGCGCGTGCCGGCCGGCACGCTGCGCAAGGACACCGGCAACGGTACGGTCGACCTGTTCGAGCGGATGGCGGCCGGCAACATCAAGGCATGCTGGATCGTCTGCACGAACCCGGTCGCGACCGTGCCGAACCGGCGCAACGTGATCGCCGGGCTGCAGGCGGCGGAGCTCGTGATCGCGCAGGACGCGTTCCTCGATACCGAAACCAACCGCTATGCGGACATCCTGCTGCCGGGCGCGCTGTGGGCCGAGGGTGACGGCGTGATGATCAACTCCGAGCGCAACATGACGCTGATGCGCGCGGCGGTCGCGCCGCCCGGCGATGCGCTGCCGGATTGGCGCATCGTCGCGGAAGTCGCGCGCGCGATGGGCTTTGGCGACGCGTTCGACTATGCGTCGGCGGCCGACGTGTTCGACGAGATCGTCCGTTTCTCGAATCCGGCGACCGGCTACGACCTGCGCGGCGCGAGCCATGCGACGCTGCGCGACGGGCCCGTGCAATGGCCGGTCGCGCCGGGCACCGCGCGCGAGCGGCACCCGATCCGTTACCTGAACGACGGTGTGAGCCAGACGCCGCGCGCGGCGGCCGACGGCCGCGCCGCGCCGCGCCTCGCGTTCCCGACGCCGTCGGGCAAGGCGCGCTTTTTCGCGCGACCGCACGTCGATCCGGCCGAACTGCCCGACGGCACGTTCCCGATCGTGCTGAACACCGGGCGATTGCAGCATCAGTGGCACACGATGACGAAGACGGGCAAGGTCGCGATGCTGAACAAGCTCAACCCGCGTCCATTCGTCGAACTGCACCCGGACGATGCGCGCGCGCTCGGCATCGCCGCGAAGGACAGCGTCGAGATCCGTTCGGCGCGCGGCCGCGCGGTGTTGCCGGCCGTCGTGACCGAGCGCGTGCGGCGCGGCAACTGCTTCGCGCCGATGCACTGGAACGACGTGTACGGCGACGACCTGTGCATCAACGCGGTGACGAACGACGCGATCGACCCGGAATCGCAGCAACCCGAACTGAAATACTGCGCGGTCGCGCTCACGCGCGTCGACACGGACGCGTTCGCGTCGGCCGACGATGACACGGCGCGCGTCGACGCAGGCGCGGACGATGCACCGCCCGCGCCTGCGATCTCGCCGATCGCGGCTTCACAGGAATTCGACATGGCAGACATCGACACTTTCGCGGCCGCGCTCGGCGTCGCCGATCTCGCGCCGCCGCCGCTGACCGACGCCGAGCGGCTGTACGTGGCCGGCCTCGTCGGCGGGCTGAAGGCGAGCGTCGGCCGTCGCGACGGCGGCGTGCCCGTGCTGCCGGCCGGCGCGCCGTTGACGCCGCCCGTGCGGTTCTGGCTCGACGGGATGCTCGCCGGCCTGTTCAGCCGCGCGCTGCCTGCCGGCGCGCAGAGCGCGGCGGCGCCCGCGCTGCCGGCCGACGCCGCCGCGGCCGGCGGCGTGCGCATCGTGCGCCCGCGCCCGAAGGTCACGTTGTTGTGGGCGTCGCAGACCGGCAACATCGAATCGCTGACCGAGGATTACGCGACGAAGCTGATGAACGCCGGCTTCGAGATCCGCACGGCGTGCATGTCCGACTATCCGGTCGCGTCGCTCGCCGGTGCGCAATACGTGCTGCTGATGACGAGCACGTTCGGCGACGGCGATGCGCCCGACAACGGCAGCGAATTCTGGGACGCGTTGCAGGCCGGCGGCGCCGCGCGCCTCGACGGCGTGCATTTCGCGGTGCTCGCGTTCGGCGACCGCAACTACGACCAGTTCTGCGGCCACGGCCGCCGGCTCGACGCGCGCCTCGCGGAACTCGGCGCGGCGCGCCTGTGCGCGCGGGTCGATTGCGACGTCGAATTTCAGCACGATGCCGATCAGTGGCTCGAACGCGTCGTCGCGCGCATCAAGGAGGCCGATGCCGCGCTGCACGCGGTGCCGTCCGGCGGGATGAGTCCGTCGGGGCTGGTGCCGACGAAGGCGCATCCGGCGCCGTCGAAGCTCGTCGCGAACCTGCGGCTGAACCGTCCGGGCGCCGCGAAGGACACGCGCTACGTGTCGCTGTCGACCCAGGGCGCGAATCTCGAATACGAAACCGGCGACGCGCTCGGCGTATGGCCGACCAACTGCCCCGAACTGGTCGACGAACTGCTGTCCGTCACCGCGCTGAAGGCCGATGCGCCGGTGTCGGTGCCGGGCGTCGGCGACATCCGGCTCGGCGATGCGCTCGCGCGCCACTTCGACATCACGCGCCCGCATCCGGACACGCTGGCCTTCATCGCGTCGCGCAGCGCGAACGGCGCGCTGAAGTCGCTGCTCGGTGACGATCGCAAGAGCGACCTGAAGCAATGGTTGTGGGGGCAACAGCTTGCGGACGTGCTGCACGAATACCCGATCGAACTGTCGGGCGCGGAGCTGGTCGGCATGCTCAAGCGCATGCAGCCGCGCCTCTATTCGATCGCGTCGAGCCCGAGCGCGCACGCGGGCGAGATTCACCTGACCGTGTCGGCCGTGCGCTATCACAACGGCCGGCGCGCGCGCAAAGGCGTCGCGTCGACGTTCCTCGCCGATCGCGCGGACGACGGCCGCGTGCCCGTGTTCGTGCAGAAGTCCGCGCATTTCCGGCCGCCGGTGAACGGCGACGTGCCGATCGTGATGGTCGGCCCGGGCACCGGCGTCGCGCCGTTCCGCGGCTTCCTGCACGAGCGGCGGGCGCGCGGCGCGCGGGGGCGCAACTGGCTGTTCTTCGGCGAGCAGCATGCGCGGACCGACTTCTACTACGGCGACGAGCTGAGCGAGATGCACGAAAGCGGCTTCCTGACGCGGCTCGATCTCGCGTTCTCGCGCGACCAGGCCGACAAGGTCTACGTGCAGGACCGGATGCGCGAGCAGGGCGCCGAGCTGTTCGCATGGCTGGAGGAGGGCGCGCACTTCTATGTGTGCGGCGACGCCGCGCGGATGGCCAAGGACGTCGATACGGCGCTGAAGGCGATCGTCGCCGAGCATGGCGGCATGTCGGACGAAGCCGCGAACGATTACGTCGCGCGGCTTTCGAAGGCGCGGCGCTACATGCGCGACGTGTACTGAATCGCGTGAGCGAAGCGGCCAACGCCCGCCCGCCGCGTCGGCGGCACGTTATTGCCGCCGCTCCCACGCACGCGCCTGCTCGGCGCGCACGAACGCTTCCGACGCCGCCGGCAGCAGGTTGCGGAACGCGCCGCCGTCGCCGTCGATCACGTCGACCATCTTCGCGATCATTTCCTCCGGGTCGTGCTGTTCGAGCGGGAACGTCAGCCGCTCGGGGGTCACCGTGTGCGCGGCCGGATCGTGCCAGCGACGTATCGTTTCCATCATCCGGTCGTTGAAGCCGGTGCGGTACGGGCCGGGGTTCACGACCGCGACCTGGATTCCGTGCGGCGCGAGTTCCGCATGCATCGCCTCGGCCACGGATTCGACAGCGTGCTTCGACGCGCAATACGCGCCGGTGAATGGCCCCGTGATCAGCCCGGCGATCGACGACACGAACACGATCTTGCCGTGTTTGCGCGCGAGCATCCCGCGTGCGATCTGCTGCGTCAGTTCGAGCGGCCCGAATACGTTGACGTCGAACAACTCGCGAACGATCTCGACCGGCAGGTCGACTAGCGCGCCCGCTTCGCCCACCCCCGCGTTGTTCACGAGCACGTCGATGTCGAATTCGGCGGCGCGGGCGCGATCGTAGGCCGACGTGACGTCGAGCTTCACCGCGCGCAACGCGGCGCCGCGCTGCGCGGCATCGTCCGCCAGTGCGTCGAGCTCGACGGCCGTGCGTACGCCGGCCGTCACGTCGTGGCCGCGCGCGGCGAGCCGCAGCGCGACTTCGCGGCCGAAGCCGGTACCCGCGCCGGTGATGAGGATGCGTTTCTGTGCCATCTGCTTACCTTGTGGTGTGAAGGGTTGCCTGAAAAAGGTCGCGGCAGTGCCGCGCGATCGCGGTGTCTTCGTCGACGCTGCCGCCCGAGACGCCGATCGCGCCGACGCAGCGCCCGTCGCCGTCGACGAGCGGTTCGCCGCCGCCGAACGTGACGAGCCCGCCGTGACTGTGTTCGATGCCGCGCAGCGGACCGTCGCCCGACATCGCGCCGAGCGCGCCGGTCGACGCGCGAAAGCGCACGGCCGTCAGCGCCTTGCGCTGCGCGAGATCGATCGCGCCGAGAAAACAGCCGTCGGTGCGCACGAACGCGAGCAGGTTCGCGCCGGCATCGACGATGGCGATTGCGACGCCGGCCATCTGTAGCGATGCGGCATGCGCGAGCGCCGCGTCGATCGTGCGGCGGGCGACGGCGAGCGGCAGTGCGGCGGTGAGCGAGTCCATATGAGGCTCCTGTGGGACGACAGGGCCAGTGTAGGCAGTCGCGGTATATGGGAGAATCCGCATTCCGCTGGAAGCAGTTTCAAGTTTTTTTAATGATGAGGCAGGCGATGAGCAGACGCGATCCGATGGCCGGGCTGCACGTGTTCATGAGCGTCGCGACGGCCGGCAACTTCACGCGCGCCGCCGCTGCGCTGGGCCTGACGCCGGCCGCCGTCAGCCTTGCGATCGGGCAGCTCGAGGGCGAACTGAACGTGAAGCTGTTCAACCGCAGCACGCGCGGCGTGAGTCTCACGGAAGCCGGCCAGCGCTACTGGCGGCAGACCGAACCCGCGTACCGGCAGGTCATGCAGGCACGCGACGAACTGAAGGATGCGCGCAGCGAGCCGAACGGGCTGCTGCGCGTGACCGCGCTGCCGCTCGCGCGCTTGCTCGTGATCGCGCCGGTGCTCGCGACGTTCCGCGAGCGCTATCCGAAAGTCCGGCTCGAAATTCGCTACGAGAACGAACTCGTCGACATCGCGAAGGAGGGCTTCGATGCGGGAATCCGCCTGGCCGACCGGCTACAGCCGGGCATGATCGGCGTGCGGATCGCGCCTGCGCTGACGTGTGCGCTGGTCGCGTCTCCGGCCTATCTTGCCCGGCACGGCACGCCCGAGTCGATCGCCGCGCTCGCGCGGCATGCGTGCATCCGTTTCCGGTTTTCGGAAAGCGGCCGCCTGCACAAATGGCTGCTGCGCGACGGGCGGCACGACGTCGATCTCGACCCGGACGGCGTGTTCGTGACGAACGACGACGATGCGGTGATCGACGCGGCGCGCGCCGGAGTCGGCATCGCGTTCGCGTTCGTGCGCGAGCGGATCGAGCAGGACCTGCGCGACGGCACGCTCGTCGAGGTGCTGCCCGGTGCGTGCCGGACGCTGCCGCCGATGTGGCTGTATTACGTGAACCGCAAGCACGTGCCGGCCAAGCTGCGCGCGTTCATCGACGTGCTGCGCGAGCGTGACGGCGCGGACGCGGCGTAATCGCAGCGGCCGGGCCCGCTGCAACGATTGATCCGGCGGCGCATGATGGCGGCTCCACCACGAAGCCATGGAGTCGCGCGATGACCATATTTCCGCATTTTCCGATTCGAACGCTCGTGATTGCCGCGGCGTTGGCGGCCGCCACGATTTCCAGCGCACCGGCCATCGGCCAGACGTCGACGGTGCCGGCCGGCACGGCTGTCGCGACGCCCGACAATGCGGTTCTGCTGACGGTGTTCCTGAAACACGACCAATCCCGCCCGCTCGCCGAGTTGAATGCGCAACTCGCGAAGCAGGGGTTCTACAAGGCATTCCCGCCGCCGGGCGTCGAGGTGGTGAGCTGGACGGTCACGATGGGCATCGGGCAGATCGTCGTGCTGCGGCTGCCGGCGTCGCGGCTGCGCGAGGTCAATCGCGTGCTCGAGGACACGGCCTGGGGCGCGTACCGGACGGAGTTCTACCCGACCTACGATTACAAGGCGATCGGGTTGGGCGAGCATGAGCGGGCGAAATAGCGTACGGGAGCGTAGTTCCGCACCGACGGTGCGCCGCGCGGGCGCACCGGATCGACTCGTTCCCATTCCGAAACGCGCGGCGCCGTCGCGTTTTCGTCCTCACCGTCCGCGCTTGGCGCGGCAGATTTCTCCGAAATGGATCACAACGCGTTCATCCGATGAAAAAACCGCCCCGGTTCCCGGTATGATGCGCACCTGCGTTCGTGGAGCGCCGTATTTCTATGCGGTTTTGATGCGCAAGACATCACAAATTCGCACAAAGCGAACATGAAAGATTTTGTAATATAAGTTCCGTATACTCGTAAATTCTGGTTTCGGCGCCGCCCGCCCTCGTCCTGGCCGGCCGCCCACGCAGAACAACGAGATTTTCGTCGCCGCCCGGCCCACCCGCGCCGCGACACGCTATGCACCACCACTGAACACGTTATGTCTTCCCGCCACCCTGGTTCGCCCGGCCCTGCCGCGGCGGTGATCGCCCGTGCCCGGGCGCTGATCCGCCACGAGCGCGTGCTGTCGCCGCTGCTCGCGCTCGGTATCGGCCTGCTGCTGATCGTGGTTTTCCAGCACCTGTCGGAATCCGTCGACTACCGGTCGGTGATGCGCCAGTTGCGTCACATGTCCGTCGTCGAATGGAGCGCGTCGCTCGCCGCGACGGCGCTCAGCTATCTCGCGCTCGTCGCCCGCGATGCGGTCGGCCTGCGTTACGTCGCGGCCAGGGTGCCGCGCGTCGCGCTGTGGATCGGCGCGATCGCCGGCTCCGCGCTCGGCAACGCGACCGGCTTCGGCGCGCTGACGGGCGGCGCGGTGCGCGCCCGCGTGTACGGCGTGTCGGGCGTCACGCCCGCCCAGATCGGCCGGATGACGGTGTTCACGAGCGGCACGCTGGCGCTCGCGATGGTGCTGATGACGGCGGTCGGCATGGTCTGCGTGCCGGAGGCGCTCGCCGCGATGCTGCACGTCGCGCCCGGCGTGCTCACGTGGACGGGGGCCGCGTTGCTCGTCGTGCTCGCCGCGCTGGTCGTGCTGTGCGGCAACGCCGCGCGCCCGGTCGTCACGCGTTTCAAATGGTTGTCGTTCGACGTGCCGGCGCGGCGCGATCTCGTCGCGCAAGTCGTCTACGCGGTGCTCGACGTCGTCGCCGCGGGCCTGACGCTGTGGGTGTTGCTGCCGGCGGCGCCCGTCGGCTTCCCGACCTTCATTACCGTCTATGCCGCCGCGTTGCTGCTCGGGATGATCGGCCATACGCCGGGCGGGATCGGCGTGTTCGAAGCGGCGATGGTCTTCACGCTCGGCCGCGAAGTGCCCGCGCACGAAATGGTCGCCGCGCTGATCGCGTATCGCGCGATCTATTTCGGCGTGCCGCTCGTGCTGTCGGCCGGCCTGCTGGCCGGCTTCGAAGGCCGTGCGCTGCGGCGCCGGCTCGTCACGCGGCAGGCCGCGCGCGTGTCGCAGCTCGCGCCGGTGTTCCTGAGCCTCGTGACGTTCGCGGTCGGCGGGATGCTGGTGATCTCGAGCGCGACGCCGGCGTTCTGGCACCGGATCGCGATCCTGCGCCACATCGTGCCGCTGTGGGTGCTCGAAGGCTCGCAGGTGATCTGCAGCGTGCTCGGCGTCGCGCTGCTGTTCGTCGCGCGCGGGCTGCTGCGCCGGCTCGACGGCGCGTGGTGGATGACCTTCGCATTGACGCTCGCGAGCCTCGCGCTGTCGCTGGCCAAGGGCCTCGCGTTCGTCGAGGCCGGCGTGCTCGGCACGCTGCTCGTGCTGCTGCTCGTCAGCCGCCGCCGGTTCAACCGTCATTCGTCGTTGCTCGCCGAGCGCTTCACCGTGAGCTGGTTCGTGTCGGTGGCGCTGGTGCTGATGCTGGCCGTGTGGGTGCTGTTCTTCGCGTTCCGCGACGTGCCGTACACGCGCGAGCTGTGGTCGCATTTCTCGTTCGATGCGCGCGCGCCGCGGGCGCTGCGCGCGACGCTCGCCGCCGGCGTGTTCGTTGCCTTGTTCGCGCTGTGGCAACTGCTGCGCCCGGCGCCCGGGCGTTTCGTGAAGCCCGCGGCGCAGGATCTGGTCGACGCGGAGCAGATCATCCGCGCGCAGGAATGCAGCGACGCGGGCCTCGCGCTGATGGGCGACAAGTCGTTCCTGTTCTCGGAGTCGCGGCGCGCGTTCCTGATGTACGCGAAGAACGGCCGCACGTGGGCCGCGCTCCACGACCCGGTCGGGCCGCGCGAAGAGTGGCCGGCGCTGATCAGCAAGTTCATCGCGCTCGCGCATGCGCACAGCGGCCGCGCGGCGTTCTACCAGGTGCGCGCGAACGCGCTGCCGCTGTATCTCGACGCGGGGCTCACGCTGATGAAGCTGGGCGAGGAAGCGCATATCGCGCTCGACCGGTTCGACCTGAAGGGATCGAACCGCTCGCACCTGCGCTACGCGCTGCGCCGCGGCGACAAGGATGCGCTGACGGTCGAGGTGATCGCGCCGGACGACGTGCCGGCCGCGCTGCCCGCGCTGCGCGACATCTCCGACGGCTGGCTCGACAGCCGCGATGCGCGCGAGAAGAGCTTCTCGGTGGCAGCGTTCCACGACGGCTATCTCGCGACGCAATCGGTGATGCTGGTGCGGCAGGCCGACAAGCCGATCGCGTTCGTCACGTTCATGACGACCGACCTCAACACCGAGGCGACGGTCGGCGTGATGCGCCATCTGCCGGACGCTTCGCCGTACGCGATGGAGTATCTGTTTACGCAGCTCGCGCTGCATCTGAAGGAAGCGGGGTTCCGCAAGCTGAGCCTGGGTATCGCGCCGTTCTCGGGGATGGGCGCGGCGAAGATGCCGTCGCCGTTCCACCGGCTCGGCCTGATGGTCTGGCGCTTCGGCGGCCGCTTCTACAACTTCCGCGGCTTGCGCGCTTTCAAGAGCAAGTTCGAACCGCACTGGGAGCCGCGTTATCTCGCGGCCTCGGGCTCGGTCGGCGTGTTCGTCACGCTCGCGGATCTCTCATTGCTGGCTGGAGGTCGGCGTTCATGATGTTGACGAAGGGAATCGCGCGGGCGGCAGCCGCCTGCGCGGGAATGATGCTGGCCGGCGCTGCCTGCGCGGCGCAGCCGGCCGCAGTGAAAGCCGAAACCGTGTCCGGCGGCCGCTATGGGCCCGTGATCGTGACGAAGCCAAGCGGGCCGCTGCGCGGTTTCGTCGTGCTGTTCTCGCGTGAGGCCGGCTGGCATGCCGCCGATCAGCAGGCGGCCGACGCGCTCGCGAAAGCCGGTGCGATGACGGTCGGCGTCGATTCCGCGCGTTACGCGGCGAATCTCGCCGCGAAGCAGGAGGCCTGCCACCACCTCGACGGCGACGCCGAGGCGGTCAGCCATCAGCTCGAACGTCTCGCGCAGTCGTCGCGCTATTTCACGCCGATCGTCGCGGGCGTGGGCCAGGGCGGCGCGATCGCGAAGCAGATCCTGTCGATGGCGCCGGAGAACACGATCGCCGGCGTCGTCGCGGTCGGTCCGGCCGCGAAGCTCGATCCGCGCTTCAAGCCGTGTCCGCCCGATCCGACGATCGTGCGCCGCGCGATGCCGGGCTTCGTCGAAACGGCGGCGGCGGGCGACACCGCGAAGCTCGTGTCGCTCGTCACGTCGCACCTGCGCGACACCACCAGCAGCGACGAGCTCGACGTGTCGGACCTGCCGCTCGTCGAGCTGCCGGCCAAGGGCGGCAGCGACCGGCTCGCGATCGTGATCTCGGGCGACGGCGGCTGGCGCGATCTCGACAAGACGATCGCCGAGGCGTTGCGGCGCGACGGCGTGTCGGTGGTCGGCATCGACAGCCTGCGCTATTTCTGGAGCGAGAAGCCGCCCGCGCAGGTGAGCCGCGATCTGGCCCGCGTGATGCGCACCTACATGGCGCGCTGGCATGCGAGCCGCGTGGCGCTGGTCGGCTACTCGTTCGGCGCCGACGTGATGCCGTTCGCGTACAACCGGCTGCCGGCCGACCTGCGCGACAAGGTCGTGGTGATGTCGCTGCTCGGCTTCGCGCCGTCCGCCGATTTCCAGATCCGCGTGACGGGCTGGCTCGGCATGCCCGCCAGCGACAACGCGCTGAAGGTCGCGCCGGAGATCGCGAAGGTGCCGCCGGCGCTCGTGCAGTGCTTCTATGGCGCGGAAGAAACGGACACGATGTGCCCGGCGCTCGCGAACACGGGCGCCGACGTGATCAAGACGCAGGGCGATCACCACTTCGGCCGCGATTACATCGCGCTCGAGAAGAAGATCCTCGGCGGGTTCGGCAAGGCGACGGCGGCGCGCTGAACGCCGGCGGCGCCCGCGTGACGTCGGGCGCCGGCCGGTTTGCTTGCGGTTCATCGCGTTCCGAGGTCAAGCGTCGACGACGAGCGCCGGATCGAGTGCGCGGATGCGCTGGTCGATGAAGTAGCCGCCGCCTTCCTGGTAGCGCAGGAACAGGCGGCCGCACGTGCGGCAGCGGTTGACGGTGCAGCGGTTGTACGGGAAATGGCGCGGCGCGATCGGTGCGTCGTCCGATGCGTAGCGCGTGCCGGCCGGATGATATTCCGCATAGGTCGGCTCGGCCTCGCCCGGCGCGACGAGCGTGGCCACTTCGGTCAGTTGCGTGTCCGGCAGCGACAGCGGCAGGGTCGTCCAGCCGGCGAGCGAGGTCCTCGTGCATGCGCACGGCTGCGTGACATGCGCGGCTTCGGCCGTCAGTTTCAGCAGCGCGTCGTGATCGACGTAAGGCAGTGGGCTCATGGGCAATCGGGAAAGGGCGGCAGGACCTGCAATGTAACCCGCGTGCGGCCTGGCTGCATGGCCGTGACGCGCCCCGCGCCGCGCGCATCGTGTGCGATCAGCCTGCCTTGCGGACGGGCGGCTGCGCGACCAGTTCGCCGAGCACGCGGATCGCGCGCTCGATGTCGCGGCTCCACGGGTGGCCGAAGTTCACGCGCACGCAGCGCTCGAAGCCGTGCGCGGCCGAAAAGAGCGGCCCCGGGGCGAAGCTGATGCCGCGGGCGATCGCCTGGCGATGCAGTTCCATCGCGTCGATCGCGTCGGGAAACGCGAGCCACAGAAAATACCCGCCGTCGGGCCGTACCCATTCGACGCCGGCCGGCAGCCAGCGCCGCAGCGCGTCGTCCATCCGGTCGAGCTGCGCGTGCAGCGCGCCGCGCAGCTTGCGCAGGTGCCGGTCGTAGCCGCCGTGCTCGAGATAGTTCGCGATGCCGGCCTGCGCCGGAATGCTGGCCGACAGCGTCGTCATCAGCTTGAGCCGCTGCACCTTCTCCGCGAACCGGCCGGCGGCGGCCCAGCCGATCCGGTAGCCGGGCGCGAGCGTCTTCGAGAACGAGCTGCAGTGAATCACGAGGCCATGACGGTCGAACGCGCGCGCGGGCAGCGGGTAGTGCGGGCCGAAATGCAGCTCGCCGTACACGTCGTCTTCGATCAGCGGCACCTCGCGCGCCGCGAGCAGGTCGACGAGCGCGCGCTTTTTTTCGGCGGACAGCGTGACGCCGGTCGGATTCTGGAAATTGGTCATGAACCAGCACGCGCGGATGTCGTGCCGGTCGAGCGCGTTCGCGAGCGCATCGAGATCGAGGCCCGTGCGCGGATCGACGGGAATCTCGACCGCACGCAGGTCGAGCCGCTCGATCGCCTGCAGCGCCGCATAGAAGCCGGGCGCTTCGACGGCGACGACGTCGCCGGGCCGCGTGACGGCCATCAGGCACAGGTTCAGTGCTTCGAGTGCGCCGTTCGTGACGACGATTTCGTCGATCGGCTGCGCGATGCCGGTGGCGAGATAGCGCCGCGCGATCTGCTGGCGCAGCGCTTCGCTGCCGGGCGGCAGGTCGACGACGGTGCTCCACGGGCTCACGAGCCGCGCAGCTTGCGCGAGCGACTTCGCCAGACGCGGCAGCGGAAACAGTTGCGGCGCCGGGAACGCGGACCCGAGCGGCACGATGCCGGGCTGCGTGGCCGCATCGAGCACGGAGAACACGAGGTTGCTGATGTCGACCTTGCGCGTGGCGCCGACGCGGCGCGTACGGCGCTTCGCCGCCGGGCTCGCGGCCGGTTGCGCGCCCGGCGCGACGTAGTAGCCGGAGCGTTCGCGCGCGCGGATCAACCCCCACTGTTCGAGCAGGTAATACGCGCGAAACACCGTCGACTGGCTCACGCCATGCTGCGCGATGATCTGCCGCAGCGACGGCAGGCGCGTGCCGACGGCAAGGTTGCCGTTGCGGATGTCGTCGGCGATCGTGTGGGCGAGGGTTTCGTAGCGTTTCATCGGCGTGGGCGGAGTGCGTCGCCGCCGCACGCGGGCCGCAGCGGCGCCGCGCCGGCGGGCGCGGCCCATTGTCCGATGCGCGGCCCGAAAAGGAAAGCGCGGCTGTTCCGGCCGCGCCGTCCCGCGGCGTCAGGCCGCGTTCGGCTCGACGTTGCGCCCGCTGCCGCCGCGCCGCAGCGGCGGCAACGGCTCGACCTTGCCGACCACGAACAGGTACGACAGTGCACCGACCACGCATAGCGCGCCGGCCACCGCGAGCGGCACCACGAACGAGCCTTTCGTGATCGACAGCATCACGCCGGTGAAGGTCGTGATGAAGATGCCCGCGAGATTGCCCGCGAAGTTCTGGATGCCGCCGAGCGAGGCGACGTGCGCGGGCGTCGGCGCGACTTCGCCGACGAGCGTCCACACGTTGGCGCCGGCGAACGACAGGCTGGCATACGCGAGTGCGAACAGGCCGAGGCAGGCCCAGTCGTTTTCGACGAACGCGGACAGCGCGATCGACGACGACAGCAGCATGCCGAACACGAGGCAGGTCTTGCGCGCGGCGGTGGCGCTCCAGCCGCGGCGGAACAGGCTGTCCGACACGTAGCCGCCGAGCCAGCCGCCGGGAATCGCGAGCAGCGCGGGCAGCATGCCCCACGTGCCGAGCGACGCGAGCGAGAAGCCGCGCGACTGCAGCAGGTAGCTCGGGAACCACGTGATGAAGAAGTAGATCGCGAAGTTCAGGCAGAACAGGCCGATCATCATCCCCCACACGGTGCGGTAGCGGAACAGGTCGAGCCACGACACCTTCGGGCCGTCGGTTGCGGCCGCAACCGTCGGCGCGCCGCGTTGCGCGAGCAGCGCGTCGACGGCGTCCGGCGCGATCGCGCGATAGCGTTCCGGATCGCGATAGACGAACCACCACGCCAGCGCCCATACGATGCCGATGCCGCCCGTGATCACGAACGACCCGCGCCAGCCGACCAGCGAGATCAGCCACGCGACGAGCGGCAGCGACAACGCCGAGCCGACGCGCGAGCCGCTGTCGAAGATGCTGCTGGCCAGCCCGCGCTCGCTGCGCGGGAACCAGTTGAACGCGACCTTCGCGAACGAAGGGATCGCGGCCGCTTCGCCGACGCCGAGCATCAGCCGTACGCCGACCAGTTGCGCGAGGCCGCGCGCGGCGCCCGTCGCGACGGTGAACACCGACCACCAGCCGACGGCCAGCGCGAGGCTCACGCGCACGCCGACCTTGTCGATGAACCAGCCGGCCGGCAATTGCAGGAACGCATAGGTCCAGAAGAACGCGCTCAGCACGAGCCCCATGCCGACCGCGTCGAGGCCGAGATCGGCACGGATGCTGGGTGCGGCGATCGCGAGGTTCGCGCGATCGATGAAGTTGATGACGTTGGCGAGGAAGCACATCAGGATCATGGCCCATCGGATGCGTGGCATGCAGGTGTCTCCATGCGGAATGTCGTGGCGGGCGACCGGCGATCCGCTGCGCCGGCCGCCTCGAAGGGCGGATTACCGCGACGCTTGCGGTGCGCGGTCGAACTTCGTCAGCGCTTCCCACAGGCCGTTCAGGTAGACCGCGCCGAGCGCGCGGTCGTAGAGGCCGTAGCCGGGCTTGCCCGTTTCGCCCCAGATCATGCGGCCATGGTCGGGACGCACGTAGCCGGTGAAGCCGGTGTCGTGGTACGCCTTCACGATCGCGGCGATGTCGAGCGAGCCGCAGCTCGACAGATGCGCGGTTTCCTCGAAATCGCCGTTCGCATCGACCTTCACGTTGCGGATGTGCGCGAAATGGATGCGGCCCATCGCGCCGAACTCGCGCACGAGCGCTTCGACGTCGTTCTCGGGGCCCGCGCCGAGCGAGCCCGAGCACAGCGTCAACCCGTTCGCGGGAGAGTCGACGAGGCGCACGATCCGTGCGAGATCGTCGCGGTTTTTCACGATGCGCGGTAGCCCGAAGATCGGTCGCGGCGGATCGTCGGGGTGGATCGCCATCTTCACGCCGGCTTCCTCGGCGACCGGAATGATCGCCTTCAGGAAGTATTCGAGGTTGGCCCACAGCGCGTGCTCGTCGACGTCGCGGTAGTCGGCGAGCAGCGCCTGCAACTGTTCGGGCCGGTAGCTCGAATCCCAGCCGGGCAGCGCGATGCCGTCGTTCGGATCGATCCGGTCGACCGCGTCGGTGCTGAATGCGAGGCAGGTCGAACCGTCGTCGAGCGTCTTCGACAGCTCGGTGCGCGTCCAGTCGAACACGGGCATGAAGTTGTAGCAGACGACGCGGATGCCGGCCGCGCCGAGATGGCGGATCGTCTGCCGGTAGTGGTCGATCAGGCGGTCGCGGCCCGGCTTGCCGAGCTTGATGTCCTCGTGCACGGGCACCGACTCGACGACGTCGAACTGCAGGCCGGCGCGTTCGATCGTCGCCTTCAGCGCTTCGATCTTGTGCGCGGGCCAGACCTCGCCCACCGGTTCGTCGTAGATCGCGGACACGATATGCGTGACGCCGGGGATCTGGCGGATGTATTGCAGCGAGACCGGATCGGACTCGCCGTACCAACGGAAAGACATCTTCACTGGAGCGGCTCCTGGCTGGCGGTTCATGCGTCGGACGGCTGGGGCGGCAGCGTGCCGGCCCGTCGTCGGTATGCGGATTATGATTGGTATGCCAGTTGTACGGGATAGTGGTTTACCAGTTGTTCGGGCGAACGCTGGCCCGTGTGACGTTTCCGGAAGCGCCAGACAAGGCCGGCCGACGGTCGAACCGGGGGTGTCGTACAAATTGGTGTACCATTTTGACGATCCGGCGCCGCAGCGGCGCCGGCCAGCCTGTTGCGAGCCTTCCGATGACCGATCTTTCCAGCCTGCCCGCCAGCCGCGACACCGATGCCGCGGACCGCTCCTATATCGGCCTCGCGCGACAGATTCACGCGATGGTGGCCGCCGGCGCGTTCGAAGCCGGCGCGCGGCTGCCGTCGGAGCGCAGCCTGGCCGACCAGTTCGGCGTGAGCCGCACGCAGGTGCGCGAGGCGATCATCGCGCTCGAGGTGCAGGGAATCGTCGAGGTGCGGATCGGCTCGGGCATCTATGTGTCGGCGGCCGATGCCGCGCGGCCTGTGACGTTCGAAGTACCGCGCGGCCCGGGGCCGATCGAGACGCTGCGCGCGCGCGGGCTGATCGAGGCGGAAGTCGCGGCGCTCGCGGCGACCGAACGCAAGGATGCCGATCTCGACCGCCTGTTTTTCTCGCTGACGACGATGCGCGAGCAGATGAACGACAAGGCCGCCTATGACGCGGCCGATCGCCAGTTCCATCTGCGAATCGCGGAATCGACCGGCAATACGGTGCTGCTGCACATGGTCACGGCGATGTGGGATTGTGCGCGCAGCGATCCGCTGTGGGACAAGATCGAGGAGCACTTTCACTCGACCGCGCTGCGCGAGGCGTCGCAGGACGATCACCAGCGCATCTTCGCGACGATCATGGCGCGCGACGCGGACGGTGCGCGCGACGCGATGCGCGCGCACCTGTCGCGCGTGATCGCGGAATTCACGCAGGCCTGGCGCTGACGTTCGTCTTCGCGACCCGACACGGGCCTGTGTAATCGCGTCGCATTTGCCGTCCGCGGCCCGCGAACGCGCGCCGTGTGCGGCTTGTTCCAATTGCGCGACCGTGCGTTTTATGGTCTCGTTGCGGGATATCGCATCGACTCGAAAAAGGACAGTCGAATGCAGCCGGGCGATTCACACGGGGTCCCATTGATCAGCGGAATTGGCGCACCCAGGCGCGCACGCGGCGCCGTGCGCGCGCTGCTCGTCATATTGACGCTGGGCTTGCTGGCGCCCGTGCCGCCCACCTTCGCCGCCTCTCCCGAAACCGCCAACGACAACGTGCTGCGCGTGCTGGCGTGGCCCGGTTATGCGGACAGCGATATCGTCAGCGCATTCGAGGCGCAGTTTCATGTGCGCGTCGAGGTGACGCTGGTCGATTCCGACGAAGCGCTGTGGGCGCGCATGCACAGCGCATCGCCGCCCCCGTACGACGTGCTGGCCGCGAATACGGCCGAGATCCAGCGCTATGCGCACGAACACCTGCTCGCACCGATCGACCTGCCGCGCGTCCCGAACCGGCGGCGGCAGTTGCCGAATTTCCAGCAGCTCGCGACGATCGGCGGCCTCGTGCAGGACGGCGCGTCCTACGCGATTCCGTTCACGTATTCGTCGATGGGGCTGATCTACGACCGCAAGCAGGTGCCGGCCGCGCCGCGCTCGATGCGCGAGTTGTGGAATCCGCGCTATCGCGGCAAGGTGCTCGACTTCAACAGCGCGCAGCACAATTTCTCGTTTACGGCGCTGGCGCTCGGCTATCCCGACCCGTTCCGCCTGTCGCCTGCGCAGACGCTTGCCGTCGCCCGCAAGCTGATCGACCTGCGCCGCAACCTGCTGACGTACTACACGCTGCCCGAGGAGGCGACCGCGCTCTTTGTCCAGCATCGCGCAGCGCTGATGTTCGGCAACTACGGCACGCAGCAGGTCGAGCAGTTGCGTCGCGCCGGCGCGGACGTCGGCTACGTGATCCCGGACGAAGGCGCGCTGGCATGGCTCGACTGCTGGGCCGTCACGCGCGGCGCGCAACGTCCCCAGCTCGCGTTCGCGTGGATCAACTACATGCTCGAACCGGCGATCGGCACGCTGCTCACCGAGCGCCAGGGTCTCGCGAACACGCTCGAGCCGCCTCGCGGCGTGGAGACCGGGCGCCAGCATCTCGTCTGGATTCAGCCCGTGGAGGACATCGCGCGCCGCGAATCGCTGTGGAGCCGCATCGTGTCGGGCGACCGGCCGGAGCAGTTCGGAAAATGATCCGGCTCGGGCTCACGTCGAAGCTGTCGGTGCTGTTCGCATGCATCGGCGTGATCGCGTCCGGCACGACCGGCTACTACGCGTATCGCGCCAACCGCGCGATGCTCGTGCAGGAAGCGCAGCACAGCCTGCTGATGTCGACGCAATTGCTCGGCCAGCGCTTCACGACCGCGCTCGCCGACGTGGCCGACGATGCGCTCGTGCTCGCGCAGTTGCCGTCGTCCGCGTTCGTCGCGGGCGCCGACCACCCGGACAACGCGAGCCGCATGCGGCTCGAGCAGGTGTATTACAGCTTCATGAGGAATCATCCGGAATACCTGCAGATCCGCCTGATCGCGAGCGGGCATTTCGGGATCGAACGCATTCGCCTCGATCGCGATGCGCGCGGCATCGTCGTGCTGCCCGAAAGCGTATTCCAGGAGAAAGGACAGTTTTCCTACGTATTCGATACGCTCGCGATGGCGCCCGGTCATATCTACCTGTCGCCGATCGCGATCAATCACGAGACGGGCGCGCATGCGGCGCAAGGGCTGCCGATCCTGCGCGTGGGGACGCCGGTGGTCGACGCGTCGGGCCAGACGGTCGGCGCGCTCGTCGTCGACGTCGAGCTGTCGCGCGTGTTCGACCGGCTCGAACGCGACCTGCCGCGAGACTACGGGGTCTATCTCGCGAACGAGTGGGGCGACTTTCTCGTGCATCCCGATTCGTCACAGACGTTCGGCTTCGATCGCGGCCGGCGCGTGCTGATGCAGGATCGCTTCGCGGCCACGCGCGCGCTGTTCGACAGTGCGCGCACGAACGTGACGCTCAACGGCCTCGCGCAGCCCGACGAGGCGCCGGGCCAGATGTTCGCGTTCGTGCGTACGCCGTTCGGGCACGACGACGGCAACCGCTTCGTCGTGCTCGGGATGGCCCGCCCGCTGGGCGACGTGCTCGCGCCGGCCGGCATGCTGGGCGAACGGATCGTCAGGATGGTGCTCGTATCGAGCATGCTCGCGGTGATCCTTGCGATCCTGTTCGCGCGTGCGATCACGCGGCCGTTGCAGACGCTTGCGCGCGCGGCGACGCATGTGTTCGACGATCCGGCCGCCGAACGGCTGCCGGTCGAGCGTGCCGACGAGATCGGCGTGCTCGCGCGCTGTTTCGAAAGCATGCGCGTCGAGATCCGCACGCAGGTCGCGATGCTGCGCGCGAAGCAGCAGGAGCTCACGCATCTCGCCGGCCACGATCCGCTGACCGCGCTGCCGAATCGTATGCTGTTCATGGAGCATCTGGACGCCGCGATCCGGCACGCGGCCGCGGTACGCGAAGGACTGGCCGTCATGTTCGTCGACCTGGACGGGTTCAAGCAGATCAACGACCAGCTCGGACACTCGGCCGGCGATCGCACGCTGGTCACCGTTGCGAAGCGGTTGACCCACGTGCTGCGCAGCGGCGACATGGTGGCCCGGCTCGGCGGCGACGAATTCATCGTGCTGCTCTCGGACGTGCATTCGCCGGCGGTGATCGGCGATGTCGCGACGCGCATCCAGATCGTGATGGCCGAGGAACTGGAGTTCGACGAACGGCGCGTGGCCGTCGGGGCGAGCATCGGTGTCAGCGAGTTCCCCGCGGACGGCGCGTCGGCCGAGGAACTGCTCGTCAAGGCCGACGCGGCGATGTACGCGGCCAAGGCGTCCGCGCAGCGCGCATGCGTGCGCTACCAGGATCTGATTCGGGGCAGCGCGCCGGACGAGACCGGCCGCGTCGCGTCGGGCGGCCGCTGACGGCGGGCCGAAACGCGAAGAGCCCGTCGCGGGACGGGCTCTTCGCCGTGCGGGCTGCGCGCGCAGGGCGCGCGGCGGCGCGCTTAATGGCCGAAGTAGACCGAGTCGTGCCGGCTTTGCACCCGCACGGCCGGTGCGCCGCTCTCGCCGGTCGCGGCCGGTTGCGAACCGAAGCCGCTGTTGTCGACGCCGCGCACGCGGGCTTCCGCGGCCTGGACGTCGGCCGGGTAGTACGGGCTCGACTGGCTCGGCTTGTAGCCGGCGTTTTCGAGCTGGACCAGTTCGTTGCGCACCTGGGCGCGGGTCACGGTGCTTTGTGCGAATGCGCCGAACGAGGCGGACAGGGCGACGGCGGCTGCGACTGCGGAAACGAGCGATTTCATGATGACCTCCGGTGTTTATTGGCTTTCCGCGTTCGACGCCATGTCGTCAGCGGTTGAATACATCGTAGGCGCCGGGTCACCTAGGGTAAACGTGAATTTGAGCGAAAGATCGTTGCTTTCGCGGTAACAATGCCGCGACCGAACGCCTTCTGTCCCCATGCTGTATTACGGGGATTGAACGGAGTGGCGGGAGAGTGAAAGGGCCGGATGCTCCGCAGCCGCGGGCGCCGGAGCGTCGAAGGGCCGGCGACCGTCGGGGCGGCGGCACGGCTCGCGCCAGGGTGCCGGATCAGACCCCGTCGTCGTCGATTTCCTTGCGCTCGCGGCGTTCCTCGTTGCCGCGACGCGCGCGCAGCCGCTGGCGCGACAGGACCGCGATCACTTGCTGGGTCGGCGCGCCGGACGGCAACTCGTTGCGGATGCGATCGGGGACCATCGGCAGGCCCGCGCGCTGCCGGCGCAGCGCCTTGGCGATTGCCCGGCGGCATTCGTCGCCGTGGCAATCCCATTCATCGCGGATTCTCTGGCAATAACGGCATTGTTCCATCCGGCTAGTCTAGCGCGTCTTCGGGAATGGAGCAGGACGTGGTGCCGGACGCCGGCGGCGCCGGGCGTGGCAGTCCTTCAGTCGGATTGAAGTGCATCATCGAATGGTGCGGCGTGGCGACGCGTGGGTGTCCGCTGCCTGACCGCAGGGCCGGTTCAATATAATTCAAGAGAACGCGGCGCACCATGCACGAAGTACATGCCCTCGAACAAGGAAACCCGATGACGCTTGCCCAGTTGCAGGCCCTGGCTGCGGTGGTCGAACTCGGCTCGCTGACGGCCGCGGCAGACCGGCTCAGCCGCAGCCAATCCGCGATCAGCCACGCGCTGACGGAGCTGGAGGACATCACGCAGGTCAAGCTGCTCTGGCGCGACCGGCAGCCGGTCGTCCTGACGGCGGCCGGCGAACGCCTGTGGCCGTATGTGCAGAGCGTGGTGCGGGAAGCGCAGCTGCTGCGTCAGCAGTTCAGCCTGGCGCGCGGCAAGCTCGAAGGAAAGCTGGTGGTCGCGTCGCTGCCGAGCGTGTCGCTGGCGTTCGTCGTTCCCGCGCTCGAGGCGTTGAAGGCGATGCACCCGGGCGTATCGGCGGTGCTGCTCGAAGGCACGGACAGCGAAGTCGAAGGGTGGATCGACGACGGGACGGCCGACGTCGGCGTGGTGGCCGGCACGAAGACGTTCGCGCACAACCTGCCGCTGCTCGACGAGGATTTCGTCGCGGTGGCGGCCGCCGACATGTTCGCCGGCCGCAAGAGCGTGTCGGCCAGGCAGTTGGCCGCGGCGCCGTTCATCTTCTCGAAGGCCGGGTGCGGGCCGGTGATCGCGGATTACTTCGCGCGCGGCGGCGCGCCGCTTCGGGCGGCGTTCAACGTGGTCGAGATGCGCACCATCCTGTCGATGGCCGAAGCCGGCATGGGCGTGTCGATCGTGCCGCGCATCACGCTCACGTACACACCGTTCGGCGGCCGCGTGCTGGCCCTGTCGCCGCGGCTGCATCGGTCCGTGCGGCTGGCGTGGAATACCGCCGGCAACGCGGTCGCCGACGCGTTCGTGCGGCTCGTCGACGCGCAACGTGCGAAAGCGGAAAAGACGATTCGCACGCGCGCGAAAAAGGGCAGGTAGCGGCCGACCGCAAGATGAACGGCGCTCATGGGCCGCTTGCAGTTTTTTCATGCCGATGACGGCCGCGATGCAATACATTGTTCGCACCTCGTGATCGTCGCCCTGAAGGAGCGTGCCGTGCCTGCCTTGCCCACCCTGTTTGCGTTCGGACTCGTGTCGCTCGGCATGGTGCTGACGCCCGGACCGAACATGATCTACCTGGTTTCGCGCTCGATCTGCCAGGGCCGCCGCGCCGGGCTGGTGTCGCTCGGCGGCGTCGCGCTGGGATTCGTGTTCTACATGGTGTGCGCGGCCGTGGGCATTACCGCGCTGGTGATGACCGTGCCGTATGCGTACGATGCGCTGCGCGTTGCCGGCGCGCTGTATCTCGCCTACCTCGCGTGGCAGGCGCTGAAGCCGGGCGGGCGCTCCGCGTTTCAGGTCAGGGAGTTGCCGCACGACAGCCGCATCAGGTTGTTCGCGATGGGCTTCGTCACGAACCTCGCGAACCCGAAGATCGCGGTGATGTACCTGTCGTTGCTGCCGCAGTTCATCGTGCCGGGGCACGGCAGCGTGCTCGCGCAATCGCTCGCGCTCGGCTGCGTGCAGATCGCGGTGAGCGTCAGCGTCAACGCGCTGATCGCGTGCGCGGCCGGTTCGATCGCGGGCTTTCTCGCGGGGCGGCCGCTCTGGGCGGCGATTCAGCGCTGGCTGATGGGGACGGTGCTGGCCGGGCTGGCGATGCGGATCGCGCTCGAATCGCAAAGCTAGCGCGGTGGACGCGGCTCCGAGCACGGCCGGTCGCGATCCGGCCTGCCGTCAATGCCAGGCCATCGTCACCCGTGGCAATTGCCCTCGGCCTGCTTGCTCGTCCGCACGGGCTCGGCCTTGTCACGACGCCGGCCGCGTGTCGCGAGCCAGCACAGGATCGACCCGCCGCACACCATCGACGCGCCTTGCCAGAATTCGGCGGACAGCGGCGCATCGAGCAGCATCGCGGCGAGGGCGGCGGCGAGCACCGGCGTGAAGTACGATGCGCCGACGATGACCGTCACGTTGCCGTGCATGATGCCGGTGTTCCAGGCCGCATAGCCCAAGCCGAGCGCCGACGCCGCCAGCACGAGATACGCGACCGCGTGCCAGCTGAACGTCATGGCGCCGCCGCCTTCGATCGCGAACTTGATCCAGAGCACCGCGGCGACCAGCATGAAGAACGGCGTGACGCCGTTCCTGCCGTCGGCGAGGCGCGCGGTCACCGTGCAATAACCGGCCCAGATCAGCGCGCCGAAGAATGCCAGCCCGTAACTCAGCGGATTGTCCGCGACGTTGCGCAGCATGCCGGCCGGATCGAGCCCCTGGTCGCCGCCGAGCACCCGGCAGATGCCGAGCATCGACAGCAGGACGCCGGGCACGACCAGCAGATTCGCGCGCTGCTTGTTGAATACGATGGCGGCGACCAGCGTGAGGCTCGGCCACAGATAGTTGACCATCGCGACTTCGATCGCTTGCTGACCGTTGCGCGCATAGCCGATCGACAGCGACAGGCATACCTCGTACGACACGAACAGCAGCCCGCCCCAGAGCAGATAGTTTTTCGGAAATCGGCTCAGGTCCGGGAAGCCGATCGAGAACAGCAGCAGCACGGACGCCACCGTATAGATCATCGCCGCGCCGCCGGTCGCGCCGAGGCTTTCGCTGACCCCGCGAACGAGCGCGACCACCGAGGCCCACAACAGCACCGCGCCGAGCCCGATGAGCGTTGCCTGGTTCTTGCGTTTCATGCTTGCTGCGTGTTTCAACATGCCCATTCGATTTCGGATGATTCGGGTCGGCTCGCGCGTGCTGGTGTCGCGAGCAGCGGTACCAAGCGAGGGGTTCCGCCGGAAACGCGCATTTTACGGGGGCGCGGCCGTTGCGGCGTTGCAGCCGCACCTGTATGACCGATGCAGTCGCGCGAACCGATCACGCGTCGTCGATGCGCCACGGCGCGCCGATTTCCGACAACACGGGTCGATCGAGTCGAGCATCGCGTTCCGCATCGGGCCGAGCGTGGTGACAAGGAGGAAACCGGCTTCGTCGATCGACAGATCGATCAGCGGCCAGCCGCCGGCCGCATCGCGAACTTCAAGCCGCCGTTCGTGTGGATCGACGTCGACGTCGCCATGCGCTTGTCGCGGCACATGGCGATGGCATCGAATGCGGCGGCCGAAGGCGGCGTGCGAATGCGGTATTCGAAACTCATCTGCATGGGTCTGTATGCGAGGCGGGCAGTCTAACCCGCGCCGGGGTATTCCGTTCTCGACGGCGACGCGTCGGACGCCCGCCGCAGCGGGCGCCCGACGCGTCGATCACCGCTCGCGCCGCTTCTTGCTCAGCTCGATCGTCTCGAACAGTTCGTATTGCGCGGTCGGCTGCTGATCGGCGCCCGGCGCGTGGTAGTAGCGCATCGTGATCGTCGTGTGGCCGCCCGGCTTGCCCGGATCGTGGTCGAACACCGCGATGCCGTAGCCGGTGCCCGTATCGCGGCGCGCGGACCAGATCGCATCCTCGAGCGCATCGGCCGGCTGGCGCACGAACGTGTTCGGCGCGGTGCCCGGCACCGGCCGGTTCGGCTTCGTGAACACCTTTGCCTGCGCGAAGCCGGTCGACGGGTTTTCGCCGTACACGTCGAGCGGCGCGCTGGTGCCGCCGCCGCCGAGGATCAGGTGGATCGTGCCGTGGCTCGTGTCGAACGTCGTGCGGTCGGGATCGTTCGAGCCGACCGGGCGCGGCTGCAGCGTTTCGACCACTTCGCCGGTCTTCGCGTCGACGCCCGCGCGGTGATTGCAGCCGCGCACCGGATAGCTGCGCTCGTAGTCGTGATCGTGGCCGCACAGTACGAGATCGACGCCGTAGCGGTCGAACAGCGGCAGCCACGCTTCGCGAATGCCCTTGTCGGACCCGTTGCCCGTCTTCGACGAACTGAGCGCGTCCTGGTGCATCTGCACGACGATCCAGTCGATGTCGTCGTCATGCGCGGCGTGCCGCAGCGTGCGTTCGAGCCAGCGCGTCTGCTCGCCGTTGCTGTAGCCGCGCACATAGAACGACGTACCGGGCTCGATCGGCGGGCGGCCGGTGCTCGCGGCCGGCACGAGCGGCGCCGGGCCGCCGACGAACGCGGCGGCATCCTGGTACACGACGTCGTCGGCGTCGAGCGACACGAACAGCACCGAGCTCACGCGGAAGCTGTACCAGCGGCCCGGAAAGTGCGTGCCGTTCTCCGGCAGCGTGTAGCGGGCGAGGTACGAGTCGAGCCCCTGCGGACCGTTGTTGAATTCGATCTCGTGATTGCCGGGGCACGGCATCCACGGGCGATTCGCGGCCGACGTCTGGTTGTTGTTGCCGAAATCGCGCCACACGTCGGGCTGGTGCGCGGGGTTCAGGTTCGCGTAGCAGAGGTCACCGTTCAGCAGGTGAAAGAGCGGCTGGAACTGCTCGACGGCCTGCACCGCGAAGCGGCTCTGCGGCGACGACAGCACCCACGCGCCGTTCGGCGTCGCGAGATCGCCGTAGCTCGTGAAACGAAACGGTGCGCGGCCGCGCGGCGCGGTCGAGAAATTCGCGGAGAACGGCTGTGCGGCATGGCTGTCGTTGTCGGCCGTGATCTCGTAGCGGTAGCGCGTATCCGGCTTCAGCCCGTGCACGCGCGCGTGGTACGTGAACACCGTTTCGCCGTTCAGGCCGTCGGTGTACAGGCGCTGGACGCCGTGCACGGTGCGAGCCGGCTCGCCGTCGGCGACGATGCGCGCGCGCGGGTTCACGGCCGGCGCGAGCGACGCCCACGAGATCACGACTTCGGACGTCGGGTCGTTGCCCCACGTCAGGTGAACCTGTTCGGGCGTGCCGTCCGGGTTCGACGCCGCGGCGCGGGCAGCCGCGAGCCCGCCGGCGGCGGTGGCGAGGCCGGACACGCCGGCGAGTTTCAGGAAGCCGCGACGCGACACGGACGCGGCCGGCTCGTTCGGCTGGTCAGGGAGAGTGTCCTGGTTCGACATGGTCGGTGTTTTTGTTGATGGGGCGCGAGGTGGGGAACCGTGCGGCCATGCGCGAGCACGGCCGGGGCCTGGGCCGGAAACGAGCGGGATCCCGGTCGCATGCATTGTCGAAGGGCAGTTTTGCCGCGGTGTGACAGTACCGCGACCCGGCATGCGTGGTGGCCGGTGCGGACAACCGCGCGTTGCGCGCCTCCAGTCACCATCGGTGCCGGGGCGCACCCGAAATTTATTTGACGACACCGCGACGGATTTCTCCTGCCTGCTCCGTTTAACGCATGAACGACCGCTTCTGGTCGATGCCCGTTATTTCGGAGTCTTTCATGAAACTTTCCGTTCCGTTGCGATTGGCTGCCGGATGCGTGGCCGCGCTTGCGGCGTCGGCGGCATTCGCGCAGGCCGTCATCGTCGCGCCTTACGCGCCGCCACCGCCGCGCGTCGAAGTGATGCCGGCGCCCCGTGCGGGTTACGTATGGGATCAGGGCCACTGGCACTGGCGGCAAGGCCGCTACGTATGGATTCCGGGCCACTGGCAGGTCGTGCGGGTCGGTTACCACTGGGTGCCCGGACACTGGGCCGCGCGCGGCCCGGCCTGGCGCTGGGTGCCGGGGCACTGGGCCTGACGCGCAGGCAGCGGCGCGGCACGCAATGGCGGCGCAGCGGATTTTTCACGCAACATCATGAGTCGAAGCGATGCCTTTTCGAACCATCGTGATACTGGCGGCGGCCGCCATCGTGCTGGCCGGCTGCGTCGTGGTGCCGGCCCGTCCGGTGTATTACCGGCCCGCGCCGGTCGTCGTATATTGAGCGCGCCGGCCGACGCTCGCGCGGCCGGCTGATGGGATCGACATGCGGCGCGAACCGGACGTCGATGAAACGGATATGGCCGACACCGTGTGCCATGCCGGGCGCGACGCGCGCGGCGTTGACGAACGGTCGGCATGGCGCCGTCCGGCGCCGGCCCGACGCATGCAAGGAGAGCACCACGATGAGCTTCAGCCGGGCGGCGGTTCCCTCTGCCGTGACAGTGCAGCGCTCGCGCGCCGGTCGACGGAGCCGGCGGCGTTGAGCGATCGCGGCGACCGCGATCCGGACGCGGAACTCGTCGCGCGCGTCGGCGCGCGCGATTCATCGGCGGTGCGCGTGCTCGTCGCGCGCAAGCTACCGCGGCTGCTCGCATTGGCGACGCGCATGCTCGGCGACCGGAACGAAGCCGAGGACGTCGCGCAGGAGACGTTCTTGCGAATCTGGAATCAGGCGCCGCGCTGGCGCGAAGGCGAAGCCCGCTTCGACACGTGGTTGCATCGCGTCGTGCTGAACCTGTGCTACGACCGGTTGCGCGGCCGGCGCGAGGAGCCCGTCGATACGCTGCCCGACGTGCCCGACACGCAACCGGAGCCGGCCGCGCATGCGGAACTGCGTTCGCGCGACGCGCGCGTGCGCCAGGCCCTGGCTGCATTGCCGCCGAGGCAGCGGGAAGCGCTGGTGCTCCAGTACTATCAGGAAATGTCGAACGTGGAAGCGGCCAACCTGATGGGCATCACCGTCGATGCGCTGGAAAGCCTGCTCGCCCGTGCGCGGCGCAATCTGCGCGCGCAACTGGCCGGCGACCCACCTAGCGAGGACAAGCGATGACACCCGAACGATTTCGCACCATCGTCGCCGCGTACGGTTCGGACGCGCGGCGCTGGCCGGCCGCCGAGCGCGCGGCCGCCGAGGCGTGGGCGCACGCGAACCCGCGCGACGCGCTGCTGGCGCTCGACGATGCGGCCGACCTCGATGCGTGGCTCGCGTGCGATACGGTCGAGCCGCCCGCGCCGTCGCTCGTCGAGCGCATCGTCGCGACGGCGCCCGCGCCGCGGCGCGCACGCCGGCGCGGCGCCGTATGGTGGTCGGGCGCGGCGTTCGCGGGCGTCGGCCTCGCCGGTGCGCTCGCGGGCGCGGTGGCCGTGTCGATGCTGATGCTCGGCAGCGCGCCGCCGGCGCCGCACGAGCCGGGCTATCTGACGACGACGTTCGGCAGCCCTAGCGTGGACGGGAGCGACGAATGACCGAACGCGGCTGGAAACTCACCCTCGTCGGCTCGGTCGTGCTGAACGTGTTCATGCTCGGCGCGATCGGCGGCGGCGCATATCAATGGTTCTCGACGCATCGCGACCTGCATGCGGGCGGCACGCCCGCGCAGCGCACGGCGTTGCGTTTCGCGGCGGACGAATTGCCCGATGCGCGGCAGCGCGAGTTCGCCGCCGCGCTGAAGGCGGCGCGCAAGAGCGGCCGCGATTTCGCGCGCGAAGGGCGCGACGGCCGGATTACCGTGCTGGACCTGCTCGCCGCGCCGCAACTCGATCGCGCGGCGATCGATGCGGCGCTCGAGCGCACGCGCGCGGCCGACACCGCGATGCGTGCGCAGGTCGAGCGCAGCGTCGTCGATTTCGCGGCAACGCTGACGCCCGACGAGCGCGTGAAGTTCGTCGACGGGTTGCAGCACAGCGGCAACTGGCGTCTGCCGCCGAAGCTGCGGAAGAAGCCGGACGCATCGGCGAGCGAGTAAGCCGCGCGCGGGCGGCACGCGACTCCGCGTATTGCTTGCGCGTCATGCGTGTGCCGGTTCCGGCGCATCGCCCGGGCGTTGTCCGTCGACGATGTGCGCCGCCGTGCGGCGAGATTTCCGCCCGCCGTTTCCCGATCACGAAAAATATTTTCCCGCCCCGCGACGGATTTCCCGGTGCGCTTGCGTTGAACGTGAGTACGCACCGCATGAGAGCCCGTCATGGACCATCCGAACGACGCCACGCCGGCCGCGATCGCGCTGAACCGTTTCGGTCTCGGCGCACGGGCCGACGAAGCACCGCCCGCCGAGCCGAAGGCGGCACTCGTCGCGCAATTCGACCGCTACGACGCGCGGCCCGCCGCATGGGCCGGCGAGCCGGACGCGGTCACGCTTGCCACGCGCTTCGCGAACATCCGCAACGCGATGACGGGCGACGACGCGGCCGCGAAGCGCGCGACCGCGCAATCGATCCGCCGCGACGGCTACGACGCGTATCGCAGTGCCGTCGCCGCGCGCATGAACAGCGCGCTGACCACGTCCGCGCCGTTCGTCGAACGTCTCGTGCATTTCTGGGCGAACCATTTCGCGGTATCGGTCGACAAGGGGCAGGTGGCCGCGTATGCGGGCGCGTTCGAACGCGACGCGATCCGTCCGCACGTGCTCGGCCGGTTCGAGGACATGCTCGTCGCCGTCGAGCAGCATCCCGCGATGCAGGTGTTCCTCGATCAGGCGCGCTCGGTCGGCCCCGACAGCCCCGCCGCGCTGCGTGCGCAGGCACGCAATCCGTCGGCGAAGCGCGGGCTCAACGAGAACCTCGCGCGCGAAATCATGGAACTGCACACGCTCGGCGTGCGTACCGGTTACACGCAAGCCGACGTGACGGAATTCGCCCGTGCGTTGACCGGCTGGAGCATCGCCGGCGGGCGCGGGCCGCAGCCGGGCGATGCGGCGCCCGGCGCATTCGTGTTTCGCCCGAATCTGCACGAACCGGGCACGCGCACGGTGATGGGCCGCACCTACGATCAACCGGGCGAAGCGCAGGCGCGCGCGATCCTGCACGACCTCGCGCGATCGGAGGCGACGGGCCGGCACATCGCGTTCCAGCTTGCTCGTCATTTCGTCGCCGACAACCCGCCGCCCGCGCTGACCGACCGGCTCGCGCGCGCATTCGCCGCGAGCGGCGGCGATCTGCCGACCGTCTATCGCGCGCTCGTCGATGCGCCCGATGCGTGGGCGCCGGTCAACCGCAAGTTCAAGACGCCGTGGGAGTGGGCCGTATCGTCGCTGCGCGGGCTCGGGTGGCGCGACACGGGTGATCTCGAGGCCGCGCCGCTGCTCGCGCAGCTCGGCCAGCCGGTGTGGCGGCCGGGCTCGCCGGCCGGCTACGACGACGTCGCCGCGAGCTGGGCCGCGCCCGACGCGCTCGTGCGCCGCGTCGAGATCGCGCAGCGTCTCGCCGCGCGTACGGGCGACCGGCTCGACCCGCGCACGCTCGGCGACACGCTGCTCGCCGGTTCGATGAGCGCGCCGACCGCGACCGCGCTCGCGCGCGCCGAAAGCGCGACGACGTCGCTCGCGCTGCTGCTCGTGTCGCCCGATTTCCAACGGAGATGACCATGGCACTGTCCCGCCGACAATTCCTCAGCGTTGCCGCCGCCGGCGCGGGCGCGATCCTCGTCGCGCCGCGGATCGTATTCGCGAATGTCGAAACCGACCGGCGCTTCGTGTTCGTGATCCAGCGCGGCGCGGCCGACGGCCTGAACATCGTCGTCCCGTATGCGGAGCCCGCGTATGCGTCGCTGCGCGGCCCGCTTGCGATCGACACGGCGGCGGCAACGCGGCTCGACGGCACGTTCGCGCTGCATCCGTCGCTCGCGCAGACCGCGCAGTTGTACCGCGACGGCCACGCGCTGTTCGTCCATGCGATCGCGTCGCCGTATCGCGACCGCTCGCATTTCGACGGTCAGAACGTGCTCGAAACGGGCGGCCGTGCGCCGTACCAGGTGAAGGACGGCTGGCTGAACCGGCTCGCCGCGCTGCTGCCGGCGACGCGCGACAGCGCAATCGCGTTCGCGCCGACCGTGCCGCTCGCGCTGCGCGGCACGGTGCAGGCCGCGTCGTATGCGCCGTCCGGCTTGCCGGCCGCGCCGGACGATCTGCTGACGCGCGTGTCGGCACTCTACGAAGCCGACGCGCAGCTCGGCCCGTTGTGGCAATCGGCGATGGAAGCACGCGGCCTCGCAGGCGACGCGCATGCGCGGCAGGACCCGGCCGGCGTCGGCAAGCTCGCCGCGACGTTTCTCGCGCGCGACGACGGGCCGCGGATCGCGATGATCGAGACGGGCGGTTGGGATACGCACAGCGCGCAGAACGCGCGGCTCGCGAATCAGTTGAAGGCGCTCGATACGATGCTCGCCGCACTGCGCGACGGCCTCGGGCCGGCATGGCAGCAGACCACGGTGCTGGTCGCGACCGAGTTCGGCCGCACGGCCGCGGCGAACGGCACGGGCGGCACCGATCATGGGCAGGCGTCGGTCGCGATGCTCGCGGGCGGCGCGGTCGCAGGCGGGCGTGTGATCGCCGACTGGCCGGGGTTGCGGCCCGGCGACCTGTACGAAGGGCGCGACCTGAAACCGACCGCGTCGCTCGACGCGCTGATCGCGGGCGCGGCCGCCGACAGTCTTGGGCTCGACCCGCGCCGCGCCGCGTCCGCGTTGTTCGCGGAAAGCGGCGCGATACGGCCGATGAGCGGCCTGATTCGCGGGGTCGCGTGACGCGGTGCATGCCGTGCGCGGCCCGATCAACTCATTACACAACAGGGAGAAATCGACAATGAAGATCCGATCCGTTCCGCTGGCCATGCTGGTGAGCGCAAGTGCCGCGCTGATGTCCGCCTGCGTGGTCGAGCCCGTGCGGCCACCCCAGCCCGCGCCCGTCGTCGAGGTGGCGCCGCCGCCGCCCGCGCCCGGCTATCGCTGGGCGAAGGGGCATTACCGGTGGGCCGGCAATCACTGGGCGTGGGTGCCGGGGCACTGGGTCGCCGTGTACTGACACAGCACGCGTGTCGACGCGTCGCGCGGCGAGCTCGACATGCGTGCGGCAAGCAATCGTGCGAAGTGCAGCCACGACGCGTTTGGGGCGGGCTCGACCTCGTTCACCGAGTCGCGGTGCGCCGGCCAGGTGTTCAGTCCCACCCGATCCGGTGCTTCTCTTCCGTCTCGCGATGCCGCCAGTCGTCGTCCGCGTGAAGATACTGGCTCGTCGTCGCGAGCGACACATGCCCGAGGTTGTCGCGCACGAGCCGCAGGTCGACGCGGCCGTCGGCCATGTGCGAGCCTGCACTGTGGCGCAGCCAGTGCGCGGACGCCTGTTCGAGCACGCGCGCCGCCTGTTCGCCGGCTTCGCCGTTCGCGCGCAGCCGGTCGGCCGCGTGCCGGAACACCTGCTTCACGATCCGGTGCAGCGCCGCGCGCGTGAGCGGCTTGCGCGTCTGGCCGACCGGGAGCACGAGCGGCGTCGGCTCACCGTCGAACGGCAGCGAGGGCAGGCCGTGCGTGCGCCGGTAGCGCGCCAGCTCGGCCATCATCTCGTCGGTGGCCGGCACGAGCCGCTGCCGGCCGCCTTTGCCCGTCACGTCGAGCCACCAGCGCTCGTGCCCGCTCGCATCGCGCCGGCAGAAGAACTGCCCCATCGTCGTATCGGCTGCTTCGGTGATGCGCAGCCCGCCGAGATACAGCAGCGTGAAGAGCCACCGTGCGCGATCCGCATGGACGCATGCGCGGGCATCGTCGCGCGGCATCGCGGCGATCGCGTCCTTCACTGATTGCCACAGCGGCTGCCCGAGATGACGCGTGACCCGCGGCGCGGGCCGGCGCTGCCGCTGTCGCGACAACGCGAGCGGGTTGCCGGCCAGATAGCCGGCCTGCACGAGCCACGAGAACATCACGTTCAGGATCACCAGCGCCTGTCGCTGGCTGGCCGCCGACAGCGGCCCGTAAAACGGCCGCCAGCGCGGATCGTCGCGCGGATGCTTGCGGCCGCCGTTCGCGCACCACAGGTCGGCCGGCGCAGGCGCGAGCAGGAATTGCCGGTAGACGACGAGATCCTCGTGCGTGAGCGACGACAGCGGCTTGCCGCACGCGATCACGGCCCACAACAGCAGGCGCTCGGCTTCCTTGCGGTAGTTCTGGAAGGTGGTCGGCGTATCGACGAAGCGGGCGAGCCACGCGCGCACGGCGTCGAGGTCGTTGGTCGCGGCGATCTGCGGATGCGCGCTGCCCGAGCGGTTGGTGCCCGTGCGTCCGTCGAGTGCGGCCGGCACGGCGAGCGTATCGATCGGCAGCGGGCGCAGCGCGGTGTCGGACGAAGCGGATGACGTCATGCGAAGGAAACGCGCCGCGCGAGCCGCGCGGGCGTGGCCGGGCGAACGAAGGCAGCGCGCCAAAGCGTATCGGGAAGCGTCGATGGTACACGATCACTACCCGGTGAAGCGGCCGTCGATGGCGATCGCGTGGCCGGTGACGATGCACGCCGCGGAGCCGGCACACGGTAACGTATCGGCTCGCACGCGACATCCGACAAACCGGAATGGCCGAACGCGTTCTGCAAGGTGTTGGTGAACCTTCTCGCCGGGTGGCTCGTCTAATTGGCCCTCCAACGCTCCCAGAGGCATGCCAGATGATTCACAAGACCCGAACGCAGCTTGGCGCGGCCGCCATTGCCGGCAGCATGCTCGTCGCCGGATGCCAGACCGACGCGGCGGCTACCGCGTCGAATGCCGCTCGCGCGGCCGACGGCAAGCCGGTGACCAAAATCGTCTATGTCGCGCCGCAGTCCGCGCGCTGCACGGGCGTCGCGCCGATGGAGTGTCTGCAGGTGCGCGGCAGCCCGGGCGAACCATGGAGCCTGTGGTACGCGGGAATCGAGGGGTTTGCGTACCAGCCCGGCTACCTGTACACGCTCGAAGTGGACGAATACCGCGTCGCGCGGCCGCCGGCCGACGCTTCGTCGATCCGCTGGGTGCTCAAGCGCGTCGTCGAGCGCCGCCAGGTGAACTGACGGCCGCGATCACGCGGAACGGCGCGCCGCGGTACCGGCCGCCGGCGCGGCCGTATCGATCCGCCGGAACACGACGGACGACAGCAGCGTCACCGCACCCATGCAGGCAAACGACAGCATGAACCCGTGCGCCGTCGAGCCCCGATAAGTGGCGAACAGGTTGACGAGCCCGCCCCCGATCGACACGCCCAAACCCATCGCGAGCATCTGCATCATCGTGAACAGGCTGTTGCCGCTGCCGGCGTCGGCATGCGACAGCCCCTTGAGCGTCACGCCGTTCATCGCCGCGAACTGCATCGAATTCGCGGCGCCGAACACGATCAGCAGCGCACCTTCCAGCATCGGCGCGGGCCGCGCCGACACCAGCGCGAACCCTGCGATCGCGCAGCCGACGATCCCCGTATTCACGACCAGAAACGCCGCATAGCCGAAGCGCTTCACGAGCGGCGCGATCCACCGCTTCGCGATGACGCCCGCGATCGCGGCCGGCAGCATCATCAGCCCCGATCGCAGCGGCGTATAGCCAAGCTGCACCTGCATCAGCAGCGGCAGCATGAACGGCACCGAGCTCGTGCCGATCCGGCACAGCAGGTTGCCGAGCAGCCCCGACCCGAAGTTCGGCTCGCGGAACAGCCCGAGGCGGAACAGCGGCTGCGTGCGTCGTCGCGCGTGAGGCAGGTACGCGAGCGCGCTCGCCAGCCCGAGCCCGGCGAGCGCGGCCGCCCACGCGGCGCGATGCGCGGACATCGGCGGGTCGATCGCCAGCGACAGCGCGATCATCGCGGCCGACAGCAACGCACAGCCGACGAAGTCGAACGGCGGCGGCTGCGTCGCCTGGTCGTGCGGCAGATAGCGCTGCACGGCGATGAAGCCGACCACACCGACCGGCACGTTGACGATGAACACCCAGTGCCACGAAATCGCCTGTGTGAGCCAGCCGCCGAGCGTCGGCCCGACGATCGGGCCGAGCTGCCCGGCGATCGACACGAACGCGATGGCCGCGACGTACTGTTCGCCCGGCACGCGGCGCAGCACGGCGAGCCGCCCGATCGGCAGCAGCATCGAGCCGCCGATGCCCTGCACGGCGCGCGCGACGACGAGCTGGCCGAGCGTGTGCGACGCCGCGCAGCCGATCGACGCGAGCACGAACACGAGGATCGCGACCGAGAACACGCGGCGCGTGCCGAACCGGTCGGCGAGCCAGCCGGATGCCGGTGTGAGCATCGCCATCGTCAGCGTGTAGACGACCACGACGGGCTGCATCGCGAGCGGCGACGCATGCAGGCTTTGGGCGATCGAAGGCAGCGCCGTGTTGACGATCGTCGTATCGAGCGACTGCATGAAGAAGGCAGCAGCGACGATCCAGAGCAGCGCGGAATGTGTGGGTTCCCGGGACATGGCGAAATCGGTGGTACGGAAGTCCGGCGTGAGCGGCGCCGCTGCATGGTCGGACGGCGGCGGCCGGACGTCGATCGCCCGATGGTACCGATTCCGCTCGTCATCGGGAAGCGGTTTCGCCGACTGCATCGACGACATGTTCCTCGTCGGACGAACGGTGCTCGACGCGGCGGACGCGCGTTCGCTCGGGCGCGCGGCGCGCCGGGCGTGCGTCGTTGCGCGTGGCGATGAACGGATGCTCGACGTAGCGGTAAGTCAGCAGCGCACACAGGACGGCAATCAGCGCGCATGCGAATGCGAGCGCCCAGATGCCCGAGTCGCCGGCCGAATTGATCGGGAAAACGAACTTGTTGAACGCATGGATGATCATGTACACGATCACCATGTGGATCATGTAGATGCTGAAACTGGTGGTGCCGAGCAGCGCGAGCGGCCGGGTCTTGAGCACGCCGTAGAACGTGTTTCCGCTGGCGATGCAGAGAAACACCGGAAGCAGCGGCAGCGCGCCTTCGATCGAATAGCGTTCGGCCGGGGACGGAGACGTCGCGAGGATCAGTAGCGCGACGGTTGCCGCCGGTTTCGTGGCGAGCCGCGCGCGGATCGCGGGATGTCGCGACACCTCGTAGGCCACGGCGCCGAACGCGAACAGCAGCGCCATGCCGCCCGGCGGCCCGTACAGCGCGGCGCAGGCCGTGACGATCGCGAGCGCGAGCAGCTTGCGCCACGCACGGGTGGCGACGAACCACGCGAGAAACGGAACGGCGACGTAGAACCGCCATTCGTAGGCGAGGGTCCACCAGACGCCGCTCAGATAGGGCGTGCGCTCCGCTCCGTTGATCGGGAACGCGCCGAACCAGCCGAGCGAAACGGTCTTGAGCAGGTCGGCCAGCAACTGCGTCGGTGCGCCGACGGCGTTGCGGGGAAACCAGTAAAGCGTGCATGCGACGATGACGGCCGCGTAAAACAGATAGAGCGGCGCGAGGCGCCGCACGCGTCCGACGAAGAAAGTCCGCACGTCGAGCGTGCCTCGGCATGCACGTTCCCAGAACAGCAGCCCGGTGACCATGAAGAACATCGCGACGGGGATCGTCCCGAGATTGCGCAGGAATTCGGTGCCGGCACCCCAGACGCCGGTCGACAGCAACGCCTGGTTGCACGCGAAGTGATGAAAGACCACGGAGGTGGCCAGGATGCCGCGGAAACCGTCGAGATTGCGATAGCGCATCGACAGCGACTTGTCGACGGCCGATCGGTAGAACGGTACGTGTCGGGCGACGAGCCACGCGATGATTGCCACGGCTGCAAGGCAGGCCGGGAAGTAGAGTTTGTCGGGTGTCGGGGAGAAGAGGGTTTCCAGCGTTGGCGTAACAAGGTCCACTGAAGAGCGTCTCGTGTCTTGGATCGGGATTTCAGGCACGGAGGGTCCGCGTCGATGCAAGGTCTTCTGCGCGCTTCGCACGGCGTTCGATCGCCGGTCTTGTGGTCTGATGGTATCAAACGATAGCGATGCCCGCGGCCGGTTATGCAACACGATGTTTCAGCGCGAATCGGCGCGACGGCCGCGGTCGTCGCGCATGTCGCCGACGGGGGCTGCGCCGCAAATCGCGTTCCTCGCCGGCCGACGTGCGTCGCGATCGATGGGCGCCACACTGGCCGTTCGGCCGGCTTCCACATCGTCCCGCTCCGGCTTACCTTGGGCGACAGCAGGTCGATGCGTCGGGCCAGCGGCGAAAGGGGGCGGATGCTCGCCGTCCGTTGCCGCCGGTTCGCGTCGACTCCCGTGTCCATCCGGTTACAAGGGTGATAGCAATGCTTGCAATTTACCCTCGTGACGCTATCATTGATAGCAAATCTGGATGGAGGTACTCATGGCAAATCTTCTGGTGCGTAACGTGGATGACACTATCGTTCAAAGCCTGCGTGAGCAGGCAGCGGCCAACGGCAGGAGCGCCGAGGCCGAACATCGAGCCATTCTGGCCGAAGCGCTCGGCCGGCCGAAGCGGCGGACGTTCGCGCAGGTGCTGATGAGCATGCCGGAGGTTGGCGAAGACGCGGATTTCCAACGTGTTCAGGATTCAGGCGAGGTCGGGCGTGTTTTTGATTGATACGAACGTCATCAGCGAAATCAGGAAGGGCAAGCGAACCAACCGGGGCGTGCGGGCGTTCTTCAGGCAGGCCGAAGCCGACGCGAGCCCGCTTTACCTCTCGGTCGTGACGGTGGCCGAGTTGCGGCGCGGTGTCGACCTGATCCGTCATCGCGGCGATCACAGTCAGGCGTCGGCGCTCGAGGCCTGGGTGGCGATGATCCTGTCCGGCTATGCGCCGAACATCCTGCCGGTCGATGTCGAGACCAGTCAGATGTGGGGGCATTTGCGCGTGCCGGATCCGACGCATGAGCTCGACAAGCTGATCGCGGCCACCGCGCTGATCAACGATCTGACGGTCGTCACGCGCAACGTCGACGATTTCGCTCGCACCGGCGTCCGGCTGCTGAATCCATTCGACTAGCGTAGCAGGGGCGGTCCACCATCCCGAGAAGCCGGGACGGGCGGCGGTCGGCCCGCCCGACGCCGGCTCCCGTGGCAGGGCCAACACGGCAGCTACATGTCACGCTCCGAGCATCGAAACGCCTCCGGCGTGCCTTTCGCGCAGCAATCCTCGTCTTTTAGCGCTCGCTTTCCTCGTCCCCGACAGACGATCTAACGCCGCATCGGCCCGGCCAGAATCCTTCACGAACAACGGATATGAATCAGGAGGCGGCCGGCATGATCGACGTCCGTGCGCGGGTTATGTCGTCGAGGTGTCGCGTGTCAATGCGTGGCACTGCTATGCAGAAGACGTTTGCACGTCTTTCCTCCGAAAGCCGGCGAATCTGCTTTTCAGCGCGAGCGCTGGCTTCTCTACGAGGAACCACGAAGCAGCGGCGAGTGGGGTGACGATCGCGACGGTGAAAAGAGATAGCTTGGTCGGGCCGATGCCGGTTCCGAAGTGCCATACCAGAATCTGTTGCACGAGGAACGCGTAGATATAAACGCCGTACGAAATGTCGAAGCGGTTCAGGAAGGCCAGCCTGGGCAGGCGTTCCGCCGCGAAAATGACAACGAACGGCAGCAGCAGGTTGAAGGCGTACGCCCTGATCTTCCAGTCTGAATGGGACGCGAACAGATAGAAGGGCAGCAGGGCCAGCAAGACCGAAGCTGTCCACAGGATCCAGCTACGCGGCAAGGTTACGGTCGCGAGAAACGCTCCTCCCCAGAAGAACACGCCAAGGCGAGAAAGCTGGAAGGTGTTCACGCCGATCAGATTGTTCCCTTGCCAGAGCAAATCACCCATCAGCGCCACGTAACAGCCGATCAGCATCAGCAATAGCCCCTTCCAGTTCAATGCTCCGGCCCACGATACGCCAAGCAGCATCAGATAGCACGTTACCTCGAGCGACAACGTCCAGAGTGACCCGTTGATGACGGGAACCGGGTTCGTCGCGAAGAAGTGGGGGAGCGTCGGGACGAGCTGGTACATCGACAGGTTTGTCATGTATTCGAGCCACTCGGGCAACCACGTATGCGTCATGATCGGGCCGGCGACGAAGATCGTCAGCAGTAGCAAAACCGCCAGGCCCGGGAAGATGCGCAGCGCGCGGTTGCGCAGATAGACGATCGAATTCGGGTTCCGTTGCAGCGACTTACACACAAGGTACCCGCTGATCGCGAAGAACGCGCTCACACCGAACTCACTGAACTGCGGGAAGCCATGCGCCTCAAGCCAGTCATGCGGCAGTCCGAGCACGACGTAGCTGTGGGTGACGATCACTGCATATGCGGCCAACAGACGCAGGAAGGTGAAGGCGTTTTGGTTATTGGAGCTCATGGTAAGGTTTCCGGTCTTTCCGGCACGTATGGTAACCAGCAGGCATGCCGTTCAGAAGCATATGACAAATGCTTGATTTTACTGACTGCAAGGCGCAGTGTCCGACTGGAATTTTTGAGCCAAGACGACATCACAGGAAGGGCAAGCGAACCAACCGGGGCGTGCGGGCGTTCTTCAGGCAGGCCGAAGCCGACGCGAGCCCGCTTTACCTGTCGGTCGTGACGGTGGCCGAACTGCGGCGCGGTGTCGACCTGATCCGTCATCGCGGCGATCACAGTCAGGCGTCGGCGCTCGAGGCCTGGGCGGCGATGATCCTGTCCGGCTATGCGCCGAACATCCTGCCGGTCGATGTCGAGACCAGCCAGATGTGGGGGCATTTGCGCGTACCGGATCCGACGCATGAGCTCGACAAGCTGATCGCGGCCACCGCGCTGATCAACGATCTGACGGTCGTCACGCGCAACGTCGACGATTTCGCTCGCACCGGCGTCCGGCGGCTGAATCCATTCGACTAGCGTCGCAGGGGCGGTCCTCCCGTCCCAACAGACGATGTAGCGCCCTTGGCCGGCCGGCATCCTGCGCAGCGCCCGAGGGTCCGCGCTTGTGCGCTGCACCAAAAGAACTTGACGAAACGGCCGCGACCGCGTAGTGTCCGAGACCGAAGTCGTCAAGAAGTTCGATTGCTCATCATTGGCCGCACACCGTGCGGCAGTCGTTGGTCTCTCCCTCTTTGATTCTTTCTGTGCCCGTCACGGGCGCATCTTCATCATTCGTCATTTGTATTAAGGAAGTATTTGTGGATACCGGTACCGTCAAGTGGTTCAACGAAACCAAGGGCTTTGGTTTCATTTCCCCGGACAACGGCGGCGACGATCTGTTCGCCCATTTCTCGGAAATTCGCGGCACGGGCTTCAAGACCCTGGCCGAAGGCCAGAAGGTCAGCTTCGAAGTGAAGCGTGGCCCGAAGGGTCTGCAAGCGTCGAACATCACGCCGCAGTAAGCCGCATCGGCATCGGCCGCCCATCGGTGGCCGCTGCCGGATAGCGTATCGCGCGGGCGCCGCTCGACGGCAGCCTGTGCGTTCCGATGCGCACGACCGATGCATCGCGACATTCACGATGCATCGGTCGTGACGCCTCCCTCACCGCATGCCTGACCGCATGCGACGCAACGCCCTCGTGAAATGCATGCCGTTTCGCGAGCGCATCACCGCTTGAACGCATCAACCCGAGCAGACCGCCGCCATGCCGTAGCTGGCGCGGTCCCGACTTGCGCGGCGCCGCTGGCGCCGCAGCCACCGACCGCCCGAACGTCGCAACGCGCCGGGCACCGATCGCAAGACTGGCCCGAGGCCCGTCTGAACGAACCGATCCCGGCCGCTTGCCGGCCGCCGTCCCGTTTGCGGGAGTCGGCGCCGGGCAGTCGCCGCGGCCGCGGTCAATCACCTTGTCTGGAGGAATTGGTTTGGCAAAAGAAGAACTGCTGGAACTGGACGGAATCGTCGACGAAGTGCTGCCGGACAGCAAATACCGTGTCACGCTGGAAAACGGTGTCGTGGTCGGCGCGTACGCGTCGGGCCGCATGCGCAAGAACCACATCCGCATTCTCGCGGGCGATCGCGTGACGCTGGAACTGTCGGTGTACGACCTTACCAAGGGCCGCATCAACTTCCGGCACAAGGACGCGAATTCCCCGCGTCCGCCGCGAAGCGGCCAGCCGCGCCGCTAAGCGGCCACGATCGGCGCGCGGCAGCGCGCAGCGATCGTTCCCCGTCCGGCCTCGTGGCCGGACGAACCGGCTGAACGGCACATCGTGTGCCGTTCGTCGGTAGTCGGCGGCGCTGTCGCGCCGCGGCTTCTTCTGTTTCCCCCGCCTTTACCGCCGCCGCGTGTGCCGAGCGCACATGTCACGCGTCATGCCGACCGCTGTACGGCAACTGTCGCCACCGCCGCGCCCGTCAATTGAACCGCCGCGCCGGCGAACATCGCCACCCGCAGGCCGGTCGCGCCGCCGTGCATGGCGGCGAACGCCGTGCCGAGCACCGCGATCCCGAGCGTCGCGCCAGTCATCCGCGCGACGTTGACGAGCGCGCTGGCGGTGCCCGAGCGCGCCGCGTCGACGGCGCCGACCGCAACGGTCATCAACGGGCCCGTCGCGATTCCCATCCCCAGCCCCGTCAGCGCGAGGCCGATTTCTGCGCCGAACAGGCTCGACGCGTCCGCCGACGCGCCGATCGCGGTGAGTCCGCTTGCGATCACCGCGACACCGCCGGCCGTCGTCGCGCGCGTGCCGATGCGCTCGGAAAGCGGCCCCGACCACGGCGATACGACGACGAACACGAGCGCCATCGGCAACAGCGCAAGGCCCGCGCCGATCGAATCGAGGCGGCCGACGCTCTGCCACGTCAGCGGCAGCAGAAACAGCACACCGTACATTCCGAACGTCATGCCGGTGGTCGCGGCGATCGCGCCGCGAAACGCGCCGATCCGGAAAATATCGAGCGGTACCAGGGCGGCTCCGCCGTGGCGGCGCTCGATCGCCACGAACGCGACGAACGACGCAATCGCGATGCAGCCGGCGATCGCGCATGCGGCCGGCGCTTCGCGGAACACGATCGCCGCATACGCGAGCGCGCCGAGCGCGAGGGCGCCCGCGACTTGCGCGGCGCCGTCGAAATGCCGGCCGTGCGGATCGGACGACTCGGGCACGGCCGGGATCGCGAGCAGCATCGCGGCGATGCTCAGCGGCACGACGACGAAAAAGATGCTGCGCCAGCCGAAGTGCCGGATCAACACGCCACCGAGCGTCGGGCCGATCGCCATCGCGACGCCATTGCATGCGGCCCAGATGCCGAGCGCGCGTCCGCGTTCGACCGGGTCGCGCCACACGACGCGCACGATCGCAAGCGATGCCGGCAGCAACAACGCGGCGCCGACGCCGGCCAGCGCGCGTGCGGCGATCAGCACCGACACCGACGGCGCCAACGCGCACAGCAGCGACGCGATCGTGAAGATCGTCGTGCCGGCCATGAAGATGCGGCGGCGCCCGTACAGGTCGGCGAGCAGGCCACCCGTCAGCAGCAGCACCGCGTAAGTGAGGTTGTAGCTGTCGACGACCCACTGCAATGCGCCGACACCGGCATGGAAATAGGCGCCGATCGCGCGCGTCGCGAGATTGACGACGGCCGTATCGACCTGGGCGACGAGCACGGCGATGCATAGCGCGATCAGCGTCACGCCGCGGCGTTTGAGGGCGTGGTCGGCGAGTGCTGCGGTATCGGTCATGGCGGCGTTCCTCGGCAGGCGCTCGTGCAACTTTGAGCGCCGCCTGCTGCCAGCGTCATGTCAGCAGGCGAGGGCATCAGGCGGTGCAAGCGCCATGCCCGCACCTGCGCATGCGCTCAGGTCGCCACTCCGCGTTCGGGTCGCGAGTGCGTCAACGGCCTGCGTCGATCCTCATCCGGTCGCATACCGCGGCGAGCGCTTCATCGGCATGGTCGTCCGCGTACTTCGGCAAGATAATCGCCGAGCCCATCGGTTTTGATGAACAACGATGCGCGATTGCCGTCGGACGCGCAATCGTGCTTCAGCGAATGCGTCGATGTTCCCGAGCGTGACCGGCTCGATCGCGCGCGACGACTCCGTTGCGACGATTTCGCCGTACGCGGCCGATTGCATGCATGACACCGCGTACACCACCGGCGCCGATACCGATCGATTGCGTCACGCATCGCCATTGGCTTAAGATCGTCGCGAGATCATCCCACGCCTTCAGCGTCAATGAAAAAGAGCATAAGCCTGCGGGTCGCCGTCATCGCTTCCGCCGTTGCCGTGTACAGCGTCTACATGCACATCCAGCAGTTGATCAGCGGCTGCATGTGGGTCAGGGGCCATCAGCGCTGCAGTTTCGAAAACAGCACGAATTTCGAGGGCTGGATGGATCTGGACCTGATGATCACCTGTTGCTGGGTCGCCGCGGCGGTGGTCGGGTGGATTTCCGTTGCGCAGGGCGCGAAGAAGCCCGGTTAGCGACGTCATGCACGTGCTGCTCGATCGAGCAGGCACGACATCTCGCTCGACCGGATCGAATCTGTCAATTCGTGACAACGCGCATGGGCTCGCGAGCGAAGCCGGCGCGCTCGACGCATTCGGGCCCGAAACGAACGCCTGATTCCGCGGCCGGCGGGCGACATCGTGGCGATCTTCGGCGACGGGCGTCGCATCGCGCACTGCGCGACGGGACGTGATTGCACGAAGCGCTGCCCTGGCGATTCGGCGGCTTCGTCGTGATCGTGCCCGCACTCGCGGGTTTCGCGTGCCTCGCCCGCGTGCCGTTTCTCGCGACATCGCCGATGAAGACGCCCGACGACGAGTCGCGAATGTTCGTCGCGCGACGCATGTTTCCGTGCGGCGCGGGCGCGGTGTGGTGTGCGATCGCCGCGTCGCTGTTCGTGTGAGAACGGGGTGACGCGACGGCTCTCGGCACAGCCCGGCGAGTGCCTCTTGAAACGTCTTACGTGAGGCCGGAACGCAGGGTTTTCACGCCGCCATGACCGCGTTGCTTTCCCCCATTGCGTGCACTAGATTCGAAGCGTTCGTTTGTTTCAGAGCGCGAGGTGGAGCCATGACGCCGTGGGAGATTCAGGGCACCGAAATGATCAGTTGCAATTGCTCATACGGTTGCCCTTGCCAGTTCAATGCGCTGCCGACCAACGGCAACTGCGAAGCGATGGGGGCAATTTCGATCGACAGCGGACATTACGGCGACGTGGTGCTCGACGGCGTCAGGATCGCGGTGGTGTTCCAGTGGCCGGGCGCCGTTCACGAAGGCCACGGCAAGTGCCAGCCGATCGTCGACGAGCGCACCAGTCCGGCGCAGCGCGACGCCGTGTTGAGGATCATGACCGGTCAGGATACCGATCCGTTCGCGACGATGTTTTCCGTGTATGCGTCGACGCTCGAGCACGCGTTCGAGCCGATCTTCACGAAGATCGATTTCGACGTCGATGTCGATGCGCGGCGCGGCCGGATCCACGTGGACGGTGTGTTCGATGCCGCGGGCGAACCCATCCGCAATCCGGTGACCGGTGACGAGCACCGCGTGCGGATCGACCTGCCGCACGGCTTCGAATACGAGCTGGCCGAGATCGGTTCGGGCACGGGGCGCTCGCAGGGCAACATCGCACTGAATCTCGACGGAACCTATGCGCAATTCGCGCGGCTGCATCTGAACAACCACGGGCTGGTCCGGCATCGCGCCGCGGCATGACGCCGGTCGATACCTGGCTCGCGCGCGAGCGAGCCGTCACGCTGCTCGGCATGGCCGCGCTCGTCGGCCTGTGCTGGTTCTATCTGTGGACGGGTGCGGGAACCGGCATGTCGGCGCGGGAGATGACGGCCGTCGCGCTGTTTCCGCATCGGCTGGCGGACGGCATGGGCAGCATGGATCCGTCGCTGCCGACCGTGATCGCGATGTGGTGGGTGATGATGATCGCGATGATGACGCCCGGCGCCGCGCCGCTCGTGATGCTGTACCGGCGCGTGCTGCGGCAGCACGGCGACGGGGCGGCGGGATCGGCGTTCACGTCCGTGGCGCTGCTGGCCGGCTATCTGACGACGTGGCTGGCGTTCTCGATCGGCGCGGCGCTGCTGCAGGCGGTGCTGCAGCCGGCTGGCCTGATCTCCGCGATGATGCTGTGGTCGAAGAGCGCGCGCCTTTCCGCCATCGTGCTGGCGCTGGCCGGGCTCTATCAATTCTCCCCGCTGAAACGCGCGTGTCTGCGGCAATGCCGCGCGCCGGCTGCGTTCCTGGTCGCGCACTGGCGCCCGGGCGCTGCCGGCAGTTTCCTGCTGGGCGCGCGGCATGGTGCGGTTTGCGTGGGCTGCTGCTGGCTGCTGATGGCGCTGCTGTTCGTCGGCGGCGTGATGAACGTCGTGTGGATCGTCGCGTTGTCGCTGTTCGTGTTCGTGGAAAAGGTCCTGCCCGGCGGCGATCGTATCGGCCGTGTGCTGGGTGTCGTGCTGATCGCGTGGGCCGGTGTGACGTTGATCGTGTGAGGTGCGGCGCGTGCACGGAGCGACGCCGTCGGTTTTTCTCTGCACGTGCTACGTAACCGAGGGCCAGCGCGGCGCCGATTTCCGGCATGGTCGCCCGTGTCGTCGGTGCCACACCGGCGACCGTGGTCAACGGTCCCGGAGCCGCCGCGGGCGGCGGGGCGGCCCGCGCTCGTTCACTTCCTGACGATATCGGCCCTTGCCGCGGGCCGTGCCAGCCCGCGCGCCGGCAGCGGCGTCGACATCACGATCGACGTGCGCGTTTCGCCGTACAGGTTGATGCGTTCGATCAACTGTTCGAGATGGGCCATGCTGACGGCGACGAACCGCATCACATACGAATCCGCGCCCGTCACGTGATGGCATTCGACGACTTCGGGAATCGTCTCCAGCAGCTTGAGGAACTTCGCTTTTGCCGGTTGCGGCACCGTAATGCCGATCAGCGCGCTCACCGGATAGCCGGCCGCGGACGGATTGATCCGGGCCGTGTAGCCTTCGACCACGCCGGCTGCTTCAAGACGCTTCACGCGCTCCGTCACCGCCGGCACCGACAGGTGAACCCGGCGCGCGAGCTCCGTATAGCTGATACGCCCGTTGTCCTGCAACAGCGCCAGTATCTTCCAGTCCAGATCGTCCATCGCGGCGGGCGTTTTTAAGGTAGAGCCGCCATTTTTCCTTAAAAATCCCATTCAGCGAGGGCGGGACTTTCCCTACGATGCCTGTTCGATCCACCGAATGTCGCAAGGAGCAGGCGATGCTGTTCATCAAATCCGTCGTGATGGGGCTGTCGATCGCGGTGCCGGTCGGCCCGATCGGCATGCTGTGCATTCAGCGCAGCCTGAGCCGCGGTTTCCAGGCGGGATTCGCGACGGGCATCGGCGCCGCGTGCGCCGACGCGATTTACGGCCTGCTCGGCGCGCTGGGCGTCGCGGGCATCGTCACCGCATTTCCGATGCTGACCGTCGGCCTGAAAATCGGCGGCGGCGCGTTTCTCGTGTGGCTCGCGTGGACCATCGCGCGCCAGGCGCCGGCCGCACCGGCCGGGCCACGCGACTTGCCGCGGACGACCGTCCTGCGCGATTTCCTGACGACGTTCGGCCTCACGTTGTCGAACCCGATGACGATCGTGTCGTTCGTCGGGATCTTCGCGGCGCTCGGCCCGCTGCCGGGTGCGCGGGAAGGCGCGATGTGGGCGACGGTGGCATGGATGGTCGCCGGCGTGTTCGTCGGCTCGGCCACGTGGTGGCTGTGCCTGAGCAGCGCGACCGCCGCGCTGCGCACGAAGCTGTCGTTCGCGTTCATGCACGGGCTGTCGCGCGCGTCGGCGGCCGTCGTCGCGGTATTCGGCGCGATCCAGCTCGCCGCGGGCGTGCGCGGGCTGATCTAGGTGCACGGCGCGGCGCGGGGTGACCGGATCGCGTCACCCGCCAGATTTGCCGCATTCGATCCGGGGAGCCAGCGATCCGGCCGATGCCGATGTCGTCCTTGTGTGCTCGCCCGTCGATCGCCGGCTCAATTCGATCCGTGCGGATTCAAGTGCGCGTGCACGAAGCGCGCGATTTCCTGGCTCAGCTCGATGTCCTCCGGCGCGCCCATGAACCCGCCGTGCGGCATGCCCTCGAACACGTGCAGCTCCGTCGGCACCTGCGCGCGCCGCAACGCGCGATGCAGGCGCACGGCGTTCGACAGGAACAGATCGCGCGTGCCGCTCTGGATGAAGGTCGGCGGGAAGCCGGCGGCGAAATCGCCGAAGAGCGGCGACAGGTACGGATGCGCGAGATCGGCGCCGTTCGCGTAGAGCAGGTTGTTCGCCATCAGCGGCGCCGGCAGCACGACATCGACGAGCCGGTTGGTCTCGAAGCTGTCGCCGGATTCGGTCAGGTCGGCTTCCGGCGACAGCAGCACGACGGCGGCAGGCAGCGGCAAGCCTTCGTCGCGGGCACGCAGCACCATCGCGGCGGCGAGATTGCCGCCGGCGGAGCGGCCGCCGATGACGACGTTTTCCGGTGCGTGACGCGCCAGCACGTAAGCATAGCCGGCGATGCAGTCGTCGAGCGCGGCCGGATACGGGTGTTCCGGCGGCATCCGGTAGTCGACGCCGTAGCAGCGGACGCCGAGCCGGTCAGCCTGCATCTGCGCGCCGGCGCGGCACGCGGCGCCGCCGCCGACGACCAGCGCGCCGCCATGCAGATCGATGTACGCGCAGGCGCCGGAGGCCGCGGCGTCGGGTGTCGCGACATGCACGTCCGCATCGCCGACGCGGATCGTCTCGACGCTCGAGCGCAAATAGCCGGCGAGCTGCTCGACCGCGGCCGCGTAATGCGCGTCGGCACCGGCCTTCACGCGCATCCATGCGTCGATGTCGTCCGGCGCCGGCATCACGTGCAACGCATTCAGCGGCACCCCGTCGTCGCCGGTCAGGCGTTGCAGCGCGGCGCGTGCTTCGTCGCTGATCGAGGTCGGGAAGGGCACGACACGGCTCGGCAGCACGACGCCGTCGGGTTTGTCTTTCATTGCTTGGATTCCGTTCGGTACGTCATGCGGCCGAAGGCCAGTGGCGCAGCATCACGTCGAGCGCATCGAGGCTGCGTGCCCACGACACGTCCGAATCCGGCGCGCTGTGCGAGAAGCCGCCGGCGCTTTCGAGCGTCACGTAGCCCATGAAGAAACCGCCGAGCAGGCGGATCGCATGCGCCTGTTCGCTATCGGGCAAGCCGTAGCTGCGCAGCACCGCCGCCGTCATCCTGACGAGTTGCCCGCCCGCGCTTGCCGTGGCGCGCCCGCCGCTCACCGGATGGCGCGCGGCCGCGAAGCGGCCCGGATGCGCACGTGCGTAGTCGCGATAGACGTTGGCGAGCGCGGCCAGCGCGTCCTTGCCGGTGCGGCCGGCCAGCGCGTCGGCGGCGCGCTCGGCCAGCTCCTGCAGTGCGAACAGCGCGATCCGGCTCTTGAGATCGTCGAAGCTCGCGACATGGGAATACAGGCTCGCCAGCTTGACGTCGAAATGCCGCGCGAGCGCCGCGCCGGTGAGCTGCTCGAAGCCGGTTTCATCGGCGAGCTGCGCGCCGGCTTCGACGAGCTTGTCCACGGTAATGCCGGCGCGTGCCATGACGAATGCTATGCGGGTTAGTCAAAAAACTAATTCTATTAGCTTTTGCCGCGCTGTCAATTTTCCGCGCGTGCCGGTGTGGTGCGTCGCGCCGCTGCGTGGGGCCGTCAGAACGTATAGCTCACCTTGCCGAACGCGGTGCGCCCGAGCGTGTTGTAGCCGTACGCGGTCATGTATTGCCGGTCGAACAGGTTCGACAGCGACGCCGACACCGTCAAGTGCGAATTGATCCGGTACGACGCTCGCAGGCTCACCGTCAGGTACGACGCCAGATACTGCCGGTTGGCCGGGTCGTCGAATGTCGAGCCGCCGTACAGCAGCGACGCGCCTGTGCTCAGCGCGTGCAGCTTCAGTTCGTCCCACGTGTGGTCGACGTTCAGGCTGACCGTCTGGCGCGGCCGGCGGCTGAGCCAGGTCTGGTTGGTCTCGTCCTGCGGATTCAGGATGCCGACCGCGACGCTCACCGGCGTCGAGCGGCCGATCGTTCCCTTGTACGACAGGTCGATGCCGCGAATGTGCGAACGGCCGATGTTCATCGGCGAGAACGTCGCCGGGTTGTACGCGATCAGGTTGTTGACGCGCGTGTCGTAGATCGCCGCGGTGAACATGCCGTACGCCGTGTTCGCGTCGAGCGCGGCCTCGACCGACGTGCTGCGTTCCGGGCTCAGGTTCCGATTGCCGTAGCCCGGGTAGTACAGGTCGTTGAACGTCGGCAGGCGGAACGCATTGCCGTACGACACGCGCGCCGTGTACACCGGCGTGATCGCCCACGACAGCGCGGCGTTGCCGGTGTTCACCGCTTGCCCGGCGATGATCTCGTGACGGCCGGCGACGAACATCGTCACGTTGCCGAGCGTCGCCGACTGGTGCAGCGAGAACGCGGAATCGTTGCGCGTCGGCACGCCGCCGGGAATGTCGACCGGCAGGAACGCCTGTTCGCGCGTGAAGTCGTACGCGAGCTTCGATTCGCCCGCCAGCGGCAGCCCGAACAGGTGGAAACCGTGCGCCTGATGGGTCAGCGACGTCGACGTGCTGATGCGCTGCGAATTGATCTGGTCCGTCGCGAGGGCCGGGTTGTCTGCGTAGATGAACTGGCGATCGTTCGCATAGCCGAACGACTGGTCGAACTGCGTATCGGGCGTGATGTCGAGATGGAATGCAACGCCGGTCGTCAACTGGTGATCGCGCTCGCGATTCGCGTAGCCACTGTTGTCGTAGGACAGATCGGAGCGGTGGTACAGCGCGAACGTCGAGATCGACCAGTTGTCGCGCGCATAGCCGAGCCGCGCGTCGAGATCCTGCGCGTGATACGGATTGCGGCCGTCTTCGTGGCCGTAGAAGAAGGGCCGCGTCGCATCGATGCCGGCCGTGTTGTAGTCGTGCAGCCCGAGCGAATAGGTGAGCCCGCCGAGCGCGGCCAGCGGCCCCGTCGACGGCACCGTGCCCGACGTGCGGAACTGCGTGTCGAACGTCTTGTTCGAACCGCCGCCGAACGACACGGTGGTCTGGTTCGGCTGGTTGGCGGCGCGGCGCGTGAAGAGCTGCACGACGCCGCCCATCGCGTTGTTGCCGAACGATGCGGCGGCCGGGCCGGAGATCACCTCGACGCGCTCGAACGCTTCGGTCGGCAGGTCGGCCCACGGCGCGATGCCGGTGGTCGGCGAGCCGATCCGGATGCCGTCGATGAACACCGCGACCTGGCTCGCCGACGAGCCGCGGATGCTGACCGACGCGGACGAGCCGGGCCCGCCGTTTTGCGAGACGGTCACGCCCGGCAGCGTCGCGAGCGCTTGCGTGATGCTCGGGTCGGCCGGCGACAGCCGGTCGAGATCCTCGCGCGTGAGCACCTGCGTCGACGCATAGCGCCGGTCGAACGATTCGGGCAGGTGCCGCGTGTCGGTCACGCTGATCGCGGGCAGGTCCGCGCCTGACGCCGGTGCCGCGGGCTGCGCAGGCGCCGCGTCGCCGGCCGCATGGGCGAGCGGGGAAAGCAGCGCGGTGGCGGCGGACGTGGCAAGCAGGTGACGAAGGTTCATGAGACAGCGGGACAAAGCGTGTGACGTGTACGGCGACCGTGAGCCGGGGGCCGGCAGGGGATGCATGCCGACGGCGTGTCGGGGCGACGCTTCCGGCCGGGAAGCGGATTCGGGAACGATGGACATCTGACGGATCCTGAGGTCGGGTCGTCCATGCAACGGGCGGCCGCCAACGGCGGTGCTTGCACATCGGGACACCCCGCCCGGTGCGGCTGCTGGACCTCGGGTCGATGGCAGGTCTCCTGGCTCGCGGGTCGCCATCCGTGCGGGCCTTCCCGGTTTCCCAGTGGCATGCGGTGGCACGGATTCGCCGCTCACAGTTGCGGGGGCAGCCGCAGATTCGAGACGTCGCCTCGCCTGCGTTCCCTTTTGATCCCATCCCTGGGAACCATCAGCGCGCAAGGGTAATGGCGCGCGGTCGGGCACGTCAATCGTCCGGGCGCGCGCGGATGCGAAAAAACGTCATTACCCGGTGTCGGCTTTCCGGATGCTTGCGTTCGAGGTGCCCGGGCGGTGTTTCAGGTCTGAAGAAACGGTCGGGTTCCAACGCATGCCGTCGCGCCCGGGCGGCGGCGATCGCGCGCGTATTCATGAAGACGCCTTCACGACCGACTTCGGGACGACGACGTAATCAGTCCGGGGCGCGAAACCTGGCGCGACGTGGAGGCGGGGCGGTGCGCGCATGACAGGATCTTCATGCGCGCCGCGACGCTCAGGCCGGTGCCGACACCAGCGCGCAGAAGTTCTCGAGATCGACGTTGCCGCCGCTGATCACCACGCCGACGCGCTTGCCCTGCAGCGCGTCCTTCATCCGTCGCACCGCGGCGAACGCCAGGCAGCCGGTCGGCTCGACGACGAGCTTCATGCGCGTGGCGAAGAAGCGCATGCAGTCGACCAGTTCCGCATCCGTCGCGGTCAGGATGTCGTCGACGTCGCGGCGCAGGATCGGGAACGTGAGGTTGCCGACGTGCTGCGTCTGCGCGCCGTCGGCGATCGTGCGCGGCGTGTCGATGTGCACGATCGTGCCGGACCGGAACGATTGCTGCGCGTCGTTGCCGGCTTCGGGCTCGACGCCGTACAGCTTCGCGTGCGGCGACAGCGCGCGCGTGGCGAGCGCGGTGCCCGACAGCAGCCCGCCGCCGCCGAGCGGCGTGAACACCGCGTCGAGCGGGCCGACTTCGTCGAACAGTTCCTTGGCCGCGGTGCCCTGGCCGGCGATCACGTCCGGGTGATCGTAGGGCGGAACCAGCGTGAGCCCGTGCTTTTCCGCGAACTCGCGCCCGATCTGCTCGCGATCCTCGGTGTAGCGGTCGTAGGTCACGACGTTGCCGCCGTAGCCGCGCGTCGCGGCCATCTTCGCGGCCGGCGCGTCCTGCGGCATCACGATCGTCGCGGGAATGCCGAGGATGCGCGCCGACAGCGCGATCGCCTGCGCATGGTTGCCCGACGAGAACGCGACGACGCCGTGGCGGCGCTGTTCCGCGTTGAAGCGCGACAGCGCGTTGAACGCGCCGCGGAACTTGAACGCGCCCATGCGCTGCAGGTTCTCGCACTTGAAGAACACCTGTGCGCCGAGCGCGTCGTCGATCGTCCGCGACGTCATCACCGGCGTGCGGTGCGCATGGCCTTCGAGCCGGGCCGCGGCGGCGGCGACGTCGTCGTACGTGGGGAGAGTTGGAGAATTCATGGTCGCTCGGGGTCGAAAAAGTCAGTCAATTGGAATGCGGGCGCGCCGCGTCACTTCGCATCGTTGTAGACGGTGGCGCGCGACACGCCGAGATGCTGCGACACGATTTCCATCGCGCGGCGCACCTCGAGGAAGCCGTCCGCCTTCAGCGTCTGCATCAGCTCGCGGCGCTGGTCGGTCTTCAGCTCGCGCGGCGTCGTCGCGAGGCGTGTCGCGAAGGCGTCGATGCGCTGCCGGATCGCGTCCGCGCCGGCCGGGTCGAGCGTCTCGACGACGGCTTCGCCGTCCGTGCGGCAGAACTGGCTCAGCATGCCCTGGAAGCCGCGGAACAGCGTGACGTCGGCATTCAGGCACAGCGCGGCCACGTAGCGCCCGGTCGAATCCTTGATGCCGATCGACGTGCTTTTCGCAGTGCGGCCGTCGGCGAAGCGGTTCGGATAGTTCGCGAGCACCTGCGGGAAATCGTCGTCGGCGATGCGCGCGAGGCCGAGTTCGGTCGCCGGGTCGCCGACCGCGCGCCCGGACAGGTTGTTGTGAATCGCGAGGATCGCGTGCTCGGGCGTGCGCAGGTCGTGCACGACGACCTCGGTGAACGGCGCGAACATCTCGCCGAGCCCTTCGGCGATGCGCTGCACCTGCTCGATCAGCGATGCCTGCTCCGACAGCAGCGGTTTGCGGTTCGTGCTCATGCGTGCTCCTGCGGGGCGGGGGCGTCCGTCGTCTCGGGGCGCGTGATGTCGGCCAGCAGCGGGCGCGCGATCCGGACGTAGTCGGCCGTGTCGAGCACGACCGAGCGGTCGAGGCGGCCCGCGTTGAACGCGATCTCGGCGTTGCGCTCGACCAGCGCCGGATCGACGACGAGCGTCACGTTCGCATCGAATACGAACGGCGGCACGGCGCCCATCACGCAGCGCGTGACGGCGGCCGCGACGTCGGGCGAGGCGAGCGTCGCCTTGCGCCGGCCGACCGCATCGGCGACCTTGCGGAAGTCGATCTTCAGGTGGCCGGGAATCACCGCGAGCGCGGTGGCGTCGCCGCCGTCCTTGAACGTGCAGAGCATCGCCTTCGCGCCCTGTTCGGGGCGCGTGCCGCGCAGCGCGGCGATCGCTTCGGATTTGCCTTCCGCCGGATGCTCGAGCACGCGGAAACGCGCGCCGGAGGTAGTCAGCAGTTCGCAAAGCGTGTCGAAAACGGGAGAGTCGTTCATGGCGCTCCGGGAGGCGGGCAGAGGCGCAGACGCGCGTGAATCAAAGAATTGTCCAAGTATAGACGTTTTGTCGCAGCCATGACAAAGGGAAGAGCAGTCATCGCTGTCCGGCCTTGCCGACGCGGCCCGTTCTCCAGCAGCCGAAAGGAGATTTCATATCGCGGAATTCGCATCGGTTTCCCGCCGTCGCGTTTTACCGCCGCTTGAAACCGTGTTTTGCATCGCAAAAACGCGTGGCTATCTCATTGAAAACCAACAAAAATTTATATCTTATGTCTTATATAAGACTTGACCGAAATGTTGCCGGACGGGATTACTATTGAGTCCATGCAGTTCGCTTCGTCACACGCGGCGGGCACGCTGAACTCTTTACTCAAATGCGCTTCGTTCCCAGGAGATAGACATGTCCCAATATCAAGACGACATCAAGGCAGTGGCTGGCTTGAAGGAAAACCACGGCAGCGCGTGGAACGCCATCAGCCCCGAGTATGCGGCCCGCATGCGTGCCCAGAACAAGTTCAAGACCGGCCTGGACATCGCGAAGTACACCGCGAAGATCATGCGCGCCGACATGGCCGCGTACGATGCCGATCCGTCCAAGTACACGCAGTCGCTGGGTTGCTGGCACGGCTTCATCGGTCAGCAGAAGATGATCTCGATCAAGAAGCACTTCAACAGCACCGAACGCCGCTATCTGTATCTGTCGGGCTGGATGGTCGCCGCGCTGCGCTCGGAGTTCGGCCCGCTGCCGGACCAGTCGATGCACGAAAAGACCTCGGTCAGCGCGCTGATCCGCGAGCTGTACACGTTCCTGCGCCAGGCCGACGCCCGTGAGCTGGGCGGCCTGTTCCGCGAGCTGGATGCGGCGAAGGACCCGGCTGCCAAGGCCGCGATCCAGGAAAAGATCGACAACCACGTCACGCACGTCGTGCCGATCATCGCCGACATCGACGCCGGCTTCGGCAACGCGGAGGCGACCTACCTGCTGGCCAAGCAGTTCATCGAAGCGGGTGCGTGCTGCATCCAGATCGAGAACCAGGTGTCGGACGAGAAGCAGTGCGGCCACCAGGACGGCAAGGTCACCGTGCCGCACGAGGACTTCCTCGCGAAGATCCGCGCGATTCGCTACGCGTTCCTGGAGCTGGGCGTGGACGACGGCATCATCGTCGCGCGTACCGATTCGCTGGGCGCCGGCCTGACCAAGCAGATCGCCGTGACGAACCAGCCGGGCGACCTGGGCGATCAATACAACTCGTTCCTCGACTGCGAGGAGCTGTCGGCCGATCAGCTGGGCAACGGTGACGTCGTCATCAAGCGCGACGGCAAGCTGCTGCGTCCGAAGCGCCTGCCGAGCAACCTGTTCCAGTTCCGCGCCGGCACGGGTGAAGCGCGTTGCGTGCTCGACTGCATCACGTCGCTGCAGAACGGCGCCGACCTGCTGTGGATCGAAACCGAAAAGCCGCATATCGCGCAGATCGGCGGTATGGTCAGCGAGATCCGCAAGGTGATCCCGAACGCGAAGCTGGTGTACAACAACAGCCCGTCGTTCAACTGGACGCTGAATTTCCGTCAGCAGGCCTACGACGCGATGAAGGCCGAAGGCAAGGACGTGTCGGCTTACGACCGTGCGCAACTGATGAGCGTCGAATACGACGACACCGAACTGGCCAAGCTCGCCGACGAGAAGATCCGTACGTTCCAGGCCGATGCATCGCGTGAAGCAGGCATCTTCCACCATCTGATCACGCTGCCGACGTACCACACGGCCGCGCTGTCGACCGACAACCTGGCCAAGGAATACTTCGGCGACCAGGGCATGCTCGGCTACGTGGCCGGCGTGCAGCGCAAGGAAATCCGTCAGGGCATCGCGTGCGTGAAGCACCAGAACATGTCCGGTTCGGACATCGGCGACGATCACAAGGAATACTTCAGCGGCGAAGCGGCGCTGAAGGCGGCGGGCAAGGACAACACGATGAACCAGTTCGCGTAATCGTCATATCCGCGGCAGAAAGCCAATCCGTGACGGGTTGGCTTTTTTTCATTCGACGCGTGGAGCGCGTGATTGCCCGGCACCTCGTTTCGAGCGGGGGCGTCTATCGCGATTCGGACAGGATGTTTGTGTACGCAACCTGATTCAGGGTTTGCCTGAGTAGCGAAAACGCTGATTCGCACGGCGTGTGTTCGCGTTGTTCGTTTGCCCAAGCGGCAGGTTGAAATTGCCGCTCGTGCGAAACCCTTGCAGGGCGGTCGTCACACGCGTTTCGTCCCCAAAGCGTGTGCGACGACGCCGTAAAAAGAACCTGCCTGCAACGCGCATGCCGGCGCGCCGGCGCAGCGGGTTTCTTGCTGCAACGCAACGCCCGCCCAATAACGGCGATGGTATGCTGGCCGACATGGAGTTGTATGGCAGGTTGCTTGCATGGCGAAACTCGCGTTCGCACGCTTATATACGAGACATCACCTTCTCTCGCCCGCATCGCGGCATCGACGCGCGCTCCGCTCGCGCGTCCCGTTCTGCTGCGCGCTGCCGCTCCCTGCGCTCCGCACGCATTCCCATCTCGCGGGTTCACCCCGCATCCCCCATTCCCTGCCCAATAATCTGGAGACATCCCCATGTCGCAAAACACTTTGGCCGAAGCAACACATGGCCAGCTGATCGCTCCGCCGGCCTTCGTCAAGCATCGCGAGCTGATCGACTGGGTATCGCGCATCGCGGCGCTCACGGAGCCCGAGCGCGTCGTGTGGTGTGACGGTTCGCAGGAAGAATACGACGCGCTGTGCCAGGCGATGGTCGACCAGGGCACGCTCACGCGCCTGAACCCGGCGAAGCGCCCGAACTCGTATCTCGCGCAATCCGATCCGTCGGACGTCGCGCGCGTGGAGGATCGCACGTTCATTTGCGCGGCTTCGCGCGACGACGTCGGCCCGACCAACAACTGGATCGATCCGGCCGAAATGCGCGAGACGCTCAACGGTCTGTTCCGCGGCGCGATGCGCGGCCGCACGCTGTACGTCGTGCCGTTCTCGATGGGCCCGCTCGGCTCGCCGATCGCGCACGTCGGCGTCGAGTTGTCCGACAGCCCGTACGTCGCGGTGAACATGCGGATCATGACGCGCATGGGGCGCGACGTGTACGACGTGCTCGGCGAGGACGGCGATTTCGTGCCGTGCGTGCACAGCGTCGGCCATCCGCTCGAAGCCGGCCAGCAGGACGTGCCGTGGCCGTGCAATCCGGTGAAGTACATCGTGCACTTTCCCGAAACGCGCGAGATCTGGAGCTTCGGCTCGGGCTACGGCGGCAATGCGCTGCTCGGCAAGAAGTGCTTCGCACTGCGCATCGCGTCGACGATGGGCCGCGATCAGGGCTGGCTCGCGGAACACATGCTGATCCTCGGCGTGACGTCGCCGGCCGGCAAGAAGTATCACGTCGCGGCCGCGTTCCCGTCCGCGTGCGGCAAGACCAACTTCGCGATGCTGATCCCGCCGCAGGGCTTCGACGGCTGGAAGGTCACGACGATCGGCGACGACATCGCGTGGCTGAAGCCGGGCCGCGACGGCCGCCTGTATGCGATCAATCCGGAAGCCGGTTTCTTCGGCGTGGCGCCGGGTACCGGCGTGAAGACCAACCCGAACGCGATCGCCACGCTGAAGGAAAACGTGATCTTCACGAACGTCGCGCTGACGGAAGACGGCGACGTGTGGTGGGAAGGGCTGACCGACACGCCGCCCGCGAAGCTGACCGACTGGCAGGGCAATCCGTGGACGCCCGAGATTGGCAAGGAAACCGGCCGCAAGGCCGCGCATCCGAATTCGCGCTTCACCGCGCCGGCCGCGCAGTGCCCGTCGATCGACGACGACTGGGAAAACCCGGCCGGCGTGCCGATCGACGCCTTCATCTTCGGCGGCCGCCGCTCGACGACGGTGCCGCTCGTCACGGAAGCGCGCGACTGGGTCGAAGGCGTGTACATGGCCGCGACGATGGGCTCCGAGACGACCGCGGCAGCCGTTGGCGAGCAGGGCGTCGTGCGCCGCGATCCGTTCGCGATGCTGCCGTTCTGCGGCTACAACGTCAGCGATTATTTCGCGCACTGGCTCAAACTCGGCCGGCAGCTCCAGGCCGCCGGCGCGACGCTGCCGAAGATCTATTGCGTGAACTGGTTCCGCAAGGATGCGAACGGCAAGTTCGTGTGGCCGGGCTTCGGCGAGAACATGCGCGTGCTGAAGTGGATGCTCGACCGTCTCGAAGGCACGGGCGGTGGCGGCGAGCATGCGTTCGGCGTGTCGCCTGCGTATGAGGACCTGCACTGGGACGGCCTCGATTTCACGCGCGAGCAATTCGATGCGGTGACGTCGATGAACGCGGACGAATGGCGCGAGGAGCTGAAGCTGCACGCGGCGCTGTTCGACATGCTGAAGCTGCGCTTGCCCGCCGAGATGACCGACACGATGAAGAGGATCGAGCAGCGTATCGGCGGCTGACGAGCGGCATCGACGTCACCGCTCTGCAAGCGCCATGAACGCCCCGGGCCACCGTCGCGTGGCCCGGGGCGTCGTCGTTTCACGCGATCGACCGGTTGTCAGCCGAGATCGAGCGCGTTCGTCAGATCGCCCGGCGGCGTCGCGCCGCGCGCGGCAAACGCGTTGTCGCGCCGGACCACGCCGTCGAGCGGCGCGAGGCCGTGCACGCGGCTGATGAAGCGCAGGATCGAGTTCGTGTCGTACAGCGTGTGATCGACGAAGCCCTTTTTCGCGAACGGCGAGATCACGAGCGCCGGGATCCGCGAGCCGGGGCCCCAGCGATCGCCGACCGGCGGCGCGACGTGATCCCACCAGCCGCCGTTCTCGTCGTGCGTCATCACGATCACGGTGTGTTCCCATTGCGGCCCGCGCCGGATATGGTCGATCACGGTCGCGATGTGTCGGTCGCCCGATTCGATGTCCGCATAGCCCGCGTGCATGTTCAGGTTGCCCTGCGGCTTGTAGAACGTGACGGCAGGCAGGCGCCCCGCGTCGATGTCGGCGATGAAGTGGTTGGTCGACGGTTCGTCGCCGAGCCCCGCGTCGCGCAAATGCTTGCGGCGGGCTTCGGTGCCGGGCGCGTAGTTCGCGAAGTAGTTGAACGGCTGGTGGTGATACTGGAAGTCGGGCACCGTGCCGGTGTCGCGATGATCGAGCGCGTACTGCCACGCGCCGCTGTACCACGCCCAGTCGATGTTCTTCTCCGACAGGCGGTCGCCGATCGTCGCGCAGCCCTGCGGCGGCATCACGCGATGGTCGGCCGGATCCGCATACGCGGCGTTGCCCGGATCGGGCGGCGGCACGTAGCTCGGCTGGTACGGCGGCGCCATCGTGTTCACGCCGTACCCGTCCGGCGTCAGCGGGCCGTCGACCGCGAATTTCGGCGGGCCGTCGAGCGCGGACGCGGGCGAATCGTCGGCGAGCTTCAGGCGCGTGCCGGCCGGATCGTCGCCTTCGACCTTCGACAACAGCTTCGCCGCATGCGGATGCTTGTGCGCGTCCGGATACAGCGGCGGCTGCGCGGAGATCAGGAACATGTGGTTCATCCACGAGCCGCCGAAGGCCGCCATGAAGAAGTTGTCGCACAGCGTGTATTGCCGTGCGAGATTCCACAGCCGCAGCGTGTCGGCTGAATTGCGGTAATGACCCATCACGAGGCCGCCCGAATCGGCCCACGCGGCGAACTGGTTGTTGCGCCCGCCCGCGATCTGCATCTGGTTCTGGTAGAAGCGATGCCACAGGTCGCGCGTGATCACGCCGTTCGGCAGCGGCTGGCCCTGCGCGTCGGTAATCCGGAACGGCGCGTTCGGCAGCTTGTCGATGTCGCGCTCGGCGATCGCGTAGCGCTTGCCGTCCACCTCCTGCGCCTGCGGCACGAGCCCGCCCCAGATCTTCGGCAGCACCGGCAGCGGCGTCTTGCCGTCGCGATCGAGCTGCTGCGCGTGCTCGGGCCGCACTTCGCTCAGCGGGTAGCGCACGCCGGGGAAATCGCCGTACAGGTTCGCGAAGCTGCGGTTTTCCGCATAGATCACGACGATGTGGCGCACGCGCTGGCGCAACGCTTCGTCGATGCGCAGGTCGGCGGCCGAACGCGGCGCGTTGCCCGCGGTGGTTTCGCAGCCGGCGAGCGCGACACCGGCGCCGATCGCGGCGAGGCCGCCGAGCACACGGCGGCGGTCGGGATCGGCGGGAAGGTCGTCGGGGCGATCGGGGGTGTCGTTCACGTCGTGGGCTCCTCGGGTGGGCGGGTGGGTGTTGTCGTTCGATGCGCGCCGGCATCGCGCGGACTGCCGCGACGCAGGGCGAAAAAATGCAACGGCCGGCATCGTGCGAGGCGGCGCACTGCGGCTGTCACGAAAATGTCATGCACGCGACTATAACGCGGCAAGGGGGCGGATGAAAGCCGTTCGTCTGACGATTCGACGCTCGCGCGGCGAGCGATGCGCGACGTCCGTGCGCGAACTAGACTTGAACCATGGGCGGTGCGTCGCGGCGCGCTGCCCGGGCGAGGACCGCCTGGCGACGCCGGCCGATGGGTTGCCGAGGCGGGATCGATGCGACGAACGACGCGACACAGCGAGGCGACGATGGCGCGGATGCATGCCGTTTTCGCATGGCTGCCGCGGCCGCATACCGGATGCGCGCGCGTGCCGGCGTGAGCGCACGCCGCGCAGCAGGCAGGGCCGGCCCGATGCCATGGACAGGAAATTCGACTACCCGGGATTGCTGATCGCGGCGGGCTTCTTCGTGCTGTTCGCCGCGCAGTTGCTGATGCTGCGCCCAACCTCGGCGCCGATTGCATACAGCGATTTCCACCGGCTCGTCGCGGCGCGGCTCGTCGACGATCTCGAGGTCGGCCCGGCGTCGATCTCGGGCACGCTGAAGATGCCGCAGGCCGGCACGATCCTGCCTGCGTCCGACGCCGCGGTCGTGCGGCAGGCGGGCGCGCCGTGGCGCTTCACGACCAGCCGCGTGACCGACGAGCACCTGATCGACACGCTGACCGCCGCCGGCATCCGCTATCACGGCACGCCCGACACAGGCTGGCTCACATCGCTCGCGTCGTGGCTGCTGCCGCTGATGCTGCTCGTGTTCGTATGGAACATGATGCTGCGCAAGCGCGGCGGGCTGCAGGACTTCACCGGCATGGGCAAGAGCCGCGCGCGCGTGTACGTGCAGCAGGAAACCGGCATCACGTTCGACGACATCGCCGGCATCGACGAAGCGAAGGCCGAACTGCAGCAGCTCGTCGCATTCCTGCGCAACCCCGATCGCTACCAGCGGCTCGGCGGCAAGATTCCGAAAGGCGTGCTCGTCGTCGGCGCGCCGGGTACGGGCAAGACGCTGCTCGCGCGCGCGGTGGCGGGCGAGGCGGCCGTGCCGTTCTTCTCGATCAGCGGCTCGGCGTTCGTCGAGATGTTCGTCGGCGTGGGCGCCGCGCGCGTGCGCGACCTGTTCGAGCAGGCGCAGCAGAAGGCGCCGTGCATCGTGTTCGTCGACGAGCTCGATGCGCTCGGCAAGGTGCGCGGCGTCGGCCCGATGTCGGGCAACGACGAACGCGAACAGACGCTCAACCAGTTGCTGGTCGAGATGGACGGTTTCCAGGCCGGCTCCGGCGTGATCATCATGGCCGCGACGAACCGGCCCGAGATCCTCGATCCTGCACTGCTGAGGCCGGGGCGTTTCGATCGTCACATCGCGATCGACCGGCCCGACGTGAACGGCCGCCGCCAGATCCTCGGCGTGCACGTGAAGCGCGTGAAGCTCGCGGCCGACGTCGATCTCGGCGAGCTCGCGTCGCGCACGCCGGGCTTCGTCGGCGCCGATCTCGCGAACGTCGTCAACGAGGCCGCGCTGCATGCGGCCGAACTCGGCAAGCCGGCAGTCGGCATGGCCGACTTCGACGAGGCGATCGACCGCGCGCTGACGGGCCTCGAGCGCAAGAGCCGCGTGATGAACGGGCAGGAGAAGCTGACCATCGCGTATCACGAAGCCGGCCATGCGCTCGTCGCGGAAAGCCGCGCGCATTGCGACCCGGTGAAGAAGGTGTCGATCATTCCGCGCGGCGTCGCCGCACTCGGCTACACGCAGCAGGTGCCGACCGAGGATCGCTACGTCCTGCGCCGCAGTGAGCTGCTCGACCGGATCGACGCGCTGCTCGGCGGGCGCGTGGCGGAAGAACTCGTGTTCGGCGATGTGTCGACCGGCGCGCAGAACGATCTCGAACGCGCGACCGCGATGGCGCGGCACATGGTCATGCAGTATGGAATGAGCGAGAAGATCGGGCTCGCGACGTTCGACGACGGCGACGCGCGCCAGGGGCTGCCCGGCGCATGGCATGCGGGCGACGGCCGCTGCAGCGAGCACACCGCGCGGATGATCGACGACGAGGTGCGCACGCTGCTGGCCGATGCGCATGCGCGGGTCGCGGCGACGCTCGGCGAACGTCGCGACGCGCTCGAACGCATCGCGCGACGGCTGCTGCAATGCGAGGTGCTCGAACGCGATGTGCTGCAGGCGCTGATCGACGCGCGCATCGAACCGTCGTCGGCCACGCCGGTATTACCCGGCGACGAGACGAGCGCGCGCGGCGGTGCGATCGAAACGGAGCAGGCGTCGGCGGTCGAGCGCGATTTCGTCGCGTACGGCCGGCCGCACGAAACCGATCGCTAAAGTCGTCGCGCGTTCTCTTTCCGTTCTTTCCCGGCACGGAGTCGCCATGAGCGACGCGCACGTATCGGTCGAGCGGCGTCGTGCTCGCATGCGCGGCGGCAGGCGCGTGAGCGCGCGTCGGCGCGTCAGGATTCGGTCGCGGCCGCGACTTCGGCCGCTTCGGTGAGCGCTTCGAGAAAGCGCGTGCGCCACCAGTGCACGTCGGTCTTGCGCATGATCGCCATCAGCGCCGCGTGACGCTGGCGGCGCTCTTCGAGCGGCATCGTGAGCGCGCGCTGGATCGCCTGCGCGGTGCCTTGCGTGTCGTACGGATTGACGAGCAGCGCCGACTTCAGTTGCTCGGCCGCACCCGCGAAACGCGACAGCACGAGCACGCCCGGGTCGGCCGCGTCTTGAGCCGCGAGGAACTCTTTCGCGACGAGATTCATCCCGTCGCGCAGCGGCGTGACGAGCGCGACCCGGCTCGCGCGGTAAAGGCCGGGCAGGCGCTTGCGCGCGACGGTGCGGTGAATGTAGCGCATCGGCATCCATTCGAGCTCGCCGTAGTCGCCGTTGATCGCGCCGCACAGGCTGTCCATCTCGCGCCGCAGGTCGTCGTAGGCGCCGAGATCCTCGCGGCTCGGCGCGGCGATCTGGATCAGCGTCGCGCGGTCGCGGTTCTCCGGATACTGTTCGAGCAGCTCGCGGAACGCATGCACGCGCTGCGGCAGCCCTTTCGTGTAATCGAGCCGGTCGACGCCGACCAGCAACTGGCGGCGCGAATATTCGTCGCGCATGCGTTCGAACATGTCGAGGCCGTCGCGATCGCGCGCGAGCGACTCGAATTCGTCGACGTTGATGCCGATCGGGAACGCGCCGGCCGACAGCGTGCGGCCGAATGCCCGCAGCCGTCCGTCCGGCAGCCGCGCCGCGCCGGCTTCCGCCTCGACGTAATGCTCGAAGTGGAGCAGATCCGATTCGGTCTGGAAGCCGACGAGGTCGTACGCGAACAGCGAGCGCATCAGCCATTCGTGTTCCGGGATCGCGGCCATGATCGGCGGCGGCGGCATCGGAATGTGCAGGAAGAAGCCGATCGGATTCGTGCAGCCCATCGCGCGCAGCTCGGCGGCGAGCGGAATCAGCTGATAGTCGTGCACCCAGATCACGTCGTCGGGCCGCAGCAGCGTGCGCAGCTTGCGCGCGAACAACTGGTTCACGCGCCGGTAGCCGTCGGCGAAGCGCCGGTCGAACTGCGCGAGATCGAGCCGGTAGTGAAACACCGGCCACAGCACGTTGTTCGAGTATCCGAGGTAGTAAGCGTCGTAGTCCTGCGGATCGAGATCGACCGTCGCGAGCTGAATGCCGCCGACGTTCTGGACCTGCACGTCGTCGCCATGCGTGGGCTGATCGTCGCCGCCGCGTAGCCTGCCGCTCCAGCCGAACCAGACGCCGCCGGTTTCCTGCAGGCTGTCCTTCACGGCGACGGCGAGGCCGCCGGCCGCGGCTTTACGAGGGTCCGCGATGCGATTGGATACGACGACGAGTCGGCTCACCAGCTCTCCTGACGATTGTTGGGGGAAGGTTCGTGCGGCCAAGGCGCGAGAGGCAGACGCCGCCGTCGGCGCGCGGTGCGCATACGACGGGGCCGCATGGCGATCGGACGGGAGTCAGGGCACGCGATTCGCCGTCCGGTCGAAAAGTGCTTTTTTTAGGATACTCGTCATTCGTGCGTTTTAAAAGTCCGCGTCGACGGACGGAGCGGGCGTGCCTGCCGCGCGGTATCCATGGCAGCGATACGGTAACGGGCGATGCCCGAGCGGGACCGAAAATTGCGCCGCACGGCGAACGCAGTGTGCGCAAGGCTCCGCGGCGGGTGGGGGTGAATCGCGCGCGATGCGTCGGCGTGTCCGTACGCATGCCGCGAATGCGCGACCCGAATCAGGGATGCTCGCCCGCGGCGGCCGCCGCCGCGGGCCGTACGAAGGTCAGAACGTGGTGCGCAGTCCGGCCATCACGCTGCGGCCGCCTTGCGGGGCGAAGCCGCGCACGACCGATGTCGCGTAGCGAATCTCCTGGTTCGTCAGGTTGTCGCCGCGCAGGTACGCGAGCCAGTGCGTCGGGCCGACGCGGAACTTGTACGTCGCCATCACGCCGAGCGACGTGTAGCCGTCGGTGGAGAAGTCGTTGTCGGGTACGCGATGCTGCGACCACGCGTGCGTGACTTGCGCACGCGCGCCGAACGGGCCGTAGCCGTAGTCGGCTGCCAGCGTCGCGCGCAGCGGCGCGATGCGCGGCAGCGGCTGGCCCGTATCGACGTTGCGCGCGTGCGTGTAGTCGGCCGTCAGTTCGAGATCGACCGTATGGCCGCGTCGCGCGAAGGCACGCCACTTGCCGTCCAGCTCGATGCCGTAGAACTCGGCGCGCACGCCGCGATAGATCGCCTCGTTGAGCGAGCCGTCGGTGCCGGGCGCGACCGGTTCGCCGTCGTCGTCCACCACGCGGCCGGTGTTGTATTCGGTCAGGTAGTTCGAGAAGCGGTTGTAGAACACGCCGACGCTGCCGCGGTTCGGTCCGCTCGCATAGCGCAGCGACAGGTCGGTCGATACGGCCTTTTCCTTCGACGCGTTCGGGTTGCCGATCAGGAACTGGCCGGTCGCATCGTGCGGGCCGTTCGAATACAGCTCGTAGAACGTCGGCGCGCGTTCGGTGTACGCGACGTTCGCCGCGACCGACCATACGGGCGTCAGCGAGAACAGCGCGCCGGCCGACAGGCTGCCCGCGTTGAAGTCGCGCGGCTGCGCGAGCGCGAATTTCTCCACGCCGGCCGGATCGGGATCGACCTTCACGTGCTCGAAGCGGCCGCCGAAGCTCAGCTTCAGCGCCGGGACGACCTGCCATTCCTCGAGGCCGAACAGCGCGACGCTGTTGGTGCGCGTGGACGGCACGAGCATTTCGTCGCCCAGCGCCGAGAACGTGTTCTGGCCGAACTGCACGCCGATCGCGCCTTCGAACGGCCCGATCTTGCGATGGCGCGCCTCGATGCGCGCCTCGTAGCCGCGATTGCGGAAGGTGGTCGCGGTCTCGCCGTTGTCGACTTCCTTGTGGCGATAATCGGTGTAGGCGAAATCGAATTTCAGCTTCGTGAACGGCCCACTCAGGTTGCGCACCTCGGATGCGAGCGCGAGGCGTTCCTGGCGCATCCGCAGCCGCACGTCGCTCTCCGCGACGGAGCCGTAATTCGATTCGTAGCCGCTGTACGACAGGCCCGCGAAACCGTCCGCCCACGTATACGACGCGCCGACCGCACCGCCGTGCACGCGGCCGTCGCTGTTCGGCACGTTGCCTTCCGGCTGCGGCGTGTCGGGGCCGTCGATCGCGCGTTGCTGGCTGCTGCGTGCGTAGCCGGGAATCCGCAGCTTGCTCGTTTCGCGATCGAATGCGTCGACGTGGAACGCGAAGCGGCCGTTGCCGCCTTCGACCTGCGCGGCGCCGGCGCGCACGGAATTCGCGCCGCCATAGCGCGCGTCGAGCGCGCCGGTCACGCCCCGGATCGCTTCGCGCGGAATCCGGTTGTCGATCGTGTTGACCACGCCGCCCACCGCATTGCCGCCGTACAGCAGCGCGGCCGGGCCGCGCACGATCTCGACGCGCTCGATCGACAGCGGATCCTGCGGCACCGCGTGGTCGTACGACAGCGACGACGCGTCATACGCCGCGACGCCGTTCTGCAGCAGCCGGATCCGGTCGCCGTCCATACCGCGGATGATCGGACGGCCGACCATCGGCCCGTAGGTGGTGGTCGACACGCCGGGCAGTCCGTCGAGCGTTTCGCCGAGCGAATCGGCCTGGCGGCGCGTCAGCGCATCGCCGGAAAGCTGGACGGTCGGTGCGATCGGTTCGGCGTCGCCGAGCGGGTTCGCCGTCACGAAGATCGGCGCGAGCGGCGACGATGAGGCGGCTGGCGCGCCGGATGCGGCGGGCGCATCGGTCTGCGCGTGGGCGACGGCGGCGAACAGCATCAGCGACAGGGACGAGAGCGGGCGAAGCGGTAAGCGAGGGAGGTCGCGCATGGTCGGTGAATCGGTTGGAATCGGGATCGGATAACGAGCGATGCAGGTCACGGATAGATACGATATATTGTTGCGTCAGTGACGCGCAGTGACCCGTTGGAACATGGCTCGGCGACGCGCGGCTCCCTGACTGGAACGGTGTCAGGGAGACGAGCACGCGAAATGATATGTTATATCATGTCAAATTCCAAGCCGGATGACGGGATCTCGTCGGCTTTCCGTTGGAACGGTGAAAGCGCGGCGGGAGCGGCGGGCGGCGTGCAACCGCCGGCTCGCGCTTTCGCGTCAAACGACGCCGATCGTGCCGAAGCCGCGTCGACCGCTGTATCCGTTCCAATGCGTTGACGCGTATCAACGCGCTCCGATTCCGAAGCCGGATACTGGGTCGCTCATCGACCAGACAGGAGCAACGCATGACCCAGACCATGAAAGCGGCCGTGGTACACGCGTTCGGCGAGCCGTTGCGCATCGAGGAGGTGCCGGTCCCGACGCCGGGGCCCGGCCAGATTCTCGTCAACATCAAGGCGTCGGGCGTCTGCCATACCGATCTGCACGCGGCCGACGGCGACTGGCCCGTCAAGCCGTCGCTGCCGTTCATCCCCGGCCACGAAGGCGTGGGGATCGTCGCGGCGGTCGGCGCGGGCGTCACGCACGTGCGCGAGGGCGATCGCGTCGGCGTGCCGTGGCTCTACACGGCCTGCGGCCATTGCGAGTACTGCTGCACGGGCTGGGAAACGCTGTGCCATGGCCAGCAGAACACCGGCTATTCGGTGAACGGCAGCTACGCCGAATACGTGCTGGCCGATCCCGATTACGTCGGCCAGTTGCCCGCGCAGGCGGCATTCGACGAGATCGCGCCGATCCTGTGCGCGGGCGTCACGGTCTACAAGGGCATTCGCGTCACCGATACGCGCCCGGGCCAGTGGCTCGCGATCTCCGGCATCGGCGGCCTCGGGCACGTGGCCGTGCAGTATGCGCGTGCGATGGGCCTGCACGTCGCAGCGATCGACATTTCACCCGACAAGCTCGCGCTGGCGCGGCAACTGGGTGCGCATCTGACGATCGATGCGTCGGTCGACGATCCCGCGAAAGTGATCCAGAAGGAAATCGGCGGCGCGCACGGCGTGCTGGTCACGGCCGTGTCGCGCAGCGCGTTCGCGCAGGCGCTCGGGATGGTCCGCCGCGGCGGTACGGTGGCGCTCAACGGGCTGCCGCCCGGCGATTTCCCGCTGCCGATCTTCTCGACCGTGCTGAACGGCATCACCGTGCGCGGGTCGATCGTCGGTACGCGCCGCGATCTGCAGGAGTCGCTCGATTTCGCGGCGGACGGCCTGGTGCGCGCGCATATCCATCGCGATCGGCTCGGCAACATCAACGACGTGTTCGCGAAGCTGCGGGAAGGGAAGGTCGACGGGCGCATCGTGCTCACCGACATGCATTGATGCCCGCGCACGCCGCCGTGCGACGCATCGCGTCGCGGCGGCGTGACGGTCATCCGCGCATCACGGCGCGAAGAACACGTCGGTGCGGTTCGTCAGATTGCCCGCGCTCGTCTGCACGAAGAACGGATGGAACGACGACGACGGCATGACGTCGAGCCCCTGGTAGTCGCCGATGAAGAACCCGCCGGCGTTGGGCGCGAGCTTCATGTCGAACGGACCGCCGACGCGCCGCTCGTCGGCGAACGTGGCGCCGCCGTCGTGCGAGATCTTGCGCCAGAAGCCGGTCGGCAGCGTCGTCGTGTTGCCGGCCTGCAGGTCGCGGAAGTCGTAGTACGTGACCATGACCGCCCCCGCATTGTCGACGCGCACCGACGGATTGAACGCGGGGCGCCCGGTCGGCGTGTTCACCTGTTGCGGGGCGCTCCACGTCGCGCCGCCATCCTTCGACGTCGATATCGCGATCTCGTCGTACGTGCCGCCATTGAAGCGGCTGTCCTGCCACACGACGTAGAGCTGGCCCGATGCCGGGTCGATCGCGGGTTCCGGAATGATGTCGCCGGTGCGCACGGGTTCGCCGGTGTTCGGATCCGTGACGCCGACCGTCTGCAGCCCCGCGATGATCCGCGGCTTGGTCCACGTCGCGCCGTCGTCGGTCGACTTGACGAACGCGACCTTGCCGGCCGCCTTGCCGAACGGCGGCTGGATCAGGTCGAAGAAATCGTAGAGCGTGCCGCTCTTCGGATCGACGACGATCTGGTTGCCGATCGTCTGCTGGCGCGACGGCACGTTGACGATGACCTTCGCGGCGCTCCACGTCTTGCCGCCGTCGGTCGTCTTCGAGAACAGCGTGGGCCCGCGGTACGCCTGCGTGTGCAGGTTCGCGTACGGGTTGCCGTTCGGCAGTTCGAGACGGTCCCATACCGCGTATGCGGTGCCGGCCTTCACCGGGTTGGCCGTCACCGATTCCTTGTCGTTGAAGAACTGCGTCGTCGGCTCGTCGTTCGCGATCAGCACGGCCGGGCTGCTCCACGTCTGTCCGCCGTCGGTCGACACCGACGCGCCCACCGCGTTGCCGTTGTTCGACTGGTTGAACGAGATCGACACCGAGTACGCGGTGCCGTCCGGCCCGAACGAGACCCATGGATCGGACGCGCGTTCGTACTTGAGCCCGCCCGGCGCGCAGGCGCTGAACGGCTGCGGCGTGCGCGCCCAGGTCGCGCCGGCGTCGAACGTATAGCCGGCGACGAGCCCGTGGGCGCCGCCGTTCGACCAGCGGTCCTGCTGCCACACGCCGATCATGTTGTTCGGGTTCGCCGGATTGACCGCGAGCCACGGTTCGACTTCTGCATTCACGTAGTTGGTGCCCGGGCCGCCGATGGTGCACGCGGCGAACGGGCTCGGCCCGGACACGACGACGGGCTCGGCGTGCGCCGCGGCGGCGGCGGCCAGCGCCATCGCGGCGGACAGGCGGGTAACAAGCGGATGGGACACGATCATGCGTCGCATGGACGACTCCTCGGTGAGGTGCGGAGGCGATGGCGGGGCACGACGAGACGACGCGAACCGGTGCGGCCGGTCGTGCCGCACGCGTCGTTACGTGCCGTTCAGCATGCCGTTTCAGCCATCGCGATCCGCGTGCGCTGGATGCCGCCAGCGCTTCGGTCAAGACTCCTCTTCGTTTTCCTTGCTTGTCGGCTGTGTCTGCGATGTCGACCCGTCGGGAAAGCCAGTCCGGGCATGCGACGAATGTGTCGAAGTGGATTGCAATGTAGGCGATTCGAATGTCGCGCGACAGGCGGTTTTTTGTAACAGGACGTAGCCGGAAAGCGTTGCCGGAAGCGGGCGTCCGGCACGCAAGATTTGCCGTTGCGGCGGCATGAAAATCGAATCGAAAACGCGAATCGCAATCGCTTGCGATCGATGCCGGCACGAGCCGGTCGCGCGCGCGTGAAGCGCCGTTCAGCGCTCCGCCGGAAACCGCTCCTGCAATGCGTGCAGCCAGCGCGCGACGACGTCGAGTTCGTCATCGGAAAACCCGTCGCAGAGCTTGCCGTTGAGTTCGCGCAGCAGCACGCGCGCACGCTTGAGGGCCGCGTGGCCTGCGTCGGTCAGGTACAGCCGCGTCGCGCGGCCGTCGTCCGAATCGGCATGGCGCGTGATGAGGCCGGCCTTCGCCATCCGGTCGGCGAGCCCTGTCATCGCGGATGGCGCGAGCTGCAGCGCGGCGCCGACTTCGCCGATCAGCGCGCCGTCCTGCTTCGCGAGGCAGAACAGCGCGCCGGCCTGCGCGGCGCTCGCGCGCGTGTCGGTTTCGGCCTTGCGGTCGATCCAGCGCTGCACGCGCCGCTGGCCGATGTTCAACAGGAAAAACAGTCGTCGGTCTTCGCTCAAGCTGGGTTCCCGGCTGCAATGGAAAGGGAGGGGCGGCCCGCGGTGCGCGGCGTGTCGAGCGCCTGCGCGAGCCAGTCGGCGACGTCGGGCCACAGCACCGCGCCGGGCCGGCTCCGAAAGAAGCCCATGTGCCCGACCGGGCCGCTGCCCGCCGCGCGCGGATCGATCTGGCGGCGTTCGACCTTCGCGCGGGTCAGATAGCTTACCAGCAGGCCGATCGCGGCCGGATTCGCCCACGGATCGTCGTCGAAGCCGAGCGCGAGGATCGGCAAGCGCTGCTTCGAGAAGCGCTCGGCCGCGCCGAGCGTCGGATCGTCGAAGAAGTAGTGCGGCAGCGTCGTCCAGCGGCTCCATTCGCGGAACACGCCGGCCGGCAGATCCTCGCCCAGCCCGAGCCGCTTGCCGGGCACGTAGCCGAGCACCGCGGACGTCAGCGGGCCGAGCACGCGCAGGATCAGCCGCACCTTCAGGCGTTCGGCCGCCCGCGCGATCAGCCGCGTGCTGCCCGCGTGCGCGGCGACCAGCACGGCCGCGCGCAGATGCGGCGTCGCGCCGGACAGCCCGATCGCATGTCCGCCGACGCTATGGCCGACCGCCAGCAGCGGCAGCCCTTCATGCGTCTGCCGGGCCCAAGCGGTCGCCGCGCCGACGTCGAGCTCCATCCAGTCGCGCATGCGGGCCTGCAGCGCGCCCAGACGCGCGGGCCGCGATGCGCCGATGCCGCGATAGTCGTACGTCAGCGCCGCGAAACCGCGCTCGGTCAGGAAGCGCGCGAAGCCCGCATACAGCCGCTCGGGCACGGCCGTCGCCGGATGGATCAACACCAGCGCGCGCGGCGGCGCATGCGGCGACCACAGCGTGCCGTGCAGCACATAGCCGTCGGCGGCGGAAAACTCGATGGGTCGGGCGGTCATGGCGTCCTCGTTCGGGCAGTTGTTTCGGATGCGAAATATAGTGCGGGATTTATTTCGTGCACGAAATATCTATCGAGGAATCATTCGAACTTCACGTGGCGGCGGTGGTGCGGCGAGCCCCGGGCATGCACGCGGAATTCATAAAATATTTGCATCTTTGCATAGAAGAATATTGCGTTTGTGTCATGAAGTAGATCGACGTATCTTCACCGGTTCCATCCGTCGCGCCGGCGGTTTCGCACGGCGGACCATAGGGCGTCGCCGTCGCAAGGCCGCCCGCCAACCTTCCGGGAGATCATGTTGCCGAGCCGAATCGTCACGGCGCTCTTGCTGGCGCTCGCCGCGCAGCCGGGCATCGCCAAAGACACCGTCACGCTGCGCGTGGGTGAACAGAACTACTTCAACATCCAGGCGTCGATGGAGGCGTCCGGCGTGCTGAAGGACCTGCCTTACACGATCGAGTGGAAGCACTTCCAGGCCGCCGCGCCGGTGGCCGAAAGCCTGAACGGCAACGCGATCGACCTCGGCTTCCTCGGCGATTCCGCGCTGCTCACGCTGGCCGCGCGCGGCGCGCCGGTCAAGGTCGTCGCGGTGTCGCGGCAGAGCCTCGACGGCGTCGCGATCCTCGTGCCGAAGCACTCGCCGGTGCGGACCGTGGCCGACCTGCAGGGCAAGACCATCGCGGTATGGCGCGGCGCCTGGAGCCAGCAGCTCGTGCTGCGCGCGCTCGAACACGCGGGCCTGCGCGCCGATTCGGTGAAGTACGCGTACCTGATGCCGATCGACGCGACGAACGCGCTCGCGAACGGTTCGGTCGACGCGGTGTCGCTGTGGGAGCCGTTCGTCAGCACGCTCGCATTGCGGCAAGGCGCGCGCCCCGTGGCCACGGCGCAAGGGCTGATGCCGGCGCTGAGCTTCGTCGCCGCGAACGAGCAGGCAGCGTCGGGCAAGCGCGCCGAGATCACCGATTTCCTGCGGCGCGTGGTGGTGGCGCGCCAGTGGGTCGACACTCATCCGCGCGAGTACGCGGACCTGTGGGCGAAACGCGCGAAGCTCGAACCCGACGTCGCGTATCGCTGGCTCGACAACGCGAAACAGCGCGTCGGCCCGGTCGACGAAACGGCCGCGAAGGATGCGCAGAACACGGCCGATTTCCTGTACAAGGCCGGCGTGATTCCGGCCGCGTACGACACGTCGAAGCTGCTCGATCGCTCGTATGCGGGCGCGTTCGCCGCGCCGGCGCAAAAGACGGCCGCCGCGCAGTGACCGGGCGGACCGCTTCACGATTGCAGCGATTCCCGCGATTCCTGATCGACATACCCAAGGACATCCCGACATGCCAGTCGACATCATCGGCATGATCACCGCGACACCCGGCGCGGAGGTCGACGTACCGGGCGGCGCGGCCGTCCAGCCCGACTACGTGCGCCGCTTCGCGCGGGCGCATGAGGCCGCCGGTTTCGACCAGATCCTGATCGGCCATTTCAGCAACGCGGCGGACGGCTTCATCGTCGCGTCGTTCGCGGCCGCCGCGACCGAACGCATCCGCCTGCTGCTCGCGCACCGGCCCGGCGTGATCGTGCCGTCGGCCGCCGCGCGGCAGATAGCGACGCTCGACGTGTTCAGCGGCGGCAGGCTCGCGCTGAACGTGGTGTCCGGCGGCGACGATGCGGACCTGCAGCGCGACGGCGATTTCGTGCCGCACGATGCGCGCTACCGCCGCACCGGCGAATATCTCGACGTGCTGAAACGGATCTGGCTGGCCGATGCGCCGGTCGATCACGACGGCCCGTTCTATCGGCTGCGCGGTGCGTCGCCGGTCGTGAAAGGCACGCAACGACCGCATGTGCCGATCTATTTCGGCGGCTCGTCGCCGGCTGCGCTCGCGGTCGCGGGCGAGCATGCGGATGTCTACATGACGTGGGGCGAGCCGCTCGACGCGGTGCGCGAGCAGATCGCGCGCGTGCGGGCCGCCGCCGCGCCGTTCGGGCGTGTGCCGCGCATCAGCGTGTCGTTCCGGCCGATCGTCGCCGATACCGAGACGGCCGCGTGGGAGAAAGCGGAGGCGATCCGCGAGCGCGTGCGTGCGGCGCGGCTCGCGAACGGCCAGCCGATCGACGGCCACGCGCCGCAGAATGCGGGCTCGCAGCGGCTGATGGCGGCCGCCGCGCAGGGCGACGTGCTGGACGAGCGGCTGTGGATGGGTGTCGCGAACCTGACCGGCGCACGCTGGAATTCGACCGCGCTGGTCGGCACGCCGGAACAGGTTGCGCGAGCGCTGGGCGCGTATTACCGGCTCGGCGTCTCGACGTTCCTGATTCGCGGTTTCGATCCGCTCGACGATGCGCTGGCCTACGGGCGCGACCTGATCCCGGCGATTCACGCGCACATTGCGAAACTCGATCGCTCCCGGTCCGCGGTGCCCGCGTAGGGGAACGACAAGTCAATCGAATCGCCCCGGTATGTCCGTGACGACATGCCGGGGCGATGGTTTTGAACGAAACGCTCAGAACGACGGCAACCCCGGCGGATTGGTCTCCGCTCGCGCGATCGCCTCGCTCTGCAAACCCCAGCGCGCGAGCGCCTGTCCGTAGCGGCCGTTGCCGATCAGCGCGTTGGTCGCGAGCGTCAGCGCGGGCGCGAGCCCGCTGCCGCGACGCGTCGCGATCGCGACGTCCGCATTCGCCGGCCAGCCCGCATTGACGACGCCGACGCGACGGATCTTGCCCGTGCGCGCGGCCTCGTACGCGAGCGATGCGTTCGGGTTCAGCTCCGCATCGGCCCGGCCCGACAGCAGCGCGACGCGCGCGGTCGCATCGTCGTCGAAATAGAGCAGCTCGGCCGGCTTCAACCCCTGCGCGACGTTGCGCTTGCTCCATTCGAGCAGGATGCGCTCCTGGCTCGTGCCGGCGCCGGTGATGATGCGCAAACCCGCGACGTCCTTCGGCTCCGCGATTTTCGCGATGGGGCTGCCGGTGCGCACGTAGAAGCCGTGCAGCCCGAGCCGGTAGGTCGTGAAATCGTATTTCTCCTTGCGCTTCTCGGTCACGCCGACGTTCGAGATCACGGCATCGTATTTGCCGGACGTCAGCCCGAGCGGCCAGTCGGCCCACGCGATCGGCACCAGCACGAGCGTGCGGCCGAGTGTGTCCGCGACCAATTGCGCATAGTCGGGATCGGCGCCGACCACGGTGCGGGCGTCGGTCGCATAGGTCGACACGGGCGGCGCGTGCGGTGAAATCGCGACCGTGAACGCGCCGTCGCGCACCCAGCGGTAGCCGCTGGCCGCGCGGATGGCCGCGTCGTCGGGGCCGGCGCGCAGCCGGCCGGCCTGGCGCGGGTCGAAGTCGGCCGTGGCGGCCGCCGCGCGCGCCGCATGCCACGGCAGGCCCGATGCCGCGGCCAGCGCGGCCACGATGAACTGGCGTCGATCGGTCATCGTGCGGCACCTCGCGAGTCGGGAGCGGCGCGCATCACAGCACCCGCGACAGGAACGCGCGGGTGCGCGCATGCGCCGGCGCGTCGAGCACGACGGCGGGTGGCCCGGCCTCGACGATGCGCCCGCGCTCCATGAACAGCACGTTGTCCGCGACTTCGCGCGCGAAGCCGATCTCGTGCGTGACGATCACGAGCGTCGTGCCCGAGCGCGCGAGTTCCTTGATCACGTCGAGCACTTCGTTGACGAGTTCGGGATCGAGCGCCGACGTCGGCTCGTCGAACAGCAGCACCTTCGGACGCAACGCAAGCGCCCGCGCGATCGCGACGCGTTGCTGCTGGCCGCCGGACAACTGGCGCGGGTACGCGTCGGCCTTGTCCGCGAGGCCGACCCGTGCGAGCAGCGTACGCGCGGTGTGCTCGGCCGCATCGCGCGTCACGCCGGCGACGGCGACCGGCGCTTCGATCAGGTTCTCGAGCACCGTCAGGTGCGGGAACAGGTTGAAGTTCTGGAACACCATGCCGACGGCCGTACGCCGCTTCAGCACGTCGCGCTCCTTCAGCTCGTGCAGCACGTCGCCGTCGCGGCGATAGCCGATCAGTTCGCCGTCGATGTCGATGAAACCGTCGTCGACGCGTTCGAGATGGTTGATCGTGCGCAGCAGCGTCGATTTGCCGGAGCCCGACGGCCCGACGATCACGGTCACGCTGCCGCGCGGCGCGACGAACGACACGTTGTCGAGCACGCGCTGCATGCCGAACTGCTTCGACACGCCATGCACGACCACTTCGCCGCCGGTGCGCGAGACGGCCGCAGCGGTATCGGCAGGCGTGCCGGCATTGCTGTGTGCACGAGCGATCGCCGCCGCGCGGCGCGACGCGACACGCCGCCACAGCCCGCCGACGCGCGCGAGCGCGAACGTGACCACCGACGGCGGCGGATTGCGTAGCGCGCCGCGTGCATAGTGCCGCTCGACCTGCACCTGGATCGTGGACAGCACGGTCAGGATGATCAGGTACCAGACGGTCGCGACCATCAGCAGCGGAATCACTTCGAGGTTGCGGCGATAGATCACCTGCACCGTGTAGAACAGCTCGGGCATCGCGAGCACGTACACCATCGACGTGCCTTTCGCGAGCGTGATCAGGTCGTTGAACGCGGTCGGCAGGATCGCGCGCATCGCCTGCGGCAGCACGATCCGCGAGGTCTGGCGGCCGCGCGGCAGACCGAGCGCGGCGGCGGCTTCGAGCTGGCCCTGGTCGACCGCGAGAATGCCGCCGCGGATCACTTCCGCGGAAAACGCCGCGTGGTTCAGCGTGAGGCCGAGCACGGCCGCGAGGAACGGGCTGATCAGGTCGGTCGTCGGCGTGTCCAACCACACGATGTCGGTGAACGGCACACCGAGCCGCACGTGCTCGTACAGGTAGCCGAGGTTGTTCAGGATCAGCAGCAGCACGATCAGCGGAATCGAGCGGAACAGCCACACGAAGGTCCACGCGCTGGCGGACAGCAGGCGCGAACGCGACAGCCGCGCCAGCGCGACGAACGCGCCGAGCACGAAGCCGAACACCGCGCCGAGCAGCGTCAGCACCAGCGTGCGCGCGAGCCCCGACAGCACCGGCGGCGACAGGAACCATTCGGCGAACACCGGCCAGCCCCATTGCGGGTTGCCGAGGATCGAATGCAGCGTGATCGCGATCAGCGCGAGCGCGAGCACGGTGCCGGCCGTGCGCGACCGGTGGCGCGCGGGCACGATCCGCAAACGCGTGCCGGGCTCGCGTGCGCCGGGGGAAGAGAGCGGCGGCAGCGCGCCGCCGAGGTGGGTCGTGTCGCTCATGTCGTTGGCATCCTCGAATCGGTCGATCGGCGGGCGCGCCGCGCACGGGCGGCGCGGCGCGTCAGGCGTGCGCTACGGCGGCCGTTTCCTGGGCGGCGGTGCCGGGCGTCGCGTAGCGGCTCGCCTTGCGCGGCAGGCCGAGGTGGTCGCGCAGCGTGGCGCCGGGCAGGTCGCGGCTGTAGCGGCCGCGCGCCTCGAGCACCGGGATCACGAGCTCGATGAAATCGTCGACGCCCTGCGCCTGCACCGGAAAGCCGAGGATGAAGCCGTCGCCCGCGCCTGCGTCGTGCCAGCGGATCAGCTCGTCGGCGACGTGCTCCGCCGTGCCGATGAAGTTCGGGCGCGGCGTCGCGACCGCGAGCGCCGTCTCGCGCAGCGACAGGCCCTTGCGCTTCGCATCGGCCTTGATCCGGTCGGTGGTCGAGCGGAAGCTGTTGCGGCCGAGCTCGCCGAGTTCCGGGAACGGGGCGTCGAGCGCGTACTGCGTGAAATCGTGGTGATCGAAATAGCGGCCGAGGTACGCGAGCGCCTCGTCGATCGTCAGCAGGTCGCGGATCGCCTGGTATTTGTCCTCCGCTTCGGCGGCCGTGCGGCCGACGATCGGCCCGACGCCGGGGAAGATCTTCACGTCGTCGGCCTGCCGCCCGTGCTCGATCGCGCTCTGTTTCACGCGCCGCGTGAACGCGGCCGTTTCCTCGATCGACGGGGAATGCGTGAACACGGCATCCGCGTATTTGCCCGCGAGGCCGATGCCGGTATCGGACGAGCCGGCCTGGAAGATCACCGGCTGCCCCTGCGGCGAGCGCTGGATGTTCAGCGGGCCCGCGACCTGGAAGAAGCGCCCGTGATGATCGAGCGTATGCAGCTTGTCGCGATCGAAGAAGCGGCCGGTCGCGCGGTCGCGCACGAAGGCATCGTCGTCCCAACTGTCCCACAGCCCCTGCACGACCTCGAGATATTCGTCGGCGATCTCGTAGCGCAGTTCGTGATCGGGATGCGCCTTGCCGTAATTCTTTGCGGTGCCTTCGAGCGGCGTCGTCACGACGTTCCAGCCCGCGCGCCCGCCGCTGATCGCGTCGAGCGACGCGAGCTGGCGCGCGACCGTGAACGGCTCGCTGTACGACGTCGAGATCGTGCCCGCGAGCCCGATCTTCTTCGTCGCGACCGCGAGCGCCGACAGCACCGTCAGCGGCTCGAAGCGGTTCAGGAAGTGCGGGATCGACTTCTCGTTGATGTAGAGGCCGTCCGCGACGAACGCGAACGCGATGCCGGCGGCTTCCGCCTTGCGCGCGACGCCGATCGCGAAGTCGAGGTTGATGCTGGCATCCGGCGGGTTGCTCGGATGCCGCCATGCGTTCATGTGGCTGCCTGCGCCTTGCAGCATCAGGCCGAAGGGGATCGATCGTCGGGTCGTCATGATGGGAGCGTCATGCGTTCTGGTCGGGGGAGAGGGAGCGGTCGGCCGTGAGGGCCGCCTGCAACGGGGTGGTGGACAGCGCGCCGCCCAGCCATTCGACCGACGCGAGCCGCGCCGCGTAGTCGGTGACCGGCGAATCGATCACGAACGCATCGACGTCGAGCCGCCGGCTCAATGCGTCGAGTGCGCGGTGGATGCGCTCGGGCGTATCGGCGAGTACCGTCGGGCGCAACTCGTCGATCCGGTAGTCGGACGCGCCGCTTTGCCGCGCGAATTCCGCGGCCGCCTGTGCACTGGCGAGGTTGAAGCTCTGGCCGCCCGCGAACTGCAGCTTGAAAATCTTCAGCGGCCCGATCAGTTGCTCGGCCTCGTCGCGCGTCGGCGCGGCGACCGCGTACAGCGCGACGAGCGGCTTCTCGCCGCCCGCGCCGCGGTACGCGTCGAGCGAGCGTTCGAGATTCGCGTCGTCGCCGTTGAAATGGCCTGCGTAGCAGAAGCGCCAGCCGTTGCGCGCGGCGAGCGCGCCGCTGTCCGGCGAGCCGCCGAGCAGGATGCGTTCGGGCAACTGCGGCGGCGCCGGCATCGCCACCGCGCCGGCGAGCGGATGATCTTCGGCCACGCCCCAGCCGAGGAACGCGTCGAGCTCCGCGAGCTGCCCCGCGAAATCGGGCTTGCGCGCCTTGTCGTGGAACCACTGCAGCGCGCGCGTGGTCAGCGGCAGCCCGCCGGGCGCCTTGCCGATGCCGAGATCGACGCGGCCCGGCGCGAGTGCGGCCAGCAGCTTGAATGTCTCGGCCACCTTGAACGGGCTGTAGTGCTGCAGCATCACGCCGCCGGAGCCGATACGGATGCGCGAGGTGTGCGCGAGCAGGTGCGCGACGACGATCTCCGGCGCCGAGCTGGCGAAACCCGGCGTGCCGTGATGCTCGGCGACCCAGAAGCGCGCGTAGCCGAGCTGTTCCGCGCGTTGCGCGAGCGCCGTGGTGAAGCGCAGCGCATCGGCGGCGGTCGCGCCGTCGGCAATCGGACTCTTGTCCAGCAGCGAAAGCGAATAAGACATGGTGAGCGACGTTCCTGCGTGAGCGTGGATGGACGGTTGCGGGCGCGCGGCGCTCAGCTCTTCGGCAGCCCGGGCGGATTCGTGCGCGACTGGTCGATCGCTTCGGATGCGAGGTTCCAGCGATCGAGCACCTGCTGGTAGCGGCCGCTTTTGATGAGCCCGTTCAGCGCGACGGTCAGTGGATCGGCGAGGCCGCTGCCGCGGCGCGTCGCGATCGCGATGTCGGCCGTGCGCGGCCAGCCGCCGCTGATCGCACCGACGAGCCGCGTCTTGCCTTGCTGCGCGCTTTGATACGCGAGCACCGAGTTCACGCTGAACACCGCGTCGGCGCGGCCCGACTGCACGGCGACGATGCGCATCGCCTGGTCGTCGTAGTACTGGATCTGCACCGGTTTCAGCCCGTGCGCGACGTTCTCGCGGTCCCACGCGAGCAGGATCTTTTCCTGGTTGGTGCCCGCATCGGTCACGATGCGCAGCCCGGCGACGTCCTTCGGCTCGCGGATCGCCTGGATCTTGCTGTCGTTGCGCACGTAGAAGCCGACCTGATCCTTGCGGTAGGTCGAGAAATCGAACTTCTGCTTGCGCTCCTCGGTGACGGTCACGTTCGAGATCACCGCGTCGACTTTCCCCGATTCGAGCGCCAGCGGCCAGTCGGCCCATGCGAGCGCGACGATCTTCAGCTTGCGGCCGAGGCTGTCGGACACGAGCTGGCCAATATCGGCGTCGAAGCCGACCACCGTGCGCGCGTCGGTCGCATACGAGCTGATCGGCGGCAGGCTCGGTGCGATGCCGATCGTCAGCGTGCCGGGCTCGGCGAACTTGAACGACGCGGGCACCGCGCGCTCGACTGCCGCATCGGCTGTGCCACGCGGCCGGCCGCGCTGCTCGGGGCTCAGGTCGAACGTCGCGGTGGCGGCGGCCGTGGCGGCGGCGAAGGCTGTCAGGCCGATCAGCGCGGCGGCCAGCGTGCGCGCGGCACGGGAGGAAAGCGATACGGCTCGATGCATGAAAGCGTCCTGTCGTGGAAGCGTGGAAGGCGGAATGGGCGAGGTGAAATGCGGGACGCCGTGCGCTCAGCGCGGTAGCGCCGCTTCGGGCACGGGCGCCCACAAGTCGGTGAGCGTCGACGTGCGCGACGGATCGACGAGATCCTTGCCGAAGCGCAGGTGGAAATACGCTTCGGGATCGATCGACGAATCGAACAGCCGCGTATAGCCGGTGCGGTCGTACAGCGCCCACGCTTCGGGCTGGCGAAAGCCGGTGGTCAGGTAGAGGCGGCGATAGCCCTGTTGCACGGCGCGCAGTTCGAGCGCTTCGACGATGCGCCGCGCGAGGCCCTGGCGGCGCAGGTCGGTGCGCGTCCAGATGCGTTTCAGTTCGGCGGTTTGCGCGTCGTAGCGCTTGAACGCGCCGCCGCCGATCGTCTCGCCGTCGCGCAGCAAGAGCACGAACGCGCCTTCGGGCGGCGCGAACAATTCGGCCGGGTAGCGCGCGAGTTCGTCGCGGGCCGACGCTCGGCTGTCCGGGCGGTACGCGTCGTAACGGGTCGAATATTCGTCGATCAGCGCGTCGATCAGCGGCTGCGCGCGGACGTCGAGCGGCGTCGTGTCGATGATGCGGTCGTTCGTGGCCATGGGCATCGCGAATGGCGCGCGATGCGGATGTTCCCGGCGGGGTGCGGGCACGCGGCCCGTCCGGTCTGTTCCGTTATCGCGACGCGGTTGTCGTGATGGCGGCGGCTGTCGTGCTGCGTGCGAGGCATTCGGCGCGCCGCCGCCGTTTTGAACACGTTAGCGGCGCGGCCGGGAAAGGCGAACGAAGCAATTTCGATAAGGATTTCGCGGGCGGTGGAAGAAGGCTTGCAGGGGGAGTGGGGTCGACGAACGGGCGTGGTGGGGGCGGTGCCCGTTCGAGGTGTGTACGACGTAGATGATCGCCGAGGATTGGGAGCACTGTCATTTCGATGGCCGACGGGCCATGCCGATTCGCGGCTGGCTCGTCAGGGTCGCGAGCGGCCGGTCGCGGCCCGCCGCCAGCGTGGCGACGGACCTCCTCGAATGGTCGCGTCATCGCGAATCCCCGCCGTCGTGGGCGACGATTCTCGACAACGACGGCGTTCAGGCCGCTGCCGCCTGCTGAATCGCGTCGTGCTGTTCGCCACCCAGAATATCGACGAGACCGGTCAGCATCCGCGCCAGTTCACCCGTCATCAGCGTGAAGTCCGAGTCGAAGCGCTCGTCGTCATTCTGCGCGGTGGGATCCGCCGCCTCCTTGATCACGTCGAGCGGCGTGACACGCTTGATCGTCAGCGACGGTGTCAGCACGAACGAGATTCGATCATCCCAGGTCATCGCGAGGCGCATGCACTGTTTGCCTGCTTCGATGTGCCGGCGCATGTCGCTCGCTTCCAGCGCGTGGCCGACGTATCGCACCGTGGCGCCGCCTTCGCCGGTCGAACGCAACTCGGCGTCCTGGTCGACGGTGAATCCGCCCGGCGCCTCCCCGGACAGGAGCCAGTCCGTCATCGCGGCGACAGGCGAACGCGCCACCTGAACGCCGGCGAGTGGCAGTTGATCGATCGACTTGACGAGCAGGCTGCGAACGTCGTCGGCAAGCGCTTGTGCCGCCGCATCGATGACGAGCCAGCCGTTCGCCGTGTCGATCCACACGCGGGTATCGCGGCGAATGCTGAACGCGCGCGGCAGCAGTTCGTCGGTCACCTGCTCCTTGAGTTCGCGCAGTTGTTTGCGGCCTACCTTGAAGCCCTGCTGCTCCTCGACCTCGAGCGCACGCGCCTTGGTGACCTGATTGACGACCGACGCCGGGAGCAGCTTCTTTTCGGCGCGAAACACCAGCAGCATCTGCCGGTTGATCGAATAGACGAGCGCGCCGTCGTCACGCGGCGACGCCCATCCGACGCGCTGCATTTCGACGCTGCTGCCGGGCTGGAACGCGTGAGGCGCCAGCCATTTTTCCATCTGGTCGGGCGTGACGGCCCAAGGGGCCGGAAGACGATGAAGCTGAAGGTTCTTGAACCACATGGGAGGACGGGCAAAGCGCGTCATTCTAGCTGACGCGGATGGCGGGTGGGCAGGAAGAGCTGTTCGACACCCTGATTCAGATCGTCGACAATTCCGCACAATCAACGAATGCAGACGGCCATGGCCTCGCTCCGACGATCCTGCCCGTTGCATTTGGCTGCGCTCCGTGTTCCGTTGTTGTTGGGCGTCTCGGCCATTCTCTACAACGAAGGCAAGCTTCGCGAGCAACTTGCTTTTGGCGCAGTGGCGGCCGTAGGTGTTGCACTTTTGTTCATGGGATGACAAATGATTGATGTACCGTATTTTTCCCAATGGGAATCCAGGGCCCTGATCTCACGATTTCTATCGCGCGAACTGCGCGCCGAGGAAGATCCGCTCTGGCGTAACTCTGGTGCCAGCAGCCCGGACGAATATGCGCAATGGAGCCCACATATTTGCGGCATCGCGTGCCTGAAGATGTTGCTGGCGCATCGCACCGCGCGAGTGGTCCCGCTGTTGGAACTCGTGCGCGACGCCGTAACCTTCGGTGTTTATCAACCAGAGATGGGCGACAAAGGAAAGCGCCTGCTCTACCGTCCATTCGTAAACTGGATCCGCGAACGCTTTCAGATTGAAGGTCGTGTCGTCGAGCATATGGAATCGTCCACGGTCGAGCGCAGTTTGCGTGACGGATATATGTTCATGGCGTCCGTTCATCCTGGCATCCGGCATGCCGGTTTTGAGCCTCCCTCTCGTGGCGGGCACCTTGTCCTGGTGCTTGGCGTCAATCCCGCGACCGACGAGTGGATTTTCCACAATCCGTCAGGCTTTGAACCTGACACGCAGGAGAACGTAGCGATGCAGCGCGGTACATTCGATCGTTATTTCGCAAACAGGGGGATTTTGATTGCGCCATAAACGCGAAAAAGGCGCTCAGCTCGCGTAGAACGTATTAACGTTGCCACTACATTAACCGGAGTCTACCGAGCCAATGCATTGCCTCTGTTGCTCCGCTGAACGGGTCATAGTCGCGGGAGGAGAACTTCAATGTGCATTGACGGGCGCACTCTTTATCCGCTCCGTTCGAATGCAGTGCGAAGCACTCGGCACCGGCGTAACATCCGTTCTACCGTCGCGGTCCGACGTGGGGTAGTGGTTTTGTCCATGTTGTGGCGAGCAGACCGACAATAGCGTTTGTCCGGGTTGCGGCGTTGTGCCGACTATCAGGCTAGCCCGAGACCTCATCGAGCTAAACCCGCACGTTTCTCCGCAAATGTCGAGGTGACTATCCGCCATCGAAATAGAGACGATCGACGGTTGCATCAAGATTGACGACAATGGAAACCATTCCAACAAGAGGGTAAAAACAATGATGACTTCCGGCGACGGCCTGACCAGCCCGGCGCGGCTCCTGCGGCTCGCCTCCTGGGCGATTGCGATCGTTTTCGCGGTCTTTCTGAACATGCTCGGCAGCCTCGTGATCCGCGACATGGCGTTCGCGCCGAGCGGCGGGCCGCCGGTCGTCGAGCAATTCGCCGATGCGCCGGTAAAAGCGCGGCTGGACGCGGCGCGACGTCAACTGCAGGCGCAGCGCGACGCGCTTGCCGAGAAGGTCGACACGATGGAAGTGGCGCGCGGCCGCGCCGCGAAGGAGTACGCGGCCGAGAAGGAAAGTTTCCGCAACTGGCTGGCCACCCGCGCGGTGACGGGAGACGGTGCGACGGACCCGGACATTGTGGCGAGGACGCGCAAGCTGGATACGCTCCAGGCAGGCGTGGTCAACTGGCAGCATCAGATCGATGCGGTCGGTGATCAGCAACGGGCATTGGCATCGCAACTGACGCAAGTCGACACGCAAATCGCCGAAGCGGACGCAGCAGCCGAACGGCGCTTCGACCAGGCGACCCGGCGCTACGAGATGCAGGTGTTCGGGCTGCGGCTCGCGCTGACGTTACCGATCCTGCTGGTCGCGACCTGGCTGTTCATCCGCTACCGCAAGGCGCGTTATTGGCCGTTCGTGTACGGTTTCGGCCTGTTTGCGTTGAGTGCGTTTTTCATTGAACTGGTTCCGTACTTGCCGAATTTCGGCGGCTATGTCCGGGTCCTGGTCGGCATCGTGCTCACGGTATTCGCCGGTCTTTACATGATGAAGGCCTTTCAGCGCTATGCCGAACGCAAGCGGCTCGAATTGCAGCAGGATCAGGGCGAACGCGCGCGTACGATCGGATACGAAAAAGCCGTTCGGTCGCTCGAGAAAAAGCGTTGCCCGTCATGCGACAAACAGTGGAATCTCGGCGGCGACGACTCCACGTTTTGCGTGCATTGCGGATTGAGGCTTTTCAATGTCTGCGAATGCGGCGGCCGGAATTTCTTCTTCTTCCCGCATTGCCATCAATGCGGCGTTGCGCAGGGAAGCGCGTCGCCGGTGTCATCCGACTGACGGCCCGAGTGTACGTACCGGCATCGGCGTACGACGGTCGTGAACGCGTCGGTCGGGTTCATCACCGGATGACACGCGGCGGCGTCGACAGCTCCGCCAACTGAAACAGGCAATCCCCGCGCCGCACCTGCGCAGGCACGCGCTTGCACACCACTTCGCCGTCGCCGTTGAACCGGTGCAGCACCGGTTCCCGCAACGGCGTATCGGGGAAATGCACCCACGCGGCCGGCTGCCCGGCCTTCACCTGGTCGCCGAGTTCGACGAGCGGCTCATACAGCCCGCGCTCGTACGCATAGACGAAATGACGATCGCCGTCGACGCGCATGAAGCGCGTGACGGCGGGCGGTGCGTCGGGCACGAGCGCGCCGTGCAGCAGCCCGATATAGCCGAGGTAATGCAGCAGCCCGTGGCGGCCGAGCCGGATCAGCGACGGATCGGCCATGCCGGCGCCGCCGAGTTCGGTCACGATCGAGATCGCGCCTTGCCGACGCGCGGCCGACGCCGAATGCACGGGATTCGGCGCGTGCAGCAGCGCATTCTGCAACCCGAACGCGACCAGCAGCCCGTTGAGCTTCTCGGCTTCGTCCGCGTCGAGCGGATCGATCGCGAGCATGTTGCCACCCTGGTACAGCAGCGAGCTGCCGCCCGAATGCAGATCGACCAGATACTGCGCGCGCGACAGCAGCGCGTGTTCGATGTAGTGGGCGATCATCTGCGTCGGCGTGCCGGTCGGATCGCCGGGGAAGCTGCGGTTCAGGTTGCCCTCGTCGAGCGGCGACACGCGCAGGCCCGCATCCGCCGCCGGGAAATTGGCCATCGGCAGCAGGATCAACTGGCCGCTGACCATCTCCGGCTCGATCTCGCGCATCAGTTGCGACACGATGATCTGGCCTTCGTACTCGTCGCCGTGGTTGCCGGCCATCACGAGCGCGACCGGGCCGTCGCCGTTGCGGATCGACGCGATCGGGATCGGCAGCCAGCCGTACGCGGAGCGGTGCACGGAGTGCGGCAGCCGCAGGTAGCCCGCGTGCTTGCCTTGCGCGTCGAGATCGATTTCGCAGTGAATGGGATTTCGGGAAGAGGAAGAGGCGGTCATGGCGGTATCGTTCGATGAACGGAATTTGCCATCTTATAGGGGAAAGCGGCAACGCGCGGCGGGCGGGCTCAACCGGGTGCGCGTGACGGCGGACGGGCGCGTTGTCGTGCGTTGCGGTGCCGATACGCGCGACCGCGCGCGATGTTGCAGCGATGAACGCATGCCGGCGCGCCAGCCGGCCGGTTCTTGCGCCGGATGTCGCGCCGGGCCCTTGTCGCGACAGGGCCGGCGCGTGCAACCGGCTTACCGGCCGGATGTTTCAGCTTCGAGACGTCCTTCTTCCCACAGCGCCCAGAAACGGCTGCCGGCGCGATACGGATTCGCGCGCCGCGCGGCGTAATCGGCGATGCCCTGGCGAAACGCGCCGTACAGCGTAAGCGGCGGATTGTCGACGCATGCGGCTTCGTATGCGGCCGGCATCCGGCGGTCGGACACGAGCCGGCGGATCAGCGATGCGCCGTCGATCACCGCCTGTTCGTCGATGATTTCGGTTCGTGCGAGGACGTCGACGGTATTCATGTTGGGCTCCCTGAAACGTTCTTTCCGTATCAAGGAGCAATAAGGGTGCCAGTCGCGAAACGCCGCTCCCGGCCTCGATCGTGCGGGCTTCTGCCGTCATCGTGCTGCGTGCCGGACGGCGATGTTACGGAACACGTCACGTGACATGCGAACGCGCGGCGCCGCAAAGCGTTTCGGAATTGAATCGTCGGGAAGATGCGGCGGGTAGGAAAAAGGAATGCGCGGCGCGGCGCGCGATCGGCTCAGCTTGCGGCAACCGGCGCCACGCGGCGGCTGCCGCTCGAATAGAAGCAGTAGATGCCCTTGCCGGCCGACTTCGCGTCGTACAGCGCGCTGTCGGCCTGCCGGATCAGCTCGTCGGGCGAGCCGTGCCCGTCGTCGAGCGCGATGCCGATGCTGATGCCGATGCAGACGGTCTCGCCGATCGACAGCACGTACGGCGCCGAAATCTGCCGGATGATCCGCGCGGCGAGGATCGAGCACGCGTCCATCGTCGTGTCGTCGATCGCGACGACGAACTCGTCGCCGCCGATGCGCGCCGCGAGCTCGCCGCGCGGCAACGTCTTGCCGAGCCGCTCGGCGACCTGCGTGAGCACTTCGTCGCCGGCCTGGTGGCCGAAGCGGTCGTTGATCGACTTGAAGCCGTCGAGGTCGAGATACATGACGGCGAACGCGGGGCTCGGCAGCCGCGGCCGGCGCGCGAGCAGCCGCTTGAGCTCCGCATGCAGTTCATGGCGATTCGGCAACCCCGTCAGCGCGTCGTGCCGCGCGAGGTGGCGGATGTGCTGTTCGGTCTGGCGGCGCGCGGTGACGTCCTCGACGATGATCACCGCGTTGCCGTCCGGTACGCGGTGGCGCGTCAGTTCGAGCTGGCGCCCGTCAGCGAGCGCGATGTCGAGCGGCACGGGCTCGGCGCGGCTCAGCCACGCGGCACATTGCGCGGCGAGGCCGGCGCCGGCGGGATCGGTGGCCGCGTTCGCGCCGAGCGCGGCGACGACGGCCGGCAGCGGCGTATCGAGCATGACCTCGCGCGCCGAGCCGAACAGTTGCGCGGTGCGCCGGTTCACGACGATCACGCGGCTGTCGCCGTCGATCATGCACAGGCCGTGCGGCATGTAGGTGAGGGCGGCGTCGAAGCGCGCGACGAGTTCGGCGTTGCGCTGGCGCGCGGCGATCAGCGCGACGAGCACGCGGTAGTGGCGCTGCACGACCGTGCGCATCGCCGCGAGATAGATCGCGATCGGCGGCACCAGCAGCCACGCGCCCGGCCGAGGGGCCAGCAGCGCGCCGACGCCGATCGGCAGCACGCCGAGCACGACCTGCGTCATCGCGAGCCGCGGCAGCGCCGAATTGCGCGATGCGATCCCGCCGAACACGCCGCCCGCGACCATCACGGACAGCGTGCCGAGCTCGACGTCGGCGGCCTGTACGCAGCCCATCACGCCGAGGCCGAGCACGAAGCACGCGACGAGCGACACCGGCGCATAGCGACTCGCCCAGTATTCGGTGCGATCGTCGCCGGCGTCGCGCCGCACCGTGTAGGCCCGTACGATCGACAGGCGCGCAATGAGCAGGCCGACGTCGACGACGAGCCACGCGAGGCACCACAGCTGCTGCAGCCGGATCAGCGCAACGGCCGCGACGAAGCCGCTCGCGAGCCCGGACAGCGCCATCGGGCGCACGTCCTCGAACAGCGTCACGAGCATCGACGGACGCAGCGCGGCCGTCACGCGGTGGTTACCGGAGGGGGGAGTGGCGAGAACGGAGTTCAGGAGAGATGCCCTGACTGCCATGGTTGTCGACCTCGACACGATGTCTCGATGGCTGGCGGCGCCCGCACGGCACGTGGCGGAGGCCCGGCCTAGCCGGATGCGCACGACATTACCATGAAAAACCGGCAGTGCGGGGCAGCGGGCAGCCCCGGCGCATCGCTGCGAGCACGAGTCGTCAACCCCGGTTGCGAACGGCCCGCGGATTCGGCGGCGCGGAGGCGGCATCGTTGCGAACGGAACGATGTGCGGCTGCCACGCGGAAACTGGCGAGGCCGGCACAACGGTATCGAGCCGCACGCAAACGGCATGCGAATCGCCCCCGCGATTGCCCGGCGCGGCCGGCTGAAACCCGTTATAAGAAATTCAATAAGTATTTCATGCGGGAAATACTATAGGCGATATATCAAAAACAATGCCAGAATGCGCGCCGCTCCGAACGCCGCGACACCCGATCGCCGTCCGAGCCGCCTCAGGAGGTTCCCCCCAAATGAAAAACCACGGCCTGTCACGGCGGGGTTTTCTGAAAGCCAGCGTGCTGGCGGGCGTCGCGGTGTATGTCGCGCCCATCGGCAGCCGCGCGTTCGCGGCGCTCTTCGAAGAAAAACTCCTCACCCCCGTCAAATGGGATAGCGTCACCGGCATCCCCCAATTCCGCATCGACGGAATCGCGAAGGTCACGGGCTCGAAAGTGTTTGCCCGCGACGTGCGCGCCGCCGACATGCCGCACTGGCCGCACCAGCAGTCGCACGCGCTGATCCTGCGCGTCACGCAGGCCGACCGCACGTACGAGGGCTTCGACCTGTCGCTGCTCGGCGATGAGCTGAAACCGGACCGCGTGGTCACGGCCGACGATCTCGCGCGCGACGGCGTCGCATTCCCGGCGTTCTACGGCGACGACATGCTGTTGCCGGCCGGCAAGACGCCCGCGTATCTCGGCCATGCGGTCGCGATCCTGATCTATCACGACTTCGCGCGCTTCCGCTTCGCGAAGAACGCGCTGAAGTTTCGCGACGACGTGATTCGCTACGGCGCGGTCACGGGCCCGCTCGAACGCGATCCGTGGGGCACCTTCCGCTATGTGCGCGTGGGCGGCAAGACAGCCTATGACGACGACGTCTATTCGAGCCTGAAGGACGCGCCGATCTTCCCGAGCATGATGCGCAAGCACCTGCCGGTCTGGCCGGACGGCAAGGCGCACGGCAAGCTGGACGAGCAGGGCATGTTCCTCGCCGGGCAGATCGGTGCCGAACTCGATCATCCGCCCGCCGAGTGGCTCGTGTTCGACCGCGAATACAACACGCAGTCGGTCGATACGGCCGCACTCGAACCGGACAACGCGAACTGCTGGTACGACGCTGCAACGCAATCGCTGCACCTCGTCGTGCCGACCCAGTCGCCGCTCGAGGTGTCGGAGAACGCGGCCGCGATGGTCGCGAAATGCCGCTTCCCGGTGAAGAAGCTGTTCGTGCATCCGTGCTACACGGTCGGCTACGGCTCGAAGGATCACTTCAACGTGCCGTTCTACGGCCTCGTCTGCGCGCTGTACGCGGACGGCCGCCCGGTGCGTTTCGCGAACGACCGCTACGAGCAGTTCCAGACCTCGTTGAAGCGTCACGCGTTCAAGATGCATTACCGGATCGCGGTCGACCGCAACACGGGCCTGCTGCAGTCGTTCAAGGGCGATTTCGAGGCGAACGGCGGCGGGCGCTCGAACTTCTCGCCGTCGGTGGCGATGGTCGGCGCCACGGCCGCGCAATCGATCTACTACTTCCCGAAGAGCGATCTCGCGGCCGTCGCGATCGCGTCGCGCGCGATCGACGCCGGTTCCGCACGCGGCTACGGCACGCTGCAGAGCATGGCCGCGACCGAGATGGCGATCGACGAGATCGCCGCGCAACTGAACATCGACCCGATCGACTTCCGGCTGCGCAACGCGCTGCGTTCGGGGATGAAGAACACGCAGGGCGCGATTCCCGCCGGCGCGCTGCGCGTCGACGAAGTGCTCGAACGGGCGAAGCAGCATCCGCTGTGGACGCGCCGTGCCGCGCGCAAGGCCGAGTTCGAGGCCGCGCATCCGGGCAAGCGCTACGGCGTCGGCTTCGCGTGCGTGCAGAAGGATTTCGGCACGGGCGCGGAAGCGTCGTTCGCGAAAGTCGAATTCGACGAGCACGGCAAGGTGTCGCTGCAGCATACGGCGGCCGAGATCGGCACGGGGATGTCGACGTCACAGGCCGTCGCGGTCGCGAAATGGCTCGGCCGCCCGGCGACCGACGTCCGCGTGGCGCTGACCGAATGGCCGGACCTGCCGATCGAGACGAGCGGCGATCCGTATCTGATGTCGCAGGCCGACCAGGATCGGCTGAGCGCGAACCCGCGCTGGTCGCCGGGCTATGCATCGCCGTCGAGCGCGACGAACTCGGCGTACTACTTCACGCACAGCACGCGCGAAGCCGCGCGCGCCGTGTTCCGCTACGGGCTGTGGCCGGCCGCGATGTCGATCTGGACGCGCGGCCTCGGCGGCGGCCAGGCCGCGCCGTACACGATCCGCATCGAGGATGCGCGCTGGGTCGACGGCAAGCTGACCGCCGACGGCCTCGAGCCGCTGACGTTCGAGCAGCTCGCGAAGCAGGCGCATGCGCTCGGCCTGCCGACCGGCGCCGTCGTGCACGTGTTCAACCGCTGGCAGTGGACCGACGCCGAGTTCGAGGTGGGCGGCACGGTCGAGCGTCTGCCGATCGACGGGCTGTCGCTGCGTGTCGGCGCGCCGAAGACGGGCGACGACGGCCCGATCCCGGGCACCGCCGCCCCGGCCGGCGCGACCGCGTTGCGTGGCACGCTGCCGCCGACCGCGAACGGCTACCGCGTGCTGGACCGCAAGCGCGTGTTCATCCCGCCGACGAGCCGCAACAACGCGGCCGTCACGTACTACACGGCGGTCGGCACGCTCGTCGAGCTGGCCGTGCACGAAGCGACCGGCAAGGTTGAACTGCTCACGCACCACTCGATCATGGAATGCGGCAACCAGATTTCGCCGCAACTCGTGTCGGGCCAGTTGCAGGGCGGCCTCGCGATGGGCATCGGCCATGCGCTGCACGAGTACCTGCCGCTCTACGAGGACGGCCCCGGCAACGGCACGTGGAACTTCAACCGTTACCGGTTGCCGCGCGCGTCCGACGTCGCCGTCTGGACGCAAACGGGCGACGTGCTGCCGCCGCTGTCCGAGACCGATCCGCCGAAGGGTGTCGCCGAAGTGGTGATGATCCCCGTCGTCGGCGCGATCGTGAACGGCATCGCGCACGCGATCGGCCATCGTTTCACCGACTTGCCGGTGACCCCGCAAAAGATTCAGGAGGTGCTCGCATGACGACCGCCCAAACCGCGGCTTCGGCCGCGAGCGCCAGCGCGGCTGCGACCGGCGCTTCCGTGCCGGCGGCGGCTTCGGCCGCCCCGGCGTCCGCTCCCGCCACGCCGGCTGCACCGGCACCGGCTGCCGTCGAACGTCCGCTCGTTCGGTTCCAGCAGAAGCCGCTGTCGGTCAGGATCAACGGCAACGCCGTCGGCCCGATGCAGGTGCCGGAAGGGCTGATGATGATCGAGTTCCTGCACGAGTACGTGGGCCTCACCGGTTCGCGGCTCGGCTGCGGGCAGGGCATCTGCCACGCGTGCGTCGTGATCGTCGACCAGCCGGACGGCACGAGCGAGGAAATGCGTACCTGCATCACCGGCGCGCACTTCTTTCATGGCCGTTCGATCCGCACGATCGAAGGCCACGCGAAGCGCAACGAGGCGGGCGAGGTCGTCGAGCTGTCGCCGATCCAGCAGAAGTTCCTCGAGCACTTCAGCTTCCAGTGCGGCTATTGCACGCCCGGCTTCGTCAACGCGGCGACCGTGCTGATCGAACGCCTGAAGCGCGAGCCGGTTGCGAAGGCCGACGTGGAACGCACGATCACCGACGCGCTCGATGCGCACCTCTGCCGCTGCACGGGCTACGTCCGCTACTACCAAGCCGTCAAGGACGTGGTGCTGACGACGCCGGGACTCGTGAAGGACGCCGCATGAAACGCACTCTCGCTCATCGTGTCGCGCGGGCCGCGGGCCTGCCCGCGCTCGCCGCGGCCTGCGCGCTGCTGCTCGCCGCCTGCGGCGGCCACGACGCGCCGGCGTCGAGCGCGGCGTCCGGCGCGCCCGGCGCCGATGCGGTCGCGCGCGGCCGCTATCTCGTCAAGGCTGCCGACTGCGCAGCGTGCCACACCGCGAAGGACGGCGCGCCATTCGCCGGCGGCGCGGCGCTCGAATCTCCGTTCGGCACGTTCTACGGCTCGAACATCACGCCCGACAAGGAACACGGAATCGGCAACTGGAGCGCGGACGACTTCTACGCCGCGCTGCACGACGGCAAGGCGCCGGGCAAGCGCCTGTATCCGTCGATGCCGTACACGTCGTACCGGCAGCTCACGCGCGCCGACGCCGATGCGATGTACGCATACCTGAAGACGGTGAAGCCGGTCGCGCAGGAAAACCGCGCGCACGACCTGAAGTTCCCGTACAACCTGCGCTTCGGCATGGTCTTCTGGGACATGCTGTTCCTGAAGGACAGCCTGCCGGATGCGTCGGCCGGGCAATCCGCCGACTGGCGGCGCGGCCGCTATCTCGCGGGCGCGCTCGGCCATTGCGCGGAATGCCACACGCCGCGCGCGTTCACGGGCCAGCTCGACGGGGCGAAGCCGTTCGCGGGGGCCGCGCTCGGCCGCGTGGCCGCGCCCGACATCACGCCGGGCGGCCTCGCCGCGCGCGGCTGGACGGGCGCCGACCTGCAGACGTTCTTCGGCGTCGGCATCGCGCCGCAAGGCTCGGCATTCGGCGAGATGTATCCGGTCGTGCACCTGAGCACGCAGTACCTGACGAAGGACGACTTGCGCGCGCTGTCGGTGTACCTGCTCGGCGATACGCCGCCCGCGCCGCAACCGGTGAAGCCGGTGTCGGCCGATACTGCGCAGCTTGCCGCCGGCCGCTCGGTGTATCTCGCGGTCTGTGCGGGCTGTCACGGCTTCAACGGCGAAGGCAAGCCGCACGTGGCGGTGCCGATGAACGGCAACTCGACGGTGCGCCAGGACGACCCGCGCAACCTGCTGGTCGCGATGCTCGACGGCATCGACGAGCAGAAGTTCGCCGGCTTCGAGAACCTGCAGCCGATGCCGGGTTTCGCGCGCACGCTGAGCGACGACGAACTCGCGCAGCTCGCGAACTATCTGCGCGCGACGTGGGGCGGCCAGCCCGCGAGCGTCACGCCGGCCGACGTGAAGGCGATGCGGCGATAAATCGGACGACGAAACAGGGCGTCGCGCGCGACACGGCCGAGTGCCGGCCGCGTTTGCGCGTGACGCCCCGTTCAAGCCAGTCCGGCGACGCGTCAGTAGCCGCCTCCGCCACTACCTCCACTGCCTCCCGAGCCGCCGTAGCGGCTCATGCCCGGTCCTTGCGACACGCCGCTGCCCGACGACGTACAGCCCGCCGACAGCACGAGCACCAGCGCCGCGATCAGCGTCGCAGCCAGCGTTGCCGATTTCATTGCAATCTCCTTGCAGCGCTCAGGCCACGGGAAAGGCGGTTCACGGGAACCGCGCGCCTGCGCGATGACAAGACGTTTCGGCGAAGCGTTTATTCCATGCTTTTCGCGTATCGCCGCGGCGGCGGCGCCTGGATCAACGATAGACGAGATCGGCGCGGCGGTTCTGCGCCCACGCTTCCTCGTCGTGGCCGAGCGCGACCGGTTTTTCCTTGCCGAGGCTGACCGCCTCGAGTTGCGTCGCCGGCACGCCGAGCGTTTCGAGCGCGCTCGCCACGGCCTGCGAGCGGCGCTGGCCGAGCGCGAGGTTGTATTCCGACGTGCCGCGCTCGTCGGTGTTGCCCTGGATCAGCACGCGCCGCGCGGGATGGCTGCGCAGATAGTCGGCATGCGCCTGCAGCAGCGACTGGAATTCGGGCTTCACCGAGTACTGGTCGAAATCGAAGTAGATGCTGCGCTTGGCGAGCGGGCTGTTCGGATTGTTCAGATCGTCGGCCGTCACTGTCGCGACGGCTTCGCTCGAGGGCGTCGGCGCCGCGCCGGCATTCTCGGGCGTTTTCGCCGCGTGGTGGCAACCGGCCAGCAGGACGAAAGTTGCCAGGACCGCAATTCGGTTCATTTTGCTCATCGTTCTTCTCCAGCGGTTGACTGCGTTGAAAGCGGGGCGCGTGCCGTTCGCACGCAGCCGTCCGGCCGCCATGGCGCGAAATGTCCGGCTTCGTTGCCGCGATGCGGGTTCGTAAGCCGATGGTGCGCCAGATGGAAGAATGTTGCGACCGGAACGCCGGATCGCGGCGTCGCTGCAAACAGATTAGGAAAAATGTCACAACGCGACCAGTTTCTTCGCATTTTTTGCGCAAACGCGACAGCCGGGAGGCATTCTTGCTTCCGTCGGCGGTGCGCGGTGCGCAGCGCCTGCCACAGCGAAAACGGCCGCGCACGGGGCGCGGCCTCGTCGGTGCCGGTCATGGCGCTCGGGTGATGCGGGAAGCGCTGGCCCGATGCAGTCGGTCGGCAGCGTGACGCGGCGGTGCACGCCGCGTCGTCAAAACTTGTGCCGCAGCCCCAGCGCGACGACGGCCTGGTTGCTGTTCGCGGAAGGCGTCAAGGTCCAGACCGTCGCGTTGAACGCGGGGTTGCCGTTGCCGCCGCTCACGCGCTGATAGGTGCCTTCGAGATACGCATCCGTGCGCTTGGACAGCGCATAGTCGGCCTGCGCGACGACCTGGTTCCATTTCGGGCGCGTCTGGCCCGTGCGCGTATCGAAGCGGCCCATCGTGTACGTGTACGCGGCGGCGACGGTCAACGCCCGCGTGACGAAGTAGCGTCCGTCGATCGAAAAATTGTCGAACACCAGCGATTCGCCTTTCAGCGGGGCGATGTTGCCGCCCTGGAGCACGCCCGTCACGCCGTCGGTGGCTGAATGCGACCACGCGACGCCGACCGAGTGCGGCCCGAACGCATAACGGCCCGCCATCGCCCAGATCTGCTGGTTGCCGCCCGTGACCGTCGCCGAGCCGTCGACGGTGCTCAGTGCGCCGTCAGGGTTCGGTGCGTTGCGGTCGCGGCTGATCTTCAGGTAGCCGGCGCCGAGCTTCAGCGGCCCGTTCGCATACGACACGCCCGTGCTCCACACCGCGTTGTTGGAGAACTGGCCGGCCGTGTTCGAGAAACCGATCATCGCGCCGAACCTCAACCCGCGAACCGTCGGGCTCGTGTACTTCACCGCGTTGTTGACGCGCAGGTTGCGGTTCGAATCGTCGTTGTCGTACGGGTGGACCGCGAGGTTGCCGCCCCAGCCGGGGCCGGCCGCGCCGAGCGGCGTCACGAAATCGAGGATCAGGTCGTACTGGCGGCCGAAGGACAGCGTGCCGGCCGTCTCCGAACCCACGCCGATCCACGCCTGGCGGCCGAACAGGTCGACGCCTTTCTGCGACAGCTTGCCGGTGGTGCCGGAGAAGCCGTTCTCGAGCGTGAAGACCGCGGCCATCCCGCCGCCGAGATCCTCGCGGCCGTGCAGCCCCCAGCGCGACGCGTTCAGCGCGCCGCTCGTCATCGCGACGCTGCCGCCGCCGGGCGAGCCGGCGCCGCGCGTGCGCTGGTTGCTCGAGTAGGTGATCGACGTGTCGATCAGGCCGTACAGCGTCACGCTGCTCTGGGCAAGCGCGACATCCGGCACGAAGCCGGTCAGGCAGGCGGCAATGACGGTCCCCGCGATGCGCGCGCCGGCATGCGGGTTCATTGTGCAGGAATGCATAGGTGTTTTTGTTGTTGTGTTGAAGCGGCCTGACGGCCGATGGATCGAGCGGCCATTATTGGAGATCGTGCGGCCGTCGATTAAGACATTGCACAGGAAAGGTCCTCTGCGGAATCGCTTGGAATTGCGATGCGTCGGCTGCACGGAGGCAGTCGGGGAGGGGGCGTGCGGGGGCGATGCGTGAGGTGCCGCGCACCCTTGCGCGATTGCGTGTCGGCCTGTCTGGCGGCTGGTGGCGGACATGCGGGGAGGGCGTGGCAGATGCCGGGGTTCGGCACCGGCCGCGACGGCGGCGGCGGCGATCGTCGCATTGGCGGCGTCGGCTCGACAGGGGCTATCGCTCGATGACGCTTACGTCGTATCCCAGGCCGGTGCGTGAGCGGGCGGCAGGCTCGCGTTTGTTTTTGCGGTTTCCGCACATCGATGCCCGGCAAATTCCCGAAGCACCCAGTCGCGCAATATTTCGGTTGCGTGTCTCGTCGCGGAGCGAGGGCTATAGACGAGATCGTACTGGAAGCTGTCCAGCGCCAGGTCGAACGGCCGGACCAAGGTGCCGTTGGCCAATTCGTCGGAGACCAGGGTCAGGCTTATCAGGCCGATTCCCTGTCCGGCAAGGGTCGCTTGCATCGCATGGACCTCGTCGTTGAACCGGAGGCCGTCGTTCGGATCGGTGCCGCGTATTTTGGCCGCCTCCAGCCAGCGCGCCCATGTAATCGCGCGTTGATCGTCGCGAACGGCGGGCCCCCAATCGAAGTGAATCAGCGTCGCGCGCTGCAGGTCTTTCTCGTCGGAGATCGACAAATGCGGACGACACACCGGCGTAAAACGGTCCCTGAAAAGCGGTTCCGAAATGAGCCCGGGATAGTAGCCCGAACCGTAACGAATCGATGCATGCGCGGACTGATCGAGGTCCACGATGGCATTGGTGGCGTCGAGCCGAAGGGTCCAATCGGGATAGGCGGTACGAAATCCGCCTGCGCGAGCGGCAAGGCATTTTGCGGTGAATGCGACCGTGGACGTGAGCGTCGCGACCTTGGTTTCGTCGATGTTTCGCGCTGCCTCGATGGCGCGCTCGAAGCTGTCGAAGCCGTCACGGAGCGCCGGAAACAGCGCCTTGCCGTTTTCCGTCAACCGGACTCCGCGTGTCTCGCGCTCGAACAGTTTGACGTCGAGCCATTCTTCGAGTTGACGTATCTGGTGGCTGATGGCGGTAGGGGTGACATTGAGTTCGTCAGCCGCAGCTTTAAAGCCGGCGCGCCGCGCCGCGGCTTCGAATGCACGTAGCGCGCTCAACGGAGGCAGTTTGCGCATGGGTTAGAAAAGCTCATCTGTAAGGTGAGAATTGACCATTTGCTGCGCTCGAAAGCGCCATCGATACTCCGATCCTTGACAATCACGCGGAACTCGACGGAGAGCCTTCCATGAAAATCGAACAGGTGCACACGAATCCCGATCCCTATGTACCGTTTGCATTATCTCAAGCAATTCGGGTGGGCGGTTTCGTCTTCGTTTCCGGGCAGCCTGCCATTGGCGAGGACGGCGAAATCGAAGGTCCCGGCGATTTCGATCGTCAGGCGAGGCGCGCGTTCGGGAATCTGGAGCGTGCGTTGAAAGCGGCCGGTTCGGGAATGAACCAGGTCGTCAAGACGACGATCTTCCTGAAGTCGATGGCGTACCTCGACAGAATGGTCGACGTGCGTCGGGAATGGTTTTCCGCGCCGTATCCGGCGGAAAGTCTCGTCGAAGTCTCGGCCCTGTATTCGCCGGACGCATTGATCGAGGTCGAAGCGATCGCGGTCGTATCGGAAGCGACGTCGTAGAAACGGTGGCCGTACGCGCGGCGGCTGGACAGCTTACGATAGGCCGAAAAGCGGACATCTGAACTTAGCTAGAAGCAAAGCTACTACAACGTGAACTATCGATAATTCGCGTTATGTCAAATAAGGAATAGACATGAACGCCCTCCATCGCGCGGATTCTGCAATCCCGACGTGAGTCGAGGAATCCGCAAAACAGGCGCGCCGCACCCACAACGGCGCGCCCGCATTCACCCGGCCATCAAACAGCCATCACCGTCACCGACTTCGTAACGAGATACGGCTCCAGCGCTTCCGGCCCGCCTTCCGACCCATAGCCCGAATCCTTCACGCCGCCGAACGGCATTTCCGGCCACGGCGTCGCCGGCTGGTTGATCCACAGCATCCCGACTTCGAGGCGCTGCGTCAGCAGATGCACGTTCGCGAACGAACGCGTGAACGCGTAGCCGGCCAGCCCGAACGGCAAACGGTTCGCCTCGGCGATCGCATCCTCGAGCTTGTCGAAACCGCGGATCGCCGCGACCGGGCCGAACGGCTCGTTGTTGAACACGTCCGCTTCGAGCGGCACGTTCGCGATCACGGTCGGTGCGAAGAAGTTGCCTTCCGCACCGATCCGCTCGCCGCCGGTTTCGATGCTCGCGCCGACCTTGCGCGCGTTGTCGACGACCGACGCCATCGCGCTCAGGCGCCGCGGGTTCGCGAGCGCGCCGAGCGTCGTGCCTTCGTCGAGGCCGTTGCCCACCTTCAGTCCTTCCGCATGCTTGACCAGCGCGCGCGTGAATTCGTCGCGGAGGCTGTTGTGCACGAGAAAGCGCGTCGGCGAAATGCAGACCTGCCCCGCGTTGCGGAATTTCGCACCGCCGGCGGCCTTCACGGCGAGCGCGACGTCCGCATCCTCAGCGACAATCACCGGTGCGTGGCCGCCCAGTTCCATCGTCGCGCGCTTCATGTGCTGGCCCGCGAGCGCGGCCAGTTGCTTGCCGACTGGCGTCGAACCCGTGAACGTGACCTTGCGGATCACCGGGTGCGGAATCAGGTACGACGAGATTTCAGCCGGATCGCCGTACACGAGGCCGATCACGCCCGCCGGCACACCCGCATCGACGAACGCGCGCAGCAGCGCGGCCGGCGACGCCGGGGTCTCCTCCGGCGCCTTCACGAGGAACGAGCAGCCGGTCGCGAGCGCGGCGCTCAGCTTGCGCACGACCTGGTTGACCGGGAAATTCCACGGCGTGAACGCCGCGACCGGGCCGACCGGCTCCTTCACGACCGTCTGCTGCGCGCCGAGGTTGCGCGGCGGCACGATCCGGCCGTACACGCGGCGGCCCTCGTCCGCGAACCATTCGATGATGTCGGCCGCCGACAGTACTTCGACGCGCGCTTCGGTGAGCGGCTTGCCCTGCTCCTGCGTCATCAGCTGCGCGATCGTGTCCGCGCGCTCGCGCACCAGCGCGGCCGCCTTGCGCATCGTCGCCGCGCGCTCGTGCGCGGGCACCTTGCGCCATGCTTCGAAGCCGCGCTGGGCGGCGGCGAGCGCGCGGTCGAGATCGGCGATGCCCGCGTGGGCCACCTTGCCGATCGGCTTGCCGGTCGCCGGGTTCACGACGTCGATCGTCCTGCCGCTCGCGGCGTCGACCCACTCGCCGTCGATCAGCAGTTGCGTATCCGTATAAGTCACGTTAGCCATCCAGACACCCCTACATTGCGTCGATAAAACGCGCGCCGCCGCGAACGGCCGCGCGCCGGTTGACAGAAAAAGCCATGCCGCCAGGGCAGGCACGCACCCGGCGGCATGGGCGGCAGGCACGCCGGCCCGCCCTCGTTTCGCGGCGCCCCGCGCTCAGTGCGCGGCCGCCGTCGCCTTGCGGAGTTTCGCGACGTCCGCCGCCTGCACGGCCGGCGCGCCGTTGTTCCAGCCGGCGCGCATGAACGTCAGCACGTCGGCGATCTGCTGGTCGTTCAACTGGTTCGAGAACGCCGGCATCGGATACGCGGACGGCACGCCACCGATCACGAGCGTGTCGCTGCCGTTCAACGTCACGTTGATCAGCGACGATGCGTCCGCCTCCAGCACGTTCGGATTGCCGGCGAGCGGCGCGAGCAACGGTGCATAGCCGCGCCCGTCCACCCCGTGGCAATGCAGGCAGTAAGCGTTATACACCTTCGCGCCCGGATCGGCTGCCGGCCGGCCCAGCGCGACCTGCGTCGCCTTCGGATCATAGCGGTACGGCGGCGCGCCCGTGCCGCCTGCCGCCGGCAGCGATTTGAGATAGCGCGAGATCGCGGCCAGATCGTCGTCAGTCAGTTCCTGCGTGCTGTGGTTGATCACGCTCACCATCGAGCCGAACGCGGTCGCGTGCTGATTCGCGCCGGTCTTCAGGAACTGCGCGACGTCCGCCTCGTTCCAGCGGCCAAGCCCGGTGTTGTGCTCGCCGGTCAGGTTCGACGCGAACCAGTTGTCGATCGACGCGCCCGACAGGAACGCCGCGCCGCTTTCGTCGAGCGCCTTCTCCTGGAAGCCGACGCCGCGCGGCGTGTGGCACGACCCGCAGTGCCCGAGCCCCTGCACGAGATACGCGCCGCGGTTCCACACCGCATCCTTCGCCGGCTTGTCCGCGTACGGTGTGGAATCGAGGAACACCATGTTCCACAACGCGAGCGGCCAACGCATGTTGAGCGGCCACGGGATGTCGGACGGCCGGTTCGCCTGCTTCACCGGTTCGACGCCGTGCATGAAGTACGCATACAGCGCCTTCACGTCGTCGTCCTTCAGCTTCGCGTACGACGGATAAGGCATCGCCGGATACAGGTTGTGGCCGTCCTTCGCGACGCCCTTGCGCAACGCGCTGGCGAAATCGGCCTCGGTATAGCCGCCGATGCCCGTATCCGGATCGGGCGTGATGTTGGTCGTGTAGATCGCGCCCATCGGCGTGACCATCTTCAGGCCGCCCGCGAACGGCGTGCCGCGCGGCGCGGTATGGCACGCGACGCAGTCGCCGGCTTTCGCGAGATACGCGCCGCGGGCGACGAGCGCGCTGTCGGCGGGCGCCGTTTGCGCGGCATGCGCGGCCGTGCCGGCCAGCAGTGCGGACAGTGCGAGCAGCGACGCGCGCAGCGCCTTCAGGTTCAAGGTGAGATGTCGCATGGTCGTCCCTCCCCTCAGGCCGTTTTCAGCTGGTTGCCGACCGGCAGCTTGCGCAGCCGCGTGCCGGTGGCCGCGAAGATCGCGTTCGACAGCGCCGCCGCGGTCGCGGCCGTGCCCGGCTCGCCGATCCCGCCCGGCGCCTCGCCGCTCTTCACCAGATGGACTTCGATCGGCGGCACCTCGTTGATTCGCATCATCCGGTAGTCGGTGAAGTTGCTCTGCACGACGCGGCCGTCCTCGATCGTGATCTCGCCGTACAGCGCGCCCGTGATCCCGAAGATGATGCCGCCCTGCACCTGCGCCTCGATCGTGTTCGGATTCACGACCATCCCGCAATCGACCGCGCACACGGCGCGCTTGACCTGCACCTCGCCGCCGTCCACCGCGACGTCGATGACGATCGAGAAGAAGCTGCCGAACGCATGCATCACCGATACGCCGCGCCCCTGCCCCTTCGGCAGCGACGCGCCCCAGCCGGCCGCCTTCGTCGCGACGTCGAGCACGTTGCGGGCGCGCGGCGACTTGTCGAGCAGCGCGCGGCGGTACTGCACCGGGTCGGTCTTGGTCTGCGCGGCGAGTTCGTCGATGAAGCTTTCGACGACGAACGTGCTGCGCGTCGGCCCGACGCCGCGCCAGAACGCGGTCGGCACGTGGCGCGGCTCCTGGCGCACGTAGTCAACGAGCTGGTTCGGCAGGTCGTACGGCAGTTCGGCCGCAACCTCGACCGCGTCGGGATCGACGCCGTCCTTGACCGCGGGCGGCGCGAAGCGCGCGAGGATCGACGAGCCGACGATCCGGTGCTGCCACGCAACCGGCTTGCCGTTCGCGTCGAGGCCGGCGGAGATCTTGTCGTAGTAGCACGGCCGGTACATGTCGTGCTGAACGTCCTCCTCGCGCGTCCAGATCACCTTCACCGGGGCATTGACCTGTTTGCCGACCTTCACGGCCTGGCCGATCATGTCGGTTTCGAGCCGTCGGCCGAATCCGCCGCCGAGCAGATGGTTGTGCACGACGATCTTGTCGGGCGACAGCCCGGTCAACTGTTGCGCCGTGTCGCGTGCGCGGGTCGGCACTTGCGTGCCGACCCAGATGTCGCAGCCGTCGCCGCGCACGTGCACCGTGCAGTTCACCGGCTCCATCGTCGCGTGGGCGAGCAGCGGCTGTTCGTAGACGGCATCGACGCGCGTCTTCGCGTTCGCGAACGCCTTGCCGACGTCGCCCTCCTTGCGCGCGACCGCGCCCTTGCCGTTCGCCGCCGCCTGCGCGAGATCCGCGAACAGATCCTTCGTCGACACCTTCGCGCCCGCCCCTTCGTTCCACTTCACGACGAGCGCCGATGCGCCGCGTTTCGCGGCCCACGTGTGATCGCCGACCACCGCGACCGCGTTGTCGACGCGCACGACCTGGCGCACGCCGGGGATCTTCTTCGCGGCCGTGTCGTCAACGCTCGCGACCGTGCCGCCGAACACCGGGCTGTTTACGATCACCGCGTACAGCATCCCGGGCAGGCGCACGTCCAGCCCGAACTGCGCGGTGCCGTCGACCTTCTCCGGCGAATCGAGGCGCTTCGCGGGCGTGCCGATCAGCTTGAAATCCGCCGGCTGCTTCAGCGCGACGTCCTTCGGCACCGGCAGCTTCGCCGCCGCGTCGGCCAACTGGCCGTACGATGCGCGCCGCCCGCTCGGCGGATGCTGCACTTCGCCGTTCGCCGCGCGGCAGCTCGCCGGATCGACGCTCCACTGCTTCGCGGCCGCCGAGACCAGCAGCGTGCGCGCGGTGGCGCCCGCGCGGCGCAGCGGCTCCCACGCGTAGCGCACCGACGTCGAGCCGCCGGTGAGCTGGCCGCCGAGCAGCGGGTCGAGGAACAGTTTCTCGTTGGGCGGCGCATGATCGAGCGTCACGCTCGACAGCGGCACTTCGAGCTCTTCCGCGATCAGCATCGGCAGCGCCGTATAGACACCCTGCCCCATCTCGACCTTCGGCATCACCAGCGTGACCTTGCCGGCGCGGTCGATCTGCACGAACGCGTTCGGCGCGAACACGCCCGGCGGCGCGGGTTCGGCGGCGTCGCCGCCGATTACCGAGCGACGTGTATCGTCACCGGCCGCCGGCAGGCTGAAGCCGAGCAGCAAGCCGCCGCCGGCGGCGGCGCCGAGCGACATGCCAAGTTTCAGAAACGACCGGCGCGACACGCCCGCGCCGGCCCGACCTGCTTCGATCAGTCCGCGTGACATGTCAGGCTCCTTTTGCGGCTTGTTTGACGGCCGCGCGAATCCGGTGGTACGTGCCGCAGCGGCAGATGTTGCCGGCCATGGCCGCGTCGATATCCGCATCGCTCGGGTTCGGGTTCGATGCGATCAGCGCGGTGGCGGCCATCACCTGCCCCGACTGGCAGTAGCCGCACTGGACGACGTCGAGCTCGCGCCACGCCTGCTGGACCTTGTGGCCGGCCGGCGTCGCGCCGACGGCCTCGATCGTCGTGATCTTGCGGCCGGCGACGGCCGCGACCGGCAGCACGCACGAACGTGCGGCCACACCGTCGAGATGCACGGTGCACGCGCCGCATTGCGCGATGCCGCAGCCGAACTTGGTGCCGGTGAGGCCGACGACGTCGCGCAGCACCCAGAGCAAGGGCATGTCGTCGGGGGCGTCGACCGAGCGGGTTTCGCCGTTGATGTTGAGGGTGATCATTCAGCCTCCGGGGCCGTTGTATTTGGGGAAGCGGCGCGAACGAGGCGCGCTGCGCCGCAGGGTCGTCGTCATCGCCGTTGCGTCGTGCGCAACGGGTGCCCCGCGGCCCGGGTGCGGGCGAGCCGCGGCGGTGTTGCTTGCTTGCGTCGTTAGTCGGCCACGTCGATGGCCGACAGCACCTTGATCACCGGAGGTGCGGTGAACCACTCGGCCGACTTCGTGCGGAATTCGCCGAAATACGGGCTCGCGAGGTGCGCGTCGAATGCCGCCTGGTCGTCGTAGATCTCGTACAGATGCAGGTTCGGCGATCCGTCCTGCTCGCGGAACAGGTCGTAGCGGCGATTGCCCGGCTCGGTGCGCGTCTTCGCGACCATGCTGCGCAGTTCGGCCTCGGCGGCCTGCGCGTGTTCGGGTTTCAGGAACAGCGAAGCGATCACGTGAAGCGCCATTTTTCACTCCTTTGAAAACGGAAACGAGCATGCCACAAGCCGGCGTCTCGCGGCGCCAGCGTGCAGCGGGTATGTCGCCGTGCGGCGGGATCAGGCCAGCTCGTCCGGGCCGACGCGCACGACCACCTTGCCGAAATTCTTGCCGGCGAGCAGGCCGATCAGTGCTTGCGGCGCGTCGGCGAGATCGGGAACGACGTCCTCGCGCGTCTTCACCTTGCCCTGCGCGACCCATTCGGTCATGTCCTTCAGGAACGGCGCATAGCCGGTCGCATAGTGATCGAGGATGATGAAGCCCTGCACGCGGATGCGCTTGCGCAGGATCGCGCCCATCAGCGCCGGCACGCGGTCACGGCCGGTCGACACGGCCTTGTCGTCGTAGGCCGCGTCGTTGTAATGCGCGATGATTCCGCAGACGGGCACGCGCGCATGGTCGTTCAGCAGCGGCCACACCGCGTCGAACACGGCGCCGCCGACGTTCTCGAAATAGATGTCGATGCCGTTCGGGCACGCGTCCTTCAGCTTCGCGGCAAACGCCGGATCGTGGTGGTCGACGCATGCGTCGAAGCCGAGCGTACCGGTCACGTACGCGCACTTGTCGGCGCCGCCTGCGACGCCGACCACGCGGCAGCCCTTCAGCTTCGCGATCTGGCCGACCACCGCGCCGACCGCGCCGCTCGCGGCCGCGACGACCACGGTTTCGCCGGCCTTCGGCTCGCCGATCTTCAACAGGCCCGTGTAGGCGGTGAAGCCCGGCATGCCGAGCACGCCGAGCGCGTACGACGGGTGCGCGAAGTCGCGGCCGAGCGGGATCAGGTCGCGCCCGTCGGACAGCGCATAGTCCTGCCAGCCGGCGCCGGCGACGACGAGATCGCCTTCGCGAAACGCCGGCAGATTCGACGACACCACGCGGCTGACCGTGCCGCCGACCATCGGCTGGCCGAGTTCGGCCGGCGGTGCGTAGGACGGCGCGTCGCTCATCCGGCCGCGCATGTACGGGTCGAGCGACAGCCAGACGGTGCGCAGCAGCACCTGGCCGGCGCCGGGCACCGGCACGTCGCCGGTTTCGACGCGGAAGTTGTCCGGTGTCGGTGCGCCGACCGGGCGCGAATTCAGGACGATCTGGCGGTTTGCGGTCTTGCTTTGCGGCATGTGAGCCTCCGTCAACAGGAATGAACGTGCGTCGTGGGCACGATCGGATCAGGGATGGACCAGCAGGAAGTGCGCGCCCCCGACGGCATCGGCGGTGTGGCCGGGGCGGTCGCAGGCAAGCGGTGGGAAAGATCGGGACAGCGTAACGCGGCGTGTAGCGTTCGTCATGAATGATTGAGTAGACCAGTCGTCTATAATCAAGGCAAAAACAAGGCGCGCCATGCGCGCCGGAATTACGACTGCGCGCCGTCGGACGCGGCCGGCGGCAGATTCAGCATGCGCCGCGTTTCGATCATCGCCCTCTCGAGCGGTTTGCGGTTGCGGTGAATCTTTTCCAGCAGTGTCGCGCCCAGCCACAGCTCGTACAGGATCGCGGCCGCGTGCGACGGATCGTCGACGCCGCTCAGCGAACCGTCGGCCAGCCCGGCCTCGATGCCGCCCGCGAGCCGCTCGATGATCTGACTGGTGCCGCGCCGCAGTACCGCGCGCATCGCTTCCGACAGGTCCGACACTTCGGCGCCGAGCTTGACCGCGAGGCACTTGCCTTCCGGATCGTCCGCGCACTGCGTGTGCAGCCAGTTGCCCCAGTACGTCATCAGGCGCTCGGCGCCCGTGCCGGCCTGCTGCTTGAACAGCTTGTCGAGATGCGCGAGATAGCCTTCGAAATACGATTCGAGCAACGCTTCGCCGAATGCCTCTTTCGAGCCGAAGTAATGGTAGAACGAGCCCTTCGGGATGCCCGCCGCGGCGAGAATCTCGTTCAGACCGACCGCCGAAAAGCCCTTGTGGAGCATGATCGGCTTCGCGATGTTCAGGATGTGCTGGCGGACTTCGGCGCCTGAAGATGCATTCATGATGGCGTATGGTAGCAACGATTAGACCGGTCGTCTAGTAACGTCGAGCCGGCATGTTGAGCGGCACTTTACCCGATCCCCGTCGGGCGCCCAATGCCCCGGCCGGCGTTCTCCTCGCTTGTCCGTGCCGTCTGCGTGCGGCGCGTCATATCGGCGACCCGGTTTCGATGTTAGCGCGGCGCTTCGTCGGCGCGCTTTCTGGTGCGCGCCCGCCGCTCGCTGCGCTCGGCGGCCGGGACGGTCTTGACGCCGCGCAACGGCGGCCGGCGCACGAGCGCTGCCATCTCGCGCCTCAGCGCGTCGAGTTCGTGGCTGCGCGCCGCGCCGGTCGCCAGTGCGCCGTCGAGTTGCCCCTGAAGCACGCCGCAGCGATGCAGCGCATCGCCGAGTTGGGCCTGTAGCGCCGCCATTTCCTTTCGCTGCTGCGAGTCGCGTTGTTCCGCGCGCGATGTCGCTGCGTCGAGTTCCTTTTGCAATCGCGCGGCCGCGAGCCGCTCGCGATCGATTTCCTGAAGCGCCCGCTTCTCCGACGCGCGCAGCCGCTCTTCGGCGCGGCCGGCATCGTCGCGCAACCTGTCGAGCTGGGCGGTGAAATCCGCGCGGGCCTGCGCGAGCGCGCGGTCGCCCGCCGCGTTGTCGGCTTTCAGGCGCTCGATATCCGCTTGCAGCGCTTGCCGCGATGCATCGTCCGCCGCCCTCGCCTGCTCGAGCTCCTGAATGCGAACCTGCGCGGCCAGCAAGGCTGCCGTGCGTTGCTCCAGCGCGGTTTCGGTGCGGGCCAGGTCGGCCCGCACCGTCGCGACTTCCGTTTGCGCCGCGGCCCGCTGGGCTTCGACTTCCGCGCGCAGCGCATCGAGCGCGGCGGCCGCGTCGGTACTCGATCGATTCCACAACGCCGCGACGAGTTCGCCTGCCGCCGCCTGCAAGTCGGCCGGCAGGTCGGGATGCTCGATGCGCACGCGGCTCTTTTCCCGCAACTCGGCCCAGAACTCGCCGAGGACGGCCGTCGGCGTGCTCATGCTGCCCTTGCGAACGAGTTGATACAGGCGGTTCGCCGTCGGCGTGATACCGAAGCGAAAGAACAGCAGCGCACACACTTCGCGGTACAACTCGCGCGTTTTCGGGAAGGCGGCCTTGAGCCGCTCGATTTCGGCGGTCAGGCGGGGTTCGTCGGCAGCGAGATCGGACATGGCGGGTTTGGTCGAGAATTTCGTCAATAATATAACGTAAACCGTTAAATATCCAATTAATCAAACGATGTAATTTGACATTATTTCTATAATGTCGAGACCACATGAATCCAGGTGATTCATCTGGCGCGTCGGGAAGGCCGGATTCCTCTCGCGGCGCCTTCGTTCAGCGTGTCATCGGCGTGCCACCGCAGGCCGGTAACGTTCGAAGCCGTCCCCGATTCCGACAAGCGATCCGCCATGCAGCGCCCGTCGCGCGCCACGCCCCACGTCTACGCGGCCACGTCCCGCGCCCTCGCCGTCAGCCTCGCGATCAACCTCCTGCTGCTCGCCGTCGAGACGGCGGCGGCATGGTCCGCGCATTCGTCGGGTTTGCTCGCGGACGTCGTGCATGCGGCGATCGATCTCGCGGCCGATGCGCTGATCCTCGTCGCCTGCCGGCTCGACGCGCGCCTGCCGCCGGCGCGCCGCCCGACCTACGAGCCGCTCGCGCTCGCGGGCCTTGGCGCGTTGCTGGCCGCGACCGGCGGGCGGATGATCTGGCATGCACTGACCGGGTTCGATACGCCGCCCGTCGTGCAGCCGGGCGCGACCGCATTCGCGCTGGTTGTCGTCATGCTCGCCGGCAAGGCCGTGCTGTCGTACTGGATGCTGCGCAAGGCGCGCGAGACCGGCTCCGCGCTGCTCGAGGCGAGCGGCTGGCACGTGCGAACCGATGCGCTGTCGTCGTTGCTCGCGGCGCTCGCGATGAGTGCGGCGCTGGTCGGCTTCGGCCGGCTCGACGATCTGGCCGCGCTCGCGATCGGCGCGCTCGTGATCCGCACGGGCGCCGGATTCATCCGGCGCGGCTGGACGCAGTGGCCGGCAGGGGCCGATTGGGCGAATCGCTCGACGCGCGGATCGTGAACGCCGCAGGTATCGCCTGACGGCCGATTCGTGCCGTTGCCTGCCCGATCGGGCTGCCTTTAACAGGCTATCGTTTGTTTTTTGTCAATACAGGCTATCATTTGTATTTTTGCAATACATGCCATAGACTGTATTTTCCGATTACAAACGATCGCCTGTCATCTCGCGGAGCGCCCGATGGCCTTTCCTGTCCAGACCTTGACCCAGTTGCGTCCGATACTCGTCGGCTTCCGCAAATCCGCGGGGCTCACGCAGGCGCAACTGGCCGCGCGCCTCGGCATCACCCAGCAATCCTATGCGCACCTCGAAGCCAACCCGTCGGCGGCCAGTATCGAACGGCTTTTGAAGGTGTTGAACGCGCTCGGCGTTCGCATGATGCTCAGCCTGGACGAACGGAATGCGCGGGCGGAAGCGGCCGATCCGGCTTCCGATGCCGAGCCGCCGGCGCGCCGCAAGCCGGCCGCGAGCAAGCGCGGCACCACGGCCGCGCAATCCCCGGCCGGGGCCGCGGCCGACGCGGCGCGGAAGCGCCCGGCAGCGACGACTCGGGCCAGGCCACGCGTGTCGAAGCGGGAGGACTGGTGACGATGGCCGCACGCGCCCGCCATGATCGGCTCGACCTGTGGATGAACGGCATTCCAGTCGGCTATTGGGAAATCCGGCGCGGGGTCGAGCGTCTCGTGTACCTGCCGGACTGGCTCGACGATCCCCAGGGCCGGCCACTGTCGCTGTCGCTGCCCTTTACGCCCGGCAACCAGCCGCACCAGGGCGCGATCGTGGCCGACTACTTCGACAACCTGCTGCCCGACAGCGAGCCGATCCGCCGCCGCATCGCGCAGCGTTATCGGCTCGGATCGACGGCGCCGTTCGAGTTGCTCGCATCGATCGGCCGCGATTGCGTCGGCGCGATCCAGATGCTGCCGCCCGGCGAGACGCCCGCCGATCTCGAGGCGATCGAAGGCGCGACGCTCGACGATGCAGCCGTTGCCGACGTGCTGCGCCACGCGACCGCCGCGCCGCTGCCCGGCCACGCGGAGCCGGAAAGCGACCTGCGCCTGTCGATTGCCGGCGCGCAGGAAAAAACCGCGCTGCTGCGTCAGGGAAACCGCTGGCTGCGTCCGTCGGGCAGCACGCCGACGACCCATATCTTCAAGCTGCCGCTCGGGCGCGTCGGCAACATGCAGGCCGACATGCGCACCTCCGTCGAAAACGAATGGCTGTGTTCGAAGCTCGTCGCCGCGTACGGCCTGTCGGTCGCGCCGTGCGAGATCGGCCGGTTCGACGACCAGAAGGCGCTGATCGTCGAGCGCTTCGACCGGCGTCCGTCGCGCGACGGCTCGTGGATCCTGCGACTGCCGCAGGAGGACATGTGCCAGGCGACCGGCACGCCGTCGGGGGCGAAATACGAATCGGACGGCGGCCCCGGCATCGAGACGATCATGGGCATCCTCGCGAATTCGGCCGATGCGGCCCGCGACCGGATGAATTTCTTCGTCGCCCAGCTCGTGTTCTGGGTGCTGGCCGCGATCGACGGCCACGCGAAGAACTTCAGCATCGCGCACCTGGCCGGCAATGCGTATCGCAGCACGCCGCTGTACGACGTGCTGTCCGCGCATCCGATCATCGGTACGCGCCGCAACCAGATTCCGCCGCGCCGCGCACGCCTCGCGATGGCCGTCTGCGGGAAGAACCGGCATTACGTGATCGGTGAAGTCCAGCCGCGCCACTGGATCGCGCAGGGCCGGCGCGTCGGCCTGACCGAAGACGACGTGCGCGCCGCGATGGCGGCCGTCGCCGCCCGCACGGAACCCGCGATTGCCGAAGCCGCCGCGCAGATCCCGGCGGATTTTCCGGCGGACGTCGCGGATGCGATTTTCGCCGGCATGCGTCGGCACAGCCGCAAGCTCGCAACGGCCGATTCTGCGTGACGAACCGACGGGCCGCGACGGGCTGTCGGCCTTCGCGTCAACACGTCAGCCCTGGATCGACGGGCAGCCCCGACGGAACCGAAGCCGTGACGCCGTCGGCGATACGGCATCGAGCGCCCCGCGCCGAACCGCGCGCCGGCCGCCGGCGCTTGATCGTTCAGCCCGCGTCGCGCGCGCGGGCGAGTGCCGCGAGGTTGCCCTCGCCGAACCCGTGATGCCCCTTGCGCTGCACGATCTCGAAGAAGATCTCGCCGGGCCGGCGCTTGACGAAGGTCTGGAAGAACAGCCTCGGCACGCCGTCGCGGCCGATCTCGCCGTCGACCAGCACCGCGCGGCGGCGCAGCGCATCGAGATCGACGCCGTGCCCGGGCAGCCGCGCATCGACGTCGTCGTAATAGCGTGCGGGCGGCTCGATGAACTCGACGCCGTTCGCACGCAGCGCATCGACGCACGACAGGATGTCGTCGGTCGCCAGTGCGACGTGCTGGACGCCCTCGCCCGGATGGTCGGGCAGGTACGCATGCATCAGCTCGGTGCGCCGCGTGCCTTCCTCGTACACGGGAATCCGCACCGCGCCGCACGGCGACACCATCACGCGCGATTCCTCCGACACATGCCAATGCGCGTCGATCTGGTGGATCTCGCGAAAATGCAGCAGGTCGTGGTAGAAATCGAGCCACTCCTGCATGCGGCCCGCGCCGACGGTTTGCGTGAAGTGGTCGACCTGCTGCAGGCCGACGCCGGCGCAATCGAGGTCGGTATGGGCGGTCGCGATGTCGATCGGCCGGAAATCGATGTCGAAGATCGAGATGTCGCCGACGCCGCCGCGCTGGCCGTCCCGCCCGCGCCAGCGGTCGACGAAATACAGGTGCGAATCGCCGATGCCCTGGATCGCCGGAATCTTGAGTTCGCCGACGCCGACCTTTTCGCCCTCGAACGCCCAGGCACCGAGCTGGATCGCGCGCTCGAACGCGCGCCGGGCGTTCGCCACGCGCAACCCGATCGCGCAGACGCCCATCCCGTATTCCTCCGCATAGCGCGCGGCGAACGAATCGGGCTCGGCGTTGATGAGGAAATGCATCTGCCCCTGCCGATACAGCGTGACGTTCTTGCTGACGTGGCGCGCGATCGCCTTGAATCCGAGCTGCTCGAAGCGTTGCGCGAGTGCGTCTGGCACGGGCGCCGCGAATTCGACGAATTCGAGGCCGGCCATCCCGAGCGGATTGGCGGCCGGATCGGCGACGGGCGGCGTATCGCTGGACAGGGGGTGGGAATTGCCGGGCATTCCAGTCTCCGGGGACATGCGTCGATGGGGTAGCGTGCCTGTCGCGCGCGGCAGGCGCGGCCGAGGTGGCGGCCGCACGTGCGCCCGGACGGGCGAGTTGTCGATGCTGCAGATTTTAACCAGATCGTTCACGGCGGCACACCCCGGCCGAACGGGATATCGTCGCGCCGCCTAGTGCAAACCCGAAAATCGTTCGATAATCGCACGGACTTGAACGATAACCGCGCAATTTATCCGATTGGCCGATTGCCGCCGTGCGGCGCGCGCCCTATTCTCCGTTCACTCATCGACTTCAATGCAGCATCGGACGCGGCGCCGCCACGATTCCACGATGCGCCGTGCCAGGAGACATCGCCATGACCCCCACCTTCGACACGCTCGACGCCGCCGCCGGCGCCCGTGCGCGCAACCAGGCCCGCAAGGCCGCGATCGGCAGCTTCGTCGGCGCCGTCGTCGACTGGTACGACTTCCTGCTGTACGGGATCGTCGCCGCGCTGGTGTTCAATTCGGAGTTCTTCCCGAAAGTCAGCCCGACGATGGGCACGCTCGCGGCGTTCGCCACCTTCGGCGTCGGCTTCCTGTTCCGGCCGCTCGGCGGCATCGTGTTCGGCCATTACGGCGACCGGCTCGGCCGCAAGCGGATGCTCGTGCTGACCGTGATGCTGATGGGGCTGTCGACCGTCGCGATCGGCCTGCTGCCGACGTTCTCGACGATCGGCTGGTGGGCGCCCGTGCTGCTGGTGCTGATGCGCGCGATCCAGGGTTTCGCGGTCGGCGGCGAATGGGGCGGCGCGGCGCTGATGGCCGTCGAGAGCGCGCCGAAGCAGAAGAAGGCGTTCTACAGCAGCGGCGTGCAGGTCGGCTACGGCGTCGGGCTCGTGCTGGCCACGGGCATCGTATCGATCCTGAGCCATACGCTAGGCGAGGCCGCGTTCAAGTCGTGGGGCTGGCGCCTGCCGTTCGTGTTCAGCATCGTGCTGGTGCTGATCGGGCTGTGGGTGCGCAAGAACATGGACGAATCGCAGGAATTCGTCGAGAAGGTCGAGCACGGCAACCGCAAGCTGCGCCTGCCGGTGCTGGAAGCGCTGACGCGCCACCCGAAGGCGTTCCTGCTGATCGTCGCGCTGCGGCTCGCCGAACTGTTCACGATGTACATCGTCACCGCGTTCGCGCTCAGTTATTCGACGACGAACCTCGGCATGTCGCGCGACCTGTTCCTGAACATCGGCCTGCTGGTGGGCGCGGTGAGCTGCGTGACGATCCCCTGCTTCGCGTGGCTGGCCGATCGCTACGGCCTGCGCCGCATCTATCTGATCGGCGCGCTGATCGGCGTTGCGTCCGCGGTGCCGTTCTTCCTCGCACTGGAAGCGCGGTCGATCGCGTGGATCGTGATCTTCTCGATCCTGCTGGCGAACGCCGCGCACGACATGGTCGTGAGCGTCCAGCAACCGCTGTTCACCGAGCTGTTCGGCGCCGAGTACCGCTACAGCGGCGCGGGCGTCGGCTACCAGTTCGCGAGCGTCGTCGGCGGCGGGTTCACGCCGTTCATCGCGGTCGGCCTCGTCAGCGTGGCCGGCGGTTCGTGGCACCTCGTCGCCGGCTATCTGGCGGCCGGCTGCCTGATCTCGCTGGTGGTCGCCGCGCGGATGCGGGCGGCGCAATGACGCGATGAGCGCGTGGCCGGTCGCCCTCCGCGGTCGGCCACGCGGCTGGTCATTCGGCCATGCCGGCCGGCATTCGACCTGCTGCATCACGGGCGCGACGTCAAACACTGTCAGTTACGTGCGCCGATTCCCCTTTTCCCCTGCGAACATTCCACGCCGCGTGCCGACCAATGGCATCATATGGGCCTACGTCAGTCACCGATACGCCCCCATATCATGTCGAATCTCATCGTCCACGGCGGCACTCCGCTGCGCGGGGACATCAAGCCGTCCGCGAACAAGAACGCCGTCCTGCCGATTCTGTGCGCCACCCTGTTAACCGATCAGCCGCTGCGCCTCGTCGGCGTGCCCGACATCACCGACGTGCGCAAGATCCTCGACATCTTCCGCACGCTCGGCAGCGACGTGTCGGTCGATTTCACGACGGGTCTGCTCGAGCTTCACCATCGCAACACGACGTTCGATCCGGCCGTCCATCGGCTGCCCGAGGCGATGCGTTCGTCGATCATGCTGATTCCGCCGCTGCTCGCGCGCTTCGGCGTCGCGCGCCTCGAGAACGACGTGAAAGGCTGCACGCTCGGCGTGCGCGAGATCGATCCGCACGTCGAGGTGTTCGAGCGGTTCGGCGCGCACATCGAACGCACGCCCGATTCGCTGATCGTCCGTACCGACGGCCCGCTGACGGCCAACGATCACTGGCTCGACTACGCGTCGGTGACGACCACCGAGAACTTCGCGCTGTGCGCGACGGCCGCGAACGGCACGTCGACGCTGATGAACGCGGCATCCGAGCCGCACGTGCAGGAGTTTTGCCAGTTCCTCGCGATGATCGGCGTCGCGATCGAGGGGATCGGCACGTCGCGGCTGTGCGTGACGGGCGGCGGCAAGCTCGGCGGCGGCGAGTTCCGCTTCGCCGAGGATTTCCACGAGATCGCGACGTTCCTCGCGCTCGGCGCGATCACGGGCGGCGACATCACGGTGCGCAACTCGTCGCCCGAGCATTTCCCGCTGATCGACCGCACGTTCGCGAAGTTCGGCGTCACCGTCACGCACCGCGACGGCTGGTCGCGCGCGGAGCGCGACGGCCCGCTGCGCGTGCGCCGGCCGTTCACGCAGAACATCCTGACCAAGGTCGAGGCCGCGCCGTGGCCGTACCTGCCGGTCGACCTGCTGCCGATCTTCATCGCGCTCGGCGTGCGCGCGGAAGGCAGCGCGATGTTCTGGAACAAGGTCTACGACGGCGCGCTCGGCTGGTCCGGCGAACTGTCGAAGTTCGGCGCGCACGTGCTGCTGTCCGATCCGCACCGGCTGATCACGTTCGGCGGGCTGCAACTGACGCCGGCGCGCGTCGAGAGCCCGTACATCATTCGCGTCGCGATCGCGCTGCTGATGGTGGCCGCGAGCATCGAAGGCCGCTCGGAAATCATGAACGCGCTGCCGATTCGCCGCGCGCATCCGCATTTCGTCGAGAACCTGCGTTCGGTCGGTGCGAACGTCGAGTGGACGAGCAGCGAGTAAGGTCATGACGGATGCGGCGCGCGCAACGGCCGCGTCGCATCCGGTTGCTGCTTTTCCCGTTCGCCGGTCTTCAGGCAAACGGATTTCGCAAGACCGGACCGCCATCCACTTGCAAGCCGTCGTGCATGTCCTCGGTGTACAGGTATTCACACCCCTCGATCGAAGCAGTTGCCACGATGCAGGCGTCGTAGAAAGACAAGCGATGCCACTCCGCCAGCCGCCGCGCGAGGTCATGCGCATTGACGGTGAGCGGCACGACATGGCACAAACTCCTGATCGGCTCCAGAAACTCCCCTACCTCGCGCCACGGCATCCGCAGTTTGCGGTTGCAGACACTGGCGACCTCATTCAATACCTGGACGCTGATGGTTGGCCGCCGAAGGAACAGCGCCTCCGCTCGATTTGCCTTGATTGCGTCCTCGGACAGCAGATAAAGCACGACATTGCTGTCGACGAATGATTTCTCCGCCTCAATCCTGCTCATTCGCATCGTCCCGGCTGAACTTGAAATCGGCGGGCAACTTGCCCCTGAAACGCCGCAGCCGTTCCAGAAGCTCGTCGGGCCTCGGCTTGCGGCTTACCGCGAACACCCGGGGACTGTCGACCACAATCTCGATATCGTCGCCTTCGCGGAGTTCCAGTGCGTCGACCACACTGGCCGGAAGGCGAACCGCCAGGCTATTGCCCCACTTTGCAACCTGCATATGAGTCTCCATGGATATACGGAATGGATTGTATATCTTTACTGCAAATCCGCAAGTCGGCTGAACGGACAATTCGGCGCCTCGCGCGTCCCGCTCCCACAACTCGCGCGATAATCGCCCACTTCCGCGCGAACACCGCGCGCCACCGCTCACCCGTGATGACGAAAAAGCCCGACCTCGACCGACGCGACTGGATTGCCGGCCTCGAAAAAGGCCTGATGATCCTGGAGGCGTTCGACAGCCAGCACGCGCGCATGACGCCCACGCAAGCCGCCGCGCGCACCGGCCTCACGCGCACGGCCGCGCGGCGTTACCTGCTGACGCTGGAATCGCTCGGCTACGTGTACACCGACGGCAAGCTGTATGGCCTCACGCCGCGCGTGCTGCGGGTCGGCTGGTCGTATTTCGATTCGGCGCGCCTGCCGCGCACGGTCCAGCCTTATCTGCAGCAGTTGAGCGCGTCGCTGAACGAATCGGCGTACGTCAGCGTGCTCGACGGCTGGGAGCTCGTGTTCATCGCGCGCAACGGCGTGTCGCGCGTGATGACGACGGGCTTCGTGCTCGGCGCGCGCGTGCCGGCGCCGCTGACGTCGCCCGGTGTCGTCCTGCTCGCCCATCATCCCGATCGAGAAGCCGTGCGCGCGTGGCTCGACGAGACCGAGTTGGCGCCGTTCACGCCGCACACGATCACCAACAAGGCGCGGCTGCTCGAACAGGTCGACCGGGCGCGCGAAGCCGGCTACGCGGCGATCGAGCAGCAATTGCAGGTCGGCGTACGCGGGATCGCGGTGCCGCTGAAGAACCGTCACGGCGAAGTCGTCGCCGCGCTGAGCACGAACATGCCGATCGGCGCGGAGACGACCGACGCGGCCGTGCGGCGCGTGCTGCCGCATCTGCAGGAAGCCGCGCTCGCGATGCTCAACGTGCTGTAGCAGCCGGCGCCGCCGTTACCCGATCCGCCACCACCGCGGCAGCAAATTGCGCACTTCGCGCCGCCGGTAACGGTCGTCGAGATGCACGACGCCCTCGTCGTGCTCGGTGCGGATCACGCGCCCGGCCGCCTGCACGACCTTCTGCAGCCCCGGATACAGGTACATGTAGTCGTAACCGTTGCCGAAGCGCGCGTCCATCGCGCGCCGCATCTGCTCGTTGATGTCGTTGACCTGCGGCAGTCCGAGCGTCGCGATGAACGCGCCGATCAACCGCTCGCCGACCAGGTCGACGCCTTCCGAGAAGGCGCCGCCCAGCACCGCGAAGCCGACGCCGCGTCCGCCCGCGTCGAAGCGCGCGAGAAACGCGTCGCGCTCGCTTTCGGCCATGCCGGGCGCCTGCGCCCACACGGGGACGTCCGGATGGCGCGTCTGCATCAGCGCGACCACACGCCCGAGGTAGTCGAAGCTGCTCAGGAAGCCGAGATAGTTGCCGGGCCGTGCCGCGTATTGCGCGGCGATCAGGTCGGCGATCGGCTCGAGCGAACGATCGCGGTCGCGCCAGCGCGTCGACACGTGGCTCGCGACGCGCACCGTCAGTTGTTCGGCGCGGAACGGCCCGTCGACGTCGAGCCAGCCGGTATCGCCCGGCAGCCCGAGCGTGTCGCGATAGAAATGGAACGGGCTCAGCGTGCCCGAGAACAGCACGGTCGCGCGCGCGGCTTCGTAGCGCGGCGCGAGGAACCCGGCCGGGATCACGTTGCGCACGCACAGCGTCGACTGGACACGGCGCCGGCGGCCGGCCGTCGCGACGCCGTCGAGCGCCGGCTGGCGCGGCATCGGTTCGCCATGCAGCGTCGCGTCGAAGATCGACGCGCTGTCGAACGCCTCGGCCAGCACGCCGAACTGGATCGCCTCGAAATGGAAACGCAGCAGCGCGTCGTCGTTCGCGCGAGGCGCGTCGGTCAGGTGTTCGCCGATCGCCGCGACGAGGTTCTGCACGGCCGACACGATCGGGCCCGGCACCTCGGGATAGGCGGCATAGCGCTCCGCCTGCGCGCGATTGAGCGTCCCCCACGCGCGGGCGAGCCGGTCGAATGCCTTGCGCAGCGCGGCGGGCGCGGCTTCGCGCGCGGCCGCGAACGCGAATGGATCGAGCGACGCGCTGTACATCTTGCGGGCGCGGTCGAGCAGGTTGTGCGCTTCGTCCACGAGCACGCCGACGCGCCACTGGTTCTGCTGCGCGAGCGTATGCAGCATCGCGCTGCCGTCGTAGTAGTAGTTGTAGTCGCCGATCATCATGTCCGACCAGCGCGCGAGCTCCTGCGCCAGGTAGTACGGGCAGACGTCGTGCGCGAGCGCGGCGGCGCGCACGGTCTCGCGATCGAGGAGCCCGGCCTCGATCGCCGCATCGCGCGCGGCCGGCAGCCGGTCGTAGAAGCCCTTCGCGAGCGGGCACGATTCGCCGTGGCACGCGTTGTCCGGATGCTCGCACGCCTTGTCGCGCGCGACGAGTTCCAGCACACGCAGCGGCAAAGCGGGCGTGCCGGCGCCGAGCGTCGTCGCCGCTTCGAGCGCGAGCGCGCGGCCGGGTGTTTTCGCGGTCAGGAAAAATACGTGATCGAGTTCGCCCTCGCCGCAGGCCTTCAGCAACGGGAACACGGTGCCGAGCGTCTTGCCGATGCCGGTCGGCGCCTGCGCCATCAGGCAGCGTTCGTCGCGTGCCGCGCGATAGACGGCCACCGCCAGCTCGCGCTGGCCGCTGCGGAACTGCCCATGCGGAAACGCGAGCGCGCGCAGCGCCGCGTCGCGCGCGGCGCGATGGGCCGTCTCGCGTTCGGCCCAGCCGACGAAGCACGCGCACTGCTCGGCGAAGAACGTCGCGAGCGCGCCGGCATCGAGCGTTTCCGTCAGCACGGTCTCGCGCTCGGACACGATGTCGAAATACACGAGCGCGACGTCGATTTCATTCAGATCGCGCGCAGCGCACATCAGGTGCGCATAGACCTTCGCCTGCGCCCAATGCAGCGCGCGGTGGTTGGCCGGCATCGCATCGAGGCTGCCGCGGTAGGTCTTGATTTCCTCGAGCCGGTTCGCCACCGGATCGTAGCCGTCCGCGCGGCCGCGCACGGTGAGCATGCCCCACGTGCCCGTCAGCGCGATCTCGGTTTCGTAGCGCGCGCCGCGCTTCGACGTGACCGCGCCGTGGCCGGCGATGCCTTCGAGCGCGGTCGGTGCGGGCGTGAAGCGCAGGTCGAGATCGCCGCGCCGCGCGGTGAACTCGCACATCGCCCGCACCGCGACGACGTAGCTCATGCGGACAACCCCGCCGCCTCGGCGTGCGCGACGCCCTCGCCGGCCCACTCGACGTCGACGACGCGTACCGGCATGCGGTGCGCGAGGCAGTAGGCGAGCCAGCGCGTCTGGTTGTCCTGCAGCCGGTCGCCGGGGCCCTTCACCTCGATCAGCTCGTAGCGGCGTTCGTCGGGCCAGAAGCGCACGAGATCGGGCAAGCCGGACCGGTTGCCGCGGATATCCGCGAGCAGGCGCGTGAACCACAGCCGCAGGTGCTCGGGCGGCAGGCACGCGAGCGCTTCGTCGAGCAACGCGTCGGTCAGCACGCCCCAGAACACGAACGGCGACTGCACGCCGGCCTTCGTCGCGAAATGCCGACGGATCGTGTCGCGGTACGCGCCCGAATCGAGCTGCGCGAAGCACGCGTCGAAGGCCGCCGCGCGACGCGCGGCGAAATCGGGCGCGTGCAGGTCGGCCGGGCCGCGCTGGAACGGGTGAAAGAACGCGCCGGGCACCGCCGCGAACACAGGTTCCCAGCACAGCAGCCCGAACAGCGAATTGATCAGCGTGTTTTCGACGTAGTGGACCGGCGACGCCGGCTGCGCGAGATGGTCGCGCACCGCGAATTCGACGCTGACGGATGCGTCGGGACGCGCGAGCACGAGCGTCTCGCGCGGGACCGCCGCGGCGGCGGCCGCGCGTTCGACCCGCTGGCCGGCGCGGCGCTGCAGGCGCGGCAGCATGCGCTCGACGCGCTGGCGCTCCTCGTCGCTCTCGAAGCCGCCGCGCGCGTCGAGCGCCAGCGCGAGCGCGTCGCCGTCGCGCCCGCAGCGTTCGAGTACGCGGATGCGCCGATGGCGGCTGCCGGGCCATGCGCTGCGTGTGTACGCGTCGAGCGCGGCGCACCAGTCGGCACGGCGTTCGCATGCCTGGCCCAGCGCGAACAGCAGCTTCGCGCGGCGCGTCGCGAGCCACGGCTGCGCACAGTCGACCGCGTCCAGCGCGCGGATCAGATCGTCGAACGGCAGATCGTCGGGCCATGCGTCGAGCGCGTCGCGGCACATCTGCAGCGCGAGATATGCATCGACGTCGCCACGCTGCTGGAACGCGCGCGACGACGGCGCGATCGGCACGCTTTCGTACTGGAACACGCCGAGATCGGCGAGCACGAACTCGCTCCAGTCTTGATGCAGATTGCCGAAGAACATCAGCCGCAGCCGATCGCACAGCGGGCCGACCGTCACGCGCAGCGCGCGGTCGTCGGCCTGCGCGCACCACGCGTCGAGCGGTTGCGCGACGTCGTGCGCGGGCCTCAGCCGTTCGAGCCAGTCGGCCTTGCGCTCGCCAGCATGCGCGGCGAGCGACGGAAAGATGCGCAGCAGATCGGCCTTGGTCGACAGCGCGAACAGCTCGTCGAGCGTGAGCGCGGGCGCCGGATCGACCCAGCCGAGCGCGACGAGCGGCGCGGCGGCGTCGAGCGTGCAGCCGATCTCGTCGTACACGAGCTTGCTCGCGCGGAAGTCGCACCCGTTGCGCATCAGCATCCGCACGAGCAGCGCGCGCGACGCCTGCGGCAGCGCCGCGAACTGCCGGACGAACGCATGCTCGTGCGCGTCGAACAGGTCGTCGTAACGCTCGCCGAGCCAGGCCAGCGCGCGTTCGAAATTGGTCAGGTAGTAAAACGCCGGAGGCGTCGGCGAAGCAGGCGTCACGGGGATCGATCACTGTACATTTGTACAGGTCGCAATCATATCAAATGTGGCGGCCAATGCCGCACGCGGCATTGCCGTTCCGCTGCCCCGGCTTCGGTCAGAACTGGTAATTCACCGACATGTCGAACACGCCGTTGGTCGACTGCTGCGTGATCGGGCTGCGCGCCGCGCGGCCGACGAGCTGCTCGAGCGCGCCGTCCATCGTGACGAACCAGTGCTTGTTCACGAACCACACCATCGTCACGCCCACGCCGGCCGACTTGATCCCGGCCCCGGACGAATAGGCCGGCAGCCCCGAGCGCGCCGCCGCCCCCTGGTTCACGCCGAACCAGCTGTTCATGTAGCGGGAATCGGCGAATGACACGGTGGGCCCCGCGAACCAGAAGAAGCGTTCGTTGCTGCCGGGCATCGGCATGTACGCGGAAAAATCGCCGGTCCAGCCGTTCGACCCGCCGATGCTGCGCCGCACGTCCGCGCGCAGCACGAGCGGGAAATCCTTCGAGACCACGTAGTCGGCCGCGAGCTTCATCACGGGCGCCGCATTGATGTTGTCGAGACCGTTCAGATGGCCGAGATCATCGGCCGAACGGCGCCCGAGGTCATAGCCGACCGACAAACTCACGCGCCAGTTCGGCCCGCGCAGCACGTTCGCGCCGAGCCCCTCGCCGGTCGACAGGAAGAACAGGTCGCGATAGCGGATATCGAAATTCGGGCCGCCCATCACGCGATAGCGGTCGGAGCCCGCATAGCGCGGCTGCAGCGTCATCGCGGCGCCGACGCTGACCTGCCAGGTCGGGATATTCGGATCGAAGAGTTTGCGCAGCGGCACGCCCGCCGTGTATTGCCATTCCCCGAGCGGCGAAGGCGTCTGGGCCGACGCGTCGCGGGCGCCGGCGGCGGCGAGCGCCGCGAATGCCGACAGGCTGGATACGAACCGGCGTGCGCCGGGGGACAGCAACAGGCGAGCAACAGGGGTCAAGGCGGTCTCCGTCGGTTGCATGAAAGGAACCTGAGGGAAAGCGCGTCGCGCTTCGTCGGCTGCAACGGCACGCAGCCTGCGGCGCGAACGTAGCATGCGCTGAATTAATGGACATCCTACGCGACGCGCGCACAGACGCAAAGCGCCCGCTGTATGCGGGCACTTTGCCGGAAGCCGGCATGAGCCGGCGGATGATTGCGGAATCAGAAACGCTCGACGTGATAGTCGCCGGCGAGCGCGGCCGGACTGCGCGTCGACATCATCCGGGAGAAACCGTCGGCGAGCCGGCCGAGCGCCAACTGCTTCTGGCTGGCGTCCCAGTGCGTAAAGGTGTCGTACGCGGCATCGTCGAACGAAACGGTCACGGCGACCGGGCGGCCGCTCGCGCGAAAGCCGATCTGCAGCACGCCGCCCGGCAATTCCTCGATGTGATAGTGCAGCGAACGCGATTCGAAATAGCGGCCCAGTACCTGAGCGATCGCGCGCTTGTCTGGCGATTGCACGTGAATGTCCATGACGGTCCTCCTTTTCAGTGTTCGCGCGGCCGGTGGTGGCGCACTGCCCCGGCCGGCATCCGCATCGGCGGCGGATTCGACGGCGGGTCGCCCTGCGGCAGCCCGTCGGGCACGGGCGGGTCGACCGGGTCGTCGTGCCCGGGCGGCGGCGGATCCGGTTCGACGTCGGGTGTCGTCGGTTCGGGGCGGTGCAGCATGGATGGCGTCTTCATGTCACTCCTGCGCGACGGCGCGCGCATCTCGATGGCGAGGCGAGCCCCGCAAGCGCCGTGCCCGCTTTCGCGCCATTCCGTTCAATCGTCGTAAGCGGCCATGACGAGCCACATCGTGCGCCCCTCGGCGGTCAGTTGCACGGCGAGCGCGAACGGGTCGGACGGCTCGCATTGCGCGACCAGCGCCTGCTGGGCCCGCTCCGGGCTGTCGTAGACGACGTCGTTCAACTCGCGCACCTCGTCCTTGCCGTCGAACATGCGCCGCTCCGGGCGGTAGACCCGCGACTCGCGCTTCCACGTATCGAATCGCTCGCGCACGTGGCCGAAATCGCCGCCGCATACGTTCGCGTCGTAACGTATCCTTTCCCTGGCTGCATTCATCACGATGTCCTCTCGTCCAGACCGGACGCGTGCCCGGCCGTTCTGGCCGGCTTGCAAGCGCCGTGCCGCGCGCGCCGCGGGTACGTCGCTTGCGGCTGCTCATCGACAAGGAGGTCCGACCATGATCGTTCACGCCACCGGCCGCCGCGACGCCGTGTCACCGGTTGCCGGAGTGCTCCGCCTCGCCACGTCGCGCCCGCCGTCCGAAGACAAGACGGAGGAGCGCATCGACGAAGGGCTCGAGGAGACGTTCCCGGCCAGCGATCCGCCCGCCGTCGGCGGTGCGACCCGTATCGACCCCGCCAAGCCGTCCGGCGAGCACGAACGTCGCGCGCCGCACGTCCCTTCACCGCCCCCCGATCACGGCTGACGGCGGCACCCGGCCCGCGGTGCGGCAGCGCATGCGCGGGCCGGCGAAATCAGGAGCGATTCGATGAAAGTCCTTGAACGCAGATGGCATGAAATCAGTGGCGCGGCCGGCGTCGCGGCATTGGCCGCGATCGAAAGCGCGGTGGTGCTGGCGATCGTCACGATGACGGGGATTGGCCACTGACGTCCCACGTTGATACCGCTGCCGCGAGGCGGCGGCCGCCGTGGAAGATGTACAAGCCGGCTGGCAAATTTCTCCGTCCTCCGGCCGTCCGGGCCCTGCGTGCGCGCATCGCGCGCGGCACGCGGCCTGCTCCCGTCTGGATTCGATCACGAAGGAGGCGTTCATGTATCGCGTCAACGAGATCATGTCGCGCGACGTAGTATGCGTCGCACCGACCGACACGATTCGCCGTGCGGCCGAATTGATGCAGCGCTTCGACATCGGCGTGCTGCCCGTGTGCGAGGGCACCGAGCTCGTCGCGATCGTGACCGACCGCGATCTGGCGGTGCGGGCGCTGTCGCACGGTCATTCGCCCGATACGCCGGTGCACGCGGTGGCGTCCAGACCCGTGCAGTGGTGCGTGGAAGACGACGGCGTCGGCGACATTCAGCAGCGGATGGCCGACGTGCAGTTGCACCGGCTGCCGGTGCTCGATCGCAGCCGGAAGCTGGTCGGCATGGTGTCGCTCGGCGACATCGCGACGCGCGCGGGCGGCCCGGCGCGCGACGAGCTGGCCAATACGCTCGAGGACGTATCGCTGCCGCGCCGCCGCTGACCGGCATCTCTCATTGTTCTGCGTGGCCCGCCCCCCGGCGCCGTACCCGCGCGATGAATTTGCGCGCGGACCGCGGCGCCGCTTCGACCAGGAGGTTTCGATGACAACGGACGAACCGTCGCGCGACGCCGCGCGCATCGTCGGCGCGAACCCGCGCACGGCCGCCGGCGGGCCGGGGCCCGACGTGATGGCCGCGCGCACGCTCGAAGACGATCGCGTGCTGACGATGGACGGCGACGACATCGGCAAGGTGAGCCACATCATGCTCGACGTACGCGCTGGACGGATCGCGTACGCGGTCGTGTCGTCGGGCGGCTTGCTCGGGATTGGCGACAAGCTGCTCGCGGTGCCGTGGAACGCGCTCGTTCTCGACGCCGAGCGCCAATGCTTCGTGCTGCCGGTCGACACCGCGCGCGTGCGCGAGGCGCCCGGCTTCGACAAGAGCCGGTGGCCCGCGATGGCCGACCCCGAATGGGCCGAGGCGCTGCATGCGTACTACGGCAGCTCGCCTTACTGGCTGATCGAGGAAGGCGAAACGGCGCTCGATTCGCCGCCGTACGAGGCATCCCCCGGCGGCCCCGAAGACGGCACGCGGCAGCACTGAAGCGCACCCGCCGCAATGCGGGTCACTGCGCGGTGGCCACCGTCTTCGCGAGTTGCCGCGCGGCGCCCAGGTGCGCGTTCAGCGTCGGCAGCGTGCGGGCCGCGAACGCGCGAAGCTGCGGGTCGCGACCGTCTTTCGCCTCGGTTTCGTAGAGCCGGACCGCCGCTTCGTGCGCGCGGGGCCCGGCCAGCGCCACGTACGCCGTATCGAATGCGTGCCCGTCCTTCGCTCGCAATGCTGTCACCTCCGGATCCACGAGCATCCGCGTCTGGACCGGCACGCCCTTCTGCGCGCCGAGATGCCGCAATTCGTCTGCAATACGCGCGTGATCGTCGACCATCCGGCGGGCGAAGGCTTTCACGTCCGCGTTCGATGATCGATCGAGCGCGAGCTGGCCGGCCTGTCGTTGTACCTTGCCGATCATGCCGGCCTTGTCGACGAACTCGGCGTCGAGGCCGGCCGGCCGCTGCGTCATACCGGCCTCGTCGGCGGTCGAGCCCGGCCGGATGACGCCCGGCGCGACGTGCGCGGACGAAGCGGGCGGCGCCTGCGCGTGCGATAGCGCGAACGTCCCGACACCGGCGGCGGCCATCAGCATGATGACTGCCGGCCCACGCCCGCGTTGTTTCATCCGGTTCGTTTTATTCATCCGGGCCTCCGATGTCGGGCGACGAAGCGGGGCCGGCCGCACGCCTTCCCTTCACGCGGGACGATGGGCCGACGTGAAGAAATCGGTCCACGCGCCGTTGTGCCATGCGCCCTCGGTGCGCTCCACCGACAGCGCGCCGGCGGCGAGCATCGTCCGCTCCGCGAACGCGATCGTGCGCCGCGTCACGTGCGCGGCCAGCACGACGCCGTTTTCGCATTGCTTCAGTGCGCCATGTCCCTCGGGTGCATCGCCGCGCATCCGGCCGAGCGCGCCGCACAACGCGCCGACATAGGCGCCGACGAGCGGCACGCCGATCCACGCGAGCGCGGAATGAAGCCCGCCCAGATGGAGCACCGCGGCCCCGGCGAGCCCGACGATCGCGCCGATGGCCACGCCTTCCAGCGCGCCGAGGCCGCCCGGCCGCGCGGCGGAGTCCGCATAGACGTCGCCGCCGAGCCAGAACAGCGCGTGCTGCCCGGGCGGATTGAGAAAGAAGACCTTCACGTCGTCCCGATGGATGGCGTGGCCGCGCAGTTGCTCCGCGCAGCGTTCCGCCTGCTCGAGCCGCGAGAAACGGCCCGCGATGATGGTGTCCATGTCGAACCCTCCTGCCCGGTGACGCGCAGGGTCGCGGGCGCGCGATGCCCGGTCGGCCCGGCGCTGGCCCGCGCATCACATTACTTCCGGCGGATCTGCAGCTTGTCGCGCACGCCGCTCACGCCGCTGACGTCGTGCGCGACGCGGACCGCGGCCGCGCGTTGCCGCTCGTCGGGCACGTTGCCCGTCAATTCGACCACGCGGTCATGGACCTGCACGTCGATGTCGCCGGAAGCGAGGCCGCGTTCGGCGACGAGCGCGGCCCTGACGCGGGACGCGAGCGTCGCGTCGCGGATCTGGCCCCCGACGGCCGACGCCTGGCTCGCCAGCTTCGCACGCGTGCCCTCCTCGGCGGATGCGTAGCGGGGCGTCGCGATCCATGCACACGACAACATCAGTATGCTCGCGATCCGCCCGATCGGCGTCCTGCGTCGCGTGCGTGCCGGTTTGCCGCCCGTGCCGTCGCGCCGCGTGCTTTCCGTTGCGTCCATCGTGCCTCCTTTTTCGTATGCGGCCGGGGCGGTCAGGCGGCCGGATAGCCGCGCCCGTGTATTGGCCGTCACCGCTCGCGCGGCTTCGGGTCGCCCGCGTCGTCCGGGGCGACATCGACGATCACGCTCGCGAGCGTGGGCATGTCGACCGGCTTGCACAGATACGCATCGAACCCGGCGGCCATCACGCGGCGCCGGTCGGTCTTGCCGGCGTGCGCGGTCACCGCGACGACCGGCAGATGCCCGCCGCCGTTGGGCAGGCGCCGGATCCGGTCCAGCAGCCAGTAGCCATCGCCGTCCGGCATCGCGAGATCCGACAGCACCACGCTCGGCGGCTGCCGCGCCACCGCTTCGAGCGCGTCGTGCCCCGAACGCGCGGTCGATACCTGCGCGCCCATCGTTTCGAGCGCGGCCGCGAGGCTGGTGCGCGACGTCGCGTCGTCGTCGACCACCAGCACGCGCTGACCGTCGAGTGCGACCGTATTGGCCATGCCCTTCGCGCGCGCCGGCCGCTCCACCGGATCGTCGGCATCCCAGCCGGCCGGCAGCGTCACCGTGACGGTCGTTCCGCGCCCCGCGCCCGCGCTCGTCGCGACGACGTCGCCGCCGTGCAGCTGCGCGATGTGGCGCACGATCGACAAGCCGAGCCCGAGGCCGCGCTTCGGCGACGTGAACGCGCCTTCCGGCCGGCTGAACGTCTCGAACAGATGCGGCAGGCGTTCCGGCGCGATACCTTGCCCGGTGTCGGCGACCGACAACCGTACGCGTTCGCCCGCGCGCGTCAGCGACACGTTGATGCGGCCGCCCGGCGGCGTGAACTTGATCGCGTTCGACAGCAGGTTCGACAGGACCTGGCGCAGGCGTTCGCCGTCCGCCGGAATCACGCAGGCCGGCATCGCGTACTCGGTCGACAGCACGAGCCCGTTTGCCTGCGCCGTCGCGTCGAGTTCGCGCGCCGCATCGCGCACGATCCGCACGAGATCGACCGGCACGCGTTCGAGGCGCAGCCGGCCGGTCGCGAGGGACGACGCGTCGAGCAGATCGGCGACCATGTGCGACAGCGACCGCGCGCTGCGGTCGATCGCATCGACCGCCTGTTGCGCGAAGCCCTGCCCGTCGGCGTTGCGCAGTACCTCGACCCAGCCGTAGATCACGTTCAGCGGCGTGCGCAGTTCGTGCGAGACCGTGGCCAGCAGCTCGTCCTTCAGCCGGTTCGACGCATCGGCCTGCACGCGCGCGTCGCGAGCGCCACGCAGCGAACGCAGGTCGCGGCGCTCGCTGCGGCGGCGTTCGCCCGCTTCGCGCAGCATCAGCGACAGGCCCGTGCAACGGCCCTCTGCATCGACGATCGGCGAAGCGGCGAAGGTGGCGCGAAACCGGCCGCCGTCGTGGCGCACGCAGAGTACGTCGAGCGGCCCGACCGGCGCGCGCAGGTCCGCGAACGACGCCGGCACCGCATGCCGGCGCAGCCAGCGCGGCGCGATCATCGTGACGATGTCGCGTCCGCTCGCCTGCGCCGCATCGATGCCGAAGATTCGTGCCGCGGCCGGATTCCAGCTGGTGATGCGGCGCGCGGCGTCGATCCCGACGATCGCATCGGGCGACGCATCGACCACCTGACGCAGCAGCCCGTCGTCGCGCACGCCCGCGCCGGCGGAAGGCTCGCGGTGCGGCGGGTGCGGCTCGCCGCGGGCGGCGTCGAACGCGCGCGGACGATCGTTCGCGACCAGCGGCTTCACGGCCGCCACCAGCACGCATTCGACGAAGCCGATCGCGACGAACGTGCCGGCTTGCGCGAGCAGCGTCGCCAGCGGCGCGGCGCGCCACCACCATGCGGCGATCACGCCGATGCTGGCGACGGTCGCGACCAGACCGCCGCCGAACGACGTCAGCCATGCGGCAGCCGCCACGCCGGCATAAAAAGGCAGCGGCGCAAATGGCGCGTGCTCGCCGACAGCCCGGATCGCCCACGCCTGCAGCGCGGACGCGAGCCCGACGGCCAGTACGACCCATGCACCCTGCCGGAACAGCTCACGGGTCAGAGTCCTCATTGCATCCTTGCATCGCGCCGGCTCCCGTCGTGCGGGGGGAATGCCGCCTTTCGGCCATCCGGCATGCCGTCGAACGCGCCGGGGCGAGCTTGAGGGCGTCAGCAAAGAACGTACCCGGGTGGCGGCGCATTCGCGGCCCGCGGCAGCCGATGGCCGGCCCCGCGCCGGCGCCCGGTGCGACCGGGCCGGTGGCGGGCGGGTTCGCCGGGCGCGCCGCCGCGATATGTCGCCGGCCGCTTTTTTCATCGGGTTTCTGTAAAAAAGCGCTGGTCCTGACCGAACGCGTCATCACGCCGGGGCCGGCGACAAAACCGATGGCCTGTTGCTTTCACTCACGCCGCGTGCATTGGAATTTTCTATTCGGCGGCACCTTCGCGGTCGTTTCGCTGTCGATGATAAATATTGCAATCAACGGAACGTGCGATGCCGTTTTTCAAAACGGCCCGTGAACGCCTATGGGTGAATCCGCCAACCGGACGAAGCAGCGCGCAGACGGTCGCCGGCTGTCCGGCCGGTCCGCCGCGATGCGCACGCTGCTCGCCCGTATCGAGAAAATCGCGCCGACCCGCGCGAGCGTGATGATTGCCGGCGAAAGCGGGGTCGGCAAGGATATCGTCGCGCGGCGGTTGCACGATCTGAGCGCGCGACGCGACGGTCCGTTCGTGCCGATGAACTGCGGCGCGATTCCGCCCGACCTGGCCGAGGCGCATCTGTTCGGGCACGAGAAAGGCAGCTTTACCGGTGCGATCACGCAGCGTGAAGGCTTCTTCGAAGCCGCGCGCGGCGGCACGCTGCTGCTCGACGAGGTCGCGGAAATGCCCGCGGCGCTGCAGGTGAAGCTGCTGCGGGCGATCGAGTCGAACACGATCGTGCGCGTGGGCGGCACCGAATCGATTCCGCTCGACGTGCGGTTCGTTTCGGCCACCCGTCACAATCCGGCCGACGCCGTGCGCGACGGCCGGTTGCGCGAGGACCTGTTCTACCGGCTCGCCGCGTTCGCGATCTACGTGCCGCCGCTGCGCCAGCGCGACGGCGACGTCGAGACGATCGCGCAGGAGTTCGTCGACACGCTGAACGCGCGGCATCGCGCGCACAAGCGGCTGACCGACGCGGCGATCGCCGCGTTGCGCGCGTATTCGTGGCCCGGCAACGTGCGCGAACTGCACAACACGATCGAGCGTGCATACATCCTGTCGGACGAAGGTATCGACGTCGCGCTGCCGAAGCAGCCGCTGCCGGCGGCCGCCAGCACGTCGGAAGGCGCGATGGCGCTGCCGCTCGGCGCGACGCTGCACCATGTGCAGCAACGCTTCATCGCGGAGACGTTGCGTCACTTCGACGGCAACAAGCCGCGGGCGGCCAAGGCGCTCGGCATCAGCCTGAAGACGCTCTACAACCGGCTCGCGCTGATGCGCGACCAGGGCGGCTCGTGAGCGGCGCGGCCCGCATGGCGCGGGCCGCGAGCCACCCGGCCACGGGGCGCGTCAGGCGACCTTGAACTGCCCGACCGTCGTCGCCAGCGCATTCGCCTGCGACTGCAGCGCGGTGGCCGCCGCCGTCGACTGTTCGACGAGCGCCGCGTTCTGCTGCACCATTTCGTCGAGCTGGCTGACCGCGCGGTTCACTTCCTGGATGCCGCGCGTCTGCTCGTTCGCCGCGTGCGTGATCTCGGAGATGATGGTCGTCACGTTCGCCACGTTGGACACGATCTCGCGCATCGTGTCGCCGGCCTGGCGCACCTGCCCGGACCCCGCCGACACGCTCGCGACCGTCGATTCCACCAGCACCTTCACTTCGCGCGCTGCCTGCGCGCTGCGTTGCGCGAGGCTGCGCACTTCCTGCGCGACGACCGCGAAGCCGCGGCCCTGCTCGCCCGCCCGCGCCGCTTCGACGGCCGCGTTCAGCGCGAGGATGTTGGTCTGGAACGCGATCCCGTCGATCACGCCGATGATGTCGCCGATCCGGCCCGACGCTTCCTCGATCTTCCCCATCGTCGCGACGACGTCCGACACGACCACGCCGCCGTGCGACGCGATCCGCGACGCGGCCGCCGCGCGTTCGTCGGCCTGGCTGGCGGCGGCGGCCGACTGACCGACGGTCGCGGTGATCTCTTCCATCGACGCCGCGGTTTGCTCGAGGCTCGCCGCCGCCGATTCGGTACGCGACGACAGGTCCTGGTTGCCGGCCGCGATCTCGTTCGCGGCCGTGCGCACCGATTCGCTCGCGTCGCGGATCTGGCGCATCACGTCGTTCAACTTGTCGACGAAGCTGTTGAACGAGCGCGCGATGTCGGCCACTTCGTCTCGGCCGGCGGCCGGCAGGCGCTGCGTCAGGTCGCCGGCGCCCGAGCCGATCGCGGCCATCGCCTGGCGCACCTGCGACAGGCGGCGGAATGCCGTCGTGGTGATCGCGCCGATGATCAGCGACGCCACGCCGACGATCACGATCAGCGTAATCAGCGACGCGGTCAGCAGCGAACGCATGCCGGCCGTCGCTTCGGCCTTGTCGAGCAGCACCAGCGCGTACCAGTCGGTGCCGGGCACGGGCTTCGCGCGCACCAGCTTCGCGTCGCCGCCGACGCCGACCTCGACCGGCGCGTTCGCCGCCGCGATCGATGCGACGCCGAGCGAACCGAGTTCGGGCGATACGTCGGCGACCGGCTTCAGCGTGAGCTTCGCATCCGGGTGCGCGACGACGTGGCCGCTGCTGTCGATCAGCATCCCGAAGCTCGCCGGCGTCGGGCGGATCGACTTGACGTTGGCGATCACGCTGTCCATCGACAGGTCCGCGGCGACCACGCCCTTCAGCGCGCCGTCGCGCAGGATAGGCACCGCGAACGTGACGACGAGGTTGCCGGTGCCGGCATCGACGTACGGCGGCGTCACGACCGGCTTGCCGGCCTGCGCGGCCTGCTTGTACCACGGGCGGCCGGTCGGGTCGTAGTCGGGCGGGATGCCGGTCGGGTCGGAGAAGTGGAACGCCTTGTCCGCATAACCGGCATAGACGTTCGTGAAGCCACCGGCCGCGGCCATCTGCTTGAACACCGGCAGCGGATCGGGCGTCAGCGCGGCATCCTGCAGCGACGCGATCATCCGGCTGCGGGTCGCGACCCAGTCGGCGATCCCCACCACGTGGCCGCTCGCGACCGAGACCAGGTTGCGGTCGATCGCGTCGTCGTTGTACGAGCGTGCGATGAAATAGTTGATCAGGGTCGTGGCGACGAGCGCGAATACGACGATGGAGACGCACGCGGCGAGAATGCGGGCGCGAATGGACGAAAACATGGCAACGACTCGGTAAGAGCGGGCGAACGCCCGGTGGACGAATTCACCGGGTAAACGGCAAATCGCACCACTTTCTTGAGGTCGTTGTGACGATTCAGTGAAACATATGACGAAAGGCGCCGGCGACTGTCGGCGGACCGTCAGGATGGCTGGCGCGACGGGTCCCCATCCGGCCGCCATCCGCTACAGCCGACGGCTCGGCCGCGGATCGGTATCCGCGGGCGCCGCATCGGCGCGCGTGTCGCGGTCGAGGTCGTCCTTCTGGCGCATCCGCTCGCGCAGATGGCGGATCGCGAATACGTGGATGTAGTCGTGCACGCGTGCGCCGGACGACAGCGCGCGCACTTCGTCGTCGAGCATCGCACGCAGCTGATCCGCGCCGATCGCGCGCCGCTCGGCGGCTTCCTTCAGTGAATCGAGCAAATTGTCCTTGGACATCGACGGACTCCTGGCGGTCGAGGAACGAAACGGATGACGGTACTGGAAGCTTAAGACTAGATGGACGCGCGGCGTACGATGCGCCGACGCGTGTTTGCGCGCGATCAACGGCACGTTGCGTGCCGCCGCGCCGATCCGTTTCCGGACCGGCCCCGCGAAGTTCGCGAGGCACATGGCCTGCGAACGACACTGGAAACCCTGCCACGCCACCCGGGGCGCGGCACTGGCGACGACGGCGGGCGAAACGCCGTGCGGCGCCGGTGCAGACGCGAACTTAGACCGGCCGAAATCATGCGTCAAGCAGCGCCGCGCGCGTACCGTCCATTCGTCGAACGAACGCGCCGAACCGGCCGGTCGGCCGCCACGCGTGTCAGCGGATTCCGATACGCGTCGCGCCATTTCCTGACAGCGACTTCAGCACGCACCGCTTGGCAGCGCGCCGCCGCCACACGATACTGATCACATGAACCACGCGTTCATACCGGAGCATCGCTCAGCCGGCCACCGAGCCGGCACGCGGGGTTCCGCGCAGGAGACCAACCATGGCACATCGCAACTTACCGGGCCGGGACGGCCAGCGGCGCACGTCGGGCAACGCGCGCGCCCTGCCCGCCCGGGCCGCGTCGGCCGGCAACCGTCCGTCCGACGACCTCGACACCTTGCTCGCGCTCGCACGCGAGGCCGGATTGCTCGTCACGCTGGACGGGCAGATCGGCCGCGAAAAATATCAGAGCGTCGCGGGCTCGGTCCTCGCATTGCAGCGGTTCGCCGCGGCACTGTGTGCGCGAAACGCGGCCGACGTGCCGGCCGCATCGGAGCCGCGTCGCAAGGCGCGCCCGGGCTGGCCGCATGCGAATCGTTTGCGCAGCCGCACGTGTAGCGCATGCGCACCGCTGCATGTCGTACGTCCGCACGCGCGGGTACGACGCGGCGCGGGCCGCCGGCACGACCTGCGATCGATTCTTCGTACCCTCTGATCCGCGCACGTAACCGATGCGCGGCACGGGGCCGTGCAATGGTTGCGCGCGTCACGACCCGGCCGCCACGCCGGCGTCGCGCCGTGCATCCGCCATGCTCGACGCGATCCGTATCGAGGTGACCGCGCGCGACGACGCGCCGCTCGACGCAGCCGCGTTCCAAATCATTCGTTCGGGGAGGTGAATTCGACGGGGCCACGCGGAAAGCGGACGGGGTGACTTCCACCCCGCCCGTCCTCCAAGGCAACCGTCGGTTGCCTACCCTCGTGCCAGAGAGTTCCCGGTCGGACGACGCGCCGGACAAATACGTGGCGCGATTCCTGAAACGATGTGACATGTGACGGCGGCGCGTGCGACCGTGATCGCCACTCGCATGCAGGCGCGGCGAGGAACGCGCCTGCACGGCAGACCGGCCGCGTCGCAGGATGTTCCATCACTGTCTCACGCGATATGCGCGGCGTTTCTGATGCAGGTCAATCCAGAACCGCTTCCACCGTCACGATGCGCGACTCAGTCCGCGCCGCGCACCAGCAGCACGGGCACTTCCGCGAGATGCGCGACCCGCCGCGCGACGCTGCCGATCAGCCAGGCGGCGATGCCGCGACGGCCATGCGTGCCGACCACCAGCAGCTCCGCCCGCCAGTGCACGGCATCGCGCATCAGCGCATGGGCCACGTCGTCGCTGGTCGGACGCGTTTCGACGATGGCGCGCTTGGTCGGATTGCCCGTCGCATGGAACAGCGGGCCGACCTTCGCGAGCGCATCCTCGCCTTCCGCGCGGTATGCATCCTCGAGCGCGCGTACCGGCACGACATCCGTCAGACGAACCGCGCGATCGATCACATACGCCGCATACAGCAACGTCGTCGGCGCCGCGAAGCCGAGGCCGACGCGCACCGCGTGCAGCGACGGCTCGCTGCCGTCGACCGCGAACATCAGCCGCTGCAGCGTGCCGTCCGACGGCCGTCCATAGGTGCCCGGCACGATCAGCAGCGCGCAGCGCGCGCGTTTCGTCAGCATGTCCGACATCGCGCCTTCGACGAGCCGCAACAGCCCGTGATGCGGATTCGCGCCGATCACCAGCACGTCCGCATGCCACGTCGACGTATCGTTCACCAGCGCGTCCGCTACCGAGCCGCCCGTGACCGACGTATCGATGACCGCCAGTTCGACTTCGATGTCGCTGTCGTCGAACAGCGCCGCGATCCGCTCGCCGGTAGCCTGCGCTTCGCGCATCATGTCCTCGCGCGCGGACGTCAGTAGCGCGTCGATGCGCGGAATGTCGGGCAGCACGAGACGCGGATTGTCGACCGCGCAAATGATGCGCAATCGCATGCCGGGACGCAGCAGCGTGCGCACGTAACGCGCGGCGGTCAACGATTCGGGCGTCGAATCGACGGCCAGCGCGATCCGCGCGAGCGTCGGGATGGGCTGGGCAGGCTGCATGGCGAAGGCCTCCGTGCGTGCACGTCGTCGCTGAACGACGACGGGCGCTTCGCGCGGTAGCGGCACGCGGCGGCCGGACTGCCGCCGCGGTCGCGGGGACCGGCGCGGTGCCACGCGAAGCGCGGACAAGCAATGCGTTCGTTCAGCATAGGCCGTCCGGCCCGCGCGTGCATGACCGCGATCAATGATCGCGAACGGTCGCGCGGCATCTTCCCCGCGCGGCTTACGACTTCGTCGGCATCGACTCGGCCGGACGGTTCGCATGGAACAGCGCGTACGCGATGCCGAGCAGCGCGATCCACACCGGCCCGATCACGAGCGCGACGCGCGTGTCGGGCGTGAGCGCCATCAGCACGACGACCAGCGCGAGAAAGCCGAGCGCGACGAACGAACCGAGCGGATAGAACGGCACGCGGATCGGCAGGCGCGCGATCCTGTCGGCCGACAGCGTGCGACGAAAACGCATCTGCGCGATCAGGATCACGCACCACGTCCAGATCGCGCCGAACGTCGACACCGACGTGAGCCATGTGAACACGTGCTGCGGCGCGAGATAGTTGAGCAACACGCCGATCAGCAGCAGCGCGACCGACACGGCCACGCCGTACACGGGCACGCCGCTGCGGTTCACGCGACCGAGCGCGGCCGGCGCCTGGCCCTGCTGCGCGAGGTTATAGAGCATCCGCGCGGTGCTGAACAGGCCGCTGTTGCACGACGACAGCGCCGCGGTCAGCACGACGAAGTTGATGATGCCGGCGGCGGCGGGAATGCCGAGCCGCGAGAACGTCATCACGAACGGGCTGCCCTGCGTGCCGATCTGGTCCCACGGATAGAGCGACATGATCACGAACAGCGCGCCGATGTAGAAAATCAGCACGCGCCAGAACACCGAATTCACGGCTTTCGTCAGCGACTTCTCCGGGTTGCGCGCCTCGCCGGCCGTGAGGCCGAGCATCTCCACGCCGAGATACGCGAACATCACGATCGGCAGCGCGGCGATCACGCCATGGATTCCATTCGGCATGAATCCGCCGTGCGACCACAGATTCGAGATGCCGGTCGCGATACCGCCGTTGCCGATACCGAACGCGATCATCAAGCCGCCGCCGACGATCATCAGCACGATCGTGACGATCTTGATCAGCGCGAACCAGAATTCGAATTCGCCATACAGTTTCACCGCGATGAAGTTCACCGAGCCCATCGCCAGCAACGCCGCGAGCGCCCAGATCCAGTTCGGCACGCCGGGGACCCACATGTGCATGTAGACGCCGACCGCCGTGATTTCCGCCATGCAGGTGACGATCCACACGAACCAGTAGGTCCAGCCCGTCAGGTAACCGGCAAACGGGCCGAGGTAGTCGCGCGCATAGCGGCTGAAGGCGCCGGCGACCGGGTTGGTGATCGCCATTTCGCCGAGCGCGCGCATGATCAGGAAGATCGCGAGGCCGCCGAGCAGGTAGGTCAGCAGGATGGCCGGGCCGGCCGTGCGGATCGCGGTGGCCGAGCCGAGGAACAGGCCGACGCCGATCGTCGCACCGAGCGCCATCAGGTTGATGTGCCGTTCTTCCAGCCCGCGGTGCAGTTGGTCTTCTGGTTGTTTCAAATTCGTCTCCTGGCAGCCACGAGGGGCGCCGTCATTGTGTCGATGGCAATGCGCGCCCGGTCATGCCGATTTTTGAGCCGAAAACGAAATAATCCCTGGTGTCGATTTCTGAATGAGAAACGACGTGGACGCCGTGTCAATTCGGTTGGAATTGCTGCGGATTATCCGAATTTGCCGGAGCAATCTGGAAATACGGATAGCCTTTCACGGAATACACCCGGGGTCGACCGCCTGACGCGGCTGTGCGCGTGACGAGCGGCAAACGGGGGGCATCGTTTTCGGCGCGAACGAACGCGCGTCGAATGTGCGCAATCTCGCGCACGGAATATGCAGGCGGGATTATAGGGAGGATCGGCAGTTTCACGCCAGGCGATTTTGAGAAAATCACCGTAGGTGAAAGCAGTGGAGAATTCGAATGCGCGCGGCGCGGCGCACGTGTTTATTTCGACAACGTCGCCCGCACCGTATATTCGCCTTCCAGCCCGCCGTGATCGGGCCGCACGAAGTACCGCGACGAATCCAGATCGGCCGGCAGCGGCTCGACCGGATAACCGTGCTTTTCCCACGCATCGAGGCCGCCCTTCAGCGCCCGGATGTTGTGGATCATCTTCTTGCGCTGCATCTTCGCGATCAGACGCTTGGCCGTGGCCTCGTTCGGGCACACGCAATAGACGACGATCGGCCGCTTCAGCAGTTCCGGGTCGAGCAGGTCAGGGGAATCGAGATCGACCGGCAGCGCGCCGGCAATCCGGTACGGCTCGCGTTCGCGAATCGCTTTCGGCCGCGCATCGAAGATCAGCGGCGGTTCGTCGGACGTCATCATCTCGACGAGCTGCGGTGGCGAGATGCGTACCTGCGCGAGATAGCGGCGGAACTGCACGCGGCGCACCCAGCGGTACAGCAGGAACGTGATGAAGATCGCGAGGAACGCGTCGAGGATCGTGCCGCCGCTCGCGCGTACCCACAGCACGAACTGGACGATCTGGTCGTGAATGGCCGCGCCGCCGATCAGCCAGAACGCCGCCCACAGCGACGCGCCGGCCAGATCCCAGAACAGGAACACGCCAATGCCGATCGCGGTCGTGCCGAGCAGCGGCGCCGACACGAGGCCGAGACCCGGCAGGAATTTCGACAGCACGAGCAACGGCGCGCCGTACCTTTCGAATACGTTACGGGCGAAGCGCAGCGTCGTGTCGAGCGACAGCGAGAAGCGCACGAGGCCATTCAGCAGGCGCCGGCCGCGCGTGCGGCCCATGAAGAACCACAGCGAATCGGCCAGCATCGTCGCCCCGATCGCCGCCGCGAACATGCTGGCCCAGGACGCCTGCCCCATCGCCGCCATCGTGCCGCCGAGAATCAGCATCGGCACGGCCGGCACCGGCACGCCGAGCTGCGTGATCAACACGCTCGCGAAGACGGCCCACGGGCCGAGCGACGATGGAATAGCAATCGGAAAGTGCCACACGGCGGCGCTCCTGGAAGACATGCGGGCCGCGCGACAGGGCCGTCGGTACGGCGGCGCAACGGCCGCCGCGGCATGTCCGCGACCGACCGGTGCATCCTGCGCATTCTAAACGGGTTTGGCCGCGCTCGCGCGGAACACCGACCATCGGCACGGGCTTCGCGCCCGGCGTGACGCGGCCGTGACAGTCACACGTCCGAGCGCGGCGCGAGCTGCGCGACGTGTTCCGCGTAGTCGGGAAACGCGGCCGCCAGCGCGGCCGCATCCGCGAGCTCGAATTCCGCGAATTCGAACCCCGGCGCCACCGTGCAGCCGACGAGCGCGACATGCTCGGGCGATGCACAGCGCGCGCCGAACCAGCTTCCGGCCGGCACGACCGCCTGGAACACGGTGCCGGGATGCGTGAGCGGGTTGCCGAGCCGGTGGATCGTCAGCCCGTCGCGCGCGTCGAGTACCCACACTTCGATCGGGTCGCCCGCATAGAAATGCCAGACCTCGTCGGAGCGGATGCGATGCCACGACGAATACGCGCCGTCGCACAGCAGATAGTAGATCGCGGTCGATGCGGCGCGTCGCGCGCCATCGGCCGGGCGCACGACCGAATCGGTCGCGCGGTAGGTTTCACGGAAATAGCCGCCTTCGGGATGCGGCTGCAGGTCGAACTGGCGAATCAGGTCGGTCGCGGAAATCGGCATGGCGGATGACGTCGGTAAGGTTGGAAACCGGCATTCGGCGGCCCGTCCGGTCCCGATTCAGGCGACCGGTGCCGCCGGATGTCCGTGCGTCGATCGCCGCGGCCATGCGCGCGGCGAACAAGCGGACACCGGCCGATGCTGCCAGAACTGCGTGCCGGGACGCAACCGTCGACGCTCAATCGCTCACCGCCAAGACTCCCGGCGGCCCGCCCCGGCACGCGGATCGCGCCGATATCCGGCCAGGCGCGCGAGGCAGCCCGCTGCCCGCAGATGCACGGGCGGCATCGCCAACCGTACCGCCGTCGATTACGCGGTCGCCGACGCCCGCGCCTCGCCGTGCCGCACCAGCAGCACGGGCCGGTCGGCCGCGCGCAGCAGCGATTCCGCCACGCTGCCGAGCAACAGCCTGCGCAGGCCGTGCCGGCCGCTCGTGCCCATCACGATCAGGTCGGCGTCGGTTTCGGCCGCCGTGCGCATCAGCACCGCCGCGATGTCCTCGCCATACGCGTCGAGCGCGCGCACCGTGCCCCGCACATGCTGCTGCGCGAGCGCCGCTTTCGCGTCGTCGAGCACCGGCGTCGCGGCGTCGGTCGCCGCGATATCGCCGTCGCGCTCGGCGGCGAAGCCTGCGTCGACGTCGACGAGCTGCGGCCGATGTTCGACGACATACGCACAGGTCACTTCGCCGCCGGACGCCGCCGCGATCCGGATCGCCTCGTTCAGCGCGAGACGCGCGCTCGGGCTGCCGTCGAGCCCGACGAAAATCCGCTTGTACATGGTCCGTCCCTCCGACCGGGCACGCATCGCGCGTTGCGCGACCACGGGCCGTTGCCGCAAGCCGGCCCAGCGCTGGCTTGCCTGCCGAACAGTCTGCCCCACGTGCCGACACGCGCGTTGACGCGCATCAAGCGCGGCCGGCGCGCCGCTGCTTCACGCCGTTTGCCGCGATTTCAACCGACCCCATTACAAAAAACGTGTAAAACGCGCACAATTTCATCTTCAAAATAGTCGTTGCACGCAGCCGGTGCGAGGTTTTCCGATTTTGCCGCCCTGCCCGAGCGCCCTGGGTAGCCCGAACAACAGAATGGCCATCGAATGACCGCCAGTGGAACCCCGACGCGTGGCGCCCGAGGGCCCGCGCCCCTGCAGATCATGTTACGCCAGCCGCTCGCGGCCGGCGTCGTTGCGCTGTGCGCGGGCGCGGTGTTGTCGCTCGGCGTCGCGCTGCTGGTGCGCGAGCAGTGGCAAGCCGCCGTTCATACGCGTTTCGAACGCCGCACGGCGCACGTGACCGCGATGCTGCGCCACGAGCTGCAGACCGGCGTCGCGGTGCTCGAAGGCGCGCGCGGCGCGTTCGGCCTCGTCCCGACCATGACGCCCGAGCAATGGCGTCGCTATGCGGAGACGCTCGATCTCGACAGCGCCCGCTCGCCGGTCCGGCAGATCGGTTATGCGCCGCTGACGCTCGCGGCGCGCAGCGCCCTCGCCGGCACGAAACCGCCGGCGGCCGGCCCGCTCGCGGCAGCGACGCTCAGCGCCCCCGCGTCGAATGCGCCGGTCGAGCGCTTCGGCGCGTCCGACGCGGCGCCGCTCGCGCATGCGCTGCGGACCGGCGATATCGCGCTCGGCGTTCATTCGGCCGACGACGATACGTCCCGCGACGCCCGCACGTTGACGCTGTTCCTGCCCGCGACGGCCTCGCCGCTTGCGGCGTCCAGACCGTCCGGCGCGCGCGAAACCGCCGCCGACGGCGTGCTGTTCGCGGCGTTGAGCCCGCGGCGCCTGATCGAGCGCGCGCTCGATACTGAACGCGGGATCGACCTGTGGATGAGTGCCGGCGGCGATCCGCGCGCGATCGCCAGCGTCGAGACGACGACCGACGAAGCGTCGGCGTCGCCCGACCTGATGCGGCGCACCGACGTGCTGAATTTCGGCGGCACCGCGCTGACGCTCGCCTATTCCGCGGACGGCCGGCCGAGCGCGACCGGCGCGCAGCGTGCTGCCGGCACCGTGCTCGCCGCCGGGCTGATCGCGTCGTTCGGGTTCGCGGCGCTCGTCCATGCGCTGCTGCGCAGCCGCGCCGATGCCGGCGCGAGCAGCCGCGGCCTCCTCAACGAGGCACGGATGATGGGCATCATCCGCTCGTCGATGGAAGCGATCATCACGATCGACGAGAAGCAGACGGTCGTGATCTTCAATCCGATGGCCGAGCAGGTGTTCGGCGTGTCCGCGATGGAGGCGATCGGTGCGCCGCTGTCGCGCTTCATTCCCGAGCGGTTCCGCGCCGCGCACGCGAAACACGTCGACCAGTTCGGCGTGACGGGCGTATCCGAGCGGCAGATGGGCCGCCAGCGCGTACTGTTCGGGCTGCGGGCCAACGGCGAGGAATTCCCGATCGAAGCGTCGATCTCGCAGATCCGCGACGCGTCGGGCAAGCTTTATACGGTGATGCTGCGCGACATCACCGAGCGGCTGCGGGCCGAGAACGCGCTGAAGCGATCGCGCGAGGAATTGCGCGAACTGTCGGCGAACCTGCAGAACGTGCGCGAAGAGGAGAAGACGCGCATCGCGCGCGAGCTGCACGACGACCTCGGGCAGCAGCTCACCGCGCTGAAGATGGACCTGTCGGTCGTCGAGCAGCAACTGCGCATGCCCGGCCGCGCGCACCCCGACGATGGCGTGCAGACCCATCTGCAAGGCATGCGGCGGCTGATCGACGCGACGGTCGCGTCGGTGCGGCGCATCGCGGCCGACCTGCGGCCGGTGATGCTCGACGATCTCGGCCTCGTGCCCGCGATCGAATGGCTCGCGAACGATTTCACGAACCGCTACGGGATCGATGTCGAGCGCCACATCGAGACGGGCGGCCTCACGTTCACCAGCGCGGGCGCGACCACGCTGTTCCGCATCGTCCAGGAAGCGCTGACGAACGTCGCGCGCCATGCGGATGCGACGCGCGTGGCGTTGCGGCTCGACATCGAGGAAGACTTTTGCGTGCTGCGCGTCGCGGACAACGGCCGCGGCGCGGCGCCCGGCGGTGCGGCCCACGAAGACAAGTCGTTCGGCCTGATCGGCATTCGCGAACGCGCACATATGCTGGGCGGCACCGTGACGATCGACACCGCGCTTGCGCGTGGCTTCTCGATCACCGTCGCGTTTCCGCTCGCCACCGTTCAACAGGACACGCTCATCACATGATCAAGGTGCTCATCGCCGACGACCATACGCTCGTACGCGACGGTCTGCGGCACATCCTCCAGAACGCCACCGGATTCGAGGTGGCCGGCGAGGCCTGCGACGGCCCGTCGACGATCGCGCTGGTGCGTGCGACGCCCGCGCAGGTGCTCGTGCTCGACCTGTCGATGCCCGGTCGCAACGGTGTCGAGCTGATCAAGCAGATCAAGGACGAGAAGCCCGCGCTGCGCGTGCTCGTGCTGACGATGCACGCGGAGCAGCAGTACGCGGTGCGCGCGTTCCGCGCGGGCGCGTCCGGCTATCTGACGAAGGAAAGCGCGAGCGCGGAGCTGGTCGGCGCGGTCACGAAAGTGGCGTCGGGCGGCGTCTACGTGAGCCTGGCGATGGCCGAGCAGTTCGCGCAGAGCCTGAACGAGCCGGCCGAAACGCTGCCGCATCAGCGGCTGTCCGATCGCGAATTCGACGTGTTCCGGCGAATCGCCGCGGGCCAGACGCTGACCGAGATCGCGAATGCGCTGTGCGTGAGCGCGAAGACGGTCAGCACCTACAAAACCCGGATCCTCGAAAAGATGCAGATGCCGCATGAAGCGGCGCTCGTGCGTTACGCGATGCGGCACAAGCTGCTCGACGAAACGGACGACGTGTAACGGACGACGTGTAGCCGGCGCGGCGCGGGCCTCGGCGGGCCCGCGCATGGCGGTTACTTCGCCGGCACCGGGCACGCGAGGTCGCCCTCCTCGCAGGCGAGATAGCCCTTCAACGTTTCGGTGCGCGCTTTCGTCAGATCGTCGAGGCAGGTCGATACGACCATCGGGTATGCACTGCCGCCCTCGACATTCGCGCTCGAGAAACGGCACTCCGCATCGCGGTACGCGATCCACGCGCGCTGCGCGCTCACGAGCTTGTCGGCAAGCGGCTGCGCATCGCGCAGGCGCGCGGTGACGGCCTGGTAAGTCCGGTTCAGTTCCCCGTCGGATTTCTTGTACGCGCGATCGGCACACGCCGTCATCGTCGCCTGATCCGTCGCGTCCGCGCAATTCGCCTGCGCATGGGCGACGCCCGCCACCAGCGCCAGCGAGCCCAGCAGACCAGTCAAGACACGCATGGATGCTCCTTTGTTGTTCGTTGAAGTGTGGAACCCGGTGCCTTGTCGCGCCCCGTGTGCATGGGCCGCGCCACCGCGCCGACATCGACCGCGATGCTAGCGCACGCGCGGCGGATTGTCAGCGGGTCGGCCCGGCAAGAGGCGTGACCCGTTCACGGCAAGGTATTGCTGAATCAGCGCCGATCGGTGGCCGGCGTGTCGCTCATGCAAGCCGCAGGCTATTTGCGACCGGTTCGGCCGACGGCAATTCGTGCGTTGCCGTACTCGATGGAAGAGATGCAAAAAGCCCGCACACGATACGTGTGCGGGCTTTTCCGATACGGCTTCGGCCTCGGCCTTCGGGGCCGCGAGACAACAGCCGGCTCAGTGACCGAAGTACACCGACGAGCGGTCGCTCACGGCCGGCACGACCGCGCGCTGGCCCGACTGCGAGGTCGCGACCGGGTTCGAACCATAGCCGGTTGCGTCGGCTTGCGCGCCGGCGTTCTGCGCGGCCGCGATCTTGGCCTGGGCGGCCTGGATGTTTTCCGGATAGTTGATCCAGTCGTTCGGGTTGTAGCCGGCCTTTTCGAGCTGGACCAGTTCGGCGCGCACTTGCGCGCGCGTCAGCGGCTGCTGGTTCGATTGGGCGAACGAGACGACCGGTGCGGCCACCAGGGCGGCCAGTGCAACTGCCTTGATCAGCGATTTCATGATGCGTTACCTCCAGGATTGTTTTGTCAGGCGCTTCGGACTCGGAGTCGTTGCGCATGAGTGAAAGTCTAGGAGGCTCGACTATCAGGGTAAATACTTAAATCGCAAATTCACTGTTGACCGAAACCGTACAATCGCACGGGAATAGGTTAATTCATCAGACGATTATCGACGTTCGTGCACCGAATACCGCGATACGGTGACGGCCGGGCGTCAGCGCAGGCGGTCGATATCCGCCGACGCCATCTGCGTGTCGAACAGCAGTGCCTTGAGGCGAATCAGGTCGGCGGCGTCGATGTCGTCGAACGCCGCATGGTGCAGCGTCAGCGCCGGCACCGCCGGGTCGGCATGCACGGCCCGCACCGTGCCAGCGAGCGCCAGCCGCTCGACACGGCCGCCGGTTTCGTACGGCAGCATCACGCACAACGGCTCGCCGGGTGCCGCGATCGCCCGGCCGACGGCGATCGACAGACCGCTCAGGCTGAGGTCGTGCACCACCCCGATGCTTTCCGCTTCGTCCGCCGCGCCGTGGCAGCAGGCCGCGATGCGCACCGGCACGCGCGGCTCGGCGCGCGTGCGCAGCCGATCGACGAAACCGGGCGGCGACAGGATCATGAATGGCGCCGCGCCCGACGCCTGCACCGATTCGACCGTCGCGCCGAAACGGGACACCGCGGCGCGGCCGACCGCCACCGCTTCGACGTCGTCGCCGCGCGCGAACTCGAGCGCGGTGGCGGGCTGCGGCTCGACGAACAGCGCCCCCGACGCGCCGACGCCGATCAGCCGGCACCGCTGCAGCGCGCGCGTCGTGCCGACCCGCCGGCGGATGCCGATCGCGGCGCCCGCCGACAAGCCCATGCACGTGGCGGGGGCGCCCGTCGCCGCGGACGCGCATGGATCGGTGTCGGCGGCGTCGCGTCGGCGCACGGGGCGGAAATGGTCGAACAGGAAAGCGTGCTGCGCCGGGTCGGCCAGCGTCGTGCCGGCCGGCAGCAGCGCGGCGCCGTCGGCGTCGTAGAGGTCGAAGCCGAGCGGGACGCCCACGGAAAGGTCGTCGCGCGCGAGCGCGACATAGTCAGTGGAAAGTCGCATCGGAGAAGCGCGGGGCGACCGCGCGAGCTATCGTGACGACTTGATTACGGCAGCATCGCGCGGAATCTGAATGGCTTCGTCACTGCGAAGCGCCGGCCGAGTCAGGCGCGGCGGGCGCCGGCTCCGGCATCGGCGATGGGGCCGGCACGGCCGAAGGGGCGGCGCCGACACCGGCACCGCTTCCGCTCGTCGTACTCGCGTCCGCCGGCGGCTGCGCAGGCTGCGGCGGCTGCGATGCGCCCGACGACAGCGCCGCGGCCGACGCGGCTACTTCCGACGCCGGCACCCACTCCTCGACGATGCCGCCGGACGCGGCATCCGGCGCCGACGCGGCCGACGCTTCCGACGCCGCCCCTTCGTCGGTCTCGGCCGGGCGTTCGATGCGCGGCGTCCTGACCGGCGCGGAAGCCTTCTTCGGCTCGGGCGGGAACCACGTGTCGAACAGGTCGGTCACGCGCTCGCGCAGCGAGCCGAACCAGCCCGGCGACGGCTCGGTATCGAATTTCGTCTTCGTATCGACGATCCGGGCGCGCTGCGCGCGCTGGAAGAAATCGCCGACGATCGGCAGCGCGCTGTGCGCGCCCTGCCCCCAGTAATCGCTGCGCAGCGTCACGCGGCCGTCGTCGAACCCGACCCACGCGCCGGCGACGAGGCCCGGCTGCATCAGGATGAACCAGCCGTCCGCATTGTCCTGCGTCGTGCCGGTCTTGCCGGCCACGTCGCCGCGCACCCCGAAGCGCGTGCGGATGCTGCCGCCCGTGCCGCGCGTCACGACGTCGCGCATCACGTCGAGCAGCATCTTGTCGGTTTCGGCGTCGAGCGCGCGCTCGGGCGGCGCCGGTGCGTACTCGGCGAGCACGTCGCCCTGGCGGTTCTCGATGCGCGTGACCATCTGCGGCTCGACGTACAGCCCGCCGTTCGCGATCGTCGCGTACGACGCGACCATTTCCTTCAGCGTGACGGGGCTCGTGCCGAGCGCGAGCGACGGCACGCGTTCGAGCGGGCTTTCGCGCACGCCCATGTCGCGCGCCAGCCGCGCGACGGCGCCCGGCCCGACCTTCTCCATCACCTGCGCGGTGATCCGGTTGCGCGACAGCGCAACCGCGTCGCGCAGCGTCATCGGCTTGCCCGACGGCGGCACGTCGTCGTTCGGCCGCCAGATCTCGCCGCCCTTCAACGGGATCTCGACCGGCTGGTCGATGAACGTATCGTCCGGCTTCATCCCGCTCGCGAACGCGGCGCCGTAGACGAACGGCTTGAACGTCGAGCCCGGCTGACGCCGCGCCTGCGCGACGTGGTCGAACGGCTCGCGGGTGAAGTCCCGGCTGCCGACCCACGCGCGAATCTGCCCGTCACGCGGGTCGATCGCGAGGAAGCCGGCCTGCACGTCGGTCTTCGCCTTGCACAGCGCGTGCAGGAAGCCGCGGTCGGACGCGAGCAGCTTCATCGCCGCCGCGTCGTCCTTGCCGGCGTCCTGCGCGGCCTTGTACTCGGCCGATTCGCGCATGAAGGTGCGGAACACCTCGTTGTCGGTGCCGCAGCCGTCGCGGCCGCTCCATGCGTTGTTCGCGATACCCTGCAGTTGATTGCCCTGCAGCGTGAGCGCCTGCGTCGCCATCTGCTGGAGCCGCGAGTCGATCGTCGTACGGACGATCAGCCCGTCCGAGTAGATGTTGTAGTCGTTGCGGTCGGCCCACGCGATCAGCCATTTGCGCAACTGCTGCGTGAAATGCGGCGCCGGCCCCGGCGGCTCCTTCTGGCGCTCGAAGTCGATGCGCAGCGGCCGGCGCTGCAACTGTGCGAACTGCGCGGGCGACAGCTTGCCGTACTTCACCATCTGGCCGAGCACCGTGTTGCGCCGTTGCAGCGCGCGCTCGGGGTTCAGCACCGGGTTGTAGTAGCTATTGCCTTTCAGCATCCCGACGAGCGTCGCGCTGTCGAGCACGTCGAGCTCGTCGGCCGACTTGTCGAAATAGGTGCGCGCGGCCATCTCGACGCCGTACGCGTTGTACAGGAACGGCACCGTGTTCAGGTAGGTCTCGAGGATCTGGTCCTTGCTGTAGACGGCCTCGATCTTCAGCGCGGTGATCGCCTCCTTCACCTTGCGCGTGAGCGTGGGCGCGCGGCCGATCTCGTCCGGATAGAGGTTGCGCGCGAGCTGCTGGGTGATCGTCGAGCCGCCCTGGCGGCTGCCCGAGAACGTATGGAGGGCGGCCGACGCCGTGCGCTTCCAGTCGAGTCCGTGGTGTTCGTAGAAGCGGTGATCCTCGGTCGCGATCAGCGCGTCGACCATGCGCGGCGAGATCTGCTTGAGCGGCACCCATTCGCGGTTCGACGGCTTGAATTCGGCCAGCAGCTTGCCGTCGGCGGACAGCACCTGCGCGGGCTGGTCGACGCGCGCCTTGCGGATGTCGCCGATGCCCGGCGTGAACGGGACGAGCGCGACCACGTACAGCGCGAACAGCGCCGGCACGGCGGCGGCCGAGAGCAGCACGCCACGGCGCGTCGGGTGGCGGACATGGCGCCACGCGGTGGTGGCGAGAGGCTTGACGCGCGCGACGGCGGCCGCTGCGACGGGTTGGGCGCGCGCGACCCATCTGGCGCACAAGGCACGCACTGACGACACGTTTCGGCGATTCACGCGGGTGGAGCTCTGCTGAAAAGGCTGCATCGTACCAAACTCGCGCGGCCGGCCGCCCCGCGGCGGCCTTGCGCCGGCACACGCGCCGCGGTGTCGCGGCGGCGCTCACGCAAGAAAGGCGCGTGCCCGGCAACCGGAACGACGCGCCAAACCTGGTACGACGAACGGAACGCCGCGCGAAGGGGGCGTAACGGGGACACGCAACGGGGGGCGACCGGCGCCCCGGCTCAGCGCACGAGAAATCCGTACGTGAGCGGATCGCGCTCGTCGACGATCCAGTTCGCGAACCCGCAGATATGCGCGCTGCCTTCCACTTCCGGGATCACGGCCGGGAGGCCGCCGACCGTCGTTTCGCGCAGCACGCGCCCCTTGAAAACCGTGCCGACGATCGATTCGTTGACGAGCGTGTCGCCCGCCGCGAGCAGCCCGCGCTGGTAGAGCTGCGCGACGCGCCCGCCGGTGCCGGAGCCGGTCGGCGAGCGGTCGACTTCACGATCCGCGAACACGCAGCAGTTCGCCTGCGTCGAACCCGCGTGGCGCGGCGCGTTCGCGATGATCGTGCCGTAGATATGGTTGATTTCCGGGATCTCCGGATGCACGACCGGATACTTCGCGTTCGCGGCCGCCTTCACTTCCGCGCCGAAGCGAATCAGCTTTTCGACGGCCGACTCGCGCACCGGCAGGTCGAACGGCGCGCCGTCGACATAGAAATAAAACGCGCCGCCATACGCGATATCGCCGGTCACGGTGCCGAACGACGGCGTCTGAACCGACACGTCGCGTTGCCAGATGAACGACGGCACGTTGACGAAGCGCACGGGCCCCGCATGCTCGCCGTCCCACTGGACGAACGCCTCGATGAAGCCGCACGGCGCGTCGATGCCGACCCGCGTCTCCGGCACCGTGCGCTGCACCCAGCCAAGCTCGACGGCCGCCGTCGACAGTGCGATCACGCCGTGTCCGCAATGGTCGCTGTAACCCTCGTTGTGCACGAAGATCACGCCGAAATCGGCATTCGGCGAAACGGGCTCGGTCAGATAGCCGCCGTACATGTCGGCATGGCCGCGCGGTTCGAACATCAGCGCGCGGCGGATTTCGTCGGCATGCGCCTTGAGCCATGCGCGGCGCTGGACGATCGTCGCGCCGGGCAGCCTAGGCAGCCCGCTCGTGACGATGCGAAACGCTTCGCCGCCGGTATGCACTTCGACGGTGGAAAGGGATCGGGAAATCTTCATGACGAATTGGATGCGTTGAAACGAAGGACGGCGGCCGGGCCGCCGTCCGGTGACGGGATTACTTCGCGTACGGTTCCGGCAGGCCGTTGCGGATCACGTAGACGGTGGTCGGCGCGCCTTTCAGGTCGCCGTTCGCGTCGAACGAATAGGTGCCGGCGACGCCCGCGTAGTTCGACTTCGCGAGCTGCGCGGTCAGCTTCGCCTTGTCGGTGGTCGTGCCGGCCTTGACCATCGCGTCGGCAAGAAGCTTCACGCCGTCGTAGTAGTTGACGCCGTAGACCTGCGTATCGGTGTGATAGGTGTCGTGGTACTTCTTCAGGAATGCGCGCCCGGCCGGCGTCTTCTCGAGCGCGACGCCGCCCTGCGCGCAGTAGACGATCGATGCGGCCTCGCCCGCGACCTTGCCCATGTCGGCCGAGCAGATGCCGTCGCCGCCGAGCAGCTTCGCCCGCAAGCCGCGCTGCTTCATCTGCCTGGCCATCGGCGCGCCCTGCGCCGCATAGCCGCCGAGGAAGATCACGTCGGGGTTGGCGGCCTTGATCTTGGTGAGAATGCCGAGGAAATCGGTGGCCGACGAATTCGTGTATTCCTGGTCGACGATCTTGATGCCGTTCGCCTTCGCGACGTTCATGAACTGTTCGGCGACGCCCTGCCCGTACGCGGTGCGATCGTCGATCACGGCGGCGGTTTTCGCGTTCAGCGTCTTCGCGGCGAACGTGGCCATCGTGCCGCCGAGCTGCTCGTCGCTCGCGCCGATCCGGAAGATGTTCCTGAAGCCCTGCTTCGTCAGCGCCGGGTTCGACGCGACCGGCAGGATCGGCACGCCGGCGTTCGAATACACGCGCGACGCGGGGATCGCGACGCCCGAGTTGTACGGCCCGAGCACCGCGACGACGCCCTTGTCGACGAGGTTCTGCGCGACCTGCACGCCGGCCTTCGGATCGGCCTGGTCGTCTTCGGAAACCAGTTTGAACGTGACGGCCTTGCCGCCGACCTTCACGCCGGCCTGGTTGAGCTCGTCGACGGCGAGCCGCGCGCCGTTTTCATTGTCCTTGCCGTTGGCGGCCTGCGGGCCCGTGAGCGGCGCCGAATGGCCGATCATCACGACCTCCTGCGCATGCGCGGAAGTCAGCGCGCCAGCGGCGACGGCCACCGAAAGCGCGGTCACGACGTGTCGCATGATGTCTCCTGATTGGTTTTGTGTGAAACCAATGTAGGACACGCGTGGTCACATCGCAAGCAATTTCAAAATAACCGTCGGCGTTTTGGTCATATTGAAGACCAAAATGGATTCGCGCGCAGATCGGTCATTTCGGCGCGATGTCGCGCCGCACGCGGCGGATGTGCTGTTCGACATAGAACGCAGCCGCATCGGCATCGCCGGACACGATCGCCTCGTAGATCAGCCGGTGTTCGGACACGTAGAGCCGGATCCGGCCCGCGTCGTAGATGCCGTCGTCCTTCAGCCGCTTCCACAGCGGCTGGTCCATCGTCTTCGCGACCTCGTCCGCGATCTTCACGATCAGCGCGTCGCCCGTCATCAGCGCGAGCTGCCGGTGGAACAACCGGTCGCTCTCGTTCCACAGCGCGCGCTGGTGCGGATCGTCGATGTCGGTGATGGTTTCCATCTGCGCGAGATAGCGCTCGGCGCCGGCGTCGGCGCGGCCATGGGCGGCCGCGAGGCGCGCGATCGCGGGCTCCAGGATCAGCCGCACGTCGAGCGTCGACGTCGGGCTGAAATCGGCCTCGAGCGCGGTGTGCGCGTCGCCGTGCCGCGCGAGCACGTCGAGCGGCGCCGCGACGACGTAGGTGCCCGAATTGCGCTTCGTGAAGACGAGACCTTCGTTCTGCAGCGCGCCGAGCGCTTCGCGCACCGCCGGCCGGCCGACCTGGAACAGCGCCGCGAGCTCGCGCTCGGACGGCAGCCGCGATTCGGCCGCGTAGCGCCCGGCGCGAATCTCGTCGCGGATCTTTTCGGCTACCTGCTCGTAGATCTGCAGCGGCCTGAAACCGCCTTCGAGTGAGTCGGGGCGCGCGGACATCATCGTATGGCTCCTGCCCGTTCGCGGGCGTGGGATCTGGAATGGGTTCGCACTATACCGGAGCGGGCGGGCAGCGCGGCACCGGCGAGCCTTCTGGCCAGATATTAGAACCAAAATCCACGACGCGCTTTATTTTCTGGGTTGCGGGCGCGCCAGCAAGTGGTATAGATTCGATCCACTGCCCTGTGTCACGGTATCCGGCAGACCCGCGGCGGGCGCGGCATGCGTCCGCCGGCCACACTCACCGACGCCCCCGACGTACACGATGACCGCCCTTTCTCCGATTCCCGTTTTCGATGCGGCCGACACGGCCGCGCTGCTCGACTACCCGGCGCTGCTCGCCACGCTCAGGCAAGCGGTCGTCGAGTATGCGGCAGGCGAGATCGTCAGCCCCGAACGCCTGGTCGTGCCGCTACAAGGCGGCGGCGTGATGCTGTCGATGCCGTCGAGTGCTCACGACCTGGCGAGCCACAAGCTCGTGAACGTGTGCCCCGGCAACGGGGCGCGCGGGTTGCCGACGATCCTCGGCCAGGTCACCGCGTACGATGCCGCCACCGGGGAAATGCGCTTCGCGCTCGACGGCCCGACCGTCACCGGCCGCCGCACGGCGGCGATCACCGCGCTCGGCATCCACGCGCTGCACGGCGCCGCGCCGCGCGAGATCCTGCTGATCGGCACCGGCAAGCAGGCCGCCAATCACGCGGAAGCGCTCGCAGCGATCTTTCCGGACGCGCACCTTCACGTGCGCGGCACGCGCGCGGACAGCGCGGCCGCGTTCTGCGCGGCCCACCGCGCGCATGCGCCGCACCTCGCGCCGCTCGACGGCGACGCGATTCCCGACGCGATCGACGTGGTCGTCACGCTGACGACGAGCCGCACGCCCGTCTACCGCGAAGCCGCGCGCGAAGGCCGGCTCGTGGTCGGCGTCGGCGCGTTCACCGCGGATGCCGCCGAGATCGACGCGAGCACGGTACGGGGCAGCCGGCTCGTCGTCGACGATCCGGCCGGCGCGCGCCACGAAGCCGGCGACCTGATCGTCGCGCAAGTCGACTGGCGGCACGTCGCATCGCTCGCCGACGTGCTGAACGGCACCTTCGCCCGCGGCGGCCCGCTGCTGTTCAAGAGCGTCGGCTGCGCCGCGTGGGACCTGGCCGCATGCCGCACCGCGCGCGACGCACTGGCCGCACGCGGCGCCGGCTGACCCGGCCGCGCAATCGTTCGCCTCGCTCGCGCGGCATCGCCTCGTCGGGATTCATACCGGCGATTTCCCGTACGCGGTGTAGGAAACGCCCTACACCGCGTCGAAGCGGCCTACACGAACTTCCAATTCGGCCGATTTCAATTTCGGCGGCGCAACACGATACTGCCGGCATGAATGCCAGCCTGTCGCCCGCCTTGCTCAGGGTGTTTCTCGTCGATCATGCGGTCGCCGTTCGCCAGCGGATCGCGCTGCTCGTCGGCGCGATCCGCGGCGTCGCGGTCGTGGGCGAAGCGGAAGACGGCCAGGACGCGTGGACGCATATCCTCAGCAGTGGCGCGGACGTGGTGATCGTCGACGTACGGCTCGCGGACGGCAGCGGTCTCGACCTGATCGGGATGCTGTCGAAAGCCGCGCCGCGCATCGTCACGATCGTGCTGACGAACCACTCGGCACCGGCATTCAGAGAGGCATGCGCGACGGCGGGAGCCGACTACTTCTTCGACAAGACCGTCGAATTCGACGCCGCATGCCGTGTGATCGAATCCCTGGTGCACGCTCGCGTGCGCCGCACCTGACGAGCCGGAGCGACTCATGTCCACCGCCACCGCCTTCGCCGCCGACGTGTCCGTCGTACCCCGGCCAACGATCCCGCTGCGCCCGGCCGCGCGCGCCGACGCCGCCAAACATCCGGCCGCCCGCTGCTCGGCCTGCGCGATGCGCTCGATGTGCCTGCCGCCGCACCTGACGCCCGCCGAATACGGCCGCCTCGACGCGATCATCTGCACGACGCGGCAGGTCCGCCAGGGCGACGCGCTGTTTCGCACCGACGATCCGTTCCAGAGCATCTACGCGGTGCGCGCGGGTTCGTTCAAGACGGTGATGATGCATCGCGACGGCCGCGAGCACGTGACCGGCTTCCAGATCGCCGGCGAAACGCTGGGGATGGACGGCATCGGCGGCGGCCAGCATTGCTGCGACGCGATCGCGCTGGAGGACAGCGTGGTGTGCATCATCCCGTTCGGCGCGCTCGAAGCCGCGTGCCGCGAGATGAAGCCGATGCAGCACTTTCTCTACCAGATGCTGAGCAGCGAGATCGTCCGCGAATCGAGCCAGATGCTGCTGCTCGGCACGATGTCGGCCGAGCAGCGCGTCGCGCATTTCCTGCTGAACCTGTCGTCGCGGTTCGAGGCGCGCGGCTATTCGGCGACCGAATTCAACCTGCGGATGACGCGCGAGGAAATCGGCTGCTATCTCGGGATGAAGCTCGAAACCGTCAGCCGGATGTTCTCGCGGTTCCATCGCGAAGCGCTCGTCGAAACGCGCGGCAAGCGCGTGCGCATCATCGACGCGCAAGCGCTCGCGCGGGTCTGACGCAGGGCGCCGGATCGCCGGCGCGGCGTCACTGCATGGTGTCGCGCAGCGCCGCCGTGGCGGCGCCCCGCTGCCACGCGATCAGCGCGTGCTCGGCCTGCGCGAACGCGCGACGCAGCGCATCGTCCACATCGGCGCCGACGCATGGCGGCAGCGGCAAAGGCCTGAGCGCCGCGTCGTGCATCACCAGGTCGACCCGTACGTCGTACACGCGCTCGCCATCGGCCGCCGTGCGCAATTCGATCGCGAGGTGGCAGCCGTCGATCAATGCGCGAAACCGTTCGAGCCTCACCAGTTGCGCGCCGGCTTCGGCCTCGACCGCCGCCGAACCCGTGAATCCCAGGCAGGCGATCTGCATGCCCACGCCCATGTCGTGTCTCCTGACGGGGCCGCCGCTCGTCGACCGCCTTGCAAGTGCCGTCCGCATCGCCGTGCGGGGGCACGTGTTTCCCGTGGCGCGGCGCGCATGGTTCGATCGCGGCCGGCCGATAGTCTGCCCGCGCCTGGCTGGCGCGGGACCGTTCATACGTTGAAGGTCTGCGACGCCTTCATCTCGATCCACGTCATGCCGGCCCGCAGCCCTTCGATCATCGCTTCGCGCTCCGTCGGATACGCGTGGCTGTGCTCGAAGGTATGATGAAACCGCGCGGCGCCGGCGCCGTGCTCGACCGACACGCGGCAGCGGAACTCGCCCGATTCGCACGGGCGCGTCTCCACTTCGACCGACCAGTCGCGTTCGTGAATGTTGCCCTGCAGTGTCATGCGCCCTCCTGCGGTATCAGCCTTCGAGCCGGAAGTGCCCGCTGTGCAGCAGCACCGGCCGGCCGCCGATTTCCTCGAGCATGCGTCGTGCCATCGCCTCGATGGCCGGGCGGTGCGCGTCGAATGCGCTCAGCAGATCGCGCTCGAGCAGCGAGCGCGCGCCGAAATGGTCCTCCAGCGCCTCGGCCGTGACCGCGCACTGGACGCAACGCCCGTCGACCAGCGCCGAAAACGCGACGACCAGGTCGCGCGCGCAGTATTCCGGCGGTTCGGACGGGAAAGCAATGTGCATCTGTCGGTCTGTCATCGTCGTGATGGCTCCATGACGAGAGCATAGTGGCGCGCGCGGCCGCGCGCTTGACCCACGTCAACCGGTTCGCCGCACCGCACGATCGCGCCGCCGCGCGACGCCGCCTCCGCCCGCTTCAGCCCGCGTCGGGCTCGATCGTCGCGCCGCGCTCCGCGAGCAATTCGCGCAGCACGCTGCGGTGGCAATGGTTTTCGTCGTCGCAGTAGCACCCGATCGAGAACGCGGTGGTCGCCGACAGCGCGGCCAGCAGGTCCAGCACCTTCGCCGGATCGCCGTGCGCCATCTCCGCGCGGAAGTGGCGCTTGAACGCCTTCCATTCGGCGTCGGTTTCGGCGGCCTGCGCCTGCGCGACGAGTTCGGGGCTCGGCGACAGCGTCGGCAACCATACATCATAGTAGTTGCGCGACGCGAATTCCGCCTTCGGCACGCCGCGCGGCGGCCGCCGCACCGTGCCGATCCGCAGGCCTTCGCCGGCCGCGCGCGGCGTGCCCAGCTGGATGATCCGGATGCCCATGTCGTTTCTCTGCTCCTCGGTCGTGCATGCGATCCCGTGATCGTACCGCCGCGCCCGCCCGCGCGTCAGCCGGGCATCGCACATGACGGCCGCCCAACGAAAAACCGGCTGCTCCCGCGACGGGACACAGCCGGTTCTTCATCGTGACGCGCCGAGGCGCGCCGCGTTCAGACGCCGCTCTTCAGCACCTTGCCGATCGCGTCCGCGACGATGCCGACGTTCGAGTCGTTCAGGCCCGCCACGCACATCCGGCCCGAGCGCAGGATGTACACGCCGTGCACCTCGCGCAGCGCGTCGACCTGCGACTCGGTCAGGCCCGTGTACGTGAACATCCCGCGCTGTTTCACGTAGCGCGTGAGTGCCTCGCCGCTCACGTGGTCGCGCAGGCCGTCGTGGATCGACTGGCGCATCCGCGCGATGCGGCGGCACATCGCCGACAGTTCCTCTTCCCACTGCTTGCGCAGCGCCGGCGTGCCGAGCACGGCCGCGACGACCTTCGCGCCGTAGGTCTGCGGGTTGCTGTAGTTCGAGCGCACGGCCCCGGCCAGTTGGCCGAGCACGCGGTCGGCGGCGGCCGCGTCCTCGCAGACGACGCTCAGGCCACCCACGCGCTCGCCGTACAGCGAGAAGTTCTTCGAGAACGAGTTCGCGACGAGCGTCGGCACGCCGCGGCGGGCCAGCTCGCGCACCGCGAACGCGTCCGCATCGAGGCCCGCGCCGAAGCCCTGGTACGCCATGTCGACGAACGGCAGCAGGCCGCGCGCCTCGATCACGTCGATCAGCTTCTCCCACTGGCCTTCGTCGAGATCGACGCCGGTCGGGTTATGGCAGCACGCGTGCAGCAGCACGATGCTGCGCGCCGGCAGCGCGTCGATCGCCGCGAGCATCGCGTCGAACTTCAGGCCGCCCGTCGCTTCGTCGTAGTACGGGTACGTATTCACCGTGAAGCCGGCGCGCTCGAAGATGAAGCGGTGGTTTTCCCAGCTCGGATCGCTCAGCCACACCTGCGAATCGGGGAAATAGCGCTTCAGGAAATCGGCGCCGACCTTCAGCGCGCCCGAGCCGCCGAGCGTCTGCAGCGTCGCGATGCGGCCGGCCGCGCGGGCCGGGTGATCGGCGCCGAACACGAGCGATTGCACGGCGTCGCGATACGCGGCCAGGCCGACCATCGGCAGGTACGGCTTCGGGCCGCTGTCGCGCTGCAGCGCGGTTTCGGCTTCGCGCACGGCGCCCATCACCGGGATCCGGCCTTCGGCGTCGAAATAGATCCCGATGCTCAGGTTGACCTTCCGGTCGCGCGGATCTTGCTGGAAATTCTCGTTGAGCGTCAGGATCGGGTCGCCCGGGTACGCGTCGATGTGTTCGAACATGGCTTGAGTCGGTCTCGTTTGGAACAATGGTCGGTCGTGGCCTGCGTCAGCGTGCGGAGACGCCGTCGTGCACCGCCAAGCCCGCATTCTTCTGACGGAAGCGATACCCGATCGCGAGCACCGCGAGCCATACCGGGATCAGGTACACCGACAGGCGGAGATCCGGCGTCAGGTACATCACGACGAGAATGCCGGCCATGAATGCCAGGCACAGGTAATTCGTGAAAGGATAGCCCACACTGCGGAAGGATGTCTGTTCCCCGGCAGCACGCTTGGCCTGGCGGAACTTCAGGTGGATCAGCGTGATCATCGCCCAGTTGATGATCAGCGCCGACACGACGAGGCCCATCAGCACCTCGAACGCCTTGCCCGGCATGAAGTAGTTGACCAGCACGCACACGCCGGTCGCGAGCGCCGACGCGCCGAGCGCGGCGAGCGGAATGCCGCGCTTGTTCACCGAGCACAGCACCTTCGGCGCGTTGCCCTGCTTCGCGAGGCCGAACAGCATCCGGCTGTTGCTGTACACGCCGCTGTTGTAGACCGACAGCGCGGCCGTCAGCACGACGACGTTCAGCACGTTCGCGACCACGTTGCTGCTCAGCGCATGGAAGATCAGCACGAACGGGCTGCCGCCGGTGACGACCTTTTCCCACGGATACAGCGACAGCAGCACGGCGAGCGCGCCGATGTAGAAAATCAGGATCCGGTAGATCACCTGGTTGGTCGCGCGCGGAATGCTGTGCTTCGGATCGTCCGCCTCGGCCGCGGTGATGCCGATCAGTTCCAGCCCGCCGAACGAGAACATGATCGCGGCCATCGACATCACGAGCCCCGATACGCCGTTCGGGAAGAAACCGCCGTGCCGCCACAGGTTCGCGATGCTCGCTTCGGGCCCCGCTTGTCCGCTCGCGAGCAGCCAGCCGCCGAAGCCGATCATCCCGACGATCGCGGCGACCTTGATGATCGAGAACCAGAATTCCGTCTCGCCGTACGACTTCACGCTCGCCAGGTTCAGCAGGTTGATCGCGACGAAGAACACCAGCGCCGACACCCAGGTCGGCACGCCGGGCCACCAGTACTGCACGTAGATTCCGACGGCCGACAGCTCGGCCATGCTGACGAGGATGTACAGCACCCAGTAGTTCCAGCCGGACAGGAAACCGGTGAAGTGGCCGACGTATTTGTCGGCGAAATAGCTGAACGAGCCGGCGACGGGCTCGTCGACGACCATCTCGCCGAGCTGGCGCATGATGAAAAACGCGACGATGCCGGCCACCGCGTAGCCGAGCAGCACGGACGGGCCGGCCATCTTGATCGTCTGCGCGATGCCGAGGAACAGCCCCGTGCCGAGCGCGCCACCGAGCGCGATCAGCTGGATGTGCCGGTTCTTCAGCCCGCGCTTGAGGCCAGCGCTCTCGTTTCCAGAAACCATGTCTTCTCCATTCTTCCCGCCTCCGCCGGAAGCGGTGCGGCGCGCCTCGGTGTGCCGGGCGCTGTTTTTGCTGTGCCGGCGGCCGTTCGTGGGGACGCCGGGTTGGGGACTGCAATTTTCGCGCGGGCAGCACCCGATTCGCGTCGGTGGACCGGCCAGACCGGCCGCCGACTCGCCGCCCATGCCGCATTGCCGCGGCCGAACACGAAAATCCGGCGTCAGTTTAGCGTCGCGACGGCGAAATCGGGTTGCGTAACCCGCTCATGCAAACCCTACATTATGAGATAAAATTGCGCCCAGGAGACAGAGGAGGAAACAAAAATGCCTGAACCGCTTCTCGACCGCATCGATCGCCACTTGCTGTCGGTGTTGCAGGAGAACGGCCGTGCGTCGAACCTCGACCTGGCGAAGGCCGTCGGGCTGTCGCCCGCGCAGACCTTGCGGCGCCATCGGCGGCTGGAGGAAATCGGCGCGATCCGCCGTTATGAAACCCGGCTGTGCCCCGATACGCTCGGGTTCGGCGTCACCGCGTTCGTGCACGTGACGATGGAGCGCGGGCATATCCGCGATCTGTCGAAGTTTCAGAAACTCGTGTCGGATCTCGCGCAGATCCAGGAATGTTTCTCGGTCACGGGCGATATCGACTACGTGCTGAAGGTCGTCGCGCACGACCTGAAGGGGCTGTCGACGTTCTTGCTCGAAACGCTGATGCGCATTCCCGGCGTGAGCGGCGTGCATTCGAGCGTGTGTCTCGACGAGATCAAGTGCACGAGCGCGATGCCGGTGGAAGGTTGACGCGCCCGAAGCGCTGCGCCGGCGCGTTCACCGCACCGCTTCGAACGCACTGATCAGCAGCGCGCCGCAAGCAATCACGAGGCACCCTGCCGCCCGGCGCGGCGTCAGCCGCTCGCCGAGATACACGCGCGCGATCAGCGCCGCGAACACCACGCTCGTTTCCCGCAGCGCCGACACCGGCCCCATCGGCGCGCGATCCATCGCCCAGATCACGATGCCGTACGCGAGCGCCGCGAACACGCCGCCGCAGGCCGCCTTCGCGGTTTCGCCGACATCCTGCGTCAGCCGCAGCGGCCCCGCCCGCAGCCGGTAGTACGCGGCCATCATCGCGCCTGTCAGCACGAACATCCACGCGGTATAGCCGACCGTACTGCCGCTCTCGCGCACGCCGATCCCGTCGACCACGCTGTACGCCGCGATCGACACGCCGGTCGCGAACGCGGTCGGCAGCACCTGCATCATCCGGTGTTTCGCGCCGCGCCCGCGCTCCAGCCCGATCGCCATGATGCCCGCGCAGATCAGCACGAGCCCGCATTGCGCGCCGACGTTCAGGCGCTCGCCCGCGAACGCCGCCGCGCCGAGCGTGACCAGCAGCGGCGCGGTGCCGCGCGCGACCGGGTACGCGACGCTCAGGTCGCCGTGCTCGTAAGCACGGACGAGCAGCAGCGTATAGACGACGTGGATCACGGCCGACGCGACGACGCAGAGCCAGCTCGCCGGCGTGATCGGCGCGGCGGCCGGCAGGAACAGCAGCGCGAACAGCCCGATCGCGATCTGCAGCACCGTGGCCGAGCGCAGCCGGTCGCCGCTGCTGCGCACGAGCGCATTCCATGATGCGTGCAGGAACGCCGCGCACAGAACGGCAAACAGAACGGGGATCGGCACGCTCAATACTCCCTGACGGTCGGAAGCCGCACGGTGCACGGCAGGCGTTCATCGTATGAACGCGTCACCGTATTGTCAAAAAAGCGACGCGCGACGCCCTGCCGAGGATCCCGCCGGCGGCTCCCCGTCGCCCGCCCGGCAACGCTGGCGTCGCAAGCGACCGGCATGCGGCGACGTGTGACGTGGAGGGTGCGGACGGTCCGCCCCTTTCCGTTCTCTTTCGCATCGCGCCGGGCCGTAATGAAACCGATACCGCGGCGCAACCGTCGCGAAAACACTCCGTCCCCATATTTTCATACGCGGCTGTTCCAATGCGCGTGCTTCCTCACGAGCTCCGCGCCGAACCGACACGGCGACGGGGCCGTTCTCCACCATCGAAGGCCTTACCCTGGAGTTTCCCGATGTTCCGTCAAGCCTTGCTCGTCACCGCCTGCGCCGGCGCCACGCTTGCGCTGTTCGCCTGCGGCGGCAGCGACGATTCCACGCCGACGGCCGCCGTGTCGTCGCAGGATGCGCTGCAGACCGCCACGCCGATCAAGCACGTCGTCGTGATCTACGGCGAAAACATCTCGTTCGACCATTACTTCGGCACCTATCCGAACGCGACGAACCCGTCGGGCGAACCGGCGTTCACCGCGAAACCCGGCACGCCGACGCCGAACGGCCTGACGGGCACGCTGCTCACCGCGAACCCGAACTTCACGAACACGGCCAACGGCGCCGACGCGGCGAACCCGTTCCGCCTCGACCGCACGCAGGCCGCGACCGCCGACCAGAACCACGCGTACACGGCCGAACAGCAGGCCGAGGACAACGGTCTTGCAGACCTGTTCCCGAAGTACACGGGCAAGGGCTCGTCCGGCGGCGCCGGCGCGTTCGGCACGAAAGGCCAGGTGATGGGCTATTTCGACGGCAACACGGTGACCGCGTTGTGGAACTACGCACAGCGCTTCGCGATGAGCGACAACACTTACACGACGGTCTACGGCCCGTCGACGCCGGGCGCACTGAACGTCGTGTCGGGCCAGACCAACGGGATGCAGATCGTCAAGACGTCGAAGCAGCCGTCGACGCTCGCCGCGACCTCGTACTACATCAACGACGGCCAGGGCGGCCTCACGATGATCAACGACGTCGACCCGGGCTTCGACGTGTGTTCGAGCACGACCGACCAGGCGATGATGACCGGCAAGAACATCGGCGACCTGCTGAACGCCGCGAAGATCACGTGGGGCGGCTTCATGGGCGGCTTCAACCTGTCGACGACGAACGGCAACGGCACGACGGGCTGCGCGCGCAGCACGGTCGCCACCGCCGTGAACGCCGCGACGGCCGACTACATCCCGCATCACAACTGGTTCCAGTACTACGCGTCGACCGCGAACCCGCAACACACGCGCCCCAGCTCGATCGCGGCGATCGGGTCGAGCGTCGAGACCGACGGCAAGACGCCCGAACCGGCGAACCACCAGTACGACACGGACGACTTCTTCGCCGCCGTGAAGGCCGGCAACTTCCCGTCGGTGAGCTACCTGAAGGCGCCGGCCGCGCAGGACGGGCACGCGGGGTATTCGGATCCGCTCGACGAGCAGGCGTTCGTGACGAAGGTCGTCAACTTCCTGCAGCAGCAGCCGGACTGGCAGAACACGGCCGTGATCGTCACCTATGACGACTCGGACGGCTGGTACGACCACGTGTACACGGCGCCGACGCACGCATCGTCGGACCCGGTCGACCAGCTCAACGGCGCCGGCAAGTGCGGCACGGGCGGCACCACCGGCGTGAACGGCGCGACCGTGAACGGCCGCTGCGGCCCGGGCGTGCGCATTCCGCTGGTCGTGATCTCGCCGTACGCGAAGCAGAACTACGTCGACCACACGATGCTCGACCAGGCGTCCATCGTGCGCTTCATCGAGGACAACTGGCTCGGCGGCCAGCGGATCGGCGGCGGCTCGTTCGACGCGACGGCCGGCGACCTGCGCAACCTGTTCGACTTCACGTCGAAGCCGGACACGACGCCGCTGTATCTCGACCCGACGCTCGGCACCGTGCTGAGCACGGCCCCGGCGATCTGACCGGTACGGCCTGAACGCATGGCCGGCGCATCGCGCGCCGGCCGTTTCCATTTAACGCGCCGCCTCGTGCGGCGCCCGATTTTCGACCGACAGCATGACAGCTCGCCCCGCGTTTCCGTCTCCCGATGCGTCCGGCACGCCCGCGCCGCGCGCCCCTTCCCGCCTGCTGCGCCGCGCGGCGTTCGTGCTCGGCGCGGCCGTGCTCGGTATGCGTTTTCCGATTTTCCCCGCGCGATACGGCGGCGAACCGCGG